>NZ_MORL01000259.1 GCF_001870735.1 Arsenicibacter rosenii | reverse complement strand
ATCGCATGAATCTGACAGACAAACTGATTGGTAACTGTCGTGTCTTTCTGGAGCGGACTCGACACCAGAAATTCTTTTTCCTCTTCTTTTTCTTCCGTTTCTGTATGGCAGCCCGTATTGCTGATCACAACAACAAAGCCCAACAGGATGAGCAATCTTTTCATGGTAGTCTGATTATTTACAGGAGATTTTGAACATGTTATCCGGACGGCTTTGTCTACAGTGCCCGATACCGCCCGATTAGTCTGTTTCGTTAAGGTTGTATGTTGTATTTGCAAATCGTCAGGGGTGAAAAAAACGCCTGACGGTATCGATAAGAATAGAAGGGTCAGCGTGCTTTTGAGGTCGTTTGCTGCGACGTATCAATTACCGTCGGGGGCGCATTGGGTGCCTGTTCCAGTTGCCTGATCAAACTGTCTTTTAACTGATTGGCATGTTCGCAGTCTGAAAGCTGCTGTTGCCAGTTAATGGGGT
>NZ_MORL01000258.1 GCF_001870735.1 Arsenicibacter rosenii | reverse complement strand
AAACATCAGGTGAAAATGCCGGCAAGAATTATTTCCTTGATCAGGCTTTCGTGAAGCGGGATGTTGACTCACGGTTCCAGAATACGTTCTATACGACATACATCGCCAACACGTCTGTAACTAACACGGCCACAGCTGCCAACAACCGTCGGGGCATTGGCTATACGACCGTAGTCGGGGTTGATACGATGGTCTGGTTGCCGGATTTTGAAGTGGCCGGCGCACCGCAGTTTATCGGCACACGCCCCTTCAAAGGCATTGTGGCAACGCCAAGCATGTGGAACGCCAACCTGTACCCTGCTGTCAAGAAACACATGGACCCAAGCCGGGGCTCAAACTTTAATGACCCGTCAACGCGGCCGGTGGTNGAAGCGTACCTGATGGCAGGAAACAAGCCAAAGGCAGCTGAATTACTGAATGTTATCCGTCAGCGGGCAGCCTACCGCAAAACCAATACAGCAGCACAGAACGCAGCCGCTGTA
>NZ_MORL01000257.1 GCF_001870735.1 Arsenicibacter rosenii | reverse complement strand
GAATGATGCCGGCAAACGGGTGCTCGACGCAACGGGTCAACCGGTACCCATTGCCCACCGGCCGCCCCGCTGGCAGAAAAGCCAGGCGGAAGTGGCCCGGATTATTCTCAATCACGTCCGGCGACGCCGTCAGCGAACAGTGATTTCAGCGCTGGGAAAACTGATTGTACTGGTTCATACGCATCTGCCCCGGTTAGGCGACTGGATTGTGCTTACTACGATTCGCAGACTCAGGCATTTTTATGAGTGAAAGCTATTTTCACTCATTCACTCTTTATACGCTTACAACCTATGAAATCACTTAAAGCCAGCGGGCATCAGTTAGCCAATGTTGACGTACAACTCCGGACGCTCCAAAGCGAGGTAGCCGATACGTTGCAATTACCCCTTTTTCATCAGAAACTTCAGTCTGCGGGGCTGTTTCCGCTCAGTACCCTTGAGCCTGCTGTTTTTCAGATTAATCTGGGAAAAATGTGCAACCAGGTCTGCCGG
>NZ_MORL01000256.1 GCF_001870735.1 Arsenicibacter rosenii | reverse complement strand
CCATTAACATTCTTCTATGAACGAATAGTATGCCTACAGAAAGTCCCGGATGGTTGAAAGCGCTGGTTTGCGCTTTCAACCATCTGCGATACGTTACGACGTTAACTCTGTGTTAGTCTGCGGGTAAAGTTGAAAACAAGTGAATTAGCTAGTAGCCTGGATTTTGCTCGAATTTGGCGCCGGTGTTCGCATCAATTACTTTTTGGGGTATCGGCCAAAATCGGTTAAAGTCCTGAATTGTTTTTCCGGAAGCCGGGCCATTGGGCACAGAAGGTATCGAATTGTATTTTCTGACACGGTCTACCAAACGCCCCATGCGAATGAGTGTACGCAGCCTGGGCTCTTCTACGATTAATTCGCGGGTTCGTTCATCCAGAATAAAATCTTCGGTCACATCGGAGGCTTTAATAAGAGAGGCTTTTGCTCTTGATCGAACTACGTTTATATCAGTGGCCGCTTTTGCCAAATCACCTTTTCTGAAATAAGCTTCTGC
>NZ_MORL01000255.1 GCF_001870735.1 Arsenicibacter rosenii | reverse complement strand
CGCCACAAAAACCATGACACCAACTAGCATTTACCGGGACTTTTTCCGGCCGGTTGCCGAGGCGGTACCCGGCGTAAAAACCGTCATGTTCGGAGACGGCAGCACCGTTGACCGCATGACGGCCGACAGCCGCTCGGCAGATATGTACCCCTGCATCTTTTCGCTGCGGCCCCGGTACCGGATGCACGACAACGGGGCCCATAACTATCTGGCCTTTTTCGAGGCGGTCTTTTACGTGTTTGTACCCGCACCGGTTGACGACTACGGGGCACAGGATGCCGCCTATGATCAGGCCGAACAGATGGCACTGGCGGTACTTCAGCAGTTTAAGGACGGTGACGGAGAAGCCTGCATACTGGAAACGAACACCATCGAATGTGAGCCGGTCAGCATGATGACCGTCGACCCGCTGAGCGCCTATGAAGTGAAGCTGAAGCTGGCACTTCCGGTTGCGTCAGTCTTTAATTAGTCCTTCCCGATCTCCGGACACACCGCCA
>NZ_MORL01000254.1 GCF_001870735.1 Arsenicibacter rosenii | reverse complement strand
GATGGTATCCGGGTTACCGGGGTATCGCTGACGGAAGATGCCGACGTCGGCTCGGTGACCTGCCCGTTAGGTGCCTGTACGGCGGGGAGTCAGCGGGAGCCTGCCCCTGAAGGGTCTGTATTTACCGTGACGGCGCAGGTCAGAATACCCAAACCGACCACTGCGCTGTATGACTACCTGAACAAAATCGACCAGCAGCGGCTGCTGGTCTGGTGGACGGACTACAACGGGCAGTCCCGGCTGGCTGGGGAGCCGGACAACGGCCTGCGGCTGACCTGGACCGATGCGCAGTCGGAGGCCAATGCGATTGTGATTTCGCTCAGCGGCCGCTTCACGCATGCGCCCTATTACATACTTGACGGCGATGACATCTTCACGGCGTTTACTGATGAATTCTCTTACGATTTTTAATTCTTACTCATGGCGCTCGACACAACGCAGATCAAATCCAACATTGACTCGGAGCTTCCGAGCTCTCCTCCCGGGGCCGTTCGTGGACTGGGAGC
>NZ_MORL01000253.1 GCF_001870735.1 Arsenicibacter rosenii | reverse complement strand
AACTGATGGCCGGCAGCTTCGGGGGGCTGATCTCCCTGCCCGTCTCCGACAATGCCTTTACCTACGGGGCCATCATTGATCCGCAGACGGGGCTCTATGCGGCAACTGTCCGCAACGAAGGCGATATTCCGGTTAAGATGCCCGCCTTCCGTGCCAACGGCATCATCTACCGCGGCTCACAGCTGGATCTGGAATACCGTGAAGTGAACGGGGTGGGTGAGTTTTATCCCAAAGCCCGCCTGAGCGGCGAGTTAAGCATCGGCAGCCGGGTCAATGCGCAGGTCAGAGAAAATGATGAAGTTGATACAAAGAACGGTACGGTCAGTTTTAAGGAAATCCGTTTTACTGACCTGGTGATTCAGACAGAAATACCATATGTCACGATAGGCGATTTTCAGTACAGTGACCTGGGAAATCAAAAGCTGGCCGGTTTTCCGGTAGCCATCGTAAAAGTAGCGAAAAGCAGCATGCAGCATCCGGCCGATGCATTATGGATTGATTTTGGTT
>NZ_MORL01000252.1 GCF_001870735.1 Arsenicibacter rosenii | reverse complement strand
ATGTAACATATTTCCATTTTTCTGATTCAGATTCAGCTGTATTTTCGGCCCCTCTCCAGCTATCGGAGAGGGGCGATCAGCAGGTTAATTGATAAAGTGTAACGTTTTCTGAAAGGCAGTATTAAATTTTCGTCGGGTAATTTACCCGACGAAAACGATCATCTTAATCTACCTTCCAACATTAGAAGCCGGCGTATAAAACGTGACTCCTAAATTGACGTAACGCCAATATTTATATTACTCAGATTTNATTATGGTAGCCCTGTTTTCGTTATTAAACCTAATAACGGGATATTTATTGTGCAGGCAAATTATACTGAATACCTCGTTTTATACCAGGAGGTACGAATAATTTCCACAAAGCTATTTGATAAAAAAATCGAATTCAAACTATTTTTCAATTTTTTTACAAATTCTTCCGGTTGCTCTATAGCTTCTGAAACAGATATAATATATCTATTCTATAGTCTTTTTTATTTTATATATAAATATGCTTTTTATGCGTTTTG
>NZ_MORL01000251.1 GCF_001870735.1 Arsenicibacter rosenii | reverse complement strand
TCGGCGAATGCTTGTTTTACTTCTTCTGCCTGTACGACAAACTCCTTACTGACGGCTCCGTGAATANACTTCGGCTTTTTTTCCAAAGAATGATCCGGGCCTGGGGCAACCGACTTTTCAGCAGGGCCAGGAGGCCGGGTGTGTGGGCAATATCGCCAATGTTTACATCCTGCCAACCCGAAGTAATGAGCAGCACAGGGTTATCTTTTTTAGTGGCTTGTACCAAAAAGGGGAGCATTGCAGCGGCTGAAACCAGACTGCTTTGTTGTATGAATTGACGACGATTAAGGGTCATGAGATTGTCTTTTTTAGGGATGAAACTATTTAGTGAGACACCGTATGTACTCAGGTCATCGCCAGTTTTTTCACTATAGCCATTGTTTCTTTTTGGTGACGTTTGACTACATCCATCGCTTTCTGCGCGTTTACTTTGGCTGTTTTGTACTCTTTATAAATGGTTAAAACGGCTCCCGTAATATCGGATGAGGGAGCTTGATCTATGTCAAAAA
>NZ_MORL01000250.1 GCF_001870735.1 Arsenicibacter rosenii | reverse complement strand
GAACAGGGACAAGCACATTGACCGAAGGTTCTGTTACAACGGATTTGCCAATTGCGCCAGATACTTACACGGTGTATACGCTTGGGTCTGCCCCCGCCTTTGCCCCCGCTACCGGTNCGCTTGGGTCTGCCCCCGCCTTTGCCCCCGCTACCGGTACCGTCAATTGTGCCCAGACACAGATTCAACCGGCACCGGTGGCCGGTGTTGCCAGTCAGCTAATATTGGCTGCCACACTGAATGTCACTGCCGCCGGATCATTTTCGGTGTCGGTCAGCGGGTCGGGTATGACACTGGCCAACGGTATTTCGTCGGTCGCTACGTCAACAACCGGTGTGCAGCAGGTCTACATTCCGGTACAGTATGACGGGACCCCGCTCAGTACGCTCACGTTTTCGGTCGGTACGGGCAACAGCTGTACGGCCAATCTGACAACGCCGTCGAAACAAACGGTATCTACGGTCTGGACGCTGGCGTGTGTCGCCACTGCGGGTCCCGTCCTGAAATAAGCGAA
>NZ_MORL01000025.1 GCF_001870735.1 Arsenicibacter rosenii | reverse complement strand
TGGGTTTCGATGAGTGTCTGGTTTTGTTCAAGAAGCCTGAGCTGATCCTGAATCGCATCCTCCTTCTGCTGTTTAAGTAGATTCACTTTGTAGGCCAGGGCCAGGGTAAACAGCAGAATTTCCAGCGTTGATCCTAAAAGAAGACCGTTAGTTGTCCAGAACGTAGACGGCATCAACCTGAGGCTGGTAAAAACATAAACTATTGTGCCGCCATAAATCAGCAGGAGGCCCAGCACGTAATACCATGCCGGTTTGAACCCTTTTCTTAATGCGGCCACACCACAGATGAGCGTAAATACTAAATCAATAAAACCCGTCAAAAACGCAGAATTGTAGGGAAGGTATATGCCAAATAAGCCCGCGCCCACGACCATAAACGATAGGAGTACACACACATAAAACAATACGAGGCCTGCCTGATATAAGCTGCGGGCATGTTGCCGAAGCTGTAAAAAGGTAACCCCGAACAGGATATGAAACGCAGCGGCGAGGAAGGTAACGGCAAGGAAATGTTTCAGGAAGAAACTGTAATATGCCGGTGGTAACCAGTTTCTTAAATGGGCGAACGTAATGCTGTAAACGAGGCACTGGATGCCCATCCAGATCGCGTAGATAAGATGGTCTCTGTCCTTGAGCCGGATGTAGAGCAGGATGTTGTAAACAATAATGATCAGTACAAACCCATAATAAAAGCCATCGAACGAGTCCTGGCGAAGAAAAACGGTTAAAAGCCGTTCGCCGGAAACGAGTTTTACCATTTCAGGTATCTCCGTCGAATGCCAGTAAAAGGTATAGGTATTACCCGGATTGAGGCGTAAGGGCATAAGTCGCCGGGAACGGGCTTGTGGTACATTTATTGAGGTATTGTTCTGCCCCTTTACAAAGAGAAATCTATCCTGTATCCGGTTACCGTAAGTCTGATAAAGCGTTGCCGGCGAGGATAAATCCGATTCGGCATACAAATAAAAAGCAGTTTGCAAGGATGTCTGAACGGTGAACCGGAACCACCGTTCCTGATCGGTAGCCGCTCGTGCCGTTTGTTTATTGATCGCAACAAACCGGTATCGGGAAGGATGACTGAGCAGGGAATCAATCGGAATATCTCCGGCTTGTGCATCAAGCATGTCACAGCGTTCAGCAATGGGGTAGCCTCTCTCCGGATTAGTTAAGACAATTGGCTGAGCATGAGCACTTGCCAGAATACTATACAGGCAAATGATAAGGAGAAACGGTTTCATGTACGCACGGGCTACTAAAAAAGCATATAAGTATACGCATTAATCCCTGTCGCTCAGAAAATATAGGCTGTTGTTGGCATACTTTTTCTCTTAAATGTTTGATTTGTATTGTATGGTTACTTCTGTCGATCAGCCCTTTATATATTCTGTCGGGGTTTGCCGGTAAAAGTCCTTAAACACTTTGGCGAAATAAGAAGGCGATTCAAAACCAACCATATACGCTGTCTCGGACGCATTATGTCCGGCTTTGAGTAAGTCAATCGATTTACGGAGCCGGTATTGCCGGATAAGCTCATTCGGCGAAAGCTGCGTAAGCGTTTGTACTTTCAGGTAGAGTGTTTTCCGGCTAACGGCCAGCTGACCGGCCAGCCAGTCTACACTCAGGGAGGAGTCATCGCAATGGTCTTCGATGAGTTGATACAACCGGCGGAGAAACTGATCCCGGACAGTTGCCGGTGGTGTTGCCAGATCTGGTTGCGCAAACTGCTGCCGGTAT
Organism: Arsenicibacter rosenii; assembly: GCF_001870735.1. GTDB lineage: Bacteria > Bacteroidota > Bacteroidia > Cytophagales > Spirosomataceae > Arsenicibacter > Arsenicibacter rosenii. The sequence continues at coordinate 77,535 of NZ_MORL01000025.1, read as the reverse complement.
GTATCCCGCAGTTTCTGCTGCCGGGTCAACAAATTCCGCAACCGTAACCGGAGTTCAGCAAGGTTAAACGGCTTTGTCAGGTACTCATCGGCCCCGGATTCCAGCCCTTTCCGGCGGCTTTCCGGTTCAGCGCTGGCAGTCAGCAGCAAAATGGCAATGTGATCCGTTGCGGGGTCACGGCGTACCTGGTCAATCAGGGCGTATCCGTCCATACGGGGCATCATCAGGTCGGTGATAATCACATCGGGCAGTTCTTCTTTGGCCAGTATCCAGCCTTCGTGGCCGTTGGCTGCCGAACGAATGCGATAGGTGGCTGCCAGTTCGGCAACCATAAATTCCCGTAATTCGGCATTATCTTCGACCACCATAATCAGCGGCGAATGCTCCCCTATGGCTGTATCTTCAGCGGGCTGTGCCACCTCCTGAACGAACGCTACCGGTGCAGTAGGAGCAGACAGCGACGGATAGTCGTGAAAATCACCGGTTCGCTGAACAGGAATCTCAACCAGAAAACGGGTTCCTGCCCCTTGCTCATCTCCCTGAACAGTACTTTGCACATGAATGGTGCCATCCATACGCCGGGTCAGTTCGGAGACCAGTGCCAGCCCGATGCCGGTCCCTTCGTAAGGGTGGGTCCGGGTGCTGCCGGCCTGATAAAACCGGTTAAAGATGTGTGGCAGCTTATCGGCCGGAATACCGGTACCGGTATCGCTGACCGTAAGCCGGACAACGGGCGAATCCGGAGCCTGATTGAGCCGGACAGCAATACTGCCGGTGTCGGTAAACTTGATGGCGTTGGACAGTAAATTGAAAAGAATTTTCTCCCATTTACCGGCATCAAACAGGTAATTGCCCGGCCGCATGTCAGTCTGGTAGTGCAGGGACAGCTGTTTAATGTCGGTCGACGGGCGGAATAAGTCGACCAGCTGGCCGACAAAGCCGGGCAGGTCGCCTACTTCATAGGCGATATCCATTTGCCGGGCTTCCAGTTTATTGATGTCGAGCAACTGATTAATGAGCCTGAGCAGTTGCAGGGCATTACGCCGTACCGTCGACAGTTGTTTCTGATAGGGCACGGGCAGGTCAGCTGTTTCCAGCAGTTTATCGACCGGCGATACAATCAGCGTTAAGGGCGACCGGAGTTCATGCGTGATATTGGTGAAAAAGCGGGTTTTCATTTCGTCAATGGCCTTCAGCTCGGCCGTTTCCCGCAATTGGTTGACGTAGCGGATCGTTTTTTCCAGTGTAGCCGCCAGGTCTTTGTATTTGACGGGCTTGGTAATAAAGTCGAAAGCGCCCAGATTCATCGCCGTGCGGATATTATCCATATCGCCGTAAGCTGTCACGATAACGGTCCGGATAATCGGTTGACTTTCCGAGAGCCGCGCCAATAACGTCAGCCCATCCATACCCGGCATGTGAATATCACTCAGAACGACATCAATATCCGGATGCTGCTCAATCGCCGCCAGCGCTTCGAGGCCGTCGCGGACATAAATAAACGCATACTGTCCACTCTGAATTTGCCGCCGGAAAAGCTGCCTGAATAACTCTTCCAGATCATCTTCATCATCGACCAGCAGAATTTTGGTTTTCATTGATAAGGTAAGGTAGTTAGGTAGGGTAACGTAAGAAAGACCGGACAAAACACGCGGTTTTGCCTGCTAATTATCCACATCCTTCACCGTCGGGCGGTTGTCGGCCTTGCGGGTTTCGTATTGGAGGCGGAAGGCGCTGAGGTCGGGCACGTTCGGGCGTTTGCGGCTGCGTTCGTATTGCAGAATGGTCTGCCCAAGCTGGTACAAGAACGGATTGCCGACAGTCTCAAACTCATACTTGTCGTCGTTCAGAATGCCGTCCTTATTCACATAAATCGTAGCGGCCAGGATGTATTCGACTTTATTGGTAAAGTCGGCCACGTAGGAGGCGTCGGTCAGGAAGCCATAGGCCCAGCCCACCTTGTTGAACACGCGGATGCCGTCGGGCAGGCGGTGGTGCAGACTGTCCATGAAGAAAAACTTGGCGTAGCTGTCGTAATACTGCGCGGCATCGTATTTCGGGTAGTTGGTTTCGCCCGGAAACTGCGACATATACTGGCGGACAAACCGGTAATCGTCGGGCGTCAGGTTGAAGCGCTGTTTTTCGGGCAGGGATTCCGGAAACATTACCGCCTGCACCATTGTCCGGAAATTGTCGAGAGAGAGCTTGTTGCGGCCCGTAAAATCAAACGGCTTCCGCACCAGACTGTCGTTGGCGGTCATGTAGCCGATGCCCAGGGTATCAATCCGGCGGGCGTCGAACGGGGCCGTGTTGTAGGCCGCCGGCTGCGCATAAATCAACTTGCCGTCCGTATCGACGAACCGTACCGGATTGGTATGCCGGTTCTCGTCGGGCGACATCCGGACAAAGCGGTGGGTGATGCGCGTATCGCCGTACCCTTTTTCGCGCAGTGCCCGGTTAAATTCGCCCTGACCGACAAACTCATACATGCGGGTATACGGATCGTTTTCACTCACTAGAAATGCCTTTTTAATCAGGTGCGCGAGCGACGGAAGCCCGTTTTCGGCGGTGGGGTCAGCCTGATAACGGGTTTGCCGGCTAAAGGCACTGTCAAACAGCATGGTGGTGTATTTCGTTAGCTTCGGGTTATTCAGTCTGTTGAGCTTTTCGAGCGACAACAAGGCGGCAGGCAGCTTCACGGTCGAGGCCGGATTGAAATAATATGCGCTGTCGACGTGAAAGTAATAGCTGGTAAACGTCGGCTGGTTTTGCTTATCGCGGTCGATGCGGGTATAGATGATCTGGAGGCGGTACTGGTCCGGATGGGTAAGTACTTCCTGAAAAAGCGGGTTTTTATTGCGGGCGAGCAGGTTGCTCAGAAACGCGTCAGTCCGGAACTGGCTGTATCCGGGGATAATCAGAATCAGCGAACAAAACGCGCTTGAGATAAATCGGATGAAGGGTTGCATGACGAAAAATACGCACTGGCTGGGAAATAGGCAACTGTCGGTTCGGAGGACGTATATTTACCTGCGTTCCGGCAGGGTGTTGTACGCATCAGGGGAGTTTGTTACATTTGATGCTATTCTGGCTTAGATCGCAGTTCCCATGTATTCAACACCGAAACACACATTGTCCGTTGTTCAGGAAGAAGAGATGGGGATAAATGCCCCGGTACATCATCAGCGCATTATTGCGCAACTGACGGCGGGTTTATATCCTTTATTTAAATCAGGGCAAATCCCTTACGAAGCGTTCCCGGAAATGATGGTAGGCGAGGAGTCAAGTCCTGTGCCGGACGTTGTTTTGTATGATAATGAGACGGAACAGGTCCGTGTCGTGATCGAGGTGTGCCAGAACAGAGGTATGCGGCATGATCTGAATAAAATGATCCGGCTTATCGACGAAGATGAATACGGTATAGAAGAAGGTTTTGTCTACAACTACAAGACGAAGCAGTGGTTTCGTTACCGGAAAGGTCAGGGCGGCATGGCGCAAGTGTCTTCGTATTCAGAGCTGCTGGATATCGACCTGAATCAGTTTTTATAAAGAGCATTACCTGTGCCCGATTTTATCGTAACCCTGGACAGGGTACAAAATGAGAGTATACCACATAAGTTATTGAGCGAATTAGTGAATGTGCGATTGAGTGAATAAGCCATTGACATACAGCCCTTTGTTTTTTGGCTAAATCTAATCCTGATTGCTACTTAGTAAATAGGATAAAAAATATAGTAAGCGCTTAACCGGTAGTGACGCAGGAATAATGCGTTCTTAATTTTTATTTTGCTCCTGCACTTGCACCGTTCAAAAAACCATTAACTTTGAAATACAAAGTACTTTTAAATAGGCTTGTATGCGCGACGCTATTCTGTCAAATCTGGAGAACCCCAAACAGCTTGAGAAGCTGTACCGGGACGATAAACCTGCTTTCAAAACGACCTTTAACGACCTCTATCCAACTCTGCAAACCAATCTGTTGGTACAGGGATGGTACCAACGCCTGAATTATAGTCAGGACGATGCCCTATGGGGCACACCGGCAGAACGGCTGTTTGTGGTAGTGGCTGCTCTGCTGGCGGCTCTATCAACAAAGCTGCCGGACATGTTTGGTTTCAGTAAAGAGTTCTTTTTTATCCGCAACATCGGCTTTATCGTTTTTCCGGTACTAATCGCCTTTTTCGGCTGGAAAAACAAAATCCGGTGGCAGACCGGGGTGGCGCTGGCCGTGTTGATGCTGATTGCTGCGCTGTATATCAATTTGTTACCGGAAGCAGAAACCGAGGCCGATACGCTGGTGCTGGCGTGTCTGCACCTGCCGTTGTGGCTCTGGTCACTGCTGGGCTTTACGTTTGGCGGCGCAACCCTGAAAAAAGCCAACTGGCTTGGCTTCCTGCGCTATAACGGCGAACTGGCCGTTATGACGGCTGTATTACTGATCTCGGGCGGACTCACTACGGCCATAACCATCAACCTGTTCCGGCTGATTGGCTGGAACATCGAGGATTTTTACTTTAACTATGTAGTTGCCTGCGGTCTTGCTGCCGTACCGATCGTCGGAACGTTTCTGACCAGGGCGCAACCGACATTGGTGAACAAAGTGTCGCCGGTGATTGCCAAACTCTTCAGCCCGGTTGCGCTGGTGATGCTGGTCATTTATCTGGTGGCCACATTCATGGCCAAAAAAGATCCGTACCACGACCGTGAGTTTCTTCTGCTGTTCAACGCGTTACTGATCGGGGTAATGGCGCTGATCTTTTTTTCAGTGGCCGAAACAAACAAGAGCAGCCATAACCGCTTACAGGTGCTGGTCCTGTTTCTGCTGTCGCTGGTTACTTTAGTGATCAATGGTATTGCGCTGTCGGCGGTGCTGTTCCGGATTTCGGAGTGGGGCATTACGCCCAACCGCGCGGCTGTTCTGGGCGGCAATGTGTTGATGCTGAGTCACCTGATTTACGTGGGTTACCGGCTGTTCGGTGCCCTGACCCGCCGGTCCGATCTGGCGCTGGTCGGCCAGTCGATGACGTATTTTATGCCCCTTTACAGCTTCTGGAGCGCCTTCGTGACGTTTGTGTTTCCGGTACTGTTCGGGTTTAAATAAGCCGTAGTGGTGGCACGAGTCAAGGGGTAGTCCTTGCGCTCGTGCCACCATTTTTAGTTACTCACTCTTCAGTGATTTCACCGGATTCACCAGCGCGGCTTTCAGGCTTTGGTAGGAAACCGTGGCGAGGGCGATCAGAATGGCAAGCAGACCGGCCACAACAAACAGCCACATATTGAGACTGATGCGGTAGTCGAAAGCACTCAGCCAGTCGTTGAGCAACCAGGCCGCCAGCGGAGACGCCAGCAGACAGGCAACGAGTACCAGCACCACAAAATCGCGGGAAAGCAGCAACCAGAGGGTACTGATACCGGCTCCCAGCACTTTGCGGATACCAATTTCCTTGGTACGTTGTTCCATCAGATACGCTGCCAGCCCGAACAAACCAAGGCATGAGATAAAAATAGTCAGCAGGGCAAAGATGCCTGCCAGTTTGCCAACCAGCTCTTCCTGATGAAACTTGCGGCCATATTCGTCGCTTACGAACTGGTAATCAAACGGGTAGGCCGGGTTAAATTTTTCGAACAGAGGGGTAATCTGCGTGAGGGCTTCATGGGTGCTGATACGGTCGGAAAGCCGGAAAATAATACAATCGTCAAACGCCTGGCCGGTGGTCAGCATAAGCGGGTTGACAGGCATGTAGGGTGACTCGATAATGCTGTTTTCCATGACACCAATTACCCGCAGGCGCTGGCCGGGATTCCAGACCATAGCCATTTCCTGTCCGATCGGGTTTCTGAGCCGCATGGCCTTCACGGCGGCCTGGTTCAGAATAACGGCATTGGAGTCTGCCCCCGTCACGCTGAAATTGCGGCCCGCCACCAGCTTTGTTCCAAGCGTTTTCAGGTAATTCGGCGAGGCGGTGATCAGGTTGAGGCGCATAATTTCGTCGGAGGCCTTGCCCGACCAGTCAACGCGGGTGTCGTTCAGGATAGTCGTGGCCGGGCTGGAAGCCTTTGTCACGTTCTCGACCAGCCCCGACCGCATCAGCTCGCTTTGCAGCCCGTCGTACTGCCGCCTCAGATCGTCGGTCATGTTCACCATCACGAGCCGGTCGGGCAGGTAGCCGGTCGGGCGTTTACGGGCATAATCGAGCTGCTGGTAGACGACAAACGCGCTGATGATTAGCCCTATCGAAATCGTGAACTGGGTGACTACCAGTACTTTTCTGGGCCAGCTTTTCCGGCTTCCGGTTACCAGTGTCCCCTTCAGTACCCGTACCGGATTAAAGGCCGAGAGATAAAACGCCGGATAGCTTCCTGCCATCAGGCCTGTCATCAAGGCAAAACCAATGGCCAGCAGCCAGCATACCGGATAAACGAACGGGAACGCCAGTTGCTTTTCTGTCAGATGGTTGAACGCCGGCAGGGCCAGCCAGACAATAAGCAGGGAGAGGATAAGCGCAAGGCCGGTCATCAGCAGTGACTCGCTCAGAAACTGCCCGATCAGCTGACTGCGCAGCGAGCCCACGGCCTTGCGGATGCCCACTTCCCGCGCCCGTTTTTCTGACCGGGCGGTCGACAGGTTCATGAAGTTGATGCACGCAATCAGCAATACCAGCAACCCGACTATGCCAAACAGCCGGACATACCGGATGAAGCCGCCGGTGTTCTGCCCGTTTTTAAACTCCCCGTAGAGGTGGGTTTCGCTGACAGGATGCAGGAAAACATCAAAAATTGATTGCGGGTTGTGGCGCTTAATCATGCCCTTGAGTTTACCCGACACCTTTACGAGGTCGCTGCCCGCTTTCAGCCGGACAATGGCCTGGGCCAGGTTATTGTTCCAGTCGGTTTGCATGTCTTTCATCCACGGCACATTGGCGTTCAGGAATGCCGTGGGCATCAGGTACTGAAATGTGAGGGAGGAGTTGGCAGGTATTGGTTGGAGTACACCGGTTACCTTCAGGTCGAGCTGGTTGTTCCAGCGAATCAGCTTGTTAAGCGGGTCGGCAGGCCCGAAAAGAGCCTGTGCAGTTTCATGCGTCAGTACGATGGCGTTGGGTTCGGTCAGGGCGGTACGCGGGTCACCGGCCGACAGGGGCAGACCCAGCAGATTCAGGTAATCCGCACCAACAAACTGACCGGTCCGGATGAGTTTGGTGTCACCTGCCCGCAGACCGTCTTCGCGGCTGGTGAGGCCCGTGATCTCTTCGGATACGGCTTCAATTTCAGGAATTTCGTTTCGCAGAGCCGTAATGAGCGGAATCGGGCCGTTGCTTTGGGTGGTCGTTTCACCATTGGCAGTGCGGTTCAGCATGACGCGGTAAAGCCGGTCATTGCTGACATAAAACCGGTCGAACGACCATTCGTCCCACACCCACAACCCAATCAGCATGGCGGTGGCCATCCCGACGGCGAGGCCGAGGATATTGATGAAGCTGAAGCCTTTGTGCTTCCGCAGGTTGCGCCAGGCAATTTTGATGTAGTTCTGAAACATGGGCCGGTCAGTGTTTTTCTGCGAATGTACATACTCGTCTGGCAGGCAGCCTGTTAAAAAAAGTTAAGGTTATTCAGCATAAAAAAGAGCCGCAACCCGGGTTGCGGCTCAGGGGTTAAAAAGAGTCTGTTTGAGAACGGTTTATTGATAAATCGTCATGGAATCGAACGTGCCGGGTACGGGTTTCGGGCTGTTGGCATTGGAGTTCAGTTCGTTCTGCGAATAGATAAACCGGTTGGGGAGCTGGCTGCCCGTGTTGGGGGCCAGCTTGATGCCATAGGCTTCCTTGCGGGTGCGGCGGTCTTCGTTCCAGCCCAGATGCTGACCATAAAACGAAATGTAGCGTTCCTGTAGAATTTCCCGCAACAGCGCGTTGTCGGCCGGTATATTGTCCGGATTTTCCATACCCCCGGCAGCAAAATCGGCGGCCACATAGGGTTCGTACTTGTAGGTGCCGGCCACCAGATAACTGCTGTGGATATAGCCGCCTGCATTCATAAATGCCCGGTATTTATTCAGGTTATCGAGTGCCGTTGCAAAGCCTTTGCCGGTGCGCAGGGCCATTTCGGCCAGCGTCAGGATGTTTTCCTGATAGGTCACCATCGGGAACCGTGCATCGCGGGCAAAGAAACCGCTGCCCGTCGATACGCTCGAGGTATTGGGCTCAATCTTGCCGGGCGTATTCACGCCCACCTCACGGTAGTAGAACTTAAACCGCGCCGTTTCAATGGTTTTGGCGTTTCCGCGATAAGTTGCCGTCGCCGCCGGATTCAGCAGCCCGACGTTATAGGCGCCGACGGCATAAATATCGCCCGTACGCTGGGCCGTCAGAAACGAGTAGAAGTGGTTTTCGTTGATATTGGTTGTGGTGCCATGGGGGGCGTAGAGCGAGTTGGCATAGGCGCTGATGCCGCTCAGAGCCGCCGTATAAGCGGCTTCGTACTGTTTCTGGTCGGTCAGCAGCCGCGCTTTCAGCGTATAGGCAACCTGCTTCCATTTGGTCGCATCGCCCGCGAAGTGAATGTCTTCGGCTCCCACCGTACCGATGCCTGAGTCAAAGTCGCCGATGGCCTCGTCGAGCATGGCAATCAGTTTGGTATATACATCTTTCTGTGCCTCAAACCGGGGATTCGGAAATTCGGCAATCTTACCCGCCTCCGACAGCGGAATGTCGCCCCAGAGTTCGGTAGCCGTACCGAGCGCATTTACCTGCAATACTTTGGTAATACCAGCCATTTTGCGGTTCCCCAGGGCGTTGGCCTTGCTGATGGTGATGAGGGCGTTTGCGTGGGTGCCGGTAAATACATTGTTCCAGTCGGTGTCATAAACCCCCGCCGACACGTTGTACAGGAAGTAGTCGCGCCACTGCCGGTCTGCGCCGGTCAGGTAGCCGCTCCAGATCGTGCCCAGGCGGCTGGCCATGCCTTCCTGAACGGCCAGGTTAGCCAGCTGTACACCCGTGAATACCAGACTGGCCGGTGCATCGGTCGGGTTGTTGGGGTCTGTGTTCAGGTTGTCGACAATGGATTTGCAACCCAATACCTGCAGGGTCAGGGCAATAAGCAATGTTTTATAAATCCGTTTCATGACAGGTCGGTTAATAGTTGACTTTGATGCTGAAAACCAGGGATTTGGTATTCGGGCTGTTGAAGTAGTCCTGCCCGCGCGAGTTGCCCGAACCGTTCAGGGCTGTTTCCGGATCGACACCAACAATTTTGGTCCACAGAACCGGGTTGCGGCCCGTTACCGTAAAGTCAACCGACTGGAGCCGTGTTTTTTGCCGGAACTTCGGCGAGCGCAGGCTGTAGCCGAGTGATACTTCCCGCAACCGTGTCCAGCTGCCGTCCTTGATAAACTGTTCGACCAACGTGCTGAATCCGCCGCCGATGGATGTGTAATACGATTCGTCGAGCAGCACGTCACCGGCGCCGAAATCCTTGATGTTGCCCCGTACCTTAGTGCCCGCCGTCACGACTTTACCGGCGTAGTTTTTCAGGTCTTTGGCCAGCGTCACTTCGTTGCCTACGTCGGCATGGGTGCCGAAGTGGTACAGAACCCCCTGGGTACCGGTGTAGAAATCGCCGCCCTGAAAGGTTTCAAACAGGATATTGAGCGACACGCCCTTGTAGGAGAAATTGGTACCGAAGCCACCCCGCCAGCGCGGGTTCGGATTGCCGATTACGCCAAACGACGGGGCGATCTGCGGAAAGCCGTTTTCGTTAAGTTTCAGGGTGCCGTCGGTATTCCGCAGGTAAACCCCGCCGTAAAGAGCCGACATCGCATAACCCGTTTTGGCTACTGTACTGGCCGTACTGCTGAAACCGCCCAGGGTGATGATATCGGTACCGGCCAGGCTGGTGACCTTGTTCTGGTTGGTGCTCCAGTTGCCAAATACATTCCAGTCGAAGGTTTTCTTTTTCAGGATATTGACGTTCAGCTCCACCTCCAGGCCTTTGTTTTCCATGGATCCGGCATTGGTGTATTTCTGGGTAAAACCGGTCGATCCGGCAGCGGCCACATTCAGGAGCAAGTCAACGATTTTGTTCTGGTAATAGGTCAGACCGGCGGTAACCTTGTTGTTGAAGAACCGCAGATCGGCCCCCACTTCCCATTCTGTTTTACGCTCGGGTTTCAGGTTCGGATCGCCCTGGCGGCCGTTGCGGACAAAGGCCCCGTTGCCATAACCGGCCCCGCTCGCCGGGCCGCCCCAGCTACCATAGGACGCGTTGATAAACGTGGTTGTGTTTTGGTAGGCATCCGGCTGAACCCCCACCGTCCCGTAGGAGGCCCGCAGCTTACCGAAGGTCAGAACCGGACTGTTGCTCAGCAGCGGAAGCTGGGTAAACTGCCACGCTACGTCGGCCGATGGGTAATAGAAGGTTGACTTGGTCGCACTGCCGAAGGTTGAGCCTGCCTCACCGGCCAGCGACATATTCAGGAACACCTGATCCCAAAAGCCAAGGGCTAGTGTTGAGTATAACCGGGCCATTCGGCGGTGGGTGCGGGTCACATAAGGCTGGTTGTTGGCCAGCAGCGAGTTCGAGAAGTTTGGCGGGGCATCCGGAATGGTAAAGGTGTTCATGGTGCCGCCGATGTTCAGGTATTTCCGGTCGTTGATGTTGAAGCCCACCACGAGCGAGCTGGTGATGTTCGGGATCAGGTCTTTGTGGAACCTGCCGATGGCATCGAAGTTGGTCTCAGTCTCTTTCAGCATGTTTTCCTCGTAGCTTCCCAACCCGTTGTTTACCGCCGACGACACCGGATAATTGGTAATCCGCTGGTCGGTGTAGCTATCGATGCCGCCCCGCGTGGTCAGATCGAACCAGCTGGCGGGCGTGATGACCATTTCCGAACTCAGAATAAAGCGGTCGACGCCCGACCAGTTGGTCAACTCGTTGATGGCCCAGAGCGGGTCGTTGTAAACCGGGTTGGCGCTGTTGCCCAGATACCGGCGAAACGTCCGCTGCCGGTTCGGGATCGGGCTGGCGGTCGGCGACGAGTAGTAATCACCGATGTAGCCCCGGTTGTCGAAATCGGGCGGAGTCCGGAGCATACCGATATACAACCCATTGATGCTGTTACTGCGCTGTACGCGGTTTGAGGTGGTTTTGGCATACATCGCGTTAGTCGAGAACCGGATAAACTCGTTGAATTTCCGTTCGGTGTTGAAACGAACCGTACTTCGGTTGTAATCGCTCTGTCCGCGCAGGATGCCTTTCTGGCGCAGATCGCTCAGGCTGAGGTAAAACGTGCCTTTATCGTTGCCGCCGCTGACACTCAATGAGTTGTCGATGTACGTGCCCGTCCGGAAAACCGCGTCCTGCCGTTCGTCGATGAAGGTCTCCTTTGCATTTTTCTTAATTATCGGGTAGAATGTCTGCCCGTCATAGGCTTTGAAGAACTCGCCGGTAGTATTGACCTCATCGGCCGCCCCCGAGCGGTCGGCAATTTTGTCGCCCCAGGTAAATGCCCCGTTCGGATCGTATTTACCGGCCGAGCCCTGACCGTAGGCGGCCTGTAGCGGGTGCAGGCGGTTAGGCCGGTCAAAAGAGACCGTAGCGCCGTAGGAAACGTTGATTTTAGTGCCTTCAGCGCCCTTTTTTGTCGTAATGACAATGACCCCGTTGGCGGCGCGTGATCCCCAGAGCGCGGCTGCTGAGGCACCTTTCAGAATCTGCATCGAGGCAATGTCGTCGGGGTTAATGTCGTTGAGCCGGGATTGCTGGGTGACGCCCGCCACCCCGTCACCGAGGGTTGAATTACTGATCGGAATACCGTCAACGATTACCAGTGGCTGCGTTGAGCCGGTGATCGTGTTCTGGCCACGAATCTGGATGTAGGACCCCGCTCCCGGATCGCCTGCCGATTTGGTAATGAGCACCCCGGCGGCCTTCCCCGACATCCCGTTGATAACCCCCGTTTCGCCCGAGCGGACAAGGTCTTTCGTGTCTATTTTTGAGGAGGTGGCACCGAGCTTGTCACGGCTTTCCTTGAAGCCTAAGGCCGTGACAACGACCTCATTCAGCGCCGTTTCACCGGCTTTCAGCTTTACCGTAATCGTTGTCTGACTGCCGATCGGTACCTCTTCGGTTTTCATTCCGATAAACGAGAAAACAAGGGTGCCTTTGGCATGTTCGGCCGGGATAGCGAGTGAATACTCTCCGCTGGCGTTAGCCGAAGCGCCGATCAGCGTGCCTTTAATGGCCACATTGGCGCCAGGCATGGGCGATCCGTCGTCGGCGGTAATTTTTCCTTTAATAAGACGGTCCTGGGCGAGCAGCGGCCCCGAACAAGTCATCACAAGCAGTAGCGCAACAAGTAAATGTACGACCCTCATAGCATTAAGGTTGATTTTAGACCTGGCTTACAGATAGATGTCAAAAAGGCAATAGCAATCCCGTTACCGGAAAATCCGGTTCGGCATAATCGTCAGAATGAATAGGTGGTCTTTCGCCGCGCAGGAAAGGCCTGTGCCGGAAAGGCGCATGCCCGATCGTTTTGCATAGGCCCGGAAACGGCTCATGCAATCATCGCTGTGCTGTAGATAAACAAAGCCCCCTCCCTTCCACGAAGGGAACGTCTATCCTATACGTTAATCAAAATAAATACGCAGAAAGCCGGACCCGGACACACAGACAGTAAACTGCCATGCTGAATAGACTAAGAAAAAACGGGTCAGGATACCAACTTCGAGTGCGGCCGGAAGTCAGTATGCAGATGATAAAACGAGCGGATCGATAACGCAATCCTGAACCAAAATTAACCGTACCTGCATCAAAGTCAAGTAAACAGAGTAGGAAATTTTGCAAAAAATGCAATTTTATGGGTATTGTGCAATAAAAAATGAAACGTGTAAAATTTACGTGAACTTAATCAATGAATGCACCACACATGAAGGTGGGTCAAAATCCATATTGACAGGCAAACGTTTGGGAGAATAGTCATAATCTGAAATATGGTATGCCGGATGCACTAATCCGGAAAATGAATATTGGCGAAACCTTGCTTTTACAGTGGCCGGACTATTTGTAATATTCAGGGATGTCTCTACCTTTGAGTATCCCTTCCGGCGTTTACTTTCATCAATAAAATGATACCTATGGACTCCAATCGTTTTGGCTGGTGGGGCTGCCTGTGCCTCCTTTTCGTTTCGATATCTGCTCCGCTTCAGGCTACCGTCAAAGACTCACTGAAAATTACTGTTACTGAAGGGACGAACATGGCCATCGCCTTGTCGCCCGATAAGCAAACCATCGCCCTCGACCTGCAGGGTACCATCTGGCTGGTGCCGGCAACGGGCGGTGCCGCCCGCCCCATTACCGACGCTCTCGGCGACTGCCGGCAACCGACCTGGTCGCCCGATGGCCGGTGGGTGGCATTTCATGCTTTCTGGGACGGGACTTATCATCTCTGGATGGTCAGCCGGGATGGTAAACAGAAAAAGCAGCTGACATTCGGGATTTACGACGACCGCGAACCACACTGGTCGCCCGATGGCAAACGCATGGTATTTTCGTCGGACCGCAGTGGCAACTACGACATCTGGCAGCTCACCGTCGAGACGGGGGCACTAACGCAGTTGACCCAACATCAGGCCAACGACTACAATCCCGCCATTTCGCCCGACGGGACGCAGATCACGTACGTCTCCGAGCGGACAGAGACCCCCGGTATTTACCGCCTCGATCCGGCCGGAGCCGAAAGACTGGTAGCGGGTAGTGTGGCTAAACTGGCAGCCCCGACCTGGAGCGCAGACGGTACACAGATTTATTATAACCTTGTCAACAAAACCCAGAGCGGGCTGGCAGTGACCGACCTGGCCGGAAAAACACAGGTCCTGACGCCGGCCGCCGAAGATGTGTTTCCCTTCCGGCTGAGCTGGCTGTCGGCCACCGAATACCTCTATACCGCCGACGGCCGGATTAAAAAACAGCGGATCGGGCAGGGGGGGAGTGTGATCCCGTTCTCGGCAACGGTGACACTCGCCAAACGCAGCTACGAACGCAAACGCTACGACTTTGATCAGACAACGTCGTTGCCGGTTAAAGGGATTCGCGGGCCGGTGGTTTCGCCCGACGGCCTGAAAATCGCTTTTGCGGCGGTGGGTGACCTGTGGATACTCACGAAAGGAAACGGGCAGCCTAAGGCCATCACGAATGATGTATACCTCGACGCCGATCCGGCCTGGTCGCCCGATGGACAGAAACTGGCTTTTACGTCGGACCGGCAGGGGAACATGGACCTCTGGGTGAAGGATTTGCAGACCGGACAGGAGCAACGGTTGGTCGATTTACCCGATGACATTAACTTGCCGGCCTGGTCGCCGGACGGGAAACGGATTGCGTTTTATCAGGGCGATGCCCGTAACGTCTGGGGGCGGGGGACACTCCAGATTGTGGAGGTCAGCACCGGCAAGGTCGATAAATACCACGAACCGGTGTTTGTGCCCAGCCAGCCGACCTGGTCGCCCGACGGAAAAACCATTGCCGTTTCGGCGCTCGATGTGTATTCTTCGCGTTACCGCGAAGGCATTAGTGAGGTATTGCTGATCTCAACAGACCGCACCGGCGATGGGTCGGCCGACCGGCACATGTCGCCGGTAGCCGGCCGGACATTGGGTACACGCGGCAAAAACGGGCCGGTCTGGTCGCCTGATGGCCACCAACTGGCTTACATTCTGGACGGTTTGCTCTGGACAAGCCCGGTCGATGCCCTCGGCAATCCAATCGGGCCGCCGCGCCGCCTGACGAATGAACTGGCCGACTCACCCAGCTGGACCGGCGACTCGCAGCGGATTGTTTTTCTGGCTACCGATACGCTGAAACAGGTTTATCTGAGCGACGGCCATATTGACGCCATTCCCTGCCGGTTTACGTGGCAGATAAAAAAGCCCTCGGGGCAGGTGGTGATTCATGCCGGCCAGCTGTTTGACGGCAAATCGGCCACATACCGGAAAAACGTCGATATCATTATTGACGGGAACCGTATTAAAGCGATTGAACCCCATCAGCCAAACCGTACCGGCAGGCTGATTGATGCATCGGCGCAAACGGTAATTCCCGGCTTGTTTGAGATGCACACCCACCAGAGCGCCATGTGCGGCGAGCAGCAGGGGCGTTTGTGGCTGGCCTACGGCATTACGTCGGTCCGGGAACCGGGAGCCGATCCCTACGATGCCCTGGAGCGCAAGGAAGCCTGGGCAAGTGGCCGGCGGAAAGGCCCGAGGCAGTTTTTTACGGGCGGGCTTACTGATGGCACCCGGATTTATTACGGCCTCGCCATCCCGATTACGTCGGGTGCCCAGCTGGAGCTTGAACTGAACCGGTCGGTCCGGCTGGGTTTCGACATGATTAAAACCTACGTCCGGATGCCCGACCCGATTCAGCAGCGTATCACGGCCTTTGCCCACAGCCACGGCCTGCCGGTATCCTCGCATGAGATTTATCCGGCCATGAGTTATGAGGTAGATGCCGTGGAGCACATCGGCGGAACGAGCCGGCGCGGGTATTCGCCCAAGATTACGGCGATGAACAAAACCTATCAGGACGTGATTCAACTGCTGGCAAAATCGGGGATGAATATCACACCGACGGCTTCGTTGCAGGGCGGGTTTTACGTGATGGCCGGGCAGGACCCTGGTTTTTACGAAAACCGGCAGTTTAAGGCATTTTATCCCGAAAGCTACCTGAACGGTTTGCAGGTAAGTGCTGCTCAGATCTCGAAAATAAACCCGGGCTACATCTCTAATTTCGGCAACATCCAGGCATCGGTAAAGGCCCTGATTGCGGCCGGTGCGCATGTGACGACGGGTACCGATAGTCCGTTTGTTCCCTACGGAACCAGCCTGCATACCGAGCTGCAATCCTTTGTCGGCGCGGGCCTGTCGCCCTATGAAGCGCTGCGTTCGGCGACGTTGTGGGCGGCCGAGACCGTAGGGGTGAGTAAGGATCTGGGTTCGGTCGAGCCTGGTAAACTTGCCGATCTGGTTATTGTCAACGGCGATCCGCTCACTAAGATCAAAGATGCCTGGAACGTATCCGTTGTCCTGAAAAACGGCGAAGTCTTACTGATTGACGAGTTGCTGAAAAAGCCTTGACGGGTGTTGGATGCTGGGTGCTGGGTGCTGGATGCTGGATATTGGATGGGTGTGGCATGTGCAATGCAGCAACCTTCTTACGCTATTTCTCGGCGATGCCGAATGTTCGTTCGGGGGCTTTGCTTTCCTGTTGGGCGAACTGTGTGGGTGTCAGGGTCGTAAATTCACGGAAGTCGCGGACGAGATGCTTTTGATCGTAGTAGTTGGCTTCCAAAGCGATACTCAGCCAGTCCCGGCCGGGCGTAGCGTTCCGGAGTTTAATGGCCTGGTCGAACCGGACAATCCGGTCGAACAACTTCGGCCCGATACCCAGCCGCTCGACACTTTTCCGGTAAAACTGCTTGGTGCTCAGGCAGGCCTCACTGGCCAGCCATTCCATCGACCGCATCAGCGGGGAGGTAACGGAGTGGCTGTTGAGCATCAGTTGACTTACCTTATCGATGGGCAGGCTATCCCGGCGCGACCGGCGTATCAGAAAATGCAGGAAATCTTCTACAATGCGGACCATGTCTTCGTAGTCGCCGGTGCTGCTGAGCCGCTCGTTAACCTGCCGGATTTCGCCCGAAAAGACAGCTTCTGCATCGACAAAGGTATTGGTGAGTTCAGACGAGGGCAGGCCCGT
Source organism: Arsenicibacter rosenii (assembly GCF_001870735.1). GTDB lineage: Bacteria > Bacteroidota > Bacteroidia > Cytophagales > Spirosomataceae > Arsenicibacter > Arsenicibacter rosenii. The sequence goes on along the minus strand of NZ_MORL01000025.1, from coordinate 60,780 downwards.
GAGCCGGTAAAGCGCACCGGGCTGAAAGACTACCTGAAAAACAAAGAAATCGCGTCCGACATAGCGGTTGGTCACAATCGTTGGTTGCCCGATCAGGGCTGAGCGGGGCTTCGCCTGTTTCAGGCCGCTGTTTACATACTCGACCGTTTCGAGGTCGCGCGGATAGAAAGCCAGGCAATTATCGGGGCGGGGCCAATACGGCTTAAACGGTACCACCGCCGCCTTTGAAAAATCAAGGTGAATCAGCTGCAAAAGCCTGACATACCCGCGCAGGGCAGGAGAGGGCAGACGATACTCATAAATCATAGCCTTGCTGTTTAGGAACCGTAGCAAGCCTAATATACGAAAAAAAACGTCAGAGGGATGGTTACTGGTTGTTGCTGGTATGTAGCCTGGTTGCCGGTGTCCGGTAGAGCAAATAACTCAGAACCAGCAACAACCATCAGCAACAACCAGCAACTCAGCAACCAGAACAACTAAACATTATTCGCACTTTGTCCCGTTGATGGTAATGGTCTGGGTGGCCGTTGTTGCCGTTCCGCAGTTGTTGGCCGGGAACGTGACCGTCAACGTGTATTGCCCCGGTTCTTTCAGGGTGTTGGCGAAAACATTGAATGTTCCGGCATTACGGAACACATTGCTGAACACGTAGCCGTTCGGCCCTCTGAATATAAACGAATTGCCGACTGCCTGGCCCTGAATAGTTGTCCCACAGATGCCGGTATTGCCCGGGTTTACCGAAATCAGGTTTGAGATAGATGGTGTAGGGGTACCAATGTAGACGGAAGCGGACTGGTTCAGTAAAAACACCGTCGTCAGGTCCGGGCTAACCCCGATAAACGAAATGGTATGGGTCCCGGCTGTCAGGCCGCCATTTGTCTGGAACGTCGCTGTCGGATTGCTGAGCAGGATGGGTTCTGTCTGGATTGGTCCGTTATCAATCGTATAACTCAGCGTGAGCATGCCGATACTTACTGATTGAGGATCGGGTAGCTCGGTCAGCGAAACGGTAATTTTGCCATCCGTAGCACACCCGCCGGTTGCACTGATCTGTATACCATCCAATGGGGTGGATCCCGGGAAAACCAAAGTAGCCGCGTAAGGAGCGCTGGCGTTGGCATAGGCATCCGTGGCGACAAAGGTCAGGCTAACCGATGTGCCGGAAACCGGGCTGCCTGGTGCCGGAAACTGCGATACGGTGTAGTTACAGTCTTCATCGACCATTACCTGATTGCGAAGATCAGGCATCGTTGTTGTCGCTTTGGCAGCAAACTGCTGAGGTGTCTGGCTATTAATTACCGGAGCGGCGTCATCGTTAACCTGTACTGTAAACGAGCAGGCTTTTGTAACCTGTGTATTCTTGTCAGTAACGGTTACCGTCACCACCGTTTGCCCGGGCGCGAAGGCAAAATACTGGCCGCTGTTGCCGGTGGTACTGGTTGGCAGAAAAGCCGGTGCCGGGCTACCACCTGCAAAGGAGGTTGTGTAAGCATAATTGCCGGAACCGCCACCGGCAATGGCATTGGTTAGCGTGAAAATTCGTTGGCAGTTCGTAGCCGGCGGTACAAAATCGGACGGAATATCACCCGAATTTACCGAGTTGAATGTAGTTGTGGCCGACTGTGGGCAGGTGATGTCCAGAGGCTGCTGCCCGAAGGCTGCTGCGCCGGTGAGGCCGAGGATGCCTAAGATAGTAATCAGTTGTTTCATAGTTAATTGATTTTAATTAGTACGCTCAACAGTTGCTGCGTTGAGAAGGGTTGCCACATCGTCGTTGCCATTGTCATCGTGCGGAGCGTTGACCACTACAGCGATTGCGCGGGGTTGTTTGCCGGAAAATTTTTGTGCTAAGACCAGTGTCTGACGGCTGTTGGGTTTCAGTACCATCTGTCTGGTGTCAAGACCCGTTCTGACCCCGTCGGCATAGCTGTAGATGGTCAGGTTGGTAACGGGTTCGGTGCCGGTATTGCTGACCGTTACCTGTAGCTGCCCGTTGAGGAGCTTCACTGACTCGCAGGTCACGTTATGGTAGGTTAGAAAACCCGCCAGCGAGTCGCTTTTTTCGATCAGGTACCCATAGATGGCGTAACTCGGCTCAATATGCCTGTTGTCGTCGTAGCCTTTGTTTTTCAGGTTCAGATACGGCTGTAGCCGGTACGCTACAGTGACCGGCGTTGTTGGGGAGATGCTGCCTTGCTTACCGGCCTGCCGGATGGGAATCGTAGCCGTCCACGGCCGGACATCCTGCCCCGGACACCAGCCTGCGCGGCTATAGGTAAAGGAGCCTTTCTGCCCCGAACATGGGTTTTGAGCGCAGTCTGTTTTCCAGAGTATGTGTTTGAACGCCAGGCTGTCAGCCGCTCCCTGCTGTTTCAGGACCAGCTGGTGCGTTTTTGGGGAGAATTCTGCTCCATTGTCTGTGTTGCCCTGCCCGTGGCCGGTGATGGTTTGCCGGAAAGTAAGCTGCCGTGCCTTCGTACTGGCCTGATAGGTAAACGGAGTCAGTTGCTGGCAATAGGTCGGGTCACCGTAGACAAAGTAGTCGTACTGCCAGAGCGGGGTAACCTTTTGATAGGGCAGCGGATTGGCTTCGCCTTCGATAAATTCGAGGGCAACGGACAGGTTCCAGCCTTTCAGCCACCACGCTTCGATATAGGATTGAAGCATACAGTTGCCGGTGAGTTCGCTCTTAAAATCGGTTACGTCGATGGTCCACGGTCCGCAAGCAACCCCGTAGGGCGTAATGAACCGCCCGATTTCATTCCATTTCCCGTGTTTAACCAGCGAAATGCGGCCTATCGCATCCTCTGCGCCGCAGCCGCCTGCCGGACAGGTAAGGGTAACGTACATATAAATGTGGCTGAACCGGGCATTATCCTGTGGCAATACCACCTGTCGGGTGTGGTACTGGGTGTTGGCCGGATTTCCGTACCGGTCATAATTGTGTAGTATACTGTCGAAGACCACCACCGTCTGACGGCCCTTGCCCGAATCTGTGGCACGGTACAGCGCACGGGCAGTGTCGTTGGCTGCCAACCCGTCGCCTGGTAGCGTCGTATAAACCGTTAGCTGGCTGACAGCTTTAGGGGCGCAGTTGACAGGAACAGTAGTTTTGTGAAGGAACGATTCACCCGGTGCCAGTGTCCGGGTCAGGGTGTCGCGCAGGACAACCTGATCATTGACGGCATAGGCCAGCGGGATCTGCGTAAGCGTCGTCTGTCCGTGATTGCTGACCAGTACCTGAATCCGGCCGGGACCACGGCGGGCCGTAAACACATCCGGACCTTCGATCTGCCCGACGCCGGCGTCTTGTGTGGCCAGGGTAAAACCCGGACCGGTTGCCGGTTCGCCCGAACCGGCATATTCGGCCGTGATGGCCGATTTGGCCTTGTTCTTCAGCACCTCAGAGCCTGTGCCGTCAAACGGGAACCAGGCAACCAGGCCGGCTTCGTTTCCTTTCAGCGTAATCCCCCGGTCGCGGAGGATTTCGGCGGCTGTGCGGCTGCGGTTCCAGATCCGGACGTCATCAATCAGGCCGGTAAGGCCACGGTTGTCATAATAGGCTCCGCCGACGCGGATTTGTTTTCCGGAAGGAATATAGGCGGAAGCTATTGTGCGTTGGCCGGCCAGTTGTCCGTCGACATACAGGGACACCTGCTGGTGGTTTACAACGGCGGCTATGTGGTACCAGCGGCCGGCAGTCATGGTTTGCGGGCCGCGTACTTTTATCTCACGTTCGGAGGTGCTGAGGGCCAGTGTCGGGTAGGCGTTGGGGCGGTTGCCACCTGCCCGCACCACAAAACCGTGGTTGGTTTCGGGGTCTTCCGTACAGAATAAGGTACTGGCAAAATGGGTGTTTTTCCAGTCGTCGGCCTTCACCCACGCTTCCAGGGTAAAGGTCTTGCCGGCCTCCAGCGCTTCGCTGTTGAGCAGGGTCAGATAATTATCGGCTGCGCCGGATAAGCGCAGGCCGGTGCCCGGTGTTTTGGCATTCCGGACGGTAGATTGGGCCAGCGCGCGGGTGAGGAGTAAGCTGAAAAAGAATAACAGAAGACACACAGGATATGTCTTCCGTACGAGGTTACCAGGCCGGACTGCCTGATCGGTAAGTCGGAAAAGTCGGTTACGATACATGTTCCCTGCGGGAAAATTTGATGCTATGGTAACCGACAAAAGTATAGGCCTGCTACCGGTATTTCCCTACCCAAACGGGTAGTTTTTTAGCGGTAACAGGCCCTTATTGTGTGTTTTTACAAAAAAACTATTCGCTCTTCAACGATTTAACCGGATTGATCATGGCCGCTTTGATGCTCTGGAAACTAACCGTCAGCAAGGCGATGAGGACGGTCAGCAGCCCGGCGATGGCAAACATCCACCACTGAATGGCTATCTTATAGGCAAAGTCCTGCAGCCATCTGTCCATGACATACCAGGCAACCGGTGAGGCAATAACCAGGGCGATCAGAACGAGTTTGACAAAGTCAATTGAAAACAGCCCGACAATATGAGCGGAGGTTGCACCCAGTACTTTCCGGATGCCCACTTCCTTCGTCCGTGATTCGGCCATAAACGCCACGACCCCATACAACCCTAAACAGCCGATGAACAAGGCAATGCCGGCCAGTAAGCGGAAGAGTGCATAGAACTGCTGTTCATTTTTGTAGAATTTGGCCAGTGAATCGTCCAGAAACTCATACCGGAACACAAACTCCGGATAAACCGCCGACCAGGCCGTTTCGACCTCGGATAACAGGCTGTGCAGGGCATCGGCACCCCCTTCGCGTGTCGACAGCTTTATGCCCAGTGAGCCATACTGATCACGGAACGAAGCCAGTACCGTTGGCGGAGTTTGTTCATGCAGCGAGAATGTATTAAAATCCTTTACGACACCAACGATTGGTTTTTTGATGTCTTCGCCATTGACCCGCAGGTATTTGCCGATCACCTGCTCCGGACGGCGGAAACCCAGTTTTTTCATAAACGCTTCGTTAATCACAAACTCACGCATGCTGTCGGCGGGCAGGAACATACGGCCCGCCAGCAGCTTCAGCCCGTACGTATGGACGTAGGCCGTGTCGGCGGGGCGCATCAGAACGCCGTAATCCGGCTCTTTATTGTCATTTTCAAACCGGAAACCGGTTGTCCAGTTGGCGCTGGAAGAGGGTGTGGTCATGGCAAACGTGTAGGATTTTATGCCGGGTAAGCCTTTGATTTTAGCACTCAGGTTTTCGAGCATACCCGGGTCGTGGCGCGGAATCGGTATGGTGATAACAGCCTCATGGCTGAACCCCAGATCGGCCGACCGGAAAAACTGCATCTGATTATAGGCGATGATGGTGCCGATGATCAGCATCTGGGAAATGGCAAACTGAGCAATGATCAGGCCACGGCGCAACGTGAAATACTGGCCTGTGCGGGTTGCCTTGATACGGCCTTTCAGGGCCAGAATCGGTTGGTAACCCGAAAGGACCAGCGCCGGATAGAAACCGGCCAGTACGGTAGTCAACAGCCCGATGAGTACCAGAAAACCGGCCACCACCGGATTAAACACCGTTACGGCCTCCGGCTGCATGTTCAGTAGTTCGCCGACATACGGCAGCGCCAGCCAGCCGGCCAGCAAGGCCAGTCCGATTGACATACCGGTCAGGATGCCGGTTTCTCCCAGAAACTGCCGGATCAGCTGCCCGCGTGTACTGCCCAGTACTTTCCGGACGCCGACCTCTTTGGCGCGCCGGATGGCCTGGGCAGTTGCCAGATTAATAAAATTGATGCAGGCCGTCACCAGGATAAACCCGCCGATCAGTACCATCGCCCAGATCATTTCCATACTGATGCTCCGGCGGGCATAGTTGGTCGTCTTAGGGTCGAAGTGAATAGCCGTCAGCGGTTGCAGGATGTATTTCAGTTTCTGGACGCCTTCGGCGTTGTGGTATTTCTGCACAAACCCGAGCAGCCGCTGCTCCATACGCGCCTGTGAAAGGTTATCGGGCAACTGCATGTATACATGCGCCCCTCCGTAGGTCGATTGCCAGTCGTCGGGGTTGGTGGTGTAGCCGAATTCTTTCATCGACGAAAACGACAGCAGTATCTCAAACGGAATACTGCTCGTAGCCGGTTGTTCATGGACAATGCCCGTTACCAGAAAATCCATTTTGTTGTCGACACGGATGGTTTTGCCCATCGGATCGGCGTTCCCGAAATATTTACGGGCGATCCGTTCCGACAGCACGACGGTTCCGGGGCGGTTCAGGGCCGTTTGCTTGTTGCCGCTGATCCAGTCGTAACTGAAAAGGCGGAAAAACTGGGGTTCGGCCAGGGCAATGATGCCATCGGTTTCCTGAAATTTCTGTTTCCCCTCCTTACCGCCGACCGTCACTACCGCTGTTTTGACGCGGCTGGTCATGGTTACCTGGTCTTTTATTTCGGGGAAATCGTTGCGCAGAGCGGCGATGGCCGGATGCGGAATACCGGTATTCGGTTTCTGATCGTTGTCGGTTTTACTTGCCTGAAGCATCCGGTAAATTTTACCGGCGTTGGCATGATGCTGGTCAAAGCTAAGCTCGTAGCGTACGGCCACAAAAAGCAACAGACAACAGGTCAGGCCAAGGGTCAGGCCCAGCCCGTTAATGACCGAATAGCTCCAGTTGCGCTTCAGTGCGCGCAGGGCTGTAAGAAAATAACGTTTAATCATGGTATTTGCTGTTATAAATCGTAAAGTGCCAGGCGTATCAACCCTGCTAACCGAAGATTTTTTTACCACATAGCCACATAGAAAACATAGTCTAGAATAGCCCGGGAGGCAGGAAGCCCGTCACTCGTTCACCACAATCAAGGGCCGCTCATTCACTCTTTCGCTCATTCGCTCTTTAATGACCGTATCGGATTCACCAGGGCGGCTTTGATGCTCTGGAAACTGACGGTGACCAGGGCGATGATGATAGCCACGATTCCTGAGAGGGCAAACAGCCACCAGTCCAGTTCGATGCGGTAGGCGAAGTCCTGCAACCAGACGCTCATCGCGTACCACGCAACCGGAATGGCCAGTACGAGGGCAATGCCAACCAGCTTCAGGAAGTCGGCCGACAGGAGCGCAGCCACACTCATTACCGAGGCCCCCAGTACTTTCCGGACGCCGATTTCCTTTTGCCGCTGTTCGGCCGTAAACATAGCCAGACCAAATAGCCCCAGACAGGCAATAAAAATGGTTAATCCTGAGAATAGGCCCAGAATCAGACCGGTGTTTTGTTCGGCGCGGTATGTATTGGCAAAGCGCTCATCCAGAAACGAATAGGTAAACGGCGCGTCGGGCATGAATTGCTGCCATTGCTTCTGTAAGGAGGTCAGCAAGCCGCTGATGTCTGCCGGGTTTACCTTGAGAATGATCGTTCCGGTATTTTTGCCCAGCACCATAACCAGGGGCGAAATGGCCTCGTGCAGTGATTTAAAGTGAAAGTCTTTTACGACCCCGATAACGGTAAAGGTGCGCCGTGTCCCGTCATTGTCGGTATGGGTAATATGACGGCCCAACGCATTGGTTGGCCAGCCAAAGGTTTTAGCCGCCGTCTCATTCAGGATTACCCCCGACGAATCGGTACCGTAGGCCTTCGAGAAGTTCCGGCCGGCGGCCAGTTTCATACCCAGTACCGAAAGGTAGTCATAGTCAACGTCGTAGCGCAGGGTTTTTACCAGTTGTGCGGTGTTCGATTCGGGCGCTACAAAGAAGTTATTGTTGTTGGACGGACCCGCCGGTACATAGCCGGAGACGCTGGCGCTGATGATCCGCCGGTCCTGTAGAATCTGTTCGCGGAAGGCCGCTTCCTTATCGCCCAGCAACCATGTTTCAGGCAACACCAGTACCTGTTCTTTAGTGTAGCCCAGCGTTTTATGCTGGATATAACTGAGCTGGCGATAAACGACGAGCGTACCGGCAATGAGCGTGACGGCAATAAAAAACTGGAAGACCACCAGCCCGCTGCGGAGGCTCAGCCGGTTAGGAACGGCTTTGAACGTGCCACCCTTCAGGACCGAAACCGGTTTGAAGGCCGACAGGAAAAACGCCGGGTAACTACCTGCCAGTAAACCCACGAACAGGCCGAATACCAGCAGGGCCGGTAAAATCCAGGGTCGGGCCAGCAGATTAATACTCAGTGTTTTGCCGGTAAATTCATTAAATGCAGGCAGGGCCATCAGCACCAGCCCATAGGCCAGTACCAGCGCAAAAGCTGTTAGCAGCATCGACTCGATCAGAAACTGGCTGGCGAGACTTTGGCGCACCGATCCCAGTACTTTCCGGATCCCCACCTCACGGGCGCGCCTGGACGAACCGGCCGTCGACAGGTTCATGAAGTTGATGCAGGCAATGACGAGGATAAACAGAGCGATCACACTGAAGAGATACACATACTGCTTGTTGCCCGGAGGCGACAGATCGAAGGCAAAATCAGAATGCAGGTGAATATCAGTCAGGGGTTGCAGGTAAAGGCCGATGTCGTTGCCTTTCCGGCGGAACTCGGCAAGGCTCATCCCCATGCCTTGCTGAAGCTGCGGACCGATGTATTTCCCGATAACCTGCGGCAGTTTGGCTTCCAGCTGTTTGTAGTCATACCCGTCGGGCAGCACCAGATACGTATAGTACTCCGACATCATCCACGAGGGCGATTTCGCTTCCTGGTTGCCGGCCATCGCCATCAGCATATCTTTGTGGAAGTGCGAGTTGGCCGGGATATCTTTCATCACACCGGTGATTTTAACGGTTGTGTTCCAGCTTTTGAGCGTCAGCATGTTGCCCATGGGACTGGCATTGCCGAAATACTTCCGTGCCATGCTCTCGCTGATAACGGCGGTATTGGGTTGCGTCAGTGCCGTTTTCGGATCGCCTTCGACGAAGGGCAGGGTAAAGACCTGCGTAAAGTTCGAATCGACAAAGGCAATGGACGACTCTTTGAAGGTCTTGTTGCCGTAACTGATCAGCGGCGAGCCGGCATCGCGCAGGCGGGTGGCTTCGAGAACTTCGGGATAATCGCGGTGCAGGGTTTGGGCCACCGGTGGCATCACGGTTGATTCGTTGATGCGGCCACCGGCCGAACTGCCCCTGAAAATAACCCGCACGATGCGGTCCGCTTTGGCGTGGAACCGGTCGTAGCTCAGTTCATCGAGTACGTACAGGCTGATAAGCAGACAGGTTGCCAGCCCGATGGCCAGCCCGACAATGTTAATGGCCGAAAACGTACGGTTCCGGATCAGGTTCCGCCACGCAATTTTTATGTAATTTAGAAACATGATGTTGATGGCTGCGTCTTACAATGTCTGAACCGCTTTTTATAAATACCACTTAATTCTGTTCTACCAATGACTTACCCAGATATTCCGTCGTACAAATCAGTCGTCAACGAAGACGATATGGGCGTAAATGCTCCCTTACGACACCAGCAGGTTATTTCACGGCTGCATGTTGAACTGGGCATCCTTTATTACAAAACGAGAACCATCCCGTATGAACCGCTGCCTGAGACTATGCTGGCCGAAGGATACGGTAATCCGGTCCCCGACCTGTTGCTCTATGATCACGAAGCCGAACAAACCCGTATCATCATCGAAATCTGCCAGACCAACGGTGAGCGCAACGATGTCCTGAAAGTAATCCGGCTGATCGACGAACAGGATTACGGCATTCAGGAAGGTTTTGTGTTTAATTACAAAACCGGCCGTTGGCTCCGCTACCGCAAAGGCGATGGCGGGCTCGTTACCGAATCCGCTTTTTCTGACTTGTTACAGCTGGATCTGAGCGGATTCCTGCACTGATTACTCCGATTTCAGCGACTTTACCGGATCAATCAGCGCGGCTTTGATGGCCTGGTAGCTCACCGTCAGCAGCGCAATGGCCAGGGCGATAATCGCCGCTGCCACAAAGAACCACCACTCAAAATCAATGCGGTAGGCAAACTTTTCGAGCCAGCCCGACAGGAAATACCACGCAATCGGAAAGGAAATGACCGCCGCAATCAGGACCAGTTTTACAAAATCTTTCGACAGCATACCGACCAGATTCGGTACCGAAGCCCCCAGTACTTTCCGGACACCGATCTCCTTGGTCCGCTGTTCGGCGGTGAAGGCGGCCAGCCCGAAGAGGCCCAGGCAACTGATGAAAATGGCCAGGAATGCAAAGTAGTTCGACAGTTTGCTGACCGTGTTTTCGGCCTTGTAGCTGTTGGCAAACTCCTGATCGGTAAAATAGTATTTGAACGGGAAATTCGGGTTAAACTGCTTAAATACCTTTTCCATGCTGGCCAGTGCCTCGCGGGTTTTCCCGGCTTCGGCCCGTACCAGCACATTGCCCCAGTTCTCCTGTTTCGGTTGCAGGCGCAGAATCAGCGGCTCAATGTTTTCGTGCAGCGAATTGTAATGGAAATTCTTCATGACCCCGATAATCGTCCCTTTTTTGTCCCACATCGTCATTTGCTTTCCAACGGCTTTTTCGGGCGTCTGGTAGCCCATTTTCTTCGCCGTCGATTCGTTGATAATGTAGTTGCTGGTATCTACGCCATATTCAGGACTGAACTCGCGGCCGCCAAGCAGTTTGATCTGCATGGTCTTGATGTATTCGTAAGAAACCGCGTTCTGGGAAAACAGAATTTGCTGGGTTGTATCCTTGCCCGGCCACGTAACGCCCATGGTTGAGCTGCCGACTTCGAGCGGATCCGACTGCGAACAGGTAACGCCACGGATGCCCGGCTCTTTGCTCAGCTCCTGCCGGAACGTGGCAAAGTTCTTTTGCAGATCGCCTTCGAGGGGCATATACAGCAGGTTATCGCGGTCGTATCCGAGGTTTTTGGTCTGAATAAAGTTCAGCTGCCGGTAAATCACGATCATCCCCAGAATCAGCATAATCGACAGGCCGAACTGGAACACGACCAGCCCTTTACGGAACAGGGTAGCACTTGGCTTAAACTTCAGCGCGCCTTTCAGGACAATGATCGGGTTGAGCGACGACATAAACAGGGCCGGATAGCTGCCCGACAACAGGCCGGTCAGCAGGGTAAGGCCAATGAGCAGCGCCGGCAGCAACGGATTGGTAATGTTGAACGATAAGTGCTTTTCGGTCAGTGTATTAAAGGTCGGCAGTAATATCAGTACCAGCATTACGGAGAAAAAGAGCGCCAGAAACGCGATCAGGACCGACTCCCCGATAAACTGCCCGATGAGGCTGTTGCGGTAAGCGCCCACCACTTTCCGGATACCCACTTCCTTGGCCCGTTTCACCGAACGGGCGGTCGCCAGGTTCATAAAATTGATGCAGGCAATGACCAGAATGAAGATGGCGACAATCGAAAAGATGCGTACGTACTCGATGCGGCCGCCACTCTGGATGCCGGATTCCCATTTGCCGTAGAGGTATGATTCGCCGTAATTCTGCAGGAACAGCTCAACGTTGCTGTCCTTGTTTTTGGTTTTGATGTAGTTTTTAATCTTCGCGTTCACCTTGTCGATGGATGTGTTTTCGGCCAGGAGAACGTAGCAGCGCGGCCCGTTGTTACCCCACTGTTTCGCCCACTCGTTGCTTTTCAGCCAGCGGTCAAAGCTCATCAGAAAGTCAAATTTGAGCGATGATGCTTCCGGAATGTCGGCCAGTACACCCGTCACAATCACATCGTCTTTATTGTCGATGCGTATGGTTTTACCGATCGGGTTTTGTCCCTTGAAGTATTTATCCGCCAGTTTTTTCGAAATCACCAGACCATCGGGGCGTTTGAGGGCCGTTTTCGGGTCGCCCTGCGCCAGTCCGAAGGAAAACATCGTCAGGAAATCGCCCTGGACATACCGGCCTTTTTCCTTTTCAAATGTGCTGCCGACGGTAAACAGCGGGCTTTCTTCCCACAGCATCTGGCTCGCCATTTTGATTTCCGGAATATCCTTCGTGATGTTATCGGCCAGAATACCGGGCGTCGACGGATAGGTATTGATCACACCGGTATAGTGCTGGTTTTCCATAACCCGGTATAGCCGCTGGTCGTTTTTGTGAAAGCGGTCCATCGCCAGTTCATCCTGCACCCAGAGGGTAATCAGCAGGCTGCACGTCATACCGAGGGCGAGGCCCATGATGTTGATGAAGGAAAACATCTTGTTCTTCCACAAGTTCCTCCACGCGATTTTAAGATAGTTCCGGATCATGATCAATTGAGTGATTTAGTGATTGAATTATTGAGCGGTTGTGTGAATGAGTGATTGAGCGGAATGTCAATTCATAATGCGACAGCAAATCACTCAATCGCTCAATCACTCATTCACTCTTTAGTGACCTTACCGGGTTGGTGAGGGCGGCTTTGATGGATTGGAAAGAGACCGTGATGAAGGCAATCAGGATGGCGGCCAGGGCAGCTACGGCAAACACCCACCACTCAATCGTGATTTTATAGGCGTAATCCTGCAACCACTGGTTCATGGCGTACCATGCAATCGGTGAAGCAATGACAATACCGGTAATGACCAGCTTCAGGAAGTCTTTCGACAAGAGCAGGACGATGCTGCTCACCGAGGCTCCCAGTACTTTCCGGACGCCGACTTCCTTGGTACGCTGGGCCATCACCATGACCGCAATCGCAAACAGACCCATACACGACAGCAGAATCGCCAGCACGGCGGCGCTGATAAACAGCTGCGACAGGCGCTTTTCGTTCTGGTACTGCCGGTTGGTGTTTTCGTCGAGGAAACTGCCCTGAAACTCGCCTTTGGGCGAAATTTCTTTCCAGATGCGTTCCAGCATGGCCATGGTTGCCGGTACGTGGTCGGGCGCTACTTTGACCAGAATGTAGAACAGCGGCGTTTTCGGGTCCAGAATCAGGGAATTGGGCTGGATCGTGCGTTTCAGGCTTTCGTGGTGGTAGTTTTTGACCACACCAATGACGCGCATCGGCTGACCGGGATTGACGTTCAGCAGCGTGCCGACCGGATTTTTCTCGTTCAGCTGCTTCGCCATTTCTTCGTTGATGATGATGCTTTCGACGGAGTCGGTAGCAAACTGCGGTGAAAAGTCGCGGCCGGCAATCAGTTTGATATCCAGCGTTTTCAGATAGTCGTAATCAACGATCTGCCAGTGTGTTTTTACCTCGCGGTTTTTGTGCTCAAAGCCCACAATGGATGTAAAGGTGGAGCCATCGCGGCCACGACCGAAGTTTTTATAGGCTCCCGTTACACTCAGGACATTCGGCTCCTGCGCCACCCGGTCGCGGAAGAGTTTCAGAGCCTGACGACCGTTGACCCCGCCATTGACCGGAATACTGATGACCTGGTCTTCGTTGAAGCCCAGCGGCATGTTTTGCAGGAAGGTCATCTGTTGCCAGGCAACCAGCGTACAAATCATCAGCAGGGTAGCAATGCCGAACTGAACAATCAGGAGCACATTCCGCAGTGAGCCCGCCCTCCCGATCGACAGTGAACCTTTCAGGACTTTCACCGTACTGAAACGAGTGATAAACCAGGCCGGATAGCCCCCGGCAATGAGGGTAATGAACAGAAAACCCAGCAACAGGCTAACCAGAATCACCGGCTGTTTCAGGTACTCGATGGAGGTAGCGCTTTTGAAAATGCTTTTCAGCTCCGGCAGCAGCGACCAGGCTAGTATACTGCCGATTGACAGGGCAATCAGGCACAGAATCAGCGCTTCGCCCCAGAACTGGATAATCAGCTGGCTTTTGATAGCGCCCAGCGCCTTACGCATGCCCACCTCACGGGCGCGGCTAAGCGAACGCGCCGTCGACAGGTTGACGAAGTTGATACAAGCGATTAAGACAATAAAGCCCGCCACGATCAGCAGCAGGTACGGATACGATTTTTTGATCGCCATGACACTACCGCCACCAAGGTCTGTAGCGAAGTGCATTTCCTCATAGGGCAGCAGACGCAGGCTGAGCAGGTCGCCTTTTTCGTCGGGCTGACCACCGTCGCGTTTCAGGTTTTTGACGTTACCGGCATAATATTTTTTGACAAAGCCACGGAGCTGTTCTTCGACCGAAGCTTGCGTCACGGAAGGAATTAACTGTAGATAGGTGCTGTGATAGCGGTTATCCCATGTGTCTTTGTTTCGGTGGTAATCGGCTTCGGCCTCAAAACGGGCCAGTGCATCGAACCGGATACTGGAGTTTTCCGGCGTATCGGCAACCACGGCTGACACCACAAACGGCACCCAGCGCTCCTGCTGCTTCATCTGAACCGTTTTTCCGACCGGATTTTCCGCTCCGAAGATGGCTTTGGCCGTAGTTCCGGTCAGAACAAGGCTGCTCAGGTTCCGGAGCGCACCGGCACCTTTCTGCCCGTTCAGTACCGGAAAGCTGAACATGTTCAGAAAACCGGCATCAACAAACTGAACATTTTCGACGACTTCCTTATTGTTGTACCGAATGTAGTTGTCACCGCCGACAACGCGGGAAACCCGCGCGATTTGCTGCGGAAACTCCTTCCGCAGGGCCGGTTCCAGCGGAGCCGGCATGGTTTCCGATTTGTCTTTGGCACCGATCTGCTGATAGATCATGAACAACTGCTTCCCGTTTTCGTGGAATTTGTCGAACGAAAGCTCATGGTAGGCTGTGAGAAACAGCAGCAGGCAACTGGCAAAAGCAACCGACATACCCAGTACATTGATGAGGGCATAGGTTTTGTTTTTCCAGAGATTCCGGACCGCGATCTTGAGATAGTTCTTCAGCATGACTCGTTTGTTTACTGTTCTGGCAGGGTAGCTGTCTAAAACGTCGAAAGTAAACAGCTATAGCGTTAAATGTAAACCAAACGGTATACCAAAAAATATAAGTGTCTGATTGTGAGTGTTTTTTATTTGGCTTGGGCGTGGCCGGTTGTCCGTAAACGGACGACGTTCGTTCATTTGCGGACAACCGGAAGGAGGAATTCAGGAGGTACGAATTACGATGGGCATAGTTTTTAAATCGTAAGTCGTACCTCGTAAATTCCTTTACCACCGGCTGTAGGTCCGGGCCCAGTCGCGGAGTAACTGCTCGGCCTCAGGGCCAAACTGACCGGGCCGGAGCCGCCAGTTCCAGTTGCCTGAGGCTGAGGCCGGTGTGTTCATGCGGGCTGTTTCGTCGAGGCCCAGCACATCCTGGACCGGTAAAATGGCGGTGCGGGCCACGGAGGCATACACCATCCGGCCCAGCGCCAGATGCACAGTCTCTTCGGTGGCCTCGACGCCGAGATAGGTAGCAAACCGTTTCAGGTGGTGTGCGGTGGCATCTTTCCGGAACCAGCCACGGGTGGTGTTATTGTCGTGGGTACCCGTATAGGCAATGGCGTTGGGAATGTAATGGTGCGGAATGTTGACGCTCTCGGTCATGTCGGCACCGAAGGCAAACTGCACCACCCGCATGCCCGGCATGCCGAACGCATCCCGTAGCTGATACACCCCCTCGTTGATATCGCCCAGATCTTCGGCTACAAACGGCAGGTCGCCCAGCTCCTGCTGGATGACCAGAAAGAAATCGGCGCCCGGTCCCTGCTTCCACTGGCCGTTTTTCGCCGTTTTTGACTCAGCCGGCACCTCCCAGTAATCGGCAAAAGCGCGGAAATGATCGAGCCGCAGCAGATCATACAGCTCCATATTTTTCCGGATCCGGTCGACCCACCAGCCATACCGGTGATTTTTCAGAACATCCCACCGGAACACCGGCATGCCCCAGAGTTGCCCGTCGGCATTAAAATAATCGGGCGGCACACCCGCCACGCCGGTCATCGCACCCGTCTCGTCGAGGCTGAAGAATTCCCGGTTGGCCCAGACATCGACCGAATCGTAGCTGACATAAAACGGTAAATCACCAAACAACTGAATGCCCCGGTGACGGCAGTAGGTCCGCAGCCGTTGCCATTGCTGCATAAACACAAACTGGAGCCATTTTACTTTCTGAATCATATCCGCCTGTTGCTCCGCAAAGGTAGCCAGGGCAGCGGCATCACGGAGTTTATAAGGCTCCGGCCACAATGACCAGGGTTTATCGTCGAACCGGCTGGTCAGGGAGGTGTAGAGCGCATAGTCGTGCAGCCACGAGGCCTCCTGCTCACAAAAGGCCTCAAACTCCCGTTGCCGGTGTCCGGAACGGCTGTTGAGGAAGGTGCGGTAGGCTTTCTCAAACAAATGCCCTTTGCGCTTTCCGGCCTCCGTAAAATCAACGCGGTCGCTGACCGGCGGCTGCCAGGCTTTCAGGTCGTCGGGGTCAAGCAACCCTTCTTCGGCCAGCAACTCGGGGCTGATCAGCAGCGGGCTGCCGGCCATGCTGGAGGTTGAGCTGTAGGGCGAATGGCCCTGCCCGGCCTCTACCGGGTTGAGGGGCAGAATCTGCCAGTAGGCCTGATGGCTCCGGTTCAGGGCGTCGGCAAACCGATAGGCTTCCGGCCCGAAATCACCGATGCCAAAGGCTGATGGCAACGAAGTAATGTGCATCAGAATACCGGCTTTGCGCTCTTTGGGCGTGTAGGGCAGGTGCAGCAGGGCGATTGGTAAGCTATCGAAAACAGACTGAACTGCAATGCCGTCCGCCGTATTACCCGTAGCCTGATGAAGCTGGCTGACCCAGTAGGCGGGAGCTTCGTCGGGTAGCAGGATGCGGGTATCCTTCCAGTCGAGGGCATCGATCGGGGCTTTCTGGACTTCTGACAACTGCGCCAACCCGAGCGGTACGGCCACCACCACCCAGGTATGCTTGTGGCGCCGGGCAAAGGCAATGACCTGGTCTTTATACGAACCCGTTACCTGGAGCGGCAGGTACTGACCGTGAGCAAATAAATCGGGTAACTGCTGCCGCTCCTGCATCAGCTGCCGGATCAGCCATTGCTTGATGCGGGCGTCGTACCGGCATGCCCATAAATGTTCACAACCGTCAGACAGGCCGGACGTGTTCAGTTCGGTGAGGTCTTTGCTACGGGCTTCGTAGTCTACGGGCCGCCGGTTGTCGGGGTCGACCAGGCTAAGGTCCCAGCCTTCGCAGCCCTGATAAACGTCGGGTGTGCCGGGACAGGTGAATTTGAGCAGTACCTGTGCCAGCGAAATGGCCATGCCGAAATCGGCTACCTGACGGCGGAACTGATCAAAATGTTTCCAGAACGGGCGGTCTTTATCCAGCAGTCCGGTCGCAAAATCTTTTGCCGCCTGTTCGTAGGCTTCATTCGGTTCGCTCCATGATGAATGCCGTTTGGCTTCGCGCAAGGCTTTTTCGAGGTATTCCTCCATCCGGCCCGCAAAATCTGACGCATCCTGCTCCGGCATCGGGTAGGCCCCGATCAGCGTCTGGTAAATAAAGTATTCGTCGTTGGCATCGGGGGCATGGGTCAGCGAGGGATCATCCGGCGACTGCCAGGCTGTTTTCAGGTCTTCGTTGAGCGACTGCCACTGTGTTACCGCTTCGATCCAGGTCTCGGTCAGGTCGGTCAGGACATTCAGGCGGCTGCGTACGTCTTCGCCCCGTTTGGTATCGTGGGTAGATGTAGCGTTGAGCGCAAGCGGCCAGTTGGTCTGCCGGTCGGCCATCAGCCGGTGAAATTCGGGTACGGTCAGGCCAAAGAAGGTCGGTGAGTCACCGACTTCATCATGGCCGATGAAGCGGTTGTAGGTATACATCAGCGTATCTTCCATGCCCTTGGCCATCAGCGGGCCGGTAAACTGCATGCAGCGTTGATAGAAGCGGACTGCCCGGCTGTTATAGTCCGCATCATTCAGGAGCGGTAGTTGGAGCAGGGCTTTTTCGAGCAGCGCAACGGCGGGCTCCAGTTCGGGGCTGTGCCGGCGGACGCGCGCGAAGATGTCGGCTACGGCCGCTGTCTCTGGTTTGTCGAGCGGGAAATGATGGCCGTAGTAGCGGTAAACCGGGCATTCGATCAGAAACTGACCAATGGCCTGCCGGAGCATATCGGCCGGAACAGCAGTCAGTTCCTCCTGCGGAATCAGGGCAAGTTCACCGAAAAAAGCAGTCAGGTTGTCGAGTTCGCCGCCCATGTGTTCGAACAGAATGTACGCTTTCTTTTCGTTGAGGGCCTGATAAATTTTTATTTTTTCACCCAGCAGCTGCTGGTAAAAGCGGGTAAAGCTTGCTTCGCTTTTGGTACGGGTAAAGAGGTTATTCACCATCGACAGATAACCGTAGCCGGTTGTCCCCTGAACGGGCCAGCAGGAAGGCAGCTTTTCATCGGGTTCGAGGATTTTTTCGACAACGATATAGGTCTCATCCCCTGCCAGCTCCCGGAGGTTATCCAGGTAGAGGGTCGGGTCGGAGAGTCCGTCGATATGATCGACGCGCAGGCCCTGGAAAACGCCTTCGTCAACAAGCTGCTTAATCAGCGTATGAGTGGCGTCGAAGACCGGTTTATGCTGGATATTGAGGCAAATGAGACCATTGACGGTAAAAAAACGCCGGTAATTGATCTGATAGTCCGTTTCCTGATGGAAACAGAGCCGGTATATCTGCTCATGGGCAATGGTACTGATTTGCTCCGGCTGGTCGTTGAGGTGGTGCAGACACGCTTCGATGTATACCCGCGTGGCGCCGTCGTTGTGCAGGGCTGTCAGCTGGAGTTTTATTTCCTCAAAACCGGCGCGCCAGGCGGTTGCCTCCTTTACCTGCTGCAACTGATGGATTTGTTCGAGCAGCAGCCGGATGGCATCGCTGGCCTGTTCCGGACAGGCATGCAGGATCGTTGCATAAGACCGCAGGTGCAGCGGCCAGGCCGACTTGTGATAAACCAGTTCGAAGCGATCATGCTGGTAAGCAATCGTGAGTTCACCGTTTTCAATCACTTCGTCAAGCGGTGCGCCCAGAAACGGAACCATCAGCCGGCCGTGATAGACCGGGCTGTTCCAGGTCAGGTCAAAAAAAGACGCATAGGCCGATTGCTGCCCTTTTTCGAGGACATCCATCAGCCACGCATTCGTGGTGTCGAAGGCCATGTGGTTCGGGACAATGTCCTGAATCCAGCCCATGTTCAGCTCGTTCAACCGCTTACTGATTGCTCTGAGCTGCTCCAGCGTGCCGATTTCGGGGTTGATCTGCTGCGGATCAACGACATCATACCCGTGGCTACTGCCGGGAGTAGCCGCAAAAACCGGGGAGGCATAAATGGTTTTAACCCCGAGCTGATGCAGATAAGGTATGATTTGTTCAAAATCGGTGAATGTAAAGTCTTTATGGAATTGAATCCGGTACGTTGAGATTGGATTATACATGGTTCTGATAAATCAATAGTGATTGGGGTTGTAAATCCACTACCGCAGGGGCAGTCAGGGTATCAGGGGCAGCCGCCGGCCCCATCCAGTCAGGGGCGGCCGAATCAACTAGTTTGTGCCATGTCGCTGCTGGTTCGGCCAGGCTGACCGTCTGAGTTTTCATGGAAAAATTCATCAGGCAGCGTACATGCTGACCACTGTGCCAGCGATGCAGCTGAATGGTGTTAGCCACCTCATTGACCGCAATATGAAGCTGCCAGCGATTGGTTGACCGCAGGGCAGGGTGTTCTTTCCGGAGCCTGATCAGTTGCCGGTAATACCGGAGCATGGTGCGGTGAGGCTCTTCGGCCAGCAAGTCCCATTGTAGTTTCGACCGCGTAAAGGTTTCTTCTGCCACCGGGTCGGGGAAGTCGTCATGGCCGTGAAAATCAGCAAATTCCTTTTTGCGGCCTTCGCGCACTTTTGCGGCCAGATCAGCATCGGTATGACTGACGAAGTAAAGAAACGGGTTGGATTCGGCCCACTCTTCACCCATGAACAGCAGGGGTAAAAACGGACTTACCAGCACGGCTCCCGCCAGCAATTTCGCCATTTCGAAGCCAAACAGGTGTGCCGACCGTTCGCCCAGCATCTGGTTGCCTACCTGATCGTGATTTTGTGAAAACACCACAAACTGCTGCCCCGGATTCCGTTCGGCGCGGCGGCCGAAGGCTTTCTGCCGGTGAGGAGAATACTGGCCTTCATACACATACGCATCCTGATAAGACTTAGCCAGGTGCGTAAGTCCTTCAAAATCGGCATAATACCCTTTTCGTTCGCCGCCAGCCGTTACGCGCAGCGAATGATGAAACTCATCAATCCACTGGGCATCCATCCCATAGCCGTTTACCGATGGCTGATCGATCAGCAGCGGATCATTGAGGTCCGATTCTACGATCAGGTAGTGGCGGTTGCCGGTCTGCTCCATCAGCCGGTCAACATGGTACCGGATATCGCGCAGAATATGCACCGGACTTAGATCCTTGATCGCATGGACAGCGTCGAGTCGCAGGGCGTCGATGTGAAAGTCGCGGAACCACATGAGCACATTGTCAATCACATACTGCCGTACGCCATCTGAACCGGCATCGTCGAAGTTAATGGCATCTCCCCAGGGGGTGCAGTGCTTGCTGGTGAAATACGGCCCGAAATCGGTCAGGTAATTGCCCTCCGGCCCGATGTGATTGTAGACGACATCGAGCACCACGGCGAGTCCTTTCCGGTGGCAGGTATCCACCAGTTGCTGCAGGGCCCGGACGCCGCCATATTCGTGCTGAACAGCAAACGGGAAAACGCCGTCATAACCCCAGTTGCGGGCTCCGGGAAACTGGGCCACCGGCATAATCTCGATAGCCGTAATGCCGAGCGTTTTCAGGTAATCGAGCCGCTGTTCGATGCCCTGAAACGTGCCTTCCGGTGAAAAGGTACCGGTATGCAGTTCGTAAAAAATATAATCGCTGAGGTCGATGTTGTTCCAGGTCTGGTCTGTCCAGCCGAAATCGCGGAGGCTGAGCGCCATCGACGGGCCATGAGGGCCGCCGGGCTGGGCGAGCGATGCCGGATCGGGCCGGGCCAGTTGCTCGTTCAGGATAAACTGATAGAGATCACCTGGCCGCAGCACATCTGTTGTGCCGGTCCAGTAGCCATATTTGTTTTTTGACAGCTCAACAGGTGTGTTTTTATCGCAGACAGAAACGGTAACCTTTTCTGTCAATGGAGCCCATAAGCAGATATGTGCCAGTTGGTTATCCGGGAAATTAACGCCAATGGTTCTTTTCTGTATATCTATACCGTTTGTCATAACGTTGCTTGATGCCATCGTTAAACAAACCCGCGCCGCCGTGCATGGTTTTTGATTTTTATTCTGGATACCAGATAAGTGAGCCGTAAACGGTATTGATTCTTAGGAATGTACCGATTGTTTCCTGGTTAGTTTATACAAAAAGCCCGGCATAGGCCGGGCTTTCGTACTGCGTTATGGCAGGTAGATCAGGTAATAATACGGCTACGTAAAGATAGATAGCCGCAGGCAGGTTGTCTGCGGCCAGTCTACCGTTTCATCATAGGTTTGGTAAATACAAGGCGGAGCAATGTTCGTCCGGAGACAAAGCACCGCTCCGGAGGGTTAATTGAGTATCGGGCTAAGATTTTTATAGACTGTTGTGAGGGCTTCCGGCGTCACGAGTGGTGTGGCTCCCCGCTGCGTGGCCACGTAGGCACCGACCGCACAGGCATGGTGCAGGATCTGCTCGGGAGCTTCTCCGGCCAGGTACATGCTCAGGAAGGCGGCCAGAAACGAATCACCGCTGCCGATAGTGTCTTCAACCGATACCCTGAAACCGGGGTGTTCGGTAAAGCCGTCGGGCGTTAGCAGGATCGCGCCCCGTTCGCCGCGCGTAACGCAGATCGTTTTTATGTTAAAGGTTGTTTTGATAAACTCCATGCACTGAAGCTCAGTCATAGGCTCGCTGGTGTACCAGCTACAGACTTCGGCCAGTTCATGGTGGTTAAGTTTCACAATATCAGCGTGTTTTAATAAGAAGTCAATCTCCGCCGGTGTGTAAAAAGGGGCACGGAGATTGACATCGAACACCTTTAGCGCTGCCTGTGAAAGTAAAGTCTGTAAGGTCTGGCGGCTGGTTTCACTGCGGGCAACGAGGCTGCCATAGACCAGAATGGATGATGTATAGAAATCGGTTAACGTATTGTCGTACTGAATGAAGTCCCAGGCGACCGGCTGCACCAGTGTGTAAACCACCTCATTACGGTCAGTAACGTTGGCCAGGGCAACACCGGTCGGGTGGGTATGGGTCACCTGCACATAAGCGGTCGGCAGGCTCTTGTCGCGCAGAAACGCCAGTAATTCCAGCCCCGGTTCGTCGGATCCGACACGGCTGATGAGGTGCGCATCCATCCCGAAGTTGCGTAAGTGTACGGCAACGTTCATGGGGGCGCCGCCGGCCTGTTTACCGGTTGGCAACACATCCCAAAGTACTTCTCCGAAGCAAATAATGGACTGTGACATGGATATAGGGGTTAATGGACGACAAAGGTTCGTTCGATCTGCTCTAAGCTGGTTCCTTTGGTTTCGGGCATGATGCGCCAGCAGAAAAGCAGCTGTAGTACCATCATCACACAGAAGAACAGAAACGTAGCAAACCCACCTGCCTGCTCGGCGAAATACGGGAACAGGAAGGTGATGAGTGCGGCCATAAACCAGTGCGTAAAGCTGCCTAATGCCTGCCCGCTGGCGCGTACCTCGTTCGGGAAAATCTCGGAAATAAATACCCAGATAACTGCGCCCTGCGAGAAAGCAAAAAAGGCAATGTAGATAAAGAGTAAGATTGGAACGGACAACCCATTGAAGGATTCAAGATAAAACGCCCGCGACACGAGCCCCAGGGTGATAATCAGGCCGAAGGAGCCGATAATCATCAGGGTGCGGCGGCCGAAACGATCGATCAGATTGAGGGAGATCAACGTAAAGGTTAAATTGATTACCCCGATGCCAACCGATGAGAGCAGGGCCGAGCTTTTGCCCAGACCTGTCATTTCAAAAATGCGGGGCGCGTAGTAGATAATGGCGTTGATGCCTGATACCTGGTTGAAAACCGCAAACAGCACCGCCAGCATAACGGGTGTTTTGTAACGCGACGAAAACAGCCGGACACTTTGCGGCGGGTTGCCTTCTGCCGGATGGGCACTCAGTTGAAGCGTCAGCAAAATCTGCCCGAACGATTCAGGGTCGATCATTCGGAGTACCTCACGGGCTTCGTCGACCAGTCCCTTTTTCAGCAGCAGCCAGCGCGGGCTTTCCGGAATATTCTGTACCGTAATCAGGAAAAGCAGCGACGGCAGGGCCTGGACTCCCAGCATCCAGCGCCATGCCTGATTGCCGATGTCCTGCAACAGGAAGTTCGACAGGTAGGCAATCAATATACCCAGCACCACATTGAACTGGAAAAGGGCTACCAGCCGGCCGCGTGATTGTGCCGGAGAAATTTCGGTAATATACATCGGTGCTGCCACCGACGATGCCCCCACACCCAGACCACCCATGAAGCGGAAGAACAGAAACAGGTACCAGTTGCTCACCAGGGCCGATCCCAGCGATGACACCAGATACAGAATGGCAATCCAGAACAACGTCTTTTTGCGGCCCATCTGCTCGGCCGGAATGCCGCCCAGCATCGAACCGATTACCGTACCGATCAGGGCAATGGATACCGTCAGGCCATGTTCCAGCGTGGTGAGATTCCAGAGCGCCTGAAGCGATTGCTCCGCGCCGGAGATCACGGCTGTATCAAAACCAAACAGAAATCCGCCCAGGGCTGCGGTAACTGACCAAAAGAAAATACGATGTTTTCGTGCCATAACTGTTTCTTCAGTAACGCATTGAATGGGTCAAAGCTACGAAAGGCAAACTATGGTCACTTTTGATTTTCGTTCGGAATACTTTAAAAAGTATCAAAATGATAATTTTCTGATATACAGCTTATTGGGTCTGTTTACGGCCGCGCAGATTTTGCCGATGTTACACACTGTTTTGCCATTGATTCACCGGGCTTCTGAAGTCAACCTGTCTTATTGCCCGCGTTCAATAAAGCGCACGACCATGTTGCGCACTTCCTCTTTCAGTTCCGGGCTGCCGATATCACTCAGATCACCGTGTTTGACGCGGGTCATGCGGATAATTTTAATGCCTGTTTTCTTTTGTTCTGCCGGAGTAGGTAATACACCTTTGTCGGCTTCGAACTCGTCGGCACGGATGGTCAGAATGGCAGGTTTACTCACGCGGGGGACCGGCATCCGGCGATGGTCGAGGGTAATGGCTTTGGCTACCTGTCCGGGGTATTGCCGCGCATAAAGCATACTGATGTCGCCACCCATCGAATGCCCGATCAGGATGAGATTCTTCGTATCAAGGCGACCGTATGCCCGGTGCAGTTCCGCAATAACCGCCTGAATATTCTGTACACCGCTTTCCCAGGCCGGCATCCGCAGCGTATACAGATCCCCTTCCGTCGCAATGGGCGGATCACTGGCCAGGTCGTGTTGAATACCGACCACGAAATAACCCATCGTGGCCAGTTTTTCGGCCAGAAACGAGTATACATTGCTGCCGCACTGGTAGCAGGCACTGATAATGACCAGTTGTTTTTTACGGGCCGGTAGCGCGGCCGCATTGTAGAGGGTCACCGGAATCTCCCGTTTGCGGGCAACATCCGTAACCGTCAGCGCCTGTGTCTGTACAGTAACGGGTGTTTTTTGACGGACACAGCCGGTCAGCAACCCGCTCAGGGTGATCATAATCAAAAAGAAACGATTCATCAGTACGTTGGTTTACGATTGACCGGTCGGCGACTTACGGTAGTCGGAGGGTGTCCGGCCGGTTTGTTGTTTAAAAAAGGTGGTAAAGTTGGCCGGCGAACTGAAACCGGTTTCATAGGCCACTTCGGCAACCGTTTTGGTACTTTCGGTCAGGAGTATTTTCGCCTTCCGCAACTTGATTTCGGTGATGTATTCATTGACGTTTTTCTGGAGCAATCCCTGTACTTTCCGGTACAGCTGCACCCGCGAAATACCCATTTCCCGACTAAGCCGTTCTACGCCAAAACCCGGGTCGGCCAGGTTCTGTTCGATCAGCAGGGTAAGTTCGTGCAAAAACTTCTTTTCCTGCCGGTTCTCTGCCTTGGTCAGATAGTCGGTGGTATAGCGTTGCTGCCACTTCTCGCGGTTGGTCAGCGTGGTGCGGATGGTTTCCCGCAAAAAGGTGAGTACAAACGGCTTCGTGATGTATGCATCGGCCCCGGCGCGGGTTCCGGCTATCTGAGCGTCGATCTGTCCCTTGGCCGTCAGCAGGATAACAGGAATGGTTGACGTGCGAAAGTCCTTTTTGATGCGTTGGGTAAAGGTAAGGCCGTCGATGCCCGGCAGCATGATATCGCTGATAATCAGGTCCGGGACGGCGTCAATGGCCCGTTGCCAGCCTTCTTCGGCCGTGCCGGCGGCAATGATATCGAACTCATCGCCGAGCTGGCGGGTCAGGTAGTCGCGTAATTCGTCATTGTCTTCTACGACCAGAATGGTGCTGCTTTTCGCCCTGTTACCGGCGAGAGGCTGGTCAGGGTCAGGCAAAGTTGTCTCTGCCGACGGACTTTTCCGCAAAAGAAATTCCGGTGCCGACGTATCGACAATCGCTGATGCATCGAGGTGGCTGTTTCCCAGCGGCAGCCGGATGGTGAAGGTCGTTCCCTGCCCTTTTGCCGAAACCACACTGATCTCGCCCTGATGCAGGGTAATAAATTCGCGGGAGAGCGCAAGGCCCAGGCCGTTGCCGAGGTTAAACTGGCGGGTGTTGGTGTAAAACAGATCAAAGGCCTTTGCCTGCTCCTCGGTCGTCATGCCTTCGCCGTTATCCTGCACCTGAATCCGGACCGTATTTTCCTTCACATCCAGCAATACATGAATTAACCCACCCCTTGGGGTGTACTTAAAGGCATTCGACAACAGATTGAACAATACCTTATCCAGTTTTTCGTGATCGAACCATAGCATCACTACCGGACTTTCGGCTATAAACTGAAGGTCGATGCGGTGGCGCTCGGCTTTGTGTTTAAAGTCGTTGACAATGTCCTGAATAAAACGGACCACGTTTTGCTCCGACGCCCGCAGTACCAGTTTGCCGCTGTCGGTTTTGCGCAGATCGAGCATCTGATCGACAAGCCGGAGCAGCCGGTGGGCATTTTTCTGCACTAGTGACAGGTTATTTTTCAGCTCCGCCATTCCCACGCTTTTCTTCGACAGCATGTCTTCGGTCGGGGTCAGAATGAGGCTGAGGGGGGTGTTAAATTCGTGGGAGATGTAGGAGTAAAAGCGCAGTTTTTCCTCGGTTGCCAGCCGGGCCTGCTGCGAAACCAGATCAATTTTGTCCCGCTGTTCGCTGATTTCGTCGTTTTGCCGCGCCAGAATCTGGTACGCCCGTTGTTTAGACCGGACCAGATAAAACGCCCAGGCGCCCAGCAGGATCGCCCCGATGAGGCTGGCCAGCATGATCGACAGCGTGTTGCGCTGGGTCAGATAGGTGCGGGTCAGCTCCGCAATACGCTGGCTCTGGCGCTCAATATCCCGCTGTTGGGTCAGCAGTTTGTCGCTCTGGGTTTTCAGGGCCTTTACGTTGCCGGCATCCACCTGCACTGAATTGAGGACATTCTCCCGCTGTACGGATTTGCCCTCCAGAATGCGGATTGCCGTTTCAATGGCTTCTTCGCCGCCCGTCGGATAGAGGAAGGTCGCTTTCAGAATACCGTCACTGACGAGCTGCATGCCGCCCGTTGGTCCGGGCAGGGCGTCAATACCGACAAACGGGAGCCGGTTGGCCAGTCCGTTGCGGCGGCAAACCGCATACATACCGAGCGCCATGACATCGTTGTGGGCAAAGACAATGTCAGCCGACTGGAAGGCGGGCAGTTGCCGTTGGGCCAGCAGGCGGGCCGAGTCCTTTTCCCAGTGGCCGTCGAAGGTAGCGATGGTTTTGATGGCCGGGAATTGCCGCATAACCTCCGTAAACCCCTGATGACGGTCTTGTGCGGGCGATGAGCCGGTGAGGCCGGTGACCTCGATAAGGCGGCCTTTTCCCTTCAGGTAGTTGCCGATAAACCGCGCCGCCAGCCTGCCGATTTCAACGTTATCGCCCCCGATAAACGCATTGTAAGATGCTGAATTGATGCGGCGGTCGATCACAATCACCGGAATACCCTGCCGGAATACATCGTCGATGGCTTTGGTGATGGGTGCACTTTCGTTTGGCGAAACAATCAGTAAATCAATGTTTTGGCGGGCAAGGCTGCGGATCTGAGCAATTTGTTTTTCGGTGCTGTTGTTGGCGTCTTCATAGAGGAGGGAGCAATCGGGGTGGAATGACAAGGCCCGCTTCATGTCAGACAGCATGGTTTGCCGCCATAAATCGCCGCCGGTGCACTGCGAAAAAGCAATGCGGTAGGCCGGACCGGTTTCGTTGGTCGCACAACCTGCCAGTAATCCGGTCATCATGATCCCGACAACACTGATCCACACCGGCATGAGGCCATAGGCGGACTTCTTTCCCTGCCAGATTACACGCGAAACAAAAGGTATAGACATGTAGCGCTCTGCAAAAAAAATAGCCCGCCAGTCTTTTCTTCCTTGGCGGGCCACTAACTGGCAATAAAGCAAACAAAATCCATCCAAAATTACAAATGTACGGGCGACCCCACGTGGTCGCCCACTGCTATATTAATGGTCGCCCACTGCTATATTAATGGTCGCCCATCGCTATATTAATGGTCGCCCATCGCTATATTAATGGGCGACCACTGCTTAAACTAATGGGCGACCACGTGGGGTCGCCCGTACATGGCAGAGGTGATTGCCCGCTGATGGGCAATTATTCCGAGCGCAGCGACCGGACCGGATTCATCCAGGCGGCCTTAAGGCTTTGAAAACTAACGGTCAGGAACGCAATACCGACTGCCAGCAGAGCCGTGAGGGCGAAAACCCACCATTCAACAGACACTTTATAGGCAAAGTCATCAAGCCATTTGTTCATGGCGTACCAGGCCAGCGGTGAAGCAATCAGGATAGCGATCAGAACGAGTTTCAGGAAGTCTTTCGTCAGCAGGAAGATCAGGCCGGGGATGGAGGCCCCCAACACTTTCCGGATTCCGATTTCTTTGGTGCGCTGTGCGGTGGTAAAGGCCGACAGACCGAATAGTCCGAGGCACGCCAATAGAATCGATAAACCGGCAAATACCGTGAAAAGCTGGCCGGTACGGGTTTCGCCGGCGTATAGTTTGTTAAACTCCTGATCCATAAATTGGTACTCAAACGGATAGTTGGGAGCAAGTTTTTTCCAGGTGCCCTCAATCTGCCGGATAGTACCGGTAATGTCGTTTCCGGCCAGTTTGACCAGCATGCTGCCTCCGCCGTATTCGGTAAACAGCACGATCGGTGAAATTTTCTGACGCATCGACGCAAAGTGGAAGTTCGCCACCACCGCCTTGACTTCGCCCTTCCGGTTGCCGCCCATATCGACCCGTTTGCCGATGGCTTCCTGCGGTGTTTTCCAGCCAAAATCCTTAACAGCGGCTTCGTTCAGAATAAACCGGTAGCTGTTCAGCGTATCACCCTTAGGGTCATTGGCACGGATCATGTCCTGTTCGGTCAGGTCTGAACCGGCCACGATCTGCAACCCCGTCGTCTTTACAAAATCTTCGTCGACGGGCAGGCCGGTAATCATGCGGTAGGTGTTTTCGGGCATATCGAACCGGCGCATGCCGTAACCGCCATTGACGAACGTCGGCGATTCATACACGAACGAGACATGCTTTACGCCGCTCAGTTGGGTTAGCTGCTGTTTAACGGCACTGATCTGACCGTTTACCTGCCGGTTGGCCGGCAGAATCAGCACGTGCTCTTTATTGTATCCCAGTTTTTTCTGCTGGATAAACGACAACTGCCGTTTTACCATCACCGTACTGACGATCAGAAACGCTGTAATCGCAAACTGAAACACAATCAGTGACTGACGGAACCGGCTGGCAGAATGACCTTTCAGGTGACCTTTGAGTACCTGCACGGGTTTATAGCGGGTGAGGATCAGCGCCGGGTAGCTGCCGGCAATCAGGCTCACGAGCGTACCTACGGCCAGCACGATCATAATTGTTCGGGGATCCAGCCAGACCGCTGCAGAAAACTGCCGGTCGGTCAGTGAATTAAAGACGGGGAGTAGTAGATAGCTGAGGAGCCCGCCGATGAGCAGCGCCGTAAACGTAACCAGTGACGACTCGCCCATAAACTGACCGAAAAGTTGCCGGGGTAATGCTCCCATGACTTTCCGGACGCCGACCTCCTGTGCCCGTTCGACGGCACGGGCCGAGGCCAGGTTGATGTAGTTGACACAGGCAATGACCAGAATCAACAAGGCAATTGCCCCGAAAATGTAAATGTAGGTAACGTTGCCGGCGGGTTCGAAAACCCCCGATACGGCCGAATGCAGGTGTACCCCGGGCATGGGCTCCAGAAAATACGTCAGGTAATTCTTGCCTGTCATCTCGGTTTCGGCCGATTTTGTGCGCATGTAGGCCGGAATTTTGGCTTCCAGACTCCGGATCGATGCCGGCGTGCGCAGCAACAGGTAAGAGGCATAATTGGCCGACCACCATTGCTCGGTTTTGGCGTCGTCGAGCGAGGTAAAGGAGGCCAGTAAGTCGTACTTGATCTGCGAATTCGGCGGACAATCGGCCACCACCCCGGTAACCATAAAGTCCTTGTCTAAACCAATACGCAGCGTTTGCCCCACCGGGTTCCGGTCGCCGAAGTATTTTCTGGCCGTCGATGCCGACAGCACGAGCTGATTGGGAGCCGCCAGCGCCTTGGCAGGGTCGCCCTTCAGCAAGGGAAAGGAAAAAAGATGGAAGAACGCCGAGTCGGCATACACAAAGCGTTTCTCCCGAAAGCGGATGGATTTATTCGAAACGACCGCCTGGCCAGCCAGCATCCGTACGCCCGATTCGACTTCGGGGAACGACCGGCCAAAGTCGGGAACGACTTTGGTGCCGGTGACACCGTACTGACCAACCTGTCCGTCCATGCTGTATTCCATCGTAACACGGGCAATCCGGTCGGCCTTGGTATGGAAGGTGTCATAGCTGGCTTCCTGCGAAATGTACAGCAGCAGCAACAGACAGGAGGCCAGTCCCACGGCGAGGCCGAAAATCGTAATGAGCGAGAACGTTTTGTGACGCAGCAGATTACGGAAGGCAATGGTCAGGTAGTTCCGGAACATGAGGATGCCTTAAACGTGGAAGTTTTCGGTTACAACTTTTCCGTCGAACAGGTTGACGATGCGGTGGGCAAAACCGGCATCGTATGGCGAGTGCGTTACCATGATAATGGTGGTGCCTTCGTCGTTGAGCTGGTTCAGGAGTTTCATAACTTCTTCGCCGTTGGCCGAATCGAGGTTACCGGTTGGTTCATCGGCCAGAATCAGTTTGGGTTTAGCAACGACCGCACGGGCAATGGCCGTACGCTGCTGCTGACCGCCCGAAAGCTGCTGCGGGAAGTGGTTCCGGCGGTGCATGATGTTCATGCGGGTCAGGGTTTCTTCCACGCGGACTTTCCGTTCGTCGGCCGGAGTCTTCAGGTACAGCAGCGGCAACTCAACGTTTTCGTATACCGTCAGTTCGTCGATCAGGTTAAAGCTCTGGAACACAAACCCGATAGAGCCTTTCCGCAACTGGGCCCGCTGGCGCTCCGACATTTTCGACACTTCGGTGCCGTAGAAGTGGTATTCGCCGCCGCTGGGGTTGTCGAGCAGGCCGAGAATGTTAAGCAGGGTTGATTTACCGCAGCCGGACGGGCCCATGATGGCCACAAACTCGCCGTCCTGTACATCCATTGAAATGCCGTTGAGGGCGGTGGTTTCTACCTCTTCCGTAGCGAAAAGCTTCTGTAGGTTTACTGTTTTGATCATGGTTTCTGGTTCTTTTCTTAATGGACACGATGTGCGTATGTGGTAATCAATTGCTTAAAATTCAAGTACCTCATTGTTGCCGAAGTTCTCGTAGCTGCTGGTGATAACCTGTTCACCGGGCTGCAGCCCTTCCAGTACTTCGTAGAACTCAGGATTTTTACGGCCCAGGGTGATAGTACGTTTCACGGCACGTTTGCCCGAATTATCCAGGACATACACCCAGTTACCACCCGTATCGGAGAAGAAACCACCAACCGGCAACAGGGTCGCCTTAGCGGCCTTGCCCAGCTCCAGCTGCAGCGGCGACGACTGACCCCGCTTGATACCCGCCGGTGTTCCGGAGGCAAAGATCATGTCTACTTCGAAGCGGCCGTTTTTCACTTCCGGATATACGCGGGAGATTTCCAGTTCATGCTTTTTGCCGTTAAACTCAAAGGAACCTTTCAGGCCGACAAAAATGCGGCTGATGTAGTGTTCATCGATACCAACGCGCATTTTGAACCCGTCCATGTCGTCGATCTGACCGATGTTCTGCCCCTGATTGATGTTCGAGCCTACTTCCACGTCCACGCTTGACAGCTGCCCTGAGACCGGTGCCTTTACCACCAGGTTTTCCAGCGTCTGCTGCCACAGCGCTACGTTGCGTTGTGTACGGCCCAGGGTGCCTTCCAGCTGTTTAATCTGGAGATTGGCATTTTCTTCCTGGTATTTCTGTGATTCAACCTCAATTTTGCGCTGCTCAACCAGCCGGTCGTAGGCCCGTTTCGCTTTCAGGTATTCTTCTTCCGACACCACTTTGTCTTTAAACATGCGGAGCTGGCGATCATAGGTATCTTTGGCCTGATCAAGCTGATAATCCAGTTCGGCCAGGGATTTGCGGAGCGCAAAGCGTTCAACCCGTAAACGCTGGCGTGTGTTCTGAAGATCGTTAACCAGTCGGTTGGCTTCCGTTTCTGATTGCAGGAAGTTTAACTTCAGGTTTTGGTTTTCGAGGCGGAGAATGATATCGCCTTTTTTCACCATGCTGCCGCCTTCAACCATTTTCTGGGTTACATAACCGCCGACAATCGCATCGAGCCGGATGGTTTTCAGCGGTTGAACAACGCCTGTTACAGCAATAAAATCTTCAAAAGGCCCCGTAGTGACCGTTGAAACGGTGAGTTTATCGCGTTCGACGTTTAATTTCGAACGGTAATCGGCAAACAGAAAAGTGTACGCCAATAAGCCAGTGATAACGGTGGCTCCAACGGCAATAGCTATGCGTTGGTTGGTCCAGAATCGTTTAGGTAATACGCGGTCCATGTTCTGAAAGATTGAAAGAGATGAAGAGCGGTGGCGCCTTTTACAGCTCTAACGTATAAAATTTCGTTGAACAGTAATAGCCAAGGAACGTGCCAGAATGGTAATGCCTCTGATGGTCAGAATGTTAACCCGAAAGCGTGTTTGGCCCATGTCCGTAATCGGACAAAACCCGTCCAGTGGCGGACAAAAGATAATTGACCCGGAAAATACGCCTGTCAGTGCTGAGATGGACATTTGTGCGGCCGGACATTAATTATCAGCGTGTTGGCTATCCCGCTAGCGTACTGTTCTGGCCATACGCGCTGAAAGTAAGTACCTGCGGAATCATTTTTGCTAACTATCTTTAACGTCGCCAGGCTGTCCCGAATGATAAACCGGACAGATACAGCCTTCTGAACAATAATACATTCCATAGGCCATCCTCCGGCGAGGAGGCGATAGACACAACCACATGAGCAAACTTCTCATCATTGACGACGATCCTGATGTATTGATGGCCGCACGGCTGTTGCTGAAACGCCACTTCGGCCACGTTGATATTGAAAAAAATCCGGAACGCATTCCGTTTCTGATCAATAACGGGCAATATGATGTCATTCTGCTGGATATGAATTTCGAGCGGGACGTGAGCAGCGGCCGCGAGGGCTTCCTCTGGCTCGACCGCATTCTGGACATTGATCCCATGGCGACCGTGATCCTGATTACGGCCTATGGTGACGTGGAAATGGCGGTCCGGGCGATCAAGCTGGGAGCGACCGATTTTGTACTGAAGCCGTGGGAAAATACCAAATTGCTGGCTACTATCGAGTCTGCACTGGCCAAGAGCGCCAAAGCTGCCGAAGCGACGGGCCGGCCCAAGGCAGGAGGTGATACGGCGAAGAAGGGGGCCGTGAAAAGCGCCTCACCCGCCGGAACCGTCCTGATTGGCAGCAGCCCGTCCATGCGTCAGGTCTTCGCAACGATTGATCAGGTTGCCGGCACGGATGCCAACGTACTGATTCTGGGCGAAAACGGAACGGGTAAGGATGTAATTGCCCGTGAAATTCACCGCCGGTCACACCGGTCCGATAAACCGTTTGTCAGCGTTGATATTGGTGCCCTGAGCGAATCGCTGTTTGAAAGTGAGCTGTTCGGCCACGTGAAAGGCGCGTTTACCGATGCCCGCGACGACCGGGCCGGGCGGTTTGAAGAGGCCCATACCGGTACCATCTTTCTGGACGAAATCGGCAACATTTCCCTGCCGCAACAGGCCCGGCTGCTGACGATTCTGCAACAGCGGAACGTAACGCGGGTAGGGTCTAACAAGCCTAAAGCGGTGGATGTGCGGCTAATCTGCGCGACCAACGCCGATGTGTACGGGCGCGTGGCCGACCGGTCGTTCCGGCAGGATTTGCTGTACCGGATCAATACAATCGAATTGCGGTTGCCGCCGTTGCGGGAGCGGGTCGAGGACATTGTGCCGCTGGCCGAGCATTTTATGAAGCAGTACCGGCAGCAGTATAACCGGCGGATTATGGGCCTGAGTCCGGCGCTGGTGCGTCAGATGCAGCAATATGCATGGCCGGGCAACGTGCGGGAGTTGCAGCATGCCGTAGAGCGGGCCGTGATTCTGGCGCAGGGCACTGAGCTGGAACCGGCAAACTTCTCGCTCGTACAGTCGCCGCTGCAACCGACTACGTCAGCCGCCGAGTCGCTGCACATCGAGGATATGGAGAAGCAGATGATTCAGCACGCGATGCAGAAGTACCAGGGCAATATCACGGATGTGTCGCGCGAACTGGGCCTGTCGCGTCAGGCGCTGTACCGGAGGCTGGAGAAGTATGGACTTTAGGGATTTACGAGGTACGAGGTACGATTTACGAGGTTTCTTCAATCGTGTGATTAAGCCTACGTTAGGTATTTACGAGGTACGAGGTACGATTTACGAGGTACGATTTACGAGGTATTGGCAGCAGTGTGGAATCACGTGATGGGTACAGATATGGTAAGTCAGCTAGTTTGAAAGCATGTTCGGTTTTAGGGCTGTAAGTTCTTCGTATGAAACAGTGCGGCTGTTTTCTGCTTTATCAAGCCGGTGTTGTAAATCTGCCGGTGATAACTGAGAGCCTTCTGTCGGATAATCCTGATCATCTACCAGCGCAATGATCTGTTTTTGTGCCAAGCCGTTCAGAAGAGCAATAACCCATTCTTCGTCGGATTCGGCAAGGATACTGAGTGCTACTGTACGCATACCAATAATTTTTTAGTGAAGCTACCGCTTTCACTAACTAAAACCAATAACACGGATGAATCGTTTTTCCATTGGTATTTCCTGGCGGATTGCCCTGATTGTGCTGTCGGCGTGGGCCGTCGGGTACCTGTGGCTTGACCGGCAACAACCGTTTCTGACCCTGCCGCTTTTTATCGTCCTGATCTCGACCTACGTCAGTCTGTACCGGTATGTGACGGGTATGAACCGCAAACTGACCCGCTTTCTGGAGTCGGTGCAGTATTCCGATTTTGCCGTTTCCTTTAAAGCCGACGACAAACTGGGCGAGAGTTTCCAGGCCCTGAACCAGCAGTTCAACGAGGTTCTCGAAGCCTTCCGGCAGGCGCGGGCCGAAAATGAAGCCAATCTGCACTACCTTAATACCATTGTCCAGCACGTAAGCGTCGGCTTGCTGACGTTTGATGCGGCCGGTAAGGTCGAGCTGGTTAATCCGGCGGCGCTGCGGCTGCTGGAGGTCTACCGGCTCCGGCAACTGTCGGACCTGCAACAGCCCCATCCGCAGTTGCTGAACATCCTGCACTCAACCGAAACGTCGGCGCCGGTTATGTATCAGATGACCAACGGGTCTGAAGTCTCGGTGCGGTGTGCCAATGTGCGGCTGCGGGGGCGGTTAGTAACGGTCGTGTCGCTGCAAAACATCCGGACGGAGCTGCAGCGGCGGGAACTGGATGCGTGGCAAAATCTGACGAAAGTTCTGCGCCACGAAATCATGAACTCACTGACGCCGGTCGTCTCGCTGACGGGTACCATGCGCGACATTCTCGACAACGATCTGGCACCGCATGTGCACGCGATGGAGCTGGCCAACGGTTCGGCGGAAGAAACGGGCGGCTATAAAGTTAGTGATGCCGTATCGGATTTGGGGGATGCGCTGGTGACTATCGAAAACCGGGGGCGCAACCTGATGCGGTTTGTGGAGGCCTACCGGCATTTTACGACCATTCCCCAGCCGCAGTTTGCCGATGTGCACGTAGTAGACGTGTTCCGCCATATCGGGCAGCTGGTACAGGCGGATATTCAGCCCAAAGGGGTAAAACTGACCACTACGCTGCCGTCAGCCAATATGGTGGTCCGTGCTGATGCCGGACAGATAGAAATGGTGCTGATCAACCTCCTGCGGAATGCCGTTGAGAGTCTGGATAACCGCCCGAACCCCGAAATTGAGGTGAGTGCCGTTATGGAAGGTCCGCGTATCCATCTGAACGTGCGTGACAATGGGCCTGGCATTGAGCCGGAAGCCCTGGAACAGATTTTTATCCCGTTTTATACCACCAAAAAGACGGGCAGTGGCATTGGTCTGAGCCTGTCGCGCCAGATTATGCAGCTCCACGGCGGTCAGCTCACTGTCGAATCCAAACCTGGTGAGGGCAGTTTATTTACCCTTATCTTCTGAGACTATGATTAGTATGATTGAATGATGGACTCAGGATTGGAATGATTGAATGATGACTATGATTAAAAAATAATAATGATAGAAATCGTTTTAATCATAGTCATCATTTAATCACATTAATCATAGTCGTCATTCAATCACACTAATCATAGTCGTCATAGTATTTTATCCAGCGTGATCGGCAGTTCGCGGATGCGTTTGCCGGTAGCGTGGAAGACCGCATTGGCAATGGCGGCCGGCATCCCTACGATCCCGATTTCGCCTAAGCCCTTCACTCCGAGCGGATTCACAATATCATCGTGCTCTTCCACAAAAATCACGTCCAGGTCGTGAATGTCGGCGTTGACCGGCACATGGTACTCGGCAAGGCTATGGTTCATAAACCGGCCGATGGTGTGATCCATCACCGATTCTTCTTCCAGTGCCTTGCTGATGCCCCAGACCATGCCGCCGATAATCTGGGAGCGGGCGGTTTTCGGGTTCAGGATTTTACCGCCCGCAATGGCACTTACTGCCCGCGTGACGCGAATGGTGCCCAGATCTTCATCTACCATTACCTCCACGAATACCGCCGAATGCGCTGCCCGTGAATAGTTTTTCTGCTTCATCATGGCGGGCAGAGAAGTTGATTTCTGCCAGACGGCCGCACCGCCGTTTTGGTCCACCGCCTGTTGCAGGGAGACCGCAGCGGCCGGATTCTGTTTCAGCCGGATGTGCTTGTCAACAAACTCTACGTCGTCCCACTTCGCTTTGGCCAATGGTGACCCCGGAATTTTCTGCGCCAGTTTAAACAACTTCCTGCCCAGTTCTTCACACACGACCTTGACCGCCGAACCGACCGTCGCGGCTGTCCAGGAACCCCCTTCGATCGGAGCGAGCGGCATGTCGCTGTCGCCAAGTTTAAAGAGGACATCCTCCATCGGCATCCCCAGCGTATCGGCCGCAATCTGCGTCATGATGGTATAGGTTCCGGTGCCAATGTCGGCCGTTGCCGAGGTAACCCGCAGTTTGCCGTTAACGGTCAGTACGGCTTCGGCGCGGGCAGGCATCTGGTTGGCTTCCCACATACCGGTACTCATGCCCCAGCCAATCAGATTGTGACCGTCGCGCATTGATCCCGGTTTTGGGTTCCGCTTCGCCCAGCCGAAGCGCTCGGCTCCCTGCCGGAAACACTCGCGCAACTCCTTGCTGGAGAAGGGTTTGTCTTCGGCCATATTGCGGTCCGAATAATTGATGAGCCGGAGTTCAAGCGGATCAATGCCCAGTTCGTAGGCCATTTCATCAATCGCCGTTTCGATGGCCGGTACGCCCGTAACGCCACCTGGCGCGCGCATGTCGAGGGGCGTAAAAACGTCGAGCGGTACAATCTTGTAGTCAAGCGTTACGTTCTCCGCCGGATAAATCATCGGCGACCAGGTCGGGACAATTTCCGTATAGTCTTCAAACTGCGACGTTTCACCGACCGCATCGTGGTAAATGGCGTTAATTTTCCCATTGCTGTCCGCTCCGAGGGCAATGTTCTGGATTGTGGCCGGCCGGTGCCCGAACGTAAACATTTGCTGACGGGTGAGCGTAACCCGCACCGACCGCTTCAGTTCGCGGGCGGCCATGACCGCCAGAAACAGCTGATACTGTGGCCGCAGTCCCGACCCAAAGGCACCACCGACAAAAGGCGAGATAACCCGTACATCGCTGAACGACATGTTAAAGGCCTGTGTGACATACAACTGGCTGTTCTGAGCACCCTGCGTTTTGTCGTAGATCGTCAGCTTACCGTCTTTTTCATAGACCACCGTACTCGCAAACATCTCCATCGGATTATGGTGTTCCGGCGAATGGCTGTAACGGCCTTCTACTTTCGCCGGTGAGGCCGCATATACCTCATCAAAATTCCCGCGCGGCTTTGGCGGTGGTGGCTTCAGCAGGCTGGCCAGCCCTGATTTAGGCTTACGGGCCCGATGCAGGTTGGTGTCGAGGTTGGTTTCATGGGGCGCTTCGCGGTAATCGACCCGGATCAGTGACGCCGCATAGCGTGCCAGTTCAAACGTTTCGGCAACGACCAGTGCAATCGGCTGACCGCTGTAACTGATTTTATTGTCGCGCAACGGCCGGAACGGCGAACCGGGAGGGGCGTCCTGGTCCTTGTAACTCATGTCGAGCCACGCGATTTTCGGGCGGTTTTCGTGGGTTATAACCGACAAAACGCCGGGCAAGCTCAGGGCTTCGCTGGTCTCGATATGCGTAATCCGGCCTTTTGTAATTGTACTTGATACCACGTAGCCATAGGTCAGATCGGGCGCATCGAACTCGGCGGCATATTTTGCCTTACCGGTTACCTTCGCCACGCCATCGACACGGCTGAGGGGTTTTCCAATGTAGTTGCTCATAAGATGTCTTCCTGTTTATAGGCGTCGCCCGCCTGTGTCGAACCTGCATAGGCCATATCCAGCGCCCGGACAATCGCCCGTTTGGCCAGCTCAATCTTGAAGGTATTGTTGCCGTAACCCTGCGCACCGTCGAGCAATTGCTCAGCGACCTGCCGGAACAGCGTTGTATCGGCGGCTTTGCCGGTCAGCAGCGCTTCGGCGGCCGGATTTCGCCACGGTTTGTGGGCCACGCCGCCCAGCGCAATGCGGGCTTCTGCAATCTGCCCGCCCTCGTCAAGACGCAGCGCCACTGCCACCGAAACCAGCGCAAAGGCATAGGACGCCCGGTCACGGAGTTTCAGATAGGTGTAATGGGTATTGAAGTGCTCTGCCGGCAGGTCAATGGCCGTCACCAGTTCGCCCGGTTCGATGGTGTTATCCCGTTCGGGCTCGTCGCCGGGCAGGCGGTGAAAATCGGCAATCGGTATCGTCCGGTCTCCGTTCGGGCCTGATACCCGCACTACGGCATCGAGGGCCCGGAGTGCTACGCACATGTCCGACGGGTGAGTAGCAATGCACTGAGGCGTATTGCCTGATGAAGCCGTGCCCAGAATGGCATGAATGCGGTTATAGCCGGTTAGTGCGCCGCAGCCCGAGCCGGGCTCCCGCTTATTACAGGCTGTTGCGGTATCGTAAAAATAATAGCAGCGGGTCCGCTGAAAAAGGTTGCCGCCGTTTGTGGCCATGTTCCGGAGTTGCGGAGACGCACCGGCCAGAATCGCCATCGACAGTAGCGGATAGTTTTTTTGTACCAGCTCGTGGTAGGCTGTGTCGGCATTGGTGACCAGGGCCCCCAGGCGCAGACCGCCTTCCGGCAGTTCGTCAATGAAGCCTAGTGGCAGATGGTTAATATCGACCAGGTGTTGCGGATGTTCGACATTTTCCTTCATCAGGTCAAGCAGATTGGTACCGCCGGCGATGAATTTTGCCTGTGTTTGTTCCGAAATCTCGCCGACCGCAGCGTTTACGTCATCGGGGCGGCTATAGGAGAAGCTGTTCATGGGCTATGCGTTTTTAGGGGTTTGCTGCATGACCTCCTGAATCGCATCCGTGATGTGCGGATAGGCACCGCACCGGCAGATGTTGCCGCTCATGAGTTCCTGTATATCGGATCTGGATTTTGCATGGCCTTCGTTCATCAGTCCGACAGCCGAGCAGATTTGTCCTGGTGTGCAGTAGCCGCACTGATAGGCATCGTGTTCGATAAAGGCGCGCTGCATCGGGTGCAGGCTTTCCGGATTGGCCGGATCGCCGGTGGCCAGGCCTTCGATCGTCTGAATATCATCGCCCTCTTTCATGACGGCCAGCGTCAGGCACGAGTTAATGCGTTTACCGTTGACGAGCACCGTACAGGCGCCGCACTGACCA
Source organism: Arsenicibacter rosenii (assembly GCF_001870735.1). Lineage (GTDB taxonomy): Bacteria > Bacteroidota > Bacteroidia > Cytophagales > Spirosomataceae > Arsenicibacter > Arsenicibacter rosenii. The sequence continues at coordinate 21,261 of NZ_MORL01000025.1, read as the reverse complement.
TGATCGCATCCTTTTTTGGTGCCGGTCAGGTGCGCATACTCGCGCAGCGCATCCAGCAGCGATGTCCAGGGCGCCAGCTGAAGCTGATGCGGCGTCCCGTTGATCGTCAGCGTGACAGGCTGTGTGGGAACCAGTCGGGGGGCCGGACGCGTAACCGGTTGTTTGGGAAGTGTCGTTTGCATAAAAGTCCACTGTTTTTGTAGATAAACACAAAACAGCGGACTTCCGGAGATGTTTTTAAATGTTATTCAGGCGGTGAGTGTAGTCTCTGAACAGGGCTATACTTCTCGTTTCCAGACGATGTAATCGGTGGCGGGCACGTCATCGCGGACGGTTTTCAGCAGTTGAATTACCTGTCCGCGATGGTAGGCTGAGTGGTTGCCCAGGTGCAGCAGAATGTCCTGCATGGTATTCTGAAACGGACCATCGCCTTGCAGATTCCGGTACGTAACGACAGTAATCAGCTCTTCGTTGGTCAGGTTAACCAGCCAGTTTGTATAATTCGTATAGTACTTTTCGGCCAGGTGCCGCAGCGACGTAACGGGCGTCTGCGGCCACGATACACCCGGTTCGGGGTTGTTTGTCATGCGGTTAAACCAGACATCCTGTGCGCCCAGGATATGTGCCATGAGCGTAACTGCTTTTTCCGGCGGATTGCCGGTGGTTTCCAGAACCCCGATTACCCGCTGATTCGCCCAGTACTCATAGGCCATCAGATTCAGAATTACGTTTTTCATATTTTTTTGGGTAATGTAAACTGGACAATGTCTAATGAATAATGCGGGAAGAGTTCCGGACATTACACATTATCCATTTTACATTAGTCTCTAAATTCCCCGCTTAATGCCCTGATACAAGGCTTCGACCACATTGGTACGGACATTCAGCTCGCTGATTTTATTGTTGTTACGGGTCGGATAGACGCGGTTCGACAGGAAGACGTAGCTGATACCGTAATCCGGGTCAATCCAGGTGAATGTACCTGTGAAGCCAGAATGGCCGTAGCTCGACGGACTGGCTGACCGAGGCGCATTACCGCTGAACCGGAAAGTTGGCTTATCGAAACCAAGGCCACGGCGGCTGCCTTGCTCAGGGAACTGGTAGCGCGTAAACTGCGTCACCACATCGGCGCTCAGGAACTGCTCGCCGCCGTAATTACCCTTCCGGCGGTACATCTCAACCAGTTTCATCAGGTCATTTGCCGATCCGAACAAACCGGCATGGCCCGATAAACCGTCCAGCATGGCGGCTCCCTCATCGTGTACGCGCCCCCAGATCAGCGACTTGCGGAACAGCGAATCGTATTCGGTTGGTACAATGCGGTCGAGGGCATAGAACCGGCGCGGATTGAAGGTCAGCGTCGTGGCGCCCAGCGGGCGGTAGAACGTGTCTTTAATAAAGTCTTCGAAATCAATCCCGGTCTGGCGCTTCACGATTTTCGGGTAGAGGTAGAACGACAGATCACTGTAGATATATTCTTTTTTGGCGTTCAGCGGCGAGTCGCGGATTTCGTCGTAGATGTGCTCCGGATACTTACGGTACTCGAACAGACTGTCGGTGACGGCAATCGGGTAGCGGCGGCTTTTTTCGTCGTCCAGGGTTTTTGGTTTAAACGTACCGTCGGGATTAACGGTTTCGCGCCAGAACGGAATCCATGCTTTCAGCCGCGCCTGATGCGTCAGCACATCGCGCCAGACAATGTCTGCCTTGTTCGATTTTGCATAGCCCGGCATATACTCGGCCATTGTAGCGTCAACGTTGAACTTACCCATATCCACCAGCTTCATCAGCGCCGGGGTTGATGTGCTGATCTTGGTTACCGAGGCCATGTCAAACAGGTCGTCGAGGCGGACGGGCCGTGGCGCAACGCCGTAGGTATTGTCGTACGTAATGGAGCCATAGGCTTTCCGCAGGATCACTTTGCCGTCTTTAGCCATCTGCACCACGCAGCCCGGCATGGCTTTCTGCTGAAGGGCGTAGTTCACAATTGAGTCAACGCGGGCGGTCAGATAGGCCGACGAAATGCCCACTTCTTCCGGAATTGTGTATTTCAACCGGCCGAGCGACGGCGTCGGAATGCTTTGGCCGTAGGTAAACTGTTTATTGACCGTCACCGGCAAATGCCCGACCGCGCCGAATGCCCCGAAAATCAGCTGTGCCGATAATTCTTCGGTAAAGTTCGTCAGCTGGTATGGCATCACAACGGCCCGTGCCTGTTCGATACCCGGCAGTTTGTCCAGCACATACGGGTTTCCGAAAACGGTCATTACGGCTTTGCCGGTAGCGGCCAGTTCGGCAACAAGGGCAGCGGTTTTGAGCTGCATCCCGTAGCGCGCACCCGGACGGATGTTGTTCAGGTGAACGCCTACCAGCAGGAGGTTGTAGTTTTTCAGCTGCTCGCGAATGCGCGTCAGCGTCGTATCGGCCATGCCGCTGGTGATGTTAAAGTGATCGACCTGCGTGTAGTTTCCGAGCATCTGCTGGAAGGCCGTCGGGGTAGCGGCTTCGAGCGAAACCGACGCAATTCTCAGTGTATCGAGTTGCTGAAGCGGCAGCAGGTTGCCGTCATTTTTCAGCACGGTAATGCTGTTTTCGGTCAGCTGGCGATTGACCAGTTCTGAAAACGGCTGGTTCAGATCACGGACGAGGTTGTCGAGCACGACCGGCTTGTACTGGTTCAGACCGGCATAGGCTTTGGCCTGCAGCATCTTCCGGCAACGTGTGTCGATTGACTCTTGTGTAATGCGGCCTTCGGCAATGGCTTTCCTGACTTCGGCAATGGCCAGCGGCACGTTTTCGGTGAACTCAAGCACGTCCATACCAGCCTCCAGTCCATAGCGGTCGGCCTGGCCCGACGGGAAGTATTTCGTCAATCCCTTCATGTTCATGGCGTCTGAAAAGACGAGACCCTGAAAACCAAGCTCATTCTTGAGCAGGTTGGAAACGATGTTCGGCGAAAGCGTCGACGGGCGGTTTGGGGTAGGGTCGAGAGCCGGAACACTCAGGTGCGCGACCATGACGCCCGAAGCACCGGCGTTGATCAGCTCGCGGAAGGGGTATAGTTCCAGCGTATCGAGCTGCTGGCGGCTTTTGTTAATCAGCGGCAGGTCGTAGTGCGAGTCGGTGCCCGTATCGCCGTGGCCCGGGAAGTGTTTAAGACTGGTCAGCAAGCCTTCCGACTGCATCCCGCGCATGTATTGCAGGGCTTTGCGGGCCACTTCGTATTTATTCTCGCCGAACGACCGGAAATTAATTACCGGGTTATTCGGGTTGTTGTTGACGTCCGCTACCGGGGCGAAATTCACATGGATACCCATCCGGCGGCATTGACGGGCCATATCGGCACCCATTTGGTAGATGAGGTTTTCGCGGTTGGCCGGCAGCGCACCGAGGGTCATCTGGTACGGATAGCGAACAGTACTGTCCAGACGCATCGCCAGTCCCCATTCGCCGTCGATGGCGATCAGGAGCGGCACCTGCGACATCGCCTGGAGACGGTTGTTCAGTTTAGCCTGCCGGACCGGACCACCCTGGAAGAACACGACACCGCCGACTTTGTAATCATGTACGAGCATCGTCAGTGAGTCTTCATAGGCACGGCTGCGGTTGGAATAACCGGCCACCATGATGAGCTGGGCAATGCGTTCGTCGGGGGTAAGGGCGTTAAAAACAGAGTCGACCCAGCGTTGGGCCTTATCGTTCGGAATTGTACGCAGAAAAGAGGGGGTAACCTGGGCGTTAAGTACAGTTGTTGAGACGGTTAGCAGGCAAACTGCCAGCCAGCGTTGGAAGCGTAGGGTCATACAGATACACATAGAGAATCCCAAAGTTAATGAAATCGGCCAATTCTGCTAAGGAACAGTTATTATGTGATGTGTTTACAAACAAAAGCAGGACAAATGACATAGGAAAAGCAAAAAAAAAGTTAAAATGCCGTGCAACGTCGGGTGTCTATATTTCGTAATGATAGACAGATGCCCGTTGCAGCTAACCATCGTACTATTGATCTAATCTGTCTTATTGAATCATGGAACAAATGACGCGTGTAGAGTTTTTGAAATCGATGGGCTTTAAGGGGGCAGCCCTGATGGCGTTACTAACATCGTGTGTGCGGGAAGAGGATACCTATGTAGATGCCATTACCATAGGCGGGACAACAACGCCAACCTCAACCTCAACGTCGTCGTCGACAACCTCGTCGCCGGTATCAACGACAACCTCTTCGACAACGTCGTCGTCCGGCACCACAAACGGTGTAGATCCTACGACGATTACCAGCTATAAACTGAAGATTGACCTGACTGCCTCATCGAGTGCTAACCTCAAAAAAGTGGGTGGGTACATTGTGTCAGGCGGCATTGTGGTAGCCCTGTCGAGCGCAGGGGTGTATGTCGCGGCTACGCAGACCTGTACGCACGAACCTAAAAAACAGGTGATCTACAGCAGCGGCGAGTTTTACTGCACCGCTCACGGCGCGCGTTTTTCCCTGACCGGTCAAGGGCTGAACAGCCTCGGCTCAAAAGGCCTGACGGTCTATAAAACAGCGTCTAACGGTTCAATTCTTGTTGTTTATTAATCTGAAAACCAACGTAACTCCACATGAAACTGCTGACTATTTTGTTGACGGCGTTCCTGCTGCACGTATCGGCTGACTGGAACCTTGATTTTGAGAAAGCCAAAAGCGAAGCGTCGCAAGGGCACAAGTACATTCTGCTGAACTTTTCCGGTTCAGACTGGTGTGCCCCCTGCATTAAATTGAAAAAAGACATCTTTGAGGCCGACGCCTTCAAGGCATATGCGACTGATCATCTGGTGCTGGTACGGGCAGATTTCCCGCGTTCAAAAAAGAACCAGCTCGACAAAGCACAGACCGCACGCAACGAAGCACTGGCCGAAACGTATAATACCCAGGGTAAATTTCCGCTGACGTTGCTGCTGGATGCTAACGGGAAAGTAGTAAAGGTTTGGGATGGCTATGTTGATAAAACACCGGAAGCATTTGTAACAGAGTTAGATGGAGCCACCCGCGCTGCAAACTGATCCGACAGGGCTTATTCATCAGAAAACCCTGCGGCTGATGGGTAACCGGTTTGACATCAGCGTGGTAGGTGAAGATCATCAATGGGCTGGAAAACAAATTGATACCGCCATTGATGAAATCCGGCGTATAGAGAAGCTGCTGACGACATTCAGCGAAGACAGCCAGACGGCACTGATTAACCGGCAGGCGGGTATTGGGCCCGTACGGGTCGATCGGGAGGTATTCGGATTAATCCAGCGATCGCTCCGGCTATCAGCACTAACGCAGGGAGCTTTCGATATTACCTACGGCTCCATCGACAAACGCCTCTGGAACTTCGACACGCAGATGACGGAGTTACCCGATCCGGCTACCGCCCGCAAACTTGTCCGGCTGATTAATTACCGGAACGTTATCCTGAATGAAGCGGACCAGTCGGTTTTTCTGCGGGAACAAGGCATGCGCCTTGGTTTCGGGGGCATCGGGAAAGGCTATGCCGCCGAAATGGCACGGCAGCTGTTACGCGGCCGAGGCGTAAGCAGCGGGGTGGTGAATGCCGCCGGTGACCTGACAACCTGGGGCGACCAGCCAAACGGGAAGCCATGGACCATCGGTATCGCCAATCCGAATGCCCGGCATGAAGCGTTTTCCTACATGAATATCAGTAATATGGCCGTTGCTACGTCGGGTAATTACGAGAAATATGCCGTCATTGACGGAAAACGCTACTCGCATACCATCGATCCGAAAACGGGCTTACCCGTAACCGGTATCAAAAGCGTAACAATTATTTGCCCGAATGCCGAAATCGCAGATGCGATGGCAACACCTGTAATGGTGATGGGCGTACGGGCGGGCCTGAACCTGATTAACCAGATCCGCCAGCTTGCCTGCGTGATTGTCGACGATCAGGACCGTGTCTACACATCGGCCAACATAAAAATTGATTCGTAACGAACTCCCCTATGAACTATTCAAAAAAAGCAGCGGTCTTTTCAGGCCTGGGTCTGTTGTTTGGCCTGGCGTCGTGTGTGCCGGTTAAAGAATACCAGAAAAACCGCATCAACGACTCGGAAATGGAACTGGCCGGCCGTAAGTCGGAAAAGTTTGAGACCAATTTCTACCTGTACCGCGAGGGTGCGGCAGGGGCCAACGGCGGCAAGAGCGGGGGTGGGTGTGGGTGTAACTAAGCAAAGCAGAACATGAAAAAACTCACCGTAACCGTTGGCTTATTGCTTAGCCTGTTTACTGCCCGCGGGCAGGGCCAGCAGCCGGCGCAGACTACGTCTTATACATCCAGAAAGCTGAAACTGGAAGAAATCAATCTTGTTTCGAGCTACTATGAGCAGGATGGTAACCGTTCGGCCGTAACGGGCGGGATCGGCACCGAAAAACTAACCGACTATGCGACCTCACTGGAAGTCCGCCTGTCGTTCCGGGATAAACGCAACCGCCTGCATACCATCAACGCCGACGGAACCATTGATTATTACACCTCTGCGTCGTCGGATAACATTGATCCGCGTACTATTTCATCGGCCTCGATGTCCGATACTCACCGGTATGGTACCCTGTCGTGGAGCGTGAAAAATGAGGTAACCAACAGTACGGCGGGTATCAGCGGCTATTTCTCGAAAGAATATGATTACGTATCTCGCGGGCTGACACTCAGCCTGGCGCAGGCTTCCCGCGATAATAACCGGGAGGTGAGTCTGAAAGCCGGTGCGTTTTTCGATACATGGTCGGCTATTTTACCGGCTGAGCTACGGTCGCTAACCTATGGGTCGGGGGCGAAAGGGGATTTTGCCCCGATTGACTATAAGCCGCGTAATTCGTACAATGCGTCGCTTTCGGTGTCGCAGGTGGTCAACAAGCGGTTGCAGATGTTATTTACAGTTGAGCCGTCGTATCAGGAAGGGTTGCTGAGTACGCCATATCACCGGGTATATTTTACGGACGGCTCCGAGCGGGTAGAAAAACTGCCGGGCAACCGCATGAAACTGCCGGTCGGGATGCGGGCCAGCTACTTTCTGGGGGATAAAACCATTCTGCGGTTTTTCTACCGCTACTACATGGATAGCTGGGGAATGACGGCTCATACGGCCAGTCTGGAAGTGCCGGTTAAGTTTACGTCGTTTATCTCCCTGAGCCCGTTTTACCGCTTTAATACACAGACTGCTGTCCGGTATTTTGCTCCCTATGCCAAACACCTGGCCACGAGTCAGTATTATACCAGTGATTATGATGTCTCTGGTTTCGACAGCCATTTTGTCGGAACCGGCTTGCGGGTATCGCCTCCGGGGGGGGTACTTGGTATCAAACACCTGAACGCTGTCGAACTCCGCTACGGTCACTATTACCGTACCACCACCATGGTGTCGAATATCGTGACGTTGCTTATGAAGATAAAATGAGTGAAAGAGCGATACGCTAAAGCGGCGTATCGCTCTTTCGCTCTTTCACTCTTTAAGAATCCTGACTGTCTGGAGGGGTTGGGTATCGTCGGAAATACGGAGGAGGTAAAGACCGGTCGGGAGCTGATTCAAATCTACTTCGAGCTGGTTGCCGCGCATCGCCGGCTCAGGAATGGAAACGGGAACACCGCTTGCCGAGAACAGCACGACGCGCAGCGCCTTACCGGATGCCGTAACCGGTACGGATACGGTTGCATACCGATTGACCGGGTTGGGCCAGGCACGCCAGGTTGCTTCCGGTGACGAAACTGCGGCTTCACTCACAACTGCCTGCCGACCTGCCGGTGCCCAGACGCCAAACACCCCGTGACCCAGGGTTACGTCGGTGCTGATGCCCTGGCCGGTATCACCCGCCAAGCGTGCGGATAACCGGTAGCGTCCCGGCTCAACACCACCCACACCCATCGATAAGGGGTTGTATGTCCGGAAATTCGTATAGCCGGCATACTGATTACCACTGGCTGCGGTTGCCCAGTTTGTTTCACCGAAATAGCCGTCCAGTCGTTCCAGTTTCACCTCAACAGCTGTCGTTGCATTTATCAGCAACTGAAAGCCATGTGTCGGCATGTCATATTTATAACCGATAGCCGTAAGCTGACCGTTTGCCGGAGCAGGCTGAGGGGTAATGACTACGTCTTGTTTGGCAGAATTGACAGTACCTGTACCAACAGCAAAAAGTCCGTTCTGTAAATCTACCTCAACGGACTGGCCGTTGCTGTTATCGCCGGTTTTGCGGACCGAAAGCCGGTAGCGGCCTGGTTCGACACCGGCCACGCCCATAGCGAGGGGAGCATAATAGCGGGTAACAGAGTAGCCCCCAAACTCGCTGTTGGACGTGGCCGAAGCCCAGTTTGTTTCGTTAAAGGTTCCGCCATCGATACGTTCCAGACGCATCTCTACGGCTCCGGTCACATCAGCCAGCAAATGAAAACCGTGGGTTGGCATGTCGTATTTGTACCCGATAGTACGGATGACTACATCCGCTCCCGGATTAACAGGCAGTGGTTTATCCCATGGGGTAGGCGTGGTCGGTTGGCCGGTGTCTGTAAACGTTATCGTATGGATGCCGTTTTCAAGGATAACTTCGGTGGTAACGATAGCGGTATTGTCGTTAGGTTTCCGGATGGATAACCGGTAGCGGCCTGGTTCAACGCCACCTACTCCCATCGCCTGTGGGGCATAATAACGGAAGTTGTTGAAGCTGAAGAATTCTGTGTTTTGAACAGCGCTGCCCCAGTTCGTTTCGCCGAAAGTGCCATCGAGCCGTTCCAGTTTCATGTCAACCAGGCCACTGGCCTGAGCCAGTAACTGAAAACCGTGGGTTGGGGCATCATACTTGTAACCAATGCGCTGTACGTAGGTCGTGACCGGCGGGGTGCCCGGCTGGGTTGTCGGATCCGGCGTGGTGGAGACGGGTGGGGTTGTGGTAGTTGTGCTTGGCGGAGTCGTGGTGGTGGTGGCTGGCGGCGTGGTGGTTGTGCCGTCGCTGTCGGCCTGGAAAATAGTATTCCGTCCGTTGACCAGCGTTACTTCAACCCATTGGCCGGCGCCGCTGTTACCTGCTTTCCGGGCAGATAACCGATAGCGGCCCGGCTCTACGCCACCGACGCCCACCGAAACGGGTGAGTAGTAGCGGCCGAAATTAAAGCTGCCATAGTCGGTATTCGCCGGGGCAATGGCCCAGTTGGTTTCGCCGAAATAACCGCCATCAATACGTTCCATCCGTACTTCTGTTGCCGATGTGGCATTGATCAGAATAGAAAAGCCGTGGCTTGGTGCGTCGTAGCGGTAACCCATCCGGATAATGGTCGCATCGAGCTGACCACCAACTACATTTTGCAGAACCGGCGACTCACCGCTGCCCGACGGAGCGCCCCCCTGAATAATCCGGAACGCCTCGCCGGCGACCCCTGCGATGGCTGGCTGCGTAGCAACGACGCGAACGCGGTACATACCCGTGGCCAGGTTACCCGGCAACTGGAGCGGTAGCGGATTTTGTGTGCTGGTACCTGATTCGGCGACTACATTGCCGTTGTCTGCCAGGAGCTGCGCCTTAAACTGGTTCGTGTTTTCGAACGGGCCGCGTTGTACGTACGGTACCCAGATCTGTTCGCCCGAGGCACGGTTGTAGGGGGTAATGTGGCCGGTCGTAATAAGCGGAGTATCACCGCTGACACTGAAGGGCGTTGAGCGGTTGAAAAACTCATTGTTCAGACTTTGATCCCACAGCTCGGTTAACCGGATCAGGCCGGTACCGCCAAAGTGAACGTTATCCGGGCGGTTTTCGCCACCGGTCAGCACATCGGTATAGGGGCCTTCAAAGGCATTCGGGACAAGGTTAATGAGCCGGTTCTGAGCCGAAATGACGCTTTCGTCGGTCTGGCCGTAGGTATAGGTTGCCCGCGAAATAACCCAGGCCAGGTTACCGAAATGAAGCTGCTCCCGGCTTTTATTGATGATATACTGTAGATTACTGAAATACTGGTCGCCGCCCCGGCCGACATCGCCTTCACCCTGATGCCACAAAATACCGCGGAGACCGGTACGGGAGGCATAGTGCAGAATGGCAACGCCCAGCCGCCGGTAAGGCAGGCCGGATGCATCGCCGGTGCCCTCAGCCGTACGCCGCCACTGCTCACTGCTGGTGGCCGCCTGCGCAGCGCCCAGTATCAGCACCGGTACATTCAGCCGCTGTACGAGCCGTTGCCCGAGCATACCCCAGACGTGTAAAGGATTCGACGGGCCGATGTTGGCGCCGGTCACTGCCTGGCTGAAGGCAACCGGCAGCAGTTGTTCATGAAGCTCGTTGTCGCGGAAATCCACGCAGGAAATCCGGTCGTCGGTAGCGCCTTCGGTGTCGTGTACGCCCACGGCATTCGACTGCCCCGCCACGATAAAAACTTCACCGATACCCACACGATCGATCGTACTTTCGCCGAGTAGGGAGCTGTTACTCCATACCCGTACATTGAGCTGATACCAGCCAGCCTGGCCCGTCAGCGAACCTTTAAATGCTTTTCCGGAAGAAAGAAGGGGAATCGTAGTCCAGTCTGTGGTTTGACCGCCGTTGAGAGCCACCAGACGCGCTTCGGCACGGGTTGCGTTAGCGGGTGCTGTGCCGGCTACCATCACGTTAGCCTGATTACTCTTGTTACGCTGGTAAACAATGCGTGATTGAGGAGAGGAAATTTGTACCTGTGCTTTCAGTGAAGAAACACCAAAAGCAAGGAGGGAAACCAGTAAAATAAAATGTCTCATTCGGTTAGTCGCACAATACCCGGCGGGTACGGCAGGAAAAAGAGGAACGGATCTGGCTGATTATCAGCAGACGTTTGAGCAGTGATATTAAAAGCAAGGGTATTATATACCGTCTGAAGATCGATGCCCGCCGTGCCGGCCAGTCAACAGACTACAGAAAAAAAGGCTTAAACAGGACTGTTTGACTTACCGGGAGATTAATAGTAGCTGGAACCTGCCTTCACAACCATACCCCACATCCAACATACACTCACACTACACGATTCATTTTGAACTGAAATTGTCTTTTTTATAGGCTTCCTTAGTGAAGTCCACATGTTACGGTTCTGATTATTACTATATGCAAAGGTAACCAGATAATTTTAGAGTGAAATATTATTTGGATTAAAATTGTAATAAAGAATAAAATTTAGTAATTACCTTAAAAACGTATTGTTTATTTTTCACTCTACAACTTCGAAAGATTAACCTTTATTAATTTGAAAAACCAGTGGTTGTTTTCGATAAAATTGTAATAAAAGCTACTTTCTGGTTAGTACAACGAAATCAAAAGAGGTTTCGTGACGCTCATCAACGGGATGATGTATGCGACTGACTTCATTCCATTCACTCCGATTAACATAGGGAGCATGTGCATCGCCTTCGTAGGTTTTATGTACTTCCGTAATGTACAGGGTGTTGGCCAACGGGAGAGCCTGCCGGTAAATTTCTGCGCCGCCAATGATAAAGATCTGTTCCTGATTAACGGCCTGTGCGGCCTGAATGCCTTCTTCCAGACTATTAACGACCGTAACGCCTGCCGGCCGGAAATCGGGGTTACGGGTAATGATGATGTTGGTGCGTTTGGGCAAAGGCTTGCCGAGGGATTCGAACGATTTTCGTCCCATGATAATCGGATGGCCGCTCGTTGTTTCCTTAAAATACCTGAAATCGTCGGGTAAATGCCACGGCAGGTTATTGTTGCGCCCGATGGTGCCGTTTTCAGCTTCGGCCCAGATCATAGAAATTTTCATCTGTAGTTGTATTTGATACATGTAGAGACGCAATATCTTGCGTCTCGTGGCTGTGTCTTAGTCAACAGTTTCGGTAAGGCCCGTCGTTTGGAGACGCAAGATATTGCGTGCGTCTCGTCGGTGGTTTGTTTGGAGACGCAACATATTGCGTCTCTACGGGGCAAAAATACCGGTTTTAGATTTTATTTCCCCGCAAATACTCCTCGGCAGTCATGCGCCGTTTACCTTCGGCCTGGAGGAGGTCGATGGACAGCCATTCGTCAGCGGCACGGACGAGGATCTTTTTTTTGTGATCGGACCAGGCCACGCCAGGCTCCGCGCCGAACGGTGATTCGCTGGCTGCTGATACTGCAAAGACTTTATAAAACTTATCATTTATCATGGTCCAGGCCGCCGGAAAGGGCGACAGACCACGGACAAAATTCCGGATTTGAGCCGCAGGCTGCTCCCAGTTGATCTGCGTAGTCTCGCGGAACAGCTTCGGTGCAGGCTTCAGGTCATCGGAAACCGGTTGCGGCGTGCGCGGATAGTCACCTGCTTCGATCGCCCGGACCGTTTTCAGGACCAGGTCGGCGCCCAGGGCCATCAGGCGGTCATGCAGGGTACCGGCCGTATCATCGGGATGAATGGGCTCAGTGGCCTGGAAAATCATCTGGCCCGTATCAATTTCTTTTTCGATGAAAAAAGTGGTTACGCCCGTTTCGGTTTCGCCGTTGATCACGGCCCAGTTGATCGGGGCAGCCCCGCGGTACTGAGGCAGAAGCGAGCCGTGCAGATTAAACGTACCGATGGTTGGCATGGCCCAGACCACTTCCGGCAGCATCCGGAAAGCTACGACCACCTGCAGATCGGCGTTGTAGGAGCGGAGCTGTTCGAGAAATGCCGGATCACGTAATTTTTCAGGTTGTAAAACCGGTATACCGGCCGCTTCAGCGGCTTTTTTAACCGGTGAACCAATCACCTGTAACCCCCGGCCCGAAGGACGGTCAGGCGCTGTGACGACAGCCACAACCTGACAGCCAGCGTCAATCAGTTTTTGCAGGCTCGCCACGGCAAAGTCCGGCGTACCCATAAAAATTATTCGCAACGGAGGAATCATTTTTTGCGTCATTGTTTTTAAGAACAGGGGCCTGTTACTTGAAATGGCCCCGAAGTATTATTATTTTTGTCATCCCAACGACGACCAGTCTGTTGTCGGGGAAACAAAACTGAATCGACATATGCTATCAAAACGTTTCGGTATGGCCGGTGTGTTCTGACGTAGCTGCAAAGAAAAGAAATTGCTTGCAGAACGGTCAGTGTACCGTTCTTTTTGTTTTTATAATACGGGGCATGACGGGTAAAGCGATGAGATTCGCATCGGTTACGCGTCATGCCTCTCGTGACTAAAACCAGTGTGAACAGAGTAGATTAATTAAGTTATGGCAAAGATTTCGTATTATACTGAGGAAGGACTAACCCGGCTGAAAAACGAATTAAGTGATCTGAAAACCAAAGGCCGGGCCGACATTGCCCGTCAGATCGCTGAGGCACGCGACAAAGGTGATTTAAGCGAAAATGCTGAATATGATGCGGCTAAAGATGCCCAGGGGCTGCTGGAGCTGAAGATTTCGAAACTGGAAGACATCGTGGCAAATGCCCGGATTCTGGACGAATCAACCGTGGATACGTCGCAGGTATCGGTGCTGTCGAAAGTAAAGATTAAAAACAAGCGCAACGGTGCTGAAATGACCTACACACTGGTATCGGAAGAAGAAGCCGATCTGAAACTGGGTAAAATCTCCGTCAGCTCGCCGATCGGTAAAGGCTTGTTGGGTAAAAAAGTTGGCGAACTGGCCGAAATCAAAGTGCCGGCCGGCATGATGGAGTTTGAGGTTATCGACATTGGGCGTTAATTTGTCCGGCGTTGCCGTGCAGCAGCACGGCGCTTTCACCCTACAACAAAACTGGCATGGCTTCTATCTTTTCGCGTATTGTTGCCGGCGAAATTCCGGCCCACAAAATTGCTGAAACCGACGACTATCTGGCTTTTCTGGATGTGTTCCCGTGTGCCGTCGGGCATACGCTGGTGATCCCGAAAAAAGAGGTGGACTACCTCTTCAACCTCGACGATGAGTTGTATACGGGTCTGATGCAGTTTGCCAGACAAATTGCTCCGGCTATTGAAAAAGCGGTTCCCTGTAAACGCATCGGGGTGGCCGTTATTGGTCTTGAAGTACCCCACGCGCACGTTCACCTGATTCCGCTCAACAGCATGGCGGACATGAATTTCAACAGTAAGCTGAAATTAACGCAGGAAGAACTGACCGAAACGGCCGAAAAAATCCGCCAGCACCTCGCCTGAGGCGATGCCCGTCCGGCTTCATTCAGGACACGGGCACCTTTTTCCTCCAGAAACAAACATCACGCAGCGATGCATGGGCTCACCGTTCATACGTGAACTCATGCATCGCTTTTTCTGGTACCCGTGCGGTGCACGGGGCTGATGATGGTGGCTTTTCTGGCCGTGTTGCCGGAGGCTATGGCCCGTAGGGCCTGTACAGCCGCAGGCGTCGGTAGCTCGTTGTCCGAAAACAGAGCGTGCCGTTAGCTACGCCACACAGGCATGGCCTGACGGCACGCGGTTTACGGTATGCCGGTCATTTTATTTCTTCGCTACATTGCCTTTCAGCTGCTCCAGCAGCCAGTTATTCATTTTTTCGGTTTGCTCCGGGTATGTCCAGTGGCCGGTTTCGCGGTACAAATCGAGGCTTTTGGGAGCCGTGATCAGGTTGTAGGCGGCATACATGGATGTGGGCGGACAGGTTTCATCATTGAATCCCCATGAATACCGCCCCGTCACTTTTACCTGCCGTGCAAAATTGACAACATCGTAATAACCAACCGTTTTGATTTTGTCGGCCTTGTTGGTAAACGTGTTGTTGCCACCCATAAACATGTGCGGCCAGCCACCGGCCCGGCCCTTCAGATAACCGGTCATGTCGCTCAGGGCAGGGTAGTAAGCCGCCAGGTATTTGATACGGTTGTCGAGCCCTGCCGTTACAATCGACAAGGCACCGCCCTGACTGCCCCCCGTGACGGCCAGCCGGTCGGCGTCGCACTGGGGCAGGCTCGTCAGGAAATCAAGGGCCCGTACGCAGCCGAGATACACACGTTTGTAGTAATACCGGTCGCGGTCGTCGAGGTTAAAGAGCATGTAGCCCGACAGCGCACCGGCTGCCAGGTTGTTATAGACCGACACATCCATCGTCACCGGAATGCCGTGGATACCGATTTCAAGCGTAATGACGTCTTTTTCGGCGTTGGCCACATCACCGAAATAGGGCCGGATGCCCGCGCCCGGCACCTTCAGCATGGCCGGGTAGGTGCCGGGTGCTTTGGGTACACACAGGATGCCGTACAGCCGTGAGTTGCCCCAGTTCTGGATATTGACGTGGTATACGTTTACCCGCTCGGTGCAGCGTTCGGGCAGAAGCGTCATGCGGGCGTCGAGCGGAATTCTGGCCAGTTCGGCCTTGGCGTTATCCCAGAAGCTGGTAAAGTCGGCAGGATTTTCGACGGTCGGGCTGATATCCTGCGGGTTAAAACCGGCGGTTCCCAGACCCTTGTACTCTTTTCCGTCGATTTCCGTATAGGCAGTGCAGCGCAGAAAGCCGCCTGTTTTCATCGTACCGCCCTCAATGGTAAGCGTACCGGTGGTAAGGGTGACCGTCTCTTTGCGGGTCGGGTCCATTTTTTCCGGACCGAGCTCCAGGCGCACCTTTGCCCCTTTGACAGGGTTGCCGTCTTTAAGCACCGAAATGGCAAAGCGGGCCGTTTCGCCGGTTTTATAGGTCCAGTCGGTATGGTCAGGGGCCACGACTACCTTAATGAGTCGTTCGGCGGGCTGCGCCAGGAGGACCTGGGCTTGCAGCCAGAAGAGGATCAGGCATATCTTTTTCATACCGGTAAAAGCACATACCGGGCAGAACCTACGCACTGTATCACAGGAGTATGGTAGCTGGCAAGCCATCCGTTATGTAACTAACTGTATGGTAAGGGTATTGATTTTAGGTGTTCTTTAATTGCAACATTGTTGCGTTTGTTTGATTTGGTGTTAATTTTGCAACTATGTTGCATTTAAAAGGTATTAAACTAATGAACAAACGCTTTTACTTTTCAGTCCTTGCAGGGGTATGCCTGGCCGTTCTGGTCAGCGCCTGTAAGCAGAATGACAATGTGGATCCACAGGATGCGCTGGAATTCAAACATATCCGTGTATTGGTGACGGACGAAAAAACGACGGATGTTTCGTTGATTAACCCACGGACGGGGGAGGTGTTGGTCCAGCAGGCCCGCTTTCCGATGGCGGCAACCTATGCGATGCAGTCGGGGCGGTATGGTATTCTGGTACATCGTGCCGACAATCTGGTGCAGGCATTTGACACCGGTCTGGAAAATCACGGCGATCATGTAGATGTGAAAGGTACGCCCAAGTGGGCTGCCATTACGAGCGACGGAAAACTGCCGACACACTTCAAGAGCAAGGGCAATGAACTGATTATTTTCAACGATGGTGATGGTACGCTCGACATTGCGCAGGAGACGGATTTTCACAATGTCGGTGCTAAAATGACGCGGATTAGCGCCGGTAATGCAGCGCACCACGGAGCCATGACAAAATTTGATAATGGTCTGTATGCCATCACGGAGAAAGATGGCTCAGTAGCCGGAACGTTGCCCGAACGCGTGAAAGTTATTGACGCGGGCGGTAAGCAGGTGTACGCATCGACGGTACAAACCAAAGGTATTCACGGGAATGCGAGCGATGGCAAAGTGGCCCTGTTCGGGTCGTCGGGCGGGATTCTGGTTGTCGACGCCAACGGACGCCAGCGGTTGATTGCCCATCCGGCCGATTTCGGCACCGCCTGGTTCGGCACAATTCTGGAAGGAAACGGCGTATTTGTCGGGTATACGGCTGCAATGGGCGCTTACCTGATCGACGTAGCCAACAGCAAGGTGACGCCGGTGGTTGCCAGCAAGGACATTATGCAGTGTAAAGTTGACTACTCCGGCAATCAGCTTGTGGTGCTGCTTCATTCCGGCGAAGTGCAGGTATACGACCTGAAAACCAACAAACTGCTGAGAAGCGCAGTCGTCATCGCGGCGACCGACAAGGCTGAGACACAGAAGCCTCAGCTTGAAGCAACTTCGAAATACCTGTACATTACCCAGCCTAAAACCGGACAGATTCTTCAGATAGAGACGGCTAACATGGCTAACAAGAAAACCATCAAGGTCTCGGCAACACCTTACCGGTTGTCGGTAGTGGGTGTTGAGTCGAACGCCGATCATTAACCGCAGATCTGCTGATAGAGACGTCCCCGTCTGCCGGAACACGGGCAGGCGGGGACGTTTTTGTTGCGCGGTGTTGCCGGAATCGCTGATGTGAAAATTAACGTACTGCTTGGCATTGTTTAAACTTACTTTATACATTGTAAGGTGTTTTTCGTCTGTACATTACCTGCCCGAAAGGTATTGGATATACCTTTTTTGTACCTATAAAACGCATAAACGCCGGAACCTGCGCAAGAACAATCGTACAGGCCAAATGTCCGGCACTTTTTGTATATTTGACTAGATACCAACGTAAACAGGATATGATCGCAACTGCTATAACACCGGATAACCTGCCGGTAACGCTGCAAACTGTCGATGCGTTTGAGCAGTGGGAGCGGGAGCACCCGACCGGGGGGAATTATGAGTTTGTAAACGGCAACATTATTCCTAAGCCTGCCATGAAGCAAAATGAAATTTTTATTGCTGAATTTCTGACCCGCTCCTTTATCAAAACTGCTCAGTTTCAGCATGGAGATGTGTTGTTGCCGGAAGTGGATTCGTATGTCGATGCAACGCGGAAGCGCATACCTGACCTGACCTACTTTACGGTGGCGCAGAAAGAGGCGATCCGGCGTGGCGAACGGGTGCAGACACATTTCGCAATTGAAATTCTGTCCGATTCAGAATCGCACGAGGATGTGCTGGAAAAAATTCAGGACTATTTCGACGGCGGCGCGCAGTTAGTATGGTATATCGTGCCTAAACGCCAGCGGATTTATGCCTATACCTCACCGGAAACGTTACACATTTATACGGCAACTGACCTGATTACCGCCGCTCCCGTGGTTCCGGAATTAGCCTTTACGGTGGGCGATATGTTTTTGTAGGACAGCCGTTAATCATCCGCCCGTTATACCGCCGCGACCTGTGTCGGCGAGTAGCCGAATTCTTTCTTGAACGCAAACGAGAAGTGGGATAGATCCTCAAATCCGACCTCAAGGTACACATCGGTGGGGCGCTGATGTTCTTTCGTGATTTTAAAATGCGCTTCCTCCAGCCGCCGCTTTTTGAGCCAGAGCCCTGGTGTTGTCCCGAATATCCGCTCAAAATCCCGCTTGAACGATGACAGGCTCCGGCCGGTCATGAAGGCAAACCGCTCCAGACTGACGTTGAACCGGAAATTGCGGTTCATGAATTCTTCAAGGTCTATTTTATCTGGTGTTCCGAACGTGAAAAGAACCTGCGCGAGGTGCGGTTCTGCCTGCAACAGAATGAGTAACAGTTCTTCCCGTTTAATATCGGCAAAGGTTGGGTCCAGCTGCAAACCTCCCGCATAGTAGGGCTCCAGCGACCGGATGTAGGATCTCAGAAGCGTGTTATCCTGTACGTGTAAAAACGCATCATGGTTTGTTGGCGGACTAACCGTATACGGATGACGTTCCAGAAACAGCTTTAAAAACGGCTCGTCGAGCGTGATAATGATCTTCTTAAATTCATCGCCGTCTTTAAATTTGGTGTAGCGCATCAACTGGTTTTTCCGGGCAATAACCGCGTCGCCCGGCGCCATGCTGTACCGTTTCTGTCCGTCATAGGCTTTCACCGCGCCTTTTAACAGGTACATGAAAAAGTGCTCCGGAATGAATTGCTCCGGTGAGATGTCGGGGCCTAAGTGGCAGGAGTGAATCGGGTTAATGTCCAATGGTCGTCTGTAACAAAAAGCGCGAATGCAGAAAGTACGATAAATTCTGCATTCGGGATCAGAAATCAGCTTTATTTTTTCAGCGCGCGATACTATCCAGACTCGCCAGTACGGCCGCTTCTTTCGCACGCGGATGCCAGTCCAGCAGCTCCTGCGCCTTTTGGTTCGACAGCTCAATGTAAAAGGTGTCGCCGGTCGGCTGCATGGCGCCGATGCCCGTCGCCTGTTCAGGCCGTTCCTGCCTGATGAGTTGAGCAACATCATAAAAGCTCATTACACCGGCCGACGTAGCCAGAAAACGCTCGCCCCTGGCTGCGGGGTGAAGCATGGCTTTGATGTGGATATCGGCCACGTCGCGGACATCGACTACCCCAAACGTAAATGCCGGGCTTTCGGTCACCTGGCCGGCCAGAATTGGCCTGATTACGCCGTCGATAGATGCCGACGCAATGCCCCCCAACATCGGACCGAAAATGGCTACGGGATTGATAACCGTCAGTTCCATCATACCGCCTTCAGTACGTATATACGCCCATGCGGCTTTCTCTGCCACCGTTTTAGACTTAATGTAGGCCATGATGGGAGCCTGCTCGTCTGTCCAGTCGGTTTCGGTAAAGACGTGTCCCGGTATGCGGGGACCATACCCGATGGCCGCGAAAGACGAGGTCAGAACCACGCGCTTGACGCCTGCGGCCTTGGCGGCTTTCAGGACGCGTAACGACCCGTCGCGGGCCGGAATGATCAGTTCGTTTTCGTCGTCGGGTTGGGTCATGGGAAACGGTGAGGCGACGTGCAGCACATAATCGCATCCAGCAACGGCCGTATCCCAGCCGCTGTTGCTAGTCAGATCGGCTTCATAAAACGATAACTGATTAAGGTCGGTGAGGCCGCCCGCCTGCAACGCCTCAATAATTTCGGTTTTCCGGTGCAGAGACCGCAAGGTGGTCCGGACGATATAGTTTTGTTGCAGCAGCTGCAAAATCGTGTGTATACCGACAAAGCCGGTTCCGCCGGTTACTAAAACTGTTTGCTTGCTCATGATTGTGTTTGTAATTACGGCAGCAAAATTCAGTAGTAAACCGACAGCCGGCTTTGTTGTAGCGTTCAATTTTACTTTGTTATGGAGGTCATCCCTGTCTTCGGATAACAGGCTATTATCTCGCGGAATATCATTCCGCGTTA
The DNA here is from genome assembly GCF_001870735.1 of Arsenicibacter rosenii. Taxonomy (GTDB): domain Bacteria; phylum Bacteroidota; class Bacteroidia; order Cytophagales; family Spirosomataceae; genus Arsenicibacter; species Arsenicibacter rosenii. The sequence goes on along the minus strand of NZ_MORL01000025.1, from coordinate 1,296 downwards.
CCGCCGCATAAACGAGGGGTAGGCCAGGGCGAAACAGACAACCGTGGTAGCCAGCAATCCGCTTACCTGCGGCCATACAATGAGCAGGCGCTCGCGGAAGGGCAGGGGCGTGGGAATGGCACCGGCCATCTACTCAATCGTCAGCAGGTCCGGGTCCGGGCTCCGTACCGACGGCATCAGCAGCGTGATGGTCGCGTCGGTGTAGAGCTGTCCGGGTGCCAGCCGGAGTCATAGAAAACTCTCAAGGTCTCTGCTACACCTTACCGATTATCGGTAGTGGGTGTTGAGTCGAACGCCGGTCATTAACAGCGAATCTGCCAATAGAGACGTCCCCGTCTGCCGCAATACTGGCAGGCGGGGACGTCTCTATTACGTGGTATTGGCGAAATAGCTGATTTTGAAAAGCTGATGTTTTCTGATTATATGTATGTGTTAATTTACTTTTGATGCCATGAAGTGCTCTTGGCCTGGTTATTACCTGTCGGTTTAGGAGCAGTGTAATCATTATCATTATGGTAAGTCGGATAAAGATTCTGCAAACTGCACGTTTGTCGTTGATCATCAGTATGTTATTCTTTGGTTTTTCGTCCTCGGCGCAGGTAATCCGTTACGTCAGGCCGGTGGCAACCGGATCGGGCGACGGCAGCAGCTGGCAGAACGCGACGGCAGACCTACAGGGAGCCATTGATGCGGTATCGGCCCTGAACGGCGGGCAGGTGTGGGTGGCCGGCGGACTCTACAAGCCCACTACCGGCTCCGACCGTTCGGCAAGCTTCCGGCTGCGGAACGGGGTGCAGCTCTACGGGGGCTTTGCCGGTACGGAAGCTAGTCTGAGCGAGCGGGCAGCAATCCGGCCGGTGACGGGACAGCCCTCAAGCACCACGCTGTCGGGGGACATCGGTACATCGGGTCATGCGGCGGACAATGTCTACAAAGTAGTACGCAACGAGGGCAATGCGGGTACGGTGGTGCTGGACGGATTTGTCATCAGCGGGGGCTACAGCCGGGGAGACGGTAGTCTGGAGTCACTGGGTGCGGGGTTGTATACCAACGGGGGCATCCTGCTGGTGTCGGGCTGTGAGTTCAGCGATAATGTGGCTAAGGGTACGTCCGGTTTAGGCGGGGCGATGTTCAACAATCAGACGAGCCTGACGGTAACGGGTTCACGTTTTGCCAACAATGTAGGCGAAGGCGGCGGGGGAGCGGTGTATGAGTACCGTAGCAGTGGTTACTACCTGAACAGTCTGTTTGTGAACAACAGGGGGGGGACGGGCGGTGGCGTGATGACCGAGAGTG
>NZ_MORL01000249.1 GCF_001870735.1 Arsenicibacter rosenii | reverse complement strand
ACTTAATTACCTGCTGAAACCGATACAGGAAGAGGAACTGCGGCAATGTCTGATACTGTGGCAGCAGCAGCAGATCCGGAATTTACAGCGGGCACATTATGCACTTTTTCAGGAACAGCTCCATACGNAGGTCATGAAATCATTGAAGTTGCTGAAATTGTCCGGTGCATGGCTGATGCCAGTTACACGCGTTTTTATCTGAACAACGGACAGTCAATGCTGATTTGCCGGACGCTTAAAGAAGTAGAGCAGGCCCTGGAGCCTAACGGATTTGTGCGGGTGCACCATTCCCACCTGATTAATCCGGCCTATATCCGTAAAATCGTCCGGCAGGACGGCGGTTATGTGCAGATGGGAGATAGCGCCCGGGTACCCGTCACCAGACCTAAACGGGACTGGCTCATCGAACGGTTTGCCACGATTGACCGTGAATAAAGGCTTCTTCAAACCGGTAGTTGCCGCTTCAGATCCGTTTCCGGACTCAGGTTACCGGTACACATTTTTTGGTAATCATTAACTTGTCA
>NZ_MORL01000248.1 GCF_001870735.1 Arsenicibacter rosenii | reverse complement strand
TTTAATGAAGATGTACTGTCGGAATGCTATATCACCACTACCATTAACGGGGAATCACTGTATAACCAGCTGGATGTGATCTGCCAGACGCTCGGAGCCTCCTATAAAATTATTGATGCTCAGATAATTATTGAATCAAAAGGTTGTCGATAATCCCTAAACACGGCGCGTATGTAGCACTCGTAAAACCCAAAAAAGGAATGATGCTACCAACATCATTCCCCTGCGAACAGGTGTGTTTGTGGCACGCCTGCGCATCATTGTCTTGTCTTCCCAAACAAAACGTACCGAAAGTATGCCATTTTTATTTACCAAAAAAGAGTTTACCGCTCTTATGAGAATCAGTGTGTCGCAACTGCTGCTGGTTTGCCTGCTGGTCAACATGGCCCTGGCCGACCCATTGCTGGCCCAGGAGAAACTACAGGAAAAGGTATCCATCTCGCTGAAAAACACTACGCTGAAAGCCTTGCTGAATGTTATTGAGCAAAAAACGGAGATTGTTTTTTCGTATCGGAAGGATGTCATCAAAG
>NZ_MORL01000247.1 GCF_001870735.1 Arsenicibacter rosenii | reverse complement strand
GATCAGGTCTTTAACCAGCTGCTGTGGGAAGCCGGGGTGCCGGTCTGGCAGCGGCTGCTGATGTATTACTACGTACGGGCACTCGGCTGGGTGCGCTATAAGAAGGCATAGCCTGACCTTACACGGTCAGGCTTTTTTTTTGTCCTGTTCTGCGAAAAATCTGCTGCCCAACTTCGAAGCTGATAATACCAGACAGGGCAATGATCGAACTACTTTTCGCAGGCGCATGGGCACTTAATCAGACATACCACGACCGGATGGCGGCTATCGTGCTGAGCCGGTTGCAGCAGGGCAAACAACCGTTTGAGGTCCGGACTGAAGACCGGATCGAACCGTATCTGGTTGAAGCGAATCTGACCGGAAAGGATGACCGGGGGAAGGATTCATTCGGCGCTGATAAATCTGCAGCCGTTCCGGGCTACAATAATCTTTCGAAAGTCGGTACCAAATCCGGTCAGGTAGTAGTCATTCCGATCATCGGCGCCATGAGCCGGTACGGCGGCATGTGCTCCTGGGGATCGGAGGATATTGC
>NZ_MORL01000246.1 GCF_001870735.1 Arsenicibacter rosenii | reverse complement strand
TGATCAAAGCCCGGCCGCTCACTGCTCTTGTCCTTCTCGTAGTTAGCATGGATCGGTGAGGCCTCAATACTGACGATCGTGGCCTTGGCCAGCAGCTCATCGAACCGCAGCATGAACAGGTGCTCGTGCCGCTCGCTGAGCACGTCGTTAACCATCACGTGCTTGTCCTTGTGCGGCGGGTTGCTGGTCAGTGCCTGCACGTCCACCTGCCAGCCACCACCGACACGCACCCCGTCCACCACCAGCCCTTCACTGAGTACCTGCTCTACCTGTTCGAACATGGTCTTATCACTGCCTGCCGATTTGTTACGCCCGTTACGGTCACCCGTCAGGATGATCCGCTTATTGCGGTGGCCCGCATAGCGCTGTACAAACAGCAGACCCAGCGTCTGGGCCATGGTCAGATTCTTGCCCGCTTCCTTGACAAATAAATTATCGACACAACGCCCCAGATTTTTTCCCTCCTGGTAAAGCGTTCCGCACGTGAAGTGGGCATTAAAATCCAGACTCCAGACAAACGGTTCGTCAGGCCGCA
>NZ_MORL01000245.1 GCF_001870735.1 Arsenicibacter rosenii | reverse complement strand
CTCCCCAGAGCCAAATGCGGCTGGGGCGTGAAAACCGTCAAAAAGGCCAAGTCTAAACTGACCCCGAACCTGAAATCACGTCTGGAAGACTGGGGGCTGAAGGAGTACAACTGGTCAACGGGCCGCGGGGATTATGTGTTATGGCGCAAACCGCCTGCCCATTGGGATCAGCCGTACGAAGCGCCTGATAACTGGGATAACTGCATCAGCTGGCCGAACGGATTCATCATTGAGCTGGAAGGCTTCAAGATGACTTCCGAGGAAAACCGTGGGTCAAACTTCGACATGTACGTGATCGATGAAGGGCTGAACATCAAGCAGGAGTGGCTGAAGGTGATTCTGCCGACGCTGCGGGCCAATGTCGGAAAATTCGATTCCCCGTTACACCACATGCTGTTTGTGTTTTCGTCGCCTCCCTGGAAACCCGATGCCCAGTGGATCTGGAAAATTGAGGAAGACGCCAAACGGGAGCCTGAAAACTATTATTTCTGTCTGGTGAAGACCCGCGATAATCAGGCGTTTTTACCCCACGATTATATCCCTACCCTGAA
>NZ_MORL01000244.1 GCF_001870735.1 Arsenicibacter rosenii | reverse complement strand
GCGTTCTGGCAGAGGTTAAGGAGCACCCGCCCGATGTCCTGCGCCACCACGTTGACCGTCGGCAGCGCCGGGTCGAAAGCGGTAATGAGCCGGCAGGTAAAGGTGTTGTCTTTGGCCCGCTGCCCCTGATAGGCTAGCCGCAGGTAGTCGGCGGCAAGCGCGTTGAGGTCGGTGGATTGCTTGTCGCCCGACTCCATGCGGGAGTGTTCGAGCATGCCCTTGACAATGGCGCTTGCCCTGCGGCCGTGGTGGGCGATTTTGGTCAGGTTCTGCGCCAGGTCATCGGCAATGAATCCTGCTTCGTCGAGGTCGCCTTTGGTGAGTTCATCTTTCAGCTCGCCGGTGAGTTCGGCGCTGACCTCGGCAAAGTTGTTGACAAAGTTGAGGGGGTTCTGGATTTCGTGGGCGATACCGGCGGTGAGTTCGCCGAGGCTGGCGAGTTTTTCTTTCTGGATGAGCTGGGCCTGTGAGGCTTTGAGTTCGGCCGTGCGCTGTTCGACTTTTTCTTCCAGCACGCGGTTCTGGGTTTCGATGAGTGTCTGGTTTTGTTC
>NZ_MORL01000243.1 GCF_001870735.1 Arsenicibacter rosenii | reverse complement strand
CCCCCCATTTCTTCCGTTTACTGATTCTTTGCTGTCTGGCAAACTGTCTGTCTCTTTTTTCATTTNATTTCTTCCGTTTACTGATTCTTTGCTGTCTGGCAAACTGTCTGTCTCTTTTTTCATTTGCCCAATCCGGCCTTCTGTCTGAATCTGAACTGGATACCACGAAAATGTGGTTTAATGCAAAGGCCCCCGGACCGGCGGTATCCGATAGCTACACCAGGTTCTCACAATTTGAAACTTTTTCGGATCTGGCCGATCTCATGAATGCCGGTAAGCGCGTTAGAGCCATAACAATCTCGGGTATTGCCAGCGACTGGGAAAACCTGGAAAAATGCCGTGATCTTCAGTCTGTCAGGATTCTGCTTCCACCCGGACGTGAAGCATATCTGGATAGTGCCCTTACTCATATGAAGCGTCTGCCTGTCCAGCATCTGGACATCGGGTATTCTCAGACATATTCGCGGGAGTCCGTACTTACAAAACATAACAATACGGCATCTGTGCACCAGCTGCCTGCTTCGATAAAACAGCTTGGTTTGCTGAAAAAAATAACGCTTAA
>NZ_MORL01000242.1 GCF_001870735.1 Arsenicibacter rosenii | reverse complement strand
TACTCCTTACTTGTCTACAGCATTTTCTTCATCATGATATCCGTCTGGATATCCTCACCAAGCCGGAATAAATGCTTGTCGAACGCGACAAATCCGTTTTTCTCGTAAAACCGGATGGCTTTTGCGTTTTTTTCCCAGACACCCAGCCAGATATAGGCTTTNAAACAATAGCTGACCAACTTGTTTCCCTTGCCAGGCCGTCAGCACATAGATCCGCTCGATTTCCAGCGCAGTAGGATCCTGCAACTCAGTTTGAGCAGAGCCGTTATTTACTTTTAGATAGCCAATTGGTGTGGTAGCGTCAAACGCAATGAAAAATTCGGTTTCCGGATGGGTTAGTTCCTTGCGTACATTGGCCTCACTGAAGCTAGTCGTCAGATAGTGGGCCATATCCGCTTCTGAATTGACGGGCGCAAAGGTTTCGTAAAAGGTTTTTTTTCCGGTTTGCTGTAGGATAGCAAGGTCTTCCGGTCCGGCTTTACGGATAAAAATAGTTCCGGTTGTCATGTTCAGGTGGTTATTTTGAGGTTAATTTGAGCAGTACAAGACCGGCCGTAATCAGAATGG
>NZ_MORL01000241.1 GCF_001870735.1 Arsenicibacter rosenii | reverse complement strand
CCGGGTGGGTTCAACCACTTCCTGAGCTTCGCCGGGATGTGGCGTAATATTGGTTACGGCGTCGACGATGTGGGTAGCTTCGTGCATCAGGACATAAATGATGGCATCCAGATTACCTCCTTCAACACGCACGGAAAAGGCATCATCATTTGTCCTGTTGAAACAGGTAGCCTCTTTCCATGTTGCCCATGCGGAGATAGTCTCATCCAGCAAGCCCGCTCTAAAGGTAATGTTGAACATCTTCGGCATACCCCCTGAATCGACCGGAGAGGTTAAGGCCGTATTGGGCATGTTATCCATAAAGCTGATACTGTGGAGATGCTGGTTAAGGATTCGCTGATGTAAGGGGGGTAACAGTGCAAAAGCATGGCTCACCTTTTCGTTCTGAGCCGGTGTAAGCGGGTGATTAACGGGCTTCATGCCGGCGCCACGGAACATGGTAAAAACACTTGCCGGGGCTACCTGAACGCGTTGTGCCGGGTTTGTACTATCCAGCTTTTGTGATAAGGCAGGATAGGCAAAAAATAGCATAATTAACCCCGAAATAGCCCATGTACATTGAAACTGG
>NZ_MORL01000240.1 GCF_001870735.1 Arsenicibacter rosenii | reverse complement strand
CATGATGCGCTTTTTCATGGTCTTACGTGTTTAAAGAGTCATTGTGCCTTTATTTTGTCATTGATTTGTTGATTCAAAGTTGGCTTCTAATCGTGCGGATTTCAATAACTATCCGTTATAGCTTACTCGTTTCGGGAATAGTTTATTCCATCTGGTTATAAAGCCGNAACCGAATCATAATGTTTTGCCAGACAATGATATAGCACAAGCTCATAGGCCCGCTGCTTTGACGGAAATAACCGGTTTACCAGCATATGGATCAGGCTGGACAATATATTGTTAAACTGCCCGGGCATCGACACGTGAGCAGTAGCTAATGCTTGTAGCAGCGTTTCCTGCTCTTGCATATAGGCTTGTAACTCCGGTATTGACAGAAAATTATCGTTCATGGCTTGTGCCAGCAATGGCCGGTAGGTCCGGTATTTATCATTGAGCTGATGGCGTAATGCCGCTTCGCCGCCGAACTCATTAAAAAATTGCTCCTTTAGTTGTTTCATTATGTGCAGATTGTCCTCTATAGACAAGCCGGCGCCGGTCAGCAGTGTATCGATTTTGCGGATGGCAAAGGCTAC
>NZ_MORL01000024.1 GCF_001870735.1 Arsenicibacter rosenii | reverse complement strand
TAGAAGATTAACTATCTCGCAACTTGGATATTTCTTAGTGTCTTTGTGGCAAAAAGCTTTTCAAGTACACAAAGTTAGTCGATTCGGCAAAGGAAATATGCCGTGATTTGTGCTTTAGTAGGATAGAACAACCGAATGCCTCTGAATAATGAAGCAATTGACAAAAAAAATGTTTGCTGTGCTGGCCGTAACAACCCCACTGATGGTGCAGGCACAGAACTCAACGGAATTTAAATCGTACACCCAGGCGATTGGCGGCAGTAATCAGTCGTATGAAATGGTCGCTATTCCGGGCGGTGAATTTATGATGGGAAGCCCTGCCGGCGAGAAAGGCCGTGGTCAGGATGAGGGGCCGCAGCATAAGGTGAAGATTGAGCCGTTCTGGATGGGTAAATACGAAGTGATCTGGGACATCTATGATCTCTTCACGACGAAAAATATCGAGAAGGAAATGGCCGCCCGGTACCCGCAGGGCGCCGATTTGTCGAAAACAGATGCCAGTACCCGTCCTAGTCCGTCGTACGTGGATATGTCGTTCGGCATGGGGCGGGCGGGCTATCCGGCTATTAACATGACACAGTACGCCGCTATCAAATTCTGTGCGTGGCTGTATGATAAAACCGGCGTTTTTTATCGCCTGCCTACAGAAGCCGAATGGGAATACGCCTGCCGTGCCGGCACGAAAACAGCCTATTCTTTTGGTGACGATCCGAAATTATTACCGCAGTATGCTGTCTTTAAAGGAAACAGCGGCTCCGCCTATAAAAAAACCGGTACTAAAAAGCCCAATCCATGGGGGCTGCATGATATGCACGGCAATGTGCTGGAATGGACCATGGATCAGTATATACCAGACTATTATGCTAAAAAAGCAAAGGGCACTGTAAACGAGCCGTGGGCACCGGTGACGATGTTATACCCGAACAGCACCCGTGGCGGCTCCTGGGACGATGAACCGGCTGATCTGCGCTCCGCGAAGCGTATTCCGTCCGATCCTGCCTGGAAAATTCTGGATCCGCAGAACCCGAAAAGTGACTGGTGGTTAACGAGTGCTTCATTTGTGGGCTTCCGGATTGTCCGGCCGGCCAAAACGCCGAGCAAGGAAGAAATCGCGGCCTATTATGGCATCAAGCCCATCAAGGATTATTGATGGTGATCCGACAGGATTACGGGATATGTAGGATGCCAATTGCCTCATCATGGGTAGTAAGCCGGCTCCTGTACGTCTGGTAATCCTGTCAAAAAATTCCTTTCCCTGATTGACCTAAAAAAAGCAAGAATAGCAATTTTTGCGGATATGGTGACATCTGCTGTACAATCTATCCGCTGAGATGTAATTTAGGGGAATGCCATGTTGCCCTGCCATTGATCCGGTTCAGAGTACTGGCATGCACATACGCTATACGCCGGTTGGGCACCTATGACTATGAGGGGAATTACCGCCTGCTTTTGCCTGCTGCTGCTGTTGCAGGTGAAATTTACGAAGGCACAAACAGCGGAGTCCACAGGCTGGGCCCGTTTCCATGACACAACGCTTGATTCGTTGATTAATCTGGGGCTGACCAACAGCCCGAACCTGAAAGCTGCATTGAGCAGGGTAGAAGAAGCCCGTTTACGGGTTCAGGTCGCCCAATCGTATCTGTCGCCGTCAATCCGTTCGGGGGCGCTCCTGTCCACTCAGAGTCTGTCGGAATACCGGCCGGTATCGGTGCCGGTAACGTCAGACCGGCTGGCGCGGGTGCAGATGAACACGCTACAGATACTGCCCGTTGATGCGTCGTATGAGCTTGATCTTTTTCGCCGGATACGAAACGGCGTAACGGTTGCCAGTCTGCAGGTACAGGCGTCGGAGGCCGATTACCGCTCGTTCCGGCTGGTACTGGCGTCGGAGATTGCCCGCGTCTATTGGCTGATCCGGGCGAATGATGCCGAACAGGCCGTTTTTCGCCGCAATGTACAGACACGGGATTCAACCGTTGGCATTATCCGCGAGCGCTTCCGGGTCGGCCTGATCAATCAGATTGATGTGCAGCGGGCTGAAACCGATCTGGCTCAGCTGCGTGTGCAACTGCTTACGTTACAGCGTGGCCGGACAGAGCTGGTCAACGGACTGGCCCAGCTTTGTGCGCAGACACCGGCTCAGTTTACACTGGGTGCAGGAACCTTACCGGCGGCTTATCCGGCCTTTCCCTATACGGAAATTGCTGCCGATTTGCTGAAACGCCGCCCCGATCTGCAACAACTGGACCGGCTGACACAGGCTGCCGAAACGCAGGTGGCTGTCACAAATGCGGCCCGGATGCCCCGCGTATCCGTGAACGGAACCGGCGGTCTTTTATCCGGCCGGATCGGGCCCTGGTTTACGCCCGGAAGTGCTACGTATCTGGTAGGCATTAATGCATCGGTACCGGTATTCGAAGGAGGCCGTAACCGCCAGAACGTCACGCTGGCTAACCAGCAGGTTGAAACCGTGCGGCAGACGTATCAGCAGCAGCTTCAGGTGGCGCAGCGCGAAGTCGAAACCGCACTGGATAACTTACAGATTCTTCGTCAGCAGATTGACGCACAAACCCAGACGCTGGCCCTGGCCCGCCGCACCGAACAATATAACCGGGAGCTGTACATCCGTGGTCTGACCACCTACCTTGAAGTGCTGGATGCGCAGCGGACCATCCTGAACGTTGAGCAATTGCTGGTTCAGTTGCGCGGGCAGGAGGCTGGTTATACCGTTGCGTTACTGCGCGCGTTGGGTGGTGATTTTTAATGAATCAACGCATATACTAACAAAACCATGATCGCTCAGACACCCGGACCGCCGTATTATGCCGTCATTTTTACCTCCATCCGTACCGATGTAGACGACGGATATGCCGAAACGGCCCGCCGCATGCTGGAACTGGCGAGGGAACAGCCCGGCTTTCTGGGCGAAGAGAGTGCCCGCGACGGGCTGGGCATCACTGTTTCTTACTGGGAAAGCGAAGAAGCCATCCGGAACTGGAAAAATAACGCCGAACACAAGCTGGCCCGTGAAAAAGGCCGCAAAGATTGGTACGAAGCCTGTAAAACCCGCGTTTGTCTGGTGCAGCGTGACTATGATTAACGGCTAAACATTTGGACGTCAGCCGTACGTAGTGGCTGCTCGTTAGAATTAAGTAGACTAAATTCCGGCGCACAAAAGGAGATTTCGGGGTGGTGGCGCTTTGGATAGTAAGCAGGAAAAAGACATTCCGCAGGAATGCCCTGTGTTCTGCTCAATTCTCCAAATTCTTAGCGCATATGATGAACGAATCGAATCGTCGCGAATTTCTGAAAGCCTCCGGATTACTAACCGGTAGTGCTCTGTTAACTAGCTTACCTTTTGGTCTTCAGGCAGGAGGCTTTCACCATTCTGTCGATGACACGATTAAAGTTGCGTTGATTGGTTGTGGTGGTCGTGGGTCCGGAGCCGCTGCTCAGGCCCTGAACACGAAGCAAAATGTAAAGCTGGTGGCCATGGCTGATGCCTTCCGTGACCGGCTGGACGAAGCGTACAGCAACCTGAGCAAGCGCCGTGATGCTGCCCAGAAAGTAGACGTACCGGAAGACCGCAAATTTGTCGGATTTGATGCCTACAAGCAGGCTATTGCCCTGGCCGATGTAGTCATTCTGGCGACACCTCCGGGTTTCCGTCCGATGCACTTTGAAGAAGCCGTTCGTCAGAACAAACACATTTTCATGGAGAAGCCGGTTGCTACCGATGCGCCGGGTGTCCGGAAAGTGCTGGCGGCGGCGGAAGAAGCCAAGAAGAAAAAGCTGAATGTGGTAGTGGGCTTACAGCGCCATTATCAGTACAATTACCGCGAGATGATCAAGCGCATTCATGACGGCGCTTTGGGCGACATCGTGGGCGGTTCTGTTTATTGGGTAAGCGGCGGCGTTTGGGTGAAGCCGCGTCAGCCGAACCAGACCGAAATGGAGCACCAGATGCGTAACTGGTATTACTTCAACTGGTTATGCGGTGACCATATCAATGAGCAGCACATTCACAATATAGATGTAGCGAACTGGGTAAAACAAGGCTATCCGGTATCAGCACAAGGAACAGGTGGCCGTCAGGTGCGTACCGGCAAAGAGTATGGTGAAATTTTTGATCATCACATTGTCGACTTTGTGTATGCCGACGGAACAACCATCAACAGCCAGTGCCGTCACTACGAAGGGACCTACAGCAAGGTTGATGAGCAGTTTGTGGGTACAAAAGGGAAAGTCGACTCATTCGGCCGCAACAGCGTGCTGAAAAAATATAACGGACAGGCAATTTATACGCATCCGAATGATGCGAAGAAGCCGGATCCAAACCCGTATCAGGTTGAGCATGACGAGCTGTTTGAGGCCATTGCCAAAGGCATGTATAAGTTTGCCGATGCCGAAAATGGAGCAAAAAGTACAATGACATCGATTATGGGCCGGATGGCGACGTATTCGGGTAAGATGGTAACGTGGGAGGAAGCGATCAATTCGCAGATCAACCTGTTCCCGGATAAACTTGCGTGGGACGCGATGCCGAAAGTATTACCAAATGCCGATGGTTTCTATCCGGTAGCCGTGCCGGGTAAGACAATTACGGTGTAGTAGACCCTATTCAAAGCCCTTCCCCTGTTTTCAGGGGAAGGGCTTGTCGTCTTGTTACTGCTTCGGCGCATATTTCTTCATCATCTGTTCGACCATTTTCTGCCGCTCGGCAGGGCTCATTTTCTCCATTGCGGCCGGGTCGAAACCGGCTTCCTTTTTATAGCCGGCCGGAATACTGAACAGTGACGCGGCTACCGGCTTTGTATTGTAGCTGACCATTTCCATCGTCATACTGCCACCACGCATGCCATTGGTTTTCGTTTTCACGAAAAAGCCCTCCGCGTTATTTTTCTTAAGCTCATTGTAAAAACTGTTGCTGCTCATGGCCGGATTTGACCGCCAGTACGACATCATTTTCTCGTAGCCGGCAATGTCTTTGGTGGTCCAGACTTCCATATTGGTTTTGTCCATGGTTACCGACAGGTGTTTGCAGCTTAAGCCCTGGATGGTTTCTGTGCCAAGGACTTTAATCGTCGTTTTTACATCATTTGTGGCCGTCGGGCTAACGGAAGTTTCTGTGTAGGTCTTGCTGGCATCGTCCAGATTATACATCACATTTGGCTTACTGGCCGGCATCAGGACGGTTTGTTTGATGGGTTGCCCCATGCCCGGCATAGGAATGGTTGCTTCCACGCGGGTACTTCCGTTCAGGAAATACATGGTACTCGTACTCGTCATGGATTTCTGTCCGTTACCAAGGGTTATTTTATATTGGATGGTACCTTGCTGAGCAAAGGCACAGACGGAGAACAGGAAAGCGGTTAAGGAGCTAAATAGCTGTTTCATGATAACAAAATAGTTTGTGCCTAAATGTACACGAATTGCCGGTTTGGTAATCCGGAAACTATTTAAACGGTCATTACCGGAAGCCAGACGACTGCCAGCTGCGAATTTTGCCCCCTTTGTTTTCAATAATATATAACTCCGCACCCGGAAAGCGGTGTAGTAACCGCCGGCTTTTCCGCCAGCCCGCCACACTGAACACTTTCGTGAGTGCATCAGCCTGGTAGCCTTCCGGTGCTTTTACCGTTGCCCGAACAAAATGACGCAGGCCCAGACCCGAGCGTGGATTCATGATATGCGAGTAACGTCGTCCCTTGTAATTGAGGAATCGATACGTATCACCGGAAGTTGTGATGGCTGCATTGCGCAGGTTCACCGTCAACGTATCGGTATCGCCGGTTTTGCCGGAGCCAACGTCAATCCGCCAGCCGGATTGTTGGGGAGGGGCATTATAGGCAAGGATATCCCCGCCGATGTCGAGCAGTGCCGCCTGCACCGGAAACGGTTTGATAACCAACAGGGCTTCATCAATGGCAAAGCCCTGCCCGATACCGCCGACATCGAGCCGCATATTGGGCCGGTTCAGGCGGATGGCCTGTCTGGCGGCATCAAATTCGAGGTGCTGATAGCCAACTGACTTTCGGGCCTTTTTTCGTTCGCTGGCAGACGGAAACTGATTCCGCCGGACAGCCCGCCGCCACAGCAGCGAGAGCGGCCCGATGGTCGGATCGTACCGGCCTCCGGAGATACGGGCGATGGTAACGGCCTTTGTCAGGACATCGAACAGCTCCCGCGATACCGGCACCCACTGTCCCGACCCGCCGCTGGCCGACAGCCGGTTGATTTCGGAGCCATCGAGGTAGTCGCTCATGATCTGGTTGAGCGTATCCATACGGGCCGAAACCGCCTGATAGGCATGGTGTGCTGTCAGGCTATCCTGTGCATAGAGGATTACCTTAAACTGGGTACCCATCAGGCCGCGCTGAAACGTAAAGCGGTTTGGTTGGGCAAACAGGGTCGTGCTTGTCAGGGCAAGCCAAAGAAAAAGGGCCTGCCGGAAGCCAGACCCTTTGGTATGCATTCGTCGAGTCATGTGCCGGTATAAGCGCAGGACGCGGGGTGATTTACTTATTGAGGAAAAGCTTAGCTCCCTGACCAAGGGTTACTTTCCCATTGTTGGTATAGGTAATCTGGAAGGCCTGGGCGATGTTGTTTGCGGGAACTGTAACCTGATGGCTAACCTGCAAGATATCGGAAGGGTGCGGGATACAGTTACACGACCATACTGTATAATCGTTCCAACTGCCATCTTTAACAGACTGAATCGGCACTTTCTCAAAGGTATATGTTGAGATTACCTCCTCCCGCGTGAGCGCCCGGTTGTAAAACCGAAGCTCATCCATATCACCGTTAAAATAGTACGACCAGCAATCCATGCCGCCAATCAGAAGATCAGTACTATTGCTGGCGGTAAAATCGATATTTGCGCGGGATTCCGCGCCTGATCGACCGTAGCCGGACCCACCCGCTGAACGGAATCTGGTGGATAAAGACAGCGACGCGTTATTGGTAACACGAATTTTACTGCCATCGGTAAACTGGAATGCGTTATTCGCTGTACCTTTACAATCGGCTACGGATTAATTGTGCCAAAGATCGTTCCGGGGGTATTTTTACCGCTGGCATCATTGACATTGCCATTAAACGGGTAGTCGGCAATATGGCCATATGTGGGGGGGGCGGACCTAAGGAGGGTGGTTGAGAATAAAAACTTAATTAGAAATAATGGTAGGTTTTTCATGATTCAGGAATTGAACCCTGGCTGTAATGTAATGAGTATTCTAATAATGTGTTTGTGAAAGTGTATAGTTTCCGGTTTCTTTGTAATGTTATAGGTAATTCTATGGCATAATTATTGACCCATAGCTTTTAACTAAAACTCTACTAGTTATCATACAAGTCTGCCGTACATGAAAGTAGTTATACTTGCAGGAGGTTTAGGTACTCGCCTGAGTGAAGAAACTGTGGTCAAGCCTAAGCCAATGGTTGAAATTGGTGGTATGCCCATTTTATGGCATATCATGAAGATTTACTCTTCTTATGGATTTAATGAGTTTGTTGTATGTTTAGGTTATAAGGGTTATTTAATAAAAGAGTATTTTGCAAACTACTTTTTACATCAATCTGATGTAACAGTTGATCTGCGTCATAATCGAATTGATTTCCATAAGTCACAGGCTGAACCCTGGCAAATTACGTTAGTAGATACCGGCGTTGAGAGTATGACGGGAGGGCGTATAAAGCGTGTAAGACATCACATAGGAGAGGAGCCATTTATGCTGACATATGGTGATGGGATTGGTAATATAAACATCAATGAGTTAGTAAGCTATCATAAAAACCATAACAAACTGTGTACACTGACAGCTGTACAACCCTTAGGCCGATTTGGGGCTTTGAATTTTGAAGATCAAACGCTTGTGAGATCTTTCATGGAAAAACCCAAAGGTGATGGTGCCTGGGTGAATGCAGGATTTTTTATTTGTGAACCGCAAGTTTTTGATTACATTCAGGGAGATTCAACAATCTGGGAACAGCAACCTTTAGAAACATTAGCGGCCGAAGGCCAGCTAGCGGCTTACAGGCATTATGGGTTTTGGAAACCCATGGATACGCTTAGAGATAAGGTAGAGTTGGAGCAACTTTGGAACAGCGGCGGGGCACAGTGGAAATCATGGTAAATCTTAGTGAAAAATTTACGCAACTATATCGGGGTAAGCGAATCTTCTTGACAGGTCATACTGGCTTTAAAGGAGCCTGGTTGATGAAGATACTTGCTATGATGGGGGCAGAAGTTAAAGGGTATTCATTAGCTCCTGTAAAGCCTTTAAATCTTTACGAATTAGTTGGTGGTGATAGCGTTTGTGAATCAGTGATTGCTGACATTCGTGACAGTGCGCGTTTACAAAAAGAGTTGATTAATTTTCAACCGGATTTTGTTTTTCACCTGGCAGCTCAACCACTTGTACGTTTTTCATATCAGCAACCACTTGAAACGTTTGAAACAAACGCGATTGGAACTGCCAATCTGTTAAATAGTATTCGTTTATTAAATAAACCTTGCGTTATTGTAGCCATTACGACTGATAAGGTTTATTCAAATAACGAGTGGATATATCCGTATCGGGAATCTGATCGATTGGGTGGATTTGATCCTTATAGTGCCAGTAAGGCATGTGCAGAGCTAATTATAGATTCGTTCCGAAATTCGTTCTATAACGTTGCTGATTATGCTACCCATAATAAAGCTATAGCCGTAGCCAGAGCTGGAAATGTTATTGGTGGAGGTGATTGGTCGGTAGATAGGTTAATTCCTGATATTGTACAAGCATTAAACAGTAAAGAGACTGTACATATAAGAAATCCAAAGGCTATCAGGCCATGGCAACATGTGATAGAACCACTTTTTGGGTATCTCGAACTGGGGTATAAACTATGGACAGATCCAATTAAATACTCAAAGGCTTTCAATTTTGGGCCTTTTACTTCAGATGCCCTTTCAGTAGTTAATGTGGTAGAACACTGTATTGCTGTGTGGGGAGAAGGAAACTATCAGGTGCATAGTGATAGTAAACATCCACATGAAGCAGGAATATTGAAGCTGGATATAAGTCAGGCCCTAAATGAGTTAGACTGGCGCCCCATTTTAACCCCGGAAAAAGCCATTGAATTGACAATTGACTGGTACAAGCAATTCAGGTGCGGAGCAAATGCAAGTGATTTAATAGAAGCTGATCTAGCGGTCTACAAATCACTGCTATAAACTTTATATTACGATTATGAAGCAGATTTCTGAGGAAGACTTACTTCATGTTTACAATTCTACAAGTTCGATTTGGGAATCTCTTCGTAACAAACGTATTCTTTTAACAGGTGGGACGGGTTTTTTTGGAAAATGGATTCTGCATAGTTTTCAATATATAAACAATAAATTAGAACTTAATGCACAACTATACGTCCTTTCAAGAGACCCTGAACGTTTTCTTTTGGAATTCTCAGTATTTCAGAATAGAGCTGACATTCATTTTATACAAGGCGATATCATAGATTATGACTATAATATTAATGTAGAATTTCACTATATTATTCATGCTGCTACAGCTGCGAGCGATGCGATAAATAAAAACAGTCCTCTTTTAATGCTTGATACGATCACAGTAGGGACCAGAAAGTTACTTGACTTCGCTCGGAGACAACCCTTAGCGGGTTTCTTGTATGTAAGTTCAGGAGCTATATATGGTAAACAACCTGCGGATATACATTATATTAAAGAGAGTGATTCTTATAAATTAGATATTAATAATTATGCTTCTGCCTATGCAGAAGGTAAACGTATCGCAGAACTATATTGCTCTATATATCATCAAAAGTTTGATCTTCCAATTAAAATTGCACGTTGTTTCGCCTTTGTAGGGCCTTATTTACCCCTTGATACTCATTTTGCCATAGGGAATTTTATTCGTAATGTACTGGCTAATGAAGACATTGTTATTAAGAGTGATGGTAGTACGGTTCGATCTTACATGTATGCTTCTGATTTAGCCGCCTGGTTGTGGACTATTTTGATTAATGGAGAGTTGAACTCGCCGTATAACGTAGGATCAGACCGGGAAATATCAATACTTGAATTGGCTAAGTTAATACAAAGAGTGGCAAGCTCAAGTAGTAATATTCAAGTATTGGGAAGTAAGTTAAAGTCAAATTTTGTGGATAGGTATGTCCCAAATGTTGATAAAGCAAAGCAAGTATTGATGCTCAATAAAGTAGTTTCGCTTGAGGATGCCATTTCTAAGACTATTGATTTCAGCAGATAAGCCATAAGTCGTGTAAAGAAATGTTCTCATATAAAAGCCTTCAAATTGTATTGAGGCGTGCAATTGGTTAACCGAAACTAATTTTACGGAAGCAGAATGCCAGATAAAATAAATGGGACTGCTAACACTTGAGAAGGTTGTAGGCTGATTGTTAGAAATTAGTTACACTTATTGAAGCTTTTTCGTGTGACAGGCAGGACTATTGTGGAAATAACCCATAATAACAATAAAGTAACTTCACTATTTGGGGTAAAATAGATATTAGTGTAATTTCTAATATTCTTTCATTTATTTCAGTGAGTTTACTATATTTATTTACTTGAGACTATATTGTCCGATTTATTCCATTTATATTTCGGATAATAACCAGGAGAGCAGAGTCTATATTTACGGGAGAACAGGCCTAAGATTATATTGCCAGACATGCTCTTATATATTTGTGATAAAAACTTTAGAAATACTACTTATGCACAATAACACTACTCCAGGTACCAAAGTTGAAACGCTCACAAAAATCGCAGGTGAATTTACACAACAGTCACTCGATGAGCAAGAAAGACACATGCAGTTGTTTAGTATTGCGCAGGCTCTTTTACCTCAATATGGACATCAGTGGAACATACATAATTTAGTTACTCTTAAACGACAGTCCCTGAGCCGAATTCTTTACTACAATAATTTATATCAGAAGATCGTAGATGTTCCCGGTGTTATATGTGAGTTTGGTGTACAGTGGGGAGCCACACTTGCTCAGCTCATAAATCTGAGGGGTATGTATGAACCTTTTAACCATAGTAGAAAGATATTTGGGTTTGACACTTTTGAAGGATTTAGCGTCGTAGACAGTAAAGATGGTGATTTTTCTAAAGTTGGCGATTATGCAACTACGGAAAAATATGAAGAGACATTAGATAAATTACTTACACTACACGAATCTTTTTCTCCGATTCCTCATGTAAAAAAGTTTGAGCTAATAAAGGGCGATGCATCAATTACAATAGATGGGTGGTTAACTAATAACCCTCACGCCATAGTCGCAATGGCTATTTTTGATATGGATGTATATAAACCTACTAAAGACGTACTTGAAAAGATTCTTCCTCGGTTAACAAAGGGTTCTTTATTAGTTTTTGATGAATTAAATTGTCCTCATTTTCCTGGAGAAACTCTTGCTGTAAATGAAGTTCTTGGCTTAAATAATTTATCGTTAAAACGTTTTGCCCATCAACCATATTCTGCATGGGCAGTATTTGGAGAGTAAGTTGTGATATGGTTAATTTGATTTTTGATTTTGATGGTACTTTATATAATTCTTATAAAGGTATAAAAATGGCATTTGAATCTTCTGCAATTCAGGTGTACCAATCCGGGGTTGAATTTAAGCCTGGAAATATTGGTCCTCCTATTGCAGAAATTCACGAAATTTATTTTAAAAATAAAACTCCTTATGAAAAAAAACAATTTATAAATACGTTTAGAAACCTATATGATTATGAATATTGTGATCAGGGCGAGTGGTATGATGGAGCTAAAGACTTACATACGCAATTAAATAAAGAGCATTTTCGTTTAATTTGCCTGACAAATAAACCATTTGAGCCACTACAAAAAATTTTACTTTCTCAAAGTATAGGTATTGAATTTGATATGATATCCTGCATTGATGATAAACAATTCAAATCAAATTATAAAAGTGAAAGATTAAAAATGATAAAGAATTTAACCCATAACTCAGCTGAGAAATGGGTTTATATTGGCGATACACAAGAAGATTATGAGGCTGCGCTTAAAAATAATTGCATTTTTGTTCATGCATCTTATGGGTATGGTATCGTAGATGGTAAAAACTTACTTTTTATAAATTCTTTACGGGAATTACTGAGTGTTCTGGATAATGTTCTTAGCTAAGACTTTACCATTATACATATAGATTGAAAACTTAAGGCTTGGCACTATCTTTGTTGCCCCAAAATATAGTTTCGGTTATGATTCGAATTGCTGATTATATTGTTCAGAGACTGAAAGAAGTTTCAGATGTGGTATACATGGTGACTGGTGGTGGAGCCATGCACCTTAATGATGCGTTTGGACGTGGCGGTATGGATATTGTGTTTTGCCATCATGAACAAGCTTGTGCAATGGCTGCTGAAGGGTATGCCCGTGTTACTAACAAACCTGCAGTTGTTAACGTAACGACAGGCCCTGGTGGCATAAATGCTCTAAACGGCGTATTTGGGGCCTGGGTAGATTCTATTCCCATGTTAGTCGTGTCAGGACAAGTAAAACGGGAGACACTTGTTGCTACGTATGGAACAGAGGGTGGATGGAGACAACTGGGCGATCAAGAGGCAGATATAGTTTCTATGGTTAAAGGAATTACTAAATATGCAGTACTAATTGATGACCCTAATTTGATCCGCTATCATTTGGAGAAAGCAATTTATCTCGCCTGTAGTGGCAGGATGGGGCCTTGCTGGATTGATGTGCCGATTGATGTTCAGGCAATGAAAATTGATGTAGATACTTTGATAGGATTTGATCCAGTCGAACTCCAGTCTGAATCAACAGAAAGTATCGATCATGCCTATGAAGAGTTAGCAAAACTTATTAATCAATCATCGAGACCTGTATGGTATATTGGTTCTGGCATACATAGTTCTGGCACAATTGATCAATTTCTAGAGTTGGCAGAACAGACAGGTATTCCGGTAGTAACGGCCTGGAATTCCAATGATTTAATTGCGGATGAGCATCCTCTGTATGTTGGCCGGCCTGGTACGATTGGTAATCGTTCCGGTAATTTTGTTGTACAAAGCGCTGACCTAGTAATTGTATTAGGATCTCGATTAAATATAAGGCTGGTTAGTTACAACTGGAAGTCGTTTGCTCCTAATGCCATTAAAGTGGGAGTTGATGTAGACCCGAAAGAGTTAAATAAACCCACGTGTACTTACAACCTGAAAATTTGCGCTAATTTAAAAGATTTTGTCCCAGGGTTTTTAACGTATCTGAAGGTTAAGCCGTTAGAAAATAACTTCAATTGGTGGGTTAATTGGGGTAAAGAACGGTTAATTCGTTATCCAGTCTGCCTGCCAGAGTATTGGGAGCGACCTAATGATGTTAATCCATATTGTTTTGCTGACGCCTTGTCTGATTACACTAAAGAAAATGACGTTATTGTTTGTGCTGACGGTACAGCCTGTGTGACTACGTTTCAGGCTATCAGGGTTAAGCCAAATCAACGAATATTTCATAACTCCGGGTGTGCGTCTATGGGCTATGAACTGCCAGCTACAATTGGTGTGTGGAGCTCTGACCACTACAGAGAGCGGATAATTTGTATTGCTGGAGATGGTAGCATTATGATGAACATTCAGGAGCTCCAAACTATTTCTGGTAAGAATATTCCGGCACAAATATTCATCTATAACAATCAAGGGTATCACTCGATCCGGCAAACTCAGCATAATTTTTTCAAAGATAATATTGTTGGATGTGGGACTGAGTCGGGATTAACTTTCCCGGATTTTGCTAAAATAGCTGAGGCGTTTGACTTTCCGTATTACTCAATTAGTAACCATACAGAACTAAGAGAGCAGTTAGGGAAAATCATGCAAACCAAAGGTAGATTCATTTGCGAAGTAAAGCTCGACCTTGCACAACAGTTTAGCCCTAAACTTACGTCAATTAAACTTGAGGATGGAAGTATGGTCACCTCCCCTATGGAAAACATGTGGCCTTTTTTGCCGAAGGAAGAGCTAGAGGGAAATATGATTTATACATTTAGTGAAGCATTATGAATAAGCTAGAATTATCAACTACCTCATTGCTCAAAGAGCTGATTGAGAACTTTGGGGTAATAGGAATTAAAACCAGTTTTGAGGACGAAGGGGCTTCCTTGATGGAAGTTATTCGTTTAAAGGAGCTCTGCAATCAGGCTGGAACCAAGCTACTTCTGAAGATAGCAGGTGCAGAAGCTAAGCGAGATTTAGAAGATTCCATGATGATTGGAGTAAAAGGCTTAGTTGCTCCAATGATTGAGAGTCCCTTTGCTCTTGACAAGTTTGTTAAAAGTGCAAAGTCTATTTTGCCGCCTGATGTCCTTTCTAATGTTCAATTGGGTGTGAATATCGAAACGATAATGGCTTACCGTAATTTTGGAGAGATCAAAAAAGCAGATGGATTTGCTGAACTCTATCATGTGACGCTTGGTAGAGTTGATTTTGTTTCATCAATGGGTAAAGACAGAGCATATGTAAATTCTGATGAAGTTTTTGATATTGCTTGTGATTTATTTACTCAGTCCAGAGAATTGCAAAAAAGGGTTTATTTGGGAGGGGCTATCACTATTGAATCACTTGACTATATGAAGTCTCTTTTCCAGAAAGGACTACTGGATAAATTCGAAACAAGATATGTAATGTATGATCCGGCCATCGCACTAAGCAAACTCAAAGAGGCACTACTGAATGGTCAAAAATTAGAATTAGGAATTCTAAACTATCGTAGAAACTACCATATTCATCACTCCAATAAGGAGATTGATCGAATAAATATGATTGAAAAAAGGGTTTTTCAATAGCCCAAAAATAACGGGTCGGTTAAGTTTTTATAACTGACTCTATAATTTTTCGTTGATTGATAATTTGACAAAATGGATTTTCAAAACATCGATTCGGATCTTCTGCGATTACTGCAACCTAGATTAGCGGAAAAGGCCAATCGAATTATAATAGCTGGACAGGATTATATTCCTGTCACTGGAAAAATAATTGATGCACAGGATATTCTTACTGGCATCGATTCCATGATGGACGGATGGTTGACAACAGGCCGGTATGGGAAAAAATTTGAGTATGAGTTTGCTAAATATTTTGGAACAAAGTTCTCTGCTTTAGTCAATTCAGGATCATCGGCTAACCTGTGTGCATTTTATGCACTAACATCGCCTAAGTTAAATGAACGCCAAATAAAACCCGGTGATGAAGTAATTACAGTAGCGGCCGGATTCCCTACTACCGTAAACCCAATGATTCAATATGGGGCCGTGCCCGTATTTGTTGATATCGATATTCCGACCTATAACATCAAAGCAGAGCGAATTGAAGATGCTATTTCGCCTAAAACTAAGGCGATTATGATTGCCCATTCTCTAGGCAATCCGTTTAATTTAGATGTCGTCATGGAAGTTGCCCGGAAATATAATCTTTGGGTGATTGAAGACGATTGCGACTCACTGGGAGCTACGTACCGAGGGCAGAAAACGGGTACATTTGGTGATTTAGCAACCGTTTCATTTTACCCTGCTCACCATATTACAATGGGTGAAGGGGGGGCTGTGTTGACTAGTAATGCGAGGCTTAAAATGATTGTTGAAAGTTTTCGTGATTGGGGACGTGATTGCTATTGTGAAACAGGTACAGATAATACGTGCCGTAAACGCTTTGAATGGCAATTAGGAGATTTACCATATGGTTATGATCATAAATACACATATTCGCATATTGGTTTCAATCTAAAAGTAACTGATATGCAAGCCGCAATCGGTCTTAGCCAATTACAGAAAGCTGACCAATTTGTGGCCAAACGGCGCGAAAATCATCGATTGTTATATGATATTTTGAAGCCATTTGAGGAACACTTTATTTTACCAGAAGCTACGCCTAATAGTGATCCAAGTTGGTTTGGCTTTATGCTTACAATACGAGAAACTAGTTCTATTGATCGTTCAGAGCTGATACGTTTTTTAGAAAAAAATAAAATCGGAACACGTTTACTGTTTGCCGGTAACATGTTGCGCCAACCAGCTTATAAAAACATATCTTATCGAATAGCAGGCGATCTTACTAACACTGATACAATCATGAATCGCTCATTTTGGCTTGGAGTTTGGCCGGGTTTAAATAAACTTCATTACGAATATATTGCGCAGTGTATTGAACAGTATATTCGTAATAGATAGTCATGAAAAGGTATTAAATTGTCTTGAAATTATTAAAATCAAATCAAAAAAGAATGAGAAGTTGCCCAGTATGTTCTTCTGAAAATAGTGCTATCATAGATTCAATACCAATAAAAACTTATGATAAGCATCCGATGAAGAATGACTATTTAGTGTTATATTGCTCTAAATGCGGCTTTATATTTGGTGATATTGGTGTAGATCAATTTCAATTAGATAATTACTACTCACAATTATCGAAGTATGAAGATGAGAACACGGTTTCTGTCGGCGCTGGCGGTATTTCTCTACTTGATCAAACAAGATTAAAAGATACCGTTGAAATAATCTCAGCTCATATTGACAAAAATGCTAAGATACTTGATGTCGGTTGCGCAAACGGAGGGTTATTGAAGGCCTTTAAGAATAAAAATTTTTCCAATTTGTTTGGGTTAGATCCATCCCCTACATGTTCACGCAGAGCTTCTCAACTTGTAGATTGCGAGTGCTTAACAGGTTCGATCTTTGACTTTGATTTTCGCAATGAATTTGACTTGATCACTTATACTCATGTTCTTGAGCATATTTATAGTATTAATGAAATAATTGTTAAGTCAAAACAAGCAATAACCGAGGATGGGTTAATTTATATTGAGTGTCCCGATGCTGAAAGTTATCATATAAATATTCACTCTCCTCTACAAGAATTCAATACTGAGCATATTAATCATTTCAGTACACAAGATTTTATCAATATAGGTAAATTATATGATTTAAGAATTGAAGAGATAGGGGTTCGGTCATTTAAAATTGAAAATGGGTTAGATTATTTTGCTGCTTATGTTATATATTCAAAAAAAAAGCTGCCAGATCAATTTTATTTTCAGAAAAGTACCAAAAATTTATTATCTGTAAATGAATATATTTACAGATCAAAAAAAAGTTTGAATACATTTTCTGAATATTTAAATAAAATAAATGACAAGGTTTGTTTTTATGGAATAGGCCAATTGGCTTATAAATTAATCGCTTTAGCACAGAAACAGAATAAGCAACTATTACTTTTTGATGGAGATAAAAGGAATGTTGGAGAAACGATTTCAGGAGTAAAAATTGAAATAGGGAGTGCCATTTATGATGATATTAATACTTCGGAAGATCTCGTTATTATTACATCAGCCATATCTTTTCAAAGAATAAGAAAAGATATTATAGAATTATATAAGGCAAAAAACACAGTATGTCCCAGACTAGTAAATATTAGCGATTTATTTACTGAATAGTTTTTAGTACTACTATTAAAAGTATGAAATGTATTGCTAATTCTACTATCTTATAAACAAAATAATGGAGCATAAACAATTTACAATTATTGTACCAACTCGTGAAAGAGCTGAAATACTAGAGCATACGCTAAGGACATGTACCACACAAGATTATGAGAATCTTACTATACTTGTGTCAGACAATTATAGCCAAGATGGGACTGCAGATGTAATAAATTCTTTTAAAGACCCCAGAATTAAGTACATAAATCCAGGCAAGCGTCTGAGCATGACTTATCATTATGAATTTGCTTTATCTCATATAGAGGGTGGATTTGTAACTATTTTAGGTGATGATGATGGACTACTTCCAAATGCTGTCGAAACATGTAATAATTTACTTAATGAAACGGGCCTTGAGGCTGTAAATATGAATTATTACCATGACTTTTACTATTGGCCAAATCATCCCGTTAAGCGTCAAGCTAGTATGCTTAAAGTAAGCCTGGAGAGCGGATTTGACATTATCGATGCAAAAAAAGAATTGGGAAAAGTGCTTAATTGTAAGGCAGATTATCTCCGTTTGCCAATGATTTATAGTTCGTTTGTAAGTTTCAATGCAATCAACAAAATAAAAAAGAAAACGACCAGTTTTTTTAGATCCCAGGCTCCAGATGTCTATTCCGGAATTGCTCTTTGTGATGTTGTTGACAAATACGTGCAGTCAAATAAAAGGTTAAGACTTGCTGGAATTTCAGCAAAAAGTTTAGGAACATCACATTTATTTAATCATGAAAATACGGCACCTGTGCTCCAGGCAATGACTGAGGAGACAGTCCCTTTTCATGAACGAATTAAATTAAATGAAGCAACAGCATCAATTAGTTATATAATTGCTGAGAGTCTTTTACAGTCTTTTGATGCTGGTTTGAATCAGGATGAGAAAAGTAAATTCGATTTATTGCCATTTATTAGAATAGCTGTTAAAGAGGCTAATACCAAAGCAAAAGCAAAGCATGACGAGATTATAGCGACAACGCGTTACATTGCTCAAAAAAATAATTTGGAAATTACTGAAGTAGAAAAAATTATTAAATCTGTAGAAAATAATGTTGTTAATCTCATAAACTATGATCTAAAACGCTATATGCATCCTTTTATATTGATCAATGCATCACTTTATCAAGTGAATAATATTTATGATGCTTGCCTTCTTCATGATGAAGTTTATAAAAATCCGTTTAGGTATATAGCTAAAGCCTCTACTTGGAATTATATGTTCCAGTTAGTATTTGGGGAGTTTCATGCACGTTACAGATAAGTTTTACGTTTGCGAAACAGCCTCGTGATCTTTGATTTTGTAACAGCCTTTTACGTTTAACCTTAACCCTTAAAAAAATAGACAGCCAGAAAAATTGTGGCGATTGAAGTTTCTTAAACAAACTGAAGAATCGCTAAGAAGACGTCAAAGTTCACCGAATCACAGACGGTTGGCCTCTGCCATCATTTTGTATTGGGTTAAGCCGACACTGGAGTGTCGGTTCCAAAGGTGTACCACAAAATAAGAGCTAGTGAAGTGACGTACTACGTCTGGAAGAACAAGTGTCGGGGGCTGCGTGTCCTGGACTTAAGGAATTGAGGTAATTAAGAGCACCAAAAGCTTAAACAACTTGTAGCCGATCTGAGTCTGAATAAGCAAATGCTCCGTGATGTGCAGCAATAAGCTTTAGGACCAGCTGGGAAACAGAAGCTTGCCCCAAAGCTTATTGGCAGATTCTCAGGTTTCGGTTCAACGTACTTGCTCGTGTCATTACCTTTTTTGGCAAGCCAGTTTTGATTAGAGTTTAAGCCGCCTCTCCTGAAAAATGTACCTATAATTAAGGATATGACGGTCGTTTCTCCTTCTTTCAAGGCCTCTCCCGACTTCATCCGCTGTCAGGCCTCACAGCTTGCCGACGGCCGAAAACCGTTATACCCGTACCGCCAATGCTCCATTTTCTCACGAGTATCTTCCAGTGATATTAACCAGTGTGCGTTCAAACATTCATCCCGAAAACTTCCATTGAAGGGCTCTCTCAATAAACGTATTGTCAGTTGGTTTACCGCAAGTGTAAGGAAATGTACACTTACTTGTGTGCTTGTTCTTTAATAAAAGAAGCCATCTCTGTTAAATGAGCAGTATAATTAGAAGCCAGAATAAAGTCTAATTCTAATTTCATCTTACCTGTAAACCCGCAAGCAACTACTTTTCGGCCAGAAGCTAAACTATTCCATATTTTTGAAGGAAAACTAGATTCATCAGTTCCTATGGTTCCAGTGATTAGATGTATTTCATGCTCATAAAGTGCCTTTATGAGTGAGGGGGTGTCTTTAAAAACACCTTTCACGCTTGGCTTTAACTGAGCCGGCAATTTCTCTAAACCCGGACCGTCAGCATAAAAGTTAACCTCATACCCTTTTTCTTGTAGGATATAGCATTCTTTTACTAGCGCTTCTACATCATGAGTTATGCCAAGATTACCAGTATACAAAGCCATTTTTTTAGGCGCTACATCCGGGTTTGGCTTAATATCAATCATTGGCCATAATCGTTTAATAACAGCATTTGGCCCTTCATAACCAACATTAGATGAAACTTTAATGACATTATCAAATTTGTTTAATTCTCTATCCCACCACCACTTTATTATTTTATGAGCTATGTGAGGAACTTTCAGCGAAATAATAGAGGCAGGAAAATAATCAAACATTATGAAAATACTTTTCACGCCTCTTTTGAAGACAGCGTATCTTAAAAAGATATTAAGAAATGGGGAGTTTGTAATCACTAAGACGTCTCCTTCTTTTACACTTCTTCTTACATACTTCCAAAACATTTTAAACACGATAAAATATTCTGTTAGAATTTGTAAGTAAGTATCTCTTGGGTATGCTTTTGTTTCAAGGCTTACTAGCTCAATGTTAGGTTTGGGCCTTGCTGAAGGACGATATTCTCCTCCTCCTCCCACCATTGCAACACTTTCACCTTGATTTGTTAAGTATTCGGTTAACTGTTCGCAAATGATACAGATAGGGGAGCCATCAGGCCAAACATATTGATTAATAATGTGTATTTTAGGCATTTTCTTCAGATTTCTTTTTTTGAGAATCAATCTCATTTTTTATAAATGCTATTTCATGGGCTAAGCTTTTAATCTGATTTTGAAGTTTGGAATTAACTAATGACAAATGAACCAGAAATATCGCTACTGCAAAAAAAGCACCTAGAAATATTAAAGAAGGAGCGTAATAAACTCCTAAAAATAAAGCAATTTTTTCCAGGCCTTTGCGCCATATAGAAAAAATAATTAGTAAAAGAGTACAAAGTATCCAGACTATTGAATATTCCTCTCTTAATTTTCCTTTTGCTATAAGCCGAAAGATAATTAGCATAAATAGAGCAGCCCCTATTATACTTATTAGTTGTATAGTTGTTGGTAAAACTGCCATTGTTAAATTAATTATATTTACGGTTACGCTTAGAAATAAGTCGAATATATATAAATAGAATTCCAAGCGTAACTTTTACCATGTAATAAATTGCTCGTCCATTATTTATAGAGGACACTCCACCCTGTCTCTCTTTCATGGTGACAGGTACTTCTTTTATTCTTAAAGCAGATAAACCAAATTGTACAATAGATTCTGGCTCAGGATACTCGTCTGGATAATATTTATCAACGATCTGTAATGTCTTCCTGTTGAAAGCTCTAAATCCTGAAGTACTGTCATGTATTGTTATTCCAATTAAAAGTTGATTTAACCATCGAAAGTAGTTAATGCCAACACGACGCATGAGTGAAGACTGGAATCCTTGTTTAGTTATAAAGCGTGATCCAATTACTACGTCAGCTTCATTATTCAATATAGGTTGCAGTATTTTATAAAGTTCCTGAGCTGGATGTTGGCCATCTCCATCCATTTGAACAGCAATATCATATTTATATTGAAACGCGTATTTATACCCTGCATGCATTGCACCACCTATACCTAAGTTTATAGGTAGATTCAAGTATTTACAATTTGATTGTTGCATTACCTCTAAAGTATTGTCTGTTGAACAATCATTAATTGCTAATACGTCGATATCTAGCCTGTCTGCAAACTTCTGGCTATTAACCTGTTGAATAACAGCAGCTATAGAGTCTTCTTCGTTATAGCATGGTATAATTATTAATATACGGACTAAGTTGTTAGATTTATCATTAGTCATTGATACGGTAAATTTGAATTGTACCTAATGTTGACACTAATTTCATACATCTTGTTTCAATAGCTTGTGGCTGTTTGTCAAAAATAATGTATTTGACATTTAACTTTTTAAATTTTGGCGAACAAGGATCCATATATACTTGATAACCATCTTCAAACGTATTTTGTATAACTACAGAATCTTGCCCGTTAATAAAAGATCCATAGACTGTATGGGCATATCTGTTATAGGCAGAGTCTCGCTTCATAGAAGGATCAAGTACGTTCATAATTCTTCGTTCTGGCACGTACTTGACTCCACTTATCAGGTTAACGCCGGTAGCTGTTACCAAATAAGATATATACTGACTGCCAAAAACTACCCAGCGTACATTTGGCTCTTGCCGGTCAATTTCCTGAACGGTTTGATAAAGAGTATGATTAATAATGGGCGCCATCCCTTTAGAGACGGGATTCAGCTTTATGTTAGGTAGTAAAAAGAATGTAATTGCTATACCAAAGAGTCCATTTCTAAAAGGAGGAGACCAGGTGAATAGAAGGAGAGACGCAATACTTATGAAGAAAATAGTAGGGACAATTAGCTGAGTTGACTTGAAAAAGCCTTCAGCATCATTAATATTTACATTCATTGCATAAATCATATAGCCTAATATAGCTACGATTCCGAGTACAGTGAAAAGAGTGTTTTTTCGAATTGGGATATTTTGAAGGTAGTTCAGGTATATAACTGTTAATAAAACGTTGCCAATACCAAATGGAATTTGTGTTCTTCGGGTCGGACTCATATCCCACAGAGTAACTTTAGCTAACCATGTTGGGAAGCCGATCTCTATCCAAATGTATCCAACTACAATAAAGAAAATTAAAAGCAAGATGATCCAGTCAATTTTTCTGTATAAACCAAAGCTAATGAGCGCGCATGGAATAATTATAGGCGCAAATGTAATATAATGTGAAAGTTCACAATGATTTAACCAATTCTTCGGATGATTCGTGTCGGTATACTGCCAGCTAAAATATTCAGAAAACCAGTTTGCTATAAATCCGGTTCCACCGGATTCACTTCGTTTCCCGGGATAAACAGTATTTACAACCGCATCAAGTGTTGGTTTAACATCTTTGAAAAAAAAGTAAAAAGAAACACTTATAACTGCGATCATCAGTAACGCTCCACCTACTTTAAAAGCCCATTGATCAAGTAATACTTTTAAATTGAAATTATTCAGAATAAATCCAATCATTAAAGCTAAAAGTAAATACCCTAAAGGAACCTGGTAGGGAGGATATAATAATAGAATATAACCAATTAATAGCCAGGCTACAAGGAGTGAGCTGCCTAAAACTATTTTCCAATTACGACTGTATAGTAAATATATTGTCGCTACAAACATGGCACCAGTATACGCTATCAGCATCATTGGTATGTTATTCCATGATTGTGTACCGGACGAAAGAAATAACCAGGAACTTCCTAAAAGTGATAACCAGAAATTATTCTTAGTTATCAATAAAAGCATGAATGTAATTGATATTAGCGCGAAGATAGCTTTAAACGAATATGCCAAAGCATATCCATGCTCAATATCCAATAAAAAGAAACCCCAGTCATACGGTTTGAAGATTTCAATAAAGTGATGGCTTGGTAGCATAAGTACAGGGCTTTTATAGCCGCCGATCACTTCATTCTCTGTTGGAAAGTTTTTATTTGCCTGAGATAATAACCAAGGTGTTCCAACAGCATAGTCATCCATTCGGATTCTTCGTGGTTCACCTGAAATTAAGCCTCGTCTTTGGTCACTTCCATCGGGTAGTAGCTGATTCCAGACGGCTAAAGAAACCGGATGAATTTTCGCCAATGTCAGTAAGAAAAATAATCCTATACAAATCCCTACAAACCACTTCACACGCTTATCAAACCGAATCAACTCAAATTCCTGTGTAGTATCAACATCGCTTACTTTAGGTAAGGCAACATTTTTTATAACAGGCTGATTAGCCTTATTTTCTGATACCGATGGCGTAGTTTGAGGTTTAGCAGCGGGTACGGTAGATTTCTTCTTCAATGACTTCGACATAACCTAACTCAAATGATGATGCTGGGGTTAGCTATACTATGTTGGTTTAAATCTTATTAAACAAACACAATGCCAAAAATACACCTATGCCTTATCTACTCCAAATGCCCCTTACGTGAAATTTCTATAACTTGCGCCATGTTCGTCATTGCTTATGAATAAACTATTTAAGCGTAGTGTCCCGTTATTGCTCGCTGTTACACTTCTTGTATACGCTTTGAAGGATATTGAGTTCTCCGATTTTGTTTCTCAATTTAATAAAGCTAACTACACATACATTGTTCTGGTGGGCATTATTATTGCCGTTTCGTATTACATGCGTGGCTGGCGCTGGCAGCAGCCCTTACTGGCTTTAGGGTATACACCAACAGCCTTCAGAGCAACTGTAGCAATGCAGTCCGGAAGCGTTGCCAGTATGATTGTTATTGGATCTGGTGAGGTAACCCGATGCCTGACATTACAACGTACTGACGGGGTTCCTTTTTCACAGGGAGTTGGGTCAGTGGTTGCTGAGCGAGTGGTGGATCTATTCATGCTTGTACTTATTTTGTCACTTGCTTTTTTGTTAGAATTGGCTCGTATGCAGGCTTATTTAGCGGAACTTACTCTTAAGTTGCCTTCTGCTTTGCTGATAGGGTTGGGACTAGCGGGAGTCTTAAGTTTGCTGGTCATATGGTTTGTTATCCGTTTGCCAGCTGTACAAAACCATACTTTTATGAAAAAGATAATCCGTTTTGCTAACGGATTATGGCAGGGATTCTCCGCAATTAAAAACTTACCAAATCCGGGCTTATTTGTTACATTAACAGTGGCGCTGCAGGGTATGACGTGGCTGGCCACTTATCTTGTCTTGCTTTCCCTCGACATCACCAGCCATCTGCCGCCATCTGCTGCCCTTACCATTCTCGCCGTCTCCTCCATTGGCGGCCTCGCTGTACCAACACAGGGGGGAATTGGTACGTTTCATTTTTTCGTCAGCCGGGCGCTGGTGCTTTATGGATTGAGTACTGCCGAAGGGGCCGTGGTCGCTACGTTCATGCACGCCATAGGCTTTGCCATAAACCTTGTCCTGAGTAGTATCAGCTTCCTCATCATTCCGGTATTGATTCAGCGGCGAAATAAAGAAGTTGCTCTGGAGGCTGAAAATGAACAGAAAGCATAGTTTCGCCCGATGCGTTGGTAATCCTTTCCCCCATACTCTGTACCTTTGCACTGACCATTGCCGGCGATCCGGCAGGTTGATCGGTTGAGGGCGACCGTATTTTACATATGCAATACACGCTGCTTAATCAATCAACCACTCAATCATTCAATCAATGCTTACTTTTGATAAATCACCGGATGGCCTGATACCGGCTGTCATTCAGGATGCTAATACGGGAAAAGTGCTCATGGTGGGGTACATGAACCAGGAGGCTTATGAGAAAACCAAAGCTGAAGGCGTCGTCACGTTTTTCAGCCGTAGTAAACAACGCCTCTGGACCAAAGGCGAAACATCCAATAACTTCCTGCATGTACAGGAAATTCTCGGCGACTGCGACGAAGATACGATCCTGATTAAAGCTTTGCCGGCGGGACCGACCTGCCATACCGGTGCCGATACGTGCTTCAATGAAACTAACACCGGCGAGGGACAATTCCTGAATTACCTCCAGGCTGTCATCCGTGACCGGAAACAGAATCCGTCTGAGAAATCCTACACGACGTCGCTCTTCGGACGGGGTGTCAATAAAATTGCCCAGAAAGTAGGCGAGGAGGCAGTCGAACTAGTGATTGAAGCGAAGGATACAAACGACGATCTTTTCAAAGGTGAAGCGGCCGACTTGCTGTTTCACTTTCTGGTGCTGCTCGAACATAAAAACATCGACCTCGACGAGGTCATTGCGGTGCTGAAAAAACGCCACGCAAAATAGTACAGTTGAACATTGGTTTGACCTTTAGAGTTTGTAGTTTGCGCAAGTACTCGTGTGCACAGGGTTATGCCTCAGCGCGCCCTGTCTGAACCATAAACTACAACTCTCAACAACCATGGGACTGCTCGTACG
Source organism: Arsenicibacter rosenii (assembly GCF_001870735.1). GTDB lineage: Bacteria > Bacteroidota > Bacteroidia > Cytophagales > Spirosomataceae > Arsenicibacter > Arsenicibacter rosenii. The sequence continues at coordinate 53,544 of NZ_MORL01000024.1, read as the reverse complement.
CATATTGATTAGTGCGGTGGCTGTGTTCATCGCCAGTCGGCTTATTCCCGGCATTATCGTTTCCAGTTTCGGAACGGCATTGCTTGTCGCCATCGTATTGGGTTTGCTCAACGCATTCCTGAAACCGGTATTGGTGTTTCTGACTATTCCGATTACGATTCTGACATTGGGTCTTTTTTACCTGGTCATCAACGTATTGATGGTGTATCTGGCGGCTTACCTTGTTAGCGGTTTCGCTGTCAGTGGTTTTATTGCCGCGCTGTTATTTAGTTTCGTTGTATCGATTGTTACCTGGATTATTGACGCAATCGTTAGTTAAAGAATGCGTTGTTGCTCATCCGGATTTTAAATCCGGATGCCGTTAACTGCGGATTTGCAAATCCGCAATCATGTGCGTCGGAATTCAGAAATTCCGACGAGCAGGGTTTAAAAAAAGAGACAAGGTCCGCCTTGTCTCTTTTTTATTGCTAATTCTTCATTCTACGCAACCGGTCTGCCGATAAAATAATAACCTGACCGGACTGAATATCAATTAGCTTTTCGTCTTTAAAATCGCTAAGCGTCCGGATGGCAGTTTCCAGCGAGGTACCTGCTGCATTGGCGAGGTCTTCCCGCAGCAATGGTAATCCGGGATTCGTCGTTCCGTTGGCTTTTACCGATTCATAGAACCGCAGCAGGGCATCCGCTACCCGTTTCCGGACCGAGTTGTAGGCGAGTTTGATCAACTGATCTTCTTTTTCGTCAATGTTTTCGGCCAGCATCCGGATAAACTGCTGGGCAACCTCTACGTTTTTATTGAGCAACATAAAGAAGTCCTGCTTTGGAATCAGGCATACCTCAGCGTCTTCCATTGCCACCGCCGTGTCAGCGTAAAACGTTTCCTGAAGCAAGGATTTGTACCCGAAATACGTAGGCGCGGCCAGCAAGTCAACGATCAGTTCTTTGCCTAACTCATTTGATTTGAAGGTCTTAACTCGGCCTTTCTGTAAGAAAAACAAATAATGGCTTGGCCGGCCTTCAGCATAAATTTCTTCTTTCTTGCGATAGGTGCGGATTTCCCGGTTTTCGATCAGCTTATTTAACTCAGAACTTCCGCCGGAGTCGCGGATCAGGGCATCCAGGCCTTCAAGCGTCGGAGCGTAGTGTTTCTTGGTCAGATCTGCCTTGCGAAGCCGGCTCTCCACTGCATTCAGCAGCTCAATCTCTTCAAAGGGCTTCATTACATAGTCATCGGCGCCCATTTCCATGCCTTTCCGGAAATCGTTCCGCTCGGTTTTGGCCGTCAGGAAAATAAACGGAATGTGGGCCGTGTCGTCATGTTTATGGAGCATATGCAAAACGCCGTACCCGTCCAGCACCGGCATCATGATATCGCAGATAATCAGGTCCGGCTTTTCACGGATGGCGACTTCAACGCCGATTTTACCATTTTCAGCCGTTAATACCTGATAGCCGCTCAATTCCAGAATCTCGGCTGTATTCTCCCGAAGGGCGTCGTTGTCTTCAATAAGCAGTAAGGTTTGCATGACGTCGATAAAACAGTTAGTCGTAACCTTGGTTTGTTACAAATTAACTACAAATAGAGTCTGAAAACCTAAAAGTGTATATGACCGAAGTCATAATTTATACGCTCATGAGGCTGCTTACAATCAGGTATTGAGGGGTTGGCAGTCATGTCTGTGCTACTTTGGTGTCTGTAGCTTTGTCCCGGTCATTTCACTATCAACCAGCGCTCCGTCATGAAACGCATTTTGCTTGCCTCCGACTTTTCTGATGCTTCTGAACATGCTTTCCGGTATGCATTAAACATACTTGGTTATGTACCCTGCGACTGTACTCTGCTACATGCCTTCCCGATTCAGCTCGAAACGGCACATACTCCTTTCTATGAGGCAGACATTGTGCAGCAGCGTTCACTGGAAATGCTCAGTACGCTCGGGCGGCAGCTGAAAGCAGAGCGGAATTATCGCTGGCACCGGTTTGCGCCGCAAACTTATCCCGGCAATTCGCTTTCTGCTATTCAGCATGCGAGCGGACAGGAAAAATACGACTGGATCATCGTTGGGGCCAGCGGGCGGGGGCTGAATCCGTGGCTTGGCAGCACCTCGTCTAATTTGTTGCGGGAAGCCCGCACCAATCTGATGGTTGTACCGGCCACGGCCATTATCCGGCCGCTGCAACATATCGTTATCGCTACCGATTACGAAAGCATTACCTCGCCGGATGTCTTTGAGCCAATCCGGTTGCTGGCGGCTAATAATCAGGCTCACCTTACGCTTTTATGTGTGCTGAAGCCCGGCGAAAAAGTAGCCCCGCCGTCGCCGGAAGCTCAATTCCGGTTACGGGCCTTTTTCGGGGAAGTATCGCTGGTAACCGAATTTGTTGAGAATGAAAGCGCAGCTGAAGGCATTGAAACGTTTCTGAATGATAACCCGACGGCCGACTTGCTGGTAACGGTACCTCGCCACCGTTCGTGGGCCGATGCTATTCTGGGCCGGAGCGTAACCCGCCAGATTGTGCACCATATCACGATTCCGCTTATTGCCTTATATGATCCGACACTAACCGCAACCGAAACCCGGCAGCAAGCTGTGGAGGTTGCCTGACCACCTGTACCCCATGATTGCCTCGCCGACTGAACCGAAAACCGCTGCTATTGTAAAATGTTATCACTGCGGTGCTGACTGCCCTGAACCCTTACTGATCGCTGATGGTAAACCGTTTTGCTGCGATGGCTGCAAAACGGTTTACACGCTATTGAACGATAGTGAGTTATGTCAGTATTACCGCTTTGACCAGCACCCGGGCCTTTCGCCTGATAAAGACTATTACGAGGGTAAGTTTGCCTACGTAGATTTACCGCAGATACGGGAAAAGCTCATCGACTTTGCTGATGATAACCGCACCTCAGTAACGTTTTATACGCCGGGTATGCATTGCAGTTCCTGCATTTACCTGCTCGAAAATCTGCACCGGCTTCATCCGGGTGTACTCTCGGCCGTCGTGAATTTTCCCGGGCGGAAAGTACGTATCCTGTTGCAGGAAGCAATCCTGCCCCTGAGTCAGCTGGCCGATCTGCTGACGCGTATTGGTTATGAGCCCTATATCAGCCTGCAAGATCTGGACGGGAAACAACAACGCCGGCAGCGGCGGCGTAAACTCGCGCAGATCGGTGTGGCCGGTTTTGCGTTCGGCAACATCATGATGATGAGCTTTCCGGAGTATTTTGCCGTAGGAGAGTGGTCGAAAGAAAAATCGCTGGGCGACCTGTTTGTTTACCTGAACCTGTTGTTGTCTTTGCCGGTGCTGCTGTTCAGCGCGCAGGACTTTTTCAGATCAGCGTGGCAGGCACTGCGGGGCCGCTACCTGAATATCGATGCTCCCATTGTGCTTTCTATACTCATTACCTTCAGTCGCAGTGTGTTCGAAGTCGCGACACATACGGGACCGGGGTATTTCGATTCGATGACGGGTATTGTGTTCTTCCTGTTGATTGGCCGATACTTACAGGACAGAACCTATGCCCGTCTGTCGTTCGAACGGGACTATACCGCTTACTTCCCGCTGGCAGCTACCGTGAAGCAGGGCCCTGCCGAACGTCGCGTACCCGTAACCGAACTTCAGACCGGTGACCGGCTGTATATCCGTAACCAGGAACTGATTCCCGCCGATGCACGGTTGCTGAGCCCGGAAGCCATGATTGACTACAGTTTTGTGACAGGCGAATCGGAGCCGGTAAGCCGCCAGGTTGGTGAGTTGCTCTATGCCGGTGGGCGGCTGGTAGGTCAGGCGGCCGAAATGGATGTGGTAAAGCCTGTTTCGGAAAGCTACCTGACCCAACTCTGGAACCACGATGCGTTCCGGAATCAGGATGCCGATGCCGAAGCCAAACGGCTCCGGTCGTCATTGCCGGATAAAATCAACCGCTATTTTACACCGGCGGTGTTTACCATTTCGCTGGGTAGTTTTCTGTTCTGGACGTTACAGGGTCAGATGCTGCTGGGCTTAAATGCGGCTACGGCCGTGCTGATCGTGGTTTGTCCATGTATTCTGCTGCTGGCACATACCTTTACGGATAGCAACCTCGTCGGTATCTTCGGGCGCTATGGGTTGTACCTCCGGCAAGCCGGTGTGATTGAAAAACTGACCCGGATAACGGCCGTTGTTTTCGATAAAACCGGGACCCTGACGCAGACAAATGCCTCAACAGTGCAGTGGGTCAGCATGGCTGAGGGCACAGAGACAGAAGACGATTTATCCGATGAGATGAAAAGCATTGTCCGGGCACTGACCGGCCATTCGGTACACCCGTACAGTCGCCGGATAGCCGGTTGGCTGGATGGCTGGCAGCGCCGCGTTCCTCTGAAAAACTTCCGCGAAGTGGCTGGTGCAGGTATTGAAGCCATGGTTGACGGGCAACTGATCCGGCTTGGCTCGGCCGGCTTTGTGGGTTATGACCGCACCTTACCGGATACCGCCGGTAGTCATACCTTTTTGGCTGTCGATCAGTATGTATTGGGCTATTTCAGCATCCGGAATCCGTATCGCAATGGCGTTGAGGGGTTGGTTCAGCAACTGGATCAGGAAAACATAGCGCAGTTTGTGCTCTCCGGCGACCGCGACGCCGACCGGACCTACCTGACCCGCTTGTTTGGCAAAGCCGACCATCTGCATTTTCTGCAAAAACCGGACGACAAGCTGCGGGTTATTCAGGGGCTGCAGCAAAAAGGAGCTCAGGTGCTGATGGTAGGCGATGGGCTGAATGATGCCGGGGCACTGCAACAAAGCGAGTTAGGCATTGCCGTCAGCGATGATCTGACTACTTTTTCACCTGCCTGTGATGCCATCGTCCAGGGCGATCAACTGGTTCGTTTGCCGCAATACATCAAGCTGGCCCGTGCCGGCATGTGGGTGCTGAAATTCTGTTTCGGAATATCCTTGCTTTATAATTTCGTCGGCATTTCCGTGGCCGTTCAAGGGCACATGGCGCCGGTTGTGGCGGCCATTCTGATGCCGGCCACCTCGCTGACGGTTATTTTACTGTCAACTATTACGTCAAACATCATCGCGAAGCGACTCTTCAAAAAGCTGTAACACGGAATGATACTCCGTACTACGGCGCCTAATAAACATGGCTGGTATTACCTGGTACCAGCCATGTTTGTTAATCCTCAATCAGAATACCCATTTTCCCTTTCCGGAAATCGCGGTAGGCTTCCATGATCTGAATGTCACTGTTCATGACAAATGGCCCCTGCGCAACGATCTCTTCACCAATAGGCTCTCCGGACATCAGCAATGCGCGGGTGTCTTCGAGGGCTTCAAGCGTAATATAATCGCCGTCATGGCTGAACGTAACCATGTTCTTGCCCGTCACGAGCCGGTCGTCGTTGATTTTGGCGTATCCGTCGAGAAAATAAACAAACAGGTTGTGACTGGCCGGAACCGGTATGTCAATGGTACCGCCCGCCTGCATATGAATCGTGCCGGAGTTAATCGGCGTAAATGTCGGAATCGGCCCTTGCTGCCCTAACAAATCACCGGTTACCACATTCACGACTACTTTACCGTCGGGACTGGTGGTTGCCGGAGTTTGCTCTTTCGTCAGCGGATAATACGATGGCTGATCCATTTTGTTGGCTGCCGGTGTGTTCACCCACATCTGAATAATTTCTTGTTCAGCGGTCAACGGGCGTTCGCTGTGAATGATGCCCATACCGGCGTTCATCCACTGGGTACCACCTTCGTACACCGTTCCATCATTCTGGCGGCTGTCCCGATGGCGCACACCGCCTTTAAATACAAACGTTACCGGCGAAAACCCCCGGTGCGGATGCGGATCAACACCGGCTTTCTGAAGTTGTTGGTCAGGATCGGCAATGGTATGCGCATGGTGCAACAGCACAAACGGATCAAGGTAAGGTAAACGGTTAGAGGGCAGGGGTTGCCGTACGTGTAATTTACCCATATGCATCATTGGTGCCGGTAATACCTGGCTAATCGTACGTGGCGTTTCCATAATATTCGTGTTTATGTATTTAATGTATATACATTGAATTTTATAAAAAAATTCCCGATCACGCAGGAAGAGTCCGGAATGATCGGGAAATGACTTAGTTACCGTAAAGTGCTTTCCCTGCTGCTTCGTATTTATCACCGGCAATCCATTTCGGTGCTGTTGGCCGGTCCGCAATTAACCGGCCCGCGTAGGCAAATGACTGACAGAAGCGGTGCACGTACCCGAAATCGAGTGATTCCGGGTTGTCGATCGCCTGATGGTAGTATTTACCAATAGCGGCATCAAATGACTTAAAGCCAGCAGAGTAGGTAGGAGCAGGTACGCCTTTTGCTGCGAAACTAACGTTATCAGAGCGGTCGAACAGGCCTTGTTCAGGAGCCGGTTCTGCAAATACGCCAAGGCCGAATTGTTTGGCTGCGGTTTCAATTTCGGTTTTAGCTCCGGTGCGTTCCAGACCGATAACAGACACAATCGTAGTATCATTATAGCCGGCACCATCTGAGTTCAGGTCAAAAACGGTTTGTTTGAGCGGAATCAGCGGGTTTTCGGAATAGTACCGGCTTCCCTGGAGACCAATTTCTTCGCCGGTCAGGGCCAGAATCAGAATAGACCGTTTGGCCGGTTTGATGCTGAACGCTTTGGCCGCCGTCAACAAGGATACCGCACCCATCGCATTGTCGCGGGCACCGTTAAAAATACTGTCTTCGGGTGTATAGCTGCCACCGCCTTGCTTACCAACCCCGACGTGGTCGAAATGGGCCGACAGCACAACGTATTCATTTTTGAGTTTGGGGTCAGAACCTTCGATAACACCGGCCACGTTTGCCGAAGCAGCAGCCACTTTAATCCGGCCGGAAGTCCGGAGCGTAACCGAGGCATTGGGTTCTTTCAAACGGCCGTATTTATTGTTCTGATTGTTAATCCAGACGTGTGTTACGGCTGGGCCGTTAGCAGCCATCGCCAGAGAAATCTGCTCACGGTTAAAATTCTGGGCTACCAGCCCCCACGGTACCGACTCACTATATAACTCGATCAGGGCCGCAACGCCTTTTTCGGTCGCTAATTTACGTTTGCTGTTTGAGGCGCGGAAGATTTCGCCCGGGCTTTTGGCTTCCGGCGATCCGCCCTGAACGACCACAATTTTACCTTTCACATCCCGACCTTTGTAGCCGTCTTCGCCATCGGTAAGGCCATAACCGGCATATACAACCTGGCCGCTCAGGTCGGTGGTACCACCCGCCATAACCAGCAGGTCTTTACCCAGCCGGAGCGTGTCTTTATCCGTAATCAGGATACCGGAGTTGGCGGCTTTAACGCGCTCGAACGGAATCCGCTGGAAATAGTCGGCCTGGCCGGGTGCGGGTTTTAATCCCAGCTGGCGGAATTGCTCGGCGATGTAGCGGGCGGCTACCCAGTTGCCCGGATCGCCGGTGCGACGGCCCTGCAGCTCGTCGGAGGCCAGGAAACGGGTCTGGGCTTCGACTTCGGCCTGGGTAATGCTTTGTTCGGGCAACATCTGGCCCGTTTTTTTGCTTTGTGCCAGGGCTGCTGATCCGATTAGACTTGTTGAGAAGGCTAAGGAAAGAAAAAGAGTACGCATAAGGATAATCAATAAGCCCTGTGGCTATGCAAATACATTATTGAGGTTAATTTCTATGTTTAGAACCGCATCGGTTAGTTTGACATCTCCATGAAAAAAGTCATAATCCGATGGGTTTTTATAAACCAGAATAGCTTGTAGGTCAGGAATAACAATCCAGCAGGAAACCACACCAAACCGGAAATAGGTTTCTGGTTTATCAACCATTTCTTTAGTGCTCTGAGAAGCAGATTGAATCTCGACGACAAGCAATGGTGCATCTGATCGTCTTGAGGGGTCATGTTTAAAGTCCAGAGGAGTAGCCGGGTATAACACCAGGTCTGGAGTACTACCGGTCGGCTGGGTATCCAATAACACTTCGCTGGCAATCCGGAACCTGTTGGGATAGTTAACCTTTATTTCAAAGCCTATATTAAACTGGATGGCACCATGAAGTAGGGTAGGCATTGGTTTACCGCGTTCAAGTTCGTACGAAGAAAGTTGTTCGATGAGTGCTTCCATAACGAAAACTGATTTCTTCAAAGATAACGAAAATTAATGTTACAGCACTTTCTGCAAAAAAGCAGCACTGTCCATAAGCCACGCAATGCCTAAGTGAATCAATAACCCGCCCCAGATACTGCGGGTGTAGAGCGCCAGAATGCCAAGTAAGTATCCGCCAAATAATGATGAAATGGTTTCGCCCATTGGCTTACCAAAGTGGATGCAGGCATAGGTAACCATCATTGGTAAGACCGTGCCGGTTCCCATAACGCGTTGCAGCCCGATGACCAGAAAGCCTCTGAACAGCAGTTCGGTTGGTATAAAATCCCAGCCATAACAAAGCTCATAAACAAGGGCAGTAACCCATTGCGGAACCCCTAGTACCTCATCTGCATTAGAATCTTTATAGCTTGGATAGTAGCTCAGAAAGTCAGCCTGAAACGAAGCGATGGTCACAATGGGAATCATGATCAGGAGCATGGTTGCATAAAGCTGTAAGCCATCACGTTTGGGGGTAATGCCATAAAAATCGGGAGAGTCCCGATCCCGGATCCGGTAATATAAGTAAAGTGGTAAGACCAGCGTAACGACGGAATGGGTGTTACTCAGGCATTTATAGGCAAAGTAGTAAATCTGCCCGTCGAACAGTTGCCGGCTCCACTCATTATAGGCATAGAAACCGGCATAAAACGAATACACGCCTAAGCCGAACAGGCTATGCAGCCAGAAACGCCGCTTCTGCAAAATCCGTTGCTGCGGATGGAAGTGGTTCCAGATCAGTGCCGTCCCGTAGTAAGCCGTCGCATACAGCGCGAAATACAGTACCGGCCGCAGCCAGCTGCCACGAAAGGAATCAATAAAGCCCCGCTCAATGTTGATGGTGTAGTTCAGGCCGATGAGCAGGGCAGCAAAGAGGGCAGTAAGGGCATAAAGCCCCGCCCTGAAATCAGCTTTAATGTGGTCGCGGATATAGCGTATCAGGGCGCGCATCGGATCAGCTCAGCTCGGCCAGCAATTTGTGGTCAATGTTTTCGTCGGTCAGGAACTTCCGGATGCGGGGGCTGTCTTCGAAAACAATAATGAATTCCTTTTGCTCCAGCAGCTCATCATCTTCGGCCCACTTCCAGTCTTCGGCCGTGGCGTCGAGGATATTCAGTACACTACCCATTTTGGCCGGGTCGCGCTCTTTGCTGATCAGATCGTTGGTATTGGTAATATAAAGCACAATCCGGACATCTTCGAGCCATTGCAGGTCGTTGAGCGAATCGTTGAGGGCGTCGAGGTTAAAGCCGAAAACCGGGAATTCGAGTACATCGGCAATCTGTTCATAAAAAAGCCGTAACGTGTTGGCTTTCTGACCGTCAATGTGGGCAATAAAATCGTTGCCAAAGAATTTTTCCAGTTCTGCTTCAGACTGGCTGATAAGTATATTCGGTGTCATTTTACTTCAATAAACGTGTTGTAATGATCATTGGTGTACCAGCTGCGGCCGTCGGAGCCGGTAACCAGCCGTTCGGTACCCCGGTTTTTGCCCTGTACTTTGGGATTTACGTCCCACTCCTGATAGTCAATGCGCCTGCCTGATAAATCCTGACGGGGCAAGTGCCCTTCGTAATTGCCGAAACGCCGTCCGCCAACATAGCCGTCCATGGCACGGCCGTTTTGTTTGACATACGCTAATACGTCATACACTTTCCGGGGGGGCTGACCCGATCGGATCTGGCTATCAGATTGCCGCTGAGCCGGCTGCTTTTGCTGCCGGTACTGCTCCTGATTGCGGTGTTTCTTATGCTTCCGGTGGCTTTTCTGCTCCTGATTAGCCGACGGATGGTTGTCATAACCGGAGCTGGTCGAAGTATGACAGCTGCTGCCAATGAGTAAATAAGCCAGCAAAAACCAGATTCGCCAGCATCGACGTAGTAGTAAAGACATAGAAAAAGAATTAACCACGAGGACACGAAGGTAAGAAGATACACGAAGAAAAACCCTGTCTTGCTAACAAGCACAAAGGCACTGAGGTGATAAAAAACACAAACGCTGTGCTCTTTATTACCTTAGTGCCTTTTGGTTAAATCAAAAAGACTTAATTCAACGAAAAGAGAGGAATCCGTGCCGCTACCATATTATGAAACATAAGTTCGGTAACGGTTGGATCCATGTATTCAATCAGCGGAAATTCGGCAATGGTTTCCATCGCCTCGACCTCCGACTCTGCCTTCAGGATACACCATAGCTTTTGACGGTCGGCCGAAAGAGAATACGACAGGATCTTGCCGCTTTCCATCAATTCATTAATTTTCAGTCGTTGTGCGGGTATTCGCTGGATGAACTCCGCGTCCATACTGGCCGGCAGTTCAAATTCAATCATGTATTGGCTCATAGTGATTGAGGTAAATGGCCCTTCTATATAACCGGTAGTCTGTACATAACGTTCGATTGGTCCGTGCATTACCCAAACACCGGCCGGTTATTGACCACTTATCAGCGAGTTAACAATTTTTAGCTCGTCTTCGTTGATTGTATGCGGAAAACCCGGATATAATTTTGCTGTGACATCAGCACCCATCCGCTGATAGACCGCTTCCGTTTCCAGTACGCGTCCTTTCGGAATATGGGCGTCGGTATCGCTACAGCCCAGAAATACGGGCGTTTGCTCAAAGCTGCCCGCATAGTCGCGGGAAGTGCCCTCCGGACCGATGAGGCCACCGCTCAAACCAAAAATCCCGCCGTAGCGCATTGGATTACGAGCCAGGAACTCCAGTGTCAGACAGGCTCCCTGCGAAAAACCCAGCCAGTAAATCTGCGATGGCTTCAGGTTGAAGTCCGACTGTAAGCGGGCCCGCAGCATTTCCAGAACATTGAGAGCCGACGACAAATAGGGTTCGTTTTGTTGCAAGGGCTGCAAAAACGAGTAAGGATACCAGGTGTGCTGGCTGGCTTCCGGCGCCACAAAGGCAAAATCCTTGTCGTTGATATAGGTCGACAGCGAGAGCATGTCCCGGGCGGAGCCGCCCCGGCCATGCACCATCACCATCACTTTAGTCGCTTCTTCCAGCGGTTTGCCCGCCGTCAGGATATTATTCGGGTTATGAATCATAGGAATAAGGATCGGGTCACCGGTTGGCCGGCAACCCGATCAGTTTGTTATTTAACCTGGATAGGAGGGAGGGCTGCTTCAATTTTTGCCCGGCGTGGTTCATACCATTCCGGTAATTTCAGGGTTGTTCCCAGCGAATTTACCGGCTCGTCGACCGAGAAGCCCGGAGGATTGGTCGCTACTTCGAACAGAATCCCGCCTGGTTCACGGAAATAGATACTGTGGAAGTAGTTCCGGTCGAGGACCTGCGTTGGCTGAAAACCGGCCTCCGTTAATTTCTCCTGAATCGCAATCTGCGACTCGTCATTGTCGGTAGCGAAGGCTACGTGGTGCACCGTACCGGCTCCCTGCGCACCCCGCAGTTCGTTTGGCGAATGCTGGACGTCGACATACGTACCTGCCCCGCCGTTGGCTGTTGCCTTGAACCGGAAGCGACCGTTTTCTTCAGCCACCAGTATATGATTCATCGCGCCGGTCAGCAGTTCGATGGTTTTATCGACTTTGGCTTCATTAAGCGTGACGGTATGAAAACCACGGATTGCGTTTTCGGCCGATATCGCCGGTGTTGCCCAGCCTTTGCGTAAGTCTGTATCATCGGCCACCAGCTCAACGCCCATACCGTCGAAATCCTCGAAGCGGATGTAGGTTTCGTTGAAGCGGCGGTATGGCCCGGCAACCGCAATATGAAATTCGGCAAGCCGGTTGACCCAGAAGCTCAGTGAAGCGGTCGGGATCGTAAACGCAGTGTAGGTTAACTGGCCCGTGCCTTTACGGCCGCGTGGTAACCGGCCATACGGGAAGAACGTCATGATTGTTCCCGGAGAACCGGTCTCGTCGCCGTAGTAAAGGTGATAGACATCCGGTGCATCAAAATTGATGGTCTTCTTTACTAACCGAAGACCAAGAATTTCGGTGTAAAAGTCAACATTGCGCTGAGCGTCGCCAGCGATGGTTGTGACATGGTGAAGTCCTGTGATGAGCGTTTCCATATATCTAAAAGTGTCAAGCGTTTCTAATTGTTTCTGCAAATATATTGTAAATACATTTAATGTAGATACATTTAAATTAAAAAAAATGTTCAATCAAACTAAAAATAATCGCTGAGGGCTTGTTTGTGAAGATTTATAGGCTGTTTTTCAGTGTTTTAGGGTAGAGTGTTTATTTTTGACGCTATATACCTTACCTTTTACTTTAACTGGTTTTAACGACTGCCACCGAATATGACCCTACCGGCTACTATTGATGAAGTCCTTAATTCGCTCGATCAGATTATTCTGCAGGCCAAACACGACCGGTCGCCGGTGGGCTATTTTGCGTCGCTCTACCGGCGCATGACAGCAGCCGTGCTGGAGGGTATCCGGGCAAATAAGTTTCAGAATGCCGACCGCATGGCCCGGCTAGACGTGCTGTTTGCCGGCCGCTATCTGACGGCCTACGACCAGTTCCGCCAGCAGCAACCAATGACGCAGGCATGGCGGGTGTCATTTGAAGCCTGCCGGCGAAACGAAATTACGGTGATTCAGCACCTGTTGCTGGGAATTAACGCACACATTAATCTCGATCTGGGCATTGCCGCCGCGTTGACGAGCCCCGGCGAAGCCATTCATGACCTGGAAAAAGACTTTAACATGATCAACGGGGTAATTGCCTCTCTGACCCGGACCGTTCAGGATGAGCTGACCCAGATCTGGTTTCCGATGCGGTTGCTCGACCGGATCACAGGCAATGCCGACGATGATCTGATTAACTTCAGCATCGGTGTGGCCCGGGCGGAAGCCTGGCGGGTGGCCACCGATCTGGCCTTTATGACCGAAGCCCGACAGAAACCGTATATCCTGAGCCTCGACAACCGGATTGCGATGCTGGCCCGAAAAATCGAGAATCCTTCATTTTTACAGGGCGCCACGCTGAAACTAATCCGCCTTGCCGAACTCAATAATCCGGTACGAATCATTGATATTCTGGCGACATAAACCTGCCTATAGCTGCGGAGAAGTTCTGCTGAATTACCGGTTGATCAAGTGACTTCGCGGGAAGCCTCCTATCTTTGCAGCCGAAAAGGCTTCTTTCGCACAGCTGCTATGACTATTCTATTGCTTAATACCCGCCTCGTTAACGAAGGCGCCATTACAGAAACAGACGTTCTTATTGAAAACGGAATGATCGCGCAGATCGCTCCTGACCTTTCAGGGCGCCGGGCCGACCGCGTCATTGATGCCAATGGTAACTATCTGTTGCCGGGTGTCATTGATGATCAGGTACATTTCCGGGAACCGGGGCTCACGCATAAGGCAACGATCCGGTCGGAGTCACGGGCTGCCGTTGCTGGTGGAACAACCACCTTCATGGAAATGCCGAATACCGTACCTAACGCACTGACACAACTGTTGCTGGAAGACAAATACCAGATTGCCGCCCAAACGGCGTTCACAAACTACTCCTTTTTTATGGGTGCGTCGAACGATAATCTGGACGAAGTGCTGCGGACCGACCCGCGTACGGTGTGTGGTATTAAGGTGTTTATGGGGTCATCGACCGGTAATATGCTGGTCGATAGCGAAAGCACGCTGAGCGGTTTATTTTCGCAAAGCCCGATGCTGATTGCAACCCACTGCGAAGACGAAGCGACCATCCGGGCCAATACCGCCCGTTACCGTGAAGAGTACGGCGACGATGCTCCGGCACATATTCACCCGATCATCCGGAATGAAGAAGCGTGTTACAAATCCTCATCAATGGCCATTGCGCTGGCGAAAAAATACAATACGCGGCTGCATATCCTGCATATTTCGACGGCCGATGAGTTGAGCCTGTTCGATAACTCTCTGCCACTCACCCAAAAACGGATCACGTCAGAAGTGTGTGTACACCATTTGTGGTTTGATGCCAGCGACTATGACCGGCTGGGAAATCAGATTAAGTGTAATCCGGCGATTAAGGCGGCTCACCACAAAGAGGCCCTACTGAAAGCACTGCTGGACGACCGGCTCGACATTATTGCTACCGACCATGCCCCGCACACATGGACCGAGAAACAGCAGCCTTACTGGCAGGCACCGTCAGGGTTGCCGCTGGTACAGCATTCATTGCTGATGATGCTCGACTTTGTACAGCAAGGTAAGCTGCCGATCGAAACCGTTGTCCGTAAAATGAGCCATGCGCCGGCCGACTGTTTTCAGATTGACCGGCGCGGCTACGTACGCGAAGGCTATTGGGCCGATCTGGTACTGGTTGACCTTGATCAGACGACAACGGTAGCTAAAGACAACGTCTTGTTTCAGTGCGGCTGGTCTCCGCTCGAAGGGCAGACCCTGAAAGCAGCCGTTACACATACCATTGTGTCGGGCGAATTAGTTTACGAAAACGGGCAGTTTCTGGCCGAACGGGCTGGCCGGCGTGTGCTGTTCGACCGGTAACCGCGCCGGAAAATCAGCCGGGTTGCAGTGTCTTGCCGCAACCCGTTTCCTTGTTTGTCCGTAATCTTTGCGACCTTTGTATCGGAAAGGCAAACAGAAGTCGCTGACGGCCTCTTTTTTGTGTAGTTGCCTGTCAATCATATGGAAATAAAAAACGCTGAATTTATCATCAGCAACACGGATATCACGAAGTGCCCGAAGCCGGATAAACCGGAATATGCTTTTATCGGTCGCTCGAATGTAGGCAAGTCATCGTTGATCAATATGCTGACGGGCCGGCACGCTCTGGCAAAAATTTCGGGTAAGCCCGGGAAAACACAGGTAATTAACCATTTCCTGATCGACAAGACATGGTATCTGGTCGATTTACCGGGGTACGGGTATGCTCAGGTCAGCAAAACAGACCGGGAAAAGTTCGCCATCATGATCGATTCATATCTGACCGGCCGCCCGAATCTGCTCTGTACGTTTGTATTGGTTGATTCACGAATTGAACCGCAGAAACTTGACCTCGATTTTATGTATAACCTCGGTGAGCGGGGCATTCCGTTTGTGATTGTCTTTACCAAAACCGAGAAGCTGAAATCGGGCGCACTGCAGAACGCGAAAGACCGGTACAAGGAGAAAATGCAGGAAATGGGCTGGGATGATATTCCCGAAATTTTCGTCACATCGGCAAGCGCAAACCTCGGCAGGAAAGAAATTCTGTCGTTTATTCAGCCCCTGAACGAAGAGTTTAAATCGTTGTAATCAAGCCGCATTAGCGCAACCAACCGCAAAGTAGCGTATCTTTGCGCCTTTATTTAGCCAACTAAAAAACAATACGTCTTGTATATAGACGTTATAGGATTAGAGTCATAACACATGGAAGGTCTACGACAGATTGCCAACATTGCCGGTTACAGCGGCTTGTATCGGATTTTGAAGCCCAGCCGGGCCGGTGTGATTGTTGAATCGCTGGATGCTAAGAAAGAAAAAACAATGATGGGGCCGACCGCACGGGTGTCGGTGTTACATGATATTTCAATTTACGTGGATAACGCTGAGCAGTCAGTGCCACTGGCTGATGTGTTGATGGCTGTTGCCGAAAAATTTGGTGATGAGCTGCCAACAGACGCTAAAGGTTCGAACGCAGAGCTGGCCGATTTTATGGCGGCGGCTGTTCCTGACTATGACCGGGAGCGCGTTCGGGTGTCAGATATTAAAAAACTGGTTTCCTGGTATGCAATTCTGCGCCAGTATGCCCCTGAACTGTTCGAAGCCAAAGCAACGGAAGGTGAAGCAACAGAGGGAGAGGCAACGGAAGGCGGAGAAGCCAGCGAAAACGCATAACGATTTCCATTTTTCAGTAAAAATAAAAAGCCGCGATTGGCCATTTGGCTTCGCGGCTTTTTCTATGCAGTTCAGCGTGTGTTAGTCAACCACACTCAGCTTCACCGTGTTGGTTTTGCGGTGCTGCGACAGCGGCATGCTCAGGGTATTCACAAAAATGTCGCCTGATGCCAGTACACCCTGCTCAACCAGAAGGGCCTTGATCTGATCAACGGTCTGATCGACAGTGCTTTCTTCTTTTGGCTGGAACGGTAATACCTGAACGCCCCAGTACAGGCCGAGGGTATTCATCAGCTGACGGTTTGTGGTACAAACGTACAGGCCGGCTTTCGGGCGGTGATGTGATAAACGAATGGCCGTGTAACCCGATGTGGTGATACCGATGATCGCTTTCGCTTTTGTATCACGGGCCAGGCGGCAGGCGCTCATTACCACATTATCATTGAGGACAGTAGCCGAAGGTTCTTCGTTGACATGTGCGTGGTAGCGGAAATACAGCTGTGCGGCCTTATCTTCTACTTCGGCAATCGTCCGTGACATATTTTCGACGGCCAGAATCGGGTATTTGCCAGAGGCCGTTTCGGCGCTAAGCATCACGGCATCTGCTCCGTCGAGTACTGAATTGGCAATATCGTTGATTTCGGCACGTGTCGGGCGGGGCGCGTCGATCATGCTTTCGAGCATCTGTGTGGCTACGATAACCGGCTTGGCAGCGCGGTTACACTTCTCAACGATCATTTTCTGGATCATTGGTACCACTTCGGCCGGCATTTCAACGCCCAGGTCACCACGGGCAACCATGATACCGTCGGTAGCAGCAATGATCTCGTCGATGTTGTCGATGGCTTCAGGCTTTTCGATTTTCGCAACAACGCGGCTCTTTTTGCCTTTCGCTTTGATATATTCTTTAATCTCAATGATTTCTGACGCCTCGCGAACAAATGAGAGGGCGATCCACTCTACGTTGTTTTCGAGTCCGAAATCAAGGTCAGCGTAATCCTTTTCGGTTACGGATGGCATTGATACCCGGGTGTTTGGCAGGTTAACCCCTTTTTTCGATTTCAGCGGGCCGCCATAGACCACTTCTGTGATCACATCGGTTCCATCAACACCAATTACTTTAACTTCCAGTTTACCGTCGTCAAGCAGAATGCGTTCGCCATGCTTAACGTCTCTGTACATGCCTTTGTACGGCGTACTTACGCGATCGGCTGTTCCGATTACTTCCTCGTTGGTAAAGACTAACTTACTGCCGGGCAACAGGGTAACGCCCTCATCTTTTTCAACCTTACCAATCCGGATTTTAGGGCCTTGTAAATCCTGTAGAATGCAGAGGTTCAGTCCGTGCTCATCGTTCAGTTCACGGATTCGCAGAATGCGCGAAAGATGTTCTTCGTGAGAACCGTGTGAAAAATTAAGCCGGTAAACGTTCACGCCGGCCTTGTGCAGTGCCAGCAGTTGATCTTTCCCTTCGGAAGCCGGGCCTACGGTGGCAACAATCTTGGTTTTTTTATTCATGGAGGCAAGAGAAAATTGGCAAGACGTACCAAAAACAGGGGCAAAAATAACGGGCTTCCCGGGATTTGTATGTAATTTTTTTGCAAATGCCCGATTTTACTAAACTTTAAGCCCTTTTTAAGGTTGCTTTACCGCCTGTAAGCGGGTATGTGTCAGGCTATAAAACGGCAAACCCGCTACAGAACGGGTTCCATAGCGGGTTTGCTTACTTATCACACAAACGTTAAATCGTTGATTCGGTTTCAGTTTCCGGTTCTTCTACACTCAGATTGTTCGCTTTTGCGTAGTCATCGCGCTGGCTTTCAAAATGCGTAAAGATTTCGGCGATTGTATCCAGATTCTCAGCAATTTTCGAGTGCATATCGCCCAGTGTTTTTTCGAGATACGAATCATTCAGGTTCATGTTGTCGGCTTCGATCTTAGTGATTTTTTCGATCAGAGCCGTTTGGCTGTTCTGTAAATCTTCTAATTCACGAACAATTTTGTTCATTAATTCGAACTTCTTAGCCTTGTCCATTTTGTCTATTGTTGTTGAGTACTATAGATAAAACAGCCTACCGGCAAGAAAGTTTAGAAAAAAAGTAAAAAGGTTACGTCAATAGGTCAGCTCGATGCCAAAATCACTGATCTTCACTGCCGCCTGAGGCGCATGCTGCCGGCGGACTTCATCGGCAATCCGGATCATAATTTCAGCGCGCCGGTCACTCGCTTGTCTCGACTTAGCACCCCGGCAATAAAACGCCCACTGATCATTGCCGGGGACAAAGATGACAACACTTTTAAAGAAATGCTCGTACGCAAAGCGTAGCGAAATGAAGGGCTCACGGTAGTTTACCCATCCGGATAGTCCACTCTCTTCCATTTCTACGGAATAATTGGTCAACGGGCTGGCCATAGCAGTCGGGTTGATACAGTGGTCAATCAATTTGTTCGTTCGTATTTGTTGTTTCGTAAACGTGTTGTCGATAGGCAGAAAATGAGCGTTTGGGGTAAAGATGATGTTTTCAGCGTCAGCGTTGCACGAAGCAAAAAAGATTTTGCAGTAACATACGCTGGCCAGGGCAGACATTGCTCCTGCCTGCCAACCTTTAGCGTCCGGTTACCCCCTGTCGGCACTGGTGCAAATGAGTCGGAAAGCTGGTTTTTACTGGTCTGAAAATTAGTTGAAAGCGCTTTTTCGGCAAAGATTTATAGTACAAAAGGTCGGATTGAGTGAAAACAGGTTTATGAAAAATTATTTATGCCAAAAAACTGTTCTTAAAGAGAGATTTTTTGGAACTTTGAAAAGCAATTTAACTGCCTCTTTCTCCCTTGTTTACGCCATCAAACGACTTAGGCTTATGTAGCACATCCGCTTATGCTTTCTCGGACGAAATGACCACTCTTTTCAAAGAGGTCAGAAAGCACCTACATGGTACTTACCTGTATCCGCAGGGCAATTGCCATAACGTAGCACATGTAGCATCCATGGTACTCAACAAGCAGGGAGTACCTAACCGGAAGGTCTGGCTTTTTTCGCCATGCCGCTATAAAACAGGGGCTTACGAAGCCATCTGTTTGCCCGACCCGAACAGCATTACGGTCGACGGTATGATTTCATGGGGGTATCATGTCGCTACACTGGTCGAAGATCCGCTCCTGGGTGAGCTGGTATACGACTACTTTATTAACACTGAACGTCCGTTGCGGCTTCAGGAGTGGATCAGCATTCAGGGGCTGTCCACGTATCAGTTACGGGTTGAACCTGCCCACAACTATTTGTTTTACTCAGAATCGGCGCCGGACCAGCTGGAAAGTTTGTTTACCGGTGAGTTTTTCCGCTACGAAGGAGAAGCGCTGGAGGGCGAATGGGTAGCAAAAGGGCTGGCTGTCAACCAGACTGCATACGATTTTTACCTTGAAGAAATCAAAACCCGTCCCGAGGGTCAGCTACGGTATGAATACCAGCTGCTGGTTGGTAACATCAATACGTTTGAGACGATCATTCGGGATCAGCAGGAACCGGCTGAACTACCGGCCGGATTAGTACAAAAACACCATCGCTTGCTGGCGCACTATCAGCAACGATACGAATATTACCTGGCGCGCTGGCGGACGCAACTGCTGCTGCTCGAACAGCCGGAAATGGTTAACTGGCAGCCGGAAGAACCCCGCACCCATTTGCCTTACTCATGGCATACCAATAATTATGTGCATGATGACCTGATTCTCAGCAATCCAATGGGTTTAAATTAACGAAAAGCGGGTTTACCCCGCTTTTCGTTTTTACATACAGTCTACGTCGGCTACAATCGATACCTGTCTCAGTCCCTTGTCGGTCAGAATATCGTTGATACGGTCCTGAATGAAGGCTTTAACTGCTTTCATATTCACAGGGCCGCGTTCTATCTTGATCATGATGTCGAACAGAAACTGATTGCGGATACGCTCTACCAGCGGTTCTTCAGGCCCCAGTACCCGGGTGCTGCCCAGCCGGTCGGTAAGCTCGGCGGCCAGCCGTTCGGCAGCTTGCCGGCATATTGCCTGCTCAAAATGCCGCACCGTCAGCTTAATCAGCCGCGTAAACGGCGGGTAGCTGTATTGCTCCCGTTCCAGCAGTTCTTCGGTATATAAGCCCTTATAATCACCGTTAATGACTTTTTGCAGGATACTTTGTTGCGGATTGCTGGTCTGAATAAGGACCTTCCCCTGTCGGTCTCCCCGGCGACCGGCGCGTCCGCTCACCTGCGTAATCATCTGAAAGGCCCGCTCGGTTGCTCTGAACTCCGGAAAATGAATCAGCCGGTCGGCGTCGAAGATCCCGACGAGCGATACCTTATCGAAGTCGAGACCTTTGGTAATCATCTGCGTTCCGACGAGCATGTCGATATCGCCCTGCTCAAACTCCTGGATAATTTGCTGGTAAGCGTTTTTTGCACGGGTTGTATCCAGGTCCATGCGTAGTGTGCGGGCGTTCGGAAAAATAATCTGTAACTGATCTTCGAGCTTTTCGGTGCCGTAGCCCATCGTACGGACCTTGGTGCTGCCGCAGGTCGGGCAGAGCCGTGGTACCTCTTCCTTATGGCCGCAATAATGGCAGCGGAGTTCGGCGGCCCGCTGGTGATAGGTCAGGCTGACGGCGCAGTTGGGGCACTCTGAGGTCCAGTCGCAGTCTTCGCATTGAAGGTAGGGCGAGTAGCCCCGGCGGTTCTGGAAAAGAATGCTTTGTTCTTTCCGTTCCATATTCATCTCCAGTGCCTGGAGCAGCGCCGATGAAAATTCGTTTTTCATCGTCTTCTGCTTTTTCTCCTGTTTGGTGTCGACCAGTATAATTTCGGGGAGTGTTGCGGCGCCGTAGCGCTGAAACAGCTCCACCAGACCATACCGGCCTTGCTGAGCGAGGTAGTAGGTCTCAATTGAAGGCGTAGCCGAACCGAGCAGGACTTTCGCCTGCTGCCAGTGTGCAATCATGATGGCCACGTCGCGGGCATGGTAGCGGGGGGCGGGGTCATGTTGTTTATAGGAAGTCTCGTGTTCTTCGTCAACGATAATCAGTCCCAGGTTGTCGAACGGCAGAAAGACCGCCGACCGTACGCCGACAACAAACTGGTATTTGCCCGACAAGACGCCTTTCCAGACTTCGACCCGCTCGTTGTCGGAGAACTTAGAGTGGTAGATGCCCATTTTATCGCCGAACACCTTTTGGAGGCGAACCACGATCTGAGTCGTCAGGGCAATTTCCGGCAGCAGGTAGAGGGCCTGGGAACCACCGTCGAGCGCCTGCTGGATCAGGTGAATATAAACTTCTGTCTTACCGCTGCCCGTAATGCCATGCAGCAAAACTACATGCTGCTGCTCAAACTGCGTCATGATCTGAGTCGCGGCCAATTGCTGGGCGTCGGTCAGTTTGATTTCAGCCTGAGTGGCCTGCATCTCGCTGAAACGCGGCTGAATAACGTCGAAGGTTTCAAAAACCTTGTTTTTAATCAGCGTCTGAAGCGACGACTGAGACAGTTCATCGTCCTGATTCAGGATCCCCTTATCAAGCCCCTTCTGGTTTAGCTCCGGGTTACGCTGAACGGGGATATGGCTCAGGTAGCGCATCACCACTTCCTGCTGTTTCGGGAGCTTTTCAAGCCGGTGAATAAGCATCATGAGCTGTGTCTGATCCTCATAATCGGTATGCAACCGGATTTTCCGGACCATTTTCGGGGTGTATTTCTCGCGTACTTCCTCAAAAATGATAACCGCCTTTTTGCCCACTAATGACTTAATTACAGAGGGGACATTTATGTCACCGACTAGTCTTCCTAGTTCATCATAAGATAAGGCAGGGTGGTTTTTTAGTTCTTCTAGTAACTCTTCTTCTGAATTTGTTAATAGCTCTTTATGATCAAAATCAGGGTTATACTGGACTTTAGACTGGCTCGAAATTTTTAGTCCCGATGGCAAGGCAATGTTCATAACCTCACCAATACAGCACATGTAATAGTCTGATATCCAGCGAAATAGTTCTAGCTGATAACCTGTTACGAGCGGATATTCATCCAGCAATTCAAGGATATAACGGGCCTGATACTGGCTTGGCGGGGTATTGTGCAGGCCGGCAACGACTGCGGTGAAGACTTTTCCCTGCTTTTTCCCGAAAGGTACAATAACTCTGGCACCAATTTTGATGATATCCACTAATTCACGGGGTACCCGGTATGTAAACAGCTTTGGTACAGGTATCGGCAGAATCAGTTCTGCGAAGAATGTGAGCTCTTCTTCGTTCGAATGATAATAAGTTAATTCTAGCAAGGTACTAAATCAATTTGTGCTGAATGCGACGCAGGTAGTAAAGATAGCGAAAGGCTGTTGAATTCCTGGCAAGAAGTTTGCACACATACTCTGTGATTTCATGTTCGATCGTAGCAAGTTCTTTACTTTCCGGTACTCAGCGCGAAGAATATGATTATTAACACATTTACCCACTATGTGATAGAGAATTTATACGTTTAAAACAGCCTCTTAATGTATATGAAAAAACTCTATTCAATAATGCTTTCCAGAAGTTGCCTGGTCGGTATTATGATATGGTTTGGGTGGTTTGTTGTTTTACCAACACACGCCCAGGTTAGTGGTTTTGTGTATCGTGATTTTAATGCCGACGGTGTCCGGACAGATACTCTGCCTATTGAGCTGGGTATGACCAATATTACCGTCAGGCTTTTTCTTGATCGTGCCACACAACCTATTAGTACAACAACCGGTTCTGACGGGAGATATTCCTTTTCAGCAGCACAAGTGCCTGCGGGCAGTGCGTTCCGCCTTGAGTTTACCAATCTGCCCACAGGCTTTTTTGCAACACCACATGGTACTGACAACCGGACAACGGTTCAGATTGGCGTAGCACCAGCCATCGGGATGAGTGTTGCCATCAATTATCCGGCTGATTACTGCGAAAGTATTCCGACGCTGGTTACGCCTTGTTATGTCAATGGTGATCCGCTCAAAACGACCTACGACGATGGCAGGCCCATTCCGCCAGGTCAGCAGGCGGCAACCGGCGATGTGCTGGTGGCGTATCCGTATACAGCCACGGGTGTAGCCGGTAAAACCGGTTTGATGCCAACTCACCTTGCTTTTGGTGCCGAAACCGGTGCTCTATGGGGTGTAGCCTATCAGCGTCGGTCAAATATACTGCTGTCAGCCGCTGTTATTAAACGCCATACTGGTTTGGGGCCTTTAGGGACGGGTGGTATTTATCAGACGGATATGGCCACTTTTCAAACGCGGCCTTACCTGGATGTACAGACACTGGGTATTAACACGGGCGCTAATCCGCACAGCGGGTTGCTTGGCGACAAGCTGATGGCCAATTATGACTCCGTTGCTATGAACGCTGTCGGGCGTGTCGGTATCGGGGGGATTACTATTTCTGAAGACGATAAAGTTTTATATTTTGTTAATCTTTATGATAAGAAAGTTTACGGAATTACTCTCAATGTACCAGCCCGCAATTTTATCGGCTCGCCGATAACGCCTACTGCGGCCGATACTATTTCATGGAAAATCCCTGATCCGGGTTGTGTAAGGGGCGGGTTCCGTCCCTGGGCTATTCAGTATTACCGGGGGAATATCTACGTCGGAGGGGTGTGTTCGGCCGAAAATGCAGATCCGAAATTGCCCTATGCCGATACCAGCGCGTTACGGGCTGTTATCTATAAATTCAATCCCGCACAGGGTCGTAATGCACAGCTAACGGAGGTCTTATCCTTCCCGCTTTCCTATACGCGTGGGTATGCAGATGGTACCGATAGCTGCGCTAACTTTAAGTATTGGCTGCCGTGGACAAACATGTTCCCGAAAAGTTGTAACAACAACAAACACGTGATGTGGCCGCAGCCGGTACTGTCGGATGTTGTATTTGATGTCGACGGTTCTATGGGGATCGGCATGCTTGACCGGTTTGGGTTTTTGTCTGGCCGGCACAACTTTGCGCCTACCCAAAACGACAACGCCAAACTGTATGACGGGTTCTCGAGCGGTGATATGCTCCGCGCCTATAATAATAACGGAACCTATCGGCTGGAGCGTAACGGTTTAGCTGGCCCGCTCCTGGGGAGTGGTGTCAACAGCGGTCAGGGCCCGGGCGGCGGCGAATTCTATGGCGATGATTACTGGCTGATCTCCTCAAACGGTAATCTGTTTGTCGGACATGATGAAATTTTCAATGGAGGCCTGGTCCTGGTACCCGGCAAAGGTGAAATTCTGACAACGGCCTATGATCCGCTTACGGATGTGTATCAGTCAGGTGGTATCCGTGCCGTCTTTAACCGGAACGGGCGTAGTAACCGTGGTTATGTGCTGTATGCCGATGAGCCCGGTACGTTCGGTAAGGCCTCCGGTCTGGGCGATTTAGCGATTGTCTGCGGAGTCTCGCCGTTTGAACTTGGTAACCTGATCTGGTTTGATGATAACCGGAATGGGATTCAGGATCCATACGAAAAGGGGATACCTAACATCACACTGACCTTACACGATATGGAAAACGGTGGGGTGCAGGTTGGGCAGACGATTACGAGCTCAACGGGAGAATATTATTTTAATAATAGTAACGTAACCCCTAAGCTATTGCCTAATCACCGGTATCAGATACGTCTGAATCCGCAACAATTGGCGGCATTTACACCCGCATCAGGTCGCCGGGCTGCCGCGTTGGCTAGTCAGAACTTTTATCTGTCATTAGCTAATCAGATCGATGCTGTGAGTGGATCAAACCAGATTAACTCGAAAGGGGTTGTGTTTGACGATTACTTTGTCATTAACATCATTACGACAGATGTTGGCGAGAGTAATCACCAGCTCGATTTGTCTGTATATGCCTGTCCGAATCTGTCGACCGGTAGTGATACGGTGGTGGCCTGTGCCGGTACAACTATAAGTAGCCTGGTGATCAACGGAAGAAATTTCGCACGGGATGATTCCGTCCGGATCGTCTATTTTGATACACCTCAGTCGGGAACAGCCATGTATGGTTCTGGTGGGGCAGTGCTGGGGACCTATAAACCGGTCAATGGCCAGATTGTTGTTAATAATCCGAATTTACCGGCTGCTGTAGGTGGTGAAAAGGTGTATTACATTTATGCGATTATTCACCCGCCGATTCCCGACCCGAATTGCCGGCCCTATACGTCTATGGTGGCTGTTATCAAACCGAAACCCATTGCTACCATTACGGCAGGGGCCTTGTCTTGCTTGTCTGCCACGGCACAGCTCTCGGTTTCGCTGGCTTATGCAAATGGTACTCCTGTCACAAACGGGACCTACTATTGGGCTGGCCCGAACGGGTTTACATCCACCAGCGCGAATCCGGTCGTGACAACAGAAGGGACGTATACGGTGGCGGTATCAACCGGTATCTGTAATGCGTTCCCTGGTCAGAACTTTTCAACGGTTGTGGTAAACCGGGTTCCTGAGTCACCGGTTAGTGTCAGTATCGTTGAAGCCTTTGGTACCTCATTGTCTTGTTCTACCTGTGTAGGGAGCTTAAGTGCGGTAGTGGCTCCGGCAACTGCAACGGTGCTTTGGACCGGACCAAATAACTTCACCAGCAGCCAGCTTAACCCGAACGTGGACCGCGAAGGAAGCTATACCCTGGTCGCTACAAATACAAATGGTTGCCGGACTGTTCGGGATGTAGCGGTAGTACAGGTCTACACAAAAACAATCAGTGTAACGGCATCGAGTATCTGTATTAAAGATACCCCGTATATTTCCTATACCATAGCAGCCCAGCACTTTGTGCCGCCAACCAACGGAGCCACCATCACGGTGACCAAATATGTGGGCGGCGATACGGTACTGGTCATGAGAAATCAGCCGTTAAGTGGTACGTTCCTGTATCCGGGAGCCGCCGTTGACAGCAACGGCGATCCGACCGACTGGCCGGGCTGGCGTTTCGAGAACGGGGAATGGATTCAGGAAGATGACGGGCTGCGGCCACGGGTAGTGGTGCACATCAGCATCAACCCGACGACGGAAGCCGTCGTATTTTATCCTGATCCGAGTCCGCTCTGTATTGGTGGCCCACCAATGGGCTTAGGTGATTTTGTCTGGAAAGATTTTAATAAGAACGGGATTCAGGAGGCCGGTGAGCCGGGTGTTCCAAACGTACGGGTTGAACTGTACACGGTGACCAATGGTCAGCGGAGCGCTTCGCCGGTCAGCACGACAGTAACCGACAGTGCCGGTAAATACCTGTTTGATCGTCTGGGTAACGGCGACTATCAGGTACGGTTTGTGCCGGCTACTTTCCCGACAGGCTGCACGTTAACGGTTGCCAACCAAGGTGATGATAAGCTGGACAGCGACGCCGACGCGAATGGCTACAGCCAGATTGTAACGCTAAGCCTTACCGATCCGGTTAGTCCGCGGCCCAACCGCACGATTGATGCCGGCCTGGTGTTTGTGCCGGTTATGGCAACAGTCTGCGCCGGTCAACCGGCAACGCTGACGCTGGCTACTGGTAATCAGCCACAGGCAGTCCGCTTCCTGGCCTCTAAAATACCACTGAGCCTGACGGATGTCTGCGCTGGTGTGGGGCTAAACTTAGGAACCGCAACGGCTGGAGCAAACGGCTTGATTTCGCTGGCGACAAGTTCGCTGACAGCAACAACCGGCACTGACCAACGCTGGTATATTTATGTGACCAGTACCGCAAATGTTTCAGCAGGGACGACTTGTTTGCCGGTTGGTGAAATACAGGTGGTCGCTACACCGGTACCGCAAATCCCAGTGATTCTGGAAGCTTATGGTGGGGCCTTGCCTTGTGTTGCCTGCCCGGTTACGCTGGAGGTAGTAACCGATCCGGCAGATGCCAGCGTACTGTGGCGCGGTCCTAACAGTTTCACCAGCACTTTGCATACACCAGAAGTGACACGAGCTGGCTTTTACACCGTAGTCGCATCAGCAAAGGTTGGGGTCTGCACCGTAGTGAGTGAACAGGTGGAAGTAGAGGTATTGCCGATTATTGACGATCCTTGTCCAGTGGTGATTATGAGCGATGATCAAACAATATGTTCGGGTAATTCGGCAACGGCAATTACTGCCAATACCTTTAACGTAAGCTTTGGCAGCCAGATACGCTATATCATGTTTGACACCCCGCAGGTCGATCCGGCAGTTATTTACGGATCTACTTCCGGAACGGTCATTGCATTAGCGGCTCCGGATGACCTTGGTACGGTCAGTCTGACATCGACAAACGGGATTTTTGTGAATAACGGAACAACTCCGGTCGCAAAATATATATATGCGACAGTTTATCCGGAACCGGCAGATATTAGTTGTCGTCCGTATGATTTTATACAAGTAAACGTTTTACCGGCCATCAGCCCCAGTCTAACGGTAACCGCCCGGCCTGCGACGTGCTCCGGCCCGATGGCGTTAGCAAACGGCAGTATTGTGATCAACGGCTTTAGTGCCGGAGACCGGTACAGCATCGCCGCGCAACCGTCGGGTCTGGCGGCTAGCTATACAGCGGCGAATCTGATACCGTCGAACGGGATTGTTGCCAATCAGCTGAATAATCCGGTCAGTCCGCTTACTTATTACGTCCGCGTGCTGAACGCAAGTAATTGTTATCAGGACTATACGGTTATTTTAACGCCGACGAACTGTGTGTGTCCGACACCGGTTTGTGTACCGATGGTGATTCGCCGGATCCGTTAAATTGAGCTATATCCACAAAAAGCCTTCGTAGTGCAAACTAACGAAGGCTTTTTGTGTGTTAGCAGGGAAAGAATATTCCTGATTTATACGATATGGCAGACCTGAACGGCACGCAAATGTATGATGTACTGATTGTTGGGGGAGGACCATGCGGACTGGCTGCCGGTATTGAAGCAGCGAAGAGCGGACTTTCGCATCTGATCCTGGAAAAGGGCAGTCTGACGGAGTCAATCCGCCGGTATCCTAAGATGATGCGTTTTTTTTCGACGGCCGAAAACATAGAAATCGGCGGGATTCCGTTCCCGATTTCCGGCGTTAAAGCCAACCGCAACGAAGCTTTACAGTATTACCGGAAAGTAGCGGCCTATTACAAGCTGAACTTTAAGCTGTTTCAGGAAGTACAGCAGGTTGTGAAAAAGAATGATAATCTGTTTTCTGTCGAAACTATAAGTGGAACCGTATATCAGGCAAAAAAGGTGATTCTGGCAACGGGTTACTTTGACCGGCCACGGTGGCTTGGTGTTCCGGGGGAAGATCTGGCTCATGTCTCGCATTATTACGACGAACCATTCCGCTATTCGTTTACTAATGTAGTCATTATCGGTGCCGCTAACTCGGCAGTTGAAGCCGCTCTGGAGCTATACCGGCATGATGTGCACGTGACGGTCATACACCGGGGAGAGGATTTTAAGCCAACCGTAAAATACTGGCTTATTCCGGACGTAAAAAACCGGGTGAAAGAAGGAAAAATTCATACAGCCTTCAACGCCTGCCTGACCCGTATCGAAGAAGGACGCGTTTATGTCCGGAATACGCAAACCGGAGAAGAACAAGGCTTACCGGCAGATTTTGTCCTGATTCTGACCGGCTATACCCCCGATGCGGATTTTTTGCGCCGGTGTGGTCTGGAACTGGATCCGGTCACGCAGATTCCGGCGTATGATAAAACAACGTTTGAGAGCACGGTGCCGGGTTTATACGTGTGCGGAACCGTTATGGCGGGGATTTATACCGAAAAGGTATTTATCGAAAATGGCCGCGAGCACGCTCAAGCGATTATCGACCACATTGCCGGTCGCGAAATTCATAAGGTGAAAGAATTAATTGACCGGATTTAGACAACTGACCGGTTATAATAAAAACGTCTCCGGCAGCAATGCTGCCGGAGACGTTTTTATTTGCACGGAAAACCAGTTAACCGTTACATGCCGCACTACGGATACATTGCCTGAACGGTAGCAATGTCGAGCGGTGATAAACCGTTACGCTGGATGGAAAATAACGAACCATCCTTCCGGGTAATCGTTGGCAGCCCGTTTTTGCTGAAATCATAAGGGCCATACATCATAACCGAATTCAGATCGATGGTATTGCCGTAGTCAAATCCATCATACCCCTGGGCCGCGTAAGTATCAAAGTTATATTCCGTACCCGGTGCAATGTTTCCGTAGTTGATGGTGATATGATTGTTGCGATCGACCCGTGTATGCTCATGCCACAGGCCTACGACGTGGCCGATCTCATGAATCGTATTTCCGACACTGCACCCCCCGCCCAGGTTAACGTATTGCAGGGAGCCTGAATAGCCTACGTTTGCGGAGCAACCGCTACCATTTCGGAACAGAACATACCCGCGCTGCGTGGTGCGGGCTACAAACCGGATTGACGTGTTAGCCTCCCAGTGTGCCATGGCATCATAAACCCGCTGCGGGTTGGGTAGGTTAGGGTCAATAACATAATAAACGATTTTGTTCGGCCATTTTGCCGTAGAACGTGTCCGGCCCGTACCTTCGCTGGCTACCGGTTCGCCGGATAACTCGTGATCATGTAAAATAATGTCATTCTGGAAAACGGACTCTCCGTTAATAACCTGATAGTTAATCGGAGCATTTTTAAAGTAAGCTTTTCTGATTTCGCCTGTCTGGCCCGGATAGGCACTTTCGGCAACTGTTTGAGGAGTGAAATTACTAATCGGACTCAGCGCATTTTCGTTTGTGCAGCTTGTAGTAAAGGCAATAGTAGCCGATAAGCCCGCGAAGACTAGTAGTTTTTTCATAATTGTGCGTGATTAGGGATTGTTACATAAACGTTTGTACTAAAAACGGCAAAAGGACAACAAAAGATTTACGAATTATCAAACGGCCCTTCTGTCATGGATACCGTAGTGTTACTTCTGTCTTTTGAGTTTACTTGAATCATGTTTTTCATACGTGTTGAATTTGGTTCCGTTGCAAATGCTTTTACGATAAATCTTGTAAATCAGATTTATACCTGACATTAAAAAACGCAAGAATTATCAAACGCTCCTTTTGTCATTATTTAATAATGTTTCATGTGTCATGTTCTCTTTTTCAGAGGCATTCGTTCGCTACTGAAAAAGCAAGCCAACATAAGCTATTAAGTGTGGAGAATCCGCTTATTTCGTGCTTTGGTGAGGTGTGGAAGAAGTAATATACCGTCTCTGTAAATCGATGATCGTACTGTTTTGTTTGACCATAAGATAACCAGATCAAATATTTACTTAATCAAATGTTACTATTTAGTTACGGCGTCAGGTGGCTTGATATGGCCTGAAAATATATTTAAAGTTATCTGAAATAGAAAAAAACTGTAACAACTAATTTATACATTAATACGTCTGACATATGAAACGTAACATTTTTTTTGTTATTTATTTTTTGTATCAGGTAACATTTGGGCAAACCAAACTACCTGACAGCTACTGGCAGTCTAACTACTGGACCGCAAAGTGGATTGCCCACCCGACAGCACCGGCAAAATCGTATGGAATATACCACTTCCGGAAAACGGTAGAACTGCCTGACAAGCCCGGCCGGTTTGTGGTTCATGTGTCAGCGGATAACCGGTACCGCCTGTTTGTTAATGGAAATCCGGTCTTGCTGGGGCCTGCCCGCAGTGATTTACAGAACTGGTACTACGAAACTATTGATCTGGCGCCCTTCCTGAAAGCAGGTTCCAATACACTGGCTGCTCTGGTCTGGAATATGGGCGAAGGCATTCCGTATGCTCAGGTAACCTTTCAGACCGGATTTATTTTGCAGGGCGATACCGATGCCGAAAAAATAGTTAATACCGACAAATCCTGGAAAGTCATTCAGAACACGGCCTATTCGCCGGTTAAAAATGATATTGCCAAACTCCGGACCTATATCGTTGCCGGTGATGGTGACCGGGTATCTGGTGAGCAGTATCCGTGGGGTTGGGAGCAGCCGGGCTACAACGATCAGGCATGGGCCGAAGCTAAACCGTTGTGGTTTGTGGCCAAACCCAGAGGCATGGGCACGGACGGTAACTGGCAACTGGTACCGCGGACTATTCCGTTTATGGACGATATACCGCAGCGGCTGACAAGCGTACGCCGGGCCGAAAACGGCCGTATGCGGGTTGATTTCCTGCAAGGCAAAGAATCGGTAACTGTTCCCGCTAACACAAAAGCCGTTTTTCTGCTGGACCAGGGGTATCTGACCAACGCCTATCCGGAGTTAACGGTTAGCAAGGGGAAAGGCGCGGTCATTACCCTGGGATATGCCGAAGCAATGATGAATGACAACCGGCAGAAAGGCAACCGCAATGACATTGACGGCCGGAAATTGATTGGCTTCGAGGATCAGTTTATTGCCGATGGTGGCAGTAAGCACACCTTCCGGCCGCTCTGGTTCCGCACCTACCGGTATCTGCAGATCACGGTCGATGCCAAAGACGAACCCTTGGTGCTTGACGACCTGGTCGGGCGCTTTACGGCCTACCCGTTCGAAGAAAAAGCCTCCTTTGCCAGCAGTGATACAACCCTGAAAAATATCTGGAACGTCGGCTGGCGGACCGCCCGGCTGTGTGCCGGTGAAACTTACTACGACTGCCCGTATTACGAACAGCTACAGTATACCGGCGATACGCGCATTCAGGCGATGCTTTCGCTTTACATCGCCGGTGACGACCGGCTGATGCGTAAAGCCATCACCGATTACGACCACAGCCGGTTCAGTGACGGGCTAACCCAGAGCCGTTATCCATCGGCTGATTTTCAGGTTATTCCTACCTTTTCGCTGTTCTGGGTTTGCATGGTGCACGATTACTGGATGCATCGCCAGGACGATGCGTTTATCAAAAACCTGTTGCCTGGAATGGCCGGTGTGCTGGCATGGCACGAAGACCGTTTAGCCAAAAATTACCTGAACGGCCCGCTTGAGTGGTGGAACTTCGTTGACTGGTCGAAATGGGAAGCGAAAGGCGAGGTGGCTGGCGGTGTACCGGCGGGGGCTAAGGCCGGCGGGTCAGGCATTCTGACCCTGCAACAGGCGTACACACTCCTGCGGGCCGCTGAAGTATTCGCCCATTATGGGCAGAACGATAAGGCGGCTCACTACCGGGCGTTGGCCGCGCAGATGAAAAAGGCCGTGCGCGAAACCTGCTGGGATGCTACCCGGGGGCTCCTGGCGGATACGCCCGAAAAGAAAAGCTTTAGCCAGCATGCGAATATCCTGGCCATATTGACCGACGCTGTTCCGGTAGCGCAGCAAACCGCGCTGTTGCAGAAGGTCATGACCGATCAAAGCCTGATCCAGGCTACGTTTTACTTTAAGTTCTATCTTTTTCAGGCCATAAAAAAAACGGGGATGGGCGACCAGTATCTGGCGCAACTGAAGCCATGGCGGGAAATGCTGAGCATGGGCCTGACGACGTTTGCTGAAAACCCGGAACCAACCCGGTCGGATTGCCACGCCTGGAGTGCTTCGCCGTTGTATGAGTTTTTGTCGACCGTCTGTGGAATCAATCCCGCAGAGCCGGGTTTCCGCTCGGTTCGTATTGAGCCATACCTGAACAACTTACAGTTTGCGGAAGGGAAGATGCCGCATCCCGCCGGCGACATCGCCGTACGCTTTGAAAAAACGGCGGCAGGCGGCCTGAAAGGTACCGTTAGCCTGCCGCAGGGCGTGACCGGTACCCTGCGCTGGAAAGGTAAAATGATCGCGCTTAAAGCCGGTACGCAGACGGTGGCTGTACCGATAGAAAAGAAATAATGTACGAATGACGAGGTACGAATTACGATTGCCGGGGCGGCTGCTAAAATCGTAATTCGTACCTCGTCATTCGTACATCAAACCGTCGGATACTGCCATTCGCCGCGATAGGCGCGGCTGAGGAGTTTGTTGGCCTCGGGGTCATTCGGGATCTGGTTACCATCCCAGTCGATACTCCGCCCCAGCTTCAGCGACAACATGCCCAACAAGGCCATATTAGTTGAACGGTGGCCGGTTTCGATGTCCGACACCGGTTTTTGGTTACTTTTAATCGATTCCAGAAAGTTTGCCCACAATAAAGCAATGTTCTGGTCGTCGGGTTTGTCGAGTTTGGCATCCTGATGAATAATCGGTTTTTTCGGATCAACAGGGTAAAAGGTCCAGCCGTCGAGCCAGCCTTGATGAAAGGTTCCCTCTGTGCCGTAGAAATAAGCGCCAACAGCCTGTTGCGGATGCGTTTTCTCGGCATTGTTACCGGCAAACTGGCGGTGTTCCCACACGGCCGTAAAACTTTCAAACTCAAAGGTAGCAATCTGATGATCGGGAGCGTCGGTATTGTCGCGGCGGATAGCGCGGCCACCGCCCGAAAATACCTTGCGCGGGTGTTTTTCTTCGGTCCACCACAGAATCTGATCCATCCAGTGAATGCCCCAGTCGCCGAGGGTACCGTTGGCATAGTCGAGGTAATTGCGGAAGCCGCGCGGGGTGATCGTACGGTTGTAGTTGCGCAGCGGGGCAGGGCCGCACCACATGTTCCAGTCGAGGCCCTCCGGGATTTCTTCGTCGGGCGTCAGCTGGCCGGGGCCGCCACCATAATGGACGAATGCCCGGACCATACCGATTTTACCGGCCTTGCCGGACCGTAAAAATTCCATTCCCGACACGTTATGCGGTGATACGCGGCGGTGCGTGCCGACCTGACAAATCCGGTCGTATTTCCGGGCGGTTGCTACCATCGCTTTGCCTTCGTTGATGGTGTGGCCAATGGGTTTTTCTACGTACACGTGAGCGCCCACCTGCATAGCTGCAATGGCAATAAGCGGGTGCCAGTGGTCGGGCGTGGCAACGATGACAATATCCGGTTTTTCGGTATTCAGCAACTCCCGGAAGTCGCGGTAGAGCTTTGGCTTATCACTGGTCAGTTTGGTCACCTCTTCGCTGCATTTCTTTAGCTGCCGCTGGTCGACATCGCAGAGGGCAACCAGGGTTGATTCACCGGCCTGTAAGGCGCAGCGAAGAATATTGGTGCCCCACCAGCCGGTGCCGATCAGGGCCGTGCGGAATTTGGCAAGCGGCCGGCGGGTAATAAATGGCGTAATGATGCCGGGTGCTGCCGACAAGGTGCCCCCAACGAGCGTACTGCCGGCGGCAATAATCGAGGTTTTCAGAAATTCGGAACGGTTCATAGGTAAGTTCGACGTCAGTTGTAAAAGTTCAGACGGAAATCCGGCTACTGCCAGGCCGGTGGTTATTCTTTCTTCGCCTGTCCCAGCACGCGCAGCAGGTTTCCGCCCCAGATTTTGGCAATGTCTTTTTCGGAATACCCACGGCTGACGAGCTCGGCTGTCAGGTTTTCTATTTCGCTGACATCTTCCATACCGACAACCCCGCCTCCGCCGTCGAAGTCGCTGCCGATCCCGACATGGTCGATTCCCGCCAGCTTAACCACATAGTCGATGTGATTAACGAGGTCTTTCAGGGTAGCGCGCTCATGGGCATAGACTTTTTTTACCGAATCGGTCCGGGCTTTCTGCCAGGCTTCCAGTGCCGGTGCATCGATCCGGCCTACGTTGGCCATCCGGATTTTGGTAAGCGCCTGCCGGTGAGCTTCGGAAGGCTTCCGCAGGTAATCACTCACAAAATTCATCTGGATCACTCCGCCTTTTGCCGCCAGTGCCTTAATCATATCGTCGGTCATGTTGCGGGGAAAGTCGCAGAGCGCACGCACGTTTGAGTGAGAAGCAATCACCGGTGCTTTCGACAGGGCCAGTACATCGTAAAAGGATTTATCGGAAATGTGTGATACATCAATAAGGATACCCAACCGGTTCATTTCGCGGACAACTTCTTTGCCGAATGCGCTTAATCCGTTGTGCAACGGCCCGTCGGGGTCGGTAGCGGAGTCACAAATAACGTTGTTGGCAAAGTGGGAGAGGGTAATGTAGCGGCAACCGAGATCGTAATAGGTTTTCAGCAGCGACAGGTCCTGACCCACCGGATAACCGTTTTCCATGCCGATGAATACCGCCCGTTTGCCGGCTTTTTCGAGACGGTAGGCATCGGCGGGCGTCGTTGCCAGCTCGGCCAGCTCCGGATACTGTTTCAGGGCGCTGTGGATGCGGTCAAAAATAGCCAGCGCATCGGCTTTTGCCCTGGCATGACCTTCAGGCGTTCGTGGCCCCTGCGCCAGATAAACGGCAAAAAACATAGCATCCATGCCGCCGCGCTTCATGCGCGGAAAGTCGATCTGGGTGCCGTCGGCTTTCACATCATGGGCTTTCCCGACGTCGAAGCCTGGTTTCATCATGTTGATGGGGGCATCGGCATGCGTATCCAGGGTCAGGATGCGCTGATGAAGTTTCTGCACTTTTTTCGGCGGCGAAAACGAAAACAGCAGGAGCGAAGAAAGCAAAAACGGGTTCATGACACGTCGGGTTAAGTTGTTGAGAAAATACGGGCTTCCGGCTTTGAAACAGAAATCTAAGCAATCCGGAAGCAACCCCAAAACTTTATGCTGAAACGCACGGTTATCGTCGTAACTTTGCTAACAATTAGCGATTGAGCGATTGAGTGATTGTGTGAATAGTGCCGTTCGCGCAATCACTCAATCGCTAATTCATCAATGTATTATGTCTGTTGTACCCTATAAAGATAAAGCTACTTCGAAACGGGAGCAGGTAGCAGAAATGTTTGATAACATTTCGCCGAAATACGATTTGCTGAACCACGTGCTTAGTGCGGGTGTCGATATCTACTGGCGTAAAAAGGCGATCCGCTATTTACGGCCGTTTGCTCCGAAAAAAATCCTCGACATTGCCACCGGAACCGGTGATTTTGCGCTGGAAGCGCTGGCGCTGAAACCCGAAAAAATCGTTGGTGTCGACATTTCGGAGGGGATGCTGGCCGTAGGCCGGGAAAAAATGAAGAAACGCGGCGTCGACAGCATCATCGAAATGCGGATGGGCGATTCCGAACGATTATTGTTTGAAGACAATGTATTCGATGCTGTCATCGTTTCTTTTGGGGTACGGAATTTCGAAAATCTGTTGAAAGGCCTGACGGATATGCATCGGGTAACGCGGCCGGGTGGTGTGTGTGTCGTGCTGGAGTTTTCAAAGCCCCGTTCGTTTCCGTTCAAACAGTTATACGGCTTTTATTCAAATACGATTCTGCCGCTCATCGGGCGAATGATCAGTAAAGATTCATCGGCATACAGCTATCTGCCGGAATCGGTACAGGCGTTTCCTGATGGCCCCGATTTTCTGGGCATTTTTAAAGCAGCCGGGTTTACAAACACAAAATGGATACCTCTTACGTTCGGCATCGCCTCTATTTACATCGGACAAAAATCCTCTTAGGAGCCCTGTTTGCTCTTGTGCTGAGCACAGACCTGCATGCGCAGGGATATGCATATACACGTAAGCATCTGGAGCATTACGACGACAAAATCATTCATTATGGCTTTTTCTTCGCGGCTCCCGTTACGCGGTTCAACATTAAATACAGCAATGCCTTTGTAACGGCCGACTCGGCCAGCCGGATTTATTCGCCCAACAAGACATCGTTCCGGGTCGGTTTCGTGACGAATGCTTATCTGACGGATGCCTTTGATATCCGGACGACGCCATCGATTTCGCTCTACAGCCGGGAAGTAAAGTACGATTACCCCGGAGGGACGTCCCGTTCGGAGACCCGGGAGTCGGCATGGCTTGATATTCCGTTGCTGATCAAGTACAAGTCACAGCGCCGCAACAACACGCGGATGTATCTGCTGGCGGGCGGTTCGTTTGCGATCGAAACCAACGTGCGGAAAAAAGAAGCCTTCGGGTCAACACGGCTCAGCACCAATACCACCGACTTTACGGTAGAGTATGGTATCGGGTTTGAGCAGTTTTTTGAGTACTTCAAGTTCTCGCCGGAGATTCGTTTTTCGCACGGTATCCCGAACATGTTCCGTCCGACGAACAATACGGCCTCTCTGGGTATCCGTAAACTGACAACCCACGGTGTCACGATTTACATCAACTTTGAATAAGGTGGGTAAATGTGAAAATTTTTTTTCGCATATAACCATTTGAACATGAGCGGCTTGTTTGGTTTGAGGAAAAATAATTGATTTTTTTTTAAGCAAAGACTTGCAAAACGGCCATTTCACCCCCTATATTTGCATTCCCAAACGACGACAACGGGACGGGACAAAAAAGGGAGTTTAGCTCAGTTGGTTCAGAGCATCTGCCTTACAAGCAGAGGGTCGGGGGTTCGAATCCCTCAACTCCCACAAGTGAAAATCAAGGGGTTACAGCTAAAAACTGTAACCCCTTTTTCGTTTGGTGTACATTTTGGTGTACAAAACTCTAATGCTATCCTTTGCTGCGAAAAATGACTTATGTGTTAGCTTTTGTCAACATTAGCTTTGTGACTGACTGTACATGTGATATGGAAATAATCAATTTTTTGACTTTAAAACCCTGCTAAGTGAAGGTGCTAACTTAAATATTGTTACAAGTTGGAATGGCTTTTATGTGTGTGCAAGCAGTCATGGATGATAAAGGTGCTAACTGCTAAGCCCCCTATATAGGTTTTAGCAGTTAGCACCTTCGTTTTGCCTTTAATCTCTCCGTTCGCTATTTATGACATAAAGGTGCTAAAAACACCTTAGCACCTTCTTTAGCACCTTTTAAGCGCCGGATATAGGAAGACCTCATTGTAAGCAGGTGAAGTGGCAACCTTTTCGAACGAATCCGCCTAACGGATTAATCAAATAGCCTCGGTTCCGTTTTATTCGGAAGAATCGTCCTGCCATCACTGTATTTTCTGGTCTTACCTTTTTTAGTAAGTTATTTGAAGCCAAGCGAAAAGCCTGATTTTG
This sequence comes from Arsenicibacter rosenii, assembly GCF_001870735.1. GTDB lineage: Bacteria > Bacteroidota > Bacteroidia > Cytophagales > Spirosomataceae > Arsenicibacter > Arsenicibacter rosenii. Next base: position 15,757 of record NZ_MORL01000024.1, on the reverse strand, counting down.
TATCGCTCTATAGAGACATATGCTTTTTGCACCTTTCTGTACCGATAAACTGCTCGTTTACAGTTAAATAGTCTTTTTGCTGAGAAAAACCGGCATTGACTGTAATTTTTTACGATATGGACAGTCCCCGAAGCTTCAATCAGGCAATACGGTATGTCATGTATTACCGGCCTGAACGGGGCTGATACACCTTCTGCCCCCTGTGCTATGCCGTTTTTTTATACCCCTAGGGGGTGATTGTTCTTTTGCGTAAGGAATCCCTTAACTATTTCATTTTTTCAGAACGCCGGATACAGGAACACCTCCGCCACTTTCTGCATGTCGACCGTACTTTCTATGACTGCCTGTACCGGCTGAGATAGGTTGCTGAAAAAGTCAAGGCCTGTTGCATTCTCAATGGCATCGACCGACGTGCGGAAATTCGTCCATGGCTGTGAGCCAACTGCCTGCTGATTCGGCATCCAGACCGCAATAACCCGAGTGGCTGTATTAACCCTGCAAACATCATCCTGACCCACGGGCAACACCAGTATCACTTTCCAGAGTACTTCCGGAACTGTGACCCTGCCTGATCCAACGGTAGTGGCCGCGCCGTTGGCGCCGATGCCGCCCGTACCCGAAACACCGGCCGTAATGTAAAGCTCGTTACCCTGCTCTACCAGATCACGGCAGTAATCTTCCAGCAGCCGCCATGCCTGCTGATTGTGGACCGGCGACTGGGGCACGATGTTGGTCAACAGGAAGGTGCTTCGGTTTTCTTCAACCGTACTGTCACGGTCGTCGGAGGGGCAGAGGTGTCCGCGGTCAAAACCAGAATTCGTATAATCGGAGTGACGGACCTGATACCAACCTGACGGCAGCGAGGTATCGGTAATGAAGTTTCCGGAGTAACGGACTACACCTCCTTTCCAAGCTGATGACAGGTGCCACGACGCCCAGTTAGCCGTTGCCCGTGCACGGTTGTAGGAGACGGCGTAGGTCGGCCGGCGGATAAGGTAATTATTCTCGCTCTGCGTGCTGCTGACGGCCGCCGACGGGTTACCCATGGCCAGATGATCGTCGCGCGTGGGGATAATGGCCGCAATAGCCGGATTGGCCGGCGCAAAGACAAGTGCTGAAGCACTACCGGCAAACAGGAGCCGGCTACCGGTACCGTAGCTGAGCGTATAGGCGGTTGCCGTTACGCCGGCCGGGATAGTGATTGTGTGCAGCAGCTGCACGGCATCAGCGGCCATCGGCATGCGGCCGCAGGACCAGACGGCAGGGTCATTCCAATTGCCGGTTTTAAGCGTAGTGAGGGTAATCTGAGCGCGGACGGAGAACGAAATCAACAGGAAAAGGCAGAGGAACAGTTGTTTCATCAAATGGCAGGGTAACTAGTTGTTTATGAATATGGCTTATTTGTAACAAATAAAGAACAAGTAGCACTAAATACCAATAAACATTAATAAAGTTACCTGTGTAAGACATTATATTTGAGGGATAGTCTACCCTGACACCTCAACTAAACCTGCTGTATGAGAGCCACACTCCTTGCCTTGCTGTTAAGCCCGCTGCTGGTCCTGTCGACTCAGGCCCCTTCCGGGCGCTTTCACCGGAAAAAGCCTAAGCGGGCCGAGCCTGCCGTAAGCTATGTACTGATCTGTGAAAGCCGGAGTGCGTATGCTTATCACGGCCACATGTGCCATGGCCTCAACCGGTGCCGGTCGGCTGTTAGCAGGGTATCCCGTGCGCAGGCTGCAGGATCCGGCTATTTACCCTGCCGGATATGTTATTAACACTCTGTATAACCAAACATTATGATATGATACGATTCTATTCAAAACCAGGTCCTGAATTAGTCATTCCGCTGGCGTTGATCAACGGCGGGATGCTGATCTCGTTTGCCTATGACCGTAACTGGAGCGGTATTGCTGTAATTATAGCCGTATCGGCATTTATCGTCCATATGTTTCTGACAACCTGGTATCAGCTGGAGGGAAGCGTACTGCGGGTAAAATGCAGCTTCTTTATTAATCAGACCATCGACATCGGATCAATCCGCAGTGTCACGCAGACCCGAAATCCGCTGGGAGCTCCGGCCACGTCGCTGGACCGGCTTGAGATCCGTTACAACCGGTTCGATTTTGTACTGGTCTCTCCCAAAGACAAGGCTGGCTTTATCCGCGAACTGCTGAAGGTGAATCCGGCTATTGAGATAAAGCTAAAAGGCTGATGGGTTAGCCAATAACAAAACAGGTAATTAATATCTTCAAATTATTTAAAATATATTTCCGGAAATTTTCAGAAAATATTTGGAAGTGATTTATAATTAGATTTACATTTGCGGCATGAAAACACTCTGCACATATTGTCTCTATTCGTGTTCGCTGCTGACAGGCAGGACAAGGGGCTTATGTGCAATAAGTATATAGAAAACTTATTTCATTAAAAGGGCCTCTTGGTACATCCGGGAGGCCCTTTTTTATTGCCTGAATGTCCCGTAACTCATGCGGTTTGGGGCCTGTCTGCAAAACAGGTATGGCGGGGTTCGACTCCCCGACGGGACTCTTATGTGTTGACTTTAAGGTAGTTATTTGCTGCCTTATCGGATCGGCACGAATAGAATACGGAGATATAGCCTGCCTAACGGGTAAGGCAGCAGTCTTGAAAACTGCCATGGGCGAAAGGCCCTTGTAGGTTCGACGGGGTCGCCCGTGCGATCCTGCTACCTCCGCTTTTATTAAAATATAATTACATATTTCCCGGAATATGAGCCGGGAAAACTATGTACTATTTCTGGAGAATTGAATAAAATAACTGGCTTGAATAGTATGAAGAATATTGACAAATATCATCTGAATTATTACCTCGTACTGAAGAAATTCAGACGGTGAAAGTCTTTAATTAATACTCTTTAGCGGGAATTATAAAGGACTTTCGGTATTGCTGAGAGTCTTTTTTATAGCCCTGTAGCCCAACCGGAAGAGGCACCAGATTTAGGATCTGGATAGTGTCAGTTCGAATCTGACCAGGGTTACCACTTAGTTCGGGTGTGCGCCAACGCAGGAGGGTTGGGCCAGACTGTAAATCTGGAGTCTACGGACTTAGCAGGTTCGAATCCTGTCACACCCACAAAGTAAAGCAGGGGGATTGCAATTTTCAGTTGTAATCCCCCTGACTTTGTATACAAAAGTGTGATAATACCGATTGCTCTTGTACAGTGACCCCTGCTCAATTTAAAACCCAAATCTTTGAAAGAGCTTTCGCCAGAAGCCTTGACTGTGGCCTTGCCTAGTTATGTTCTTTTCATTTTCGGCAGAGACATCTGCTAAATTATCCACTTTACTGAAGTGTATCTGCTTTTTAATTTGATCATTTCGACGTCCTTCATCAATTTCATATCGAGACCATTTTCCAGCCCATTGTATCTCACTATTCTTTACCCAATAATGTGATTGACAGTCGAAACTCCAATTGCCGATAGATGGACTTAGTGTAATAGCTTCCCCATTAAAAGTAAGTTCCCAATCAGTAGGCGTTATTGGCGTAATGACTTTATTGCCACAGCCGCACACGCATTTATGTGCGGCTGTACAATAGTCAATGGAGATATAAAGCACTCCGTCTTCCAGCGTTTCGGGAATATACTTAACGAAGCTGTGCCGCAGGGACTTGGTCTTCATTGTATAGTTCCGAATTGTTGATTGAGTACAGTACATTGTGCTCACTTTCCAGATCATGGTAAAAGCCGCAAAGCTTTTTCCACCTAAGCACTGCAAATTGTGCATTTAGCGCATTTAAATCAGCAATCTGAATGTTGGCGTCGTACTCGTTTTTCCCCTGCTCTCCGACAGGCAGACGCTTATGCAGATGGTCATTCTGAACCGGTGTAGATGCTGTCACCCGCACCATTCCTGTTAGCTTCCCATCTACCAGGTTAACCCCAAGACCAACATCAATAAACGATTGGCCTCGCTGCCGAATATGGCTGGCAATTAGCCCACGAGCGTCATTACGATCCAGACAGATGAACACAAAATCCATGGCGTCAAGCGCGTCAAGATTTTCGGCCGTAACGTAAGCTGTGTGAGCTACAATGCCTTTGTGCATCTTCGAGTATACCTCACGGTAATACACTACCTTCATCGGTTCTACGCTCAACTCTTCTAGGGATATTGCCCCAGGCGATCGAAAGGCATTATGGGTGTGCAGGACGTCACCGTCAAACAGGTGAATTTGAGCCACTGGAGTCTTGGCTACCTGGTCCAGAACATAAGCCCCGGTGCCGCCTAAACCAACAATCGCAATCTTCATGCCTTCAAATCTAGCCGTTAACTGGCAAATATTCGCTCGACCCGAGTTGGTATCCAAATACTGAAAGGGCGAATCTTCATCATCAGTCGCTACAACTCTATGCGTCTTCTCAGTTGCTTCAGGGAACTTCGCCTTAGCAGGGGCCGAAATTATATCGGCATACCGCGACACCTTCTGGTAGTAGTCGACGTACCCCTCTGCCGGCTTGTTAGAGAATGCGTACTGCACAATTACCCCTTGGTAGAGTTCTTGCAAGCACTGTTGGTGTTCGATTCCCGTAATTCGACTTCCGTTGGCACGATGCGGGTACTCGCCTGCAAAGTAGATGACGTGGTAACTTGGCCGTGTGGTCGTTGAACCGCTAAGGTCAAGTGAACTTACCAGCGTTCCGTAACAGAGGTCTTGGTTCGCGTTCAAGTAGGGAATGTGGTGTACGAGCAAATACGGTCCTTTTACCTCAATCTCATATCCCTCGTCACGGAGACGCTTTAGGTCTGGGCTACGACTTATCAGTTGCGCTTGCATTGAACTGCATTTCGTTTTTAACCTTTACCACGCTACCGACATCCATTGTTCCCTTCGGGTTTTGCTTTGGACCTTTCGAGAATGCTACCGTATACTCTTTCTCATCCGAAGGAGTGTAAGCCCCGAAGGCCAGCACGATCACCTGTTCGTACGAAATCGTTTTCTGCGTCCAATGCTTGGGCGTTGCGTTCACGATCAACGTATACTGAGCCGGTCCTTTAGCGTAGAATTCTTCCTTACTAGGGCGAGCAAGGTTCACAATCACGCCCTGGCGGATTAACTCGTCTTCAAACGGGGGGGCAATCTTCAGGTACACTTCATCCTCCTCGTCAATCTGGCCCAGTTCCTTCAGCTCGTCGAGCGAGATATACTGTTTGAACCAACGGTAGTCCACCCCATTGATTGCCAACTCCAGCTTCTTTTTGACGTAGAAATATTCGATTTCTGGTCTTGCCAGATTCACACGGGTATCGTTTTCGATCGGCTCATCGACCCACGGCTTTGCTACCGAAAGAAAGAGTTCGGTGTCGATGGGAATACCGGCTCCGATTTTAATCTGGCGGCCTGTTACGTACTGCTCTTTTGTGGTAAAGGGCTTTCCTTCAACGATGTATTCTAAAAAAGGCGCTTGCGGCTCACGCTGAGCCAAGGCATTGTTAGTCTGCGACATTGTCGTAAACATTTAAGTTGAATAAAGAAACTACTGTCGCACCAGGCAGTACCTGGTGTCGATAATGGCACGTAGCCATTGCTACAAATTTTCTTTTAGCGTCAACTTACGTTAGTGAAACAATGCAGGCACTACCAAACGGATAAAGGGCCGTTCAATAGTTTAAGCCACAGCTAAACTTGGATTTTATCAAGGAAGATAGTAACTTTGAAGTGTCCAATTTCTCTGTTACCGGGAAGCTCGCTAAGCTCCGCGTTTCTTCGGTAATTTTCCAAGCCGGGTGGTCTCCGCCTGGTTATTTTTTTTTAAACCAACTCGTGAAGGAGTTCAATTTTAAGATTAATGCCTTGACTAATGATTTCTTGTAATAGCCCAGCCGCAACACTTTCGTACTGGGAAATCGACACCCCTAATTGCTGGAATGCAACCACCCGAAGTAACTGATTCTCACTAACGAGCGTGTACCCCATCGTTTTAGCAAACACCACAGCCACAACCGAATGGACGCAGAAAATAGAACATTGCTCAGCCATTAATCTCATCACATTGGCTACTTGCTCGCTACTCAGCGAAACCACCTTTAGACTTCCCTCATCTACCATCCGCTTTGCCAGAGAAAGATCAGCATTTGATAGATCGCTGCGATTTTTTTGTGCCTCGTAACACCAGTCTGGGATATAAAACTGGACACTCTTAGTATTCAAAAAAGAAAGAATGCCAAAGCGCTGCAGCTTGACCGGTAAATCAACCTCAGTTACTACTAAAGTCTTCATCTCACACTAGTTTTTGAATGTAAATGTTGCGGAATTCGGCTTCACTACGACCAGCTAATTGAGCTGCCTTATCAAAGCCAATTTTATTTTCACTTAAGCAGCGGTATAGCATTTGTAGAAAACGCTGCGGTTCTTCTTCGCCCAAGTAATAACCGGACTCATAATCCTGATCACTGGCCTTCCACCTTTGATAGGCTTCAAAGGTAATTAGGTTTGCTCGTCGGGCGCCCACCATAATAGCATGAACCGAAATGCCGTAGAGCTGCTTAATCCGTAGAAGTTCGATCATTGAAATAGCAGTACGGTTACGGCCAAACTCAGCAACCAAGATGTCGTTAGGTAATAGTATCTCGCCAGCAAACACATTACAAAGCTTTTCTACCATGTCAATTGTTAGCCCTTCGGCCATTATCAGAAGCAGATGGCCCAATTCATGCAGCAAGGTGAAACGGACCCGACAAACGTCCTGAGGTCGGTCGTTGAGGACGATAACGGGGAATTTATTATCATCAGCCCAGCCAGAAAGACCTTCGTGAGTGTAGAGATAGCCAAATTTCACTTTTATAATACGAACTCCTTTCTTTTCAAGCGTATCGACCAGATTGTGTAGTGGCCCTTCGCCGAGTTTCCATCGTTTACGAAGCAGTGTGGCGGCCTTTTCGGCATCGCGTTCTGTTTGAATAGGGGCAGTATCTTTCAAAGGATTCTCGAAAGGCTTGTTCTCTTTAGCAAGAGCTTCGAGCTCCATATATCCTGACAGAGCGTTATTTGCCAATTCCTCAACTGTAGCTCGCTGATGCAATGATAAAGCCATTCCTTCCCGATAGTTTACGTTATTAAGCTGGAATGATACCTTATGAGCAGTGAAAAAGTAATCTATAGTTTTATCTAATACTTTAGCAATAGATGAAAGTGTAGTGCTATCAGGGTGCCTCACTCCATTTTCATAATGGCTTATTGCTTGCTTAGATATTCCCACCTTCGTCGCCAGTTCCTCCATTGTCAACCCCAGCTGCTGTCTAGCACGGGTAATATTGGTTGCTAATGTATTTAACATATCGCCTTTGTTTGATGTATACAAAATTAAAAAAATAATATTGTATACACAAGCTAAAAGGGATTTTTTTGTTTTATGTTTTTTAATAGATTGATTATCAGTAACTTTTCTTTTTAATAAGTTCTTGGGTTATTTTTTAGGATGTATACATGTTACAGATAATAGCGTTGTTTTGACTTTTGACATAACTTTGCTTATAATTATTCAATCAAGTTGAAGTTTAGTCGACTTGATTAAAGACTAATAACAGTGATGAGCACCAATACACCAATAATCTGTGATATAAATATCTGGTATATGCTGTCGGATGGCAGGATATTACCTGAATCCGTAAAGGATGAGCAGTTAATCGGCACCTATATAAATGGATATGAGTTTTGTTGTACACCCAATATCTTAAAGGATTACAATAAATTTCGTAATGCTGTAAAAGCCTTTAAACAATACCCTAGGAAATACTTTGGGGAATGGCCGGTTGAGTATATAAAAATGCTCTCCAATCTTAAATCCTGCATTCCAGGATGGGATCAGATGAACAGGAAATTAGATGAAGTGATAAATACTGAAGAATTTCAAGTGTCTGAGGTTACTCGTACAGAATATTCGCGTTATACAGATGAATTAGCTAAAGCAGTTATTCCATTTATGGAAATGGTCGAAAAACATCGGGAGCAAATATTGGTAAAGGCTATTCACAAAAAGAGAATGAATGATCCACTGGTAAGAGTACAGCATAAGGAGGTTACTGTAAATGTTCTAAACCAACTTATGGGCAGTAATAATATTGATTGGGGCAAATTTGAGCTGTTTGTCAACACTTTTGATGAATGGCTGAGGCAGCTGTCTATTCAGCCTAGCCTAAAGATGACCTCAAATGACTGGAATGACCTTATGAATCTTGTATATGTTCAACCTGGTTCTAAATACTGGACTCATGATAATAAGAAAACCAAAGTTTTTATTCGGGATTGTGGCTGTGGTCATTACCTGTTTTAACTGACTGATTGAAGATAATATTTGCCGAATCTACCTATTTCCAGAACTGAACAAATATATATTGGCCTTTGGTCGGGGTAGTTTCAGTCTATATCTGCTGTATAGAATTGACGACCAAACGTATCTAAACACAGTAACGTGCTAGACTCAGGGTTAAGGGTTAGTCATCAAAGATGGCATCCATGGCACTGTCAAGGCCTTCCCTGTCAAAGCTGTTGAGGTACCGTTGAGTTGTGTCCAGACGTGTATGGCCCAGGGCATTCCGGATATCATCGATGCTCACGTTCTTCGACTCCTTCATCTTACGTCTGGCTTTATCGGCAAAACTGTGACGGGCCGTATGGAAGGTAAGCCGCTCTTCAATGCCGGCGAGTTTCGCTATGTCTTTCAGGGCCCTGTTGATCATGACCAGAATGCTGCTCACGTCATTATCCAGCTGCACCTGTATTGCCCGTGGCATGCGCTTCTTTTCATCATAGGTCACCTGTTTGGCATAGGGTGCCTCATCGCTCAGCAGGGCGAACAGAAAGCCATAAGCCGGCGCTCCGGAACGGTGAAACTGTTTCAGGATCTCTTTTGACTTTGCTGACAGCTTTGATGACATTAGCTTGCTGGTCTTATTCATCTGGTATTCACAGCGGCCGTCGACAATGTTACAGTACCTCAGCTGGATAATATCCGAAGCACGGATCCCCCCATTGTAAAAGCTGAACAGGTACAATGACCTGGCAACTGGTACCCATTCTCCCAGTTCATATTTCCTCCCCTTTGCATCCGTTCGTTTCCGGCCTTTCCCCAGATCCAGATTCTCGATCGCCTGTATCTGGGCATCCGTCAGCTTCAGCCTTGGCTGTGGCTTATCCGGCGGCATTTCAAAGTGCAGAAAAGGATCCTTTTCCAGAAGCTCAAGACGGATGGCCTCATTGGTCATGCGCTTGATACGGGAAAAGTGATAATGCTGATTGGTCTTGCTTACCCCCTGTTGGTTCAGGTAAAGCTCATAGCGCTGTAACAAATCCAGGCTGATATTTTTCAGGGGTGCCTCTCGTCCGATCCATGCCACAAATGCCTTCACCTTGGATTTGACCTGCTTCTCATACCCGATGCTGTGGCGCTGCACCAGTTCTAAAAACTGATCCGCAAACACGCCCACAGTGATCGTCGACGGTGGCTGCTTGATATGGTTTACCAATGTTTCAGCAGTCTCCGTTCCGCCTGCCTTTACCAGTTCAGCATGCTGCTTTACGGCATTATTCCAGACGCCGTATAACAGTTCGTTCTGTTGCGTAACAGCCGGGCCCACGCCTTTTATCCATTGCGGTGTGCGATTTGGTACTATCTTTGGGAACGGATTGAAGTCAGCGGTTTTGACAGCCACCGGCGTTTTGATACGCTTATGCTTCCGGTTTGCTGTAATCCGCAGGTAAATAACATGGAGCCCGTCACGGTTGGGACGGCTGGCTAATTCAAAGCGGTATGTGATATTGTTCATGTTGTTTCCTTCAACTAATAAGCTGGCCGGAGCTACTCACCAGCGATTCTATATCCGCTATTATGTGAATTCGTGAGTAACAACTAATGCTACTCACGAAAACCTAATATTCCATTCTGCTGGCAACAAGATCAACCTTATAAACCCTCAGCATCTGATCTCTTCGGATTGGTTCTATAAAACTGTATGCTTTGTTAAGGCAGGAGAGGTGGATCAGTCGTTTATGCTGGTATTCATATGTCGCCAGCCGGAATCCGTGCATGGTTTCAAAGACGTATGCTTTCCCTTCTTTCAATCGATGAGGGTTAATAGGGGAGCAGTAAACGATACTGCCAACCGGAAAATCCGGAACCATGCTCTCGTCGACAATTTCAATCTGTACGGAATATGGCTCCCGGAAGCGGGTGACTAAATTGGCCACCGGCTTTCGGATTTCTTGCTTTTCTGCCATGGTTACAACTCCCAGGATCCGGATTTAACCAGGTATACTTCCGATAGCTGATCCCAATGAAACAGGCGGCAGCCGGCGGCTTTGAGCTCCGGATTATCGGGAGTGATTTCTATGCCATCGGCCGTTATATGCGTGAGCCGGCCAATGCAGTAATTTCCCGAGGTTTCCTTTATGATGTAGATCCGGCGAGGGGTTAAGCTGTTCCTCAAAGTAGATAGAGCCAGTGGCAGGCCGCGTAGCTCAGCTCCTTTGGGAATCCGTGGCGCCAGTGTATCAGAAGGCAGAGTAAACTTTATGGTAGCAACGTTGGTGCACATTAATCCTGCCCTCCTTTCTTTTCTAAGGCAGCTTTGAGCTCCCAATACATTTGGTCAGTCACAAAGTTGATTTGTGCGTTGATCCAGCTTAATTCTGCCAGCTTCTCACCGATCCCCTCATGCTCATGCAGGCTTTCCTTAAGAGGGTTAAGCTGCTCAATCGCTTTCAGAAACACCGATGGCTTCTCATCGGTATCATCATCCGGATTCGCACAGAATGTCAGCTTATTTTCGATCGCAGCCAGTAACTGATCACGGTAGTTAAACAGAGCATTGAGTAAAATCATGGCCTGAGATTTACCATTCGGGGTTTGGCCAGGGCGGCAGTCGATCTCCATATCAAACCAGCCGGTAAACTTAGCATTATTCACTTTTCTGCCCTCCTTTCTGCATGGCTGAGGCCGGCTGGCTGGTTTGGCTGAAGTTACCTTTAACCTCACTCACGAGCGCAGACCATTCGTTCATTTGGCAATCATTAGCATTAAATCCATCACCTCCTTTTTGCTCATTTGAAACTGCGAAGTTTAGTGCGGTGACCATGTTGTTCAATAGATCATCAATTACTTCGACATCCTGTATATATGTGGCAAACTGCTCAAGGCAATCATCGTAAGGCCCTAATTGCTTCACTGCTTCACGTAGCATAGCCTGCCGTTGTTCTACTAGGGCAAAGTACAGCTGGTGAAATTGGTTGCCGGTTCGTACACTCAGATCGATATTCATCGTGCTAACCCTCCTTTCTGATTAAACCGGGCTACCCGCTCGTTTTCGTCATTACAAAGCGTAAACATCAGCTCAGAAAGTATGCCATCCAGCTGGTCATATTGCGATCGCAGCTGCCGGACGTACTCTTTATTACCGCGTTCTGCATTTGTTATGATCAGATCAACCAAGTGGCTGGAATAGTGGCCCAGTGCTTCATTTAGTACACTGAATTCAGAAGAACCATGTGTATCGGCCTGTAAAGAGAAGGTGATGTTGACTTCTAAGCTGCGTAGCCTGGGCGGCAATGTAGCAGTTGCCGGATCATGCCGTTCATCCTGATTTGGATTCATTGAACGGGCTTTTGTGGCCTTTTGGCCGGAAAAGGTTGCATTTCCCCCTTTCCCCAAGTAGTTTTGACTTGTTGACATTGGAACTGAAAAGTTTATTGTTAGCTCAGGCCCCGTACTGCCAGTCGCCAAACTTGCTCAGTACGGGGTTTTGTTTGCATTTTAAGCATACCATTCGGTAGGCAACTCTACAGTACTATATACCTTTTCTGCTTAATATTTGAACAAATTACGGTAAATAAACAGTAATCTACAAATGGAATAGCTGTTTATTTTTAGTATAAATACGGTGTATTATAGGTATTTGTACTGTATATAATCATAGGTTTTATACATTTGTGTTATAAAATTAAAACACTGATGGCTGCCTCAACAATTGCTGAACGACTCTACGCTTACATGCTCAAAAACCGGATTACAATTGCCCAGGCGTCAAGGGATACGGGTATACAGTACGATACGCTTCAGCAAATCTTGTATGGCAGGGTAAAAGCAATGGGTGTCGACAAATTTGCCGCTATCTGGCAGGCTTATCCGGACCTTGATGCATGGCATGTATTAACGGGAACGGGTACCGGAGAAAAGATAGACTCGGTTGTAACAATAGAACGCCTGAAAGAACTCCGTGATGAAGTGATAAGGTCCTTCGATAAAAGAATAGAGGAGCTGGGTGGCTAGCGACTTTGAATACAGTTTATATGAATAGGCAGATTGTCACACTCTGATTCAAATCACTTATTATTCGAAGCATACTCGCTTCGGATATATATGGTGTCGGTATCCACGACACCCCTAAATACGTGCCCTCGGTCTCACCGATATCAGCTTTGGCTTAAAACAGACCGTTGAGGATGATAATCTGGCTAATGAATGTGAATATCAATTCAGTTGATATTCAGTTGTATAACTGAAATTACATCAATATTTCGGCCGTTTTGTCTGAAAACAACATAAACGGCCGAAAATGGCTGATCTTCCTAGTTATATCCTACTCCCCGCCTCATAAAAGATTCTGGCATAGTTAGTGCCGCCAATATGATATGTGGCCGGTTAAAGCCAGAGAAGCCATGGATACATTCAAAGTGTTATCCGATCTCTTCAATGAGTACCAAAGCATGTTACATGAAGCAACCATTGAGTTGCGCCATGCACGGAACAGAGAAAAGCAACTTCGTGAGGAAATGGACGCTAAGACGCTCATGTCAGAGGAAGATGCTTGCAGGCACCTAAAAAAAACACCAAGATCAATCCGTTATTGTCGTGAGGCTAAGAATATGCCTCATATTCGAAAAGAAGCAGAGATCTGGTACATTAAAGGCGATATAGATGCTTGGCTTAAAAAGGGTAGCGTAAATATGCATAAACTATGACTAACCATGCTGATTGCCATCGATGAAGCCATTCTAAAGAAGCTTATCATAACCCTTGAAGGTACGTCAACCATGTTACAGCTTCTGAGGACGAAGATGGAGGAGGACCGCCCGATGACGTATGAGGATGCTGCAAAATATCTGTCCGTATCAGTGTCGACGGTAAAGAACTACGTAAACAGAGGCTGGATAGCAGCAACGCGCATTAAAACGGGGCATAAGGATAATGATGTATTTGTCAGGATCCTGCGCTCGGATCTGGATGATTTCCTTCGGAAGGGTAGGGTTGAGGCCAGATTGTGATCCGTCCGGACCGCTAAAATTGGAAGTAATGGACTGTAAATAAATGATTTGCGGGCTTTTTTGGTCTCACTGGTTCCGGTATCAACTTAGTATCAAATCCGTTAGAGTCGTTTTAAGTCTGTTCTGTTAAGCTACTGCCATGATACCATTTTTCTTCCAATATCAGGTGATAGGTTTACGGCCACAAACATCAGAGTCAATGTTTATGGCCACTTATCGCAGGGTATTCAACAGAAAAAAGCAGCCCGACAATCACTTAAAGCGCCTAAAAAACAGGACCATACTGCCAATTGATTTACCCGATGTATAATCAACACACCAGAAAACAGACCCTTAAAAATACACTTAATTCCCTGATGGTATGGGGATTGTATTTGCTTTCCGGACTTAGTGCCATTTTTGCCTTTGTCCGTTTTCTGTCTATTGTTCTGCCTGCGAGCTGTGTTTGGCTTTCGGATGTGCAGCTTGAGAAAATTGATAGCATGCTAAAGCTTGCCGCATCCGGATCGGCAGGGGCGTTGGTTATGAAGTACTTTCAGAAAAATGCTGATCTGGAAGACAAATAGAAGGCCAAAGAGTGTATGATGAAGATAAAGTGGATCTCCCTATCCCGTTTTACCAACATTGCCCATACTATCTGAACGGGTATTCACCCCCCCCTATCATCCTTTTGATCCGATGCTTATGGCCCTGACCACAAGCACATGCCTTCTCGGTCTGAGCTTACGGAAAGTGTACCGAAAAAAGTATATGCAGACAAAGGCCCGTTTTCAGGCCATAACGGCCATTTTCGGACGCTTAAAAGTGTATCGGCGAAAACAGTTATTTTTTGAGTACAGTCCATCGTCATCTTACCATTCAAAACATTATGCCATTACCAATTTCCCTATTCGTTGAAGACTTGTATAAGCTTTTTCAGGGCAAGCGGTCGAAGGACTCGGTATCGTGGCTTACGGACTCAACAAGCGACAGTATGTATCAATAGACCACTTCTTCGATTAGGAAGGCTTTACTCCCGAAAGGGTGTATAAGACGTTGGGGGATTTGTTCCTGTGGCTAAGCGATGGCGGGGCCGCCCGTGCGGTAGTGGAAAGGGCAATTGCCTGGACGAATTATTTCAGAAGAACGGTCAAGGATTATGAACATACTGTATCGTCTTCAGTGAATTGGTTGACGCTGGTTAATATTCAAATTATGCTACAACGCATTGATTTATAAGGCGTAAGAAATTCCCAAACACATTCTAAAAGCTTTCATTAGTATAAATTTTTTTTATTTTTCCTATATTGTTCTTAAATTAATTTTGTAGTTATTTCACGATTATAGACCCCGCCAAAATATAACTATACAAAGCAAAGATATAACTATAATAATAATGCATGAAAAAAGACCATGTGTTTAACTGTTGAATCACGCCATAACTATTTCCTCTCTACTCTTTATACTGCTTCTTTTGTAAAAAGTTGCCTAGACGGTACATTCAACAGTAAGTTAATTGAACTGTTAAAAATCTCTCAGCTAGAAAAGTATTTTACCGCAGAATATACACTTGAACAGATATTATCTGAAATCTATAACCACCTAGCTAAAAACTATAGATCAGAATACATATACAAAAATACAATTGCTAATGAGCTACTTATAAACAAACATCACATAAGTGAAGCCAAGCTATTTACTGAATTTAGTGCTGTACAATCGCAGCTAGACGTGTTAATTGTAAATGGTACAACTACTGCTTATGAAATTAAAACAGAGTTAGATAATCTGGAGAGGCTTCCCGTGCAACTGCAATCATACCAATCGATGTTTGACAAAGTCTATGTTGTTACTCACGAAAGGAATATAGAAAAGATTAAAGGTATCGTTGATGATGCAGTGGGAATACTAGTACTGAGCGGCAACAACAATATCGAAACGGAGCGAGATGCTATTTCCAATATCCATAGGTTTAACATTGAGAACATTTTTTCGGCACTCAGAAAAAACGAATATATAGATATAGTCAATACTCACTTTGGCTACACTCCACAAGTGCCTAACACTAAGATATTTACAGAGTGCCTGTCCCTGTTTAAGGAACTAAGTACAGATCAAGTACAAACCTATTTTATAAATGCCCTCCGAACAAGGCAACTATGTCAATATCAAATAAATCTCATCGAATCTGTAAATTATAGCTTAAAAATACTGTTCTTAGAAAGAAATTTAACAAAAGTTCAATGCTGTAAACTCGCCCAAAGCTTACAGTCACACCCTTACACATAACAGACTATGTATTTTCCATATCTACGCGGCCGACAATTTGAGCTGCTTGCCCTACACGAATTAGCACCTGTTTTCGCTCGTACAAGTAAAATTGTCCCTATCATTGAGCCTGTCAAATCAACCAGTGCTAATGGGTTCAAAAGGTTAGCTCAAGACAATTGATATGGTCCTAAAAATCCGGACACGA
>NZ_MORL01000239.1 GCF_001870735.1 Arsenicibacter rosenii | reverse complement strand
GCGCTCGATGTGGCCTTCAAATACCCCAACGGCGACGTTGACTGGGATGTCCGCCTGTTTGCGCAGTTTGCCCAATTAATGCCTGAAACTGTCTGGGGAGGCAATTTCAAAAAGAAGGATGGCCCGCATTTCGAACTGCCAAACTGGAAAACCCGTGTCACCGGAAAATGAACTACCTGCAACTGATCATCAACTTTCTGAAGGGAGCAACCGCCAAATTCGGCACCACCACCAACCTGCTGCGGGAAATCATCCTGTCGGTGGTCACTGCCGTTGTGGTGGCCACTGCGGTTCAGCTGCTCACACCATCACAGGATGTGGTGTCGGATCTGAAAGAGGTCATCACCGTNCTGTCGGTGCTGCACCGGCGGATCGACTCACTCAAAACGGCAATCATTCTCCAGCATGAACAGGACTCTATTCAGTATAACCATCGCCTTTCTGATCTGGATGCCATGCGCCGGATCAATGGCACAATCCGGCGGTGACAGCGCTGCCGTGGTGCAGGAGTTTATCCGCAACGCCAAACCGATTTTGGACAGCCTGACTAAACTTCACTTCCGGACCATACTGCTGGGCCA
>NZ_MORL01000238.1 GCF_001870735.1 Arsenicibacter rosenii | reverse complement strand
ATCTTCCCGCATGAGCGCCGGAGAAAACTGGTTTTCCTGTGCGCTGGCCGGAGAAATTTCCCCAAACAACACAACAATGTTGCATCTGCTCCTGTAAAATAAGCGTATTTTAAGGCCTGCGAAAACCTTTACGTTGTATATGGACATCATAAAAAACCGATTGATGCTAAAAAATGAGTTATAGCTTTCTTTTCTATAACTCATTTTATTCTTAATATTGAGCTATAGAAGGCAGCGCAATAATGCATGAAATGGATCTGGCAGTTACCGGACTGGCCCCGGTTTACGTTTGACGAAACAAAGTTTACCCACTATGAGCGGGAATTTCACCGGAATGCCGGCGTCATTGTCGGATCATTGGCGGCCATTTCTACCGCCGAAATCAATGAACTACGCGTTACGCTACTTAGTAATGAAGCACTTGACACGTCTAAAATTGAAGGCGAAGTGTTGGATCGTGATTCTGTACAGTCCTCGATCCGCAAACAGTTAGGTCTTCAGACAGATGGCAGAAGGGCGGGTCCCAAAGAAGCAGGGGTTTCTCAGATGATGGTTGATTTGGTCAGACGCTATCAGGAGCCCTTAACGGCAG
>NZ_MORL01000237.1 GCF_001870735.1 Arsenicibacter rosenii | reverse complement strand
CATCAGGAATTTTATTTAATTAACTCTTTTACAGGGCATTGGTTATGGGGCGCCCGTTTTGGCACCGAATTAGGATATAGCCATACCAAACGATTTAAAACCAATGGAAACTCTCCTCCTCCTAGTCGTAACCGCTGTTTTATGTTTCGCTTTTTTTTATGCGTGCATTAGCTGGTTCGAAAAAATTTAACGGCAACGACCATGATCACTCTCGTCTTTATTGTCGCACTACTTGTCATGGGCTACATGCTGTATGTGCTGATTCAACCTGAAAAATTTTAAGTATTACCCATATGTCAACTCAATGGATAGGCGTTCTGGCCACGTTTGGGATAACCTTGTTGTTAGCCATTCCACTCGGGAAATACCTGGCCGGCGTCTTCAAAAATTCGCCACTTGCCAAATCCGGTCCGCTGGACATATTCTTACCCATCGAACGGATAATCTACCGGATCGGCGGCATCAACCCAACCCGTGAGATGGGTTGGAAAGAAAACCTGGTAGCCCTCCTGACCATTAATGCGGTTTGGCTGGTCTACGCGTTCCTGCTGTTAGTGAATCAGGGAAGTCTGCCGCTCAATCCGGATGGAAA
>NZ_MORL01000236.1 GCF_001870735.1 Arsenicibacter rosenii | reverse complement strand
TAAGATTTGCGTGCCAGTAAATCCGCCCGCCGGACGGCGTCGCCCAGATAGCCGATCCGGTCAGCCATACCCAGCCGGATGGCATCCTTACCGGCGTACATCTTGCCGGTAAAGACATCGGCTGAAATACCCGGCCGGCCGGCCTTAACGGTCTTTTCGAAGGTTTGCCGGATCAGGTTCAGCGATGCTTTGGTGTCATTGATGACCGCTTCCGACAGCGGCTCAAAGGAGTTAAAGAGCGCCTTGTCAGCTGATCCGTCAGAGCGCACGATCGTTACCTTATAGCCCTCCTGTTCAAGAGCCTTGGTGGCATCGACGTGCATGGCGATTACCCCGATGGAGCCCACTTCAGAAGTCGTTTCCGACTCCATGACGATTTCGCGGGCCTGTGAAGCGACCCAGTAGGCAGCTGACGCGGCCATACCCGCTACCCAGGCAACTACCGGTTTCTGAGAAGCCCGCACCACTTCGCCCAGCAGCTGGGTGCCGTCGACCTGCCCGCCCCCGGAGTTAATCTCCAGCACGATCGCCGAGATGGCCGGATCGTTGTTGGCCTCCATGATCCATCCGGCAATATCCTCCGATCCCCAGGAGCACAT
>NZ_MORL01000235.1 GCF_001870735.1 Arsenicibacter rosenii | reverse complement strand
CGGGGCAATCAGCGCAGTTTGCAGGTGCCTCAGTTTATGGACTGGTCATCGCTGTATTATTCCCACGTCGAAGCGTTTGCTGAGCGCAGCTGGAATCCCAATGCCGACCGCTACCTGCACCTTGGTTTCAATACCGGATCACCGGGCGGCTGCTATCTGGTATATCGACGTAAGCGTGATATCAACGCCATCGCCAACCACCTTACCCCGTTTTTACGAAGCCTGAAACCCTGATGTTTTTTTCTGACCTGTGGTACCGCATCATTCATTCTGAAGCATGGCCGTTTCTGATTGTGGCCTTACTCATGCTCATACTCGAACCCCGGATTTTCAAACATGGCAAAAAGAATCAATCCTGAGCAGATCGGCATGGGGCTGGCTGCGCTATTGATCAGCTGGATCGTCTGGCTGCTGGTTATGCACATCATGGACTGCGCTCAGGGCAGCGATCGCTACTCAGAAGTAATGGTGGTCGACAAACAATTCCGTGAGGCATGGACAGAAACAACCGTGACCACTGAGACCTACACAGCTAATGGTCATCAGTATACCCGGCCGGTTGTACACCAGTATTACCACGCCGCCCGCTATACACTGCACAT
>NZ_MORL01000234.1 GCF_001870735.1 Arsenicibacter rosenii | reverse complement strand
CGGGGCAATCAGCGCAGTTTGCAGGTGCCCCAGTTTATGGACTGGTCATCACTGTATTATTCCCACACCGAAGCGTTTGCCGAGCGCAACTGGAACCCGAATGCCGACCGCTACCTGCATTTAGGCTTCAATACCGGCTCACCGGGCGGCTGCTATCTGGTGTCCCGCCGGAAGGGTGATATCAACGCCATCGCCAACCACCTTACCCCGTTTTTACGAAGCCTGAAACCCTGATGTTTTTTTCTGACCTGTGGTACCGCATCATTCATTCTGAAGCATGGCCGTTTCTGATCACGGCCATTGGTATGATACTGCTCGAAAACCGCATTTTCAATTATGGCAAAAAGAATCAATCCTGAGCAGATCGGCATGGGGCTGGCTGCGCTATTGATCAGCTGGATCGTCTGGCTGCTGGTTACGCACATCATGGACTGCGCTCAGGGCAGCGACCGCTATTCAGAAGTGCTGGTGGTCGACAAGGAATTTCGCGAAGCCTGGGTTGAAACCCGGACTGAAATTGAAGTGTATCAGTCGGGAAAGATTACACTTACAAGACCGGTAATTCGGGAACACTACCACGCCGCCCGCTATACACTGCACAT
>NZ_MORL01000233.1 GCF_001870735.1 Arsenicibacter rosenii | reverse complement strand
CATCTCGACGGTTCCGTCCATGCCGTCCTTAAATGACATTCTGGCGGGAAACGTAACTGACTTCGTGATACCTTCCATAGTCAGGTTCCCTGTAACGTTTATATTTCCTTCATTAACTCTTATACTTCCATCAGCCGGAACTTTGGTATTTCCATCATTTCCTGTTTCAACCTTCGTAATGGCGAATGTAGAAACAGGAAATTTTTTGACATCAAAAAACGGAGGTAATCTATTACGTGGATGCGGATCTTCTGATTTTTGGTCAATAGTAGCCATGTCGACTTCAATTACACCGCCCACCAGAAGCCGGTTGTCGATCAGCAATTCTCCTTTTCGTATTTTGACGTCCCCTGTACCGGAACTCTCACCCAGAAACGTTGCCCCTTCCCATCCACCAAGTAGCATAGCACCTTTCCAGATGACAACACTTTGCTTCGTATCGATGCTGTATTTTTTCCGGCCCTCTTTGTTATAAAAGTCAGTGATGGTCTTTCCATCATACCGATATACGCCGGTCGCATCGCCAAACCAAATACTGCCGTCGTTCGCTTCTAAAAGCCCCAGAAAAGCCCGTCCTGACCTGATTTCGGTTACATCAGGTCTATCACTATAC
>NZ_MORL01000232.1 GCF_001870735.1 Arsenicibacter rosenii | reverse complement strand
GGTTGTTGTCCTGATCCGAGAGCCAGAATCTGTAGCTGGCCACATCACCGGTAATGCCCAGCGCGGCCGGACCAGACGGGCAGCAAAGCACCGAATACAGCGGTATGGTACCGGCCGTAAACGCATCGCGGTTGATTACGTTTCCGTCGCGGTAGGTGATTTCGATCCGGCCTTTAACCGTCGCCGGCGGCGTGAAGTTGAAGAGAAAATAGAGGTATTCTTCCTGATCGGCCGACACGGTTTTCGTGACCGGTTGCCAGGTAAGGAAGTTGCGGTGATCCCGCAGATAAACGTGGAAAAATGTTTCCTGCCAGGCGGTANACAGCCAGCGCGTCTGGGTGGTGATGTCGGTATTCTGGACCGGCGTTCCGCCCTGCACCTGCTGTCGCAGCTGGTAGGGCATGGTCAGCTGGGTCAGCAGCTGCACAGTCGTCTGTCTGAAGGAAGGCTTCTGGCGTTGCAGGTGATTATCCAGCATTTCATCGATACGGAAAACGGCACCGGGATAGCTGACCGAACTGCCTGCCACTACCGGCGGCCGTTCGCGGCCTTCCAGGGTTGTCAGGGTGACGAAGGTGCCTGAGCCGGGAAAGTCCGGTATGCGCAGGCCCAG
>NZ_MORL01000231.1 GCF_001870735.1 Arsenicibacter rosenii | reverse complement strand
GTTGTGTGTCAAAGTCTGACAGCCGCCATGATTAATCCGGTTGAAAGCCTGCGGGCAGAGTAGCCGGGCCCGATAGAAACCTTTCTTTACCGGAATGACTTTAACCCATTACCGCCATGCGTTTTAATCTGAAACTTCTTTGCTGTACGTTGCTGATCACCAGCCAGACCCTGGCCGGAGGGCCGGGTAAAGACGACGGTCGCCTGCAACGCTGGCGCGACAATCCATTGAGTTTGTTTGTGCACTGGGGGCCGGTTAGCCGTATCGGACAGGAAATAAGCTGGTCAAGGCAGTCTTATGGAAAAGCTCGTTATGATTCCCTCTACCGGGGTTTTAACCCGACCCGTTTCAATGCAACGGAATGGGTCCGGATGGCCAAACATAACGGCTTCCGGCAAATCGTACTGACGGCCAAACACCACGATGGTTTCTGCCTGTGGAATACCAAAACCATATCCTATAATATCATGCAGACCCCGTTCGGCAGAGATGTCTGTAAGGAGCTGGCAGAGGCAGCGCATCAGGAAGGCTTAGCCATCGGGTGGTATTTTTCGGTGGGGGACTGGAAAGACCCTGACTGCCGTAACCCGCAAACAAATGCGGTATTTGTTGACC
>NZ_MORL01000230.1 GCF_001870735.1 Arsenicibacter rosenii | reverse complement strand
ACATTGCCGAAAATACCCAAACGATCAGAGTCGGTTCGGGGGGGATTATGCTGCCGAATCATTCACCCTTAATTGTGGCCGAACAGTTCGGAACGCTCGCTCATTTATACCCGGGCCGCATTGACTTAGGACTGGGAAGAGCCCCGGGTACTGACCAGCAAACGGCCGAGGCGATACGCTCTGATTTTATGCGGGCAGCGCAGGCCTTTCCGGCCGAGGTGAGGAAGATCCAGACGTACTTTTCGGCAGAAAACAAAGAGGCATCCGTCCGGGCTGCTGTGGCCGAAGGAACCGATGTCCCGATCTATATCTTGGGGTCGAGTACCGACAGTGCCCATTTGGCCGCTGCCCGAGGGTTACCCTATGCATTTGCCAGCCATTTTGCCACCACCCACCTGTTGAACGCCTTACGGATCTACCGGCAGGAGTTTCAGCCATCCCCGACCCTGAAGCAACCTTATACAATGGCCGGGATAAATGTGTTTGTAGCGGATAGCGATGAAGAGGCTCAGCAACTGTTTACCAGCTTAATCCGAATGTTTGTCGGCGTGTTGACCGGTGCCCGGGCGCCTATACACCCGCCTACCGAAATGACCCCGGAACTGAGCACCATGTATA
>NZ_MORL01000023.1 GCF_001870735.1 Arsenicibacter rosenii | reverse complement strand
TCTTGTCGTTTATACATTACCCAAAAAAAAGAAACGGCAGTTGGGACAGAATTGTAAAAAAGTGGTAGCTAAAATTGTATTTTATATTTCTCTGCCTATATTTGCGCCACATAGTTATATGTCATCCAAAGATTGATATATAACATATAAACCTGGCACTCTGAGCTAAGGTTTCGATTTCAAAGTCATGAATCAGTCAAAAAATATTGTAAACATTTGGTGGTGGCGTTCTCCTAATCCCGGGTGAACAGAGCCGCTATGTGTATATACTAGCATTTATTCAAGGCCTACTGTTCACGCAGTAGGCCTTTTTTTATCCCTTTTCTTTCTAACAATGGAGCAAATAGTAACGTCAAAATTCCAGGTAATTAGTCAACATAAACGAATGCTGGCTGATATTATAACGCCGGTAAGTATTTATCTGCGTATTCGTGATCGTTATCTGAACAGCATTTTATTGGAAAGTGCGGATTATCACGGAAATGAAAACTCCTTCTCCTACATCTGTTTTGATCCGGTTGCACGATTTGAATATTCGCATGATCAGCTACAGATCAAAATGCCGGACGGAACAGAAGAAACGAAGCATATCCAGCGACGTGAACTGTTACCGGCACTAAATGAGTTTAAAGCTTCATTTGAGCACCAGAAATCGGGATTCAATTTTATAACCAATGGTATTTTCGGGTATTTTGGCTTTCCGAGCGTACAGAGTTTTGAAGATATTGAACTTTCGGCCTCAATTCCGGCAGAAAATGACATTCCCGCTGCCATTTTTCAGGTTTATCGCTATGTAGTTGCTATTAACCATTTTAAAGATGAGCTTCATTTGTTTGAGCATACTTATCTGAAAGGTGACGAGCAGCAACAAGAAAGTAACCTGGACTACATTAGTTCACTGATTACAAGCCGGAATTATGCTACTTACTCGTTTGACGTAAACGGCGATGAAACATCGAATTTCACGGATGACCAATTCAGAGCTGTTATCCAGAAAGGAAAAGACCACTGCCAGCGGGGCGATGTTTTCCAGATTGTTTTATCAAGACGTTTCTCCATTCCGTTTAAAGGCGACGAATTCAATGTTTATCGGGCATTGAGGTCACTTAACCCTTCTCCCTATCTGTTCTATTTCGACTACGGTAATTTCAAGTTCTTTGGTTCGTCGCCGGAATCACAGATTGTTGTTAAAGACCGGAAAGCAACCATTTATCCGATTGCCGGTACGTTTCGCCGGACAGGTGATGATAGTAAAGATGCCGAACTGGCACAAAAACTCTATGATGACCCAAAAGAATCGGCAGAACATGTTATGTTGGTTGATCTGGCCCGTAATGATCTTAGCCGTAATTGTGATGTTGTTAATGTCGAAACGTTCAAAGAGATTCAATACTACTCGCATGTCATTCACCTTGTATCAAAGGTAGTAGGTACGCTGACTGACGAAGCAGAACCGCTGACAATCGTGGGCGAGACATTTCCTGCGGGTACCTTGTCCGGAGCCCCGAAACACATGGCCATGAAACTCATTGACCGCTATGAAAATATCAGCCGTAGTTTTTATTCGGGTAGTATAGGCTACATGGGTTTTGATGGTGAATTCAACCACGCTATCATGATCCGCACATTTATGAGTAAAGACAATACGCTTTATTATCAGGCAGGTGCCGGTATTGTGGCAAAATCGGTCGTGGAGAGTGAGCTACAGGAGGTACATAATAAGCTGGCAGCGCTGCGGACCGCCATTGAACAAGCACGAACAATATAAACCAATGAATATCTCCGGTAATACGGCCAAATCATGAAGCTACTCGTTTTAGATAATTACGATTCGTTTACGTACAATCTGGTTTATATCCTCCGGGAGCTGGGCGTTAGACCTGATGTGATACGTAATGATAAAATTTCAGTAGATGCCGTCGATCAATATGATAAGGTGTTGCTGTCGCCAGGTCCGGGTATTCCCTCAGAAGCGGGTATTCTTCAGGAACTGGTATCAACCTATGGTCCCACAAAAAGCATTTTAGGAATTTGTTTAGGACATCAGGGTATTGGCGAAGTGTTTGGCGCTGAGCTACAGAATTTAGGCGATGTCTTGCATGGAGTTGCACACAAAGCTTTTATTACCGATTCGTCAGAACGGATTTTCACCGGTTTACCTACAGAACTTACTGTTGGCCGGTATCATTCGTGGACAGTAACGCCGGAATCAATGCCCGACACACTGAAAATAACGGCTGTTGATGAGCAAGGTCGGGTAATGGCCTTATCACATACAACCTATGATGTAAAAGGACTGCAATTCCATCCGGAATCTGTGCTGACTGAAGGAGGTATCACTATGTTAAAGAACTGGTTAACTGCTTAATATCCGGAAAGGACTGTCAAATGAAAGCGATATTAAATCATCTTTTTGAGTATAAGACGTTATCGAAAGAGCAGGCAAAGCAGGTGCTGATCAATATTAGCCAGGGGGTATATAATACGTCTCAGATTGCGTCTTTTCTTACTGTTTACATGATGCGCAGCATCCGTGTTGAAGAGTTGGAAGGTTTCCGTGATGCAATGCTTGAACTCTGTCTGGCCGTTGATTTATCGGCGTATGACCCAATGGATCTTTGTGGAACAGGTGGCGACGGAAAAGATACGTTTAACATTTCTACACTGTCATCTTTTGTCGTGGCGGGAGCTGGTCAGCGGGTAGCCAAGCATGGTAACCACGGCGTTTCGTCGCTGTGTGGATCCTCAACGGTTATGGAAAAACTTGGTTATACCTTCACCAATGACGAAGGTGAGCTACAGCGGAAAATGGAAACGGCAGGTATTTGCTTTCTGCATGCGCCGTTATTCCATCCGGCCATGAAAAACGTAGCGCCTATCCGACGGGAATTAGGCGTAAAGACATTCTTTAATGTACTAGGCCCGATTGTAAATCCGGCAAGTCCTAAAAAACAGTTAGTGGGTGTATTTAATCTTGAATTGGCGAGATTATATGCGTATCTTTATCAGCAAACCCATAAACAGTTTATGATATTACACTCATTAGATGGTTATGATGAGGTATCATTAACGGGGGTATTTAAAGCCATAACTAATCATACAGAGTTGTTGCTAAGTCCCGAACAACTGGGTTTACACACACATACACCAGAGGCGTTGGCAGGAGGAAAGACAGTAGAGGAGTCAGCCCGAATATTCATGAATGTGTTGAATGATGAGGCTGAGTTTGCTCAGAAGGAAGCTGTTATTGCTAATGCAGGCATGGCTTTGTTTGCCGCCGGGAAGGCACAGACGCAGGAGGAAGCCATCGCCATGGCGCGTGAATCATTAGAAAGTAAGCGGGCGTTGCAAAGTTTCAAGACGCTTATTGCGAAGTAAAATCTGATCCGTAGCTGAATAACCTGACTCGCATGACAATTCTAGATCGCATTGTTGAGAAAAAATTAACAGAAGTTGCCCAGCGGAAAGCAACTATTCCTGCACAATCTCTGGAAAAACTGCCTACCATACAGCGCACAGTCAACTCTGCCCGGGCCGCTATCCAGGCCGCAGGTTCTACCGGTATCATTGCCGAATTTAAGCGTAAATCACCTTCTAAAGGCGTGATTAACGACTCGGTTGACGTAATCGCAACGACACAAGGGTATGTAAAAGCCGGTGCCGCCTGCCTGTCCGTACTTACGGATGAGCCATTTTTCGGTGGTAAGCCCGATGACCTGATCAAGGCCAGAGCGGCAAACCCAACAACGCCGGTGCTGCGTAAGGATTTTATTGTTGATCCCTATCAGTTGCTGGAGGCCAAAGCATGGGGCGCTGACCTGGTGCTGTTGATCGCGGCATGCCTGACACCTGACCAGGTGAAAGTGTTAGGAATGGAAGCCAAACGCCTCGGGCTGGAAGTACTCCTTGAAGTACACGACGAAGAAGAGCTCGACCAATGCCTGGCTATTGAGGAGCTGCCTCAGATCGTTGACCTGATCGGTGTCAATAACCGAAGCCTGAAAACATTTGTTACCTCTGTGGAAACTTCGTTACGGCTGGCCGACCGTATTCCTTCAGCGTTTGTGAAGGTTGCCGAAAGCGGCTTGTCAAGTGCAACTACCATTCAGGTACTGCGCGATGCCGGATTTGAAGGCTTCCTGATTGGAGAAGCATTTATGAAAACGTCAGCACCGGCCGAAGCATTAGCTGCGCTCGTGGCTGATTCGTTGATGCAAACGTCATCTTAAAACAATACATCCTGCACGATGAAAGTAAAAGTATGCGGTATGCGCGATGCTGCTAACATGGAGCAAATAGCAGCATTAAATCCAGATTTTATGGGGTTTATTTTCTATGATAAATCACCCCGTTACGTTGGCGAAGATTTTGACGCAGAGCTCGTAAAAAGCCTGCCCCGCAAAATTCAGAAGGTTGGTGTATTTGTGAATGCCAGCATTGATTTTATCCTGCGTACCGTTAAAAAGTATGAGCTTGACTACGCTCAGCTGCACGGCAACGAAACGCCTGACTATTGCAAAAGTCTGCGTATGCGTGGGGTCAGTGTTATTAAGGCATTTGCTGTTGATGCGTCGTTTAATTTTTCTATGCTGAACAACTACAAACCACATTGTGATTTTTTCCTGTTTGATGCCAAAGGACAGAACCCCGGAGGTAATGGGTTTGCATTTGACTGGCGGGTGTTAAGCCGGTATGATAATGAAAAACCATTCTTCCTGAGCGGTGGTATTGGTGTTGATAATCTGGACGAAATCGACAATCTGCGTGGCATGAAACTGTACGGTGTTGATGTAAACAGCAAGATTGAAATTGAGCCTGGTCTGAAGAATCCGGATCAGTTAAAAGAAATCCTGACCCGGTTAAAACCGGTTGAAGAAGAAGTATAGTAAACGCTGCTCCCCCTGATGCGTTTATGGTTTGAATTCGGGTTTTAGCCCGAAGCAAGGCTTTTTGCGCGCATACGTAAGCCAAAATTCATCGAGTACAACAAATTATCACCGAAAAGCAGCCTGGTCTTGCCTCATAAAAAGACTGAGCTGCGAGTAATCAATTTTATCTTACTCATGCAAGTTGCTCTTGATCAGACACTCTCTCCCTTTGGAGTAAACGATAAAGGTTTTTATGGACGATTCGGCGGGGCGTTTATCCCCGAAATGCTTTATCCTAACGTGGAAGAGCTTCGCCGGAATTACCTTACCATTATTAACGACCCGGCTTTCCAGCAGGAATACCGGGATTTGCTGACAGATTATGTAGGCCGGCCAACGCCGTTGTTTCTGGCATCCCGCCTTTCTGAACAACTGAATGCAACTATTTATCTGAAACGTGAAGACCTGTGCCATACGGGTGCACATAAGGTAAATAACACTGTTGGCCAGATCCTGATTGCCAAACGACTTGGTAAAAAACGGATTGTTGCCGAAACCGGGGCCGGTCAGCACGGCGTGGCAACAGCGACCGTTTGCGCCCTGATGGGCCTGGAATGTGTGGTATACATGGGTGCTATCGACATTGAACGCCAGAAGCCCAACGTCGACCGGATGAAAATGCTGGGTGCAACGGTTGTAGCCGCTACATCGGGTAGCCAGACGCTGAAAGATGCCACCAACGAAGCCATGCGCCACTGGATCAACAATCCGGTTGATACGCATTATATCATTGGTTCGGTCGTGGGGCCACACCCGTATCCGGATATGGTTGCCCGTTTTCAGTCAGTTATCTCAGAAGAAGTGAAAAAGCAGCTGTTCGCCAAAACGGGCAGTGAAAACCCTGATTATGTCGTGGCTTGTGTGGGCGGAGGCAGCAATGCAGCCGGTGCTTTCTTCCACTATCTTGATGAGCCGTCGGTAAAACTGGTAGCGGCCGAAGCGGCTGGTATGGGTATTTCCTCGGGGCATTCGGCGGCAACCACGGCACTGGGCAAGCCCGGGGTGCTGCATGGTAGCCGGACTATTCTGATGCAAACCGAAGATGGTCAGGTTACAGAGCCTTATTCGATTTCGGCGGGCCTTGATTATCCGGGCATTGGTCCGTTACACGCTCATTTGTATGATTCGGGACGAGGAATTTTCAAGAGCATTACGGACGAAGACGCGGTCAAATCCGCTTTTGAGCTAACGCGTCTGGAGGGTATTATTCCGGCGCTGGAATCGGCCCATGCCCTGGCCGCGCTCAAAGAATTGCCACTGACAGATAAAGACGTCGTTGTGGTATGTTTATCCGGCCGTGGTGATAAAGATCTGGCCACCTATTCAAAATACCTGTAAGCAGGCCAATGCGTTTAGTTGATGACTTAAAAACGGGGGAATGGATAACCCGACGTTTCAAATGATACAAACAATAACCCAAAACCGTATAAATGACCTCTTTGCCCGAAAAAGTCAGGGGTTATTAAATGTCTACTTCACAGCAGGATTTCCGGAGATTGGTGCTACCGCATCTATTCTGCGGTCACTGGAAAAAGCGGGTGTCGATCTTGTTGAGATTGGTATGCCTTATTCGGACCCTGTGGCAGACGGCGAAACCATCCAGCAAAGTAATATGAAGGCGCTGGAAGATGGTATGTCGTTGCGTTTGTTATTCGAGCAGTTGGCCGGTTGCCGGGACGAGGTGACCGTACCGATCTTGCTGATGGGCTATATCAATCCGGTGCTGCAGTTCGGGGTCGAAGCTTTTTGCCGGAAGTGTAAGGAAGTCGGGGTTGATGGCGTTATTCTGCCCGATCTGCCGCTGGATCTTTATCTGGATGAATACGAACCCATTTTCCGCGAATACGGCTTGCTGAACATCTTTCTGATTACACCACAGACAACGGAAGCGCGTATCCGGCTGATTGACGAACAGACCGAAGGGTTTATTTACATGGTATCATCAGCCAGTATTACAGGCTCGCAAAGTGGCGTAAGCGACGAAATGCTGGCTTATTTTAACCGCATTCAGGCAATGAACCTGCGTAACCCGCGGTTGATTGGCTTTGGGATCAAAGACAGCGAGACCTATCAGATGGCCTGCCAATATGCCAATGGCGCAATTATCGGCAGTGCGTTTATCCGCCACCTGCAAAATGGTCCGGCAACGGAAGAGCGTATTCAGGAATTTGTGTCTGCGATCCGCTGAAATAGATAACAGACATGTAGATCAGGCCCTGACAGTTTCTGCTGATCAGGGCTCTTTTTATATTACCTGAACTGTTTCGGCTTCTGCTGCTGACCGGCGAGGGTTACGATTTCGGTAATACGTCGTTGGCGGGTTTCGGGTTGGCGGGCGAGTACCAGCCATTGCAGGATTGCTTTCCGGATCGATTTGCTCAGGCCGAGAAAATATGTCCGGGCTTGCTCATGATTGGCAAACGCACGGGTCAAATCGTCCGGAATGATCAGTTCCTCCACATCATCGAACAGCGACCAGGACCCGTTTTGTTTGGCAATCAGGATACTAGCATAGCCAGCGGGCATCATAAGCCCTTCGCTGATCAGCCGCTGAATTTTTTCCTTGTTAATTTTTGACCAGACACTTTTGGGCTTTCGTTTACTGAAAAACTGCATGTACTGATTTTCATCGATGGTTTTTGCCTTACTATCGATCCAGCCAAAACAAAGCGCTTCGTCAACAGACTCACTCCATGAAAGCCTTGATTTATCAACTTGCTTTTTGTTGAAAATAAGCCAGACAGATTGTTTGGTCTGGTGGTTTTCGGCCAGCCACTGCCGCCATTCCTGGCGGCTGGCAGGGCCAAAGGTATTGGTTTCTGTAGTTTGCATTTATTTCATAGCAACGAGTATTGTACTGACAATCAGAATGCCAATCAGGTGATATGTGCCACTTATAACACCATAATAGATCGGTTGCGGAATATTCGGGTTGATCGCAATGTTAACTGTATTGGCAACCAGATAGCCGAATCCAACAAGGAGGGCAAAGGAAAAAGCTTCGCTAAAGGATTGAAGATGCAGGGCGTTTATTAAAACGGCACTGGCAATTGTAATAACTAAAGAACAAAGGGCGGGTCCGACAATAAAGATTGGTTTATTATTTTGTAAGGTTTCGCCAGCCCGTCCAAGTGATATTTTATACTGTCTGGTGAAAAACAAAGTAAACCATAAGGCACCAAGAATAAAGTAAGCAAAGAAGGCAATCAGGATACTGATCCAGTTTAAGTTCGCGAATTGGCTGATCATAAAACAGATGTTTAAGTTGATGATACAAAGCTAAATCCGCCGGCTGACAGCCTTATGTCAGGGGTATGTCAGCGGTTAATGGTATTTATCAAAAAAATCCTGCAAGGTCATATTGTGTGGCGTAAATGACTGATTGAGAACGTCAAGGTGCTTAATTCTGTCCAATCTGAAATACCGGAACTGATTCCGCGAGCGACACCACGCTACTAATAACCAGTTGTCTGTACTCAGCAAGGCGAAGGGTTCAATAAGGCGTACAGACGATTGTTGTGCTTCATTGACGTATTCTATTTTCGTCAGCCGGAAATTAGTCAGGGCGAATTGCAGGGCAGATACGTTGTTACTGGTGCGTTCGCGGTGAATGTTTTGATCGAAGCGGGTACGGTCGGTAAGCAGGTTGGCTTTGTGTCTGACACTTTGTTTTAAAACAGCCTTGATTTTATCGATTGCTTCCAGATAATCACTGATAAACGAAGCATCTTTATTTTTGAGCACCAGCTGTTCGGCCAGAATCAAGGCATTTGCCTGACTTTCGGTGAACATAACCGGAGGAATACGGTAATCTTCCATGAGTGAATAGCCTTTTCCTTCTTCGGTCACAACCGGAACACCGGCCTGTTCCAGTGCCCGGATGTCGCGATAAATAGTCCGGATGCTAACCGAAAACTTCTGTGCCAGCTCAGTCGCTGTCAGGATTCGTTTTGTCTGTAACTGCGTTAAAATCGCGGTAAGTCTGGAAAGCCGTTTGGTATCATTGCCATTCATGGTTGAGCGTTAGAGTCAGGGATAAATACGATAAACCGGCAGCTTGTGACCTTGCAGGCTGATGCCATGATATCCCCAATATACAGAATACGTGCTTTTGCAACACCAATGCTTTTTCGAATACCACCTTCCTGCCTGCTTCAACGCTTAGGGTAACCGGGTTTGTCTTAGCCGTCAGTCGGGCTGACGGCTAAGTGTGCTGAAGCGGTTGAGGTGATCAAGCCCGGTCCGAAAAAAGCCCATTAAATTACCAGAAGACGGTGTACAAGACAGCAAGAATGCTCAGTATAGCCACAGAACCGGCAATAAACGACGGGGTAACACGGAACATTTTTTGATCAATATCGAAGCCTTTTGCCATTTTCCGGCCAATCGGGTCGAGGAATGAGACAATCACCATGATAGCAACGTCGATGGTGAACACCCACATGGTCCGGTGAAGGAAAGGAATTTCGTTTGTCTGCACGTCAAAAAGCTGCATGAATTCCGGCCAGAATTTCAGCAGTGTTGACAACGGAATGGTCACAATCGCAACGGTCAGAGCAGCTGACGTGGTGGCGCGTTTCCAGAAGAACCCAAGCAGAAAAATGGCAAAAACGCCTGGTGTCAGAAAGTTAGTGTATTCCTGAATATACTGATAGACCTGATCGAAAGACCGCAAGGTAGGGGCAATCAGAATGGCAATGATGAAGGCAACAATAACTGCCCAGCGGCCAACCCGCACCAGCTTTTCTTCTGACGCATTTTTGTCGAAGAATTTTTTGTAAATGTCGAGCGTGAAAATGGTCGAGATACTGTTGCATTTGCCTGCCAGCGAGGCAACGACAGCCGCTGTTAAGGCGGCAAAGGCAAGGCCTTTCATGCCGTTTGGGAGCAGGTTCATCAGCACCGGATAAGCGTTATCAGGCCGGACAGCACCGTTCGGACCGGTCATTTCCTGCTGGAAGGTACCGCTTTGATACAGCACAAAAGCAGCAATGCCCGGAATGACAACGATGAGCGGAATCATCAGTTTCAGGAATGCTGCAAACAGAATACCGGAGCGGGCTGTCTTTAAGTCGGCACCCAGCGCCCGCTGCACAATGTATTGATTACAACCCCAGTAAGATAAGTTGTTGACCCACATGCCACCCGTTACCAGGGCCATGCCCGGTAATACGGTGTAATACGGATGTCCTTCGGGAAAGAACATGTGAAAATGACTGTCGGCTTGCTTCCGCAGCGAGAAAAGACCATTGATTGCGCCTTCCCCGCCAATTTTGTCGGAAACCAGATTAAGCGCCAGATAGGTAACCACAAGACCACCAATGATCAGTACCACAACCTGTACTACGTCGGTATATCCGATAACCTTCATTCCGCCCAGGGTAATGAAAATGGCAAACGCCGCCAATCCGATAGTACAGGCCGTAAAAGAAATACCGGCCAGCGATTCGATGGCGATGGCACCCAGGTAAAGAATGGAGGTCAGGTTAACCAGCACATAGACAATAAGCCAGAAGATCGCCAAGATGGTACTAACGGTATCATTGTATCGCTGCGCCAGAAACTGGGGCATGGTATAGATGTGGTTGCGCAGGTAAATCGGGATGAAAAAGACGGCGACTATAATCAGCACAGCCGCCGCAATCCATTCGTAAGAAGAAATGGCCAAACCCATGGCAAAGCCCGAACCCGCCATGCCGATGAAATGCTCGGCTGAAATGTTGGATGCAATCAGGGATGCTCCGATGGCCCACCACGTTAACGAACCCTCGGCAAGAAAAAAGTCTTTGGTGTCGGTACTGGCAGTTTTTTTCCGGCGGTAAATCCAGTAGCCATAGCCCGAAACGATGATGAAATAAAGCAGGAATACTGCGTAATCGGCAATCGAAAGGTGGTTCATAAGTAAGGATGAGGTCAAGGTATCTCTATAAGGAGTAGAGACCAGAGTTCTAACCTAATCCTGAAAAATGGCCGGAATTAATATAAAAAATGCCGGATAGACACTTGGTCTATCCGGCGTTGATTCATGAAAGAAGCAGACTATAGGCGCTCAAAAATACCGGCAACTCCCTGGCCGCCGCCCACACAGGCAGAAACCATACCGTATTTCTGGTTTTCGCGGCCCATCTCATTCAGGAGCTGAACCGATAAACGCGCACCCGTAGAGCCAAGTGCGTGACCGAGGGCAATGGCACCGCCGTTCGGGTTTATTTTACTGCGATCCAGATCAAGTTCTTTCACAACCGCCAGCGACTGGGCCGCAAAAGCTTCGTTCAGTTCGATCTGGTCGATATCGTCTTTTGACAGACCTGCTTTTTGCAGCGCGATCGGAATAGCCGCTACAGGGCCAATACCCATGATACGGGGTTCAACACCGGCAGTAGCATAGGACATCATCCGGCCGATTGGCTTGAGATTCAGCTCGTTCACCAGCCGCTCCGACATGACGATCACAAAAGCGGCGCCGTCTGATGTCTGCGACGAATTACCGGCTGTTACCGAACCACCCGCAGCAAACACCGGCTTCAGGCGGCCAAGTGCGTCGACGTTCGTGTCGGCCCGTGGGCCTTCATCCTGACTAACGGTCCACTCGCGGGTTTTCTTTTTGCCGCTGGCTGCGTCGAAATAAGTTTCTTTAACAGAGATCGGTACGATTTCACCGCTGAATTTACCCGCAGCCTGAGCCGCCAGCGCTTTCTGGTGTGACTCAAAGGCAAACTGATCCTGCTCGTCGCGGGTGATCTTGAACTGTTCCGCAACCTGCTCAGCTGTCAGACCCATGCCGATATAATAGTCAGGGTGTTGTTTGGCTATTTCATAGTTCAGGGCCGTTTTCCAGCCCATTACCGGTACCAGCGACATTGATTCTGTACCACCGGCGATAATACAGTCAGCCAGCCCGGCGTGGATTTTGGCCGATGCAATGGCAATGGCTTCCAGACCAGAGCCGCAATAGCGGTTTATGGTCATGCCCGGAACACTCTTTGGCAAAGAAAGCAGCGCAATGTAACGGGCGATCTGCATACCTTGCTCGGCTTCCGGAACAGCGTTGCCTACAATCAGGTCTTCAACACGCGCCGGATCAAGTTGAGGGACCTGAGCCAGTAAGTGCTTAATAACTTCTGCCGCCATATCGTCGGGGCGGGTAAAGCGGAGACCACCACGCGGGGCTTTACCCACCGCCGTACGGTATCCGGCTACTACGTATGCATCCATATTTTCAACCGGGTTTATCCTTTTTTTGATTCGTGTAATCCGACACAATGGTCTTTAAGTCTATCGGCCGGGCGATTTGCATCGCTTCTGCTGATAAAACCAATTTTCTGTCGGGAAAATTACATAAAAAAAATAAAACAGTATGCATGCATACTAAAAAAAACGAATTGACTAACTCCCCAAGGGTTTTAAACCCTTGGGGAGTTTACAGCACTAGTTAACTTCCATGACGTTTACGAGTGCAGCAGCATGTCGCGCTATTACCTCTGGTGTAAGATTAGGTTCAAGAGGAATACGCGCCAGGCAAGGCAGCCCGGTATAGTTGAGGATAAAGGATTCAGAGGCAGGCGTCGTCTCACCGTTGAAAATCAGTCCGAGAACCGGAATATTTCGTTGCTTCAGTGCATCGACGGATAGCAGTGTATGGTTAATACTGCCCAGATAATTGCGCGATACCAGTACGACCGGCAGACCCGACTGCTGTACGAAGTCGATGTTAAGATCGGTGTCGTTGAGGGGAACCATCAACCCGCCTGCCAGCTCAATAACCAGATGATTATCCGTTTCGGGAATAATAAGTTTACTGAGTTCAATCGTGACGCCGTCTATGGCGGCGGCGGCATGAGGAGACAGGGGCTCCCGCAGGCGGTAGGCTTCCGGATGAAAAACCGATGTTGAGTTGCTGATATACCGGCGAACCGTATGGGTGTCTGAGTCTTCCAGTGCACCCGACTGTATGGGTTTCCAGTAATCTGCCTTGAGGGCTTCTGTGAGGATGGCTGATACCACGGTCTTACCGATTTCGGTACCAATGCCGGCTACGAAGAATTTCATACGTTAATTAAATTGACTTGCTTGTTGAAGAATATGAATAAGTGCCTGCAATTCGGCAGGTGTATTAAATGCGTGTAAACAGATACGAATCCGTTCCTGACCAGCCGGAACCGTGGGGCTCAGAATCGCACGGATGTCGAAACCGGCCTGCTGTGCTGTCAGGGCCGCCTGCCGGCAGGTCTCATTGCCAGGAATAATCAGACACTGAATCGGCGACTGGCTATCGGTCCAGTGTGTATCGGGCAAATATTCCTGAATAAGTGCCTGAAAGTTCCGGATATGGGCCTGGATTAGTTGCTGAGGCTCCCGGTGTTGTTGAACAAAGCGATGAGCAGCCTGCATCGCCAGCAGGCTATGAGGCGGCAGGGCTGTTGTATAGATAAACGACCGGGCAAAATTGATCAGATACTGGCTGAGTAAAGCAGGACCAACAACGGCTGCTCCGTGTACACCCAGCGCCTTGCCGAAGGTATGTACCCGTGCCAGCACCCGCTCCTGTAGGCCAAGCGCAACCACCAGTCCTTCGCCCTGTGGGCCGAAAACGCCGGTAGCATGCGCTTCGTCAACCAGTAAAAAAGCATGGTACTGGTCACACAACTTTACGATGTCGGTAAGGGGAGCCAGATCACCATCCATGGAGTAGACCGATTCAACGGCGACGAAGGCCTGTCCTGTACGCGGCTGCTGAAGTTGCTGCTCCAGATCGGTCAGGTCGTTGTGCCGGAACCGGAGCCGGGTGGCATAACTCAGCCGGGCACCGTCGATCATACTGGCATGAATCAGCTCGTCGGTAATCAGAGTATCTCCGCGTTGGGGGAGACTGGCGAGCAGACCAATATTGGCATCATAGCCCGAGTTAAAGACCAGAGCTGATTCGGTATGGTAGAACATAGCCAGTTCCTGCTCAACCTCATCCGCCAGTTGTGTATGGCCGGCCAGTAGCCGGGATCCGGTGGCTCCGGTCAGGGCGGCGGGGTGTGCATCGTCCAGGTGCCGGATGGCGTTTTTTAAAGCCGTGGACCGGGCAAGACCGAGGTAGTCATTCGAACAGAAATCGATGAGAGTGCCGGCTACTTTCAGTTGGCGGCTGAGGCCGGATTGTTGTCGTTTTTCCAGACGGTCAGATAAAAAGTCAGCTTGCAACGGGGACGTATGTTGTTTCCTGCAAAGATACGACTTGCTTTCTGAATGAGCAGGTCGTATATCAATAGCCACAAAACAGAAAAGTTATCCACAATTCAGGTGTGGATAACTTCTATAATTGTGAATAACATGTAGTTAAACCAGGAAAACAGACCGGTTAATCGAAAAAAACAAGGATCAGATCTGTAGGATAAGTTTCCCGAACTGTTTCCCTTCAGTCATACGCTGGTAGGCTTTTTCCGCATCAGCCAAAACAAATGTCTGGTCAATGACCGGCTTTATCTGGTACTTTTCCGCGAAGGCCAGCATGGCAGAAAACTCATCGGGTGTACCCATGGTAGAGCCGGTAATGTGTAGCTGTTTAAAGAAAATTTTCGCCGGAAGAAGGTCGGTAATCTTCCCGGTTGTACCGCCATAAACGGCGATGCGGCCGCCGGGAGCCGCACAATCAATCAGGCGGGAAAAGGAAGGGCCGCCTGCTCCGTCGATGATAACCGAAAAATACCCTTGCCGGCCGCCGCCAGTCTGGCTGAGCAGCGATTTATGCCAGTCCTCATCTTTATAGTTTACCCCGCCGGTAGCACCGAGGGCTATGGCTTTCGTCAGCTTTTCGGCTGACCCTGACGTAACCCAGACTTCGGCACCGGCCGCTACGGCAAACTGGAGGGCAAACAGCGCGACCCCACCACCAATGCCGGTGATTAATACTTTTTCGTTGGCCGGGTTGGGCGATTGCGCCAAACCCGCCTGAGTCATGAGTGCCCGCCATGCCGTTAACCCTGCCAGCGGGAGCGCTGCGGCTTCGGCAAACGACAGATGGCTTGGTTTGGGGTGCAGGTATTCGGCGCCGATCCGGACATATTCGGCGAAAGTCCCGTTATCAGGCATACCCAGAATCGTAAACCGGTTGCTGTAAAAAGCCGGATTATCGCCCCAGTTATGCCCGCAGTTCAGGAGCACCTCCTGCCCGGACCAGCTGTCGGCAACCCCTTCGCCGACGGCCGTTACGATGCCTGCTCCGTCTGATCCGGGGATGACCGGTAGCTTGATCGATGGATAAAGCCCTTGCTGAATAAACACGTCGCGGTGGTTGAGCGCTGCGGCTCTGATGGCCACCACCGCTTCGCCCGGACCCGGAACAGGCGTATCGATTTCTGTAAAGGAGAGGGGCTTATTGATGTCCTGTAAATAAATCGCTTTCATGAGATGCGTAGTGGTACTACTTACCCCTGATAATTCTCAATGGCACCGCGAACGTTGCCGTACTTTTCCAGCAATTCTTTCGCTACGGCTTCGGTTACGCCGAGCTCGCTCATGACCATGCGGGCAGCACGGTGCTGGAGTTTGATGTTGCTCAGCTGCATATCAACCATTTTATTGCCTTTCACACGGCCAAGCTGAATCATGACCGAGGTCGACAGCATATTGAGTGCCAGTTTCTGGGCAGTGCCCGATTTCATACGCGTGCTGCCCGTCACAAACTCAGGGCCTACCACAATTTCAACCGGAAATTCAGCGGCTTTGGCTACGGCCGAGTCGGGGTTACAGACAATACAGCCGGTCAGGCAACCGGCGGCACGGGCCTGCTCCAGCCCGCCGATTACGTACGGCGTCCGGCCCGACGCAGCGATACCGACAACAGTATCGAGCGGTTCGATCTGATATGCCTGCATGTCTTTCCAGGCTTGCTCCGGATCGTCTTCGGCAAATTCAACGGCTTTCCGGATGGCTGTATCCCCGCCGGCAATCAGGCCAATAACCATGTCGTGCGGGACGCCATAGGTTGGCGGGCACTCCGACGCATCGACCACACCCAGCCGACCGCTGGTACCGGCACCGATGTAAAAGAGCCGGCCGCCTTCCTTCATACGCTTGACTACCTCTGTTACGAGGGCTTCGAGTTGCGGAATGGCTTTTTCAACAGCGTAGGGAACTGTTTTATCTTCGTTATTGATATTGGTCAGCAGGTCATGAACCGACATCTGCTCCAGATGGTCGTAATGCGAGGAAGTTTCTGTGATCATAGTGGTTGCCCGGGAAGGCCTTCAAACGTTAAGGCAAAAGTACGGAAATTTCACGGGGTGCTGATTCCGTTTAAAAGCTCATCGACTCTGACAAGCTGATAGTTTTGTTGCTTGAGAAATGTCAGCAATTCGCCCAGCGACTGGTAAAGTTTATCGGTCCGGTCGGGGTGAGTGCCGATGTGTACCAGCAGGATAAAGCCGTTCAGTCCCGACTGCTTTTTTTGTTCATACGCATACACCGATTCCAGAATAGTGCGGGTACTGCGGTAGTTTTTGGCATCGGGGGTTGTATAATCTGCATGGCTGATGGTGCCGCCGGTGTAATTGATGAGCTGTAAGCATTCGCGTTTGGTCCAGACGGCAATGCTGTCGTTATACCATTCGTAGGGTGGCAGAAAATAGCGGGCCTGTTTTTTCCGGATACCGAACGACTTCATGGCAGCATAGTTTGCCCGTAAATCGGTCTGGAACCGGCTTTGGCTGACCAGTAAACTATCCCGTTTGCCCCAGTCACAATAGAGCAGGTGCTGGTCTGAGTGCGCCCCGAGGTAGTGCCCGTCTTTGCGTAAACCCGCAATGATCTGCCGGAAAGCCGGATTGCGGTAAAAGCGTCCGGTCAGAAAAAACGAAGCCGGAACACGCTGTTGCTTCAGGGTTTCCCGGATCAGTAGCCCGCCGTCGGCGTATTCGTCGCCGGTAAAGACCAGTGCCAGCTGCCGTTTGCTGGTATCCCCCCGTATAATGGCCCCCTTAAACCAGTGGCCGGTTGGCTGGGCTACAGCCATACCGAGGCTCAGCAGCCACAGAAGAAAGCCGGCTACCCGCTTGCGACTCATTTTCTATGTTGTTTAGCGGCCAGCAGGTAAATCAGTGAGGCCGTGCCATCCATGGTCGGTTCGTTGGTTGAATAATCACCGTAGTCGTCGTGGTAAATGACCAACTTGCTTTGAAACTCCGCGTATTCGTCGGGTTCGTACAGCGTAATACCGATCAGGTTCCGGTAGATGCTGCCATATACCGGACCGTCGACCAGCCCGCCGTCAATCGGGTATTTTTTCAGGTGTGTAAAGGCCGAGTGCGGATCGGTAGGCGTGTCAGCATTGCCAGGCAGGCCATACACGAAACTGCTGCCCCACGGATTGCAGCCGAATAGCCAGTCGAAACAGGCTTGTTCGAGCTCCTCATACCGGGCATCGCCCGATAGCTGCCGGTACCAGTAGCACTGGGTAGCAAAGGATGTCGTCAGGTTATTGCTGCACCACGTAAACGGCACGCCACGGTAAAAGCCGTTTTGCTGCGCCCGTTTCCAGACAATGTCAATACCCTGCCGCAGAAAGGCAATGACCTCTTTGCGCGATTTGCCGGTCAGGTTTTTTGCCAGTTCATAATGCCCCACGTTCACAAACGGATACCATTGGTAATGGCGGGCCGTATCGGCGATAATCCACGGCGTAACCGGTTCCTGACGGGCATAGCCGAGCGCCTGTGTCAGGTAGGCCGGATTCGGGTTGATGGTATGCAGGGCTACGGCAGCCAGCTCCATATCGTCGGTCCAGTTGTCTTCTTCGTAAAAATACGGTGCCCGTCCCGGAGCGGTCTGGCAGGCGCCCGGCTTTTTCAGGCCCAGCGCATAGGCCGTATTGGCACGGTGCTGTAGTTTTTGCGCATAGCCCGCATCCCGCGCCTGCAATAGCTGATAGCCCAATGAAAAAGCACTGCTCACCTTGCCGGCGGTTGAGGCGACCCCGGTTGCCCGGTTTTTGTACTTAAACAAACCTTGTGGCTGACCGGTGCAGAAGTAGACCGGCCGCTCGAAGCCTTTGCCATAAAAATTATCTTCTTTCGGAATCCGCATGCCGGCATGGTCGCGGTCGTCGCCGAGCTGGTTAAACAGCCAGTCGTCTTTCGGATGCATTTTCAGGAGCCAGTCGAGGCCCCAGCGGGCTTCGTCGAGCACATCGGGGGTCTGGTTCCGGCCGGCCAGTCCGTTGGCCTGATGCTGATCGCCGAACGCTTCCGGAAAGTCGCGGTACGCGGCCAGGAGGTGATAGGTGGCATTGGCCGAGGTGGTTACGTATTGCAGGTAGTCCGACGCATCATGCCAGCCGCCCGACGCGTCGATGTGGGTGCTGTCGGGCATAGGGCCATACATGGTGTACCCATCGTGGGTATGGCAGGAATCGTTGAGGTAAGGGTTGAAACCACTGCGCTGCTGCCGCATGTACCGCAGACAGAAATCGGCGGCACCGTCGTATACGCGGGCATCGACGCGGAAAACCGGCGATTCGGTTGTTTCGGTTTTGATGCGGTAGCTACCGGATTTGGTAAGTTTAGAGAAATCTAAGCGGTAAGTTTGGGTAAACGGCCCGTAAGCTCCGAATGCCTTACCGGCTTTGCCGGTCCAGACAACGGCACCCGTTTCGGCATCAACCACCGAAAATGTCCGGAGCGATGCATCCGGAGCTTTACTGCCCCAGACCGCTACTTTAACACCGTCGGGGCGATAGCCTAACAGATTGACCCGGACCCATGTTTGCTGATCGGCGGGAGACCGGAAGGAGAATGCAAGGAGTAAGAGACAGGAAAAAAGGAGGAAGTTTTTCATGAAAGCGAAGATAGAGAAAGAATTAATTCTCCTCTACCAGCTCGTCATTTTCGTAGTTTCCTGATTCCTGGGTTCCGTCGGTATTGTAGAGAATACCAAAGCCTTCGCGCTTTCCTTTGATGAAGGTACCGACAAACCGGTCGCCATCCGAGAAGTAATACGTGCCTTTACCGTGGGGCAGGTTATCCTGAAACTGACCCACGTATTTATCGCCGTTGCGGTAGAAATACAGGCCATTACCCGAGCGGACGTCATCCGAAAACGTACCCTTGTATTTCATTTTGCCGTCGGGATAAAACTGTACGCCTTCGCCATGTTTACTGCCGTTGGCAAAGTCACCCTGGTATTTTTCGAGCGTTGGATTCACAAAAATACCATACCCATCCTGGCAATCACCGCTGAGGCAGCCGATTTTTGTTTTTCCGACCGCCTTTGCCGGAGTTGTGGTTTCTTTAGCCGGTGCATCCGGATTGGTCATCGCCAGCGGATTGGCCGGGCGTTGCGCCGTGTTCCGGGCAATGCGGTTGCTGTCCTGTTGCGGATAAATTTCTTCGGCTTCGGTCCAGCCTTTCCGGATCGCATCAATCCGTGCCTGTTTGGCCGGATGGGTTGTCGTGGCTTCTTCGGCACCAAGCGTTTTGATGGCAATCAGCGCTTCGTCGAGCGAGGCCCCTAACTGATGTAGCACAAAGCCCGAAAACCGGTCGGCTTCAATTTCTTTCATGGGCTGACCGCCTTTGCCGTCGATGGTATGTCCCTGCAGGTGGTGACCGATTTCGTGGGCCATGATGCTGATTGCCGACCAGTCGGTTTCGGTCATGTCTTCGATGCGCTGCATAAACGCCCCGTCGTAAATGATAAACCGCTGCCCGCTGACGACAGTAGCGAAGCAGTTGCGGGTATTGGGGCATTCGATGATTTTGAAGTTCCGTACCAGACCGATGGGTTTTAGAATCCGGTCGACCACTTTTTCGGCGTGGCCGTTTGAGGCTGTATACATCATGTAGTTACACAGCGACTGAGTGCCTGCCTGCCCCGTGTAGTTGCAGACAAACGCGTGTTGGTGTATCGGGGATTGACGGTTACCTGTCTGCGCCAGCAACGTCACTTGGGTTATCAGCCAAAGCCCTACAGAAAACAGCACAAATCGCATAGATCGGTCTCCTGATAAATTCGTCTTTATGCATTAAAACGCTGAAATCCCCTTTTTCCTTATATAACACACCTGTTCTTTTGTAAAGAATAGCCTGACCAGACAATCAACTGATAATATGAGATAAAGCCATATTTTATGCAATAAAATTATTTTATTTTGGGTTAATTATTTTGTTTTAAAAAACGTTAATCTATTATAGCAGTAGGTAATAGAAAACGTCACTGCTAATCTTATCACTGAACTATGCTTCATTCAACTAACTGGCGTTCGATGGCCCTGGGGCTGTCGGTAGGTGCTTCTGTCTGGCTTACAGGGTGCCAGAAAACCGAAAATGTGCAACCGTCTGTCACCACCAGTACCACATCGGTGGCGGTCAACACGGAAAACCAGACGGTCAACAACTGGATTCTGACCAACATGCAGTACTACTACTACTGGAATGACAAAATCCCGACAACCGTTGACAAGAATCTGAACCCCTCCGATTATTTTTCCGGCCTCCTCTACAAGTACGATGCAACAGCCCGCCCAGACGGTGATCGTTTCTCGTGGATACAGCAAAGCGCCGATGAACTGACAGCAGCCCTCAGCGGCGAAAGCAAAACCGACGGGATGGAGTTTCAGCTCTACATCCGCCCGAATACGACAGATGATATTGTCGGTTCTGTGCTCTATGTATTGCCTAATTCGCCGGCGGCAAAAGCAGGTATCAAGCGGGGGGATATGTTTTTTAAGGTTGATGGTCAGAAAATGACCCGCAGCAACTACAGCAGTTTGCTGTCCTCGGCTACAGACACGAAGCAGTATGGTTTCCTGAAAGTAGAAAACGGTGCACTTGTCGAAACGTCGGATGTGAAGACCGTGACGGCCGTGGTGTTCCAGGAAGATCCGGTATACATGGATTCGGTCTACACGGTCGGTGCTAAGAAAATCGGCTATCTGGTCTACAATCAGTTTGTGCCTGGGCCAAACGGCAGTGCGGTGGCCACTTACGACCAGAAGCTGGATAATATTTTTATCAAGTTCAAACAGCAGGGCGTAAACGAACTGATTCTGGACTTCCGGTATAACCCCGGCGGCTATGTATCGTCGGCGACCAACCTGGCTAGTTCCATTGCCAAAA
Source organism: Arsenicibacter rosenii (assembly GCF_001870735.1). GTDB lineage: Bacteria > Bacteroidota > Bacteroidia > Cytophagales > Spirosomataceae > Arsenicibacter > Arsenicibacter rosenii. Next base: position 59,796 of record NZ_MORL01000023.1, on the reverse strand, counting down.
ACGTGACAACCAGCAGTGTGTTTGCCCGTAAGGAGTGGAACAAAACGATTACGCCGGATCTGGAAAAGCAGTATGGCAAAAATTTCTTCTACGATTATTTCCAGACGAAGGCAGGTAATATCGGCAGCAACCTGCAACGCGTATTTGTGCTGACCACCGGCCGCTCGGCGTCTGCCAGTGAGCTGGTTATCAACGGTCTGAAACCGTATATGACCGTGACGACCATCGGCACAAAGTCATATGGCAAGAATGTAGGATCGGTGACGATTTCTGATTCGAAGAAGCAGATTAAGTGGGGGATGCAGCCCATTGTGTCGAAGTCATTCAACTCGCTGGGTCAGTCGGACTACAACACTGGTTTCACGCCTGCGGTTACGGTCAGCGAACCGCTGAATCCGCGTCCGTTCGGCGATGTGAGCGAAGCGCTGCTGAACGAAGCCCTGTTCCAGATTACGGGCTCACGGCTTGCCCGCCGCGCCATTGTGGCCGAGGTAAACGCCCCGACACCGATTGCTTCTACGATTGAGCGCAAAGCCGGTGGCAGTAATATGTTTATCGAGCTGCCGAAATAGCGGTTAGCCGGTCAAATATGATACGGGCAGGTCGGTTGGCCTGCCCGTATGCATTAGATGGGGGGTAATGAATAAGTGGTACTGCGGCCACCAGAACTATCTTTGACCAGAATGCCCTGGCCGACTAAATCCTGAATATCCCGCAGGGCTGTATCCTGCGACACTTTGGTGATTTTTGCCCACTTTGACGTTGTTAGCTTGCCGTCAAAGCCATCTAACAGCTTGTTGATCATGCTGCGCTGACGTTCAGTGATCAATTTTGAAGATAACCATTCCCAGTACCTGGCTTTAGTGAGTACCGCCGATAACAGGGATTCAGTATCTTCCAGGGCACGATCCAGGCAACTAAAAAACCAGACCAGCCAGTCTGTGATATCCAGTGTACCGCGCTGCGTTTTTTCAAGTATCTGATAATAAGCCTTGCGCTCTTTTCTGATCTGTGCCGACATGCTGTAAAAACGCTGTGGGCTGTTGTCTGCTCTGGCTAATTGCATATCAGCAATGGTACGTGCGATCCGGCCGTTTCCATCATCAAACGGGTGAATCGTAACAAACCACAGGTGGGCAATCGCTGCCTTTAGTACCGGATCGAGCGGCTGATGCGTATTAAACCAGTTTAGAAAATCGGCCATCTCAGTATCCAGTACATCAGCCCCCGGAGCCTGAAAATGGATGCGTTCATAACCTATCGGGCCGGATACGACCTGCATAGGGCCTGAATCACCGGTGCGCCAGTCGCCAACGGTAATTTTATGCATGCCGCTGCGACCTGTCGGAAACAAGGCTGCATGCCAATCGCCTAACCGATCTTTTGTCAATGGCTTCTCGAATTGCTGTGTAGCATCCAGCAGCATATCGACCAGTCCTTCAACCTCTCTGTCAACCGCTACAAGACCGAAGGTGTCAATCCCTAACCGGCGGGCTATTGATGACCGGACCTGACTTTGATCCAGCCGTTCGCCTTCAATTTCATTGGATTTAATGAGTTCCAGAGTCATGGCTTCCAGCATGGCCTCCGAACGGAGCGAAAAGCCGAGACTGGTCATGCGGCCGGTTAACTTCCCCTGCTTATGGCGCAGGGCAGCCAGCGGCGTTAAAATAACGTCTTGCTCCCACTGAAAATCCGGCCACCCGTATCGTTGATAGATGTACATGCTATTCACCGCATATTATGCGGTGAATATACGGTTTATTCGCCGCATACTCAAGAGCGAAGCTACTCGTCATCCGGAAACCGTTTTCCTATCCCGTTGATGATAAGCCCTTTGATAATCATTGGCGGAAAAATGACGCCCTCCAGGCGCTCAGTTGCATGATCAAAGTATTGCCAGATATAAAACCTGTTATACTCACCTTCATACTTGAATAGCTGAGCCATTGACGCTGCATATTCCTACCATAGTTGCTCGGTTTTGCAATGAAAATGAAATGCAGGAAAAATAAACAGGGGAATGATCACCGATATGCGTTTACGGCCTGATTCATGTCTCTAAGACAGCCCTTACTAAACCACGGCTAAATTTACCGACAATTACTTCAACGGTGCCGGGTCATCCTCAAGATAAAAAGTCACAAATAGTGAATCCTTATTTTTTACCGTTGTATTTATCTGCTGCCAAAGATAGGTAGGCCATCCTGCTTTAATGGTATAATTGCCGGGCTTTACCTGGTGACGAAAACGGCCCAGGGTATCACTATAGAATGTTGTTTTATTTATTTTTATGATCGCTACCTTTAATGGTTTTTGTGTTTTACAATCTAATATAATTCCTGATATAATAGTATTATTCTTATTGTTTTTGATTATATTTTTGGTTGCTATACAATTATTGTTTTTTGAAAATTGGAAAGGAATTTTGTTGGTATGTAAAAATATCAACACAATAAATATTCCAACATTATTAATGAAGAAATTTTTCATATTTTGTAAAATTTTTGAAAAAAAATGATAAAAATTTAATTAAAGATTATTTTATTCATGTTCTGAATTTAGTACTTTTTTTTCTTAATACTAAATTCAGAACATGAATAAAATATATTGTTATTGGGTAGGATCAATCAGTGACAATCACTTAATCTACCTATTTGATTTTGATAATTACCGTTTAAATCTTTACCTGTTAATTCAATTCGTACTCTGTTGCTAATACGAATTTTTACTGTTTCATCTAAGTTATTAAAAGCTTCTGTACCTTCCAGACCACCCCAAGCTAAGTCTTCATAAAATTGAAATGGATGAGTATAACCTCTTAAAATATCAAATTCTGCTAATGCACTCGCTATTGCAGAAACATAATTTCTAGCGAATTCTGCATGATGCACAGCATTTACATCCCTACCATAAATTTCATTTGCATAATCTTTCATCAACTGAGGGAATTGTCCTTGCGCAGTTAAAGGATCTACTCTAAAGTGATTTACCAGAAAGGCATGAATAGACTCATGAATAATTGTTCGAGCTATTGATAAATCTGTTGCTTGAGAAAATTTTTGAGAGTCAAAAGTAGTTGTTACGGTCTTTGTCGAAGGGTCAAAAATTTGACTTGTAAAGGCATTAGTATTTGGTGTTAACTGCCCATCTTTTAGTTTCCAGTTATATTTAGAGGCGTTATTATTAGAAAATCTTTGTATTATGGACCCGATAGAGCCATTTGCCAATCTTTCAATATCAGACATTAGACTTTGCATGCAAGGTTTTAAATCTTGGTTATTAATGTCAACACTACTATTATTGCCACCTCCACTACTTCCACCACCTGCATATTCAGGATTATCATAATCCTCATTAGGTGCACCGCCACCTCCGTTGCTTCCCCAGCAGTAAGTTTCTGTTTCGGTTATTCTACACGATTCAGGCCCTTCATTTACACTTACACACGTCCACCAGTTAATGGTATCGCATCCATTTATAGAAGCTATACGTCCGCCTTTAGTTTTAGCAATCTGAGCAATTGATTTACCATCTTTATATTTATATCCTGTTATTAAGTTACCATTCCAGTCTGTTATTATCATCAAGCCTTCAAAAGATATATTTATCTTTCTGCCTTTTGATCGCTCTAAGTACTTTTCATCGGGAATAATCCTAAATATTCTTTCAACATAATTACCATTTTTATCCTTATGAATGATTAAATTATCTAAGTCACTATTCGTTAAAGTAAACTTTGGGTCAGTTGCCTCATTTTTTTCAATAGAATAAGATGGAATAAATCTCTTTTGATAATCAATTGGTACTACAACTGCTTTTCCGAATTGAAAGTCAAAATATGATGCATCTTCCCATATTAGTTGTTTCCCTGAAGAACTTGTAGTTACCGCTTCTCTGAAACTACCATTATTGAATTTATTATTAAACCATTTTTTAGTATCTGAAATTGATATTGATTTTTCAGGAATTATTCCTGAATTATTGGATTGATTGCATTTAGAAAAAAATAAAATTACTAATGTTAGTAATGTACTTAGATATATATATATATATTCATGGAAAAATTTTGGATATCCTCCCTACTCTTTCTCAGGCTTTTCGGGTTTACGCCTTTGGCAAATGCTGCACAGTTCATCTGCCGTTTCTGTGTCATGACAGTAGCAAAGCTAAATAGAGACTATACATCTGTCAAGCTAAAATGCCCCTCAATTCGTGAGGGGTTTTGTTTACATAATCACAGAAAAAATGCTTATTGTAACCTTAGCCAATAACGTAGTATATAGTGCATAAATGTGGTATATATACTGCACTATTTCTAGCCAAAACCCCTCAACTAATGAGGGATTTTGGCATAGGAAATTAAAACGTTTAATAAGGTTAACTATTATCTGGGGGGTAACTTGCCTGTGGCTTCTTCGTACCAAAAGCGTAATTCTGTGCGATATTGTGTGGCAAATTGGGTAAGTTTACCAACACCGGTTAACTGCAACTTTTTACCAATGCGGGTCCGGTAATTTTCGGCACTTTTAGGCTGTAGGTGGAGTTTATCGGCGATTGCTTCATTGCTGTCGTCTTCGGCAATGAGCATCAATACATCCCACTCGCGCGGGCAGAGTTGCAACAGGCCACGCATAAAAAAGACCCGTTGTGTGGATTGGTGGCTTTCAAAGGCTTTCATGGCTACAAATCAGGAGTTGATTAATGGATATATACTGTAATTAATACTGACGTGTGGGTTAATATCGCTCAACTACCGGATGTAACAAAAAGTATGCAACTATTTTTATGTGTTTTTTCGTGCCCCGCAGCCTCCTATAGTTCTCACTTCAGATACGGCCGGAAGTCGCCGGTGGGGATGTGCACCAATTTCTCTACAGAAAAGTTATAGAGATAAACCCAGCAGCGTTTTTGTTGTCCAAGAATAGAAACCGTTACGGGCTTGCGGATAAACTCACCGGTGTCGCCGGCGGTGTCTTCGTATTCGTCGAGGAGGGGTAAAGTCAGGTCGGGTTGTAGTAGCTGAAACACCTCGCCGCAGACGTTGGTCGGGGCGGCGGGGTCGGAAACGGCTCCCGGATACCAGGATACCAGATAGAGCTGCCCCGGAAAAGACCCGCGCCCGATATACCGGCTGTGTTGCCGGAGGTGTTCCGAAAACGGATTAGCAGCCTGTTGCATGAGGGTGCCGTACACAAATAACAAATCGGTCATCGTCGGTTAGCGGGTTTCTGAAGGGAGATTTTTAGTTTTGTACGTAAGGTAAACAGCTGCCCCGAAAGCCGTACAGAAAAGAGGCTGTATTTTCTATGGTTTTTTTATGGCTTTTAGGGTAATGTAAAGCACCCGCGAACAGTAATTTGTTCTTTTTCATAAATTTAGCATCAACAACAACGGGAAGGTATGTACGAAAAAAATATCGGTACGAAACAGAAAGCGCTGCGTATCAACCTCGATAGAAAAATTTACGGGTCTTTTGCCGAAATCGGCGCGGGGCAGGAAACCGCCGCCGTATTTTTTAAGGCAGGAGGCGCGTCCGGCACAATCGCCAAAACCATTTCGGCTTATGACATGACCTTCAGCGACGCCATTTACGGCCCTGAAATCAGCGGCCGGTATGTGTGCGAATCGCGCCTGCTGAAAATGCTCAACCGCGAGTATAACCTGCTGAACGTCCGCCTGGCCGAAAAACGCGGTACCGACTCGCTCTTCTTTGCTTTCGCCAATACTGTTGTTGCCCTGAACTACCAGAAAACCAACGAGGCCCACGGCTGGATTGGCTTACGGTTCCAGCTGACCCCACAGGCTGCTTATAACGATGTTATCGTCCATGTCCGGATGCTCGATAACGAGAACGTGTTACAGCAACAGGCGCTTGGCATCATTGGCACCAACCTGATTTACGGCTGCTTTTACTACCATAAATCGCCGGAAACGCTGCTGCTGTCGCTGATGGACGACCTGACTCCGGAGCGGATCGAAATTGACATGATCCGGTTTGATGGCCCCGATTTCGCCGATGTCGATAACCGGTTGATGAGCCTGCACCTCGTGAAAAACGGCTTTACCGATGCTGCTTTGTTCGGGCCGGATGGGCGGGTGTTGCAGCCGTCGGAAGCACTCTATAAAAAACACATCCTGGTGATGCGCGGCCGGTTGCGTCCGGTGACGAACGTGCACATGGACATGATCGAAAACGGCCTGAAACAGTTTAAGGCCGAGGACGATGTGAACCCTGATAAGGTAGTGATGGTCTCAGAGCTGACGCTACACAACCTAAAAGCCAACGAGCAGGGCATCGATGAAAAGGACTTCCTCGACCGCGTCGATATTCTGTGTTCGCTGGGCCAAACGGTAATGATCTCCAACTACCACGAATATTTCCGCCTCGTAGCGTATCTGGCGCGCTTGACCCGCCTGAAAATCGGACTGATCATGGGTATTCCGAACCTGGAATATATTTTCGAAGAAAGTCATTATGAATTTCTGCCGGGCGGTATTCTGGAATCGTTTGCGACCTTGTTCAGCCGGAAGGTAAAGCTGTTTATCTACCCGACATTACGCGCCGATGGCAGCATTTACGCCTGCATGGATTTCGACCTGCCGCCGCACATCAAACCGCTTTTCTCGTACCTGACACAGAACGACAAGATCGAGGCCATCCGCGACTACAACGAAGAAAACCTCCATATTTCGACCGACCTTGTGCTGGAGCAGATTCAGAAAGGAGAAGACGGCTGGGAGGCGATGGTGCCCGACAGCGTGGTCCGTCAGATTAAGGAAAACTGCCTGTTTGGTTACCCCTGCGAGGTGCAGTATACGCCCATTGGCGAACAGGTTCGCCAGCAGGCCGAACAATTGTAAAGGCAAAATGATTGTAAATCGTATATTGTGGAGACAAGGCACGCCTTGTCTCTTTTTTTATCAACAACCCTGACCGTCTGATTTTAGCGGCATAACCAGAAAACCTATGAAATTCGGTACCAAAGCCATACATGCCGGGATCGAACCCGACCCAACTACCGGCGCCATCATGACGCCGATTTACCAGACATCGACCTACGTGCAGGAATCACCGGGCAAGCACAAAGGCTACGAATATGCCCGGACGCAGAACCCGACGCGCGATGTACTGCAAAATAACCTGGCCGCGCTCGAAAACGGGCAGTACGGCATTTGCTTCGCCTCGGGGCTCGGCGCCACCGACGCCATCCTGAAACTCTTCAAACCCGGCGACGAAATTATTGCCAGCAGTGATCTCTACGGGGGCACCTACCGGATTATGGTGCGGGTCTTTCAGGAATTTGGCTTGACCTTCAAATTTGTATCGCTCGATAATCCGGACAATCTGAAAGCGGCTCTGACCGACGCAACAAAAATGGTCTGGATCGAAACGCCGACCAACCCACTGCTGCGTATTGTCGACATCAGGGCCATTGCGGCCATAACGCAGGAAAAAGGCATTCAACTGGTGGTCGATAATACCTTTGCCTCGCCTTACCTGCAAAATCCGCTTGACCTGGGGGCTACCATCGTGATGCACTCTGTGACAAAATACCTAGGTGGTCACTCGGATACAGTGATGGGAGCAATTGTGACCAATGACGAAGCCATTGCGCAGCGGCTGAAATTTATCCAGAATGCCTGCGGGGCGGTGCCCGGTCCTCAGGACTGTTTTCTGGTGTTGCGGGGCATTAAGACCTTACACGTCCGGATGCAGCGTCACTGCGAAAATGCGATGCAGGTCGCCCGGTTTCTGCAAAGCCATCCGAAGGTAAGTCAGGTCTATTATCCGGGGCTGGAAAACCATCCGGGTCATGCGCTGGCTAAAGAGCAGATGCGGGGTTTCGGCGGCATGGTGTCTTTCACCCTGCACGGCGATTCGCTGCCCGAGGCGGTCAAGGTAATGGAGAGCTTTACGGTGTTTTCGCTCGGCGAATCGCTGGGCGGCGTTGAATCGCTGTGTACGCATCCGGCGTCGATGACCCATGCCAGCATTCCGAAAGAGGAGCGGGAAAAAAACGGCCTGAAAGATACGCTTATCCGACTGAGCGTCGGTATTGAGGATGTCGAGGATTTGATTCAGGATTTGAAACAGGCGATTGGGTAAGTTGCAAACTCCCCGAAGTTGTTAAACCGCAGCCGCGAACGGTCGCCGGGCTGCCCTGCTTCGGGGAGTTGAATCAAACAGGATTTATTCCCTCTCCAGAAACGCCAGTGCGCGTCGTTCGGCGTAGGTATGCGGGTCGCGGTAGGCGAGGAAACCCACGTGGCCGCCGGTTCGGGGTGTTTCGGCAAAAATCATCGGATGGGCCCGGGCGAGGTCGGTCGCCGCACATTCCGGCGATAAAATCGGGTCGTTCTGGGCATTCAGCACCAGCACGGGACGCGTAATGCCCGGCATAAAATTGATGGCCGAGGCTTGTTCGTAAAAATCGTCGGCATCGCGGTAGCCGTTGAGCGGAGCCGAAAAGAAATTGTCAAAATCACGCCACAGAACGACATCAGCTACTTTTTGCATATCCAGTTTTCCCGGAAACAAATCGGCTTTCTGCTGAATTTTAGTCAGCAGTTTTTTCATGAACCGGTTGCGGTACAGTTTGTTGGCCGGCTGGTCGAGGAGTTTGGCGCTGGCCATCAGATCACAGGGCGACGATATGGCCACGGCTCCCCGAATCACCTCCGGTGCCTCCCGGCCGTGAACGCCGAGGTATTTCAGGGTAATATTCCCTCCCATACTATACCCGACCATCACTACCTTTTCGTAGGCTTTCGTACGCAGTGCATGGCGGATCAGTTCGCCGATGTCCCCGATTTCGCCGTGATTATACAGCCGGAACGCCTTATTCATTTCGCCGCTACACGACCGGCAATTCCACGCCAGCACATCATAACCGTGCTGTGCAAACAGCTTTGCTGTGCCCTTGATGTAATGCCGGCCGCTATCGCCTTCCAAACCATGCGTTAAAATGACTAATTTACGGGGCGTGTTTGTTGTCGGGCGTTGCTCCAGCCAGTCGATGTCGATAAAATCGCCGTCGGAGAGCGTCAGGCGCTCCCGTTCATACGCCACGCCGGGTACCTTACGGAACATACTCGGAACAACCGTCTGTAGATGGCCGTTGTATAAATAGCGTGGCGGACCGGAGTAGGAGGAGGAAATAACAGGCATTCGTTAATTGTACGATTAAGAAATCACGATTTTTTGTCGTACCCGCAAATCGTCATTCATAGTGATTGCTAAATACATATCTGTAATTCTGGCCAGTACGATAAAGTTCATTGGCGGTCCGCTGGCAGGCCTGGCGTTTGGCCTGACGTGGCTTGAAACGGCTGCCTGTACCGTTTTCGGGATGATGCTGAGCGTGCTGGTCGTTACGTTTGCCGGTAAGGGCCTGCAAACGCTGCTTCAGCGAATCCGAAAAGAAAAGCCGAAACGTTTTTCGAAGCGTACGCGGCTGGCAGTACGGGTCTGGAAACGATTCGGCATTGTCGGGATCGCTGCCCTGACGCCTGTGATTTTAACACCCATCGGCGGTACCATACTGGCCGTTGCCTTTCGGGTACACCTGCGTCAGATCTTGTTTTATATGTTATTAAGCGGAGCTTTCTGGGCCGTATTGCAGACACTGGTTATCTACCAGCTTCCCCATATTAAGGCTTTCTTTGCCTGAACTACCGGCTGACAGTAGCGGCTGGTTTGGTCGCTTCCTTTTTCCGGAAGTCGCCGCGCGAGAAGTACTTCTCAATCAGGCAATACATCAGGATAAAGAAATACCGGCTACCCATCTCCTTGATTTTCAGTTTCGACTCGCCGTATTTCCGGTTGGTCCAGCTGTTGGGAACAACCGCGTATGTATACCCGCGTACCATCGCCTTCAGCGGTAGTTCGATGGTCAGGTTAAAGTGCGGAGACAGAAATGGTTTAACCCCTTCAATGGTAGCGCGTTTGTACAGTTTAAAGGCGTTGGTAGTATCGTTGTACTTAATACCCATCACCATCCGGACAATGGCGTTGGCAATCCGGTTAATGAATTTCTTCAGCGGCGGGTAGTCGATTACCTTGCCGCCTTTGCTCCAGCGTGACCCGAATACGGCGTCGACACCGGTTTCCATCATTTTGTTGTAGTATTTAACCAGGTCTTCCGGATCGTCTGACATGTCGGCCATGAAAACGGCTACACAATCGCCCGAGAAACGTTCCAGCCCATAGCGAACCGCATAACCAAAGCCGTTCGGTCCCGGATTCGTGAAATAAACCAGGGTCGGAATCTCTTCCGACAGCTTTTGCAGCACACCCAGCGTGTTGTCTTTGGAGTTATCATTCGTCACACAGATTTCGTGCGGAATGCCATGTTTCGCTAACGTCTGGTACAGTGTCTGCAACGTTGGCGTAATCGACTCTTCTTCGTTATAGGCTGGTATGACAACGCTTAGTTTCATGATTTTTGATCTATTTCTGAGTCCGGTAAGCTCGTTTGGTACGGTATGGCATTAATCGTATCGTACTGTAAATCTTCATTAAAGGCCGGGGGACAATATAATCCCTGATTATTTCCTTCGCCTTCTGCCATTCGGGCTGAGCCAGGTTCAGCCAGGTCAGTGCGCAGCCGAGCTGCTTAAAATAATGGCCCCTGTATTGTTTTGAGTCAAGCATCATCCGGTAATACCGGGCGATATTCTTCCGCATCACATGGTCATACTTATAGTTCAGCTCTTTATTGATAGCGCTGTACATGGCAATCCGGTTGCGCAGAAATTTTTCATCCTGATAGTTATCGGCGTAACTGGCTCCGCCCCGGTTTTTCCGGTATACTGACATCACATCCGGCTGATAACCGATCGGACCGAGTTTTGCCTTCAGAATAATCCGTGGAATATCGCCGCTCGACGATTCTTTAAACCACTGCGGATATTCGTCAATCAGTTTCCGGAACATCGAACTGGAGGTCGCCATAAACCAGATTTCGTCTTCACCGATCAGATCATCCAGCGTATAAAACGGTTTCATCACCGGTCCGTTGAGCAGGTGCGAAGGCGTACCGTCTTCATACGTGATCAGGGCGTTATGAAACGCCATGGAATAATCCGGATGAGCGTCCAGAAAGTCAGCTTGTTTCTGTAGTTTGAGCGGATCTGTCCAGTAATCATCACCGTCCATGAGGGCATAGTATTCGCCCCGTACCTTTTTCAGGGTTGCCAGGCAGTTGAGTCCGCCGTTCATCCCCAGGTTGCGGTCCTGTAATACGCCGATGACTTTTCCGGGATAGAGGCGCTCGTATTCCTGAATAATTTCCCGTGTTCCATCCGTCGAGCAATCATCACCAACCAGAATTTCAAACGGGAAATTGGTTTGCTGCGCCAAAGCGCTGTCGATAGCCTTCCGGATAAAGTTTTTCTGATTATATGTAATTATGGTTACGCTAACCTTGATCATAATCATTCCCCGGCAATCAGGCCTTTGGTAAAATAAAGTACAAAGGTAATTGAATTACAGGGTATTGTTTAGTGTATATGACGAAACGGATAGTCGCCCCATCCGTTTCGCTGATGTATTTGACTTAAACCGCTACGGTGTTTAGTTCGTTAGAGGCATTAATATGCTGCTTCCAGCCCTGTGGTTCATCGTGTTCGGCCGGCTGCCCCCACGGATCATAAAACGGCAGAATGGCAACCCAGCGGCCCGCCGGGTCGTTCCAGTTGAAGCGGTCGGCAAAGCTGGACGGGCTTACCCAATGCGGCAGGTCATACCGGAAAAGAATAATATCGCCTACATCCTGGAAGCCTTCCGTTTCGATAACGGTATCGTTGATGATATAACCGGTACCTCCCGAATGATAATCCCTGCCGTATTTGTTCAGTGCCAGGATAGTGCCGACTTTCTGCGGATTCAGCGGGTGCCAGTGCCGGCCGAAAAAACTACCTCCCAGCGGGTAATGCGTTACCTGCGGATGAAAATAAGGCTGGCCTTTCCGTATTCCGTATTCTTCCTTATTGCCTGTCAGATTATTCCAGAACGTACGAAGCGGATCGAAAACCGTTAATAATGTTTCTTTAAACGAACCTTCCAGGTCTTTGATCGCATCGAAGGTGTGGTCATGAAAAAGCTGCGGTGCCTGCTGAATCCTGGCAATGTGCAATCTGCGTTTATGCTGGTTATTGTCGAACGTGTCGGGTACTTCAGAAGCCGGCACCCGCTGGCTCCAGGACCATGTTGATTCAATAACGTTTTTCAGCAGATGTTCCGGAATGCCTGATTTTACAATAACTATCTTAGGCTCATTGACTAAGCGCATTATCTCTTCGTAGGGAATCTCAGGCACGATCTCTCCGTTTACGAAGGTGGCATTAACTGAAATTAAATACTTCGAAAGCTCTTTCATGACACTTCGGATTTAAAGCAAAGTAGGATGCTTCAGGTAAAAATGCAAATTTCAGACTTAAAACTTACCATAGCGGATCAGGCTGTCGGGAAGCAAAAAGCTTACGAAAGAAGCAGTTAAACAGACTGATCCATAACGGCATAGCCAAATCCGGAAGCGCCGAATCCGTTACCGTTATAAAACATAGTCCACTGTCCGTTATGGTTAAAAATATGGCAATAATCCATCATGAGCGAATCCCATCCGTCTTCAGAACGGGCAATGCCGGCCAGTTCGTCCTTACGCGTCCAGTTGATGCCGTCTGTCGATTCGGCATAACCGATCCGATAGCTGCGTTTTACATCTGTCCGGTAATTGGTGGCATTCCGGTACGAGAAGTACATTTTGTACAAGTCGCCGTCTTTGAAAACAGTTGGCCGGCCAATGGCATCGGTAAATTCATCATAACCCACACACACGTTGCCGGTGCGTGTCCAGTGAATACCATCAGTTGATTCGGCATATTTTACGTCATAGAACGGCTCCGGATGGCCGTTAATGACTTCAATTTTGGTGCAGGAGAGGTACCACATGCGCCAGTAGTCGTCGCGTTCGCGGATTACACAAGGCTGTGCAACCCAGACCTGATCGAAGATATACCGGTCCAGTAGCGGACCGTCGAACATCCGCTCAAACGTCAGGCCATTGTCACGGCTGACGGCCAGGCCAATACCCAGCCGATATGAAGCGGTTTCGCTGCGGTTCCAGCCGGTATAGTACAACCAGATTTCGTCGCCGACGCGTAAAAACCACGAAGGCATGGCACCTGATTCGTCAAACATCCCGACCGCACCTTTTGTTATACAAGGTTTATCGTGGACATACAGAATGTTATTAAAATCGTTAGCATCGAGCTCAACAAATGATGTTGCCGACTGAATATCCTTGTCGCGGGTTGAGAAATAAACGCGCAGGCGGTTTTCATCAAGCGGGAATCCGAATGGTACCTGAGCATGCGTCTGGCTGAACGCCATTGAGCCGTCCGGCTTATAGATAAGGCCTTTTTTTGTCCACATGTTGCGAAAAGCGTTCTTACCGGTAGGGTAAGAAATGAAGTTAATAAAACTATACGTCTGGTAAGGGACGTACAAAAATAAAGGTAAAAATAGTTGTCTGAATGGCCGTTTACTTAATCGAAGTGTCAGCTACCGGTTGAGGCCGGGCTTTTATCCGATCATTACGCACAAAAATGCGGGCGTCGTTGGCCATGCCCACAAATTGATAATGTTTTCTTACAAATTCCGCCAGCGGTTTAATAATCTCATATCCCTGTGTTTTTTTATCGGTCATCCATAGGTTCTGAGAGCCAACGGCATCAACAAAAACCGGCGGGAACGACCGCTTAAAATCACGGGCATATCGCTTTTGGTAAACCCCCAGCATCGGATGGGCGAATGTACTGCGGATGGTGTGGTTTTCGGCCACCCCCTGGGGCATCTGCGTCTGAACATAGTAATCGCAGCGCCAGCCCCAGACCACTAATTTTTCACCCGGCTGCGCATATTGACGTACCACCTTCGCCACATCTGATTGCGGGAGCCGCCAGCCGCCCTGCTGATCGGTCGGGTAGGGATTTAGTGCAATTCCGTGACGGTAATTCCAGATCATTTGACCGGCAAAACCAATCAGATAAATAGCCATAAAACCTAAACCCAACCGGTAGGGAGTTGTTTTTTCCGGCAGGTTGGCCCAGCTAAAACCAGCTAGTAAACACAGCGGGCCCATCAGAAAATAGAGGTAATGGACGTATTCGGAGCCTGTTTTAGTGATGGCATATAAGGTGGCAGCGAGCAGGGTCAGGATAAACGCATGACGCTGCCAGGTCTTAGCCGTTTCGCTCGTTTGTCTGCGGGCAGTTATGTAAACCGTAAGCGCTGTAAAGAACAACGCAAGCGTCAGATAGACAAGCCATTCGAATTCGGTGCCTTTCCGGAAAAAGCGGGGCAGGTTCAACAGGTTCTGAATCGGATCGCCGCCGCTGGCATAGTTGAAATTGCCCTGAATATAGAAGGTAACAAAGTCGGACAGCATGCCGGTACTCCACATAAATACCGTAAACAGCGCCGGAAACGCAAGGCCGCCAGCCACCAGCGCACCCACGCGTTTGACTTTACCGGCAACGGTGATATTTACCCGCAGAAGTATATCAACAGCGGCAAAAAGGCCGGTAACGGCCGCTAACGGAACCCCCTGTAGTTTACCGAACGGAACCATACCGAGCAGAAAACCCATGAGCCCTAAAGAAGCAAGCGACGGCAGGCTTTGGGCCGTTTGCCGGGCATACAGCAGGTACGCACCTCCAAGCAGGCAGATGGCAATCAGCTCACTGTTGTAATGGATAAAGTCGCCGTTCTGCGTAAGCCCGAGCAGGAAAATAAAGGGGAGTACAGCCAGTTGGGCTGCCTGTCGGCCAAACCATTGGCGAACGGCCATAAAAATAAGTCCGAAACTTAAGGCCACCAGCAGGAATGCGCAGAAATGAGCCGTTATGAAGTCAGCCGGCAAACCAAACCAGCCGGGAATAACCAGAAAATAACTATCCAGCGGCCCGCCCGTTGTTCCGTCGACCGAGCGGAAATAAACGGGATCCTGTGCCAATGTCATGCCCTGGGTAATCATCTGGCTTTCATCAGGGTTGATTTCGCCGTTAAAAACAATGCCGGGTAGCCGCAGCAGAAAGAGCAGGGCAAAGGCACAAGGCAGGAACCAGCGGCTGTTTGGCCGGGTAGCCAGCCAGAGCAGGGCCCAGCATAAGGCATAGACAGGAAAAGAATAGGCAACAGGATAGGTGTCGAAATGGGGCATATACGCTGGTAAAACCGGTTTTATATCTGTATAGCTAGCATAAAAAATGTCAGCCTGCACAGGCTGACATTTAGTGAGAACAACAGGCGGCTATTTCGTCACGGCCAGCCGGGCAACCATGCTGTCGTGAATCTGAGCCAGCGTCTGTGTTAAATCGTATGTCCAGTTCCAGTCCGGATAGTGGGCCTTGAACTTGCTCAGGTCAGAAATATACCAGATGTGATCACCGATCCGGTTTGTTTCTGAATAGCTGTAATTCATTTTATTGCCGCTGATCTGCTCGCATACCGTAATGGCTTCGAGCATCGAACAGTTGGCATGACGGCCACCGCCTGCGTTGTATACTTCGCCCGGACGCGGGTTCTGGTAGAAGTGCCAGAACATATTTACCAGATCCCAGCTATGGATGTTATCGCGTACCTGTTTGCCTTTATAACCGAAGATGGTATAGTGATTGCCGGTAATGGCACACTTCATCAGGTAGCTCAGGAAACCGTGCAGCTGTGCACCTGAGTGATTAGGGCCGGTCAGACAGCCACCGCGGAATACACCGGTGTTCATACCGAAATAACGGCCGTATTCCTGCACCAGAATATCTGCTGCTACCTTTGAGGCACCAAACAGCGAGTGCTTAGTGTGGTCGAGGCTCATGAATTCATCGATACCGTTTTCGAAGTATGGATGATTCTGATCGATTTCCCAGCGGGTTTCGGTTTCGATCAGCGGCAGGAAGTTCGGATTATCCCCGTATACCTTGTTGGTTGACGTAAAGATGAAAACCGCTTCCGGACAGTTCTGACGCGTCATTTCGAGCAGGTTCAGCGTGCCGTTAGCGTTCACTGAGAAATCAGTAAACGGTTCGCGGGCTGCCCAGTCGTGTGAAGGCTGAGCCGCTGTATGAACGATCAGTTTAATATCGGCGCCGAACTCTTTGAAGATCGGTTCCAGCTGCGATACTTCACGGATATCAGCCACACGGTGCTGGTAGTTCGGATAGGCATCCTGCAAGCGGTTGCGATTCCATTCGGTTGAGCCATCCTGACCGAAGAAATATTGGCGCATGTTGTTGTCGATTCCGACAACAACATCAAATTTATCTGAGAAAAAGGCAACAGATTCACTACCGATCAAACCAGCTGAACCTGTGATGAGTGCAACGTTCATAGTAAATTAGACAGTATCTTACGTAGATATATCGGAAAAATCCTACAACTGAATAATAATCAGCCGGTAAAGTAACGCAAAAAAGTTATACTCACCTACACCGCTCACTAAATTCAGCCGCGGGTAAATAAAAAAGCGATGCATGGATTATCCAGATGCATCGCTTCGGAGAATTTATATCTGAGCTAATCGGGCCAAGGCTTTTCGCTTAAGCACCCTGGTTAATTGTGCCGGCGCCGAATAATTTCTCGCGGATTTTCTGTGTACGCTCCTCCAGTTCCGGACGGGGGGTGTATTTGTATTTCGACTGAACAGCAGCAGAGTCTTTATGAACACCGTATACATATGGGTCGCCTTCGCGAACATCCGTCTGCTTAATCGTATTATTTTTCTGATAATCACAAGAGGCCAGCGACAGAACTGCGGCTACTAATACCCCTTTGCTCAAAAGACCTTTCATAGCTAATTGGTTACGAATTCGTTCGGCAAAGTTATAGCACGCCGGCTTATTTTGGAAACGAACCCTTTTTTTTTACTAATGATTATTGATTTATAATCAATTCGATGCCTTTAAGGTCTGAATTTCAGTCCATACAAAGGCCATTAACGTACTAATATGTTCTTTTGAGAAGTCGAACGGCACATTGGCAGCGGCATAAATGGCTTTCAGCGGAGCCCTATAACCAACCTGCAACGCATTGAGGTAGCCCTGTAACCCTGTTTTCGGGTCTTGCCGGTAGTTTCGCCATACGCCAATGGCACCTAACTGGGCAATCCCATACTCGATGTAATAGAACGGTACTTCGTATAGGTGCAATTGCCGCTGCCAGATATACTCTTTGTATTGTTCAAAACCTGACCAGTCGACAACGTCATCGGCAAACTGCTCATAAATCCGTATCCAGTTTGCCCGGCGTTCGGCTTCGGTGTGCGTCGGGTGTTCATACACCCAGTGCTGAAACTTGTCGATAGTCGCTACCCACGGCAGGGTCTCAATGATGGATTCGAGGTGCTGGAGCTTCGCGCGCTTCAGATCATCCGGATTATCGAAGAAAACATCCCAGTGATCCATCGTCAGGAGTTCCATCGACATAGAAGCCAGCTCAGCGGCTTCCATTGGCGGGTTACGGAATGCTTTGAGCGGCAGCTCGCGGGTCAGAAACGAATGTACGGCATGGCCTCCTTCATGCACCATCGTCACCAGATCGCGGAGGCTCGACGTTGCATTCATAAAAATAAACGGCACCCCGATTTCTTCCAGCGGATAGTTATAGCCACCCGGCGCCTTGCCCTTACGTGAATCCAGGTCAAGGTGCTGCATGGCTTTCATGATGCGCAGGTAGTCTCCCAACTGCTTATCCAGCCGGTCGAAGCAGGTAATGGTTTTGTCGAGCAATTCTTCCGCGGTGCTGAATGGCTTCAGTGCCGGTAAGCCGTCCAGGTCGGCTTTGGTGTCCCACGGCCGCAACGTTTCAATCGCCGGATCGCCCGATTGCAGTCTGGCTTTCCGCTCTTCTGCCAGTACATTAAGCATCGGTACAACGGCACCGGCAACAGACTCGTGGAAGTTGACGCAGTCTTCGGGTGTATAGTCGAAGCGACCCAGGGCTGCAAAGGAATAATCGCGGAACGACTGAAAATCAGCATTGGTTGCGACCTGATGCCGCAGCCGGATCAGTGTATTAAATAATTCGTCGAGAGCTTCATGGTCCTGATAGCGGCGTTCCCAGATTTTCTTCCACGCCTCTTCACGGACAGCCCGGTCGGCCGACTGTAACCGGTCACTGGCTTGCTGAAGGGTCATTTCGGTGTCGTTGATGATCACCGTCATCGCACCGGCAATCGCCCCGTATTTCCGCTCCTCCGTCTGGAGGTCAGTCTGTAACGGAATATTCTCTTCTCTGAAAATTCCGGTAGACAGTTTCAGCCCGCGAATGGCAATGTCGAAGCCCGCTTCGGTAAGTTGGTCCAGATAAGGGCTTGCCAGTGCCTTCTTATCCAGTTCATTGCCATAAGACGACAACTGCGGTTGTATCTCACTAATGAAGAAATTCAGGTCGTTGACCAGCGTTTCACTGGCCGTATCGCAGGTCATCCGGATATACCGCCAGGCAAAGTTCTCCGACAGATAAGACTCCAGCTCACTCCGGTCGAGAAACCACTGCCGGAGTTCGGCCGCGTTCCCTATCGGACGCTGCAGCAGGTCATCGAACAGCGGCTGCACATCGGCCCATGCGTTGAGGGTAAACGTTTCGCCGATAAACGGGCGGGCCGGACGAGCCGGCAGTATCAGGGTAGTTGCTTCCATGGATCTGATCGCATGCATCGGTTGGGATGCAGATACAAAAAATTAACGTGTAAATTTACAGTCTAAGTTTAACCAGTAGCGGTATGGATGAGTTTCTTTCCCGGTTGCGTCATTTTGAAATCCGGATACGGAAAGCCGTAAACTCACAGATGCGGGGCAGTTTCCGGTCAGTCTTTAAAGGCACTGGTCTGGAGTTCAGTGATTTACGTACCTATCAGTACGGCGACGATGTGCGTGCCATTGACTGGAACGTATCATCGAAAGGCGACGGAACCTACGTAAAAGTATTCCGGGAAGAGAAAGACCAGACCGTTTTTTTTGTGGTAGATGTGAGTGCCTCGCAGCAGGTGGGGCCACAACACCGTAGTAAACTGGATGCAACAAAAGAAGTTTGCGGTGTACTGGCGATGTCGGCGATCCGGGAAGCAAGCCACGTTGGACTATACTGTTTTTCGGACCAGAAGGAAAAGTACCTGAAGCCCTCGAACAGTATGAAAAACGGGTATCAACTGATCATGAGTCTCTATAAGCTGAAGCCGGAGTCATTGCGGACCAATCTGGCGGATGCGCTCTTATTTACGCTTAATATGCTGAAGCGCCGGAGCGTGGTTTTTCTGATTTCTGACTTCATCGACCAGAACTATGACCACCACCTGAAAGCCCTCGCCCGTAAACATGATCTGGTGGTTATTCATCTCTATGACCAGCGCGAAGTGAAATTACCCCGGCTTGGCATTATTCCGGTCTATGATACCGAAAGCAGCCGGACGGTTTGGGTAAATACCTCGTCCCGCCGCTTCCGCGACAGCATGCGTAATACATTTGAGCAGAACCGAACGCGGCTCGAACGCTTGTGTAAGCAATACGATGCCAATTATCTGGCTCTTGATGCCCAGGAAGATTTTGTGCCCAAACTGGTGGAGCTATTCCGCATCCGGAGATAAGGTCTACACAAACACGCGCGTACCTGAATAATTGCCCCGGAACTCACGCGGGGTGCAGCCGTTCTTTTTGCGGAAAATGCGGTTGAAATACGAAAGGTTGTTAAAGCCGCACTTATAAGCCACTTCGGCAATCGTGTGGGTGGTGTCGATCAGCATGCGGGAGGCATGGCCCAGCCGGATCTCGTTCAGACTGTCGACAAAGGTTTTGCCCGTGCGCTTGCGGATAAACCGGCTGAACGAAACCTCCGGCATGTTAACGACCTTAGCCACCGAGGCCAGTGAGATATCCTTATTGTAGTTTTTAAGCATATACTCAAACGCTTTTTCGATCCGGCGGCTGTTGTAGCTCGGTGTTTCGCTGGTAAAAGACGAATTCGCTAATGTGCGCATCTGTCGTGATGTAGACAGGTCGTGTAGAATAGAAAACAGTTCCAGTACCGATTCAAATCCGTTTTTACTGACCAGTGCTTCAATGCGTGGCTTAAGTTGCCGGGCTGTTTCGCGCGAAAAGAGAATGCCTTGCCCTGCCCGTTCGAGTAACGTCCGGATAAAACTCAGCTGATTTCGCTGCAACATCTGATGGTCAAACAAATCGCGGTGAAACTGGATCGTCACCTCATGAATATCGCGGCTGGCACACTGGTGATTAAACCAGCCGTGGGGTAAATTACTGCCAACCAACACCAGCTCAATGTCATCAATAACGTCGGTATGATCACCGATTATCCGTTTTGCGCCGGCCGCATTTTCAATAAAATTCAGCTCAAATTCTTCGTGATAATGCAGCGGGAAATCAAAGTCGGCCTTGTCGCGCTTGAACAGCATGAAACAGTCGTTCTGGGTCAGCGGGGTCATTTCCCGGTAAATTGTGTTCATGATAGCCAGGTTAAGGGTTGGTAAAATAGTACTATACGTACTTTTATTTCAAAGATACTAAGAATTAACTTTTATCAATAAATATCTGCATTAAGGGCATAGGGAATACTATTTAACGTAATTAATAACTAATGTCTAATTTGTATTTTACAATTGAATGCTAAAAAAGTACCATTTTTAGAGTAAACTTTCTGCTCACTTTTATTTACTTTTAAAAAACATTTCCTTTATCAATATACACATGAAACTGAAGGGATTGGATATAAGCATCCTTGTCGTTTATCTGATCTTAATGATTGTTTTGGGCATGGTCCTGAAGAAGCGGTCTGCCAGAAGCAAGGAAGCCTATATGCTCGGCGGAAAGTCACTGCCCTGGTATATGCTGGGGCTGTCAAACGCTTCGGATATGTTCGATGTGTCGGGCACCATGTGGATGGTGATGCTGGCATTCGTCTACGGGCTGAAAAGTATCTGGCTCCCGTGGCTATGGCCGGTGTTCAACCAGGTTTTCCTGATGATGTATCTGTCGGTCTGGCTACGCCGGTCAAATGTGGCGACGGGGGCGGAGTGGATCGAGACCCGGTTCGGAAGAGGGCAGGGCGTAACCGCATCGCATACCATTGTTGTGGTATTTGCGCTGCTGAGCTGCCTGGGATTTCTGGCTTACGGCGTTGTTGGCATTGGCAAGTTTGTGGAAACTTTTCTGCCTTATGAACAGGTAGCACCTTATCTGCCTGTCTGGTTTCCGGCGGCCTGTCTGCCTCATGTGTACGGCACTACGATTTCGGCCTTTGCGGTGTTTTACGCTATTCTGGGCGGAATGACCAGTATTGTCATTGGCGATTTGTTAAAATACCTGATTATGACGGTGTCGGCGGCTGTCATTGCCGTCATTGCCATGCAGCATTTACAGACACAACCTTTACGGGTACCGGCTGGCTGGCTGGACCCGTTCTTCAACTGGACACTCAGTGACCTCAACTGGTCGGGTATCCTCAATGAGGTTAACGCTAAAATTGCGGCAGATGGCTTTTCGCCATTCGGGGTATTTTTTATGATGATGACGTTTAAGGGCATACTGGCCAGCCTGGCGGGCCCTGCGCCGACTTATGACATGCAGAAGATTCTGTCGACAAAATCACCGCAGGAGGCGGCCAAAATGAGTGGTCTGGTATCGGTTGTTTTATTGCCGGTGCGCTATGCTATGATCATGGGGTTTACGGTACTGGCCTTACTGCACTACGAACAGCTCCATCTGACCTCTGCAAAAGGGATTGATTTTGAAAAACTGTTACCCTCCGCCATTCTTCAGTTTGTGCCGCCGGGTTTGATGGGTTTGTTACTGGCAGGCTTGATGGCCGCATTCATGGGTACGTTTGCCGGGACACTGAATGCCGCACAGGCCTATCTGGTCAATGATATATACCTGAAATACCTGCGTCCGAAGGCCGGCAATAAGCAGGTAATCCGGATAAACTATGCCGCCGGTTTGCTGGTTGCCTGCGCCGGTATTTCGCTGGGCGTATTTGTCCGCGATGTAAACAGCATTCTGCAATGGATTGTCTCGGCCTTATATGGGGGATATGTAGCTGCCAACGTGCTTAAATGGCATTGGTGGCGGTTCAATGCCAGCGGATTTTTCTGGGGTATGCTGGCCGGTATCATTCCGGCGCTGATTTTTCCTTATGTGTTTACCGGCGTACTGGAACTCTATTACTTCCCCTTGCTTTTCCTGTGTTCAATGACAGGGTGTGTTGCCGGTTCGCTACTGACACCGCCAACGGATCCGGATACGCTGAAGGCGTTTTACCGCACCGTTCGTCCGTGGGGTTTCTGGAAGCCGGTCCATGAACTGGTCATTGCAGAAACACCGGATTTTGAGCCGAATAAAAATGTGGGGATTGATGCGTTTAATGTAGTGGCAGGTATTGCCGCACAGTGTGCACTGACCATCTTACCGATATACCTTATTCTCGGTATGTATAAAGAGCTGAGCATTTCACTGTGTCTGCTGCTGCTCTGCGGTCTGATTCTGAAGAAAACATGGTGGGACCGGCTGCCGGCCGACACCCATCCGGAGAAGCACCGGCCAGATTATAAAGCGGCCGATATGTGTCTGCGGCCGGACTGATTTCTGGTTCAGGCCGGATAAACAGGAGTCCTGTTATCCGGCCTGAACCAGAAATCAGTCAAAAAGACGCTGTATGCTTTCTTCGGCGTATCCGCAGCTGCTGGTCATGCCTTTGCCGCCGATGGCAGTCCGGATATGAATCAAGGCCTCCGGTTCATGCTCAAATAAATTGCCCTTTGCTTCCTGCGCATAATAGCCCGCCCAGGTCTCGGCAATCGCCGACACATCGAACGTAACGATCCGGCTGGCTTCCCTGATCATCAGATCGTTGATGTATTGGACATTGTTAAAACCCAGTTCGCCCAGCCGGCCAACCGGTGCGTATTCGTGTGAATCACCGACAATGATGCTGCCGTCAACCGCTTTTTTAAAGAGAATATGGATGCCCCACTCACGGAGTTCCTGTAAGTGGTCCGGTGTTTTCAGTCCGGCAAATGAGGGGCATTCCGAAAACGACTCGTACCGGCGGATCGTCAGCCCCGTCAGGATATTTCCCTCAAGCGGAACCGATGGCATGGCAACCGTTCGCATCATCTGGAGCTTACTGACCACAATACCGCTGTCCCTGAACACCTCCGGAAACAGCAGGTTAAATTCGTGGCCGCCACACACAAGGGTCCGGCCCGCTGTCAGTCTTTTACCCCCGGCCAGGGTAACGGTGACCTGCTGCCCGTTGCTCTCACAACCGATAACGGCTGTGTTATACAGAAACGTGACGTGAGGAAATTGTTCCCGCATATACTGCTGTAGCCGGTGGATAAACAGATTCGGCTCAACGCTGACCTCCTGCGGAAAAAATAAGGCTTCGCGGGCATAACTTTCCCGGATAACCGGATACTTCTGAATGATTTGCCGCGCCGACAATAGTTCCCCGTTGTAATCTTTGGCCGAAAACTGCTGCTGTACCTCGTGGAGAAGCTGCTGTTCGGCGGCATCGGATGCAATGTAGACAGAGCCATTTTGGCGGACCGACAAATCTACTTTGGCCTGCAATGATTTGTAGACCTCAAGCCCGCGCCGGCCATAATCGAACCAGCGGCCGGTCATGCCCGACGGTACCACCTGCCCGAAATTCCGGACGGTAGCCTGTTGTGCGCGGTCATCTTTTTCCAGTACCAATACCTGTAGTCCTCTGGTAGCCGCATGATAAGCATGAAACGTTCCCAGAATACCGCCGCCAACTATAATCAGATCGTATGCCATGTTTAAAAGGTCAATTGACCCGCAAAAATATACCTTACCCCATAATCAGGCGCCGGTTTGGGGCTGCTTAGGGTAAATAATAACAGTAAAAAAATATACCTGAGCGTAAGCGTGCTTTATTTTGCAGGAAAGTGCAGCAACGGCTTATTTATATCAGTACTTAATTTCAGAAAACGATGGCCATCCGATTGGTTGTTTTTGATATGGCAGGCACTACGGTGCGCGACCAGAAAGAAGTTGAAACGTGTTTTGCTAAAGCCGCGCGCCAAACAGGCTTAGTCGTGTCTGATGAGCGGATTACGGCCGTGCAGGGGTGGTCGAAACGGTTTGTCTTCGAAACGCTTTGGGGAGAGCAGCTCGGCACCGATCATCCGGACCTGACGGCCCATGTCGACGAGTCGTATGATGCATTCCGGCAGATTCTGGAAGCGCATTATCAGACCGAAGCGATTTATCCGACGGTAGGGTGCCTCGATACCTTTGAGTGGCTCCGCCAACAGGGTATCGCCATTGCTCTGACAACGGGTTTTTACCGGAAAGTCACGGACCTTATTCTGCATAAACTGGGCTGGGATGCCGGTTTAGACGAACAGCGGATCGGTAACCCCGACACCCTGATTCAGATGTCGGTCGCCAGCGATGAGGTGGCCGCCGGCCGGCCGGCACCGGATATGATCCGGAAAGTCATGCAGACCCTGCACATTACGGATCCGGCCGAAGTAATTAATATCGGGGATACACCTTCTGATCTGGAGTCGGGGCGCCGGGCAGGCGTACGGCTAAGCCTTGGGCTGACCAACGGTACACATACGGCCGGTCAGCTGGCCGCCTGTCCGAATGACGGGTTGTTAGGATCACTGGCAGAATTACCCGGAGTTATCAGCGCACTACAGGTGTAAAAAAACAAAGCGGGGCACCTTTCGAGTGCCCCGCTCATCATTCAGTGCGGTTATAGATTATAGAAAATTCGTAAACGAACACCTCCCGATGTTCCGTTGAGCGAGTACGTATTGGTAATCAACGGAACCGACAGGTATGGGCTTGCCTGGATAGACGCATGCCGGAATGTTTTCTCCACACCTACCGAAACCAGCATGTTATGCATGTATTTCTTTGGGTACTGAATCAACAGGGTAGCATCAGTGATCTCTTTAGGAGCCCGCAGGTAATTAAAGGCAATTTTTTCACGGTTGTCGATATTGATGCTTGCTCCGAGCGTTGGCGTAACTGCCCAGTACTTAGGTAAGTTTAACCGGTAGCCAAACGTAACCGGTACCTGCCAGGTCATGGTTTTACGGGTAATGTTCAGAATCTGGAACTTCGGATCAATGCCACCGGCATAGTATTTCCGGAAATTCTGTTTGGTTTTGTTTTCGTAGTGCTCATCGGTCAGAAACGTACCCCCCGACAGATTCACGCCCATTAAACCAACGCCGGCGATCCAGTTTTTACCAAGGCGGATTTCGCCCGAGATACCCGCTCCCCATTGCTTAACACCGTACATACCGCCGGCCCCGATCCGCCAGTGCCAATCCGGAATCGGCTCTTTAATGACGGGGGCCGTACCGGCATAGGCTGGCATCAGCATCCGGCGCATCCGGCGGGTAATCCGGCTCATGCCTTCCTGATAATACAGCGAATCAACTGTCAGCAAGTGAGATTCCAGTTCATCGACATTGGCCAGTCCCCATGTTTGTTGGGCTGGCTGGCTGGTATGTATACTGCCTGGCGGCAACAGATTGTTGTACTCCGGACGGTTGTTATAATCGCCGCCGCTACCATTACCGTTTGAATAACTACCTGCGCCCTGGTTATACGGGTCGTAATTACCACGGGACGGGTTGGGCTGACGGGTGCGGTTGGTACCGTAGACCGGGGAGTCCGTTTCCCGCTGGTTGTTCCGGGTCCGGAACCGGTTATTAACCGGGTTTCCGGCATTTGCCAGACCGGAAGGGTTGGCGTGGTTGCCTGCGTTCACCGGACTTGATAAATCAGAAGTAGCGTTTGTTTCGTTAGCTGACGGGTTAAGTGAGTGAATGGAAGGTACGGCATTCTCTGTTTTATCGGTATATGGATTTTCGGCCGGTGAACGTCCGTCGGCGAATTGCTCAGGCTGCCGGCGTTTCCGGAACGACGGATCAACGGGGTCATCAGACATCCGGCCATCCCACGAGGGCATGGCAGAGCCGGTACCCGGCCGGTCAATGTAGCGGGTAATATAAACCGTATCGGTTTTCTGCAATACAGGAGCCGGTGCCTGTTTAAGCTCGGTCACCTTATTTTGCAACGTCTGTACTTCATTGTGCAGTTGCTGGTTAGCGCTGTACTGGAAGTAGATAATAGCCGAGAGCCCTGCGGCAGCCATCAAACCGGCACCGGGCAAGACCCATTGAGGAAGAGCTGGTTGAAAGACCCCTCCGCCATGCATCTGCATTGTTCGCTGCATCTGCACCCAGTCTTTATCCCGGAAGATCGGCTCATCGACGCTCTCCAGTTTACGGCGGATATGGTCGCTGAATTTATCGGGTTTCATGAGGGGTCGTTAGAAAAAAATGAGGATAGTTCATCTTTATTAGTTGCTGAAGTCGTTGCCGTGCCCGCAGAAAATGCGACCGGACGGTAGCCTCATTTGCGGGCAGCAAATCGGCTACTTCACGTAAACTATAACCATCAATCACATGTAAGTTGAATACGGTCCGCCATGCCGGCGGCAGTTCCTGTACTAATGCTAAGATCTCATCGGCAGTGATGTAGCTGACCACATCATCATCGAAGGGAACATCCGGTACGTTTTCCAGACCGATATGCGGATCGAACTTGTGAAACTTCCGGTAATAACTGATTGCTGTGTTGACCAGGATTGTGCGTAACCACGCTTTGAAAGGCTGGTTGGTATCGTACTGGTGGATATGCTGAAAAACTTTCAGAAAACCTTCGTTGAGTACCTCCTCAGCCTCTTCAACAGTAGACGAATAGCGCAGACAAATACTCTTGGCGTAGCCGAAGTACTGTTTAAAAAGTACCCGCTGTGCCTGAGCATTGTTCTCCCGGCAGGCGATAATGACACTTAACAGGTCATTCTCCTCAAATTTTGTGCGCTTACGGAACAGCAAGGACGATAAGATTTTAGTAGATCATTTACCAACAATAAAATATACGCTGAAACAGGAACGAACGTTGCAGAAAAAAGATAAAAAAAATTAAGAAAAAATAAGAAAAAAAAGAATACCGCTGCAACGCCTGTCAGACTAAGCGCGTAATGATGTTTGAAAGCCGCTCAAAATGGCCAACCAAGATGAATACGAAGCATTTAAAAATATTAGTGATCGGAGGGAGTGCCGCCCAGGGAGATAACCTGAGTGCCGGAAACAGCTTTGCCGAACAGTTTGCGCGTCGTATCGAACAATCCGGTCAACCGGTATTTATGGAATACCACACACCCATTGATCTGAATAAGGTTACGAATGTGCTTTATTACCTGAATATTCACCGCTATGATCTGATTCTGTTGCAGATGGGCCACTCCTTTCTGACAGAACCCGGTCACTTTAGCGAGTTACTGATCCGGAAAACCCATCAGCCGGCCAACACAATGACCTTGCTCCCGGAGGAATCTGCTTTTCTGACGCATGGGAACAGTTGGTTTAACAAGTTGAAAGGACAGGTAAAAAAAGGATTTCTGCATACGCTGAACTCAGTTAATCGTATCGGGCGGTTGCGTGATTTGGTCTATTATCTGAGCGATGCGTTGCATTACCTGCAGCCATATGGCTATAAAGTTGTGTTATTGACACCCGTGCCAGATCAGTCGCCGGTAAATGACTGGTTACGGAAACAAGGAAGAGCGCTGTTTGTGAGAATGGGTGAAGCATATGGCATTCCTGTATTTGATACGCAAACACATATCAAAAACGGTGAAGAATACTTTGAATCAGCTGATGATAGCCGTCTGAGCGGAGTAAGCCAGGAGTTATTAGGCAGTGAGTTATATGAATTTTATGAAAACCTGATGATAAAGCAGCGCCGGGAAGCCGTAGCCCGGTCAAGTTTCCGTCGTCGGCTCCCCCGTGACAACTAATTGAGAGAAAGAATGATGAGCCGGTATGAATTTCTTAAATCGCTTGGTTTAGGTGGTGCCGCTTTGATGGTATTGCTTACATCATGCCGACAGGAGGAGGTCGTAAAGCCGGAAGGACCAGTCGATTTTGAGCTTGATATGGAGTCTCCTGATAATGCAGTTTTACGAATGAAAGGCGGATATGTAGTAGCAAACGGCGTCGTTGTTGCCCGTACGTTTCATGGACTTCTGGTCGCCGCCACCCGTACGTGTAGTCATCAGAAAAACAATACCGTTGTGTTCCAGGACAATGAATTTTACTGCCCGGTTCACGGTGCGCGGTTCGATAACAAAGGGGTTGGCCTGAACGATTATGGCAAAAAAGGCCTGCGTGTGTATAAAATTATGCCTTTACCTGACAACAAAATACGTGTCTTCTCTTAAGTTTCAATTCAATTAATTTAACCGCTTAATTTTTAGTACAAATGAAAAAGCAATTTCTGCTTGGGCTGCTTGCTATTGGCTTCGCCCTAACCATGAACGCCTGTAATAATGATCAGTCATTGGTAAATCCGGATGATTCTGCAACGGCAACTGCTACAGGGGCGGCTCGCGCTGCTACTGATTCAGCAGGCTTTCACAGCAAGAAAAAACTGACTAAAATTGAAACGTCTGCCTTACCTGCGGCTATCACGGGCTACATTACTACAAATTATGCCGGAGCCACTGTCGACTATGCTGCTAAGGATGACGATGGCAACTATTTCGTAGGAATTACACAAAGCGGAACGCGTAAAGCCTTGCTTTTCAATGCAGATGGTACATTCAATCATGAAGTGAGTCTGAAAAAAGGCCCTGGCAAGGGGCCCGGCGGCAAGCGGGATAGCCTGTCACAAATAGCCATTACGAATTTACCTTCTGCCATCACCAGCTATATCAGCGCAAACTATGCCGGTGCCACAATCAATATGGCGGTAAAAGACGATAACCGTGGCTACCTGGTTATGATTACGGTCAATGATACCAAAAAGACCCTGCTGTTTAACACCGACGGTACATTTAATCAGGAGCTGGTAAAAGTATTGCGTGGTAAGCTGACCGAAGTTGCCGCGGCTGACTTACCCGCTGCCATCACGACGTATATTACTACTAATTATGCCGGAGCAACAGTTAAAAAAGCCGGCAAGCTGAGCGACGGACAATATGTGGTGAGCATCAAACCCGCCAGCGGGAATCCGGTTGATCTGCTCTTCGCTGCCGACGGTACATTCAAGCAGGTGCTGAAGCATCGTTAAGACATGACTCGTGTGCCGGAGCCTCTGGCTCCGGCACATTTTTCCATATTTTTCTGATCTTATCTTATTGAGTAAAACTTTACATCGTTCAGTGAAAGACCATGAAACGCCTGAGCATGCTTCTTTGGCTGTTAATGGAAGGACTAACGGGGTTTGCGCAAAGTGTAACGGAGTATTATCAACCTCCTGCTGAGCGTCTGGGCCTGATAAGTCCTTTACCGGAAGTCCCTGGCTGGGATCAGGATAAGCGTAAAACCGCCTATAAACGGGCCAACTTTGAGCGGTTAATAACCCGTTACGGAAACGCTTATATTACTGACCGCTGGTATGTGGGCTTTGATGGTTTCTTACGCACAGACAAAGGTTCGCTAAGCCAGACATTCAATGGCCTGGTGTCAACAAAAGCTGTCAGCCAGTTAGGCTGGAGTGCTATGTTCGGTTGGGTCGGGCGCGAAAAATGGGCTGCAGAAATTGGATACGCCCGATCCGCCGTTCATACATTGTTTATCATCAATCAGCAATCGCCGTTAAGGATTCAGGCTGACAATGACAGACAAGGTATTGTGTTCAGGGGCAGGCGGTTGATGCGCTTTAGTCAGTTGCCTCAGCTGGGTGGTGCTAAAGGTGGTTTATGGCTGGGCCTGGGTGTCTGGCTGTTACCAAATGCACCGAAAGATCCCTCTGTTGTACATTTAATAGGATACTCGTCCCGAACGCCCCGCAGCCGCCCTGACACGCTACGGCTGGTGTCGAATACGACAATCAGTCCGCATGTGACAGGTATGGTGGAAGCTTCGGCCGAATACATAGCCAACCTTGGCGGACGTACTGAGATGAGCGTTTTTGTCCGTAAAAACCGGGGGCTGGGCAGTTCACTGACAACCAACCTAACTTATCAGGTGAACAGCAACGAACAGCAGCAAGCCTGGCTGCGGGGAACCGGTACGGGGTGGTCCGTCGGCATTGTGCTCCGGTATAGCTATGGGCGGCAATATGACCTGCGGCGCATGCATAGAGTGGGTGATTTACAAGGTAACCGAAAGCAGAAATAAACAGAAAATATGCCTGAAGCCGTTGTTTGAGGCATATTCAACTGCTGAATATTTATATGTGGAGTAGTAAAGGGCATCTGGCATTTGCTGGTGCCCTTTTTTGTTGCAGGGCCGTTGCAGAAAAACTACAATTAACCTTTTTTAACAAATTTATAACCTTAGCGCTGCAACAGACTTTTTGGGGCGGACGTACAGATTTATACAAAGGCCTTTGTATGTGTACTCAATTTTAAACCTAACTAGTTGCCGTATGGATAATTTACAACGACACAATACGTTTCAGCAGCTCAAGCAAAAAGCCACCCTGTGGGCAAAGCCCGGCAGTACCTTTATTGATACCGTAAACAGCCTGACCCTTGTGATGGCCTGGGTGGTGGGCGGTGGATTAATAGCCGGCTGCGCCAGCAGCGACTCAACAAGCCCGCTGGGTGACTGGCGCCACCGGTCCGATTTTGAAGGGGTAGCCCGCAATGCACCGGCTGGCTTTGTGATCGGCAATATAGCGTATGTCGGTACAGGATCTAATGCTGATAATGAGCGGTTAAAAGACTTCTGGGCATACGATGCCAATAAGAATACATGGACGCAGCTGGCCAACTTTGGCGGCGTTGCCCGTTATGCCGCCACCGGTTTTTCGGTAGGGAATAAAGGATATATCGGTACCGGTCTGGACGTGAACAGCGACCGGCTGAAAGATTTCTGGGGGTATGATCCGACTACAAATACCTGGAAACAGGTGGCGGATTTTGGTGGTACGGCCCGGCGCAATGCCGTTTCGTTTACCGTGGGGAGCAAAGGGTATGTCGGAACAGGTTTCGATGGCAATTACCTGAAAGACTTCTGGTCGTATGATCCGGCCAGTGATCAGTGGACAAAAGTGGCCAGCTATGGCGGCGCGAAACGGATCGGAGCCATCAGCTTTGTGATCAACGGTCTGGCCTATGTCGGAACGGGTAACAACAACGGCACTGCCGAAAAAGACTGGTGGGCCTATGATGCGTCAAGCGACACCTGGATTGAAAAGGGCGATTTTGAAAGCGAAGAATTGGTTTCCCGGAGTTATGCCGTTGCCTTTGCCATTGGCTCAAACGGCTATGTAACCCTGGGTGATGGCACAACGACTGTCTGGAAATACGATCCGGTTAATGACAGCTGGAGCGAAAACGGTACGTTTGAAGGCGCTACCCGCGCCTATGCCTTTGGTTTTGCCATCAACGGAAAAGGCTATGTGACAATGGGCAGCAACGGGACCAGCCGTTTTGATGATTTGTGGGAATTTGATCCAACGATAGCGCAGGATACAAGTGAAAACTAAACGGCTCAACCTGACCAGACTGATATTGGTTGTTGCGGGCCTGGCCGGCATGGTTGCTTTCCAGTTCTATAAAAAACAATCGCCTTACCAGCTTCATGTCTTCAGTACGCAGAAAGGCTGGGGGTATACCATCATCAGCCATGGTGATTCACTGATTTACCAGCCGACGATGCCGGGGCTGGCTGGCCAGAAAGGATTTGCTCGGGCAGAGGATGCCCGGCAGGTTGGTCAGCTTGTTATTCATAAAATGGAAAACGGCCATTTCCCGCCGACACTAACACAAGCCGACCTTACTCAACTGGGCATTACGACCCGATAGAAAATCACCTAACTACATGATGCGATCCCTGTTTCGCTCCGGTCTGCTGCTTACAGTAGCCGGAGCCTCGCTACTTTCATGTCTTTCCGGAGACCCCGATGTCGGGCAGAGCGTGATTGACCCTTATCAGTTACAGACCCAGCTGGTTGATTCAATTACGGTAAAAACCTATACCGTAATTGAGCCGGATTCGTTTGTGACGGCGACAGACAGCAGCCTGCTCATCGGTCAATGGGCCGACACGCAGACGGGTAAGCTACAGGCAAAAGGCTACGCCTCGGTTGATTATGCGGCACATACACTATCTGACCAGTCCGGCGTTCGGTTTGATTCGCTGGTGCTGGAACTGCCGTATTCATTCTCATACGGCGATACAACGAAGGCTTTTACGCTGCAGGTCCATACGTTGCAGGAGCCGTTGACCGCGGGAGCTACGTATTACAACTATAACTCAGCGGTTTATCAGGCCACGCCGCTTGTCAGCAAAAGCTTCGTAGCCTTAGGCCGTGGTGAAACCCGGCAGATCCGGATGCGTTTGTCAGATGCATTAGGGCAGGCATTTTTCGCGAAACTGGTCAGTAAGGAGATCAACGATACCGAAACAATGTGGGCCTACTGGAAAGGCTTTGCCTTTACAAACGGAACCACCGATAATGTTATCTGGGGCATTAATACAGGATCCGAAAAAACCGGGTTAAGGCTGTATTATCACCTGAATGACATGGAAAAAACATCGTCGTCGGTCCGGTTTCCGATTGGTGGTACGCATTTTACGCAGCTGACGAATGATGCTACGGGATCGGCCGTACAATCGTTAAAATATAAGCCACAGGTACTGCCCAGTGCGGCGACGGGCCATCAGACGGCCATTGGTGTCGGGGTGGGTTTCCGGACACGGATTGAATTTCCGTACCTGAGTCAGTTCGCAAAGCCGGATGCGTATCTGGGCTTGAACCTGGCCCAGTTGCAGGTCAGTCCGGTACGTAAAGTGTTGTACGACAACACGCCGCCACCCGACCAGCTGGCGCTGTATGAGACAAACTCTCAAAATGAACTTGTCAGTACTGTGCCGGCACTGGCAACAGGTACCACAAGTGCCGTTGCCGGTTATGAATACCTGCCAAACGAGCTGGAACTGTCGGACATGTATGTGTTTGATATTACCAAATACATTGGCGATATCCTGAAAGGCGATGCGGTTAACCGCCCGCTGATTCTGACGGTGCCTGCCAGTACGGTTAGCCTGAAAACCGCCCTCAGACGGGTAATGATCGGCGATCAGGAGCTGTCAACCGACCGGATCCGGTTACGGATTGTATTGACCTCAGGGCTTTAACCCCGCTGTACGAAAAGTAACGCCCGCGAACAGTTTGCTCGCGGGCGCTTTTTTTGCAACAGACTCAGGCAAACCGGTGGCGCAGGCTTTCGGATTCGGGTGCACCCCGCAAAATAAACCAGGCGAGCCGGGCATTCCGGCTGTTTCTCAGATACCGGCGGGCAATTTTCAGCGTGTAAAACAATCGCATGGTCAGTTGCACTGGCCGGCTGGTATGTTTCCGGAAATAGCGGAACAGCGAAATGTAATACTCTTTTTCCGCCGTCGGACTCGACTCGGTACTGCCTCCGCCGATGTGTAGAAATTTTACATCCGGCACCAACATCACTTTCCAGTTGGCCTGTCGGAGTCTGAGGCATAGATCTTCTTCTTCGCAGTACAAAAAATAAGAAGGGTCGAACCCGCCTACCTCCAGAAAGGCTTTGGCTCTGGTAAATAAAGCACTACCTGTAATAACCGGAACCTGAACTGGTTCATTATATATTTTTTGACGTTTAGGATACGCTGCCGGATTAAACCAGCGGACAATAGCATGGCCTAAAAGTTTGGAGCCAACGGTCGGGAAATATGTGAAAGAGGGCTCCTGATCCCCACCAGGGCGGATCATTTGGCCGGTGCAAAGGCCAACATCCGGATGATCATTCATATAGCTGCTCAGGCGACTGCATAAATCGTCGAGCAGTAAACAGTCATTATTCAGAAAAAAATAATAATATGAATCTGGATCTACTGCGTTTAAACCGAATAGATGACCTCCCGAAAACCCTAAATTACGATCACTGCGGACAATCTTGAGCTCAGAAACCACCGTTAATGCACTAAGCTTTTGATAATCCTGAATCGACGAGCCGTTGTCAACAACAATGATTTCATAGTTGACAGATTTACTCTGCTCTCTGACTGACTCAACACAAGCCAACGTATGATGACTGGAATTATAGTTAATAATAATAAAGGAAACTTTCATGATAAACAGGACTACAACCTACTTTAGAAACGGTTAGTATCGTAATTACGAAAAAAAATATGATATTATTATAATTAATAACGGATTCCCAACAAGGGCATAAGGTTGGGATGAGGCTGTCAAAAAATAGAAAACCGAAGAACGCGTTTTATTTTTTAGCGCGGAAAGAATCAAAAAAAGGTATTTTTATGTTGTCTCTATATACAAAAATGGTATTGCTTTATAGCTAAATTTCTGCCATTTTCGCAAGCTTTTTTTAGGACTTACAAAACGCGACCGCACAAGCGGACTGCCTATTTTATGCGCCGGACAAAGGGATGAAGACCTACTACGACCTCATTGACCAGACGTTTGAGTTCCCGACATTAGAATTCAACGTTGAGAACGACTCACTGTTGTTCAACAATGTACCACTGATGGACATTGTTAAGGAATACGGTACGCCGCTTAAACTCACGTATTTGCCGAAAATTACGGAGCATATCGAACATGCCAAGCTGCTGTTCAAGAATGCCATGAAACGGCATAACTACAAAGGGACATATACGTACTGTTATTGCACGAAGTCATCCCATTTTCGGTTCGTGCTCGACGAGGCACTGAAGAATAACATCCATATCGAAACGTCGTCGGCCTATGATATTCCCATTATCCGGGAATTACACAGCATGGGCAAACTCAACCAGAACACGTATGTAATCTGCAACGGCTATAAACGCCCGCTATATACCCAGTATATCAGTGAGCTGATCAACGACGGTTTTACAAACTGCATTCCGGTTCTCGATAATCTGAAAGAAATTGAAGCGTATGAGTCGGCCGTAACGGCAGACACCGTAAACCTTGGCATACGGATTGCTACAGATGAGGAACCAAACTTTGCGTTCTATACATCACGGTTAGGGGTTAGATACAGCGATGTTAATGAATTATACCGCAGCAAAATTCAGCATAGCAAGAAATTTAAGCTGAAGATGCTGCACTTCTTCATTAACACCGGTATTAAAGACAGTGCATATTACTGGAGCGAGCTGAGCCGTTTTATGTATAAGTACTGCGAACTGCGTAAAATTTGCCCGGATCTCGATTCAATTGACATTGGTGGTGGTCTGCCGATTCAGACGTCGTTCCAGTTTAAGTACGACTATCAGGCCATGATCGATCAGATTGTGGAGAGTATTCAGTGGATCTGTAATAAAAACAATGTGCCTGTACCGCATATTTTTACCGAATTCGGTAGCTATACGGTAGGCGAAAGCGGGGCGGTAATTTACAGCATCATTGATCAGAAGCTTCAGAACGATAAGGAGTTATGGTACATGATCGACGGGTCGTTTATTACGCAGTTGCCGGATTCGTGGGGCCTTGGGCAGAAATACATCATGCTGGCAGTAAACAACTGGGACAATCCGTACCAGAAAGTCAATCTGGGCGGGCTTACCTGCGACTCCCATGACTTTTATAATACGGAAGCGCATAGTGCCGATTTGTATCTGCCGATTTTTGATCAGGAAGCAGAAGACCAGTATGTGGGCTTTTTCCACACGGGTGCTTATCAGGAATCGTTGGGCGGTTACGGCGGGATTCAGCATTGCCTGGTGCCGGCACCGCAGCACGTTATTGTCGACAAAGACGAAAACGGTAATTTCCGGACCCGGCTATTTGCGCCTGAGCAGAACAGTGAAGTAATGCTGAAGATCCTCGGTTATAATTCCGCAGAACCCGGACCAACGGAGCTTGATGCCACCGAAGCCGCTGATGAAAGAGAAGAACAGGAAGCGTTAATTGAAAAAGACTGACAATATGAAAAAGATGCTAATTCTGGGTAGTCTTCTTGCCGTTCTGACTATGAGCGCCTGCGCCCGTAAAGGGGCTTGTCCGGCTTATGGCACAACGCAGAAAGCCACACAAACAGCGCAACACAGAGCTTAACCGTACTGCCTCCGTCACTAGCTCAGCCGCCACCGGAAACAATCTGTTTCTGATGGCGGCTGATTTTTTATTACTGTTCGAGTACCAGTTTTGAGGCTTCCAGTAAATCAGTGGCGTGTTTATCGGCCACTGCCGGCTGGTTCGGAATCCGGTGATTGATATAAATCGTACGGACACCAACCCGCTTACCCGCCTGCATGTCGCGCAAGGCATCTCCGAAAATCCATGAATGAGCGACATCAATGTTGTATTTGGCGATAGCCTTTTCCAGCATGAGCGAGTCCGGCTTCCGTGTCAGCGAGCGGCTGGTATAATCCGGGTGATGCGGAGAATAGTAGATATCGTCAATCAGGTTCCCGCAGCAATCCTGTAGATAATTATGGCAACGCATGACATCATCGCGGGTATACAGCCCTTTAGCAATGCCCGCTTGGTTGGTAACAACAATCAATAAGTAACCGGCTTCTTTTAACAAACGCAGCCCTTCAGCCACGCCGGCAGGAATAACCATGTCCTCAACGCGGTACACGTAATCAGAACGATCTTCATTTAGAACCCCGTCTCTGTCCAGAAAAACGCACTTATTCATAGGTAACAAGTAATTCCCTTAGCTTCTAATTTCATAAACCCTCTTACAAGAGTACTATTAATTATTTAAAAATTGTAATAAAAGTAAGGGTGTGTGTAAAAAAATGATTTTGTAACAGAAAGAAAAAGCCCGGTTTGCAGACCGGGCTTTCAATATACTTACTTTAATGTAGCCAGGCTTTCCTGTAAGGCTTTAATTTTTGCCTCAGCATCAGCCAGCTTTTGCCGTTCTTTTTCAACAACATCGGGTTTAGCGTTGGCCACAAACCGCTCGTTCGACAGCTTTTTCAGCACTGAGTCGCGGAAACCAATCGAATACGTCAGTTCTTTTTCCAGATTGGCAGCCTCCTGCCCGGCGTCAATTTCACCCGCTATATCAACAAAGAACTCATCTCCCTTGATAACGAATGACGTACCGCTGGCTTTATCGGATACATATGAAACGCCGGAAACCATCGCCATTTTAGCAATCAGACTCTCAAAAGGCTTGAACCGGTCCGGGGTACCGGTTTTGATCGCCAGTGGCAACGGCGTTTTAGGGCTGATCTGCTTGCTGTTCCGGATATTCCGGATGTTGGTCACAACGTCGAAGAGGAGGTCAAAACCGGCCAGTAAGGCTTCTTCAACACCGCCCGCCTGCGGGAACGGAGCCAGACAGATTGTTTCGCCCGGCTGTCGCTCACGAATCTCCTGCCAGATTTCTTCGGTGATGAACGGCATAAACGGATGCGCCAGACAAATCAGCTGCTCGAAGAAATGAATGGTAGCCTCGTAGGTCGCCCGGTCAATTGGCTGCTCGAAACCCGGCTTGATCATTTCCAGATATTGTGAACAGAAATCATCCCAGATCAGCTTATAAATGGACTGTAGCGCATCGGAAATCCGGAATTTTTCGAAATGGTCGTTTACCTCCACCAGCGTCTGGCTGAGTTTCGAGCTAAACCATTGTACGGCTAACCCGTTTGCGTCGCCATCAATAACCGACCAGCCCTTTACCAGACGGAAGGCGTTCCAGAGCTTATTGTTAAAGTTCCGGCCCTGCTCACACAGCTTTTCGTCGAACAACAGGTCATTACCGGCTGCCGAACTGAATAGCATACCCGTCCGGACACCGTCCGCTCCGTACTGCTCAATCAGTACCAGCGGGTCCGGCGAGTTACCGAGCTGCTTCGACATTTTACGGCCCAGCTTATCGCGTACCATGCCCGTAAAATATACGCTGCTGAATGGCTTCTGTCCTTTGTATTCGTAACCGGCAATGATCATCCGGGCAACCCAGAAGAAAATAATATCGAAACCGGTAACGAGCGTGTTGGTCGGATAAT
Organism: Arsenicibacter rosenii; assembly: GCF_001870735.1. Lineage (GTDB taxonomy): Bacteria > Bacteroidota > Bacteroidia > Cytophagales > Spirosomataceae > Arsenicibacter > Arsenicibacter rosenii. The sequence continues at coordinate 21,757 of NZ_MORL01000023.1, read as the reverse complement.
AATACTTAATATCCGCATTGTCCGGATCTTTCAGCCCGTCGAATACCGACATTGGCCATAGCCAGGAGGAGAACCATGTATCGAGTACGTCTTCGTCCTGCGTCAGGTCGGCTTCGGTAAGCGCAAATAACTGCAGTTCGCGCTGGGCTTTGCGAAGGGCTTCCCGCTTATTTTTGGCTACGATGATGGTGCCATCCTGCATGTAAAACGCCGGAATCTGCTGTCCCCACCACAACTGGCGGCTGATACACCAGTCGTGCGGATTTTCCATCCAGGCCCGGTACATATTCTTGAACTTCGGCGGAACCAGCTGAATGGTATCATTCATGACATTATCGAAGGCTGGCTTCGAAATGTCTTTCATTTTCAGGAACCACTGCAACGAAAGTTTCGGCTCAATGACCGCATTGGTCCGTTCAGAGAAACCCACGTTCGATTTATATTCTTCGGTTTTTACCAGATCGCCTTTTTCTTCCAGCTCTTTCAGAATGGCTTTCCGGGCAGCAAAACGATCCATGCCGACGAAAATCTGTGCCTTTTCGTTCAGGGTACCGTTGTCGTTCAGAATGTCGATGACCGGCAGCTTGTGCTTAACGCCCAGTTCGTAGTCATTCTGATCGTGGGCAGGGGTTACTTTCAGGCAGCCCGTACCGAAATCCATCGTTACGTATTCGTCCGTAATGATCGGGATTGCCCGGTTGATGAGCGGAATCAGGGCTTTTTTGCCGTGCAGATGCTTATACCGCTCGTCGTTCGGATTAACGCAGATTGCTGCATCGGCCATAATGGTTTCCGGCCGGACGGTCGCAATCGTGATAAACTCACCTTCGCTGCCTTCGATCGCATACCGGATGTAAGAGAGCTTTTGCTGCACCTCTTTCATGATTACCTCTTCGTCGGAAACGGCCGTGAGCCCCTGCGGATCCCAGTTAACCATCCGTACACCACGGTAGATCCGGCCTTTTTCGTAAAGGTCGACAAACACATCGATAACGGAATCATAGAGAGCCGGTTCCATCGTAAAGCGTGTCCGGTCCCAGTCGCAGGAAGCCCCCAGTTTACGAAGCTGTTTCAGGATAATACCGCCGTATTTATGAGTCCATTCCCAGGCATGTTCCAGAAATTTTTCCCGCGTCAGGTCATGTTTATTGATACCCTGCTCTTTCAGCATGGCAACTACCTTCGCTTCGGTAGCGATACTGGCATGGTCGGTACCCGGCACCCAGCAGGCATTTTTACCTTCCATCCGGGCTTTCCGGATCAGGACATCCTGAATCGTATTGTTCAGCATGTGACCCATGTGGAGGACACCCGTTACGTTTGGCGGCGGAATGACGATGGTATACGGCTCCCGCTCATCGGGAGTTGATTTAAAAAACTGGTTATCCAGCCAATACTGGTACCATTTTTCTTCAATGTCTTTGGGATTATATGTTTTCGAAACCATGCAGCTTGAAATTTGTACCGATGTCCGGAAAATACAAGAGAAAACGCAGTAGCGGGCCTCACGCGGATTGCTCCCGGACAAAAACGATTTTACAAAAATAAAGCCATCAGGGAAATAAACCGGTGCTAATAAGAATTCTCTTGATTAATAAGGAGTTTAATCCGTAGTTTTTCGGAAATTCTTTCCATGGTCAAAAAGATTTCGTATCTTTGCGGCCTTATTAGCGGAAGACTGTGGTGAACGAGTTGCGTAAATACGACATTCATATTATCGGGCTGGAAGAAAAACGGTACGAGTATGACTTTGAATCGGGCGATGCCTTCTGGGAAGCGCTTGATCAGGAGCTAATTACGAAAGGTACTGTACATACACATCTGACGCTCGATAAATCATCGACAATGATCCGGCTGTATTTTCATATCCGCGGCACTGTCGAGCAAACCTGCGATCGCAGCCTTGATCTGTACGACGAGCCAATTGATGTCCGGCACCTGTTGCTGCTGAAGTTTTCGGATCATAACGAAGAACTGACCGACGAAATTGAGCTGATCGAACGGAATACGGCTACGGTTAATGTGGCCCGGTACATTTTCGAATTCATTGGTATTTCACTGCCGATGAAAAAGCTTCATCCGCGCTTTCGGGATGAAGACGAGCATGATGACGATCCGGAAAGTGACGTGAAATTAATCTATCGTTCGGATACGGACGAACCTGAAGATGACGACCAGTCGCCGGTTGACCCGCGTTGGGAAGCGCTTCGGAAACTTAATAATAATTAGACGGTATAGTTGTACTGTTTTTCAGAAAGCAGAAAACTATACGACTATACAACTATAAAACTTAGATAACTGAAACAAAGCAATGGCACATCCCAAACGACGTCATTCCAGCACTCGTCGCGATAAGCGGAGAACTCATTATAAGGCAACAGCCGTAACGCTGTCAACAGACGCATCAACAGGCGAAGTACATGAGCGCCACCATGCCCACGTATACGAGGGGAACCTGTATTACAAAGGCAAGATGATCATCGAGAACTACGCTCCTGCAGCTTAATTGCTCTGAGATTCATGTAAAAATAAGGCGAGTGATATTGGATGCTGGATACCAAATGTAAGATGACGAAGACTTTCTCCCCATCTCACATTTAGTATCCAGCATCTTTCTTGTATAGAGGATATGGCCGGGTTTTGCTTTTGTCAAACCAAAAGATGAGAGTAAAAGCTTTTTTATTGTTCCCGACCTACTAATTTTATGCGATTATTCGTAGCCTTTAACAAACGTGCCGGGCGGCACGACGCAAAAAGTCAATGAAAATTGCCATAGATGCAATGGGTGGCGATTTCGCTCCTGATGCTATTGTCGAAGGAGTGGCCATGGCCGCTAAGTCCGGGCTTCCGGAAGGGGTAACACTTGTACTGATCGGAAATCAGCCGGTAATTGAGGCATTGTTGGCAAAGTATGAAACGCCGGCAAATAGCCCGATCACGGTTTTCCATGCAGACGAGGTTATTGGAATGGGTGAGCACCCCACCAAAGCTCTTTCTCAGAAGCCCAATTCCAGTATCGGAATTGGGTTTAAGCTTTTAAAAGAAAAACAGGTACAGGCGTTCTGTAGTGCCGGTAATACCGGGGCGATGCACGTCGGTGCGCTGTTTAGCGTGAAGGCAATCGAAGGCGTTATGCGCCCGTGTATTGCCGGATTTGTACCCCAGCTGGCCGGTGGTTATGCCGTTATGCTCGACATTGGGGCAAATGCCGATTGTAAGCCGGAAGTACTGGCGCAGTTTGGTGAACTCGGGTCAATTTATGCTCAGTATACGTTCCAGCTCGACAGCCCGCGGGTTGCCCTGATGAATATCGGCGAAGAAGAGCAGAAAGGATCCCTTGTGGCGCAGGCAGCGCACCAGTTGCTGAAAGAAAACCGCCGGATCAACTTTATCGGTAATATCGAAGGGAAAGATATGTTTACCAACAAAGCCGATGTTATCGTGACGGACGGCTTTACCGGAAACGCACTCTTCAAGCTCGGTGAATCGTTTTATAACGTAGCCAGAACACGGGATATTCAGGATGATTTCATCGCCAAAACCAACTACGAATCCGTTGGAGGCAGCCCGATTGTGGGCGTCAATGGCAACGTGATCATCGCACACGGAATCTCGTCGGCGCTGGCTATCAAAAATATGATTAATCTGGCAATCCGGCAGGTAGAGTCGGATGCCTATACCAAAATAGCACAGGCGTTAAGTTAGTAATGAAGGTGTATCTGGTAAGTCGGAAAAATAAGGCACAACGGGCAGTACCGCTGCCGGTTGTCTGTGTTTTCACGTCTCCGGATAAGAAAAAACCTGACTTTCTTCTGTTTGATAGTACCCTCCCGAGCCTATGATGACGAGTAAAGCGGCCATTACCGGAGTACATGGTTACGTACCTGATTATGTATTAACCAACGCTGAATTAGAGCGTATGGTCGATACAAATGATGAATGGATTACCTCTCGCACAGGTATTAAAGAACGCCATATTTTAAAAGGCGAAGGCCTGGGCACCTCTCACATGGGCGTAAAAGCCGTTGAAGGGCTGCTGGCTAAAACCAATACCAGACCCGAAGAGATTGATCTGCTCATCTGCGCGACGACAACACCTGATTTTGTCTTCCCGGCTACCGCAAACCTGATTTGCGATATGACCGGTATCCGCAATATCGGCAGCTTCGATATTCAGGCTGCATGTTCGGGGTTTGTGTATGCCCTGACTATTGGCAGCCAGTTTATTGAAACCGGGAAATACAAAAAGATCATCGTTGTCGGCGCCGATAAAATGTCGTCAATTGTTGATTATACTGACCGGACCACCTGTGTTCTCTTTGGCGATGGCGCAGGGGCAGTTATGCTCGAGCCAACGACCGGCGAGTTCGGCATCCGCGACTCCATTATCCGGTCGGATGGGGTTGGTCAACATCATTTATTTCAGAAGGCAGGCGGGAGCCGCTATCCGCCTACGCACGAAACAGTCGAAAAACGGTGGCACTATGCCTATCAGGACGGGCCGTCTGTTTTCAAGTTTGCCGTGAAAAACATGGCAGATGTATCGGCCGAGATCATGGAAAAAAATGGCCTGAAGGGTGATGATGTCGCGTGGCTGGTACCTCACCAGGCCAACAAGCGTATCATCGATGCCACGGCTAACCGCATGAACATCGGTCCTGAAAAAGTAATGCTCAACATTCATAAATACGGTAACACAACCGCAGCCACCATTCCGCTCTGCCTCTTCGATTACGAATCGCAGCTGAAGAAAGGAGATAACCTTATTCTGGCGGCATTTGGCGGCGGGTTTACCTGGGGTGCCGTTTATGTAAAATGGGCCTATTAACTGATTACAGATACGCAGCAAACACTTCTGTTGTACCATCTGAAATCGTCAAACGAAAACCGAAAATCGTAAACAAGTTTTATGGCAACGACCGCAGACATCCGTAATGGATTGGTTCTCAATTACAACCACGATCTTTTCCAGATTACTGAATTCCAGCACGTAAAACCAGGTAAAGGTGCCGCTTTTGTGCGGACAAAACTTAAAAGCCTTACTACCGGACGTGTTATCGATAATACCTTCAACTCTGGCGCAACGATTTATCCGGTCCGGGTTGAACGCCGGAAGTTCCAGTATCTTTACAAGGATGAGGCTGGTTTTAACTTCATGGATCAGGAATCGTTCGATCAGATTAACATCGACGAAAAAATGGTGAGCGGTGCTGACCTGCTGAAAGAAGGCCAGGAAGTTGAAATTCTGGTCAATGCCGAAACGGAAGTTCCGCTTACCTGTGAATTGCCGCCTTTCGTTGAACTGGAAGTAACATACGCCGAACCAGGCATTAAAGGGGACACCGCTAACAGTCCTAAGAAGCGGGTTGAAGTCGAAAGCGGTGCTATGATCAGTGTACCGCTGTTTATCGAACAAGGTGATAAAATCCGGGTTGATACCCGTACATACGATTACGTTGAACGTGTAAAATAGGGGATAGTGGTTCTTGATTAACGGCAATTGTATAAATTGCTAACCTTGTAAACCTCAGCCCCCTAACCCCTGAAATTCATGGATACGAAAGACATTCAGAAACTAATTGACTTTATCTCTCAGTCTGGTCTTGACGAAGTAAATATCGAGACGAATGATCTGAAAATCAGTGTTAAGCGTTACAGTAGCGTTGTCGCTGCCCCTGCCGTTGTGGCGGCTCCTGCTCCGGTAGCGGCTGCCCCTGCTGCGGCTCCTGCCCCTGTAACAGCAGCCCCGGCGGCTCCTGCCGCTGCTCCGGCTCCTAAAGCAGACACGTCGAACTATCTGACCATCAAATCGCCGATGATCGGTACCTTCTACCGCTCCGGCAGTCCGGATAACCCTTCATTTGTGGAAGTCGGTGACGAAATCAAAACCGGAAAAGTGGTTTGTATCATCGAAGCCATGAAGCTGTTCAACGAAATCGAATCTGAAATCTCAGGTCGTATCGTAAAAGTGCTGGTCGAAAACGCTACGCCTGTAGAATACGATCAACCATTGTTTCTTGTTGAACCTATCTAATCTAATGAGTGAATGAGTGATTGAGCGAATAAGTGATTTATTGGCCATTACCGGCTTTTCACTCCTCGCTCAATCACTCATTCGCTAATTCACTCATTATGTTTAAGAAAATATTAATCGCCAACCGGGGCGAGATTGCACTGCGGATCATCCGGACGTGCCGTGAGATGGGCATTAAAACGGTAGCTGTGTATTCGACCGCTGACCGGGATAGCCTGCACGTTCGTTTTGCGGATGAGGCTGTTTGCATCGGTCCTCCGGTCAGTAAGCAGTCATACCTGAATATTCCGAGCATTATTTCGGCAGCCGAAGTGACCGGGGCAGACGCCATTCATCCGGGTTACGGGTTTCTGTCTGAAAATGCTGAATTTTCGCAGATCTGCGCCGATTATGGCATTAAGTTTATCGGCGCAACGGCCGAGCAGATCAATGCCATGGGCGATAAGGCAACGGCTAAGGCAACGATGAAAATAGCTGGTGTACCGGTTATTCCTGGTTCTGAAGGCTTGCTGGAGTCGGTTGAGGAAGGCAAGCGCCTGGCAGCCGGTATGGGTTATCCGGTAATTATCAAGGCAACTGCCGGTGGCGGTGGCCGTGGGATGCGGATTATCAAAACCGAAGCGGATTTCGATAAGGCATGGAATGATGCACGGGTAGAAGCCGGTGCCGCATTTGGTAACGATGGCCTCTATCTGGAAAAATTCGTTGAAGAGCCCCGCCATATTGAGATTCAGATCGTTGGTGATCAGTACGGTAAAGTGTGCCACCTGTCCGAACGCGACTGCTCGATTCAGCGCCGTCATCAGAAGCTGGTTGAAGAAACCCCGTCGCCGATTATTTCGCCGGAACTTCGGGAAGAAATGGGCCAGGCTGCCATTGCCGGTGCTCAGGCAATCGGTTATGAAGGTGCCGGTACCATCGAATTCCTGGTCGACAAGCACGGCAAGTTCTACTTCATGGAAATGAATACCCGGATTCAGGTAGAACACCCGATTACGGAAGAAGTGACTGATTTTGACCTGATTAAGGAACAAATTAAAGTAGCTGCCGGTGTGCCGATTTCAGGACGTAACTACACGCCGAAACTGTACGCAATGGAGTGCCGGATCAACGCCGAAGATCCGGCAAACGGTTTCCGTCCGTCGCCGGGCAAAATTACCAACCTGCACATGCCGGGTGGTCACGGTGTACGGGTAGACAGCCACGTGTATGCGGGCTATACCATTCCGCCGAATTATGACTCCATGATTGCCAAGCTGATCGTTTCGGGTCAGTCGCGCGAAGAGGTAATTACGCGGATGAAGCGGGCGCTGCAGGAGTTTGTCATTGAAGGGATCAAAACAACGATTCCGTTCCACATCAAACTCATGGACGACCCTGGCTTCCAGTCAGGCCAGTTCACGACGGCATTCCTGGAAACATTCGATTTCTCGAAGCTATAATGGCCCGTTACGGGTCAAAGAGAAGCCGGTACCTGCACAGGGTATCGGCTTTTTTGTTAATTCTGGCGCTGGGCAAGCTGACGGAGCAAAAACGTAGTATGCTCCCATAAGGGCAAATCGGCATCAAGCTGCTCGGCGGTCGTCCCAAGCAGAGCCATCATTTTCTCTAACCGGGCTTCAAGCATGATGAGGCGGTCGTTGGTGCGTGTCAGGTGGGCAGTGTATTCATCCTGCCAGCGCATAAATTCAGCGCAGCGGAGTTCCAGTCGTTCAATACGTTCTTTGTCGGTCATGGTCATTTGAGCCTTGGCTGACAAGATAGCGATTTATCTGAATTTGCCGAACACCCCCCGTTTTTTTCTACCTTTGCAGGTATCGTCCCTAAATTCGGACAGAAGATATGACGCATCAATTACATTTAAGAAAACCTCTGGCATTTTTCGACCTGGAGACCACCGGTATTAACATTGCTAAAGATCGGATCATCGAGTTGTGTTTTATTAAAGCAATGCCCAATGGAGAGGTCATTGTCAAAAGCCAGCGGGTTAACCCTGGAATGCCCATTCCGCTTGAATCCAGCCTGATTCACGGGATTTATGATGATGATGTAAAAGATGCCCAGCCATTTAAGTCAGTAGCCCGTACACTAGCCCAGTTTATCGACGGTTGCGACCTGGCCGGATTCAATATTAACCGGTTTGATGTGCCGATGCTGGTTGAAGAGTTTTTACGTGCCAACATCGATTTCGACATGAAAAACCGGCGTCTGGTAGATGCCCAGCGTATTTTCCACCTCATGGAGCCACGGAACCTGTCGGCGGCTTACCGTTTTTATTGCGGAAAAGAACTGCTGAACGCCCACAGCGCTGAGGCCGACACAATGGCTACGCTGGAAGTGCTGAATGCGCAGGTACAGAAATACGAAGGGCTGGCAACAAAGGACGAAGCCGGCCGTGAGGTGACATTTGCCAATGATGTTGATTTTCTACATAATCTGGCGGCCAATAATTTTGTTGATCTGGCAGGCCGGATGATCTATAACGATAAAGGGGTGGAGGTCTTTAACTTCGGTAAGCATAAAGGCGTCGCCGTGCTGGATGTGCTTAAGAAAGAACCATCCTTTTATGACTGGATACTGAAAGGTGATTTTCCGCTCGATACCAAGCGCCGCCTGACCGAGATCCGGTTGCGGATGTTTTCGAAGAAGGCGTAAGAGAAGCCTTGCTAACTCCCCAAGGGTTTTAAACCCCTGGGGAGTTGTATTTTATAACCGCTGCATGAGCTTCACAACCATTTCGTTCTTCCAGCTCACATAATCACCGGCAGCAATATGCTCACGGGCCTGCCGGACCAGCCACAAATAAAAGGTCAGATTGTGGATACTGGCAATTTGCGCCGCCAGCAGTTCTTCGGCCTTAATCAGGTGCCGCAAATAGGCTTTTGTGTAAAACTGACTGGCATAACCTTCCAGCCCCGGATCAACCGGACTGAAATCACGGCTCCACTTTTCGTTTTTGATATTGATCACACCTTCTGTCGTAAAGAGAATACCGTGGCGGGCATTCCGGGTCGGCATTACGCAGTCGAACATATCGACACCCAGCGCAATGGCTTCCAGAATATTCGCCGGTGTACCGACACCCATCAGGTAGCGCGGTTTGTCGGCCGGTAAAATCTCATTGACTAGTGCAATGCTCGCATACATCTCTTCGGCCGGTTCACCGACAGCAAGGCCACCGATGGCGTTGCCGGTCCGCTCTTTCGACGCAATCACTTCGGCCGACTGCTTTCGCAGATCAGGGTATGTACTGCCCTGCACAATCGGAAACAGGAATTGCCGGTAGCCGTAGTGGCCCTCGGTACTGTCGAAGCGGTCGATACAGCGATCGAGCCAGCGGTGGGTCATTTCCATCGACCGGCGGGCATACGAATAGTCGCAGGGATAAGGCGTACATTCATCGAAGGCCATGATGATGTCGGCACCGATGGTTCGCTGAATATCCATCACATTTTCGGGCGTAAACTGGTGTTTTGAGCCGTCGATGTGTGATTTAAACGTCACGCCCTCTTCCTGGATTTTACGGGTATTGGACAGTGAATACACCTGATAACCGCCGCTATCGGTCAGAATCGGGTGATTCCAGCCATTGAAGCGGTGCAGACCACCGGCCTTACTCAGTACGTCGAGACCTGGACGAAGGTAGAGGTGATAGGTGTTTCCCAGAATAATTTCGGCCTTAATGTCCTGTTCCAGTTCGCGTTGATGAACGGCTTTAACCGTACCTGCCGTACCGACAGGCATAAAAATAGGAGTTTGAATAGGGCCATGATCGGTTGTCAGAATGCCGGTGCGGGCTTTTGACTGCGGATCATGGGCAGATATCGAAAACGTCATACGTATCGCTGTTAATCGGGGCGCAAAGTTACGGATTTACAGGGTTTTCCGGTACGAAGACGTATATTTGCGACCACTTTGGCCAACAGGCCATAATCTGTTAACGTTGCTGCGTATTGACCAAATTTTACAAGATCGTTGATACTGACCATTCTGCTTAGTTGTTGGCTGTTAGCACTTTTTGCTCAGCTCGTTTACATTTTTTTTGTGTATGCCCGTACGGCATGGTACGAGGATGAATCGCCGGAGCAACCTAAAAACCGGCCGGCTGTGACGGTGGTGGTCGTTGCCCGGAATGAACAGGAAAACCTGAAAGAACTGTTACCGGTTCTGGATACGCAGGACTATCCCGACTACGAGGTACTGGTAATGGATGACCGTTCGTATGACGGCACACACGATTACCTGAAAGAAGAAGCCGAAACGTTTCAGCGTGTCCGGTTTATTCACATCGAACATACACCGGAGCATGTAACGCCGAAAAAATACGCGCTGACCATTGCGCTGAAAAAGGCACTGCATCCGGTTGTGTTGCTGACCGACGCGGATTGCCGCCCCGAAGGACCGGACTGGATTTCGGGGATGATCGGCCAATGGCGGTCATCGCAGCAAAGTATTGTGCTGGGTTTCTCGCCCTATTTCCGTCGTTCGGGCTTCCTGAACTTCCTGATCCGCAGCGAAACGCTTTTTACGGCTGTCCAGTACCTGTCACTGGCGCTAGCGGGGCGGCCGTACATGGGCGTTGGCCGGAATCTGATGTACCGTAAGCAATTGTTTTTCGATAACCGCGGTTTTTATACGCACCTGAGTGTTATGGGCGGCGACGATGATCTGTTGATGAACGAGGTGGCCAACGGCGATAATACCGTGGTTTCGCTGAATCCGGATACCTTTGTATGGTCGATTCCGAAAGAAACCTGGTCGGAGTGGCGGCGGCAAAAACGACGGCATCTGAACGTAGGGCGGTTCTACAAGCCAGGGCACAAGTGGCGGCTGGGCCTGCTGACAAGTTCGCATGTGTTTAGCTGGCTGCTGGGGCTACCGGTAGGGCTCTGGGCGCTCTGGTTCGGGCTTACCGGGCAGGTTGATGCCTTGATGAATCCGTTGCTGATTGGCGCTACCGGTGTATTTTTGCTGCGGTTGATAGCCTTTTGGGTAGTAGTAGGGCGTATCAGTTATCGGCTGGCCCATACCGTACACTGGGGTGTAATTAGTTTCATGGACGTGATGCTGGCCGTTTATTATTCCTTCATGGGGTTAATTGTGCTGTTTACAAAGCGTCGTAAAATTGTTTGGTAGAGAAAGAGATGGGTGTTGAATTAATAGAGAAATATTTTCCGAAACTGACGGCCCGGCAGCGCGAACAATTTGCGGCGCTGGATGAGTTATACCGGCACTGGAACGCGCAGATCAATGTAATTTCGCGGCAGGATATCGACAGCTTATACGAAAAGCATATCCTGCATTCGTTAGCGATTGGTAAAGTGGTGCAGTTTGTACCAGGCACCGAAATCCTGGATGTCGGCACCGGCGGAGGTTTTCCGGGTATTCCGCTGGCGATTTTGTTTCCGTTGTCCGATTTTCACCTGGTCGACAGTATCGGAAAGAAAATTAAAGTTGTTACAGAAGTCGCGCAGGCCCTGGGGCTAACCAACATACGGGCTGAGCAGCAGCGTGTTGAACAGCTGAACACCACCTATGATTTTGTGGTCAGCCGTGCCGTAACCCGCCTGAAACCGTTTATGGGGTGGGTACGGTATAAAATCCATAAGAAGGGCAACAACGAGATACCAAACGGGGTTTTATACCTGAAAGGCGGCGACTTAGCCGAAGAACTGGCCGAAGTCTCTGACAAATACAAGATGTTTGACTTGACGGAATACTTCGAAGAGCCTTTCTTTGACACCAAAAAGATCATTTATTTACCCAAATAGCTGGTATGTACGGAATCGCATTCCGAACTACAAATTAGAACGAACATGGCTGAGATATTCAAATCAAGCAGTTTTAAAGACCCGATCAACCGCGACGTGGTTGAGTTTAATGATAAGGGGGTAACATTCCGTGTCCGGAAGCTGATCGGCGGAACCGACAACTTTGTTTTTTACGGAGATATTTCGGGGGTAGAGATCGACAACGGCCTCTTTTTCTCGACGATCCGGGTCATTCCGCGTGCCCGGCCGGAGATTGTGATCAAGAATTTCACGAAAGGGGATGCCCGCCGGATCAAGGAGTTGATTTTAAACAACGTACCGTCGCATCGTCCGGACATGTATCGTTAAAAAAAAGTTGGGTGTAAGTCGTTGATAAGCAAGTTCTTTTAAGGAAACAGCTAATTTTTTGAAATTTTTTCAACGAAACACTTGCCTGATATAGGATCGACGCTTAATTTTGCACCCACATTAAGTAACACTCCCGAATAGCTCAGTCGGTTAGAGCATCTGACTGTTAATCAGAGGGTCGCTGGTTCGAGCCCAGCTTCGGGAGCCTGATAATGAGCCACTTACAGCTAAACGCAGTGAGTGGCTTTTTTATTTGCACAAGATTTGCACAAGAATTATTTGATTCAAATATTAAGAAATCCAATTATGGCGGATTGTATGCATTCCAGTGTCCCATCAAATTTATCTGTTTAAGTACAGATAGTGCATCCGCCTACGAAAGCTCATCCTTCTACTTGCTGTCGCTAAGTCTCGAATAGTGAATTTGAGAAGGGATCTTCATTCTGTTTCCATTTGATACTATTGACTTGGATATCATTATCGATGTTCTATTTGCATCTCTTTTGAGATGGAATAGTATTTCTGGCACTTCAAACCGGTGTTATATGTGAAGTTATGTTGCGGTGGTAACCAGGCAAGCACTTGCAAAAATTAGAATAATAAGCTCAAATAAGGAAACTAAAATCAATTTTTGGGAAAAATTATTCTAATAATGGAAATTTTTGTTTGATATTTGGAATGTCAATGCTATATTTACGAGTGAATATTCAACGATAAGATCTTAGACATGTTAAAATACTTCAGCATCATACAAGCTTTGTGTAGATCAGCCTTGGTGAATCCCAATGAAGCTGTTGTGCATCAGGTTAATAGATTAAAAGAGAGTCTGGAAAAGGATGGGTATGATAAAGAGGCGAAATCACTAGAGGGATTATTATCTTCTGCTAAAGCAGGAATCGATATGTCTCCCAGCAAAATTCAGAAGTCCTTTGTCGTCTCCAAAGGGGAAGAGCTTACGATAAGAACGCCTGTTCCGGTTGATAAGGAAACATCTACTCCTTTGGCAGAAATCTTTTTCCCGGCAGATCTCCCCAGTGAGATGCCTGTATTTGATGATAATATTCGGCTGGCAATCCAATCCATTGTGAGTGAATGGATGAAGTTTGATCTCCTTTTAGAAATTAATGCCACGCCAGCAAGCTCGTGTTTGATTTACGGTGTTCCGGGAACAGGGAAAACGCATTTGGCGAAATGGATCGGAAAGCAGATAGGTTTGCCTGTGGTGTTGGCCCGGCTTGAAGGGTTAATGTCGTCGTTTTTAGGAACAACATCACGAAATATCGGGAATTTGTTTGCATTTGCTAACCGGTACCAATGCGTGCTTTTGCTGGATGAATTTGATGCAATCGCTAAGTTGCGAAATGACCCTCAGGAGGTAGGTGAAGTAAAGCGGGTTGTCAATACGTTACTGCAAAGCTTAGATTCCCGCCATGAAAGGGGATTTACTATTGGTGTAACCAACCATGAAAGCCTGCTAGATCCTGCGATTTGGAGAAGATTTGATATTCAGGTTGAAATCCTGAAGCCTTCTCCGGAAACAATGATGCACCTGCTAAAAATATTCTTGGCTCCTTTAGAATTCAGTGAAATCGAAATCAAATTTCTGGCGTGGTGTATCGAAGACTCTTCAGGGGCAGACGCAGAGATGCTGTCCAAGTGGTTAAAGAGGGCTTTTGTTTTGGAAAAGGAAAGTAGCCTTGTTGCTGTTATGAAGCAGTTTGCCTTGCTCAATTCGGGAAGGGTAAATGCCGGCAAAAGGAATATCATGCTGCGAAGTGATGAAGATTTTATTGCGATGCTGCTAAATGACAAGACGTATTCCTTCAAGCAAAAAGACATTGCACCTTTATTTGGTATGACACAGTCATCGCTCAGTAAGCAATTAGCGAAGTTCAAGGAAACCGATAAAATTTAAGCCATGGCAAATAGTCCTGTTCAGATAGTTTTAAACGCTAATGACTTCATAGAAGCATTGGACAACCGAGGTGGCGGTTCTTCCAAGGACTTTTTTGCTGGAAGCGACTTGGAATTCGTTCAGCATCGTGACAATCTCCAGAAGCAGCTCGACGAAATCAAGAGTATGCAACTGGTAAGCAGGTTTGCGAAGATTTCCTATGCTAAAGTGACCTTAAAGCAGGCGGCTTTAGCTAAAAGTCATCGTCCAACCTCACAACTATTTAAACGAGACGTTGCTCCAGTAATTGGTGCAGGCGAGTTAGGCGAGTTATTCATTGAGCTTACACCGGAAAGCATAGACCAAGTAAACAAAAAGGTAGGCCAGGCCGAACCTGAGACGAGATACAAAGAGAAAAACGGGAAAACTGAACCGCACCCAAGCAGGTTGAGAAGCGAAGTCGGTGCAATTCAGGAAATTACCCCCTATACTGCCAGTGACAAGCGTAAGTTTTCTGTAAAAGAGGCAGTAGAGTGGCTTTCAAATCCTCAAACGAGTGGATCTTACATAGTTGAACTTTTTGAAGCTCCACTGGCCAGACAGGACTGGGATTTATTGGACAGTTATAAACTCGACCTATTTAAGAGCTTTTTTGAGGGATTGGAAAAGCTAGGTAACGGCTTATTCGCTTCAAGAGTCACTACTGGCCTAGGGGCCGCTGTTATTTTTGGCGTAAAACTAGAAAGAAGCCACTCGTTACCCGTAATCCAACTGTCACCCTACTCTTCTTCGGTAAATAAGACGGGAGAGAAGAAAGAAATTGATTTGGCTGTAGATAAACATGCCACCTTGTTAGATTTTTTGGATAATCATCCACTGGTAAAGAAAATCACCCTTCCGCCTATTGTCACACAAAGTGAAACCACAACTGTACCCAAGAAGGGAGATTCTTTTTCGATCCCCGACATGGTGGATAATGCATCCTATCCCAAAATATGTGTGGTTGATGGCGGAGTATCGGATATTTATGGGAATTGGATTGAGGATAAATGGGGGTTGATCAGTCCTTCAGATAAAGATGAAAATCACGGAACATTTATAGCAGGGCTTACTATTGTCGGGCAAACCCTTAACGGAAGCGCTATTTGCCGAGAAGTGGATGGCTGCAAGATTGTTGACTTGGACATATTACCACGTCCGGGGCGATACGCTTCTTATTTTTCAAAACCGCTGGAGTTTTTTAATGAGTTAAAGATCGCGGTTCAGGAGCTGAAAGCAAGAACAGGTGTCCGGATTTTTAATTTCAGCCTGAACATAGAGGAGCACGCTTCTACGACAGGATATAGCCTTCCTGCCCAGATTTTAGACGAAATTGCCGAAGAAAATGATGTGATATTTGTCATTTCAGCCGGTAATACTAAACCGATTGATATGCGGAAAGAGTGGCCTTCGGACCATTTTGAGGCATTAAAAATCCTAGCGTCCTCTAGGAATGATACCATAAAAAAACCAGCGGAAAGTTGCCGGAATGTTAGTGTATCCGCCCTTAACCCTCCTCGCGTCGATGGTATCGTCCCTTTAGCCTTGAGCAATTACAGTTGTAGAGGCCCAGGGCTTCGGGTCGGTCTTAAACCGGATTTGGCTCATATCGGCGGAGCGGGGACACGTCATGCCACCCTTGGGCACGGGTTACTGTCCTTGGATGCAACGGGACAAATAGTTGATGGCTGCGGCACTAGCTATGCGGCACCGAATGTGGCGAAGACTTTGGCAAGTCTTGATCATGCTATTGAAGGTACAGTTTCAAGGGAAACCCTAATTGGTTTGGGCATCCATCACGCTGTATTGCCGGACTCTTTGAATGATAGAAGTTTACAAAGTGTAACTAAGCATCTGGTAGGATTTGGCATCCCTAATGGATCTGAAGAGATTCTAAATGGCTCCTCTTCAGCTATCACACTGGTTTTTGCTAGTAGAGCCATAAGTGGTCATAAGATGAGTTTTAAATTTCCCTGGCCTTCGAGTCTGGTACGCGATGGTAAGTGCTTTGGCTATGCCCGTCTTACTATTGTCAGTACGCCAAGGTTCGATCACAGATATGGCTCTGAATTCGTCCGTATCAATATTGATGGAGCCTTGCGCCAGCTTCAAAAGAACGGAAAATATTTAGGACGCTTAAGTGCAGTTTATACACCGGACGATGGCGATGGTAGCTTATTTGAAAAGGACCAGATCGAACATTCATTTAAGTGGAGCCCAGTGAAGGTGTACGAAAAAACTTTCCCGAAAGGAGTCGGGCCTACAACAGACTGGAGTTTGGACGTTGAATATTTGGCCCGTGACGGAGTATCCATTCCCATTACAGGCGTTCCATTTACCGCTATATTGACCATTTCGGACCCTGATAGTGAAAGGCCTGTTTTCAATGATATGCGGCAAATGCTTCAATCTCTAGGAGTACAAGCAGTCGATATAAAAACAGCGGCACGGGTCGTATCAAGAGTTTAATTAAAAATAGATTCTATGGCTAATTATCATGTGACACAGAAAAAGGGGCAGGATAGCTGGAACGTCCAAAAGGAAGGCGGAAAGAAGGCCTCTGCCATTGTCAGCACACAGAAAGAAGCAGAGCAGCTTGCTAAGCAATTTTCGTCGAACAACGGCGGCGGCGAAGTTAGGATTCATCGGGCAAACGGTGGTCCAATAAGGGATAGCGATACAGTAAAGCCGGGCAATGATCCGAGGTCTATAAAAGACGAGAAGCACTAATGTAAATAACCCGTTAGTAAATAAAAAACCAGGCGAAAATCACCTGGCTTAATTCCGTAAAGGAAACAAAAGCCTTTGCACGGCTTTCGGTAGAACTGTTTGGCCCCAGAAAACTACCTCCTTTATCTGAAACAAGCAAGCTTTGGATGATTTTAAACTTTCTTACTCATTAGGGAGTAAGGAAGGCTTGGTGTCAAAACAATAAATTTTCGATTGCAAAGACGAAAACGACTTGGTTCGGAATGTTCCGGATCGTCGCTGAAAGGATATATGCGACAAAAATTTATTTTTTACATCAAATTAAAATCAAAATGAATTTAGGTACTCTAGAGGGTGCTTCACATGCTCCTCATCCGAAAACACCTCTGAAGTTCATCATTGAAGGAAAGGAATTTGAAACTTTCGATCAATATAAAACTGGAGCAGAATTAAAACAAATCGCTGGCATACCGCCGGAAACCGAGTTGTTCTTGTCTATCAGCAAGCCATATCAGGATGAACTGATTGAAAATGAGAAATCGGTAAATCTGGCTCGTCCAGAAACAGAATATTTCTTTGTGAAGAAAAAATTACATTTCTTCATCAATGGTCAGCCATTTACTTGGTACAAGCAGTACATCAGAGGCATTCAAATTCGAGAGCTGGGGAATATATCAGCAGATAATGATATCTTCTTAGACATAAAGGAGGGGTGGCAAGATGACCAGATACTTGATGATGAAGTGGTTGATTTGGCTCGTCCTGGTAAAGAGCGTTTTTTCTCTAAGCAAAGATCGGTAGAAGTTACATTAATCGTAAATGCTCGTGAAAAGACCTGGCAGGAAACAACGATATCCTTCGAGCAGGTGGTTGTTTTGGCTTTTGGAGTTTATGATAATAACCCTGATAAGGGTTATACCGTGACCTATTGCAGAGGCTTGGAGCCAAAGCCAGAAGGTACCTTGGTAAAAGGATCGACTGTTCGCGTCAAAAATAAAATGGTATTCGATGTCACAGCAACTGATAAATCATAGTCCAGACTTAAAGCGTCTCAGAGATGAAGGTTATCAGATCGAAGTACGTGGTGGACATTTATTGGTCCACCACGTGCCATTTGTCGATCAGAATAAGCAGATTCAATATGGGATATTGGTTAGCACGCTTAGGTTAATCGGCGACATTCGTACGGGGGCACCCGATACGCATGTTATTCATTTTGTTGGAGACAACCCCTGCGAAATTGATGGTTCGGTCATTTCTTCAATTCAGCATAGTAACGGTATTTCGATTCTGAACAACCAAATTACGGTGAATCGGTCATTCTCGAACAAGCCCGTTAACGGATATCCGGATTATTATGAAAAGATCAAGCGATACGCTGACATCATTACTGCACCTGCAAAATACCTCGATCCATCCGTAACCGAAAAGACCTTTCAGGTAATCGCGGACAGTACTAATGAAACGGTATTTCAATATATTGATACCAATGCTAGTCGGGCCAATATCGAAGTGATTAATGCGAAACTGGAAGGACAGCGGGTAGCCATCATTGGTTTAGGTGGAACCGGTGCGTATATTCTGGATCTGGTTGCGAAAACTCCTGTAAAGGAAATTCATCTGTTCGATGGAGACAGTTTTGACCAGCACAATGCCTTTCGTTCTCCGGGTGCAGCCTCTTTGGATGACTTAAATGAGAACCCTCAAAAAGCGACTTACTACCAAAGGTTATATTCGAACATACACAAGTTCATCCATATACACGATTATTATGTAAGACAAGAGAACTTACAAGATCTAGATGAAATGGATTACGTGTTTGTATGCGTTGATAAGAATGCTGCCAGAAAGATGATAACCGATTATCTGGTACGTATGGGTGTAGCTTTTTCTGATGTAGGCCTTGGTGTTAATGTTGTAGACGACAAGCTCACGGGTGCCGTTAGAGTTACTTCTGCCAACCGAGGCAAAAGCGATCATTTACCGCTTCGTATTTTCTCAGAAGATTCTGATGATAATGAATATGTGACCAATATTCAGATTGCTGAACTTAATGCGTTCAATGCTGTTTTAGCAGTTTTGAAATGGAAAAAGTTTAGTGGGTTTTATGTGGATTTAGAAAACGAACATCATTGCTCTTATTCCATTGGCGTATCCAAAATCTTTAACGAAGATGTTACAGTATAAATTCGTTGAGTTTATTCCTGATAATATTGCTGAAGGGGTTTTGTATATCTCTATTGAATACTGCACAGCCATACACAAATGCGTGTGTGGCTGTGGCAATGAAGTGGTTACACCCCTATCTCCTACGGATTGGAAACTAACCTTTGACGGCAAGTCCGTTTCCCTGCATCCGTCCATAGGCAACTGGAACTTTGAATGTAAATCTCACTATTGGATCACAAATAACCGTATAGATTTTGCAGGTCGCTGGAATGAAAAAGAAATTCGTCTAGGAAGAGAAGAAGATATGAAACGGAAGAAGGACTTCTTCGAACCTCCTAAAGAAGAAACAAATCCATCTACCACGCAAGAGAAGCCAATACGCACAGGTTTCTGGGAATGGTTCATGAGCCTGTTTCGATAGCAGGCAATTAATTCCTTTAGTTAAGTTATTTCTAGGACGATATTATAATATATCATGTCACTATATAGAAAGAACCAATGGAAAGAGTTCCGGGATGAAATCATAGAGCTAGATGGAAATAAGTGCACTAAATGCGGAAGACATAAAAATGAAGTCATTTTGCAAGTCCATCATAAAAAATACATTAAGGGCAGAAAACCTTGGGAATATCCAACAGAGGACTGCCAGACGCTCTGCAAAGGCTGTCATGCTGCTGAACATGGGCTTATAAAGCCGCAGTTTGGGTGGGAGTATATTGGTGATGAAGATTTAGAAGACTTGATCGGAACTTGCGAAAATTGCGGATCATCAGTCCGATATATATTTGTTATTTATCATGAAAAATGGGGGACTATTGAAGTCGGTACTTACTGTTGTGATAAACTAACAGATTCGACGTTTGCATCTAACCTAATTGAATCGCAAACCAGCTTTAAAGGTAGGAAGGAAAGATTTATAAGCTCTAAAAGATGGAAGATAAGAAATGGTTGTTTCACAATTAAGCAAAGCCATTTTGAAATTGAAATAAGAGAATACTGTACGTTTTTTTATCTAAAAATTCACGATTTGGAAAGTACAACTCCATACGAAAGCCTAAACGACGCGAAGTCGAAAGCTTTCGATGTGATTGAAAATGGTGAGCTTATAAAGTTTCTTCAAAGTAAGAAGATAGACTTTATAGGTAAAAAACGATGAGAAGTGGCTGGAATGGGAAATAGCCAATTAAAATAAGGGGCAGAATTGGGGGCCTTATAAATATTTTCCAAAAAAAATCCCTTTACGATCAATTAGTTATAAGACAGAACCGATCCCTGCTGCCCCTGCCATTTCCCAGTTCACGTCCAGTTGTTGACATCCATCCAGAGCCGCTGTATCCTAGAGCTATAAAGGGTTTTGCGTTCATGGGTGATTGTAAGTGCCCACCCATGAACGGGGCCAATCACAGCAAAGTGGGGGCATGGAATGGGGCATTTTTGGCAAGTGGGGGCAAGATGAAATTATCGGATCTGGTTTGTAAAACGGCTAAGCCTAAAGATAAACCCTATAAGTTATTTGATGGGGATGGCCTTTATCTGGAAGTGTTACCCTCCGGTAAAAAGTTATGGCGATTAAAATTCCGTCATTTGGGTAAGGAAAGTAGAATCTCTTTTGGGGCTTATCCGCTTGTCTCTCTTTCTGAAGCCCGCCAGGAACGTCATCAAGCTAAAAAGCTTCTTCTCCAGCATAAAAGCCCGACTACCATTCGCAAAAACGAAAAAGCCGCCTTGACTCGCCAAGCGGAAAACACCTTTAAGGCCGTCGCGATGGAGTGGATGGCACAAAACAAGCACCGTTGGAGTGCGGGCTACTACCGGAAAGTTGAACAGGGTCTGGAGTTAAATGTATACCCCTTTATCGGCCTTCACCCCATTGCTCAGATTACTCCGCTGGAATTACTAAACGATTGCCTGCGTAAAATCGAGAACAGGGACGCATTGGATATTGCGACGAGGACACGCCAGATCTGTGGCCAGATTTTTCGGTACGGGATTGCTACGGGCCGTTGCGAACGGGACTGTGCCGCTGATTTAAGGGGAGCCCTGAAAATCAATCAGGTCGAGCATTTCAGAACGCTGACGGAAAAAGATCTACCGGATTTTATTAAAGCCCTGGAGCGTAACGAAGCCCGGCTATTTGAGCGAACCCGCCGGGCGGTCTGGCTTTCGCTTTATACGTTTTGTCGTCCGAAAGAAATTCGGATGGCCCGATGGCAGGATATGGATCTAGCCGAAGGGCTTTGGATCATCCCGGCTGAACTAATGAAAAAGAAGCGGGATCACATTGTCCCTTTAAGTAAACAGGTAATAGCCCTTTTGCAGGAACAACGAAAGGAACTACAGTATCTTGAAACCGAATGGGTTTTTCCGGGACAGGTGAGCCACCGAAAACCCATGAGCGATGCGACCGTCAATAAAGCCATTAAACTTCTGGGGTTTGGCGAAAAGATGGTGGCTCACGGCTTTCGGGCATTGGCACGGACCACTATCCGCGAAAAACTAGGATATGAAAGCGAGATTATTGAAAAACAACTCGCCCACGAGCCCAGTAACTCTCTACGTGGGGCCTACGACCGGACTCAATTTCTGGACAAACGTAAGATTATGATGCAGGACTGGGCCGATTACCTGACCAACTTAGGCCGAAAACAACACAAATCTGATTAATACCTTTCAAGCCCGGCCAAGAATGCTTCTACGTCTTCTTTCAGGATCAGTGTTCGCCTGCCAATCTTACGGGCTTGCAGACGTCCCTGATTAATATACTCATAATCCAA
Source organism: Arsenicibacter rosenii (assembly GCF_001870735.1). Lineage (GTDB taxonomy): Bacteria > Bacteroidota > Bacteroidia > Cytophagales > Spirosomataceae > Arsenicibacter > Arsenicibacter rosenii. The sequence continues at coordinate 19 of NZ_MORL01000023.1, read as the reverse complement.
GTTGCGAGATAGTTAATCT
>NZ_MORL01000229.1 GCF_001870735.1 Arsenicibacter rosenii | reverse complement strand
ACCTGCTGACGCTGACAGCCCGCGAAGACGGCTCGTCGAAACTGGCGGAAGGCAATAAATGGACATTCTTCCCATCGGCGGCCTTTGCGTGGCGGATCATCGAAGAGAAATTCATGCAGCCCGTCCGCGGATTAAGTGACCTGAAACTCCGGTTAAGCTACGGGATTGCCGGAAACGACCCGTCGGGACCTTATGCCACGCAGTCGACCCTGACGCGGGTAGCCTTTGGTTTTGATGATGTGCCGCTGCCAGCCTATACCTTTTCCCGCAATGTCGGTAATGCAGAACTTGGCTGGGAGCTCTCGGCAACGCAGAACATCGGGCTGGATTTCGGGCTGTTTAACGGCCGCGTCAACGCTTCGGTCGATTATTACGACACCCGTACATCAAACCTCCTGCTCGACCGTGGTCTGCCGCCAACAACGGGTGTAACAACGGTAAAACAGAATATCGGTAAGACCCGTAACCGTGGGATTGAAGTGGCCCTGAGCACAACCAATGTCCGGACTCAGCATTTCTCATGGAGCAGCAACATCACCTTTACCCGTAACCGTGAAGAGATTACCGAACTGGTAACGGGCAGCAACGACATCGGCAACGGCTGGTTTATCGGCAGCCC
>NZ_MORL01000228.1 GCF_001870735.1 Arsenicibacter rosenii | reverse complement strand
ATTTATAAGGCTTGGTAAGTTGCAAATTCAGCGTTCATATCCTGAAAAATATAAGCAGAATTGATTGCCTTTTTATCTTTATAAATTCTTAATAGACAGCTTATTATGATTCATAAAAAATAATGATCTTGTATACAAGAAAGGTGCTTTGTATAACGTTAGAGAAGAAAGATTGACAAAAAGGTAGGCAGTAGAAGAAATACGCCGGCCTGATGTGATAGAGCAAGTAGAAAAGTAAATGGATGTTGATTGACCCGGCTACAAAATCCATACGTCATTCACTGTACATCTATGATTTCTAACCAAAAACAACCCATTGAACGCACTGCACATGTACTAAAGTCGTTGGCACACCCGATCAGAATGCAGATTATTATGCTGTTGAGAGGGGGAGAACGGGAGCTGAGCGTGACCGCCATTCAGGAAAAACTTTCGGTAAGTCAGTCGCTGGCTTCCCACCACCTGAGTTTATTAAGAACCAAAGGTGTCTTGAACGTTCGGACGAACGGAACCGAGCGGTATTATTCATTAAAAGATCTGCGTTTTGCGCAGTCTATTGCCACGCTTTTTGAGAAGTAGCAGACCATGAAACCCTGCCAGAACTCAGATAGCGTTCCGACTAACCA
>NZ_MORL01000227.1 GCF_001870735.1 Arsenicibacter rosenii | reverse complement strand
GCGCTCGATGTGGCCTTCAAATACCCCAATGGCGACGTTGACTGGGATCTCCGCCTGTTTGCGCAGTTTGCCCAGCTGATGCCTGAAACTGTCTGGGGAGGTAATTTCAAAAAGAAGGATGGCCCGCATTTCGAACTGCCAAACTGGAAAACCCGTGTCACCGGAAAATGAACTACCTGCAACTGATCATCAACTTTCTGAAGGGAGCAACCGCCAAATTCGGCACTACCACCAACCTGCTGCGGGAAATCATCCTGTCGGTTGTCACTGCCGTGGTTGTGGCCGTTGCCGTGAACTCTCTGACACCAACTCAGGATGTGGTGTCGGATCTGAAAGAGGTCATCACCGTGATCCGGCGCAACCAGCATCAGGCTGATTCGGTAAGCTACTCCCTGAATCTGTCGGTGCTGCACCGGCGGATCGACTCACTCAAAACGGCAATCATTCTCCAGCATGAACAGGACTCTATTCAGTATAACCATCGCCTTTCTGATCTGGATGCCATGCGCCGGATCAATGGCGCAATCCGGCGGTGACAGCGCTGCCGTGGTGCAGCAATTTATCTGGAATGCGAAGCCCATACTCGACAGCCTGACCAAGCTTCACTTCCGGACCATACTGCTGGGCCA
>NZ_MORL01000226.1 GCF_001870735.1 Arsenicibacter rosenii | reverse complement strand
CAACGTATCCGGCGATTTACCGGCAATGGGCTTCCAGCTTTCACTATTGGCCAGCACCTTAATCTCAAACGGCGTCAATGTACGGTTATAGACTGCGATATCATCCACTTTTCCGCCTTTAAAACCCAGCCCACGCCACCAGCCGCCGATTTGCAGGGCCGGTTCATTTTTTTTGTCGTAAAAGATGATGTCTTTGTATAACTGATCTATCACCGTTTCCATTGGTAGTTCCGATCCGTCGAGAAACAGCCTGAAGCCATCCGCTTTGGCGGAGCCATCATACGACATGGTCAGATGCACCCAGCGTTCGCGCGGTACCGGCTGATGGCTTTTTCGTGTAATTGCATTCGACGGAGCCGTATGGGCCATGCTGATTTCCAGCTTGTTATTTTTCAGGAGCAGCTGATAGCCCTTGAAGTTATAAAGCCGCTCGGCATTACTTTTATGGAAAATAACGCCTTCCTTAAACCCTTTAGGAAACCATGCCCGGAGACCGATTGTAAACGGCTCTGATTTCCGGAAAACACCCACATGCCGCAGATCGGCATAGGTGTCACCGTTCAGTTCAAGCACCTGACCGCGCGCCGTTTTAGCCAAAACCGGTTTGTCGGGGTCACCGGCATCGCGTTTC
>NZ_MORL01000225.1 GCF_001870735.1 Arsenicibacter rosenii | reverse complement strand
AGATCACCCTTCAGCAGTGCCCCGAAAGCGCTGCCCGCATTGCTCCAGAGCTCCTTCTTTTTCTGCTGAAGGTCCGCTTCGATTTTAGCCAGGTCGGCCGCATTGGCAGCGACAGCCGCCTTGCGCTCATTGAGGTATTTTTTCTCAATTCCCGACAGGGTTTGCGCCAGCAGATCCTTATCCGAAATCTCCCGGGTGGCCTTAGCCTTTTCGGCCGCTTCTTCTTCCTTCAGCCCATTGATGGTAAAGAGCAGGATCGTATTCGCCCGCTCTTTAGCCAGCTGGGCCAGCTTCTGATTATTCCCCCTTGCCTGAAGCTCCTTCCAGTCGAGCAGGGCCATTTCGGCTTCCTGCTCCTGCCTGGCCACGTTGCGAAGCACCTCCAGCCGCTTCTGGGCCGCTTCTTCGTCTTCCTTCTTTTTCTTTTCGCTGTACTTGGTATGAACACCGGCAATATCCTGCTCCAGCTTTTCATTGAGTGCCGTCAGCTGTTTATCCTTGACCGACTGCGCCTGAAGACCCTTCATGATCGCTTCGGCTTCGCGGTCGCGGGCAGCTTGCAGCTTAGCAATATCACGGCCTTCTTCACTGGCAATGCGGGCAATGTGGTTTTCTTCCTCCAGCTTCGAGAGCTCTTCCAGCGCTTT
>NZ_MORL01000224.1 GCF_001870735.1 Arsenicibacter rosenii | reverse complement strand
TCTGGCGGGTATGGCACAAAATGCCAATTTAGGTTTCCATCCGGTTTATCTTTGTCTGGCAATCGGCAGCGGGGCCAAACTCATACCGTGGATGAATGATGCCGGTTTCTGGATTATGTGTAAGACCAGTAACCTCACGGAGCAGGAAGCGCTGAAGACCATTGCCCCCATGCAAAGCCTGATGGGTATCACGGGCCTGCTGCTGACCATGCTGGCCGCTCAGCTGTTCCCGCTTGTATAAAGTTCCTGCGACAGGCTTCGGGCCTCGTCTAACTTGTTTTACGGCATGGATAAACCAACCAACAATAACGTCATTAAAACCACACCGCAGGATAATGTTGCCATCGTGGCCAATCCTCAGGGGTTGCCCCGTGGGACCAGGGTTCTGAACGACATTGTGCTGACCGAAGATATACCGATGGGCCACAAGGTAGCGCTTGTCGATTTCAGCATTGGTGATGCCGTGTTACGGTATGGCCACATTATCGGCTACGCGAAAACTCCGGTTAGCCAGGGCAGCTGGGTAAATGAGTTTAACATCGGCCTGCCCCAACCGCCTGCGCTGGACGAAATTTCCTACACGCAACCGGCTCATCACGACACTGATCCGCTGGAGGGCTACACCTTTGAGGGCTTTCGGAATGCCGATGG
>NZ_MORL01000223.1 GCF_001870735.1 Arsenicibacter rosenii | reverse complement strand
CAATGCCGGCAACGGATTTTTTAACCAGAACGCGGCCTATGACTATGATGGCAACGGCAACCTGATCAGCGATACCGGTAAAGGCATCACCAATGTGAGCTACAACCACCTGAACCTGCCACAACGGGTGCTGAACGCCACCACGGGGCAGGTCAGCAGCTATAGCTACACGGCGGCCGGGCAAAAGCTGCGGGCCGATTTCGGTGGCGGTAAGGCCTATGACTATGTGGCGGGTCTGGTTTATGAAGGGGCGGGCAGCAATCGTTCGCTGGAGTTCATCCCTACGGCCGAGGGGCGAATGCTGCCGCCGGGCCGGGCGATAAACCCTGCCTCGGGGACAAGCGTGATTACCAACCGCTACTACCGGTATGAGTACCATCTGAAAGACCATTTAGGTAACTTGCGGGTGGCGTGCCGTTGTCCGGAGGTGAGTACGGCCGTAACGGGTAGTCAGGTGCCGGGTGCAGGGGAGAGTTATCCGCTGATGGCGGTGCAGGATGAGCAGTATGACCCCTGGGGGTTACGGTTGCCGGTGCCGGGCAGCCTGACGATGGCCAACAGCAACCGGTTTACCTACAATGGCAAGGAAGAACAGCAGGGGCTTGGCTGGCTTGATTACGGTGCGCGGATGTATGACCCGCAGCTCGGGCGGTGGAATTCGGTGGACCCGCT
>NZ_MORL01000222.1 GCF_001870735.1 Arsenicibacter rosenii | reverse complement strand
GCCTGATCGGTGGCCAGCGCAATTTCCTGCGCGGCTTTGGCAGTCGATGCCGCAATCATTGCCGCCTTATCGGCCAGTGCCAGATCAGCGCGGGCGTTGATGGCCGACACTTCCGCATCACGGATGGCGTTGGCGGCCGCTATTTTCTGATCGCGGGTGGCTTCTGCCCTGGCAACTTCCACCTCATGGGTCTGCTGCGCCAGCTGCGCCTGATGGGCCGCTTCCTGATCGGCCCGGGTGGCCATCTGCTGCACCGTTTCCCCGTCCTTCTGGTTAAGCTGATCCAGCAGCTGCGTCTTTTTAGTAGCTTCTTCCGTAGCATTGGCAATGGTCTGATCAGTAGCCTGCCGGGATGCAGCAATCTGTCCGGATGCTTCCTGATCCGCCAGCCGGATGGCTTCGTCCGCTTTGGCGGTGGCAGCTGCAATCATGCGCTCCTTATCGGCCAGTGCCAGATCAGCGCGGGCGTTGATGGCCGCAATTTCGGCATCACGGACCGCATTGGCCACATTTACCTTGTGATCGCGGGTCTGGCTGGCCTTGTCCGATTCTCCCTGAAAGGTCCGTTCGGCTTCGGCAATCAGCGCATCAGTCTGCTGCGCGGTCCGTGCCAGTTCGGCACTCATATCCGCCGCACTCTGCTGACCGGATTTTTCGGCATAGAAGGCTTCGAG
>NZ_MORL01000221.1 GCF_001870735.1 Arsenicibacter rosenii | reverse complement strand
ACAATCAATGTCAGCAGAATTGCGTTTAGGTGTAGCCAGTTCATGTAAATTGAGATTTGTCTTTGAGCAAAGACGATTGAAGCCGGTAAATATTACAGAACCTACCTTATATGAATAAAGTACTGATTATTAACTGTATAAAAATCATCGTCTCACAAATTGCTCCCAATCTGAGATGAAGCCGGCCAGCATGTCTGATGATAAAAACGGACGGGCAACTCACTGGTTAATATCAAAAATTTGAGTGAGCGTGGTCTCGGTTAATTTCTGCCGGTTGGGGCCTGTGGTTTTCCAAAGCCTAGTATTTTGAGACCAAACCAACTGAATAAAACACCAAGCGCGATAGAAAAAAGGAAGCCCTGTAGCAAACTAAAGAAAGTACCAATAAAGGTATTGGTCGGCTTATCAGGGTCAAAATGAACGGTTACGGAATCATTTACTTCGTATTCCGCAGGTAAGGTTCCGGATTGCCCTTTGCACCGATAGGTCTGACCGCTCAGTGTCTTAAACTCCACGATGGGATAATAGACACTTGACTTACCGGAACTCCGTTCATTAGCGACAACCCTGCCTTCCGCCGATTGCCCGTTTAAGAACAACCAGCTCCCACGGTAAAGCTGATAGAGCGCGCCCATAGTACAGAGTAGACCAAGAATGAGGGGTAAATACTTCACAA
>NZ_MORL01000220.1 GCF_001870735.1 Arsenicibacter rosenii | reverse complement strand
ATTACCCGCCGGCGGCTTTGCGCTCCTTCAAACGGTGATTGCTGAACACGGTGCCAGAGGCTGCCGTTNCAATTTCCAGCGCAACCTCCTTAGGGTCTGGTTTATGATCCATAAACTGCCGTTTATAGAAGAGCGTTTGCAGAATATGCTGCTTATGCGTGCCGGGTAACACCCGCAACCCTCCATTAGAAGACGGACAGTCATCCAGATGAAGCCCTACGTTCAGCATCGGCATTATGCGTTGACCCAGAAACAGATCTCTCGGACTATCGGTATGCCACCCCATCTGCGAAAAACTGCTGAATTTCGACCGCACATAATGGTTGACCACCAAACCATCTTTTTCATCTTCACTGATGCGGCCTTCATAAGGGCCTAAAAAACCAGTCAGCGACTGCAACCGGTCATCATTTATAAACTCCCTGAGCACGGGGCTGTGCTGATTGGCAAAAGCAAACCGTTGCACAATGCGGTTATTATGTTCATCTCTCCCGTATTTTATGGGGACTCCATTTATTTTTTCCAGATCATTGTCAATCCAGTTCTTTTCAATCCGCTGTAATTCGTTTACAAAAGACTGAATGGCTTCTTTATTAACAAAGCCTTTAAAATGGATATAGCCGTTTTTATCAAAAAACGTTAATTGCTCCTGCGTAAGCTTATCCGTAAATGTGAACGTCCGGTAT
>NZ_MORL01000022.1 GCF_001870735.1 Arsenicibacter rosenii | reverse complement strand
CCTAAAAATACATTGTCTGTACCGGTAGTCGTCAAATAGCCAGCTCTGTAGCCAATAAACGTATTAGCATTTCCCGTTGCACTCAAACCTGCGTTACTTCCGATAAACGTATTTTGAGATCCTGAAATATTAGAGCTTCCTACCAAAGGCCCAATAAACATATTATCTGAGCCTGACGTAGTGTTCCCTCCTGCATCTGCCCCTAGAAAAGTGTTGTTATTTCCACTGGTATTGTTATATCCAGAGCCAGTGCCAAAAAAAGTATTATTATTACCTATAGTATTAAAAAAGCCACTTCTATAACCTAGAAACAAATTACTGCTGCCCGTCGTATTGCTAAAGCCGGATTCTGTTCCAATGAATGTATTTTGATAACCAGTAGTAGTAGCAGCTCCGCTCGTATACCCTATAAAGGTATTACTTTGGCCGGAGGAGTTTTGACGCCCTGCTCCAACCCCAATAAACACATTTTTTGTACCAGCCATATTTTGCATGCCTGTCTCTTTTCCTAAAAAGATATTACTGGCACCAGTCATGTTTGTATTTCCTGCTCCAATGCCTATCAATGTGTTATCTGCTCCCGGTGTTGCAGAGATCGGACTCGTTGCTACATAATTATTCTGTGCTATTGCATTTACAGACGTGCCCAGCAGGATCACGATATAAAATGTAAATTTTTTCATATGATAGCTCCTTTTGTTTATACGAACGCACCACTAACCTCATTCCTTAACGAATAAACGCCCTACAAAGGTTTTACAATATTAGTATAAATCTTGATCAGTATAGCCTTACAGACAGAACCTTATTAGCCAGTAAATAAATAAACAGAACGATTACCAAAGTCATCAGTTGTTGGGGTATATTATATATGTAAACTTTTTTAGCAAATGAGAAACTATTTACGTTTATTCATTTTACTATTTCTTTCAGTACCAAGCCAAACGCTCAAAGCACAAGTAACTTACTATGTAGCTAGTAACGGAAATGATGCAAATAACGGCACATCTCCATCTACCCCTCTACTTACGATTAACAGGGTCAATAATTTAGTTCTTCAACCAGGAAGTAAAGTTCTTTTTCGCCGAAATGATATATTTCAAGGGTCCTTAGTGATTAAGCAATCAGGTACTACCAACAACCCTATTACAATAGGTAGTTATGGTACAGGCGCAATTCCAACCATTTCCGGCAGTAGCGCTGTTACTAATTGGATCAGTTTAGGTAATAATATATGGCAGGCTACTTGTACTCAGTGTGGTACAAACGTAACAGGTTTATATCTCAATAACTCTTCTCTACCACTAGGGAGATATCCTAATACAAATACACCTAACCGAGGATACTTAACTGTACAATCGCATTCTGGTAAAACAATTCTTGCAAGTAAAGAGCCTTTAACTTCGAACTGGGTAGGTGCCGAAGTAGTAGTCAGGCCTATAAACTGGATACTAGACAGAGCTACTATTACTCAGCAAAATAGCAATACGCTTATATTAAGTAATAATTCATCTTATGATCTTGCTGACAATTATGGCTTTTTCATACAAAACCACCCTTCAACCCTTGATCAGAACGGCGAATGGTATTTTAATCCAGCGAATAAAACATTTCAGTTATACTTAGAAACAGGTAATCCAAATAATCAAAGCATAACTTCAACAATTAGTAGCATTGGCATTGATATAAGAGGAATGTCTAACATTCTGATACAAGATATTCATATAACACAATCTACAAATTATAATTTATATGCAGAGAATGTAAACAGCTTTAGTGTTATAGGCTGCCAAATTACTAATGCAGGAGAAAATGGTGTTCTCATAAACGGATCGGGTAATAATATCCTTTTCACAAATTCAATCATCAATAAATGCAATAATAATGGATTTCAAATAGATCAATACAATAGCTTTGTATTTAGAAACAATAAACTATCAGATATTGCAACAAGTCCGGGGCGTGGAAAATCAGGAGATGCTCAATATTTAGGATTCATTGCGTATACACTAAACAGCACAAACATAGAATATAACACAATAGATAGTATTGGTTATAATGCCCTGACATTTCCTCAGAATAACGCTATTGTTTATAGAAATAGAATATCAAACTTCTGTCTTGTAAAAAGTGACGGTGGGGGATTATATAACTGGAACGGTGTTAAGAATAATATGACAAACGTAGTTTTGCAAGAAAATATTATCTATAACGGAATTGGTGCACCTGAGGGCTCATCAGATGGGTTTAGAGGGGCAAATGGTATTTATCTTGATGAATGTATAAGTAATGTTATTGTCAGAAATAATACAGTATTCAACTGTTTTGGGTTAGGCATATATCTGCATGACACTCAAAATGTGCTTTCTGAAGGGAATACAATTTTTGATTGTTTTGAAGCACAGTACTCTGTCGATAATACTGGAATATGTACTGCCTCAAACAATATAAGCCGTAATAATATTGCGGTGGCTAAACTTCCTTCTCAATTAACTGCAAAATATGAATCATATACATCATCTCTTGCAACGCTTGGAAACTTCGACAACAATGTTTATGCCCGTCCTGTAGATGATGTATTAACCATGCGTCTTTCGTATCCTCCTCCGAACGGAAATTTATATGATTTACAACCACTACAAGAATGGCAGACTAAATACGGAAAAGATATTAATTCAAAAAAATCACCTTTTACAATTAAAGATTACTCAACAAATAACTTTAATGGACCAGAAAAAATCATAGATGGTAATTTTAATAATAATAATGGTGGTTTTTTTGTATTTAGTGACTTTAATAATGGACAAGGAACCTGGGATAATACAAACAAAATAAACGGAGGGAGCCTTGCCTTAACATTTTCTACTATATCTGGAGGCTTAGCAGCCTCATTATATGCAGCAAAAACTATTGGAAGTGTTTCTAAGGATAAAGATTATGTTGTAAGTTTTGATGCAATTACAACCGTTCCAAACCGGATCATTCTTGTCTATATTCAATACCAATTTCCTCCGTTCAATCGTCTGGTAGAACTTTATCCAGGCAAGATAGTCAGTACTTCTACACAACGTTATGAAGCTAGATTCAGGCCAATTACTGACCTGGAAAATGCTTTATTAGTTTTTCGTGTGTTTGAAAGTAACCAGCCACTTTGGATCGATAATGTGAGTTTTAAAGAAGCATCCTTAAATAAGCTTGATCCCAATTCATTGACTAAAATTATATATAATCCAACTACTAGAGACTCTACGGTTACTGTAAATGGCAACTATAAAGATGTCAACAATCAATTATACCCACAAACAGTTGTCCTGGGCCCATTCAAATCCCTGATCTTAATTAAAGATATCACACTACCAACAACAGATCTTAGCTTACTATTAACCTCAAATAAACGTTTAGTCCAGACAAGTGAGCCAATCACTTTCACATTAAATGTTGCCAACACATCGTCTATTCCAGTTACATCAGGTCAATGGGAGTTAAGAATGCCTGCAAATATGGAGCTAGTCAGCTACCCAAACATATCATATACCAATAATATCCTTACAGGCAATATAACCAATCTCTCAGGAAATAGCCAACAATTATTTCAATTTACAGCAAAGCCAATAGTAAATGGCATATATCGCTTAAGCGCACAAATTATTTCTTCAAACATTCCGGATAATGATAGCAATGTAAATTCAGGAACAGCGGACGGTGAAGATGATACATCAACCACAGAAGTTTTAACACGCAATATAAGCTATCAGCTTTATGAATCACCGAATACGAATCAGCTACCTTTGCCAACACCTCTATCTTCAGGAAATACAATCAGTTTAACTCAGGCAGATTTAAGTATAATCGTTAAGGTAGATAAACGTGTAGCCAGGGTTTCTAACATTTTAACGTATAGTGTCATTGTACAGAATGCAGGTGGATATACAGCAAATAATATACAGATTGAAAGTAATCTTCCTAATGGGTTACAATTTGTTCTGAGTGAAGGCTGGACCCTTAATGGAAGCGCCATAAGAGCTAGTATTACCTCACTAGCTGCGAATGCGTCTAAAATATTAACGTTCCAGCTACGCGCAACTCAAGCCGGTAAATATATCAACATGACACAAATAACATCAGCTTCTCCCTCCGATCCAGATTCAACTCCGAATAACGGGTTTCGTGGTGAAGATGATGAATCAAATATCGACATTATTGTACAACCATAAAAGATATTAACAAAATTATAACTAAAAAATACCAAAAAATTCCCTGTAAAACTCTCTCATCCACAAAACGGTTACTCTTTACATTAACGATTAGCTAATCCTATTTATAACTTGCTCTTACAACAATTTCAACCTTAAGCAGTATCAAGTGATACATAAACGCCTATACGCATAAGAAATTTGTAGATGATAGGGCTCCAAGATTAACATGATAGCACAACTTGAAGACTGAACTAATAAAACCTAAAATTATACCACACAAAAGTGAATTAATCAAATAAGTATTACCTTTGCCATAAAACTTAATTCAAACAGCATGAGAGGCAGTCGTCTGTTACACAATATTGACAGATATATAGGTATCCCTGCATTGTTTATATTACAATTGCTAAAAAAAAATACAAAAACAATACCTCAATTAAATAGGATAGCGATATTAAGGACAGCAGCTATTGGAGATACAGTTCTGTTATCAGCAATGATACAGGATTTAAAAGATTTATATCCTTCAGCAGAAATAGTATTCTTCGCTGGCCCGTCAAATCACGGTGTTGTATCACTATTACCAGGAATAAATAATATAATGTTCATTCCTGTAACAAAAGTAATAGAATCAATAAAAACTCTCAGAAAAAGCGGAAACTTTGATCTTGTGATTGATACAGGGCAGTGGCCCCGGCTTGATGCTATTTACTCATTTTGCATCAAAAGCAGATACAGAATTGGTTTTAATACAGAAAATCAATTTAAGCACTACTTATTCAACACATCAGTAAAGCATTCAAATGAAATCCACGAAGTTGAGAACTTCAGAAATTTACTAACTCCTTTAAATAATATTTATAGAAATAGAATAAGACTTATCTCAGAAAAAAGTGTCAAAGTTGATGTTTTTTTAGAACAATATAAAAAGTACGTTATTTTCCACTTATGGTCAGGAGGTTCAAAAGCTTATTTAAAAGAATGGCCTACAGAGCGCTGGGCTGATTTGGCACATAAATTATATAACAAGCATAATCTACCCATCATAATAACTGGGTCTGATAAAGACTTTCAAGCAACAAAATCATTTATTACTGAATGTAGATCCGAGATTCCGATTCATAACTTGTGTGGAAAATTCTCATTAACAGAAACTGTTTACCTTATTAGCAAGGCATCATTACTAATAAGCGTGAATACTGGCGTAATGCATATAGGCTCCGCTCTTGATATCCCTGTAATTGATCTACATGGCCCTACGACGGCATTAAGGTGGGGGGCTTTAAATGCTAAATCAAAATCTATAGAGGCAAAAGGTGAAGGTTGTGGATATATAAATTTAGGATTCGAATCCAATCATACAGAAACGAACTGTATGGCTAACATTACAGTTGAAGAAGTTTATAATTGCGCAAACTCATTATTATAATAACGAGTTATTTCTTACACAGGCTAACTAAAATTTTTTTAGTTTCAGAAACTGTGTCTGACCATAAATATCGGTGAACATGCTTTAATCCTGCCAAAACCAATTTATTTCTTAACTCGTTATCATTTAAAACACTCAAAATACCGTTAGCAATAGATTCAGCTGAATTTGGGTTTATGTAAAAAGCAGCGTTACCACAAACTTCTGGTATACTTGCAAAGTTAGATGCGACAACAGGACAGCCACAAGCCATTGCCTCTAGTGGAGGGAAGCCAAAGCCTTCATATAAAGAAGGAAATACAAAAACAGATGCTAAATTATATAATATTGGTAAGTCTTCATTTTCTACAAAGCCAGTAAAAATTACATTTCTTGATAGTTCATAGTCATTATTAAGTAATTCTGTTAGAGTATCATCCTTTCCTATGAAGCCTTCGCGCTTGCCAATAATAACTAATTTACGGTCTAAACCTTGCTTATTTATTACACCTAAGGCTTTTACCAGTGTACTAAGGTTTTTATTTGGCTTAACATTGCCGACGAACAAAATATAATTATCTGGTACTTGATACTTACTTTTTAAACGATCTTTAAGACTAGTATCATCAATTTTCCGGTATAAACTATGATCAATTCCTAAGTGAATAACAAAGGGATCTAAGGAAATATCTGGAAAATGCTTTTTAATTTCATCTCTAGTAAAATAAGAATCGCAAATGATAGCATCAGATTTTGTTACAGCTTGTGAAAGAACAAGTTTACTATAAATTCTTTGTGGCAAACTTAAGGTACTTGCGTAAGTTAAGTGATATGTGTCATGTATGGTAACAAGCCTTTTTCTTGCTTTAACAGGCAGAAGTGGTATGTTGTAATGAGGAGACCAGAATATATCGCATTCAGGTATTTGTAGATATAGAGAAATCTGTTCTTTGATTGTATAAATTTGGGTTAAATCTTCTATAATAACAGCCCTAGTAAAAGAGCTACCCAAACAGGCAATCAAATTATTTTTGTCTCCAATCAAAATTAATTCTATTTCGTCGTCATATAAATAATTTTTTATATGATTCAATATATATACTCCAATGCCAGAATTATTGATCATTCTGGCATCTATACAAACAGACAATTTCATTTCGAATCAAATTTTACAAAAAAGGCTGAGTTCAGGATACTTATATGAACCCACAAATATGGTCGCAAAATATTTTGGTTAAAACACAAAATAATTAACTCAAAAAGTAATCCCCAGGCCAGTGCCCGGCTGTACTTATCTGGAAGTATTACCTCAGGTACATAACCCCTCATCTTGAAGAAAGTGTAACTAAATAATGTATATATATACCGCAGAAAGAATAAAAATCCTATGATTCCGCTTGCAGTAAGTACCTCAACAAAAATATTCATGCTCACATCATATGGCTTTATAGTCTCTTGTGAGATATTAACGACACCTTTTTCAAATGCGATGGCTTGAGATACCCCACCTAAACTATATCCTTTGAATGGATTTTTCTTTAGAATTTCTATTTGCGTAAAGAACCCGTCAAGTCTCTCCATACTTGAGTGAGCAGAGCTACCCATAATACCTAAGCCATCAAATAAAAAAAACAGAAAATCAGTTCTAAGAGCAACAATGGTAATTACAACTAATACAAACGCAATGGAACTTATAACTACTAATTTTATTTTTAAATTAGTTCTATTTATAAAAAGTTCGTAAACAATTAACTCAGTGACTACAACTATTAATCCCATCCTGGACGTACTAAGTATTATTGCCAATAAAGATATAATACTAGTATATTTTATCAATTCAGAATGTTTATTGACTTTACTTCTAAATAAAAAGTATGAGGTTGAAAAACCGGCGATTAAATATGTCGCATAATATGATGGTTCATAAGAAAATCCATTCAGCCTTGGAAAGCGCCCTTCAATCCACCATTGCTCTACTAACAAGTCAATTCCAAGTAGACCCAACCCTAATTGCAGAAAACCAAATAAGCTTGTTATGAGGAAAGAAAACAAATATACACTGACATATTTTTGTAGCTTCTTTTTATTATTACATGATTGAGCCAATACGATTGTATAAAATGCATGAATAAGTAACCATAACAGATAGCCTATGTTCCTGTTGATTAAGGGTGTATTATTGACAAATATTACGAGAAAAAAAAACCAAACAAAAAAATATTTACCGCCTAAATATTTTACAATGAACTTACCATTTAGTATAGACTCTATAAAATACAATATACAATGAACAATTATAAGTAAATAGACAAATCTTAATGCAAATCCTGCTATTCTTAAATTTAATATTATATCAAAAGAAGCAGTCAGGCATATGCAAAACCATAGGAAAAGCTTCAAATCAGCATAAGACAGACTCTTTGTTTTGCGAAAGAAAAAATTATAAATTGATATATCTATTTTCATTCTCAAACGGTGTTTTCACTTTATCGTCAAACAATAAAAATATTTGATTTTCTGGCCTTACATATCTATATGAAAACTTACAAAGTAAAGCATAACGCTCAAATCCTAACAAAAACTTCACAAGACGGGCAATCATATTTACTAACTTTAATTTCGACTCAAATCCTGCATAATTCTTTTCATTTACTTTATCATGATGTATGCTTTTTGTCAACATTTTTTTGCGCTCAAGTAGTTTATAGAAACTTTCATTTCCAGTAGACTCAAACGGTTTTTTAAATGAATACCCTAAAGCGGTTGATTGCCTGTAAAGTCTTCTATGAAAAGCAGCAATAGGAACATTATTATCAAATTTAGCATATGAGTATGCTAGTTTCGTAATCTTCTCGGGAATACCTTCCAGACTCAATTTGTAAGCGTAAAACTTACTAATTGGTATTATATCAATATACTTATTTGATAATACTGGTACGAATTCGTCATAATTACCAGCATTTTTAAAATTATAATTTGAATAATGATAAAAAATCAGTTTCTCATTTTTTGTTTTATTAATACGGTTATAAACATAATATTCAGAATTTATGATTTCTATCCCGCGTTCATGCCAATTCCAAACAGCCATATTGTAACCTAATGAGCGCTCTATGTATATATCGCCAAAAAATACAGGAAGGAAATCAGCCCATTTCTGATCTACATGAAAACCATCGGTCCGGTCAGCGTAACATTTGTCAGAAAGTCTGTTAGACCACCAATTCGTTATCTTTTTACCATTACCGGAAAAATTTATTGCAACAAATCCAAAATTAAAAATACCTGCAAAAAGAATATTACCCTCTCTGAATATACCTGTATATTGTTCCTCTATAGTATTAAAATGTGGCGTCACCACCATTGAATAATCTGATAATTTATTAAAAACTTCATTTAGCGAATTGAATACATAAATATCAGGATCAAAATAAATTATCTTATCATACCCAATGCTGTTGAGATGATTAAATGCAAATGGCTTTATTGCTGTACAAAACTCAGTAACATTATATTTAAATGCCATATCTAATAAATTAGTAATACCTAACTTATTAGCTGGAATTATTGGATATCGTTGAGATTGATAATCAATTAATCCCTCATCCTCATCAGCAACAATTATAAAAAAAGGCAAGTTATCATGCTGCTCTCTAATTGAGTCTCCTAATATATTTGCCAGAGGTATATAATTTTTGGCAACAATGGTAAAGACAGCTTCCACAAATGTTATCTTTTTTGACTTACAACAATATTCTGAGGTGCCATAAATGCATCCAAAATTCCAAAGTGAAAGCGGCTAAAATTTCCCCTTCTTGGAGTAATGAAATAATTAGGAATTGCTTTAACCGGCACTAACTCATCTGTAGTCATTAGCTCTACCAAGTCCTTTTTGCAAAAAAAACGTAAATGCGTTTTATCCATTATCCCACTTTCCTGATAAGCGAATGACCCCGTAATAAGTATTTTGCTAAGTGTGAAAACTTCACGTATGTTTGGACATGAGACAATGATTATTCCTCCAGTTTTAAGGAACCTTGTAATTTGTTTCACTACCCGCCAAGGATCAACTAAATGTTCCAGTACATCTCCACATAGAATCACATCATAATAATTCAAGGGATAATCAGGCAACTCATGCTCAATATTACCAATAAACAGTCTGTCTATGAGTGGATTAGACTGATCTGTATGAGGAAGATCGAATAATTCTACAGCAGCCACTTCTGTTGCCAGCTGTCTTTCTTTTATTGCTACTAATGTTGCGCACCCACCCGCACCGATTTCTAAAATCCGGTTTGACGGATTATAAGGAATATGAGCAATCAGATCTTCCCTGATCTGCGTAAAATATATTCCTCTCTTTTGCTTATATAGTAACATCGTCCCAACTATTTGTTACAGGATTGAACTTTTTAATTAACCGTGCAGGAGAACCTGCAATCATACTATACTCCGGAAATGACCGGGTGACTACCGAATGTGCCCCAACCACACAACCTTTGCCTAATGTTACATTTGGCAGGATTGATACTCTATATCCTATAAATGAGTTCTCTCCTATTTTTACCGGTCCTTTGCTGTATAATGGCTGCTTAACCAATGGCCCGGCGGCAGGATTAGTTGTATGTGCATGGTCTGATATGTACACATATTCACTAAACAAGCATCCACTTTCAATCTCAATACGATTAATTGCTGTAATACAAACATAATTACCAATTGCGACATCATCGCCAATAGCTATTCGAGGCGAGAACTCTTCACCGGCATAATTTGTAAATGCTGCAATCCATGCTTTTTTTTGTATTGTAGTACTTTTTCCAATTGTTATATATTTCCCTCCTGATATATTTAGAAATCGCAAGGAAATATATGAAGATTTCCCTATAGATAGTCTTTTAATATATATATAATACAGCCTTATTATTTCTTTGATATATTTAGTCATATTTCACGCAAGAATATTTAGTCTTTTAACAATTACATACAGTGACAATGTTAAAAAAGACTGAGTTATTACAGCTGACCATGCGGCGCCTATACTTCCATAATAATAGGCTAAACAAGTACATAAAGTTAAATGGAATATAACGGCTATATTGAAAAGCCTCGCATTATATATTTGTTTATTATAAGCAATTAATACCTGAAATGCCGGAATATTTAAACCTACCACGAGCGGAAACCAACAAAGAATTTTCAATATAGCTACTGTTTGAATAGAATATTCACCTGTAGCAACATATACGAGATAGTCTGAAAATATAAACAGGCAACAACAAAAAACGGTGATGAGTAAAATAAATGGTACGTATATCTTTTTATAGAAAGATTTTAAGTGATTAACAGATTCGACTGCATATCTGCATACCACCGGAAACGTAGCTTGAGAATATATTGATAATAGCTGCCAAACAGAAAACGCAATTTTCTCACTTAGACTATAGAACCCGAGTATTTCATTTGACACAAAAAATCCAAGTATAATTATTGTTGAGTTACTAAATGCAATAGACGATATGTTAGAAATAAAGAAACTAAATCCATTATGTAACTCACCCTTTATCGTCTCTATTGTTTGCCATGTTAAGTCTATTTTATACTTTTTTATTGCGTATGTCATAGAAACTACGCCTGAAAATAAATTTGCCAGCCCATAAAACCCTACTACATATATATATTGGTCAGGATTTTTAATAAACAGATAAAGTAATAGTGTGAGAATAACCTTCGACAATATATTTAGCCAGGTTATATATTTCATTTCCTCAAGGCCCTGAAATAACCACGTTGGCAATGCGGCATTCCCAATTACATATATGATCCCAAACACATAAAGGTTTGAATGCTTGTTAAACTCAGGGATAATGATAGATGCTATTACTATTATTCCGGCTACAAGGAGAAATAAGTATATTTTTATTTGCAATACTGATGAGACAATAACTGATAGCTCTCTAGTGTATCCTTTTGCTAAAGCTACAGCTTTAGGTGCAGATAAATTAAAGCCATAATCAACAATTGTCGTCATGTATAACATTATATTGAGCGCATATGTGACAATACCAAACCGTTCGGCGCCAAGAATTTGAAATAAATATGGGTAAGTAATTAAAGGTATTATAAAATTAGTCAGCTGAACTAATCCTAAAGAAATCATATTCGCAGCAAGACCATTATGAAAAATAGCCTGCAGTTTCGACTTATATTTTATAGGATTTACAACCATTACTCTTTTTTCTGTATTACATTCTCGCTTCAACCATTTCCCTGGCTACATCCTGCATTGAGTAACGAGCTTCCCAATTCAGTTGTCTCTTAGCTTTTACGGGATTAGCATGCCCTTCTGCAATATCAGTTGGTCTGAATAATGATTGATCAATGTCAATATACTGCTCCCAGTTCAGATCAAGTGAAGTAAAAACAGCTTCAATAAAGTCCTTTAGTTTATTTGTCTTTCCTGTCGCGATAACATAATCGCCTGCATTGACTATATCCTGCTGTAGCATTAACCACATCGCTTCTACATAATCAGGGGCCCACCCCCAATCCCGCGCAATATCAATATTTCCTAACGTAAGGGTCTCTTTACTGCCTTTTGCAATACGGCAGGCAGTTGCAACTATTTTCTGTGTAACAAACCGTTCAGGCCGTAATGGAGACTCATGGTTAAACAGAATGCCTGTACTTGCATGTATCTGATAGGCTTCCCGATAGTTAGCTACTTGCCAATATGCAGCTGCTTTAGCAACACCATATGGGCTTCTCGGCCTGAATGGTGTTGTCTCATCAGCAGCTAACTGACCTGTATCACCAAAGCATTCACTAGACCCAGCGTTATAAAACCGAATCGGCAATTCACTAAATCGAATTGCTTCCAGTAAATTTAAAGTACCTACGCTGATGCTTTCAAGTGTTTCTACCGGCTGTTCAAATGATAATCCAACTGAGCTTTGTCCAGCCAGATTATATATCTCATCAGGTTTTATGCGCAGTATAGTCTGCAGCACGCTTCTGAAGTCATTGATACTTAGTGAAACTAATCTTATATCGTTTTTGATGCCCAGTCTGACAAGGTTTGTAAACGATGACATCTGAGCATCTCTTGAACCTCCATACACATCATATCCTTTCTTGAGAAGGAGCTGCGCTAAGTAAGCACCATCTTGTCCGGAAACGCCACAAATCAGTGCTTTGTTCATAATGTTTTTTTCTTGCTAAGCATGTAGCTCTTGATGAAACTCAGTAAAAGGCCAAGTATACAGCCTAGAAGTACCATGCCCATTACTATTAGTGTTCTATTAGGGCCACTTTTATGAAGGGGTATTTTTGCCGGTTCCAGTATTTTAAATACAGGGGTATTTTCCTGTATTTTTATTCTGGCCATTTCGAGCTGTTTAGACAGATTATTATACAGATCCTGAGCTAATAAGTATTCTGCCTGTAAACGTTGTTCTTCGATTTTAGCAACATTTGTATATAACCCTCTATTCCGGTCTCTGTATGCAGACAAGTTTAATTCAGCGACTTCATATCTTTTTTTTGCTGATTGTACTTGTTTAAGTAAAAAATCGACTTCTGCCCTCGCCTTTTCAGTTCTATAACCAGTAATATATGCGGTCAGGTATGCGAGCGTGTGCTGCGCAACATCAGCTGCAACAACAGGATCCTGCATGGTTGCTCCAACAGTTATTATCCCGCTTTTTTTATCGTATATTAAGCCAACCCGCTTCTGAATTTCCTGAATATGTATTTCCTTTTCTTTAGTCAGTTGTAAAATCCCGTTATTATGTACCTTAGAAACTAATATATTCTGATCATCTCCAGCAAAAATCCTACTAAAAATAACAGAAACCGGGTTTCCTTTTGCAGATGAGAGAAATGATTCTAACGATACCTTTACATTTTCTTTGTAGACTGTTTGCGTCAATAAATGCAACGAAAAAGGTACACTTTGAACAACTGTCGGATATAGATCAGGCCGGATAGCATCCGTTCCATTACTTAAACTCTCCAGATTGATACCTGCCAGACCGGCAAGCGACCCTAAATTGCTTAGCGTAGAATTAGACTTGGGTTGTAATTCAGGCATTACCATAATCTGTGAACTATACTCATTAGGTAACAGCAATGAATATCCTATACCGAATAACGCGCAAATCAATGTCATTAACGCGACAGTCAGCTTGCTTTTTTTCAAAAAGGATTTAATGTCACTCAAGTATATTTCGATAGTCTCATCATCTATTTGATTCAACCTACCAATGTTTTCACCCATGTTTTTTTTCTCCATGAGAGATTTACGTAAATCAATTTGATTTGCTTAATATATTAATCAGAATAGTAGCTGTAGTGGCAGCCAGCGTACCAACTAACGAAAGAATACCAACCCGCTCTGCCGGACTCATCCGGTTTTCCTGTAGTGGCTTGAACGGAACATTGATGATTGATCCAGGCTCCACTTTTGATCGCTGCCCAACCTGCTTACGCCCGCTCGGATATATGACATACGATTTGTTCTTGCGGGCATTCTCCGTATAACCTCCTGCCTGCGCCACATAATCACGGAAGCTGAATCCGCGCTCAAAGCTAACAGAAGATGGATTTAATACCGCTCCTTGTACCCGTACAATTTCTGATTTCCGTGGAATAAACAGCGAATCCCCGCTCTCCAGTAACAGATTTTGTTCTACACCGATGTCATCCAGAATTTTACGCAAATCCGTCGCTACCAGATCGCCGCGCCGTTTAAACTGTGCCCCCTGCAAATAGGCTTCCGGCTTTAGCCCGCCTGCTCTGCGGATAAGATCATTGATTCGTTCAGACCGGCCCACAATGGCATAGTTGCCACTATGCATAACTTCTCCGCCTATATATACCCGCTGCTGGTTCTCATAGTACGGTGCCGATCTCACATACAGAATATCAAACGGTTGTAAGGTAAATTCCGCTGGTGTAGCGCCATTTGTGTTGCTGCTTGAAATACCTAAAGCAGGATCCAGCGCAAATGAAAAAATTTCTACCGTAGG
Organism: Arsenicibacter rosenii; assembly: GCF_001870735.1. Taxonomy (GTDB): domain Bacteria; phylum Bacteroidota; class Bacteroidia; order Cytophagales; family Spirosomataceae; genus Arsenicibacter; species Arsenicibacter rosenii. The sequence continues at coordinate 82,404 of NZ_MORL01000022.1, read as the reverse complement.
TCGGGCCCCTTTAGTACTCAATGTATCGGCACCGATACGTCGGGCTATCTCGATCCGCGACGGTGCAGCTCCTTCCTTAAAGCCACCAGCCATAGCAATCAGATCGGCAGCACTCAGATTGCGTACATAAAGAAATGAATCCGGCTTGTTGACCGCTCCTTCAATAATCACATAATACGTTTCCCGAAGATCCCGGATTGACTGAATAACAACACTGTCCTGCCGCTGCAACGGAATATCTGCAACCTCGCCTTTGAGCAATTTACTGACTGAAAACGAGATATTTTCAATATCCATATCCGTCCGCTCACGGAAAATCTGCGCCCGGTTCATAAAAGCGTCATTGCGTAACCCTTCAGCACGTTTGATTAACTCTCTCACTGTTGTCAGCCCCGGTTCAAGTGCATATTCACCTGGCCGCATCACTGCTCCTGTAATCTGGACCAGGTTTTCGTACCGGTTCAGAATTTTGCCAACGGTATATTTATCGCCCCGCTGTGGCACAAACCCGGCCAGCTGCTCTTCTGTAACGGTCAGTATTTTTCGTTCGCGCGATGTGTTCCGGCGTACGGTAAACGATGCCGTATACGCTTCATCGGTAAACCCGCCGGCAAAGCTCAGGGCTGTTTTCAGGTTTTCACCGGGCAACAATTCATAAATCGCCGGGCGGCGTACTTCGCCAATAAACTCTACCCGTGTCTCATAGTCTCCGACACGGATAACGTCCTGGTCCTGAAGCCGGATATTGTCTTTCTGGTCGGCACGCAGCAGGAAATCATAAAGATCAATGGTTCGTACGACCTTATTCCCCCGCAAAATATTGATCTTCCGGAAAGAGCCGGTTTCCGGATTTGGTCCGCCAGCCAGATATAACGCGTTAAAAGCTGATCCCAGCGATGAGATGGTATAGGTTCCGGGCCGTACGACTTCTCCGACAATCGTTACGCGGATGCTGCGGATATTGCCTAAAGTGACCGTGGCATAGGTGCCATTTGACCCAAGCCCCTGATAGGCCTGACGCAGTCGGCCGATAATCCGCTGCTCAGCCTGTTCAATTGTTAGTCCATTGACGACAACCGGGGCCAGCCCTTCCATCTTCACGGTTCCTTCCGGACTGACTTTCAGACGCATGTTGGCGACAGAGGCCCCATAGATATCAACCAGGATTTCATCGTCCGGCCCGACAATATAGCCCTTTGGCGTAGCCATACGCAGATTCGGCTCGAATGACAGGTTGGCATTCTGGAACAGCGATGCTCCGAAAACAACAGGCTTCTTAACCGTATCCAGACTAAACAAAGAGAGAGAATCTGACAGCACCCTGCGCGAAAGACCGCCTGGTAACGTTCTTACAATACCAGTATCTGGAACAGACTGACCGGTAGTACGGCTACCCTGCGTTCGGAGTTGAGTCATCCGGCGGCGCATTTTGGTAATATCGTCGAGTGTATATCCCTGCGACATAGCCGCTTGCTCAATCTGCATCTCTGTCAGACCACTGGCCTGTGCCCGCCGGTAAAATTCCAGCACCTGATCATCAGATAACTGATCTACCCGGGATACAGACTTTTGTTGTGCCAAAACCGCCGTTCCGGCTAGTAATATCCAGGTTACGATGGCGGCTTTCTTGCTATAAAGCCGGATATAGTAGGTATAAACTGACAATTTGTCGTGAGTAGTCATTTTCTATGGCCTTTGGGCCAACAATTGCAGGGCAAAAATAACGGAATAATCCTAAAATTTACGTTCCTGTTATTCAAAAGCCCGGACCAGGCCATAAATCGGTTAGGGTTAAGGGCTTGTAGTCCGGTTGTAATGAACTAATTTTGTATAAAAATGAATAAGTAGTGGTTGTTTACATGGGGTGATATCCGAGGCCGTTGCCGATTAGCCCATCGCTCACAACGATTACGAATCTCTGATCGCTAAACGAAATGATTAACCTCATCACGAAAAGTATAACCAAGCTATTCGGTACCAAGTCGGAGCGGGACATTAAGGAGCTGCTGCCGTACGTAGAAAAGGTCAATGCCGAATTTGCCCGGTTAAAAGAACTTTCCAATGACGAGCTGCGCGGTATTACAGCCAGTCTGAAAGAGCATATCGCGCAGGAATTGTCGGAAATTGATACCCAGGTGGCTGAGCTGCAGGAACAGATTTCCAGTCAGCCAGACATGGATGTCAATGACAAAGAGCAGATTTTCAACCAGATTGATAAGCTCGAAGCAGACCGCAACAAAGAGCTGGAGCGCGTATTGCTCGACATTCTGCCCCAAGCATTCGCCGTTGTGAAAGAAACGGCACGCCGGTTTACGGAAAACAACCAGCTCGAAGTAACAGCGACAGAGTTTGACCGTCAGCTTTCGTTCACCAAAAGTAATGTCCAGATTGAGGGCGATAAAGCGTATTGGGCTAACGAATGGAATGCCGCCGGTTCGCTCATTAAGTGGGATATGATCCACTACGATGTGCAGATTATCGGCGGTGTCGTACTGCATCAGGGCAAAATTGCCGAGATGGCTACCGGTGAAGGTAAAACACTTGTTTCGACCTTCCCTTCATTCCTGAATGCGCTGGGCGGCCGGGGTGTCCACCTCGTAACGGTCAACGATTACCTGGCTAAACGTGACTCGGAATGGATGGCTCCGCTGTTTGAATTCCACGGCCTGAGCGTTGACTGTATCGATAAACATCAGCCAAACTCAGAAGCCCGTAAAAACGCATATCGTGCCGACATTACGTACGGTACCAACAACGAATTCGGCTTTGATTACCTGCGCGATAACATGGCCCGGACACCGGACGAACTCGTACAGCGTAAACACCATTTCGCTATGGTTGATGAGGTTGACTCCGTGCTGGTCGATGACGCCCGGACGCCTCTGATCATTTCGGGGCCCGTACCTCGCGGCGATGAGCAGGAGTATATTGAGCTGAAACCACGGGTCTCGCGGGTTGTAGAAGCCCAGCGCAAACTGGTTTATGATTTACTGAACGAAGCCAAGAAAAAAATTGCGGCCGGCGATGAGAAAGAGGGTGGTCTTGCCCTGTTCCGTGCTCACCGCGGGTTACCGAAACATAAGCCACTCATTAAGTTTCTGAGTGAAACCGGTATGAAGGCCCTGTTGCAGAAAACAGAGTCGATCTACCTGGCCGAAAACCAGAAGCTGATGCCGGAGGCAGACAAACCGCTTTACTTCACCATCGATGAGCGGCATAACAGCATTGATCTTACTGAAAAAGGGATTGACTTCATCACCGGTACGGGCGAAGACCCTAATTTCTTTATCCTGCCGGATTTATCAGTTGATCTGAATGTACTCGATAAAAGTGCAGAGTATACCGATCAGGAAAAACTGCTCCGCAAGGAAGCCGTTATCCGCGACTACTCGGTAAAAACCCAGCGCATCAACACCGTTAACCAGCTCTTGAAAGCCTATAGTCTATTCGAACGCGATGTTGACTATGTGATCATGGACGGGAAGATCAAGATCGTTGATGAGCAAACCGGTCGTATCATGGAAGGCCGTCGCTGGTCAGACGGTTTACATCAGGCGGTTGAAGCCAAAGAAGGGGTAAAGGTAGAGGATGCCACGCAGACCTACGCCACCGTTACGCTCCAGAACTATTTCCGGATGTACCACAAACTGGCAGGGATGACCGGTACGGCCGAAACAGAAGCCGCCGAACTCTGGCAGATCTACAAACTGGATGTAGTGGCGATCCCGACCAACAAGTCAATCGTTCGTAAAGATCAGGAAGATAAGGTATATCGGTCGGTACGTGAAAAATATAACGCGGTTGTAGAAGAGATTTCGAGCCTGGTGAGCATTGGCCGCCCCGTACTGGTTGGTACAACCTCTGTTGAAAACTCAGAGTTACTCAGCCGTTTGCTGACATTGCGCAAGATTCCTCATCAGGTCCTGAACGCCAAGCAGCACCAGCGCGAGGCCGAAATCGTGGCCGAAGCCGGTAAGCCGGGTACGGTAACGATTGCGACTAACATGGCCGGTCGTGGTACGGATATTAAGCTGACGCCTGAGTCGAAAGCAGCCGGTGGTCTGGCCATTATCGGTACCGAACGTCACGAATCCCGCCGCGTTGACCGCCAGCTGCGTGGTCGTGCCGGACGTCAGGGTGATCCGGGAACCTCCCAGTTCTTCGTATCGCTGGAAGACAGTCTGATGCGTTTGTTCGGCTCCGACCGGATCGCCCGGGTGATGGACCGTATGGGCCTTGAAGAAGGCGAAGTGATCCAGCACTCTATGATTACGAAATCGATCGAGCGGGCGCAGAAGAAAGTAGAAGAAAACAACTTCGGCATCCGGAAGCGCCTGCTGGAATATGATGACGTAATGAACTATCAGCGGGAGGCGATTTACAAACGTCGCCGGAACGCCCTGTTCGGGGAGCGTCTGCCGCTTGATATTGCCAACACCATGTATGACGTGGTGGAAGAAATTGTCAACAACGCCGAAGGCAATTTCGAAGAAATTCAGCTCCAGTTGCTGACTACACTTGGCCTGCCAACGACCATGACACAGGAGCAGTTCCTGAAACTTAAGAAGCAGGATCAGGTACGCCGGTTGTATGACGAGGCAGAAGCACATTACCAGGATAAAAACCACGCTATCGCCGATAAGGCCCTGCCGGTCCTGACACAGGTTCTGGAACAACAAGGCCAGTTTATCCGCAACATTGTGGTTCCGTTTACCGATGGTATGCACGAACTACAGGTTGTCAGCGATCTGCGCGAAGCTGTAGCCTCAGATGGCCGTCTGTTGGTAAAAGAGATGGAAAAATCAGTGACGCTGGCCATTATCGATCAGGAGTGGAAAGAACACCTGCGCGAAATGGACGACCTGAAGCAATCGGTACAAAACGCTGTATTTGAGCAAAAAGACCCGTTACTGGTATACAAATTCGAATCCATCGAACTCTTCAAGCGGTTTATCAACAAGGTAAATTTCGATACGATCAGTTTCCTGTCGAAAGCCGATATTCCGGCCCAGGAGGCGCAGGAAGTGGAGCAGGAAATCCGTCAGGCACCAGCCCAGCGTTTTTCTGAACCACAACCGGAACTCCATACGAATATGGAAGATTTCGACGACGATCACCTGGCCAGCGGCCCGGAAGAATACGCCCGCCGGATGGCGGAACAGCAGACGGCTCCGAAGCAGGCACCTGTCCGTTCGCAGAAAATTGCGAACCGCAACGAGCGGGTGAATGTGCAGTATCAGGACGGCCGCGTGAAGCGTGATGTGAAGTACAAACTCGTTGAAAATGACTTACTGAGCGGCAAAGCGGTTCTGATCGACTAAGCCGAACTTAGCATCTGTTTTCTTTGTATATTAGTGGTGGTACAGCTCCGGATCGGATCGTACCACCACTTTTTTTTAACACCGTTGTTCAGAACTATTGTCTTCTATGCCTATGCGACTCCTGCTTGGGTTGGTGGTACTGGCGGGGCTGCTCCTGCCCTCGGCCACGCAACAGGCAAATACCATTTCATTAAAACCGGAATCCGTTTCATTTACGCCGACCGAATATTATATCGCGGAGGTAATTGATCAGCGTGCGGGTAAATCAGGCATCGGCCGCTGGGCAACTGCCCCGAATCAACCGGTCTCAGCCGTTAACCTGACCGGCGGAGCTGCCGCCGGTATTCAGCAGTTTATTCAGAAAAGCCTGCGGACGAATACGAAGCTGCGGCCTATTGCCATCCACCTGACCGATCTCCAGTTAACCGAAAACGCTCCGCAGAACCGGCCTTTTACAGAAGGGCAGCTAAGCTTCGGCGTTATATTTTATTACAAACGGAATGAAGATCAGTATAGCACCCCGGCCAAACTGACCGAGTTCAGGACATCCGCCCGTTACTCACGGCCGCTTTCCCAGCCCGGTGTTGTTGAGCAAAGTATCCGCCAAAGCATTGTGGCGTCGCTCAAATATTTTAACGATTTTATGAACCGGGAAGCCAAACGCGATGAACGGCTTGCCAAAGACATCAAAGTTACTTTCACGGAATATGTGCAGAACCGCACCGGTAGTGATACGGTCTTTTATTCCCCAGAGCGACCTGTTGCCTGGAACGACTTTCAGGCAACGCCACGGGCCACCAGCCGGTTTGCGGCCGAAATTAACCCGAATTTTGCCTATATAGGCCGCAGCAGCGTTGAGAACGGGGTTGTTACGGTCAACCTGCTGATGAAGGTATATATGCTTAAAAGCGGCTCATGGGCCCGTGAAGTAGCTAAAAATGCCTATAGCCTCAACCATGAGCAACGGCATTTCGATATTGCCAAAATTGTGGCCGAGAAGTTTAAACGGAAAATTATTCCCGACAGTCTTACGGTTGAAGATTATAACAGCATCATCCAGTACCAGTTTATCGAGTCGTACCGTGAAATGAGTAAACTACAGGAACAGTATGACGGCGAAACCAACCACGGCCTGAATCAGGGCGCACAGGAACGCTGGAATCAGTGGGTCGAAGGCGAGCTGAAAAAGTATGGCATCCGGAAATAGGATTTTGCTGGTGAGTCCGGCACATGCGGCAACTGACCCACGGATTATGTACAAGTATGTGCCGGTACTGGCCCGGCAAGCCACCGTCCGCTGCCTGCTGACCGGTCCTGGCCCCGAAACGCTTCCGCCCGCCTGTACATATATCCGCTTAAGGCGTTTTGCCTGGTTAGGCTGGCGGATTCTGCTCATTCACCCGGTTATTGCCTGGCATATCGTTCGGTTCCGGCCCCGAACGATCCACATCTTTATGCCCGAACTGCTTCCACTGGCTCTTTGCTGCCGGCTCTTTGGCATCCGGGTGATGTATGACATACAGGAAAACCTGCGGCTGAAATTTCACCTGAAACCGCGTAATAACCACTGGCTGTTCCGGAACGCATTTGAGGTATTTGACCTGATGGCACGGCGCAGCTGCTACTGCATTTTTACCGAAGACAGTTACCTGACCGAGTATAGCCATCTCCGCTATCCACCGGCTGTCATCCATAATTATCCGGCACTTTCGTATATACACCCGTTTTCAACACAACTGCCGGACCCGTCTTATCGCAATGATTTTGCTTACATCGGCTTGTTATCCCCGGAACGCGGACTGGATACTATGATTGAGGCGCTGGCTATACTTAAACCCGTATTTCCTTCTGTCCGGCTTCACCTGTTTGGCCGTCTTACGGTCTCTCAGACCCAATTAGAAACGATAAGCGGGTATTATGAGGTTGCGGAGCAGCTGATTTTCTACGGTCCGACGGACCATATACGAGCCTTCCCGGTGATCGCTTCCTGCTGTGCCGGCCTCGCTGTGCTGAAGCCTGTCGGGGATTACCCACTCTCCTATCCCTGCAAACTGTTTGAGTATATGGCGCTGGCTATTCCGGTCATCGCCTCTGATTTTCCCCTTTACCGGTCTATCATCGAACCGGCCAATGGCGGGCTATGTGTACCACCGGCTAACGCCCGGGCACTTGCAGAAAGCATGAATTACCTGCTTCAGTATCGTTCTAACACAATATTATTTGGAAAACAGGGACAAAAGGCGGTTGAAGAGCAATATAATTGGGAAAGTGAAGGTGAAAAACTTTTCCAATTATATTTTAATTTAACTAAACCATGATTTTTTATCATTGTTCTTATTTTCAATACCATACCGTCTGTGAAATATTTAACTTTCGGCCTTAAACGGTTTCGCCCTTATTTATTGGCGTATGTACATTCATGCAGTTAGCCATTATCTGCCTACGCAGGTAGTTGGTAACGAACACTTTACTAATTTAAACGGTCTGTCGAACGAGTGGATAATCGAGCGCACCGGCATTGAGCAGCGGCGTAAGGCAGCACCTGACGAAAATACGAATTCAATGGCGGTCGATGTGGTCCGCCTATTACAGGATAAAGTTGATCTTTCCGGCGTTGACTTAATCGTTGGGGCTACCTATACCCCGCACGATACGATTGTTACGTTGGCCCACGTGGTACAAAACCATCTGGCCATTCCGGAAATTCCGGTTGTTTCGATTTCGTCGGCTTGTTCTTCGCTTCTGAATGCGATAGAAATTGTTGAAGGCTATTTTGCGATGAACAAGGCTACGCGTGCGCTGGTCGTTGTATCAGAACATAATACCGCCTATAATAATGAACAGGACACGATTTCAGGCCATTTATGGGGCGATGGTGCAGCCGCACTGATGATCACTAAAACCCGCCAGAGCGAAAGCGATTTATACATCCGCTACCTGCTGACCGGCGGAGCGGCCCACACCGGCAAAGCAACGATGGCCGTGGTACTTAAGCCACTGGAAAAAGGAGTAATCATGCCGGCCGGGCGTGACGTATTCATCAACGCCTGCCTGTATATGCCTAAAGCAACGCAGCAAGTGTTATACAAATGCGGCATGACGCTGGCTGATGTAGACTACGTATTACCGCATCAAGCCAACCTGCGGATCTCCCGTAATGTAATGCAAACACTCGGTTTGCCTGAGGAAAAACTGATTTCAAATATTGAACGGCTGGGAAACACAGGCTGTGCGGGCTGCGCCATCGCCATGTCTGAGCGATGGGAAACCTTTAAGAAAGGGGAGCGTATTATTGTGACGGTGTTTGGCGGCGGCTACTCATACGGTGCTATGCTTGTCGAAGTCTGATCCGGACGCATAAGGGCAAAATAAAAAGGAGAAACGGGACACAAAGCACCGTTTCTCCTTTTTGTTAGTATGCTATTTCCGCGAATTACTGCGCTTCTGCTTTCCAGACGTTATTTTTAGGATTGATATCCGGCAACTTCTCATCAGGATCGATAGTAACTGTACGGATGGCTGAGGTCGTATTCGCTTTGAATGTCCAGGTGCCACCGCGTTGCCATACTTCGACCGGCAGGCTCAGCCGCTGCTTCTTGCCGTTCGACTCCTGAATTTCAATCTGGACCGGCATCGCCATTTTTTCCAGATTTTCGATACTGATGAATGCCCCTTTCTCGGCGGCTCCCTCTACATACCGAACATCTTTTACCGCCTGGTCCAGCTTCCAGGTCTCGTAATAATACCCTTTCCAGAACCAGCCAAGGTCTTCTCCGGCAGCATCTTCGATAGTGCGGAAGAAATCATACGGGGTCGGGTGCTTGAATGCCCAACGCTGCATGTAGGTACGGAACGCGTAATCAAAACGGTCCGGTCCTAATACAACATCACGCAGCATTTTCAGGCCCATACCCGGCTTATAATAGGCCAGGATACCAAGATTACGTGCCTGCTGCACGTCCGGAATGGTCATGATCGGCTCCACCGGACTAAACAGTGCCGGTGCAATGTCGTGCATACTCCCGCGTTCCCGGTAATACTCCCCGTTATTGAAGTTTGCCGTCGACAGCACATTGATGAACGTATTGAACCCTTCGTCCATCCACGGAAATTTACGCTCGTTGTTGCCAATAATCATCGGGAACCAGTTGTGGCCGAATTCGTGGTCGGTTACTCCCCAAAGCGCATCTTTCTTGTCGCGGTGATCGCAGAAGATGATACCCGGATACTCCATCCCGCCCACAATACCGGCTACGTTTGTTGCCACCGGATAACTAAACTCAAACAGGTATTTCGAATAGAACTCAACACACCCTTTGACATATTCGGTCGACCGGTTCCAGGAATCCTGCGTAGCACTTTCGGCCGGGTATACCGACTGGCCGAGAATCGTTTTTCCGCTTGGCAGGTTGATTTTAGCCGCATCCCACACAAACGCCTTAGACGATGCCCAGGCCACGTCGCGGGTATTGATACAGCGGAAGCGCCACGTAAGCGTTCCCGACGTTTTCGGACGTGTATTCTGATTGGTTACCTCATCCTTGCTGCGGATAATTACGGTCTTGTCGCTCTTCCGGGCTTGCTCCAACCGCTTAATCTGTTCGGCGGTCAGTACCTCTGTCGGGTTGAGCAACTCACCCGAGCCCACCACAATGTGGTCCCACGGCACCGTAATGGCATATTCAAAATCGCCGTATTCCAGATAAAACTCGCCTGCGCCCAGATAAGGCAGCACGTTCCAGCCTTCAATATCGTCATAGACGCACATGCGCGGATACCATTGCGCCACCTCGTAAATGATACCGTCTTTGCGGGTTAACTTACCCATCCGGTCAGAACCATATTCCGGAATCGGGAATGAATAGGCGATTTTGAGTTTTACGGTTTCACCGGCCTTAACGGGTTCCGCCAGACGCACCTGCATCCGTGTATCCGTAATGATATGCGGTGTAGCATTGAATTTACCTTTTTGTTCAACCGCCACACTGGTTACGGCAACGCCTCCTTTGAAATCCGTATTCCCAAAACGGCCACCGGTTACGGGCGTCGTTTTAGTCGCCCGTGATGTATCAGCAAAGGCATTCTGATCGAGTTGTAACCACAAAAACGGCAACGATTCGGGTGAGTTGTTCCGGTAGGTAATTTCTACTTCACCCTTAATCGTATTCTGTGGCTCGTCGAGTGTCACATTGATTTTATAGTCGGCTTTATTCTGCCAGTAACGGGGGCCCGGTGCGCCGCTACCCGTACGATAATCATTACCGGGCTGCATGTTAAACAACGGGTGAAACAGTTCCTTAGGGTCATACTTCGACCCGCTGCCTGGTGCGGTCGACTGAGCAACAGCCTCTAAGCCACTACCCATTAAGCTCATGGCCAGGAGTCCTATCCAGATGCTTTGTTTGTTCATGAAATCAGTGTTACAATTAATTAATACGCTCCATCTATGCAATGGATAATGAAAAACGAATAATCGATAGTCATTTTACAGTCTCCATTATTCCTTCACCTATACCAGTGCTTCGAACAGAATCTCGGCGGGGTGTTTGGCTTTCCGGCTGGTTCCGTCCTTGATCTGGTGCCGGCAACTGGTTCCCGGCGCGGCGATAATTACATCTTCCGGCTGCTGACGAACGGTCGGGAACAGCACCAGTTCACCGATTTTCATCGAAATTTCGTAGTGCTCCGCTTCGTAACCAAACGATCCAGCCATCCCGCAACAACCCGACGGAATCAGTTGCACCGTATAATTTTTCGGCAACGACAGTGCCTTTTTCCCTGGCACTAAAGACGATACCGCTTTTTGCTGGCAGTGGCCATGTAACTTTATTAACCGGTTTTCGGTCGTAAACTGTTCTGGCCGAATCCGTTTGGCATCCAGTTCACGGGCGACAAACTCCTCAAAGGTCAGGGCCAGTTTAGCCAGCCGGCGGGTAGCCTCTACCAGCGACTCATCGACCAGATCCGGGTATTCGTCCCGGAATGTGAGGATAGTTGATGGCTCCAATCCTACTAACGGTGTTTCTTCCGAAATGATATCTTTCAGTACAGTAACGTTGTGTTCGGCCAGTTTCTTTGCCTGCTTCAATAAGCCTTTTGATAACGCTGCCCGGCCGCTCTCGCCATGTTCAGGGATTACGACTTCGTAGCCCAGACGTTCAAACAGCTTAATGGCTTTTTCGCCAACTTCCGGATCGTTGAAGTTGGTAAACTCATCACAGAACAGGTAGATTTTCCCAGCCGGTTTACGGCTCAGTGATTTGCCTTTATTTTTTTGCCACCAGCGCTTTACGGTGGTGGTTGCCATCGACGGCATGGTCCGGTCGGGGTGAAAACCGACGACGCGATTGGCAACCCGCCGCAGGGCAGGCGTTCCCATTACCCCATTCCATGCCCACGGAACCAGCGAGGCAAGGTTAGACAAAGACGCAAAATTGGCAATCAGGCGCGAGCGCACCGGAACGCCGTTGGTATCGTAGTAATGTTGCAGGAACTCAGCCTTCAGCTTGGCCACATCGACGTTAGACGGACATTCGGCCTTACAGCCTTTGCATGACAGACACAGGTCATACACCTCCTTGATTTCCTCGTGATCGAAGCGGTTATCCTTATCGGAGCGGGTCAGCATCTCACGCAGGATGTTGGCCCGGGCCCGTGTTGTGTCCTTTTCATTGCGGGTAGCCATATAGCTCGGGCACATCGTTCCGCCCGACACATGCGTTTTCCGGCAATCGCCCGAACCGTTGCACTGCTCAGCATGTTGCAGTACATCCTGGTTATAGTACCGGAAATAGGTCTGGAATACCGGCGTTTGCTGGCCCGCTTCATACCGCAGAAACGTATCCATGGGCGGCGTTTCAACAATTTTCCCCGGATTAAAAATACCGTACGGGTCCCACGTATGTTTCAGCTGACGCATCAGCTCATAATTTTTCTGCCCGACCATCTGCGGAATAAACTCACCCCGCAAGCGGCCATCACCATGTTCACCCGACAGTGAACCGTCGTATTTTTTTACCAGCGTGGCAATTTCTTCGGCAATCAGGCGGTACTGCCGGTGGCCTTCTTCGGTCTTGAGGTTGATAATTGGCCGGAGGTGGATTTCGCCCGAGCCCGCGTGCGCGTAATGTACAGACGACATGTTATGCTTCTTCAGAATCTCGTTGAAGTCGCGGATATAGTCCGGCAGGTCGCGCACATCAACGGCGGTATCCTCAATAACAGCCACCGCTTTTTCGTCGCCCGGCAGGTTGCCCAGCAGTCCGAGACCCGCTTTACGGAGGGTCCATATTTTCTTGCTGTCGTCGCCGAACAGGAGCGGGAAATGATAGCCCATATGCTGCGCCCGCATCTCAGCTTCCATCTCAATGGCCAGACGCTGGATTTCGGCACGGTCCTCGCGCGACAGGTCAACAACGAGGATAATCGGGAAATGGCCCGTTGGTGTCCGTTGCACGAAGAAGCTGTTTTTCCGTTGCTCCGCGTTCGTATCAGCTTGTGCCAGGATAATATCGTCGATCAGCTCGACAGCAAACGGCTTATATTTCAGGGCAATCAACGTGGCCCGCAACGCCTCATCCACCGAGTGGCAGTGTACGCATACCAGCCCTGATTCCTTGGGCGGCAACGGGATAACGTTCAGTTTAATTTCGGTCAGCAAACAGAGTGTTCCTTCTGAACCGGCGATTAGTTTACAGAAATTGAACGGCTCACCACCCTCCGTAAACGGTTCGCAATCCAGTAGCATATCCAGGGCATAACCGGTATTCCGGCGCTCAATGGATTTTTTCGGAAAATTCCGCCGGATTTCCTCCTGATTTTCGGGAGATGACAGAATTTCGCTGGTATTCAGGTAAATACGGTCAAGAAGCGTAGCACTGCCGTTTTTCTGAGCCGCCTGTTTTACCTGCTCATGAAATACCGGCGCTTCAAGCGTGCTGAACTCAACCTCGGCGCCATCAGCCAGAATCGCCTTAACCGATAACAGGTGTTCACGGGTAGAGCCATAAACGACCGAGTTGGAGCCACAGGAATTGTTGCCCACCATCCCGCCAATCATGGCCCGGTTGGCTGTCGACGTTTCCGGACCGAAGTAAAGGCCATGCGGTTTAAGGAACATATTCAGTTCATCACGCACAACCCCCGGCTGTACGCGCACCCATCGTTCTTCCGCATTAAACGCAAGGATTTTGTTAAAATTACGGGAGACATCGACTACAATACCGTTGCCAACCACCTGCCCTGCCAGCGACGTGCCGGCAGTTCGTGGAATGAGTGACGTTTTGTGCTCGCGCGCAAACGAAATCAGCTTTTTGAGGTCATCGACCGTTTTAGGTACAGCCACAGCCAGTGGCATTTCGCGGTAGGCAGACGCGTCGGTTGCGTAGAGGGTCCGCATCGTGCGGTCGGTAAATACTTCGCCCTCTAGTTGTCCGGCAAACTGCCGTAACGTTTCGACATTAATCATGCGATGGGAGGTACCATAATGCAAAAGCTCACGGGTAGCTTTCACCGTTTGAGGTAATTGATTTTAGGATGCGAAAGTTACAACTATTTTTCGGGGCTTGGGATTTTTAGGCACAACAAAGCCGGTAGATTGGCCGAAAGCATGCACCGGCAGCTGATGAATCGAGGAGACATAAAGAAGAAATATGAAGTAGGTCAGGGACCTACCCCTATTTTACCTAACCTTAACAACTTAAATGATTGGTGTGTAAACGCTATTTGCTGACAGTTCCTGATTCTGCCATACCGGCTTGTGGATGTCCGTTTAAAACGGGCTGAGGTCCTTGTCCGGCTGTATCCATCGTGATTTCCGGGCTTCCTGCGGTTAATGGCCTGCCCTGTTCAGGTATCGTAAAAAGCGAAAGCATTAGTCCCAGAGCAACAATCGCTTCTGCCCCCGGAATCCATCGCCAGTAAATAGTATAAACCGGTAACAGCGTATATGTCAATTGCATACTGAGGATTGTAGCAACCGAAAACAGGATGATTGTTTTTGAACGGAAACTCACGGGTACGACCTCCATTACATATACTGGTAAGCTCACAATCGTACCGCCCAGACAAACCCCGCCGGCACCAATAAAAAAAGCGAGCAGATACAAATCCGGAGCCAGGCTGCAGCCAATGGCCGTGATCAGATATAAGGCAGTAACCCAAACCAGTGTCTTCCAGTGTCCTGTCCGTTTTGAAAACTGCCAGCTTAACAGAACACCCATTAGAAATCCGGATATAGTCAGGCTACTAAACAGGTATTCACTAACACGATCTATTGTAAAGGGCAACCGGAACCATCTGTTTATCCCGCATAGGATTGCCAGTTTGTATCCAAACAGTAAGCCTCCCCATGAAACAATAAGTGCCCTAAAAAACATTTTTCTTTAATTCATATGACCCGATACAAAAATAGAGCGGCCGTTTCTGTGTATAATTTAACGCCGTCTCAAAATAGTTTAATTTTATTACATCATACATTGGCCTACTTCCGTTATAACGCTAAGCAACAAAGGGAAAAGCATATACGTTGTTACCAGATTGATTGGTAAAATTCTGCTATCAAGTAAACTGTTAATTGAGTAATCACTTATTTCTTACACTACACTTTTCAAAAAATCAGCTATTTATATGCTGTAAATCTTCATTTTTATTTCACTGTGCTTTAATTTTTTTGCACAAACTGTACAAAATGTTTATACTTTTTGTAGATTACATTTTATCTTACGCCCTTTTCGTAACCTGTAATCTTATCGGTATTCCGTTCTTGAAGAATATGTACCCAGCCATCTGCTACTATATCCGTAAGTTCATACCTTTCATCCGGATCCTGCCGCTGTTACTTCTATATATAAGTACAGGTTGTAAAGAAACAAATCCGGAAGAAAACGAATACATTATAGGCTTTTCTCAATGTACAGCGGGAGATACGTGGCGCAAATCCATGCAGGAAGGGATGGAACGTGAAGTTAGTTTTTACCCGAATCTTACGCTTATTCACCGGAATGCACACGAAAACAGTAAACTCCAGATTCAGCAAATCCGCGAACTGGTGAATGCCGGTGTTAATCTGCTTATTATTTCACCGAACGAAGCGATACCGATTACACCCATTGTTGAGGAACTATATAATAAAGGTATACCGGTCGTTATTCTTGACCGGCAAACAACCTCGAAAAAGTATACGGCTTACGTTGGATCCAATAACCTTGAGATCGGACGGGCGGCCGGCCATTATATCAATACCTTATTAAAGGGCAATGGAAAGGTACTGGAAATTTTAGGTACCAGCGGTGCTTCGCCGACACGGGACCGGCATGCCGGATTCGTGGAATCGATTGCCCAGTCTCCCGGTATACAGCTGATTGATAAATTTCACGGTGACTGGGAGCAAGAGTATGTACTCAAGCAACTGCCGGCGATGCTGGCCAAGCATCCTGATATTGATCTGATCTATGCTCACAACGACCGGATGGCGTTGGGTGCATACAAGGTTTGCAAACAGGCAGGACTGGAGCAAAAAATCAAATTTATAGGAGTTGATGGCCTGGCAGGACCGAATGGCGGCATTGACCTGGTTGAAAAGGGTATTATTAATGCAACCATGCTCTATCCGACCGGTGGCGAAGAAGCGATTCGTACCGCACTCAGAATTTTACGCAAACAGCCGTTTAGCAAAGAGAATATACTGGAGACCATGGTAATTAATCCGGCTAATGTCCATAGCCTGAAAGTGCAGTCAGATAAAATTCTTAGCCAGCAGCAGGACATTACCCGGCAGCAAATACGTCTTCAGGAACAAAGTAATCTTTATCACAATCAGCGAATTGTGTTATATATCCTGGTATTCCTGCTGATTGGCGCCATTATCCTCGCCACCATTGTCTTTATCAGTTTACGGGAAAACCGGGCCATCAATGCCAAACTCGAAGCCCAGAATCAGGAAATTCTGTCGCAACGAAATCAGATTCTTGACATGGCCGAACGGCTCCGGGAAAGTACAGAGGCCAAACTCCGGTTCTTTACGAATTTTTCACACGAGCTCCGGACGCCGCTTACGTTGATTTTAGGGCCAATCGAAGATATCCTGACGAATAAAAACGTCTCCCCCGGTAATCAGAGGAAAGACCTGGAGCTTGTTCGTAAGAATGCGCAGCAGTTGTTGCATCTGGTTAACCTGCTAATGGATTTCCGGAAAATTGAAGTTGGCAAAATGCCGTTACGGGTAGCGCAGTATGACATTGTCTGGTTTGTTCAGGAGATCATGAATGTCTTTAAAAACATAGCCCGTCAACGGCGTATCACCTATCGTCTAACCAGCTCTGCGCCTGGCATTGCAGTCTGGTTTGATGCCAACCTGCTGGATAAAGTCTTTTACAACCTGCTGGCAAATGCGTTTAAATACACTACTGATGGTGGCCAGATCCTGCTGCATGTCAGTCTGGACGACAGTAACGAATCGGTTTTGATAACCGTTGAGGATGACGGCCAGGGCATTAGCCAGGAAGAGCAGCAGCATATTTTTGAATGGTTTTACCAGGGCAATACCTCCGTTGGAGGTACAGGTATCGGCCTGGCCCTGTCGCATGAGCTGGTACAGATGCACCATGGCAATCTGAGTGTCCGGAGTGAAGTTGGTAACGGCTGCACATTTACTGTACGCCTGCCATTAACTCAACCGGATAAAACAGCGGATAGTCTGCCGGTTGAGCCAAGCTGGACGCCTTCAGCTTTTTCACCGCCCACATTCGATCAGGCTCCTTTATTCGAATACACTACCAGCATGCCCTCTTTGCCACCGCCTAATGCCGAAGCAACCGTACTGGTTATTGAAGACAATGCCGACCTGCGTGCCTTCCTGGTCAGCAAATTACAACCACATTTTCAGGTTCTGGAAGCGGCAGACGGCAATACAGGGGTGACCATGGCCTTCGAGAATCTGCCGGATATTGTCGTATGTGATGTGGTTATTCCAGGTCAATCCGGTATTCAGGTAGTTAATCAGTTAAAAAATGACTGGCGTACCTCACACATTCCGGCTGTCATGCTGACCGCCAGGAACACGCCGGAACAGATTATTGAAGGGGTGCAGTCGGGAGCGGATCTGTATATCATGAAGCCTTTTAATCCAATTTATCTGATTGAAAGTATGAAAACGCTCCTGCGTAGCCGCGAACGCATCCGCGATCACTTCCGGCGGGAGTTATCACTGGACACGGCAACCCTTGCCCCGCAACGTACCGACCGTAAGTTTGTAGATGACCTGACAGCAGTTATTGAACAGAATATTGCCAACTCAGAACTTACTGTCGATGGCATTGCGCAGGCAATTGGTTTGTCGCGTATGCAGCTTTACCGGAAGTCAAAAGCCTTGCTCGGTTGCGGTGTTATGGATTATCTGCAGAACATCAGACTTACAAAAGCCCGTCAGCTCCTGCTTCGTCAGAACACAACAATTGCGGAAGTAGCCTATGAAGTAGGCTTTTCATCGTCTACCTACTTTGCAACAGCTTTCAAGCAGAAGTATAACATTTCCCCATCTGAGTTCAAGAATTTACACACTCCTTCACAAAATTAAGAGTATAAACAGCACAGTTCTCCCTTTGTCAGATTACCTCGAATCAACGTATATTTCAACTTTATAATATCTTTTTATCATATATACGTGTAAATTTAACATTTCTTAACACAGAATTAAGCAATTGTAAATATCCAAATTGGCAGGCTTAAATTGTACTTTTCAAGTAACATACTGTTACAAAACTTAAGCTCTCGCAACTTTTTTAAATGTCGTTACGGACAAATTAAATCCATAAATAGTACAAATATCTATCTTTTAAGCGCTTTCCCTTTTTTACAAGCGCGAAACAAACTTTAATTATTTTGGGATAAGTTTTAACAAATTGAGGAGCAATTCGGCTACCTTTGCATCATGATCAATGTTGTTTTTTGATCATTTTATGTAACAATTTGTATTTAACAGTCTAATCATTCTTTTAACCTATGGTGAACATTTTCTCTTTAGTGGGTTGGAGAGCCGCAGCCCGGAGCCAAACGGCAATAGGCACCACGCTGCTAACGGCTTTCATGATGATTATGTCGCTGAGTGTCTGGGCTCAGGACAAGCAGGTATCTGGTAAGGTAAAAGACGCTAAGGGGGGTGCAATGCCTGGTGTTAGTATCGCCATTAAAGGGTCCAGCCGTGGTACAAACACTGATGCGGACGGTAATTTTAAAATGGCAGTACCAGATAAGGCAGTTCTCGTTTTCAGCTTTGTGGGTTATGAACCACAGGAAGTTCAGGTTGGTAACCGCAGCACCGTTGATGTAACATTGGCAGAAAGCAGCCAGTCTCTGAACGAAGTTGTTGTAATCGGTTACGGTACGGTGAAGAAAAAAGATCTTACTGGTGCCGTTAATGCAATCGGTTCCAAAGATTTCAACAAAGGGGTTATTATCTCGCCAGAGCAGCTGATGCAGGGTCGTGTACCAGGTGTTGCCATTACTCAAGGTAACGGTGAGCCGGGCGGTCCGATCAACATCCGTATCCGTGGTACGTCTTCAGTACGTAACGGTAACAACCCGCTGTTTGTTGTTGATGGTGTACCACTGAGCGGTGACGAAACTTCGTCAGGTGGTGATAACTCAGGTATCGGTTCGTCTTCAGCCCGTAACCCGCTGAACTTCCTGAACCCGAACGATATCGAATCAATGGACATTCTGAAAGATGCCTCGGCAACAGCGATCTACGGGGCACGGGGTGCAAACGGTGTTGTGTTGATTACAACCAAAAAAGGGAAAGGTGGTAAAGGTACACTGGAGTATTCACCATCCATCGGTATCAGCAACATTACTAAAAAGTATGACCTGTTGAGCCCGGATGAATACGCTAAATTACAGCCAACCAACGACCGTGAGTCCCGCACTGACTGGCAGAAACTTCTGTTCCGTACGGGTATCACGAACCAGCAAAACCTGTCATATGGTGCCGGTGATGCAAGCGGTAACTACCGTTTCTCATTAGGGTATCTTGATCAGCAGGGTATTATGGAGAAAAGCTCGCTGAACCGGATCAGCATCGGTGTAAACGGTAATAAGAAGTTTATCAACGACAAACTGAATATTGGCATTCAGACAACGGTATCACAGACGAAAGATGGCAACATCCCGGTCACCGATAACGCTGGTTATCAAGGCGACTTGTTAGGTAATATCCTGAAAACGAATCCAACCCTGCCGGTTTATAACAAAGATGGTACGTTATATCAATCATCAAACGTGGCAGAACCAAACCCACAGGCACTGCTTGATCTGTCAAAAGATAACACAAAAACGCTGCGTGCGGTCGGTAATATCAACCTTGAATACGAAATTATCAATGGGCTGAAATTTAAAACCGTATATGGTTTTGACAAATCAATGTCGTCCCGTAAGGCTGCCTTTTCAAAAGACTTAGGCTATCAAGACATCAAGGGGCAAGGCCGCCTTTATCTTACGGACATTCAGATAGATAATACCTTGTGGGAAAACTACTTTACTTACAACAAGCAGTTAGGCAAAGTAGACCTGAATGCCCTGTTAGGTTATTCTTATCAGAGCTTTGAATATTTTTACCAGAAGGCATCTGCTACAAACTTTCGTACTACTGACCTGGACCTAATGATTCAGAACGCAGCTTCGGCGAACTTTGACCCAAGCCAAAACCTGATCGGTAGCGTGCTGAGCAACACGAACTATACGAAAGACGAATTACAGTCATTCTTTGGTCGTGTAAACCTGAGCATGGGTGATCTGATCGTAACCGGTACGTTGCGTGCTGACGGTTCAACACGTTTCGGTACCAACAACAAGTATGGTTACTTCCCATCAGCAGCGGTTGCCTATAAGCTGATCAATCAGGACTTCATTCCTAAAAACATCTTCCAGGATCTGAAAGTGCGCTTCGGGTATGGCGTTACGGGTAACCAGTCAATACCACACAATCTGTTCGTACAGCGTCAGCGTTATGGTGATTATAATATCGGCACTCTGGCACCAGGTGGTACTCCTATTAACGGTGGCGGCCTGAACTCCGTTGCCTTCCCGAACGCTGACCTCAAATGGGAATCGGCCACACAGATTAATGGCGGTATCGACTTTGCCATTGCAGGCAACCGCGTTTCAGGTAGTATCGATGTGTATAACAAGAGTACCCAAAACCTCTTGATTCAGGTAGCGTCGGCTCAACCAGCGCTGACTCCGTTCGTTTGGAAAAACATTGACGGTAACGTAATCAACAGTGGTGTTGAACTGGCGCTGAACTTTGTTGCCGTTGACAAAGCAAAATTCGGCTTAGACATCAGCGCTAACGGTGCCTTCAACAAGAACATCCTGAAAAATTACGGTGGTATCATCAACACAGGTGGTATCAGCGGTCAGGGTCTGACAGGAGCTTATGCACAGCGTATTGCCAATGACCAGCCGTTGTTCGCTTACTTCCTGAGAGAGTTTAATGGCTACGATGACCAGGGCAACTCAATCTATGTTGGTGGTGACATTCAGAAGTTTATTGGTAAGTCGCCGATTCCTAAATTCACGGGAGGCTTAACAGCTAACCTGCGCTACGGAAACTGGACGGCCAGTATGTTCTTCAACGCAGTAGCCGGTAACTACATTTATAACAACACGGCTAACGCGTATTTTACAAAAGGTTCATACAACAACGGGCGTAACGTAACCCGTGATGTTCCAGGGCTGGCCGAAGGTGCCTTCAACGCACCGGACGTATCAACCCGTTTCCTGGAAAACGGTTCATTCGTTCGTTTCCAGAACCTCAACATTGGCTATAAGTTCAACACCGGTAACTCGGCTTTGTCGAACCTGCGTGTATACCTGACTGGCCAGAACCTGTTCGTTATTACCAAATACACAGGTCAGGATCCTGAGGTAAACACGAACAAGTCACTGAACGGCGTTCCATCTTTGGGCATTGATTATACTGCCTACCCGCGTGCACGTACATGGACATTAGGCGCAAGCTTTACTTTCTGATCTTGATTGACTTTTTCCCTTTAAAATCAATATGAGCAAGAGCAACTCATTAGTAATACTTAGTGTCGGGGTAGTGGCAGCAGTTGTAACCGCTTGTACCGACCTGAATGTGAAGGAAACTTCTTCTATTGTTGTACCGCAATCAGCCTCAGGTTCGTTTTCCGGTCTGCCCAATGTTACGGATGCCCTTCAGGCATCCTATAATAACCTTGGTAATAACTTCGCGAGTCAGCAAGACATCTATTCACTGGGCGTACACGTAACCGCCGAAATGATCCCGCCAACCCGTGGTGTAGACTGGGGAGATAACGGCGTATGGCGTACCCTGGATCAGCACACGTGGGACGCTACGCACGCCTTTGTACTGAATTCATGGAATAACCTGAATTCGGAAGTATTCAAGGCAACACAGATTATTGCCACAACAAGTGCAACCAAAGCACAGGTTGCGGAAGCCAAGTTTCTGCGTGCCTGGAATATGTTCCATGTAATGGACTACTGGGGTCAGGTTCCGGTCCGGGATGTTAACCAGGGAGTAAACGACAATCCGAAAGTATTATCGCGTTCAGAAGCGTTTGACTACATCGTAAAGGATTTGACAGAAGCACTGCCTGACTTAGCAGAAGCTAGAACAGCAACGTCAGTAAACCCGACAGCAACGAAGGCATCAGCGAATTACCTGCTCGCAAAATTGTATCTGAACAAGACCGTTTACAAGTCAGCCAAGCCGGAAGGCCCTTATACGTTCGACAAAGCAGACATGGACAACGTAGTAAAATATGTTGATGCAATTACAGCAGCAGGCTTTAAACTAAGCCCGAACTACTTTGATAACTTCACGAAAAACGCAACCAGTGAAATTATCCTGACAGGTGCCCAGGGGTCACCAGAGAGCCGCTGGATGATGACATTGCACTACAATCAGAAGCCATCTGGTTGGAATGGCTTCGCGACCCTGGCTGATTTCTATGACAAATTCGAAGCTAACGACACTCGTAAGGGCGTTGCGCCGAAAAAAGATGGTACTCCGCTCTCTGGCATTGGCCGCGGATTCCTGATTGGCCCACAGTATGACGAAAAGGGTGCCGCTATTATAGATGAACGCTCTAATAAGCCGCTATCTTTCACCCGGGATGTACCATTATCGGGTGCTGCTACCGATAAAGGTATCCGCGTAATTAAATATCACCCGGTTGATGCCAACAAGTACATAATCATCCGTTACGGTGATGCCTACCTGATGAAGGTTGAGGCATTATTCCGCTCAGGTAATACAGCCGGTGCACTGACTGCCATTAATGATCTCCGCAAGTTACGCGGAGCATCTGCTCTCACTTCGGTTAAAGAAGACGATATCTTTGACGAAATTGGCCGCGAAACCTACTGGGAAGGTGGCAAGCGTACGGTTGAAGTTCGCTATGGCAAATTCACTACCGGTATAGGTGTTGACAACAAAAACGCGTATACGGTTCTGTATCCGATCCCATCTGATGCCATTGCATCTAACCCGAACTTAAAGCAGAATACTGGTTACTAATATCATTTTCTTCCTTTTCTTTGTTCAACAAAAATGCTCGACTAGTCGAGCATTTTTGTTAACTTAAGTTCCTGTTTAGTATGACTATTATCCGACTCACTCCTGCTTTTGTTCTCGCCCTGCTGCTTTTGCTGGCAGGCTGCACATCCGATCCCGATGTAGATACTATTTATACTTCACTAAAACCGGATCAGGCAAAGATTCTCTTAAGTATCGATGCAAAACCCTTTTATACAGATGAAACCGTATTTACTGGTAGCATCATGGTGAACCCCACCGGTTTCCGGGCAAACCTGACCGATGAAAAGCAAAGCAATATTATCATAACGTTCAGTAGTACAGACTGGTACAAATCCCATCCGGCTCACGTACCCGTTACTATTGATAATCCGGGCGCAGCCAGCATTCTGATTGGCAAACTGGTTGACCCCATCAACAAAATCGGCGAAGGCTACCTGATGACCGACGGGCAGATTTATATAGAGTCCTTCAATAGAGACCGCGCCGTGATCCGGCTGGAGGGCAAAATCGCCCGGTATGGCAACCAGAATCAGCCGTCAACCTGGAATACGGTCAAGGGGATCATTGTGTACCGTCAGCCCAAAATTGTCAGTGTTGGCATCTCTGACAAAGAGTTATTTTACTAAAACAGGATGTTTTAGCCTACCGAACTAACCTATGAAACGAATTAATATAGCAAGTCTGGCCGTCATGCTTTTAGCCATGTACTTGTGTGTATCCTGCTCAACACGAAAAACAGACACGCTCTTTGAGCGGATGGACAATGAAGCCATCGGTGTCGACTTTCAGAATAAGGTGGAAAACCGCGAAGACTTTAACATTTTCAGTTACCGTAACTTTTATAACGGGGGGGGCGTAGCCGTAGGCGACATCAACAACGACGGCTGGACTGACATCTTCTTTACCTCCAACATGGGGTCCAATAAATTGTACCTCAACAAGGGCGCCAGTGCCGACGGTAAATGGCAGTTTGAGGATATTACCGAAAAGGCCGGCTTAACCGGCAAAGGGAAATGGGCGACCGGCGTAGTAATGGTGGATATCAACAACGACAAACTGCTGGATATTTACGTCTGTAATGCCGGTTATCAGAAAGGCGTCGGGCAAGAAAACGACCTCTACATCAATAACGGCAATCAGACGTTTACCGAATCGGCCAAAAAATATGGCCTCGACGAAGGCGGCTATACCACTCATGCCGCTTTTCTGGACTACGACCGCGACGGTGACCTCGACTGCTACATCCTCAATAACAGCTTTATCCCGGTTAACACCTTAGACTTTGCCAACAACCGTAATCTCCGGGCCGAAGATTGGCCGGTCAAAGATTTCCTGAAAGGCGGAGGCGATAAACTGATGCGTAATGATAACGGCGTTTTCCACGATGTCAGCAAGGACGCCGGTATTTACAGCAGCCTGATCGGCTTCGGCCTGGGGGTCACCGTGGGAGATGTTAACGGCGACATGTATCCCGATATTTACGTCTCAAACGACTTTTTCGAGAAAGACTACCTCTATATCAACCAGCGCAACGGGACGTTTACCGAAGAAATTGAGCAGCGGATGAAACACCTGAGCATTGCGTCGATGGGTGCCGACATGGCCGATATCAACAATGACGGGTATCAGGAAATTTTTACGACCGAAATGCTGCCGCGTGACGAGAAGCGGTTGAAAACAACCACCTCCTTTGAGACTTTTTACCTTGCTAAACTCAAACGCGACCGTGGTTTCTACAATCAGTTGCAACAAAACTGCCTCCAGCTCAATAATCAGGACGGAACATTCAGTGAGATTGCCAATTATGCCGACGTCGCTGCCAGCGACTGGAGCTGGGGGGCTCTTATGTTCGATGCCGACAACGATGGGTATAACGACATCTATGTTTGTAACGGCATCTACCACGACGTTATTGATCAGGATTTTATCGACTTTTTTGCTAACGATTTAGCCCAGACTATGGCCATGTCGGGCGAAAAAAAGCAGTTCGACGAAATCGTCAGGAATATGCCTTCGCGGCCGATTCCGAACAATTTCTTTCATAACAATAAAAACCTGCGGTTCTCAGAGCAGGGCGACGAGTTCGGCTTTGCCGATCCATCGTTTTCAAACGGTGCGGCCTATGCCGATCTCGACAATGACGGTGACCTGGATCTGGTGGTCAACAACGTGAATCAGCCCTGTTTTGTATACCAGAATCACTCCGAACGCCATGCAGAAACCAACCATTTTATCAAGGTCAGTCTGAAAGGCGACGGACAGAATACCTACGCTATCGGCTCTAAAATCGAGCTGTTTGCACCAAAGCAGATTTTCAGCCGGTACATTGCACCGGCACGGGGTTTTCAGTCGAGCACCGAATACATACAAACTGTTGGATTAGGTGCTTTGACGCAGCTGGATTCAGTGCGGGTTACCTGGTATGACGGCCGGGTTACCGTCGTGAAAGAACCCAAAGCGGGAACAACGCTTACGCTTTCGGTTAAAGACGGAAAAACCGGAATTAAGGCCGCTGAACCCGCTCTCAAGCCCTTGCTAACGACGGTTAACAGCCCGTTTGCGCCCCATGTTGAAAACAGCTACGAGGACTTTTTCAATGAGCGGAATATCCCGATGAAGCTCTCGAACGAGGGGCCGAAGGCAGCTATTGGCGACGTAAACGGCGATGGCCGTCAGGATATATACATCTGTGGAGCTAAAATGCAGCCCAAGCAGCTCTACATCCAGACCGCCGCCGGCTTTAGAGCCACAGATCAGGATGTCTTCAAAAACTTCACCGGTTTTGAAGACACAGCAGCCGAGTTTTTTGATGCCGATAAAGACGGTGATCTCGATTTATACGTTGGCAGCGGCGGCAATGAAGCCGCCATGGGCTCCCGTGAGTTGATGGACCGCCTGTATACCAACGACGGTAAAGGCAACTTCTCCATTAATGCCCGGGCTTTGCCACCCAACACGATGAATACGTCGGTGGTCCGGCCGTATGACTTTGATAACGACGGTGACCTCGACCTGTTCGTTGGCAGCCGGAGCTATCCCGGACAGTATGGGCTGAACCCGCAGCATTTTCTGTATGAAAACAATGGCACCGGCGAGTTCCGCGACGTCACCAGACAACTGGCCCCGGAACTTTTTGAGGCTGGTATGGTACGGGATGCTGCCTGGGCCGACCTCAATGGTGACCAGAAAAAAGAACTGATTCTGGTTGGCGACTGGATGGCTCCGCAGGTCTACCGCTTCCAGAATCGCCGGCTTACAAAAACCGACGACAAACTCAGCGAGCTGAACGGCTTCTGGGGCAGTGTTGGCGTACTGGACGTTGACGGCGATAAAGATCTCGATCTGGTATTGGGCAACATCGGCGATAATTTCTCCCTGAAAGCTACAGCCGAGGCGCCGTTAAAGCTATGGATCAATGACTTTGAAAAAAACGGCACACTCGACAAGGTGATGACTAAAACCCTCAATGGCAAGGATGTTCCGGTATTTCTGAAGCGCGAGATGGCCGAGCAGTTTCCGTTTCTGAAAACAAAAATCCTGAAACACACCGACTACGCCACCAAAACACTGCAAGATCTGTTTCCGTCTGACGTGCTGAACGCGTGTCAGGTAAAAACGGTCAATTATAAAAAGTCAATCATTGCCGTTAATGATGGTAAGGGACAGTTTACGGTGCAGGAACTACCCGATGCGGTGCAGTTGTCGTGCATCAACGCCATTACCTGCGAAGATCTCAACGCCGATGGTAAGAAAGACCTGATCATGGGCGGAAACTTCTCAGAGTTTTTACCGCAACTGGGCATGATTGATGCCTGCCGTGGTCTTGTGTTGCTGAGCCGGCCGAAAGGCGGCTTTAACGTGGTGCCAAACCGGCAAAGCGGGTATCTGGCAGACGGCGAGGTCAAACAGATCAGCCCGATTGTCATCAATCAACAGAAATACCTTATTACGCTGGTGAATAACGCAGCTCCCAGACTGTCTAAACTGGCCAACTAACATGCAACGAATCAGTCAACTACTGGTATCCATACTGCTGCTGTCCGGCATGTTCAGTTGTCAGCAACCCAAAAATACACCGGCCATGTTCCGGCGGCTCGACGCTGACCAAACGGGGCTGGCCTTTTCAAACGACCTGAAACCGACCAAAGACCTCAATATTTTCAGCTACATGTATTTCTACAATGGCAGTGGGGTTGGTGCGGGCGATTTTAACAACGATGGCCTGATTGATCTTGTCTTTACGGCAAACCTGCAGGAAAACCGGCTTTACCTCAATCGCGGGAAGCTGACGTTTGACGACGTAACGCCTAAAACTAACATCAATCAGGAGAAAGGTTGGGCTAACGGCGTGTCGGTAGTCGACATTAACCAGGACGGCAAACTGGATTTATACATCAGTCAGGTGGGTGGTTTTGCGGATTTCAAAGGACATAACCTCCTGTTTATCTGTAAGGAAATCACCAAAGAAGGGGTTCCCGTGTATGAAGAACAGTCGAAAGCCTATGGCCTCGATCTGGTTGGATTGGGCACACAGGCAGCTTTTATGGATTACGATCTGGACGGCGATCTGGACATGTTTCAGCTTAATCATTCTGTACACCAGAACGGTACATTTGGCTTTCGTCAGGCATTTCAGGGCAAAACACACCCTACTGCCGGTGACCGCTTTTTCCGGAATGATAACGGTAGGTTTACCGAAATCACCGCTCAGGCAGGTATCATCAGCGATGTGCTGGGCTACGGCTTAGGTGTCGGCGTCGGCGATGTCAATTTCGACGGCTATCCGGATATGTACATCGGTAATGATTTCCACGAAAATGATTATCTGTATATCAACCAGCCTGGCACCAATGGCCGGACGTTCCGCGAGGATCTGACGAACGAAATGGCACATACCAGTCAGTTTTCGATGGGAATCGACATTGCCGACATCAACAATGATCTTTACCCCGAAATTATTTCGCTCGATATGCTGCCGGCCGACCGCGAAATCCTGAAACGGTCGGAAGGGGAGGATTCCTATAACATTTTCAAATACAAAATCCGCCAGGGATACAACTACCAGTTTGCCCGCAATAACCTACAGCTCAACAACGGCGATAACACGTTTTCGGAGATTGGTATGTATGCCGGTGTACACGCAACGGACTGGTCCTGGTCGCCCCTGCTGATGGATTTCGACAATGATGGACGGAAAGACCTCTTCATTTCCAACGGTATTCCGAAGCGGATGAACGACATCGACTACATTCAGTTTGTGTCTAACGAAGACATTCAGCAACGGCTCGAACGGAAGGAAATAGACGAAAACGACGAGTCGCTCATTGACAAGCTGCCGGAGATCAAACTGCCCAATAAGTTCTTCCGCAACCAGGCCGACCTGCATTTTCTGGATTTGCAGGATGCCATTGAAAATGACAAACCCTCCTATTCCAACGGAGCTGTTTATGCCGACCTCGACAATGATGGTGATCTTGATGTGGTAACCAACAACATCAACGATAAGGCGTTTGTCTACGAAAACCTGGCAAATGCCTATGCCCCTCAGCAAGCGTCGCTGACCATTCAGCTGAAAGGTCCTTCCCGGAATCTGAATGCCATCGGCACAAAGTGTCTGGTATACAAAGGTACCGAACGGCTTGTCTACGAGAAGTTTCCGGTACGGGGCTTCCAGTCGAGTATGGAGGTTCCGCTGAGTGTTGGGCTGGGCAATAAAGCCGACATTGATTCGGTGCTGATCATCTGGCCGGACCGGCGTTATCAGAAAATCGCGTTTGACAAACCGGCCATTACCGTTACGTATCAGACCGGGCTGCCGGTATTCGACTATGCGGCACACCGGCCAACGACTGATACTCCGTTAACCTTCACGGATATTACGCAGAAAACCGGCCTTAACTACCGCCACGTTGAAAACAACTATACCGAGTTTGACCGTGAAGCCCTGATTCCGAATATGGTCTCCATGGAAGGCCCGGCACTGGCGGTCGGCGACGTGAACCACGATGGCCGGCAGGATGTGTTTGTGGGAGCAGCCCGGGATCAGGTCAATGCGCTGTTTCTGCAACAGGCGAACGGCACATTCAGCCGGAGCCGCCAGCCAGCGCTGGCCGCCGACAGTGTATACGAAGACGTTGACGCGGTTTTTGTGGATGTAAATCAGGATACTCATCCGGACCTGGTCATTGCCAGCGGCGGCAACGAGTATGCCGGTACATCCGAATACCGCCAGCCCCGCCTGTATCTGAACGACGGTAAAGGCAATTTTACCCGCAAAACCGATGCGTTTCCGAACGTTTACCTGACCGCTTCAGCCGTACGGGCCGTTGACATGAACGGCGACGGGAGGCAGGATCTCTTTATCGGTGGCCGTACCATCCCGTTTGAATATGGCAAAGCGCCGGAATCGTATTTGCTCCAAAACGACGGCACAGGCCGGTTCACTGACGTAACCGCTCAACTGGCCCCGGAACTGAAAACCGTCGGGCTGGTGAAAAACGCAGAATGGGTCGATATCGACAAGGACAATGATCAGGATTTGCTGCTCACCCTCGAATGGGACGGTATTTGCCTGTTCGACAATACCGGTGGCCGCTTTACCAGGCGTATGCTGATTCCCAACAAAGGCTGGTGGAATTTTAGCCTGCCCGCCGACTTTGACAACGACGGCGACATTGATATTCTGGCGGGAAACATTGGTCTGAACAGCCGCCTGAAAGCTTCCCCTGAGCAGCCGGTCCGGCTCTACGTCAGCGACTTCGACAATAACCAGAAGATGGATCAGCTACTGAGTTATTACCTCAATAACGAAGAAGTCATTTTTGCCAACAAAGCCGAGACCGAAAAGCAGTTTCCGTTTATTAAGAAGAAGTTCATTTACGCCAAAGACTTTGCCAAAGCAAGCATGAGTGACCTGATCGGCGAAGACGTGTTGGGCAATGCCAGCGTACTGGAAGCCAACTATTTCGAAAACGCGATACTGTTGAATGACGGGAAAGGCAACTTTACCGTAAAAGCATTGCCATACAGCGCCCAGCTTGCGCCTTACTATACGGCACAACTCATTGATGCCAACGGCGATAAATTACCGGATGTAGTCATGGGCGGCAACTTCTACGGCTGTAATATCCAGATGGGCCGCTACGATGCCGATTACGGCAAATTACTGATTAACAAAGGGAAAGGTGAATTTGCAGTGACCTCACTTGGCAAACTGCCGGTTACGGGCCAGATCAAACGCATCGCTACGCTACAGCTAAACGGCAAGCCGGTGCTGGTGATTGCCCGGAACGACGCGACCGTACTGGTTATTGATCCGGAAAAAACAAGCCGTGTTACCCCAGCTAAAACGCCTCAGTAACACGGCCATCGGGTCGCTAAACTTATTTTTTGAAATAGCCGATAAACGCTTTCCGGATGTCGCTTCGCAGATCGCCCGGATTCGATTTGTCGGCTTTTTCTATGCCTTTCACGCCCGGGTTTTCCGGTGTCAGGAAACTCATACCGAATTCCTTACCGGTCATCAGGAAATCGCTGATGGCTACTTTATACACCTTGACCGGATCAACAGGCTGCCCTTTTACCGTCCAGGTCTGACCTGCTTCGTTGTATTGCGCCCCATCGTAATGCAGAAAACCACCCCGCCCTTTATTCTGCCGGCCGGTAGTCAATACCTGCTTTAACAGCTCGCCGGTCATTGATACGGTTTGTATTTCGCCGCCAAACGGCAGAATCCGGACAATGTCATACTGGGTAATATTGCCCTTCAGTACATCATCCACCCGGATTGATCCGCCGTTGTATAGCGACACATCAGCATCCGGCGCCGCCGCATGAATGGCTTTGGCAATCAGATCGGTCAACACGGTCGTCTGGTTCCGGACCGATGCTTCGCGGCCATCCCACGGCTCAGTGGCCACTGTCACGACCTCTGTTTGGTTGAAACCCATATCGCGGAAACTTTTATCGGCAATCTGCTGCCATTTCTGTACTACCTGCGCGGTTGCCGGTTCATCCGGAATGCTGCGGTCAATCGTCTTCAGTTCCGAAACCACCTTTACCTTTTTAGTCCGTTTATTGATCAGCAGGCGATGGATGTAGGCGGTTTTGGCATTGGCGTCGGCCTTACATACCGTCAGATTTCCCACCGGAATCCGCATATTGTCATGATCGTGTCCGCCCATGATGAGTTTCAGGTCAGGCAATGCTTCGGCCAGCCGCTTATCGTCTACGGCATTAATATGTGTCAGCGCTACCACAAAATCGCAGTTGGGCTTCAGGCGGGCATATTCCTGTTTAGCCGCCTCAATCGGATCCGCAAACTGCACATATGGCTTATTTACCGGGATCGTTACAGCCAGTACACCGATTCTGGCAGCAGGAGTATTGAGGATAACCGAGGTTGGAAACAGTTCCTGTTTACCATCGTGGTCTTTATGAAACGGCACATAATCTGCACCCTGCTTTTGTTTGGCATTGGAAACCAGCCACTGGAATGCCGACTCATTGATGCGCTCCTGCAGGTTGACCGGTTGGTTATCGTCCAGATCAAACTCATGGTTTCCGAAGGTAGCATACTGCACGCCCGACACATTCATGACATCCACCATCTGCTTCCCGCGAATCGTTTTGCCGTTTTCTTTCAGCGTACCGATAACGGATGGGCTCAGAAAATCACCGGCATGGAAGAAATAGGTCTGCGGGTTTTGTTTTTTCAGCTGCTGATTAAGTGTTGCTACTCGTGCCATACCCCCGATTGCGCCGTTATCGAGTGGCGTAATCTCGTATACGTCATTGATATGCAGCAAGGTGACTGGCTGAGTAGTCCGGCACCCTGTGATCCATAGCGAGAGGACCAGCAAAAAAAGACTGTATTTATACTTCATAGTCAAAAGGTTTCGTACAATGATGGTACTATACGCAAATTAGGTCTATCTATGCATTAAGTTATTGTTTACTGATCAATATCACCTATTTAATCCTTATTTTTCTACGAAAAATGCGATAGAAAGCCTTATTTTTGTTACCACATTAGTCCACTAGACATACGGTTAAATACTGCTGTAACTTTCTTTTCTTATTATGCAAAAACGACTCCTTTGCGGATGGCTGGTTATTGTGCTGTTCAGTGTAGCCGGTTGCCAGAAAAAAGCCTCTCCTGAAGAATACAATGCGAAGGCTGCCGATCCGGCACGCTATACGCAGGCACTGGATAAACTGACACAGGTGGTTATCCATGATATTTTCTCGCCACCGGTAGCCAGCCGGATCTACGGTTATGCCAACATGGCGGGTTATGAGGCCCTTGTTCCCTTCGATGCCAAATACGAATCATTGGCAGGTAAAGTAAAAACGCTGGCGCCTGCTCCCAAACCGGATGCCGGTCAGGAATACTGTTTCCCGCTGGCCAGTGCGAAAGCCTTCCTGACGGTAGCACGGGCCCTGACGTTTTCAACAAACTTTTACGATGAATTTGAGCCGGCTTTTTTTGAGCAATACAAAAAAGACGGCGTTCCTGACGAAGTCTATGAACGTTCTATCGCATACGGGGAGACCGTGGCCAAACACATTCTGGATTTTGCGTCGAAAGATCATTATAAGCAGACACGGGGTTTTAAACATACCGTTACCAACGAAGAAGGTACCTGGGTACCAACGCCGCCGGCCTATATGGATGCGGCAGAGCCACAATGGAATAAAATCCGTTGCTGGGTAATGGATACCTGTAACCAGTTTATGCCGGAGCGCCCGGTGGCCTATAATGTATCCAAAGGAAGTCCTTACTTCAAGGAGGTAATGGACGTATACGAAACAGGTAAAAACCTGACCAAAGACCAGCACGACATTGCTTATTTCTGGGATGACAATGCTTTTGTAATTAACGTAGCCGGTCACGTATCCTATGCTTCGAAGAAAATGACGCCGGGTGGTCACTGGTTACACATTGCCTCAACGGTGGCGGCTAAACAAAAGCTGAACCTGATGCAGTCGGTCGAACTGTATACGCTTACGTCGTTTGCCCTGGCCGATGGCTTTATCTCTTGCTGGGACGAAAAATACCGCAGTAAAATGGTTCGCCCGGAAACGGTTATCAACAAATACGTTGACCCGAAATGGGCACCGTTCCTGCAAACGCCCCCGTTCCCCGAGTACACCAGTGGCCACAGTGTCATCTCCTCGGCTGCGGCTACGGTAATGACCGGCCTGCTGGGCGACAATATTGCGTTTGTCGACTCGACCGAGTTTAAGTATGGTCATGGCGTCCGCTCGTTCAAGTCATTCAAAGATGCAGCCCGTGAAGCATCGGTAAGCCGTTTTTATGGGGGTATTCACTATATGTCATCACTGAATCGGGGTTTGGTGCAAGGTGAGAAAATCGGCAACTGGATTCTGCAGAAAGTAAAAAGCCCGAAAACATCTGTAGCGCAGCGCTAAATTCAGAAACAGACCGGTTACCATCATCAACATCCCGTAACCGGGTCAAAAGCAGATTACCATTCATTGATACAAAGCTCCGGTTGTCCTGAACACCGGAGCTTTTTGCATTGGTTTGGCTAGATTCGCCGTATATTCTTCTGATCTTATGCTCTCACTCACCCACTTTGCAAAATCATATCATAACCGGCTGGTTATTCAGGTGCCTGACTGGCAGCTGCCGGCGGGTATTCACTGGGTTAAAGGCACCAATGGGTCGGGTAAAACCACCCTCTTCCGATCCATTGCCGGCATGCTGCCCTTCGACGGGCAGATTGTACTCAACGGCCAATGGGATTGCCGGCGTCATCCGGTACCGTACCGGCTCAGGGTAAATTACAGTGAAGCGGAACCGGCCTTGCCCGGCTTTCTGACGGCGTGGGAGCTTATTCAGTGGGTCGGTACGGCCAAACAGGCATCCGGTATGCAGATAGACGAACTGATTGATGCTTTTGGCATCCGTGACTTCATGAAAACCCCCGTTGGCACGTATTCGAGCGGTATGCTAAAAAAAACGTCGCTGGTGATTGGCTTTTTGGGGGACCCACTGCTGATTTTACTGGATGAACCTCTTGTTACACTTGATCAGCAGGCTACCGAAACGGTAAGCCGCCTGATTCGCCGCTATCATGAGCAAGGTGTGAGTTTCCTGCTGTCATCCCATCAGGATTTTAACCTGACGAGTCTGCCGGTTCAGTCGGTCTGGCGGGTACAGGAGCAAACACTAACGCAGGAACCCTTAACCAGCGGCCCGGTATGACAGGTATCCTCACGAAGGTGCTGACCAGGACCATCGTCAAGCCTTTCTATGAGCAGAATGCCGGTTTGCTGGCCGTAGTCTTTCTGATTGCAGGGAGTTTTTTACGGGCAATTGAACACATTACGCTGGCGGAGGTGGCCATACGAACGCATTTTGTGCTGGCCATATACATCGGCATCTGGGCCATATATGGTTTCCACACCACCCGTTTTGCGGCCCGTGTCTTACATGATGAACCCTTCCTGCACCACCTGCGGCTGATTCCAGTCCCCACACAATGGCTGGTGCTGGTGCTTACGCAGTTGCAGCTCCTGCTTCCGGTGCTGGTCTATGCCGGTTTTGTGGCCACGATGGCCATCAATGCCGGTATCTGGCTCTCTCTGACCGTCATCCTGCTGGCCATCGCAGCCCTTGCGACCTGGCCGCTGATCTGGTATACCCGTATCCTTCGGAACCCTGCAACCGAACGCTTTTCGGGAAAGCTGGGCAGTTGGTTCAGTCAGCGTTTTACAACCCCCTACCTCTTTTTTTTCCTGCGGTATTTACTGAGCCGTCAGCCGGTACTCTTGTTGCTTACCAAAACAGGCACGTTGCTTGTCCTGCTTGGTCTTGCCGCTCTTTACCCTACCGACGACTATGACTTACGGCTTTTCGGCCTGGGAGGGTTGCTGGCAGCCCTCGCCCATATTACCATTGTCTATCGCCTTTATCAGTTTGAACACGAGTCACTGGTACTTTACCGGAACCTGCCGGTTTCTATCCTCCGACGGCTGCTCCGGTATATGATTCAGATTGCCGTGCTGTTGCTACCGGAAGCCATACTGCTCGTCCGGTACCGGCCTCATGACCAGTCGCTGACGGCCATGCTGAGTATATGGGCATTCGCGCTCAGCCTGACGCTACTGGAATTCAGCCTGTTGTTTAAGCGCCACCGTTTGCCCGACGAGCTTTTTCCGGCCCTTTTCTGGCTACTCATCGGTGGCTTCTTTGCAATTATGTACCAATTACCCGTCTGGCTGCTGGCGGGTTCGGGATGGCTGACCGCCAGCATACTGTTTATCCGGTATTATCCACAGTCGGTTTGGGAAACGCGTTAAGAATCAAGGTCACTGATCCGGTGTACTTTATGCCGGTAGAAAAACCGGTAAATAATCGGGAACACCAGCAGTGTCAGGATAGTCGCCGTAATTAACCCGCCGATTACCACAATGGCCAGTGGCTTCTGGGTTTCTGAACCAATGCCGGTCGAAACAGCGGCAGGCAGCAGCCCGATAGCCGCCATCATGGCCGTCATCACAACCGGCCGGATCCGCGACTGAACGCCCTGCCGGATTGCTTCATCGAGCGGTATACGGGCAGCCATGTTTTTATTGAAAACGGAAATCAGAATGACCCCGTTCTGAACGCAGATACCGAAAAGGGCGATAAACCCGACCCCAGCCGAAATGCCGAAAATAGTACCGGTAGCGTGCAGGGCCAGAATGCCGCCAATGAGGGCAAACGGCACATTCAGTAACACAAGCCCCGCATCTTTAGCATTCCCGAAGGTGATAAACAAGATCACAAAGATGGCCACCAGACTGATCGGTACTACCTGCCCGAGGCGTTTCGAGGCCCGGACCTGATTCTCGAACTCGCCCGTCCATTCAACTTCATAGCCTTTTTCAAGATGAACAGCCTGCCGGACTTTGGCCTGGGCTTCGGCAATGGTACTGCCCAGATCGCGCTCCCGAACCGAAAACTTCACGCCTATAAACCGCTTGTTTTTATCCCGGTAAACAAACGCCGGACCGGTCAGGGTTTTGATTTCGGCAATCTCTTTAAGCGGTATTTTACTACCCTTGATGGTTGGCACCATCAATAGTTGAATATCTTCTTCATTTTTCCGGTACTCCGGCTGATAGCGCACCCGAATGTCAAATTTCCGTTCGCCCTCGTAGAGCTGCGTGGCGGTTTTACCCCCGATTGCCATTTCGATAACGGCCTCGGCATCACCTACCTTCACGCCATACAGGGCCATTTTCTGCTTATCAACATGGATGCTCATTTCCGGCTGGCCTACGTTTCGCAGAATACCGACATCTTTCACTCCTGGTACGTCGCGGATGGCAGCAATGACCTGATTGGCGTATTTATCCAGCTCCTTGAGGTCATTACCAAAGATTTTAACGGCATTTGATGCGTTCATCCCGGCCACGGCCTCCGCAACATTGTCAATAATCGGCTGCGAATAATTGTAGTTGATCCCCTGGAAGTTTTTCAGCCGGCCATCCATCTCTTCAATCAGATCATCCGTCGAAATTTTACGCTCCCATTCGTCTTTCGGTTTGAGGTTTACCTGCATCTGCACGTAGTAAAAACCCGATGGATCTGTGCCGTCATTAGACCGTCCGGTCTGGGACAACACGCCGTTGACTTCCGGAAAATCCATTAGTTTCGCCCGCAGTGTCCGCACCAGCTTTACCGTCTCATTCAGCGAACTGCTCATTGGCAGCTTGGCTTCTACCCACAGCGCGCCTTCATTCAGTTGCGGCAAAAACTCCGTACCCAGCAACGTTGCCGAACCAAACGTAAGCCCCATAAACACCAGAGAACCCAGAATACTAAGGCGCTGATGGCTATAGGTCCAGTTAAAGGCCGACGTAATAGTACGGTCAAAAAAAGTGACAATCGGATTGTTTTTCTCCCGCACATTTTTTTTCAGCAGGATTGAACACAGCACCGGCACCAGCGTCAGCGTAAAAATCAGCGCACCCAGCAAGGCAAAGCCCAGTGTCCAGGCCAGGGGCGAAAACATTTTCCCTTCGACTTTCTGAAACGAGAAAATCGGAATCAGGGCCGTGATGATAATCAGCTTTGAAAAAAAGACGGCCTTTCCCATTTCAGCACCCGTTTTCCGGATCAGACCCAGCTTCGACAGCTTGTTGAACTTTTCCATACCCCGCTCATGGGCAAGATGATCGAGAGACACAAAGATCCCTTCGACCATGACCACCGCCCCGTCGATAATAATTCCGAAATCGACAGCACCCATCGACAGCAGGTTGGCCGACATGCCTCTGATGCGCATACACAAAAAAGCAAACAACAGCGCCAGCGGGATGATAATCGATACAATCACTGTTGTCCGCCAGTCGGCCATAAACAGAAAAACGATCACGGTGACGAACAGAATTCCTTCGGCCAGGTTGTGCAGCACCGTTTTGGTACAGAACCGCATCAGGTTATCGCGGTCATAAAAGGTCACCATCTTTACATCCGATGGCAGCACTTTTTCGTTGATTTCCGCGATTTTATCCTTTACCCGCGCCAGCACATCGCTCGGGTTTTCGCCTTTCCGCATTACGATGATTCCTTCGACCACATCGTCGTTATCGTCGAGGCCTACCTGCCCGACCCGCGGCATATCCGACTCCAGTACCTGTGCCACATTGCGTACCAGAACGGGAGTACCATTGATTTCGTCGATGATGATGTTTTCAATATCCTCAATGTTGGTCAGCAAACCAATACCGCGCACCACGTAGGCCTGTCCGTTTTTCTCAATCACGTCGCCGCCGACATTCAGGTTGTTTTCGGTAATGGCACGGTATACTTCGAGCGGGGTAATGTTGTACTTATGCAGCTGTAAAGGATTGACACTCACCTCATAAATCTTTTCCCGCCCCCCAAAGGCAACAATATCCGCTACCCCGGGAACCGACCGCAGCTGCCGGTCAATCTGCCAGTTCTGGATGGTCAGCAACTCACGGGTATCACGCGTGGGCGATTGCAGGGTATACCGGAAAATCTCACCGGTAGGCCCGTATGGCGGCTGAATATCCGGCTCAACGCCTTCCGGCAATGACAGCGTCCGCAACTGGTTATTAACCTGTTGACGGGCAAAAAAGTCATCAACATCATCTTCAAAAATGATTTTCATGACCGACAGGCCAAACATCGTAATAGACCGGACGTTGGTCTTGCGCTGCACCGAGTTCATGGCTACCTCAATCGGTACCGTCACAAAGCGTTCTACCTCTTCCGCACTGCGCCCGTTCCATTCCGTAACCACAATGATCTGGGTATTCGTTACGTCAGGAAATG
Organism: Arsenicibacter rosenii; assembly: GCF_001870735.1. Taxonomy (GTDB): domain Bacteria; phylum Bacteroidota; class Bacteroidia; order Cytophagales; family Spirosomataceae; genus Arsenicibacter; species Arsenicibacter rosenii. The sequence continues at coordinate 44,180 of NZ_MORL01000022.1, read as the reverse complement.
CTTCAATCGGGGTGTTCAGATAACTGAACAAGCCGGCAACCGTAAGGATACCGACGAGAAAAAACGTAAAAAATTTATTCTTTAATGAAAACGTTACAATGGCTTTGATAAACTTGTTCATAGCGGGAAGGAATGGCTAAAGGCGGTTGTCAGGACAGGGCTATACCCGTAATTAATCGTTCAGTGCATCGTATACCAGCAACTGATACTTACTGATCACCCGTTCGCCGGCTTTTACTCCCTTCTGAATGTAGGCCAGGTCACCCTGGGAGCGGTAAACACTTACCTCCCTGGTTTCTATATGCTGCCGGTCTTTAAAGACCATGACAAACGATTTGCTCTTATCGAAAATGACTGATTTTGCCGGAATAGCGGCCATACTTCCTCCTTCCGTCATTCCGATGTAGACCGTGGCATGCATTTCGGGCTTCAACAGCATCTTACTGTTATCCAGCCGGATACGCACCTGCATGGTTTTTGTCTCAGGGTCGAGTACGTTATAGATTTTATCAATTTCGCCGTGAAAGGTCTGGTCGGGGTAGCTCAAGGTCTGGATATTGGCTGGTAGCCCCAGCTTCATTTTCCCGATGTCTGATTCATTCACATTGGCCATGATCCAGACCTGATTCAGCTGTGAAATTACAAACAAAGGCGCCCCGTCGTCGGACCGAAGCTGCATATCCCGGTTGATTTCTTTCTGAATGACATAACCTGAAATCGGCGATTTCACGACATACTCAGACTTGCTGTTAACGCTGAAGATCCGGAAGATCTCACTGATCCGGTCCAGTTCGGCTTTGGCCCGCTCCAGTTCTTTCTGCGCCAGAATAACATCCCGTTCGGCGTTCAGTTTGTCTTCTTTCATTTCCTGCGCAATCCGGAGATTTTTCTCCGCTACCCGCACATCCGACTGCGCCTCCAGCAACTCACGGTCATAGCTTGCCACTTCGCCGGATTTAATGACGGCCAGCACCTGTCCTTTCTGTACATAGTCGCCCAGCTCGGCGCGTACATCCCGCACATAACCGCCCACGAGCGGAAATACCTTGATCACCCGGTTTTCGTCGGGGACAACCTTCCCGGTCAGCCGCAGCTGGCTACGGATCGGTTCCAGCTTCACCACATCGGTCTGAATGCGGTTCATCATAGTGTCAGTCAGGGCAAATCCTTTGGCGGGTACGCCGGTATCATCACTGTGTCCGTGCGAACAGGCTATCCACAGACCCGACTGCAGCAGTAAGGCAATAAAAGAAAGCGATTTCATGGTTTAGTAAGATTGAGAAAGGGATAGTTTAGTATTTGACGAGCTCAGTACCAACAACATAGTTCAGTTCTTCATGCGCATTGATACGGTCGGCCCGCAGGCGGTTGAGCTGACGGATATTGTCGAGATAGCTCTGAAAGAGGTCGACAAATTCGACCAGTGACAGGTTTTGTTTTTCAAAACTCCGGAACACCCCCTGATTCAGTTCTTCGAACTGGCTCAGGTACGTACGATCGACCTGTTTATAGGCCGTTTCAACCTGTTGAATTTTCTGAAAGGCAGCCCGCACTTCGTTTTCGATCTGTAAACGGCGGTTACGCTGCAGCTGCATGTTATAATTTACCTGTGCCTGAGCGGCCCGTATATTCCCCTGATTTTTATTCAGGAACGGTAAGTCCAGCGCTACCGTAAAGGCGGTGTAGTTAGCGACATAACTCCCGTTCTGATCATAGGTAGCTCCCAGCCTCAGGTCAGGTACGGCCAGTGATTTCTGAAGAGCGACATTGATCTGCGCCTGCTTCACCAGCGACTCCGCGCTTTGCAGATCCGGCCGGTTCTGTATAGCCGCGTTGGTAGCCTCATCCAGCGCCGGCAAGGCCGAATTCGGGGCAATCAGCAGGTTAGCGGCCACGACCGGCTTAATGACAGCATTACTTTGCAGCAGATTACGCAGGTTTTTCTGCGCTTCGGTCAGTTGCAATTCCAGCTCAAGCCGGTCATTGTCAAGCTGAAACCGGAGTGCTTTCAACCGCACCAGCTCACGAAGCGAGACGTTATTCTTACCATACTGCCGTTCAAACGCATTGATAATATCCGTCAGCCGGTTTTGCTGCTGGTAAAAAATGGCCAGCGTATTCTGCAGAAAGAACAGGGTATAAAACTGTGTGCGCAATTCGAATTTCAGAGCCCGCAGCAGTTCCCCAAACTCGCTTTCGGTCATCCGTGCATTCTCCATGGCCAGGGCAATCCGTTTACTGCGCTTGCCGGCCAGCACCACCGTCTGTTGAATCGAAAACGCTTTCTGTCCGCCATTTCCTACATCCAGTACCCGCCGGCGCGACGGGTTATACAGGCTCCACTCCGAAGTCAGCGATGGGTTGTCCCAAAGCCGTTCCTGCTGGATAAAAGCCTGCGAGGCGTCAATCTGATAACGGCCTGCCAGCACCAGTAAGTTGCGTTGTATAAACAGGCTATCTACCTGCCGGGCAGTGAGCGTCAACGTATCCTGGGCAGATAAACGGCTTATCGACAACAGGATAGAAAAGCAAATAAGGTATCGTTTACGCATAGTAGCAAGGTTGTGGCGGTGGCCAATAAGGCCTTAAATCTTTTATTTTTTAACCGGATATTTATATATCTGAAGGGGTATAGATTTGCTATCTATCTATAGATGAATCTTTTGCTCCCTAATACCTGACAAAGTTACGGGTCAGCGAAGGCCCTGATAGTTAAATACTTATTAAAATAGATGCAGCTTTACGGAGACGTGTGCCGGCAAAGTGTTTATATAATCTGCTGCAAAACAGCTCGTTAGGCACTATATTATTTTAGCAATTTTATTAATGGCTTTTAACATTCTGATAATAAGCGGATTGTCATTTTATTAATAACAAATTAAATTTTCTTCAACGCCTGGCCAGGTGATGTATAATTAAAAAGAGGTAATCATTCATTTTTTAAATTATTATGCTTGCATACTATTATCAAACTTTTGTAGTTTTGTACAGACAGCAATATGTACGAACGCAAAGGCATGAAGAAGGAGAAAACCGTTGATTTTCACATAAAATGGGGTTGGCATGCCATATCAAGGATGTACAACGCCTATGCGGCCGGGTACGATATGACCATGGCCATCGGCTATGTGCTGCTCAACATTGATCTGGATACGGGTACGCCCGCCACGAAGATCGGCCCCATGCTGGGTATGGAACCACGCAGTCTGGTCCGGATGCTGAAAAGCCTTGAAGAACGCGGCTGGATACGGCGCGAGGTCGATGAAAACGACAAGCGTTTTGTACGGATTCTACTGACTGAAACCGGCAAGGAAAAACGGGAAATAGCCCGCCAGGGTGTTATTCAGTTTAATAATATGATCCGCGAGCGGATTCCGCTCGATAAACTGGTCATTTTCTTCGATGTAATCAAAGACATTAACCGCATCGTTGAAGAAGAAAATCAGAAAGTTAAATCAAGCGAGGCCGAAGAACTTCCGCTGGATTAAATACCGATTTTTAATTCCTGACATATGGAGGCAACCCTTTCAAAACCACAGACACAAACGAAAAACCGTACCATCCGGCGTGTAGCCGTTTTGGGCTCAGGTATTATGGGGTCGCGGATTGCGGCTCATTTTGCCAACATTGGTGTTGAAGTACTCCTGCTCGACATTGTACCGTCGGCACTGAATGCTGCCGAAGAGGCGAAAAAACTAACCTTGCAGAGCCCGGCCGTTCGCAACCGGATAGTAAACGATGCCTGGCAGGCCATGCTGAAAGCCTCCCCCGCCTCGCTATACAGCACCAAATTTGCCGAACGCGTGAAGCTGGGCAATTTCGATGATAATTTAAAGGATATTGCGACCTACGACTGGGTGATCGAAGCCGTTGTGGAGCGGCTGGATATCAAGCGGTCGGTTTATGAGCGGGTAGAACAATTCCGCAAGCCGGGTACGCTGATTACGACGAATACCTCAGGGATTCCGATGCATTTGCTGGCCGAAGGCCGTTCGGACGATTTCCGGAAGCATTTCTGCGGTACGCACTTCTTTAACCCGCCGCGCTACCTGCGTCTGCTGGAGATTATTCCGGGACCCGACACCGATCAAACCGTGATCGGCTTCCTGATGAAATACGGTGACCTGTATCTGGGCAAGACAACCGTTCTCTGCAAAGACACACCGGGCTTTATTGCGAACCGCCTTGGTATTCAGGCCCTGATCCAGACGATCCGGATTGCGGAAGACATGGGACTGACGGTTGAGGAGGTCGATAAGCTAACCGGGCCGGTAGTCGGCCGGCCAAAATCAGGGACGTTCCGGCTGTCGGACGTCGTTGGTCTGGACACAACGGTCAATGTTGCCAATAACCTGGTAAAAATGCCGCACGATGAGTCGCGCGACAGCTTCCAGCTCCCGGGCTCCGTTCAGAAGTTAATGGAAAACAAATGGCTGGGCGACAAAACCGGTCAGGGTTTTTATAAAAAGACAAAAGACGAAACCGGTAAAACGCTGATTCTGGCGCTTAACCTGAACACGTTTGACTATCAGCCGTCACAGAAAGTAAAATTTGCGACGCTGGAAAGTACCAAGGCTATTGACAGCCTGAAAAAACGTTTTCCGGTACTGCTGGCCGGTAAAGATAAAGCCGGTGAGTTTTACCGCCGCACGTTTGCCGACGGCTTCCGTTATGCTACCTACCGTATTCCGGAAGTTTCGGATGAGCTGTATCGCATCGATGCCGCCATCACAACCGGCTTCGGCTGGCAGATGGGCCTGTTCGAGACCTGGGATGCCATCGGCGTCCGCAAAGGTGTTGAACTGATTGAAGCGCAGGGTCAGAAACCGGCTCAATGGGTCTACGACATGCTCGACGCCGGTTTCGACAGCTTCTATAAGGTAGAAAACGGTGTTCGTAAATACTACGACATTCCGGCGAAGGGCTATAAGACCATTCCGGGCACAGAGTCGTTCATCATTCTGGAGAACCTGAGCAACAATGTTGTCTGGAAAAATGCCGGGGCAACGCTGTATGATCTGGGCGATGGCATTCTGAATCTGGAATTCCATACGAAGATGAATACCTTCGGTGCAGAGGTGATTGAGGGTATCAACAAATCAATTGCCATTGCCGAAAAAGATTTCCGTGGTCTGGTTATCGGCAACGAATCGACGGAGGCATTCTCGGCTGGTGCCAACCTGGCAATGCTGTTCATGTTTGCCATCGAGCAGGAATTCGATGAAATTAACCTGATGATTTCACAGTTCCAGCAAACGATGATGCGCGCCCGTTATTCGTCGATTCCGGTGGTCGGTGCGCCGCACTCCCTGGCGCTCGGCGGCGGCTGTGAGCTGAATCTGCATGTAGACCGTGTGGTGGCTCATTCCGAAACCTACATGGGACTGGTTGAAGTGGGTGTTGGTCTGATTCCGGCCGGTGGCGGAACGAAGGAGATGGCCGCCCGCGCCAGCGACCTATACCAAACCGGTGACCCGGAGCTGAATATTCTGCAAAATGCATTTATGAATATCGCCACGGCGAAGGTATCGACCTCGGCGCAGGAAGCCCGCGAGATGAACTACCTGCTACCGTCGGCGCAGATTGTGCTGAACCGCAGCCGCCTGATTGCCGAAGCCAAACAAGTTGCTGTTGAACTGGCGGAAAACGGCTATGTGCAGCCTAAACAGCGAAATGATATTAAGGTACAGGGTAAAACAGGTATCGCCTTATTCAAGGCAGGTGTTGCGGCCATGCGTATGGGCCGCTATATTTCTGACCATGACGTGAAGATTGCCGATAAGCTGGCTTACGTTATTTGCGGCGGTGACCTCAGCAGCCCGCAGACCGTTACCGAGCAGTACCTGCTTGATCTGGAGCGCGAAGCCTTCCTCTCGCTGACCGGCGAGAAGAAAACCCTGGAACGGATTCAGAGCCTGCTGTCGGGCGGTAAGCCACTCCGGAATTAGCGATATTTTGATTATTTTTAAGGGCTTCCGAACGGAAGCCCTTTTTTATGTTTGAAAATACCAGAATACAATTCAGTACGCATAGATACAGCTATTTATGAAACCACAATTCATAACTGACGATCAAGGAAAAAGAACAGGCGTAATCCTGTCAATTAAAGATTACAATAAACTCATTGATGAACTTGATGAGGCACATACCGTCAAATTATACGATACTGCCAAAACAGAGAAGCTTACCTTTCAACCGCTGGAAGCTGCCTTAACAAGAGTTGACGCTAAACGTAGAAAGAGTGGCTTATCAAGTTCAGATCAGTAACCGTGCAAGCAAATTCTGGAAAAGCTTGCTCAGAATGAGTATTCGCGTATCGTCAGCCGTCTCCGTGCCTTAGCTGACAATCCAAGACCTGTTGGATACAAAAAACTGAAGGGACGCACCGGCTACCGAATCAGGATCGGTGCTTATCGGATTGTTTATGAAATAGAGGATGGTCAGCTAATCATACTGGTTATTGATATCGGGCATAGAAAAGATATTTACAACTAAAGCCAAAGGACTAACCCTTTGGCTTTTTTCGTTAAAAAAATCTCATTTCCCTTGCACAATCAAAAAAGGATTATTTCCTTTACAGCGTGATTTACACCCACAGCGAAATTTCACTATTAGTTCAAAATAAATGTTTTCATCAACCGTCATCGTCATTATTGAGCTAGTCACCTGGTAAACCAGCGTGAGATCGGGACGTTACGACAACGGTTGAGCCCCTTCTCACTGCGAGAAGGGGCTTTTTGCTAACTGATACCAACGACAACAAAACCTGGCTATTGCTAAACCCTTTACCAAAGCCATCTACGCATAAGACCATGTCACAAACAGAAACAACTAAGCTGAACCGCTACAGCAGTACACTAACCCAGGAAGTAAGTAATCCGGCCGCACAAGCCATGCTTTACGGCATTGGCCTTACCGAAAGCGATCTGGACAAGCCGCAAATCGGCATTGCCAGCACCGGCTACGAAGGAAACCCGTGCAACATGCACCTCAACGGTCTTTCTGTGTATGTGAAGCAAGGCGTGCAGGCAAATGACATGGTCGGCCTGATTTTTAATACGATCGGCGTTTCTGACGGGATGACCAACGGTAATGCCGGGATGAAATATTCGCTGCCAAGCCGGGATATGATTGCCGATTCCATCGAAACAGTCGTAAATGCCCAGTGGTATGACGGAGTCATTACGGTGGTAGGTTGTGATAAAAACATGCCGGGTGCGGTGATGGCGATGGCCCGTATCGACCGGCCGGGTATCATGGTATACGGTGGCACAATCCGCTCCGGCCACTATAAGGGGCAGAAGCTGGACATTGTTTCGGCATTTGAAGCTTACGGCAAGAAACTGGCAGGCAATATCTCTGACGAAGATTACAAAGGCGTTATTCAGAACTCGATTCCGGGCCCGGGAGCCTGCGGCGGTATGTATACGGCCAACACCATGGCATCGAGTATCGAAGCGATGGGCCTGAGCCTGCCGTTCAGCAGCAGTTATCCGGCAACCCACGAAGGCAAACAGAATGAATGCCGTAAGATCGGGGCCGCCATGAAGCGCCTGCTGGAGCTGGGTGTTACGCCCAAAGATATTATTACCCGCGAATCGCTGGAAAACGCGCTGACCATCGTAATGGCGCTGGGCGGATCGACCAATGCGGTACTGCATTACCTCGCTATTTCACGGGCGGCAGGCCTGCCGATGACGCTGAACGACATTCAGGCCATCAGCGACCGCACACCGCTACTGGCCGACCTGAAGCCAAGCGGCAAATACTACATGGAAGATGTACTGGCCATTGGCGGTATTCCGGCCATCATGAAGTACCTCCACGGTCAGGGCATGATTCATGGCAACTGCATGACTGTTACGGGCAAAACCGTTGCGGAAAACCTGGCCGAAGCGCCGGATCTGGAGTTTGAATCACAGAAGATTGTGTTCCCGCTGTCGCAGCCGCTGAAAGCGACCGGCCACATTCAGGTATTATACGGCAACCTCGCGCCACGGGGCGGGGTCGCCAAAATCACCGGGAAAGAGGGACTTCGGTTTGAAGGCATTGCCAAAGTTTGCGAGCACGAAGGCGAAATTCTGGACTTTCTGGCGAAAGGCGAAATTAAGCCGGGTCAGGTGATTGTTATCCGGAACGAAGGGCCGAAAGGCGGACCGGGTATGGCCGAAATGCTGAAGCCGACATCGGCGATCATGGGTGCCGGTCTGGGCGATAAGGTTGCGTTGATTACCGACGGGCGTTTTTCAGGTGGTACGCACGGCTTCGTGGTCGGCCATATCACGCCGGAAGCGTATGAGGGCGGCCCGATTGCGTTTGTAAAAGACGGTGACCGCATTACACTGGACGCCGAAGGACGCGAAATGACGCTGCACATTTCGGACGAAGAAATGGAGCTCCGCCGCAGTCAGTGGGTAAAACCCGCGCCGAAATTTACGAGAGGTGCACTCGGTAAGTTCATCCGCTCCGTAAAACCGGCTGATGAAGGCTGCGTTACCGACGAAGAATAACAGACAGTAACAGCGAAAGACAACAACTAAAACACCAATAACCGTCATGGAAGCAACGGTTTTATTATCCGAAACGGAAGCCCAACAACCCAATGGGGCCGCAACAGTGCCGGCTGAAATGCCCGCTAAAATCATCTCGGGTGCCGAAGCCCTGATGAAAGCGCTCGTTGCCGAAGGTGTCGAAACAATTTTTGGTTATCCGGGAGGTGCGATCATGCCCGTCTACGACGCCCTGTACGATTACCAGGATCGCATTAACCACATTCTGGTCCGTCATGAGCAGGGGGCCGGGCATGCCGCCGAGGGCTATGCCCGGGTGACCGGCCGCGCAGGTGTCTGCCTCGTTACGTCGGGCCCCGGCGCCACGAACCTGGTCACGGCTATTGCCGATGCTCTGATCGACTCCACCCCGATGGTGTGCCTGATTGGTCAGGTAGGCCGGAAACTGCTGGGAACGGATGCCTTCCAGGAAACGGACGTAATTGGTGTTACCATGCCGATTTCGAAGTGGAACTATCAGATTACCAGCGCCGACGAAATCCCTGAAATTATTTCAAAGGCGTTCTACATCGCCCAGTCGGGCCGGCCAGGCCCGGTGGTGATTGATATCACTAAAAATGCGCAGGTCGAACTGATGTCAGAGCCGTTTGTGTACGAACGTTGCCAGTCGATCATCAGCTACCGTCCACGGGTAGTGCCTAAGCAGGATCAAATTGAAAAAGCGGCTGAGCTGATCAATAAAGCACAACGCCCATACATTTTTGCCGGTCACGGTATTCTGATTTCGAAAGCCGAAGAAGAACTAAAAGCCTTCGTCGAGAAAACGGGTATTCCGGTGGCCACGACCCTGCTGGGTCAGTCGTCGATTTCAACCGATCACCCAAACTATGTCGGCTGGCTGGGCATGCACGGCAACTATGGCGCCAACGTGCAGACGGATAAGTGCGACCTCGTTATTGCCATTGGTATGCGCTTCGACGACCGGGTAACCGGCGATGTCAGCGCCTTCGTCAAGCAGGCAAAGGTGGTACATATCGAAATCGACCCCGCAGAAATTGATAAGATTATCAAGGCCGATGCACCGGTTGTTGGCGATGCCAAAGAAGCGCTGAACGCCCTGATGCCGCTTGTTCAGCCGAATAACCACGCGGTCTGGCTGAATGAGTTCAAAAAATTTGACGCAGTCGAGCACGCCAAAATCACGGTTCCGTCACTGGCGCCAACGACCGAAAAAATCAAAATGGGTGAGGTGCTGGACCTGCTGTCAACCAAAACAAACGGCGAATCGATTCTGGTCACCGACGTAGGGCAGCACCAGATGATGGCCTCACGTTATTATAAATTCCGCCGGCCAAACAGTCTGGTCACCTCAGGGGGTCTGGGCACAATGGGCTTTGCGCTGCCGGCTGCTTTCGGGGCACAGGTCGGTGCGCCGGATCGTCAGGTGGTCGCCATCATCGGCGACGGTTGTTTCCAGATGACGCTACAGGAGCTGGGAACGATTGCCCAGAACAAAGTACCGGTCAAAGCAATCATCCTGAACAACAATTTCCTCGGCATGGTGCGCCAGTGGCAGCAACTGTTCTTCGAGCGCCGGTATTCGTTCGTGGAGCTTCAGAATCCGGATTTCATCACGATTGCCAAAGGGTTCGGCGTCGACGGTCATACCTGCAACCAGCGCGAAGATCTGGATGCATCACTGGAGAAAATGCTGGCCCACGACGGCCCGTACCTGCTCGAAGTAGTGGTCGAAAAAGAAGAAAACGTATTCCCGATGGTTCCGGCAGGAGCGCCAATATCACACATTCGCCTGGAGTAATCATGACAACCTACACGCTCTGTATCTTTACCGGCAACACGATCGGATTACTGAACCGGATCACGATCATCTTTACCCGTCGCCGTATCAATATTGAAAGCCTGACTGTTTCGGAAACCGAACGCAAAGGGGTATCCCGTTTCACGATTGTCATCAAGCATGACTCCCGCGAAGATGTGGAAAAACTGGTGCGCCAGATCCGGAAGATCGTTGAAGTGATGGCCGTTTTCGGGTATCTGAACGACGAAATTGTCTTCAACGAAATCGCCCTGTTCAAAATCTCAACCCCGCTCGACGCCAAAACCCTGGACATCGAGACGATCAACAAGCAGTATAAAGCCTGGGTGGTTTACTGGGGCTTAGACTACGTGGTGATTGAAAAAACCGGTACAGAAAAAGAAATCTTCGATTTCTTCGAGTATCTCAGGCAGCACGAAATCCTTGAATTTGTACGTTCAGGCCGGGTAGCTGTCGGCAAGACCGAAAAAGGTCTGGTCGAGTATCTGCCTGAAGCTGAGTGGGAATACTATTTGTAGTTTTTGTCATCCCGACGCCAGGAGGGATCTCATTTGTTTTTGATGCGGAAAGGCTGACAATGGGACTCAGGCAGTGATAACCAAAGACAATTAAGAAATACCATGCCGGACTTTGCCTTTTACGTGTATATAACGACAAATCCTGAAAAACACGTACTCTATACAGGTGTTACCAACGATCTGGTCAGACGTATGCAGGAACATTATGATGCACGGGGGAAAGACGATACATTTGCAGGCAAATATTTCTGTTACAACCTGGTATACTGGGAATTTCACAAATACATTCGCAATGCGATTGATCGTGAAAAAGAAATAAAAGGATGGCGGCGAGCGAAAAAGATTGCTTTAATCGAATCGTTTAATCCGGAGTGGCTGTTTCTGAACGGTGAAATTCAGGGATGATGTCAGCATTCAGAACAGTATAAGTCAAACGGGATTTTCTGACGCCAGAGATCCCTCCTGACGTCGGGATGACAAATGGTATACACCAGATAATCAGGCTATTCAGGATCATTAGCGTACACAGTTCATTTTACCATAATTTTTTCATAAAACCAGTCCAATCATGGCAAAGCTCAACTTCGGCGGTGTAGAAGAAGAAGTAGTAACCCGCGAAGAATTTCCTCTTGAAAAAGCCAGAGAAGTCCTCCAGAACGAAACAATCGCTGTTATTGGTTATGGCGTACAAGGCCCCGGCCAATCGTTGAATATGCGCGATAACGGCTTCAACGTAATCGTTGGCCAGCGTAAAGGTAAAACCTTCGACAAAGCCGTTGCTGATGGCTGGGTTCCGGGCGAAACGCTGTTCGAAATCGAAGAAGCCCTGGAGCGTGGTACAATCATCTGCTTCCTGCTGTCGGATGCCGCTCAGATTGAACTTTGGCCAACCGTACAGAAATACTTAACAGCTGGCAAGTCGCTGTATTTCTCGCATGGTTTCGGCGTAACATACAAAGACCAGACAGGCATTATTCCTCCTGCCGACGTTGACGTATTCCTGGTAGCCCCTAAAGGTTCAGGTACATCACTGCGTCGCCTGTTTGTAGAAGGCAAAGGCCTGAATTCAAGCTTCGCCATCTATCAGGACGCCACAGGCCAGGCCCGCACCAAAGCCATCGCCATGGGTATCGGTGTTGGTTCAGGTTACCTGTTTGAGACAGACTTCTACAAAGAAGTTACGTCTGACCTTACCGGTGAGCGTGGTACACTGATGGGTGCTATTCAGGGTATCTTTGCCGCTCAGTACGAAGTACTGCGTTCAAACGGCCACTCACCGTCAGAAGCGTTCAACGAAACAGTAGAAGAGCTGACACAGTCACTGATGCCACTCGTTGCCGAGAACGGTATGGACTGGATGTACGCCAACTGTTCAACAACGGCGCAGCGTGGTGCTCTTGACTGGTGGAAACCATTCCGCGATGCAACGAAGCCGGTATTCGAGCAACTGTATAACTCGGTTAAATCAGGCGAGCAGGCTCGTGTATCCATCACACGGAACTCACAGCCCGACTACCGTGAAAAACTGGAAGAAGAACTGAAAGAGCTGCGCGAATCAGAAATGTGGCGTTCAGGTGCTACCGTACGTAGCCTGCGCCCGGAGCGTAACTAATCAGACCGGTTTTCAGCTAAAAGGTCTTAACCACAAAGAACGCCAAGGTTTGCACAAAGTACACAGGGCTCCCGGCTTTGTGTTCTTTGCGCGTTCTTAGTGTTCTTTGTGGTTTCTTATTACGCCCAAAACAGTCCCCCGCTTATGGCCTCAACAGACACGGTCGACACGGTCGACCCGTTCAGCGCTTTCCCCGACCTCGATAACATCTTTCAGGCCGCCGACCGGTTGCGCGGTGTGGCCACTCATACGCCTCTTCAGGAAAACATCAATCTTTCGGATCGCTATCAGGCCAATATCTTCCTGAAACGCGAAGATCTGCAGGTCGTCCGCTCCTATAAAATCCGGGGCGCCTACAACAAGATGGCCAGCTTATCGTCCGAAGCCCTGGCGAAAGGCGTGGTTTGTGCCAGTGCCGGTAACCACGCCCAGGGATTGGCGTATGCCTGCCGTAAAATGGCGGTAACGGGCATCATCTTTATGCCCACCACCACCCCGGCCCAAAAGGTGAAACAGGTGCGGATGTTCGGAAAAGAATTTGTCGAGATTGTCCTGACCGGTGATACCTACGACGATGCTTACCATGCGGCTGTTGAGTACGTTAATACCCACGACAGCACCTTCGTTCACCCGTTCGATGACTTACAGGTTATGGAGGGTCAGGGTACGGTAGGGCTCGAAATCTTCAAGGATGCAAACTTCCGGATCGACTACATTCTGATGGCGATTGGAGGGGGTGGGCTGGCGTCAGGCGTATCTACCGTCTTCAAACAACTCAGCCCGAAGACCAAACTGATTGGTGTTGAGCCGCTTGGTTCGCCGACCATGAAAGCTTCTGTGGACGCAGGTCACGTCATTACGCTTGATGAAATCGATAAGTTTGTCGACGGAGCCGCCGTCAAACGGGCGGGCGAAATGACCTTTGAGGTCTGCCGCCGGAACCTGGACCGAATCATACTCGTCCCGGAAGGGAAGGTCTGTACGACCATTCTGAACCTCTATAACGAAGAAGCAATTGTTGCCGAACCTGCCGGTGCGCTGAGCATCGCCGCTCTTGATTTTCTGAAAGACGAGATCAAGGGAAAAAATGTAGTGTGTCTGGTTGGCGGCGGTAACAACGACATCACACGGACGGAAGAGATCAAAGAGCGCTCCCTGCTGTATGAGGGGCTGAAGCACTATTTCATCATCCGGTTTCCGCAGCGCTCCGGCGCTTTCCGGGAGTTTCTGAGCGATGTATTAGGCCCTACCGATGACATTACGCTGTTTGAGTACTCGAAAAAAACAAACCGCGAGCGTGGCCCTGCCCTTGTCGGTGTGGAGTTGAAAGCAAAAGCCGATTTTGAACCCCTTCTCGCCCGTATGCGCGACGCCCGCATCGCCTTCGAATACCTGAACGACAAGCCGGATCTGTTTGAGTTTCTGATTTGACACTTAACCACAGAGTTACACAGAGTCATGGCACAGAGTTACACGGAATATAATGAGCTGACCAGCCTCATTTTGAAACAAGCATTTCTGGTTCATACAGGGTTAGGCCCTGGATTACTGGAAAGTGCCTATAAAGAATGTTTGTATTACAAGCTACAACAGGCAGGATTACAGGTAGAAAAAGAAAAGCCAATGCCGTTGGTTTTTGAGGATGTACGACTAGAGTGTGGTTATCGGATAGACCTGCTTGTCAATGATGCTATTGTATTGGAGTTAAAAGCTGTTGAAGCCTTTACAGATGTGCATACAGCTCAACTACTTACTTACATGCGTCTGGGTAAATACAAAATAGGGTACCTGTTAAATTTCAATGTCACTAGTATGAGAAACGGTATAAAGCGATACGTTATGTAATACTCTGTGTAACACCGTGCAAAACTCAGTGCAACTCCGTGGTTGATAAACCATAATAAAATGAAAAAACACATAGTAGTAATCGCCGGCGACGGCATTGGCCAGGAAGTAACGGCCGTTGGTAAACAAGTACTCGATAAAATCGCCGCTCAGTACGGCCACGAGTTTACGTACGATGAGGCTCTGATCGGCCATGCCGCTATCGAAGCCACCGGTTCTCCCCTGCCCGAAGAAACCATTACCAAATCGTTAGCCTCTGACGCCATCCTGTTTGGTGCCGTTGGCCACCCGAAATATGATAACGACCCGACGGCTAAAGTTCGCCCGGAACAAGGCCTGTTAGGCATCCGGAAGGCTTTAGGTCTGTATGCCAACCTGCGCCCGATTAAGCTGTTCGACGAGCTGCTGAGCGCATCAAGCATCAAACCCGAAATCCTGAAAGGCGCTGACATTCTGTTCTTCCGCGAACTGACCGGCGACGTATACTTCGGGGAGCGTGGCCGCAAAGACAACGGCGATACGGCATACGACACCATGATCTACAGCCGCTACGAAGTCGAACGCATCGCCATCAAGGCATTCGACGCTGCCATGACACGCCGGAAAAAACTATGCTCGGTTGATAAGGCCAACGTACTGGAATCATCACGGCTGTGGCGGGAAGTGATCCAGGAGGTTTCGAAGCGTTACCCGGAAGTAGCAGTAGAACACCAGTTTATCGATGCGGCAGCCATGTTGCTGATCAAAGACCCGAAACGCTTCGACGTAGTGGTAACCGGCAATATCTTCGGTGACATCCTGACCGACGAAGCCTCGCAGATCGCCGGATCAATGGGCATGCTGGCCTCCGCCTCCGTTGGCGACACAACCGGTCTGTATGAGCCGATCCACGGATCAGCCCACGACATTACAGGCATGGGCGTAGCCAACCCGCTGGCCTCTATCCTGTCGGCTGCGCTGATGCTTGACATTTCGTTTGGCATGAAGGAAGAAGCCGATGCGGTTGTAAATGCTGTTGATAAGGTACTGAAAGCCGGATACCGGACACGGGACATCGCAGATGCATCGACTCCGGCCGACAAAATTCTGAACACAGCAGGCATGGGCGAGCAAGTCCTGGCGGCTCTGTAAAAACCCGCAAAGGCCTCTGTTCCGTTACGGAACAGAGGCCTTTTTCTATTCCGCCATTCCGGCTTTTGTACTGCTCTTCCCGCTGATTACAAAACAGTTAGCGTAACAATTAAAATATTTCTGTTTTTGCCAGCCAATCAAAATATTGATTTTTCCGGGTTCAGGAGACATTTATTTGGAGTAGCTTCTACATTAAAAGAAATCATAATATTTTTCTATCTATACGCCAAATCGTTACAAGCCAGCAAGATAGATGCCGTTAACAAGTTGTTAACTTTTTTATGTGGCCAAACTTGACGGGTTTTAATTTTTTAATATTTTTGTGGTGTAATTACGCAATCAGCGAAATTTCGCAATGGACTTTAAGCAATCCCAACCACTCAAGAGTATGCTGCTACGTTGTCAGAAGCAACGCTGAGAGAGGGGATATGTCTGTATAAAACCAGAGGCCCTTTCTCAGAAGAAGGGCTTTTTTTGTGCCATCGTCAAACCAATCAAACCTAATTAAGTAGGCAACATGAGCCAGCGAGTTTACATTTTCGACACAACCCTGCGAGACGGCGAACAAGTGCCGGGCTGCCAGTTAACAACCGAAGAAAAAGTTGTAGTCGCTAAAGAACTGGAACGGCTGGGCGTTGATATTATCGAGGCCGGTTTCCCGATTTCGAGCCCCGGTGATTTCCGGTCGGTGGTCGAAATCTCAAAGGCAGTGACCACTCCGCGGGTCTGCGCCTTGTCACGCGCCATCCAGGGTGATATTGATGCTGCAGCAGAGGCCCTCAAAAGCGCCAAACTAGGTCGTATTCATACCGGAATTGGTTCGTCAGACATTCACATCCGGAATAAGTTCAACAGTACGCGTGATAAAGTACTTGAGCAAGGAGTGGCTGCCGTGAAGTATGCACGGAACCTGATCGACGATGTGGAGTTCTATGCTGAAGACGCTGGCCGTGCCGACCTTGAATTCCTGGCCCGGCTGACCGAAGCCGTTATTGCGGCGGGAGCTACCGTCGTCAACATTCCGGATACGACCGGCTACTGCCTGCCTGAACAATACGGGGCAAAAATCAAGTACCTGTTCAATAACGTACCGAACATCGACAAGGCCGTTATCTCGATCCATTGCCACAACGACCTTGGTCTGGCAACGGCAAACTCGCTGGCTGGTATTACCAACGGAGCCCGTCAGGTCGAAGTAACGATCAACGGAATTGGCGAGCGGGCGGGTAACACCTCACTCGAAGAAGTTGTGATGGCACTGAAAGTGCACAAGGATTTAGGCCTGGAAACAGGTATTGATACGACGCGTCTCTTCCCTGTCAGCAATCTGGTGTCACAAATGATGCGGATGCCGGTACAGGCCAACAAGGCGATTGTGGGCCGGAATGCGTTTGCCCACTCATCGGGTATTCACCAGGATGGCTTCCTGAAACACGCTGAAAACTACGAAATCATGAACCCACATGATGTTGGGGTTCCTGAGTCATCCATTGTACTGACGGCCCGCAGCGGTCGCCACGCGCTGAAACACCGGCTTGAGTTGTTGGGCTTCCGGTATGACAAGCCAACACTCGATGGCATCTATAAGCGTTTCCTCGACATGGCTGATGTCCGTAAGCAGGTAAACGATAAAGACCTGATGGAACTGGTTCGCTAATCCTGTACGATAAACCGATCCGTATTACAGAAAAATCCCGGCCTGCGCAGGTCGGGATTTTTCTGTATATTAGGGTAAACAAAACGCTTATACACACGGTTCTCACCCGAAAAACCAACTTGTATGGCACGACCAAACCTTCAATTAATTGACGCCCTCCGTCGCACGGCCCGTAAGTTGAAAGAGGGCGCACCCTATCAATGGGGGCATATGGGCGGTTGCAACTGCGGCAATCTGGCTCAGGAGCTTACCAAACTGAACAAAGACCAGATTCACGCCTACGCCATGCAGCGGTATGGCGACTGGAACGAACAGGTCGACGACTATTGCACCGCCAGTCTGATGCCGATTGATCTGGTTATCAGCGAAATGCTGGGAGCAGGCCTGATGCTGGAAGATTTAAAACATCTGGAAAAACTCTCGGATCGGGAGATCCTGAAGCGGCTGCCTGCCGAACGGCGCTATCTGAAGCACAACCTCCGCGATGATGTGGTGTTGTACATGACTGAGTGGGCCAACCTGCTTGAAGAGCAGCTGCTGGCCAGAATTCAGTTGCCGGACAGCGTTCTGGAACCTGCCACCGTCACGGTATAATCATTAGCAAAACGCATCTTCAATATGTTTTACTTCGACATTATTGCCGTTGATCGTAACGGCAATAATGTCGAACCGAACGTCGTATTGCCAGTTTTTGGCGAAAATATAATGTTCGGCCACCCGCATGATGAGTTTGGCCTTTGTGTAGGAAACAAACTCTTCCGGCAGCCCGTAGCTGAGGTTGGTCCGGGTCTTTACCTCCGCAAAAACGATCATCTTTCCCTTGCGGGCAATCAGGTCGATTTCGGCGTGGTGATGGCGGTAATTCCGCTCCAGAATTAAATAATCCTGACGTTCGAGGTAACTGGCAGCAATAGTCTCCCCTTCGCGGCCGGTGTTGTTGTGTTCAGCCATAAAAAGAAAAAGCCCTCCCCGTACCTGTCAGGCACAGAGAGGGCCTATGTATACTGGTTTATGAATCAGATTTCTGACTCGCCCGGAAGCTCAGCAGCATTCCCCCTGCAAACACGATAAATACGATGCCTGCATAGAGATTGATTTGGCTGCCGTCTACGATTTTGCTTTCGCCAAACGAAGCAATAATGACAATCAGTCCAATGATCAGGAAGAAAAGACCAATAACAAATCGGAGGTCAAATAAACTCGGTTTCATGTCTTAACTACAGTTGAATGAGACAGTTGTCGGTTATAAAAAGATCAGGTTAAGTACCAGGGTAAGTGCAATGACAATGGCCGCCAGAAACATCGGATTTTCTAATACGGTTTTGTAGTTTCCTTCCGGTTTCGGCGTCAGACTGTAGACCAGGCCAACCAGTTCTTTTTCATCTTTTTTCTCCGTGAACAGACTAATGACATACGTTGCAACAAAGCAAACAATCCAGGCGATACTGGCAATCATAAAGTTCTGACTCATAGACGAAGAAAACTCGTGAAGGTTACCCATCCAGGCACCTTTTCCTTCAGCAAGCGTCAGGCCGTGGGTCGCCGCAGCAGCCAGCGTACCCAGCAATAAGCCCCAGAAAGCGCCGTTGGCCGTTGTTTTCCGCCAGAACATCCCCAGCGCAAACGTGGCAAACAAAGGGGCATTGACGAAGCCGAAGACCAGCTGCAGATAATCCATGATGTTATTAAAGGCCGTTGCCAGATAAGCCGCTCCGATCGACGCCACAATCCCGAAAATGGTGGCCATTTTACCCATGCGGAGGTAATGCTCGTCGCTTGCGTTCTTGTTGATATAAGCCTGATAGATATCAAACGTCCAGACGGTATTGAATGCCGTTACGTTACCGGCCATTCCCGACATAAACGACGCAATCAGTGCCGTGAGGCCAACGCCGAGCAAACCGGTCGGGTAAAAACTCGACAGCATCGATGGAATCACAAGGTCATAGTTCGGCGAGCTGCCATCGGCTTTCATCGGAATCTGGTAATCACCGCCCATAGTTTGGAGCGCAATGGCGATCACGCCCGGCAGAATAACCACAAACGGAATAAACATTTTCGGGATAGCCGCAATCAGCGGTGTCCGCTGGGCTTCCGACATATTTTTGGCAATCATAGCCCGCTGTACCACCAAGAAGTCTGTACACCAGTAGCCAAACGATAATACAAAGCCCAGACCAAATAACATGCTGCCCAGATCGACCCCCATCGGGTTCTCTTCCGGCGAACCCATATACCGCCAGGTACTGGTCATTTTAGGGCTCAGGTTCTGCACAACACCTTCCCAGCCACCAATTTTATCGAGGCCGATAAAAACGACCGGCGCAATGCCCAGCACAATCAGGAAGAACTGGAGGACTTCGTTATATACCGCACTCGTCAGCCCGCCGAGTAAAGTGTACACCATAACGATAACAGCCGCCAGAAAGATCGACGCATTAAAGTCCCAACCCAGAATCGATTCCAGGAGCAGGGCCAGGGCATACAGCGAAATGCCCGACGAGAAAATCGTCATGGCGGCAAAACTGATGGCGTTCAGCCCGCGTGTTTTTTCGTCGAACCGCAGGGCAAGGTACTCAGGCACCGAACGGGCACGGCTTCCGTAGTAAAAAGGCATCATAAAAACGCCCAGAAACACCATGGCCGGAATGGCGCCTACCCAGTAAAAATGGCTGGTCATGATGCCGTACTTAGCACCGGAAGCCCCCATCCCGATCAGTTCCTGTGCGCCCAGGTTGGCCGACACAAAGGCTAAAGACGTAATCCAGAGCGGAATTGAGCGGTCGCTCATCAGGAAGTCGTTACTCGTTTTAACGGTACGTTTGATCAGAAAGCCAATCCCCAGCACAAACACGAAGTAGATGACAATGATCAGATAATCAAGAAGTCCAAGGTCAATATGCATGAAAAACGAAGGGTTAAAGTAATAAAGGGTTATGTTTCATCAAGGTAATACGGATTAATGACTGACCTGGCCGACAACCGCGCTGATTGCCGGTGCATCAGCCTCTACGCGTTCATACTCGCCAAGGGCAGCCGAGGCCATCGACACATTTGGTTGCCGGAATATCATCGGGCTTTCATCGATGCGTTTTCCGCTCAGGTGTAAGGCATGGACACCGGCGTCTTTTAACTGAGTCGCATTTTGGGCGTTTACCCCTGCACCGGCCATAATTTCAAGGCGTCCGGCGGCGCGTCGGGCTAGCTCTTTCAGCAACGGCAAACCGGTTTGCACCGACGGTTGCTGACCGGAGGTCAGAATGCGTTCGGCACCGGTACGGATAACGGCTTCGAGGGCTTCGAACGGATCGGCAGCCATATCAAAGGCGCGGTGAAAGGTAACGCCCAGCGGTTTTGCCTGGTCGATCAGCATACGTGTGTTTTCTTCATCAACCGTTCCGTCGGGGTTAAGCAGCCCCAGGACAATGCCATCGGCACCCAGCTGTTTGGCGACCTCAATATCAGCCTTCATTACGTCAAGTTCAGCGGCTGAATACAAAAAATCGCCCCCGCGCGGACGAATCATGACATAGATCGGAATCTGAAGCTGTTGACGGGCTTGCTGAATCAGCCCTGCACTCGGGGTTGTGCCGCCCTCGCTGAACCCACCACACAATTCAATACGCCCCGCACCCGCTTCCTGAGCAGTCAGGCAGGCCGAAAGCGAAAAAGCACAAACTTCAATAGTCATTCTGGTAATACGCTTATGAGATCGGAAATTAATACGAAACGGGGAAATTATATGAAAAACGACGCTTCAACCTTATGGATTCAGACAAATAAACTGGCCTGCACCCTGATTTGTCGCACACAATAAGTGAAAGGTTCTTTATTCAGCTACGCTTTTTCTGGCTGTGTTGACAACAAAAAAACGCCCCCGCAGAGGGCGTTTTTCGTCTTGTATGTTGAGCTTTCGGGCCGATTATCCCTGTTCGAGCAAGTAGGCCTTGATAAATCCGTCAATGTCGCCATCCAGCACCGCATCCGTGTTTGATGTCTGGAAACCGGTGCGGTGGTCTTTCACGCGGCGGTCGTCAAGTACATAGCTGCGGATCTGCGACCCCCATTCGATTTTCTTCTTACCGGCTTCAACTTCGGCACGGGCCGCGTTCCGCTTCTCCACCTCAATCTGATACAGTTTCGATTTCAGGAGGCGGATCGCCACTTCCTTGTTTTGCAGCTGACTCCGCTCCTGCTGGCATTCGATGATAATACCGGATGGTTTATGGCGCAGCCGCACGGCCGTTTCAACCTTGTTTACATTCTGCCCGCCGGCACCACCCGACCGGAAGGTATCCCAGTCGATATCGGCCAGATTCACCTCAATTTCAATTGAGTCATCGACCAGCGGATAGGCAAATACGGAAGCGAATGAGGTATGGCGGCGCGCATTCGAGTCGAACGGTGACACCCGCACAAGCCGGTGAACCCCGTTTTCGGACTTCAGGTAGCCATAGGCCAGCGGACCGTCTACTTCAATCGTTGCCGACTTAATCCCGGCCGTATCGCCATCCTGATAATCGACCTGTTTCACCGTATAACCGTGTTTTTCGGCCCAGCGCAGGTACATCCGGTAAAGCATATCGGCCCAGTCCTGGCTTTCGGTACCGCCCGCACCCGAGTTAATTTCGAGTACGGCGCCCAGTTGGTCCTCCTCATTGCTGAGCATTTTTTTCAGCTCCAGCTCTTCGAGGGCTACGACGAAACTACGGGCATCCGCGTCGACTTCTTCTTCGGTAACCTCCCCTGCTTCGTAAAACTCAAACAGCGTTTCAAGGTCACCCAGCCGGGCATCTATCTTATCATATCCGCCTACCCATCCTTTCAGGGAGCGGACTTGTTTCATGGTACTTTCGGCCCGCTCAGCGTCGGTCCAGAATTCAGGCTGAAACGTTTGCTGCTCCAGCTCTTTCAGCTGTTCTTTCTTGTTATCGTAGTCAAAGATACCCCCTCAGGGCCTCTACTCTGACCCTCAAGTCTTTCAACTGCTCAGTTGTCATGAACTTGTCAATTAATGAATTGTGAATGAGCCCGTGAGCGGATGCTCCCCGCCAAAGGCCCTGCAAAGATAGAACAAAAGAGAGGGCCGTAGTTGTTTCGGGCGAAATCAACTTTTACCGTTACCTTTGTGTTGCTCAAGTATAGCATTGTCCATTTTACATTCTTCATAATACATTAGCTAAAAATGGCTTCACAATACGATGTAATTGTCGTCGGTAGCGGACCAGGTGGTTATGTAGCCGCCATTCGGGCCTCGCAGTTAGGATTGAAAACAGCCGTCATCGAGCGTGAAAACTTAGGCGGTATCTGTCTGAACTGGGGCTGTATTCCCACAAAAGCCCTGCTTAAAAGCGCACAGGTGTTTGAGTACATCAAACATTCTAAGGATTACGGAATCACCGTAGGCGACGCCAATGCTGATTTTAGTGCCGTAATTAAACGTAGCCGGGGGGTAGCCGACAGCATGAGCAAAGGCGTACAGTTCCTGATGCGGAAAAATAAAATCGATGTGATTAACGGCACGGGGAAAGTGATTCCCGGCAAAAAAGTGGAAGTAACCGACAAAGACGGTAAAGCGACGACGTACGAAGCCAAACACATCATTATTGCTACCGGTGGCCGTGCCCGTCAGTTGCCGGCTGTCCCGATCGATGGCCAGAAGGTGATCGAGTACCGCAAAGCCATGTCGCTGGAAAAACGTCCGGACTCAATGCTGGTCATCGGTTCCGGCGCGATCGGCGTTGAGTTTGCGTATGTATACGCCAGCATGGGTACCAAAGTGACCATCATTGAGTTTATGCCGAACATTGTTCCGGTAGAAGATGAAGACATCTCGAAAGAACTGGCCAAGCAATACAAAAAGCTGGGTGTTGAGATTCATACCAAATCGGAAGTAACGAAGGTAGATACGAGCGGCAACGGTTGCAAGGTATTCGTAAAAACGCCGGACGGGGAAAAAACATTTGATGTCGATGTGGTACTGTCGGCAGCGGGTGTGGTGGCTAACATCGAAAACATTGGTCTCGAAGAAACCGGTATCAACACCGACCGCGGCAAAATCGTTACGGACGACTACTACCGCACCAACGTTGATGGCTACTACGCTATCGGCGACTGTACAAAAGGTCAGGCCCTGGCACACGTTGCTTCTGCCGAAGCCATCATCTGCATAGAGAAAATCGCCGGTCTGCCACACGTAGAGCCACTGAACTACAACAACATTCCGGGCTGTACGTACTGTACGCCGGAAATCGCATCGGTTGGTTATACGGAAAAAGCTGCCCGTGAAGCCGGATATGAGATCAAAGTGGGCAAATTCCCGTTCTCAGCCTCAGGTAAAGCCAAGGCATCAGGCGCGCCGGAAGGTTTCGTGAAAGTGATTTTCGACGCGAAATACGGTGAGTGGTTAGGTGCCCACATGATTGGTTACAACGTTACGGAAATGATTGCCGAAGTAGTGGCAGCCCGTCGTCTGGAAACAACCGGCCATGAAATCCTGAAAGCGGTTCACCCGCACCCAACCATGTCGGAAGCGATCAAAGACGCCACCGAAGCCGCCTACGACGAAGCCATCCACCTGTANACTATGATTAGTGTGATTGAATGATTCAATGATTTCTTTCCACGGACTATGATTAGTGTGATTGAATGATTCAATGATTTCTTTCCACGGACTATGATTGGTGTGATTGAATGATTCAATGATTTCTTTCCACGGACTATGATTAGTGTGATTGAATGATTAAGTGATTTTGGGAGACAGGATTACATGATTAACAGGATTACCGAAAGAACCCCTGTTAATCATGTAATCCTGTCTGTTTTTCAGGCCGCATTGGCTCAACTCTGTTATTTCTATCTACAAAATCATTCAATCACTCAATCATCTAATCCTTTAATCATAGTCTTCATTTAATCATAGTAATCACAGTATCGATGACGTACTGCTGCTCCTTGTCGGTAAGGGTCGGGTACATGGGCAGGCTCAGGCAACGGGCATAATACTGCTCCGCATGCGGAAAATCGCCCCAATTCCAGCCAAATTGCCGGTAATACGGCATGGTATGCACCGGAATATAATGCACCTGCGCAAAAATCTGCTTCGTCCGCAGGAAGTCATACAGCCCCTTCCGGTCCTCTACCTGAATAACGTACAGGTGATAGGCATGCCCCGCTGATGCGGCCGGTACGATGGTTTTCACGGCCGTGCCCGCAAATGCTTCGTCGTAACGGGCAGCAATCTGCCGGCGCCGGGCAAGCATCTGGTCGGCCCGCGACAACTGGCTTAGTCCCAGAGCCGCCTGCATATCGGTCAGGCGGTAGTTATAGCCTAGTTCCTGCATCTGCATATACCAGCCCCCCCGTTCCGGTTCACCCGGCTGTAACTCCGTCCATTCGTCCGGCTTGTTGGTAATACCGTGCGTCCGCAACCGCAGCAGGTGCTTATAGAGGTTTTCGTCGTTGGTCGTGATCATTCCCCCTTCTCCGCTCGCAATGTGCTTCACGGGGTGGAAGCTGAAAATGGCCAGATCGGCCAGCGAGCCGTCACCGCAGCGGTAGGTTTTCCCGTCAGCGGTCGTCAGGGAGCCCCCCGGCGCATGGCAGGCGTCTTCGATCAGCCAGAGGCCAAACTCATCGGCCAGCTGCCGGAAGGCCGGCAGGTCGACCGGGTACCCGGCGAAATCGACAGGAATAATGCCCGAAAACGTACCTTTCGGATGGGCCTCCAGCAAAGCCCGGACGGCTTTGGGGTCGAGCAACGCTGTTTCCGGATCGATGTCCGCAAAATACACCTCACCACCGCAATACCGCACACAGTTGGCCGAAGCCGAAAACGTGATCGGTGTCGTAATGACTTTGGTGCCTGGCTGTACGCCCAGCGCCATCGTACACAGGTGCAACGCCGCCGTCCCGTTGGCAATGGCGACGGCATATGTTGCGCCAATGTACGCAGCAAAAGCCGCCTCAAAGGCCGCAATGTTGGGGCCCTGCGTCAGAAAAGGCGACCGCAGTACGTCATTGACCGCCAGAATATCGTCGTCGGTGATATGTTGCCGACCGTATGGAATGGGATTAACTTGCTTCACGCTGCCTCTATCCGCTTATGGAATTAACTTGTCTGCCTTAATAAGGGGTAAATAACATTTTTCTAAACCCGTCCCGGCTGTTTTGCCAATTAGAATACCTCTAATTGTAGGAATCGTAATGTCCAAAAGAATACGGGCAAGTGCCTTATCAATTTTAGGTTTCCCGTTAACACTTTCATTGATAACTTCTTCCATATTTTCAATGTAAAAAGTCATCTGATTTACATAGCGCATTACTTCCACACGGTCCTTGTTCTCGTCTTGCTGCGCGCAAATAACTTCAGTTTCAAATCCAAGTAATTTCGGATCAGGCTGAACATTTAATAACTTACCGCTAACTTGATAAGCTATTCTGGAGGGGTCCACAAAATCAATATGACGAACGGAGAATGCTATATCCAACACTGAGTGTATGCGCAAATCAACGTGATTCTTCATTATACGTAAAATAGTAATTGGGGTCCAGTGTATTACTACTTGTATGTTCATAGTCAATTTCCAGGCTCTCAACCTGTACGCCACCAGCTACTGAGTACTGAAAAGGAAGTATACTTTCTTCATTTTCCTCATTTGCATCTGCAATGATCACATCTATTAATTTCGGATATGTGATTACAGGAGCTTTACCCATTATCAGGGCCAGATCAACTAGTTTACTGATTTTATGATCAAAATCGCCATTCAATACTTGTGATATATAGCCTTTCGTAACCCCAAGCCGCTCTGCGAGTTGTGTTCTGTTCAGGCCATTTGCTTCCATGTAGGCATCGAGTTCATTATATAAGTCTAGCTGGACTTTAGCAATCCAATACCCTTTACTTTCCAATAACTCTGCGCGTGTCATGGTCTCTGTGCGTTTAAATACTGTTCTTTTATTGATCGAAAGCGCTTGAAATCAGCCTTTTGAGTAGTTTTCAATCCACCTAGCAAGACAATCTTTCCATTAGGCTTTTTGATTGCGTATATTCTCAGATGTTTTGATTTAAACTCATACTCCTTAACGGTTTCTCCATGAGGCGTTATATCTCTGAATTTTGTGTCGTTCAGGGACTGTCCTTGAGCCACAAACTCCATATATACATATAGCATCTCCAGCTCTGTTTTATAACGCTCGTGCTTTTCGTTAATTTCTTTTTCAAATGCCTTTAACTGACCGATTCCATCAATGACTAACTCATCAACTTCCTGCCTCGCCTTGATTGCATCTATTCTTTTTAACGAAAAAACGGCCATCGAAGTTTAGCTAAAGCTAAACAAATACACTTAAACGACAAAATCAGGATCTACGTGCCGGCGAACCTGATCGCGCAGTTGTTCGACGGTCAGCCACTCGGTATTGGTGCCGGAATTGTATTTGAAGCCCATCGGTACGCGTGTTGCGTTGAAGGCCTTCAGGTAATCCTCTACCTCCCAGATCGGCGTTGAGGGGGTAATGACATAATACCGGTCCGTTTCGATCGTATTGAGCGAATCGGTTTCGGTAATCATCTCTTCGTGCAGTTTTTCACCCGGCCGCACACCGACCAGCTTCTGCTCGCAATCCGGACCAATCGCCGTAGCGACATCCGTAATGCGGTACGACGGGATTTTTGGTACAAAGATTTCGCCGCCCCACGCCTGTTCCAGCGCATAGAGTACCATTTCTACCCCTTCTTCCAGCGAGATGTTGAAGCGGGTCATTTCATTGTGCGTAATCGGCAAGACGCCTTCTTTCCGTTTTTCGAGGAAGAACGGCACCACCGACCCCCGCGACCCGATTACGTTACCGTACCGGACCACCGAGAACCGCAGATCGCGGCTGCCTTTCATGTTGTTGGCTGCCACAAACAATTTATCCGAGCATAGTTTTGTGGCTCCGTATAGGTTGATCGGCGCGGCTGCCTTATCGGTCGATAGGGCCACGACCCGCTTAACGCCATTGTCTAACGCGGCATTGATCACGTTTTCAGCGCCAAAAACGTTTGTTTTGATGCACTCCATCGGGTTGTACTCCGCAGCCGGTACCTGCTTTAGTGCCGCCGCATGGACAATGATGTCAATGCCTTCGCAGGCCCGTTTCAGACGCTCACCATCGCGCACGTCGCCGATGAAAAAGCGGATCGACTTATAGACCGATGTCGGATAATGCTGTGACATTTCGAACTGTTTCAGCTCATCACGCGAATAAATAACCACCCGCCGCACGTCCGGATAGCGCTTATAAACCATTTCCACGAACTTCTTACCGAATGAGCCGGTGCCACCGGTAATCAGGATCGACTTATTATTTAAATCAAGCATAGATTATGATGCTGCGTTAGACTTTTTTAACTGCACCCGTTCCAGGGCGTCGATATAACTCTTGCTGCTGGCATTCAACAAACGAACGCCGAGGTAGTCTGCGTATTCCCGCAAGACCTCATAGCCACGGAAGGCCTTATGAAGCGACAAAAACTGATCAGCCATCGAATGGGTTTTTGTGCGGTGTTTATCGGCATAAACCGGCACATACGCCACATCTTTCGGCTTATCGTAAAAATGCATCTGCTGCATCAGCAGCTGATTCTGCTCATCAATGCGGATTTGCTCGTGCCATGACTGGTCAGCGCCGAACAGGTAAATCGTGTCGAACTGCCGGCTCAGCATCAGAAACAAGGCCGATACAATCACCGTCTGCGACTGCCCGATGCCTAGCCCGGCCTTGTATAACCGAAACCGGAACCAGCGGAAGCCCTTGATTACGGTATAGTTAAAATATACCGGTTTGATATTGGGATTGCGCGCCTCAATCGTATTCATGATGTACGACCCTTTGGCAAACCGGGGGACATACAGATACATCGGCCAGTCGACCGAAGCCAGAAATACCCCGAGCGTCTGCCGGATATCGTCACGGTCGGTTGTCTGCTCCGTAAAAACAAAGTAATTCGGATCGGCGATGACATAGTCCTGCGGCTTTAATTGCAGGAAATACGGCGAATGCGCAAAGTTATTGACACAGACTATTTCGGTCTGCAGAATAAACTCAAGGTCTTTTTCCAGAGAGGTATTCAGGGAAGGACCATTCCCGAGAACCGAGCATACTGCTTTTTGCCGGGCAGGAAGACGAAGCCGAAACGATGATTGAACAAGAATTTTTAACAGCGAAATCAGTGAGTTAGCCAGATCGGTTAACCAGGTACTCAGTGACTTATAAATGACCTCTATCATGCAAGCGTGCTGCCCTGCTAGTTTGGATTGATAAGACAAAATAAGCGAAAATTCAGGAAACGGGCATGGTTCACCGTCAGAGCCACTTTTCAAAGCTCAGCTTCGGCGACGGGAGGCCGCCCATATTGCGTTTAAAACGAATCAAGCCCGGTTTGGGCTGCCGGTGATCATCCAGCGAAACACCAAGGTCCAGCAACCGAATACCCTGTTGCTGACAATACTGGTACAGGCCGTGAATGAGCATGACCATCGGGCTGACGCTCCGGTATCGCCCGGTGTCAACCGGCAGGAAATGATACAGAATGGAAGCACTGACCCGTACACAAACGCTCATAGCCGCCCACTCTCCGTCAGACTCGACCACGAAAACCGGAAACCGGTCAGGCATTTCGGTTAGCAGAAGCCGCAGTTGTTCCGGAGCAATGGTTAGCGGGTATCGCTGCTCAGCCCGCCGTTGCTGCCAGTAGGCAATTACCTGGTCGGGTTGCAGTTCAGTCAGTTGCCGGAAGGTAAACCCCGCCCGTTCGGACTTCTGCAACCGGCGTACCTCCTGAGCAGCCATGCGTGTACGGAGATCATCAGACGTTACCGGCAGATAATATACTACAGGAGCCGACGTAATCCGGAAGCCTTTTTTTAACAACCGTTCCATAAAAAGTGTCGTCTGTTCGGGCGCATAACAATCCGGCGGTTGTTTAACTGACACCGCGTCAATTGCCAGGGTGCGCATCTCCGATTCGATTCGTTCAATCAGAGCATCCAGTACTTGGCCCGGCAATAAAATGGTACATTCAAGCGACCCGAACGGAGCCGAAAACGGACTGTACCAGCGGGATGATTGCTGAAAGAATGTACAGCGTGCAACCGGTTGCCCGGTCTGCTGGTCTATGATACAAAAATGATGAAATACCTGGTTTCCCTGTATACGCAGGTGCCGGTCATCATTATACAAAAAACCAGATGCCCCAAATGAAGTTAACATTCGGGAGGAGTCGTTTTTGTAATATTGGACAACATAAGAACCTGACATGTAACCATCTAAAGACCAGCAAAAACAAAAAAGGAAAGCCAGATTTGCTTACATTAGCCACAGAAACTACAAACGGTATGTAAAATAGATATTACAGATAGTCTTGTTACTCTACCTGTCAACCTTCGTCTAATGATGAGGTGCTTATTCAGGTAAGCCTAGAGAAAGTGTAAATAGAGAGAATATGTCGGAAGAAACCCCGGTGATCCTATCGCCGGGGTTCTTTGTTGTATCAAGCAAGTGTCATGCCAGAGCAGGCTACTTCTTTTTTTTGCATAACTGCTGGTATGCCAGCTGAATAAGTCCGTCTTTTAATCCGAGATCCGGCACAACAATTTCGGTGGCACCGGCCCATTTCATAGCAGACAGGTAAATCTCGGCTGCCGGCAGAATCACGTCTGCCCGGTCGGGGTTAAGCCGTAATTTGTTGATCCGGTCGTCGAGGCTATATTGGGCGATGTAGTCCTTAATGCGCTCAATTTCATCGATAGTGGTCGAGAGTTCAGTGTGCTTAGACGCCAGGTTGAACAGCTTACTGATGTTGCCGCCCGTTCCGACCGCAATCACCTCCTGCGACCGGTCAACATTTTCCTCAATCCACTCGTGCATCGACCGCCACGCGCCTTTAGACTCTTTCCCTTCCAGCAGCCGGACCGACCCGATCTTGAACGAACGGGAATTGATCTTTTCACGGTTCTGGTAGAGGTTCAGCTCGGTACTGCCTCCACCGACATCGATGTGCAGAAACTGACGGTTATCCAGTGCCTGTACGACTACGTTATTAATCAGTTCGGCTTCCCGTTTGCCGTCAATAATATGAATTTTGATGCCGGTCAACGCTAAAATACGCTCGGCCACCTCAGGGCCGTTTTCCGATTCCCGCATGGCCGATGTGGCACAGGCCATGTAGGCTTCTACTTCGTGCAGTTCCATCAACAGCTTATACACCTGCATGAGTTTGGTCGTACGCGCTTCGCTCTCTTCTGTCAACGCCCCGAACGTGAATACATCATGCCCTAACCGCAGCGGAAAGCGGACGTATTCGACCTTTTTAAAGCTGATGACATCGCCGTTGTGCAGAACGTTTGAAATCTGGAGACGGGCCGCGTTAGACCCGATATCAATGGCTGCAATTTTCATAAATCGTGAAGTGATAAAGGTATTAACCTTTTACGAAGCTCCAAAAGTAGTCTATTTTTGGCTATGACGCTTACACTGTGTACTTTTGCAGAATTGCTTATCAAGAAAGACCGAGGGACCGGACCCAACGAAGTCTTAGCAACCCTTTTTTGGCACAACGTGTCTGAACAATAACCAATAAGCCCTGATAATTGATTATTGTCTGCACGCTTTTTGCTAAAAAAAACGGTGCTACGTTCCACCCCAGCCGATGGGGACAGATAAGTTGCGCTACGCTCCCGCCCTTTCTGTTAAGCCTGAAATGCTAGCTTCACCACACCCGCTGCCTTTAGCAGACGGGTTAATGACAAATGCCGTTTTGAAGAAGATTAACGAACTCCTGCAAAACCGTATTCTCGTACTCGATGGCGCCATGGGTACGATGATTCAACGGTACAACCTGACAGAAGCCGACTATCGGGGCAAACGTTTTTCGGATTGGCCTCACGATCTGAAAGGCAACAATGATCTCCTGTCGCTGACACAACCGGCGATTATTCAGGAAATCCATCGGCAATATCTGGACGCCGGGTCCGACATTATCGAAACCAATACCTTCAGTGGAACGACCATCGCCATGGCCGACTACCATATGGAGGCGCTGGCGTATGAACTGAACTACGAATCAGCACGCATTGCCAAAGAAGTTACGGTTGCCTATACCCAACAGAATCCGGAAAGGCCGCGGTTTGTAGCCGGTGCTATGGGCCCAACCAACCGTACGGCCAGCCTGTCGCCGGATGTCAACAATCCGGGGTATCGCGCCGTTACGTTCGATCAGCTGGTCGATGCCTATTACGAGCAAGTAGCCGGTCTGGTCGAAGGCGGATCGGATATTCTGCTCGTTGAAACCATTTTTGATACCCTGAATGCCAAGGCGGCCCTGTTCGCCATTGACAAATATTTTGCCGACAAAGGACAGAGGCCGCTGCCGATCATGGTATCGGGAACGATTACCGATGCATCGGGCCGGACGCTTTCCGGACAGACGACGGAGGCCTTCCTGTACTCAGTTTCACACCTGCCCTTGCTGAGCGTGGGACTCAACTGTGCGCTCGGTGCCGAACTGATGCGTCCGTATATTCAGACGCTTGCCAAAGAAGCCCCGTTTTTTGTCTCTGCTTATCCGAACGCTGGTCTGCCAAACGAATTCGGCGAGTATGACGAAACCCCGGCCAGCATGGCAGCGCAGGTCGAAGACTTTATTCAATCGGGCTTCATTAATATCATTGGTGGTTGCTGCGGATCGACACCCGACCACATTGCGGCCATTGCCGAGGTGGCCTCCCGCTACCAGCCACGGCCGTTTCCGCAGCCGGAACCGTATCAGAAGCTCAGCGGTCTGGAGCCGTTGAAGATTACCGAAAATACCAATTTCGTTAACATCGGCGAACGGACGAACGTAACCGGGTCCAAAGCGTTTGCCCGCCTGATTAAATCGGGTGACTATGATGCGGCC
Organism: Arsenicibacter rosenii; assembly: GCF_001870735.1. Classification (GTDB taxonomy): domain Bacteria; phylum Bacteroidota; class Bacteroidia; order Cytophagales; family Spirosomataceae; genus Arsenicibacter; species Arsenicibacter rosenii. Next base: position 12,126 of record NZ_MORL01000022.1, on the reverse strand, counting down.
TTATCAGTTGCCCGTCAGCAGGTAGAGAACGGCGCGCAGGTGATCGATATAAACATGGACGAGGGCATGCTCGACTCCGTCGAAGCGATGACCACCTTCCTGAACCTGATTGCCGCCGAGCCGGATATTGCCCGCGTTCCGATTATGATCGACTCCTCGAAGTGGGAAGTGATCGAAGCCGGTCTGAAATGCGTACAGGGAAAAGCCATCGTTAACTCCATCTCGCTGAAAGAAGGCGAAGAGATGTTTATCGAGCGGGCCAATCTGGTGAAACGCTACGGAGCCGCCGTGATTGTGATGGCGTTTGATGAAGCCGGTCAGGCCGATAACTACGAACGCCGGATCGAAATCTGCGAACGCGCCTACCGGATTCTGGTCGATAAGGTACATTTTCTGCCGCAGGATATCATTTTTGACCCGAATATCCTGACGGTAGCGACAGGTATCGACGAACACAACAATTACGCTGTTGACTTCATCAACGCGACCCGCTGGATTAAGGAAAATCTGCCCCTGGCCAAAGTGTCGGGCGGGGTATCCAATATCTCGTTCTCGTTCCGTGGCAACGAGGTAGTCCGCGAGGCCATGCACTCGGTTTTCCTGTATTATGCCATCAAAGCCGGCATGGATATGGGCATTGTCAACGCCGGGCAGCTGGCCGTTTACGACACCATCCCGGCCGATTTGCTGGAGCGCGTTGAAGACGTTATCCTGAACCGCCGCGATGATGCCACCGAACGGCTGGTGACGTTTGCCGAAACCGTTAAGGCAAAAGGCAAAGAAATCGTACAGGACAATGGCTGGCGTAACGAACCGGTCCGCGACCGGCTGAAACATGCGCTGGTGAAAGGCATTACCGATTTCATCGACGAAGACGTAGAAGAAATCCGGCAGCAGGTAAAACGTCCGCTGGATGTGATCGAAGGCCCGCTGATGGATGGTATGAATGTGGTCGGTGACCTCTTCGGCGAAGGGAAAATGTTCCTGCCGCAGGTGGTTAAATCGGCACGCGTCATGAAAAAAGCCGTAGCATACCTGACTCCGTATATCGAAGCCGAGAAGGAAGGCGGGGCAGCAGCGGCCGGTAAAGTCCTGTTAGCCACCGTAAAAGGCGACGTACACGACATCGGCAAAAACATCGTCGGTGTCGTATTAGGGTGTAATAACTACGAGATCATTGACCTTGGTGTGATGGTAGCTACCCAGAAAATTCTGGAAGAAGCCCGTAAGCAAAACGTCGACATCATTGGATTAAGCGGGCTGATTACGCCGTCGCTCGACGAAATGGTGGGCGTTGCCAAGGAAATGGAGCGGCAGGGTTTTACGATTCCGTTGCTGATCGGCGGGGCTACCACCTCACGCATTCACACGGCCGTAAAAATTGACCCGCACTATTCGGGGCCGGTTATCCATGTCCTGGATGCCAGCCGGAGTGTGCCGGTGGCCGGCCGGCTAACCAGTCAGGATATGGTGATCCGTGAAGACATCTTTAAGGAGATCAAGGCCGAGTATGTCCGTATCCGCGAGGACCACGCCAAACGGCAGAAAGAAAAGAATTCACTGACGATTGATAAAGCCCGCGCAAACCGCACCGTGATTGACTGGAAAAACTTTAACCCCGTGAAACCTGTGTTTCTCGGCAATCGGTACTTCCACGACTATTCACTGGCTGAAATTGCCAGATACATCGACTGGACGCCGTTTTTCCAGACGTGGCAGCTGCATGGCAAATACCCGAAAATTTTCGATGATGCAACCGTCGGTGTTGAGGCCCGTAAACTGTTCGATGATGCGAATGCCCTGCTGAATGAAATCATCAGCAAGAAGCTCCTGACCGCCAAAGCCGTTGTCGGTTTCTACCCGGCCAATGCGACCGAGGATGATGTACTGCTCCATGAGTTTGAGGAGATTGTTCATGAAACGCAATGCGAACGCCACGGCTCACACCGGCACATTGAGTATAAACTGAGCGGTCAGCTGGCCGTAACGCCCAAAGAAGCCGGTGAGCTGGTTTATGATACCAAAGCGGTGCTGCATTTCCTGCGCCAGCAGAATCAAAAGGCACCCGGTCTGCCAAACATCAGCCTGGCCGACTACATTGCGCCGCTCGACAGCTGCCGTGAAGATTACATCGGCGGGTTTGCCGTAACGGCGGGGATCGGCATCGAAGCTCTGCTTGACAAATATGACCGCGACCACGACGATTACAACAGCATCATGGTGAAAGCGCTGGCCGACCGGCTGGCCGAAGCCTTCGCCGAATTGATGCACGAGCGGGTACGGAAAGAATTCTGGGGCTATGCGCCACAGGAACAATTCTCGAATGATGAACTGATTAAAGAAAACTATCAGGGAATCCGGCCCGCTCCGGGCTATCCGGCCTGTCCGGATCATACCGAAAAGGCAACCCTGTTTGAACTCCTCGACGCCAACCAGATTGGCATTGAGCTGACAGAAAGCTTTGCCATGTATCCGGCTTCATCGGTGAGCGGATTCTATTTCAGCCATCCTGAATCCAAGTATTTTGCCGTTGGTAAAATCACGAAGGATCAGGTGATTGACTACGCTCACCGCAAACAGATGAGTATCGAAGATGCTGAACGATGGCTGGCGCCTGTACTGAGCTACGACGCCTGACAAAACAAAAGGCCGTTTCCGGAGAAACGGCCTTTTTATATATGTCGACGGGACTAGTATGTCCCGAATACGGGAAGATAATATTCCGAAGGTTCACGCATGATTTTCAGGCGAATATCAAAATCCGATGCCAACCGTTCCGGAGCACTCCATTTAGAATAAATCTTTGATATTAATGCGGCGGTGCAGTTGTTCTTCGTTTTTAAACGGAAGGTGCACCATTACATTGCCTTCTTCGTACAAGGCTTCAATTTGATCAGCATTTACAAAATCCGGAATGTCCAGAACGCGCAGGAACATCGGGACCGCCAGCCGTTGCGGAATGGCATCCTCTGAGCCGTCGTCCTCCTGAAAATGAGAATTACTGACCAGCAGTGTATAAATCACTAATTTGTTTCCTTCAACCAGGACGTTAAAAGCAGTGGCTTTTACGCCGGGAGCCGACAGGGTGATGACCAGGCGATCTTCCTCGCGCTGAACATCCATCGTCGTCATGCTTGAGCCGCCATAAAGCGTATTAAGCAAATCGATCTGCCCACCTGTTCCGCTGAATACATTTTCGATGGCTTTCATGGTATCTGTCGTTTACTGTTCTGATTATAATTATTCAAATGTCGTGCCGATTGGCTTCTCACCATTCCTAACAGTCAGGCTGTCAGGAAAATTCATCAAAAAAATGGCTAAATGCGACGTTTTGGCGTATTTTTGCCACTTACCGAAAAAAAACGTCCAAAATGTCCATGTGGATCATATTGCTCGCCGTGTTGCTTTTTGTGGTGATAGTGGGGCTAATCCTCCACAAACGACAAAAAGGGCTCCGGGTGCTCATGTACCACAAAGTGGACCCCGCACATACGGACATGCTTACCGTAACACCAGAACAGCTACGGCAGCAGTTGCAATACCTGCATACCAACGGCTATTCGGTCATTACCATGCCCGATTTATTGGCCTATGCCCGGGACCAGCGCTCTTCGCTTCCCAAACGTCCGGTACTGATTACGTTTGATGACGCATATGCGAACAATCTGACCTATGCACTGCCAATCCTCAAAGAACATCCGACACCGGCGACTATTTTTGTCCCGACCGCCTATGTCGGCGATGTAAACGCGTGGGACAGGGATGCGCCATCGTTTGTGGCCGACAACCTTTTGACGGCAGAACAATTGAAAGGTTTAACGTCTTCCTTAATTTCACTGGCCTATCATTCTCACCGGCATATCAATTATAAACATACTGATGTGGATGGTATCCGTAATGATCTGACCGAAAACAAACAGGCAGCGCAGGAGATGGCATTACCGATGGTTAGTGCGTTTGCCTATCCGTATGGGGGCCGGCCCAAAAAACCGGCTGCCCGTCAGCAGATGCAGGACGCCATGCAGGCCGCCGGCATTCAGCTCGGATTCCGGATCGGCAACCGGATTAACCCGTTACCAATCCGGAATCTTTTTGATATAAACCGAATTGATATTCGCGGAACTGACTCATTTTCTGCGTTTAAGCGTAAAATCAGGTGGGGTAAACTTTTGTAACCACAAGGTAGCCTAATAACCTGAAAAAACAACAAAGCATGCATATTAAAATTGGAACGAGAGCCAGCCGGCTGGCCCTCTGGCAAGCCGAATACATTCAATCCCTTTTACAGCAGGGCGGCCTCACTTCAGAGCTGGTCCTGATTGAAACCAAAGGCGATCAGATTCTGGACCGGTCACTGTCGAAAATTGGCAGCAAAGGCGTTTTTACCCAGGAACTGGAAGATCAGCTGCGCGACGGCAGCATCGATATTGCCGTACACAGTGCCAAAGACCTGCAGTCTTCCTTAGCGGCCGATTTACACATACTTGCGTTTACAGAGCGTGAGCAGGTAAACGATGTACTCGTGAGCCGTAATAAACACCTGTCGCTGACCAGCGGGCAGGCCTTTGTTATCGGCACCTCATCTACACGCCGCGTGGCCATGCTCAAGCATTTTTGCCCGCATATTAAGGTGGTCGACATGCGCGGTAACCTGCAAACGCGGCTCCGCAAACTCGACGAAGGGCAGTGTGATGCCTTACTGCTTGCCTTTGCGGGGGTTCACCGGATGCAGTACGACGACCTGATCGCAGAGCACTTGCCCTTACATGAGTTCACGACAGCCGTTGGCCAGGGCAGCGTGGCGATTGAAATTGCCGGCACGCTCTCCCCGGAGAAACAACAGCAGATACGCCAGCTCACCAACCACGAACCCACCGAGGCCTGCCTGAAAGCCGAACGCGCGTTTTTACGCCGTCTGGAAGGCGGTTGCAGCATTCCGGTATTTGGTCTCGCACAATGGAACGGCGATGCCATTGAACTGACCGGCGGCATCATTAGCCTGGATGGTCAGCAGGTGTTGCGCGAAACATTCAGTGCCCCGCCTGCCGAAGCCGAACAGCTGGGGCAGCAACTGGCCGAAAGCCTGCTGGCCAAAGGCGGTGAAGAGATGCTTAAAACCATCCGCGAACGATTATGATCCGGAAAGCCCTTACCCCTGCCGATATCGAACGGTGTATACCGGCTATTCTGGCCCTGCGCCCCCATCTATCGCCTGAACAGATTGTACCACAGGTGCAGCTACAGCAACAGGAAGGCTTTCATCTGGCTTTTGTCGATGACGAAGGCACCGTACCGGCTGCAATCAGCTACCGAATCATGAATCTGCTTTACAGCGGAAAAACGCTGTATATCGACGACCTGTCGACATTGCCGGAAGCCCGGGGAAAAGGCTATGCCAACGCCCTCCTCGATTTTGTCATTGACGAAGCCCGCACGCTGGGTTGCACCTGCGTCACCCTCGACTCCGGACACGCGCCGGCCCGATATGATGCGCACCGGCTTTATCTAAAGAAGCGATTTAATATTGTGAGCCATCATTTTCGGCTAGATTTGTAACGGCAACCCTGCTTTTATCAACAATCTATCTTTTACGCACACACTGCGGTATGAATCTTTTTCGAATCAGTTGGAGCAACCTGAAAGACAAACCCCTCAGCAGCTTTCTTAGCGGCCTGCTGATGACACTGGGGATTACCATCATTTCGTTACTGCTGTTGCTGAATAAACAGCTCGATGATCAGTTTAAGAAAAATATCAAAGGCATCGACATGGTGCTTGGCGCAAAAGGCAGCCCCCTTCAGCTGATTCTGTCGAGTATTTACCAGATCGACGCACCGGTAGGCAATATTCCGCTGGACGAAGCCGAGCGGCTCACCCGCAACCCGATGATCAAAACGGCGATTCCGCTGTCAATGGGCGATAATTACCGGTCGTTCCGCATCGTAGGTACCACCAAAAAGTACCTTGATCATTTTGAAGCGACGGTTGGTCAGGGACAGCTTTTCCGCGAAGATATGGAGTGTGTGATCGGCGTACGGGTTGCCGAAGCGACAGGCCTAAAAATCGGTGATACCTTCGCCGGTTCGCACGGTCTGGATGCCGAAGGTGAAGAACATGCCGATAAAAAATACAAGGTCGTCGGGGTACTGAACCCGAGCAATACCGTTGCCGACCAGCTGATTCTGACAAACGTATCAAGCATCTGGGCCATTCACGAACATGGCCACGACGAACACGAAGGCGAAGAGGCCCATGCTGAAGGTGAAGACCATGATCATGAGGCGGCGGCCGGAGAAGACCACGAGCACGAAGAGCACCGCGAAATTACGAGCATGCTGATTCAGTTCCGCAACCCGCTGGGTATGATGCTGGCGCGGGGCATCAACAGTAACTCGAAATTACAGGCAGCCTTACCGAATATTGAAATTAACCGGTTATTTGAGTTGCTGGGCGTCGGAGTGGATACGTTACAGTATCTGGCACTGGCGATTATTATCATTGCCGGGATCAGCGTATTTGTATCGTTGTATAACTCCCTGAAAGAACGGAAATACGAAATGGCGCTGATGCTGTCGATGGGCGCTACCCGTACCCAGCTATTCGGCATGCTGCTGCTCGAAGGACTCGTGCTGGCACTGATTGGCTTTGTACTGGGCTTGTTGTTCAGCCGCCTGGGCCTTTGGGGGCTCTCGGCGTCAGTTGCGGGCCAATACCATTATAATCTGGCTGCATTCGGTGTATTGCGCGAGGAATGGTTTATTCTTGTTGCGGCCGTCCTGATTGGCTTAGTAGCCGCAGCGCTGCCCGCTATCGGGGTTTACCGGATGAATATTTCACGGACGCTGGCTGAGGAATAAGCCGGCTACCAAAGCAAAAGAAAAGGCGGGGAAATGAGTTTTCCCCGCCTTTTTTATAACTGTATATTGTACGCCTATACGTTGGTCGACGACAGTTTGGCTCCCAGATACTCGCGGTTCAGACGCGCAATGTGATCCAGTGAGATTGATTTCGGACACTCTACCGAGCAGGCACCCGTAAACGAGCAGGCACCGAAGCCTTCTTCGTCCATCTGTGCCACCATTTTCTCAGCACGCGCCAGATGTTCCGGTTTCCCTTGCGGCAACACAGCCAGGTGAGAAACCTTAGCCGCTACGAACAGCATCGCCGATGCGTTCTTACAAGCCGCTACGCAGGCCCCGCAACCGATACACTGAGCCGCATCCATCGCTTCTTCGGCCACCTCGCGCGAAATCGCAATTTCATTGGCATCCGGCGCCGAACCGGTGTTAACCGATACATAACCACCCGCCTGTACCACACGATCAAATGCGGTCCGGTCGACTACAAGGTCTTTGATAACCGGGAAAGCCCGGGCGCGCCATGGCTCCACAACGATGGTATCGCCATCGCTGAATGAACGCATGTGCAGCTGGCAAGTCGTAGCCCCTGTCTGCGGACCGTGTGCACGACCGTTGATGTACATAGAGCACATCCCGCAGATCCCTTCGCGGCAGTCGTGGTCAAACGCGACAGGCTCTTCGCCTTTATGCATCAGTTCAACGTTCAGGACGTCGAACATTTCGAGGAAAGACATATCCGGTGAAATATTGTCGAGTTTGTACTCAACCATTTTCCCCGCTGTATTGCTATTTTTCTGTCTCCAGACTTGTAAGTTAATTTTCATGGCTTCTGCGATTAACAGATGGCTGCCGTTTCGGATCCGGCTGCCGATAACTTATTTATAGCTACGCTGAGTCAGTTTAACGTTTTCGAACACCAGTTCTTCCTTGTGTAATACTTCCGGCTGGTTTTCGCCTTTGTATTCCCAGGCAGCAACGTACGCAAAGTTCGCATCGTCACGCTGTGCTTCGCCATCTTCTGTCTGGTATTCTTCCCGGAAGTGACCACCGCATGATTCCTGCCGGTTCAGGGCGTCATCAACCATCAGTTCGCCCAGTTCAAGGAAATCGGCAACACGACCGGCCAGCTCAAGCGCCTGGTTCAGTTCGTCGGCATCACCCGTAATCCGGATGTTCGACCAGAATTCTTTACGCAGCTCCTGAATCAGTCCTTTCGCTTTTTTCAGCCCCTCGGCACTCCGCGACATACCGCAGTAATCCCACATGATCAGGCCCAGTTCACGGTGAATTTCTTCGGCCGTTTTCTTGCCTTTCAGCGACATCAGGTGTTTGATCTGGTCATTAACTGCGGCTTCAGCCTGTTTAAACGCAGGATGGTCTACCGGCAGTTTGTCAGATGGCCCGATGGTAGCCAGGTAATCGCCGATTGTGTAAGGAATAACGAAGTAGCCATCAGCCAGCCCCTGCATCAGTGCCGAAGCACCGAGCCGGTTTGCACCGTGATCCGAGAAGTTGGCTTCACCCAGGGCGTAGCAACCCGGTACGGTCGTCATCAGGTTATAATCCACCCACAGACCACCCATGGTATAGTGAACCGCCGGATAGATCATCATCGGCGTTTCGTACGGGTTATCGTCGGTAATCTTTTCGTACATCTCAAAGAGGTTACCGTATTTAGCTTCAATCGTTTTCTTACCGTCACGCTTGATCGCATCGGCAAAATCAAGGAATACGGCCAGGCCGGTTGAAGCAACACCACGGTTCTCGTCACATACGTATTTTGCGTTCCGTGAAGCCACGTCGCGGGGCACCAGGTTACCGAATGACGGATAACGGCGCTCCAGGAAGTAGTCACGGTCTTCTTCTTTGATAGCACTTGGTTTCAGCTGGCCTTTGCGCACCTGCTCAGCCATTTCAACCGTTTTCGGCACCCATACACGGCCGTCGTTACGCAACGATTCCGACATCAGCGTCAGCTTCGACTGGTAATTTCCTTTTACCGGAATACAGGTTGGGTGAATCTGCGTAAAGCAAGGGTTGCCAAACAACGCCCCTTTTTTGTGTGCGCGCCATGCCGCCGTTACGTTCGAGCCCATTGCGTTAGTTGACAAATAGAATACGTTACCGTATCCACCCGTACACAGCAATACCGCATGACCTGAGTGCGATTCAATTTTACCCGTTACCAGGTTCCGTGTGATGATCCCCCGTGCCTTGCCGCCTTCAACCACCAGGTCAAGCATTTCAGTACGGGTATACATCTTCACTTTACCGGTAGCTACCTGGCGGCTCAGTGCTGAATAAGCACCCAGCAACAGTTGCTGTCCGGTCTGACCACGGGCATAGAACGTCCGGGACACCTGCGCCCCGCCGAATGAACGGTTCGACAGCAATCCGCCGTACTCCCGTGCAAACGGAACACCTTGTGCCACACACTGGTCAATGATATTGACGCTGACCTCGGCCAGCCGGTGCACGTTGGCTTCGCGCGCCCGGTAGTCACCGCCTTTAACGGTGTCATAAAATAACCGGTACACACTGTCACCATCATTCTGATAGTTTTTAGCAGCATTGATACCACCCTGTGCCGCGATAGAGTGCGCCCGGCGCGGACTATCCTGGAAGCAGAATGCTTTTACATTGTAGCCGAGTTCGGCCAGAGAGGCTGCCGCTGAGGCGCCTGCCAGACCCGTACCCACTACAATGATTTCATATTTACGTTTGTTAGCCGGGTTAACCAGCTTCAGACCGAACTTGTGCCGTGCCCATTTTTCGGCGAGCGGCCCTTCAGGAATTTTTGACTCCAGTTTCATAAAGCTAATGAGTGAATTAGCGATTGAGTGAATCACCCAATCATTCCTGCATTAAATAATCCCGTTAACTTTTAAATACATGTAAATTGGCATCACGGCAAACAAAGCCGGAATAACAATGGCGAACACGAATGTGCCCAGGAATTCAATCAGCGGTGTGTATTTCTTGTGGCGGATACCCAGCGTCTGGAAACCGCTTTTGAAACCATGCACCAGGTGATAGCCCAGCGCAATCATACACACAACATATACTGCCACGTACCACAACTGCGAGAACGCAGCCACGACCACAGTATAGAGGTCTTTGTATTCCTTGCCGTCATACTCGGCCATCGGCACACTGCCAAAGTGCATTTCGAACCAGAACGTACGCATGTGCAGCACGATAAAAATCAGCAGCACAGTACCCAGCACACCCATATTCCGCGACGACCATGGGCTGTTGGCTTCCGGCTTAGCGTACGCATACTTCACCGGACGCGAATCCTGGTTGTGACGCGTCAGAATCAGCGCCATCGAAGCATGCACAATGATTGAGGTGTACAACAGATACGAAACGGTAATGATCAGCGGATTGTGCGTCATGAAGTAGGTATATTCATTGAACGCGCGACCGCCATCGCCCTTAAACAACTGGAGGTTACCTGCTACGTGAACGATCAGGAACGAACATAAAAATAACCCCGTCAGCGACATAATAACCTTGCGACCAAGGGAACTGGAAAGCGTTTGTGTTACCCAAGACATACGGCGTAAAGCACAGTTTATACGGAAAAAGTTTGTAATTAATCCTTCAGGCAACTCCTTCAGGTTGACTACCTATACAGGCGTGCCAAAACTAAAGCACAAACCCGATGCATCCAACTTTCTATGCTTATTTTAGCAATTATGAGCACTTATTTGAAATTGGTACAAACAGTTACCAAAAACTAAATGGCTAACCGGTTGTTTATTTTTTTTGTTTAATATTCTGAAAAAATCTTTAAACAAACATCGGACTTTGCTTTACTATAGCAACGTAAGCCATCCATAATTAGTTACATAAAATCAATTATTGGTTACTATCTAGGGCGAATAACGGCCGCTTTTGGATTAGTTTTTGAATCCCTCTTATTTTGTGCTGTCTCTTTGCATGGCATCTTATCCACTAAGGGCATGAATGCATGCATTTTACCTCAAATATAAGTATGAAAGCATACGTTTTTCCGGGCCAGGGATCCCAGTTTAAGGGAATGGGGCAGGACTTATACCAGAACTCCGAAAAAGCCCGTCAACTGTTCGACAAAGCCGACGAAATCCTGGGGTTCAGCCTTACAAAAGTTATGTTTGAAGGCACCGACGAAGAGCTGAAGCAAACCAATGTCACCCAGCCCGCCATTTTCCTGCATTCGGTCGCTCTGGCGCTGACCACCGATTCGTTTGATGCACAAATGGTAGCAGGCCACTCCCTGGGTGAGTTTTCGGCCTTGGTCGCAGCAGGCGCGCTTTCGTTTGAAGATGGCCTGAAACTGGTGTCACAGCGGGCGGCAGCGATGCAGAAAGCCTGTGAACTCCAGCCATCGACGATGGCGGCGGTTCTGGGTCTGGCCGACGATAAAATTGAAACCATCTGCGCCGAAGTGGCCGCCACCGGCGAAGTGGTGGTCCCGGCCAACTTCAACTGCCCGGGCCAGGTGGTCATCTCGGGTAGCCTCGAAGGTGTCCGGATAGCGGGTGAGAAACTGAAAGAAGCCGGCGCGAAACGCGTTCTGCCATTGCAGGTAGGCGGTGCGTTCCACTCACCACTGATGGAACCGGCCCGGGAAGAACTGGCCCGTGCCATTGCCGATACAACCTTTAGCCAGCCTAAGTGCCCGGTTTATCAGAACGTAAACGCACAGCCATCTACAGACGTCGAAGCGATCAAAGCGAACCTGATTGCTCAGCTGACCGCACCGGTACGCTGGACACAGTCAGTAGAAGCTATGGTTGCCGATGGCGCGACGCAATTCATCGAGTGCGGCCCCGGAAAGGTCTTACAAGGGCTGGTCAAGAAGATTTCGCCGGCAGCGGAAACCGCTGGTGTTTAATTTTTTTCGGGCAATAAGCCTTTTGTTATCAATTTGTTAAGGTCAGGAATCTGGCTGAAAACACATTTTTTTAGGCCGGATTCTTGACAAATGACACAAAAGTGCATTATCTTTGCACTCGCAATTCAGGATTGCCCGATCGTCTAAGGGTAGGACGACAGATTTTGGTTCTGTTTGTGGAGGTTCGAATCCTTCTCGGGCAACCAACCCCAAAAAAGCCTGCAAGCTAACACTTGCAGGCTTTTTACATTTCAGGGGTTTTATACCATAAGCACTTAGTATCAGTAAACTATAAACCAATAATATATCATATAAGAAATGTTTCTTTATTTCGTTTATAAATTCCTATTAGAGACTAATCCAAGTTGCGAGATAGTTAATCTT
>NZ_MORL01000219.1 GCF_001870735.1 Arsenicibacter rosenii | reverse complement strand
ACAATGGCAAAATTTCAAATGAAGGAAGTTATTGAGTACGCTTTATCATAAACAGACATTTATAATAACCATAAAACGATGAAACCTACATTTCTTGAACTAGGCTATAAGGCTGGTACTGATAAAGTTACCCATCACGGTTATCATTTTTTTTATCCTTCTTTTTTAGACAAAATGCGGGATGAAGCATTCAACCTACTGGAAATTGGCTATGGCTCAGGAGAGTCAGTTGCAATGTGGTGTGAATATTTTCCCGCCTGTAATTTCTTTTGCATTGATATTAATACTGAAATGGTTTATAATGACAGATGCAGGGTGATTAAAGCTGATCAATCCAATCGTAATGATTTAGAGAAAATTGTAAATCAATTAGGGTCTGCCAGAGTAATTGTCGATGATGGTAGTCATAACCCTAAGCATCAGTTTGATACGTTTTGCTATTTATTTGAACATCTTCTCGAAGAAGGTGGCACATATATAATTGAAGATATAGAAACTAATTATTGGCATCCCAACGCCGTATTATATGGATACCAGATTGGGAATTTTAATTTAATGAAAAATATCAGTATTTGCCAGGACATGATTAACCAGGAGTTTTCCAAGGTTCAGAATACGCTAAATATATCAACAATTACTTATGGACAAAATTGCATAGTTATTACAAAAAGAACAAAAGAAGAACAAATGTATTTTGATCGAAAATA
>NZ_MORL01000218.1 GCF_001870735.1 Arsenicibacter rosenii | reverse complement strand
AGTTCGGATAACTTTTTCAACCTGTCGCCGCTGAAGCTCAGCGCGGGTATACCGGCTCAGCTGCTGGAAAACCGGCCGGACATTCGTCAGGCCGAGCTGCAGGTAGCGGCAGCCAAACTGAACATCAGCGTGGCCAAAGCAGAATTCTATCCGTCGCTCAACCTGTCGGCATCGCTTGGTCTGATGGCTTTTAATCCGTTGTATCTGGCCAGCGTACCGGAGTCGATCATTGCCGGTCTGGCTGGTGACCTGATGGGGCCGCTGATTAACAAAAACCGGATTATGGCCGAGTATAAAAATGCCAGTGCAAAGCAGATTCAGTCCGTTTATAACTATGAGAAAACGGTGTTGAATGCCTACATCGAAGTCGCCAACCAGGTGTCGAACATGGATAACCTCGAAAAGAGCTATAACATGAAAAACAACCAGGTACAGGCCCTGACTCAGTCAACGACGATTGCGCTGAAGTTATTCACATCGGCCCGGGCCGATTATATGGAAGTGTTGCTTACACAGCGGGACGTTCTGGAGTCGAGAATGGAGCTGATTGAAACCAAAATGGAGCAAATGAATGCCATGGTAAGTGCTTACCGGGCATTGGGAGGCGGCTGGCGGTAAGCTGCTTGGCCATCCCGGATGAAAGTGAATGCGTAGTACAGGCAATGTTCCTGTCAGCAGCATGGGGTCGGAGGGCAGCTTCCGGCCCCTTTTTTGTGCTGTCT
>NZ_MORL01000217.1 GCF_001870735.1 Arsenicibacter rosenii | reverse complement strand
GTACCAAAAAGGATACCTTGTCGCCGGCTGACAGGCAGGTATTATTTGCCGTCCCGGCGCCGGCAGAACTTAATGAGATCAGCACCGGCTGGCAAAAACGAAATTTAGTGCCTGACAGATATGAGCTTATTCAGGAAACTAAACTGTTGAACGGCAAATTTACCCTCAAAATACTGGCCTACACCGTGGCCGGTCTCAGCCAGTACGGCGCCCTGCTCGTTCCGCAGGGTACCAGCCACCTGCCGGTCCGGCTATTGATCAATGGATTCGGCCTGGGCATAACGACCAACGCTGTTTCCCTGGCCCTCGACAGCTCCCTGGCTGACTCTCCGTTTATCCTGGCTATTCCGGCTTTGCGGGGTCAGTCATTAGCCCTTACTGTCAACGGCACCCTTTATACATCTCCGCTTTCGGAGGGTGATCACTGCGATGCCTTTGACGGAGCGACCGACGATACCATCGCGTTTCTGAATCTGATCGGTCAAACCGAAAGCCGTGCCGATGTCAACAGAACCGCTGTCCGTGGCGGAAGTCGTGGCGGCACCGTAGCGCTGTTAGCGGGAATACGCGATAAACGGATAAAACGGGTTGTCGGCGTGGTGTGTCCCACCGATTTAGTAACGCTCACGGCTCAGCATGAAAAGGACCCCACGTACCGGTGCCAGTTTTTAACCACACTCAGCACCAACGGAGCCGGCTTAGCGGCTACCCGCAACAGACTGA
>NZ_MORL01000216.1 GCF_001870735.1 Arsenicibacter rosenii | reverse complement strand
TTATTGATGTTGACAGCTATAATAAAGATGATGATGAAGGTGATGAACATATTAAGCTGACACATGCTATGCTGCACCTTTCTTTTGAAGAACGGCAGTTAATAAAGATGAAATACTTTAAAATGTGTACTATTGCAGAAATTAGTAATGATCTGAATCTGAGTAATTCAGCTATTAAAATGCGGTTATTACGGTTAAGAAGAAAAATTCAGTATTTATTGCTTTATATTGATTAATGTTTTTGTGCATATACCAGAAAGAGCCACTAACCGGTACTGATAACAACGCCATGAAAGACGAATCGCCAACAAACAGGTAAGGGTATTTTGACGTATTCGCCGCACAAAATATCATTACCTTATAGGTTTTCAAAAATCTCCTTGTGCGCTATTTGTCCCCGGGTATACGCCGAAACGTTCACGGTAAAGTTTTGTAAAATAAGAAGCTTTCTGATAACCTACAGCATAGGCAACCTGCTTTACCTGCATTTGTGGCTTTTGCTGAAATAATTCATAAGCTACCTGAAGTCGGACCTCATTTATAAACTGTGTTGGCGTTAAGCCGGTATAGGCCTTCAGCCGGCGCTGTAAATTTCGTTCACTCAGATTTACCATATCTGCTAACACATAAATTGAAAAAGCTTCATTGGCAAGGTTCTGACGAATAATATCCTGTAGCTGTTTAATCCATGATTGCCTTTTTTCCCCTTCATGATCTATTACAGGA
>NZ_MORL01000215.1 GCF_001870735.1 Arsenicibacter rosenii | reverse complement strand
TTGAGCAGGGCCAGTTCGTTAGCCGCCCCGCGGCCGTCGATATCGACCTGGAGACTGGCCTTTTCATTGAGATTAAGTGCCATCAGGAGAACATGAGTTTAAGCTGGCGCAGGGCCGTCAGACCCGCCTGCTGTTTGATGTCGAAAAACAAGTTGGGCAGTACGTCCTTCAGCAGGGGATCGGCATAGATACCCCGGTAACCCCGCTTGACATCGGGATACCGGTGGCGGGCCATTTTAAGTCCCCAGGCAATACGGTTGATGGCTTTTATTTCGGTGACCGGTTTGGAAAAGCTGTCGTAGCCGGGTACGTAGGCAAACTTTTCGACCCCTACTTTTTCCACGAAGTACTCCATCGATGACAGCGGCGGGCTGCGGAAGTAGCTCATGCGCTGCAAGTCCCTGAAGCGGGCATACGCGGCCATCGTCAGCCGGGCGCTGACAAAGTTGTCGGCAGCGGTAGCGGCTTCGGTCTTGAAGGAATTGATCAGGTCCCCGGTGAGCTCCAGCCGGGCTGCCTGTGCCCGCTGCTTAAAGAGCCGCTCGGCCTCCTGCATGTATTTGTTGAGAACAGCCTGAATCTGCTGATCGGTAAAAAAAGATGCCATGTACCGAAGTTGGCGGTATGATCAGGACTCAGGAAGGACGCAAAACAAAAAGCCCCCCGCGTCCGGAGGGCTTCTGTCAGTAATTCCAGGTCAGACACTCGATCTTGGTTTTGCGCTCCTTCCGC
>NZ_MORL01000214.1 GCF_001870735.1 Arsenicibacter rosenii | reverse complement strand
TTCAAAAAGAAATGATCGACATTCAGCAGATCGGCTTTATCAATTGCCAGTAATGTGGCTTCGCCGGAAAAAGCAACAAGTCGGGTATTATGGGTGACTTCCGGGGCTAACAGGCTAAACAACACTTCCCCTTTTTTCGCCGTATATAAAAATTTAAGTCTGTTTGTATAGTTTCCCTGTTGATCAATTCTGGTATAGAAAACGTTGATTTCGCCGGATAATACCATCCAGAACCGGTCTGTGCGATCCAGAACCATCGGCTTTTCGGCACAGATAAATAGTTTTTCTTTTATCGCTGACATAGACGTAGTATCGTTTATTTCGTTTCGATCAGGTGAGCATATACTCCGTTTTTCTTCATCAGCTCCTGGTGGGTACCCCGCTCTACTACTTTACCATATTCCATGACAATGATTTCATCGCAGTCGATAATGGTGCTGAGCCGGTGTGCAACAATCAGGCAGGTGCAACCCCGCTTTTTAATATTGTCCATCACCGTTTTTTCTGCCGTCGGGTCTAACGCGCTGGTGGCTTCATCCATAATCAGGATTGAGGGGTTCGTGGCCAACGCCCTGGCAATTTCGAGACGTTGCCGCTGACCACCGCTAAAGTTGGCTCCGCCTTCCGAAACGGCACTGTCGTAGCCATCTTTCCGAACAGAAATAATGTCGTGAATGGCCGCGTCGCGGGCTGATTGAATAATGTGTTTTTCAGAAATGGATGAATCCCAGAAACT
>NZ_MORL01000213.1 GCF_001870735.1 Arsenicibacter rosenii | reverse complement strand
CTGGACAAATTTTGCCAAAAACGGCAACCCGAATGGTGGAAATGTGCCGCAATGGGAGGCGTTTTCGACCAAAAAACCCGCGGTCATGTATTTCCAGCAAAAGGCGTTTATGGGTTCTGTTCCCAGCGAGGATGCCATGAAGGTGCTGAATTCGTATTTCGAGTGGAGAAGAACGCCCGAAGGAAAAGAATGGGCTAAATAGAAAGTCAAACGTCTGCGTAAACAATGAAACAACGACTCATTGCTATTTTCTTTTTCTGCCTTTCATCCTATGTGGGTTATTCGCAGAACGAACCAAAACCAGTTGGACCGCTCCCTTCTGAGAATCAGCTCCGGTGGCAAAAAATGGAATATTATGCCTTTGTGCATTTTTCGGTGAACACCTACACGGATATGGCATGGGGCTTTGGGAACGAAGATCCGAAGATATTTAACCCCGAAAAACTGGATTGCCGGCAATGGGCCCGAATCTGCAAGGAAGCCGGCATGAAGGGAATCATTATTACGGCCAAGCACCATAGCGGTTTTTGTTTGTGGCCGTCGGAATACACCGATTACTCCGTCAAAAACTCGCCATGGAAAAACGGCAAAGGCGACATCGTACGTGAAATGGCCGATGCCTGTAAAGAATACGGGCTGAAGCTAGGCATATATTTGTCGCCGTGGGACCGGAATCATCCCCAATACGGTAAACCTGAATACATTACCTATTTCCGGAATCAGCTTACGGAATTACTTACCAG
>NZ_MORL01000212.1 GCF_001870735.1 Arsenicibacter rosenii | reverse complement strand
AGGCAGATTCTCCGCCTCAATTATTTCTACATTTACTGAGATCACCGGAACAACGGAGGCATTGCGAAACTTCAGCGCATTAGAGAGCAGATTCTGAAAGAGTTGTTCCAGCTGGGAGGCATCTCCGGAAATAACGGGCAGGGCGCCGACCTGAATCCGGGCCCCGGTTTGCTGGATGGTTAACTCTAACGTTTGGCATACAGTATCCAGGATGCTCCGGAGCGCTACAGGAGCACTGGCTTCCCGTTGGGTTGAAATCCGCGAAAAGCTCAGCAGATCCCTGATCAGCATGGACATCCGGCTTGCTGCGGACTGCATGCGTTCTACATACGTCAACGCTTCTCCGGACAACGAAGCATGGCCCATTTTCAACAGATCGCCGAACTGTTGAATCTTACGCAGCGGTTCCTGCAAATCATGGCTGGCGATGTAGGCAAATTTTTGCAGGTTTTCATTAGACCGGACCAGCAAAGCAGTAGATTCAAGCAGCTTTTCATTGGTAGCGGTAAGTGCCTCATTAGTAGCCGATAGCTCTTCGGTCCGCTTCTGTACTTCATTCTCTAAGGCCAGCTGCAGTTCCTGCTGCATGGTTACGTCGCGGGCAGTACCCGAAATTGACAGCGACATGCCATCCTTATCAAAAGTCGTCCGGCCGCTGGCATGAACAATACGTTTCTGCCCGTTAAGCGCGTTGTTTATCGTATAAATCTCATCAAACTGGCCAGGACTGCCCGGCGCCAGGGCTTTTCCCAG
>NZ_MORL01000211.1 GCF_001870735.1 Arsenicibacter rosenii | reverse complement strand
CATTGATTTTTTCACGGGAAATCTGGTAAATAACGGAAGGTTCTGTAACAATGACGGAAACTGAAGGAGGACGCGATTCAAGAAAAGACATTTCACCTACTACTTCACCGGCTTCAAGCCTGGCGATACAGTCGTTATAATTATTGTTGGTACAAACAACCAACTGCCCCGATAAGACAATATACAAACTGTCGATAGCTTCTCCTTTATTAATTAGCCGGTCACCGGTTTCTAACATTAATTTGTTGCCGTTCTGGAGCATCCATTCTACATCTCTATCATTAAGATGGCCTAAAAAATACAGTACCCGTTTCATAATAAATGGTTTATAATGTGTATTGATTTGATTTATACAAACGTATGCTAAGCTATGCTGAATATTCTGCCAAATACACTGCCAAATCTGCCAGATATGTATCCACTATTCAGGGTTACCGTAATAAGCCTAAGAGATTTTTTGGGGCAATGCTATATTGTTCTGTGAATATTTTTGAAAAATAATGAACATCTTTATAACCAACAGCATAAGCAATTTGCGACACAGATTGTTGTACATAGCTGTCAATCATTTGTTTTGCTTTATGCAGGCGAAGTATACGAACGTATTTATTTGGTGTCAAAAAAACCAGATTCAATATTTTGCGATGTAATTGTCGTTCGCTAACGGCCAGTTTATACGAGAGCTCGTACATATCCAGGTATTCCTGACTAATGCTACCGTAAACTTCTTTTTCAAGGCTTACTAACCAGTCTTGATCTACTCTGGT
>NZ_MORL01000210.1 GCF_001870735.1 Arsenicibacter rosenii | reverse complement strand
TGCTTCTGATTATGCCTACCTTCCGGATTACCGCAATGCCGGGCAATACTTAGCTGCCCGCGTCGATGCCGAAGCCGCCGAAGGGGGGAGCGTTCCGTTTTCGGTCATAGAACAAGCCAACATTGCCGCCGGCAAAACCATTGATCCTTTCCAGGCAATTAAGCAAAAAGCGCCTATGTCCAATTATGAGCTTAGTGTGTCCGGAAAAACTGATCGCGTAAGTTATTTTTTCTCAGGGGCGTATACGGACGCTAAAGCGCCGGTTCGGGGAGATAATTTTAATCGGTTGTCCAGTAGATTAAACTTGAGTGTGCAGGCGACAGACTGGCTAAAATTAGGCATCAATTCTGGTTATTCTTCCCGTGATAACTCAGGCGTACGAGCCAATCTGCAGAATACCTCGTACTTAAGTCCCTATGCGAGTTTATATCTGGAAGACGGCGTTTCGCCGACACCATTGCCCCAAAACTGGGGTCTTGTTGCCAATCCACTGTTGGGTACTATCCTGAATTCAAATAAATCCATCACCAATATTCTCTTCACCAATGCCTATGCCGACGTTTCCATTGTAAATGGGTTGAGTTATAAACTGAATGCAGGTTATACCCGTACCGATTCGAAGACCTATAACTATAGTCCCACGTATGAACCGCTCAACAGGCTCGGTTCCGGCTCCCGAAGACTGGGCGAAACCCAAAACTTTACGCTGGAGAATATCGTAAAATATCAGCGCCGATTTGCCCGGAACCACAGTCTTGATTTGACCTTAC
>NZ_MORL01000021.1 GCF_001870735.1 Arsenicibacter rosenii | reverse complement strand
GACAGGCTCACCGGTGTTCCGGCGGTCACAAACGTATTACCGGCAGCCAGGGTCAACGCTGGTTTTGGCAATACGGTAAACACGGCTGAGGACAAAGAAATTGTCTGACAGTTCGGATCCGACGGAATCGGCTTCAGGCAGGCATACATCACATACGTAGCGGATGTTGTTCCGGTGTTGGCCGGTACAGCTGTTGAGCTCATGGTAATACAGGCAGTCCCGTTTATGACCGGAGCTTCGGCTACGTGCAGCCCGCCACTCGCTGTATAAGGATTTGAAACCGCCTGCGGGAACAGCACCAGTTCAATCGTCTGATTCGCGTTGGCCGTCACACAAACCGGCGGAACAGCCTGCCCCTGGCAAACCGTCACCGGTGCAATGCTACCGATGCTGACACACGAGCATGATGCCGGTGCTGCATACGTACGGCTTATGGTCCCACAGGTAGTTCCTGACGAGATAACGGTAACGGTATGATTCCCGCTACCTGAGCTCAACCCCGTCAGCGAGAACGTTGCCGTTGACTGACCGGCGGTGATGCTGACTACTGTTGATTTCGCACCATCTGTAATGGTCAGGCTCGTAGCCGGGCTATTGCTCAGGCTAACAGTACCGCTTACCGTATATTGATTGGTAGCAACCGTACAGGCTCCGGGTGTTACAGATAATGCCAGCTGACAGGTTTTCTCTTCGGTCAGACACATGGCATCGACTTTCGCCCACTGGTTGGCATCTGTATTACCACCTGTTCCGGTACCGACCGCACACACGCGGATCAGATTTGTACCGGCAGGCGCTGCATCTGACACCAGCGTATAGGGACCGCCAAAGCTACCCGTGCTTAACAGGTTTGTTATGGTAAATGCCTTAGGCGAACCAACCAACGATGACCCGTTCAGGAATTGCAGGGTGACGGTCTGACCGTTGGCCTGATGAACGCCGGCATAGAATCGTAACGTATAAATTGACCCGACATTCGCCGATACACTCTGACACATGGATGTACTGGCGCCAGTGGTGTAAGCAAAGGCATATCCGTCCGGCGCGTTAAAATTAGTAGTCGGATTCATTTCGGCTAAACCACCCGTCCAGGACGGCGGCGGTGTAACGGTTGTAGTTGCCACCGGCGGAGACGGCAGGCCTTGCTCAAAGCTGGCGTTTACGAGCAGGTTATCCGGACAAACCAGGAGGCAACCGCCCGGCGATGTATACGTTTTACCCGTCGTTCCGCAAAGCGTAGCCGATGACGTTACCGTGATGGTATGGAAGCCGGTACCACTCTTAATGCCGGTCAGTGAGAACGGGACTGCCGTTGTACTGGCCGTTGCCGTTACTGTAATACTGACCGCATTGGTAGCCTGACTGTCGTCTGCAATAACCAGTGTCTGGGCCAGGCCGTTGGTAATCGTTAATGTCCCCGATACAGCATAGGTATTTGTTGCCGACTGGCACGTACCCGGCGTTACAGCGAGCGACAAGGAGCATGGCGGGACAGTAGCAAACGCCGCGTCGTAGGTAAAATTATTTTCACCGGCATCGCCCAGCACAAAGCTAATAATACCGGCATTGTCGGCGTCTGTATCAATGGCATCGCCGTTAGCAGAGGTTGCGGAGTTGGGTTTTGTACTTAATACCAGCGCACTGGCACTGGCCGGGAAACAGATGGAGTATGTCTCCCCTTTGGTCAAGGCCAGTCCATACCGGAAACCGGTGGCCGCCGTTCCCGCAGCGTTTGTAAAATAATACTCGCCGCTGCTGTTTGTAGTGACAGATACCCCGCCGGAAGCCAGTCCGGGTCCTTTCAGCGTCACGGTCACTCCTGCCAGTGCCGGTTCGCCCGGATCCTGAATACCATCGTTATCCTGGTCATGCCAAACGCGGTTACCGATCATGACCGGCGCCTCATTACATAATAACTCCAGATCCCCTAAACCGGCCGACTTGCCAAACGAGGCAGGGCGGTTATTAGGGTCACCGGCATCCTGCCCCAATACCTGATAGACCTGATCGGCATCACCCGCCTGGTTATCAAAATAACGGGCCCCTGCGGCGCGGAACGCCGAGTAAGGGTCAAATGCTGTAGCAGCCACCTGCCCGGACCCTGCCCAGACAGCTAACCCGCCCAGAACAATTTCCTGGTGTCCGGTAGCGCCCCCGTTAATATCCGTTGTTTTGTCATACATATCCTGCCAGTAAAACTCACCGTTTCCGGGGCCCTGGCCAGGACTCTGATTTTTACCTCCTGAGTTATAGGTGATGGCGGTTGCCCGGTCTGAGGCCGTATGGGTAATCGTAGCGTTACTCTCAATGGCATACTTCCCGTTGGCATTACGGCCCGCCCGCAGGATATCGCCCGCCGAAACGCCTTCGTAGACAGCCGTTGTTCCCGGCACCGGTGCATAGTTTGCGTTCCCTGACTGATGCCCGAAACGGTCCATCATACCGATGATCATTTCACCGTTTGTGTCAAACTCAATATCAGCCAGAATGGGCTGCGGATAAACCGTTTGTTCATACGAAATATTGATAAAACCACTGCCGATGTCGCTCCACGCATCAACCCATGGACGCCATGCCGCATAACCTACATCGCCGGCAGCCGTTCCTGATTTGGTAGCAAACCCACGCGGATAATTTAACGGGAATGTCAGCACCTCCGTAAAATTGCTTTGCGCCCCGGCCGGATCATGAACATATACGTACCCCTGCAAGACAGATGCGTTGGCAGGAGAGGTAATCGTTGAGGATGGTGTCGTATTCTCACCGGTACATACCCCTCCGACATATACTTTACCCCGATAGTATTTAACCGCCCATGGCCGGAAAACACCGCTGACGCAGGCCGGTGCCGTAAGGGTATGCATGGTATACGTCGTGGGAGGACTGCCATTGGGCCCGAGCGGCAGTTCGTATAGATTCCGATCAGATAAATTGACCAGCCAGATCGTTTTGTCGTCATCCGAAATATCCATATCCCCGATTGACATTTTTCCGACCAGATCAAACGCAGCGACATCATAGTTAGGCTCCGTTTTGTCGGGATACAGATAGTTGGCCGACGGTGTTGAGGACGCCGGAGCCGTTGTTGTCCGCGGATCCGTTCCTACATTGATGCCCAATGCGGTCAGGTTCACAAACGGGGTAACAGTTGTGGACGTGATACTTGCACTTGTCGGCGAACCAACCTGGATTTTATAAATCTGTCCGGGTCCTCCATCGCCAAAGCCGGAGTGGCGCTTCATAAACGCGGCTGCATATAACGACTGTGTACTGCGCTGATAGGCAAGTCCCCAGGTAGCACCAACCGAACCCTGCGCCAGATAGTTGTTCCGCAATTCAGGATTTCCGTTATACTTCCAGCCGACAAGCCAGTTATCGTTCCGGGCGAGGTTTGTTCCTGTCGTGATTTTCGGGTTACCGTTGGTGTAGCACGACGTAACCAGGAAGGGATTCCCCTGGCAATAATTGCCCGGATAATTCAGCGCAAGATTTGCATTTGTTGCGGGCGCGGTAACAAACTGAACACTGGTACCGGTACCGCTTCCCTTGAAGCCGTCAAAGTCGCCCGCCTGAAAACCGGTAAACTCCAGACGATACGAACCGGCAGCCAGTGTCAGCGTATACGTTCCCATAGTAGCGGTATTGCTGCTGGTTATGGCCGTTGCCGCTACGGCTCCTGATGTGTTATAGGCCGTAACAAGAACACCCGGTACGCCTGTCTCATTATACCCGGCCGTTGACGTAGTTGCCGTAGTTCCGGGCGCTTTTATACCGTCACCATTAAAATCACGATAAACCGTTCCTGTAATGGTTTGCGCCCGGGTTAATCCGGATACCCCGAGTATTACCAACAACGCTATAAAAATGCGTACAGGTAAACCACAGCACCACCTAAGTGAGCGTAAATAATTTTTTCTCATAATTGTCCGCAAAGGAATAAGCAAGTATGCCTCCCTGAAGGACAAGAATTGGGCCAATCCAGTAACATTATTGCATATGTTACCGCTTATCAAACATAAGTCTATATATTATTTCCACTATCACCCGATCCGTATGATGTTAAACATACTTTCAGGCCATTTGGCCTCATAACGAAGCTGGCCGGGCACGTTGTCAAATATTATGCCACAATATCTGAAAACATGCCTGGCTTAACTGAATGGTGGCCGGAAACACTTTAATTATGTATTAAGAGATGCGATTAGGATTTTCGCTCACAAACGCGCCCCACCCTCCCTTCCTGGTTTGTTTTGTGGAACGCGTCGGCAAGGCATTTGCGTGGAAATGGTGACACAGGGCAATGGCCAGCGCATCTGTGGCATCAAAAAACTCAGGCTCAAGCCTGGTTTGTAACAGCGTCGCGACCATCTGGGCGACCTGCTCTTTACTGGCATTGCCGTTGCCGGTGACCGACTGTTTAATCCGGCGCGGTGCGTATTCAACAATCGGGATATTGCGCGACAATGCCGCCGCCATCACCACCCCCTGGGCCCGGCCCAGCTTCAGCATGGCCTGCACATTCTTCCCGAAAAACGGGTCTTCAATCGCCATCTCATCCGGCGCATATTCGTCGATCAGGCGGATGATGGTTTCGTGTAATTTCTGAAGCTTCAGCTGATAGGTCGTATATTTGCTGAGTTTAATGACGCCGTATTGCAACATGGTCATCTCATTGCCCCGGATCAAAACCACGCCATAACCGGCTACCTGGGTTCCGGGGTCAACGCCAAGAATTATTTTTTCTGTAGATGACGCAGCTACGTTCGTCTTATTGGCCGATTCACTCATGTTGGCTGGTTTCTTTTATGCAAAGTAACGATTTCCGGGCCGATTCTGTACCGTTCCGGCCAAATATCGGCGGCTGTGCTCCGGCGTATTCTGCCTGCTGATACTGCTTACTGCCTATGAAAACTGCTTTATGACGTTCATATTCCTTTTTATCGCCTGCCTGTATGCTCTTTTTACCAGTGTACTATGGATCATCTGGTTACGTATACCTGCGGGTCTATACGTCGGGCTACCGGATCCGCCCCTCCCCCGCCTGTCGGTCATCATTCCGGTCCGGAATGAAGCCGGACAGATCGCTGAGCTGCTCGCCGACCTCGACCGGCAGACATACCGGCATTTTGAGGTCATTGTGGCCGATGATGCCTCCACGGATTCAACGGCTGCCATTGTGCAGGCATTTGTGCCTGACGCCTCTTTTCCGCTCACCCTGCTACCCTTACAGGAGATCGGGGCTGCTTCCCCTAAAAAACGGGCCATTACCCAAAGCATCCGGCTGGCAACAGGCGACCTCATCGTTACTACCGACGGCGACTGCCGGGTGGGCCCCGGCTGGCTGGGCAGTTTTGCCGCCTTCTACCGGCAAACCGGTGCTAAACTAATCAGTGGGCCGGTATCGTTTCTTCCGCCCGCCGGATCGTTTACAGGCCGGTTATTTACGGCCCTGCAAACCGTCGAATTTGCCAGCCTGATCGGTTCCGGAGCAACAACGCTCCATGCCGGTGCTCCTACCATGTGTAACGGCGCAAACCTTTGTTATGAAAAAGCCGTTTTTTACGAAGTAAACGGGTTTGCCGGTGTCGATCATCTGGCATCGGGCGACGATGAGTTCCTGATGCATAAAATTGCCGGCCGGTATCCTACGGGGGTTCGTTTTCTGAAAAGCCCGGATGCTATAGTTTTAACAGCCGCGCATCAGTCACTTACTGCTTTTTACAACCAGCGGCGACGCTGGGCCAGTAAATGGCAGGCTTATCAGAGCCGCTGGCCGTCGGTTCTGGCGGTATTTGTCTTTTTGTGTAACCTGGCTCCGCTTATGGCGCTGGCATGCTGGCTGACCGGATCAATCACCGGTTCCGGGTTCGTTTTGATCCTGTTGCTAAAGGTTTTTCCGGAGTTTTTGTTCTTACGGCAAATTCTTCTTTTTTTACAAAAAAAATCATTGGTGCCAGCCATCTTTTTAACGGCACTGGTCTATCCTTTTTACGTTGTTTTTTTCGGATTGGCCGCTCAGGGAAAAGGGTATCAATGGAAAGGAAGAAAACTTAACTGATACCTGACGGGAGAAACGGTACTCAAAAGAACCGTATCCTTATCACCGTCAGGCATCACAGACCACGAATTGCCTTGTCATTCTTTTTGCACAAATCCAATTGTCTGCTCCGGACAATCTATCCGGACTTCTGGTGGAAATCCGATGATTCAGAACCGGTTATTTACCTGACTTTTGATGATGGCCCCATTCCCGAGGTCACGGAATTTGTACTGGAGCAACTTGACAAATATGCCGCGCAGGCTACCTTTTTCTGCATTGGCGATAATGTACGTAAGCACCGCGAAATTTTCTATAAGGTAATTGAAGCAGGTCATTATATTGGGAACCACACGTTTAACCATCTTAACGGATGGAAGAATGAAGATGTGACCTATCTTGAAAATATACAACGCTGCCAACAGGAAATCGGCTTTGATACCCCGTTTTTCCGGCCACCTTATGGACGAATCAAAAAAAGCCAGGCCGCTCAGTTGCTTGATCACTATGCCGTCGTGATGTGGGATGTCCTGACCGGCGATTTTGATCAGTCGATGACCCCGGAAACCTGTTTACGGAAAACCATTCAATATACCGAACCGGGCTCCATTGTTGTCTTTCATGACAGCTGGAAAGCCTGGCCGAATATGCGGTACACGCTGCCGCGTATGTTGTCTCATTTTGCCGAGCGAGGGTATTTGTTCCAGGCCCTTCCCCAACCGGTGTATGCCTGATCACTGCCAGATAAGTTTTTAAACATCTGCCATAGCCTTGCTGGTTATAGAGGTAAGTATCAGCCTCCTGACCGGCAACGTTATGAAAAGTAAGTTATACCGAAGCGCATATAGCCAGTCGGCGCTATGCTTCACCGTTCATTATACCCAAACACAGTAAGCCATGATAGTCATACGGTCATTGCGCCGGTCGATTATCTCGGTGCAGTATTTTATCATTTATGCATGGGCCGTTCTGCGCCATTTGCTGACGCACCTGATTCTGCTCTTGCTGGCCTACGCACTGCTGTCGGGCGGGCCTCAGGTACAGGACGTTTTCCGATCCATTAATGCCAGTGAGCCCAATCTGCTGACCAATATTCCGTTTCTGACCATGACCTGCTTTACCGTTGCCTGGGGTGTCAGTCTGTGGTATTGCGGCCGGCTGCTGTTGTCGCTGGCCGATGTGCGTGGCCCCAAGTTACTGGATACATTTCACCGCTTTCCGCGGCATGAATCCCGCCGTGAACGCGAACGCCTGAGCGACTTCATTGCCCAGATTCCGCCGATTCTCGGTTTGTTACCCCCCTTACTGGTTAGTCTGGCCTTTGCCGACACTGATAACAGGCATATTTTCTACGTCGCCTGGTTTTATGGACTGACCATCGGACTAGGTCTCTGGTTTACCTACCACCGGCAACTCCTGCGCAAAGTACTGCCGGGTATCCGTTTCGATCCGTTTCTGTTTAAGCCCGATCGCCGCCACTGGCGCGATATCTGGCGGCTTTCTGACAGCTACTCAAGGGTATGCTATGCCCTGCTGATTATCAATTTTGCCATCTGGCTGCTACTCATCTTTTTTCCGGACCGGTGGCCCGTAATCTGGCAGGCCGGTCCGGTCGGCATTCTGCTGATTGCGTTTACCTGGCTCACACCACTTGTCAGCTACCTGACCTACCTCAACCGGCCGACGCGGCCCGTACTGCTTTTGTTAACGCTCTGGATTGTCATTTGCAGCTACTTCAACGACCATACCCTGCTCCGGTTTACGGAAGCAAATCCGATAAAGCAGTCGGTCAGGCAGTCGGCCATGGTGCTTCCGGTTTCGCACGTTAAAGGGCAGCCACTTGCGGGGATAACCGACGCACATTCCGGCGCAGAGGCCGGTCTGATGCGGCCAGGCATTCACAAGCACCTGCGCCAATGGGTGAGTCACCGCGCGGCATGGCCAACCGACACGATGCCGGTCTTTATTATCGCTACCGAAGGCGGTGGTATCCGGAGCCTGAACTGGACTACCGGCGTTATTCAACAGCTCGACTCGCTTATTCCCGGCTTTTACAAGCAGATTTTTGCGTTCAGCGGCGTCTCGGGCGGTGGCGTAGGCGCAACGTTCCTGACTACTTTCCGCCGGGATGTGCCGAGGGTAACCCCGGTACGGTACCGGCAGTTCCGGCAGGCAACCAACGACGATTTTCTGTCGCCGGTCATGGGCGCTTTACTTTTCCATGAAACCCTGCAAAAGGTCCTTCCTTTTCCGGTACGGCAGTTTAACCGGAGCAACTGGCTGGAAGACGCCTGGAGTGCCTCCTACTACCAGCATCTGCAGCTTCATTCGCTCGATAAACCGTTTCTCTCCCTCTGGTCTGCGGCTGACTCACTTGACCACCCCAGTCTTTTTCTAAACGCCGTCATTACCGAAAGTGGTCAGAAAGGCATTTTGAGCAACCTACAGCTCGACTCTCAGTATTTCCGTGATGTTGTTGATATTTATGGCATTACGCGGCGTGATATTCCGATAAAAACGGCCGCCTCACTGACCGCCCGTTTTCCCTGGCTCTCGTCCGGCGGCCTGATCACCTATCCGGATGGCCGGCCTTTCGGTCATGTGGTCGATGGAGGTTACTGGGATAACACGGGCCTTGAAACCGCTTTATCCATCCTGACCGCCATTACTCCCGATATTCAGCAGTTCAACCAAAACCCCGGGCGCCCGTTTACGATTCAGCCCGTGGTTTTATACCTCAAAAACACCCTCATCGACGAGGAGTGCGATGTTTCTGACTCGTATTTCGACTGGCTTATTCCCATTGTGGCGTCGATGAATGCCAACCAGCGTAAATCAGGCACCGTATCCAATCTGACCGAAAACCTGCTGCATAATTACCAGCCGGAAGTGCCTTATCACATTATTCAGCTCGACCGTAAAACCGGTGTTCCCTTACCACTGGGCTGGTACCTGTCCGACGACGCCCGGTATGACCTCTGGCGAAAAGTGAACGCATTTGCTCATACCCACACGACGTTTACAAAAACAGTCGGTCATTTTTTCAATAATTGATCTAAGATGAAATATTAAGAAAAGAATGTTTACATTAGAAGCGTTTTACCTGAACTTTTCTAACTGTGCGTTCTACCAACCTTCTTTTTCCGGTTTTCTGGGCCATTACCGGTATTGAAATCAGTGGAGATCTGCTTGATATTGCGTGGATGCATTTCGGCTTTAAGCCGCTTATCATGATTTCGCTCATGGTCTTCGTCTGGCAACATCGTCCGCTCCTGACCATGTTTGCCAGTCTGCGCTGGCTGCTTGCGGGTATGTTCTTTGCCCTCGGCGGCGATATTTTTCTGATGATTCCCAAACGAGACCTTTTCGTGCCGGGTTTGGCATCCTTTTTGGTGATGCAGTTATGTTATATCATCGCTTTTTTCCGGTCTGTCCGCGAAAACGGCCATACAATCACCGGGCTAAAGTGGCTGAGTCATGCGCTGCCATTTGTGATCTACAGCGGAGCCTTTGTTGTTTACCTGCGCTCCGTTTTTGACGCCAACAGCGCTTTACAGCCTTTGTGGATGCCGGTGGTTTTATACGTAATCTGTATCAGCAGCATGGGGGTTTCAGCATCAGCCCGGTTAGGGGCCGTGCTGACCGGCAGTTTCTGGCGTGTGAGTCTGGGGGCGGTATTGTTCATTCTATCAGACACGGTGATTGCCCTGAACAAATTTGTTTTCCGTGTTCCTCTGGCTCCCTTACTGGTCATGTTTACCTACGCGGCCGCCCAATACCTGATCATTATCGGAATGTTGCGGGAACATCAACTGACAGACGAACGGATTCAAAAGCGAAATGACAGTCTCTTGACCCATTGATTTTTACGCTTCTTTCAGATGAAAACGCTTCTTTCTCTGCTCCTCATTTGCCTTGGTACTGTGGCTTTCGGCCAGAAAATGATTAAAAAGGTTTCCGACCCGACGACGGTCACCATTAAAGCCGTTGACGAAAAAACGCAGAAAGAGCTGGAGGCTCAATACGCTGTTCAGGCCGTTTTAGGCAAGAAAACGTTTCAGGGTGTCAGCAAGCCCGGCAATTCGTTCTCGCTGATTCTGACCAAAACCGATACGCTGGTTGTAACCACGCGCGTCAAAGGATATTACGAAACAGAAGAAACCTTACTCATTGCCTGCGATACCTGCGGTCTGTACGAACACATTGCCCTGATGGAAAAGCAGGATTCGGTATTCAGCGATCTTCAGGTCAATAAAGCAATCCGGCTGGACAATGTCTATTTTGACCAAAGCAGCTATATTCTGCGTCCCGAATCCTATACACAGCTCAATAAACTGCTGAAAACGTTACAGGGCAACCCTAAACTGGTTATTGAAATTGCCGGCCATACCGATAACGTCGGCGACCGGCAACTGAACAAGCTTCTTTCACAAAACCGCGCGAAGGTGATTGCCAATTATCTGGCCAATAGCGGTATCCGGGACGAGCGCCTGCAATACAAGGGATATGGCGATACAAAGCCCGTTGCCCCTAACGACTCCGAAGAAAACAAGCGCCTGAACCGACGGGTTGAATTTGTGGTACTGAAACTGTAACAAACAGGTCGGCACCTACGCCCCCTCACGCCCGACGCTGATACCGGTCATGCCGGAACGGCAACATGGCAGCTACCTTTACGTCTGTCCGTCAGCCACGTAAACTGACGATCCAACTTCAACGAAAAAGGTAAAGGCCATGAAAAAGATCCTGTTTCTGACCGATTTCTCAGACACCTCTAAAAAAGCGATCTATTTTGCCCAAATGCTGTTCGATCAGACGGCTGCTGAGTTTCAGATTGTCAATACGTATCCTGCTCTGGCAGACCTGACGTATGGTACAGCGGCCATGCTCCAGGCCGAAGACGATGCGGCTAAAGCACAGCTGGACGAGTTGCTGGCCGAAATCACCAAACAACCCATTCCGGATTTTCACGCCTATCATACTACGGCCAGCCTTGGCGAACCTGTCAGTACCGCCGAACGCCTGCTGAGCCAGGAACCTGCCGATTTTCTGGTAGTCGGTGCCAGCGGTAAACACGCCAGCCAGCTACTGGGCAGCACCGCCACCGGCGTAATCCGTGATTGCCGGACGAATGTGCTCATTGTGCCCGCCTTTACACAACTCAGGCCAGTTAAAGAGATTGTTCTGGCAGTTACGGTTACCTCAATCAATGATATGGAAACGCTGCTGCCCCTGAAGGAAATCCTGAAAGCCAAAGGTGCCCGGCTTACCCTATTGACGGTTACGAATAAAGCCAACAAGCTGACCAGCGAAGAGATTGATCAACAGCGCAACCGGATCGCCAACTTCCTGCAGGCAGAATCGGTTGACCCCTATATCATTCACGACGACCACATCGAGCATGGTATTAACCAGTATCTGGACACACATCATGTGGACCTGCTGGTGACTATTCCGCACCAAAAATCGTTGCTTGATGTTATTCTGAATACAAGTGTAACCCGTAAACTTGCATTTAAACCGCACGTTCCCATCCTGACGCTGTACGAGCCCGATCCGCAACCAACCTACACCGATTATGAGGAGGTTTCGGTAATCGGATTATTACCGTACTAAAGCCGGCCGGCGGGCGTTAACGTAGCGGAACCATCTTGTGTCAACAACAAATAACATGGAACGCTATTTTGTACGCCCCGACTCGATTGTGAGGCAGATTTGGGGTGATGCTGATGTCGTATTACTGATTTTTGCCGGCTCCGCTGCTGAATTTGCCCTCAATCGGGCCGTCGACTGGTTGTTTTATACCGGCCGGCTGCCTGCCGACCCGATCGGCCGTTTGTTTTCTACGGTCCAGTATGCGCAGGCTATTGTTTTTGCGGATACGACTCACGCACACCACACCGTATCACGCATGAGCGCTATCCATGCAGGAGTAGAAAAAAACCGTGGTTATTCCATTCCTGACTGGGCCTACCGGGATGTCCTGTATATGCTGATTGACTATTCAGAACGGGCTTTCCGGCTACTGCACCGCCCGCTGACACCAGCAGAACAGCAGGATCTTTTTTATACGTTTTATCAGGTTGGCAAAGGGATGAACATTCCGGATTTACCAACCCGTTATGCCGACTGGACAATCGACCGCCAGAAGCACCTGCAACAGGACCTGGAGCACTCTGCGTATACTGATCAGTTATTTCTCCGGTATCGGGAGGAACTGGGCGACTGGCGCTATAACCTGCTCCGGCAGGCACAGGCCCTGCTGGTTCCGCAACGGGTTCACCATCTACTGCACTTACCCCAAAAGCCTTTGTTAAGTTATACCATTGGCCTATACGGTATCCTGAACGGATTGGGCCTCCGGAAGTGGGTACAAAGAGCGTTATTGCCAACGGAGTATCTGGCTCAAATTCAGGCACTCGATAAATTCAGCTGATGCCAACGGCCGTTTTTTCGCTACTTTTGTCGTGTACCTACCACGCTTCCGCTATGGCAAAAAATCTGATCCGCTTCGACTGGGCCATGAAACGGCTGCTGCGCCAGAAATCCAACTTCGGCATTTTAGAAGGCTTTCTTTCAGAGTTACTGCGCGAAGACATAAAAATTGAGCAGATTCTGGAGAGCGAAAGCAATCAGGATATGGCCCGCCTGAAATTTAACCGCGTCGATATGCTGGCCATCAATTCGAAAGGGCAGCTTATCATTATTGAGCTACAGGCAGACAGCGAAAAAGACTATTTTTTCAGGATGTTGTTTGCCACTTCCAAAGCGGTTGTTGAACACTTTAATCTGGGCGAAGAGTATCATCAGATAAAGAAAGTGTATTCAATCAACATTATCTACTTTAACCTCGGACAAGGGGAGGATTATGTATATCACGGGAAAACCGAATTCAAAGGGCTACATACCGGCGATACACTCGGCTTATCGTCACGACAGCAAAAAAGTTTTTCGATCCAGAACGTTTACGATATCTATCCTGAATATTACATTCTGAAAGTCAACCATTTCAACGACCTGGCTAAAGACACGCTGGATGAATGGATTTACTATCTGAAAAACAATAAAGTAAAGCCCGGTTCCCGCGCGAAAGGGTTGTCGCTGGTTCAGGCAAAGCTTGAATTTGATAACCTGAGCCATCAGGATCGGATTGACTATATTAAGGCAATCGAAAATCAGGTTATCGAGCGTGATGTCTGGAAAACAAACATCGAAGATGCTGAAGAAAAAGGACTGGCACGCGGCCTGGAAAAAGGCCTGCAACAGGGAATTGAACAAGGCCTGCAACAAGGAATTGAACAAGGAATTGAAAAGGGAATACAACAGGGGATTGAACAGGGAATTGAACAAGGACTACAACAGGGAATTGAAAAGGGAATTGAACAGGGACTACAACAGGGAATTGAAAAGGGCAAAGCACTGGCCATCCGCCAAAGCATTATCCGGGCGCTGCAGCGTGGCAAACTAACACCCGCCGAGATCGCCGAAGATTTTAACGTGACTGAAGACCTGGTTCTACAGATTCAACGGGAAGAAGGCCTTTAACGGAAAAAGCCCGGCACACAATGGCCGGGCTTTTTCACGAATTAACCTTTATAAAAAAGCCACTTCGACATTTCCTTGAAGGTTGGCTTCTTACCGTACATCAGGATACCGACGCGGTAGATACGGGATGCCAGCCAGATGGTTCCGATAAAGCCCAGCACCAGCAACACCATCGACAAGGCAAGTTCCCAGACCGGCACCCCCAGCGGCACCCGGACCATCATCACAATCGGTGAGGTAAAGGGAATCATCGACGCCCAGAAAGCCAGACCACCATCCGGATCGCGCAGTACAAACTGGGCAATACCAAATGAAAAAATGATTGGCAGCATAATCGGGAAGACAAACTGCTGTGTATCGGCTTCGTTATCTACTGCTGCTCCTATGGCTCCAAACAAGGCGCTATAAAGCAAATAGCCCCCCAGGTAATAGAAGAGAAAACAACCGATAATCAACGGCAGATTCAGCGTACCAACAGCCTTCATCACTTTTGTTACCGGATTATCGGCCTGCACAACCGTTGCCTTCTTTCCGCCCTTAGCAGACGTTCCATCCGGGGTTACCTGTGTGGAAACGCTGGCGGCTACTTCGGCCCGCTTCTCCATAATACCGGGCGCAATCGTGAATAAACCGACAGTTAATAAAATCCAGAGCAAAAACTGCGTTAAGCCAACCATGGCAACACCCAGAATTTTGCCAAGCATAAGCTGGAAAGGCTTAATCGATGAGATAATTACCTCAACAATACGGTTTGTCTTTTCTTCGGTAATGCTGCGCATGACCTGCGTACCGTAAATCATCATAGTGATGTACAATACAAAGGCACAAATCCCCCCGACAGCGGTCGCCGCTCCGGTACTGCTTTCCTTTTCACCCTCCTCATTCAGGCTGATGGTATCAGAGTCTACGCTCACTTTCGCTTCCTCCAGTACTTTGCGCGTAATGCCTGCCTGCGTCAGTTTGATGTTCTCAATTTCGCGCTCAACGGCCTTTTCAATTTCGCTCTTAATTTCGTAGCTCACCCCTTTTTCGGCATACAACTGAATGCCTTTAGGGTTTTTCATGATATCAGCCGGTATATAGGCCAACACGTCATATTTACTGTCGAGAAAGTTCTTTTTGGCATCCGCAAACGCAACCTCAGGATAGGAGAATTTATAGGTCTCAGTCGACGGAATTTTGCCCTTAAACATCCCGCTGGCATCAATCACTTCAATCTTTTTTTCGTCTACCGAACTGACCGCCAGGAAGATCATCATCGCGTAAAAACCAAAGGACAGTAATGGCCCGAGAATGGTCATGATGATGAATGACTTTTTCCGGACCCGGACCAGGTATTCACGTTTAAGTACTAAGAAAATTGTATTCATGTCGTAGCAGGATTAAGTGGTTGGAACTTCGCCGACGGCTTTGATGAAAATATC
This sequence comes from Arsenicibacter rosenii, assembly GCF_001870735.1. Lineage (GTDB taxonomy): Bacteria > Bacteroidota > Bacteroidia > Cytophagales > Spirosomataceae > Arsenicibacter > Arsenicibacter rosenii. Next base: position 86,325 of record NZ_MORL01000021.1, on the reverse strand, counting down.
ATTCATACTCGGGATATTTTCCCCGAACGACCGGACCATCACCCGGTCAAGCAAAAGGCGGATCAGGTCATTTACTTGCGCCTCTGCCGGAATCCGGATATTTGTCCGTGTAAACCCATCTTCGGTTGTTTTACTGTCCAGCAAGGTAAACTGCTCCGGCAACCCGTCAATGGTTCCCTGGTAGTCGACGTGATAGGTATGGGTTTTGAACTGCTCTTTGATCGTTAGTTTTGGTCCGTCAAGTATTTTTTTGGAGCGGTTAATGAGGGCAATGTGGTCACACAGCTCTTCAACCGATTCCATGCGGTGGGTCGAGAAAATAATGGTACTGCCTTTTTGTTTCAGCTCCAGGATTTCGTCCTTGATCAGGTTGGCATTGATCGGGTCGAAACCACTGAAGGGCTCATCCAGAATAATCAGATCGGGTTCGTGCAGCACGGTCGCAACAAACTGAATTTTTTGCTGCATGCCTTTTGAGAGGTCCTCCACATTTTTGTTCCACCACGTCTTGATGTCAAACTTAATAAACCAGACTTTCAGTTTTTCCATCGCCTGTTTCTCGCTCAGGCCTTTCAGCTGGGCCAGATAAAGCAGTTGCTCACCCACTTTCATCTTTTTGTAGAGCCCGCGCTCTTCCGGCAGATAACCGATCCGGCGGATATGGTCCGGCTTCAGGCGTTCGCCCAGGAATAAGACATCGCCTTCGTCAGGACCGGTAATCTGGTTGATAATCCGGATAAGCGATGTTTTGCCGGCGCCGTTCGGGCCGAGTAATCCAAAAATACATCCACGGGGTACGTTCAGGCTGACATCATCGAGTGCCCGGTGTTGGGCATACTGCTTGACAATGTGATGCGTCTCCAAAATGTTCATGCAGAACCGTAACGTTTAGGTTTGTAAAATATGCATTATACCAGCAAGCTACAGAATGCAGGCCACAAACCGCAACCTTTTAAGGATAAAGCGCCGCGGGCTTCCACAAATGGCAAAAAAAATAGCCACAACCGCCTTGGCTGTGGCTACCGGATAGCTCATTCCGGTTAATTATAGTAATCCCGAACCTGAAAAAGCAGCATCAGAAACAAAAGCCCCAGGATAATGCCTAACAGGCTGATGGAAAATACACTGCTCGCCAGACTCAGTAATTGACCATAGTAGCTGAATACCCAGCCCTGCCGCCTGCGGTTAAATAAACCGGGAAGCGCCATAGCGGCCAGTATGGCCCCTGCCAGACTGACAATCATCGCAACCGTATAAAGAAGCCCTACGCCTGCGGCGGCAGCTACCGGTAGAAACGCCGCGCCGATGCCGAAAAATACCAGTAAGCCGGGAATCGCCAGTAATAAAAGAATGAGCGAAACGACCGGCCAGTACTTCACGAATCCTTCGCGAAAATTAACCGGAAACTGAAAAGGGGCTTTCGTTGTGAAATAAGGAGCCAGTTCGGACTCCAGAATTGCTGGCTGTGCCATGGAGGTAAGGGGTAGGGTTCGTTAAATAACTGATTAAAAGACTTTAACATACAGATTACCCCTTACATTCGCAAGCCAACGAGCTTGTTTTTATACAGCGACGTCTTCCTGAACGGCTTCAGGATGCCATTCGCCCTCCCACTTAGAGATAACGGCAGTAGCTACGGCGTTACCGGCCACGCTCGTTGCCGAACGGCCCATATCAAGTACCTGGTCGATACCCAGCAGTAAGGCCAGTCCTTCGATCGGGAGGTTAAACAAAGCCATAGTACCGGCAATAATAACCAGCGAAGCCCGCGGTACACCGGCAATTCCCTTAGAGGTGATCATCAGCGTCAGCATCATCGTAATCTGTTGCTGCGCGTCGAGTGGCACGCCATAAGCCTGCGCAATAAAGGCTGTGGCAAAGGTCATGTACAGCATCGACCCATCCAGGTTGAAGGAATACCCCAGCGGCAACACAAACGAAATAATCCGTTCTGAACAACCGAATTTTTTAAGCGCCTCAATCGTCTGCGGAAACGAGGCTTCCGAACTGGCCGTACTGAACGACAGAATTACGGCATTCTTGACATACCCCAGTAATTTGAGATACGGTATCCCGTTGACGGCACAGATCGCCCAGAGGACGACAAACAGAAAGAAGAACAAGCCACCGAAAAAGCAAAGGATCAGGTAAGCATAGCCCAGCAAGATGCCAAGGCCTTGTTTGGCAACTACTGCTGCAATAGCCCCCAGTACCCCGAACGGCGCAAAGCCCATCACATAGCCCGTTACCTTGAACATAACGTGTGAGATGGCATCCAGCGCCTTCACCACAATCTTGCCCTGATCGCCGATAGCACCTACTGCAATGCCGAAGAAAATACTGAAGACAACAATCTGAAGAATTTCATTCGTTGCCAGTGATTCAATAAAGCTCGTCGGAAAAATGTGGGTAATGAAGTTTTCGAACGTCAGTTTTTTAGCTTCGATACCGGTATCAGTCCCTTTGGCAGGCAGCGGCAATTGCATCACCTCACCTGGCTTCATTACATTAACGACCAGCAAACCAACGATCAGCGACAGGATGGTGGCAAAATAAAAATAGCCCAGCGTTTTCAGACCAATCCGGCCAACTGCCTTGAAGTCACCCAGTTTGGCGATCCCGACTACCAGTGTCGAGAAAACCAGCGGGCCGATAATCATTTTAATCAGCCGCAGGAAAACCTTAGACAGAATATTCAGATCGGTACCGGAAAAACCGGAATCCGTTGCCGGGAAAAAGTATCCGATAAGAATACCCAACACCATTCCCAGAAAGATACGTGTAGTAATGTTTGGTCGTTTCATTTAGTTGTTTGAAAGAGCAGTATCCACAAAAATACAGGAAAAAGGGAATTTTGATAGCCGAACACTGTCTTTCTGAAAACAGGAAAGCCCTCACGGGTTCATCATGAGGGCTTTCCTGTTACGGCAAATAATTAGTTTCCTTTCAGAATACGGATACTTTTCTGTTTTGTATCCGTAACGGCCTTCAGAATATACATTCCGGATAACTGCCCGCTCATCGGCAGCCGGTAACGGAACGATGCAGGCGCATCTTCCTGCGTAAACGTATGAACCGCACGGCCCTGCATATCGGACAGGAACAGATTCAGCGTTTTGCCCTCAGCCCCGTCGACGATAATTTCAGCATCGTTCACCACGGGGTTGCCGATCACACGCACCGATAGCTCTGCTTCAGTCGCTTCAGGGGTTGCTGTCCGGCCGGCGCCGCTGCCCGCAATCGTAAAATTGATCACCCGCAGGCCCGTCGGTGTCATAATTGTAACAACATACCGTCCTGCGCCCAGTGCCGGCATACCGGTTGCTGAACCAGGGACCGTCAATGTTGTATTCTGTTGCCGGTAAATCACCGGAGCCGAAGAAGCACCGGCCCTGGCAATTGAATAACTGAACTCGCCTCCGTTTCCGCAGACCGATCCGACAAGGGCTACCGATGCGGGCAGACTTGGCGCAATGTATAAAAACGACTCCGGAACATCGGCAATCAGCGTGGAACCAGCGGCAGGATATGTACCGGTATTCACCAGCGAGAAGCTTGACAGAGAGCCGATTGACACCTGCCTTACAACCTGATTAGAACAGCCGGCGGCATTGCTGCAACTGATCGAAATGGTATTAATACCTGCCACCGACGTGTTTACCACAAAACGGCTTCCCGCAACGGCATTATTCCAGACAACCTCTCCTGTTGAGCAGCTTGCCGTCAGCGTCAGCGGTTCGCCCACACATACGGCTACATTTGGTGAGGCCGTAATCACCGGAGGAGCCGCCACCGTAACGCTGTATATTGACGTACTTGCACAGTTAACGGCATTCGTACAGATAGCCATGTAGATAAGGACCCCGGCCCGGGAAGCGGTTCCGACAAATACCCCGTCTTTAGACGCACCATTCCAAAGTGCTGTACCGGTCTCACAAACAGCTGACAATGAGATCACTCCGCCGAAGCAAGCTGTCTGACTACCCGTAATGGTTGGCGAAGCGGGCGGCGATACCACAGTCACGGTTGTAGAAGCTGTATTATTGACCGAACACAAGCTGCTCAGACAGGTCGCCGAAATAACGGTCGTCTGTGATGGCCGCACAACAAGTTCTGTGCCGGTGGCACCGGTGCTCCAGATCAGTTTTGTTTTCTCACAGCCGGTAGCCGCCAGGGTCACGTTTTGGTTGGCACAAACGGCAGTAGCCGACGATCTGATTGTCAGCCGGGGAAGCACCGTTATCGTGGTAGATACGCGTGCCGAGCAGCCACCTTCACTTTTAACTTCTACAGCATAGGTACCGGTTTTACCGGCAACAATTGTCTCAGACGTAGCCCCGGTACTCCACTTATAGGTGCTGATATTGGAGGGTCCTAAGGCTGTCAGAATAGCTGTCTGCCCTTCACAAAGTGTTAATGACTGTGGAGTTATTGTTACCGAAACCGGCTGCTCAACAACGATACTGGCCGTAGCGGATGTTGAACAGCCACGGCTATCCGTCACAGCTACCTGATAGCTGCCTGTCGCCGATACACTGATACTTGAAGTAGTAGCGCCGGTGTTCCAGCGATAGCTGGTACCCGTTTCTGACCTGGCGGTCAGGTTTATTTTTTCTCCGGTACAAACCGTCAGGTTACCCGGCGCCAGCGTTACACTTGGTTTCGGACCGATGGTCCGCCTAGCCGTTGCCACACAACCGGAGCCAACGGTGCAGGTGGCTGAATACGTCATGCTGCTATTAACTGCGCTCAGGTTCAGAACGGCACTTATTTCACCGGTTGACCATTTCACAGCCCCGTTCTCACAACCAATTGCAGAGAGAGAAACGGGTCCCTGGCCACATGGCTCCGATGCGGCAATGCTCAGCGACGGAGTAGGTAAGACTGTTATGTACGAAACAGCCGTTACTCTGGGCGAAGTTGTCGCATTGCTCCGACAGCTCGTTCTGAACTGATACGAACCCGGATTATTTGTCGACTTCCAGATCAGGGTACCTACACCGACAGCCGGGTTTATGTATTGAAATCCGTCAGTACTGGCCGGTGGAGCAGGTATTATAAAGCCTGAACTTCCGCGTAGCACCGTAATTGAGGATGGTTTATTGTAATCAACCGGGCAGTTAATCGTAATTGAAACCGGTTGTCCAATACAGATAGTGGCATTCGCCGGTGTGTTTACCGGCACACTTTGACCCGTTGCCCGTGTGGAAAGCAGGATCATCCAGACGCTTACTAAATACAGTAATAAAGTACACGGTCTTCGCATAAAGATCTACTAATTAGGTGTTTATAAAATAAATATAGAGCAGTTTCCGGAGTTTACAAATGATTTTCCGGCAACTGCTCACTTTTTTATTAGCACCCTCAACGCAGTTTTATCAATGATGTCGTACCTCCATCAATTGAAAACATGTTTATATACCGGCTTCCGATACAAAAACTGTAGCCACAGGATCGGTAACATTAAAAAATCGGTAAAGCGGCTCGGTGTTCGAAATGTAATGTCGTCAATGATAACCGTTCCGTTACCCGATCTTACCAGCCGGTGGCGGTGGCGCCAGTACCGAAGGAAGAAAGGTAACCGTGTTCCTTCGTCAATAAAGAAGATCTCATCCGGCGTTGATTGCTGGTCAACAATCAGGCTGTCCCAGCGTTGTTTGAAAAGCAAAAAATTCAGCTCCAGCTGAACCTGGTCGCCAGTCAGGCAACCATCAAAACGAATCACATCAACGGGCGGGAAAGGCGGGCTAAGCTTATCAAACAATGTCCGGTCAAAACCAGCCCATACCTCTGGCAACGGTCGGGCAACCTGTGTACGCAAAATGAGTTTCACAATAGTAAAATTGAGGTTTAAGGAGCCTGAACCGCTCCCTAAACCTCAACCCGGAAACCCTATCCGAGGTTTGTGGCTTTGCCACGATAAAAGACATAAAACAAGAGCGGGAAGATAAATAAGGTCAATACCGTAGCCGTTATCAACCCGCCGATAACGACAATGGCCAACGGTTTAGAGGTTTCGGAACCGATACCGGTCGAAATCGCGGCCGGTATCAGACCAATGGCTGCCATCATGGCCGTCATAACCACCGGCCGCACCCGCGAAATAACCCCTTGTTTGATGGACTCATCCAGCGTCATGCGGTTATGCAGGTTTTTCTTAAAGACCGAAATCAGAATAACCCCGTTCTGGATACAGATCCCAAACAACGCGATGAAACCGATACCCGCCGAAATACTGAAGTTTACATGGGTTACCAGCAAGGCAGCAATACCGCCGATGATGGCAAACGGAACGTTCAGTAAAACCAGGCCGGCATCTTTGACATTACCGAACAAAACGAACAGAATAAAGAAAATACCCAGCAGACTGATCGGGACGACCTGCTCCAGGCGGAGCGTTGCCCGCTGCTGGTTTTCAAAATCACCCGCCCACTTGATGTTGTATCCCTGTAGCAGTTTTACATGCTGCGCTACTTTCTGCTGCGCTTCAGCAACGGCGCTCCCCATATCACGGCCACGGACCGAAAACTTAACGGCTCCGTACCGCTGATTGCCTTCCCGGTAAATCAGGATCGGACCGGTCTGGGTATATACCCGGGCAATTTCCTTGATCGGAATCATGCCTTTGTCGGTAGGCACCATCAACCGGCCGATTTGCTCTTCATTCGACCGGAACCCCTTGTCATACCGGATACGCAGGTCAAATTTCCGTTCACCTTCATAAATCTGGGTAGCAGCCTTACCACCAATGGCCATTTCGATCACCGCTTCTGCATCGGACTTATCAACGCCATATACAGCCAGTTTCTGCTCATCCAGCTCAATCCGTAATTCGGGCTGACCAATATTCCGGATGACGCCCAGGTCTTCAATTCCCTGCACGGTGGCCAGTTGCTTGCTGATCTCGTTTGATTTTTCTTCGAGCGTATACAGATCAGGGCCGTAGACTTTTACCGCAATCGAGCCTTTTACGCCCGAAACGGCTTCTGCCACATTGTCCATGATCGGCTGCGAAAACCCGAAATCTACGCCGGGAAACACTTTCAGTTTTTCCTGCATCTGATCAATTAGCTGCTCCTTAGTCAGGTGGCTTTTCCATTCGTCTTTCGGATACACATCGACCAGAAACTCAATGTTATAAAAACCGGTCGGGTCAGTACCATCATTCGGGCGGCCGGTCTGCGACATCACACCTTTTACCTCAGGAAACTGTTCAAAAATCTTCCGCATCCGGGTGGTGAGCTTTACCGACTCAGGGAGCGAAATGCTCATCGGCATGCTGGCCCGCACATAGATGGATCCTTCATCCAGTTCGGGCAAAAACTCGGTACCCAGCAGTGAGAAACCCGACAACCCGACAACCACCAGGGCCAGCGAAAACAGAAGGCTGATTTTTTTATGGGTGTAGGTAAACCCAAAGATGCTGCCCGATTTTTTGACCAGGAACTCCGTAAACGGGTTGTGCTTTTCGCGCACGTTCTTTTTAAGCAGGATACTCGATAAGACCGGTACCAGCGTCAGGGTAAAGAACAAGGCCCCCAGCAGGGCAAACCCAAGTGTCCAGGCCAGCGGGCTGAACATCTTGCCTTCTACCTTCTGGAATGAGAAAATCGGCACTAAACAGGTGATAATGATCAGCTTCGAGAAGAAAATCGCCTTACCCATCTCCGTGCCCGTTTTGCGTAGCACGCCCAGTTTGGCCAGTTTGTTGAACCGCTCCATCCCATTGCGGTGGGCCATTTCATCGAGCGTAACAAAGATACCCTCGACCATAACGACGGCACCGTCAACGATAATCCCGAAGTCGATGGCCCCCATCGACAGCAGGTTGGCCGACATGCCACGCAGCCGCAGACAGATAAACGCAAAAAGCAACGCCAGCGGAATGACAATCGATACGGTAATGGTGGTTCGCCAGTCGGCCATGAACAGGAACACAATCACGGTTACGAAAATGATTCCTTCGATCAGGTTGTGCGTTACGGTATGGGTCGCAAAGTGGATCAGCGTTTCGCGGTTGTAGAACGTGTCAATTTTAACGTCCGATGGCAGAATGTGGTCGTTCAGATCGTTGATTTTGTCTTTTACCCGTTCAATTACTTCGCTGGGGTTCTCTCCTTTCCGCATCACCACAATACATTCGACTACATCATTCTGCTTATCCCGGCCGGCCTGACCCAGCCGGGGCAGCGCAGATTCAGCCACCTGGGCCACGTTACGGACCATAATCGGCGTACCGTTTACATTTTTGATAATGATGTTTTCAATGTCTTTGCTGTTTTTCAGCAAGCCGATGCCACGGACGACATACGCTTCGGAGTTTTTCTCAATAACATCGCCCCCGACGTTTACGTTTGAGTTGGCCACGGCCTGATACAGCTGCAGCGGGGTAATGTTATAGTCGAGCAAGCGGCGCGGGTCAACCGAGATTTCATAGGTTTTTACTTCACCACCAAAGCTAACCACATCGGCTACGCCCGGAACGCTTTTCAACTGCCGGTCGATCACCCAGTCCTGCAACGTTTTCAGTTCACGGGCATTGCGGGTCTGGCTTTTGAGGGTATAGCGGAAAATCTCGCCGGTTGGTCCGTAAGGTGGCTGCACATCCGGTTTGATCCCTTCCGGCAGGTCGACGCCACCCAGCAGGTTATTGACCTGTTGCCGGGCAAACGCGTCATCTACCCCATCCTCAAACATAACCTTTACTACCGACAGCCCGAACAACGTCGTTGACCGGATATCGGTCTTTTTCTGCACCGGATTCAGGCCGATTTCAATCGGAATGGTTACGAATTTTTCAATTTCTTCGGCACTCCGGCCCGGCCACTGCGTAATGATCGTGATCTGGGTGTTGGTCACGTCAGGGAAGGCCTCAATGGGGGTGTTCTGGTAGCTGATAAAGCCGGCGATCACGATCAGCACGGTCAGAAAGAACACGAAGAATTTGTTCTTCAGCGAGAACGTCAGGATATTTTTTATGAACTTGTTCATGGGAAGATTTTCAGTTAGTGATTGTGTGATTCAGCGATTTAGTGAGTGTTTGGCAGACGCATAGACGGCCCGGTAAACGAGTTTTTGCCACTTCGGGACGGCAATCACTCATTCACACAATTACTCAATCACTCAATGCCTAATTCCCCAATGCGTTGTAAATCAGCAGTTGGTTCTGCGTTACAATGCGGTCGTCGGGTTGCAGGCCGCTGGCCAGATAAGCCCGGTCGCCGATGGTTTTGAAGATATTCACCTCGCGCACAACCGGCGAACCATTCGGCGTAACCACCACCACGAAATTGCGGCTCTTGTCGAATACAATCGCTTTGGCTGGAATCGCTACCCGCTTCTCCTGACCGGCATACAAGACGTTCACGTTGGCGAACATTTCCGGTTTCAGGGCAAAATCAGACGGGCCCATGTAGCGGTTATCCAATGTAACACGCACCTTCATCGTCTTGCTGTCGGGATCTAACACATTGAAAATCTTATCGATCTTTCCTTTATACACTTTATCCGGATACGAGAGGGTAGTAATGTCGGCCTCGTAGCCAACCCGCACATTGGCGAGGTCTGATTCATACACGTTAGCCATGACCCACACCTGATCAAGGTTCGAGATGGTAAACAGGTTTTCGGGATCGTCTGAACGGAGTTCCATGCCCTGTGCGGCATTTTTCTCGACCACAAACCCGCTCACCGGTGCTTTTACGATATATACCGAGCCGCTCCCTCCCAGAATCTGACGGCGTTGCGCCACCCGGTTGACTTCTCCTTTTGCGGCCTGTAACTGCTCACGCGCAGCCACCAGATCACGTTGCGATGATAAACCGGCTTTTGACATATCTTCGGTTACCTGCATATTTTTCAGCGCAACGGCCAACTGGCTTTTCGCCGTAACTGCCTGTTGTTCAAGGTCGGCCATGTCTCCGGAGCGGATAATCGACAGCACCTGACCCGCTTTGACATAATCGCCCAGATCGGCCTTAACTTCTTCAATATGCCCGCCAACCAGCGGAAATACCTTCACCACTTTATCCTGATTGAACGTTACTTTACCGGTCAGGTTCAGTTCATTATTTACGGTCTCAAGCCGGGCCGTGTCGATTTTGGCAGTTGCCAGCAGGCTTGTTTCATTTTTCGTTTCAGCCACGTTTTTATCTTCTTCTTTAGCCGATGAAGAGCAGCCTGTCAGGCCTGGCAAAACAGCGACAGCAATGGCAAAAAGGGTGGCGAATGTGTGTTTATTCGTTCTCATGACGGATGATAGGATCAGGTCTATTTGTTGAACACGGTTGTACCTACGGCAAAATTGATATCCTCCAGACTCTGAAGCCGGTCGTTCTGGAGCTGGTTATACTGAAGCTGGCTGTTTTTGTAGGAGTCGAAAAAGTCCAGAAATTCGACCACATCGATATTCTGTTTCCGGTAATTGGTCGTAACCCCCTGAATCAGCTTATTAAAATCATCGACAAACCGCTGATCGAACGTCCGGTAGAGCTGTTCGGTTTGCTGCGCTTTTGTATACGCCCGCTGCACGTCGTTTTCAACCTGCATCTGATACGCATTGGCCACTTGCTGGCTGCTCTGAATCCGGACGGCCGCCGCCTTGATATTACCCTGATTCTTGTTGAAAAAAGGCAGATTAATACCAACGCCTACGCCGAAATAATTCTGGATGTAACCGGCGTTACGGTCATACGTGCCCTGAAGCGTCAGATCCGGTACGGCGAGGGCTTTCTGCAACGCCAGATTCTGCTGTTCCTGCCGGGCCAGATCACGATAGCCTTTCAGGTCATACCGGTTTTCTTCGGCCAGCCGCAGCAGCTCACTTACGTTTTGTTGACCCACGCCAGCCTGATTTGCTTCGTTATTTGTCAGCAATGGCTTAATCGGGATTGTAGGGCTGACATTCAGGAGTAAAGCCAAATCAGCCTGGTCGTCGGTCAGTTTCTTCAGTAATTGCTGGCGTTCGGTGATCAGATTAAACAGGTACGCCTTGAGTCGCGTAAGGTCTTTCAGCGGCACGTTGCCTTTGTCGTATTGCTGCTGGTAAAGATCAACCGTCTGCTGCAGCGTCGCAATTTCTTCGCGGTATACGCCGAGTGCCTGATTGGTATAGTAGAGATCGTAAAACGTGCTCCGCAACTGGTAGCTCAGGGTACGCAACAGGTCAAAAAAGCGGTCATTGGCCAGATCGGTATTTGTTTTGGCGATGGCCAGTTGCTTATTCCGTTTACCGGCCAGCAAGAGCAGCTGCTGGTACTGAATTACTTGTTCTGAGTTACTCTGCTTAACCGGCATAATCTCTTTAGACTGCTGGTTATACGGCATTTGCTCAATATATATAGATGGGTTGTTCCAGAGTTTTGCCTGATATTCATAGGCTTGATTTTCAGAAACCCCCAGCTTAGTAGCCATCAAGGTCAGGTTGTTTTGTCTGAAAAGCTGGGCGGCATCTGATAGCGACAACTGCAGGGTATCGCCCGCTATTGTCGTAGTTGCTGCCTGAAGGCCATGGACAGTTAATGCGCCCACAACCAAAAGAATGAGCCGTTTCATAAATCGATAAGATATAGCCCTGATGATCAGGCGCTTTTTGAGTGAATAGAAACTGATATACTGGAAAACAGGCCACACCGATCCTGGCTATGCAGGGCATAGCCGGTTAGCAAAGGGGCTAACGGATATTACATACGATGATTACCGGGAATTCGGAGCGAATGAAAAAGAAGGTAATACGGACGAGGTTGATAAACGTTATGTATGTTGAATGGTCTTCTGAAAGAACGCCCCAGGAAAAGGAGCCATGCAACAGCAAGCAAGGAAAACATCATAGCTACCGGCAGCAGGTCGAAGGGGGCGCCGGCCTGTAGCTCCTGATATTCCTGTTCATCTTCTGTCCGGCTGATCCAGTTGATGTGTTCACCGGCTTGTTTACCGCGTTCAGCCGTTATGTGTCTGCCACCTGCCTGATAGGATATTGCCCCAATGCCATATGCCGGGATGGTCCCCCGCATGGCTGTCATCGCGAGCAGAAAAGCGATTATTCCTATTTTTTTGATGGCTGACATGTTCTTGTTCTTGACTGCTACAAAGTAATAGCATCAACGGGCCGGCAACGTTAAGAACAGATAAATCTTTCATTAAAAGATAATTAAAAGCCTTTTTATAAGGCAATAATGGGTTCAGGAAGCTGTCTTTCCAGCCTTTTCCGGTCAAACTATTTCTTTGTTTTTTACTATTTCCTACTACACACTATCTTCATTATCAATCGCTTATCCGGCAGCAGTTCTCCTGTCTCCTGTCTCTCGCCCTGATGGTGTAATGCATAAACCGCCCCGAACATGTACTTTTGCGGTATGACACGTTACGCTCACTCCTACCGGCTATTAGTAGCGCTTGATTGTATTATTTTCGGTTTCGATGGTGAGGAGATTAAAGTGCTCCTGATCAAACGGAATTTTGCGCCGGAAGCCGGCAAGTGGTCGCTGGTAGGTGGCTTCCTCAACGAAGACGAGGACCTGGAAATAGCGGCCTCCCGCTTGCTTTTTGACCTCACCGGGCTACATGATATTTATGTTGAACAAGTCGAAGCGTTCGGGCGCGTCAATCGTGACCCTGTCGAACGTACCGTGTCCATCGTCTTTTTTGCCCTGATTAATATTGCCGATCATGATCCGGAAGCAGTTAAGGCCCATAACGCCCACTGGATTAGCCTGAAGCAGAAGCCATCCCTTATTTTCGACCACGACGACATGGTCCGGAAAGCGCTGGAGCAGCTACGCTATAAAGCGACCCTCCATCCGCTCGGCTTCGAACTCTTGCCGGAAAAATTTACGCTTCCGCAGCTCCAGAAACTCTATGAAGCGATTTACGACGCTCCGCTTGACCGCCGGAATTTCAGCCGTAAGCTCCTCTCTACGGGCCTCCTGATTGATACCGGTGAAAAAAACACCAACTCTACCACCAAAAAGGCAACGCTCTACCGGCTCAATAAAGAAAAATACCAGGAACAGTTTTACGCCTTCTGGAACCTTATGCCGGTGGCGATTTTGTAATGATTAAGGGAACGGGCCTGCGCTGCTTTTACATTAGCCATTGTCCATTATTCATTATAATCAAAACCAACCGCCTCACCCATTGCCCGACTTTTGTCAGCCGGTTCCAGCGGAGGATGTAATAAGGTACGGGGTGAGCGCCGAATTCCTGATAAAAACGAGCTACAGCCGGCACCTCCGGACTCTCAAAGTCAAAGACAGCAGGCGGATGGGTTTCCCGCAATATACGGTCCAGCAGCCAGGCCCGTGCCTGTCCGGCACGACCGGCGGGGGTAGCGGCATTGAACAGATAAATCATCCGCCCGAACGCCTGCACCACTAACGCTCCCGCCTGCGCTTTTTGTGATGCTACGTCTGACACATAATATAGTGTGGCCAACCGACGACGGAGCAGTGCCTGCGTCAGCCCATGCAATACGTCATACGCCCAATCCCCGACGCCACCGGCTATTTGCTGTGCATGGTAGTTTTTAAACCACTGAATCATCAGCGTTGGGTCAGTGGCCGGCCACCGTTGCCAGCCCTGCTGCTGCGCGCGGCGCAATTGCCTTCGCCGGTCGGCCGAATAATGGGTTTGGGAAAATTCATCACCTGCCGGTAAGGCAAGTACATCGGTATAGGCAGTACGTAGCTGAACGGTGCCCGATAAACCGGCAGGTATCCGGGCAAGATGCAGGACAGACCCATACCGGAAATGCTGTAACAGACAGGAGAAGAACGCATCAATGTCAACCGAAGGCTCGTCGCTGTAAACGTCCAGAAACTGACAAAATAGCGGCTGGTGCACCACCCACTGCCCGTATTTCCGCCGGAGCGGCACCGGCATCACGGCCACATAGTTGCCGTCTGATCCCGGTATAACCAGGCCAGCCCATCGCCAGCCCTTTGCCGGGGTTACCGCGTCGAGGTACCAGCTCAGACCATAGACCAGCCGGTTCGGCGACCGCGCCACGCAGGCATCCCAGGCCGATGTATCAATCGACGGGCGGTTAATCAGTTGAATCGGGGACGTATTCACCGTTGACAAAAGGTTTAGGTTCCTGACGGAAACCCGGCCTGTTTGTAACGAATGGAGTTATTTGAAGTATGCCTTTAGTTTTTCAACCGTTTCGCGGGCTTCCGGCTTTTCGGTCATCAGATCATTAACGGTCTGGATAGCATGAATAACCGTACTGTGGTCGCGGCCACCGAAATGATAGCCGATTGATTTGAGGGCCAGTTCGGTTTTTTCCTTAGCCAGATACATGGCAATCTGACGCGGATAAACCAGTTCGCGTTTCCGGCTCTTCGACTTCAGGTCAGCAACGGTGATACCAAAATGATCGGCGACAATTTCCTGAACAGCGTCAATTGTTACCTCTTTATCGGAGTCGATGACGATATTCCGCAGTGTTTGTTTGGCCAGTTCGAGGTCGATCTCGCGGCGGTTCAGCGAAGCCTGCGCCATCAGTGACACAATTACCCCTTCCAGCTCCCGCACGTTGGTGTTGATGCTGTGCGCCAGATACTCAATGACGTTGTTATCGATGTAGACGCCCTCTGCCATCAGTTTTTTCTGGATAATGGCAATCCGCGTCTCCAGATCCGGCGTCTGCAAATCGGCCGTTAACCCCCATTTGAAACGCGATAGCAGACGATCTTCCAGCCCGGCGAGATCACGCGGCGGCCGGTCGGAGGTCATGATAATCTGCTTACCTGACTGGTGCAGGTGGTTGAAAATATGGAAGAAAATTTCCTGCGTTTTTTCCTTTTTCTGAAGAAACTGTACGTCATCAATCACCAGCACATCCACCTGCATATAGAACTGGTTAAAATCGCGCAGGGTATCGGTTTTGATCGCGTTCAGGAACTGGTTGGTAAACTTCTCAGAGGTCACATACAGGACAAACTTATCCTGACTCGTGTTTTTGATGGTATTGCCGATGGCCTGCACGAGGTGTGTTTTCCCCAACCCTACCCCGCCGTAAATCATCAGCGGGTTAAACGCCGTAACACCCGGGCGGGTGGCTACCGCATAGCCAGCGTTACGGGCCAGGCGGTTACAGTCACCTTCTACGTAATTATCAAATGTATAGCTGGGGTTCAGATACGAGTCCAGCGACAGAGAATCGAGGTCTTTGAGCTGAAAAGGGCTCTTCAGAATATCCGGATTAACGTTGTCAGGCTTAGCCGTTTGCGGCGACCGCGTGGTGGGTACATTCACCGTAAGCGGACGATTTTTTTCGTTTCCGTTATCAACGATGATTGAGTACTCCAGCTGTCCGTCCCGGCCGATCCCGAAATCGAGTGCTTTGCGAAGAATGTGTACGAAGTTCTCCTCCAGCCATTCGTAGAAAAATTGGCTGGGGACCTGAATTGTTAATACAGTGCCGGACAGTCTGAGTGGAACTATCGGCTCAAACCACGTCTTAAAGCTTTGCTCGGGTACGTTCTCCCGGATGACTTGCAGACATCGGCTCCATACCGTCGTTACTTCTCGCTGCATACCAGGTTGAACAGCTACATTCACAGTTAATCAGATATTGTTAGAATAGTAGTTTTACTGAGCAAATCGTTTCCATGCCTAAGTTACGAAAACATCCCTGTTCAACCATCAAAAATTACTATTCCGGGTTATTACTTGCCGGTGGCTCTTTAAAAATGGGAGACAAAAGTAGAAAAAAAAGTCACTTATTAGTCTCCCTGCAGCGCTCTCCGACAATAAAAATAAGCGGAATCCGGCGGGTTAACAAATTAATCAGATAAGAGCCTGGAATTGTACAACGACAATAGCTATATATATTTAGCAAAATCTATTTTCAGCAAGCTGGCAGAAAATTTACCTTTACCGGAAATTTAGCGTACTGACACTTCTATGACGTCCTTATTCGCCGACATCTTTGCGCCGGCCTCCAGACAAGACTGGCTCCGGCAGGTGCAGAAAGATTTAAAAGATCCAAATGGGTACGAGGGTTTGCGGTGGCAGACACCGGAAGGATTTGTGCTCGAACCGTATTACACGGCAGAAGATGTCAGCCCGCAAACCGTTTCGGCAATTCAGGCTGCGCAAAAGCAGTTGCCCGGCTGGCTGAACACGCCGGAAATTACTCCTTCCGCCGATATACCGGCCGCCAGCCAGCAGGCAAGGGAGGCGCTGGACAAGGGAGCCGACGCAATTTTGTTTACTCTGCCGGCATTTACTCCGTTATCGGCCGCCAGCGTAAGCCGCTTACTCCAGGGCATCAAACTAAGTGACACACCGGTCTATTTCCGTGCCCTTACCCCGGCTTTCCTGCCGGCTCTGCGCCAGATTGCCCCCTATCAGCTCAAAGGCGGTCTGCTGATTGATCCGGTAGCGGTTTACCTGCAAACCGGCGAAATTCCGGCAGCCGCAACCGCCCGTGCCCTGACTGAGGCCAGCTTACTAACCAGCGATTCGCCTCAGTTCCGGACAATCTGCGCCAGTAGTCATGTCTTTCATAATGCCGGTGCCAATGCCACGCAGGAACTGGCGTTTCTCCTCTCGTCGCTCGCCGACACATGCGACTTGCTGACAGAGGCCGGTCTGTCAATCGGGCAGGTATTTGAAAAAACAGTACTGTCGGTTTCGGTCGGTACCAGTTATTTTTCCGGGATCGCCAGGCTGAGGGCCCTGCGGGTGTTGTGGCAGCGATTCGTCAGCGCGTACGGCATGGCCGCCCCGCCAGCCTTCATTCACGTACAGACATCCACGTTTTATGATGCCGCCGTGACGCCGTATACTAACCTGCTGCGAGCCACCACCGAAGCCATGTCGGCCGTCATGGGCGGCGCCGACCTGCTGACCGTACATCCGTATGACACTGTTTATCAGGCCCCTGACGCTTTTTCGGAGCGGATTGCCCGTAATGTATCCGTTTTGCTGAAAGAAGAGGCCCACCTCGATAAGGTCGCCGACCCATCGGCCGGGGCCTACTATATCGAGCAGGCTACCGACGCTCTGGTGCAGTCGGCATGGGCACTTTTTATGGCAACGGAGCAGCAGGGCGGTCTGCTGGCCGGTGTCGCCAATGGCTATATACAAGAGCAACTTCAGGCATCATACGACGCCCGGGTGGCCGAGCTGAACGAAGGGAAAATCATGGTCGGCGTAAATAAATTCCGGTATGACGAAGGCGCATTGCCCGCTCCGCCACCGCCCGCCTTCCCGAATGCCCTTATCCCCGATCGCCGGCTGGCGGCTGCTTTCGAAAAATAATGTTACCCGCAAACGATAAAACCCATGAAACCTGATTTTTCAACTGTATCGGCGGCGTATACACAACCCGAAACCGCCCCGCAACCGGCACCGAAGCCCTTTACAACCGCCGAAGGCATTAAACTGAAACCCCGGTTTACGGCTGCCGATATTGCCGGTGCCGAACACCTGCACTATGCGGCCGGTATTCCCCCGTTTCTGCGCGGGCCTTACAGCTCGATGTATGTCCGGCAACCGTGGACAGTGCGCCAGTATGCGGGTTTTTCGACCGCCGAGGCCTCCAACGCGTTTTATCGCCGGAACCTCGCCGCAGGACAGAAGGGCCTTTCGGTAGCCTTTGACCTGGCAACCCACCGTGGCTACGATTCTGACCACCCGCGCGTGGTCGGGGATGTCGGCAAAGCCGGGGTGGCCATCGATTCGGTTGAGGACATGAAAACCCTGTTCGATCAGATCCCGCTCGACCAGATGTCGGTATCGATGACCATGAATGGAGCGGTTATTCCGGTTATGGCCTTTTACATCGTTGCGGCCGAAGAGCAGGGGGTAGCACCGGAAAAGCTGTCGGGAACCATCCAGAACGATATTCTCAAAGAGTTCATGGTGCGGAATACCTACATCTATCCGCCCGCACCGTCGATGCGGATTATCGGTGATATTTTTGCCTTTACCAGCCGCCATATGCCGAAGTTTAATTCGATCAGTATCAGCGGCTACCACATGCACGAAGCGGGGGCTCCCGCCCATATCGAGCTGGCTTACACGCTTGCCGACGGTCTCGAATACATCCGCACGGGCATTCGGGCAGGCATGGCCATCGACGATTTTGCCCCACGGCTTTCCTTTTTCTGGGGAATCGGGATGAACCACTTCATGGAGATTGCCAAAATGCGGGCGGGCCGGCTCTTGTGGGCCAAAATCGTGAAGCAGTTTGATCCGAAAAATGCGAAGTCGCTGGCGTTGCGGACTCATAGCCAGACCTCGGGTTACAGCCTGACCGAGCAGGATCCGTTCAACAACGTAACCCGGACGGCCATTGAAGCCATGGCCGCTGCGTTGGGACACACGCAGTCGCTGCACACCAACTCGCTCGACGAAGCCATTGCGCTGCCAACCGATTTTTCGGCCCGGATCGCCCGTAATACCCAGTTATACATCCAGCACGAGACCGACATTACCCGCGCCGTTGATCCCTGGGGCGGATCGTATTACGTCGAAGCGCTGACGCAGGAGCTGGTGGAAAAGGCCTGGGCGCTGATTGAGGAAGTAGAAGCGCTTGGCGGCATGACGAAGGCCATTGAAACCGGTCTGCCGAAGCTCCGCATCGAAGAAGCCGCGGCCCGTAAGCAGGCCCGCATTGATTCGGGCAAAGACATCATTGTCGGCGTAAACCGCTACAAACCGGAATCCGAAAAGGAAATTGACCTGCTTGAAGTGGATAACCAGGCGGTTCGGGAGTCCCAGATTCAGCGGCTTACGGCCATTAAGGCAAGCCGCGATCCGGAAAAAGTAGCCCGGGCCCTGAACGCCATCACCGAAGCGGCCTTCGCTGGTCCGGACAATGCGGGTTCGGATTTGCAATCCGAACCCAACCTAACCGCGGATTGGCAATTCGCATCCGCTACCGCCCGCGAAACCAACTTACTTGCCCTGGCCATCGAAGCCGCACGGCAACGGGCCACGCTGGGCGAAATTTCTGACGCTATGGAAAAAGCTTTTGGCCGCCACAAGGCCACCATCCGCGCCGTTTCGGGCATTTATTCGGCCGAGGTATCCGACGACGAAAACTTCCGCATTGCCCGCCAGCTGACGGATCAGTTTGCCGAACAGGAAGGTCGACGCCCACGGATTCTGATCGCCAAAATGGGTCAGGACGGTCACGACCGTGGTGCCAAAGTGATTGCGACCAGCTTTGCCGATCTGGGTTTCGACGTCGATATGGGGCCGCTGTTCCAGACGCCGGACGAGGTAGCGCGGCAGGCCGCCGAAAACGACGTACACATCGTCGGTGTTTCGAGTCTGGCAGCCGGGCACAAAACACTCGTGCCGCAGTTGATCGGCGAACTCCGGAAAATCGGCCGCGACGATATCATGGTCATTGCCGGCGGGGTAATTCCGGCCCAGGATTATGCCTTTCTGTATGACGCCGGTGTGAAAGGCGTATTCGGCCCCGGCACGGTTATTTCCGTGGCCGCCCAGAAAATTTTACAGGAGCTCCTGTAGAACAGACTGATTTTTCAGCTTTGATACTTTATGCTTCGTGTACCGTCATCCATCAATCCGGAAACATTTCAGTCGCTGCAAATTCAGGACATGACTTTTGTGGCGTACAGAAGCGACGTGTATCCGGAACGGAATGAAGTTTTTTTTGAAGAGCATGCGGTAATTTTTGTGCTGGAAGGCGAAAAAAAATTCGTCTCGCCAACGCAGGATCTGCACGTCACTAAAGGGAATATTCTGTTTTTCCAGCGGGGGTGTTATTCGATGAACGAGTCGCTGGATGCCAATTATAAGAGCCTGGTGTTTTTCTTTCCGGAAAAGCTGCTGAAGGAATTTGTGAGCCAGCACCTCGACATTTTCCGCGCTGTCCGGCCGACGGCCGATCCAGGCGCTGCCTCTGCCGACCCCATCCTGGAGCTCTTTGCATCGCCCGGGTTTTCAACGTTTATTCAGTCGCTGCTGCCTTATTTCGGCGCGGAATCCATCTATCTGAATGACTTACTCCGGCTGAAATTTCAGGAGCTGTTGCTGCATTTGCTTCAGCTTGATACCTCGGGCAAGCTCAGTTCGCTGCTGATGAGCATCTACCAGGGCCAGAAAACCGATCTGGACTATCTGATGAATACCTACCTGCTGAAACCCCTCTCCATGAACGAACTCGCGCGGTTATCGGGGCGCAGCCTGTCGGCCTTTAAGCGCGATTTTGAGGCACATTTTCATACCTCACCCGGCCACTGGATCCGGAGCAAGCGGCTGGAACATGCCCATTTTCTGCTTCGGAACACCGAAAAAAACGTATCGGAAGTTAGTATGGAAATTGGCTATGAAAGCGTTTCACACTTTATTAAAGCCTATAAACTCCAATATGGTACTACCCCCGGCGGAAAAGCATAAAAAAATAGGTGGCCCGAAACAGGCCACCTATTACTGCCAGTAGCTATCTCATTAAACTAAATCGAAACGATCGAGGTTCATGACCTTGTTCCAGGCCGCCACGAAGTCGTTTACGAATTTCTCTTTCGAACCGGCAAACCCGTATACTTCGGCAATGGCGCGCAGTTCCGAGTTTGACCCAAAGATCAGGTCGGCACGGGTCGCGGTCCATTTTACCTCACCCGTTTTCCGGTCACGGCCTTCAAATACTTGCTGAGCGTGTGATGTTGCCCGCCATGTAGTGCTGAAATCCAGCAGGTTCACGAAGAAATCGTTGGTTAATACACCCGGTGTCTGAGTCAGCACACCATGCTTCGAACCATCGAAGTTGGTATTCAGCGCCCGCATACCGCCTACCAGCACCGTCAGTTCCGGAGCGGTCAGAGTCATCAGCTGGGCTTTGTCGACCAGCATTTCTTCGGCAGTTGCCGTTGCGCGGCTGCTCATGTAGTTACGGAATCCGTCGGCGGCCGGTTCCAGGGCTTCGAATGATTCTACATCCGTGTCAGCCTGTGAAGCGTCGGCGCGGCCAGGTGTAAATGGCACGCTTACGTCTACGCCTGCGTCTTTCGCCGCTTTTTCAACGGCCGCACAGCCTGCCAGCACAATCAGATCGGCCAGCGAAACCTGCTTACCACCCGCCTGAATGCTGTTAAATTCCTGCTGAATGCTCTCCAGTGTGCTCAACACTTTTGATAGCTGCACCGGATTGTTCACTGCCCAGAATTTCTGTGGTGACAGGCGAACACGGGCACCGTTGGCACCACCCCGCTTGTCGGAGCCACGGAATGTTGATGCTGAGGCCCAGGCAGCCGAGACAAGCTCAGAAACCGTCAGACCTGAGGCTAAAATATTGGCTTTCAGGGATGCCACATCCTGCTCATCAATCAGTTCATGCGTAACGGCCGGAATCGGGTCCTGCCACAGCAACACTTCTTCAGGTACTTCAGGACCCAGATAACGAACCCGTGGGCCCATATCGCGGTGCGTCAGCTTGAACCAGGCGCGTGCAAACGCATCGGCAAACTGATCAGGGTTTTCGTGGAAACGACGCGAGATTTTTTCGTACGCCGGATCAAAACGCAGCGACAGGTCAGTGGTCAGCATAAACGGTGCATGGCGCTTCTCCGGATCATGCGCATCCGGAATAAGTCCTTCACCCGCATTGCCTTTTGGCTTCCACTGGTGCGCACCGGCCGGGCTTTGCGTCAGTTCCCATTCGTAGCCGAACAGGTGATCGAAATAGTCATTGCTCCACTGGGTCGGCGTCTTGGTCCAGGCACCTTCCAGACCACTGGTAATGGTATGTACCCCCCGACCGCTTTCGTATGAGTTTGCCCAGCCCATGCCTTGTTCTTCGATACCGGCAGCAGCAGGCTCTTTACCCATGTATTTACCCGGATCGGCAGCTCCGTGCGTTTTACCGAACGTATGACCACCGGCAATCAGCGCAACCGTTTCTTCGTCGTTCATCGCCATCCGGCCAAACGTTTCGCGGATTGCTTTTGCCGCCAGCAGTGGGTCCGGATTACGCTCCGGTCCTTCCGGGTTGACGTAGATGAGCCCCATTTCAGTAGCTCCCAGCGGACTTTCCAGCGATTCCGGATGGCGGTGTGCCAGCCATTCGCCTTCGCTACCCCAGTAAATATCTTCTTCCGGCTCCCATACGTCAGCACGGCCACCGCCGAAACCAAACGTCTTGAAACCCATTGATTCAAGGGCGCAGTTACCGGCCAGAACCATCAAATCTGCCCATGACAGGCTATTGCCATATTTCTGCTTAACCGGCCACAACAACAGGCGGGCTTTGTCGAGGTTGGTGTTATCCGGCCAGCTGTTGAGCGGTGCAAAACGCTGCGTACCCGAACCGGCACCACCACGACCATCCTGAATCCGGTAGGTACCGGCACTGTGCCAGGCCATCCGGATAAACAGCGGACCATAATGACCATAATCGGCAGGCCACCAGTCCTGCGACGTAGTCATGATGTCGTTGATGTCTTTTTTAACGGCATCCAGATCCAGTGCCTTGAATGCTTCCGCATAGTTAAACTGCTCACCCAGCGGGTTCGACAGGGATGAATGCTGACGAAGAATATTCAGACGCAGTTGGTTTGGCCACCAGTCACGGTTGCGGGTTCCCCCACCAGCGGTTTGCTTTAACTCGCCATGTAAAAATGGGCATTTAGCCTCGGAGCTCATGGTCTCCGCCAGTGGACTTTCGTGTGCAGCTTCGTTCATGGTTTAGATGTATTGAGTGTTTTTGTATGAAAACAAAAATGAACAATTCTAACATTTAACAGGATTCAAAATAACAGAATGCCTTTCAATAAATCAAATTGATAATATTTAGGAGACATAGCTTTTATCTATAACACATACTTGTCAGGATGTTTCTCTGGTAAATCTCCTGTTTACGGGAGAATTCACCACACAGGTTTGTAAAGAAAATCTGTTTCTAACAAAAACTTTATGCCCGTAGATAGCAGCACGAGTGATAAGGGTTATGCCCGCGCGTTGGTACCCTCAATGTCAAGACAGAATGGTATCACATACAGAGTTAAATGATAACTTTCCGGCAAAAATCAACCTGCCATGATTACAGACAAAATTCTGTCGGCCTATGAGCAGATGGCTGAACGGTACAACCAGCTCATTGACCACAAACCCCACAACGCGTACTATGACCGGCCCAACACGCTGGCCTTGCTGCCGGATGTAGCCGGTAAAGTAATACTGGATGCCGCCTGCGGACCGGGCAAATACGCCGAAATTCTGCTGGATCGCGGGGCCGCCGTCACCGGCTTCGACCTCAGCCCGACGATGATTAAACTGGCGCAGGAGCGGAATCCGGCCAGAGGCTCATTCTTTGTTCATAACCTGGCTACACCGTTTACGATGTTTGCCGATGCGTCGTTCGATATTGTATTGTGTGCACTGGCCCTCCACTACCTTCCGGACTGGACACTGACCATACAGGAGTTCCGGCGGGTGTTGAGGCCCGGCGGTATACTGGTAATTTCGATTGAACATCCGTTTTTTGAATACAACTATTTCAACTCCAGCGCCTATTTTGATGTCGAACATGTGAGGTGTGTCTGGAAAGGGTTCGGGCAACCGGTTGAGGTGAACAGTTACCGGCGGCCGCTGGGCGAGTGCATTACCCCGCTGACCAATAACGGCTTTTACATCGATCAGCTGGTCGAACCCAGGCCCGTGCCCGAATTTGAAAAACTGGACCCAAAACATTTTCATGAACTCAACCATTTTCCGGCCTTTCTGTGCATCCGCGCGGTGAAACGGGAATAATGTAGCCTCAGCTATGCACCGTCACCTTACTTTTCTTTTCATATTTACCTTACTGATTATCAACACACAGCGACTGTTTGCACAACATCAGCCAACCAGCTGGCCAGACTCCGTTTACTCCGGCAAACAAGGAACGTTGCATGTGCAGGGCATTGCCGTAGATCATAAGCAAGGAGTCATTTACTTCTCGTTTACCAATCAATTGATTAAAATGACACTCGACGGCCGGTTGCTGGGCAGCGTAACCGGCCTCGTCGGCCACCTCGGCGATCTGGCCATCAATCCGGAAGACGGGAAAATTTACGGGTCGCTGGAATACAAGAACGATGCTATTGGCAGAGGCATCCGGAAGACCATGGGGGTTGGCGAGGGCCGTTCAGGATCAGGCTTCTACATAGCGATCATCGATGGCAACCGGATCACAAAACCCGGTATGAACGCCGACAAAGACGATATTGTCCGGACGGTGTACCTCCGCGAGGTCGTCAGTGATTATGAGGCCAGCGTAGACCTCGGCCCAAAAACAGCAGCGCATCGCTTTGGCTGTTCGGGCATCGACGGCGTGGCCTTCGCGCCAAAGCCCGGTAACCGGCGAACCGGCCGGCAGTATCTGTATGTGGCATACGGCATTTACGGCGACACCAGCCGCACCGACAACGACCATCAGGTACTGCTTCTATACGATACAAGCAACTGGAACCGCTTTGCCCGGACCCTCACCCAGGATAGTCTGCACCGGTCGGGTCCGGCAGCACCAGCCGGGAAATATTTTGTCCGGACGGGAAATACCAGCTATGGTATCCAGAATCTGGCTTACGATTCAGTGTCGGGCAATCTGCTCGCCGCCGTTTATCCGGGTAGCAAAAAGGGGTTTCCAAACTATAGTCTGTTTGTGATCGACGGCCACAAAAAGCCGGCAAAACAATCTATCTTTGTTGATAACCAGCCTACTACGGCAGAAACCCTGTCACTAACCGACCAAGGGTTAACAGATCCCGCAAGCGGGGTGCGGGGCTGGCATTTCAAGTGGGGCGCCACCGGGCTATGTCCTCTCGGCAACGGGTTGTTTTATATTTCGCACAACCGCAAAACAGCCGACGGCAAACAGGAAAGTACCGCCTGGCTTTACCGGTGGACCGGCAATCCGGAAAGTCCGTTTGTGCGGGTCAGGCCATAGCGGTTATCCATAGGGTATGGTCCCGGCTCCGCCTTTGGAGCGCACATGCTCTTATTCTTAACAAGTTCGCTATCTTTAACTAAACCAGCCCTAATACCGCATGAAAGCCCTCTTTTATACCGGCCTGCTCTGTTGTTTTTTGGTCGTGGCTAACGTCACGCTCTGGATAAAGACCGCCACTCAGGACCTCCCTTTCGAGCAGGTAAAGGCACGTTACCTCGGCTATTTCCCCGCTTTTCTGCAAAACGCCCTGATCCTTACGCTGCTGAACATTGGCCTGTGCGGTATTTCGGTTTGGCTGTTAAGCCGGTCACGGCGTCTGCCCGGATTCGGGTATCGCGGGACAAGTATAACCATCATCGGACTGGATATCCTGCTGATTAGCTGGCTGGTGTTTACGCTGATGTGAGGGGTTTTCCAAATCCTAAACTTTACCTCCGCTCGCAATAAAATATACTGTATCTAAACGAAACCGGAAAACCTTAACAACTCATTACCGGTTAAATGATCCTGGTTTTATCAGGTAAAGCGAGACAGCCATAACCTGGCAGGGAATGGCCTTTAAAACAAAGTAAATACGACCTTTAAAACAAAGTCGTCCGATAAGTGGCGCGCTACTTTTGTCCCAACAAAAAAACAAAATGATGGGACAGACTAATCATAATTATCAGGGCGCGTTGCAACAGCCAATTGGTTCGGGATTCGGTGCTACCTCAACTACGAGTGATGTCATCAAGGGCATCGACCTGACTGGAAAAACGGCTATAGTAACCGGAGGCAACACGGGAATCGGCCTCGAAACGACCAGGACACTAGCTGCTGCCGGGGCCACGGTCATTGTAGCGGCCCGTGATATGGAAAAAGCAAAGCGCAACCTTGCCGGGATACCCCGTGTAGAACTGGCCGCTATGGATTTAATGAGTCGTGACTCTATTGATGCTTTCGCCGGGACGTTTTTAC
This sequence comes from Arsenicibacter rosenii, assembly GCF_001870735.1. Taxonomy (GTDB): domain Bacteria; phylum Bacteroidota; class Bacteroidia; order Cytophagales; family Spirosomataceae; genus Arsenicibacter; species Arsenicibacter rosenii. Next base: position 60,458 of record NZ_MORL01000021.1, on the reverse strand, counting down.
AATCAGGTCGCCCACTTCACCTGCTAATCCATAATGCCGGTATCATGTGGGTGCCGTTACGACGCAGCAGTCAGGGCACTGAGTCTCAGTTAGCGACCAATTACCTTGCTCAGTTTCAGCTTACCGCCCGCTTGTGGCCGGCCCTGGCAATAGCCAATGGTGCGCGGGTGATCAGTGTTTCTTCAGACGGGCATCGGTTTGCGCCCTTTAATTTTGAAGATCCCAATTTCACGCATCGCACGTATGAAACGCTACAAGGATACGGACAGTCAAAGACAGCGTGTATCCTGTTTACCCTTGAACTCGACTATCGCGGCAAAGACTTCGGCGTACGGGCTTATTCGCTACACCCGGGATCAATCAACGGCACTGAACTGGGCCGCGAGGCCCCACTGGCCTTATTTCAGGAGATGGGCTTCTGCGATGCTGACGGCAATTTACTACCCGAAGTAGCAGCATCACTAAAAACGATTCCGCAGGGTGCTGCTACCACAATTTGGTGCGCCACCAGCCCCATGCTCAACCAGATTGGCGGGGTCTACTGCGAAGATGCCGACGTTGCCAGACTTTCGTATGATCCGTCTGTACCGGGAGGCGTAAAAGCGTATTCTTTAGACGAGATATCGGCAAACCGTTTATGGACAATCAGCGAAGCCTTAACAGGCATTTCCTTTCCGGTAGGTTAACAGACTATGCTGGTCTTATCCGATATAGCTATCTTTAAGCCGGGCAATGCCAGACCGAACCGATACAGCATTTAATGATGCCCCCTGACATATGGAACATGTATCCAACTATCTGACACCCGAGATAAAACTCTCCTGCTACCAGGACAAGTTTTTCAAATCAGAGATTGTCTTTGATCAGCACATGCTTGTCTGGTTCATCTCCGGCGAAACCAGAATTGTACAGGCAGAAGCAACCCATCTTTTCGGCAGTGGCGATATCTTTCTGATTCCCAGAAACAAACCTGCAACAATCATCAACTTTCCGAAAGATGGGTTGCCCCATAAAACAGTCGTGATGCTTCTAACAACCGATGTTTTAAGAAAATACTACCAACAGTTTTCAGTAACGACCAATATTACGGCCGTGCCTAAAATCCGTAGTTTCAGAAACCACCCTTTGCTGGAAAGCTGTCTGGTATCACTGATTCCCTACTTTGAGATGAAAGACCGCTTTCCGCCGCAACTAGCCTCACTGAAACTGACCGAAGCCATCAGCATTCTGCGAACTATTGATCCTGAGGTGGACAGCGTACTGGCTAACTTCGACGACCCGCATAAAGTTGATTTGATCGGCTTTATGGAGAAGAACTACATGTTCAACATGCCTATGGAAAAGTTCGGATATTTGACTGGTCGTAGCCTGAGTACATTCAAACGCGATTTCAAAAAAGCATTTAATACCACCCCACAAAAATGGCTTACTCAAAAACGCCTCGAACTAGCTCATTACCAGATTGCAGAGCAAAAGCTGAAACCACTTGACGCCTGTTATGAAACAGGCTTTGAAAACCTCTCTCATTTTTCGTTCGCCTTTAAAAAACACTTCGGTTACGCCCCAACATCCATTGCGTCGCAGAAGCATCACTGGCATACCGATTTACGGCTTACCAGGGGCTAACCCAACTCCCCCCTCCCGCTCCAAAAATAAATTTGCGTAGCCAAATAACTACACGTATATTTGTAGCCAAATGACTACACAATGAATCTACGACGCGACGTTTTCCAGGCTATTGCCGACCCGACCCGACGGACCATTCTGACACTGGTGGCCACCCAGGCTATGACGGCGGGGGCTATTGCCGCAAACTTTGACACAGCCAGGCCAACCGTTTCCAAACATTTACAGATTCTGACCGAATGCGAACTGTTACAGCAGCAACAGAACGGCCGCGAAATGTACTACCACCTCAACGCCGCCAAAATGAAGGAAATCGCTGACTTTATCGAGCCGTTCCGTCAGATGTGGGACGACCGCTTCAACAAACTCGAAAGCATCATGAAAGCGTATCAGGCTAACCAATAATCACTTATGGACCGAAAAACACAGGTCAGTGCCGGCGACGGGCACCAGGATATACGCATCACGCGGGAGTTTGACTTGCCCCGGCCACTCCTCTTTAAGGCCTATACCGAACCGGACCTCGTGGCCCAATGGATGGGTACACGGGTACTGAAACTGGAGAGCAAACCGCACGGCAGCTGGCAATTCCAGACCGTTGATGCACAGGGCAACGTTGTCTTTCAGGCCAGCGGCGTGATCCATACGTTTATCCCCGACCGGCAGATTATACGAACCTTCGAAATAGAAAACGCACCATTCGGCGTGCAGCTCGAATTTCTGAACTTCGAAGCCCTAACTGACACGACCAGCAAACTGACCATGCAGATTGTCTATAAGTCGGCCGAACTGCGTAACAAAATGCTGCAAATGCCCTTTTCTCACGGCCTCAATATGGCCCATAACCGCCTGCAACAGCTTGTGGGCAAAGGATGCTGATCATGATCAAGCGAAACAAAATCATCTATTGGGTTGCCACGCTCTGGCTTTCATTAGGTATGGTATCAACTGGTATCGTACAAATCATGCAGATTGACGAAGAAGTAGCCATGATGCATCGTTTAGGCTACCCGGGCTATTTTCTGACCTTATTAGGGGTCTGGAAGCTTCTTGGCGTCATCGCTGTACTTATGCCTAAATGGCCCTTACTAAAGGAATGGGCGTATGCGGGCTTTTTCTTTTCTATGTCAGGAGCCCTTATCTCCCATGCTGCCGTCGGTGACCCGGCCAGCGAATTTTTCGGTCCGGGCTTATTATTGGTTTTAACCGGCGTTTCGTGGGCTTTCCGGCCCGGAGATAAAAAGTTTATGTCCGTAAACCCATCGTTGGTATGAATCCGGCTGTCGATTTCTTCTTCCACAAAGCCACGCAGTGGCAGGACGAGTATGAAAAGCTACGGCAGATCGCACTCAGCTGCGGCCTGACCGAGGAACTGAAGTGGGGCGTTCCCTGCTATACCTACCAGCAAAACAATGTGGCCCTGATTCACGGCTTTAAAGCCTATTGCGCCCTCCTGTTTGTCCAGGGGGCACTGCTCCATGACGCAGATGGGTTGCTGATTCAGCAAACGGAAAACGTACAGGCTGCCCGCCAGCTGCGCTTTACCAGCCTGAAACAGATTCTGGAACTGGAACCGACCATTAAAGCATACCTGTTTGAAGCTATTGAGGTTGAACGGGCGGGCCTGAAAGTGCCGCTAAAGAAACTGGAGGACTATGCCGTAGCGGACGAGTTTCAGGAGAAACTGAATGAAAATCCGGCTCTGAGCGCCGCTTTCGAATCCCTGACGCCCGGCCGGCAACGCGCCTACCTGCTCCATTTTTCCGCTCCGAAGCAGTCTAAAACAAGAGCGGCGCGGGTCGAAAAAAGTATTCCGGCTATTCTGAACGGTAAAGGGTTGAATGATTAATTTTGCGCTACAGTTTAGAAAATAGCGACTCAACATGTCAATCCACCCGGCCAGACTCAACGGGCTCGACCACTTACGGGCCATGGCCATTATGTTTGTCTTTTTTTTTCATTATTTCATCATCAGCAAAGGCGAACCGGAGTGGTTGCCGGGCGTCGCTAAATTCGGCTGGACGGGTGTTGATTTGTTTTTCGTGCTCAGCGGTTTTTTAATTGCGGCACAGCTTTTTGCCCGGATCAAAGCCGGTCAGCCATTATCGTACCGGGATTTTTTCCTCAGACGCGTTTTCCGCATCATACCGGCATATCTGGTCACGGTCGGGCTATATTTCGTTTTCCCGGCTTTCCGCGAACGGGAAGCCCTGCCCCCACTCTGGCGCTTCCTGACTTTTACTCAGAATCTCGGCCTGAATCTGAAGGATTCCGGTACGTTTTCTCATGCCTGGTCGCTGTGTGTGGAAGAACATTTTTACCTGTTCCTGCCGCTCATCCTGATCCTGCTGCAACAAACAGGCCGGTTCCGCAGGGCATCGTGGCTGTTAATGATTTTCTTTCTGGGCGGATTTGCGGTCCGGTATGTGTCCTACGTTTATTTATATGGTCCCTTTCAGACAGATGATGCAAGCTGGATGTATTGGTACAGGTACATTTACTATCCCACCTATACCCGTCTCGACGGTCTGCTGGCCGGTGTGACCATTGCTGCTCTATCTGTTTTTGCTCCCGTCCGCTGGCAAACGGTGGCCAGCTACGGCAATTGGCTGTTGTTGCCGGGGTTACTGATGCTGACGGCGGCTTATTTCCTGTGCAAAGATCAGCAGACGTTTTCTGCCTCGGTGTTTGGCTTTCCGCTGATTGCGCTCGGCTTCGGGTGTATCGTTGGTACGGCCCTCAGTCCGGCATCGGTTTTATTCCGGTGGTATTCTCCGGTAACGTCTTTGCTGGCCAACCTGTCGTATGCGCTCTATTTAACCCACAAAGGCATCATTCACCTGACACGTGAACTATTGGCGGGTAATGAACTGCACCCGAACCTGATGCTGGTCATCTGCACCATCACCTGTCTGACAGGTGCCTATGCCATGCATATACTGATCGAAAAACCGTTCATGCGTTTACGGCACAGGGTAACGACAAGCGTAGAGACGCAACATCTTGCGTCTCATTAACCGGCAGGTTGCAGCCAATCACGCAAAATGTACGTACAAAATGAGACGCAATAACTCGTTGATAAGGGTTTACAACTAAACGAGACGCAAGATGTTGCGTCTCTACATGAAAAAATGATCTACATTACACAGCTTATTTATCTTATTGACGGACAGGAGGAAACCTTCGATGCGTTCGAACGGGTGGCCATACCGCTGATTGCCAAATACAACGGACGCTTATTGCTCCGAAACCGGCTGTCGCCGCAAAACGTCATTGAGCAATCCATTGAGACGCCCTATGAAATTCACCTGGTCGAATTTGATAACGAATCGGATCTGGCTGATTTCTTCAAAGACGAAGAACGGAAGCGGTTCGTGCACCTGAAAGAACAATCGATAAAGTCGGTCTGGCTGATTAAGGGCGAAAAACTGTAATACATTTGTTGAAAAATATACTACCCTCAGGGCCGCTACAACCTTACGTCAGGCACTTCGTTATTGCTGAAAACAAGGCAGGCATGACGTATAATTTCCGTCGACAGGGATGGTCATCGGGCATTGACAAATGGACGGTGTGCATGGAGCAACTAACCTGTACGTATAACGACAAAGCCGGTCAGGAGATCCTGGCCGAAGCAATTCCAGCCTTGTAGAGACGCAACATCTTGCGTCTCATTAACCGGCAGGTTGCAGCCAATCACGCAAGATGTACGTACAAAACGAGACGCAACATCTTGCGTCTCATTAACCGGCAGGTTGCAGCCAATCACGCAAAATATATGTACAAAACGAGACGCAAAATATTGCGTCTCTACTGTCCGGCAGGTAACCACAGCAGGCTATTTTTCGTCACAAGACAAACAGATTTTGCCGGAAATACGATGCAGCGACGGAAATTTATAAAACATAGTATGGCGGGGGTGCCGATTGCCGCTTCGCTTTTATCAACTGCCTGTACCTCCAAAGAGGTGGCCGACCCCAAAACCAAACGCGTACTGGTGATCGGGGCCGGTCTTTCGGGGCTGGCAGCGGCCAGACAGCTACACGAAAAAGGATTCATCGTAACGGTATTGGAAGCCCAAAACACCATTGGCGGCCGCCTGCGGACAAACCGGTCGACAGGCATCGCCTTTGATGAAGGAGCCAGTTGGATTCATGGGATCGACGGCAATCCGATGACAACACTGGCGCAACAGGCCGGCATGCAAACCTACCCGACGGTTGACGAAAGCCGGGTATCCTACGACATTGGAGGTATCAAGCGCAAGGCAGCGGTTTACGACGCAGCCGAAGACGAATTATATGCGATACTGGGTTCACTTATGAAGCAGGGCAGCAATACCCGAAGCTTTGAGTCGGTTTTTAATGCCATTTACCCCACTAAAGCTAACGACCGCCTCTGGCGCTTTTTCCTGTCGACGTATGTCACCTTCGACACCGGCGATCTGGATAAACTATCGTCGTTGCTTTACAATGAAGGCGAGGAATATAGCGGCGTTGAAACCATCGCGACCAACGGCTATGACACCATCGCCACTTACCTGGCCAAGGGGCTGGACATACGCCCCGGCCAGCGTGTTACCGCCATTGATTATAGCTCACCAATCGTAAAAATAACCCACAATGGCAGCATCAGCGAAGCCGATTATGTGATTGTAACGGTACCGCTCGGTGTGCTGAAAAAAGAAAGTATCCGGTTTACGCCCATGCTCCCCGCCAGCAAGCAGGTGGCTATCCGGAGCGTCGGTATGAACTGCGTCAATAAATTTCTGCTTATCTGGGAAAAGGCGTTTTGGGACGATGTGCAGTACATTTCGTACACGCCGGCCGTGCGGGATAAATTCAACTATTTTGTTAATGTCCGGAAGTACCAGCCCACCGTTAATGCACTGATGACATTCGCGTATGCCGACTATGCGCGGCAAACTGAGACGATGACCGATACGCAGGTAGTGACCGAGATCATGGCCCACCTCAGAGATATCTACGGCACCGGTATTCCCGAACCGGCCACCTTGCTGCGGACGAAATGGCAAAACAACGAATTTACCTTTGGCGCTTATTCCTACACGGCCATTAACACAGAAATGACCCACTTTGACGATCTTGCCGAAGCCATCGATAACCGGCTTTTTTTTGCCGGTGAGCATACGCATATTGATTATTTCTCCACAGCTCACGGCGCCTGGCTGAGTGGTATCCGCGAGGCCGGAAAAATCATTGACTTACTTTAAGCAATACCGTTTCCCTCTCAAATATTACTCTTGAACCAAAATCGCTATTTACTGAACGCGTACCGTGATGCCGATTGTCCAATTAATTCTGACCTTTGCCCTATACGAATTATTTGCCGATCGCTATGAGTAACCCAACTACCCTTTTCGACAAAGTGTGGGACGCACACGTTGTCCGGAAAATCGAGGACGGACCCGATGTTCTGTTCATCGACCGTCACTTTATCCATGAAGTTACCAGCCCGGTTGCCTTCCTTGGCCTTGAAAGCCGGGGTATCGGTGTGCTTTATCCGGAGCGGACTTTTGCCACAGCTGACCACAATACGCCGACCATTAACCAGCACCTGCCGGTAGCCGATCCGCTTTCGGCCAATCAGCTGGCCGCGCTGGAAAAAAATTCAGCTAAGTACAACATCTCTCACTGGGGTCTGGGCCATCAGAAGAACGGTATCGTTCACGTAGTAGGGCCGGAAAACGGCATTACCCTGCCGGGCATGACCATCGTATGCGGTGACTCACATACCTCCACACACGGAGCGTTCGGTGCCATTGCCTTTGGTATTGGTACGTCAGAAGTTGAAATGGTATTGGCCTCGCAGTGTATTATGCAGCCGAAACCAAAGAAAATGCGCATCAGCGTGAACGGCACACTACAAAAAGGAGTCGTTGCCAAGGACGTGGTGCTCTATATCATCTCGCAGATCTCGGCGAGTGGTGCGACAGGTTACTTCATCGAATTTGCAGGGGATGTATTCCGGAACCTGTCGATGGAAGGGCGGATGACCGTTTGTAATATGAGTATCGAAATGGGCGCCCGTGGTGGTATGGTCGCTCCTGACGAAAAAACCCTGGCCTACATTGAGGGTCGCGAACAGGCACCGAAAGGCGACGCCTGGGACAAAGCCGTTGCTTACTGGCAGACGCTGAAAACCGACGACGGCGCGGTATTCGACCTCGAATACGTCTACGACGCGGCTAACATTGAACCTCAGATTACCTACGGAACCAACCCGGGGCTGGGTACGGGTATTACCAACCATATCCCAACCGCCAGCCAGGTTCTCGACGGCGCGGCCTCATATGCCAAGTCACTGAGCTACATGGGCTTTGCTGAAAATGACTCGATCATTGGCAAACCAATCGACTACGTATTCCTCGGCAGCTGCACCAACGGCCGGATCGAAGACTTCCGCGCCTTTGCCTCTATCGTAAAAGGCCGTAAGAAAGCCGATAACGTAACGGCATGGCTCGTGCCTGGCTCGCACATTGTTGAAGCACAGATTAAAGAAGAAGGCATTCTGGATATTCTGACTGACGCCGGTTTCCAGCTGCGTCAGCCGGGTTGTTCGGCGTGTCTGGCCATGAATGATGACAAAATTCCGGCCGGTAAGTATGCGGTAAGTACCTCAAACCGGAACTTCGAAGGTCGTCAGGGCCCTGGCGCCCGTACGCTCCTGGCTAGTCCGCTGGTCGCGGCCGCCGCTGCCGTTACAGGTGTCGTTACAGACCCGCGGGAACTGATTGCCGAATAATGGACAAGGTAAAATGATACGTGTATAATTCGTCAGCAAGCTGTTGCTTAGTTCGCCCTTTATACATTCATCATTCTTCTACTTACTCATTATTCATTCTACATTTTTCATTATTCATTTTATCATGGCTTACGATAAATTCACCATATTGAAAAGCTCGGCGGTGCCGATGCCGATCGAAAACGTTGATACTGACCAGATTATTCCTGCGCGGTTCCTGAAAGCAACGGAGCGTAAGGGTTTTGGCGACAATCTGTTCCGGGACTGGCGCTATAATGCCGACGGAACACCAAAAGAAGATTTTATCCTGAATAACCCGATCTACAGCGGTAAAATTCTGGTTGGCGGTAAGAACTTTGGTAGCGGATCAAGCCGCGAACATGCGGCCTGGGCCATCTATGATTACGGCTTCCGTTGCGTCGTATCGAGCTTTTTCGCCGATATTTTCAAAAACAACTCCCTGAACATCGGCATTCTGCCGGTACAGGTTAGCCCGGAGTTTCTGGATAAAATTTTCCTTGCGATCGAAGCTGACCCTAAGGCCGAACTGGAAGTGAACCTCCCCGAGCAAACGATCACCATTGTCCCAACCGGCGAACAGGAGTCATTTGCGATCAATGGCTATAAAAAGCACAACATGACCAATGGTTTCGATGATATCGATTACCTGCGGTCACTGAAGGAAGATATTGCTGTTTTTGAAGCCGCAAGGCCGTACTAAAGAGCGAAAGAGTGAAAGAGAGAAAGAGTGTCTTTTTCTTTCTTTCACTCTTTTGCTCTTTCATTCTTTCGCTCTTTATTAATGAGTCGTCTTATCGAAATTATGGATACGACACTCCGCGATGGTGAACAAACCTCGGGGGTGTCTTTTTCTGCTTCTGAGAAGCTGACAATTGCCCAATTGCTGCTGAAGGAAGTGAAAGTGGACCGGCTGGAAGTTGCCTCTGCCCGTGTGTCGGACGGCGAATTTCAGGCGGTGAAGAAAATTACCCGTTGGGCACAGGAAAACGGCTGCATTGACAAGATTGAAGTCCTGACCTTTGTTGATGGCGACACCTCCGTTAACTGGATGATCGATGCCGGAGCCAAGGTGATGAACCTGCTCACTAAAGGCTCGATGAATCACCTGATCCATCAGCTGAAGAAAACGCCGGAACAACACTTCCGGGAGATTGAACAGGTCATTAGCCTGGCCCGCTCGAAGGATATCCGTTGCAACGTGTATCTGGAAGACTGGAGCAACGGTATGCGGAATTCACCCGATTACGTTTTTCAGTTCCTGGATTTTCTGACCCGGCAACCGGTCGACCGTGTTTTACTGCCCGATACGCTGGGAGTTCTGACGCCGCATGAGACGTATACCTTCATTAAATCAATCGTTGACCGGTATCCGAACAGCCATTTCGATTTTCATGCCCACAACGACTACGACCTGAGCATTGCCAATGTCATGGAAGCGGTCCGGGCAGGCGCCAATGGCCTGCATCTGACGGTCAACGGCATGGGCGAACGGGCAGGTAACGCCCCGCTGGCCTCGGCGATTGCGGCTCTGAACGATTTTATGCCGGAGGTGAAAACGTCGGTTGTTGAAACATCGCTTTATTCGGTCAGCAAACTGGTCGAAACCTTTACCGGTTTCCGGATTCCGGCCAATAAACCGGTTGTCGGCGAAAATGTCTTTACCCAGACAGCTGGTATTCATGCTGACGGCGACAACAAAAACAACCTCTACTTCAATGATCTGATGCCGGAACGCTTCGGCCGGACGCGTAAGTATGCGCTGGGCAAAACATCCGGTAAGGCCAACATTGAGAAGAACTTACAGGAACTGGGCATTAAGCTGTCTGCGGCCGACCTGAAAAAGGTAACGCAACGGATTATCGAGCTCGGCGACCGTAAGGAAATGGTAACGCGGGAGGACCTGCCGTACATCATTTCCGACATTCTCGACAGCAACTCGATCGAAGAAAAAGTAGTGGTTGTCAATTATGTGTTGACCCACTCAAAAGGGCTGCGGCCGTCCGCTACGTTGCAGGTACAGATTAAAGGACAGCTTTATGAAGAAAACGCGCAGGGCGACGGTCAGTACGATGCGTTTATGAATGCGCTGAAAAAAATCTACCAGCGGCTGAAAATGCCCTTGCCGATGCTGACTGACTATACCGTCCGGATTCCGCCAGGGGGTAAAACCGACGCACTCTGCGAGACAATTATTACCTGGAGCATAAACGACAAGGAGGTAAAAACGCGCGGTCTCGACTCCGATCAGACCGTATCGGCCATTAAAGCCACGCAGAAAATGCTGAACCTGCTGGCTATTTAAGTGATTTTTTTATCCCATATCTATCCCTTGCGCTGAAATCAGGGGAAGGGAGATACAGCGTATCTCCGACCAACACCCCTATTTTACCGACCAACGCCCGGTTAGCAGGTACTACCTGTTTCCGGGCGTTGGTCGTTTTATTGACGGGTTAGCCGACATGACGGGCAGGTTGGTCGAATTGATTCGTGGAAGGTGATCAGGCGGGTGCAACTTTACACCATCAACTCACAACGCACAAAACGCAACGACCATGAAAACGCTCATTACAACCTTACTCCTGGCCACCTCTACCTTGCTCTCGTTTGCCCAGTCTGCCCAACCTGTGGAAGTGTTTCTGATCGGGACATCGCATAATTACTACACGCAGTACGAAAAATTTGAGCCCGTCATTTCAACCGTGGTAGCCTATAAGCCAGACCTTATTTTCTCAGAAAGCCTGTCACCTGCCGACTACGACGTTCTGACCGACTACTGGAACCAGAAAGGCATCGACAAAATCATGAACAACCTGAAAAAGGCGGGTTATCCGGCTCCGAAAAATCTCGATGCCTTTATCCGGAAACAATATGCGGTGCTGGCCAAACACCCCAATTTTCATCAGGACCGGATGAAGCTGGCCCACGCCCTGTTCTACAAACATGACTTCAGCAATGCCAATTACCAGCTCTATCTGATCCATAAAGCAAAGCCTGTCCTTGGCCCCGAAGAACTGGCAGCCTGCAACAAGATACTGGGGCCCGTTGATTCACTCAAAAATCTTGGCCTGCGTGCAAACAGTGAGTACACAACCATCTTTTATCCGGCAGCCCGGCAGCTGGGCGTACAGAAAATGACACCGATGGATTGCCAGACCTACAATACGCCGTGGGACAAAGCATGGGATAAATCGAATTCCCTCTTCCGCCAATTTGAAAAAAGCCTGACGTCTCTGGACACCGCCGGCGCAACCGTTCTTGGCTATAAAAAGATGATGGGGCGCTATCTGGAGCTCGACAAAAAGGAAACGGAAATCGGGAAGCAAGGTAAATTGACCGCCTTCCTGAACTCTGCTGAAGGCGACGAGTTTCTGCACCTTGCCAACTTTTACGGTGGTAAATACATGCTGGATATCCCCGGCTACCCGGCCAAAGAGGTAAGTGAGATGCTGCATTTCTGGCAGCTCCGCAACGAAGGAATGTGCCGGAATATCGTAAACCGGGCACGCGAAGCCGGAGCCAAACGGGTGGTCGTGGCTGTGGGGGCCAATCACCGCCGGATCATGCTTGACATTCTGGCCGCTATGCCCAATGTGACGGTTAAATCACTCAATAATCAATAAAAAGTAAGGCGGCACAACTAATGGTTGTGTCGCCTTACTTTTTGTTAAGCTATACTCCGTTATAAATCCTCGCTTTTCGTTTCCACGAGAGCGATTCCCTTTTTACGGGGACTGTTTCCTTTTAGTTTAAAGATATTGTTCAGTGATGCATAGCGCTGGGCATATACAAAGCGCAGTGAAACCCCGAAGCTGTATCCCTGTCCATCGCCCTTTACCATCGATGTTTGGGTAGACCAACCATTATCCAGATAGGTCATATCGGTAGTTACGGCATTACCGAATCCCCAGGCTCTGCGGCCGTAGACGCTGACATACCACTGATCGCTCAGCCGGGCATTGTATTCCAGACCAACCTGAACAGTAGCCGTCGGGCGAAGATTTGTAGACGTCATGCTGCGAATGATAACGGTATCAGGCGACGTCTGAAAATCACGGTAACGCAGGCCATCCACCAGAAAGCGATCTACCGAACGCCCCCGATTAGGCATCAGCCAGGCTTCGGCAGTTAACCAAAGGCCAGACCGGAGACCGACTTTGCTGGTTGGTAACAGCATCCGCTTTCCACGCACCATAAAATTAAATTTGTCACTGTCATAACGTAAGGCAATTGGAAAAGGATGCCGGTTAATGACAAATGAGTTATGGACCGGCGAGCTGACAAATCCGCCCTCGACCCCCCACTGCTGGCGATACGTATAGCCAATATGTAGCCCCCAGCCAACCTGATTTACGTTGCGGGGAGAAAGAATACCTGCAAATGTATTGGTAATGCTGCTCCGGTCCGTACGGATGAAGCCTTCCGTACCGATATACCACTCGTCTGTCCGCGGAGCATATTTAGCGACTAGTTTCTCGTAAATATGCCGGCGTTGTTGTGCCGGAAAATAATCTGACGTACTCTGTCCCTGTCCCGGCAAGGCGAATCCCGACAAAAGTAGAAAGTAAAGGATTTTCTTCATAGGCCGACTGGATGTCTGTACATCGTAAATATAACACTTCCAGGCAATTATTGTTGGTTAACCAAAAAAAATGATTAAATGTTCGTAATAGCAAAAAAGCGCAACAGGCGGTGCCTGTTGCGCTCCGATAAAAATCGTGTTAATTAATTTTTCGCCAGTACCGAATCAGGCAGGAATGTTACGTCCACCCCTGTCAGACGCTTCAGATTAGCATGGTTATTTTTACCATCCTGATAAGCCGGATTAACCTGCATCGACCGGTTATAATAGTACGACGCAAGCTGTACTTTACCCTCATTCTGATAAATTACGCCAAGGTTGTTGTATGCCGGAGCATAAGCGTTAGCAGCACGGATTGTTTGCTTGTAGTAATAAACAGCCGAGTCGCGGTTAGGCGTAATTCTCTGGAAGACATAGGCCATTGAGAAGAACGCTTCGCCAAAGCCCGGATAAATCTGTGTTGCTTCTTTCAGGTGATCGAGCGCCCAGCGTGCATGTTGATTTGCCCGTTTCTGGTTTGTGTCAACGAGTGCCTGTGCCTGGCGGATCACCTGATCTCTGGTTTTGCCTTTCATCAGTTTCAAAACTGAGTCCAGCTTAGCCTGGTTGTTTACAATAGCGGCCACCGAGTCAATTTTCGTGCGGTCCTTCACCCCTTTTTCGATCCATTCGTTGGCCACATGGCGCTGCACCTGACAGCTGCTTGGTGCGTATGGAAGAGCAGAATTAAACAACACAAAGTTGTTTTTCCAGTCGCGGTTCCGTTCTACTGTCTTGAACGAATACAGGCCCGTAACTACCGCTAATAAGGCAATCACGGGTGCATATTGTACGAGGAATGGTTTTTTGGCTACCTCTTCACTGGTTGATTGCTCTTTCACTAACAGCTTTTGCAAACCCCACACGGCCACAAAGGCAAAGCCCATGACAGCCGCATACAGGAAACGTTCGGCCAGGATACCACCCCGCATAAAGATAAAGCCTAAACCAGGTGCCATCGTTACGAAGAACCAGTAAAGTCCGAAGCCCCACAACGTACGTTTTATAAACCCTTTCCACGCCAGCCATACCAGCGCCAGGAATGACAGAAAGCCTAACCATACCAGAATATCACCACCACGGCCCGACGGAATAACGTTGTATGAATAGTCATATACCAGCGGATGCGGCAGCACCAGCAGTTTGAGATAATACATCAGAAACTTAAAGGTTGTCGCACCCTGTGTTTTCTCAATAGCATACGGGTAGTTAGCCCAGTCGACCGGCGGCGTACCACTCAGTGTACCGATCATGACTTTTTTCTGGTAGAAAAACAACGCCGCCACAATCAGGAATGGCCATAAGCCAGCCAGTGACTGAATGATGTTACGACGGGCAAACCAGTATTGCTGAGCCGGAATCAGGCCCAGACTCACGATAGATGATTCTTTTGACAGGAAGGCCAGGTATAGGGAAATACCGGCAGCGACAATCCAGCCCCACTGTTTGGTTTCCAGGTACCGGAAGTGTGCCAGCAACATCAGGGAAATAAACAGGAAGCTAAGTACTTCGTCACGGCCTTTGATGTTGGCCACAATCTCGGTATGGATCGGATGTGCCATGAAGATCAGACCGATCAGGAATGCCATCAGTACGTCTGACTGACGCTTTGAGCTGTTAACGTTTGACGATTTGGGTGATACCAGCCACTTTTGCAGCAACACGCCGATTACCAGACCTGTCAGGGCATACAAGCCCGTATTTATCTGATGGCTAATCCCCGGATTATCCTTGAAATACTCTTGCTCAATAGCAAACGTAATCAGGGATAGCGGACGATAATAACCCAGAGAGATATTGCTGAAGTGCCAGAATTCGGTACGTAACAGGTCCGGAATCCCTTTTAGTCCTGATTTTACGAATAAGTTCTGGCTAATAGCCGCGATATCGTCAAGCGCGTAGCCATGCCCAAAAGTATTAATGTAGAGAACAAAACCGACGATTGCCAGAAGTAATGGAGGCCACCACGTCACCGGTCTGCTTTCGATGGGTAAATCAACCGATGTAGAAGCAGAGCGATTTGACCGGTTCGAACTTATTTGTGGTCGGGAGACTGGTCTTGGCGGTGTTGGGGTCGGCGTAACCGCGCGCCCGCCCGTGTTGGTGGGTCGGCTACTTTGTGCAGCCTGTATCGTTGGCTTGGGCGCTGCCGGTTGTTTTTTTTTCGACATACAAAAGTATAAATACAGTTATTTTACAAAAGTTTTTTGGTCCGGCGTACCGTTTTTGCTATGTCCGGTTAATTCCATCGTAAAGTTCACGAAGTATGCTTAGAAAGTCAACTAATTGCCTGATGCGTTGGCCAACGTTTTGCCTTTTCATCATTTTATCCGCTTCTCTGCAAGGGTGCTTACCGGGTGCGCCCAAAACGGTAGTCAATAATACGGCTCCGACAAAAGATGATAACCTCGCCCTCGGCAATCCAAGTCAGGCCGGCAGCAGCAATCCGGATAATTACCTCATTACCAGACCAGCTTATTCGCTGTCGTATAACCGCAAACGGGCTATCGCCAACTGGGTTAGCTGGCATATGAGCGCGGCCTGGAAAGGCGATGTCAAACGAGGTAACGACTTCCGGCCCGACCCTGATTTACCCGCAGGCTGGTATGCGGTTAAAACCTCAGACTACACCAACTCCGGTTTTGATCGCGGGCATCTTTGCCCGTCAGACGACCGCGACGGGTCTCCTGCCGACAACAGCGCTACCTTTCTGATGACAAACATCGTGCCGGAAGCACCCCGCCATAACCGCGAAGTATGGAAAAGCCTGGAGGATTATTCCCGCCAGTTGGTCAGCGCCGGTAATGAACTCTATATCATTGCCGGAACCGACGGAACGGGCGGAACAGGCGAAGGGGGCCAAACCTCCAGGATTGCCGATGGTAAAATAACCGTACCGGCCACTCTCTGGAAAATCATTGTCGTATTGCCTGTCGGCTCAAACGATATTAGCAGACTATCGACCAATACCCGTATCATTGCCGTTAGTATTCCAAACCGGCAAACCGCAGCCGACAAGCCCTGGACGGCCTATCTGACCAGTATAAAAGACATTGAACGCATGACAGGATATGACTTCCTTTCTGAAGTTCCCAAAGATTTACAACGCGTTCTGGAAGCACGCATTGATGCAAACCTTTAACTCCAACTACGATGAGCGGATTTCTGGGTCTACGGACTACCATTTACGCAGCACCTGATCTGACAGCAGCCAAAGCATGGTATACACAGGTGCTTGGCATTGCGCCTTATTTTGACGAGCCATTTTACGTCGGCTTTTCCGTCGGTGGATTTGAGCTGGGACTCGATCCGGACTTAACCCCGGGCATTGGTACGCCTGTCGCCTACTGGGGTGTCAGTGAGATAGACGAAATGTATAACCGGTTACTGGAACTCGGAGCAACCGTTCAGGAACCCGTACAGGATGTTGGCGGCGGCATTAAAGTAGCCGTAGTCCGCGACCCGATGGGCAATCTCTTAGGCATTATTGAAAATCCGCATTTCCGGATCGGGTAAATAATAAACGGCCGGTTCAGACCGGCCGTTTATTATTATAACTGCGGAATCCGCAACACCTGCCCGGGGTAGATCAGGTCCGGATCTTTCAGCATCGGTTTGTTTGCTTCGAATATGATACCGTATTTCATCGGATCACCGTATACCTTTTTGGCAATTGCCGACAACGTGTCGCCTGATTCAACCGTGTGGAACTGGCCTTTTGGCTGTTCCGGCTCGACTACATCCAGTTGATTGTCTACCACATGTACACCCTCTACATTGCCCACGGCCAGTGCGATTTTTTCGGCATCTTCGTTCGACTTTACTTCGCCTTCCAGGGTAACTGTATCACCTTTTGTCTTGATGGTCAGCTTATTGTATGCGAGTCCGAGCTGCTTTACGTGAGCCAGCAATGCACCGGCCCGCAGTGGCTCAACTTCGGCTTGTTTTGCCGGTTCAGCTGCCGGAGCCTCATGTTCCTTGTTAAAGATTTTTTCGCCTACGCCTTTAAAGAAATTGAGCAGACCCATACGTTGTAAGTTTAAGTGAATAACTAGTTAACTGAAGCAAAAATGTAAAAACACATCGAAAAGTCCATCATCATCTGTACAGAGAATCAGGCTTTTTTAGCGTACGACACATCATTTTAACTAGCTTCGTTTTTGGGCTACTCAATAAGTTAACACAATCCATACAAAAGAAAACATGTTATAACCTACCAAGTCAAATAAAGTACTTATGAAAACCTATTTCTGGATTCCCTGCTTACTTATTGGTAGCCTGTTATCGCAGGCACCAGCACAGGCACAACGCGTTTTTGGCGTAAAAGCCGGTGGTACCTTTACACATGGGGCAACAAACATCCCAGCACAACCTATTTCGACCGGGCTTCAAATTCCTGAGATTAAAAATAAAAACAACGGTATCGGCATCGGTTACTCAGCCGGTGTATGGGGACGACAGGATGTCGGCAGTTTCTTTCTACAGGCCGAAGTCACTTACAACCGGTTTGTCTTAAAGCAAAAAACAGATCTGACACTTGATGTCAACGCCCTGGCCGTACTGGCCCGTCAGCAGTTACCGGTGCAGATTCCGAATGGCCTTGTTACGGGGACACTACACAGCGATTCCGAATCGAGCTTACACTCAGTGAATGTACCGATTCTGATCGGCAAACGCCTGGCCAATCAGAAAGTGAGAATCTTTGCCGGCCCGAATTTTATTTTTGTAGCCAAAGCCGAAGGGAAACAGAAAATTACGGGGCAGGTCAACGGGAATTCTTCGATTGGGGTTCCGACCATACCTGTCTCCACCGAACGCACCACCGATCTGCTGAGCAGTGATGCCGGCATTCTGCAGGTAAAGCCCTTTACGTTTGCCCTGGAAGCGGGCATAGGGGTGAATCCGTTACCCAAGCTGGAAGTCGATCTGCGGTATGCTGTCCCGGTTGGGGGTGTATACAATGATAAGGGGATAACCGGATATCTTGGTATCGCAAGCCTGACGGTAGGCTATCAATTGTTTTAATTTCGACCAATTCGAATGAGTCAGTCTTAGTCACGGGCTCATTCATTTCCTGCCGGTTTAAGAATAAACTGTTCACCGGCGGCCTGAAGCTGGTACCGGATCGTCCGTACTCCGCCAGATGGCTGTGCGTTTGCATCTCCCGGCCGGTAAACCGGAAACCGGCGACACAAGACTCCGGCCTCAATCCACAGGCTATCATGTCCCATATAGCTCCCGTCATTAAGCTGCCATCCTTCTGCTTTAATTTCAGCCTTCCGCTGGCTCAGAAACTGCCAGCCGATGACCCGTCCGAGGGAGCCACTGCCATCGCTGCTGAGAAACAGATATATTTCCGGAAAGTGGTTGTCGTCCAGATCAGCAACATGGGCGTCCAGCACCGGCCGGTCAATTGGCAGATGAAATGCAGTCAGCAAGGTATTCCCCCTGACGGCCCGTATCTGCAATAATCGTTTCGTTTCAGTTACCGATGCATCAACCTGAAAACGGTAACCACCAAACGTCAATATCTTTGAAAACGGGCCGCGCTCCGAACGAATTACGTTCTTTCCTGCTACCAGCAGTGCCAGGAGCCCGAAAGCGATTATCATCCGTAAACTATTCCGCCGTTCCCGCATAAAATAAATGTCGTTGGTTCTACGTTAATGATAGAACGCAACGACATCCAAAATAGTTGAAAAGGAACTCCGGAGTGGCTTACTTCATAAATATTTCGCCAATCTCACGTAATTTTAGAAGCTGGGGCAGAACTGTTAACCCCTTCTGTGTCAAGCGGTACTCAACTCGTGGCGGTACCTCATTGTAGGATTGTTTCTCAACAACGCCTATCTCAATAAGTGCTTTTAATTCCTGAATTAACACCTTTTCGCTTACGTCAGGAATTGACTTACGGAGTTCTCCGTAGCGACGGGTCTGATCGTTCAGATGTAATAAAATGAAAAGCCTCCATTTACCACAGATTACTTCAAGCGTTTTCCGCAAAACACGGATTTCGTGCTCATTCATTAGCTGCTGAGAAACATTCTCCTTCATGTAAAACTTTCTTTTTTCTAACCCCAGGGTAGGTAACTTACTGACTTGTAGGCGGTTGTAACCTCTACAAACAAAGGTAGCTACTTATTTTCGACATTTCCCAAAAATACCTAAATACTTTCAGATGGCCCAACAAATGTTACCTTATTTTTATTTTTATAAAATAAACATTCTCAGAACGTAAGCATTTCCGACTGTTGTCAAATCGCGTAGTTTGGTCTGAAAGTCGTATTTTAGCCGGTAAAAACCCTGATGCATATACGCACCTATTTGTAACTATCAGTCACTATTTTTATCATACGTGAATAAAACCGTATTAGTAATTGCAGGGCCAACGGCAGTCGGCAAAACGGCTCTTTGTGTTGAAGTGGCACGGCATCTGCAGACTGAAATTATTTCGGCCGACTCCCGCCAGCTTTATAAGGAATTATCTATCGGGACCGCCAAACCAACACCCGGCGAAATGAGAGGTGTTCCTCATCACTTTATTGACTCTCACTCTGTTACCGAACTGGTCAGTGCCGGACAGTTTGAACGCGAAGCCCTGACCTTACTGGACGAGCTCTTTCAGCACCATAGTATTGTGGTAGTAACGGGCGGAACCGGCCTTTATATTCAGGCTCTTTGTACAGGTTTAGATGATATTCCACTCCCGGCGGGAAATATCCGCGATACGCTGATGCAACGGCTCGAATCGGAAGGATTACCGGCGTTACAAACCCAGCTGACGCAACTCGACCCTGACTATGTAAAAGAAGCTGATCTGCAAAACTGGCAGCGGGTTGTCCGGGCGCTGGAAGTGTGCCTGACAACCGGTCAGCCATATTCATCCTTCCGGCAGCGATCGGTTAAAGCGCGGCCATTCAAAACAATTTACTGTGCACTTGAGCGGCCACGCGAGGAACTTTACCGGCGTATCGACCTGCGTATGGATCAGATGCTGAATATGGGCCTTGTAGAAGAAGTATCATCGCTGGCGGAATACCGGCAACATAATGCCCTGCAAACGGTAGGCTACAAAGAAGTCTTCGAATACCTGGATGGAGCGTATGATTACCAAACCATGGTTGAACTCCTGAAGCGGAATTCGCGGCGGTATGCCAAACGCCAGCTTACCTGGTTCAGGCATCAGGGGAGTTATACCTGGTTTGCGGCTGATGATCTGAACGGCATTCTGGCATGGGTTGCAGAACAGTGCGGTTAGGCCGTTCTGCAACCCGTCTGTTGTTAGAGGGCGCGGTAGGCCAGAATGCCACCGGTTACGTTACGGACATTGTTAAATCCGTTTTCTTCCAGCAGCTGCTGCGCACGGCCACTCCGGGCACCCGAACGGCAATGAACAATTACCTCTTCGTCCTGTAAGCCGTCCAGCTCGTCAATACGATAAGGCAGTTCGCCAAGCGGAATAAGCGTAGCGCCTAGGTTATCTTCTGCATATTCATTCGGCTCCCGGACGTCAAAGAAGTTCAGCTTCTCGCCTTTTTCAAGGCGTTCTTTTAATTCGCTAACTGAAATATCCATAATGTGTATTGAAAAAATCTGTTTGAAATTACTCTACAGCCGACTGAGCGTCGCATAGTTATGAATGCCTACCAGTTTCCAGGGCATCATGGTCATACGGCCTTCAAGCTTCCTGATTTCCTGGCGGGCAAGCTCCTTTTCTCCGGTTCTAATGAGCAGCAAGGCAAAATAGTTCCTGGTAATGTAGGTCTGTAAACCAACATTTTCCGGATCGGTATAGGCTTTGTAAAGCGCTAAAACCGTTTGCTTACGCTGCGCATCATCGAAATAGGTCCGGAATGCCTCTTCCTGCCCGTCAAAATTCAGCTGTATCCACTTTTCCAGCATCGCCGACAGGTGAACGCCGGTTAGCAGCGGCCAGGTCTTTACGTCACAGTACGTGGTCAGAAAGGTATCCATCTGCTCATGACTTCCCCCCCACTTTGGCGTTAAGGCATTCAGCATAGCCATATGGGCACCCAGATGCGACGGTACCAATGTTTTTGCCTGCCGGAAATAAGCCATCAGTACCTCCTCTTCCTCTTCCAGCCCCATCAGTACAGGCAACATCCGCGAATAGCACTGGGGATCATTTCCATCTCGCTCAATAGCTTCCATCAGGGCTGCGCGGGCACTTTTCAACAGATCAAAAAAAGCGCTGGCCTGCTCAGGACTTACGTCTTTCGCCAGTTTTGAACTACGGGCATCCCAGGCTTCTTTCGTCAGAATAGCACCCATCAGCAAAAAGGGCAAATGGGCATCCGGCCGTTTGCCCATCCAGGCTTCCAGGAGGTTTGCCTGAGCATCCGGCTGGTTCGCTAAGCCCTCTATAATCAGAGACTGTTCGTGCCATGGAGCAGTGCGGTAGGCCTCCTCAAGGGTCGGAAAATCTCCTTTTTCAGCCAGTCCCGTAAATAACAATATCTGCTCAAACCCAAGGGTATTATCGGGTTTGCCGGATTTCGGAACGGCAACTGCCTTTGGCGAAAAAAGACGCTTAAAAAATGACATAGTTACGATTAATTAATCAGCAGACGCTGCACCGCTGTCCGTTGGCTATCACTCAGCCGGAGCAGATACAGGCCGGTTGGTAATCCCGGTAAGTCAGCCGTTTGTTGCCCAGAGGCTGGTTCAATTACATGGATCGGACGGCCGTTCAGATCAAATAATTCCAGTTTTTTTATGGCTTTATTTTTCCACATAATCCGGCCTGATGTCGGATTGGGATACACTTTCAGCGCAGTTGCTTCTTCTTCGGGATTTTCCAGGACAACCGTCCCCCCCTGCCCTCCTATAATCGGGCGGATCATAAAGGCTCCTGTAATGGCCAGCTGAGACGTTTTCAGGTTCTGCACCCAATCGGTGCCAGGCCCCGCACGATAAAACAACTCTGCGCCAAACGGGCTGTTTTTATCCAGTCCCAGCCGTAGCCGGGAAATATCGTCCTCACTGATTTGCTGGTAGCCGACAAAAAAGGTATCTGTCAGGGCTACAAGACGATCAAACCTGAATTCAACAAACCCATTCCGGGCTGGCGGGTACTGCATCGGAAATGACTTGTAGTACAGTTCTGTGCCGGGCTTTCCTTTATCGTTAGCATAGACCCGGATAGTAAACGACTGGCCGGTCTGATCTTCGTTAAACGGCATGATGTAGGCGTAAATACCAGACATCCGGTCTGCTTTATTCAGAATAAACCGAACGGCCCACCGTTCCAGCCTCCCGATTTGAGTAGCCCCTTCGGCGGTACCATCATCATAAGCGTAGTAGTTATCCAGCACTGTAATGGCCGAAATGGTATCATTACGGCGCAGGTTAACCGTTGGGATGGACGGGTTCTGATCATCCGTCGTCAGCACGTCAAACTTATGTTTCAGCACGACTTTTCCTGCCGCAAAAGAACCGGTGGCAGGGGTCAGGGGTACACTCAGTGTCTGTGACCTCAGTGACGGGATCAGGCGCGATTGCGTTTGTGTATCCTGAATCAGCCGCCCGGAAATCAGTTCCTGCGTCGTAAAGCGGAAACTGGTAAAGTTGAAGTTGTTAAACAGGTTAACAATATCCGTCCGGATAGAGTCGGCGGTTTCGGCAGCCGGATTGATCAGGTACTGATGCAGTGGCATGGCGGTATACCGTTTCAGAAACGACGGGCCGACAGCTTGCCGCGTTGCAATATCGCGGATATATCGGTCAGTTAACGTCCGCTTGCTGTTCAGGTAGATGTAGTCAATGTTCCAGGTATCGTATGCTCCCGATGAACGGCCAATGGCGCGGAAACGGAACTGAAACGTACCATACAGAAATTTCGTTGCCCGGATACTCACAAACGCCTGCCGGAAGTTATTATCAGGCCGCCCACCGTATTGATACCATACTGTCTCCCAAACGCCCAGATTATTGCGCATTTCGAGTTTGAGCGTATCATCTTCGTCCGGCAGCTCGCCTAACCCGCGGATCTGCCAGTAAAAACTCAGATACACCGAATCGGCCGGAACCAGCCCCCCCAGATTAACAGGTTGTGATTGCAGCGTGTCGTTGCTGCCTGCGGCAAACCGGTCGGTCAGGGTATAAGGCAATCCGTTAGGAGCCAGTCCGTCAAACGTGGCTACGTTCACCGACGGATGGTTAATGCCCATCGTATTGTTGATGTATACACTGCTCGACTGCCAGAGTTTGGGGTCCGGGCGGTTGTTGACAACGGTCGAAAAGTCATCAAAGAAAGGCAGCTGAACAACTTGTCCTGTTGTTTGTGCCTGTGACAGTGTGGTCGCTAACGCGAAAAAACAAACAAAGAAACCTTGTCCGGCCCGGCGGCAGACAAGGTTAAACAAAAAGGCAGAATACGTTAAATGTTCGATCATTGGTCAGGAGACTCTTCTTGGGATTCTTCAACCGGCCCGACAACCCACAGGTCAATTGTTTCACCCACCCGTATGCGTTCGCCCGAATTGGCAGCCGGCCGTTGTTTTATCACGGTACCGACTTCTTTTTCCGGATCATCAACAGAAATTTTCGTGCCAACCCGCAGGTTTGATCCTTTAATGACGTTGATCGCTTCGTCGAGTGGCATACCTACAACGTTGGGAACCTCAAATTTTGTATTTCCCAATCCGTCGCCGACTTCCAGATCAATTTTTGATCCTTTCGGTACCGGCATACCCGGCTGAATTTCCTGGCCGTTGTAAAACTGCCGGAGTACCGAGTTTTTGGCTAAATCAGGTACATACCGTTTTTCACCCACAACCAGCCCTACCGACTGCAGAGACAATTCGGCACTGCGGAATGTCAGATCAACCAGTTTCGGCATCGGCACCGTCGGGGCCACCCGTTTGTTGATGGTCAGGTAAATTTTACGGCCTTCCTTCACTTTAGCCCCGGCTTTCGGGTACTGCGCATGTACGGTCAGCGGTTCCTGCCCGGCAACAAACGTACAGTCGTTGACCACATACCGCAGGTTCCGGTCTTCCAGCATGGTCTCCAGCTCATCGATTGACATTTTTGACAGATCGGGAACCGTAATTGTTTCACCATGATTGGTCGAAAACGGCAGGTAAACCAGAAAGAAACCAAGGAATAAGACTAATAAGAGGGCTACGATAATGCCAATATGAATCAGCAGGTCGGATTTGCTACTGGTGCTGATTTTAGCCATTCAGAAACGGAGGGAGTTTTAATTTGATACGTAAAAGTGACTGTGTTCCGGCTATATCTCCTCAGTTATAACCGGAACTATAGACAAAATTAGTGGTTTGACTTGGCTTACCGATACCCTGCCAGCATTTTTTTGATGTACTTACCGACAATATCGAACTCCAGGTTGATCACGTCCCCGGCTTTCAGGTCGCGGAAGGTGGTATGTTCGAAGGTATACGGAATGATAGTTACCCGGAAACGGTCATCGCCGGCATTAAAAACCGTCAGGCTAACGCCGTTGATGCAAATTGAGCCTTTTTCGACCGTTACATTGCCCTGCGACGGATCATACTGAAAATCGAAAAGCCAGCTGCCATCCATATCCTGCACCTGTGTACAGATACCGGTCTGGTCAACATGCCCCTGAACAATATGCCCGTCGAACCGCCCGTTGGCCGGCATACACCGTTCCAGATTGACACGGTCGCCAACCTTCAGCTGGCCCAGATTCGTTTTTTTAAGCGTTTCATCAACCGCCGTGACGGTGTAGCGGTCACCGGTAATACCCGTCACGGTCAGACATACGCCGTTGTGACTTACACTCTGGTCGATGGTCAGTTGATGGGCAATCGGTGCCGACAGCGTAAATGTAAGATTAGACCCTTCAGCCTCAATGGCTTCAATAAGACCGGTGGTTTCAACAATACCTGTAAACATAATCGTTAGTTTGTCTTCGTTAATACCAGGAACAACGAACTTCCGAAAGGCGTTCGGGGAAGCACAGTCCGTTCGAACCGGACCAGCCCGTACAGCACCTTATTGATCCACTCGCCGGGCATGTAAACGTCGGACCCCTGCTCTTCCGGCCTGGCTCCCAGACGCAGTTTCAGTGCCTGTAACTGCCGGACAGCCAGAATTAACGGCGACAAGAATAAACTCCAGTACGTTGAAAACTGTATCTGCATGGCGGTTCCGGGCAACAACCGGGCAAAATCCTGCCGCACAAACCGTCGTTTGCTGCCAACAGCCAGATCATGGCTTCCCCAAAATACATTGAACGCATTGTTGTTCGAAATCAGCAGGCCATCGGGTTTGAGGCGTTTTCCCAGTTCAAGGATTAGTTTAGTGAGCTGTTGATCATCAAAATAGCAGAACACATCATCGCATACTACCACATCAAACTGCCCGATGGTTGTGTCAGGCTGATAGGCTTCGAGCCGGGTCAGGTCCAGCAGATCGACATGCAGTGTCCGCTCCCGGCAAAATGCGACGCCGTCGGCCGACCCGTCTACTCCCTGAATCTGTGCATATCCGTGTCGTTTCAAAAAATGGAGCAGGCCACCGGTGCCGCAGCCGGCATCAAAAATCCGGATATCGCGCCGGTTTCCAAACCGCTTCTGAATGGCTTTTAACACGCTTTCGTGCAGAATGCGGTACCACCACAACTGTTCTTCGAGCCGAAACATTTTTTCGTACTCTTCACTACGTCCGATCAACTTTTCCCTTGTTTTGGCATGGCTCGTTGCCGCTGCCGTTGAGATGATATTTTATGACAAACGGCGGTTGCCCGCTATGCGCCAGAAACAGTTTACCAAGGTATTCGCCCAGTATCCCCAGCACCATGAGCTGACAACCTGCCAGGAACAAAACAACCCAGATAACGACCAGCCAGGTCTGTATAGCCAACCAGCCGGTCAGACCGCCAATGATCAGCAGCAGGCCAAGCCCCAGGGAGATCCCGAAAACAACCGTACCAAGCCCCAGCAACAGCCGGAGCGGCAAGGCCGAGTACCCGAAAAACACATTCAGTGTCAGAGAAATAAGCTTACGCCACGTGTAATTTGACTGGCCCTCTTCCCGCGCATGATGCGGCACCACAACACTGGTCACCGACCGGGTGACCCGGAAAATCAGGCCGTCGATATAGGGATAAGGCCCCTGGTATTTAACGATTTCGTCGATGACCTCGCGCCGGATCAGCTTAAAACTCGACAGATACAGGTCTTTGGGTTTGCTGAGCAGCCATGTGGTACAATAGTTCAGAAACTGACTGCCCAGATTCCGGTACAACGCGTGCTTTTTTTCAGCATACCGGCTATAAACGACATCCGCACCGGTTGTTTCTGCCGTTGCCAGCAGGGTCAGTATAGCTTCGGGCGGATTCTGGAAATCATCGTCAATGATCACGGCAAAGTCGCCCCTGGCGAGTGTCAGGCCGCACAGTACGGCATTAAACTCACCGAAATTCCGGCGCAGAGAGGCAAACTGTACATTCGCAAATTCGCCGGCCAGCCTACGGCACACCGCTTCGGAGTTATCGGGGCTGCCGTCGTTCACCAGTACGACCTCAAACGCCAGTTGTGCCAGCCATACCTGAAGCTGTTCGACCAGCCGCCGGATGGTGCTTTCGCTTTTATAAACCGGAATCACCACACTCAGGTATGGTTTCATACGGTAGCCTGGTTAATGGTTTCGATAATATACGCCTGCTGCGCTTCTGTCAGGGCCGGATTCAGGGGCAGGCTGATCACTTCCCGATGCAGTTTGTCGGCAACGGGCAGCGTCAGCTGATTAAATTCCGGATAGGCCTCCTGCCGGTGTGGCGGCGTCG
The DNA here is from genome assembly GCF_001870735.1 of Arsenicibacter rosenii. Classification (GTDB taxonomy): domain Bacteria; phylum Bacteroidota; class Bacteroidia; order Cytophagales; family Spirosomataceae; genus Arsenicibacter; species Arsenicibacter rosenii. Next base: position 33,630 of record NZ_MORL01000021.1, on the reverse strand, counting down.
GATAATGGATATCGGTCTGTATGCCTTTTTCCAGCAAATACGCGCGGAAGCGATCCCGTTCCGGATGTGTTACCACAAACAAATGCCAGACATCGTCGTGAATGCGGTCGGAAGGTGGCAATCCCAGCACAGGGTGTTTAAGGGCAGTGAGGTAGCGTTCGGCCAGCCTGCGGCGGTACTTATTTTCCGCTTCCAGATAAGCCAGTTTAGCGGTCAGGATGGCGGCCTGCATTTCGTCAAGACGGCTGTTATGGCCTTTGTACTGGTTTACGTACTTTTGTTTAGAACCGTAATTGCGCCAGAAGAGCAGTTTATCGGCCAGATTAGCATCGTTGGTCGTGATGGCTCCGGCATCGCCCAGCGCACCCAGGTTTTTTGTCGGATAGAAACTAAAGCCGGCCGCGTCGCCGAGATTACCGGCGCGTTTTCCCTGATACATGGCACCATGGGCCTGCGCGGCATCTTCCAGTACAAGCAGACCGGCTTCTGCGGCAACCTCATTAATGGCCGCCATATCGCAGCAGCGACCGTACAGGTGAACGGGCAGAATGGCTTTTGTTTTAGGCGTCAGGGCATCCCGCAGGTGTTCTGCACTCAGTGTATACGTCTGTGGATCAGGCTCAACCAGTACGGGCTTCAACCCTGCCTGTGTAATGGCCAGGATAGAGGCAATGTAGGCATTTGAGGCAACAAGGACCTCACTTCCGGCCGGAAAATCCCATGCTTTCAGGACCAGAACCAGCGCCTCCAGTCCGTTGGCAACCCCGATAGCATAACCGGTCTGGCAATAAGCAGCAAAGGCCGCTTCAAAAGCGGCCAGTTCCTTACCTAAAATATACCATCCGGATTGTACAACACGATTGGTTGCCTGCTGAAGGGCGTCAGTGTAGCGTTCGTTTAAACGCATTAAATCCAGAAAAGGGATCATGCCAGCTCTGGCTGTGTTTTAGTGTTGGGATAAGGTTCGTAGATGTAGTCGTCTTTATCATAAAGCTCATTAGCCAGTACCAGCAGAATGGCATCATCCGAAAATTGATCCATAGTATGCCAGTCCTGTGGCTCCAGAATCAGGCATTGATCAGGTTTATCCAGCGTGAAAACCTCCTCTTCAATACCGTTATTTGAGTATACCCGGCAACTACCGGCAATACAAATCAGCGCACACCATGTCCGCACGTGCCTATGACCGGCCCGGGTAGCATCTCCTGCTCCGTAAATGTAAAATACCCGCCTGATTTCACCAGGAATAATATTTTCAAAAACGGTTAGATTACCTTTATCGGACGAAAATGTTTGTAGCTGTAAAACTTTGGACATACGAACCGGATTAAAAACCTATTAAAATTTCAAAAGCAAATTTATCGGATATTTGCTCAAAAGACCACAATTCAACATAATATGACTAGAAAAGGCTTGATTTTCCTAACAATCGGCGTCATTGCAGTGGCATTAGTTTACTTTTTACTATTTAGAGATACAAAGACATCATCCGGTAATATCTCACCGGAAGTCTTTGCACGACAAATTAAAGCAGAAAGAGCCGAAAAAGATTCCTATTTCAAAACCAGTGCCGAATCACCGTTTACAGATAAAACTCAATTTAAAGGCTTGTCCTACTTCCCGGCTGATCTGGCGTACCGTGTGGATGCCAGGCTTGAACCGTTCGCCGACAAAACACAGAAGATGGTTGTTCAGCTGAGTGACGGCAGTGAAGAAGTATACGAAAAATATGCGCATGCCGTTTTCAGCCTGGGCGGCGACATTCACAGACTATTGATTGTGAAGCAGAAAGAAAACTTTTCCATACTTTTTAAAGACGCCACTTCCGGTCATGAAACCTACGGCGGTGGCCGGTATATTGACCTTGAACCTGCCAACATGACCGGCAATCAGGTTATCATCGACTTTAATGCGGCCTACAATCCCTACTGCGCCTACAATCCGAATTATGCCTGCCCATTGCCCCCTGCCGAAAATACATTATCAATTCCGGTGAAGGCGGGTGAACGGTATGTAGAACATTAATCTTATTTTTGCCTTTTCATTGAATTTGTCCTTGCATGAATATTTCGTATAAATGGCTTCAACAGTTCATTGACCTACCTGAATCACCAGAAGAAGTAGGTCGCCGGCTGACCGGAACAGGGCTGGAAGTAGAAGGTATTGAGACTATCGAAACCATTCGGGGTGGCCTCGCCGGAGTGGTTGTCGGCGAAGTGCTGACGTGTGAAAGACACCCCGACGCCGATAAACTGAGCGTAACAACGGTTGATGCCGGCACCGGCCAGCCGCTGAATATTGTCTGTGGGGCACCAAACGTACGTGCCGGCCAGAAAGTAATTGTAGCCCTCGTCGGGGCAACTCTCTATCCGGCCAGCGGCGAACCGTTTACGATCAAAAAAGCCAAAATCCGTGGTGCAGCGTCGGAAGGCATGATCTGTGCGGAAGATGAAATCGGCCTTGGCGAATCGCATGCGGGTATTATGGTCCTGGATACGGACCTGCCCAACGGCACACCGGCCGCCCGGTACTTCGGTCTGGAACCCGATTATCAGATTGTCATCGGGCTGACGCCGAACCGTGTTGACGCTGCCTCGCACTGGGGCGTTGCCCGCGACCTGAAAGCGGCGCTCAACCGGCCGCTCACACTGCCTTCGGTCGACGCCTTTACCGTTGCCAACACCGGTCTGACGCTCGACGTACGGGTGGAAACACCGGAAGCCAGCCCAAGATATGCCGGTCTGACTATATCCGGCCTGACCGTTACCGAATCGCCCGACTGGCTCAAAAAACGATTGATCAGCATTGGCCTGAATCCGATCAATAACGTTGTTGACGTAACCAATTATGTCTGCCACGAACTGGGTCAGCCCCTGCATGCCTTTGACGCCGATCAGATCATTGGCGGCCAGGTAGTGGTGAAGACCCTGCCGGAAGGCACGCCGTTTGTTACCCTTGATGGTGTTGAACGTAAACTGGCAGCCACCGACCTGATGATCTGCAATGGCTCGGCCAACGACGCGGAAGCCGGTATGTGTATTGCCGGGGTGTTTGGTGGCAGCAAATCAGGGGTTAGCCCTCGTACTACCCGCATTTTTCTCGAATCGGCCTACTTCTCACCGGCCAGCATCCGGAAAACCGTACAGCAGCATGGGCTGAAAACCGACGCCGCTTTCCGCTTCGAGCGCGGTACCGACCCGAATCTGCCGGTGTTTGCCCTGAAGCGCGCGGCCCTGCTGATTCAGGAGGTAGCCGGTGGCGTGGTAAGCTCAGACATTACCGACCTATATCCGGAGCCCATCGCCGATTTCCGGGTATTGGTGCGCTACCGAAACATTGACCGGCTGATTGGCATCAAGCTGGAGCATGAACGCATCCACCAGATTCTTGAAAGCCTGGATATCCGCGCCGAAGAGCAAACCGAAACGCAGTTTATTGCCGTTGTGCCGCCGTACCGCGTTGATGTAACGCGCGAGGCTGATGTGATCGAAGAGATCCTGCGGATTCACGGTTTTGAAAACGTTCCGCTATCAGACAACCTGAGAGCCGACTCCCTGTCGGAGTTTCCGGCAATCGACAGCAACCAGCTTCAGGCGCGGATCAGTGCAATGCTGGCCTCAAACGGCTTTATCGAAACACTGACCTTGTCACTGACCCGTCCGGCTTATCACGAAGCCATCCGGGAGACGTTGCCGGGCACTGATGTAACGTTATTGAATCCGCTGAGCGAAGAGTTGTCGGTAATGCGGCAAAGCATGCTTTTCTCCTCGCTGGAAACGCTGGTGTATAACCTGAACCGCCGTCAGAAAGATCTGAAGATTTTTGAATTCGGGAAGGTGTATCACCGCAAAGATACCGACCATGGCCGAAGGTATGTCGAAACGCCACGGCTTAGCCTGGCACTTGTCGGCAGTCAGCAAGGAGAAAGCTGGATTCAGAAGAGCCAACCGGTAAGCTTCCAGGATCTGGCGGCGGCCGTACAGCGGGTATTGAGCGCTCTGCGGATCAAGCAGATTGATCAGCAGCCGGCCGACACGGCTCTTTTCCAGTATGGCCTCACTTACCTGACAAATAAGAAACCCATTGTCAGCTTCGGGCTGGTACATCCCAAACTAACGAAGCTGGTTGATATCAAACAGCCCGTATTCTATGCCGATTTCGACTGGCAGGCACTGGTGAAACTGTATTCGGGGAAAGCCCTGTACGAAGAAGTACCGAAATTCCCTGAGGTGCGCCGTGATCTGTCCTTGGTGCTCGACAAAGCCGTAACCTTTGCTGAAATCCGGCGGATTGCGGCCCAGACAGAAAAAAAATTACTCCGTTCAATAAATGTTTTTGACGTATACGAAGGCGATAAACTGGAAGCGGGCAAGAAATCCTATTCGGTTAGTTTCACGCTTCAGGATCCGTCTCAGACATTAAATGACGCTGTTATTGATAAAACAATGCAACGGCTCATGAGTGCTTTTGAACGGGATCTGGGTGCGCTTATCCGGAAATAATTTTCCTTCAGGTAAGGCATGATAATGGAATTTATGCGGTTTTACGCTAATTTCATCACATCATTGCCTTACCGTTTGCCGTTACTTCCCAAACACTTTGTATGGTTACCGAAGTTCAGCTTGTTGCATTCGTTGAGTCGTTCGAGCATAAGGTTGCCCGATTGGCTGATCATGCAGAACGGCTTTCGGAACGAATCAAAGATCTGGAAGAAGAAAACAAACGCCTCACACGAGTTAATCGTGAACAGGAAAAGTTAGTAAAACAGTTACAGAAAAAACAATCAAGTGCACAACCGCATTTTCCAAATTCAAAAGATTTTGGTAAGATTGTAATTAACAACCTGGCTGATACAGCAGCAAGCGCGGAATTTAAGAAACGACTTGATGAGTATATCCGGGAGATCGAACGGTGTATTGAACACCTGAGTAATATGTCATAAACCTTAAAGCGCTCTGGTTCAAAAACATAAGAATTCAGTGCCTTTGCAGCCTATACAGCGATGGAAGACCAGCTATCTATCCGCATAAAAATTGCCGACAGAGATTACAGGTTGAAATCGCAACCAGGAGAGGAAGCCTATGTTCGCAAGGCGGAAAAAATCCTTGAGGAGCGGATTGAGCATTACCGCAAATTAGGAGCCCGTGACACACAGGACATTCTGGCCATGATTGCCGTTGACTGTCTGGTTGCCCGTCAGAAAGGTGAAGAACAGATGCAACGCCTGCAACGGCTGGTCGTTGATCGCATTACTCAGTTGGATCAGATTATCACACCGGCACTCGTGCCATAGTAATGGAGTAAAAGGTAATTATTATCATTTTGTTTAATAAAGAAATTTATTGTTGTACAGAATTATACTCAATTGCATTAATTACCGGAAAACTCCTTCATTTACGCATAACGCTGTATCTCTCTCTGCTCATTCGGCCTGATTATTAGCCGCCCCTACGCTGATTCGGTTGGGTAAACCTAACTATATGGTTCAACCTAAATTGCATAGAGCAAATGGAGAACACAACATTTTGGCTCGCCATACTTCTTGATAACGCGCTGATTCTCGCGATCGGCCTTTATTTCGGGCAAAAACGACTAAATAAAGCACTTAGTAAGCGCCAGCAGGAAGCTGAAGACCGTGCAGTATCCATCGTTAAAAACGCCGAAGTCCAGGCCGAAAACATCAAGAAAGACCGGATTCTTGAAGCCAAAGAAAAATACCTGAAACTCAAAGCCGAATTTGAAGAGGAAAGTAACCGGAAGAAGCAGATCCTGCTTCAGAACGAAAACAAGCTGAAACAGCGCGAGCAGCAGCTCAACCAGATGCTGGATCAGAACAAACGCCGGGAAACAGAACTCGACCAGCAGAAAAATCAGCTTACGCAGCAGGCGGAAAGTCTGACAAAGAAGAAAGATGAAGTTGAAAAAATGCGGGCTCAGCAAATTGAGCAACTGGAGAAAATCGCCAATCTGACGTCTGAGCAGGCCCGTGATCAACTGATCAGCAATATGAAAGCCGAAGCCGATTCGCGCGCGGCTTCATACATCAAAAATATTGTTGAAGAAGCCAAGCTGACGGCTACCAAAGAAGCCAAAAAGGTGGTTATTGAGACCATTCAACGGACGGCTACCGAACACGCCATTGAAAACTGCGTATCGGTCTTCAACATCGAATCGGACGACGTAAAAGGCAAAATCATCGGGCGCGAAGGCCGGAATATCCGGGCACTCGAAGCCGCTACCGGTGTCGAAATCATCGTTGATGACACGCCTGAAGCCATTATTATTTCAGGCTTCGATCCTGTCCGCCGCGAAATTGCGCGTTTATCGCTTCACCGGCTCGTCCAGGACGGCCGTATTCACCCGGCCCGGATCGAAGAAATTGTGGCGAAAACCCGCAAGAACATCGAAGACGAAATCGTTGAAATCGGCGAACGTACGGTGATTGACCTGGGAATCCACGGGCTACACCCTGAACTGATTAAGATGGTGGGCCGGATGCGCTTCCGGTCGAGCTACGGGCAGAACCTGCTCCAGCACTCCCGCGAGGTGGCCAAACTGTGCGCAACCATGGCAGCCGAGCTGGGTCTGAACGCTAAACTGGCGAAACGGGCCGGTCTGCTCCACGACATCGGTAAGGTATGGCACGAAGAACAGGAGCTGCCGCACGCGATTCTGGGCATGGAACTCGCCAAGAAATACAAGGAAAATGCCGAAGTCTGCAACGCCATCGGGGCACACCACGATGAAATTGAGATGACCACCATGATTTCGCCGATCGTTCAGGTATGTGATGCCGTGTCGGGTTCCCGTCCGGGCGCACGCCGCGAAATGATGGAGTCGTATATCAAGCGGCTGAAAGAGCTCGAAGAACTGGCTACCAACTTCCAGGGCGTTACCAAGTGTTATGCTATCCAGGCCGGCCGCGAACTCCGTGTTCTGGTTGATGCGGAGCGGGTTAGCGACGAACGCGCGAGCACACTGTCCTTTGATATTTCGCAGAAAATCGAAAAAGAAATGCAGTATCCGGGCCAGATCAAAGTAACGGTTATCCGGGAAATGCGTTCGGTTGCTTACGCGAAGTAAGTTTAGTAAGTTTAACGGTCCATACAGGCTTTTCCAACAGCGTGTATGGACCGTTTTTGCGTCTATAGAGTATTGCAAAACCACATGAAATGGATTTTCTAAGTACGTTTTTAATCCTGCTGACCGGTACGGGGGTCGGTTTTGCCATCGCCAGTGCACGGCGCGGAGAGGCCGCTGTCCGCGAGAAACGCAGCGAAGTCACTCTCCTGCTCGAACGGATCGAAAAGGTATTCAAGGTGGTGATGGCAGAGGGCTATTTTTCCGAGATTTATAACTATCAGGATCAGAAATCGATTCTGTATATGTTCAACGACCCCAAGAAAGCCATGCTGATTGCGAAGGCGAAAGTATTGGTCGGGTATGATTTTCGTAAAGTCCGGTTCCGGCATATCGACCATGTACATAACAAGCCGGGTGAGAAAAAACTGATCATCGAGTATTTTCCCGAGCCGGAAGTACTATCCATTGATACCGATTATCAGTTCTACGACATCCGGGCGGGTTGGCTGAATCATTTCAGTAGTGAGGACTACACCCGGATTCTGGACGAGGCAAAAAAAGCGATGAACGACAGGGCGATGCAAAGCGATCTGCCGCGCATTGCCAACAATCAGATTCAGTACATGATGTATCAGCTCGCGGCCTCTATGGGCTGGCAACTGCAACTGCCCGAAACCGAACAGCGCAAACTGGAGGAGCTTACCCAACATTACGACGAGGTCAGGGCGCAACCGAAGCGGCTGGATGCGGGGGATGGTACATAAGTTGTTGGACACAGCAAAAAATCAGATAGTTATTGGGGCAAATCCTGACTTATAGATTTTACGATAAGTCAACTATCAGATTTTTACTTACAACCTATTGGTATATTTGGCAATGTACTATTTTTCATCTTGAAATTTTTCTCAGAATCCTCATTCATATCTGGAATAACGGCAAGTGGTGCATAGTAGATATACCTGGCATTATCAACACTTGACCGGTATATTATTTTCTTCTTCAGATCATCTAAAGGAGAAAGCCACATTTGTTTTCTGTTTTTTTCTATTAATTCTCTTACACCGCTACGCCTAGCTTCATATAAATTACATTTATACTTTAATATAAATAACTCATCACCATAGCCAACAGGTCGCTTCTCAAAGCTATACCAGTTGCAAAAAATATCGGGTTTTAATTTTCCTTCATAAACAGCCCGTTTTAATATATTCGTTAATTCATATTGTTTAAGTTGATAATGGTGTCGAATTAAAACATTATATATGGGATATATACTCAACGTTGTATCAACCACATTTACGCCTATAAGTTCCTCGCTTATATAGCCATATTTTTCAAATAATAGGGATAATTGGTTAGATAGATATTGGTCATTTTGAAAAAGACTGTCAAGAAAATTATTGTCTTTCAGGCGCCCAGGCATCTCGCAAAAGTAACTCTGATCAGCTAGAACCATTTTTTTTAGTTTACCCAGCAATAAAGTATCGACATTCTTTTTATATAAACCTCTATGCTTTTCATATTCATTTTGAAAATGGTTCCAGTAAGATTTATTTGACCTTAATCCATTATAAGCTTTTTTTAAGAAAAATTCTTTTTTACAACCCTTCTCAACTAGTCTCAAACAATATTTAACCGATTTTCTGTAATCACCATTTTCTAAAGCACAAATTGACGCATTGTATATATCTTGTGCAAAATGCATTACTGGTAATGAAAAACAGGTATCGTAATAACTACTTGCCAGCATAAAGTTACCGTCAAGCGTACTAAGTTCCGCTTTATTTACGTAGTTATGATATTTCTTAACCGTATTTGTATCAATTAATTTTATTCTAAAATCAACAACAGCTTTTGGCCAGTTATTATTACGATATATGCAACTCGAAGAAAAGTTTTTTTCCGGGAACTGGCTTATAAACACCGAAATAACCAAAGTTATAAATCGAAAAGTCCCCAAAAATCTCATAAGGTTAAATCGTTTTTTACTGAAATTCAGAGTATTAACATATATTTAATTACGTTGGAGCAGTAAAAACTGTACCCGCGAGTGTGTTGTAGACAAGACAAGATAACATATCTCATGTCTGAAGCATTAGCTATACAGCAAAACTACTAAATATTAACACACTTTTATACTTAATTATTATATTTATTAGCTAAGAAGCCCTTCTCATTATAATCAAGTAGCAGAGTGATAAATTATTGCTGTTCTATACCCTAAAATACTGATCAACAGAGCATAAAAGAGAAGCCACTTTAGAACCTGCTTCACTGAATTAACTTCCGGAAGCCATTAAATAAACGTTCCAGTAATCGTATTTCATCAGTCACCAGGTCGGCCGTACCAGTCATTTCAGGTTGCGAACCATAAGAGAATTGCCGGAGCGGATAGTCTATTCGGGCAGATTTACTTACTGAAGCACATCTAAACCAAAAGCAAATGTTTTAGCTTTTTCGCTTACTGTCTGAAGGGGTCTCCATGGAAGATTCCAAAACTTCGTGAGGCTATTATGGCCATCATTTGCAGGAACTACAGCATAGCCCGGACTAATCGTCAATATTTTTGTTTTTCGTTTACCCCATACTGTATCCCCAAAATCCCCGCCATTTATTGTTACAAACCCGCCTTTCAGGTCTTTGTAAGCAACCACTTCAATACCAATCCATATACCGTTTTCCGGTATTTTAAGGGCATACTGAGTTACGTCTATTTCTGCCTTTTTTTGTGAAGGTTCAATATCAATGTACTCGTCGTGTTTCAGAATAGAATTACCAGGCTTCATGGAGACATTATCCCAAAGGTGAATACGACATCGAAACAACGTAGCGATTTCTGACTTTTTGGGCGATAACCGATAATACAGTTTACTAATAACAGCATCTCCGACAGTATTAGGAATGTAAACCGCCAGCAAGGTTGCTGAGTTAGGATTTACAACATGCTGGCCAATACTTAATTTATTGGTATAATAGGGACCTAATCGAATTGAATGAATTTTTCTTTTACTTACTGTTACCGGGTTTAATTCAATCGGGTTCGGCAATAGCTTAACTTGTCCGGCAGCATTTATTTCAGATGCTGAAATAAATAAAATCTTATAACTCAATGAATAAATTCTGATGGTATCTATACCTGCAAAATCAACGCAAACAGTCCCGTTCTGATCACTATATGTACCTGTCAGGCATCCTTTACAGGTAATTGCTGCATAGGGTACAGGGAGATTGGTGACGGAATCGACAATGGAGAAACACTTTTTTTGCGCAAAACTTACATGGTAAAGTAAACATAGAGCCAGTAGATATTTCATATTTATTAATAAAATATTAGTGCATATAATTTAAGTTTCTAATCTAACTTCAGAAATTCCTTTTGTAGTCAGGTTAGAAACTTAAACGTTCATATTAACCATTAGCATTGCACTGGAATGGCCTTTAATCTAAATAAGAATCAACTACAATTAAAAAAAAATATACTTTTACTTCCACAACTTCAATACAGGTATCACCATATGCGTATTGATAAGCAATTACAGTCTCTTCTTTACCAAACATGTTGGCTTCAGCTTTTTGTGAAGATCCAAACATAAACAGCGCAATTAAAAAGCATTGTGCCGTTTTACGAATCCTTCTTTTGCTCAAGAAAATAAAAGAGTTGTTTATAGCAGAGTAACAAACTAGTTACTGTCCGCCCACATCTCGTATGGGGCCTTGCACAACTCAAACGCATGAGTTTTCTACAAATCAGTCCATTAATAAGCCAATAACTTCTATTATAAATTTAAAACAAAAGCTTCATCTAATTAATTACCTTTCATATACCTGATCGTCTTAACCATATCATCCATAAACATCATCTACACATGCAGATTGGTACCACACTCCGCCAGTTACGTATACAAAAGCGTATGAGCCAGGCCTATCTTGCCGATTTAGTCGGTGTCTCGCAAGGAACAATCAGTAACCGGGAGTCAGACACACACCACCCTGATGCTCAGGAGTTAACGCAGATTGCCACGGTATCAGACGTTTCAGTAGCTATTTTCCCCTCAGTCTCTTCATCCAATCAGTTAATAAGCGGAAACGCTCGGCTTAAGGCACAAAATCAGCAAGCGGCCCAACAACTGGTTGAGAGACTGAAAACAATTACACAGCAGCAGACACTTCCGGCAACTTATTTGCGGAGGGAGGGCAAAAACGGAGTAAACAAGCACCTGTTTGCGGCTGTTAATCGTTGTATGTATGTGTCTGTACCTCATTTTATGCGTCTGTCTATCCTATTGCTCCTGCTCATACCCCGGTTGGCCGCAGCCCAGTCAACGGGGCTGATAAATACCCACCCCTGCGCTACGGCAAAAGCTGAACGCTATGCCCGCTATTTCGGTGATCCGCAGGGACGACTGGCTGCCGTGGCCTATCCCGGCGACAGCCGCATCGACATCTCTTATTACGGCCTTGACCTCAACCTGACCCACACCCCTGCCTACCTGCGCGGGGCCGTTACGGTCGGACTCAAAAGCCTGGCGTCCCTCAACAGCTTCGATCTGGATCTGACCACCCGGCTAACCGTTGATTCGGTAAAGGCAGCAGGCCGGAAGCTTACGTTTACTCATGCGCAGAACCGCCTAACCGTTACGCCACTATCCCCGCTTACGGCCGGTCAGTTGTTCTCAGTTACCGTCTACTATCAGGGCAATCCGGCCAGCACCAGCGGGTTTGGCTCGTTTTCGTTTGCCACCCACGGTACAGACCGCTCGCCGGTGATCTGGAGCTTGAGCGAGCCTTATGGGTCGAGCGACTGGTTTCCCTGCAAGGATACCCCTGCCGACAAGGCCGATTCGTCGACGGTGTCTATTACGGCCCCGAAATTTTTTGTGTCGGTCTCCAATGGCACGCTGCAGGCCGTGCGCGACAATCCGGACAGTACACGTACCTATCAGTGGCGCAATCGCTACCCCATTGCGCAGTACCTGATTTCGCTGGCCATGACGAATTATGCGCGCTACGATACGCCTTTTTCGTATCAGGGGCGCGACGGAGTACCGCAAAATATGCCGATCACCCACTATCTCTACCCTGAATCACTGGCTTCTAACAAAAATAACCTGGATCAGACACCGGCCATCATGCGGCTCTTTACGGACATGTTTGGTACCTATCCGTTTATACAGGAAAAATACGGCCATGCTGAATGCGGATTCGGAGGCGGAATGGAGCACCAGACCATTTCGTCGATGGGGACATTCGATGTAAACATCATCGCGCATGAACTGGCCCATCAGTGGTTCGGCGATAAAATTACCTGCCGTGACTGGCAGAATATCTGGCTTAACGAAGGCTTTGCTACCTATGCGGAGCAGCTCTATGCTGAATCAGTTGGCGGAACGACTCGTTACCGAAGTTCAATTGCCAGCCTGATGCAAACGGCCAGGCAGGCAAAGGGTAGCGTGTACGTGCAGGACATCAGTGATTCCGACAACATTTTTAATTATGCCCGCACCTATGCCAAAGGCGGGACCGTGCTACACATGCTGCGCGGCATTGTGGGCGACAATGTCTTCTTTACTATCCTGAAAACCTATACCAACGCACCGGCCCTGATTTATAATACCGCCATCACCGAAGATTTTCAGGCCGTAGCCGAGCAGGTATCCGGCAAAAAACTGGATTATTTTTTCCGGCAATGGATATACGGTATGAATTATCCGGTTTACAAAAGCACATGGAAGCCGATGGCCGATAACGGTAAATTCACGATACAGCTTCAACTGGAACAGTCGGCCAATACAACGCCAACGTCCTTTACGATGCCCATACAGGTGCTGGTACAATCAGCCGCGGGCGACACGCTGGTAACGGTTTTTAACGATCAGCTATCTCAGACCTTTACCCTACCGGCCAAAGGACAGCCTACCGGCCTTGTCATCGATCCAAATAACTGGATACTCAAAACCGTACAACAAACCAATCCGATACTTGGTCTTCCGGAACCGGGAGCACCAACGGTACAATTGATTCCGAATCCGGCCGATGAAACTGTAAGTGTCCGTTTTCGCATGCAAACGGCCGGTGCAGCAACGATCAGCATCCATAGCCTCCTGGGTGTACCGGTTATGGCTAATACCGTCGACGGGCTTAAAAGCGGCGATCAGCAGGTCTTTTTCCCAACCCGCCAGCTTCCCGTTGGTCGCTATGTGCTGTCGGTCGGTACACCTGCGGGCCGGCAAACAACAGCGTTGCTAATCAACCGGTAGCAACAAATCAGCGTTGACGCGGGGGCGGACTTTCAGCAAGTCCGCCCCCGCGTCAACGCTGATTATCCCGTTACTGCATCCGGTAATCAATTACTCCCTCGTCCAGACTTCAGCAACCCGCCCGCCGGTAGAACTCTGACCGGTATGGAACCATTGCGTACCGGCCTCCGGTGATTTTTTTACGTCACAGTTGAAGGTCAATGACCGGCCGACACGGGAGTTATCGCGGGAGAAGAAATCAATTTTCTCCGTATACTTTCCGTCTTTCACTGTATAGGTGCCGCCACCGGTACCGAAAAACTGTTTCGTTTCCGGATTAATCGCCGCCCACTGGAAACGGGTTCCGGTCAGGAGTTTTACGGTCTTGCGCGGACCGCGCTGCATCGTTGTTACTTCGCCGTTTTCGTTCAACCGGCCCGTAATCCGCCACAAACCGGCCATGCTGCCACCGGCATCATCCACGCGGTCGTAGATCTGTTGCTGGTTCTGGCTGTTAGTGATGGTCAGGTTTTTGCTGGTTACCTTTATGTGGTAATTCTCCAGCTGACCGACGTTGGTGCTGTCCTGAGTATCAAACTCCACTGTGAACCGGACCGTATCGCCGTCCATCCGCCATTTGCCGCCAAACGTGTTCAGGTATTTATCGGCTTCATAGGCTGTCACCATAACATAGTTACCCGACACCAGAAACGAAATGGTTTTCGTATCAGCTTTCATGCGCCACGCGCCCATCATACTGGGTGCCATCGGCCGGAATGCAACAGCCAAACCGGCCGCAATAAATAACATTAAGATAATTCTCATTCAATTATGCGATATTGTCAATGTCAAAAGGTAATGTCCGGATACGTTTTCCGGTGGCGGCAAAAATAGCATTGCAAAGGGCAGGTGCAACCGGTGGCAACCCGGGTTCGCCTACACCGCCGGGCTCGTCTTCGTTTTCGATAATATGGATCTCTGTCAACGGCATTTCAGGCATCCGCATCACCGGATAGTTATGGAAGTTCTGCTGATCGGCCTGCCCGTTTGTGAACGTAATCCCTGGCTTAACGGCCGCTGTCATTCCCATAACAATGTTCCCTTCAGTCTGTGCCCGCACGTTATCCGGGTTAACGTACATACCACAGTCCAGTACGGTTACGACACGGTTTACGGTTACCCCTTTTCCTTTTTTGGAAACGAAAAACGCATGCGCACAAATACTCCCGAACGAACGGGCAATGGCCACTCCCTTGCCTGTACCGGCCGGCAAGGACTTGTCCCAGCCAGCTTTTTCACGGAGCGTTTCCAGCACGTGAATAAATCGTTTCACGGTTTCGGCCACCTCGCCATCAGCCTTCTGCGCACGGAGTAGCTCCAGCCGCAAAGCCAGCGGGTCTTTTCCGGCAGTGTACGCCAGTTCATCCAGGAACGACTCATGACCAAAGCTATTGTTTGAAGCGTATACCGAACGCCACCAGACAATGGGAATCTCCGTTTTGACGTTGATCCAGCCTACCTGTGCGTTCGGGAAAGCATAAGGACTCTCCTCTTTCCCGATACTTTCTTTGGCCCAGTCATCGGCTTTGTTGCCTAACGGAGCCCGAAAAACCTGCCGCTGAATGGACTCACCAATCAGTTTATGCTCAAAAGCAACCAGGTTGCCGTTACTGTCAACGGCACCACGCATGGCACTTAGCATACCGGGCCGGTAAGGCCCCTGCGTAATATCATCTTCGCGCGTCCAGACCAGCTTTACCGGCGCTTTAACCTGTTTTGAGATATTCACCGCTTCCAGCATGAAGTCGAGGTACGCTTTACGACCAAAAGCGCCTCCCAGAAAGGGTACATTAATCTTTACCTGCTCGTCCTTAATTTTCAGATAGCGTGCCACATCACCGATAGCCGCATCCGGTCCCTGAACCGGCGCCCATATCTCGCAGCTGCCATCCTCTTTTACGTGAGCGACCGTTACTTCAGGCTCCATCGGCGCATGTGCCAGAAACGGTGTTTCATAAAAGCCTTCCAGCTTTTTCGGAGCCGAATCGAAAGCGGCTTTAAAGTCGCCGGTCGTATAATAGGCAGACGCTTCCTCGCTGGCTTTGCTCCGCAACGCTGAAAAGTAAGCAGCCGTGGTCATTTCTTTTTCGTAACCGGTATTGTCCCACTTAACCTTCAGGGCACGTCGCCCTTTCAGAGCTGCCCAGTAGGATGTTGCCACTACTGCCACTGCTTCTGCGGTCCGGTGCGGCATCGGGCGTTCGCACTTAACAACGGCTTTGACACCCGGAATTTTCTTTGCTGCGGTATCATCCACCGATATGATTTTACCATGAATAACCGGGCTGTGTGCTACGCTCGCATACAACATCCCCGGCACGTCAACGTCCATACCAAATACCGCCTTACCGGACACTTTAGCCGGAATTTCCGGTCGCGGTAACGCGCGGCCTAACAGTTTAAGGTCTTTTTTAGCTTTCAGTTTAATGTCTTTCGGCACCGGTAATTTTGATGCTTCATCAACCAGTTCGCCATAGGTCAGTATTTTTCCGGTTGGCCGGTGATGAATTGCGCCTTTTTCAGCAAAACACTCTCCCGCCGGTACGCTCCAGCGGGCAGCGGCGGCCTGCGTAAACATCTCACGGGCGGCCGCACCGGCTTCACGCAGGCGTTTCCAGCCCGTCCGGACCGTACTGCTGCCTCCCGAAAGCTGACTGCCGTATTTACGTAAGCCGTCAGACTGTTTAATCTGAATCTGATCGAGGCTTACTTCCAGTTCCTCAGCTACCATGGTCGGAACGGCCTGCCAGCTACCCTGTCCCATGTCTGGTCGGTGATTAATCAGCGTAATATTACCGGCATTATCGATGACAATAAACGGATGAAGTTCAAAGGCCAGCACAGCCGTTGCCTCCTCAGACGACAGATTAGCCAGTTGAGCAGCGCCCTTTGCGGTTGTAGTAAAGCCCAGCATCAGGCCGGCACCGGTTAAACCGGCTGCCCGTAAAAATGAACGGCGATCAAGTTGTGATGAGGTCATAAAGGGTTATGAATTGCTACTCACATGGTTGATGAGTCAATAAAGGTAGTAAGAAATAGACGGCCGGGCAACGGGAGCCGGCGGGCGGTAAAACAGAATGTAACGCCGACAGTCAGACATCCGGCCATCGGCGCCACATCGTTTATACCCGGAGGTTTATTTAGGCATTTTAAATTTTGTCTCGTCGATTACCGGATTAACTTCCAGTTTATCGACTTTCATTTTCATGGTACCAAACTGCGGGTGCGTCATCTGCGTTACAAACGGAAATTTCAATCCTTCCACCGCACGGTAATCACTGAACATAGTCTCATTTTCATTTTTCTGCCCGCCCACCTCAAGAACAGAAACCGTTTTGCGGTTCATGTATGTTGCGGCATCCAGGTATTGCGTTTCCGTAAGTCCGTTTTTGCGGGTGATTTTCACTTTATATACATCCGCACCATCCAGTTTCTCCTTACCCAGCAGCTCAATGGTATTTCCTTTCTCTTTATAATTGTAAAACGGCCCGGTAATGTCCAGCTGTACATCCATCGAAGCATTCAGCTCTGCCGGTGTGGCTTCGGCCGCCGTACTTCCCTGCATCGGGTTAATCATCCAGCCCTGTTGTCCGTCATACCCCTGTGAGATGGTGGCTCCCATTACGGTAACATCCGAACGCATTCCCTTCCCCAATGCAATGACCGATGTGGTGGGCAGCGATTGTCCCATCAGTTCGGTGGATGTCTGCATCCGGATGGCTTTCAGGTTTTTGTACTTATCCGCTCCCCCCATCGCTTCCACATGCTTGTTTACGATTTCGTCTACACTTTGTGCCTGAATAGCCAGTGCGCTTAAAAAGAACGCACCCAATAGCATTACTTTCTTCATAAAAGGATTTTGGTTTGTTCAAAAATACCAAAATTCCCCTGTCCGGCCAATAAAAAACCCACAACCTAACCAGGGTTGTGGGTCAACAGATTGTGTAGTGACAGTACCGGCGGTATGCCTGTACTACCTTGTATCGTATTAGTTAGCTAATGCTTCGGCACCACCAACGATTTCGAGAATCTCTTTTGTAATGGCCGCCTGACGAGTCCGGTTATACACCAGTTTCAGTTCACGCAGCAGATCGCCGGCATTTTCTGTTGCTTTGTCCATCGCCGTCATCCGTGCACCATGTTCAGAGGCATTTGACTCAAGAACAGCTTTGTACAGCTGGATTTTCAGCGTTTTTGGAATAAGCTCAGCAATAATCTCTTCTTCAGAAGGCTCAAAGATATAGTTTACGTTGCTGGCTTTGACGGTTGGATCGACAGGAGCCGACACAATCGGCAGCATTTGTTCCGCACGGATGATTTGTGTAGCTACGTTTTTGAATTCGTTATAAACGATTTCAACTACATCAAACTGTCCTTTGGCAAACGCAGTCATTACCTCTTCGGCAGCGGCCCGAACAGTGTTAAAGCTAAGTTTTGTAAACGTTTCAACGAAGGTTGTGTTGACTTTGAAACCACGGCGGGCAAAGGCTTCTGCTCCTTTCTTACCGATAGCCAGAATTTCAACCTGACCACGGCGGGCCTGGTCACTATAGGCCTCGTTGATCCGTGTCATGGCCGCTTTCACCACGTTTGTGTTGAAGGCACCGCACAACCCGCGATCAGAGGTCACAACGATCAGCAATACCCGTTCAACAGAGCGTACCTGATTATAGGGGCTGTCGCCGGCCAACTCAGCACCCGCAGCCACCGTACTAAGCATTTCGCTCAGTTTCCGGGCATACGGACGCATCTGTATAATATTGTCCTGTGCACGGCGCAGCTTGGCCGCAGCCACCATTTTCATGGCTTTCGTAATCTGCTGCGTCGAGTTAACCGAAGTGATCCGGTTACGGACTTCTTTTAGTGATGCCATTGTTTAGAGTGAAAGTTAGAGTCTAATAGCTCAGCAGTCCGGTCAGTGTTTAACCGGACTGCTGCTATCCGAACTATGCGTAACGGGCAGCTAATTCTGATGCAACCTTTTTAATGGCAGCAACCGCTTCGTCAGACAGTTTTCCGGCGCGTAAATCAGCCAGAGCGTCTTTGTGTTGCGCACTAAGAATCAAGGCAAACTCACTCTCAAACTCTTTCACTTTGTTCACAGGCACTTTATCCAGCTGACCGTTGATCGAGGCATAGATGATAGCAACCTGCTGCTCAACAGCTACCGGTGCATATTGACCTTGTTTCAGGATTTCCTGGTTACGGCGGCCACGCTCGATAGTCAGTTTGGTAGACGCATCAAGGTCAGAACCAAATTTGGCAAACGCTTCAAGTTCGCGGAACTGCGCCTGGTCGAGTTTCAGCGTACCAGCCACTTTCTTCATGGACTTGATCTGGGCATTACCACCTACCCGTGATACCGAGATACCTACGTTAATCGCAGGACGGATACCCGAGTTGAACAGGTTTGACTCGAGGAAGATCTGGCCATCCGTGATCGAAATTACGTTCGTCGGGATATAGGCAGATACGTCACCGGCCTGTGTTTCAATGATTGGCAATGCCGTCAGTGAACCACCACCTTTTACTTTACCTTGCAGTGCCGGCGGCAAGTCGTTCATGGTCGCAGCAATGGCATCGTTGTTTACCACCTTAGCGGCACGCTCCAGTAAGCGGCTGTGCAGGTAGAATACGTCACCAGGATACGCTTCACGTCCCGGAGGGCGGCGCAGCAGCAGCGACACCTCACGGTACGCAACGGCCTGCTTCGACAAGTCGTCATAAACAACCAGGGCCGGACGACCGGTATCCCGGAAGTACTCACCGATGGCGGCACCGGTAAACGGTGCAAAGAACTGCATTGGCGACGGATCAGAGGCGGCAGCAGATACGATTACCGTATAGGCCATAGCACCGGCTTTACGCAGGGTAGCTTCTACCTGTTTTACGGTTGAGGCCTTCTGGCCACAGGCAACGTAAATACAGAATACGGGCTCGCCCTTGTCGTAGAATTCCTTCTGGTTAATGATCGTATCGATCGCCACGGCAGTTTTACCGGTCTGACGGTCACCGATGATTAACTCACGCTGACCCCGTCCGATAGGGATCATGGCATCAATCGCTTTGATACCAGTCTGAAGCGGTTCGTTTACGGGCTGACGGAAAATAACACCAGGGGCTTTACGCTCCAGCGGCATTTCGTACGTCTCGCCCTGAATTGGGCCCATACCGTCGATAGGCTCACCCAGCGTGTTTACAACGCGTCCGAGGATACCCTCGCCAACACGTACGTAAGCGATCTGGTTTGTCCGTTTTACTGTAGCGCCTTCTTTGATCTCAGAATAGTCGCCCAATAATACGGCACCGACGTTATCTTCTTCGAGGTTCAGGGCTAACGCCTGCAAACCATTCTCGAACGTCAACAATTCTCCGGCCTGCACCTTTGACAAGCCGTAGATACGTGCTACGCCGTCGCCGATTTGCAGCACCGTACCGACTTCTTCGAGTTCTGCTTCTGTGCGCGCTCCTGAAAGCTGCTCACGGAGTATGGCGGATACCTCGTCGGGTCTTACGGATACCATATAGTTATCGTGGAAAATTAGAAAGTTATGGAAGATTTTTCGGCCGCAAAGGTAGCATTAAAATTTAATAAAAGCTTGTAGGACGAATAAAAATCATAGCCGATTGTTATACTTTTCTAATAAGCGCCCCGTTTAATATACGATTTAAAGACTTCCATTTACCTGCCATTGGTCCCGGCTTTTTTACCGTTCACCGGAAAAACCCTGGCCTGAGCACCTGTTTTTATCTATATTTCGCTCAGAACAACTATATTTACTCAGTTACAGTTAATTAGCTGCATTTAAAGGCAAACCTTCTTAATTATTGTCAAAATCTTTATTTTGCCAAACTTTTACCTGGCAATCTTACGTTTATTCATTAACCTCTAAAGGTTTTAACAACCTGTTTTTTCATTACGCATGAAAGTAAACCAGTGGACACTGGCCGGTCTTGTTTCGGCCCTCTTTTTCAGCGGCAATCTTTTTGCTCAGACCGGAGCCGCCAAAAAACCTGTACCTGCCAAAAAACCTGTATCTACCAGTAAACCGCAGCCTGCTTCAGGCACGCTTAAACTTGCCTCCAACGCCGATTCGATCAGCTACAGTATCGGGATGAACATTGCCCAAAGCCTTAAACAGCAAGGCATGAGCAACGTAAATACAGCCGCCCTGGCCAGTGCGCTTGAAGCAACGCTGAAAGAGAAGCCAACCGTTCTGTCGCCGGAAATGGCCAACCAGGTCCTTGGCCTGTATATGCAGAAGCAGTATGAACAACGCGCGGCGGAATCGAAAAAGGTGGCCGACGTTAACAAAAAGGAAGGAGAAGCGTTTTTAACAGAAAATAAAACCAAGCCGGGTATCGTTACCACTGCCAGCGGGTTACAATATCAGATTGTGAAAGAAGGAACCGGTGCCAAGCCGACTCCGAACGATAAAGTGAAGGTACACTATACCGGCCGGTTACTCAACGGCCAGGTATTCGACAGCTCAGTTGAACGCGGCCAGCCTGCCGAGTTCGGGGTTACCCAGGTAATCGCCGGCTGGACAGAAGCCCTCCAGCTGATGCCTGTAGGCTCAAAATGGAAATTATTCATTCCATCGGCCCTGGGTTACGGTGATCGTGGTGCAGGTGCTGACATCGGCCCCGGCGCTACCCTGATTTTTGATGTTGAGTTATTAGACATTGTTAAATAACAAAGAGTGAAAGAGCGAAAGAATGAATGTGCGCTTTCTGCTTCGCTTTTATTCTTTCGCTCTTTCGCTCTTTCATTCTTTTGGATATGAAAAAATACCTGATAACCCTGGTTCCCGTGCTGATGCTAGGTTTTCAGCCGGATGCTCCCTCTGCGGGCACACCTCGTAGCGAAGGTGGTCGGTCAACGGTTTCGGTTTCTTCAAATGAAGACCTGAAACCAACTGTATCGCAGGAACGCGTTGAGCAGCTAGTCGCCCAGCTCCTGACCCGCTACCACTATCGCAAAGTGAAGCTGAACGACTCGTTGTCATCGGTTGTCTGGGATAACTATCTGAAAGAAGTTGACAACAGTAAAAGCTACCTGCTGGCCTCTGACGTCGCCGCTTTTGAGAAATACCGCACCACCATCGACGAATCGCTGGTAAACGGCGATCTGACGGCCGCCTATGACCTGTATAATGTTTTCCGGAACCGGTATCAGGAACGGAGTACCTATGTACAGGAACTGCTGAAAAAGCCGTTTAACTTTACCACTGACGAAACGTTTAACACCAACCGCGAAAAGGCGGCATGGGCCAAAAACCCTGAAGAGCTGAACGATCTGTGGCGGAAAATGGTGAAGAACCAGGCACTTGAACTCAAACTGGCCGGCCAGAAAGACAGTGCCATTACGAATACACTGACGCAGCGCTACAAAAACCTGGACCGGGCTGTTGGCCGTATCCGCGCCGAAGATGTGTTCCAGATGTATATGAACTCGTTTGCCGAAGCACTCGACCCGCACACAAACTACCTGTCGCCAACCAGCGCCGACCGCTTCAATCAGGAGATGAGCCAGTCACTGGAAGGAATCGGGGCGCTGTTGCAGGAAGATGGTGAATACATTAAAATCAGCAGCGTGTTGCCGGGTGGCCCGGCCTTTAAGAGCAAGGCCCTTAATGCGAACGATAAAATTACAGGGGTAGCCCAGGGCGATAACAGTCCGATAGTGAGTATTATCGGCTACCGCGTCGATGATGCCGTAAAGCTCATTAAAGGCCCGAAAGGTACTGTTGTTCGTCTGCAGATCAAACAGGCAGATGCGCTGGCGGGTGCACCGCCGAAAGAAATCCGCCTGGTTCGCGAGAAAATCAAGCTGGAAGAGCAGCGCGCCAAGAAAGAAGTCATTGAACTGACCGAGAATGGTAAGCCGTATAAAATCGGGGTTATTAACATCCCGATGTTCTACCGCGACTTTGAAGGAGCCCGTAAAAAGGAAGAAGGCTTTAGCAGCACGACAACGGATGTACAGAAGTTGTTGAATGAACTGAAGGCAGAGAAAGTAGACGGTGTGGTTATCGACTTACGCGATAACGGCGGCGGGGCTCTGACCGAAGCCATTAACCTGACAGGCCTCTTCATCGAAAAAGGCCCTGTTGTGCAGGTGAAAGAATCAAACGGCGAAACCGAAGTATACAGCGATCCGGATCCGAATACTACCTACGACGGCCCGCTGGCTGTACTGGTAAACCGCTTCAGTGCGTCGGCCTCTGAAATCTTTGCCGCCGCTATTCAGGATTACAAACGCGGTATCATTGTTGGTGGTCAGACCTTTGGTAAAGGTACGGTTCAGACTCTGATCGACCTGAACCAGTGGTTACCGAAAGAGCCGGATAAGGTTGGTCAGGTAAAAATGACTATCCAGAAATTTTACCGGATCAATGGCAGCAGCACGCAGCACAAAGGGGTAACGCCGGATATCGAACTGCCACAGCGTTTCAGCGCCTCTGATTTCGGCGAAAGCTCACAGCCGAGCGCGTTGCCATGGGATCAGATCAACTCAACCCGGTACGACGTAACGCGTGCCCTGGACGATAAGCTGCTGGCCCGCCTGCGCGACAAATTTGACCAGCGTCTGAAGTCTGACACCGATCTGAAGCAACTGGCCCAGGAACTGGCTGACTTCAAAAAGGCTAAAGAAAATACCGTAGTTTCGTTGCAGGAAGCCAAACGCCGTAAAGAACGCGATGAAGCGGAGAAAAAGCGGGCAGCTGTCAATAAAGCCGCAAAAGAAGATGAGCCGGAAGACGGTGAAGCCCCTAAAACGGCTGCTGATGCAACAGCTAAGAAGAAAAAAGACGTTTATCTGACGGAAACCGGCCGAATCCTGGCGGATATGATTGCTTTTCAGCACCGGCAACCGTAAGCATTGATCGAATCAAGCAGCGAACAATAAATCGTTAAAATCAAAACAGGTTTCAGGGAAGCGGGTTCGCCCAACACCTGAAACCTGTTTTGTTAAGTGGCTAATCAACGATCCTAAGCTCCCGACCGGTCATTCAATCGTAATTCGTAAATCGTAATTCGTAAATCACAATTCACATGTGGTATTTCCAGGTAAATCAGGAAGATCTGCGACGGCCAATCTATCAAACCTTACAGAAAATGGCCGTACTGACCGAAGTGGAAATCTTTAACGAACCGTATCATAACTGGTGCATCTTTCAGGTAGAACGCAGCCAATATGTAGCGTTTATCGAAATTCTGGACAGCGACGGCGTGGCGTATCAGGCAACCACAGACCGGCCGCTCCGCGAAGAGCTCCTTGCCGGCATGCGCTAACCCCCACTACGCCCCCTGCCCTACGCCCTCCCACCGGCGGATGAGCCGGAAAAAGCGGAGAGTTAACAAAACAGCCGCCAGGGTTAAACCCGTCAGCAGACCGATCCATACGCCTTCGACGTTCATGCCCATGGTAAAGGCAAAGAAATAACTCGTTGGCAAAGCCACCACCCAGTACGAAAACAAGGTAATCCACGTCGGTACGTTTACATCGGCGATACCTCGCAGAGATCCGATGCCCACCACCTGAATACCGTCGGAAAGCTGGAAGAAACCGGCCATAATCAGCAGGGAAGCAGCCACCGCGCTAACCGCCGGATTATCGCGGATGTACAGTTCGGCCAGCCAGGTATTGGCCGTCAGAAAAAGGGTGGCAAACGTTCCCATCAGCGCAATTGACAACACAAAAGCAGCAATACCCGCCCGACGGATACCGGTCTGACTCCCCTGCCCGACTGCGGCCCCGACCCGGATCGCTGCGGCCGACGAAATGCCCGTTGCCATCATGTACGTTGTCGATGCCATGTTGAGCGCAATCTGATGGGCCGCCAACTGAATTTCGCCCAGCCAGCCCACCATCACCTGCGCCAGCGAAAAGGTGGCCACCTCGAAGAAAAAGGTCATTCCCCCCGGTAACCCTAAACGCAGAATGTTTTTTACCTCGGCCTGCACCGGTAAGGCATTAAACGCCGGTTTCAGATACGCCGTAAATAATCCGGACCGGTACACATAAAGCAACATGGCAACGGCCATGTAAATACGTGACAAAAGCGTGGCGGTAGCCGATCCCTGTAACCCCATCTCCGGAAACGGACCGATGCCTTTGATCAGTACATAATTGAACAACGCGTTTAAGACCAGTGCCGACATGGTGATAAACATCGCTACACGCGGATAGCGGAGGCCATCGCAAAGCTGACGCGCCCCTACAAAAACCAGCAACGGCAAAATGGACGCACTTAACACCAGCATGAAATTGCGGGCCAGCCGGGTCACCTCAGCACTTTGCCCGAAGACGTCGAAAAAAAACGCCATTAATACAGACAACAGGCCCAGGACCATACTTAAGAGCACCGCGACCCGTAAGCCGGCGCGGAACAGCTTGTTAATCTCAGCTTCCCCGTTGCGGCCGTTTGCCTGCGAAACCAGCGCGGCTACCACCGACAAACCGCCCACTCCGATACTGGTAACCAGAAACGACAACGAATTGGATAGCCCTGCCGCACCCAGCGGAACTGCGCCAAGCAACCGCCCGACAAAGAGGTTATCCGTTACCCCCATTAAAATAACACCCAGCTGAGCAATCACAATCGGAATGCTCAGCCGAACCGTATCGGCCAGTTCAGGCCGGTACGTTACCCATTTATTCTGCATAAAAAAGATGATGAAGCCGGAAGCGCTTACTTCGCCATGGCGGCAACTCCCGCAATTTCGACATTGGCATTAAAAGGCAGTTCCTTTACCGCCACACACACGCGGGCAGGCAATGGCTTCTGCCCCGTGAAATATGTACGGTATACATCATTGATCTTGCCGTAGTTCCGCATGTCGGTTAAATAAATCGTTACGTTTACGAGATCGTTGCAGCTAAGGCCGCGCTTTTTCAGAATCTGTTCAACGTTTTTCATAACCTGATGCGCCTCAGCCTCAAAGGAATCCGTCACAAGCTGGCCATTTAAACGACCGATTTGTCCGGAAACAAACAGCAGACCGCTGGCCTCAACGGCATCCGTATAAGGCGGCGTGGCCGGGGGAGTTGAACTGGTTTGCGCATACCCGGCGAGCGCCAGCGAACAAGCGAAGAGCGTAAAAAGAATCCGTTTCATGAAAGTTGCTGATTAAAAAGACAAAGAACGTAAAAGCTAGCCATCTGTACCTTTTTTTGATTGAATGTTCTTACTTTTGTTGTAACGTCGCACACGTATCTAATACATGTCTTTGAAAGAGTACGGAAGCAATATTCAAAAACTGGTCGACAACATTGTCACCATTGAAGATCGGGAAAAGCGTACGCGCTATGCTCACATTCTGGTTGAGCTCATGCGCCAGATTCACCCGAACATGAAAGACGGCCAGGACTACTATAATAAGCTCTGGGACGATCTTTATATTATCTCTGGTTTTACACTGGATGTTGACAGCCCTTATCCGCCGCCACCGGTTGAGATTCTGGGCCGCAAACCCCAGCGTGTACCTTACAATACGCACAATCTGAAGTTTAAACACTTCGGCCGCAATATCGAACTCCTGATCGAAAAGGCACTGACCATTGACGATCCGGGCGAAAAACGGGCGTTTGTCTCATACCTCACCCGGCTGATGCGGACCATGTACCAAAGCTGGAACAAGGAGTCTGTTGAAGACGAAACCATTTACCAGAGCCTGGTTGACCTCTCGCGCGGCCGCTTACTCGACGAAGTGGATGCCATCCGCAACGGCGGTCTCGTAGAAGGAACACCACGCGAGCGCACCAGCGATCAGCCACAACGGACCGGCAATAATCTGCGGCCGTATACCGGCAACTACTCTAACCCCTATAACAATTCGGGACGCGATAACCGGAACACAGGCGGTCACCGGGAAAACCGCAACCAAAACCGTAATGACCGCAGCGACCGTCGTAACGATAACAATTCGTTCCGTGGACGGAACAACAACGATAATCGGGGTCGGCGGAGATAATTCAGAACTAAATGGCTTCATTCAAAATTACCGGTGGCCGGCAGCTTAAAGGTGAGCTGGTCCCTCAGGGCGCAAAAAACGAGGCGTTACAAATCCTCTGTGCCGTATTGCTGACAAGCGAACCCGTTACCATTCATAACATTCCTAATATCCGGGACGTCAACCAGCTCATCGACCTGCTCGGTGATATGGGCGTCTGGGTTACCCGGACCGGCGAATCGTCGTATCGTTTTCAGGCCAGCGATGTTAACCTCGACTACCTCGAAACCGATGCCTTTAAGCGGAAAGCTGCCGCGCTGCGTGGTTCGGTAATGCTGCTGGGACCTATGCTGGCCCGCTTCAAAAAAGGCCGTATTCCTCGCCCGGGTGGTGATAAAATCGGCCGCCGCCGGTTGGATACCCACTTCCTGGGTTTCGAAAAACTGGGAGCCGAATTTCATTTCGACGGTGATTTTTACCGCGTAGAAGGTGAACATCTGAAAGGCACCTACATGCTGCTCGATGAGGCCTCGGTGACCGGTACGGCCAATGTCCTGATGGCTGCCGTCATGGCCGAAGGAACAACGACCATCTACAACGCCGCCTGCGAACCCTACCTGCAACAGCTGTCAAAAATGCTGAATGCCATGGGCGCTAAAATCTCAGGCGTCGGCTCAAACCTGCTGACGATTGAAGGCGTTTCTGAACTGCACGGCACCGACCATACGATGCTGCCGGACATGATCGAAATCGGTTCGTTTATCGGCCTGGCCGCCATGACACAGTCGGAAATCACGATTAAAAACTGCCGCATTCCGGAGCTGGGTATTATCCCTGACGTGTTTAAACGCCTGGGTATTCAGATGGAATTCCGCGGCGACGATATTTATATTCCTTCGCAGGACCGCTATCAGGTAGATACGTTCCTCGACGGTGGCATGATGACGATCTCCGATGCACCGTGGCCGGGCTTTACGCCCGATCTGCTGAGTATCGTACTCGTAACGGCCATTCAGGCGCAGGGAACGGTATTGGTTCACCAGAAAATGTTTGAAAGCCGCCTGTTCTTCGTCGATAAACTGATCGAGATGGGTGCGCAAATCATTCTTTGCGACCCGCACCGCGCTACCGTGGTTGGTCTGGGCCGGCAGCAGCAGCTGCGCGGGATCCGGATGACATCGCCGGATATCCGCGCGGGGGTTTCGCTGCTGATCGCGGCTCTGTCGGCAAGCGGATCAAGCATTATTGACAACATTGAGCAAATTGACCGTGGTTATCAGAACATTGACACGCGCCTGAACGCTATCGGCGCTGAGATTGTCCGGTTATAACAAGTCCGTTTACCCATTTTTTAAAGCCGTTTGCAGGACACTGCAACGGCTTTTTTGTTTATCTGTATAAACGACGCTTTTTCACTCAACGACCATGAACGATAAACAACGAAATCTGGCCATTGCCGGCGGTATACTGGCGGTGGTCATTATAGCGGCCATTTTTCTCTGGCCCACCCTGAACAAACAGAAAACAGAACCGAAAACGTGGCATGGCCTCAGTCTGCTGCATCAGGCAAACCGCATGGCCGATTCTGTCGGGATCGATACAACCCGCTTTGTCGTAACGGCCACCGGCGATTCACTGCGCGACCGTGAAGCCCGGAAACAGCTGACAGCCCTGCTGCTTGAGTTACGTTATGGCAAAACGCCTTCGCAGTTTACGTATAACAGCCTGAAACCGGTAATCGACAGCAACTGGGCCGCTACGCTGGCAAAACAGGAGGGCTCCGTCTTACCGGATTCTGTGCTCAACGTATCGTCGTTCCGGCCTTACCAGACCCTTGTCGGGCAGTATCATCAGGTCCGCAATCATGTTTCGGCCGACTCGCTGCTC
Source organism: Arsenicibacter rosenii (assembly GCF_001870735.1). Lineage (GTDB taxonomy): Bacteria > Bacteroidota > Bacteroidia > Cytophagales > Spirosomataceae > Arsenicibacter > Arsenicibacter rosenii. The sequence continues at coordinate 5,404 of NZ_MORL01000021.1, read as the reverse complement.
TCGTACCGGCAAACCCTGAATTTTTACCGCTACCTGAACCGGTTTCCGATGGATCATTTTGTGGTCGTTAACCTGCCGACTGCCTCACTGACCGTTTTTGATCAGAAAGGCGACCGGCTGCTGACCTCGGATGTTATTGCCGGCAAAGCCGATAAACAAACGCCCTGCATGGCGACGAGCATGAATCAGATTGTGATGTATCCGTACTGGAATGTGCCGAAAGGCATTGGCCTGAAGGAGATTTTACCAAAAGTACAGCGAAACCCTAATTTTCTGGACTCCCAGAACATGCAGATACTAGACGACCGCAATCAGGAAGTCGACCCGTCGTCGCTGGACTGGGCCTCTTTTTCGCCCGAAAACTTTCCGTATCGTTTCCGGCAATCGTCGGGGTGCCACAATTCGCTGGGATTACTCAAATTTGACCTGAAAAACCCGTATGCCATTTACCTGCATGATACCAACGGCCGCGACCTTTTTACCGAATCGTCGGACCGGTTCCGGAGCCACGGGTGTGTGCGGGTGCAGAAACCGGTTGATCTGGCTAATCTGGTGCTGGAAAAGAAAGTATTTGATGACGGGTTTATGAACCGGTGTCTGGTTGATCAGACCCCCAAAACACTAAAACTGCCCAAAGAAGTCCCCGTCTTTATTGTGTATCTGACCACAGACGTAGACCCCTCAGGGCAGGTTGCGCACTACCGCGATATTTACGCGATGGTGAAATAAAGGTTAACCAAGCACGTACGATGATTTTTTCAGGTAGGTCATGTCGGGATAATACAGGAAGAGGCATGACCCGCCTTTAATCGCCTGAATAATAGGCGTTGACATATCCATGGATACGGCAGGGCATCCCTGGCTGCGGCCAAGACGCCCGGTTTGTTTGATGATGTCCTCACAGACATAATCAGCACCATGCATCACAATAGAGCGGGCAAAGGCATTATCATTAAAATCCTTTTCAAGGCCCCGCAGTTTGAGCGACAGGCCATGTTTACCCTGATAGGTATTCATGGTCTGATAAAAGCCCAGGCTCGACTGAAACGACGAATTGACGTTCGAAAACGCTTTCGGCATCAGATCTCCCGAATTACGGCCGTGGGATACATAGGTATTGAACAGCAGCCTACGGGAAAGCAGATCAATGACGTACAGGCGCTTTTGGTTGGAAGGCTGCGTAAAATCAACAATGGATAATACCGGCCGGACACCCGGAATTTTGCGCATGCCCCGCAATGCCAGATCAAACACATCCCGGTTCAGACCCGAGTCAACCAGATGAAGTTCATCGTAAATGGTATGCACGGTCGGCGTGGCCGGAGCGGGTTTTTCAGTTGAGGCAACAGGGCGGGTGGACTTGCCCAACGTGGTGATTACTAACAGAGCCAGTACGGTTAGCAGTGTTTTTTTCATACGGTAAATCACTTTACGGCTATGGGAATATAACACTAAGATGCAACTTTTAATTCGTTTTTGGTAGTCTTGGCGCAAAATCTCCAAAAATGGACCGGATGCGTTACCTTTGTTTTTTCGGCATTCTGCTGACCATATAAAGCTTAAACCAGACAGTAAACTTGAATAATACACTGGCACGCATCATTTCTGTTGCGTTTCACCCGTTACTTATGCCGACCTGGCTTTTCGGCATTCTGTTGTATCAGGTACCTGTTGTACTGGGCCTGGATACGTTTTCCGTAGAACTCCGCATCCGGTTGCTTGTCCTGATCCTGATTGGCACATTTGCCATTCCGTCGCTGCTGATTTATTTCCTGTTCAGAAGCGGCTACGTACAGAGCCTGCACCTCGACGACCGGCTCGACCGGCGGCTCCCCTATCTCATCACCGGCTTTGTGTATTCGTTTCTGACCTTTCTGTTTGCGTTCCGGATGCAGCTGATTTCTGACGTTGCGCCCGAAATAGCCATTATTCTGGGCAGCATTACCATGTCAATTCTGCTGGTGGGAATCATTAGTCTGTTCTGGAAAATCAGCGCTCACGGGGTCGGGATCGGGGGCAGTCTCGGGGCCGTTGCCGGTATTGTGCTTAAATTTAGTGAAACCGGCCTGGTTTATACCCTCGCGCTGCTGATTCTGCTGGCAGGCGTGGTCCTGAGCGCACGACTGCAACTGAATGCCCATACCCCTTCGCAGGCGGGGGCCGGTCTGTTTCTGGGTATACTGGTCAGTCTGACGGCCGTATTTTTATACGTATAGTTTGAGATGTCCGGAAGATTTGACTCTTTTACGGCAACATCAACGCAACAAAACCAAGACTATGTACGAATTCCTGACCTACGAGCTTGACGGGGGCATCTGCCGCATTACCCTCAACCGGCCTGCTGTGTATAACGCCTTAAGCCCCGGCCTGATCCGGGAAATTACCCGCGCGATGGAAGCCGCCGGAGCAGACGATGCCGTGCGGGTCGTTGTGCTGACCGGTGCCGGCGAAAAAGCCTTTTGTTCGGGAGCCGACCTGAAAGAAGGGATGGCTTCGGCTATGACAGGCAACGGTATGGCCCTGGGCGATTCGCTCCGGAACACCTACCACCCCATGATTATGGCGATCCGGGAGCTGCCCAAACCGGTCATTGCCCGCATCAACGGGGTTGCGGCGGGGGCCGGTTGCTCGCTGGCACTCGCCTGCGACGTCATTGTGATGGCCGACGAGGCATACCTGAGTCAGATTTTTGTCAATATCGGCCTCATGCCCGATGCCGGGTCGACGTTTTTCCTGCCACGGCTGGTGGGCAGCCTCAAAGCGTTTGAACTGTGCAGCACCGGCCGGAAGGTATACGGCCCCGAAGCGCAGCAGCTGGGTCTGGTCAGCAGTTCGGTGCCGGCCGCGCATCTGGACGATGCCGTCGATCAGCTGGTGCAGTATTATGCCGCCGCGCCGACAAAATCGATCGGGGCGATGAAAAAAGTGTTGAACGAATCTTTGTCGTCGTCGTTGGCGCAACAGCTCGAAAAAGAAGCTGACAATCAGGATTTTTTAGGCCGCTCATCAGACGCGATGGAGGGCATCGGATCCTTCTTAATGAAGCGGAAACCCACTTTTTCGGGGAAATAGCTGATTTTTTTTCGCCCGGAATTTGGAGTGAATAATTTATTTCCTACCTTTGCAGTCCCAACACGGGAATACAACAATAACAAAACGCATTCGTAGCTCAATTGGATAGAGCACCTGACTACGGATCAGGAGGTTTGGGGTTCGAATCCCTACGAGTGCACGAAGAACGCTAAGCAGCGCTGATATTAAGCCAGAAACCTGCCTCCAACGGCAGGTTTTTCTTTTTTTACCTCTATCTCTCCCATAATCAAGCAGTTACAATAAGGTTCTTTTTGGGGTACTAACAATTTTGATTGGGGTACTACACAGGTACATTTTTTTGTACATGTCTACATTTGGCCAGAACTTGTTGATTACGGTTATTAGCTGTCTTTTCCACTAATAACCAGTTCAATTTCCATGCTCAGAAAAAAATGCGCGTATTGTTCCGCATTCGCTCCCAAAAGGCGAGCAAAGCCACACAAGTCTTCATCTACTGCCGCATCAAAGTAGATGGCATTCACGCCAACGATTTTTCCACCTTTATCAAGATCAATCGTGAACAGTGGGATTCCAAGTCACAGCGTGTCATCGGAAAATCAATGGATGTCGCCAACCACAATCTGCGTCTGGAGCAGATCCGGAATGACATCAACAGGCTGTTCCTGCAACATCAGGCAGTTGATCAGGAGCTAACGGCTCAGCATCTTGCCAATATCTACACCGGCAAGGCTAAAATCTCCTACACACTGAGTGAGCTTGTTGACCTTTTCGAACAGCACATCAAGGCATCGTATGACAACAAAGGTACCAGGCGAAACTATGGCACACGGATTGGCAACATCCGCAGCTTTATTTCTGAAAAGAAGCTGACTAATCTGCCTGCTGAACGCATTAACCTTGGGCTTGCAGACGATTTTGTACGCTGGATGAAAGCAAAACAGCGGGATCATAACTACATCGTCAGGCATACGCAGATTCTCAAGAATATCACCGAAGATGCCGTGCGACGCGAAATCCTGAAGATCGATCCGCTGGCTTCATTCAAGCTTAAGAAACGCCAGAAGACAAATACGTCCCACCTTACATTGGCTCAGCTAGCCGAACTTGAATCCATCAGATTCCGCCCAGTGATGCAGGAATATGTCGATCTGTTTTTATTTAGCTGCTATACCGGACTGCACTACAAAGATGCCCAGACGCTCACCGAGCAGGAAATCCGTCCGGGCCCCGATGGCAGGCTATGGATGTATAAGCCACGCGGCAAGTATGCTGAATCGAAATTCTTCAACGAAGAGATGATTCAGATCGTACCGCTGCACAAAAAGGCTCTGGCCATCATCGAAAAGTACGGTGGTGTCAGCAAGTTGCCCAAACGATCCAACGCGAAATTCAACAGTCAGTTAAAACAGATTGTATTTGAAAATGAGATTTCGTTTCCGCTCACGGTTATGATTGCCAGGAAGACTTTCACTGATATTATGCTTAACGAGCTTAACGTTACGGAAAATACGGTCGCTGCGATGCTTGGTCACTGCTCCACCAGACATGTGCATCACTATGGCAAAGCAGACCAACGGCGTGTAGCTAACGAAATGAAACAGAAGAATATAGACTGGTAAAAAAAACGCCCGGCAGTTAACTGTCGGGCGTTTCTCTATTTCATCGTTAAGAGGCAGTTCAGATATACCTTTATCCATGACCCCTCATTATCGCTGACATCCTGCGGGAAAATGTATAGTTTGAAGGCTGTAATCTGATTTTTTTTCAACTGTTCAATATCAACCGGTGTCAGGCGAATAAATGCGCTGTATTCAAAATCACCAGGTCCTGCGGATTTATATTCGTTAACATCCGTATCAATCTCAGCTGCCGGTTTTAGAATCTTCTTTCCGTTTGACAATAAGATAATAGCTCCCTTGTTGCTCACCGTGGCTACTGAGCCTGTTGTTGTCAAGACAAGATAATAGCTGGATACTCCTTTTTCTATGTACTTTGTAATCCTTGCCCTTCTGAGTCCGGGCATCCTAAAGACGGATTTATTTTCAAACTTATCTCTTTCGACTTCAATCCGTTCACATGGATTTTCAACTTTTGTGGAGTCCTGAGCAAAGGAAATTAGTGGCAAAGCACTAAGGGTCAGCATTAAAGAAGTTGTGGTAATGATGTTTTTCATTGGTGTATAGTTAAAATTTCCACCAATGTATCTACATTTTTAACGGGATAAAAAGATACTTTTAAAAAGTTGCACTGTTTTAAAACCTTAACTACATGATAAAGAGCAGAATCAGCCCGAAAAACACCAGTTTTACCCCGAGTTTTTCTAGTCTGACCCCGCCCTTTAACATTTTTT
>NZ_MORL01000209.1 GCF_001870735.1 Arsenicibacter rosenii | reverse complement strand
AAATGATGATGCTGTATGAAGTGCCGGTAGTCGCCGTCGGGTTGGCCAGACCGGAAAACGACGCTACGCCGCCGGTGATGGTCACGTTGGTGGTCGCTGTGTAGGACGGGACAGTTCCGCCGAACGCGACGATGGCAGCCTTATCGCCGTTCACGATGCCGCTGACGGTGATGCGTCCGTTGCTGTTGCCGGTGTTGTTGGTCAGGTTACAGGTAGCCTGAGTGACGCTGATCGTACCGGAGGTGATGGTCTGGCAATAGAAACCAACATCGAAGGTATGATCGGAGGTACCGATGGCATCGGTGGTCATGGAAATGACCGGTGCGGTGATCCCGGCGACGGTAGCGACGGCGGCGTCGGAGTCGTTGCCGTCATTGCGGTTGCCGCCGGTGGCGTTGGCGGTTGTGAGCAGATACTTGCCGTTGCTGACGGTGAGGGTACCGCTGCTGTACTGGCTGTTGGTGCCGAATACGAGTTGGTAGGCGGTGTTGGGCGCCAGCGCCGTCTGCGAACCGGCAAAGGTGACGCTCGAGGGGTTGGCGTAGTTGGGGAAGTAATATTCTCCGTTGGCGTCGGTGGTGGTACGGGCCACGAGTGTGCCGCTGCGGTAGAGGGAAACGGCCACGCCGCTGAGCCCTTTTTCGCAGGCATCCTGTTCGCCGTCCTTATCGTCGTCGAGCCAGACGCGGTTACCGATCTGGAGGAGTTCGATGGTATTACAGCTCAGTTCAATATCGCCCAGACCGGTGGCTTTGGCAAAGGTGCCGGGATT
>NZ_MORL01000208.1 GCF_001870735.1 Arsenicibacter rosenii | reverse complement strand
AAATTGTACTACAGGAAAAGTTGGCAAAGCGCCGTTAATTTATATAGCAAGTGGTTTATATAGCTCTACAATAAGTCAGTCAGAAGCAGATACGAAAGCTGACTCAGCCTGGAACGAATTAAATACACAGTCCTATGCAAATATTAATGGAATTTGTACAAATAACCCTTATATTATTGCTAATAAAACTATCCAAATATTCACAACAAATTATCATGATATAAAAATAAAGGTTACGGTAAGCATGAATACTGATGAAACATATACTGTAACATTAGATATTAGTAGTAATACATTGTGGCTAACAAGCGTTTCTTGGAATAAAGCACCTATCATAATAAATGGAGGGAATAGCCTTGCGACGCAATATACTCAAGTTTTAAGTAAAAATAACAAAGGTTTTGTCATCCCATCATCAACTGTTTCATGGGTTCTTTTTGAAAAAAATAATACAACTGGTTCATACGGAGGAAGTACTACTATACCCTCTTTTACGTTATACTGACAAAAATGGTTTATCATAAAAAGACAGGTATTATATTGACCTTATTAAATTATTATTTTGTAATAATGATTTAATAAGGTCAATATAATACTAAATCGGAGACCAAAGGCTGTGTAATTGAGCTATAAATTATACGACTGTCATCAAGAAAACTTCGGAAGATCTTCAGAAACGTGAAAAAAGGGCCAACAATGTAACTAAATGCACCCAGCAAGTGAATTTGAGTCTGTGAAAGGCACAGCGCATCTGGAAAACCTATCAGCAACAAG
>NZ_MORL01000207.1 GCF_001870735.1 Arsenicibacter rosenii | reverse complement strand
ACTAACGAGGTACGTCGTCCCCGGCGGAATATCATCTGCTTCGGCTTCAAAATAGCCCCACTGCTGCTTTATGAGCGAAATGATCCGTTTTTTTTTACCGTTGATCTGCACCTCAACCGCATCTGACTCCGGAGCCCACACGCGGAACCGGCAACGGTTATTGCCTAAATAAGTAGCACCAGGTCGCTTCATAGGGCTTGTGTTGACTTGAGTCGTACAATAATGCCTTCATCGCCATTGAGGTTGATATTACCTGACACCTCAGCGCCCTCCAGTTCCGGATAGCTCGCCAGCACGATGGTCCCTCCAGCCAGATCATCGTTCAGTTTCAGGTAGGCCGGGCGGTGACTGAGGTTCAGGACAATCAGAAAGCGATCTGCCCCTTCGGCCCCACGGAGGTAGGCAATTGCCTGCCTGTCGGCATAGATCGGAGTATAATCACCGGTCATCAGGGCGGGTTCGTTCTGCCGGAGCCGAATCAGCCGCCGGTATAATGTGAGCAGCGAATACGGATCATTCTCCTGAACGGCTACATTTTCGCGGCTGTAATTACGGGCCACCCTGAGCCACGGCTTTACGTCGGAGAATCCGGCGTTTACCGAATCATTCCACTGCATGGGCGTTCGGGCCGGATCACGGCTCAGGTTTTTATCCGGCATATTCAGCCCCTGCGGGTCCTGCACCTCCTCAAACGGTATGGCAACATCCCGCATACAGATTTCCTCCCCATAGTAGATAGTCGGGGTTCCGCGCAGCGTAAGCAGCAACATGGCAGCAATAC
>NZ_MORL01000206.1 GCF_001870735.1 Arsenicibacter rosenii | reverse complement strand
TAATATGCGTATGGGTTCACGGTAAAGAGGGTTATCCCAGACAAGATCGCCATCATCAGGTACATTCAGCGCAAACGCCTCACCGGCACAATATGCGGTCCTGACTCCCAGATTGGTATTAATGGTTGGTGCCTGAGGAATCGGATAGACGGTCAGTGTCACGACTGCGTTATCTGACATACAGCCCTGGTTATCCTGACAGCTAACAGTATATTGATAGGTACCGGGGGCCTGGGGGGTAGCCGTAATCGACCTGCCGCTTTCAGTAGTTGACCAGATCATCCTTCCGCCGACACACGAATTCTCAGCAACCAGCAGCGTTGCTGACTGTCCGATACATATCTTCGGGTTAGGATTCACCAGGGTCGGCACGGCAGGTTTTGGCGTGACATAAATCGTTGTGGTAACGTGCGTGCTGCTGACATTAAATTCACTCTGGCACCAGGCATCGATCACAATATTAGCCTGTAAACCGGTTAAGGAGATTACATCACCAGTATGGGTTTCTGCCCCCGCAGACCATTTCGGTGTTCCGTTGTTACATCCACTGATTGTTAAGCCAACCGATGAACCACTACAAACAGTGTTTTGGTCCGGGGCGTTAATGGTTAGCGTCGGAGGGGCCGGTGCGTTACAGGTAACATAAAACTCACGGCAGGCGGTTATGTTGTCATTGCCATTCTGCCAGGCGAGCAGCGTCCAGTAGTTCCGGTCAGGTACACCAGTACCATTGTCTGCACCATCAGGTTTATGTGGCCCTATTCCTGTTGTCGCACTCGTAATG
>NZ_MORL01000205.1 GCF_001870735.1 Arsenicibacter rosenii | reverse complement strand
ATTCTGGAATCGCTTCGTGCCGGTCAGTTCTATGCCCGGCAGGATTTGCTCGTAAACGAAACGGATCTGGCAACGCTGGATTTTGCGAGGAAGGTCCACATCAACGGCATGGACTACCTGCTGGCATCGCTGTCGGGATCACTGCCCGTCACCGGCCCGTTTCAGGCGTTACTGGTCAGGGTTTAATCATCCTGCTCCATCCTGCGGATCATTTCTTCATCGGGATTAAGTACGGTGTAGAAATACCATGCTGCCAGACGTTTCATCCACCGGTTTCGCTGGGCCAGCGTCAGTGTTTCCGGATATTCACGGAGTTCAACCAGCAATGGCAAAACCCGCCTTACCCGTACAATGGGGTACGCCGACTCATACTGATCCCGCTGTTCAACGGTCCGGAATGACAAAACGACTGCCTTCAGCAGTGGTTTTTTATCGTGAAAAAGAAAAGCCGCTTCGGGTTGCGAAGCGGCTTCATTATTTAATTCAATTCTGAATCGTAGTCTCATGTATCAGGTTTCCACCGTACGAAATGTACCTTGGGATACTTTCCGGGCGGCTGGATGATGTACAACGTCTGCTCACCGTTTTGCTCGGTGAGATAAAAAGGACACCATAACTGCTCCCGGATGTAAATCGGGACATTACGATGCTTCCATTTCTGCCCGCGCTGATCCAGCCGGGCAAAGTTTGCCCTTCCCAGGGCCATGCCTTCTTCGAGTGCTTCCATATGTGATGACCAGTTTTTAGACCGCCTGGCGCTTCGGTTACACAACGGTACAAAAAAATGTCCTTTCTCC
>NZ_MORL01000204.1 GCF_001870735.1 Arsenicibacter rosenii | reverse complement strand
ACGGCATGGTTGCGCTGCGTGAGTGCCAGCGACGGGATGTTCGCCCGTCGGCCGATGATGCGGTCATACAGCAGGTGCGGGCTGGTAAACTCCAGGGTCAGCGGCTGATCCGGTGCCAGATCCACTTCGGCGCCGTCGATAAATAGCGTGTTCATCAGAAGAATGTAAACGAAGTAATACCCATGCCCAATGTTCCGCCGCCACTCTGTACGACCGTGATCGTAGCCGGACTGACCGTAGTGCCGAACCGGCTGGCCGGATAGGTCTTTTCAAATGTGCCTCCGGAAACTGATTGCCCGGTAATGCCCCATCCGGTCTGATTCTGAATAGCAATAACATTACCGGTCACCACCAGCTTATACGTATTATCAACCAGACGGTCCACATAAACCGTTACGCCAAAGCCCGTATGCAGCGTCTGGCGCGGGATGATACAGGATCCGTTCGCGTTGGCAAATGCCTGCGTGTCGAGTGCGTTCGCTTCCGCTACGGCTTTGGCATCCGCATCGGCCTGACTGAGCACACTGCCCCACGTGCCCGCCGCGATCGTAATGGTGGCGTAGCTGCCCACCTTGTCGGTCGGGCAGTTGTTTCGTATAAAGCTGCCCAGACGGCTGAAGGCCGTATTGAGGAACGGAGCCACCACACAGCTGCCGTAGGTATCGGCATACAGCTGGGTGTTCAGGGCATTGTACTCATTCTCGGCTTTGGCATCCGCGTCGGCCTGACTGATCTCCGACCCGTAGCGGTTAGCCGGAATACTGATCGTTGCCGCTGCCCCTGCCTGATTCTGCGCACA
>NZ_MORL01000203.1 GCF_001870735.1 Arsenicibacter rosenii | reverse complement strand
TAGCCGTATTTTGGCTAAATCCAGTTCCTGTAATCGTAATGGAATTGGTTCGGGAAAAAATAGCCCCTCCGCCTGCATAGGAAATATTACCGGTAGCTACATTGCCCGTAAACAGGCTATTGACGACGCTTAGCGTTGATGAAGCCCCGGCGCTAATTCCACCTCCTATCGAGTTACGGTTATCTGTAAACGTTGAGCTGGTGAATGTTGATACAGTATTCGCACCGGTACTACAAAAGCCTCCGCCCCCACGACTGTCCGTTGTCGTAGAACTTATATTTCCCGTAAATAAGGTATTACTGGCAGTAAAAGAAGCATTATTGCCTTCGGTCAGGATACCGACACCGGCATTGCCACTGCTATTCTGCGCAATGGTACAGCTTTGCAGATCAATGCCTGTATTGGCAGACGTACTGGCAATCCCGCCACCACCGGACGAAGTTCCGGTAACGGTGTTCTGGCTAATGCGCACACCGGTCAGTAGGGCCCGCTCTAAATTGATCAATAAACCGCCCCCTTGCCGGCCACTTTGGTTCTGACTCACCACACCATTTGTTATGCTCAGACTGGTTTGCATGCTGTAGGCACCGCCACCCTGGCCATTCACGGCCATATTCTGCTGTAGATGCGTATTCGTCAGACTCGCCGAGCCAGCCTGGCTGTAGATTCCCCCGCCATGACTGATAGCGGTGTTCTGACTCACCAGCACATCCGTCAGTTGAAGGCTTCCCCCATCATTATAGATACCTCCTCCGTTGCCGGATGCCTGGTTGCCGGTTACCAGCAAATTAGTCAGCAGCGGGCTGC
>NZ_MORL01000202.1 GCF_001870735.1 Arsenicibacter rosenii | reverse complement strand
TTATCCCTGCCATTAATCCTGATACTCCTGGTACTGGATAGACTTATAGTACTTAAAATCTATTGAATAAGTAGTTTATTGGCAAATAAAAAAAGAGTCTGCCAGAGTTGCAAGTTCTGCAACCTGATTACTAAATAAATAGTGGTCAGACTCATTGCAGTGAGGTCATGAAAGCACATCGGCAACATCCTGTTTTTTGACTAGTGATGCAATCGTCAGTTGTTCGTATACCGATAGGTTTGCATCACGTACCTGAGCCATGATCGGCCGGATCGAGCAGGTTTCTTCATCGTCGCAGTCATCACAGCGGACATAAAAATGCTTCGAAACACAGGGGGTCGGCGCAATAGGCCCGTCGATAATCCGGATAACCTGGGCCAGATTAACGGCAGACGGGTCAATACGAAGCGCATAACCACCTCCCTTTCCTTTCTGACTCCGGAGTAACCCCTGATTGCGCAGCTCAAGCAGAATGGTTTCCAGAAATTTTTTCGGGATATTTTCCCGTTCAGAAATCAGACTGATCAGCACCGGTCCTTTTCCGAACTCCTCTGCTAACACCTTCATGGCCTTCAGCGCGTATTTTGCCTTTTTAGATATCATGTTGTTGATTAAATAGAGCCCTTAATCTATAAAATAAATGCACTAATTAAGCCCAAAAATAGCCAGCTTGTTGCTGACTAAATCGTCCGGCCCGTAAACTATGTATAGTTTACTGACAAAGTAGACAATGAAAATTTATAAATACAAACTTTGTGCCCGATAAATCACCGTAAGGGGTCCGGAAAGGCTGTTTTTTACTACTTCA
>NZ_MORL01000201.1 GCF_001870735.1 Arsenicibacter rosenii | reverse complement strand
GCTTACCGGCCTCAAAACTGAGCAGCATACTCCCGTTGCCGGTTGTGGCAATCGCATGAAAATCGCTGGCTGACTGACTGGAAGGCGCAAATACCTGCGAGGCGTCACTCCACGTTCCTCCACCGACACTGGAAACAGACAACGGGGCATCAGCCACGGCGGCAGGCAAAACAACGGTAATTTGCGATGAACCCAGCCAGAATGAACCGGTGTTAAAGGATGGGATCGCATAGACCTCATAACGCTGATTAGTCTGGCTGTATGCAACCGTAAGGTCTACCCGGTTCTGGGCATTGACATGAAACAGGCTCCCTAAGCCCATGCACAAGATTAAAACAATGGTTTTCATTACGAACGTTTTTTTTTGATTTTCCTTTTTTGTTTTAATGATGGCTACCCGACTGATGGCCGGGTAGCCATGGGTTAGGGTAATTGTTCAAGTAATAAGTCAAAATTGTAGAGCTTCCCGGTGTTGAACGGATATAGATCGATCACGTTCATAAAGATGATATTCGCGTCGTTATTCGGGCCCTGGTACTTCACCTTACCATCGAGGTTTACATCCCCGAAAAAGTAGCCATATGCCTGATCATAGTTGTAGGTCTGCGACAGGTTACCAGGGTAAGTCATGACCTCACTGAATACTTTCAGCAGGTCATTGTCCGGTCCCTGATATTTAACTCTGTCCGGCCACAACCCGGGCTTTTCTTTCGCGTCGTTATAGGCATTTCCGGCCCACAGCGCTTTGCGGCCACCTGCTTCGGTCATTGTTACCTGCTCGGCCCCGTCGTAATCCTGTTGCGCTACCGGCCGGTCC
>NZ_MORL01000200.1 GCF_001870735.1 Arsenicibacter rosenii | reverse complement strand
TTTCACCGCCCCAAACGGCGACAGATGCGGCTCTTCTTCCATCTTGGCGTGTACGGCTTCCACCACCACAATCGCATCATCGACTACGATACCGATGGCCAGTACAAGGGCGAACAATGTTACGAGGTTGATAGACAGCCCGAAGAGCTGAATCACGAAGAACGCACCGACCAGCGATACCGGCACCGCCAGGATCGGAATCAGCGTAGACCGCCAGTCGCCGAGGAAGACGAATACCACCAGGGCCACCAGCAGGAACGCATCGCGCAGGGTGTGAATTACCTGCTCAATCGACGCATCAAGGAACTGCGATACGTCATAGCTGATTTTGTAGTCCATACCCGGCGGAAACGACTCCTTCATCACCTCAAGCTTTGCTTTAACCTCCGCAATCACATCGCTGGCATTACTCCCGTAGTTCTGCTTCAGGACAATCGCCGCCGAGGCTTTGCCGTCGAGGTTCGAATAAATATCGAAGAATTCACTGCCTAATTCTACGCGGGCAATGTCTTTCAGGTGAATCAGTTCACCCTGCGAATTGGCGCGGATAATCACATCTTCGTATTCTTCCGGTTTATTATACCGGCCTTTATAAGTCAGTACGTATTCCAGCGACTGGGCTTCAATACCGGAGCTCTGCCCGATCCGGCCCGGACGGCCGATGATGCTCTGCTCACCCAGGGCCTTCATCACCTCTTCTACCGAAATCTTATACGCCCGCATCCGGTCAGGGTTCAGCCAGACCCGCATCGCGTAGCGCCGGCTACCCAGAATCTGCGCCCGCGCAACCCCTTTCGTCCGCTGGATTTCCGGAATC
>NZ_MORL01000020.1 GCF_001870735.1 Arsenicibacter rosenii | reverse complement strand
CTCGGGCGGTGGAATTCGGTGGACCCGCTGGCGGAGCAGATGCGGCGCTGGTCGACGTTTACGATGGCGTTTGACAATCCGCTGCGGTTTGTGGACCCCGATGGCATGAGCCCCACCACCGATAGCTATGGCTTGCAGGAGGGCTGGGATTTTAGTACTACTTTTAGTGACGAGGGAGAGCAGGAACAGCCGAAACCCCGGCCCCGGGCAAGTGCAATCAGTACCCGGCAGAACGAGCCTACATCAACAGCTCCCAAACCTGCCGCAAAGCAGGGCAGTAGCTTTGGTAAACAGCTCCGGACGACGTTTGTAAACTCAAGCCGGGCGGCGTGGCAGCGGACGGTGAATGCCTTTTTGCGGCGGGAGACCTACAGTCAGGCGCTGGAAGGGGCACTGGCTCTGGAAGGAGTGCGGGGGAGTTTGTTTACAAAGGTAGGCCAGGAGACGGCGGCAGCGGTAGTACCGGCCGTAGAACGGGAAGTAGTGTATGCTGAGTATGCCTTCGAGGAACGAATGGTGGCGCAAGAGTTCGGTAGGGGGGTAAAGAATAGTTTGAAATTTAGCGGTGACGAAGCCATAGTACATTTTGGTAAGCACAGGAAAAGTGTTATGGACGCTCTTGGTAAGACTTCTTATAATCTAAAAAATTATTTAGATGACGCGAACTTTATTATCAAGAATGGAACCTTTGTACCGGAAATGAATGGTTATGTTAGGCTTATTGGTGGTCAGGGTAGTGCTAAATTTGGATTTGTTGGCTTAAATAGGTCAACAGGAAACATAACTACATTTCATATTAAAACTGCTCAGGAGCTTGCTAGAAAAGCACCAGGTTTATTTGAATATTAAAAAAAATATGGTTCAAGTTAGCAATGTAAAATGGTTGTCAAAAGAGGCTAAGGAGGCCGAAGTATACTTGTCGGATGTAAATTTCAGTCTCATTGTTTTTTCTCATCCTTTTAATCAAAATGTAGGCGATAGCGTAAAATTGCCTTTATACACGTTGAATGCAAAGGGGATTTATAAGTTGAATAATACAGAAAATTTGCTTGTCAATAGAAAGGGGAAAACTTTTGGATATGAAATTTCAGGTACTGTTTTGAATAAAGAGTTAAATCAAATTCAAATCGGAGAGTTCGTAATCCAACTTGATGTCTCTTTACCAAATGATATAACTTCAGGCGATTATGTATCGTTTGTATGCGACCGTATAGATTTGTGAGAATGCCAGCGCCCCCGTTGTTTCTCGTCTGTGACAAGGAACCTCTATTCAAAAGGGCCTCCGGCGGCGGACCGCTCCGGCCCGTAAGTTGGCTTGCCAAAAGCGACTTAGGCGGTAGTACCGGCCGTAGAACGGGAAGTGGTGTATGCCGGGTTTGCCTTCGAAGAACGAATGGTGGCGCAGGAGTTCGGGGCGGCGGCAAAGGGGGGATTTGAACTCACAGCACACGGTGCAGAGAGAATTGCGGGAGCGGCTGCAACAAGAGGTGGTGTACTTTCTATGGAAGGAGTAAATTCCACCATGTCATTAGGTAAAACATTTACACAAGCAGATGGAGCGCATGTGTTTTTACATGAAATAACACCAGGTAGATTTAATGCTGTAATTCAGAATCAAACGACAGGAAAAGTTATTACAACTATGAGTAACTGGTCTTTGAAATCAATAAATAGAATAGGTAAAAATTATGGATGGCCAATTCAATAAGCAATCGGAAGTGATATGTTGCTTTTGTGGTAAAGGGCTTTTAGTTAAGGACGCTGTGATACTAAATGTACAACCAAATATTGAGAGCGAAGAAATACAGAATTTTTTTTCGCATAAAAAGCATTTTACTGAACTGATAGATAAGTCAATTCCTCTACATCCTGATTTTTTTGAAGATGACGACGATATAGAAATGTAAAATAGCCAAAGCCTGATTTAGCCTGTATTTTATCATTCAGGTACATATTTTAGGAGTTCGTTCCCGTTGTTTCTTGTCTGTGACGAGGAGTCCCTATTCATAAGGGCCTCCGGCGGCGGACCGCTCCGGCCCGAAAGTTGGCCCCGTTGTTTCTCGTCTGTGACGAGGAACCTCTATTCATAAGGGCCTCCGGCCCGAAAGTTAGCTTGTTACAAAACAATCTACGGGCGGGAGCGGTCCGCCGCCGCGGTCCCTTCTGGATAAAAATTACTCGCCACAGGCGAGCGATTACCCTGAGTACTGTCTGTTGCAGAGGCTTTACGAGTTAAAATAATCAGGTATCATGGGAGTAAATGCAAAGATAAGTGAAGTGGATTAGAGTTATACTGGTCCTGATAATTAGTGTAATACTCTTAGCTGTTTTGTACTTTTCTTTATATTTTTTTTTATCAAGGGATATTGAAGATGTAAGGGTTAAAGGATTGGTTTTTGATAGTACAGAAGGTAGACCATTAAGTAATGTAAAGGTAATAATTCGTAATGAACGGTATGAAAGTGATGCTGGTAAGATGAATTATGATGAGTATTTAGGACATGATCAAATCGTCGTTTATACAGATTCGAAAGGCTTTTTTTCTTGTGAACTCAAAAAAAGTGCCTTCCTATGGTTAATTTTCAGCAAGGCAGGCTATGAAAAATATATAGAGCCGGGGAAAAATACAAATAAGAACATGCAATACCGTATTGTGTTGAAAAGAAAATAAATAAATGATATTAATTTTTTCAAAAGCAATTTTTAGTGTTGAACTCTTTCTCCGTTGTTTCTCGTCTGTGACGAGGAACCCCTATTCAAAAGGGCCTCCGGCGGCGGACCGCTCCGGCCCGTAAGTTGGCTTGCCTAAAGCGACTTAGGGCGGTAGCACCGGCCGTGGAACGGGAAGTGGTGTATGCCGGATATGCCTTCGAAGAAAGCATGGTGGCGCAGGAGTTCGGGGCGGCGGCTGATGCAGGTTTTTGTGTGAATCCTGGTAAATTTGATTATTTTTTGCCATGTTGTGAGTGGCTTAGAACACAATATTGCAAGGTCTGCGCAAAGCTTAAAAGACTTAACAACGTGGGGATTAAAAATGAAAGCCAGTTACTTAAGTGTTTGGCCAAGCTATGGAAAGTGGGACAATTATATCGACTAAAACTAGTCAGTATGGAACAACTGTAATTAGAAGTATAAACATCGAAAACCAAGTAAGTGTTAATGTTAGCTTTTTTTATCAAAAAGGAAACATGAAGTCTATTCCTTCTGTTTCAATAATAATTCCTGAAATCCTTCAGTTAAATGAATATAAATGTAAAAAAAATATCAGAATTAGATTTTAGAAATCTAAAAATTCCAACTTTGTTTGAAGATGAGCCAATAGATAGGGCTTTTGGAATTGTATCAAATGGAAGGGCTGAATATAAGATAGGATGGCAAAGTGAAGATATTAAGCCAGTAGTAAAATGTATTAATGTTTTATTGTGCTCTATTGGTATAGATTTGGTTTTTGTGATATTTGACTTTTCGACGGGGGAAGTGTTAAAAAAAGTTTATTTAGATTATTACTTTTATGATATAATTATACATAAAGAGCTTTTGTTTGTAATCACTCAGCTTGAAGTTATAAGAATTATCACTACAGATTTTTCACTAAATAAAACATACTCTTTGCCTGATTATATTGAGAATTTTAAAATCGAGAAAGGAATTTTAGTGATAAAATGTATTGGAGGAGATATTGTATATGTGCAATAATTCATGTTATCCCGTTTGCACTCGCATTTTGCGAGTGAGGCTTACCCCATATTTTGCCCATGATGAACAAACCCCGTTGCTGTAGCGCGGGAATGCCGGCAGTAGGTAGCCTGCAACCGGCATAGCGCTGATGGCGAAGCCATAGTAAAAGCCTGTACCGGTTTCAGCACACCGGTACCGATCCCGAACGGACGTTTGGAGGTAAATAATCAGTTACCCTATTGGCCTGTTGGCTGAAGATTTCTCCGGAGAAACACGTTTCTATGGTTCATTAAAAATGATCATATGTTAATATTATTTAATTGATATTAACTTTTTCACCATCAAATCATGAGTATGAAACACCGTTTATGTACAGCTGTAGACAGCAGCATTGGGCGTAATTGCCGGGTATGGGCAATGCTGTTGTGTATGTTGGTAATTGGCCGGTTAGGCGCGGCACAATCGCTGCCGCCGTCGTATACCGCCACCCCGCCGGGCTCATCAACCCAAAACAAATCCGGGCTCGACTATACTAATCAGGATTACGACAAAATCCTGCCCGCATCGCCCGGCGCTGCCGCCCTGGGTACGTATGGCGAAATTCCGGTCAGCCTCTATACCGGTACACCGTCGATTACGATTCCCGTATATGAGCTTACCGGCGTGGAACTAAAGCTGCCCATCACGCTTTCGTACCGTGCTTCGGGTGTCCGGGTCGAAGACAACGCCTCATGGGTTGGCCTGGGGTGGTCGCTTGAGGCAGGAGGCGTCATTACCCGCAGTGTCCGGGATAAGGCCGAGCAACAGGCCGGTTCGGGCGTACGTGTACCGCTTCCGCTCGGAAACTCAACGGCATCGCTGAATACCCTGAAAAATACCGGCAATACCAATTACGATTTCGAGCCGGACATCTTTTACTATAATTTCATGGGTATGTCGGGCAGCTTTGTGTTTGATGCAACCGGCAAACCCCGGTTCAGCAACCAGGCGAGTTATCAGGTATCCTATACGACAACGTCTGCCCTGAGTAGCCAGAACAATTTTACGATTGTGACCGACAACGGCAACCGGTATGAATTCAACGGGCAGGAAATTACCACCAACGGAACCGGTGCCGTCACGGCCTGGTACTTAACCAAAATAACCTCGGCATCGGGCAAGGAAGTGATTGTATTCAACTACGTCGATGAATCGTATGGGTACCACATGCCTGCCCGCTCGTCGCGGCTGATTACCCCCAACGGACAATCCGGCTATTTGTCTGCGCCGGGCTACACCGATTTTGCCTACGAACGGTTTGTCTCGATTTTAGGGAAGCGCTTAACCACGATAACGTTTCAGGGCCTGGCAACGGTTGAGTTTAAGGCAAGCCCGAGACAGGATTTGTATACCAGCAGTACGCAGGGGGCAGGCTATCTCGACGAAATTACAATCAAGGATGTGGGGGGCGTCGTAAAAAAGGTGGTCGATCTACAGTATCAGTCCGTCAAGACGAGCGATCCGTATCAGGCGTTATCGGTCAATCCGTGTAAGGATGCCAACGGCTGTCCATATCTGAATTACCGGCTCTATCTGACCGGCGTACAGGATAAATCGGATGCGTCGCTGACCAATCCGCCAACCTACCGGTTTGAGTACTACGGCCGCAACACCGCCGGCGAAGACCTGCTACCCAATAAAGTGTCTGCCAATCAGGATCATTGGGGATATTATAACTACAATACTCTGTATAACAAGGATCTGAACCCAGGGTTCTGCGGTCCGTTTGGCGATGCCGATACCGAATTTTATAATTTATTCCAGCGATGTGATCCGGCGGCAGGCATAACATCCCTGAACTTATGGCAGATTGGCGGGGCTAACCGGGAGCCTTATTTTCCCGCCAGTCAGTACGGCAGTCTGCAACGGATCACGTACCCGACAGGCGGACAGTCTGAATTTATTTATGAACCCCATCAGTATCAGTACGTCGGAGCTACGGGCGTGCCGGCACCAACCTCAAACGAGTTATATTGTTACGGGCCAGATTATGCGAAACGGTATGCGGGGGGTATCCGGATCAGGGAGATCATCAACCGGATCGACGGGCAGCCGGTTAAACAGACGGAGTATACCTACGAAAACGGCGTCTTACGAGCCAAACCGCATTATTACAGCTATTTTTATTGGTCTACCTATGATGGTGTGACACGGAAGTCGCCCTTTCCGGAGTGCGGAACCATTGGAGGGTCAAGTGGTTATACATCAGACCGGCATTTGTACGTGGAGATCAATTCGGGTATGGTCACCGATCACGGGTATCGGGGCGGCACCCACATCGGGTATGGAAAAGTAACAGAACGAACGTTTACGACAAGCAATGCGGGCCGTATTTACAACGGAAAAACCGTTTATGAGTACAACTCAGAGCGAGACTCTCCGACCGGTTACAGTGCGGCTATTGCCTCCTTGTTCAGTCAGAGCGGGCAGACTATTACCGACTATCGGGAGAGCGCCATTACGGATCAATATGCCTGGCCGTTTTTCCCGGGGCAGAATCTGGATTGGGCACACGGGCAGTTACTGCGTAAAACGGTGATGAATGTCAGTGATCAGACCGTATTCAAACAGGAGTCGTATTATACCAATTCCAGCCTCGGCACCATACCGGCAGCGAAGGTGTTTGAGGTCAGAAAGGATAAAGAGTACTATTTTGTAAACTACGACTTTACGGAAGGGTGGCCACGACTCACCTCACAGGTCGAAACGACGTATGACCTGAACGGACAGAACGGAATCGTCGTCACGAAAAGTTTTGACTATGCTGCTACAAACCATAAATACCTGACCGGCGAAACAATGATGGGCAGCGATGGCTCTACGGCTCAGACCCGGCTGACGTATGTGGAGGATTACGCCAACACCGCCATGAACGGAACAATTGCCACGCTCAAGAGCAAAAATATACTTAATAAGGTCATTGGCAATCAGTTGCTACGCAATAACCTGACCACGCAGCACCGCATTACGCAGTATAATCCGGACGGGCAACCGATTTCTATTCATCAGCTGGAGACCGTGCAGCCGGTTCCGGTGACGGTAGATCCGGCGTCGGTGTTGCCGACAGTACCTGTCAGCGCTACCTACGTACCTAAAACGCAGATTACGTATGCCAATAAAGTGCAGCAAACCATTACACAAACCGACGGGCTGAATACCACTTATCTGTGGGGCTATAATTACATGCGTCCGGTAGCCGAAATCAGCAATGCAACGGCGGCTCAGCTTACCGCGACCGGCGTCGATCTGTCGCCGTTGACTAGCAGTACGGTTTCAGATGCCGGCATTCAGTCGGTCCTGGCTGCTTTGCGGCCTAAATTACCGCAGTCGCTGATTAAAGGATTTACGCACGATGTCTTGTTTGGCACTACCACTGAAATCAGCCCGGCAGGCATCAGTACCTATTACCGGTATGACGCCCTGGGCCGGCTGAAGCAGATACTGAATACCAATCAGGCCGTTGTAAAGCGCTACGAGTATGCCTACCGCCTTGCCGGGCCTACTGTTAGTTTGCCATTGACAGGAGTGAGCGCAGTGGTTGGGCAGTCCTTTAGTTATTCAGTGCCTGCGAATACGTTCTCCGATCCGGCCTCAATGACCGTCAGCATTGATCCGGCAGGTGCGCCTGCCTGGATGACTGTCAACGGAAAAGTAATCAGCGGAACCCCGCCCGCCGGTAGCGAGGGGCTGATGTATACACTTAGCGTAAAGGCGGTAAATCAATCCGGCGGAGTTACCTATGCTACACTGCCGGTTGCCGTTGTGGCACCGGCACCGCTCAGGCTGTTGCCGCCAACGTATGATTGTAACACCGGTATATTCAGCTTTAATGTGACCGGCGGAGATGGTACACCGGTCTATTTTCTGTCGACAGATATTACGGGTTGGACAACGAAGCGTACCGGCCACAGCGTACAATTTTATTGTGATGCCTTTCCGCTTACGCTCTATGCCCGTCAGGGAAGCACAATTGTCAATATGTCGTGGAGCTGGCAAACCTATTGTCAGTCGGTCAAACAGCCGCCGGTTCGTGACTACAGTATTCAGATTCCGAACCTGACCGCCACAACGGGTGTCCCGTTCTCCTATACGTTTCCGGCGATGGCTTTTTATGATCAGGACGGTTATCCGCTGACTTTTTCGGTGAGTGGGTTGCCGGTTGGGCTGACCTTTAATGCTGCCACCGGGGTTATTAGTGGTACGCCGGTAAGCGCCGGCACGTTTACCCTGAATTACAAGGCGACGAATAATGCCTGTATGACCAATCTGGCTATTCCGACCCTGACCATACAAGCCTGTACACAACCGCAACCGCCTGTGTTATCGGCTAATCCAACAACAATTTGCCCGAATCAGAGTGCGGTCATAACGGCCGGTGGCTGTTCCGGCGGAGTGATCCGCTGGTCTACAGGTAGTACTGGCACTACGCTGAACGTAACAACAACGGGATTTTATTCGGCCACCTGCGTTGTAAACGGCTGCGCCAGTAATGCGCGGAGCATCAATCTTGGTGCGGGAGCCACCTGTTGTAGTACCTTACCGGCCGCACCTGTGCTGGCGGCCAGTCAGGGAACAATTTGCCCCGGGCAGAATGTAACGCTGACCGCAAGCGGTTGTACCGGTGGGACGATTAACTGGTCTACCGGTAGTGTCGGTAATACGCTTGTGATCAGTGGGGCCGGAAGCTATTCGGCTACCTGTACGCAGAATGGCTGTGCGAGCCTTGCCGGGGTATTGCTGGTAGACGAAGGGGCAGAATGTTACAAACTGGCCACGTCAGCGAGGATATATACCCGGCCAAATCCGGGCTGGAATATCATGTTCCGTTATGTTGGCGGTGTTTTTCAGGGATCGAATGATATAATAAACCCGCTGGAATCGAAAAGCTGGACAACCCTCGCTACCATTACAACGGACCCGGTCGCCGATGCCTGGAACAGCTATGCATTTGCCGGTAATACAGTTCCCTATCGTTATGTACGGTTCGTGGCTGGCCCGAACGGCTATGGCGAACTGATGGAGATTGAGTTCTACAGCGGTAATACGAAAATAACCGGAACAAGCTTCGGGTCTCCGGCAACGTATAATAACCAGTCAAACTATGTGTCCGGAAATGTCTTTGATGGTAATACAACCACGATGTGGCACGGCGCCACAACCGGGAATTCCAATTATGTCGGTATTGGTCAGGAAAGTAAGGTACCGCCGTGTGTACCGCCGTCAGCACCTGTTCTTACGGCAGGAGCTACCGGTTTCTGCGCCGGTCAGGGAATGATACTGACTGCCGGCGGATGCAGCAGCGGAACAATTACCTGGGCGGGCGGGGCTACCGGCTCTTCTTTTACGATAACAACGCCAGGGATTTATACCGCCACCTGTAAGCAGGGAACCTGTGTGAGCCAACCCGGTAGTTTAACCGTACCGGCGATAACTAACTGTCCACCGGCTCCGAACGGGGCGGTCAGCTTACCGGCTCTTACTGTGGTGGCCGGCGCAGCTATGGCTTATTATCTGCCACTCAATGCCTTTACCGAGCCTGAAAATCAAAGTATGGCCTATGCCGCCAGCGGTTTGCCCGGGGGGGTAACCATAAACGGCTTTACGATAAGTGGAGTGGCTAATACACCGGGTACCTATACGGCAACCCTTACCGCAACTGATCCGTATGGTGCATCCGGAAGCAGATCGTTAGTGATAATTGTGAGTAGTCAGGCAGTGGCTTTTCAACTGCTGGCACCGTCTTATAACTGCTCAACGGGTAGTTTTTATTTCAACTCAACCGGCGGCAACGGCTCAACTGTGTATTATATGGCTGTCGGGGTGACCGGCTGGACAACCGCTGCCGGGCCATTTACGGTATTGCCTTACACCGATGCTCAGCCGTTTACCCTGCAAGGCTGGCAGAGCGGGAATTTTTATACCTATACCTGGGACTGGAAAGCTACCTGTCAGACGACAAACGCGCCACCTGTGAGAAACAACGCTGTGTCGCTACCGGCTACTTTAACGGCGGTTACCGGCAATGCATTTACCTACACGATACCGGCAGGCGTTTTTACTGACCCGGAAGGACAGGCAATGACGTATGCTATGAGTGGTTTACCGGCAGGCCTGTCTTTTAATCCGGCTACACAGCAGATAAGTGGAACTTCATCGGTTACGGGGTCTTTTACATTAACGTATCAGGCAACCGATAATGCCAATGCGTCTGCCAGTACACAAATGGTATTGGTTATATACTCAGCCTGTAACTGTCCCGGGTGCAACCCATGTGGCCTTGTTGCTACGTCTGCCCGGATTTATACCCGGCCAAATACGAGCGGGGTGCAGCTTATGTATCGTTACGGAGGGGCGGTGTTCCAGGGATCAAACGATAATCAGAACTGGACTACGCTGGCGTCAATTATTGTGTACCCTAATCCAGGTGCCTGGAACAGCTATACTTTTACAGGAAATGCAAACGTCTACAAATACCTGCGGTTTGTGGCCGGTCCGCAGGGATATGGTGAGTTAATGGAGATCGAATTCTATAACGCTGCGAAAAAGATATCCGGCGTTATGTTCGGCTCAACGGCTACCTATGGCGGTAATCAGGCACTCTATTCGTTTACCAATGCGTTTGATGGTAACCAGGCTACCATGTGGCACGGGGCCGTGCCGGGCAATGTAAACTATGTCGGAATCACTCAGCCATAAGGCGTGTCAATGACGGAAAAAGAGGGTCAGCGCGTTCTGGCAGCGATACAGATTCTCCCGGTAATGTAACAGAAGTGTCGATAAAACTGTAAATTGCACAAGCCTTGTCCGTCACGCCAAAAAGCCGGCAGGGCGTCTATCTCGCAATTTGACACAATATTAATGAAAACCCTTCTTGTAGACGACGAGCGGTTAGCACGCGCCGAACTGCGCCGATTGCTGGAGAATTTCCCGAAAATTGACATCATCGGCGAGGCCGCTAATGCGGACGAGGCATTGCCCATGATTGAGGACCTTCAACCGGATTTGCTCTTTCTGGACATTCAGATGCCGGGCAAAAACGGATTTGAACTCCTGCAGTCCATCGAAGGCAAAGCGCCGGATGTGATTTTTACCACCGCCTACGATGAATACGCGATCAAGGCCTTTGAGTTCAATGCGCTCGATTACCTGCTGAAGCCGGTGGAGCTGAACCGGCTGACGGAAGCCATTCACCGCGTGGAGGAGGAGCATCATCACCGCAACGAACCGGAGCGCACCCAAAAAGACATTTCGACCAAGATTCTGGGCGAAAACGACCAGGTCTTTGTCAAAGACGGTGAAAAGTGCTGGTTCGTGAAGCTGGGTAAAGTGCGGTTGTTTGAGTCGATGGGGAACTACGTGCGCCTGTATTTCGACGATCAGAAGCCGCTTGTCCTGAAGTCGCTCAACGCGCTCGAAGACCGGCTCGATCCGGCCACGTTCTTCCGCGCCAACCGGAAACACATCATCAACCTGCAATGGATCGACAAAATCGAGCCGTGGTTCAGCGGCGGGTTGCTGGTTACCCTGCGCGGGGGCGATAAAATCGAAATCAGCCGCCGCCAGGCCATCCGCTTTAAAGACTTACTGAGTCTGTAACGTCATACGATACAAGCCGGGGGAGTGATTAACAGGCTCAGGCCTGCTGGTCACTCCCCCAGGTCGTTCAGGGCGGCCCTGGCTTTGTTGTCAATGCTGTTTTTATACTCATGCTTTTTGTAGCTGAGTGCCTTCTCAAAATATTGCCGGGCCCTGGCATTATTTTTCTGTTGCTGATAGAGGTAGCCAAGCTGAAGGGCTGAGGTTGCGCCAAACGAGAGCTGACCGGCCTCGCTGAGGGAAATGGCCCGTTCAAACAACGGAATAGCGGCCGGCAGCTCGGCCCGCTTTTGCCGGATGCGGCCAAGCCGGTAATTGTATTCCGCCTTTTCGGCCGTTGATCCGAACCGCGCTTCGGTATAGCCTCTCAGGTGCTCCAGGGCGTCGTCCAGAAAACCGCCGTCGAACGCCAGCCGTGCTTTCATCAATACCTTCTGGTTGGCCGACGGGGCTCTCTTCGCGAAATTTTCGGCAAACTGCTGCGCCACTTTATCCGTTTCTGCCACCGTTTTGCCGACCGACGTTACCTTTTGCAGATAAGGCAGGGCCTTGCCGTCTTCGTTATCGAGCCAGAAGCTGAGAAACAGCTTGTAATACGCATCTTTCAGAAAGCTCTGCCCGCGGTACGTACTTAAAAAACGCCGGAACGCTCCCTGTGCTTTGTCATACTGCGCCTGTTGCAGGTAAATGTCTCCGAGAATGCTGTTCAGGACCGGCATCGGCAGGTAGTCGGGGCCGGTTGGCCGGCTGTTCAGGTAAGCCAGGGCCTGTTCGCTATGCCCGTTTTTGATCTGCATCGTAGCCCCGAAATAATGAACAAGCAGGTTATCCGGCTGACTGTTTACCCACGGGGTCAGTTGCTGACTCACGGCCGGCGACATGGTCAGTATGTACGACCGGGCCAGCAGTTCGAGCAGATAGGCTTCATTTTTCAGCAGCGGATCATGCTGGGCGCGTTCGAGTTCCTGAAGTCCCAGCCGGACATTGCCCCGAAGCCCGAGCATGTTGGTCAGCCAGGTATAGTTGTCGGGTACTGACCCGAACAGGATGTGCAGCAGGCCAAGGGCTTTGTAGGTAGGCAGAAACGAGGGGTATTTTTCCTGGTTATCGGCCAGCAGCCGGAACGCTTTGATGATGTCCCGGCCTGCGCTGATTTCATGGCCGAACTTCAGTTTGGCAAACGCCCAGTGCAGCCTGACCTCTGCCTGTAGCACGCGGGCATAGGGCGAATCGTCGGGTAAGGTACGCAACTGATCGAGCCGCTGCGTTTCCCGGCCTGCCAGCTGATCAAACGCCTTTTCATCGTCGTTGATGAGCAGTATGAGCATATCGGCATAATCAGTGAGCCAGATAGTGATCCCGTTCCGGCTGTTTTCGGCCGCCAGCCGCTGAAGGGCGGGTTGTACTTTCAGCTTCGACAGGTCGGCGTATGCCTGCTGATGGCCGGCCGTCCAGCCATACGGCTGCGCACCGGCGGGTTTCGCACCGGCGGGTTGCTGACCGGCCAGCCACAAGAGGAATATCGATAGAACATGCATGTACATAGCGCACCATTCATGACAAAAATAAAAAAGCCCCGCCTGATTCTGTCAGGCGGGGCGTACAAGGGGCAATCCGCAGTTACCGGCGACCGGTTACTGCGGGCTCAGGTGCGCCTTCTACGTCGGCCAGCACGCGGCCGCAGTGTTCGCACACGATGATTTTCTTCTTGTCTTTGATGTCAGCCTGACGCTGTGGGGGAACCACGTTGAAGCAGCCGCCACACGCACCGCGTTTAACGGTTACCACGGCCAGACCGTTGAGGGCGTTGCCCCGGATTTTGGTGTACGACTTCAGCAGACGTTCTTCAATGTGCGTAGCTTGCTCGTCGCGGTCAACTTTCAGGCGTTTTTCTTCTTCTTCGCTTTCGGCCAGAATCTGATCCAGTTCCTGTTTTTTCACGCGCAGGTCTTCTTTCCGCTCATTCAGGGCGCCCTGTGTCGCCTTGATTTCGTCTTCCTTCCCGGCAATGCGGAACAGCGCTTCCTTAATGCGTTTGTCGGCCAGTTCGATTTCGAGCGATTGCAGTTCGATTTCTTTGGAGATGGCATCGTACTCACGGTTGTTCCGTACGTTCATCTGCTGGTCTTTATAGCGATTAATCAGGCGTTCGGCGTCCTTTTTCGACAACCGGTTGCGTTCGATTTCGTCGTTCAGCGTGCTGATTTCGTCGTTAAACTTACCAATTCGCGTTTCAAAACCGGCGATTTCATCCTCCAGATCCCGAACCTCTTCAGGCAGGCTACCACGAATTTTAATCAGATCATCGAGGGAAGAGTCAATCGTTTGTAGTTTGAGAAGAGCATCCAGTTTTTGCGCAATTGTTAGTTCCATTCGAGCGAATATATTTTAATGTAAAAGGCATTATGAATACTGAACACCAGGCTATCTGTAAATAGTTTGGCAGCAACCATAACCTGCTAAAAATAGTACTGAATCGGGTTAGTCACCGTTTCAGACAAAATTACCGCAAAATTAGTGAAATGTTTTGATAAATAGTGCTGAATCAGCTCCTTTGTAAAGACTTCACTTTCGTAATGGCCAATGTCGCAGATCACAATTTGCTGATCGGCATCGAAAAATTCGTGGTATTTGTAGTCGGCAGTCACCAGCACATCGGCACCGGCACGAATAGCGTTGGGCAGTAAAAAGCCGCCCGCGCCCCCGCAAACCGCTACCCGGCGGACCGGCTTATCCGGCAAAGCTGTATGGCGGATGACCGTGACGTTCATGTGCTGCTTCAGGTAAGCCAGAAAATCGGGGCCGCTCATTGCCTCCGGTAAATCGCCGATGGCGCCCGAACCAACCTCGCCGTTGACGTTCAGTACCGGATATAAATCATGGGCAACCTCTTCGTACGGATGCGCTTTTTTCATGGCCGATACAATGGCCCCTTCCAGATAGGCCGGAAAAATAACCTCGACCTTGTGTTCGCGTACGGCTTCGTCAGTACCTACCTGACCGATTACCGGATTGGCGCCGTCCAGTGGCTTAAAGGTCCCCGTGCCCTCGACGCGGAACGAACAGTGTTCGTATTGGCCGATATGACCGGCTCCGGCCGCATACAGCGCCTGTAACAAGGCTTCGGTATAATCGACCGGAATATACACCGATAGCTTGGTCAGCGTCTGCCCTTTGGGCGAAAGAATGCGTGGGTCCCGCAGGCTTAGTTTTTCGGCAATTTTAAAATTTACTCCGCCTGTGACGTTATCTAGATTAGTATGAGAAGCGTAGAGCGCTACATCGTTTTTAATGGCTTTTATCACGGCCCGTTCCACATAATTGCGGCCGTTGAATTTCTTCAGGCCTTTAAATACAATGGGATGGTGGGCTACCACCACGTTGCAGCCTCTGGCAATGGCTTCGTCGATAACGGCTTCGGTCGCGTCGAGCGTGACCAGCACGCCGGTGGCGGGTGTTGACGGATCACCGACGATGAGCCCGGCGTTGTCGTATGATTCCTGATAGGCCAGCGGAGCCCAGGCTTCCAGGCAGGCCGTTAACGTGCGTATGCTTGTCATAGAGTGAGAGAGCGAAAGAGTGAGAGAGCGGCCGCCGCGCGGCGAAAGAGTGATTTTGGCGTCTAAGCACATTAGCACTCCCGCTGGCTCAACAGATTGCAAAAGTAATGGGCGGGAGGCCAATAAATGAGCGGTTGGCTAAACAAACGGGCATAAAACTGACTTTATGAAAAGAAGCACGTATTAACGTGTTGTAATTTACTCAGCTAATGAACATGAAAACAACAATACTTAAGACGGATCTACGGTTTCCGGAGGGACCTGCGTTTGATGATGCAGGACGGCTCTGGTGCGTAGAGCAGGAGGGCGAGCGCTTATTCTGCCGTCATGTCGATGGAACAAGCGAACGAATACAGGTGGGCGGTAAGCCCAACGGACTCACGAAAGGGCCTGATGGCTGGCTCTATTTCTGCGATTCAGGAAAAAACGCCATCCGGCGGCTTCATCCCGAAAACCGGCAGGTAGAAACGGTGCTGGAGGCCATACATGGCCAACCACTGAATATGCCTAACGACCTGATTTTTGATCAATACGGTAATTTATTATTCAGCTGCCCCGGCCCGCCCGACGACGATGTACATGGCTACGTGGGCGTATTGACAACCAAAGGCAACACAGATATCATAACAGAAGGCTTACGCTACCCGAACGGACTGGCTATGCTGCCCAACGGGACCAGCCTGCTGATTGCCGAAACGCACCGGAAGCGCATCTGGTGCGGACACTGGGATGCCGTCAGCCTGACCTGGGAAAACATCCGTGTCTGGGCTGAAACCGGCGAAAAGGGCTTTGGCCCCGACGGGTTGACGGTAGGCCCCGATGGTAATTTATACGCAGCGATATACGGCGGGAGCCGGGTTCAGGTGTTCGATCAGGATGGAATTTCGGTCAGCGAAATCAGCATCCCCGGCGAAAACCCGACCAACCTGACGTTTAGCCCCGATGGGTATCGGCTGATTGTTACCGAAGCAGACAAAGGGCAGTTGCTGAGTATACAGCTTTCATAGAGCGGCATTTCAACCGCCCGTTTATACTGATCAGAGCAGCCGCAAGCTGCCGAAGGCCGGACTTTTACTCCAGCCTTCGGCAGCTTGCGGCTGTCTTATTTCGGGACGGCTGGCTGGCAGTACCTGAATTGCCTACTGGCCGGTAAGTAACCGATTTTGGGGGTATCATACCTTTATCCGATTGTGGTGCATGGTTTTTTCTGCCTGTTTTACATCCGCAACCCGTACCCTCTTATCGGGCAAGGCTGTCTGAAAAACGGATACTTAAGACGTATGAAATACACCTGTAAGTTACTGATACTTTGCCTGCTCGGGCATTTTACGGCCTTCGGTCAATATATGGGCATTGGCGGAGCAACTAATCCCCAATATCCGCTTGATGTGAATGGCCAGATCCGGATCCGGCAGCAGGCCACCAACGGGGCCGGTATATGGTTCAATAAACCGGACAACACGCTTGGCTCCTTTATCGGGCAAACGGCCGCCGGTCATTTCGGAATCGCCAACAATGCGGCAGGCAACTGGAGTTTTGTTTTTGATCATACAAATACCCGGATCGGCATCGGAACGGATGCACCGGTCAACCCATTGACGATCAGGTATTCGGGTAATGGTTTTGCCCAGATTAGTGAGAACGGAGCTGTTAGTCTGGGAACGTATGTCAGTAATACGTCAGCGTATATCCAGACCAACTCCAACCATCCGCTGAGGTTTGCCACCAACAACGCCAACGCGCAGATGACGCTGGCAACCAATGGATTTGTAGGAATCGGTAACCTGACACCTGCCTACCCGCTGTCGTTTTCGAATTCGGTTGGCGATAAAATTTCGCTCTGGAGCACCAATCCCGCCCTGGCCACTGCACCGCATTACGGGTTGGGTATTCAGGGGGCGCGGTTTCAGCTGTTTGCCCCGACGGCCACCGATAATATTGTGTTCGGCATTGGCAACTCCGGCGACTTTACCGAGAATGTGCGCTTTACGGGCGATGGCAAGGTAGGAATCGGCAGTGTGTCGCCCGGGCTGGGCGGCCTGGTTGTGGATAAAAAGGTAGGGGCTGTCAACGCTGTGTTCGGGGCAAATACCAGTGGGATCGCCATCGAAACCAACTGGCCGGGTATTGGGTTCAACAGCTATTTTAATAATGGCCGCAAAGCCATCACCCCCGGATTCGGAGCCCTTATCGGGCAGGATCCCATTTCCGGAAGGATGTACATCATGAACAGCCCGGTTAGCATCGCCACGGCCAATGGCGATATGGCAACCGTGGAGCGGATCAGTATTTTGCCCAACGGCAATGTCGGCCTCGGCACGATCAATCCGGCCAGTGCGCTAACGGTTAAGCCGGTTTCAGCCGCCATCGGATTAGACCACACCAGCCCCGACGGAACCGTGCGTGTAGGTACTTATGCCAGCAGTACAGGCGGCGGAACAGCGGCCATTCAGACGCACAGCAACCACCCGTTGTCGTTTGCTACCAACGGCGGTTCACCCCGCATGACCATCGGGACCAATGGCAATGTCGGTATCGGGACAACCGATCCGCAGGCCAGATTACATGTCTCAGGTAGTGTGCGGCTGGCAACGGGCGATCAGGGCAATGGTAAAGTATTGACCTCGGATGCGGAGGGGGACGCAACGTGGCAGAAAGCCGGTTACGGAGCCGTAGAACTATTCGGAGGGAACGTTCAGGTGGGCAGTATTTTTGTCTTTATTGCCTCGGGCGAACAGATTGTTGTGCCGGAGGTGCAGGATGATGACAATCGATATACGGATGGTAACTACACGGTTGGTAAAGCCGGGTATTACAGCATTAACGGAAGACTAACCGCCAGCTTCAGTAGTAGCGGTAATTCCTCATTTTCATACAGGTATGCGGTCCGTATTTTCGTGAACGGTGCCTCCCGCCGGACAGGCACCTATGGATACACGTCGTATAGTGCCAATGCGTATGATACCACGCGGTATCCGGCCACACTCAATTCAATTATCTATTGTGAAGCCGGTGATGTGATTTCCTTTCGGCTGGCTACGCAGGACTCTACCGGCAACTGGGGTTTATCCAGCGCCCAGTTTACGATTATCAAATTATAACTGTCAGCAGCATTAACGTCCTGATCTGTGGTAAAATCTGCCATGGATCAGGATTTTTTTTTACCCCTTTCCAACTTTTCGGGTTTGCCGATGCACTTTAGAGCGTAATCATCTAAACATCGAATGTTTCGCTTGGCAACCCCTCCCGACATATCCGAACGCGACCTGATTGAGGGCTGTCTGAGCCCGGCGTTGCCGACCCGTCGGGCGGCGCAGCGGATGCTGTTTGAGCGCTACAAACGAGCGATGTTTTCAACCGCATTCCGCCTGCTGAATGATTATGATCACGCCAACGACGCGTTGCAGGATGCCTTTGTTGACATTTTCCGGAGCCTCGATACATTCCGCTACCAGTCGACGCCGGGGGCGTGGATGAAAACGATTGTGGTACGGCACGCGCTGCGTAAACAGCAGTTTGAAGGCCGGTTCATCAGCCTTGACGAATCCCTGCATGATCTGCCGGTACCGGAACCGGATACGCTGACGGGGCAGGAACTGGAGGCCGCTATTCTGGCGCTTCCGGTAGGGGCACGTACGGTATTTCTGCTGATTGAAGTAGAAGGCTACAGCCACCGTGAGGTCTCGGATATGCTTCAGATCTCGGAGGGAACGTCGAAATCACAGGTTAGTTATGCGAAAAAATGGCTGAAAAAACGGCTTCAACGATCATGAATCAATTACCCGAACATGACCCGCGCCCTGACCTCTGGGCCCGCATTGAGGCTGACCTTATCCATGAAGACCGGCTTGACCGGTTGCTGAGCCAACTGCCTGAACATGATCCGGGCGATGTATGGGCGCAGCTGGAGATGCGGGTTCAACAAGGTGAAAGCGGTGCCGCCGGCGAAACACCAGTACGGCGGATTGGCCGGTCTGTCGCCACACGATGGGTCGCCGCCGCCTCGCTGGCCGGCTTACTGGCGGGCTGGTTCTGGTGGCAGAATCTGCCCAAACCGGATGAACGCATAACGGTTGCCTGGTCGACGGAAACGACGGTAACGACACGGCAGCACCCTGATCAGACAGCGGCCGACGCTCACTTCATGACATTTGTGGAGCAGCATTGCCGGCAGGAAGTAGCTGCCTGTAGCCGCCCTGAGGTAAAAGAACTGAAAGGCCGGCTGGACGACCTGAACGACCGGAAGGTAAAAATCGAGGAAAAGCTGTCGGTTTTCGGTAATGATCCGGCGCTGGTACAGGCACAGATAAAAATTGAAAATGAGCGTGCTGAGGTGGCGAAGCAGCTCGTACGCGAACTACGGATATGAGAACAGGCAGGTATTCGGGCCGGGGCCTCTTGTGGTTACTGGTCTGCATGTGGTCAGCAACGATGGCACAGACGCAGGTACAGGTTGTGACGAAAACGATCGAAAAAGAGTTGCCTTATGCCGACGGCCAACCCATCCGGCTGATGGCACAGAAGTCCGATGTGATCGTACGAGGCTGGAACCGGCCGGTGGTAGGCATCCGGCTTCGGCTTATTGCCAAACATCCGGACCGGGCGGTGGCTGAGCGGGAGCTGGTCTATCACCAGTACACGTTGCAGGCTACCGGTACGGGGCTTGATCTGGCCAATCGCTTCGTGATTCCGCAATCGGCCGGCAAGCTGAAAAGTCAGCTGAAGGCCGTTTTCGAAGTGAATGTGCCAACCCGTTCGCAACTGACGATCAATGATGCATTCGGCGATATCAGCCTGACCGAATGGGCAGGCGAGGGGTCGGTAAGCCTGGAATTTGGCCGGCTGACGCTGGAGGAAGTCGGTGGCCGGCTGACGATCACGTCGGAGTATGCCGATATCGACGGGCGGCAGGTGAATGCTGTGCTGACGGGAAAAACGCAGAAGGCCGAAGTCAGTCTGCGCGGACTGGGCGGCACCGTGAAGTTGTACTGTAAATACGGTAAGCTGGTGATCTGGCCGAACGCTGCCACGCTGGAGAGCCTGCAGGTCGACGCGGCTGGTACGGACATCATGGTTATTCCGAAGCGGATCGAGGAGTATCAGTATGGGGTTCTGTCGGTCTACAGCACGGTACAGGTCCCCGACGGCTTCAGGGAGTTTCTGAAGAAAAAGGGCGTGCAGCAGCGTTTCGACTGGCCGGCTTCCGGCCGCAAACCGCCGATAAAGATCGATAACGAGTACAGCCCGGTGATCATTCAACCACTTTCGGATACTAACGCGTCAACGGGGAAGAAATTGTAAAACCACTACGCTTACACTACGAACCCTACTACTAATCTGATCGCATGAAAACCATCGCTACCCTTGTGCTTTTTATAGCAATCACCGGCAAACTAATGCCCTTACAGGCACAGACCATAAAGGACACCGTTCGTGTAGAGTACACACAGGAGACAGTGTCTTTCCCGGCAAAAACTGATCCGGAACGTGCAAAAGCTGAAAAAACGGCTATTGACGAATTATACAGCCGCAGCCGTGAGGAACGGACATTGTTTATGTTGCGGTTTACAGACGGCCTCCAGCCCAGCTTTATAACAAACCGGCTGCCAGTACAGGAACGGGCTGGCTGGGTTGGCCTTGAAACCGGTGTGGAACATAAAGTGCATCCGGCCTGGGCACTGCTCGGAAGCGTACAGGCCGGATTTGCCGGTGGCCGCCGAAACGGTTTTTCGTACAAGGGCTATAGTCTGGACGGGATTGGCGGGGTGGCCTGGTATCCGTGCATGATGCGGATGATCCGGAAGGGTAAATCTGCAAATAACTTTTTACGCCAGACCTACATCTCAGCCTTGCTGGTAACGACTATCCATGACCGCATTACGGCTACCCGTCTGGACAGCGGTGAACGCTGGCAAACCAACCTGAAGCCCTACAACCAGCTGATTACAATCCAGATCGGGCAGCACAGCCGCCGGACAAAATGGTTTGATTACAATTTTTCGTTCGGGGCGGGCTACCTCATTGGCCCTGATCCGGGCATCCGCCGGCATATACAGGCCGTTTTCCGGTCATGCGTTGGTTTAGCCCTGTAGAGCCGCAAGATGTTGCGGCTCCGCGTGCGTCAGCCGTATGGCGTCAGCTATCCTATTCTTCCTTAAACCCCATCGTCAGCGGGCAGGGGACCTCCACCGCCCGAGCCGCAAGATATTGCGGCTCTACAGTTGCGCCAGCTATCATCAGAAGTGCTGTACATGTCCGGAATTTCTTTAATGAGAATTTAATCATTCAGATAAAACTGGCTATATATTGATCAAAATACGCTTAATCGATAAAAAAACATGATAAAATAGAGAAAAAAAGAGCGTTTTTTTAACCTGCGAGTATAGGGATTCGCTTACTTTACTTGTCTATGATGAGTACAACGATTGTAGGTGAAAAACACAATTTTATATGAACGCTTCTTACTCAACGCATTCGCAGGAAAAAACACAGTCGTCTGTGTTCAGACCCTCTGTTTGTAAGGAAGCTTTAGTTATGGACGATGAGTTGGTACTCCGGCAGGCTTTTGCCAGCGATCCGCGCAAGGGTTGTGAACTCCTGTTCCGCCGATACTACACCAATCTCTGTAACCACGCCATCCGTTTTGTTTATTCAAAGGAAGTCGCGGAAGACATTGTCGCCGAGCTGTTTGCCAATTTCTGGTACAGCCGGGTGTTCGATGAAATCAGCACCTCCTACCGGGCGTACCTCTACCGCGCCGTCCGGAACCGCGCCTATAACTACCTTGCCTGGCAGTTTCAGCGTACGGATTCGATGGATGCCATTGAACACATGCCCGTCGACACCACCCTGAAACCCGATGAAGTATTGCAGTATTCCGAACTGCATCAAAAAATTGAATACGCCATTCAGCAACTGCCGGCCCAGTGCCAGCGGGCCTTTCTGCTGAAACGAATCGAAGGAAAGAAGTACACGGAAATTGCCGAAGAAATGCAGATCGGCACCAAGGCGGTTGAAGCCCTGGTGAGCCGTGCACTGACCCGTCTCCGGGCTGAACTGAAAAACGACTGGTTTCTGGGGCTGTCCGGACTGGTGATCTTATCTATTCTGTAAACGCGGCAGGAATTCCCTTGAACTCCTGACTATACACCGCAAAACAACCTGACGATAATGACACCGCTACCTAAAGACATCCTTTTCGATTTTTTCGACGGCAAGGCCACGCCCCTGCAACGTAAGCTCATTGAAGACTGGCTGCTGATACCGGCCAATGAAGAGTTATACTACCAATACCTCGATGAATGGGAAACCCGCCATATGCAGTTTTTCCCGTCGGTCGATGAGGCACTGACGCAATACAAACAGGAGATGGCCGGTGAACGGCCCCGCCGCATCAGAGCATTGTACGATCCGCCGGAGAGCCCTTTCCGGTTTCAGCGGTGGTTCTGGTGGAGCATTGCCGCCTCCATTATTCTGCTGGTAACGGCCGGCGGGGTATTCTTTCAGGACCAATGGCGCTACATCACCTACCAGACCGGATTCAGCGAAACCGCCACGCACCGGCTACCCGATGGCTCGGCCGTAACGCTGAATGCCAACTCGTCGTTACGGGTACCGCGCTTTGGCTTCGGCCAACACGGGCGGCAGGTCTGCCTGACGGGGGAGGCCGTCTTTAAGGTGGCTCACCTGCCCAACCACCAGCGGTTTGTGGTCGACATGGGACGGGGAATACAGATTGAGGTACTCGGGACCGAATTTGTGGCGTATGCCCGCAACCGCGGACAACATGTTTTTCTGCACAAGGGGAGCATTAAGCTGGATTTGCCGCAGGGCAAACAACTGTACATGAAGCCGGGAAACCTGTTTACGGTGGATGCCCGCGGCCACGGACAGCTTACCGAAACCGCACCGGCCCAATCGTATCTCGCCTGGCAGCACCACTGGTTTCATTTCGACAATACCTCACTGTCGGAAGTAGCCCAACAGATCGACGAAGTATTTGGTGTTCAGGTGGTTATTCCTGATTCCGGGCTGGCACGGCGACGTATTGCCGGCAACTTCAAGGCAACAAAGGCAGATCAGCTCCTGCGGAGTTTATCGGAATTACTCAACGTAAAGATCACCAGAACCAACGACCATATCGAATTACGAACACTTACCCTTTAATTTAACTTCTCCTATGCACCAACCTTTCCGACCAGGAACCTTTTTGGTTCTACTGGGGCTTTCCTGTTGCCATACGGGTATGGCACAGCGGGTATTACTGGCCCGGCAGCAGGCCAAACCTGCGGCATTGATGCAGCCGTCCGGGACATCGGCGCGGCAGTTGAAAGATGTGCTGACCGACCTGAGCCGGCAACATCGTGTAAGCATTTTGTTTGAAGAAACAACCGTTCAGGGTCTGACCGTTCCGGGTAAGTCGCTGACAGCGAGTGGTAAACTGTCGCGGCAGCTCGCTCATCTGGTAGAGCCTTATGGCTTGCAGGTAAAGCAGGTGAGCGACCAGACGTTCCTGGTCTTTCGTAAGCAGACAAAGGCCGTACCCACAGCCAGCCTGGCCAACACACTCCAGCCACCACTGAGTGCTGAACAAACCCCTGCCGGTAATACGATGGCCATGAATCCGCTGGCAATGCGGTCACCAGGGGTGTCGCCGTCGTCGGCAGATGTTCAGGTAACCGGTACGGTGACCGACGAAAAAGGCGACGGCCTGCCGGGCGTTAACGTGGTGATCAAAGGCACTACCAAAGGGGTAACCACTGATGCGACCGGCGCGTTCCGGATGAGTGTGCCTGACCAGAATGCGATCCTGGTATTCAGTTTTGTGGGCTACACATCGAAAGAGGTGGTCGTCGGGGCTAACACCCGGATTGCGGTCACGCTCGTAGCCGACAACCAGACGCTTGAAGAGGTGGTGGTCGTCGGGTACGGTACACAGTCGCGGGGAACGGTGACCGGCGCGGTCGGCAACGTAAAAGCCGACGACATTATCCGGACACCGGCTGCAACGACATCAGGAGCGCTGGTAGGCCGTGTGCAGGGGATTACCGCCCGTCAGGCCGATGCGCGTCCGGGCGGGTCAACCAGCATTCAGATCCGGAACATGGGTACGCCGCTGTTCGTTATCGACGGCATTACGGCCGATGCAGGGCAGTTCAACAACCTCGGGATCAACGATATTGAAAGTATTTCGATCCTGAAAGATGCCTCGGCGGCGATTTACGGCCTCCGGGCGGCCAACGGGGTTGTGCTCGTAACGACCAAAAAAGGTAAGGCCGGTCAGAAAACGTCGATCAACCTGTCGGGCTATTACGGCTTACAGAACTTTACCCGCTATCCGCGCCCGGCCAACGCCTATCAGCACGTGCGGGCACTGGTCGAATCAGACCAGAACCGGGGTATTACGCCGACTATTACGCCGGAAGAACTGGCCAAGTGGCAGGCCAACACCGAAAAAGGCTTTCAGAGCTTTGACTATTACGACATGGTCATGCGGCCGAACGTACCGCAGTACTACCTGAACGCCAGTGCGTCGGGTGGTTCGGAGAGCGTAAACTATTACTTTTCGGTGAGCCACCTGAATCAGGACGCGTTGATCCGCGACTATAACTTTAACCGGACCAACTTCCAGGCAAACATTGATGCTGGTCTGTCGAAACGCCTGCGGGTCGGTACTCAGATCAGCGGTCGTCTGGAAGATCGGTTTCAGGTCGGGGTGCCGGGCCTTGACGATTACTTCAACCCGTTTCTGAGTATTTTCTCGATGTGGCCGACGGAGCGCCCGTATGCCAACGATAATCCGAAATACATCAACCAGACCCACAACGTAAACGTAAACCCTGCGACTTACAAGAAGGAAGTAACGGGGTATATCGA
This sequence comes from Arsenicibacter rosenii, assembly GCF_001870735.1. Lineage (GTDB taxonomy): Bacteria > Bacteroidota > Bacteroidia > Cytophagales > Spirosomataceae > Arsenicibacter > Arsenicibacter rosenii. The sequence continues at coordinate 80,581 of NZ_MORL01000020.1, read as the reverse complement.
CGAAATCTGGCGGGCGGCTAAGGGCAACTTCTACGCCCAGTATGACTTCGATTTCGGGCTGAGCGCCAAGGCGACGTATTCGTATAACTTCACAAATTTTGATTTCGACGGGTTCGAATACACCTACAACGCCTATACCTACGACGCCAAAACCGATACCTATAACCTGGTGCCGGGCGGCGGTAACCAGAACCCGTGGCGCGAACGCCGGAAACGGAACGTCTCCGACCGCTTTGCGCAGTTGCAGCTGAGTTATAACAAGCAGTTTGGTGTACACGGCATCTCGGCGGTAGCGGCCTACGAACGAACCGACTCCGACAACAAATACCTCGTAGTGCACACCGTGCCGCCCAACAACTACATTCCGTTGATGTCGTTTGCCAACCAGGACCTGCTGATCGACGAATGGAACGTGCAGGCGCGGGCGGGCTATATCGGCCGGGTAAATTATAACTACAAACAGCGCTACCTGCTTGAGGTACTGGGCCGTTATGACGGATCATTCCTCTTTGCGCCCGGCAAACGCTACGGCTTCTTCCCGGGCGTGTCGGCGGGCTGGCGGATTACGGAAGAACCGTTTATGCAGGGCCGCACGAAGGTACTGAACGAACTGAAGCTCCGGGCTTCGTATGGTAAAACGGGTAGTGACCTGATCAACGACGGGTTTATTGTGGCTCCGTTCAGTTACCTGCCAGGCTATAACTTCCTGCAAGGCAGTGCGATCTTCAACGGCAACTACGTCATTGGGGTACGGCCGCGCGGTCTGCCGATCACGACCCTGTCGTGGGTGACCAACATCTCGTCCAACATCGGGGTTGACTTTGCCTTGCTGAATTCAAAACTGTCGGGTCAGTTCGATGTGTTTGAGCGCCGCCGGACCGGTCTGCCGGCCGCCCGGTATGACGTGTTGCTGCCCAGCGAAGTGGGCTACACGCTGCCAAACGAAAACCTGAACTCGGACGCACACCGTGGTCTGGAAGGGGTACTGACCTACCGCAGCAAAGTCCGCGACATTGATTTCTCGGTAAGCGGTAACGCCACGATTTCCCGCCTGCGCAACATCAGTCAGTACAAACCGCGTTTTGGCAACTCATGGGATGAATACCGGAACTCAGCTGTTGACCGGTGGGCAAGCGTGAACTGGGGGTATCAGGTAATCGGCCGTTTCAAGTCGCAGGAAGAGATTGATAATTATGCGGTTAACAACGACGGGCAGGGCAACCGGACCCAGCTCCCGGGCGACTTTATCTACAAGGATGTCAACGGCGACGGCATCATCAACGGCCTCGACGAGCGGCCGATTGGCTATGCTGAAGGCGCCAACCCGTACCTGAGCTTCGGCGGGAGCATCAACCTGGGCTACAAGGGCTTTACGCTCCAGGCCGACTTTGCCGGGGCGTCCCTGCAATCGTTCCGGCGCGAAGTGGAGATGAAGATTCCGTTCCAGAACAACGGTACGTCGCCGAACTACATGTTTGAAGACCGCTGGCACCGCGCCGATCCGTACAATGCCGACAGCCCGTGGGTAGAAGGGACGTATCCGGCCATCCGGAAAGACAATACCAGCCACGTGAACTTCAGCCGCCGGAGCGATTTCTGGACAACGAACGTACGCTACATCCGGCTTCGTAACCTCGAACTGGGGTATAACCTGCCGGTTCTCTTTACGCGCAAGTTTGGGGTGAATCAGATGAAAGTCTACGTCAATGCGACCAACCTGATTTCACTGGATAACGTGAAATCGCTCGGTATTGACCCTGAAATTTCGTCGAACGGTGCATTGGTGTATCCGCAGCAGCGGCTGTTTAACACCGGCTTCAACCTGACCTTCTAAACGATTCCGGAACGATGAACGCGAAAGGCTCTTTATTCTCCATGAAAACATTCCATAGATTACTCATCATAGCGGCCCTGTCTGCCCCCGTAACGGCTTGTAAGGAGGAGTGGCTCGAACGGCAGCCACCAAACATCATCCTTGAAGAACAAGTCTGGAACGACCCGAACATGATTACCGGCCTGCTGGCAAACTACTACGACCGGCTGCCGGCCCACTCGCAGATCGACGTCGGCTGGGCGGAGTTTGCGGCCTACGACGAAGCGATGTGGTCGGGCAACGACGATGCGCGGAACAACATTGTTTCGTATCCGTTTGACCGCTGGCGGTTGTGGGATTACGGCCTGATCCGCGACATTAACCTGGCGCTGGAAAGTATCGAAAAGTACGGTACAACACTGACAGCCAGTCAGAAAACGCTGTTTTCGGCGGAGTTGCGGTTCCTGCGGGCGTACCAGTATTTCGAGCTGGTGAAGCGCATGGGAGGCGTACCGCTTATTACAAAGCAGCTGATTTATGACTTCAGCGGCGACCCGACCCCGTTGCAGCAGCCACGGGCGAAGGAAGAGGCTGTCTATGACTTCATTGCCAGCGAACTCGACGCGATCAAAGACCAGCTGGGCAACGCCGGCAGCAACACGCGGGCCAATAAGTTTACGGCGCTGGCGCTGAAAAGCCGGGCCATGCTCTATGCGGCGTCGATTGCCAAATACAACAACCGGATGGGAGCCCCTATTACGACACCTGGCGGCGAGGTAGGCATTCCGGCATCGCGGGCGAATGACTATTACACTAAGTCACTCGCGGCGTCGAAGGAGATCATCACCACCGGCAACTACTCGCTGTACCGCGTGAATCCGAACCTGGGCGAAAACTTCTTCGAGGCGATCACCAAGAAGATCAACAACGCCGAAGTGATCATGGCCAAGGATTTCCTGACGGCTAAGGACAAGCGCCACGGATTCAGTTACGACAACATTGCCCGGAACATCCGCGAGGATAACCTGAGCTCGTCGAACGTTACGCCGACCCTGAATCTGGTGGAGGCGTATGAGTACCTCGACGGCACATCCGGTACCCTGAAAACCCGCACCGCCGACGACAAGGATTTTATCTACTATGATAAGCTGAGCGATGTCTTTGCCAACAAGGATGCCCGGCTGTATGGTACGGTCATTTATCCGGGAACCTCGTTTAAGGGCGCGGAGGTGCAGATTCAGGCGGGTGTTATGGTCTGGAATGCAGCCAGCAACAGCTACCAGACCATTGAGTCGAACGTGCTCGGATCGACCTATACCGACGGCAGGCTGCTGACGGGTGCGTCGGGGCCGCAGCGGTCGCAGACCGAAGTATCCAACACCGGTTTTTACCTGCGTAAATACATTGATCCGGCGCCGCTGTCGAGCACGCGCGGTATCCGGAGCGACATGTGGTGGGTGCGTTTCCGGCTGGGCGAGGTGTTGCTGAATGCGGGTGAAGCGGCCTTCGAACTGGGGCAGACGGCCGAGGCCCTGACCTACATCAACCGTGTCCGCGAGCGCGCCGGTTTTGGCCCCAACAGCCTGACGGCGCTGACACTGGCGCGGATTCAGAACGAGCGGCGCGTGGAGCTGGCCTTTGAAGATCACCGCGTATGGGATCTGATGCGCTGGCGGATTGCCCACGAGGTCTGGAACGGCAGCCCGACCAACCCCGATGCCGTGATGTCGGCGCTGTATCCGTACCGTATCGTCCGCCCGGGCGATGCCCGCGACGGGAAGTATGTGTTTGTCAAACTGACCGCGCCGCGCTTCCGGGCCCCACGGTTGTTCCAGATGGGCAACTATTACTCGTCGATCGACCAGGCGGTGATCAACAACAACCCTAAAATTGTCAGAAACCCATTCCACTGATCCAGTCATGAAATTCCAGCACTTGATTTTCCCGGCACTGATGGCGCTTGCGGGCCTGCTGACGGGGTGTGAAAAAGATAACTATGCCGAACCGAAGGCCACTATCAGCGGCCGTGTGGTGTACCAGAATCAGCCCATAGGCGTGCGCTCAAACGGAGTACAGCTCGAATTATGGCAGCGCGGCTATCAGCTGTTTACCAAAATCCCGGTGTATGTCGACCAGGATGGCTCGTTCTCGGCCACCGTGTTCGACGGTAACTACAAGCTGGTGCGGCTGCGGGGCAACGGCCCGTGGGTCGACAATACCGATACCATTGATGTGCAGGTCCGTGGCTCGGCTACCATCGATGTCCCGGTACAGCCATACTTTACGGTCGCCAATGAAAAATTCCAGAAAGCCGGCACCGCCATTACCTCCACCTGTAAGATTAATCAGGTGCTGACGACGCGGGCCATTGAGCGGGTGACGCTGTATGTAGGGTCAACCCAGTTTGTTGATATCAATAACAACGCGGGCAACGTCAGCAAAGCCGGTGCCGACCTGGCCGATCTGACGAAGGAACTCAGCTTTACGATGAACATCCCGTCGTCGGTAGCCAGCAAGGCGTATGTATACGGTCGGATCGGCGTGAAGACCGTCGGGGTCGCCGAAATGCTGTATTCACCGGTACAGAAAATACAGTTGAAGTAGCGCTTTAATTAGAGTAGATTAGAAGATGATTGTGTAACCCCTCGCTGGCTTCAGATGAGGGGTTATTTGTTCCCGAAAAAACAAGATGCGCCTCACTGCTTTGTTCATAATCCTCCTGAACGCCGGGTCGTTGGCCTGTGCCCAGACTGCGCCCGTGCGGATTCCGGTCCATGACCCCGTCATGATCCGGCAAGACAGTATATACTATACCTTTGCTACGGGGCGTGGCATTTCGGTCTGGTCATCCCGCGACCGCGTAACCTGGAAGGCCGAAAAGCCGGTATTCAGTACCCCGCCGGACTGGGCTGTCAAGGCCGTGCCTGGCTATCGGGGGCATACGTGGGCACCCGACATTTCGTTTCACAATGGCCTGTATTACCTCTATTATTCGGTGTCGGCGTTCGGGAAAAATACGTCGTGTATCGGTGTCGCCACCAACAAAACCCTCAACCCCGCCGATCCGGCGTTTGGCTGGCAGGACCACGGCATGGTGGTACAGTCGGTGCCGGGGCGTGATAACTGGAACGCTATTGATCCCAACCTGATTGTCGATCAGGACGGTACACCGTGGCTGGCCTTCGGTTCGTTCTGGGACGGGATTAAAATGGTCCGGCTCCGCGATGACCGGAAAGCCGTTGCCGAACCACAGGAGTGGGTGACGCTCGCCAGCCGTAAGCGCAGCAACGGCGCCGACGATACGCAGGCCGGTGACGGCGCCATTGAAGCCCCCTTTATCTTCCGCAAAAACAACTACTATTACCTGTTTGTCTCCGTTGACTATTGCTGCAAGGGGCCACAGAGTACGTACAAAATGATGGTTGGCCGCGCCGAAAAGGTCACGGGGCCGTATGTCGATAAAACCGGCAGAAAGATGGTGTCGGGCGGAGGGTCGCTGCTGTTACAGGGCGATGCCAACTGGTATGGGGTGGGGCATAATTCGGTCTACACCTTCGACGGAGCGGACTACCTCGTCTATCACGGCTACGACGCGGCCGACAACGGTAAATCAAAGCTGCTGATCCGGCCGCTCAGCTGGGATGCGGAGGGGTGGCCGGTCGTGAAATAAACATCGTTCTCCGGACAGATACTGGTTTGTCCGGAGAACGATGCCGCTATTATGGACAGGCGGTTCCGCCAACGATAAACGTACGGGTGTCGGTACTTTCATACCCGCAGGCGTTGCGGAACGAAGCCGTAAACGTATAGGTACCCGGTTTGGTAATGTTGAGCGGTGACAGTGTATAGGTGCCTGGCTTCCGGTAAACCGTACTGAAAATATACCCACCCGGACCTTGTGTCACAAAAGAAGTACCGGTGCCGCTTCCCGAAAGCTGAACGGCGCAGTTGCCGGGCCCCAACGTACCTGTTATGGTGATCGCATTTGCCTGAGCCGTTACCTGCGTACAGTTAACGGTAACTGCTGCGGTGGCAAACGCCGGACAACCGTTGCTGGTACCGGTCACCGTGTAAGTCGTTGGTTGTGTCGGGCTGACGACAATACTGGTGCTGGTGGCGTTGGTCGACCATAGAAAACTATCAGCGCCCTGCGCACTAAGGGTTACACTTTGCCCGCCGCTGATGGTCGTACTCGCCGGTGAAACAGTCACAACAGGGGTCTGGTTAACAGACAGCGAGAAGGCGTTGGCCGTTACGCTGTTACAGCCGCCCGTAATAACCAGCGCATACGAACCGGCATCAGTCAGTGTCAGAGGATTGAGGGTTAGTGTCGCTCCGGTCTGCGTATTAAGCGGATTCCCGTTTTTATACCACAGATAAGACGCTCCGGCACCGCTGACACTAACCGGCAGGCTTAGACGCTGCCCCGTACAAAGCGCTGTGCCGGCGATTGGTTGCTGCAGAATCGCCACCGCCTCGCTAACGGTCAGGCTGAATGCGGTGCTGGTGATACTCGAACAACCGCCGGTAATTACCAGGGAGTAACTGCCTCCGCTGGCTACGCTCAGGCTCGTCAGATTCAGCGTGGCCGAGGTTTGGGTGCTGAGGCTAACGCCGTCTTTATACCACTGGTAGGTTGTTGAGCCGTTGGTGCCGGTCACCGTTACCGGAACCGTCAGGTTCGTTCCTGCGCAGACGAGTGTACCGGAGGGAAGTTGTCCGGTAATGCCCGGCACGTCGAAGGCGTTGGCCAGTGTAAACAGGCCGCTTAGATTGGTGGCCCCGTCTGAAACGACAACGTTGCCGGTGATGCCCCCGTTCCGTTCCCGGCTCAGGGCGGTCCACTGCGAACCGGTATAGACGGCCACCCGCAGGGTAGGAGAGTTAAGTGACAGATTGCTGGTTGCTACGTTCTGATTTGGCAGGCCGACGACCGCCGACCCGCTGCCCGTTGTATGGTCGATCTGCCAGTATTCCTGCCCCGAAATAGCCGACAGACAGAGCAGTGAGCTGTTGTTTGGTGGGACATTCTGAACATAGTGTGCCGTGTATGTATCCGTTGTGCTGCCCTGAACGGTCAGCTGCGCGGGGCGGGAGGCGGTTCCGTTACCCAGGGGAAACGTAAAACTATCATCCCCGATCTTACGGACAGGGCCTGCCACGTGCGCCGCGTTCGACACCCCGCTGCTTTGGGCGTTATCGGCGAACACCAGCAGATTCGTGGCGTCGGTCTTCACAATCCCGGTGCTGAAACTGGCCGATTGGGTAACCCAGAGCGGGGTTTGCAGGTAGACGGCCGTACCGGAGGCCGAATTGCTGACGGTCAGGGAGCTAACCGTAATGGCCGTCGGGCTGGTCAGGGTCTGGGAGGTTGTGCCATACAACCGTAGCTGACCCTGGGCCGACGTCAGCGAACCGGCATCGGTAAAGCTGGCTTTCAGTGCCAGTTGCCCGTTGAGTGTCAGTTGCCCTGTATTGGTTAGTGACTCGCCCGACGAAACGATGCCGGTATTACCAATATACAAAATGCCCTGGTTGACAACCTGGGCTACTGCCTGAACCGCCGGTAGCAGAAGCAGGCAGAAAAAAAGAAGGAAATGTTTCATGGGGTACTTAGCGTTTACGTGTCCATTGAGACATTTCTTTCCTAGTTCAATTGTTGGATGGTTAATGATGCACCATTGCCGGTTTGTAACGTTGCTGCCCCCAATAGCCCGAAAAGCTGTAACGAAATGGTAGTGCCGGCGGCTAACGTTACAACGGTCTCTGCTGCAAAATGGCTTTGCGATGATGCCGGATTAATTGTGCTGGCTACATTTGCCGTCCCATCGATGAGCAACCGCGCTCCGACGAGCAGTGCCGCTGTTAAGTTTACACTATATGCCAGTCTATACGTTCCGGTCGTACTAATCACAAAGTTTGTATTCGCTCCGTTGGTTATTACTGAGCTGAAGTTCTGCGCATTTGGCAAAGGAATTTCTGTTCCGCCCAATACAACGGCAATGATTGATCCGGAGGTGTTCGCTGCGTATCCATACGAAAGTGCACTGCCGCTTCCACCACCCGTACTCAGCATTTTCCAGTCAGGAGAACCCGGCGTGCCACTGTTATAATAGAAGCCTTCGGTACCGCCAGTCTGATAAACGATCAGGCCCTTGGCCGGGCTGGTGACGGAGGCCGTACTGGTAACCCGCGGAATGAGCAAGCCTTTTGAGGTAGACTGAATTTCGAGTTGTGCGCTGGCGTCGGGTGTCGTAGTGCCAATACCAACCTGAGCCTGAGCCTGTAAGGCCATGAATAAACCAGTAATGACAAGAGCGAGAAGGGTTTTGTACATTGTTTTCATACGAGCATAAACGTGTTAATTGGTTAAATAAAATTGTTTTAGTGTACTCTTTATGCGGCTTTGGGTTACTATTTATGTATTTTTTGTGAAAAAGTGAGTTAGTTACCCGAAAGTTATCGTATGGCCTGCGGGTAGGCAGGCAGGTAGAGGTGATACAGAAAACAACAAGAAGAGAAAAATCACTCGCACATACGTGAAACAGGATTATGTAGCGTCAAATGTGGCCTGACATGCCGCTTTGTCCGAAAATCAACAGGATTTGTCCGGAAATTGACAAGGCAGGAGAAACCGGATAAGGATCTTTACGCACCTAAACAGGCTTACGTTTCTTATCTATGTCGATCATTACTAACTCTACAGGCTACCGCCGGGCAGACCGCGCACTACTATGCCGAATCGGCTGGTTAACCCTGCTTTTCTGGGGCTTTTATCAATCCGGTTACGGACAAACCATTATTCAGGTGACCAATACCGGCGATAGCGGCCCGGGTACGCTGCGGCAGGCGCTGGCCGATGTTGACGGCAGCAGCGTACCGGGCACCTTTACCATTACGTTTACCGTGTCGGGTACCATTGCCCTCACCAGTCCGCTGGTGGCTCCGGCCGACAAAGATGTGACGATCACCGGACCCTCGGCGACTACAACCGCGATTACCCTGAGCGGCGGCGGCCCATCCAGTGATTTTTCGATCCTGGACGTACCGGTGGCCGCTACCCTGACAGTCCGTTACCTTAGCTTTGCCAACGGACATACCAGCGGGAATGGCGGGGCTATCAGCCTTGGCGGAGGTACCCTGCGGCTGGCGTACGGCTATTTCCACGAGAACCAGGCCGGTAATTTCGGCGGGGCGATCTATCAGGGTGGCGGATCGTTTACTATTACCAACAGCACCTTTGCCGGCAATACCGCCATCAGTAACAGCGGAGCAATCCACAAGGGCAGCAGCGACGATGGCCTGATTGATAACTGTACCTTCAGCAGCAACGTCGCCCGTGCCGGCGGGGCCATTGAAGCTTCGTTCGGTAGCCTGACCATCAGCAACAGTACGTTCACCCAAAACCAGGCTGTAGGAGTCACCAACTCGCCCGGCGATGCGGATGGCGGGGCCATCTATGGCGGTAACGGCGATGCCCGCGTGACGATCAATAACTGCCTGATCGCGGGTAATACTTCATCCGGCGGCGGACAGGATATACGTAGCGGCTTCAATTCATCGACCGGGCATAACCTGATCGGAAACCCGGCAGGAGCTACGCTGGATGATGTGACAACGGGTAATCTCACAGGCATGCCGGCATCGGTGGTACTGAGTCCGGTGCTGGCCACCAACGGCGGAGCTACCCCCACGCATGCCCTCCTTACTGCCGGACCAGCCATCAACGCCGGCCCTCCTGCCAGCACAGACCCCGATCAGCGGGGGCTGCCCGTTTTCGATACCCGGCGCGATATCGGGGCTTTTGAATCGCAGGTGACACCGCTGGTGACAGCCACCGGCAGCGTGTCGGCTGCCTGCAACGGGGCGGGCGGGTTTTCGCTGACGGTAACGGGCGGCACGAGCGGCTATGCCTACCGGCTGACGGATGGGGGGAGTTTTACCGCGCTCGCCGGTGCATCACCCTATACCGTTTCTGTCACGACCGCCGGTTCATACACGGTTACGGTACAGGACGGGGCGGGTAATCTGAGCGTACCCATGCCGCTGACCCTGACCGGCCCGCCGACCATAAATATTGCCGCGACGCCATCGCTGTTTATCGTATCGGGTCAGCGCACGACCCTGACCGCCTCGGGTGCCGGATCGTATCAGTGGTCGACGGGCGAGAATACCGCCGCTATCTCCGTGAGTGTAGCGGGGCCTTATTCGGTGACGGGTACCACCGGCAGCTGTTGGGCCGTTGCCAGAGTAACGGTGGCCGTTCCGGCCTGTAACACAGTGGTGTATGTAACGCAGGCGGGGGCAGGTGCGCAGGACGGGAGTAGCTGGAGCCATGCCTTCTCCGGCACCGCCCTGCAAACGGCCATTCAGGTTGCGGCAGCCTGTGGGGCACAGGTGTGGGTGGCGCAGGGACTCTATAAACCAACCGTCTACACCGGTCCCGAGAGCCGGACGGTGAGTTTCTTTATTCCTGACGGCGTTCAGGTGTATGGTGGCTATGCCGCCGGTACGAACTCCCGCACAACCTTTCCTGGCAGTACCACGCTGAGCGGTGATATCGACAATGACGGATTACCCGGCAATAATAGTTACCATGTCGTTCGCTTCCTGAATGCCGGTAATCAGACCCGGTTGGATGGGGTTGTGATTACAGGAGGGAACAGTAATGGTAGTTCATCTGCTGACGCCGGTTTGGGAGGAGGTGTTTTTAATGACGGCGGTTACGGCGGCAGTAGCAGTCCAGTGTTAGCAAATGTCTATTTTTTAGAAAATAATGCAGTTGATGCCGGCGGGGCCATGTATAATAATGGGTTCAGAGGAGCAAGTAGTCCGACCCTGATTAATGTCAGCTTTACGCGTAATTCAGCGCGGAATGGCGGGGCCATGTATAATTATGCCAGTGAAAACGGAGTGTCTAATCCGGTACTGACCGATGTGAGTTTCAGTTCCAATTCGGCTGCTTACGGAGGCGGAATGTATAGTAATGCCTACTTTGGCCTGTGTAATCCTGTGTTGACAAATGTGCATTTCAGTAGTAATTCGGCGGTAGAGAGTGGCGGTGCGATTTATAATGACATTAATTGTAGTCCGATATTCACGAACTGTAGTTTTACCAATAATTCAGCGTTTAACGGTGGTGCGATGCGTAACTATTTTAATAGTAATCCCTCCTGCACCAGCTGTATTTTTCAGAACAACACGGCAGCCGGATCGGGTGGGGCAATGTATAACAATAGTTCTAGTAGTCCCTTATTGACCCACTGTGTGTTTCGTGGTAATACGGCTGTAGATGCTGGTAGTGCTATGATCAATAACGCATCATGCAGTCCCATACTGAAGGACTGTATATTCGAGTATAATTCGGTAGATCTTGCGTCGATATCAGGAGGGACTGTAACTACTTATTCCAATAGCAATGCGATTATTACCAATTGCATCTTTACCAGTAACTCTGCACCGGTAGGGGGAGCAATAAGCAGTGATAATTCCGGTCCTGTTATAACCAACACGGTGTTTACCCGTAATCTGGCCATAAAGGGCGGGGCGATATACATACTCGGCAATACCGACAAACCGGTACTAACCAATGTGAGTTTCAGCAATAATTCAGCCGTAACCGGAGGGGCTTTGTCAATTGTGAATTATGAAAGCGTTAGCCTTGTATTAACCAATAGCGTGCTGTTCGGAAACGGGAGTGCAAACGCAATAGAGGCAGTTACCAGTACGGGTGGAGGGCCAAGTCCTGTCATTGCTGCTGATGCTACAAGCCTGCTGATCCGCTTTTCATTGGTAGAGGCAGGGGTTAACCCGGCCATGTATACGGCCGGCCCCGGCAACCTCACCACCAGTACTTCTCCCTTTGTGAGTGACAGTGACCTGCAGCTTGCTACCGGTTCGGTGGCTATTAACGCCGGCGACATAGCCAGCCTGACGGCAGTCAACGGCCCTTATTCGGCCACGGCCCTGCCCGCTACCGATCTGGCAGGGGTACCCCGCATTGTCGGCGGACGGGTAGATATGGGCGCCTATGAGTCACAGACGGCTTCGCCGCCTCTCCCGTGCGGGCTTCCGCCTGCGGCCATCAGCTTCCGGGCGAGCGGGGACATCGGGCCGGACAACTGTAGTGTGCCGCTCCTCGCCACCGCCACCGGCGACCGCTTTGTCATGACCGGCCCGTCGGGCTATGTCTATTCGACCGTTTACCGGAATGCCGGGACGTACTCCGTAACGGGGCTCAATGTCCGGCAGCCAGGTGTGTATACCCTGACGGTATACAGCGGCAGTTGTACCGCAACCTATACCACAGAGGTGGCTGGTACGGCCTGCCGGTAGGACTGGAATTTACCGGTCTTAGCCGGGAATTAACTTTATTGTACGTTGGTGCCAATCCGGGTAAATGAAATTATCGTACTTTGCCAGTACCGGTAACGTGTGATATGGTCGTTTACCCGGTTGCCTGACTGTATGCGGAGTTACGTCTGTCTGATGATTTTGTTTTTGCTGGCGTGTCATGTTGGGTTGGCACAGCCGGTTTACCTGAAGTCCGATACGGAAACACTCAACCTGTGTCCGCTGGTGTCGGTATATGCCGATCCGGCGGGGACGCGTTCGTTTGATCAGGTCCGGCAGCAGACGTTTATACCCCACCGGCAGCAGTCCTTTCAGTTTGGTTTTTCAAAACAGGTCTTCTGGTTCCGCTTTACCCTTGATCCCGGTACCGCCCCGAAAGACCGGCAATGGTATCTGCTCTGGAGCGATGGCCTGCGCGACCGGATCGACCTCTATGTGCCGCAACCCGACGGTAGCTGGTCGGTTTTAAAAGGCGGCCTGATGACGCCGGCCGCGCAGAAAGCCTACAAGGGATTGTTTCCGGCCTACTCTCTGGGGGCAGTAACCCGCCCGCAGACCTATTACCTCCGCCTCGAAGCCAGCGAATCGATTAACGGACTTCTGACGCTCCTGACCTATCAGGCGTATATCGACAGCTTGCCGGGCAGCCTGGCCATGGTGTGGCTGGTCATCGGGATTCAGTTGCTACGGGTGTTTTACAATATCATTCTGGCACGGTATGTCCAGGACAGTTCCTTCCGGTGGTATGTCTTCCATACGGTCATTGTCACGGCGTCGGTGCTCGGCTCCTTCGGCGTGACGGGCAACCTGCTGGGAAATTACCCCATACTGGCCAGTTTTTTCAACGTGGCGTTTTTTGAATTAATGCCGGCCACTTACACCCTGTTTATTTATTCCCTGCTGTCGGTGCGGCGGCATTATCCTAAGCTGCGGCCGGTGTTTTTCGGTATCGTGGCCGTCAGTGTGCTGCAACTGGTGTGCCATGCATTTGTGCCCCGGATGTTTCTGTTGCAGGCAAATAATTACCTGTTTCTGTTTACCGAAGCCTTTCTGATTGCCATCTGTAGCCATGCCCTGATCCGGCGGGTGCCGATGAATACGTACCTGCTTATTCCGTGTTTCATCACCCTGGTTCCGTTTATTTTTCTGAACCTGCGGTCGCTGGGCGTCATTGCCTATGACTGGATCTATCCACTGATCTATGCGACGAACTTCCTCGAAATTGTAGCCCTGGCGCTGGTGTTGGGGAAAATCATTGAGGCAGCGGAACAAAAGCGGCTGGCTACGGAAAAAGCGCTCTTTACGGAGAAGGTCGAAGCCGAAAAACTGGTGGAGCTGGATGCGCTCAAAACCCGCTTTTTTACCAATATCTCGCACGAATTCCGGACGCCGCTGACGCTGCTGATCGGGCCGCTCAGTGATCTCGTACAGCGGTTCCCGGCCGAAGAGCTTTACCGCATCATGCACCGTAATGCCAGCCGGTTGCAGACGCTGATCAATCAGCTGCTGGACCTGGCAAAGCTCGACAACGGGCAACTGAAACCTGATCTGCAGCCGGGTGACCTGGTCGCTGATATCCGGATACGGGTGTTTGCCTTTGAATCGCTGGCCGCTGCCAACCGGATACAGCTGTCGCTGACGCAAGACCGGTCGGCGTTTATCGCCGGTTACGACAGCGACAAACTGGAAAAAATCATAACAAACCTGATTGCCAATGCCCTGAAATTTACGTCGGCCGGCGGATCGGTTACGGTGAAGGTGTCTTACCGTGATGCGGCGCTGGTGCTGACCGTAACCGATACCGGAACAGGCATTGCGCCCGAACATCTGCCGTTTATTTTTGACCGCTTTTATCAGGTGGATGCCAGCCAGCGGCGCGGCTACGAAGGAACAGGCGTCGGGCTGGCATTGGTGCGGGAACTGGTTCGTTTGCTGGACGGGGATATTAAGGCCGACAGCCAGTTGGGAGCCGGTACCACGTTTACCGTTACCTTGCCGGTACAGGCCCTGTCCGGAACGGAGCCGGTGGCAGAAGCGGATGCCGTTGTTGTACCGGTCCGGCCTGAGTCTGCGGAACCGGTCATGGCAACGTCGTTTCCGGAGGAAGCAACCCATCAGCCTGTGGTGCTGATTGTCGAAGATAATGAAGACCTCCGGACCTACGTCCGGTCAATCCTGAACCCGTATTACCGGATACTGGAAGCCACCGACGGGCAGGCGGGGCTGGATCAGGCCCGGCAGGCGGTTCCTGATCTGATCGTAACCGATGTAATGATGCCGGTGCTCGACGGCATCACGCTGTGCCGCTACCTCCGTCAGGACCAGGCCACAAGCCATATACCCGTTGTGATGCTCACCGCCCGGGCTGCCCTCGATGACCGGTTGCAGGGGCTCGGAACCGGCGCCGATGATTACCTGACCAAGCCCTTTGTGGCGCAGGAATTACTGGTCCGCGTACAGAATCTGCTGGCGCGGCAACAGGTGATCCGGGCATATTTCCGGGAACAGGTAATCAGGCCTGCGGGAGCAACGGCTGCCCGGTCAATACCGGAACCGGTGTTTACGGTGCAGCAACAGGCGTTTATTGATGAATTGTACCGGCAGATTGATCTACAGCTCGAAAACGTTGAGTTTGATGTGGAAGGGCTGGCTAAGTCGCTGGCCATGAGCAGCCGTACGCTGGCCAGAAAACTGAATGCATTGCTGAATATGACTGCCGGTGAAGTAATCCGGACGTACCGGCTGCGCCACGCCGCTGAACTGCTCAAATCGGGCCTGAGTCCGAGCGAAACCGCCTATCGGGTCGGATTCGATAATCTGTCTTATTTCAGCCGTGTCTTCCGTGAATATACCGGGTCGAGTCCCTCAGATTATGTCCGGCAACTGAAAGAGCCTTCCGGTCAGGAATAATCCCGCCGCAAAGCGGAGCGTGTCCGGAAATCAACAGGATTTGTCCGGAAATTGACAAGCCACCGGTCTGTGGTCAGCTAGTTTTGGTCGAAGAAAGCCAGCTGATCATTTATGAAAAACTACTATCTGCTTCTTATCGGTCTGGTGTCCGTGGCATATTGTCCGGTCATGGCCCAATCCTCAACATCGCCTGTATCCGACGCCGCTGAGAGTGCGGGAACGACCCCTGCCGTAGCGGAACCGCCGGCAGCGGCTGAGGCACATTATGATCCGTTGCGTTCATTCCGCAACACCTTACTCCACGAAGTAAAATACCCCGCACCGGCCTTACAGATGGGGCACGAAGGGACCGTAATCATCCGCGTTCATGAGCGGGGGGATGGCTATATCGGGGTTGTCCGTATTATCAAATCGGCCGGACCGCTGCTGGATGCTGCCGTTCTGCAGGCTGCCGAAGCCATTCTGCAACGACAGCCGCCGGCGCGGATAGCGGGAGCCAATGGCCGGAAAATGGACTTTCCGGTGGTTTTCAGGCCGTGAAAAGGCCGTTTTTCGCGAAAAAAATACCTGATGCCGGAAATGAGCTAACAGCGGGAGGAATCGGCGGACTTCTTAAATCCATGTAAAACCAGGCTATCCCTTAAAAGAATATAACTGATTACGTAAAGACCGCCTCGCTGACGCTTGACCCGGGCGGGGGAGCTATCGAAGCGGCAGTCGGACAATTCAGTATCTTTACCCAAAACCGCGTCATTGGTAGTCCGGCGCCAGGTAGTCTTCCCGGATGTAATCAAGTCCGGCACGTATACCCTGACGGTATACAGCGGCAATTGCGTGGTGACGCAGACGGTTGCCGTGACCGGCACGGCCTGCCCATAACAACTGTAGGGGCGGCCCCACGTGGCCGCCCTTTACATTGTGTACCTATAAGTTAACATGAGAACACAAAAATGCTGTATTTTGCCACTTAAAGGGCGAAATATGATGCGTTTTGTTTACCTGTTTCTATTAATACCATACATGCTGCGGGCTCAACAGATGCCATTAATGAAAGGCTGGCAGGAGCTGACCATTTCTGACGGGCTGTCGCAGGGAATGGTTTTCGACATTAAGCAGGACCGGAAAGGGTTTATCTGGGTGGCTACGAAAGATGGTCTTAACCGTTATGATGGTTATAATTTTCAGGTATTTACGCATGATCCGTATAACGAATTCAGCCTTTCAGACGATGCCTGCTCGGCTTTGCTGGTCGACCGGAAGGGAAGGCTTTGGATAGGTACACAAGCCAACGGGCTCAACTTATATGACGATCGTAACGGGCGGTTTTATCATATACTAATTCGTAATAAGGGTAAGGCAACAGCAGGGAATTATGATATCCGGTTGCTGAGTGAAGATCCGGAGGGCAATATCTGGGTTGGCACGAGCGTCGGCCGTCCGTTTAAAATCGTATTACCGGAAACGTTACGGCAAGGGTTTCCTGAGAAAGCCGACTTTACCGATCAGGTGCGCTGTATCGCCGTAGAGCTTGCAAATGAGGAGCCGAACAACGTTAATTACTCCTTTGCATTCGGGGCCGATGGTCAGGCGATAACCGGGATGCAGGATAATGTGTACACGTTTAACTGGAAACACCCTGCCGGATTAAAAAACCTGAACCTGCTTGAAGGTACTAAACCGGTGGTTATTGATCTGTATAAAGACTACCGGAAAGACTATTTATTTGTCAGTACAGGGAATCAGCTGATTAGCTGGCATAACGGAGTAAAGAAAGTAATCCGGTTTCCCGGCCAGGGAGACGCGCTGGATGTTAAAATCGACGTTTTTGATCAGACACGGCTGGCTATCACAAAAGGGGGAAACCTCTGGCTGTTTTCGGCCGGTGACCTGTTCATACGCGATAGCCTGACCAAACAGGATGTTTATGCTTCCCTGCCGCCACAGGTTTTTCAGATAACCAAAGCACTGAAAGATCAGGCCGGGAACATCTGGATCGGTACCGCCGGTTACGGACTCAGGAAGTTCAATCCGGCCGTTAAGCAGTTTCAGAATGTATTATCGGGCAAGTCGCTGGGTAATCTGTATGTGGACGGGCAGGGCCGGACCTATGCGAGGGTACTATACGCTTACGGGCAGATTGCGGTACAGCAGGATAAACTAACCCCTTTTCTGGACCCCCGTTTGCCCTCCGCCGATCAGCGGCAGCGCAACATGATTCAGAGTCGGGACGGATCATTCTGGGTGTCAAACGTAAACTTTGAAACGCATGAAAACCGGCTATTCTGGTTTTCGCCTCAATGGAAGCTGCTTAAAAAATACCCGCTGCCGCAGGGCGTATATTTTGGCTTTACCGGTAACCAGACCTATGAAGACCGGAGCGGAAATCTGTGGATTGGGGCGACAAACGGTAATTTACTCTGCTTCAACCGGCAGACAGAACAGTTTACGATACACCATTATCAGCATTTATTGCAGCAAAGCGGGGGCGATGTGGAGACATTTGCCTTTGTTTCGGAAGCCGACAGCGTCTTCTGGATAGGTACCCAGAAAGGGCTGGTAAAAGTACAGCACCCGTTGCACCGGCCCGTTTTTTCCATGTACAGAAATTCCGTTACGGACCGGCAAAGCCTGAGCAATGACTTTATTCTTAGCCTGGCCGCTGATCCGTACCAGCCCGGCCGGTTTCTCTGGATCGGTACCAAGGGCGGTGGACTGGATCGTCTGAACCGGCAGACCGGCCGGTTTGAGCATGTCAATGTAGCCCGCGGATTGCCCAATAAAGTGGTATACGGCATACTGACCGATGAATTCAGAAACCTGTGGCTGAGTACCAACAAAGGAATCAGCCGATTCAATCCGCGTACATTTGAGTTCCGGAATTATACTAAGGCCGACGGATTACAGGATGATGAATTTAATACGCTGTCGTACGCAAAAAACCGGGCCGGAGACCTTTTATTTGGCGGTGTAAACGGACTGACCATTTTCCGGCCGGGGATGCTGACCGGCCAGCGCAGACAGCTACCGAAACTAAACATAATCGGGCTGAAGGTAAACAACAATCCGGTAGAACCAGGCGATGATTCGGGCATATTAGCCGGTACCATTGATCATACGACAGAGCTTCACCTGGCACATGATCAGAATCTGCTGACATTTGAGTTTGCGGTGATGGATTATACCAATGTCGGCAAGAACCGGTTCCGGTATCGCCTCGAAGGGATCGACCGGGATTGGGTAGAAGCCGGTACAAACCGGTTTGCCAATTATGCCCAATTACCCGACGGGCATTATACCTTACAGGTAACGGGTTCGGCGGACGGCGATGTCTGGAGTGAACCGGTAACGCTTCAGGTCAGGGTGCATCCGCCGTTTTACCGGACCTGGTGGGCGTACCTGTTCTACATGGTCGTGATCACTGTAGTAGGGCTCCAGGCTTACCGCATCCAGACCCAGCGGCTTTTATTACAGCAGCAAGTCGCGTTTGAGCAGCAGGAGGCTGGTCGGCTGGCAGGGCTGGATGCGTTGAAAACCCGGTTTTTTACTAATATTTCGCACGAGTTCCGTACGCCGCTGACCCTGATTCTGGGACCCTTGAGTAACCGTCGCCATAAACAACCCGGGGAGGCCGAATTATCAATGATGGAACACAACGGCCGCCGCTTACTGGCATTGATTAATCAGGTACTCGATCTGAGCAAACTGGAGGCCGGTAACATGCAGGTAGAAACCGTTGCGGTTGATGTCGCGTCGTTTATCAGAACACTGACCAGTTCGTATGTGTCATTAGCGGCCGGTAAGTCGATCCAATTTGAATTTGACCGCAATCCGGCCCCCTGCTGGGTCTATGCCGACCGGGATAAGCTGGAAAAAATACTAACCAACCTGCTATCGAATGCTTTTAAGTTTACGCCCCCGGGAGGCACTGTGCAGATGGAGGTGGCCTGGCGGCCGGAAAACTCACGGCTCGAACTGACTGTTTCGGACACGGGCATCGGTATACCGGCGGCGCAGCTACCGAAAATCTTTGACCGGTTTTATCAGGCCGGAAACGGAGAGAGACGAGCGCACGGAGGTACGGGCATTGGCCTGGCACTGGTCCAGGAGCTGGTAACGGTGCTGAAAGGAACGGTTAGTGTGACGAGTACAGAAGGGCAGGGGACTACGTTCCGGGTCATGCTGCCGCTGCCCCCGGCGCCAGGAAGCAATGAACGTCCGGTCGTGTCGGTCTGGCCGGACGAGGCGTTAACAGAGTTGGCCTGCGCCCCGTCTGACACCACGGCGCAGGCCGGCGCGGCTTCGGAAAAAATTCTGCTGATCATTGACGACAATGCCGATATCCGGACCTTCCTGCGATCGGTTTTTGCCGGCGACTATGTGATCATGGAGGCAGAAGACGGGCTACAGGGGTTGCAGAAGGCTACCGAAGTAACCCCCGATCTGGTGATCTGCGACCTGATGATGCCGCACCTCGACGGCTTCGGCTTCTGCCGGATCCTGAAAACGCAGGTGGCGACAAGTCATATTCCGGTAGTGATGCTGACAGCCAAAGCGACGGTCGAAGACCGGATAGAGGGTTTCGGGCTGGGCGCGGATGACTACCTGACCAAGCCCTTTGACGCAACCGAAATCCGGGTGCGGGTGAAGAATCTGATCCGGCAGCGTGAACGGCTGGCACAGTATTATCAGTCACATCCGGGACCACTGCCTGTTACTGTTGCTGAACCTGTCAGTGAGCAGCTGATTCTGACAGAAAATAACTTCCTGGAGCAGGTGCAGACCCTTGTCGACAGCAACATGGCGGATAGTACGTTTGATGTTGAACAACTGAGCCGGCAGCTGAATCTGAGCCCTCGGCAGCTGGTGAGAAAACTGAAAACACTTACCGGCCAAACCACCGTAGAATTTATCCGGAACCGCCGGCTGGAGCGGTCAGCGGTGCTTATCCGGCAGGGCACGCTGAGCGTTTCGGAAGTGGCATTTGCCGTGGGATTTGAGAGCCTGTCGTATTTCACGCGTAGCTTTCAGGAAAAATATGGTGTCCTGCCATCGGCGTATACGGGTGATAGGGAGGATATAGCGTGACTTGTCCCGGAAAAAAATGGCAGCAAACAGGTTAACTTATGGATCATGTCAATCTATCACCGATGCAATAGCATGAACTCACTATGCCCCGGATGGTGGAGCAAACGTACCCTGGTAAACTCAACATGGATCTGGCCGCATACCCGGCGCCTGCAATTATCATCACTGTCTGCCATGGATACATATTTCTCACCCTTGTTTTACTAGTAGCAGGTATCTTTTCTCTACTAGCTTACACCGCTTCTTTAAGTTAACATTATGTCTATTATGTATACTTATTGGCACATAAAAGGTGTTTTTTCTGTAAAAAAGCGACCAATGTCCGAAATGGGCAAAAGAATGTCCGAAATGGGTTAACAGCAGGAGGCATTTCGGGGGCATTTTTGGGGGCGGATATTCCGTACATGAAAAACAAAAAAGCTTTTCTCATGACCCGTCTTTACCTACTGCTTTCCCTGGCCATAGATTCCTTCCCATTCGGTTTTAGGTCAATAAATCCAAGGAAGTCCTTTTATTGTATGAGTAGTACTTCATGGCTATCCCATCGTATCATTCGGTGGGCCGGTCAATTTCTGTTTGACCAGTGTTCATCACTGCCGATCAGGATTCTATTACTCCTGCTCATAACAGCGGGGATAACCTACGCTCAAGCTCCCACCATCACCAGCTTTTCTCCTTCGAGTGGTCCGGCGGGAACAGTGGTGACCATCAACGGTACAAACCTGACGGGAACTACATCCGTTGTGCTGCGCGGAATACCTGTTAATATTACGCCTATTTCAAATACTCAGGTATCATTTGTAGTGCCCGCTCAGGCGTCTACCGGACCCATCCGCCTGACTAAGCCGGGTGGCACCGTGCTGAGCAGTACAAACTTCACCGTAACGCGAATTAGTTCGTCGCTAACCTACGCGTTGCGCAGTAATTCGTTTAACTCAATTAATGTCGGGAGCTTTTCCACACCCGCCATTACCGATCTTGACCACGACGGGCTGATTGATCTGCTGGTGGGTCGGGAAACCGGTGAGGTGAGCCATTATGAGCAAAGTGCGGCCAATAGCCTTACCTTCACGCTGCGCACCTCCAACCTGAGTGGTTTGACGGGGCATTATAGCGCGATAGTGTCGGTAACCGATATAGACGGCGACGGCCTGCTCGATTTGGTGGTTGGTGCTGGTGGAGGTAATTTCAAGCACTACGAGCAATCGGCCCTCAACAGTACATCATTCACGCAACTATCCAATGACTTTAACAACATCTTTAGTACAGGGGGAATGACCTTCCAGTATCCACATTTTACGGATGTTGACGGCGACGGCCTGCTCGACCTGCTGGTTGGCGACGAGTTTCTGAGCCGCTACGAGCAGAGCTCCGCCAACGGCGGCACTTTTACTCAGTTGAATAACCAGAATTTCGGCCCGACGGCCGATGCGGGAAACGGTGGCTCGGCAGCCTGCCTGGCCGATCTGGACGGTGATGGCCTGCTTGATATGCTGGTTGGGCGTGCTAATGGGCAACTATTTCACTACGAACAGAATAGCGTCAACAGCGCTTCCTTTACACAGATATCGAGCGCCTTCAACGGGTTAAGTTTATCAGGGTATACAGCCCCCGCTATAACTGACCTGGACAACGATGGCTTACTCGACCTGCTGGTTGGTGGTGCTGATGGTCAGATTCGCCATTTTGAGCAGGCTACCCCCCCCTCCGTCACTACCCATCCCGTCAATAGAACTGTTTGTACGGGCAATAGCACCTTCTTTTCGGTGGCGGCAACGAATGCGTCGTCCTACCAGTGGCAGGTTAATACAGGTGGTGGGTTTACCAACCTGAGCAATACCACGCCCTATTCGGGCGTAACCAGTCAAACGCTCACCATCAGTAACGTGGCCGGCTTCAACGGATACCAGTATCGCTGCGTGGTAACGGGTGGAGGTGGTAATACCAACTCCAACGGAGCTACCCTGACAGTTGCCTCTCTGCCGACGGTGGCCATCCTGACTCCCGCCAGCACCACGCTCACCTGCACCACCCCCACCCTGACGCTGACAGCTACCGGGGGCAGCACCTACCGGTGGAATGACAATACGACTACGGCTACCAAAGCCGTGAGTACCTCAGGCACGTACTCCGTGACGGTCACCAACGCCAGTAACTGTACGGCGGCCACCAGTCAGGTGGTCCGGAGTGCTACGGCGACCATCACTGTTACCAACCCCGGCGCCAGCCCCGCCACCGCTGTCATCGGCGTTGGGTTCAGCCAAACGTTCACGTCTGCCTCCACCGGCGTGGCCTCGCGCACGTTCGCAATTGCCAGCGGCACCTTGCCTGCGGGCCTGACATTAACCACTACGGGCGTGCTATCGGGAACACCAACCTTAGTCGGCACGTACGTGATAACCGTACGGGCTACCGATGTCAACGGCTGCTCAGCCACCGGATCAGACTACTCAATCGTGGTATACAATCTGACGCCCACTATCGCGGGCTTTGCCCCTGCTTCAGCGTCCCTGTGCGCGGGCAGTACAGCCACCTTCACCGCAACGGTCGGCAACGTGACTACGCCTTACAATTTTACCCTCTCCAATGGCACCAGCACGACCACAGGTACCAAAACCAGCACGGCCTTCAGCCAGAGCTGGGTGGCTGCCGGGTCGGGGGCGCAGGCGTTCACACTGACGGTGAGTCAGAGCGGGCAAACCACCCGTGCCACCGCATCGCTGTCGGTAGTTGCCCTGCCCACGGCGGGCATCAGCGTCCCGGCCAACCGGACCGTCACCTGTGCCAGCCCTTCGGTTGCACTCACGGCCACGGGCGGCAGTACCTATCGCTGGGACAATAACACGCTCACGGCCATCCGCAGCATCACCGTCACCGGCACCTATGCCGTCACGGTGACCAATGCCAGCGGCTGTTCGGCCACCAGCAGCAGCCTGGTGACGGTAACGCAAAACACTACGCCGCCTACGCTCGTGCTCTCAGCGACCAATGTCTGTCAGGGAGGAGCCGTACGGCTGTCGGCTACGGCAGGGCTGACGTCCTACACCTTCAGCCGTTCCGATGGCACGCTCATCAGTTCGGGAAGTGCCAACACGGCGACTGTTAGTGGTCTGGCGGTCGGGTCGTATACCCTCACCGTTCAGGGCATCAACAGCGTGGGCTGTTCCAATACCGCCCTTACGTCAGTGACCGTGCTCGCTCAGCCCAGTCTGACGCTCACTGCCCGCAACACGGGGGGGACTATCTCCAATACGCTAACCTGCGCCAGCCCTACACTGACGCTTACGGCAACAGGAGCGTCCTCTTACACTTTTGCGGGAACGGGCATTGTGTCGGCAGGGGCCGCGGCAACGGTCAGCCAGGCCGGCACCTTCACCCTTACGGGCCGCAACGCGTCGGGTTGCGTCAGTACTACCACGATTACCATTCAAAGTAATACGGCCACGGTATCGGTCACTATCCCCGCCACCAACACGGCCCTGGCCGGTGTGGCGTTCAGTCAGAACTTCGGGGCAACCGGCGGGCAACCGGCCTATAGCTTCTCGGTGGCAACCGGCTTGCTGCCTTCGGGCCTGAGCCTGAGCCCGGCGGGGTCACTGACCGGCACACCTACCCAGACCGGTACCTTCAATGTGACCGTGCGCGGCACCGATGCCAACGGGTGTTCAGGAGTGAGCAGCGTCTATTCACTCACCATCCAGTCGACCGACGTAGGAAGCCTGAGCGTCACGCCCAATGCCATTTGTGCAGGCGGACGGGTCACGTTTACCGCTTCGGTGAGCGGGGTTTCGGGAGCGTATAACTTTACGCTCACCAACGGCAACAGCCAGACAACCGGAAACACAACCAGTACGGCTTTCAGCCAGAGCTGGACAGCGGCCGGGTCGGGCCTGCAAACCTTCACACTGATTGTGAGCGACAATACCTTTACCGACCAGAGTACTGCAACCCTGACGGTAAACCCGCTGCCTGACGCCGGTATCAGTGTGCCGGCCAACACAACAATCACGTGTGCCAGCCCGACGCTGACACTCACGGCTACGGGCGGGAGCACGTATCGCTGGGAAAACAACACAACCAATGCCCTGCGTACCATCAACACAACGGGTACCTACACCGTAACCGTTACCAACGGGAGCGGTTGTACGGCAGTAGCCAGTCAACTGGTTACGGTCAGTGAGAATACCAGCCTGCCGGTCATCAGTTTATCCGCCGTCAACGTATGCGAGGGCGGGTCGGTGAGTCTGGTAGCGACATCGGGCCTGAGCACCGGAACGCCGGCCGGCTACACCTTCATCAGTAGCGAAGGTATCCTTGCCAGCGGGACAGACCCCGGCACGGAGGTTACGGAGTTGACCGCCGGGGTGTATAGCTTTACGGTACGGGTGGCCAACAGCGCGGGCTGCGTTAATACGGCTACGACGTCGGTTACGGTACATGCCCTGCCAACGCCAACGCTTGCCGCCAGCCACAGCGGCCTGCTGAGCTGTGCTCAGCCCTCACTGACCCTTACCGCTTCGGGCGGAACCCTGTATGCGTTTGCCGGAACGGGGTTGATCAGCCAGAATCCGACGGCCGGAACAGCCGTACTAAACCAGACGGGGCTTTATTCCGTAACGGTAACGAACACCGCTACGGGTTGCACCAGTACGACAGACATCAGCATTGACCAGGATAATACGCTGCCTACCGTGGACATCAACCCCGCCGGTGGCATACTAACCTGCGCCAGCCCTGCCCTTACGCTCACCGCCACCGGCGGAACGTCGTACACCTGGACAGCCAGTCCGGCACTGGCGGGGGGCAGCAGCACAGGCAGTACCCTGCTGGTGAGTGCATCCGGAACCTACACCGTTACGGCTACCGGCGCCAATGGCTGCACCGCCTCTGCCTCAGTCAGCGTCGGGCAGGATGTGGCGTCACCAGTAGCCAGTCTGGCAGCGAATGCTACACTCACCTGCGCCCAGACGACGGTTGAGCTGACAGCCGATGCGGGTGGGTTATCGAGTGTGAGTTTTGTGTTTGCCGGCCCGTCGGGAGGCGGCCCGTCGGGTATCGTGACGCAGGACGGCGCAACAGGCTTGGCAGAGGTTAATCTGCCGGGTGTTTACTCGGTCACCGTGATCAATACCATCACGGGCTGTTCAACAGTCACTACCACCACTGTGAGCCAGAACACGACGACACCGTCCGTTAGTATCGATCCTGCTTCGGCCACGATTACCTGCACCAATGCGGTCGTCAGCCTGACGGCTTCGGGGGCAATCCTTGCCGGAGACAGCTATCTGTGGTCTAACGGGCTCAGTGATGACGTGATTACTGTCAGTAGCCCTGGAACCTACTCAGTCGTCCTGACAGCGGCTAACGGCTGTACGGCCTCGGCCTCAGCGGTAGTGAGCCAGCGTACAGACCTGCCCGTGGCGGGCCTGGTGGTTTCCGGTACGGTCACCTGCGCTGTCCCTGCCGTGACGCTCACCGCTTCAGGGGGGGATACTTATGCCTTTTTCGGGCCGGAAATTATCAGTCAGGACCCCGTAGCGGGTACGGCACTGGTGGGCGCCGGGGGAAGTTATGGGGTAATAGTCAGTAACACAACGACAGGCTGTTCGAGCAATACCCTCATCGATGTGAGTCAGAACAATACCCAACCAGAGGTAAGTCTGAGTGCCAGCCATACCGCCCTGACCTGCTCCCAAACCAGCGTAACCCTCACCGCCAGCGCGGTTGGCGGCGGACTTACATACGCCTTCGCCGGACCGGATGGCCCGCTGACCGGTATTGGTAATACGCTGATTGTGAATAATTCGGGAACGTATTCGGTCACGGCTACAGGCGATGGCAACTGCACATCTACAGCCTCGCTGTTTGTGGGGGAAGATAAGGAAACGCCCAACGTAGCTTTGACGCCTGACAGCGGCACACTGACTTGTGCCAGCCCGACAGTAACGCTGACGGCCACTGAAGGCTTTAGTAACTACCGCTTCAGTAACGGGCAGAACGGCACCGGCAATACACTGACTGTATCATCAACTGATACGTACTCGGTGATTATAACAGCTGCCAATGGTTGCACTAATGTAGCTTCGGCTTTCGTAGAAAGCAGTACCGCCGTCATCTCAGCGAGCCTTGTGGCCAGTGGAGCCATCAGCTGCAACACCCCATCGGTCACGCTGACGGCCAGTCCGTCGAACCTGATATATAACTTTGGCAGCGGCGCGGCGCAGATCGGGCAGACCAATCAGGCCACGGTCAATGCCGCCGGCACATACTCGGTCACTGTGAGCGACGCGGGCGGCTGTTCGGCCGTGGCGCAGGTAACGGTCACCGGTAGCACCACGGCCCCGACGGGTGCCACGCTGACCGCCAGCCACGGCGGCACGCTGACTTGCGGACAAACGGCACTGACACTGACGGCGGGAGCCACCGGTTCTGGTTTTAGCTATAGCTTCAGCGGCCCGGGTGTAGTGGCGCAAAGCAGCAGCTCAGCCACGGTGAATGCGGCGGGGAATTATTCCGTTGTCATTACCGGCAGCAACGGCTGTACTACTTCAGCGGCAACGACGGTCTACAGCAACACAGTCGCTCCGACGGTAAGTCTGACGCCTTCGTCAGCGACCCTAACCTGTGCCAGCCCGACGGTGACGCTGACAGCTACCTCCGGTTTGACCAGCTATTCGTTCAGCACCGGCCAGAATGGTACAGGTAATACCCTTACCGTCTCGTCGGCAGGCACTTACTCGGTGATTGTAACAGCCGCCAATGGTTGTACCAATGTAGCCTCGGCCACCGTAGAAAGCACCTCAGCGGTCATTTCGGCCAGTCTGGTAGCTAGCGGGGCCATTAGCTGTAATACCCCATCGGTCACGCTGACGGCTAGTCCGTCGAACCTGACGTACACCTTCGGCAGCGGCGCGACGCGGATCGGACTGACCAATCAGGCCACGGTCAATGCCGCCGGCACATACTCAGTCACCGTGAGCGATGCGGGCGGCTGTTCGGCTGTCGCTCAGGTAACCGTTACTGGTAGCACCACGGCCCCGACGGGTGCCACGCTGACCGCCAGCCACGGCGGCACGCTGACCTGCGGGCAGACGGCGCTGACACTGACAGCGGGAGCCACCGGTTCGGGGCTGAGCTACAGCTTCACTGGTCCGAACGTGGTGGCGCAAAGCGGTAGCTCAGCCACGGTCAATGCGGCGGGTAATTACTCGGTTGTCATCACCGGCAGCAACGGCTGTACCACTTCGGCCCCAACGACGGTCTACAGCAATACAACTCCGCCAAGCCTGAGCATTTCGCCGTCATCGGTGACGCTGACCTGTGCCAGCCCGTCGGCGGTCTTATCGGTGGTCGGTACGGGCGATGCCCGCTGGTCGACGGGGGCAGTGTCGAACACCATCAGCGTTGCCTCGGCCGGTACGTATTCGGTAACGCTGACGGGCAGTAACGGCTGCACCAGCGTGAACTCAGCCACGGTGGTGAGTGCGACAGTTGCACCGGCCCTGAGCATCAACCCATCGTCTACCCTCATTAGTTGTGCCAGTCCGGCCGTAAGCCTCTCGGCGGTGGGTAACGGCCAGGTCCGCTGGTCAACGGGAGCCGTGAGTGCGGTGATTTCCGTATCAGTAGCAGACACCTATTCGGTCACGCTGACCGATGGCGGTGGCTGTACGGCTGTCGCCGGTGTAGTTGTCTCTGCCTCGTCATTAGGTACGGCTACCGTAACGGCCGGCAGTCCGCTGGGTTGCGGAGTAACGACCACGACGGTTCGGGTTCAGGCTTCAGGGGCTACCAGTTTCACGCTGCTGGGGCCTAATGGCTATAATCAGACAAACAGCACGGGCATTTTCAACGTAACGGCAGGCGGCAGCTATACGGGCCTTGCCGGACAGGCGGGCTGTGTGGTATCCAATACGGCGATTGTCGTTGAAGGGGGTGTACAACCGACCATCAGCAGCGTGCAGGCGACGGGTACGCTGGGTAGTGGTGTCTGTTCGGTATCGGTACAGGGAGCTGGTTACGGTGACCGGTACGTACTGACGGGGCCGTCGGGATATGTCTTCTCGGTAGTGTACCGGACGGTTGGCGAGCATACAGCCGTTTTCCCTGACGTGGTCAAGCCGGGCACCTATACGCTGACGGTCTACAGCGGCAATTGTGTGGTGAGCCGTACGATTGCGGTGTCCGGGACGGCTTGTCCGTAACGGATTTGCATGGGCGGCTTCACGTGTGATAAAAAAAGGGCGGCCACGTGGGGCCGCCCTTTACGATTTCATCGCCGGCAGATTATACCAGTATAGCCCGGCAAAGATGACGCTGAAAAATGCGCCGAACGACGAATTAAGGGCGGAGAAACCGCCAAACAGGACGGGCAGGATCAGCCCGGCCGCCACACCGGCCAGATACACATAGAACCCGATCCGCCGGAGCCGGAACATCAGAAAGGCACCGGCTACACACAAGGCATTATAGATCAGCCCGGCAACGGCCAGCGGCTGAATTTCGTCGGGGTCGGCGGGCATAGGCGCATCACCGGATGCCCGGTCTTCAAAATATTGCTTTCTGGCTTGTTCCGCTTCTTCCGGAGATAGTTTGCGGTCAATACGGGTGGTGTTGGCTACTTCACGCGTATGAGTGAGTGCGACAAAGCTGTCAATGAGGCCAATACCTCCACCCAGAAACGACAGGACACAGAGTAACGTAAGAAATTGTGGGCGCATAAAACGGGGATCAGATCGGTTTGCCGCTGGCTTAAATAAAGGCCCGTAACGTACGGGTACTATTTGAAACCTTATCTTTACGGCATAGTTTTACCACAAAACAAACCAAAAAGTTTTATTTCTGCATGACTTTACAAGAACTAACCGGGCAGATTACCAACCGCGTTGCTAATGCAGACAGCATTGACGCGACTATTAAAGTAGTTACAGATCAGGGTGTTATCTATATCGATGGCAAGCAGGCACCGGTAACGGTATCCAACGAAGATAAAGCGGCTGACTGTGAGCTGCATGTATCAGTGGATAACCTGGTAAAAATGGGTACCGGCGATCTGAACCCGATGATGGCCGTAATGACCGGCAAGCTCAAGGTAAAAGGCGACATGGGCGTGGCCATGAAAATGGGCCAGATCATGGGCTAAAGAGAAATGTTGGATGAGTGATTGTCGAATGATTGAATAGACTTGGGCGGTAACATTCTTTTTTGTTCATTCGCTCAATCACAAATCACTCAATCACTCATTTAACATGTCTTCCAACAAAACTACGCGCCGGAGCTTCCTGCAGACCGGCGCTTTGGCTGCGTCGACCCTGGCAGCGGGCAGTTTCACGATTGTACCGCGGCATGTACTGGGCAAGGGCTATGTAGCTCCGTCTGATAAACTCAATATTGCGGCTGTAGGCTGTGGCGGCAAGGCGGATTATAACATCCAGCAGGCCTATAATAATGGCTCCGACAATTTCGTAGCCCTTTGTGATGTCGACGACCGGCAATCGAAAAAGTACCGCGCTAAGTTTCCCAACGCTCCTTATTTCAAAGACTACCGCCAGATGTTCGATCAGGCCGGGAAGACGTTTGATGCCGTTATCGTATCAACGCCCGACCACATGCACGCGCCCATTGCGATGGCCGCCATGCAGCTCGGCAAGCACGTCTACGTCGAAAAACCACTGACCCACGACATTTACGAGGCCCGGATGCTGACCGAGGCTGCCCGCAAATACAAGGTAGTTACCCAGATGGGCAACCAGGGCAGCAGCGGCGATGCCACCCGGATCATCGAAACGGCCATCCAGAGCGGTGTGATTGGGGCCGTCCATACGGTCTATTGCTGGACAAACCGGCCGGTATGGCCGCAAGGGGTTAAATCGCCGAAAGATCGCGGTGAGACCATGGCCGTTCCGCCCGAAGTCGACTGGAACCTGTGGCTGGGTACCGCGCCGTTCCGTGGTTACCACGAAGCCTATATGCCGTTCCGCTGGCGGGGATACTGGGATTTCGGGACAGGCGCCCTGGGCGATATGGGCTGCCATTTCATGGACGTACCGTTCCGGGCGCTGAAACTGAAATACCCGACCTCGGTCGAATGCAGCGTTGGCTCAGTATACGCCGATTTCTTCAAGGAAGCGTTCTTTGATGATGTCTGCCCGCCGTCGTCGGCCATTCACCTCACTTTCCCGTCAGACAACAAGAAGGTTAAGGAAATTAAACTATCGTGGTTCGATGGTGGTATCCGGCCACAGCTGCCTGAAGGCGTGTCGTATAATGAGCTTTTCCGCACGCAGGACGGCGGGATGCTCTTTATGGGTACCAAAGGAATGCTGGCCGGTAACATTTTCGGGAATGACCCGATTCTGTTGCCTAAAAACAAGTTCTTAGGAAAAGAACTGCCTGCACCGCAAAAGCCGCTGGTCGACGGGAAGACCGAAGGGCACCAGCAGCAGTGGGTCAAAGCCTGCAAGCAGGGCTACGGCGCCTACACCAGTTCGTCGTTCGACGAAGCGGGGCCGCTGACCGAAACGGTACTGATGGGGAACCTGGCGACACGCAGCTATATGTACCGCGACGGCAATAAATTTCCTGGCCGCGAACGGCTGCTCTGGGATGGTGAAAATATGAAAATCACCAATTTTGATTACGCCAATCAGTTTGTCAAGCGGCAGTATAACGGCGGGTATACGCTGTAGATTGGCTTTGTATTGTGTAGACAAACATCAAAAAAATAAGTAAGTGCTTCATTTTTTGATGTTTGTCAAAATAGTAAGCAGGTGCATGGATGTGTGAACCGGATTTATGAATTTGCGCAGAAATGAATTTGTCTTACTATGAAAAACTTTGTCAAAACTGATTACGCTGCCTGTTGTAAATACATGCTGCTGCTAGCTACAATACTGCTGGCCGGTAGTACAAAGGCTGCAGCCAGGAAACTGACCAGCTTTCCTGCCGACCCGGTTGTATCTGTTACGGCGGTTGCCTCGCCGCTGGTCGTGACGGTTGGTCAGATCGTTAATCTGTCTGCTGAAACCCCCGACGGACTCGAGGTTGATTACTTGTGGACCGGACCGTCCGGTGCATTGATCGACGAGCCGACATTTGGAGGAACGTTTGCGACGATGACCTCCCCCGGTATACAAACATTTACGGTTACGGTTGATG
Source organism: Arsenicibacter rosenii (assembly GCF_001870735.1). Taxonomy (GTDB): domain Bacteria; phylum Bacteroidota; class Bacteroidia; order Cytophagales; family Spirosomataceae; genus Arsenicibacter; species Arsenicibacter rosenii. The sequence continues at coordinate 49,263 of NZ_MORL01000020.1, read as the reverse complement.
ACTTACAGGGCGGGACGGCTACCTCTACCGTTAGTGTTACGGTACTGGCACCTGAACTATGTCCTTCACCCACCGCCAGCAACCTGCAGGTGGTCGGAACCCTGGGCAGAGATAAATGCTCGATACAACTGTCGGCGCTGGTGTCGGGCCGTCACTTTGAGTTTACCGGCCCGAACGGATATGTTTACAGCGTTATTTACCGGAGTTGTCAGGAAAACATTACCATTTTCGCCGAAAACGTAAAAGAACCGGGGACCTATACCCTTAAAATCTATCAGGAAGAGGTGGTTTCCGGTCCGATACCCGGCCGGCGTGCGGCAGGAGATGGCCAGTACTATACCATTGACGTTGGCGGTGCGGCCTGCCCGAATCCATAAACAGACCTGCCAGATTAAGGTGTCGCCTTCATACTCTGCTACAAGTATGAAGGCGACATTTTTTTTGTGCATTCGTATCACGAATTATAGATAAAGAAGTAAGAATAAGATACTACAATGGTTAATTTATGCAAATGTGCATATGGTTTTTTTCTATTTATTTACAACTTGAAATAAACGGTTACCATTTTATTGATTTAAGCTATGCACAACGTTTTCAAAATCGCAGGTATCTTTTTACTAATGTTCTTATCCGGACAGGTTTTTTCGCAGCGTAAGCCTGTTTCGGCCACCATAACAACTGGTACAGGAGACCCCGTAACCAGTTATACCGCCTGTACCTCAACCCTGCTGGCCCTACAGGCTGATTGTGACGGCGATAGAGTGGATTGGTCGGGAGACAACGGTTTTTTCGAGCCTCAGGATGCATCTATCCTCGTTCCGGTTACGGCAGGAGCGGTCAGTTATACGGTCATTTGTTATTACAATGACGGTGGACGGTATGAGGGGGATCCCACGACCTTTACGCTTGTTGGATCCAGTGAGGGTTGCCCTCAACCTTGCAACGTAACGCCCACGGCGAGCAATCTGCAGACAGTCGGAACCCTTGGCGGAGATAAATGCTCAATACAACTGTCGGCGCAGGTGTCGGGCCGTCACTTTGAGTTTACCGGCCCGAACGGATATGTTTACAGCGTTATTTACCGCAATTGTCAGGAAAACATCACCATTTTCGCCGAAAACGTGAAAGAACCGGGCACGTATACGCTGAAAATCTATAGCGAAGAGATTCCCCAGGGGCCAACGCCAGGCCGTCGTGCAGCGGGAGGTGGTCAGTTTTATACTATCGAGGTCGGCGGTACTGCCTGCCCGACCCGATAAGCAGCCTTTATGATAACAGAAATCCCGCTTTTGCCCTTCTGGCAGAGGCGGGATTTCCGGTTTTCAGACCATCGGCCGGGACGTTTAGTAAGTCGGCGGATAAGTGTGCGGAGAATCGCTTAACTTTGCCGCAGACAATTACCATTCACTTTGGACAATACGCGAACCGCCCAATCGCCCACGATAAACGTTGTTATTCCGCTTTTTAACGACTGGGAAGCCGTCAGCCTGCTGCTCGAACGCATCCGGGAGGTCGTTGACCGGTCGTTGCTGAATAAACTGGCTTTTCTGATTGTTGATGACTGCTCATCGACCGACTACACCGAATTACCCAAAGGGGTCGGCCAATCGCTGTCTATTCTCCGGCTCTACCGGAACGTCGGTCACCAGAAAGCCATCGCCATCGGGCTGTCGCACCTGGCCAGTCTGCCTGATCAGTTTCCGACAATTGTTATGGATTCCGACGGGGAGGATAAACCCGAAGACATCATGCGGCTGATCGGGGCATCGGAACAGAAACCGAACCATGTTGTATTTGCTCACCGTGCCAAACGCCACGAGAGTCTGACATTCCGGGTATTTTATGAGATTTATAAAACTGTGTTCCGCCTGCTGACCGGTAAGGTGATCACGTTCGGCAATTACAGCCTGATTCCGGGACCATTGCTGCGCAAACTGGCGCATGTATCGGAAATCTGGAACAATTATCCGGGGGGCGTTATCCGGTCGCGTCTGCCGTATACGGCCACACCCATCGAGCGCGGGAGGCGGCTGGCGGGCACCTCCAAGATGAACTTTGTCTCCCTGCTGATGCATGGCCTGAGCGCTGTTTCGGTACTCATGGATACGACCGCCGTCCGGATTCTGCTGTTCTGTGTGATCACGTCGGGTATTTCGGCGGCGGGCATCGGGGTGGTGGTTTACCTGCGTTTCTTTGCTAATGCCTATGTGCCGGGCTGGGCCAGTTATCTGGTATTTTCCTTTTTTATTGTGATTCTTCAGGCGTTTCTGATTTCGCTGTTGCTGGTATTCATCGTGCTGACCTACCGCACGCAGATTCATTTCATTCCGGCTAAACAATACAGCGACTTCCTCGAACGCGTCGAAAAAGTGTACTGACCGACCTCCAGCGATGTTATTTAATTCACTACAGTTTATTCTGTTTTTTATCGTTGTCACGCTGCTCTACTTCAGTCTGTCGCTGGGGTGGCGGTGGCGGTTGTTGCTGGTTGCCAGTTGTTATTTCTACATGGTGTTCCAGCCGGCGTACATTCTGATCCTGTTCGGCACCATTGTGATCGATTACGTTGCCGGTCTCTGGATTGAACGCACGGGCGAGCCCAACACCGGCAATAAAGCCCGGAAATGGCTGCTGATCATCTCGCTGATTTCGAACATCGGCATTCTGGCCTTTTTTAAATACCTCGGTTTTTTTGCCGAAAACGTGGCGGGTGCCTTTGACCTGTTCGGGTTTTCGCACATGGCGGAGCAGGTGACGGCCCTGACCAACCGCATTTTTGTGGGCGTACTGCACCTGTTCGGCGAAAGCGGTATTACGTCATTTAAGGACAACATGAGTATTCTGCCCATCGGTCTGTCATTCCACACGTTTCAGGCCATGAGCTACACCATTGAAGTCTATCGGGGCAATCAGAAGGCAGAGCGGAATTTCGGCATCTACGCGCTCTATGTCATGTTTTATCCGCAACTGGTGGCAGGCCCCATTGAGCGCCCGCAGAACGTGCTGCACCAGTTTCATACCTATTTCCCGTATAAGGCCGACCAGGTGAAGGCGGGACTGATGCAGATGGCATTCGGCTTTTTCAAGAAATGCGTTATTGCCGACCGGCTTGTGCTGCTGGTCGATCCGGCCTTTAACGATCCCGGTCAATACAACGGTCTGACGCTGTTGCTGGCCACGTTTTTCTTCACCATCCAGATTTACTGCGACTTCTCGGCCTATTCAGACATTGCCATCGGGGCGGCGCGGGTGATGGGCTTTACGTTAATGGAGAACTTCCGGACCCCGTACATTGCCCAATCCATTACGGAATTCTGGCGCCGGTGGCATATCTCCCTGTCGACCTGGTTCCGCGATTACCTGTATATTCCGCTGGGTGGCAACCGCAAAGGCGAAGTCCGCCGGAATCTGAATCAGCTGATTGTCTTTCTGGCATCCGGCCTCTGGCACGGGCCTAACTGGACCTATGTGATCTGGGGCGGTCTGCACGGGGCCTATCAGGTGGGGGCGGGCCTCCGCGATAAACATCTGCCCTGGTTCCGGCTGGCGGTCAATCCTGAGGCAAGTCTGGCGCAGCGGGCTCCCCGTATGGCCCTGCATGTAGTTCTGACGTTTGGGCTGGTGATGCTGACATGGGTGTTTTTCCGGGCGAAAAGCGTCGGCGACGCTATGCTGATCTTCCGCCGCATGGCTACTCTGTCGTTCAGCGATCCGCTTCAGACAACGCTCAACAGCACAGAGCTGATTTTCAGTTTTTTACTGATCGTGTTTTTGTTGATAAAGGAGCATTTCTACCTCTATATCCCGACCCGTAACACCCTGCGGTTTGTCCTGCTGCTGTCGCTGATCCTGTTTGTGACGTACTTCTTTGGCGTCTTTACCTCGAATCAGTTTATCTATTTTCAGTTTTAGGAATTTTACTCATCCTTTTGCTTAAACTCCCCGGGGGTTTTGCCCTCGGGGGGGTATTATGTCGCCTACACCCATTGTTTCACGTCTGTAAGAAGATAATCCAGCAGTTCCAGAAACGTGGCCCGTGCAAATAGCCAGTTTAAGCGATTGTAGCAAATGATATCAGCATCACTGGCTAGTACCTGCTCGTTAATCCGCTCCAATTGTTTGACAAGTGTTGGGGTACAAGATGCATGATCACGTCAACGATGGCTGCCGGCGTGAAATCAAAGGCACCAACCCCGTAGCAGCCGACCCCACAGACCGTTTCCAGCCGATCCCGGAACTCCTGTAACGGGTCCCGTATAGTACTGTATGTAAACGTCAGGTCGCTGGAGTAAGGCCCTAAAGCCTCATTCACTGTCAGGACAGTACCATTCTCCATGTCGAAATCAAGTAAAACCAGCTCCCGGCCAGGGTGTAATTCAAGTGTGGGTAACGGATTGGTTTCCGGCATTGTTTTTTTGCTTAAACTCTCCCGGGGAGCATTTCCGCTCCCGAGATAACCTTTCAGGAGCAAAATAAATCTAAAAACAGAATACTAAAGCATTAAAAAAGGTCTATACTCCTTTGGGTAAGTAAACTGCTGCTTGAACAAATGAAAATTTAATATACTTTTATAGAACTTTGTTATATCACATTTTGGGGTGAATAGAGCAATAACGTTATGCATACAAACCGGGATCCACAGAAACGATACTATACGCTGAATTCGCTTTCCGAAAAAGAATTCCGGCAGTTGACGGCCCTGGCGGCAACTGTTTGCCAGCTGCCAGTTGCCTATATTATTTTACTGGACGGAGATCGTCAGGTGATACGGTCGGTGCATGGCTTGACAGAAGCGCTGTCGGTAGACGAATGCTCCTTTTGCCGGCAAACGGTTGCGCTTAACGATTTTCTGGAGGTGCAGGATACCTTGCTCGATAGCCGGTTTCAGCAGTTGCCTGTTGTGCAGGGCGCGCCACACTTCCGGTTTTACGCCGGTGCTCCGCTGGCCAATTCGGCAGGTATACATATCGGTTGTCTTTGTGTGCTGGGCTATGAACCAGGCCAACTTACCGGCCATCAGCAGGATGCCTTAATGCAGCTGGCCGGGCTTGCCGCAGAATTAATTATTAAATGCTCAGAGAAACAGGAGCTCGAACAGTTCCGGAAACTGTTTGCCTATTCCAATGACCTGCTTTGTGTGGCGGGCACAGACGGTTTTTTCAAAGAACTGAACCCCGCATTTGAGCGGGTGCTGGGCTGGAGCAATGACGTTCTGCTGAATACCTCGTTTTTTGATCTGGTACATCCCGACGACCTGTTGTCCACTCAGCATGAAATCAATAAACTGGCTCAGGGCGAACAGACCATCAACTTTGAGCACCGGTTGCGGAGCAGCGACGGAACATACCGATACCTGCAATGGGTAGTGGCTCCTGACCCGACAACAGGTTTACTCTACGCGATTGGCCGCGACATAACGAGCATCAAGCAGAAAGAAAAAGCGCTGAAATATTCAGAGCATAAATTCCGGACGTTTTTTGAAAATTCGCAGGGCTTTATGTGTATCCACGATCTGAACGGCAACTTTCTGGAGGTGAACGAAGCCGGGGCGCAGTCGCTGGGCTATACATCCGGTGAACTCACCGGAATGAGCCTGTTCAATATTGTTCCGCCAAACCTGCATGGGCAGATAAGCGGGTATCTGGCTCAGATTAAGCAAAACGGGCAGGCAAGTGGTCTGATGCACACCAAACACCGGAACGGGAAAACCCATATCTGGTACTTTAACAACATCATCGAACCGGATGAAGACCAACCGCCTTATGTGATCGGAAATGCCATCGATATTACCGAACGTCACCGGCTGGAACTCCGCCTGCAGCGAACGTCGGAGATGCTGACGCAGACAAATAAGATCGCTAAAGTCGGGGCCTGGGAAATTGATCTGGTGCGGAATCAGATTCACTGGTCGGCGGTAACGCGTGAGATTCATGAAGTCGATGATGATTATGTGCCGACGTATGAATCGGCGGTGGCTTTCTTTAAAGGAGATGATTTCGAGCGCATTACGGCTTTGTCGTACCGTGCCATTACCGAAGGCATCAGCTACGATGTAGAGCTTCAGATAGAAACAGCGAAAGGCAACACGGTTTGGGTCCGCGCCTTTGGCAACCCCGAATTTAAGGACGGTAAATGTGTTCGTCTTTTCGGAGCGGTTCAGAATATCAACCAGTTAAAGCAGGCAGAACAGCTGCTTATACGGGAGAAAATGCGGTTGTCGGCCTTTGTTGAACACGCACCCGCAGCCGTTGCCATGCTCGATAAAGAGATCCGGTATCTGGCCGTCAGCAAGCAGTGGCTGGAGGAATATAAAGTTACGCAGGACATTATCGGCCGTTCTCATTATGAGATTTTCCCGAATATCACCGACGACTGGAAAGCCATTCACCAGCGCTGTCTGGCGGGAGCCGTTGAAAAATGCGAGGAAGACATCTGGCAACCACCCGGCTGGGACCACAATCAGCATTTACGCTGGGAGGTAAGGCCATGGTACGATTACAACGGAGAAATCGGGGGGATCATGATGTTTACGCAGGATATTACCGAACTCTGTGCGCAGCGCGAAGAACTCAAACGCGCCAAGCTACTGGCCGAAAATGCCAGTAAAGCCAAATCGGAGTTCCTGGCCAATATGAGCCATGAAATCCGGACACCGCTGAACGGTGTCATCGGCTTTTCGGACCTGCTCCTGAAAACGGATCTGAACGTAACCCAGCGGCAATACCTGTCGATTGTCAACCAGTCGGCCAATACGCTCCTCGGGATTATTAATGACATTCTCGACTTCTCAAAAATTGAGTCCGGCAAGCTGGAACTCGACGAGTCGCGGTCGGATATTTACGAAATCAGCAGTCAGGCGGCCGATATTATCACCTATCAGGTGCAGAACAAAGGGCTGGAAATGCTGCTGAACCTGCAACCGAACCTGCCCCGCTTTGTTTACATCGATCCTGTACGCCTGAAACAGGTCCTGGTCAACCTGTTGGGTAATGCGGTGAAGTTTACCGAAAGCGGCGAGATCGAACTTAAAATAACCGTTACCGATTTTCGCGATGGTCAGGGATTGTTCCGGTTTGAGGTTCGCGATACCGGTATCGGCATTAAACCGGCGATGCAGGCAAAAATCTTTGATGCCTTTTCGCAGGAAGATGTATCGATCACCAAAAAATACGGCGGTACGGGCCTTGGCCTGACTATTTCGAACAAGCTGCTCGGCTTAATGGGAAGCGGTTTGCAGCTGGAAAGCCATCCGGAAAAAGGAAGCCGGTTCTTTTTTGATGTCTGGTTACAGGCCGAAAACGGCGATCCCGTTGTCTGGGATACCAACAATACGCTGAAGCAGGTACTGATCGTAGACGATAATGAAAACAACCGGATTATTCTCCGCGAAATGCTGCTGATCCGGCAGATTATGGTCGAAGAAGCCAGTAATGGATTCGATGCGCTGAAAATTCTCGATACTAACAAACGGTTTGACGCCATCCTGATGGATTACAACATGCCGTTTATGAATGGGCTCGAAACAATCGAAAAGATACAGGCCCATTTTAACGATACCGTTGACGGACTGCCCATTATATTGCTGCATAGTTCGGCCAATGATGAAACGATTCAGAAAGGGAGTCAGCGGCTTTCTGTTCAGCACCGGTTGGTAAAGCCAATCAAAATGCAGGACCTGTATTATGTGCTGAGCCGGTTGAAAAAAGGCGGCAAAGAAACGGGGAATACGCCCGGGACCGGTCTGCCGGCGTCGGGCGTATCCGGTTCTGCAATACCCGGATATCTCGGTGCCGGGAGACCGCAGGCAGGTCAGATCGGGAAAGTACTGGTGGTAGAAGATAACCGCATCAATCAGTTGCTGGTCCAGTCGATTCTGGCCCGGATTCTGCCTGATGCCACGGTATTGACCGCTGCCGACGGGGCAGAAGCGCTGATTCTCTGGAAGGAACAACAGCCGGACATCATCCTGATGGACGTGCAGATGCCGGTCATGAACGGAATAGATGCGACGCGGCGTATCCGGGTCCTGGAACAACAAACCCGCGTGCCGATCATTGCGCTGACGGCGAGCAGTACGCTGGAAGAAAAGCAGAAGTGTCTGGATGCCGGGATGGACGATTTCCTGGCCAAGCCGATAGTTGAAGAGTCGCTCGTGAAGCTGTTTGGTGAATGGAGTCACCATAAACCCGCTGAACCGGCTCCTCCGGCCGCCCGGGCCTCTTTTGATCGTTCGGTAATGGAGCGGATGGCAGGCGGTGACCCTGACCTGACCGCCGCCTTTATTCAGGCTGCAGTTGAAGAGCTGGACGATGTGCAGACCAACCGGCTCCCCGGCCTGTTGACCGGGAGTCTGGAGGCGATCCGCAGCGAAGGGCATAAGCTGTATGGTATGGCCATCACGGCCGGTATGAGGCCGCTTGCCGACCTGGCCCGCAAGCTGGAATACCTCGAAAACCATGATGCCGATGTCGTTGCCGGTCTGGTGTCGGCCATCAATGGGGAAATTGCATCGGTCAGGGAAGCGATTGCGGCATAAGCGGCAGATTCCCCCGCCCGTTCCTTGCCTTTGTCGTGTTTCGGCCGTTTTTTAGTGAAACTGTTCATACAAGACCTCACGAATGAAACACAACAAACTAACCATTGCCATCGGCCTCGTGTCGCTGTGTCTGACCCAACTCTTTACCCCCGCGCTCGCGCAGGAAGACGAAGGGGGCCGGAAGGGTACTGTCGAGGCGTCGTATACGAAAGAGATCGACGGGCTGGCAAAAAACAAAAAAGTGCAGGCGGCGTTCAAATCGATCCTGGATCAGAATGCCCGCAACCGCGACGAACTGATCATGCTCACCGAGATTCCGGCCCCGCCGTTTATGGAAGAAAAACGGGGAATCCGGTATGCAGCGATGCTACAGGAAGCCGGTGCCGATTCGGTCTGGACCGATAAGGTGGGCAACGTCATTGCACTGCGGAAAGGTAAAAAGCGCGGCCGTGTGGTTGTTCTGGACGGCCACCTCGATACGGTTTTTCCGATTGAAACCAACGTAAAAGTAAAAACCAAAGGTGATACGCTCTATGCGCCCGGGGTCGGCGACGATACGCGCGGGCTGGTCATGGTTGTGTCGGTTCTGCGGGCGATGGAAGCGGCCGGTATTGAAACCCAGTCGGATGTGCTGTTTATCGGTTCGGTAGGCGAAGAGGGGCTGGGCGATCTGCGCGGGGTAAAACAGCTCTTCAGCCCTGAAGGTCCCCGCATCGACTCCTGGATTTCAATCGACGGCGGCGATATTGGCCGTGTCAGTACAATGGGTCTTGGTTCTTACCGCTACCGGATTACGTTCAAAGGACCGGGCGGCCATTCGTGGGGCGCTTTCGGTCTGGCCAATCCGCAGCATGCGCTGGGTTCGGCGATTCACTATTTTTCAAAAGCGGCCGATAAATATACCCGCACCGGGGCCCGCACAAGCTACAACGTAGGCCGGATCGGCGGCGGAACGTCGGTCAACTCCATTGCGTTTGAGTCGTGGATGGAAGTAGACATGCGGTCCGAAATTCCGGAAAACCTTGAACAGGTCGATGCTATTCTGAAAGCGTCGGTACAGCAGGCCTTGCAGGAGCACAACGCCATGAAGCGCATGGGTCCGGCGCTGACGGTAGATATTAAGAAAATCGGCGACCGGCCCTCGGGCGAATTGCCGGACAACCTGCCGCTGATTCAGCGGGCGATGGCGGCAACGGCTTATTTTGGCGCCTCGCCGGCCGTATCGCGCGGATCGACCAACGCCAACATTCCGATTTCGAAGGGAGTTCCGGCCGTCACACTAGGTCGGGGTGGTAAGGCCGGCAATGCCCACGCCCTGAATGAGTGGTTCTACGACGATCAAAGCTACAAGGCCATTCAGCTGGCGCTGCTGACGCTGGTGGGCGAAGCGGGTTTTGCCAATCCGTAAGTACTGAGTTGCAGATTATTATTCAGGCTCAGGCAGCGTTTATATGATGAAGTTCCGTATGTGTTTTTGTAAGGCATAACAACAACCAATAACCATGCGGGTATTTATTTTTTTAGCAGCACTGCTGTCGGCATCGGCGGCATACGCACAGGACAATATCATCCTGCGCAACGGAGACGAGATTCCGGCAAAAGTACTCGAAGTCGGTCAGCAGGAACTGAAATACAAGAAGTCCTCTAATCCGGATGGCCCCGTGTATACGGCTCCGTTAAGTGACGTGTTTCTGATTAAGTACGCCAATGGTACCAAAGATGTATTCGGCGGCAACGGTCCCCGGAATGACAGGCCCCGCCCGGCGCGGCGTCCGGAGGAGATGCGCGGGAACCGGCCGATGCCGGCACCCGGCATGCGCGATATCGATCAGTTGCGGTACAGAAGCCGCTGGTTTAACCGGCATTTTGAATCAGGAGCCGGGCAGCGGGTATCGATGCAGGAGACCGCGTCGCTGATGCAGATGCAGTCAGCAGCATGGCAGTCGTTTAACCGTGGCCGTGTATTACGCAACTGGTCACTGGCAACAGGTATTTCGTCGGCAGTTCTGATCGGTGCGGGGGTAGGCTCGGCCCTGGCCGGGCATTGGGACAACCGGGGAATGATGGGCAGGCCTGACCGGCAAACCCAACCGGCAAATGACCCTGCGGGCAGAGACGGACACGGGAGAGACCGGTTTATGGATCGGCAGGCGGGTGCGGCCCTGGTGGGTAGCGGCGTATTGCTTGGCCTCACATCGCTCTGGTTAAATCATCGTGCGGCAGTAAGTTTTCGTCGGGCAGCTAACCGATACAACAGTAAGCAGGCAACATCCTTACACATTACCCCCGGTATGCAGGGCGTAGGGGTTGCGCTGAAATTCTAACGTATGTACACAGTGCCGGGCTTCTTCAGGGAGGTCCGGTTCTGTTTTTGATGGCCTCATCAAAGCATATTCCAGAGGATCAGCAAGAGGCCATATACTTTCTCCACATTATTGCGCAGGCGTCCAATGGCCTGATAAATAAGGTTATAGACCGCATCCAGCGAAATCGCCATTTCGGCCGCAATCTCTTCGTTCCGGCGGTTGCTGTAAAACTTAAGCAGGACGGCTTCCTTCTGGCGGCCGGTTAGTTTGTCGAGGGCGCGGACAATGGCGTCCTGCTGCTCCTGTGAAATCTGTAGATCGATCAGCTCCTGTTCGGCTGAGTGCGTGATTTCCAGCCCGCTTACCGTTTCCTCATCCTCCATAAGATCGAACCGCGCATTTTTTGAGAAGGCGTTGAGCAACCGGCCTTTGAGCGCCCGGACCAGATAAGGTTTTACGAACGTAACGTCGGTCAGCGTTTCGCGGTGGTTCCAAAGGTAGAGAAACAGGTCCTGAATACAGTCTTTGACAACATCTTCGTCGTTGTTTAGGTGCAGGCCATAGTGGTACAGCAGGCCGAAATAGCGCCGGTACAGCAATGCATACGCCTTTTCTGAACCAGCCTGCAGGTCTTTCCAAAGCAAGGCATCGGCCTGGCCGGCGGTGGTCGGGTTGTTGTTCACCGGTTCCGGGGCATAGCCCGTCTGCACGGGCGGCACCGGCACCGGATCATTCGGGTGAGTGTCAGTTAAACGTGCTGTCATCTTCGTTTGACGTGCGAATGGCATACGTAAAAAAGGTAATCCTGATCAATAGTGCTCTTTCCGGCAAAGCCTATATATGCAAAAGCTGCTTCAGGCAAGCAGCCTGAAGCAGTATATCCGGTCTGTACCGGTAAGCTAGTTCTTGTCCCGCACCGACTGAAGCAGCGTGGTCAGTTCTGCAACGATTTCCGGATGCTTATCGGCCACGTTGGTTCGTTCGCCGATATCGGCTTTCAGGTCATACAACTGTGGTTTAGGCAGGTTACCCAGTTCTGTATTGGTCAACTTCTGATAAGCAGGTCCGTTGCCTGGTTCGATATACTTCCAGTTGCCTTTCAGAACCGAGAGCGTATTATTAAGGGCTTGCTCAACCACAAAGGCACGGCCGGTCTGATCTTTCCCAAGAAGCGCATCCAGACTATTGAAGCTGTCAGGAGCTTCCTGCGGGGCCAGCTTCTGACCGGTCAGGGCGGCAAACGAATGCAGTAAATCAATCTGACTCAGCAATGCATCCGAGCGGCCTGTTTTTACCTTACCCGGCCAGCGGACAATAAACGGCACCCGCGTACCGGCGTCAAACGCACTGTATTTGCCGCCCCGCAACGGCCCCGCCGGGGTATGGCCGCCGAGCTTTGTTACGGCCTCGTCCTGATAGCCGTCGTCGACTACCGGCCCGTTGTCGCTGCTGATGATGACCAGTGTATTTTGCTTCAGGCCAAGCCGGTCCAGTGTTTTCATCAGCTCACCGACACACCAGTCGAGTTGCAGAATAGCGTCGCCGCGCGGTCCCATGCCACTCTTACCGACAAACCGTGAGTGCGGCATCCGGGGCACATGAATGTCCTGCGTCGAGAAATAAAGGAAAAACGGGCCCTTTTTATGGGTTTCGATAAATGCATTTGCTTTTCCTGTAATCAGGTCTGCCATCTCCTCATCTACCCAGCGGGCTGTTTTGCCGCCGGTCATGTAGCCAATCCGGCTCACACCGTTCACAATCGTCTGGTCATGACCGTGGGAGAACTTCATTTTCAGCAACTCAGGGTGGTCTTTGCCTGTTGGCTCATTGCCGATGGGCTTTCCGTAACTGACCTGAATCGGATCGGCCGGGTCGAGGTTGACGACACGGTGATTTTCGACATACACGCAGGGAACACGGTCGCCCGTTGCCGGAATCAGGAACGAATAGTTGAACCCGATCTCCAGCGGTCCCGGCTTGATGTCGTGGTTCCAGTCCGGGCCACCCTGCGGGCCCAGGCCCAGGTGCCACTTGCCGACCACGCCTGTCTGGTAACCCGCCCGCTGTAAAACACCCGGCAACGTAACCTTATCCGTCGGGATCAGCAGGGCCGCATCGCCGGGGGCAATACCGGTACCTGCCTTCCGCCAGGCATACCGGCCGGTCAGCATCGAAAAACGGGATGGTGTACAGGTGGCTGCCGTTGCATGGGCATTGCTGTACCGTAACCCTTCGGCCGCAACACGGTCGATATTCGGCGTTTTGATTTTGGTGGCCCCATAACAGCTGACATCGCCGTAGCCAAGGTCATCGGCATAGATGATGACGATATTGGGCTTTTGCTGAGCATGGGCACTCAACGCAAAAACAAAGAGGGCAAAGGCTAAAAAGTGACGCTTCATGCGGTTTGGGTTTGTGTGAAAACGTTATTTCAGGTTCGGGTTAATGTTGACTTCGCTCTGCGGAATCGGCCATGTTTCGTCGGTCCCGACCCGGAAATTTTTCGTTGTGACAAACCAGCGGGAGTAAGGGTCGTTGGTAGTCGCTGTCTTTTTGCGCAAATTTTTCGCATTGGGGAACGCGGCTCCGTAAAAATCGCCTTTTAACACGTCTCCCGCAATTTTCCAGCGCTGTAAATCCCACAACCGGATGCCTTCAAACGCTAATTCGTTCCGCCGCTCCCGACGGAGGATGGTACGCAGCTGGGTTTGGCTGGTGACTGTTACGCGCGGCAGTCCCACACCTGACCGCCCCCGCACGAGGTTAATGGTCTGGTCGAGCAGTGCCTGATCGACCGCCCCTGATTCAAGCCGGGCTTCCAGATAACTCAGTAATACCTCCGCATACCGGATGACCGGCAGGTCGATGCCGGAGTTCTGGAGGTCGCCGGTCAGGCCGTCCCAGTTGTATTTCCGAAGGCCGAAACCGGTGCGGGTCGCTTGCTTGCTCGTTGTCAGCTGATCTGCCGACCGGGTCGAATCGGGATGGGTAATGTAGGCGATGTTCTGGAATGTCTGCTGGTTAAACAGCACATTATAGCGTAGGCGCGGATCACGATTGGCGGTCGGGTCGGTGGCCGAATAGCGCGGATCGGTAAACGAAAACGGTGTCCCGTCGGTAAACTCATACGATTCGACGAGGCTGCCCAGCGGGTTGAACAGGTGCCAGCCCCCGTTGACAGCCGGGAAAAAATGCTGGTCCATGGCATTGGGCGCGAGGTCTTTAACATACTGGGTCGCAAAAATCAGTTCGCGGCTGGCTTCGTTGGTGCCGTTGAACAAACTCGGATAGCTCGGGTCAATCAGGTTGTCACCGAAGTCGATGATCGTTTTGTAGGTCGTTGCGGCGTCGTTGTAGGCATAGGCGGCCAGCTGCGCCCTTCCCAGAAAGGCCAGGGCGGCCTGTCTGGTGGCCCGGCCCCGTTCGGCTGCCGGTAAGTCTTTGGCCCGTGGCAGGTCGCCGGCCACGGCGGTAAACTCGTCGGTTGCAAACTTCAGCACCTCCGCTTTGGTGGCTTTGGTTACCGTGTTGGCTTCGTCCAGCGATAGGGTTCGGGTTACGAGCGGCACCGATCCGAAGGTCTGCGACAGGTAAAAATACTGACACGCACGGATGAACCGCGCTTCTGCCGTCATCCGTTTGACTTTGGCCGCATCAACCGGGGTTTTGGCCACGTTCTCCATGAAGTAGTTGCAGCGGGCAATGCGCGAATAGCTGGCGCTCCAGTAGTTGCCCAGATAGGCATTGGTCGCTACCAGATTGCCGTTAGTCAGCTGGTTGATGCCGGAGTTATCGCCGCGCCGGTCGTAGGCATTGTCAGTGGCGACCTCGAGCATGATCAGGCCATGGTACGACCACCAGTCAGTTGCCGAAAACTCAGCGCCGGTGCCGGGGGCGGCCAGCATCTGGATATTGCCCCGATACACGCCCGTCAGCGCAAGGAGGGCATTGTTTTCGCTGGTCCAGAAGGTTTCGTTGACATAGTTACTCAGCGGGCTTTTGTCTAATTCGTTTTTGCAGGACCACAGCGAACCGGTACCGGCCAGCAGCAGTGCGAGTAAAACTGTACGTATAGTTATCAGTGCTTTCATAGCAGTAAGATGTCAGGTTAGAAAGTTACGTTCAGGCCAACAGTGTAGTTTGCCATAATGGGGTAATAGGCCCCGCCGGTATTGATTTCCGGATCCCAGCCTTTGCGGTAATTGCTCCACAGCTTCAGGTTTTCGCCGTTGGCATATATGCGTACCGTGGCGATGTTCAGCTTTTTCGTGATTACGGATGGAATCGTATAGCCAAGCTGCACATTTTTCAGGCGGAGGTAGGAGCCGTTGAGCACCCAGAACGATGAGGTCAGGGTGTTGTTGGTACCGGTGTTGGAAATGAGCTCCAGGCGCGGGTAACCGGCATTACGGTCCGGGTTCGCCGCCGTCCAGTGTTCGTCCATCTGCCATTTCTGGATATTGCCGTTCTGGAAGAGTGCCCAGCCTGCGTAGTTATTGAGGTAACCGCTCACTCCGCCAACGCCCTGCAGCAACACGCCCAGATCGAAGCCTTTGTAGCTGGCAGCGAGATTGATGCCATACGTGAATTCCGGAATGGTACTGCCCAGCAGCGTGCGGTCGTACTGGGCGTCGACTTTGCCATCGGGTTTGCCCTCAGGGCCGCTGATGTCCTTGTAGCGGATGTCGCCCGGCTTCGGATTCGGTGCAATGGCCGTTTGATTGGCCCATGTATTGATGTCGTCCTGATTGATAAACAACCCGTCGGCCACATACCCATAATACAGGTTCAGCGGATAGCCGATGAACAGATCACTGCCGTTGCCAACCAGCCCGTTTGGTTGCTTCACATTGCCGACGCCCAGGTCAAGTACCGTGTTTTTGGTGTAAGTCAGGTTTGTCCCTATCGAATAGTTGACATTACCGGCCTTGTGGCGGTGTTCGAGCGTAAATTCCCAGCCTTTGTTGGAGAGGCGCCCCGAGTTTTTCTGACCAACCGTAAAGCCAAGCACCTGCGCTACACTGGAGGCAGGACTTACCAGAATGTCGTAGGTGTATTTGTCGAAGTAGGTGGCGCTAACGCTGAGCAGCCGCTTAAAGAAGCTGGCCTCCAGACCGACATCGGTGGTTTGGGTTGATTCCCAGTGCAGGGTTGTGTCGGTGATGGTTGTCCGGGCCACGCCTGTGTTGATCACCCCGCCAAAGGGATAATTGTAGCCGGTATTCAGCAGGTTCTGGTAGGGGTAATCGGAGCCAATGTTCTGGTTACCCAGCGTACCATGCGACGCCCGCAGTTTCAGCTCATCGACCCACGGCAGGTTATTTTTAATGAAATTTTCCTGACCAATCCGCCAGCCCACTGCTATCGACGGGAAAAGGGCGTATTTCTGGTTTTTGGGAAAGCGCGACGACCCGTCAAACCGTACCGCACCCTCCACAAGGTACTTTCGCTGGTAGTTGTACTGCGCCCGGCCGAAATACGATTCGAGTGCCCACTCGGTGGCACTCCCGCTGGTTGTCTGCGCACTGGCATCTCCCGCGTTGATGACCGTCACCGAATTGCTGGGCAGGTTGCTCCGGCCCAGCGCCATCGACTCACTGAATGCGGTCTCAAACGAGTAACCGGCGAGTGCCCCGATTTCATGATCGCCGATATTCGTTTTGTAGTCGGCAAACGCCTGAAGCGTCCGGTAGTTGTTGTTGCTGATGGTTTCGTTGAGCGAAGACGGTCCCAGCGCAATGGTTGCATTCAGCCGCTGCGCCGACAGGAAGCGGGAGCCGCGCTGATTGAGTTGGGTATAACCGCCGAGAACAGAAACGGTCAGGTCAGGGATAAGAGTATAGTCCAGCCGGAGGTTTGCGCCTAAATCGGTGCTCTTGGCTTTGTAAAAAGAGTCGTTCTGCAGATACGAAACCGCTGTTCCCTTATTGGATACGCCCGTGCCCCAGTCGCCGTTTTTGTACCGGATCGTATAAATTGACGGCATCCGGATGGTGCTGCTGATGATACCGCTCATGTCGTTGAAGTCCAGCGTGGCGGGGGGCGCCGGCTGGTTATCCTGCGACTGAATGCCCGACAGGCGGGTGGTCAGTCTGAGTTTTTTCGACAGCTGATTGGTCAGGTTCAGCCGGACATTGTAGCGGCCGAAGTTGTTACGCTCCAGTATACCGGCCTGACCCAGAAAACCGAATGAAAGCAAGTACTGCGTATTTTCGGTACCACCCGAAATGCTCAGGTTGTGGCCCGTCTGCGAGGCTTGTTTTTTCAGTGTCGACGCGACAAAGTCACTGTTAGGGTAGTTGTCTGGGTCGGTGCCGTTTTTGAAGAGGGCAATCTGTGCGTCGGTATAGGAGTTCGGAACGGCCTCGTTCAGCAACTGCGCATACTCGGCCGAACTGACAAACTGCGGGGTAGCGGTCATTTTCTGAATGCCGGCATAGCCGTTGTAGCTGATCCGCATCTTGCCTTGTTTGCCGGTTTTGGTCGTAACAAGAATGACCCCGTTGGCGGCCCGCGCTCCGTAAATAGCCGCTGAGGAGGCATCTTTCAGGACCGAAACCGACTCGACATCGTTCGGGTCAACGTTGTTAAACGAGTTGGCCGGAATCCCGTCAATCAGGATCAGGGGAGCCGTTGACGCCGCAAACGAACCAACGCCGCGAATCTGGATGCTGCCCCCGCTGCTTCCCGGCTGTCCGGAGCGCTGAATAACGGTTACGCCCGGTAACTGGCCCGTGAGCCCCTGCGATAACTGCCCCACCGACCGCGTATTGATTTTTTCGCCGCTGAGTTGCGCAATCGAACCAATGACGTTGGTTTTCGACTGGGTGCCATATCCGACCACTACTACCTCGTTCAGCGATTTAACATCTTTTGCCAGTTTCACCGACAGGATTGCCTGCCCATTGAGCGGAAGTTCACGGGCAATGTAGCCGATGTAGGAGAACACCAGCGTCACGCCGGCATCCGGCACCGTCAGCACATATTTTCCGTTGGCATCGGTAACGGTTCCGTTACTGGTTCCTTTCACGAGGATACTGGCACCGGGCAATACCTGACCTTCTTCGTCAGTAACCGTTCCGCTGACCTGAAACGCAGGGGCTTCCCGGAGAGCAGGAGCCTCATTAAGACGCCCCTGCGTAGGGTATCCTGATTCGGTGCTGTTTGGCTTTGGCAGACGCCGGTCGCGCTCGGCAAAAATGAGGTAAAAACCAGCTTTAAGCTTTTCGTAACGCAGACCCAGCGGCGTGAGCAGCGCGGTAAGTGTTTCTTCCAGTTCGGTCTCCTGCCGCGTTTTCATTGCCGGAGACCCTGCTTTTATGGTTTTACCTTCCAGCAGGTCGCTGTCGTAATTGATGCTTACGCCATAGTGAGCGCCCAGCTGAGACAGTACATGGGTCAGCGATTTTACCGGTTTCTGCCCGGGTTGTTCTTTGACCGCCCGTGATCCGGTTTTCTGAAAAGCAACCGCTTGATCCTTTTCCGCGCTGGCATTGAGTACGGCCATGGACAGGAAAAAACAGATACTTTTTCTGAGGGCAACGTTTTTCATAACTAATAATTGGTCTATAAGATAGAGTTAGTAGACTAATTTTGTTTTACGATATACAAGCCGATGAATCAATGGCTGTATTAAAGATGTTTCGTGGAAATGATTACCTGATTGTTTTGTTTTGAAATGTTCAGATTGTACAGTTTGCTGAGTGTCATAAGCAGTAGCTCAGGTTGTTGCGACGGTACGCTTCCTGAAAACCGTTTGTCGGCTACGTCCGGATCCGTAAATGTGACCGAATACCCGTAGGTTTCTTCCAGCTGCGTAGCAATCTCGCGCAGGGCAGTTTTCCGGAATACCAGCTGATTGGATTGCCAGGACGTATAGGCGGCCGGATCCACCGAACAGACACGGACCGTTGCCCGGGTGTCAACGTCGGCCAGTTCGCCGGGCTTCATGAATACATGCTGCCTGCGTTGCCCCGGCTGTTGAACCAGCAGGTTCACCTTGCCCGATTCCAGTACAACCCTTGCCTGTTTTTTCCGGTGCTTAACATTGAATACCGTACCCACGACTTCAACCGTAACCGGCTCTGCATGCACACTGAATCTGGCTTGCCCGGTCCCTTTTTTCTCCTGAACGCGGAAATACGCTTCTCCCTCCAGCCAGACTTCACGGGGTTTGCCGGTGTCCCAGCTGGTAGGGAAGGACAGATGCGAATTGGCATTGAGGGTCACGACGGAGCCATCGGGCAGGGAAAGTGTTCTGGTTTCTCCATAGTGAGTTGAGATCGTTGTAATTGACTCAGAACGAGTGTAATATTGATAGGTAGCATAGGTTAGCAGCAGCAGACCGGATATAGCGGCTGCGATCAGGAATGTACTGCGTTGCCGGTAACGCAGCGGGCGGATAACCGGCAACGCGGCCTTACCGGCCTGAATCTGCTGCCATACGTCGATCATGGCGCGGTTGGCCGCATAGTCGGTCGTGAAGCGCAGATCAAGAATAAGCTGCCGGGCTTCCAGAAGGGTTGTCCGTTGGGCGGGATTTGCCGCCAGCCAGCCTTCCCAGAACGCGGCGGTATCGGCGTCCGGGTCGATTACCCATTTCTGGAACGATGGGTCTTTAACGAAATCGGTGACTGTGTCGTACTGAAAATCCATGCCAATGTGCATCCCGTACGGGTTTGCTCATCCATAAGACAAACCCGCTGGCGGGATCTCATCGGTTTTGTTGAAAAAAATCAAAAAAAAATTCTATAAGTACGGATAGCCGATCCAGTGGATAGGGTGCCCGGATTGATGCCGGCATTGGGAAAAGGCGGCAGGGTACGGGTTTTTCTGACAGAATAAGTGGCCCGGCCTCGTCCCCGAAATAAAAAAAGCCAGCCAGTACCATTCGTATAATGGCATTGGCTGGCTTTTGGGCCCCGAACAGGGTGATGATTAGATTAAGGCACGTAGCTTTCCAGCAGCGTCATGTCCCCTTCGGGAATTAAGGTAATCTGTTGCACGTCGGCCGGAATCAGGGCACATTCGCCGGTTTTCAGATTCAGGCTGTACCCTTGCTCAGTCTGGAGCTGAACGCCACCGCCGACACAAACCAGAATCACAAACGAGTTGATATCGGTATAGTCGTGCAGGACCTCCTGATCGAAGTTCAGCACGTTGGTCACGAAATAGTCGCAGGCTACGGCGTTAACGCTTTTATTCTGCACCTTCTCGTACTGCGTTTTGTAGTCACCGTAATAATGGTAGTCAATCGCGTCGACAGCCTGTTCGGTGTGCAGCTCGCGTTTCTGACCTTTATCGTCGGTCCGGTCGAAGTCGTAAATCCGGTAGGTGATGTCAGACGTTTGCTGGATTTCGGCCAGCAGCAGGCCCTTGCCGATGTAATGCACCCGACCCGCAGGCAGGAAAAACACATCGCCTGGTTTGGCCGCTTCGATATTCAGAATGTCCTGAATCGTATTGTCTTCAACGGCTTTAACGTATTCTTCCTTCGTGACTTCCCGATTGAAGCCTGAATTCAGCGTAGCGCCTTCGTCGGCCTGGATGATGTACCACATTTCGGTTTTGCCGAAGCTGTTGTGGCGCTCTTTGGCCAGGGCATCGTTGGGGTGCACCTGAATCGACAGGTCATCGTTCGCGTCGATGAATTTTACCAGCAGCGGAAAGGTGTTGCCGAAGCGTTCGTAAACGTGTCTGCCGACAAGCTGGTCCTGGTAGGTTTCGAGAAGCTCCTGAAGGCTCTTACCGGCCAGTTCGCCGTCTTTCACAATCGACACATTGCCGTCGACTCCCGAAATTTCCCAGGTTTCGCCACAGTTAGGCAGCGGCGCGAAGTCTTTGCCGAGAATCGTGTTGATTTTGTTGCCACCCCAGATTTTGTCCTTGAAGATGGTCTTAAACGTAAGCGGATACAACATAACGTATGGACGTTGAGTACTTGAGTCGCTCAACTAACCGGCAAATTAAACGGATTGTTGACTAATTAAGACGGAAATCCGACCAATAAGGCCAAATTAGACATGATTACGGGGTGAACGGGATGCCTGGTCGCCAAAAACACCCTGTTCACCCCGTAACGATGGTTCAATATTTATTTGCCCATTGCCTGCTTAATGGCAGCTACTTCGGCCGGATCATACGGCGAACCGTCCGGACGCAGAATCTCGTGGTGCCATACCGCTGGTTCGCGGTTCACGTACGGCTTCTGCCAGCTGTCCCATGGCAGGTTGGTCTGTGTTTTACCGGCTACGAAGCCCCAGCAGATCATGCCCACTTTTTCACGTTTGGCGGCAGGCATGTGCGTCTGGAACTTACTGCCCGCACCCCGTGCCATAAACTCCGTACAGATCACGGGGCGGCCCAGTTTTTTCAGGTCCTTGACCGACTTCTCAAACGCAGGCAGCTCCATGTAGTTGTGGAACGTGATGATGTCTGAGTTTTCGAACTGTACTTTTTCCATAGCCGACCATTTTGCCGGATTACCCCAATCGTGGCCAGCCCACAGAATCCAGACGCCCGATGTCAGCGGTTGTGTCGGACCGGCGGCGCGTGCCCAGCGGAACACCTCCGGCAACAAACGGGTTACGATTTCCGGTTTACCTTTCGGTTCCTGCTTCAGGTTTTCGTCGCCGTAGCTGTTGTTGTTGGTGTTGTCCGGCTCGTTCCACAAATCCCACAGCAAGATGCGCTGGTCATTTTTGAACGCACCGATTACCCCTTTCACGTAGGCTTCGAGGCGCGGATACTGCGAGACATCGGTCAGCGCGGCAGCACCGGGGCTTTGCAGCCAGCCTGAGTTATGAATGCCCGGCTGCGGATCGCGCTGCTTGCCCAATTTCGGGAACGGATCCCAGCACGAGTCGAACAAGACCAGCATCGGCCGGATTTTATGTTTCTGGCAAATGGTCAGAAACTGGTCAAGGCGTTTTTTGAAGCCTTCCGGATCCTGCTGCCAAAGCAGGTCGTGCAAAAAGACCCGCAGGGTATTGACGCCCATTGACTCTGCCCAGCCTAACTCCTTGTCGATGGTTTTGGGGTCGAATGTTTCGGCCTGGAACATTTCCAGTTCGTTAATGGCGTTGGCCGGATTGTAGTTCGGGCCGAACAGGAAGGGTTGTCTGGCATACCAGGCATTAGCCTTCTCAGCCGTCCAGCGACCTTGCTGGGCGTAGGTTTGGGATAGAGTCAGGCAGACGAATGCCAGTAAAAGCAATATGCGTTTCATAAAAGGGGAAAGGGTTAAACCACAGAGTACCGCGGAGTTTTCACGGAGTCCCACTGCGTTTTGTCGTTTATACGTGTGATACTCCGTGACACTCCGTGGTTAAGAGATTACTTCACCGTTGAGAACAGGTATACAGAGGTTTGGCGGTACGTCTGACCCGGTTTCAGTATCGTTGTCGGATACGACGGCTTGTTCGGCGAGTCCGGGTAGTGCTGTGTTTCCAGACACAAGGCCTCGCGGTAGTTGAACGGTTTGCCATACTTGCCGGTGTCTTTGCCGGTCATGAAGTTGCCGCCATAGAACTGAATCGCCGGTTCGGTGGTCATCACATCCATTTTAATGCCCGACTGGTCACCGATTACTTCGGCGGCTTTGGTCATACCGTTGCCGGTTTTGTTGAGCACAAAGTTATGATCGTATCCGCCGCCGAATTTCAGCTGCTCATTCTGCTCGCCGATGCGGGCGCCGATGGCCGTTGACTTGCGGAAGTCAAACGGAGTACCGGCAACGGGTGCCGGCTCACCCAGCGGAATCAGCGTTGAGTCAACCGGCGAATAGCGGTCGGCAAAAAGGGTTAGCTGGTGGTTGTTGATCGTGCCGGAGCCTTCGCCGTTGAGGTTGAAGAAGGCGTGGTTGGTCAGGTTAACCGGCGTGTTTTTGTCGGTCGTGGCCGTGTAATCGATTTTCAGGCCGTTATCGTCGGTCAGCGAGTAAACGACTTTTACCGTCAGATTGCCCGGATAGCCTTCTTCGCCGTCTTTCGAGACGTAGCTCAGCTCCAGGGTCTTGTCATCGATCTGTTTGGCATCCCATACCCGGGCATGGAAACCGCCGGGACCGCCGTGCAGGTGGTTGGCGCCGTTGTTGGTTGCCAGCGTGTATTCTTTACCGTCGAGGGTAAAATGACCTTTGGCAATCCGGTTGCCAAACCGGCCGATGATCGGGCCGTAGAATACCTCGGCGGCGTTCTGATAGTCACCAACTTTGTTGAAGCCAATGACCACATCGGTTGGTTTGCCGTTTTTGTCCGGTACCAGCAGCCCGACAATCCGGCCGCCATAGTTCGTGATCGCCACCTGGATGTCTTTGTTTTTCAGGACATACAGGGCTGTTTTTTTACCGTCGATGTCGCTTTCGAAATTCTTCGCATCCGGTAGCTGGGCGGTAGTCATAGCGGTGCTGGTTTGGGTCGAGTCGGTAGCGGCCGTTTCTTCCGTGGTTTTGTTGGACGACTGACAACCGCTCATGTACAGCATTGCCGCCAGTGCAATCGGGAAAACTAGTTTTTGCATTGGGTTTAGTGTTAATCGGATTATGTTTTTCCTCACGCCGCCCGTCCTTAAGCCTTTTCCGGGTCAGGACAGGCGGCGTGTATAAGATGAGAATTTGGTCAATCAATACCCTCGGTCAAAGTCAACAATATTGTCTAACGGCAGTCCTTTTTTATACTTGACAAAATTTCTGAGGAATACCCTTAGTTTGTCCATATCTTCTTCGTCGTAACCGCCGCCGGTGTGCTGGGTCAGGAGTACATTCGGACAGTGCCACAGCGGGCTGTCGGCCGGCAATGGTTCGGTACGGGTAACGTCCAGAACGGCTCCGGCCAGCTGACCGCTTTGCAAGGCGATGAGCAGGGCGTCTTCGTCAATCAGCGACCCGCGTCCGGCGTTGACAATCACCGCCGACGGTTTCAGGAGGGCAAAGCGTGCTTCGTTGAAAACGTTGGCCGTTTCTGTTGTTTCCGGTAATACACTGATCACAACGTCGGTGTAAGGCAGGAGCGCGTCGAGGTCGGCCATGGTTGGGGGCTGGCTGTTCCGCACAAACGTAACCGTGCAGTCGAAACCGTTCAGAATCTGCTGAATGGCCTGGCCGATAGCGCCTGCACCGAGCACCAGCACGTGTTTGCGGTGCAGCAGATGCATCGTTGGGCGCATCGCCCCGCCGACCCACTTTTTCTGCGTCTGAAGCCGCGCCAGTTCGTCGATCCGGCGATACAACGCCATCAGGCCGGCAATGGCTGACTCGGCAACCGGCTGGGCAAAAAAGCCTTTCAGGTTGGTGATGATTACGTCCGGACGCTGCCCGCTCCGGTACAGCGGCAGATAATCGTCGAAGCCGGTTGAATACAGCTGCACCCAGCGCAGCTGCTGACTTTCGGTGAGCCAGTCGGCGGGTGGTTTGCCAAATGCCACGTCGGCTTGCAAAAAAGCCGCTTTTCGCTCCGTTTCGGGCAGATCCTGTCCCCAGATGCAGACATCGTCGGGGCTCAGGGCGTCCGCTACCAGCGCGCGGGCGGCGTCGGGCAGTCGGAAAGTGATGTAAATGTGCATGGTTATGGGCAAATTAAAGGACCAGGGCAGGCAGCCAGAACACAGCGTCGCCCAGCCAGCGATACCGTTCGTGGCGCAGATAATACGCCGGATACCGCTGAATAACGTATAACACGGTACTCATAATAGCCAGCATAATGGCCAGCCGCTGGGCAAACCGCGGACCGCCGCCGGGATCATTGTTGGTAAAGCAAATGATCATGGCCGCAATACCGACAATAAACGTCAGCCAGCGCAAAATCATATCGCTGAACGATGGCCCGAGGGCCGTTGCTATAGAAAAGGACGTTTGGCGTGGCTTCTCCTGTATTTCCATAATGGAAAACAGCAGCAGGTTCTGAAACGCGATGGCGGCAAACATGGCTGCCTCGGTCATGTCGACCCAGCCAATGGCCGGCCGCTGCGTCCAGACGCTACCCCAGACCCCCGCCGAATAGAGCAGAGCAACAAGGGGTTCTTTTAGTAATAAAGCGGGATGGTGGGCCGGTAGTTTAAACACCAGCCCCATATACAGGCCGCAGATCAGAAAAAGCACAGCGCCGAATTTTAAGACCGCCACAGGCAACCAGAAGGTCAGGATAAGGGCCAGTAAGGCGGCCACGCCGACCGCCTGCCAGAGGACCAGCGCATGGTTCCGGTGAAACAAGTGACGGGGCGTGGGCGGGAAGCCGGGCTTACGGACATCCAGCAACCGGTCGACCGTATAAATTACCCAAACGGCCAGGGCCAGTATAATCGGTGTCGCCCAGTGCAGCGAGTCAACACCCGATAGCCGGGCCGCTGCCTTATGCGAAAGCACTGCCCCGAATACGACGGGCAGACTCAGGTAATACGCGTTTTTGAGCAGGGTGTTCAGCAATGTTATAGACGTTTGACTCCTACGGAGTCTGTTTATAGACGTTTGACTCCTACGGAGTCTGTTATAGACGTTTGACTCCTACGGAGTCTGTAAAATTAGTATTATGAACAGGTATTTGATTCCTGTAGCGTCTATAATGTTAGTGTCAGGCACAGCCGTCTGCTGTCTGCAAAGCCCGCAAACAAGACCCCATAGGGGTCAAACGTTTAAAGATCTTATACCAACGCCTCGCCTTTTTCGTGTATCGTCAATTCATCGCCGACGCGGAGGACACCGGTTTGGGTGGCAATGGCGTTCTGACCGAACAGAATCTTGTTGGTCCACTTGCGGTATTGGGTCAGCGTCCGGAGCGGTTCCCTGCCGGTTTCGCCGGTGTTGGGGTCAATGGTTGTCAGCACACAGCGCGCGCAGGGTTTCGGGCCGTAGAACGGAACCTTGCCCAGCTGAAAACGTTTCCAGGTATCTTCGTCGTAGGCGGGTGTTCCGCTTACGATGATGTTGGGCCGGAAGCGGGTCATCGTGACAGGGTCAGCCAGGCGGCTGTTCAGATCATCAAGCGAGCTTTGGCCGATGATCAGATACGGGTACCCGTCGGCAAAACTGACCGCTTCTTCGTTTCGGGCATATTTCGCATCAATGAGCCGGCGTGTTGTTTCGGGCATAAAGACCAGATGGCAGGGCTGCCCCAGCAGCTGGCTGAACCACTCGTCGGCCTCGCGGCTCAGGATCGTAGCCGGCACATCGTGGCTGTCCCAGATGGTGACGTTGATGCTGGCCGACGACGGGGTTTCGGCGGGTTCGGGCGGGAGGTTAAACACATTGTCGGGCGCATGACGGTGCCAGACCTTGATGCTGTTGCCGGTCAGCGCCACATCTACCAGTGCCATCTGATGACACGACCGTTGAGTGATGAAAATCCCGTTTGGCGAGACCAGCATATACCGCCGGTCGTAGCGGAATCCTTTTTCCTCAACAACGGCCTCGGTAACCGAAACGCCCCCGAGCGATTTTACGGGATAAATACGAATGTCCTGGATAGTAGGCATGTGTTTTAAAGAGCGAAAGAGTGAGAAAGCGAAAGAGTGAAAGGGCGTCCGGTCAATAACGAAAATGTGATGTTAACAGACAGACCCGTTTGCCGGCAAACGGGTCTGTCCCCTTCCCCTGATGTCAGGGGGAGGGTCGGGGATGGGGTCAATCTAAAACGCCATTCTTGGCATAGGACTGACGGCCTGGCTGGTAAAATCACCCTGATCGTATTTGAATTTAGCGGCCATGGCAATCATCGCGGCATTGTCGGTACAGTACTCGAAACGGGGGATAAACACCCGCCATCCCTGTTCGTCGCCGAGCGTTTGCAGGGCTGTGCGCAGACCGCTGTTGGCCGACACCCCGCCGGCAATGGCAATGTCGCGGACACGGGTTTCTCGGGCCGCCCGCTTCAGCTTACCCAGCAGCATCTGAACCAGCGTGTGCTGGATACTGGCGCAGATATCGGCCAGATTTTCGTCGATGAAATTGGGATTCGTTTTCAGGTTGTCGCGCAGGAAGTACATAATGGCCGTTTTGATGCCGCTGAACGAAAAGTCCAGCCCCGGCATTTCGGCCATCGGGAACGGAAATGCCAGCGGATTGCCCTGCCGTGCATACTTGTCGATCAGCGGCCCGCCCGGATACGGCAGGTTCAGCAGCTTGGCCGATTTGTCGAACGCCTCGCCTACGGCATCGTCCTGCGTCTGACCGATTATTTCCATGTCGAGCGGACTTTTGACCAGCACCAGCTGCGTATGCCCGCCGCTGACGGTCAGGCACAGAAACGGGAGTTTGGGCGGCGACCAGTTTCCGCTCTGATCATCAATGAAATGAGCCAGCACATGGGCCTGCATGTGGTTTACCTCAATCAGCGGGATGTTCAGCCCGAGCGCCATGGCTTTGGCAAACGAGGTGCCTACTAATAATGACCCTAAAAGACCCGGCCCGCGGGTAAAAGCTATGGCGTTAAGCGCAGATTTCGGTACCTTTGCGTCAGCAAGGGCCCGTTCTACAACCGGTACAATATGTTGTTGGTGGGCCCTGGAGGCCAACTCCGGAACGACTCCTCCGTATTGTTCATGAATCAGTTGCGCAGCAACAACATTCGAGCAGATGTTACCGTTTACTAAAACGGCAGCCGATGTTTCGTCACAAGAAGATTCAATGGCTAAAATTGTCATGACACAAAATTAAGGCTTCTCCTGGAATGTTTATTGCAGCAGGAGGTTGAAAGCATAAATAGCGGCTACAACCGCCGGATTGACTAAACTTTTGCGAAGGTTTTGTTGTCTAAAAGTGAGTAGAAGATACATCATTGTTTAACACCCGAAAATGCGCTCGTTTTTTTCCGTTTTCCTGAAATCGCTGCTCTACCTGACATTGTCAGTTGTATTGCTGTTGGTGACGGTGGCGGTGAGCCTGCAGATTCCGGCGGTGCAGACGGTAGTGGTAAACCGGCTGGCCGATTATGTGTCTGAGAAACTGGATCATCCGATTCATTTCAAACACGTGTATATCCGCTGGTTTGATTCGCTGGTGATGGAAGGGGTAAGCGTGCTGGACCTCAAACGCCGGCCGATGATCACCGTTAACCGGCTGGAGGTCGATTACAATCTGCAGAATCTGATCGACAGCTCGGCGCACAATATCCACATTGATGAAGTGCTGCTCTATCAGCCGGACGTCCGGCTGATTAAAAATCCGAAAACGGGCGATCTCAATATCGACGAGTTTATTGCCAATATCGAAAACCTGCTCGCGGCTGATCCTGATAAACCAAACAGGCCGGACAACAACGTACCGTTTACCATCGGCAAGGCAACGGTCATCGACGGGAAATTTACCTACGACGACCCGCGCGAAAAGCTGATGAACGATCCGAAAAGCTTTGATTATAATCACTTTACGCTGGAAAAGCTAAACGGCAATGTCCGCAACTTTCTGGCGCTCGGCGATACGATTGCGCTTGACGTAACCAAACTCCGGACGGTCGACCGTGACTCGAAGCTGACCGTGCACCGGATGGATACAAAGTTTCTGTATTGCGCCAAAAAAATGGAAATGGCTGAGCTGACCGCACGGATCGGCAACTCGCTGGTGCGCGATCACATTGTTTTCCTCTACGACCATCCGCGTGATTTCGGCGAATACAACGACCGTGTACTGATGCAGGGCAACCTGGAAAACTGCCGCGTGTCGTCGGCGGATCTGGGCTTTTTCTCCGACTATATCCGTGAGTTGCGGGAAACATGGCTGCTTTCAGGCTGGTTCAACGGAACCGTCAAGGATTTCCGCATCAGCCGGACAGACCTGCGCTTCGGTCCCGGCTTCCGCAGCCGCCTGCGGGGCGAACTGGGCTTCAAGGGCCTGCCCGAAACAGAAGGGCTGAAGGTCGATTTCTGGTTTCATCCGTCGCAGGTAAACATGGCCGATATCCGCCAATACTACCCCGAAGAAGGCTTTAATCATACGGTTCAGAAACTCGGCACCGTCGACTTCGATGCGCGGTTTACCGGCTTGTTTGACAATTTCCACACGTCGGGCAATTTCCGCACGGCGCTGGGGAATGTATTCGGCAAACTGGATCTGAAACTGGCGGATGAAACGGTGAAAAAGCCGGTGCAGCAAACTAGTTATTCGGCCGACCTGAAAGCCGAAAACCTGGCACTGGGAGCGCTGATCGACCGGCCGGAACTGTTCCAGACCATCAACGGCCACGGCCGGATTTCGGGACGCGGCCTGTCGGTCGATAAAGCCAATGTGGATGTCGACGGGGTATTTGAGCAGGTTGGCGTACAAGGTTACGACTACCGGAATCTGGTGGTGCGGGGCAACCTGCAAAAGGCATTCTTCAACGGCCACGTCGGCCTGCGCGACCCGAATCTGCAATTTTACCTGGACGGCGAATGCGACCTGAGCGGTTCGGCAACCAATCAGAAAACAAACCGCTATGACCTGCGGGGCGCGGTGCTGCATGCCGACCTGCGGGCACTGGGACTGATGCCGGATTCGCTGGTGGTAAAGACGGAGCTGGACGTACAGATGCAGGGCAATACCCTCGACGAATTTGAAGGCCAGGCGTTCTTCAAAAACGGTCTGCTCAGCCTGAACCGCCGGAATCTGCCGGTTGATACGCTATCGGTCGTGTCGGTGATCCGGCCGTCGGGACGGCATCTGCTCGTAAATTCTGATTTCCTGATTGCGCAGGTAAAAGGCAATTTCCTGCCTAATCAGACTGTCGACGATCTGGCTCGGCTCTGGCATGAATACGAACTCTATTTCATGGGGGATGTGGCTACCCGGCAGACATACTATGCCCGAAAACAGCAGCTGATAAACAAAAAGCCGGTATCGCCTTATCAGATCGATTACTGGTTTCTGGCCAAGCAGGTGCGGCCACTCGTTACCTTCCTGGACCCTTCGGTACAGGTAGCCAACGGCACCCGCATCGAAGGACAGCTGTCGGTCGACAATACAACCCTGTTTACGGCTAATGTACACACCGACTCCGTACGGGTAGGCTCGGTATACCTGGGCGAAAGCGAGGCCGAACTGACCACCTCAAAATTTACGACCGGCCAGGACGTGCTGGCATCGGTGGAGTTTTCGTCGAAGCAGCAGCAGTTCAGTGCTATGGCTCCGACTGAAAAACTGGTTATCGACGCCACCTGGGATGTCGACCATATTGACTTCCGCGGCAATATCCAGCAACAGAACAGCACCAACCGCGCCGACCTGCACGGCGAAATGCGGTTTAAAGGCGACGCTATCGATATGACCTTCCAGCGGGCACAGTTTCACCTGCTCGAAAGCGACTGGAGCCTGAATCCGCAAAGCCTGATCCGGAAAGTGGGCGATGAAATTACGTTCCGGAATGTGTCGGCCCTGAACGGGAACCAGCTGATTTCGGCAGTGGGTAAAATCTCCCGCGACTCATCGCAGATGCTGCAGGTGCGGGCCAATAACTTTTCTCTGGAAACGCTT
Source organism: Arsenicibacter rosenii (assembly GCF_001870735.1). Lineage (GTDB taxonomy): Bacteria > Bacteroidota > Bacteroidia > Cytophagales > Spirosomataceae > Arsenicibacter > Arsenicibacter rosenii. Next base: position 18,986 of record NZ_MORL01000020.1, on the reverse strand, counting down.
GATCCGGTGCTCAATACCCGTATTCAGGGAACGCTGAACGGTATGGCCACCATCCGGAACCTGTACGAGACCGCCATTGTCGAAAGCAACGGCAAAATCATTGACCTTAGTTATGATGACTTCCGGATCGGCGACGTAACGAGCGATGTAACCTGGGATCCTGCATCCGAGCGCCTGAACATCGATGCCCGTGTCAACCGCGACGGTGCAGACCTGATGACACTGACCGGCAAGTATGCACCCGATCAGAGAACGGATGCCTTTAGCCTCAAAGCAAAACTGAACAGGGCCGATCTGCGCATCTTTGAGCCGTTTGCCAAAGACATCGCCTCGAATTTCGGCGGGGTGGCCAACGGCACCATTGACATTACCGGAACGCCGAAAGATCCGATCCTGAAGGGCACGGTTGACGTACAGGGGGGTAAACTAACCCTCGATTACCTGAAGGCTGATCTGAGTTTTGACGATAAAATATACTTTGGCCCTGACGAGATCATTGCCCGCCGCATTCTGGTCCGCGATCCGCAGGGCAATACCGCTGTAGTACGGGGTGGGGTCTATCATGACAGTTTCCGCTATTTTCAGGTGCGTTTCGACGCTGATCTGAAAAACTTCCGGATTCTCAATACGACGGCCAAAGACAATGACATGTTCTACGGGGTGGCCTACGCGACGGGTAAAGCCGAACTCTTCGGCCCAATCGATAACCTGACCATCCGGGCGAATGTGACCAGCAATAAGGGTACAAAAATTTACATTCCGTTCGACGGAGCCACCAGCGTGGCCTCGCAGGATGTGATCCGGTTTGTAAACCGTGCCCAGAACCGGCAAGGCATTGCGCCCCCTGTCGCCAGCACAACGAAACCAACGCCTTCGACCACATCGACGGTTGATCTGTCAGGCATCCTGATGGACTTTACCTTCAACATTACGCCGGATGCGTATTGCGAAATCCAGCTGGACCGGCAGACCGGCGATATTATCAAATCATACGGCAACGGCGTGGTTGCCATGCAGATTGACACCAAAGGCGATTTCTCGATGACAGGGGCGTATTCCATCGACCGGGGGGATTACACCTTTACCTTTGAAAACGTCATTAACAAACGGTTTCAGATCCGGCCGAACAGCCGCATTACCTGGACCGGTGATCCATACAAGGCCATGCTGGATGTGACAGCGGTTTATACCCAGTACACGTCGCTGGCACCCGTGCTGAACAGCATTACGAGTCCGTCGACCAGCGGCGATACCCGCTCGGCGGAGAACACCCGCCGGTATCCGGTCGATCTGCTGATTAAACTGAACGGGGATCTGTTGCAGCCCGGTATTACCTACGACATTGATGTGAAGGAGTATCCGGCGTCGGCAGAGTCGCGGCAGGCGGTAACGGCTTTCGAAACCAAGCTGCAAAGCAACGAGCAGGAACTGACGCGGCAGGTGAGCAGTTTGCTCCTGTTTAACCAGCTGATGCCCGAAGGCTCCGGCTTTTTCGACAGCCAGAACAACACGGCCGGGCTATTCAACAGTGTGAGTGAACTCCTCTCGAACCAGATCAGCCGGCTGGCGTCGAATCTGAACGAGAATCTGGACATTGGCGTATCCTTCGGCGGCTTTACCAGCAACGCCCAAAACGATAACCTGATTAACAACCTCCAGCTCCGGTTCTCATACCGTTTCCTGAACGATCGTTTCCGGATCAGCCGCGATGGCGGTTTTACCTACGGTCAGAACCAATACGGCCAGGTGCAGACCAACACGGCGAGTCTGCTGGGCGAATGGACGCTGGAATACTGGATTACGCCCGATGGGCGGATGCGGGCCAAAATGTATAACCGGAACCAGCAAAGCATGATGGCGCAGGGCACCGGTGCCAGCACGATTACAACCGGCGGCGGTATCAGCTTCCTGTATACGCGGACGTTTAACCACCTGTTTGGCAAAGCCCGCAAGCCCGCTCCGGGCGTCCCGACGGTGAATGTGGATACCGTAACGGAAGGGGCGTCTACTACCGAATCCGACGATTTGCCGCCAAGGCCAGCCAGCCGCGCTTCATCGCTGGTGAATCTGAAAGAGAAATAAACCACAACTTTCCGAAGGGTTTAAACCCCCGGAAAGTTGTGAGGAACAACCTCAGGAACCCTTCTCCACCGGTACCGTAGTTTGCTGCTGCACCATGTCTTTCGGCTTGTGCTGAATATGCCACTTACTCAGAATGTCCAGAATAATGTCTGTCATGTACTCCCGTTTGTTGAAGACGATGTCGTGCCGGTTTTCGGGGAGGATGAATTCCTTGACATCTGCATTGACCAGATGCTGACGGGCGAACCGGACGTTGGTCGGATACACCAGATCATCGCGCTGACCGTGGAGCATCGTAATGGATGCCGTGATGTTGGGCCAGTCGGGCAGGATGTCCATCAGGGCTTTCCGGTGCGCCAGTTTCTCGTCGTTAGCAAGCAGCAAAAACGGCGAAACCAGCCAGCGGAGGGGCGGTTTGTCGATCCAGTGGCTGATGCCATAGGTTCGTTCCAGACCCGGACCGAGCGCCGACGAGACAAACACTACATGGTCGATCACGTTCGGGTTATTCATCGCCAGCCGGGCCGACACTGACCCGCCGTATGACGACCCGATCACGACCAGAAACGGCGCTTTTTTATAGCGGTCGATGAGTGGCTGGAGTAGTTCTGCCTGCCGGACAATCGACGTTTCGACCCGCCCGAAATCAGAGTAGCCGTAGCCCGGCCGGTCAACCGACACCAGCTGGGCATGGTTGACGAGGTTGGTATCGGCAAAGAACTTATTGAAGAAAGAGAGCGAGCTGGGCGCACCGTGCACGAAAATAATCGTGGGTTTGGTGGTGTCGGCCGGTGTTTCCATAAACCGGATGGTCCGGTCTCCCACCTGGTAGCGGTGGATCGACGGCTTAATCCGCTGCTGACTGAACTCGTCCATAAGGTCGGCGTCGCTGTCCCGCAACACAATAAAGCGGGAAACGCCGATGCCGGCCACGATCAGAAAAAGAATGGTATATAATGCCCATTTGAGGGCCCGGATAAACGCTTTCATATCAGAAAAACACAATTTCGGGAATTGTGTTCCAGGAAATTGAGGCTTGTGCCCTAACGGCGGTCAAATCGTTCCAGGATCAATGGGAAAATGATTAATTCCCCGTAAAGAGCACCGATAATCGCCACCGTAGTCAGTATGCCCCAATATTGTACCGTTTTGAGGCTGCCGAACATCATAAGCGCAAAACCGGCAAACAACACCGCCGCCGTCTGAACAATGGCCGGACCAATGTGCGTTATGGTTGTCATGCGGGCGCGTTCGGGGCAGTTGTTCTGTTGCCGGCATGTTTTGTAGGTATAGATAAAATGGATGGAGTCGTCGACGCAGAAGCTAAGCACAATGGCCCCGATGCTGGCCGTGGCGGTATCAAGGGTAATGCCGGTCCAGCCCATCAGGCCCATCATCACCAACACCGGAAAAAGATTGGGAATGACGGTGAGGGCAGCCAGCCTGAAATCGCGGATAAATAACCATACCAGCACAAAAATTGTCACAAAGGATAGCAGAAGACTGTTGGCCTGCGAGCTGGTCACGTACTGCACGATGCCGGCATACATGGGCTGATAACCACTGGCGTTAACGGTCGCGTAAGGGCCTATTGTCCGGTTGGCCAGCTGCATGAGGGTGTCCATCTTTCCGGTCAGCATTCGGGCCGACATCATCGCGCCGGAAACGGTAATACGGCCTGTCTGCGTCGAATCGTGGATAAAGGTCCGGGCTAGTGCCGGGTATTGTAGCCTTAACCGGCGGTGTACCTCGTTAACCGCCGACTGACTGCGCAGGTAGCGTACGCCCTTTTGACCGTAGAGTCCTTCAAATCCGCTCTGGTAAAGCGAGAAGAACCCGAAAATCTGCCCGACGCCCGGGATGCGTGCCGCCGAATCGGCAAAGATGCGGGCGGCATTGACCAGTTGTGTGCTCTGAAGCGTATACCCTGCTTTCGGCTCTACCAGCAATTCCAGCGGGATATAGGGCCCCCAGTTTTTCTGCATGGCCACATGGTCGGTGACCACAGGATGATTTGCCGGGAAGTACCCCAGTGTATAGGTGTCGATCCGCAGGCGGCTGATACCCGCACCGAAAACAAGAATCAGGACCGCCGACAGGCTCAAAAAGGCGTTTTTATGCGTACTGACAAAAAAGAGCAACCGGCTCAGCAACTGACCCGTTACGACCGTATGTTCCCGTGCGGGCGGGCTCAGGGGTAGCAAAATGACACCGAGCAGGTAGGTGAAGACAAAACACAGGACAATACCCAGTGCGGCAAAGACGCCGAACGTTTGCAGAATCGCCATGGGGCTGGTCAGTAAGGTCAGGAATCCCGTGGCAGTCGTGCATACCGTAAACAGGCAGGGCCGGAAAACGTGCGTCAGCGCCGCCAGGGCACTTTCCTTCGCCGTTTGCCGGGGTGTGGCCAGCTGATTGCGTTCGTTGATGACATGGATGGCATCCATCACGCCCGGCAACACGATGATGATCGGCAGCAATACCGTCATCAGATTAAGCCGGTATCCCAGCGTACCATACAGGCCGAGCGTCAGATACGTTGAGCACGTGATGATACCTACTGCGTACAGTATCAGGACCGGACGTTTGTAAATCCAGCGGAAAAGCGCCAGCATAAACAGGTAGCCAACGCCCAGAAAAAAACCGAAATCCTGCTGCGAAAGTGTATTAAGACCGGTGTAGATGATCCCGATGCCACCAACGTGCCACTGTTCGCTGCCGATATACCGGCGGGCTGTCTGCTGTATACCGGTCAGAATCCGGCCACGCCGGGTATCGAAATCAGGAATTTTTTTCAGCACAATCAGGAGACGCGCCGTGGTGTAGTCTTCGTTAAAGAGTTGTTGCCGCAGGGTAGGCCGGTAGCGTAAACGGGCCGTCAGCGTGGCTGCGGATGTGGTGTCGGTCAGCAGGGGTTCGCTATCGATACCCAGTGCGCCCTTTACCGGAATCTGCATATTTCCGGGGCCGATCACCTGGTCAACGTCCGGTAAGGTTTCAAGGGCACTGGTCAGGCGTATAAGCGTATGCAGGTGGGCCGGGGTGAGCAACGATTCCGGTGCCGTAACCGTCGCAATCACAACTTCATCGTTGCCGAAGCGTTCCTGAAACTGCTGGTAGCGGACCAGGGCCGGATCGTCCTGCTGAAACCAGACGGTAAGGCTGTTGTCTACCTGTACCGCCGACCGGATGCCCGGCCAGAGCCATACACAACACACCAGGGTGAGGAGCAATAAATAATACCGTAAGTGATATAAATGGTGAATCATGCATTAAAAGTAAGCATAAATCGTCCCCGTTTAGCGCCCATAAGTAACGATTTGTGTATAATATTAACCTTAAGATAGTTTGAATTGAGTTTTCGGTAACCGGTTTGATTAATTTTACCGCTATGAAGCTAAACCATCTGATGGCTTACAGTAACGAGCGTTTCCCGCTCGTTAACATGGCTTTGTTTGCCATTCTTTTTTTAACGGTGTATTCCGTTGCCCGTTTTTTCACCCCCTTGCCTGCCCATCCGGCTACCACAGGTATCGCCTGCTGGGGCATGCTGGCGGTGATTTCTTTTTTCTTCCGGTTACGGGTATTCGATGAGATTAAAGATTATGACCTCGATCGTATCAATCATCCGCACCGGGTATTGCAGTCGGGGCGGGTGACCCTGCCGCAACTGATCCGGTTATCGATGGCCGGTGGGTTGGTTGAAGGAAGCTGGTCTCTGTATCAGGGGCCGGTCACCCTACTGGCTTGGGGGCTGGCCTTGGGATATAGTGTGTTGATGCGGTACGAGTTTTTGGTAAGCGCCTTTCTGAAAAAACGGCTGGTCCTGTACGCCGTCAGCCATATGCTGATCATGCCGTTCGTGATCAACTGGATCTGGTCGGCCTACGTACCATGGGGGGCGGCGTGGCAGGCATGGGGGCTCCTGGTAGGACTGAGCGTGCTGAGCGGCTTTTCGTTTGAACTAGCCCGAAAGCTGTATATTCCGGCAGATGAACGTCCGCTGGTCGATTCGTACACAAAAACAATGGGGTATGTCCCGGCCATTGTCAGCGTGCTGCTGGTGTTGCTGGCGGGTGTCGGCGTGCAGTTTTATCTGCTGGCGTTGCTCCAGGCCCCGCTGTTTCCGTTTGGGCTGATCGGCGGTTTGTACGGACTGACGTTCATCGTATACACGCAGGCTATCCGCCGGCCTGCCGCAAAAAAACTGAAAACAGCCGGATTGCTTGTCTCGCTCTTTATGCTGACGAGCTATTTGTCTGTGATACTGGTAGTCAACCTGTAACATCGGGCTAAGATGATTATATACGAAAGGGCTACACCATCTCATTATACGATTGGCGGCAAAGCGCAGGGCCTGTACCGGTTGCAGGCCATTGGCGTACCGGTTCCGCCATTTCTGGTGATTCCGGCCGAGACCTTTGCTCCGTCGCTGGCCGGCCTGCCGCCGGATGCCAGCGACAGGCGCCGCGAAACACTAACCACCTTTACCCTGGCTGATGAAGACCAGGCGGCTATTACGCACATACTTCGTAAATGGGGTTTTCCGGAAAAACCGGTGGTTGTACGGTCGTCAATGGCCGGTGAAGACGGACAGGTGCATACGTTTGCCGGGCTAATGGATTCGTTTATGAACCTGAAAACACCGGAAGCGGTCTGCCGGGCCGTGGCGGCCTGTGCCGCCAGCGGCTATTCAGAGCGGGTCTTAGCCTACCGTAGGCAGAAGGGCTTACCGGCCGATGTCCAACCCGCCGTCATCATTCAGCAACAGATAACACCCGTCGCCAGCGGGGTCTTATTCACGACGTTTCCCGATTATCCGCAGGAAATGGCAGCCCATGCGGTGTATGGTTTCGGCGAAGGACTCGTGCAGGGCGAACTTGATGCCGATGAATTTTACTGGCTGAAGGCCAACGGGGTACTTCACCGGCAGCGGCTGGCTACGAAAACCACACAGCTGGTAGCGGGTCTGTACCAGGGCCTCCGGACCGAAGCCGTCGCCGGAACGATACAGCAACAGCCCTGCCTGACTCCATCGCAGTTAGCGACTCTTTTTGCGGTTGGTACACAGATCGAAAAGGTATTCGGGTCTCCGCAGGATATTGAGTTTGCCGTGACCCGGGAGGCTGTTTTTATCGTGCAGTCGCGACCGGTAACGCAGGCTATTCCGGAAATCGTGGTCTACGACAACGCCAATATTCAGGAAAGCTACTGTGGCGTCACCACACCGCTGACCTTTAGTTTTGCGAGCCGCGCCTATGCGACCGTTTACCGGCAGACGATGCATGCACTCGGATTGCCCGGAAAAACCATCGCGCAGCAGGAAAACATGGTCCGGAACCTGCTGGGCCTGGTAAAGGGCCGGATTTATTACAACATCAATAACTGGTATCGGGGGTTGCAGCTATTGCCGTCATTTAACCAGAATAAAGCCGATATGGAGCGGATGATGGGCCTTACCGAACCGGTTGATTTTGTGAAGGATATACGAAAAACGACCGGCCGGAAACTGGCTATGCTCCCTGGTCTGCTGCTGAACCTGGGCCGGTTGTTATGGGCCTTCGCACGGCTCGACCAGTCGATCAGGGTGTTTAAAGCCCGTTTTGATACGTACTATACCCGCTTTTATCAGCAAGACCTGACCGCGTTACCGGCTGAGGCGCTTTGGCAGGAGAAGACCCGGCTGGACCGCGGGTTGCTTGGCAACTGGTCGGTGCCGATCATCAACGATTTTTATGTGATGATGACAAACGGCCGCGTGGTGCGGCAACTGAAAAAAGCTGGTTTTTCGGAACCGGATGTGTTTCTGAGCCGCTATCTGTCGGGGAACAGGCAGATAGCGGGCACGCAGCCGCTGCTGGCCATCCATCGGCTGGCCGTTACTGCCCGTCGTGAACCGGCGCTTTGTGACGTCATTATCCGTTTTCCGGAGCAGCTGCACGCATACGTCCGGCAAAGGCACCCTGCTTTTTATGAGCAGGTGTCGCAGTTTATTCACCAATACGGCGACCGCACCGTGGGTGAACTGAAGCTGGAAACTGAAACGATGCGGCTGGCTCCGCAGGTGTTTTACCAGTACCTGCGGAATTACCTGCTGGCAGACATATCCGGCGAGCCTGCCACTGGTCAAACGACCTTGCACCAAGCTGCTGCCGCTGAATTAGCGGATAAACTTAAGCATCGCGCTGCCCCGCACCGGTACCGCGTCTTGAAAAACCTGGGCCGGTTGCAGCAGGCCATCGAAAACCGTGAACGGCTCCGGCTGGAGCGTACGCGCTTGTTTGGCATGTATCGGGCCCTGTATGTCGCTATGGGCAGGTTGCTGACACAGCAAGGGGTTCTGGCCGCTGAGAGGGATATCTTTTATCTGACGGAGGAGGAGATTGAGCAGGCGGTAGCGGGGCAAACGGCTTCATTGGCCCCGCTGGCCGGACAGCGGAAAGATGAATTCCGGCGCTATGAACAGGAGGAGGTGCCCGGACGGGTGGTGGTGCCGTCGCCGCCGGTTGCCGAAGAAACCGCCGGTGCTGGATTACCGGATACGTGGTATGGCACCGGTTGTGTGCCCGGTGTCGTTACGGGAGAGGCCATTGTGATCACCGATCCGAGGGATGACCTGAACGTGACCGGTAAAATTGTCTGCGCCCTGCGGACCGATCCGGGATGGGCCGTTCTTTTTCCGACATGCCGGGCGGTGTTGATTGAAAAAGGCTCCTCGCTGTCGCATTCAGTTATTTTATTACGCGAACTGGGCCTGCCAACGATCATTAACATTAACGGACTAACCAGGGCGGTCATGAGTGGTCAGACGCTGACGATCAACGGCCAAACGGGCGAAATCAGACGCATATACCATGACCCTCATTAACCGTATCCCGTTCCGGCCTGCTGAAACGGCCGGTTTCTTTACCCGACTGACGCAGCCCTTAACGGGCCTGCCCTCCGCCGTGCCGCTGCCTTCGTATAGCAGAGAGTTGTTTCTGACCGAGGCCGGGCGGAATGAAATAGTGCTGTACACCGATGGTGAGACGGTCCGGCTGACCGGTATTTTTCCGGAAGCATCGGCTGATGCCTTCTTTGGTTTCTGGGAAACCACCAACGACGCCAACCCCAACCGGGAGGCCTTTGCCCTGCTGGAAGCTGATGCCCGGCAGCGGGGGCGGCAACGGCTGATCGGGCCTGTCAATTTCAACACCTTTCATGCCTACCGGCTGCGGCTGACCGAACCATCGTGGGGGGCTTTTGACCGTGAGCCTGCCAATCCGGCCTATTATCCGGCGTTGCTGCGTCAGCTCGGGTTTCAGGAGAGTAGCCGGTTTGAGAGCCGCCGCATCCGGAAAGAGGATATTCCGCTGGCTTACCGGCAGAAGAAAGACCTGCTGGACGCTCTTTCGCTGCTGCCGTTCCGGTGTATTCCGCTGACCCCGGAAGCATGGCAGGACTATGAGGATGCCATTTATACCCTGGTCGGGGAGATTTTCAGCGCCAACCCGGTTTACCGGCCCGTTTCGCGGGAGCAGTTTCACTGGCTTTATGATCAGGCTTTTGCTGAAAAGCTTTGCCCGCATTCATCCGTCCTCTTTCAGGACTTCAGCACCGGCAAGCTGGTTGCCATGAGTTTTTGCCTGCCCGATTACCAGACGCTGCCGCCAGGTCCGGGCGAAACGCCTGTTTTTGCCCGCGATTATGCCCGGTTGTCCCGGAAAACATTGCTGGTAAAGTCGGTAGGTGTGCATCCGGCTTACCGGAAACAAGGGCTGATGTCGTTTCTGGGCGCGTATGGCATGGTGCATTTTCAGGAATATTACGAAGAAGTTATCTTCTGTCTGATGCGTTCCGATAACTTCTCCCTTCAGTTTTCAAAGAGCCTGCCCCACGAAACGGCCTGTTACGCACTTTTCGAAAAAAGCGTATCGTAAACGTCGGTCCGGAACTGCGAAAGTGTATTGAGATAGCTGGCCACAACGCGCGGTAAAAACGGGTAGGGGCTGACACTGTGGGCCATCATGTAGAGGCCCAGCCGGTGCAGGCCGAAATCGAGGGCGGCCAGGGCAAAGTGACGCCGGAACGTAGCCGGATCGCCGTGGGTACCGGTGAGCGCGTGCAACTGACCACGGTAAAACTCCAGATAGGTCTGGCGGAGGGCATACCGGTCGGTATCAAGGACAAAACAAAGAAACTCTGCTACATCGTATTGGGGTATGTGGTAAGTGGCTAACTCCCAGTCATACACGCAGAATTGCAGGCCGTTTGCCGTTTCCTTAAAACAGGTATTGCGTGGATTCAGATCGTTGTGAATGAACGTTTTCGGCACTTGTTCCAGCTCACCCCAATAGGCTGGCAGGTGGTCGATGGCCTGTTGGAGCAGGCCTGCTTCACCGGCCGGATACAGATCGGGAAACCGGCTCACGGCCTGATTGAACAGGGCCTGCCAGAGCGGCCGCAGGCGCAGCATATACGCCGCAGACGGCGCATCGCTCCAGAACGCATCAGCAAAGGGCAGGGGCTGGCGGAGGTAGCTGGCATGCCAGGCCGCCAGTTGGGTTAAGGCCGTCCGGATATGCGTATCGGTCCACCGGTCCGGCGTCATGGTTGAATTCATCAGTGTTACCTCATCCAGATATTCCATCAGAATGATATACAGGTCATTGACCGGATCAATATGGACGCCGAAAATAGCCGGCAGTATGGGTGAGGTCAGGTGCCGGTACACCAGCGTTTCGCGCATGTGCGTATGCTGAAAACCTGTCCATGCCTGAAACGGCGGGTAAGTACTTGCCAGGGGCTCACCGCTGAGCTGCGCAAGGCCGGTTAGCATACCGGCAATCTTATCGCCGTTCGGTTTTATTTTCATCACCATCTTCCGGCTACGGGGCTGACCATCAACCGTAAAATGAACCCGGAAGGCAAAGTGGCCGATCAGTTTATCCGAAATACCGGCAGTGAGGGTAACCAGAATACTGGCCGAGTTGTCGATGGGTAGCGGCTCGCAATGCTGTACCCGGATCCGTTGCTCAGGCATCCGTTGCTGCATGAGCGTTTCAATAAAGGCAGGGCTGAAAAAAGGGTGTGTCTGCATGAGTCAGGGGATGAGACAAAACGGGTGTGTTGCCAGAATATACTGGTTTTTAAAGTAAAAGCAGGCGGTTTGCCGGGTCTGCCCGCCGGGGAAAGGGTACCGGAAGCCGGTAGCCGGCACAGCGCTGTCGCCTTGTCCCTGGAGCAGATTCCAGTAAACAAAACGCAGCGGCCGTTGCGGGTCTGTCAGCAGGGCTTCGCAGACCCGGTGAAATTCCGGCTCACTCGTATACTCAAAAATATTAGACAGACTGGCTTTGGTAATGGCCTGACCGGCTGGTGAGAGCAGGTAACTGATCGCTTCTCCGTCGACCGCCGAAATACGGGACAGCCGTTCGCGCAGGGTGTCCATATGCTGAGCCTGGTAGCAAGGCGGCAGGATGGCTTCGGGCAGATCCAGGGGACCCAGAAAGAAAAACCGGGTAAAGAAATTGTCTTTAACCAGGACTGTAGATAAATGGGAGCTCAGTCGCCGGTAAAATGCGCGGCCACCGGACTCCTGCGCATATCTGAACAGGCGCGGGTCACGTCCCTGGCTTAGATTGGCATCGTCGAAGTAATGGATAAAGGCTTCCTGAAACGGACCGTTGTCCAGTTCCTGCTCAAAAAAACGGCGCTGTGCCGGAAGGTCATCGAACGTGAACAGATGCCGGATACGCTCCCGGAGGGGCTCCGGACAGGTCGTCCTAAAACGGGTAATGTATGCTTCCAGTTTACCGGCTGTCAGTATGCCATCCGGATGACTGGCAAAAAAAGAAGCCCAGTACGCACGTTGGGCCACCGGCAGGGATACTGCCAGTTGCTGCGCGGCACGGGCAACGGCCTGCGGCCCGTCGAGGCCGAGCATGCCCCGCAGCGTTGCCTGATCGTGCTGCTGAATGACGTGGATTTTCAGGGCCAGTAAGGCGTTCTGAACCGGGTTGAGGTCAATGGCGATGACCTGCCGCGGATTTTTCAGTAAGGTGTTCAGGACATTACAACCCGCTGATGTAATCACCAGCACACGGTCTTCGGGCCGGATGTCAAGGCTGTGATAAAGGGTCTGGCTATCTTCCCAGACCAGCGAGTAGCGAATCCGGTCCAGGTCTACGCTATAAAATTCTGACTGCATGCTATACTAACCGCTCGTAGCGGATTTTTGACTGGTGCCGTTCATCGACCGGCAAGGTGTCGCGGAAAAGGATCCGGTTGGCTGGTTTATCCGGAAAGTTGGCTTGTAAGGCCTGCCATAACGTATCAGGGTGTACGGTTCCTTCCACAAAAACGGTAAATCCTGTTTCGGTACTCCGGGCAGCAACACGGTCTACCCCCGGCACATGCGACAAAACATGTTCGATCTGGTAATGTTGAACGCCCGACCGGATCATTTCATTGCCTTTACGACCCGTAAGCATGAGCGACCGGTCCTTTTGTATATAACCAAAATCGCCGGTGGCAAGCCATGTGTCGGCCGGTGCAGCAACATGTGCTCCCCGGACCAGGATTTCACCAACCGTGTGGGTATCGCCGGTGGGGCTCTTGATTTCTCCCAGCGGCTCAATCTTCACCGTGATGGCCGGATGGATGGTGCCGACGGGATACCCCATGGCAGGGTCCGGCAGATGGTCATCAACAACGCGTATGGCAATCGGTTCGGCTTCGGATGAGCCATAAATAATGTAAAGCGTTGCATTCGGGAAAAAAGGGTTCAGGGCGCGGCACAGGCTGTCGGGAACCGGTGATCCGCCAATGCCGATGGCCCGGACTGCCGGAAATACCTGTGGATGTGTGTGCAGCCAGGTCAGTAATTTCCTGAAATAAAAGACATTACCCGTCATGGTATGGATTTCCCGGTCGGCCAGCTGCCGGATAATCAGCTCCGGCTCCAGGGCCGTCAGGCGGAAACCGGGCAGGTCGGGCAGGATACTGGTGGTGCCGGTCGCCAGATTATGCAGCAGGATATTCGGGAACAGCGGAAAATCGCGCTGGCCCGGCCAGGCCGGAAACACGTTTTCGAGGGCATTATGCTGGGCCGTTAATACCCGGTGGCTACGCCGGATGGCCTTCGGCACACCGGTTGACCCGGAACTGTGGGTGATTAAGGCTGCCTTATCCGGCGAAACCTCCGCAGGAGCCTGCCAGTCAGCCGGTAAAACAGGCAGTTCATGGCCCGGGATGATCCGGATGCCCCGTAACCGCAGCAGTAACCGGAATACCAGCGGCAGCTGCCGCGCTACCACAAGGCCTTTGACCGGATGCCGGCGCAGGATCCGTAGCAGTGTCAGGCCTGTAGCGGAAGCCGGGGGTAAGACGGGCGTGGTGCCGTGTGCCATAACGGCCAGCAGGAGGGTTATCACCGGTAGCGATACCGGTGCGGCGAACAGTACGGCGTCGTCAGGGCCAATCCCGTGCCGGTGCAGCCTCTGTCGGTTGGCTGAAACCCGGTCGAGGAGCATGCGGCCGGTAATGGCCTTCGCGGCACCGGCCTTCGCGGCACCGGCCTGCTCTGGCCAGATGATGAATGCCTTGTGGGGGGTGTGGCGTAATGTCTGGTCAATAAAACGGTAATAATTACCAGGGGTAGCTGTCATAAATGACCGTGGCAGGTATAAGAAAGGATTCCGGACAGCCTGCTTTTGTCTGCTCCGGAATGCGTATCCGTATCTAAACGCCGGATTGGCGCAATTGGTACTTAGTTGTTCAGGAGCTTTTGCTTGGCCGCCTCAAACTCTGCCCGGGTCATTGTCCCCTCATCGGCAAGCGCCTTCAGCTTTCTGATTTCGTCGGCGATACTAAACGGTTTAAGGCTCGTAATGACCGTCCCGCGGATTTGCGGCGGAGGCAGCAGTTCACCGGCGTTTACTGCATTTTCCAGTTCAATAAAGTACTTTTTCGACCGGCCGACGCTCAGAATGGCGCCCATGGTGTAGCCCTGTTCTTTGGTGCCGATCTGTACCAGCGACTTCACAACGGCCCGTCCGTTGATGTGGTTGGTTGGCATGTAAACGCGGGGCCATGAGTGGTTCAGGTAAATAAAGGTAAAGCTGTGGTTGGGCATGCTGCCTTCACCCAGCGAGAGCGTATCTCCTTTCTGAATCCGCCAGCCGGGGGCTGCCGTCGGTGTGTATCCCCAATGCAGGTGGCTGGGCAGTACGGGGCCTTTGCGGAGGTCATCGGCGGTTACGGGTTTGGGAGTCGGGGTTTGGGCGGTGGCAATGCTGATTCCCGACAAAAGAAAAGCAGCGGCAAACAGCGATTTGCCGGAGGGTTTAAAAAGGCGTTGTTTTTTCATGGGAAACGTGTGTGTTACTAGCGAGCCCGAATGTATAACATGTAACGGAAATATGAAACTCAGTTGCTTTCATGTATAACCGGTATGGCTGCTAAAGCGGGGATTTAGGCCGATGCAAAAGGATTTGTCGGAAAAGGTATCCGCCCGTTATTTCGGCGAGAGCGTTGAGAGAATGTCAAACAGCTCGTCTTTGGTGGCCTCGCTGAAGGAGGCAAGGCCTGCATACTGAAACTGACCGGACGCACTGGCCCGCAGGTAGAGGTGGCCCGTATAGGGCCGCAGCGAGGTGTTGGGATCGCTGGCGTAATAGAGGAGGCCGATCTGTTTTCCGGCGTTGGTAAAGGCGATGGTGTTGTTCAGGGCTTTGGTTTCTCCCTTTGCGTTCAGGTACGGCAAGGATGCCGGCGCGGGGGAGGGCAGCGTCTGGTCATACTGCATCAGCAGACACGGATAGGCATTGGGGTTGCAGAAAGCGGCCGACAAGACCGTCTGCTGGTCGGTCCGGTTGATGCGGGTCGGGCTGTCGCCGAAACTGCCCGCGCTACGCAGGCTGTAGCCCTTGCCCTGATAGGCGGCGGGCGGAAACTGGATGGTGTAATCAATGTTGAGGTCGATGGTGACCCAGTCCCGTTTGGGGCCGGTGGTGATGGAAGGTGCAACCGGTGCATCCGTTTGGCAGGACAGAACCGCCACGCAGCTCATAAGCAGAAAAAGTACCCCTCGTTTCATGGTGATCTCCGTTTCTTTCCGGACCCGCGGGAAGGGGAAAGGGTTGGAACGGGTCTGTAATCTGCCAGTGGAGATGGTATGGGGGCTAAGGAGGCGGTATAACGTGCTGTATACGATGGGGATTTCCGGGCGAATCGTTCAAGATATTCAGGTGACCAGCAACCCGCCGCTCCATGCCAGCTACGACAAGGATAAGAGCAGTGAGCGGCCGGGCTTTGATCAGGAGAAGGCAACCCACCTGTCGGATACGGTTGACTACTACGTGATCTGGCGGTTACGGGGCGGCAGCGCTGCGTTTGATGACTTTGACGTCGGCTGGCTGTAGGAAAATTTTATACTGTTTTCCACAGATATTCGGAATTTCCTTTTTTTCCGATTTCCAAAAAATGTTAAAGGGCGGGGTCAAACTAGAAAAGTGCGGGTTAAAATTGGTGTTTTTGGGGTTTATTCCGCTCTTTATCATTAAGTTAACGATGGAAAATGGTGCAACTTTTTACTTGCAGTACATAATTTTTGATAATTTATGTGATTTTTGACGGTGTCTCATTGTACATCGATGGCAGAAACTTATTTTTGCCAGCAGGTGTTAACAAAGATTATCCCATCGCATAAATGATAAAATGGCAAATTTCCCACTAACAAGCCTAAGGTGGCAGGATTTTGAAGAATTATGCATTGCAATATGTAAGGATTATTTAGGGATAGGGACAGTTACGTTTGCTGATGGCCCTGACGGAGGCCGTGATGCTTATTTTAGAGGGACTGCTGAAAAATTTCCATCTACTGCCGTGCCATGGAGTGGCAAATTCATAATTCAATGTAAGCATACCAATAAGCATGATGCTAGTTGTGCAGATTCAGCATTCAAGGACACAATTCTTAATAAAGAGATAGTTAAATTAAGTAAAAATATCACCAATGGCGAAATAATTGATAATTATATAATTTTTACAAATAGAACTATGCCTGGAGCTGTGCATGGGGTATTAATTGAAAAGATATCGGAACAAACTACAATAAAAAATGTTGAAATAATTGGTAGAGAATTTATGAATTCAATGTTGTCTACTAATGATTCAATAATTACTAGATTTGGTCTTAATAAATTTAGTGACCCTATAAGATTTGATTCAGAAGATATCAAAAAGTTGATTGTTTTTTTTTCTGAAGCAAATAGAGAAGGGCTTTTGAATAATAAACCACAATTAATGAATAATGATCAAATTGTAATATATAACCTGCAAAAGGAAGAGAAGAATAAGATTAACAATATAAGCCAAAATTATTTTCAGTTTATATTAGAAGATTCCCTTCCATTTTTTCAGACAATAGAAGACTTTCTGAAAAATCCTATAAATACTGAATATGCTTTGATGTATGAGAATACTGTTTTAGATATCAAAGCAAAGATAATTCTGAACGAGGCTAGTTTTCCTACTTTGGCTAAGGCCTTTGAGCATATATATGACTATGTTTATGAAAGGCATAAGGAGGTACTTAGCCGTGATAGACGTGTTTTAAGAGTATTTATTCATTTTATGTACTTTAACTGTGATATAGGTAAAAACAGATGATAAAGCCACATAAATATCTCGATCTAGAGTCATCTGTCTTAAATCTAAGTGCAGAGATCATTAACTTGCTGAATAATTTTGGTGTCATAAGTTATGATGAGTTGTTTAATAAAGTTATGACTAAAATTGGGGCTAATGCTAGAGAAAATATTGTAAATTCAATTAATTTTTTGTATCTTTTAGGTAAGATAAAGTACCATAAGGATATTGACTCTTTTGAACTTGATCAATGAAACTAAATAGAATATATGCCAACAAGAATTTTAAACCGGTTAAGTTTAATCCGGGGTTTAATGTAGTATTGGCAAAAGTTTCAAAAAAACTTGATCGAAATAAAGATTCACATAATTTAGGGAAGAGTACATTGATTTCAGTTATTGATTTCTTACTTCTAAAAAAGATAACAAAAAAGGAAAGTATATTTCTTAAATATGATCATTTTAAAGAGCATGTTTTTTTCTTAGAGATTGAGCTGAACTCTGGTTTTTACTTGACTATCAGACGGTCAGTTGCTGATCACAACCGTATTGCATTTAAGCGATCTTTGTCTTCGCAAAACTTTCAAGATGAATTATTTTGGGATTACACTGATATACCACTATCTCGTGCTAAAAAAATACTTGATGACTCTTTACAGTTTGATGTGTTGGTAAATTGGGACTACAGAAAGTCATTAACTTACTTTCTCCGGTCTCAGCGCGACTATCACGATGTATTTCGGTTAAATAAGTTTTTGAAAGGTAAAGATGCTGAGTGGAAACCTTTGATTTTTGAGCTACTTGGTTTTAACGGTAATGCCTTAAAAGAGCGATATGCTTATTACGAGCAGAAACAAAATATTGATAACTTAGTAATATCAATTAATAAGGAATTGTCATTTCGTTCTGGAGAGGCTGATAGAATACGAGGGGTTATTCAATTAAGGAAAGATGAATACCAAGAATTGCAAGCTCAAGTTGATGAATTTAACTTTTACAATTCTGACCGTAAGTACAATGAAGAGCTTGTTAATCGTATTGAGGAAGAGGTAACAAAACTGAATCAAGAAGAATATGAAATAACATATCAAATAAAAAAGATTGAAGACTCATTAGAAAAGAAGTTGACATTTGACCTTGATAGTGTTAATAAGATATTTAAGGAAGTAAGTATCTTATTACCCGATATGTTAGTCAGAAAATATGAGGAATTGGTTGAGTTTAACAAAAGTATTACTAAAGAAAGAAGTAAATACCTTATTGATCAATTAAATAATTTTAAAACAAGGCTTAAGGAGGTAAGGTTAAAATTAACTGAACTTAATACAAGGCGTTCTTCAATTCTATCTGTATTGAGTTCAGAAGACTCATTTTATAAGTTTAAGCAATACCAAATTGGATTGTCTAGATTAGAAGGTGAAATATCAAGACTCGAAGAGCAACTGAAAAATCTGAAAAATATTGATGTATTAAGCTCCAAGTCTGTAGTTTTAAGCGATAAAGTTCATGAGAAGGAAAAAGAAGTACAAGCTCAATTAGATGAAAGCCCTAGCCGATATACTGATATAAGGAAGTATTTTAACAGTACATTTAAGAGTATTTTCAGCGTGCCAGCATTAATATTTATTAAAATGAATAATGTAGGTAATGTTGAGTTTGAGGCTGAAGTTTCTAAACGTAATGAATTAGAGGTAACAGCTGAAGGACAAGGTTTTACTTATGAAAAACTGCTATGCATTTGCTTTGACATTGCTATACTGATAGCATATTCAAGTAATTCCTTCTTTAAGTTTGTTTATCATGATGGGGCACTAGAGGGACTGGACAATAGAAAACGTCTGAACTATTTAGAGACCGTTCAGCAATATTGTAAAGAATTCAATATACAATACATCTTTTCTGCTATAGAAGAAGATATTCCTTCGCAAATTCTTGATGGCTTAAACAAAGAAGAAATCTGTGTGGAATTGGATGATACTGGTGATCACGGAAAGCTATTTGAGTTTAGCTTCTGACAAACGAAGACGCCCAGCCAAACCGGCTGGGCGTCTTTGTTACCAATCCACTTTACTCATCTCCTTGGCAATCCGTCGCTCATCGGCTCTGGCGTAGTGCTTCACGTGCCGGGTGGTCTTGTGCCCCAGCATCGTGGAAACCGTATCCGTCGAAACGTTCAGTTCATTGAGCATAATGTCGGTGAACGTCTTCCGCGCTACGGAAACGGTCATGCGCTTGACCTGAATGCCAGCCATGAATTTGATTTGCTTTAACGCC
>NZ_MORL01000002.1 GCF_001870735.1 Arsenicibacter rosenii | reverse complement strand
TCACCCTGACGGCGGGCAGCAGCACCAGCCTGCTGACCGCTACCTGTACAGCGGGCGTCTGTTCGGCAACGGCTACCGGTCAGGTGGTAGTGGGTGGTATCCAGCCGCCGCCGGCGCAGATTCTGAGCTTCACTGCCGATGAATCCGCCTGTCCGGTGCGGCTGACGGGGCGTGGCGTGGCCACCTCGTTTACCATGACCGGTACCGGCGGCTATGTCTTCAGCACGGTTTACCGCGAGGGCGCCACGCATGAGGCCGTCGGGCTGAACGTGAAGCAGGCGGGGACCTATACCCTGACGGCCACCTACACCAACAGCTGCGGCATCAGCGCGCCGGTGACCAGAACGGTGACCGTTAACCGCAATTGTCCGTGATGTTTTTTTTCTGCTTTCAGGGAAGATAGTATCGCATTTTAGCGATAAATTGTAGACTTGTAGTAGAAGAAGACATATAATTGGTTGCAATGACGAGGGGGAGAAGCCGGTATACGGTATCAGACACATCTATTTTTTTTCTGTTAACGGTTTTTCTCCCCGTTTTTGCCGCACAAGCCAACCCGCTGCTACAGCTGATCAATCGGGCAGCGCCCCCGCAACGGGTGGTAATCCTGCTGAACTATTTCGACAGCAGCCGGATAGTGGCGCAGGATAAAACAGCGGCTTTCCGTATTCTGGACAGCGTAGAGAACGTTGCCCGCATTCAGCAGGATGAGTCACTTCGCCAGTACGGACGGTTTCTCCGCAACACCTACGAAAAGCATAATACTGCGCTGACCAATCGTCAGAAAGCAGCACTCTTTCTGACGGCCGGCCGGCACGCTGCCCGCGACGGGAACGATCAGATTCAGGGGGTTTGTCAGCATTTTGCAGGGCTGTATTATTTCCTGAGTGAAGAATACGGCAAAGCTTTTGAGTTTCTGATAGCGGCAAACGGAACCTTTCAGCGAATCGGTTATCAGCATGTTCCGGGGATCAACCGGTATCTGTATGAACTGGGCTTCAGCTATTATTATTTCAAGGAGTACGGCAAGGCGATCCGCTTATTGCAGGAAGCCATCCGGTATCCGGCCTTCAATGAGAATTTCAGAGTTCAGACCCCGAATACCCTGGCCTTGTGCTACCTGCGGATACATCAGCTGGAGAAACCAGCAGATGCACGGCTGGCAGAACATTACTTCAAAAAAGCGCTGGCCATTGCCAGGGAGCAGCAGTCGGTCTTCTGGACCGGTAATATCTACGGTAACCTGGCCAAGATTTACCTGCACCAGAAACGGTTGTCCGAAGCCATCAATGCCCTGCGGTTTGATTATTCCATTGCGCTGAATGCCAGCAACAAAGGATTACTACCCGATCAGGCCTCTCTCAGCCTGGCCCGTGCTTACCTCATGCGTCGGCAACCGGACAGCTGTCTGTATTTTCTGACCCGGTCAAAGATCCTTTACCAGCGCAATATCAGTCCCGAACCAACCACTTTCGGCAGCAACCTGGGCGACGAAAACTACCTCCGCAACTACTGCGATGTCGCCCGTCAGTATTATCTGGCGGTCAACGATCCCGTACAGGCATACCGGTATCTGGACAGCATGTCGGTGCTGGACCAGCGCATCAATAAACGCTACAACTCCGAGCAGATTTCGCTGGTGGAGCAACGGCTGCTGATTCAGAAGCATCAGACCGAAGTGGCCGCCCTCGAAGCAGACCGCCGGCAACAACGCCTGCGGTTCGGGATTGCGGCAACGGTTCTGATCCTGATTGCGGCCCTTTTCTGGCGGTTATACCAGCTTAGCCGCCTGAAAAACCGGCAGGAGACGGCTATCAGTGCCGAGCGGGAAAAATCCTGGCGGCTCGAAAAACAGCTTGTCGAAGAGGAGCTACAGCGGGCCCATCAGGACCTGGCCGTTTTTATGGATAACCTGCGCGGACGGAACGCACTGATTGAGGCCATTACGGACAGCCTGCAGGATCAGGATACCGGTCCGGAGGATGGTTCGGGAGTAGTGTCAGGCAGCAGCCTGCTACGGCAGTTGTTCACCACGCCACTGCTTACCAACGAAGACTGGGAGGAATTCCGGCGGCGATTCGAACGGGTGTACCCCGCTTTTTTTCCTATGCTACATGCCAGGTTCACCGCCCTGACCCCGGCCGAAGAGCGGTTTCTGGCCCTAACCAAACTCAACATTGATACCCGCCAGATGGGCCGTATTCTGGGTATTTCGCCGGCCTCTGTCCGCACAACCCGGTATCGGTTACGGAAACGGCTCGGCGCCGGCGAACACGCCGACCTGGACGACTTATTAAACCAATGACCCTCTGCCGGAAAACTCCCGCTTAACGCCCGTCCATAACCTTCAGTAAAGCAGGCACTTGCTATTTGTCTATGTTTTTGTCTATGCTCTTTTGGGTTACCATACTAGCCCGAAAAATTAATTTAGGGCATGCCAATAACCCGGCTATACCTTAAACAAACCAGATAGATGTCGCCATTTTACAACCTTGATTTATTCAACCGCATTCTGAAAGGAGCTATATGTAGCTTGCTGTTAAGTCTTCCGGCTTATAACGCAACAGTAGCGCAGACGATCCGCTATGTTAAACCGAACGGTACCGGCGACGGCTCAACCTGGGCCAACGCCAGTGGTAATCTACAGGCGATGATCAACGCCAGCAACACCGACGAGCAGGTCTGGGTAGCAGCAGGCACCTATAAACCAACGGCTGATCCTGCCAACCGCTCTGCCAGCTTCTCGATGAAAAACGGTGTAACCATCTACGGAGGCTTTGCCGGTACAGGTAATCCCACGATGGCTGAGCGCAACCCGACTGGATTCGCTACTGTGCTCAGTGGTGAAATCGGCGATCCGGGCACCACCAACGACAATAGTTTTCATGTTATTTTTAATCCGGCAGGGATAGACAACAGTGCTGTGCTGGATGGTTTTGTCATCACCGGGGGCAATGCCAGTGCAGCAAATGCACCCGATTGTAATGGAGGAGGCGTATACAATAACGGCAACGGGAATAGCAAGTATTGCAGCCCCGGCTTCCGGTACTGCCTGTTTGTCGGTAACCGGGCTCGTGCCTATGGCGGAGCGTTATACAATACAGGTGGAAACGGCACCAGCAGTCCGGTGCTGAGCAACTGCAACTTCCGGAATAACCTGGCAGGTGACTCCGGCGGTGCTGCCTATAATAATGGCTCTTACTCAGGTAATAGCCATCCGGTATTCACAAACTGCTCTTTTCAGACCAACTCGGCAGGTAATGCCGGCGGGGCCATCTTTAGTGATGGACGTGTATATGGCAGCAGCAATCCGGTCTTGACCAACTGCAGCTTTCAGGACAACGCATCGGATAACGCCGGTGGCGCGCTCTATAACTTTGCATCTACCTTTGGTAACAGTAATCCGGTATTGACTAACTGTAGCTTCCGGAACAACCCGGCCGTAAACACGGGCGGAGCGTTCTTTAATAATGCGGAGCTTGGGGGCAACAGTAGTCCGGTCCTGACCAACTGCAGCTTTCAGGGTAACTCAGCTGGTTCTTCAGGTGGGGCCATGTATAATTACGCGAGTGTCAACGGTAACGCCCGCCCGGTACTGATCAATTGTGTACTTTTTGGCAACGGAGACGAGAAAACCTTTGCCAACGATGGCGGTGGTGTTACGGCCACATACAGTCTCTTCGACAACACCGTAGCCGGGAATACCTACTCATCCGATCCGACCAACCTAACCACCGCGGCTTCGCCCTTTGCCAGTCCGGCTTCGGTGGCACTGGCCCCCTGTTCCCCCGCCATTGACGCAGGTGACAATTCAGCCCCCGGTCTAAGCGGCATTACCGTTGATTTAGCAGGTAACCCCCGCATTAAAGGAGAACAGGTAGATCTGGGGGCTGTAGAGTTTCAGATACTGCCGCCGGGAGCCATATTTAGTTTGTCGGCAGACGAGTCAGGCTGTCCGGTGCGGTTAACAGCGCAGGGAACAGGCACCTCGTTTGTCTTTACGGGGCCGGGCAACGTTTTGCCGGGCAACGCCTTGCCCGAAACATACGTGTTCAGCAATGTATATCGTACCGGCGGGACCTATACCCTTCAGGCGCCGGGAGTCAAACAGTCAGGCACCTATACCCTGACAGCGACATATGTCTACAGCTGCGGCACCAGCGCGCCGGTAACCCAAACGGTGACCGTGGGCCGGCGTTGCCCGTAATGCTGTTATGGCCGCACAACGTTAAGCCACACACCCAATATATAGCTGATAATACTACACAAACTATCTGCGCCTGAAGAATACATACTATGCATTCAGGTACTCATTTTAACGCATTAACCTGGTTAACCTGATCTGTGTCATGCCTGATTCGTTCTTTTCATCTCAACATAAAAACGGTTGTCCTCCCGCTAAGACCTTAAGGAGACATCTCTATGTCCTCGGACTGGCACTCATCTGCTGGCTGGCCGCAACGCCCGGCGCCCGGGCCGCAACAGCACTCGCCGCCTCCCCGATTACTGTTACCGGATTCACATCCCTGTCGTTTCTGAACGGTACCTATAATCCGACCGCAACGGCGAATGAGTGGTCACAGGACGTTACCCCGTCAGCCGGCTCACCGGCGGTCACGGTCTTTATCCGCTGGTCGGGCAGCCGCTGGGAAATCGTGGACAATACCCGATATTATGCCTATAATGAAACCGGCACCGCCGCCGGTCCTCCCTGCACCGGCTGGATACCTGAATTTTCAGGCATCAATACAGGTGGAATGCCAACGCTGAGCGGAGGGTGTACGACGCCGGCCAATGCCGTCGGCAGCGTCGTGGTGACGGGTATGCCTGCCGCATTGGCGTCTGCAAATACAACCTACCAGTGGGTAGGCACCTATAACGGAGCCAACCGGTGGGCTGCTTCTGTCACGTTTAACGGAAGTGAGATTATTGCTTTCATCCAGTGGTCATCAACGCAAACCCGGTGGGAGCTGGTACTTCCGTCTCCGTTGGCTACCCTCCTGTCGTATAACCTGGCCGGCTCCATCACAACGCTACCCTGCACCAACTGGCTGGGGTCAACCAGTCCTACGCTGAGCGGAGCCTGCAGCAGCGTATCACCATCCAACGGCATTACCAGCCTGACCGTAAGCGGATTTACCTTCACAGACGCGAATGGTGAATACACATGGGTCGGTACCGAAAACGGCACCCCGGTATGGCGGCGAAAAGTTACGCTGGTACTCCCGAATCAAAATTCAGAATTGACATTACTGATCAAGCGAATCGAAGGTCAGTGGGCTTTTGTGTCTCTTATGGTGTTCGGCGATCAATTATTGGCCACTAACCCGAGTTGCTCCCTCACCGTACCCTGTGTCGGCTGGGTAAACGCAGCATCCGGATTCGGGACACCATACATCAATGGCAGCTGCGGGGGTGGTACGGTCATTAACGGCGCCGGTGTGCAGCCCGTTTTCACCAGCCAGCCGGACTGCGGCGACGGGACTACTATCTGCGCCGGTACCACCCTGACAATCCCAACGAGCGTAAGCAACGCCACGTCGTACCAGTGGTTCAGAGGCAATACGCCCGTCAGCGGCCAGACCTCAGCAACGCTCACCCTTGCGAACATCTCTACTACGGCGTCGGGAGCCTATTCGCTCTCGGCCAGCAATGCCAACGGCACCCTTGTATCCAACCCGTACACAGTAACCGTCAATCAGCCCCCAACCAGTGCGGCGCTGTCTTCGGGCACACTCACCTGCACCCAGACCAGTCTGACCCTCACCGCCAGCGCCACCAATGCGACCAGCTACTCATTCAGCCGCGGCACGCTGTTGGGCAACAACCGCATTGTCATCAACCAGACCGGCGCCTACTCCGTCACGATGGCGGCGGCCAATGGCTGTGTCACATCGGCATCAACCACCATCGGCCAGAACCTCAGCCTGCCCGCCTTTTCGGTCAGCAGCGGCAGCGCCTGCTCCGGCCGGGCCGTCAGCCTGACGGCCACCGGCTGCACCGGCGGTACGGTACGCTGGCCGGGCGGTACGACAGCCGTTACCTTCTCGACGACCGTAGCCGGGCCGGTCAACGCAACCTGTACCATCGGTATCTGCTCCACCACCGCCAGCGGCAATGTCACCATCAACGCCAACCCTTCGGCCGTTTCGCTCACTGCCGGTACCCTTACCTGTGCCCAACCCAGTCTGACCCTGACCGCCAGCGCAGCCAACGCGACCAGTTATACCTTCAGTCAGGGTACTAAATCGGGGGTTAATCAGGTCATTGTTACCCAGCCCGGCGGCTATACCGTCACGGCGGCTTCGGCGTTCGGCTGTACCGCTACTGCCTCCGGCAGTGTCTCCCTCGACAACACCCCTCCTACCCCATCACTCACCGCCAGCGAGCCCCGCTTCTGCTCCGGCGGCAGCGTTACCCTGACCGCCGGCGGCGGTGTGGATTACCGGTTCGCAGGCCCCGGACTTACCCAAACCGGCAGCAGCACAACGGCCGTTGTTACGCAGGGCGGGCTGTTTTCCCTGACCGTCACCGGCCTCAACGGCTGTTCGGCAGGCACGTCGCTGAGCGTCACCGAGGACCTGCCTGTTACCGCGTTTATGGTCAGTTCGCAAACTGTTTGTCCGGGCCTGCGGGCAACCCTACAAGCCACCGGCTGTCCCAACGGTACGGTTCAGTGGTCCGACGGTACAGCGGGCAGTACCTTTACCGCCACAGTAGGGATGAGTGCTTCCGTGGTATCGGCTACCTGTACCGCCGGTGCCTGCAGCGCTACCGCCAGCGGTACAATTGTGAACGATCTGCTACCCACTCCGGCATTGATCCTTGCCCTCACCGCCGACGAATCGGCCTGTCCGGTACGGCTCGTGGGCCGCGGCATTGCCGGTTCCTTTACCTTTACCGGTACGGGGGGGTACGTCTTCAGCACCGTCTTCCGTAAGGCCGGTATGTATGATACCATTGGCCTGAATGTAACGCAGCCGGGTGCTTATACCCTGTCTACCACCATCACGAACCAGTGTGGCACCAGTGCGCCGGTCAGCCGGACGGTGACTGTGGGCCGGAGCTGCCCGTAGGCCGGCAATCACGGCGGGCGGATATTACCTTCGGCCCGCCGGATTACTGCCCGTTTTTCGTTACTTTCGGGCATTAATTGCCAGCTTACTTAAATCCATGTTGCCTGCTGAACACACCCTCTTTGAGCGCCTGAACCAACTCATTGAGCAGCATCTGACCAACCAGGACTACTCTATTGATGCGTTATGCCAGGAACTGGGCGTTAGCCGTTCGTTTCTGTTCCGGCTTGTCAAGGAACAGACAGGGATGTCCATTGCCCGGCATATCCGCCAGCAACGGCTGATTAAAGCACGGCACCTCCTTGGAACAACCGACCTGCGGGTGTCCGACATTGCGTTTCAGGTTGGTTTTGACCGGCTTCAGACGCTGAGCAAGCACTTTACCGAAGCCTTCGGGCTGAGTCCTTCCGAGTACCGGAGCCAGTTAACCGGCACACATGATCTGCCCGACGCCTTCCCGGAAGCCGCAGCACCGGAACCGGAAACAAGTGCAGTCACGGAAACCCGTCCGCAACCGGAGCTCCCACCGGCTACAGACCTGGCTGCCGGTAAGCCTTCCGCTAAACTATGGTATTGGCTGGCAGTTCCTGCGCTGCTGCTTATATTGCTGGCCGGGAGTAGCTGGTGGTTCTGGAAACGATCAGCCGGGGAGACCGATGATGCCTCCATTGCAGTACTTCCCTTCCGGCACACCGGACCGGCCGAAAGTCAGTATTTTACCGAGGGCATCATGGAGCAAATACACCGGTCGCTCAGCTATCTGGAAAACCTGAAGGTAATTTCCCGCAACTCCGCCAAAACGTACGCAAATACCACTAAGCACCCCGCTCAGATTGGCCGCGAACTGGATGTGGCTTATCTGCTCGAAGGGAAAGTGGTGCAGATGGGCAAGCGTATCAAGCTTTCGGTCGAACTGATTCGCGTCAGCGAAAACCGGACCGTCTGGAGCAAGGTGTACGAAGGCGATCAGCAGTCGGTGCTTGACTTTACCAATCAGGTTACGAACCAGACTGCTGCCGAGCTGAATCAGAAACTCAGTGCACTGACCCGCAAGCAGCTGACCCAAACGCCAACCCGTAATATTGACGCGTACCGCGAATACCTCAAAGGTGAATACTTACTCCGTGACCGCACCCGGGAAAGTGTGCTGGCCAGCGTGCAGAATTTTGATAGAGCCCTGACCTACGATCCGGCGTTCGTGGATGCCAGGGCTGCCAGGGCGATGGCCTATTTCCTGATTGCCGATGATGGATTCGGGCCTATGCAGCACTACAGCAACCTGGCCGAACAGGAAGCACTGGAAAGCATCCGGCTCGATGTCCGTAATGCCCGTGCCTACACGATTCTGGCCAAAATGTACATGATTCAGGGAAAATGGAAGCAGGCCAATACCGCCTTCCTGACGGCCCTGCAATACAGCCCTAACGATGCGCAGGTCCTGTATGCATACAGCCTCTTTCTGCGCGCCATCGGGCAAATTAACCGGGCAGTTGACTACAGTACCAAAGCCCTTGCCCTGGATCCGCTCTATCCGGTCATTATGTTCGGACACGTCGGGAATCTGGTTACTGCCCGGCGGTGGGCAGAGGCTGAAAGAGTGATACAAGACGGTAACAGGCTATACCGTACGATGGGCTCCTGGTATTATTCCACCAGCTTTTATTACCTGAGCCGCCGGCAATATGCGTTGTCGTTACGGGAAATACAAAAAGGGCTGCGTCTGGAACCTACCTTAAAACCGCTGGTTCTGCGGCACGCGTTTATCAGTGCCCGCCTGCAGCAACCCAAACCAGCGCAGGCCCTGCTTGACTCCCTGCCCGATAACATCGAGCACTACATTGACAAAGCGGAGCTCTATGCCGGCTTACAGGACAAGGACCGCTGCCTGGCCTACCTCCAAAAAGGAGCCGCTCATGAGCGGCTCCCCAACTACCTGAAGGTAACACCGCTTTATGATTTTCTGCACAATGATCCCCGGTTCAAAGCCCTGCTCCGGCAGGTCGGACTGGCAGAACCACTCGCATTAAACCAATAAATCGCCCAAAAAAAGAAAATTATTAACACATAAACATACGCTACCTCAAGGCATCTTTATTTACTATTCCGGAAATAAAAAAGGCCCAAAACGGCAATATTGGTCAAATAAGGAACTCCCTGACCAATATTGGAAACTTTTTGGTCAATATTGGAAACCGTTTTATTTACTAAAAAGCTAGTTTTGGGGTTTAAAAACCGCTTTCCTACCCCATGTGTTCCCGTCTGTACCTCTCCGGCATTTTCACCTGCCAACATGTTATTTCCAAATGTGGCCGATGGTCCTGCATCCGGCAAGGGCTTATCGCCTGCCTGCTGCTGAGCCTTTTTATCTGCACTACATCCGTGGCCCAGAATAAGATCTATTACGTCACCCCGACAGGTACGACTCCGGCCGCATCGGCCACTACCAGCTGGGCCACCAGCACCAGTGACCTGCAGGGGGCCATCAGCGCCAGCCAGGCTACCGATCAGATCTGGGTGGCGGCAGGGGTTTATAAACCCACCTCCACGACCACCAACCGTAATGCCAGCTTTGCTCTCAAGAATGGCGTGACCATCTACGGCGGATTCCGCGGCGACGAAACCAGTCCGGACGACCGGACGACGATTAATCCACTGACCAGCCAGCCTTCGGCGACTACACTTTCGGGTGATATTGATAATAATGGTACACTGACCAATAACAGCTACCACGTCTTTTACCACCCGGCCAGCCTGAGTATCAATAGCACGGCCATACTGAACGGGGTGGTGATTACCGGCGGCAATGCCAGTGCCAGTACGCCGTCTGACCCCAACAGCTTTGGCGGGGGGATGTATAATCAGGGCAGCAGCCCGAAGCTGATCAACTGTGTGTTTCAGGGAAACGGGGGGACCTATGGCGCCGCGTTATCCTGTCTGGGGAACAGCAATCCCCTGCTGATCAACTGTAATCTGCAAAGTAACAGCTCGCCTAATTCCGGGGGCGGAGCCTTCAGTGATGCCAGTAGTTTCACGCTGATCAACTGTAGTGTGCAGAACAATCAGGCACCGAGTGGCGGGGGAATCTTTAACCAGGGGGGCAGCAATCCGCTGCTGATTAATTGTACCCTGAAAGACAATGTCGCTACGACCAATGGCGGTGCTATCTTTAACCAGACCAACAGTAACCCGACAGTAACCAACTCAGTGCTCTGGAACAACGGCGGTTCCAAAACCTTCTCCGGTAATACGATCATGGCCACCTACAATCTGATTGAGGCCGGAGTGACCGGTTTCAGCAGCAGCACGACGAATCTCAGTACCACCGTTTCACCCTTCATGTCGGCCACGTCGATATCACTTAATGCCTGCTCACCGGCTATCAATGCAGGAAACCCGGCCAGTGTTACGGTGGCTACCGGTCCGTATTCCGAAACGGCCTTACCGGCGACTGACCTGACCGGTAACGCCCGGATTAACGGTGGCCGTATTGACATAGGGGCTGTTGAGTTTCAGCCGGGACAGGCAGCGGGCCCATTTGCAAGACTGTACGTAGCGGCCAGCCAGACGGCTAACACCGGCGACGGGCTTAGCTGGGCCACGGCTTTCTCTGATCTGCAAAGTGCCCTGACCTATCCGTGTTCGCAGAGCCTGACCGAAATCTGGGTGGCAGGTGGTCTCTACAAACCTACCTCTACGACCAATAACCGCAGCGCCGGCTTTGCCCTCAGAAACGGGGTCACCATCTACGGTGGCTTCCGGGGAACCGAAAGCAGCCTGGACGACCGGCCGGAGATCAATCCGCTCACCGGCAAGCCCTCCAGCACTACCCTCTCGGGCGACATTGATAATGACGGCACGCTGACCAATAACAGCTATCACGTCTTTTATCATCCGGCCAGCCTGAGTATCAACAGCAGCGCCGTCCTGAACGGCGTAGTGATTACCGGCGGTACCGCCCCTGCTACTTCGCCTTCTGACCCCAACAGCTTTGGCGGGGGGATGTATAACGCGGGCAGCAGCCCGACGCTGATTAAGTGCGTGTTTCAGGGAAACAGGGGGTATTATGGGGCAGCCATGTCCTGTCTGGAAGGCAGTAACCCGGTGCTGACCGATTGTAGTATGGAAAGCAACACATCGACGAATTCAGGGGGTGTTACGTTCAGCGACGCCAGCAGTTTTACGCTCATTAACTGCAAGCTGCAAAACAATCGGGCAACCAACGGGGGAGCCATCTTCAATCAGGGGAGTAGTAATCCGTTCCTCAGAGACTGTAGCCTGCAAGACAATACAGCAACTAATCATGGCGGAGCTGTCTTTAACCAAAGCAACAGCCGGCCGACACTGACAAATTGTGGGTTAGCGGGAAATACAGCAGCTCGCGGAGGGGCTATCTTTAATACAACCACCAGCAGTCCGACCCTTACCAGCTGTAGTCTCGCCAGTAATACAGCCGCCGAAAACGGGGGAGCTATTTATAATGAAAATAGCAGTAATCCTGTACTGACCAGCTGTAGTCTGGCTAGTAATAAAGCATTTAATGGAGGGGCTATTTCTAATCAGTCGAGCAGTAATCCTGTGCTAACCAATTGTAGTCTGATCAGCAACAGAGCTACCAATCGTGGGGGAGCTATTTTTAGCAACAGCGACAGCTCCACGTTAACTGGTTGTATCCTGACAAATAATACGGCCGGATATGGGGGAGCTATTCATAACGAAAATAACAGCAACCTTATATTAACCAATTGTAGTCTGACAAACAATCTGGCCGATTTAGGTGGTGCGGTTGCCAATATAAACAATGCTAACCCTGTAATAACGAACTGTATTTTCTCAGGTAACGTAAGTAACTTTAACGGCGGTGCGATATACAACGCCAGCGCCTGTAAACCACTGATAGTAAATAGCTTTCTTTATAACAATTCGTCACTGAGCCAGGCAGGGGCCATTTATAACTTTGATGTTTGTAGTGTTACCCTGATTAATTGCAGCTTGCAGGGAAATACGGTCAGTTCTACAAAAATTACCGCAGCCATTCACAACGACAACAGCCGGTTAACGCTCCTGAACTCTGTTTTCTGGCAAAACGGTAATAGTAATTCTATCCTCGATTCCAGAGGTAGTACTACAACAGCGAGAGACTGCCTGTTTGATGCGGTATCCTATTTAACTGATCCCACAAACCTTACTACAGCCGTCTCGCCGTTTGTCAGTACTACCTCGGCCGAACTCATCGCCTGCTCGCCGGCCATCAACGCCGGTAACCCCGCCAGCGTCACGGCGGCCAGTGGCCCGTATTCAGTTACCGCCATGCCCGCTACCGATCTGGCCGGTAACGCCCGCATCGCCAATGGCCGCATCGACATGGGGGCCGTTGAGTACCAGAGCACAACCAATATTCCGCTGGTCATTGTGAAGCAGCCCCTCGCCGGTTCTGTTGTCTGCGCGGGCACTACGGTCGTGATGAGTGTCAGCGTAACAGGTAGTTCACCGGCCTACCAGTGGTACAAAGATGGTACGGCCCTGACCGGTATCGCCTCCGCCACCACCGCCAGCCTGACCCTGCCGAACGTACAGACCGCCTATGCCGGCAGTTATTCGGTCGTCATCAGCGGCGACTGTCCGTCGCTGACCAGTACGGCTTTCAGCCTGAAAGTCCCCCCTGCTACCGCACGGCTGTACGTAGCGGCCAGCCAGACGGCTAACACCGGCGACGGGCTTAGCTGGGCCACGGCTTTCTCTGATCTGCAAAGTGCCCTGACCTATCCGTGTTCGCAGAGCCTGACCGAAATCTGGGTGGCAGGTGGTCTCTACAAACCTACCTCTACGACCAATAACCGCAGCGCCGGCTTTGCCATGCGGAACGGGGTCACCATCTACGGCGGCTTTCAGGGCGGCGAAACCAGCGTGAACGACCGGCCGGAGATCAATCCGCTCACCGGCAAGCCCTCCAGTACTACTCTCTCGGGCGACATTGACAATGACGGTGCCCTGACCAATAACAGCTATCACGTCTTTTATCATCCGGCTAGCCTGAGTATTAACAGCAGCGCCGTACTGAACGGCGTAGTGATTACCGGCGGTACCGCCCCTGCGACTTCGCCGTCTGACCCCAACAGCTTTGGCGGAGGGATGTATAACGCGGGCAGCAGCCCGACGCTGATTAAGTGTGTCTTTCAGGGCAACAGAGGATACTATGGAGCGGCCATGTCCTGTCTGGGAGGCAGTAACCCGGTGCTGACCGATTGTAGCATGGAAAGCAACACATCCACCAATTCAGGGGGTGTTACGTTCAGCGAAGCCAGCAGTTTTACACTCATTAACTGCAGGCTGCAAAACAATCGGGCAACCAACGGGGGAGCCATCTTCAATCAGGGGAGCAGTAATCCGCTTATTACAAATTGCACATTGCAAGGCAATGTGGTGACTAACAGTGGAGGGGCTATCTACAATCAAACTGGCAGTAGCCCTGTGTTAACCAGTTGTAGCCTGAAAAACAACACGTCAACTAACAGGGGCGGAGCTATATATAACAACAGTAGCAGTCCTGTACTCACCAGTTGTAGCCTGACTGGTAATGCTGTATATGTTGAGGGTGTAGAGGCAGACACCAGGGGCGGAGCTATTTATAATCTGACGGGCAGCAACCCGATCTTAACCAGTTGTGTTCTGACCAGCAATACTGCATATCTTGGAGGGGCTATTTTTAACGAAAGCAGTAGCCCGATACTAACCAGTTGTATTCTGTCAAGCAATTCTGCCAGAGATGCAGGAGCACTCAATAATCAGGAGGGTAGTCATCCCAGACTAACAGACTGTACACTGAGCAACAATACAGCAACTTTTGGTGGTGCCGTGGTTAGCTGGCACCAAAGTCAGCCAGTATTCACTAATTGCCGCATTACTGATAATTTAGCCAAAACGGAGGCCGGAGCTATATATAACCTGAAAGAAAGCAGACCCTTGTTTCTGAATTGCATCATATCCAATAACACATCATTGAGTCTAACCGGTTTAATGGCCAGCGTATCAGCCTGTAGTCCCGTTTTTATTAACTGTAGTATGCAGGGGAACATAGCACAAACCAGGACTATCTACAATAGCGAGAGCCGCTTTACCTTCATTAACTCTGTACTATGGAATAACGGAAGCAGTGAGGTGATTACCAATATAAATAACGGTACGGCTACGGCCACCTACAGTCTGTTTGATGCGGCATCGTACATCGCCGATCCGACAAACCTTACTACAGCCGTCTCACCATTCGTCAGTACTACTTCAGCCGAACTCATCGCCTGCTCCCCCGCCATCAACGCCGGTAACCCGCTGATTGTCACGGCGACCAGTGGCCCGTACTCAGAGACAGCCCTACCCGCCACCGACCTGGCTGGTAACGCCCGCATCGCCAACGGCCGCGTAGATATGGGAGCTGCTGAGTACCAAAGCACAACCAATATTCCGCTGGTCATTGTGCAGCAGCCCGTCGCCGGCTCTGCTGTCTGCGCGGGCACTACCGTGGTGATGAGTGTCAGTGCAACAGGTAGTTCGCCCGTTTACCAATGGTATAAAGACGGCACCGCCCTGACCGGTATCGCCTCCGCCACCACCGCCAGCCTGACCCTGCCAAACGTCCAGCCTGCCGATGCCGGTAGTTATTCGGTCGTTATCAGCGGCGACTGTCCGTCGCTGACCAGTACGGCCTTCAGCTTGTCGGTCAATACCCTTTCGGTAACGGTCACCGCTGCCCCGTCGGCTACACTTTCGTGCGCCAACCCAAGCCTGACGCTGACGGCTCAGACGTCCGCCACGGCCTTTGTCTGGAGCAACGGCGGCAGCACGGGCCAGACTCTGCCTGTCAGCACGACCGGTGTCTACTCCGTCACGGTTACCGGTGCTGACGGCTGTACCGCTGTCAGCAACAGCCTTACCATCTCGCAGGACTTTACCAGCCCGACAGTCAGTATATCGGCCGTCAGTACGACGCTGACCTGCGCGCAGCCACAGCTAACGCTCACCGCCACGGCATCGGCCACCGCCCTGCTGTGGTCAACGGGTGAAACCACCGCTACGATAGCTGTCAGCACCACCGGTGTCTACTCCGTCACGGCCACCGGTGCCAATGGCTGTACCGCCGTCAGCAACAACCTGACGGTAGCGCGGGATAATACCAGCCCCACCGTCAGCGTATCGGCAGCAGGCACCACCCTGACCTGTACACAACCACAGCTGACGCTGACGGCTACGGCCTCCGTCACCGCCCTGCGGTGGTCAACGGGCGAAACCACCGCCACCATCAGCGTCAGTACCGCCGGTACCTACTCGGTCACCGCGACAAACGCCAACGGCTGTACCGCCGTCAGCAATAACCTGCCTGTCACGGAGAGCTTCGGCCTGCCGCCGTTTACCGTTTCCTCGGCTACGGTCTGTCCCGGCCAGTCGGTGACCCTCACCGCCAGTGGCTGCAGCGGCCAGATCCGGTGGTCAACCGGTGCCACAACGTCCCTGATTACCCTGACGGCGGGCAACAGCACCAGCCTGTTAACCGCCACCTGTACCGTGGGCGTTTGCTCAACCACGGCCAGTGGTCAGGTTGTTATTGGTGGTGCCTTACCGCCACCGGCGCAGATTCTGAGCTTTGTTGCCGATGAATCGGCCTGTCCGGTACGGCTCGTGGCCCGTGGTGTGGCCACGTCGTTTACCATGACGGGTCCTAAGGGCTATGTCTTCAGTACGGTTTACCGCGAAGGTGGCACCCATGATGCCGTCGGGCTGAATGTGAAGCAGGCGGGCACCTATACGCTGACAGCGACCTATACCAATAGCTGCGGCACCAGCGCACCGGTAACCCGGACGGTGACTGTGGGCCGGAGTTGCCCGTAATACCAATCGTGGTGGTACGAGCGGAAGCCCTCGTGCCACCACGACCATGAACGCCGGCCTTCTTAAATGATTCCGTTTCGTTTCACATACTGTACACAGCGGAAACCAATATTTTCGCCGTTGAACCGGCTGGCCAGGGTTTCCCATTCCTGCGAGGTAGGCAACCGGTAAATGACCTGTGTTTTGGCCGTTGCGTTGGCCTTTTCCATCGCCTGATAGGGTGCTACTGCGTTGTGTGTCTGCCGGTAGGTTGCTACTGCGCTCCGCCACCGGCAGTAGGTTTCGGCTTGCTGCCAGCTCACACCGGTTACCGGCTTCTCCGCATTTGTACGGGTCAGGGTTGTTTTCTCCCACTGGTCGGGCACCAGGGTTGTATACGTTTTCGACAGTGCGGGATCTTTCCGGGCAAATTGCAGAAAAGCGGCCCATTCTTTATTCGATACCGGCTGCTGATCAAACCGGACTGGCTGTGCCTGCGCCGTTGAACCGGCCATGAGCCCGAGGGCAAGGAGAAGCGTTTTCATGTGTGTTTAGTTTACCGGACAACGCCCCACAGGTCATTTCATTGTGGAAAACTACCACTCTATTATGGAAATGCCCCGCAGGCTGCATCCGGATAAGAAACAGACACACAGCAATGACTCTTTTTTGTACCCTGATTACCCTTTCCGCTATACCCGCCCTATCTCTGGCCGCACCTGCCAGCCAGACACCCCGTCAGGACACAACGGCCTATGCCATTGTACAGGTTGCTCCGGAGTTTGCCGGTGGCAGCCAGGCCCTGTTCCGGTTTATTCAGCAAACGAGCCATTATCCGGTTATCCCGCCCGACAAACAACCGAAAGGGACGCTGGTCGTTGTACGGGCACTTGTTGAGAAAGACGGCACCCTTTCCCGGCCGGTCATTCATTACTCAGCCGCGGAGGGGGCCTATGAACAGGAAGCACTCCGGATCGTTAGCCGGATGCCAGCCTGGAAACCGGGTTCGCAGGATGGCCACCCCCTAAGGGCATATACACAGATTCCGTTCCGGTTTGTGGCCGGCCCCAAAAAGCCATAGCGACTCAAGAGCGAAGCCGGACAGTATTGTTGCGCTGTCGGGCTTCGCTATGTTATAGTCCCCGCCTACTCTGCCCGCAGGTAGTGAATCGGATTGACGTAAACCGCCTTTATCACGTACCGGTAGACGGTCAGCACCGTAATCAGCAGCGTGGCAAGCAGGGTTACCAGCAGCATCCAGCTGCTCATCGTCACATGGTGGGTGTATTGCTGCAACCAGCTCCCCATCAGCCACCAGCCCAGCGGAGCCGCCACCAGAAAGCCAATGCCCAGCAACTGTCCGAACTCACGACCGAAAATCCAGAGCAGCTGACCCGTCCGGGCACCCAGCATGCGCCGTACACCGATCTCCTTCCCACGGGCTTCGGCCATAAACATCACCAGCCCATATACCCCTAAACAGCTCATACCGACGGCAATCAGGGCGAAAACCTGGACAAACCCAGCCAGCAACTGTTCGGTTTCGGTGAACCGTTCCATCATACTGTCTACATCCTGCCCGCGATATACCTGATCGGGGAACGTTTTGTCCCAGATGGCCTGAACGGCGTCCAGCGTTTTGTCGGTATAACCGGCCTTCAGGGTAATCATGGCCATGCGGCTATGCGGGGCGTCGTGGAGCAAGGCAACAGGCATCACCGGACTATGCAGATCACTGCTCCGGAAATCACGGACAACGCCCACAATCACCCGGTCGGCATCTTTCATCCGTATCTGCTTACCCACTACCGTACTCACCGGTGTAACACCCAGTTTGTTGACCAGGGTCTCGTTGACAATCACTTCCCGACCGGCCGTGTCTGACGGATTCAGGTTGCGGCCCGCGACCAGCGAGAGGTTGAACGCAGCCAGATAGTGATCATCGGCGGCCCGAAGCCGGGTTTCGAATCCTTCCGGTTCGGTTCGGGTGTGGTAGCTGAACGGGACGGGACGATTGTACGGCGCAGCGGGCGGATCACTGCCAAACGTCACCCGTTCGACCCCCGGCACCCGCAACCAGTTCTCCCGGAGCTGACTGAAGGGCACGGCCCCCTCACGCGGCATCCAGACCGCCAGCACGCCCGTATGCCGGAACCCCCAATCGACCGACTGCATGTGCCGGAGCTGGGTTGTAATGACCAGTACGATCAGCAAAAACAGCTGCGTCAGCAAAAACTGACCGGTAATCAGGCCCCGGCGCACCCGAAGCCCGCCCGCCGAACGGGTTGTCAGCCGCCCCGACAGCACTTTGGTCGGGTTGAAGCGCGACAGCATCAGCGCCGGATAAAGCCCCGCCATCAGCACAACCAGCAGAATCAGCGCCGTAAACCAGACCATCGCACGGGGTTCGAGCAGGTCCAGAATAGAAATGGACGGATCCAGTTTTTCGACCACACCGGCCAGGGTCTGGTTTACCAGCGGCAACACCAGCTGAGCCAGCAGCAACGCCACCGCAACGGCCACCAGCGTCAGCAGCAGGGTTTCGAGCAAAAACTGCCGGATCAGCTGACGACGCGAACTGCCCATCACCTTCCGGACACCGATCTCCCGCGAACGCTGCAAGGCCTGCGCCGTCGCCAGATTCACATAGTTGATACAGCCCGCCAGAATCAGCAGCATCCCGATCAGAATCAGCGCGTAGAGAATCGGGCGCGGGGCCATACCGCTGCGCTCGTGATTCAGTTCTTTCAGGGGTAACAACTGGTACTCAAAATGCTTACGGTCTTCGTCGGACAGGTATTTCTGACGGACCGCCGGTAACGCCTCCGCCAGTTGTTTTGGGTTGGCCCCCTGCCGCAACAAGACAAAACACATCGCCTGTAAGCCCGTCCAGTCCTGCAATGCCTGCTGGCTTTCAAGCACCGGAATGGTCCCATACGAAACCAGTCCGTCGTACCGGAGCTGGGTATTCGGCGGCGGATTTTTAATGATACCGGTAACGGTCAGCGTGGTGCGGTTATCGAGCCGGAGGGTCCGGCCGAGGGCGTTTTCGGTGTCAAAATATTTCCGGGCATACCGTTCGCTCAGCACAATGGTGTTAGGGACTGCCAGCGCCGTTTTGCGGTCACCACTGACCCACTCGACGCCGAACAGGTCAAAGTATTGCGGCTCGGTATAACACATATTACGGGCTTCACCGAATTTTTTAGCCCAGCCGCCTTTCCCGTCGGGCACACTGATGTTGCGCCCGAAAAACGTCTCCAGCCGGACCGCACTTTCGACAAACGGGTACTCGCGCCGCAACACATCTGCCATCGGACGGGGGGCCGCATCGGTCGGCATCGTATGCTCCCGCTTAATGTCGGTAACAACCCAGTATGACCGGTCTATGTGCGGGTGATAGCGGTCAAAGCTAAACATGTAGTTGACCACCAGAAAAATGACCATCCCGCAGGCCAGCCCCAGCGCCAGCCCGCCGATGCGGATTATGTTGACCCGGCGTTCCCGCCACAACCGGCGACCGGCCAGTTTCAGATAATGAGTAAGCATGTTGTTTATTAGTATTTGGTTCAGGAAAATACAGCCATAATCAGCGCTCCATGCGGAACAGACGTTGTGCACTATAGGCGCATACCATGCCGCCAAGTGCAACCATCCAGACCGTTTTGAAGACCGCCGGTGAAATGGTGAATAACCGGCCAACCCACATCATGCAAATCATAAGCGTCACAAAAGCAATGACACTCCCCCGCATCCACGTTGGCCATTGCGCCGCTACCAGATGCCGCTGGTGGCGGCCCGGTATGCGTGTAGCCGCACCTGTGTATAGCTGACGGTGGCGGGTACGCGGGTTGTTTCGCTGTACCGTCATCAGCAAGGCTTCTTCATAAGACCGGCCGGCGGCCATCAAGACCTCAATTTCCCGCGCCAGTTGCCGGGTCAATGTTGCCGGTACTTCCCGGTGCGCTGTCCGTCGCCGCAGTTCATGCCGTAGCCTGGCCAGTTGTACTGTAGATAGTTTTTGCATGGAGTGTCTGATTAGTATGCTATGGAACAAAAATATATAAGAAAATTATATATACAAGTTCAAAAGATAACAATACAAAAAAGGCTTGCCCCCAGAGGCAAGCCTTTACTGGCTAAGACAATAGCCAGCGGACCTATAAAAAAGGAGTATCGTGCCCGAAAAGGCTCAGAAACTCCATTTGAGCCGTACCGAACCATTGCGGCCGGGATCATCGGCAAAGTAGCGGAACCGGTTCAGGTAATCCCGGTAAACCGTATTGAAGAGGTTATTGACCGACAGGCTTACCACCAACCCATGGTCGCCGCCAAAAGGGAAGGTTGCTCCGATGGCGGCATTCCACAGCGAATAGGCTGGCGGTGGTGCCACAAAGTCGCTGTTGGCCGGTACGCGGTTTTGCCGCGCCACCAGCAGATTACCAATCTCGGCATAGAGATCATGCCAGTGCGCGTGTTCGCCTTTTTTCTGCGCATCCCGTCCCCATACCGGAAGTTCGAAGCGAAGGGTATTTTCAAACCGGTTGGGCGCAATCCAGACCAGTGGCTGGCGATGAACAATGTCCTGTACGTAGAGATAGGCCAGTTTGGTGTTCCACAGCAGCCCGCCCCGATTGGTTACCGGCAGCAGCGTGGTAGTCGCCGAGGCATCAAAACCGGTATAGATCACATCGGTCTGCGTATACTTAAAGAACGGAAACGCGCCGCGAATAGTCAGCCGTGGCCCGGCCTGCGGTTGCAGGTAGATATAATCGCGGATGTAATTATAGAACAGATCTACTTCGGCCTGAATGCGTTTGCCGGTGTAGGTCGTGTTCCAGTTCAGGTTATAGGCTTTTTCAGGTTGCAGGTCCGGATCGCCCAGTTCATAGGCGGCGGCTCCGTGATGTACTCCGTCGCTGAACAATTCACTGACGTTCGGCGCGCGCCATGCCGTCCCGAAATTGACACGGCTCGTCCATGCCTGATTGATGGTATAGGTAGCCCCCAGTGTGCCGGAGCCATTGGCAAACGCGTAGACCGGACTGGTCAGCGCGCCGTTCTGGTACCGGAATACCTCCATATGCCGGAAATCGAACCGCAGCCCGGCCTCATACTCCCAATGGTCTTTACGGAGTTTTTCAATCCAGAACGCCCCGCCGGCAAATGTCCGGAAGTTCGGAATCAGTGGCCGGCCATTCATGATGTTGAACTGGTACATGCCCGTCACACCCGCCTGTCCGGTCAGCGCGCCCACCGGCTTGTGTTCAAACACCAGATCGCCGGTATAGGTCGTCAGCCGGAACCGCAGCTCAGGCCGGTTCAGGGCAGCGAGACTGTCGTTGCGCGGCCGGTGCAGGTCAAACTCACTCCGGTCATCGAACTGCCGCGCCAGTGTCAGCGTCCAGAGGCCCGCCGCAGCTGGCTTATACGTCGTCCGCCATTTCAGCAGATCGTGTTGTACCTGCTGCGACGGCCGGTCGATCGCATAGCTGAAGCCGCTTTTAATATAAGGTTCGCCCGACGCCAGCACCTGCTCCAGATCGGTCAGGCTGCCGATGTGCGCACCGGTAAATATCCCGATTTTAGTGTTGAAGCGGCTGTAAAACAAGTCGGTAGTCAGGTTACGGGTGCGGTAAGCCATCGCCACCGAGCCGTTCTGCTCCGACGTGCCGGTATTACTCAGAAAATAGCCTGGTGTCTGGAGGTTGCCGCCTCGTTTCAACGTACCCTGTACCCGCCAGGCAAACTGATTGGCCTTACCGAGTGTATTTTCGGTCTGCGCCGACACTACGCCCTGCCGCCCGTTGGTAAAGCCAACCATGTTCAGCTCGCCGTGCTGTCCGTGTGTGGTTGGCAAGGGGGCTGGTTCTACCAGAACAACGCCCCCGATGGCATCTGAGCCATAGCGCACCCCCGAAGCGCCTTTCACCAGCGACACGCGGCTGGCAATAAACGGGTCGATTTCGGGCGCATGTTCAGAGCCCCACTGCTGGCCCTCCTGCCGGATACCGTTGTTAAGAATCAGGATCCGGTTGCTGTGAAAACCGTGAATAACCGGTTTAGCAATGGTAGAACCGGTCTGGAGCGTCGTCACGCCGGGGAGTTTTTTCAGCGCTTCGCCCAGCGACTGCCCGCGCGTCTGATCCAGCTCGCGGCCAGACAG
This sequence comes from Arsenicibacter rosenii, assembly GCF_001870735.1. Taxonomy (GTDB): domain Bacteria; phylum Bacteroidota; class Bacteroidia; order Cytophagales; family Spirosomataceae; genus Arsenicibacter; species Arsenicibacter rosenii. The sequence goes on along the minus strand of NZ_MORL01000002.1, from coordinate 650,537 downwards.
AACCTGCACCGCCTGACTGCTCAGGGCAGCGGTTTTCTGGGCGGTTACGTTCACATCGTGCAGGTGAACGGCTTCTTCATCCAGCAAAAAATCCTGACTGCGGGAAGACTCATGCTCTATCGTAAGCGACTGCCGGATTTCCTTGTAGCCCAGAATCCGGGCCAGAAGTGTGTAGCGTTGCGGGCAAAGGTGCTCAATCCGGTAGTAGCCGTTGGTATCCGTTACGGCACCCAGCCCGGTTTCCTGGATAATCACCGTCGCGCCCGGAATAGGCTGACTGGTTTCCCGGTCAACGACTTTACCTTTTATATAACAGGAACAGGCTGTCTGTGCCCATGCTGTCGGCGCAGCCAAAAACAAACCGCTGATCAGACTTATCCAGAGACTCCGCATTCGTAATATACAGTGTTCAATACCTGTTTCTTAACGCAACCATGTTTCAAAAAGGTTCAGTAAGGCCTGAAACAAAAAAAATTCAGGCGGTCAGGAAACCAAAGTAGTTTGTTTAACGTATTACTACCAAATGTTAAACAAGACAAGGAACAGGTTTTCTACAATTTGGGGCTTTTTTTCCACAGTCCACAGTTTAAAAAGAAATCCTTACCTTGAAATTGGCACAATTTAAGGCATTTATAAATCAGAGACTTAGCTATTTTTAACCGCATTTTGGCTAAGTGAATTTAAAAATTCTGAATCTGGTTGGATTTTTGTTTAATTGATGTATAAATTTGGTTCAACAAAAAAATATATAGATCCATGACAGCGCTCGAATTCACTCAACATATCGGTAAAGTCTCGAAGTCACTACGTCCGTTTGCACTCCGCTTGACAAAAGACGTTGAAGATGCGAACGACCTGTTACAGGATACCCTGTTGAAAGCATTTACTAACCGTGATAAATACACGGATGGTACCAACCTTAAAGCATGGTTATACACCATCATGAAAAACACGTTCATCACGAACTACCAGCGAATGGTTCGTAAAAACACATTCATCGACACAACGGATAACCTGCACTACATCAACTCGACGGAGAGCAGCACCGACAACCTGGCGTATTCAACGTTTGCCCAGGAAGATATCGCGAGAGCAGTGAGTGGCCTTGATGACACATACCGGACGCCATTCATGATGCACTTCCGCGGTTTTAAATACCACGAAATCGCACAGCGCCTTGACATCCCTATCGGTACTGTGAAAAACCGGATTCATATTGCCCGGAAAGAGCTTAAAGACAAACTGAAAATATATGCCTATTATGGCGCGTGAACAAATAACCGCTCAAGCGGGTTATCACAAAAAACCTTGATTGAGTAGTTTTTGGTTAAAAAAGAGGAAGGTTCCGAAAAGTTGGGTGTTTTACGCCCAACTTTTTTGGTTTTTGTAAACCAATTGTTCCTTTGTTGGTTATCATTTGTACACTTACGTGCGCAGAAGTACGGCCATTGCCCGTAAGCCACCACTAACTAACCGTAAACTACCTACATGCCTAAACGTGTTCTGGTCATTGGTGCCGGTTTTGCCGGTCTGGCAGCCGCTACCAGTTTAGCCGATAAAGGCTATGACGTGACCATTCTCGAAAAAAACAGCACGCCGGGCGGCCGCGCCCGTGTGTTTGCCGCCAATGGTTTCGTGTTTGACATGGGCCCCAGCTGGTACTGGATGCCCGATGTGTTCGAAACTTACTTTGCCCGCTTCGGCCGTAAACCTTCTGACTACTACAACCTTATCCGTCTCGACCCGTCTTACACGGTTATCTTTGGGCCGGACGACGCTGTCGACCTTCCGGTTGGCATCAGCAATCTGCAGGCACTTTTCGAAAAAATTGAACCTGGCAGCGGCCCGAAACTGGCCGAATTCCTGCGTCAGGCGTCTTATAAGTACGATGTCGGTATCCATAATTTTGTCTGGAAACCAAGCCGGTCAGTTACGGAATTTCTGAGCCTTAAACTGCTGTATGATGTCGCGCGGCTCGATGTATTCCAGTCATTTTCGTCGCACGTCCGGAAGTTTTTCACCCATCCGAAGCTGTTGCAGCTCGTAGAATTCCCGATTTTGTTTCTGGGGGCAACGGCCGAAAATACGCCGGCCATGTATAGCCTGATGAATTATGCCGAAATGACAATGGGCACCTGGTATCCGATGGGCGGCATGCACGAAATTGTGAAGGCGATGGTAAGCCTGGCGGAAGAAAAAGGCGTCAAGATTCTTTATAACCAGAATGTGCAGCATATCGGGGTCGACGACCGGGAAGCGCGGCGGGTGATCACGAACGCAGGGGTATTTGAAGCCGATGTGGTGGTGGCCGGTGCCGATTACAACCATGTCGATACCAAACTCCTCGACCAGCCGCTGCGCAACTACGACGATGCCTACTGGCAGAAACGGGTGATGGCGCCCTCGTCACTCCTCTTCTATCTGGGCGTCAATAAACGGATTCCGAAGCTACAGCATCATAACCTGTTTTTCGACGAAGATTTTACGCTTCACGCGCAGGAGATTTACGAAACGCCCTGCTGGCCAACCAAACCGCTTTTCTACGTATCAGCCCCGTCGAAAACCGATCCGTCGGTAGCCCCCGAAGGCTGCGAAAATTTATTTCTGCTCATTCCGGTGGCTCCTGACCTTGCCGACGACGAGGCCACGCGGGAGAAGTATTATACCATGCTGATGGACCGGCTTGAACAATATGTAGGCGAAGACATTCGTAATCACGTAGTTTACAAGCGCAGTTATGCCCATCAGGATTTCAAAAATGATTATAATGCGTTCCGGGGCAATGCGTATGGCCTGGCCAACACGCTGATGCAAACGGCCCTTCTGAAGCCATCTTTGAAAAACAAAAAAGTTTCCAACTTGTTTTATACTGGTCAGCTAACGGTGCCAGGCCCCGGTGTGCCTCCCTCGCTGATTTCCGGATTGGTTGTCGCCGATGAAGTCGCGAAAGAATTTACGCTTGCCTGACCACTATCCCGTTGGCTAGCTTTTTCCTTACTTGTAACTTAGAATTACCTAACTTATTGTCGAGTACCACTACCCGTACAAGCACATGATGTCATTATTTAACCAGACGGCGCTGGAATGCAGCAAACTGATTACTGAACACTACAGTACGTCGTTTACACTGGGAATTAAAACACTGGACCGTAAGTTCCACTTCCCGATTTATGCCATTTATGGGTTTGTCCGCTATGCCGATGAGATTGTGGATACATTCCATGATTATGACAAGAAAACGCTGCTCGAACGATTTAAGCAGGACGCCTACACGGCCATTGACGAGCGTATCAGCCTGAATCCGGTGCTGCATGCCTTTCAGCTGGTTGTCAGGCAATATGAGATTGACCGTGAGCTGATCGACGCGTTTCTGAAGAGCATGGAAATGGACCTGTATTTTCAGGACTACGACGCGCGTGGATACAATGAGTATATCTACGGTTCGGCCGAAGTGGTGGGGCTTATGTGTCTGCGGGTATTCTGCGAAGGCGACCGTGCCATGTATGACCGCCTGAAAGAACCGGCCCGTAAGCTGGGGTCCGCTTTCCAGAAAGTGAACTTCCTGCGCGATGTCAAAAGCGATTACCAGGAACGGGGGCGTACTTACTTCCCCGGCGTGAACTTCGACGCCTTCACCTGCGACGCCAAGGAACTGATCGAACGAGACATACAGCATGATTTCGACGAAGCGTATATCGGTATCATGAACCTGCCGAAAGGCGCGCGCATGGGGGTGTATCTGGCCTATGTCTATTACCAGACGCTGTTCAATAAAATCAAGGCCTTGCCGGTTTCGCGTATTCAGACAGAGCGGGTACGGGTGCCTGACACCAAAAAAATCGCACTGCTGGCCCAAACCTACCTTAAGTACCGGCTGAACGTTATTTAGCTCCGGACCACAAAGGCACCACCGATCGAAGAAACACGACACTTTGCGCGGCTCTGGTTCTTAGTGCCTTTGTGGCTATTCAACTGAGCGCTTCTTTGATTGTTAGCGCCTTTGTGGCTCCGACCGCTCTAATTCTGTCTCATTTTGCTGTATCTTTGTTGTAAATCACAACACATTGTACATGGTGGCAGAGGAGATTATATCACCGGACGAAGTAGCCAAGCCCGACGGTCCTGTTTCAGGCGCGGACAAATTTGAGGCTGTTATTGGATTAGAAGTTCACTGTCAGTTATTGACAGAAAGCAAAATGTTTGCTGCCGACGCCAATGCGTTTGGTGCAGAGCCCAATACCAATATCAGCGTTATTACCCTTGCTCATCCCGGAACGCTCCCCAAAGTGAACCGCAAAGCCATTGAATACGCCGTGCGTATGGGCTTAGCCTGCCAGTCAGAAATTACCCGACATAACGTTTTTGCCCGTAAGAACTATTTTTATCCTGACCTGCCGAAAGGGTACCAGCTTTCGCAGGATAAAGGCCCGATCTGTGTCGGTGGCGGCATTCTTGTCAAAGTAAAAGATCCGGAAACCGGAGCGCCCTACGAACGCGTCATTGAGGTTCACCACATTCACCTTGAAGAAGATGCGGGGAAATCCATCCACGATGCCGACGACTGGGCAACCTGCCTGGACTATAACCGTGCCGGTACCCCGCTGATTGAGATGGTTACCGACCCGTGTATCCGGACGGCCGAAGAAGCCGGTGCCTACCTGACGGAAGTCCGCCGGCTGGTTCGCTACCTGAATATCTGCGACGGCAACATGGAAGAAGGGTCGCTGCGGTGCGACGTAAATATTTCTATCCGCCCGAAAGGCGAAACAAAGCTCGGGACTAAGGTCGAAGTAAAAAACCTGAACTCGATCCGGAACGTACAGCGTGCCATTGAGGTGGAGTTCCGCCGGCAGATTGAGCTGACCGAAACCGGTGGCCGGATTATTCAGGAGACCCGTACGTTTGATGCCGGCAGCGGACAGACCTTCGGCATGCGGGAGAAAGAAACCATGAACGATTACCGGTACTTCCCTGACCCTGACCTACAGCCGGTAACGATTTCGGACGAGTGGATGGCCGCGATTGAATCAACGATGCCCTTGCTGCCTGCTCAGATGTACCAGCGGTTTGTGGACCAGTATGGCTTGCCGGAATACGATGCCGCCCTGCTGACCGACGCCCGCGAAATGGCGGAGTTCTACGAGTCGGTTTGCCGGTACACGACCAATTACAAAGCGATCTCGAACTGGCTCATGGGTCCGGTACGCTCACTGCTGAACGAAAAATCGCTTCGCGAACGCCAGTTTCCGGTTGATGCTGAGCGGATTGGTACGATGATTACCCTGATCGACAACGGCACCATCAGCCAGACGGCAGCGCAGAAAATTTTCAGCCTGATGGCCGAAGGCGCCACCGAGACCCCCAATCAGCTGGCCGAACAGCATAATCTGATTCAGAACCGCAATACCGACACGCTCGGAACGTTGGTAGAAGAGGTATTAGCCGCATGGCCCGATAAGGTTGCTCAGTATAAGAAAGGCAAGAAAAACCTGCTGGGTATGTTTATGGGTGAGGTCATGAAAAAGTCGCAGGGCTCGGCCGACCCCAAACTGGTTAATGCGTTACTAGTCGAAAAGTTGAACCAATAACCACATGCAGGCAGCGCAACCCGTTCGTAAACGGCTGTTGCGCCGCCTGCATGACAAAACAAGAATACCATGAAGGTAAAAAATGGCCTTTTGGCCGGCCTGTCTATCCTCAGCCTTACTGCATTTGCACAAACACCCGCTACCAAAGACTTTACCGTTACGGGTAAGCTGAAAAGCTTCAATCCGGGCGGCAAGGTGTATCTGGAAAGCAATGGCCAGCCGGCCGCACGGCTCGACTCGGCTACGATCAGCAAAGACGGTCAGTTTAAGCTGACCAGCAAAGTGCCTTATGGCGGCACCATCTACATTCTGGCAGCCAACGACCAGAAGGTGGCCCTGCTGGTTGAGGGCGGTGAAACCCTGACGGCCAACATCGACGGATACCGCGAAAACATTAAAACAAAGCAGAAAGGGACAGCCACGGTAACCGGTTCAAAAAACATGGACTATTACCAGCAGATCATGGGCCTGCGCGAGAGCATTGAATCCCGCGTGCAGACATGGAACAAGCAGTACCAGGACGCCAGCGCCAAGAAAGACAACAAGAAAATCGCCGAGATTGAACAGCAATACAATACCGCCAATGCCGACATGAAGGCCAAGGTAAAACAGATGCTGCCCACCATGGGTACGGATCTGGTCGCGCTGTTTGCAACCAACTTCCTCGACGAAAAAGAAGACTTTAACGATCTGGATCAGCTTGCCCGTAAATTTGAGAAGGAAAAGCCGGACAGCCCGATTGCCCAGTCGTTCGTTGGCCGGATGAACCGGCTGCGGGGGCTGATGATCGGTGCGGTGGCACCCGACATCCAGCTGGCCGATACAACCGGTGCGGTGGTGCCCTTGTCGTCGCTGAAAGGCAAATACGTTCTGATCGACTTCTGGGCATCGTGGTGCGGCCCTTGCCGGATGGAAAACCCGAACGTGGTCCGGATGTATAACAAGTTCAAAGACAAGGGTTTTACGATCTACAGCGTCTCACTCGACCAGACCAAAGACAACTGGCTGCGTGCGATCCGCAATGACCATCTGACGTGGACACACGTATCAGACCTTAAATTCTGGCAGTCAGCGGCCGCGCAGTTGTACGGTGTACAGGCGATTCCGGCCACGTTCCTGCTGGATAAGGAAGGAAAAATCATTGCCAAGAACCTGCGGGGCGAAGCTCTGGAGCAAAAACTGGAAGAGATTCTGAAGTAATTCAACCCCAACCTATAGTCAGGAGGTCAGGTCATATGCCTGACCTTTTTTTGTAAACTTTCGGGGAGTTTGGTCCTCATTTTAAGTACTTTTGCGGACCGGATTTTCCGGCTATTTACTTCATCACATCCCTTTTTTTCAGCGTTTGGCCCTGCTGCTGACGGCAGCCAACGCCGTTTTATGTCACACGCTCGTGCTTGTCTAAATACCCCGAAGCATGAGCACTCACATACGCAGGGGGTTGTTTTTAAATCCAATGAAAGTTGCTATTGTCGGCTGTGGAAACATGGGTATGGCCTTTGCCAAGTCATTTTTACAGTATGATCTGGTAAAACGCGATGACCTGATGCTCATCGAAAAAAGTGCAGACCGCTCCGAAGCCCTGAAGGCGGAAAAAGCAGGCATGGTCGTCGATACCATCGGCCCGCGTGTGGCAGAATACAATCTGGTGATTCTTTCCGTAAAACCGCAGGATTTTGCCAGTGTGCAGGATGAACTGAAAAAGGTATTACAACCGCAGCAGGTCGTGCTGTCGATCATGGCCGGCATTCCGATTTCACTGATCCAGGAGCGTCTGGCGCATAAACAGGTAGTCCGGGCGATGCCGAACACCCCGGCGATGCTGGGAATGGGAATTACGGGCTTTGCCGCCGCTGATGAAGTGCAGATTGGCAACCTCCGCAAGGTCGAAAACCTGATCAACGCGACAGGCCGCTCTATTTTTCTGGAGGACGAAGGCATGCTGGACGCCGTTACGGCCGTTAGCGGCAGCGGACCGGCCTATTTCTATTACATCGTGAAAGCCATGGTTGAGGCCGGCAAACAGCTGGGCTTCGACGAATCGGTATCGACCCTGCTAGTGAAGCAAACGATGCTGGGGTCGTATAACCTGATTCAGAATACCGATAAATCGCTGGATGAGCTGATTAAGGCGGTGGCATCGAAAGGCGGTACCACCGAGGCCGCGCTCCGGCAGTTTGAAGCCGGCGGGCTGGCTGAGACGCTGATTGCGGGCATTAAAGCTGCGCAGACACGCGCCACGGAATTGTCGAAAGGCTAACCATTTATTCTTGTAGCGGTGCGGTTGTGTACCGCTACAACCAGTTCTGATGCTGCCTGAACCTGACGTTTAAACACCCTCTTCCGGCAAGTCGGCAAATATTTCACTCAAGGGCAGTTCAAAAAGACCGGCGTTGGCTACATCAGTCAGTTGATAGTAGTATGTATTCGTCCAGACCGCAGGTTCTTCGGTTCGTTGCGAAACCATAACCGACTGGTCAAACCGGTCAACTATGATCACCGTCTGAATTGACTCAATCTGCGCATACTTCAGCAATTTATGTTGATAGTCGTAAACAGCCGTTGATTCAGAAATCACTTCCACCACCAGAAAGGGGTTGGTAATAATGGCATTAGAGTCACCGGCAAAGGTAGGTAAGCCTTTTACCACCGTGACATCGGGGTTATAATACCCTTTTTGTCCCTGTGTTTTCAACACACCAACATTACTGCCAGCCACGTAGAAGCCTTTGCCTTTGCTTAATAAAGTAAGGAGTGTTATTATACGACCCACTAACAACTCATGAATAAATCCGGCTAAGCCCATAACAATAATATGCCCATTATGATAGTCAGTACGGTAAGAGGCCTCGTTTAAAAACTCCAGAAAGTCATCCCAGGTAGCCGGTATCGATACTACTCCGCCAGCGTCGAGTTTAGCAATCTGCGTATCGGTCAATTGTATTTTCTGAATCGTCTCCATACACAACAGCTTTTCAGTAAAGATACAGAATTTCGGGGCTTGGGCGGCATGCGCTTACAGTGCTTTTTACTGCATCAACGTGATCATTTAGTGGTGGCACGACTTAGAGTCGTGCCACCACTGTTCTACACCCCCGTATAATTATACGGCGTAATGGCACTCAGCTCAGCTTTTACGCTGTCTGATACATCAAGGTCCTGAATAAACGCCTTGATGCTTGCTTCCGTGATTTTTGCGTTTGTGCGGGTCAGCGCTTTCAGGGCTTCGTAAGGCTGCGGATAGCCTTCACGACGGAGCACGGTCTGAATCCCTTCAGCCACAACGGCCCAGTTTTCTTCCAGATCGGCCCGAATGGCCGCTTCGTTCAGTTCCAGCTTATCAAGACCTTTCAGCGTCGATTTCAGGGCAATAACGGCATGGGCAAACGGCACGCCCAGGTTCCGCAATACCGTCGAATCGGTCAGGTCGCGTTGCAGGCGTGAAATCGGCAGCTTGGCCGACAGGTGCTCCAGCAAGGCGTTGGCAATGCCGAGGTTGCCTTCCGAGTTTTCAAAATCAATCGGGTTAACCTTGTGCGGCATCGCCGACGAACCCACCTCTCCGGCTTTGATTTTCTGCTTGAAGTAGTTCATCGATACATACGTCCAGACATCACGGTCAAGGTCAATCAGGATCGTATTCAGTCGTTTGAATGTATCAAGAGTTGCCGCCAGCATATCATAGTGCTCGATCTGGGTTGTGTACCGGCTTCGTGTCATGCCCAGTTTACCGACAAACTCATCGCCGAAACGTTGCCAGTCAGTGTCTGGATATGCCACGCGGTGGGCGTTGAAGTTACCCGTTGCTCCTCCGAATTTAGCCGCTGTCGGAATGTCGGCCAGCATAAACAATTGCTTCTCCAGCCGTTCGCAGAACACCAGCAGTTCTTTACCCAGCCGGGTTGGCGACGCGGGTTGGCCGTGCGTACGGGCCAGCATCGGAATCTCCTCCCACTGATGGGCCAGTTCCTGCAACCGCTGGTATACTTTCCGGTACAGCGGCGTAATTTCCATGTCCAGCGCTTCGGCCAGCGACAGCGGAATGGCGGTATTATTGACGTCCTGCGAAGTCAGACCGAAGTGAATAAACTCCAGATACGGCTCAACCGGCAGGCCTTTCAGTTTCTCCTTGATAAAATACTCCACGGCCTTTACGTCGTGGTTGGTTGTGGCTTCGATTTCTTTAATCCGGAGTGCATCGGCTTCCGTAAAGTTTTCGTACAAAGCCCGCAGGGAAGGAAAGGTCTGGGGATCAACGCCGGCCAGCTGAGGGATATCCCATTCACAGAGCGCGATAAAATACTCGACTTCGATGCGAATACGGTAGCGGATCAGACCAAATTCAGAAAAATAAGGCGCCAGCGCCGATACTTGCCGACGATAGCGACCATCGACCGGCGAGATAGCCGTCAGAGCAGATAATTCCATAAATGTGATTCAAAATGCAAAGGTAGCAGTTGACCGCCTATGGCAGACGGTCAACTGCCGTTAAATTTCAATTTCGCCTGATTCAGAAGGGATTCAGGTAAACGCCCAGGCCCACCCACTGGATTTGCTGGCTCTCATACTGGCTATACGGGCGGAATCCGGTATAACTTTCGATCAGGAAGCTCAGCGAGTTATTGGTTGATTTACCCAGTTCGATACCGGCCGCGAAATGGATACCAGGCCGGAAATCGTTCTGCTGCCACATTTTCAGGTCGATGCCTGCCACCGGCCGGACAAACTTAACGGCACCCGACGCCGGATTCGGCTTACGGTAATAAAAACCGGCCTGTGCGCTGATTTTACGACGTTCTTCGGGCTTCCGGAGGCCATAGCCCACATTTACGTAGTAGCGCATGCCGTCGAGCTTCTGTACATCGCGGCTGTAAGTCACGTCCAGCAGCTCATAGTTGACCGGGTTTGGCGTCCGGTAATTGATCTGGTTACGGATCAGGTAATCATCGCCCAGGTGCGACGACAGGTGATAGCCACGGAAACGCCAGCTGTTACGGCCGCTGCGCAGATTATAGAAAATACTGACCTTATAATCGTTATTCACAATCTGGCGCCGCTGTACGTCATTTTCGTCGCGATACACCTCAAACTGGGTAAACGAAGCAATATCCAGGCCCACTTCAGCCGCGCGTCCTTTTTTAGTCGGCCACCGGTAAAACGGCTTGCCAAAGCCAAACGAAAACGGTACATAGGCGCCGTCGTAGCGGTTGCCGTCAATAACGAAGACCGGCAGCACACTGAGATAGGTCTGGGCTTCGAGCGGGTCGAGGGTAATGGGCGCAAACAGGTGACCACGCGGCAGAAATTCTGCCTTTACCGACGAGGACTGTATGCTTTCCGGTACCGTAGCTGCGGCTTCAGCCGTCGCATCCGGTTTCGGGGCCTCAGTGACTTTTTTCGCTTCTTTATTGCGTGTGCGTTCTGCTTCTTCGGCCTGCCGGCGGGTCTTTTCTTCAGCCAGCCGCGTCTGCTTTGCCTGTTCAGCCTTCAACCGTTCCGCTTCCAGGGTTTGCTGTCGCTGTTGCTCAGCCGTTGCCTGAGCGGCTTTCTGCCGGGCGGCGTTCGTCTGTCCGGCCTCAGATGCCTGCCGGCGCTGCTGCTCGTCCAGTTGCTTTGTCTGTGCGGCCTTAGTACGCTCCGCTTCTTTAGCCTGCTGACGCGCTATCCGATCGGCTTCTTTCTGCTGCCGTTCACGCTCCCGTTCGGCCTCTTTAGCCTGCTTGCGGGCCAGTTCTTCAGCTTCTTTCTTTTCTTTGGCCAACCGTTTTTCCTCCGCTTCGTTCGACGAAGAAATGGTTGAAAAAGGCGATGCGGCCGAAACAGGGCCGGTCGCGGCCGGAGCGGATACCGGCGTCCGGGCAGGCGTAGCCGGTTTAGGTTCCGTTACGGGTGTAACGGCCTTTTCGGTCTCTTTTTGTTGTTTGGCCAGCTTAGCGGCTTCGCGCTCTTGTTTTTCGCGGGCTTTCGCCTCTTCCTTTTCTTTCTTTTTCCGTTCTTTTTCGGCCTGCTCAACCTGTGCCCGGCGCTGTAGTTCAGCCATTTCAGCCTTGTAGCGCCGCTGCTCTTCGATCCATTTGGCTTGCTTTTCGCGAAGGCGGATTTCGGCAGGAGTCAATGGTTTACCGTTCGGACCAAGCGGAACCGTGGCTGAAGCGGGTTGGGTAGTTGATTGTGCCATTGCCATCGTAGCCGAAAAAACGGTCAGGGCAATGACACAGCTCATCCGCCGGAAAGAGTAGAAAGGTTGGTTCATGTAAAAAGTATTGGCAAACAGAATGTTCAGGTAAAATGAATAATGGGTAATGTAGAATGAATAATGAACTGCGCTAAGGACGTTTAACGTCAAGGACGCAAGCCATTATTCATTTTACATTGTTCATTTTACATTATCCACTATTGATTAGCCTTCAACGCGGCATAATGTTTAAAGAATAAGGGAATGGTCTCAATACCTTTGTAGAAATTGAACAGACCATAGCTCTCATTGGGCGAGTGCAGGGCATCAATATCCAGACCAAAACCCATCAGAATCGATTTAAGGCCCAATTCGCGTTCAAACAAAGCCACAATCGGGATACTGCCGCCACCCCGTGTCGGGATTGGCTTCTTGCCCCATGACTCTTCCATGGCCAGACTTGCTGCTTCGAACTCAATCGAATCTGTCGGGGTCACATAAGGCAGACCGCCGTGATGCGGACGAACGGCCACTTTTACCGATGGCGGTGCAATAGCGTTGAAGTGGTTGCTGAACAGTTCGGTGATTTCGGCATCGGTCTGGTTCGGCACCAGACGCATGCTGATCTTGGCGAAGGCTTTTGACGGCAGCACCGTTTTGGCCCCTTCACCGATATAACCGCCCCAGATGCCGTTTACGTCCAGTGTCGGGCGGATTGATGTACGTTCATTGGTGGTATATCCTGCTTCACCAGCCACCTCGGCAATGTCCAGATCCCGTTTGTACTCATCGAGATCAAATGGTGCCTTAGCCATTTCAGCCCGCTCTTCGGCCGACAGCTCCAGCACGTTATCGTAAAAGCCGGGAATGGTAATATGTCCGTCAGCATCCTTCATGGAGGCAATCATTTCGCACAAAACGTTGATCGGATTAGCCACAGCCCCGCCATACACACCCGAATGCAGGTCGCGGTTCGCACCGGTCACTTCTACCTCAACGTAAGACAGCCCGCGCAGCCCCATCTCAAGCGATGGCACATCGTTGGCAATAATGCTCGTGTCAGAAATCAGGATCACGTCTGCCTTCAGCATCTCGCGGTTGGCCGCTACAAACTCGCCCAGGTGGTCGGAACCCACTTCTTCTTCGCCCTCGATCATCACTTTTACGTTACACGGCAGGCCATCGGTCGCCAGCATGGCTTCAACGGCTTTTACGTGCATATAGACCTGGCCTTTGTCGTCGCAGGCCCCCCGTGCATAAATCCGTTCGTTGCGGATAGTCGGCTCAAACGGCGGGGTATGCCACAGTTCATACGGATCGGCCGGCTGAACGTCGTAGTGTCCATAGATCAGTACCGTTGGCTTAGCCGGATCAACCATTTTTTCGGCATAGACAACCGGATGCCCGGCGGTTTCATGCAGAGCCGCCTTATCAAGGCCGGCGGCGGTCAGCTTGTCGCGGAGGAATTCGGCCGCACGGCGTACGTCATTTTTAAATGCCGAATCGGCTGATACCGACGGAATACGTAATAAATCAAACAGTTCGTCTAAGAAGCGTTGTTTGTTGGACTCAAGATATTGTTTCATCACGGATGGCTTTTAGCAGTCAGGCCACAGAGGCTACAGGGGTCTCAAACCTGGCTTTTAACCCAAAAAATTTGCCCCGAAGTTACACACTTTCGTATAACTCCGGGGCATAGATTATTGTCGGAAACCGAGATTCTTATGGTAGCGTATCTGATTAGTCGCGCTTTTTACGCAAGCGGATCAGAACCGTCCGGTTCTCCTGGCCGCGCAGTAACCGCCCGATGTTTTTCTGGTGCGTTAGTGCAACGATAAGGAAAACCACAAACCCGAAGGCAATGAGCAACGGGCTTTCTTTTTCACCGAAGATGCGGAGCAGTAACAGGACCGGGAAAGCCAGTGCGGCCAGCAACGAACCCAGAGAAACATATTGTGAGGCAATCACCACCAGCAGGAAGATGCCGATGCAAACCACGGCCATTTCCGGGTGAATGGCGAGCACCATGCCGAGCAGAGAGGCCACGCCTTTGCCGCCTTTGAAGTTGGCAAACACAGGGAACAGGTGGCCTATTACTGCCGTTAAACCAAATACAAGCTTCCAGGTCAGCACATCATCCGCATCAATAAACTGATAACGCCACAGCAGCGTTGCCAGAATTGTTGCCGTAAACCCTTTCATGACGTCGACCAGCATCACAACGGTTCCGGCGCGTTTGCCTAACACCCTGAAGGTGTTGGTTGCACCGGCGTTTCCGCTACCGTAATTCCGGATATCGAGTCCAAAAAAAGCCTGGCCATACCAAACTGCCGTTGGAATTGAACCTAGTAAATACGCCAGCACTGTAGCACTTATAAGGGCAATAACATTCATTCGGGAATATGCTACTATTAGGTTTAAAACTGTGAAACAATCTATATTTAGCTTGTCTGAGTTTGGCAAACCTCATGAATCGAGGCGATTTTGCCCTGCAAGATAGTGAATTGGTATACGAATGGCAGTTAAAGTTAGCTATATTTTAGGAATTTCTTCATTTGTTAACAGCTAACTAACACTACTTAAACACTATTCCAGCTAGATTAATTTCATTTCCCCCCCACAACTATTTCTGTCAGGCGATTGATATCCAGATACTGACTGGCCATCTGCATGATTTCTTCCGGTGTCACGGCCCGTAGCCTCGGAATATAGGTGTTCAGGAAATCGTCGGGCATTCCGTCCAGCAAAATAACCTTGTAGCGGTCGGCAATCTCAAACGGCGTATTCAGCGACCCGACAAATTCACCGGCCATGAAGTTCTTTACCGTCTCCAGCTCGCTTTCTGATACCGGTTCGGTCTGTAGTATCCGTACTTCTTTCGCGATTTCGTCAAGCGTCTGCCGGGTGTTTTCCTTTTTTACGTCGGTGCCGAGCGTAAAGAACCCTTCGTGACGGAATGAAATCAGGCTCGACGATATGCCGTAGGTAAAGCCTTTGTCTTCACGGATGTTTTTCATCAGCCGCGAGCCGAAATACCCGCCAAACACTTCGTTGGTCACCAGCATCTTCACAAAATCGGGATGCTCACGCGTAAACAATACCCGTCCTAACCGCACGGAAGACTGCACACTCGCGGCCTTATCGACCGTCAGAGGGGTGGTATCCGGTGCCGGTATAAAATCCTGCCGCACAGAAACCGGTACCGATGTCGGTATCTGCCCGAGTTCCCTGTTGACCAGCTCCACGTCAAGTGCTGTTGCATGACCGGCCAGCAGTACACGGAACGGACGGTCCCGGATTACGTTTTCGTAAAAACTGACCACATCCGCGCGCGTAATGGCTTCTACCGCCGCCGGTTGCTGCATCCGGCCATACGGGTGTTTACTCCCAAACAGCTTTTCGCGCATCCGTACCCCGGCAATATAGGCATTCTTTTCGAAGCTCACCCGCAGGTTCTGCAACGTAATATTCCGGAGGTCTTCGAGTTCTTTTTCGGGGAAAACCGGCGTGGTAAGCACTTCCCGCATCAGCGACAGAACCGGCCCCAGGTATTTGGTCAGGCAATAAACGACAATACTCGCACGGTCGGGTCCGCTGTTCAGCTCGACAAACGCGCCGAAGCTGTCGAGGTATTCGCTGATTTCGGCCGAGGTACGTGTTTTCGTCCCTTCCGTCAGCATTTTAATGGTGAAAAAGGCAGCCGATGGGGTCTGCTCGTACCATGAACCGGCATCCAGAATAATCTCCAGCCGGACCACCGGTTGCTGCATCACCGAAATCAGATAAACAGGTACATTATTGTCAAGCGTAAAGGTTTCATAGGCGGGTAACCGAATCTCGCTTACGGCCTGAAACTCGGGGGCCTGGGTACGATCTAAAACCATAATAACTCTTCAGGTACGGAAATGAGTGATACAAAAAATGGCATTCCTGAATGAAATGCCATTTTCCGGACAAATAAAACAATAAAACGAACTAGTTGTTTGTGTCGTCAGCTTCGTCAGCGTCATCTTCTGCGGCTGCCCGGGCGCTCTTCGTCAGGTCAATCAGCAGGGAGATACGGAATGTATTGGCAAGAGGGCTGTTATTACCGGTTGGCATAACATACGAGAAGTCAATGCCGTAGCGCTGCTGCAAACGCAGACCGATACCGGCCGTAAAGTAGTTCCGTCCGCCCTTTAGCTTCGATTCGCCGTGGTAACCAACCCGCACTGCAAACTGGTTATTGTACCAGTATTCGACACCGGTTGCCACGTTAATTTCTTTCAGTTCTTCGCTGAAGCCGCCCGGTGCATCCGCAAACGACTTAAATATTGACGCAATTGGTGACTGATTAGGATCTACCGGTGGCGTTGGCACCATCAGTTTATTCAGGTCCAGCACAAAGTTAAACTTGTTGAACAAGTCAGAGTAGTAGGTTACGGAACCGCCTAAGCGCAGGTTCGTCGGGATAAAATATTTCTCAGGACTACCGTAGCTGATTTTACCGCCGATGTTGGAGATCATCCCGCCGAATGTCCAGCCAAGCCCTTTTCCCGTAACATCGTCACGGACTTCGGTCTGGTAATAGGCGCTGATATCAGCTGCCGCCGTACCACCCGGCTTAATCTGTGTACCGTTCAGGTTATAGGCACCGGCCAGGTTGGAGTTCAGGTAGCGCAGGTTTACCCCCATTGCAAAGTTTTTCGACAACTGCCGCGAGTATGACGCCGTAAAGGCATATTCCCGTGAGTTGAACGTTCCGGACGATAGGCCCTGGCTGGTCGTAAACTCAATTGTACCCAGATCAAAGTACATCAGCGACGCACCCAGTACCTGGTTCTTACCCACTTTTTTATAGCCGGTGATGTAGGTATAGTACATATCCCCGATCAGGTCACGCAACCATGGGGTATACGAAATCGCCGCACCGGCGCTTTTTTCCGCAAAGACCAGCTTCGACGGATTCCAGAAAATAGCGTTCGCATCGGCATCCCGCAAGGCACCGCCCGCATCTCCCAAACCACCGCTACGGGCATCCGGCGTAAAGTTCAGAAACGGAACCGCTGTAGTTACTGTATTTAACGATTGACCACTGGGTGTATAAGAAGTACTTGAAGTACCCGTACCCGTCTGGGCAAACGACGAAGTGTGTAGTAGTGAACAAAAAGACAGAAAGCCGATAGCTCCAGTAATGCGGGAAAAGCTGCGCTTCATAGATAGATGTTTGTAAAGGTCAGTAGCTCAGCGTGCCGCTTTATACTGAACGCTCAAAATTACGACGATTCGTTGGTAATAAAAAAGTATTCCGGGTCTCTGACGGCATTCAGCGGCTCAAAAAGACTCTGCCCGCCCCTTTTGCCTCTGTCCCATCACCGACAGAACGAACCTGCAGCCGGTAAATATACAGGCCGTTGGGTAACAATACCCCGTTGGCGGCCTGCCCTGCCCATTCGGTTACCGATACGGTAGCGGAACAATCTGTACAGCCGCCGGTTTGCGCTGTAAGCAGCCGGCCACTGACATCCAGTATCTGTACCGTCCAGTCAAGGGCATCGCCCGGGCGGTTGTGCTTCATCTGAATGGTAGCCTGCTGAACAACCGGATTCGGATAGGCCATCAGGCTTGTAACGGCCAGACCGGGCTTATCCGATACCCTAAACGTCAACGTGCCCTCTCCCGAATTATTGTTGACATCCCAGGCTTTTACCCGCAGCGAATAGGTACCGGCCGGTAGATTGCGGAACGTGTACTTTACCTCTCCCGTGGTTCCATCGCTGGTTGTTGCCACATAATAATCGTTCAGAATCACCTGTGTGGTATCGTTCAGCCGGGCAGTCAGTTCATGACCTAAACCTGTACGGGCCAGATTAATGCCCACATTATCGGCCAGTTGCGCACGCAGGGTCACATCCGGACCGGCTACCCGCACCGGCGTTTCGGTCAACACGGCATTCTCCAGGGCCAGCTGCACGGTTGGGGGCTGCCGGTCGGTTGTTTCGACCGTGGTGCTGCCGCCAATAATTAGCTGTGATAAACTACCGGCGGCATCCATCAGACTGTCCGACCGGATCGCATACGCCACCAACCGACCGGGGCCGAACTGGTAATCAATGTCTTTCGGAACGGTAAACTGTATAGCAAACCGTCCCTGTTTCACCGTCACCTGACCGGCATAGATCAGGCTGTTGAACACCTTGTAGGTCATCGGCGAACTTTCCGTTCCTTTGGTTGTCTGACTTACGGCCTTGTCATAAACCGACATTTTCAGAATACCCGAGAAATCAGTCAGCAGGCTACCCGACTGCGGATCCTGGATCTGTCCTTCCACCGACACCGTTTGCAGGGCACGCAGCGTATCGGCCTTCCCTGCTGTCACGCTCCGGCTGTTGATTTTCGTCACGGCTACCTGCGCTTTCGGATAGGCCAGCCGCATCGACGGGTCGCCCAGCAGGCTGAAATTACGGTTACGGCTTCCGCTGAGGCTTTTATTCTTAGTCAGGCGCAGGACATCGCCCAACCGTGGCATCTGCCCGTTTACGGGTGCAAAAACCGACTGATAGAACGCCTGGTTCAGCAGGAAGTTAGTGTTTGCCGCCACAGGCCGGGTAGTGGTCAGCAGCGCAATGGCACCGCCGAGGCGGCTGGTCAGCGCCAGCTCGGCCCCCGAGCGCACGTTCGGGTCGTCGTAGCGGCCGAATTCGCAGGTACCGGTCACAAAAAGCGGCAACCGGCGGTTTCGCCAGCTGAAAATATCCTGTAAGGTCAGAATCTGTTCCTCAGCCCAGCCCGACTCGCCGCCGTGACCGGTATAGTTGATGATCAGCCGCCCGTCGGAGACAGCCTCGTCAATGGCCTTATTCATCAGCGGAGCCTTCTGCCCGGAGGCGGTTACCTCCTGCGGAAACGCATCGAGCAGCAAGCGCTCGGGGCGGTAGGCCGGTGTCTGTGTCTCAATGTAACGGGCAAACAAGTCCGCATCTGACTGGTGAATATTCAAGTCCCCGTCGTCGGCCACCAGCGTTAAGCGGCTCTGCCATTCACCGGCCAGCGTTTTATCGGAATCGTACCGGATCAGTTTATCAACCACCATTCGGGCATCGTCCAGCGAGCGGACCGGCAACCGGCCCACACCAATATCCAGCAACTGATCCCCTGCTTCGGTTTCTGCCCATTCGCCGTCGGTTTCCTTCATAAACCCGAAATAGTCATCCGACGAAAAGCCGTCTACCGGATGAAACGACTCGCGGCTTTCGTACACCGGCACCGTATTCCACTGCTGCACGGCAGTCTGCATGCCCATGATATTACGATAATCATAGGTAGCATTGCCGACTAGCAGCAGGAATTTCAGTTTACCGGTTTGTTGCCGGTAAAAGTACCGGACGGCGTCCCGGATCGCGGTCGGATCGGCCTGACCGGAGCCAAATTCATTGAAGACCTGCTGCGTGGTCAGCACCAGTACATCCATACCGCTGTTGCTACGCCGGAATGCAGCCAGCCGGTCGGCTTCGGTCTTCCAGCCAGGGGCTGTGATGATCAGCAAATCGGGTGTTGCCTGACCGCGTACCTGCTGATTCAGAATGGGTTTAAGACTGACCGGCGCAATAGCCTGGCTTTCGGTAAACAGCAAATAAGTGCCGCCCGTAGCGGCCGCCCATGTCGCTTCTCCACCGGTCATGGTAACGGCCTGAGCGGCCGGTTTCAGCGGATCGCTTATATCCCAGAGTTTAGCGGCAGCGGTGGCCTGTTTACTGCTGTAGCGGCCCGCCGGCAGCCGGGCAATCACCGGTTGATCATACCAGCGCAGATCGCGTCGGTATTGCACCGCCACGAAGTTCAGATAGCCCTGTGAGCCCGTCTGCCCGTTTTTGTCGAAGGTCAGTACAAAGGGTAAAGATCCGGTTGTCAGGCTAGTACTTGTGGTAAAGGTCTGCCGGTTTTCCAGTCCCTGGTAATCATACTTGTAACCAGACAACGCATTGACGGATTGGCGGCCAATCTGTTGTCCGTTTATCTGCCAGGTAAACGACGTCGGCACGATGGCGTTAGCTACCACCGACGACGTAATCAGGAGCGGCGTTGATGGCACAAGCCCCGGCACACTAAACGACAGCGATAGAGTTGTATTGACGCCGAGGTACTCACCCAGCCATTCACGGCCCGTTTTGGCAATACTGGTCAGTTCCTGCTCGTGGAACTGATAATCATCAAAGGCCGCAATGACCGTGCCGCTCAGCGGTGCCGACGGCTTTGTCTGTATGCGCAGCCCGGCCGCGTCACCGACGGTCAGGAAGTAAAAGGTGGTATCACTGTAGGGGTTAATCTGGTGCGTTAACCGGCTGGCCGTCGAATCAAAGCGGATCACGTGCGGGCCTTGTCCGAAAAACAGAATGGCATCACCGGCGTCCAGTTTACCATCCTCCTCGCCCGTCACCACGATGGCATTTTCGGTCAGATCAACAGCGCGTTTGGCGGCATTGGCCTGAGGCAATACGGCTCCGCCGTTTCCATACAACCGCAACCGCCTGGGGTCGGCTGTGGCCAATGCCGGACTGGCTTTGGTAAGCATATCAGTGGTCAGCCGGTAGACACCCGTGGTTGTTACCCCGATCTTGATCCAGTCACCGGATTTAAGTACAGTCTGTGCCTGCATCAAGCCACTCCACAGGAGCAGCAAACCAGTTAACAGCCCCCACCTATTCACATTTTTCCACCAGGGCATGAGCCAGGATTGCGTAAGATTTTGATGAACTTATTTCTTTACAAACGACACGGGTACGGCGTAGCGTGCCCCGCTGGTAGGTCTTTTCTCTGAATTGAAACAATTCTCCTTCTGCCAGGTCGCGCAGGGCCAGCAACCGGTCGTTGGGTTTCAATTCATTATGGCGTACCGGATCGGCCTGCCGGAGTGCGTGTACAAGCGCAGGGCTGGCCTGGCTGGTTGCGGCCGGTGCCTGCATGTATACCCGTAAAGGTTCGAGAATAGCATCCGGAAACACCTCTTCGGTCAGTACAGGCTGCATAAGCCGCTGAAAGGCCTGCTGCCAGGCGGGGCCGTGGGGCTTCATGGTGCGCAGCTGTCGGGGCGTATGCGAGACATACACATCAGCGTGGGCGACTTCATGAATATAGGTAATCAGAAAAGCGAAAGGGTTCAAATCGGCATTGACCGAAATTTGCAGCTGCCCCCGGCCGGGGGCTCTGAAATCGCCGAGCTTGGTTTTGCGGGTCCGGGCGATTTTGAGTTGAAAAGCATAGTGTTGCCACAGGTTCAGACAGTAGGATACCGATGCTGCCGGCAAATACTTTGCTAATACATCCATGTACACACGTTTAAAAACAGAAAAAGCTCTATAAATATAGAGCTTTTTCCTGAAGTAGAGAGCGCGGTTGTCCGCGGTAAATTACTTCGCTGAGTCTGCAGGAGCAACAGCAGCTGAATCAGTAGCAGCTGAATCAGTGGCAGCAGAATCAACAGCAGCTGAGTCAGTTGTCATTGTTGCAGTTGAATCAACAGCAGCTTCTTCAGTTTTTGGTTTGCTCTGGCAAGCAGCGAAGGTAATCATTGTACCTACGAACAATAAAGCGATAACTTTTTTCATGCTCTTTTAGTGGTAATTTATGGTTCCAGCCGCAAATATATGCTTCTCCAGAAAAATACAATAATTTATACCTATATTTTTTGTGATTTGGAGCTAAACCCTTATATAGTTCTATTTCCTACAGAAAGACCAGGCTTTTCAGATATAAGAAAAGTCTAATTTTCACTTTGATCTTTTCGGTTTAATCCGGTCATACATACCGGTACTTCTGAAGGTCAGTAAACGATGCCCGAAAAAGTTGGCGAGAAAGCTTAACCCCATGCCGATCACGTGCGATACCTTCTCGCGGAAAAAAGCAGAAGTTTCCGGAAAAAACGGGTTGGCGATCTGTTTCAGGGTGATGTCTGATGAATACACCTGTACGGCCAGCGCGACCAACGCAATCCCGACATATTTGATAAACTCCCGTCCGGCATTGTCGGTCTTTTTCGCGTCGAAGGCAAAGTTTTTGGTGGGTGCAAAGGTCAGGACCATGGCCGTTACGTAGCCCAGAAACACGCTGGTGGTAAAGTTCAGCCCGATCAGTTCGCGATAGCCGATCTGGCTGAAAAAGTTGATCAGAGCGCCCAGGATGGCGGTAAAGAAATAGGCGATAAAATCCTTGTATCCCTTTCGTTTCGTTGTCGGTACACTACTCACGTTCACGGCCAGTAACTTTCAATCTGGTTAAACGAACCCGGGGTCAGGCTGTCAGACAAGCAGTTGTCGTACCAGAACCTGACCCCGGGTGAATCTATTCTTTTCTGTAGAAGAATGTTTTACGACATTCTTACTTATACTAAACCTTCCAGCAAACCAGGTGCCAAACCTAACACCAGGGTAAGAATAGTTGCCGCAATCAGTACATACCGGTAAAACGGTGCGACTTTGACCGGCTCAGCAGCACCTTCGCGGAAATACATGGCGATGATTACCCGGAAGTAGTAATAAATACCAACGGTCGACATCAGCACGGCAAACACCAGTATCCAGTAAATACCCTTATCGGCAGCGGTGGTGAAGATCATGAATTTTCCCCAGAACCCGGCCGTCAGCGGGATACCGGCCAGTGACAGCATGGATACGGCCATGACAAACCCAAGCAGCGGATTCTGACGGGCCAGGCCATTAAACGCATCGAAGTTTTCATTGACTCCATTTGTATCCTGACGCTGGCGGGAAACGACCAGTAACACACCGAAAGCGGAAATAGTAGCCAGGGAGTAAGCCAGGGAATAGAACACCAGCGCCTGCTTTGTCTGTGTTCCAAGCGCCGTCAGGCCGATTAAGAGGTAACCGGCGTGCGAAATGCTCGAATACGCCATCATGCGCTTGAAGCTGGTCTGATAAACAGCCGTTACGTTACCGATCAGCAGCGTCAGACAGGTCAGTGCCGCCAGCGTGCCCCACCAGAACGAGTAAACGCCGACAAAGGACACCGACAGCACCCGGAATAAGGCCGCAAAGCCAGCCGTTTTTACTACCGTTGACATGAATGCCGTAAAGAGGCCCGGCGTTCCGTCGTAGACATCCGGTGTCCAGAAGTGAAACGGAGCGGCCGACACTTTGAACAGCATACCGATCAGCAGCAGGATTATTCCCATGTAGAGCAGCAGTGATACGCCGTAGGCATTCGTATATACGTAGGATTTAATGCCCGAGACGACAAACGTACCGGTTGCACCATACAGCAACGCTATTCCGAACAGCATGATACCGGTTGCAAATGCCCCCATCAGGAAGTACTTCAGCGCGGCTTCGTTTGAACGCGGGCTGTGTTTGTCGCTACCGGCCAGTACGTACATGGCGACCGACAGAATCTCAACGCCGACGAACAGCATGATCAGGTTTTCGAAGCTGATCATCATAATCGCCCCCACCAGCGAAAACAGCAGGAGAGCGTAGTATTCGGCAGGCTGGGCCTGTTCATCTTCAATAAAACTATTCGACAAGGCGACTACCATGAACGCCGACAACAACACAATCGTGGTAAACAGGATGGCGAGGTTGTTGGTCAGCAGCATGTTCTGGAAGTAGAGGTATGTTTTCCCCCAGTCCATAAACGTGGTAGCCAGCGCAGCCAGAATAAACACCAGGGTTGCTGGCAGTAACAATACTTTGGACTTCAGAAACCCCATGAAGAGCAGGACAATTCCGAAAACCGATAATAAGATAATGGGTAGCATTTCTTTAGTCGTTATTTTACAACGTATTGCAACAAATTCAGTACAGCAGGTTCTGTCACTTTCAGGAACGAGTTCGGATAGATCCCGATCCAGAAAACCATTACGGCCAGCGGTAACAGTACCCAGCTTTCGGCACCGCTTAAATCGTCAAATGTTTCCGTACGCGCCGATGTTGGTCCGAACATTGACTTCTGGAACATCCGCAGCATGTAAACAGCACCCAGAATGATGGTTAAGCCTGCCACAGCACCTAACCAGTTGTTATAGGCAAAAACGCCGTTTAGTAACAGAAACTCACCCACAAAACCGTTGGTCAATGGCAGGGCCACCGAGCCAAGCAGCAGAATCATGAAGTAAACGGTCAGTTTAGGTGTTGTACGCGTAATTCCACCCAGCTGATCGAGGAACCGGCTGTTGGTACGGCCGAAGATGATTTCGGCAACAAAGAAAAGACCCACTACGTTGATGCCGTGTGCCAGCATCTGGATCAGCGCTCCCTGCAACCCGTTTGCCGTCTGCGAGAATACCCCCGCCGCCATCAGGCCAACGTGGGCAAATGAAGAATAGGCAATCAGGCGTTTCATGTCGCGCTGGCGGATGGCGATGATTGAGCCGTAGACAATACCGGTAACGGATAAGGTGGTGGCCAGTAAACCCCATGTCTCCAGTCCTGCCGGTACAATCGGCAGCAGGAAACGGATCAGGCCGTAAACCCCCATTTTCAGCATGATACCCGACAGCAGCATCGTTGCCGGTGTCGGCGACTCTACGTATGTATCGGGCTGCCAGGTATGGAACGGAAACACCGGCATTTTAATGGCAAACGCAATAAAGAATGCCCAGAACACCCAGCCTTGCGCTGCCGGTGTCAGGTTGAGGTTGTAGAAGTCTACAATGGCCGACGAGTGAACGCCCGGCTTACCCGGTACGCCGGTCTGGTAATACAGATACACCAGTGCCACCAGCATGAACAAACTACCGAAGATGGTATAAATAAAGAACTTGAAGGTAACGGCAATCCGCTTTTCGCCGCCCCACATCGCTGCCAGGAAGTACACCGGGATCAGGGCTGCTTCGAAAAACAGGTAGAACAGGAATGCGTCACGGGCCGTAAATACGCCCATCAATGCGGCCTGCATGTACAGGATCAGCGAATAAAACGTCGACGGACGGTCATACTCCCGGCCGAACGCCGATAGGGTAATTAAAGGTGTCAGCAAGCCTGTCAGCAGCACCAGCAACACGCTGATACCATCGATACCGCCGCTGAAGCGGATACCGGCACCGGCGATCCAAGGGTAATCAAATTCAAACTGCATCTGCGCGTCGGCCTTGAACGTAGCAAAGGCATAGGCTGCTAATGCCAGCTCAACCAGGGCTGCTCCCAGGGCAAGCGTTTTGACCGCCGGGCTCTTGATCAGCAGTAGCAACGTGGCCGCTACAACCGGTAGTAGTATAAGTGAAAGCGTAAGCATATAGGTTAAGTTTCCTCTCTATGACCGCCAGCTCCCATCACGCAGGAGTACCGGCCATAACCTCCTTTTAGAACCGAACAAAGAACCGAACAATCACGATGACAGCAATGCTGAAGACCATCGCAAATACATAGAACCCGATTGAACCCGACTGCAGCAGGCGCAGCTGAGCCGAAGCAGCCCGAACGATCCAGGCGACTCCGTTTACAATCCCGTCGATGATAAATTCACCGAAGTTATACAGGGCATCGCCCAGCGCACGGATCGGACGAACAATGGCGATTTCGTACAGTTCGTCAACAAAATACTTGTTGTAGACCAGTTTCGCGATGCCTGACCGTTCGGCTGACTCCGGTGCCGGAACCGCATGGCGGCTGATGTAAACCACATAGGCAGCAATGGCCGATCCAATGGCTACCGCCGTTGAAATACCCATCAGCATATACTCGGTACTGTGATCAATTTCGTGGCCGAATGCCTCCGGGCTCACCTGTGCCGAACCGGCAAACAGGGGCTCCATAAAATGGCTCAGCCAGCCACCGCCCGGCAGGTTCAGCAAACCGCCGGCAACTGACAATACGGCCAGCACAATCAGCGGCAGGGTCATTGTTGCCGGTGACTCGTGAAGGTGGTGGCGCTGCGCTTCCGTCCCGCGGAACTCACCGAAGAACGTCAGGAACAATAACCGGAACATGTAGAATGAGGTCATAGCTGAACCAACCAGACCCAGTCCCCACAGGGCTTTATTGTGCAGGAATACATGCGCCAGAATTTCGTCTTTCGAGAAGAAACCGGCGAACGGCGGAATACCGGCAATAGCAATCGTACCCAGCAGGAAGGTGATAAACGTAAGGGGCAGGTGTTTGCGCAGGCCACCCATGTTGCGGATATCCTGTTCGTCGGACATGGCGTGGATCACACTACCGGCACCGAGGAACAACAGGGCTTTGAAGAAGGCATGCGTAATCACATGGAACATACCCGATGAGTAAGCCGCTACACTCAGGCCAAGGAACATATAACCCAGCTGCGAAACCGTTGAGTAAGCCAGCACTTTCTTGATATCGTTCTGCAACAGACCGATCGACGCCGCCAGGATGGCCGTGGCAATGGCAATGACGCCGATTACCTCAAGCGTTACCGGCGACAAGGTATACAATACGTTCGAACGGACGATCATGTAGATCCCCGCCGTCACCATTGTTGCCGCGTGGATCAGGGCCGACACCGGAGTCGGACCGGCCATCGCATCGGGCAGCCAGGTATAGAGCGGAATCTGCGCCGATTTCCCCATCGCCCCCACAAACAGCAGCAGGGTAATGGCCAGAATCATTTTGTCACCCACCGCGAAACGGGTCGCCTGTTCGAAAATATCGGTATACTCAACCGAACCGAACGTGGTGATTAACAAAAAGATGCCCAGCAGAAAACCAAGGTCACCGATACGGTTCATGACGAAGGCTTTGCGGGCAGCGTTGTTATAGTTGACGTTTTTGTTCCAGAAGCCAATGAGCAGGTACGAACATAACCCTACCCCTTCCCAGCCAATGAACATGATGACGTAGTTGGAGCCCGTCACCAGCAGCAACATGAAGAATAGGAACAGGTTCAGGAACGCCATGAACTTGCCGAAGCCTTCATCGTGCTTCATGTAGCCAATGGAATAAATATGAATCAGTGAACCCACACCCGTCACAATCAGCAGCATCAGCAGCGAAAGCTGATCGATCTGAAACGAGAAGTTGATGTGTAAACTACCGACACTGATCCAGTCGAATAGGGTGGCTTTAACAGGTTGGCCGCTAAATCCGCTGAAAAGCATCAGCGATACGGCGAATGAAGCGAGCGCGGCTGCCGAGCTGATGGGTCCCACCAGGCTTGCGGGTACCTTGCGGAAGCCCAGGCCGTTGATGGCAAAACCAATGAGTGGGAACAGCGGAATTAAACTACAGAGTAGGTCTGTCTGCATGTACTTGAATTCAACGTTTGACGTTTGCGGAACATTCTCCCGGCACAGATCGGCCAGCGACCCTTGCCCGGGAAGGCCCCTAAACCAGTTTTACCATTTGAGTTTATTCAGCAATCCGACATCAATCGAGCGGATATTCCGATAGATCATCACAATGATGGCCAACCCGACCGCAACTTCGGCAGCGGCCACAGCCATGATGAAAAATACGAACACTTGCCCCGCCGAATCGGATCGATACGATGAGAAGGCAATTAACAGCAGATTGACGGCATTGAGCATAAGCTCAATCGACATGAAGATAATAATGGCGTTACGCCGGGTCAGTACGCCGATGATTCCGATGACAAATAGCGCTGTGCTAACAATCAGATAATAGTTGAGCGGTACTTGCTGAATAAGTTCCGGTATTGATACTTGCTGCGTGGGCTGCATATTAAGCCGGTTGATAAAAGATGCGGCAAAGTTATAGATAAATTGGGCTTACTCAAACGGATTTGCAGTTTGTCAGCGGCCTTATTCATCAACATTCGGAATTTATTCCGGATTATGCTTGTTCAGATTGGCTTTACCTTTGCATTTTCGACGCCTGTCCGTGCTTTTTTCTGAAAGGCGGCGGACTCATTTCCGGATTACCAGATGCAGCATGCTCCTCAGATTGCCATTCTCGGCCTCGGCTATGTAGGCCTGCCGCTAGCGGTTGCGTTCGGGCATTATTACCGTGTACTGGGGTTCGATATCGACCCTGTCCGCATCGCCGCCCTGCAGCAGCAGCAGGACCAGAACGGTGATTTTACGGACGAAGAACTCACCGCCAGCCACGGCTTATCATTTACCAGTGATCCCGGCGACCTGACAGCCTGCACCATCTTCATCGTGACGGTCCCCTCTCCGATCGACAGCCACCGGCAGCCCGACCTGCGCCCGATCCTGACGGCCACCCGAACCGTGGCACGGGCTCTAAAAAAAGGAGACCTTGTCATCTATGAATCAACGGTTTATCCGGGATGTACAGAAGAAGACTGCGTACCGGTCCTGGAAGCTATTTCGGGGCTTCAGTTCAATATTGATTTCTTTTGCGGGTATTCGCCTGAGCGTATTAATCCGGGCGATAAACACCATACCCTGACCACTATCCGCAAGGTTACGTCTGGCTCTACCCCGG
Organism: Arsenicibacter rosenii; assembly: GCF_001870735.1. Lineage (GTDB taxonomy): Bacteria > Bacteroidota > Bacteroidia > Cytophagales > Spirosomataceae > Arsenicibacter > Arsenicibacter rosenii. Next base: position 622,416 of record NZ_MORL01000002.1, on the reverse strand, counting down.
CCATTGCCGAAAAAGTGGATCAACTCTACGCATCGGTGATCACGGCAGGCACCTACCGTGCGCCCTCAATCCGGGTGGCCGAAGCAGCCAAGGTCATCGAAAACTGCCAGCGCGACATCAACATTGCCTTCGTCAACGAACTGGCGCTGATTTTTGACCGGATGGGCCTCGACACCCATACCGTCCTGGAAGCAGCCAACACCAAGTGGAATTTTCTGCCCTTCCGGCCGGGTCTGGTGGGTGGTCACTGCATCGGCGTCGATCCATATTACCTGACCTACAAAGCCGAGTCGCTGGGCTACCATCCGGAAGTAATCCTGGCCGGCCGCCGCATCAACGACAACATGGGTGTGGTCGTGGCCAATAAGATCGTCAAACTCCTGATCCGGCACAACCGGCCGCTGCACCAGGCACGGGCGCTGGTGCTCGGCATTACCTTCAAGGAAAACTGGGCCGACATCCGCAATTCGCGCGTGCCCGACGTGGTGAAGGAGCTAGAGGAGTTCGGTGTTCAAACCGACGTATACGACCCCCTTGCCCACCCCGATGATGTCGCACGCACCTATGCCATTACCCTGCTCCCCGATTTGCCAACAGACATGATGTATGATGTCGTGGTGCTGGCCGTTGCTCACCAGCCCTTCCTGAGCCCTGAGTTTTCGGCCAGGCTACCGCAACTAGGTCATTTGGTGTATGACGTGAAAGGTGTGCTGCCGCCGGAGGTAATTCACGGACGGCTGTGATGACCAGTCTCAGCATACCCGCATCAGGGGAACCACCCAAAACAAACATGGTGGCAGGGCTATCCTGCCTCTCAGAACAACCCTGCCACCACACAGAATATAAATCAGTAACTCAGAACCACCAATATATTACGCCCCCAACACCCCGGCCGCTTCCTTGGCAAAGTAGGTCAGAATGACGTTGGCACCGGCGCGCTTCATGGCCATTAGTGACTCCATCATAGCGCGTTCACCGTCGAGCCAGCCGTTTTGGGCAGCCGCTTTGATCATGGCATACTCGCCGCTGACGTTGTAGGCCGCAATCGGCAGGTGATAGTGATCATTCAGCAGCTTGATGATGTCGAGGTACGCCAGGGCAGGCTTTACCATCAGGAAGTCAGCGCCTTCGGCCAGATCCAGGTCAGCCTCAATCAACGCTTCCCGGCTATTGGCAGGATTCATCTGGTACGTTTTTTTGTCGCCGAAGCGCGGGGCCGAGTCAAGGGCATCGCGGAACGGACCGTAGAACGCACTGGCATACTTGGCCGTATAGGCCATGATCGATACATTTTTGAAGCCTTGTGTGTCGAGTGTCTGCCGGATGTAACCCACACGGCCATCCATCATGTCAGAAGGCCCAACGATGTCGGCACCGGCCTGCGCCTGCGCAACGGCCATCTTACCGAGTACCTCCAGTGTTTCGTCATTCAGAATCTGACCGTTTTCCACAATGCCGTCGTGCCCGTCTGAGCTATACGGATCCATGGCAATGTCAGTCATCACCACCACATCCGGGAAACGGTCTTTGATAGCGCGTACCGTTTGCAGATACAACCCGTCGGGGTTCTGGCTTTCAGTAGCGTATTTATCTTTTCTGCTCTCCGGAAGATTCGGGAACAGCGCAAACGTCCGCAGACCAAGGTCTACACACTGACCGATTTCATCGAGCAGCAAGTCTTTGGAGAAACGGGCAACGCCGGGCATCGACACCACCTCGCTGCGCACGTTCTCCCCCTCCATGACAAACATGGGGTAAATAAAATCATGGACCGAAAGGCGCGTTTCCTGCACCATGTCCCGAATTGCTGCCGACTGCCGGTTCCGGCGTGGTCTTCGAATAATATTCATCCGTCTTTTCGTTAACAGGCTGTAATGGATGATTAGCCCCGTATCCCGATCAGCCGCTCTGCCATTACAACAATCACACAATCAGTTTGAAACCCTCGCCGTGCACATTAACCAGCTGTACCGATTCGTCTTCACGCAGGTACTTCCGGAGCTTGGTCACGTATACATCCATGCTGCGGGCATTGAAGTACGAGTCATCGCCCCAAACCATTTTCAGGGCAAAGCTACGGCTTAACGGCTGATTCAGGTTCTGGGCAAACAACTTTAATAACTCCGATTCCTTGCTGGTTAGTTTCTGGCTTGCCAGATTTCCGCCCCCGTCGGGCCGGGACAGCGTCTGGTGCGGATAGTCAAACACAAAGGTGCCGATCTGGTAGGTAGTCGATTCGATGGCATCGGCCGCTCCCCGCTGATACCGGCGCAAAATCGCCTGAATGCGCAGCAGCAGTTCCTCCATACTGAACGGTTTGGTCACGTAATCATCAGCCCCGAGCTTAAATCCCTGAATGGTATCTTCTTTCATTGATTTGGCTGTCAGAAAGATAATCGGCACATCGCGGCCGGTCATCCGCACCTCCTTGGCGAGCGAAAAACCATCTTTCTTCGGCATCATCACGTCGAAAATACAGAGATCATACTGCCCGTTCGTAAACATCTCGAGCCCCTGATTTCCATCCGTCGCGCGGTCGGTATCAAATCCCTTCAGGATCAGGTATTCCTGAAGCAGCTGACCCAGATTCGGGTCATCCTCAACAACTAGTATTTGTGGCATAGGTAATGGTGATTGAGTCGTTGAGTGATTGAGTGACTGAAAGGGCTGTTATTCCCTCGCTCAATCACTCAACCGCCCAATCACTCATTCATTTTATAAGGTATAATAACGTCAAATGTACTTCCCTGGCCGGGTTCGCTGGTAACGTGGATGCGGCCGTGGTGGGCGTCCACCATTTTCTGAACATAGCTCAGCCCGAGTCCGAAGCCTTTTACATCATGCAGGTTGCCGGTCGGCACCCGATAAAACGTCTCAAAGATGCGGTTCACCTGCTCTTTGGTCATTCCGATTCCCCGATCAGCAATCGTCAGACATACGCCTTCGGGCAGGCTGCGGGTCCGGATCGTAATGTGCAGGGTCTCCGGCGAATACTTGATAGCATTGTCCAGCAGGTTATACACAATGTTGGTCAGGTGCACTTCATCGGCGTCAATCACTTCATTTTCGGCCTCAAAATCCAGATCAACTTCGCCTTCACGCTGTTCAATCTGAATGCCAATGTTGTTAAGCGACTTCTCAATGATGTCATGAATATTGACCCGGGTAACTTTCAGTTTAATTTCACCACGGTCGAGCATGGCCATCTGCAATACTTTCTCCACATGTGATCCCAACCGGCGGGTTTCTTCACGGATGATGTTCATGTAGCGCGACAGCCGCCCCGTGAATTCAGTTCCCGGATTACCGTAGTCATTGACCGGAACATCACCATACATCCCCCCCGAACCCCGTGCTCCTACGCTCTGCCCCACAGCCATCTGGTCCTGCGCCATCTCAACCGCCAGCGCAATCGTCGAAATCGGCGTTTTAAACTCGTGGGTCATGTTATTGATAAAGTCGTTCTTGATGTCGGCCAGTTTTTTCTGCTTCATGATCGTATTGATCGCAATATAGAAGCACCCCAGAATAACCAGAATCAAAATCACCGATGAGGCAAAGTTGAAGGTCATCTGTTCCTGAATAAACTCATCCTGACCGGGGAAATAAACGTACACATAGTTACCCGAATCCAGAAAATTATTCGGAAACAGGGCGGCTTTGTAGCCACTTTCGACAAATGACTTCGGATTACCCCCGAAGGTCGTAAACAGAAACGACGGTTTACTGGTCTGATTGGTTTTTACGCCATAGGCAAACGGCAGACGGATGCCCCGGTCTTCGAGTGCCTGCCGCAGCAGAGTGTCCAGCGTCATGCGGTCGACGCGCTCTTCAATCGGCCGGTCAGACAAAAAGAGACTTTTCAAGGCGTCTTTAACAATCTGTGAATGCTCCGACATACGGTTGCCGGTGTCCTTGAGGGTGCTGGCCGTCAGCACCGATGCCGATGTCACTTCAGCGGTTTTCGCTTTAGCCTGCCGCCTCCGCGCCAGTTTCGCCAGGCTATCCTGCTTCAGTTGCTGCCGGTTGAGCAGGGCTATCTGGTCGGCCAGTATTCCGCTGGCCCATTCCTCAAACTGACGCTGGTCTTCGAGCTGTGCCTGCCAGTCGCCGGTCGCCATCAGCATCTCCTGCCGCCGTAAAAAGTGTTCGACAACCGCTTCCTGTTCAGGCGTTAATGTCTGATCCACAGGATGCAAGGCGTCCGACGGAGTGATCCCGAGCCGTGACATACCACGTACAATATTCCCATTATCATCGAGTACCAGTTGCCCGTTAATGCGGTTGGGTACCGGCTCACGGGGTACCCGAGGTACTTTAGACTGCCTGGGTTCTGCCTTGGGAGCAGCCGGCTGACTGTCTTTTTTAGAAATAGCGATCAGCTTCTGCTGCTGCTCCTGTGCCCGTATCCGCTGACGGGCCAGATACGAAATCTCCTGCCGTTCGAGGGTCCGGACCACTTCCTGCAGCGCATCCGTAACTTTATAGGTAAATTGCTCCTGCTGCAACCGGTAGGCGCTCCTGACCCAATATAACTGTAGCCCCACTAAACCAAGCAGGCCCACCGCCATCAGCGCTACAATCCAGCGAATCCGTTGTTTCGACATTTTAATTTATTCCTGTGCAACCTTTAGGGCCGGCTTTTCATCTTTCTGCTGAATACGGGATACAACAGCGGTTTTCCACTGTCATACACCTAAATGTACGAAGGCAACCGGTGGTTCATTGAGTCTTTAAGAAACTTTAACACGGGCACTTATGCAACATAAGCCCCGGAGTTGCTGTCTTTAGAAAAACCAGATAACCAACTGTACTCAGTAAAACAGGTACTAACTATGAAAACAACATGCATATCCGCTCAGCGGTTCGCTATGGCTTTTTTCCTTGCAGCTGCTGCAACCGGTTTGGTTCAGGCGCAGGATAAAACAGAAAAATCGAACGAGGTAACCGTAAAAATCATTGAGCGCTCCGGCGACGATGTCCGCCAGGTCGACCGTACCTACAAAAACCTCCCGGCCGACGAACGCGATAAGGTGGTCGAACGCCTCGTTGACTCGTTGAAAACAACCCGCAAAGACGGCAAAAAACGCCAGCTTACCATTGTTGTTGAAGACAACGACGGCCGCGAATCGCTACGGGCCAAAGGCGGTCCGGGCCAGAACCGGCTGTATTTCTACAAGGGACGGCCGGGACAGGCAAAAGGCGATGCCTGGGTGTGGGATAACGACAACTGGCAGCATGATTTCCGTCGCGGCGTAGATTCACTGAACGACAAACTGAGTCGTCTGGAGTTTACATTCCCGAAAGACTTTAACGAACACATTATCCGGCCGTTTGATGCGTGGTCACGCGGTGTAGATGGTAAAATGAAAGCCCCGACGATCCGTGGTCTGGATGCCTTCCCGAACAATCCGGACAAAGATCAGCTCAACGTCCGCTTCAATGCACCCGCCAAAGGCGATGTAACGATTTCGGTGACAAACCCGAAAGGCAAGGAAGTGGCCCGTAAGGAAGTAAAGGACTTTACCGGCGAATTTGTTGGCCAGATCGATCTGGGCAAGCAGGCTAAAGGGGTGTATTTCATTACGGTTACCCAAAACGAAGACGGAGCCGTGCGCCGGATTGTCGTTGATTAATTTTTTGAGGAATTTGGCAGGAAACGGCTGAATTCCTCTTTTTTTTATGAAAATATTTTCAAAAATATAGTACTATGTATTGCAAGGTATTATAAAATTCACTTACCTTTGTCATGTAAATCACAAATACGAATGACGATGAAAGCGAAAAAGACCTTAACAGCCGCCCTACTCTTAGGATTAATCAGCTTACAATCGATGGGTATGGGTCACCCGCACAATTTGTTTAACGCCCGCAAACAGATTAAGGCGAAACGCGGTGTCACAACCGCCGTCACGGCACCAGCCTCAGGTTCAGCCTTTGATCCGGCGAAAATCTGTGCCTATTGGGTAAAGGTTGCCTGCATGCAGCTGGCTAAAACCATATAGTCCGGAAAGCAGCTTTTACGCTTTCAGCATTCCTGTGATTTAGTACGTTGGGCGTCGGTAGCGGACGCCTTTTTTGTTTTATTTAACCACAAAGATAAATAAGGGAGCACAAAGACTTTTCAAGGTACGCGTTTCTGTGTATTCACGTTTACATCACTGAAACCCTGGCTTTGCCGGTCAGTTTCTCGTAGTATTTACAAAAATCCTTTAGCGGACACGCATCGCATTTTGGCGAGCGGGCCAGGCAGATATATCGCCCGTGCAGAATCAGCCAGTGGTGTGCGCGCGGTACGTGTTGTTTAGGAATGTAGGCCATGAGCGCCTTCTCTACGGCCAGCGGAGTAGTTGCCGTCAGCGGGGCCAGCCCCAGCCGGTGCGATACGCGGAAAACGTGTGTATCAACCGCCATGGTCGGCAGGTTGTAGACGATGGATAAGATAACATTAGCTGTTTTACGGCCAACCCCCGGCAGTTGCTGAAGTTCTTCCAGCGACCCCGGCACTTCACCGCCAAAACGTTCCATCAGCATACGCCCCATACCGGCCAGGTGTCTGGCTTTGTTATTGGGATACGAAACGCTGCGGATGTAGGTAAAAATCTCATCAGCCGAAGCAGCCGCCAACGACTCAGGTTCCGGAAACCGCGCAAACAAGGCCGGCGTTATCTGATTAATACGTTTGTCGGTGCATTGCGCCGACAAAATAACGGCCACCAGCAACTCATACGGATTGCTGAAGTTGAGTTCGGTTTGCGGCTCGGGAAAATGTTCCGTGAAGTATTCTATAAAACGGCGGAAGCGTTCTTTTTTTTGCATAGCTTTTCAGAAGCAGACATGGTACCGGCACACACGGAAACGATTCGCTTCCGGTTGTTCGGGACGGTGTTTTTGTCCTGTAAAGCAAAAATAGTCTCTTTGCCGCATGAAATACAGGTGGATTGCATTTCATGCGGCAAAAAAATACCCATCACATCAGGATAGCCCTAAACAGATGGGTTTGACGAATAATTTCGGGAATACGACAGGATGTTCTGGATTGAACTTTCGCGGGGCTCGCGCTCAATTCTGTTCATCAACGCACGGATTTCGAGCGTTTCCAGAAATTGGGTCATCATCTCCGGATCAGACATAAGTGTGTCTTCGACGGCGAGGTTCTCCTCTTCGGAAGTCTCTTCGTACACGTACCGGATTACATCATCGTAAGTAGAGGTTTGTATCATAACTGGGGGTTCGTTTGCTCAGTTGTTTGCGCAGATTAATCAGCGCATAACGCATACGTCCCAAAGCTGTGTTGATACTGACGCCGGTAGCATCGGCAATTTCCTGGAAACTCATTTCCTCGTAATGCCGCATGATCAGCACCTGGCGTTGTTGTTCAGGCAGGCGCTGAATCAACTCACGCAAATGCTCGTGTGTTTCCTGCCGGATCTGAATGGATTCGATTGAATCCTCCGAGAACTCAAGCGTGTTAAACACATTGCTTCCGTCTTCAAACACTACATTGGGGTAGCGTTTATCCTTCCGGAAATAGTCAATTGCCAAGTTATGAGCGATTCGAATGATCCAGGGTAAGAACTTTCCTTCTTCATTGTACTTACCGGTCTTGATTGTATCGACCGCCTTAATAAAGGTGTCCTGCAGCAAGTCTTCAGCAATATACTGATCTTTGACAATGAGGTAAATCGTTGTATAGATCTTTGACTTGTGCCGACGTACTAATGTTTCGAAGGCTTTCTCGCTACCACGGATGTACAGAGATATAAGCTCACTGTCTGTTACCTGGGCTTTTTCCATTTTCAGTAAGACAATTAGGTAACGTAGAGCTTTCTCCCGATAGTATATGAAGGTTTAAATTTTTTGGTAGCGTTCTTTTCTTCTGACAGTAAAGTAACTTTTTAGTACGATAATATGCAAGTCTTCGCTAATTTTTTTTGTAAAAAATCAAACCGAAATACAATAAAAACGCATAAAACGTATACAAATAAGCCTTACTTTTCTGTCAAAATTAGCTTTTCAAAGATTTTATTGCACTTATCAAGCTATTTATCGGTATAGACCCCTTTTTTGCCAAAAGGGTTTAAACCAACTCTGAAATTAAGGAAATTTAATGCCCGGCTAACGCATGAAACTTTTTTTCTGCTCGTTTAATAAACTAATCAAAAAGCAGGCCAACACTAGGTAGCACCAACTAAATGACGTTCCGGTGCGCCGGTTCTGTGTATTAGACTCCGCAACGCACCGGAAGTCACACTTATTTAGGCTTCTTCCAGAATAGTGATGCTCTGGATTTTGTCACCCTGCTTGATCTGATCAATTACATCAAGTCCGTCAACAACCTTGCCAAACACCGTGTGGTTACGGTCAAGGTGTTGTGTATTCTGACGGCTATGGCAAATGAAAAACTGTGAACCACCCGTATTCCGGCCACGGTGCGCCATTGACAGGACGCCACGGTCGTGGTATTGATTCTCACCGGTCAGCTCACAAGGAATCGAATAGCCCGGCCCACCGGCTCCCGTACCTGTCGGGTCTCCGCCCTGAATAACAAAGTTCGGGATTACGCGGTGAAACGTGGTATTGTCGTAATAACCTGATTTCGACAGTTTCACAAAGTTCTCCACCGTTTTAGGGGCATCCTGTTCAAAGAACTCAATAGTCATTGTACCTTTATCGGTACGCATTTCTGCTTTCATAAAAATTTGTGATTGAGTGATTGAGCGGATTAGTGATCAACAACCGCTCAATCACTCAATCCGCTCAATCACAATGATTAACTTACTGTTCCTCCGTTCCAGACGGGTTTGTGGGGTGGCAGGAGTGCCAGACTGCCGTCGCGGTCTTCGGCCATCAGGATCATGCCCTGCGACTCAAGGCCCATCATTTTGCGGGGAGCCAGGTTGGCCAGGAACGTTACCTGCCTGCCAATTAGTTCTTCCGGCGTAAAATGTTTGGCAATCCCACTCAGGATCTGACGCGTATCAAATCCGTCGTCTACTTTTAGTTTTAACAGCTTATCGCTTTTAGGTACCCGCTCGGCTTCGACAATCGTACCGATCCGGATGTCCATTTTCGCAAAGTCATCGTAGGCAATTTCTGCCTTCGGAGCCGGTACCGCTTTGGTGGCCAGTTCGTTCATGCGTTTCGCGTCGTGTAGTTTTTGTACTTGTTTCGTTATCTCGTCGTCTTCAATCTTGGCAAACAACAGCTCTCCCTGCCCGATAGCGTGCCCGTCGGCCAGCAGATCGGCACGGCCGGCGTTGGTCCAGTTGAAATGTTCGGTAATGCCCAGCTGTGTTTTCAGCTTCACTGCCGTAAACGGCATAAACGGCTCGCAGACAACAGACAGGTTTGCCGCAATCTGCAAGGCTACATTCATGATTGTTTTCACCCGCGCCGGATCGGTTTTCACCACCTGCCACGGCTGCGTTTCGGCCAGATATTTATTACCCAGACGTGCAAGGTCCATCAGACCCGATAAGGCTTCGCGGAACCGATACCCCGCAATAGCCTGACCAATGCGGTCAGGAAACTGTGCCAGTTCGTTGAGCACCTCGCGGTCGTAGTCGGTATACTCGCACGGGCCGGATACCTTTCCGTCGCAGAATTTATGCGTCAGCACGACAGCCCGGTTAACGAAATTGCCGAAAATGGCAACCAGTTCGGAGTTGTTACGCGCCTGAAAATCTTTCCATGTAAACTCGCTGTCCTTCGTTTCCGGTGCATTCGCCGCCAGCACGTAACGCAGCACATCCTGCTTACCAGGCAGCTCATCAAGATACTCATGCAGCCAGACAGCCCAGTTCCGTGAAGTCGAAATCTTGTCGCCTTCGAGGTTCATGAATTCGTTGGCCGGCACGTTGTCGGCCAGTACATAGCTTCCATCGGCCATCAACATGGCCGGGAAGATGATGCAATGGAAGACAATATTGTCCTTTCCGATGAAGTGCACCAGCTTGGTGTCCTGATCGCGCCAGTAGCGTTCCCAGTCATGGCCTTGCTGCTCAGCCCATTCCTTGGTCATGGAAATGTAGCCGATCGGCGCATCGAACCAGACGTAAAGTACTTTCCCGTCGGTATCCGGTAACGGTACTTTCACACCCCAGTCAAGATCGCGGGTCATGGCGCGGGGTTTCAGCCCTTCTTTCAGCCAGGACTGACACTGACCGGCCACGTTGGTTTTCCACTCCGGATGACTGTTGACATAGGCCTCAATTTCCGGCTGCATCCGGTCCAGCGGCAGATACCAGTTTTTCGTCGGCTTCAGGATAGGCTGCGCGCCCGACAGCATCGACCGGAGCGGTGGCTTCAATTCGGTCGGACTCAGCGTAGAGCCGCAACGTTCGCACTGATCGCCGTATGCATTCTCGTTACCGCATACCGGACATACGCCGACAATATACCGGTCGGCCAGAAACTGACCGGCGGTTTCGTCGTAATACTGTTCGGTAACGACCTCATCGAAATAGCCTTTGTTATACAGATTCAGGAACATCTCCTGCGACGTTTCGTGGTGAATCGGATTCGACGTGCGCGAATAAATGTCGAATGAAATCCCGAAGTCTTCGAATGCCTGTTTGATCTGCACGTAGTATTTATCAACTACCTGCTGTGGGGTAATGCCCTCTTTCTGCGCCCGGATGGTAATCGGGACACCGTGTTCGTCGGTACCGCTGATAAACGCGACATCTTTCCCCGTCGAGCGCAGGTAGCGCACGTAGATGTCGGCAGGCAGGTAACAACCGGCAATATGGCCGATGTGAATCGGACCATTGGCATAAATCAATGCCGCCGTAACGGTGTATCGTTGTGGGTTTTCTAAAGCCATGAAGCGTGTTCCTTCTTGCGATTTTTGGGTGAATGATACAGACTGCCTGCCTTATGAGGGCGCTAAAACCCTACAATTCAACTAGTCTTACTATAGCTCTTTCACCCGGATGAATCGCTGCAAAATTAGTGATTTAACCAGCAAAGTAGATAGAGAACTTACATCAGTGCCGAATTACAACCGTACGGCCACCCAATCCCTGCGCGCTGAATGCCCGCAGTTTAATGGTGCCTTTGGTCGTTACCGGCGCTGCGTACACCGCACTATTAGCGTTTGGCTGGCTGCCATCGGTGGTATAGCGGATTGTAAACCCGGGCAGTTGCACATTAGCCCTTACTGCACCGTCTTCTACCACCGCGCCAACGGTCGGGATGCGGTAGGCGAACCCGCCTGCATAGCTCCCCAGACGCGGCAACTCCCGTTTGCCCAACTGGTTAACAAACGTATTCCAGGCCTGTGCATACAACCGTTGATTAGCCGCCTCATCCGTTCCCGTTGCCCAGGCCGGATCACTGGCCCAGGCGCGTTCGGCCAGACCGATCAGCTTGGGCAGCATCATGTACTCCATCCGTTGCGGCCCCAGAACGGTTTCGCTCCACAAAAGGCCCTGAATCCCGATAATATTTTCTTTGCCGTAATCGGTCAGCCGCTCTTTTCCGTTAAAGACTGACCGGTCGAGCGGATTACCCAGACGGTCTTCGCGCGCACTTTTGAAATAATCGTACGGAATAAAATAATAGCCCTTATCTACATCCGTAAAACCACCCCAGTAGTAACCTGGTTCATCAAACGATTTCTGATACGCCATATCGAAATAATAATTCGTTACCGGCGACAGGACTACTTTATACCCGGCATTCGCCAGTTTGTAGGCCAGGTCTTCGGCTCCCCACCCCAATACGTTGTTCCAGACATCAACCTGCACACCGTCACCCGCAAAATCCGGATTCGGAATCATGTGCGCCTTGCCATCCAGCCTGGTTTTCCGCATCCCGACCTCTTCCCAGCCATAGAGGTAAAGCCCCTGTTTTCTGACCAGTTCATTGACTTTCCGGAAGTAATAATACCACAGGTCATCTACGTTTTTTACGGCCGGATCGGTTTTCATGAGCGCCTGACAGGCCGGTGATTTCTCCCAGACACCCGCCGGTACTTCATCGCCCCCGAAGTGAATGGTCTGAATCGGTGCACCGGCTTCCCGATACATAGCCAGCAGATCGTCGGTCACCGTCTCCAGAAAGCGATACACCGACGGCAACGCCACGTTCATGACATTATCATTCCAGGACTGGACTGAGCGGTATACCGACACATCCTGTAAATCGCGCAGCAGGTATTGCCCGGCCTCCGCAGGTTTGTTTTCGGCCATGAACCGTGCATACCGCGCATCCATCGCCTTGACCGCCGCCCGCGCATGGCCGGGCGTTTCGATTTCGGGTACCACGCTGATATGGCGTTCGGCGGCATATTTCAGTATCTCAATAAAATCGGCTTTGCTATAGAAACCACTGCCGGTCGGGCTCTGTACATCCGGTCCTGAGCCATATGACGGTTGCAGAAACGCTTTGTTATCAAGCGTATGTCCCCGTTTGCTGCCTACCGCCGTCAGCTCAGGCAACGACGGAATTTCGACCCGCCAGCCCTCATCGTCGTTGAGGTGAAAGTGCAGAATATTCAGTTTATAGAGCGCCATCAGGTCGAGGAGCTTGAGCACCTGTGTTTTCGGCTGGAAGTTACGGGCCACATCGAGCATCATGGCGCGCCAGCCAAACCGTGGGGCGTCGGTCACCTCAACGCCGGGTACCGGAAGCGACGATTGCGGCTTCGTCCAGGCCATGGGTGGCAACAGCATTTTCAGCGACTGAATGCCATAACAGATACCTTCACCACTGGCGGCCGAGATCACCACCCCATCGGCGTTTACCCGAAGCTGGTAGGCACCGGGAGCCATAGCCGCCATTTGAAGCTGTATTTGCCCGGGGGCTTTTTGCGTCGTCACCGATGTTTTTTTTCCCAGCACAGCCGCCAGTTCGTTTGCCAGATAACCGGCTTCGCGCTGAAAGGCCGCATCCGTCATAATCGACACGTCACCGGTCAGGGTAAAGGCGCTGCCAGTCTCGCGGTAAGCCGTTGGCGAAGGCAGAATTTTGGGCAATTGGTTTTCAGGAATATCGGTCAGGGCCTTGTTTTGGGCATAGACCGCCTGCGGGCCGACAAAGCCAGGTTTGTCGCCGGGAAACCGGGTAGTCTGTTTTGGTTCTGTGGAGGGTACTACGGTGTAATTCGGTAGCGGAATGCCTTTTTCCGGCTGCGAATCACGGACCCAGTACAAGCCGCCAGGCGCGTCGGTTACGTTGAGTACCCACGCATCCGAGACGAATTCAACGCGGATTGACGCGCCCGGTCTGAGGGGTGCCATCTCCGGTTTGGGCACCAGCCGGAAAAAATCCCCGTTGAGGTGGTCGACCTGCAACGGGCCATTGGCCGAGCCCGGTTTAATGGTCCGTACAAAGTTGAAATACAGTCCCCAACCGGTGGCCGGTAACGGGGTTTTGCCGGTATTGGTCAGCGTAAAGGCCGACAGTGTCTGGGTTTTCTGCTGGTAATTATTTTCGATGACTTCCCAGCGGACAGCCAGCTTTTGCGGGTCGAATGCGGTTTTCTGCGCAAATGCAGCGGGCATCCACAGCAGGCAGACGAAAAAGGAGAACAGGGCGCGCATACAATAATCAGAATTTGCGGCCGAAGATACGGAGGGCACGACTCAATTGCTTTAATAGCCATCAGAATGCAATAAATTGTGCTGGCAGACAGATTGATTGTATCCGGATTACTGGATGGTGAGACGATATATCCCACCGGCAAGATCGCTGCCACTAAACGAAAGACTATAAAAAGCATATAGCTTACGGTCTAATCCGAACTTTAAGGTAGCTCCTTTTAAAGAAGCTGTCGCAAGCGTCTGAACATAGCCTTCCGGAGTGATAATACGTAGTTTTCCGTCATCAAGCACAAAGACACGGCCTGCGTTATCTGCCGCTAATGAGTTTATATCAATAAATGCCGCCGATCCAGCCGGGCCATCTACCATTTTGCTCTCCTGTCCGCCAAGCCAATGTGTTATTTTACCATCATCAGCGATCGCAGCAACTTCTGTAAACTTTGACGCTGAGTTCTGGATACCGGCATAAAGTTGCTGTTTAAGCAGCATAGCCGGAATAGGCCTGTCAGCATCTAACAAATTGACAATACCCTGATTCTGCCATCTTGCAAGACCACATATAGGTTTACCATCCTGAGTAAGAGCATACCTTCCTGCCAGATAATACGTATCCGAAGCTTTAACAAACCATGTAGACCAATAGATTGGCCACTTATCCAGTAAGGTAAACTGGTATGGATTTGTAGATAATGTAGCGATATAACTTTTAAAACCACTGCAACAGTCATTTGGCTCACGAAAATATGACCCTAAGAGATGAAAGGTTTCACCTCTTTCCGCTTTCGTAGTTTCTGGCTCAAGCAGCATTTTCCTGAGGCTATGATCACTTACTGTAAGCAACTCCCTGTATGCAATCGTTTTTACATAGCCTCCCGAGGCATTGTATTTCATTACATCCCTTCCGGATAATACATACATATTACCGCTTTCATCAATAGCAATATCCGCCCGGATATCATCAGAGAATAACAGCTTTTCAAGGTTGACAATCCAGCCGTAAATCATCCTTTTCTCCGCTGCGACACGCTGACTACCAGTCTGTACCTCAACAGTTCCGGTGCCTGTCTGTTCAGGCACACGCACTACCAGTGTTGTATCACTGCCCCGCAATACCTGCGCTGCCTTGCCATTAAGATACACCTGATTATCGGACACAACCGGACTGAACCCTGCACCACGGATGGTCAGCTCACCGTTGCCGCGCACTGTATCCGGACTAAATGAATGAACGGCTATCCTTGATTTATACGACGTTTTGCCGGTCTTTACCGGTGTTGCCGGAATCAGCGGCAACGGATCACTGGCAAATGGACAACCCATCAGTCCGAAAACCAGACCCATCACCAGCATGTACGAAAAATAGCGAAGCATCAGTCAGGCAGGTGATACAGTTCTTTTACGGCCTCATAGGCTGGTGTGCCGGCGGCAAGACGGCCACCGGAAATGGTTGTTCCGGCCGGTACAATCAATACCCGTATGGCATCAAATGATTCTGCGCCAGGCTTAAAGTTCACAACCCGCCGCAAAAATAAGCCTGGATTTGCCTGTGAATTACCGGAAAACAGATAGTAGCTATATTCATTACCGGTTACTGTTTCGCCGGGTACAGCAAACCAGTAAGCCTGGCTTTGTCCGCCAGTGTTTGTTCCGCTCTGCTTCACGTAAACGTACAGCAGACTTTTTTCAAGGACATCGGTCGTTAAGGAGGCAGAAGCGGGAAATGTAAGTAATAAATCCTGGGAGCCTGTATGCTGTCGGGCAGCATAGTTTATTTGTAGGATATTACTGGAACCGGCGGGGCCCTGGGGTCCGGCCGGGCCTTGTATACCGGCAGGGCCTTGCGTTCCGGCTGGCCCCTGTGGTCCTTCCGGACCTTTACACGAAAAAAAGCTTATCCCCGAAAGCAGGCATAGCGTGGTGAGGTACACTATAAAACGCATATATAGCTGGTGAGTATTGATACCCAACAAACATACATGAAAGTTTTCAGACAAAAAACGCTATCACCCACCCTCCCACTTCGTAGTGTCGTTCATCGCCACCGGCATAACGTCTTCAGACGGGGCAACAAAGTGATGCACCTTCGGGCGGTCGGGGCCGATGTGATACTGCCGCACCGCCTGCTGGATATGCAGATCGTCGTTGGTCAGGCGCTGATGCTGTCGGAGATGTTCGGCCCATGAGGCTACGACAAAAAACTCCACCTGCCGCTCCGGATCAGTAGCATCGGTAAAGACGCCGCCCCGCAGCGCCCCGTCGCGGCGGCGCAGACGCTTTAGCCCGTCCATGGCTTTCAGGAAAGCGGGCTGGTCCTGCACCCGGACACGGTATTCGACCATAACCACTACCGGCCCCTGCTCCGGCTGAATCACGCCCGTAAACGTCGGATGAGTACCCCGCTCCGCCGGACTAAAGTCCCTGACCTCCCCTACCGGTAACCGGAACGGAATCGCCAGCAGCGTAGATACCGCCATCCAGCCCGCCGCCAGCAAAAAGGTAACCGGGAGCCCATAGTGTCCGGCAACTGTTCCCCAGACAATGCTGCCCAGCGCCATACCACCCTGAAAAACCAGCTGATAGATACTCAGTACCCGCGCCTGTACCCATTTAGGCAGGTTCAGCTGCACCGATACGTTAAGACTGGTTAAGGCCATAAGCCAAGCCATCCCCGCCAGAAACAGGACCGGATACAGCACCCATAGCGATGTCGCCAGCCCCATACAGACATTGACCGCCACAAATGCCAGAATGGCCATAAAAATCCGGACGTTGGCACTGATTTGTTGCGTCAGGCGGGTCAGCACCAGCGCACCCGTTACGGCTCCGGCCCCCAGCCACGTCAGCATCAGGCCATAGACACCCGAGTCCATATGCAGCTGACGGGCGACTACCAGCGACAATAAGGCCCACAACGCGCTGGCGCCGAACGTAAAGGCAAACGCACGGATCAGAATGGCGTGCAGCAGGGGTGTAAACCAGACATAACGGATACCCGCCCGCAAGGCCGTCACAAAATCTTCGACCGGTAAGGTTCTGGTTACCGGCGTACGTTGCCAGCGGTAGATTACCAGAAAGGTGGCGCCGAAGGACAGGCCGTTGAGCAGAAACACGTAGCCCGGCGAATAGTAAGCAATAATCAGCCCGCCCAGCGCCGGACCAATGGCACGGGACAGGTTGATGCTCACGCCGTTCAGCGTCAGCGCCACCGGCAACACCTGCCGCGACACCAGTTCGGGAGTGAGCGATTGCCAGGCCGGTCCGTTGAGCACGGCACCGATGCCGAGCAGAAACGTAAAGCCCAGAATCGCTTCGGGCCGGATGATGTGCAGCAAGGTGCCGATCCCCAGCGACAGGGCGACTACGGCCATGAAGCCCTGCGTGATCAGCAGCAGGCGGCGGCGGTCGATCAGGTCGGCAAGGGCACCGGCGGGGATACTGAGCAGAAAAACGGGCAGACTGGTAGCCGTCTGCATCAGTGCCACCAGCACCTGCGACGAGGCCAGGGTTGTCAGCAGCCAGACACCGGCCATGTTCTGCATCCAGGTGCCGATGTTCGATACAAAGGCCGCCAGCCAGATAGCGCGGAAGAGCGGAAACGCAAAGGCGTCCCAAAGCCGTAACGGTCTCGCAGCAACCGGTTGGTCAGTAGAGGGTATCATGCCCTGACAACCACCAATACCGGCTCTTTGTTGAGCTAACCGATATAGGACGGTCCCTGCTGGTCAAAAAATTTAGGAAGCGTGACGAAGGCGTTCAGTTCTCCGTTGAGCACGAGTACGCTGATCATAGCGTCAATAATGGCAATGACCGGATGCTGTGCCTTCACCAGTTTTTCCGCAGCCGACCGGCTCACGGCGTAGGCATGGGTACAGTCGTGCAGGCCAGCCAACCGCAGATTCGCCGAATACGGGCGGGGCAGGTATCGGGCCGCCTCTTTGGGTGTCCAGCGTAATAGCCCGAATGGGCTTGTGAGCTTATAAAACTGTTGCTTTACCTGCTGTTTCAGGTTCAGCTCTTCGTTTTTGGTGTAGCCCAGATAAAGCAGCTCCCAGTTTTGGGGCAGCTGCCGGAGCGTATCGGCCAGCTGATGGAGCTGCTCAAAAACAGGGACCACGTCATCTTCAAAGATCAGCACCCGCTCATACCCTTCGCGAACAATTTTTTCGTGCAGCTGCCGGTGCGACAGTGAACAGGCAATTTGTCCTTCGCTCAATCCTTCGACATGACGATAGCGGGGGTGGCGGGCCGTTTGGTCGTCATAAACACCCCGCCGGATTAAATCTGCGCGGTTCAGGTCCTGTTTATCCACTGCCCGGAAAATTTGGTAGTCCAGCCCCGACAGCAGCTTTTTAAACATGGCATGCCGGTCATGCGCCCGGTTAAGGGTAATGATGTAGATTTTATCGAAGTAGTTTTTCAGAAAGGCGCACACTTCCGGTGGTAAGCTCTGTGTCGTCATGGGCAGTTGCCAGGCGGTATAGTTTCCGGTAAAATTACGCATCCTTATGCGGACCGGCCATGAATCAGCGTTCTTTATTTGCCAGACTAAAATAGATTCAATAGCTTTAACAGCAATCAACCTCATCAATGTCAATGCGTTTACGTAGCTTTTTTCTCACAAGCATAGGCATGGGCGGACTATGGTCAGCAGCCTGCGCCCAGACAACCACTCCGCCTGCTTCACAGACGTCCCAGAGCAGATCGCCGGTCGGTTATGACGCTCAGGTTAACCTCAACGCTCTGGCCGGTGCGACGGGAAACGGCAACGGGGTGGTCCGGAGTTTCGACAACCGGTATGAAGGCGTGAAAGGCAGCCCGTTCTGGGTTGACCAGTGGCTGCCGGGCGAAGTTGAGCTGAATAACGGCAATAAGATCACCAATATTCAGATTAAATACGATGCTCTGGGCCATATGCTGTACCTGAAAACGCCCCGCAACGATTCGGTGAAGCTGGGCGAAGCATTCGTCAAACGGTTTGTAGCCAAACAGGACGATGCCCCCCAAACGTTTCAGCGGTTAGCCAATGCGGGCGATGCTCTGAAAACAAAGCTGGTCCGCGTTGTCTATGAAGGCAAATATTCACTGGCCGAACTGATTCAGAAAAACATGCAAAAGGCGGATTTCAAAGGAGCTTACAGTTCCAACGTACGGTACGACGAGATTTACGCCGAAAATGCCTATTACCTGATCCGGCCCGACGGAACGTCTGAAAAGGTAAAGCTTAATAAAAAGTCGATTATCTCCGCCCTCGGTGACGCCGCCGGTCCTAAAGTCGACGAATATGCCAAAACAAATAAGCTGGACTTCAAAACTGAAAGCGACCTTGTCAAGGCGCTGGCCTTTGCCGGCACGCTTTAGTTTTTGTCACTGTCATTGTTGCGGGCGTCAGATTGCCGGCCAGGCGCCAGGCGGTCTGACGCCCGCATTACATTGAAGAGCGTACTACTTTTCAGGACCTATAATTATTTCTCATTCCTGCCCCTATTTCCCGGTCATGACCGGAATAATAACGTCCAGCCCTTTGACATAGAGGTAATATGTACCATCGGTATTACTGTTTTGGGGGGATCCGGTTTTGTTCAATAGTTTGCTAAATAAGTATTACGCGTTAATACCACTAAACACCGAACTTTGAAATGAGTAAAGTGTGCGTTTCCCCAATCCCTGGCTATACCTTCTGACTATGAAAACCAACATCAGTATCCTTCTTATCGCCTTTTGCCTATTATTCAGTTTCCGGCAACCTCAATCGTCAGATACCCCGAAAATCAAAAAAGGGATGATTAAAGTGGCTATCTTCTATCCGGGCGGGGACGGAAAAACGTTTGATATGGACTACTACACAACAAAGCATATGCCCATGGCGGCGCGTCTGTTCGGTGAGTCCCTGAAAGCCATGGCGATTGATAAAGGACTTGCCAGCGGCACCCCGGATACTCCGCTTCCTTACTTAGCGATTGGCTACTTTTACTTCGAAACGTTGTCGGCCTGCCAGAATTCAATGAAAACCCA
Source organism: Arsenicibacter rosenii (assembly GCF_001870735.1). Classification (GTDB taxonomy): domain Bacteria; phylum Bacteroidota; class Bacteroidia; order Cytophagales; family Spirosomataceae; genus Arsenicibacter; species Arsenicibacter rosenii. Next base: position 602,854 of record NZ_MORL01000002.1, on the reverse strand, counting down.
TTCGGCGCAGCTTAGAGCTGATGTAGCCAATTATACCAATACGAAGCCGGTTGTTCAAATCAGTGAGGTGCAGTTAGCCGAGTAACGTTCCGGGTCAGGTATAAAGCCGACACCATGTTCAGTCCGATAATGCCTGAAACACCTTCTGCCAGACCATTTCATAGCCGGTAGCCACTAAAAAGCCGGTGTATCCTCAGACACACCGGCTTCTGGTTTAAGCTCATTTACGGACAGCTCCGCCCCACAGTAACCGTCCGGCTGACCGGCGCACTACTACCGCAACTGTTGGTGTAAACCGCCGTCAGGGTGTAGCTGCCTGCCTGCTTCACATTCAGCCCGATGGCGTCATGTATACTGCCCTCGCGGTAAACCGTGCTGAAAACATAGCCACCAGGACCACTCATGGTAAACGAGCTGGCCACACCCCGGCCCACCAGCCGCACCGGACAGGCTGATTCGTCGGCGGTGAAACTCAGAAGCTGCGCCGGTGGCGGCTGAATGCCGCCCACTACGACCTGTCCGCTGGCCGTAGCCGAACAACTGCCCACGATGCAGGTAGCCGTTAAGGTGCTGGTGCTGCTGCCCGCCGTCAGGGTGATCATAGCCGCTGAAGCGCCGGTTGACCAGCGAACCTGACCGCCGCATCCACTGGCGGTGAGGTTCACCGACTGGCCGGGGCAGACGGTCGCTGAGGAGACGGTAAACGGCGGCAGGCTGAAATCCTGACCGATGGTCAGGTTGTTGCTCACCGCCGAGCAGCCGTTGGCGCCGGTTGCCGTAACCGAATAGGTACCCGTCTGGCTCACGCTGACCGTCGCGGTCGTCTGGCCGGTCGACCACCGAAGCGCCGTCGCCGATGAAGTGGCAGTCAGCGTCAGTTGCGGCTGCGTACAGGTCAGCGTGGTGCTGAGAGCCGATATACTGACTATCGGGCTGGTATCGTCCCTTTCAATGGTCGGACTATTACTGACGGCCGTACAGCGGTTGCCGTCAGTCACCGTAACGGAGTAGACACCCGTCTGGCTGACCGGCAACGTCTGCCCCGTGCAGCCCCCGCTGCTCCAGACAAACGCCGTAGCCGAGGTTTGGGCGGTCAGCGTCAGGCTTGGGTTGGTGCAGGAGAGAGTGGCTGACGGGGCAGCGGTTACCGTCACTGACGGCAGCGCATTGACGGAGAGGCTGAAGGCGGTGGAGGTCACCGACGGACAATCGCCCGAAATAACGACCGGATAGCTGCCCGCATCCGAAGACTGAACATTGGTCAGCGTCAGACTGGCGGTGGAGGCCGAGGCGATGCCGGTCAGGGCAATGCCCGACCGGTACCACTGGTAAGCAGGTGAACTGCCGGCTACGCTGACACTCACCACGACCGTAGTTCCGGCGCAGATAACTGAACCGGCAACGGGTTGCTGCACAATCTGAAGCGGTACTCCGTTCGGGTTTTGATACTCGACAGCTCCTATGTCAATACGGGTGCCGGTAATGCGGGCATTGCCGGTCAGATCCGTGGCGGGCAACACCGTAGCGGAGTAAGGTCCGCTGGCGGCCGTAGCACTGGCGGGGTTACCGGCATTGATGGCCGGTGAGCACGCTGCCAACGCCACCGATGTTGCCGACACAAAAGGCGAAATGGTCGTAGTGAGGTTACCGGGGCCGGTGATGTCTACACCGGCCGTCACCGATTCCGGCTCGAAAAGGCTATAACGTAACCGTGTCGTTGCTAAATCGTTACTGAGGCTATTACTACCTCCATTGTTCCACAGCACACAACCGGTGAGCACCGGATTGGATATACCATTATTACCATTGCTGATCATCGCCCCGCCAGTTTGAGCCGAATTGCTTTGCAGCGAGCAGTTAGTCAGCACCGGACTTGCTATGCCACCTGCCCCCTGGTTATACATCGCTCCCCCTTGCAGGAGAGCCGAATTACCTTGCAGCAAGCAATTGGTCAACCCGGGATTCGCTATGCCATTCGTTCCATAGTTGAACATGGCCCCGCCGAAGTTAGCCGAATTGCCTTGTAGCAAGCAATTGGTCAACCCGGGACTCGCTACGCCGTCGGTTCCATAGTTAAACATAGCCCCGCCGAAGTTAGCCGAATTGCCTTGCAGCAAACAGTTGGTCAGAATGGGACTGGATACAACGTTAAAAATTGCCCCGCCGGCGCTGGAAGCCGAATTGCCTTGCAATAAGCAGTTGCGGAACACCCCATTGCCATTATTGCGGATACCGCCACCCTCATTGTTAGGCGAACCAGCCCCGTTGGCGTTGCCGCCGGTGATGACAAAGCCATCCAGCACGGCACTATTGGTCAGGCTCAGGCTAGCCGGGTTGTAGATGACGTGATAGCTATTGTCGCCGGCATTGCCTACCGTACCAATATCGCCACTCAGCGTACTGCCCGACGGGTTACCGGTGATGGGCGCCGGCCGCTGACCAAGGTTGGTTTCGGTACCTAAAAAGCCGCCGTAGATGGCCACATTGGGCAACATACTGAAACTGATGTCGCGGGCGGTGGTGCTGGTTGGTTTATAGATGCCCTGTGCCACCCAGATCTCCGTCAGGCTCTGGTTGCACGGATAGGTCAGCGCGCTTTGCAGGTCAGAGAAAGCCGTGGCCCAGCTCAGCCCGTCGCCCGCGTTGGCCGTCTGGCTGGCTGCTACGTACAATCGGGTGGGCAGTGTTGTGCTTTGGTACTCTACCGCGCCCATATCGATCCGGCTACCGATGAAACGGGGATTACCCGCCAGATCGGTCGTACCCACCGTGGCTGTCGTGGTATTGGGGGCACCTGCATTGATGGCTGGTGAGCAGGGCAACAACGCCGCACTGGTGGCCGACACAAAGGGTGAGGTTGTGGTAGTAAGGTTGTTGCTGCCACCGTAGTCCGTCACCGTGTTATCAAACAGCGAGTAGGTAGCCGACGCACCGACGGCAGTATTGTTGAAGAAGCTGTTGCTGCCGCCATTGTTCCATAGTACACAGTTGGTCAGCACCGGATTTGATTGCCCATTGGAGCTCCCATTGTTGAACATCGCCCCGCCCGCGCTGGAAGCGGTATTGCCTTGCAACGTACAGTTGGTCAGCACCGGACTCGATACACCACCATTATACCCATAGTTGTACATCGCCCCTCCTAGGCCATACTGTCCGGTAGCTGTATTATCTTGTAGCCTGCAGTTAGTCAGCACCGGATTTGATTGCCCATTATACGCATAGTTGTACATTGCCCCGCCCTGGCCAGCCGAATTGGCTTGCAATAAACAGTTGGTCAGCACCGGACTCGATAAACCATCAGTCCCATTGTTATACATCGCCCCGCCCTGACCGAACTGTCCGGTGGCTATATTATCTTGTAGCCTGCAGTTGGTCAATACCGGATTCGACCGGCCATTGGAGCGCCCATCATTGAACATCCCCCCGCCCTGGCTTGATGCCGAATTGCCCACCAACGAGCAGTTGCGGAAACCGGGGCTGCATACCTGCCCCGATCCAAAGCCGGTGTTATATACTCCGCCACCGAAGTTGTTGGGGGAAGTCCCGCTCGCATTGCCGCCGGTGATCACAAAGCCATCGAGCACGGCCGTGTTGGTCAGGCTTAGACTGGCCGGGTTAAAGATGACGTGGTAGCTGTTATTAGCCAGCGTGCCGTCATTATCGATGTCGCCGCTGAGCGTACTGCTCGACGGGTTGTTCGCTATCGGGTTGATCGGCGGCCGCTGGCTAAGCAAGGTTTCGTTCCCTTTAAAACCACCGTAAATAGCTACCCCGTTTTTCATCGCAAAACTGGCACCCTGATTATTTGTGATGGAGGTGGGCTTATACACCCCTGCCGCTACCCAGACCTGATCGCCGGGCTGGCTGGCGTTGATGGCCCCCTGTAAATCGGTGGTACTGGTGGCCCAGCTGGTGGTGGCCGAAGTAGCCGGGGTGATGCCCGTCGTAGAGACGTAGCGGGTAATCTGGCCAAAGGCCCAATTTGTGGACAGCAGGCAGCACAACAGGCCTGTGGCCAGGATTCGTATTGATGTATTCATGCGGCTTGTTAGTATTCGGCAGAAATAGTTAATTGAATTAGACAAAGCTCCGGTTACGGGCAGACAGGCCGTCTAGTAGGCACATACACGGCTGATGCGTTGGTGTTCGATGGTATAGATCAGGCAAACCGAACGGGCCGTATCGGCCGGACTGGTCGTAACGCCTTCTACAATGACATGGTACTTGCCGGCCGGATAAATCTGCCGCAGCACCAGCGTGTCGGACCTTGCGGTTTGTAGCATCCGCCGGAATTGGGTCAGGCATTCAGCACGGGGGACCTCCAGCTCTGTTTCGCCGAGGAGTCTGCCCCGGTAGCGTACGGTGGGGGCAAAAAGCGAGTCGAGGCCCGTCCAGGCGTGCTGGTTCAGGCGGCTATGCAGCGTTCGGGTAAGCATCAGATTAGCCGCCTGCGCCTGCTGGCGGTCTGCCTCTGACTCGGGACGACAGGCACTCAGCCAACAGATCAGCAGGAGCACACGGAACAGCATGGTAGAAAAGGGTTAGATTTCTGCCTGCAAGTTCTGGTCAGATCGCCGCTAAGCGGTGAGCTATTCGTTCAAAAATGTTTGGCTGGGGCTCATTTGCAAAAAAAACTTCGTGTATTGGTGCATTTGTAAACAAAAAACACCAAACTAGTATAATTGATACTGGCGCAGTATGGCTTTAAAGGCCGGATGAGCCCGGTAGGGTTTAAACAAGCCAATCACCTTCATATCGCGGTGATAAAAACCGGCATCGGCCGCTTTTTTGAGGTAGTACAGGCAGCTATCCTGCTGGTTCAGACCCGCAAAGACCACCGCCCGGTCATAATCGGCACGGGGCAGCCCACGGGGCAGCTGCCGGAGCCAGGCGAGGGCTTCTGCCTGCTTGCCCAACCGGGCCTTACAATAGTATACCGCTGACTCGTAGTTTCTGTAGGCCGGATTCAGCCGGAGCAGTGTGTTGAAGCTACCGATTGCCTTCATATACTCGGCGCCGTCCAGGTAGTAGTACCCTTCACCGAGGTAATAGATAAACGCATTGCCGAAGATGTCTTTCCCGCTGCGCAGGGCAGCCCGGGCTTTTTCCCGGTCGCCTACATACACACAATTCAGCACATGCCCCGTCAGCATAACCGGATACAGCGGGTCGAGCTCAATGGCCCGCTGACTAAGGCGCACGGCTTCGGGCAGGCGGCCGACCGACCGCAGCAACAGGCTATACCAGTAGGTAAGCTGAGCATCATTGGGCGAATGCTGCAAGCCGATCCGGAACGCATTGTCGGCCGCCTTCCATTGATAACTGTTATGATATAGCGATCCCAATGCCCCGTAAGCGGTACTGTTGGCGGCGTCGAGCCGGATCGCCGTTAACGCTGCCCGTTCGGCTGGTTCATAGGTCGTTTCAGCTCCGGCATAGTTCAGGACCCAAAGCAGCATGTAAGCCGTGGCTTTGTAGGCATATGCGTCGGCAAAGGTTGAATCAAGCGCAGCAGCCCGGTCGAAATAGCCCAGGCTCCGGAGCAGGTTATCTTTACTGCGTCCGATGAGCAGCTGCCGGCCCTGCAAAAAGAGATTGTACGCCGCCAGATTCCGGGTACGTGCCTGGTTCCGTCCTCCTCTCCCTGTCGCCACAGCAGCAGAATCCCGCACAGCGCTTCCAGTGAGCCCGTTAAGTTGTGCTTTCACATCACGAACCATCTGGTCGGTCAGTGCAAAAAAGCTATGGTAATCGCCCTGGTAAACGTGTTCCCACTCCCGGATATCGTCCCGGGTACCGATGATCTCTAGTTTTACCTGTAGTTTATCGCCTGTTTTCAGCACACTGCCTTTCAGCAAATGAGCCACCTGAAGCTCATCGCCAATCTGCCACATGCTTTTTTTCGTCTCCCGATACTGGTCCGATGAGGAGCGGGCAATCACCTTCAGGTGTTTCATGAGGGTAACCGATGCGTATAACTCATCCATAATGCCTTCGCAGGCCGGGTTTGTCGCGTCGGTACCCAGGTTCACAAACGGTAATACGGCAACCGTATTGAGCGCCGGGCCCGGCAACGATACCGGATCCGATGGCCGGAAGAACAGCCCTATCCACAATAAGAGCAGGGTCAGGAACACAAAACCAACCCCGCCGCCGATGAACAGGCGCCGTTGACGCAGCTTCGCCGGCATTACGGGATTGGTTACCGGTATGTCGGGCATCGGTTCCAGGGCCGGTATAACAGCTACCGGAGCCATGCCGGCCGCAACCGGTATTTCCGGCAAAGTATCATCTGACTGGTGTATTTTCCGGAATTCAGTAGGCGGGATACCGAATTCTTCCGTAAAATAGGTACTCAGATTCTGGGGACTGGTAAATCCGGTCAGATCGCAGATTTCTGAAATCCGGAGATCTGTATCAAGCAGCAGTGCTTTGACTTTCAGAAGCCTGCGTTTTCTGAGGTAACGTGTTGTGGACAGATTTGTCTCTTCTTTCAGAATACGATACAGTTGCGAACGGCTGATGCCAAGGTTCTGGCAGATGGATTCTATGGAAAAGGAAGGGTCATCAATCCGTTCGTCAATCAGTTTATTGAGGCTGTCAATGAAACTGCTTTCTGCATTATACATAGGGTAAAACAAAACACTGTCACTAACAAATATACTGCCTTATCCTTATTTCGTTTACTTGATATTTATGGTTCTAGTATTTTCTTGTACATTAAGATGATTTTATATTAACATAATCTGCATGCTTTTTTACTAATGGGCAGGCGTCAAAATATATGCTGAGCCTGCCGGAGAGCAAAACTCAGTGCCCGGCCGTTACCTTCACATTCCGGAACATATACGCATTATCGCTGAGACGCAGCGATTTTCCGCTGGTCGTCGTTACATTCCGGACAATCACCTCCTTCGGCGTGATGTAAGGGTATTTTTCCTTGTAGGAATCGTCTTTCAGCTGCGGATTGATATTGGCAAAAATAGCCGGTCCCTCATACGTGGCCGGATGGTTGGTATCGTCAATACGCAGGTTTTCGATAGTAATCCGCTCCGGCATGTAGCAGGTATAACCGAAATCGTGCTGCCCCGAATACGATCCGCTGATCAGATCGGCGCTGATGGCTTTTCCGTTGGCCGGTATAAACACACAGTCGCGGATAATCAGTTCTCCCTGCCAGGTACTGCCATAATCAGAACGCAGGTTGACAATGCTCCGGCCGCGGATCGTTGACTTTTCGATCAGTAACCGGCCGCTGCCAATGGCATTGATGCCCATATGCCCGAGTGTCGAGTTGCGGATCGTGGCGTTGGCAACTCCCTGATGGGCGTCGAACCGCGAAAGAACGCAGTGGTCATAGAGCATATTTTTGCAGAAGTTAGATCCCAGAATGCCCCAGTAGGTCGCGTCGTTGATGTCGTTGGTCTGGCTGCAGTTGACAAAGGACACGTTAAGGGCCCGGTTGGCCGACAGGTCATAGGTCCCCATCGACACCGGCTTGCCTGCCGCACCGATGGTGCTATACGTCCGGTGTCCGGTCAGCACCGCGTCTTTGATGGTCACATACGCACAATCGCCGATATTAAGGAACCCGCCGTAGGGTGCGCCGTGGTCTTCTTCCCCTTTGATCTCGTGGCGTATTCCCTCCACAAGCACATTCGACCGCCGGATGGCAATGTTCCGGTTGTAGTACGTATACTTTGATTCGGCTTTGTTGGCGATGGTGGTAAACCGCCCGCCGGTGATTTTCAGCGGTGTCTGATCAATAGGCAGTGCCGTCATTTCCGTTATCTGGTCAAAATCCCAGATAACCGGCGATTGCATATCGACGTTGCCGTTTTGATCGGCCACAAAAATATCGGTCTGCGACGAGCCGTTGTTCTGGTTGAGCCCGAACCGGATGTATTGCTTTACGTTTGCGTTCGTCACCGTAATGAGGCAGGTTCCCGGCAGCGACACGTCAATTTTGGGCTGGTTCCGTTTCAGCGTCGTGACGGTCGTAACCTTAAACGGCTTCAGGTCAGAACTGACCGTAAACACAGCCGCATTCCGGTTTTGTACGTCGGTATCGTCAATGATGAAGGCGGCGGTCCCGAAATCGGTATCTGTCCGGATAAAAGCCGTACGTTCTTTGCCGCTGATGTAGTACGTTGCTCCTTCGTCGGCTTTTACCCGCAGCCCCTGCTGATTGGCAAAGGCATGGGTTGCCGCAATCGCCTCCATGTCATCGGTTTTACCATCGCCTTTTGCCCCGAAGCTACTGTAGCGGACCAATCCGGCGGCTTTAAATGCAGCGGCATCTTTTGGCGATACGTTCACCTGTAAACGCCCGCTTTCGTTGGTAAAAACGTTTGTTTTCGACTTTCCGGAGGTAATTACTATGTTTTCAGGCGAGTCACCAGACTGTGCCTGTGTTCTCAAAGCACTGATTGTCAGCAGGAGCGTTAGGGCTGTATACTTTATCATGCGAATTAGTTGAGTCGTTATTAATGCCAGCAAAAGGGGCAGATCGGGGTAATTTACTCAGTATCACCGACGGCCCGACGCCAGTGAATGTGCCGGATACATTATATCCGGCCAACCGGATGCTTCTTATACTAACTCACAGACAACAACAAATGCGTACTACTATCCGGCTTATGCTGCTGCTTGCAATCGCTGTCAACGGATTTACCCAATCTCCGAAACAAATCTGCATTACCGTCGATGACCTGCCCGTCACCTCGCAGCGGACCCTGAGCGCGGCGGCGAAGGATTCCTTAACCAAAAGCCTGTTGAAGCACCTGACCAGCCACCACGTACCGGCGATTGGCTTTGTCATCGGCCGGCCATTGCTCCGTCATAATCAGCCCGATACACAGCAGACCGGCTTACTGCGCCAGTGGCTCAACGCCGGTATGGAACTCGGCAATCATACCTTTGCCCACAAAGGCTATAACCACATTCCGGCGGCCGAATATCAACAGGATGTGGCCGGTGCCGACCGGGTGCTCAGGCCTTTGCTGAAGCCGTACGGGCAGCGGCTCCGTTATTTCCGGCACCCGTTTTTGCAACGGGGGAATACCGCCGGCAAACGGGATTCGCTGGTCGCTTATCTGCACGACCATCAGTATCTGGAAGCACCGGTTAGTGTCGATAACGCTGATTATCTTTTTTCAGCGGCTTACGAAACAGCCCTGACACGCAAGGATACGGCCCTGGCTTCATCAATCGGTAAAACCTACGTTGCCTACATGCTTGCCTGCGTACACTATTATGAAGCACAGGCAGATTCGCTCTTTAAACGCCCCATTGCCCATATCCTGTTGACGCATGCGAACGCAGTGAATGCCGCTTGTCTGGGGACTATTTTATCGAAACTGAAACAGGAAGGCTATCGCTTTATTTCACTGGATGAGGCGCTGAAAGACCCTGCCTACCGATCACCGGATACGTTTGTGAACAATGGCGGCATTTCCTGGATTCACCGGTGGGCACTGACGCAAGGGAAACGCGGGAGCTTTTTCAAAGGCGAACCGGAGGTCCCGCAACCGATTCTTGATCTGACCAACAACAAATAATGGGATTGCGGGCAACCGGCCGGTAATCCGCAATCCCATTACGAGTCTACAGGACTTTACTTTTTACTCACTGCCTTTTTCAGCAGCGCGTCAATCTCCGCCGGTTTATCCGGTAGCGGCGCGTTGCGTTTGACAAATTTGCCGGTCGGGCCAATCACAGCCGCCGTTGTCGTGCTGATTGACTGCAACTCGATCAGGGCCGAGGAATACTGTGTATCCGTCATCAGCAGGTGGTCCCCCAGAAGCTGGTAACGGGCTATAAACTCGGGAACAAACCGCTTCATTGCCTCGGCGGCAACAGACACATAGATTAAGGCAAAGTCGCGCGGATTGTACATATTTTTCAACCGCTGAGCCTCAATGGCCATTTGCCGGCCCAGTTCTTCATTGGGATCCCAGGCCAGCAGATAGATGACTTTCCCACGGTTGGCGTTGATGACCTCCCCCAGAATTACACCGGCAGCGGCCAGGTTATCAGCCGTTACCAGTATACCGGTTTCCATTTCCGTATTGGTGAGTACACGTTTATCCTTAATCCGGGCAATGGCTTTTTCGATCCTGTCACGGTCTTTTACCTGAATGTAATACAATTCTTCCAGCGAGGCCTGCCACAGCGGATACCGGATTTTAGGGGCTGAGTACTGATGTAACAAATCGGCCGTTGCCATTGTAAATTCAGGCAGCGTATTGGCAAACCAGTAGGCCGCCATGTACTGCAACATCACAGAATCTTTACTGACCATGAATTTATCAGCCCGGTTTACCCATGCTTCATAATTGATAATCCGCGACAGTGTATCCGGATTCCGGCGCATCAGCTGCTCGAAAAACCGGATATCGGCCGTGCGGGCCGTTTTTTTGGTTTCGATCTCATTCAGCCGTGTCAGTTCCGTTACGGTTATGTCCGGAGTATATACCCGCAGAATCGCCGCCAGCTGATCCACACCCAGACCACCGGTCTGCGAGTTAGTCATGGAATTCCGGATTTTGCTTTCGATCATATCGGCATACCGGTTGGTTGCGTTGGCGCGGGCGGCGGTCAGGATTTTATCGTTGGGCGGCCGCAGCGAATCGTCTAAGGTCACCGATATATTGCCGAACTCGGCAGTGGCTTTTTCATACATGAATGCTGCCGTATTGTACCGGGCAACGTTCATCAGCCATGTGTTGAGCAACGGTAGCGGGCGCTCCTGCTTCATAAAATTGGCCAGTGCTTCCCAGTTGACCGTCATGAGCAGGCTATACAACTCCTTGTCTTTCATGCCGCTGGCCTGGCGCGACAAGGTTTTACTGTCCATTTTACTTTTATAGCCCGCTTCAAACGCTTTGTACCGGGCGTATTGCTGGTTTACGGCCGCATTTGCTCCTTTAAACCGGAACGGTACGGTCGACGAAAAAAGTGAATCGGCATCCAGTTCAATCGTAATCGTACCGGCTGAAGCAAGGAATCCCGTCGTGATGTTGTTGAAGTTGAAATACATCTCCTCATACGGGAAAATCAGCGGTACCGATACCCGGAAGCTGCCATCCGCGGCCAGCTGAGCCGGCCGGATCAGCTCCCGGCCAGCCTGCAGAACGTTATTACGGCTGATCGCAACTTGCGGCGACTGACGGTACATAGCCGGTGTCAGGTGCCGGATACGACCGCTGACAATCACAGAATCGGTTTGTGCAAAGGTTACCGTCGAAACCAGAAAGAGTATCCAGGTAAGGTGTTTCATAGTGTTACATTATCAACTGCCGTGGCTCAAAGTTACGCCTTCAAACCTTTTTTCCATGCGTTTGAGCGGGGTTGAGGCATCATTCTTAACGGACAACTATCAGGTTTAGCGCATGGTTTACTACCTGCGGCCGAAAATCGCTATCTTTGCGGCTACATCTGTAAAATTCAATGAGATCAGGAACTTACCGCGTTTTATTACGCAAAGAACCGGAAGGAACATATACGGCAATAGTCCCTTCTATTCCAGGCTGTGTAACATGGGGAGAAACCATTGAAGAAGCCATTGCCATGGCTAAAGAAGCGGCAGAAGGGTGCCTGGAAGTCTATGCCGAACAAGGTATCGTTATACCGGACTAAAAACAGATAACCGCGATATTCCGAAAGGGACTTTTTATACAATTCTAAAACAAGCCGGGATCGACCGTACTGACGTCTGAACAGACACATACATTATGTTTGAAAATCTTCAGGATAAACTCAATAAGGCCATCAAGACCCTGAAAGGGCAAGGCCGGATTACCGACATTAACGTAGCGGCAACCGTAAAGGAGGTCCGCCGGGCACTGACCGACGCCGACGTTAACTACAAGGTGGCGAAAGAAATTACCGACCGGATCAAGGAAAAAGCCCTCGACCGGAAAGTATTGATCGCCGTTGAGCCCGGTCAGCTTTTCGTTAAAATTGTTCAGGAAGAACTGACCGACCTGATGGGTGGTCAGGCCCAGAGCATCAACACCAAAGGCGAACCGGCCATTATCCTGATTGCCGGTTTGCAGGGTTCGGGTAAAACCACGTTTTCGGGTAAGCTGGCCAACCTCCTCAAACGCCAGGGCCGGAACGTATTGCTGGTTGCCTGCGACATTTACCGTCCGGCGGCGATTGACCAGCTGAAAGTGCTGGGTGAGCAGGTAGGCGTTGAGGTCTACGCAGAGCCGGAAAACAAAAACGCGGTGGAGATTGCGCAGAACGCCATCGAACACGCCAAGAAAACCAATAAGCGCATTGTTATCGTCGATACCGCCGGTCGTCTGGCCATCGATGAGCAGATGATGCAGGAAATTGAAGACGTAAAACGCGCGCTCCAGCCGGCCGAAACCCTGTTCGTTGTTGACTCTATGACGGGTCAGGATGCGGTGAATACGGCCAAAACGTTCAACGAGCGCCTGAACTTCGACGGGGTGGTCCTGACCAAACTCGACGGTGACTCACGCGGTGGTGCGGCCCTCTCGATTAAGACGGTCGTTAACAAGCCGATCAAGTTCATCAGTACGGGTGAAAAAATGGAAGCGCTCGACGTCTTCTACCCCGACCGGATGGCCAGCCGGATTCTCGGCATGGGTGACGTGATCTCACTCGTTGAGAAAGCACAACAGGCCTTCGACGAAGACGAAGCGAAGCGGATCAACGCCAAAATGCGTCAGAACCAGTTCGACTTCAACGACTTTCTGTCGCAGCTCCAGCAGATCAAGAAAATGGGGAACGTTAAGGACCTGCTGGGGATGATCCCGGGCATGGGCAAAATGGTGAAAGACCTGGATATCGATAACGACTCATTCAAGCCGATTGAAGCCATCATCCAGTCGATGACGCCGAAAGAACGCGAAAAGCCGGAACTTATCGACGCCAACCGCAAAAAGCGGATTGCCCTCGGTAGCGGCACCAGCCTGACGCAGGTCAACAACCTGATGAAGCAGTTTGAAGACATGCGTAAGATGATGAAGCAGATGAACCGCATGCAGGCCTCGGGTAAGCTCAGCAAGATGATGAAATAACCAACAAAAAAGCGGCCAAGGCCGCTTTTTTTATATCGTCTGTATGCAAACGGACCCTACACATTAAACTTTTCCAGCCACTGCGCGACCGTGGCATTTGACAGGTTGAAGAGCACGTTCGGGAGCAGACCAAGCAGCAGGGCAAGCAGCCCCAGTGGAATAAGCATCAGCCGCTCGCGGCCGTTCAGGTCGGTCAAGGTACTTTCTACGCCGTCGCGCGTCCAGAGCGGCCCAAAGAACATGCGTTGCAGGCTCCAGAGCAGATAGGCCGCCGCCAGCACAATGCCTGACACGGCCACGGAGGGCAGCCAGCCCGGTAGCCACAATGACTGAAAGCCGCCCATTAATGTAAACAACTCGCCGACAAAGCCCGAAAAACCCGGCAGCCCCAGCGACCCGAAAAAGGCAACGGCGGTCAGGACAGCATAGTGCGGCATCACCTGCAATAACCCACGGTAACTGTCGATGCGGCGGTCGTGGGTCCGGTCGTAAATCACGCCCACAATCAGGAACAGCATTGCTGATAATACGCCGTGGCTCACCATCTGGTAGATGGCCCCGTTGATACCTTCTGACGTCAGGGAGGCCACGCCCAGCAGCACAAACCCCATGTGCGACACCGACGAATAGGCAATCATTTTCTTCAGGTCGTTCTGCGCCAGGGCATTCAGGCCGCCGTAAACAATCGACAGCACGCCTAAGCCAGCCAGTGTCTGTGCATATTGCGCACCACCGTCAGGGAATAAGCCCCAGGCAATCCGGATAAAACCATAACCGCCGATTTTGAGCAGCACCCCGGCCAGCACCACCGATACCGGTGTCGGCGCTTCAACGTGGGCGTCGGGCAGCCAGGTATGCAGCGGCACAATCGGTAGTTTAATGGCAAAACCGAGAAAGACCGCCCAAAAGGCAATCATACGTGCTGGTATACCCCAAAAGGTAGTTTCGCCCGCACCGCTCAGAAAGGCGTTCGGGAGGTAGTTGCCGCCATCGGCCATGTACCGCAAATCGAACGTATGCACAATCTGCGACGAGCTAATGTGCATGTCGGCCAGCTGCGCCTGTACCAGCCGGATCAGATCCTGATCAACTGAAGCGGCATCGGTTGCCAGCCCCGCCATCACCGCCGTACTGACCGGATCCATAACCGACAGGTACAACCCGATCATCACTAGCAAAATCAGCACGGAGCCCAGCAACGTGTATAAAAAGAACTTAATCGATGCATATTCCCGTCGCGGGCCTCCCCACAAACCGATCAGGAAATACATCGGCAACAACATGAATTCGAAGAATAAAAAGAACAGGAAAAAATCAAGGGCGACAAAACACCCCATGATGGTTCCGCTCAGGAGCAGATAAAGCGAAAAATAAGCTTTTTGCCGGTTTTCGATGGTCCATGATGACAGTACACCAATCAGGAGGATAACCGAGGAGAGCACTACCAGCGGCAGGCTGATACCATCGACGCCCAACAGGTAATCGATCGAAACAACGCCCAGATTACCAAGCGGTAACGTGATCCAGTCGGCTTGCTCCAGCAATTGATAACCGGCCTGTTGCTGGTCAAACTGTGTGTAGGCGACTACGCTCAGAAGCAGTTCGGCCATGGCCACGCCCAATGTCAGCCATTTAAACGGGATATGCTGGTTATCGGGCAGTAACGCCACCACCAGAGCCCCGATCAACGGCAAAAAGATAAGTAGTGAAAGAATCATAGTAACCACCAAAGCAACGCTAACAATCCTACAACAGCCGCTGTCACATACGACTGAATACGCCCATTCTGCACCGAACGGACCATTTGTCCCGTCTGTGCGGCCAGCCAGACCGCTCCATTGACAATACCGTCAATAATCAGCCGGTCGAATGCATGTACGATATGCGCCAGCACTACCGTGCCCACGCCCAGGCCCCGTACCAGGCCATCAACAATCCCCCTTTCAGCATGATACACCGAACGGATCACGTGGGATGACTTCGGTGCCGCCTGTTCTTTGGCTACCGCTTCGTCATGCTGCTTCGTCAGGGCAGCCAGGTGCTCAACCGGCGCAATGATCAGCCAGTGGTAGAACCGGTCCAGAAACCCATATTCTACCGACAACCTGACCCAAACCGACGGCGGAGCGGTCTGCGTTATCCAGCCCGGGGCATAGCGATAACCAACCCAGCCACCAGCCAGGGCCAGCAGCAGTGAGGCCGGTGCCAGCCAGACCGGCCCTTCCGCTTCTTCGGCTCCGAACAGCGCAAAGAACCAGCTCCCATGGGCAGATAACGGGTTCACGGAAAACCCGATGAACAGCGACAAGGCCGCTAACAGAAACAATGGAATCCGCATACGGGCATCAGGGCCATGCACATGCGGCACCGTATAGCGACCGTCGCCGCCAAATACCAGTTGCAGCTGACGGGCCATGTATAAGGCAGTCAGGCCGGAAGACAGCAATAAGGTTACGGGAATCAGCCAGGCGATACCACTCCCCTGCTCACCGGCCCAGGCAAAGGCACCGGATAAAATGGCTTCTTTGGACAGAAAGCCGGAAAAGAACGGCAGTCCGGCCAGAGCAGCCGTGCAGATGGCATAAACGGCAAATGTCGATGGCAAGGCTTTCCGCAGCCCGCCCATTTCCCGCATGTCCTGCGTGTGTACAGCGTGAATGACGGCCCCGGCACTCAGGAAAAGCCCTGCCTTAAAAAAGGCGTGGGTCAGGAGGTGAAACAGGGCGCCGGAAACATTACCGGTGCCCATACCCGCCACCATCAGACCCAGTTGGGATACGGTTGAGAAAGCCAGTACTTTTTTGATGTCGTTCTGAAACAAAGCCGAATACCCGCCCCACAGCGCCGTAATGGTTCCGACAACGGCAACCACCATGAGGGCATCCGGCGGCAGCAGAGGATGAATACGCGCCAGCAGGAAAATACCGGCGGCTACCATCGTCGCAGCATGAAGCAGGGCCGACACCGGCGTCGGGCCTTCCATCGCATCGGGCAGCCAGGTCAGCAGCGGAAACTGCGCCGACTTCCCGACACAGCCCATAAACAGACAAAGCCCAACCCATGCCGGTAGCTGTGTGATGCCTGCCTCGCCCGTCAGCAGGCTGAATTCAGTTGTGTGCAGCAGGCGATAAGTCATCAGAATGCCAATCAGAAAGCCGGCATCGCCGATGCGGTTCATCAGAAAGGCCTTGGTAGCGGCTTTCGATGCCTGTGGTTTAAACGTCCAGAAGCCGATCAGCAGGTACGATGCCAGCCCCACCAGTTCCCAGAACGCGTATAAGACAATGAGGTTACCAGCCAGCACAATGCCCAGCATGGCGCCCACAAACAGTTGCAGGTAAGCAAAATAACGCGGATGGCGTTCGGGTTCGTTGTGCAGATAAGAAATAGAATAGAGCTGTACCAGCAGCGCCACAAAGTGGACGACCAGCAACATCATAACCGTCAGGGTATCGATTCGTAGACTGAACGGCAGGTTCCAGCCGGTGAGCCCGGCCCAGCTTGTACTCAGGGCCACCGGTGCTTCGGGCATGTGCATCGCCAGCCAGCCCGACAGCAGCAACCCGCCACCCGTCAGACAGACCGCCAACGGACCAGCCAATCGTTTGCCGACACCTAAAAGCACGGGAAAGCCAGTGAAGGGTAACAGCAACAAGAGTGTCGTGACAAGCTGGAGGGAGAAAACGTGGTCGTTTATCATTCCGGGGAAAATTTAGCCGCAAATATCCTGTTTATCTTAACGCCGTACAAATCAGAATAGCTTTCCGGGCGGTTTTCGGGGCCTGTCCGGTGGCATTTTTCCGCCGCAGACCGGTACGAGGTCCGGTTAAGCACAATAAAAAGCCCCCGATAAAAAACCGGGGGCTCCATAAGGAAAATCCGTAAATTTGTATTAACTGAATCTGACGCGCGAGAAGCAACGGTTTAAAACCATGCGGTACACAGAGCCAAAATGTTCATAACACCAGGCTTTCAGTACTTTGATTTCTTCTGGCACGAGGGATTTGAGGGCTTTTCGGAGTTCTTTTTCAAACAAAGCTTTATCGAAACTGACCTTCTCGAGGATCATTTTGATGTACTCCAGCATTGTTGCCATATGTTTAATCTTTTTGGTTAAAATAAGCCTGCAAACTAGTAAGGTAAGGATTAGGAGAATCCACTAAAAATACAACGAGCTGTAGCCCGGATTGTTGTCGTAAAGTAAAGATGAATATTGCAATTTTTATAAAAAAATTTGTATTATTTTTTTGTATCCCTTTTGTCGCTTTTTCACAAAGCGCTGATAATATTGTAACTATCGAATTAAGTCAGTCTACTTTTCCTATCGAACGGCCGTTCACGATTTCCGTACAGGTAAGGAACAGTGAAACCCGCCCGGCGATCGCATTTCCGGACATTCAGGGGTTCACGAAACGGGCGACATCCGTTAGTACCACCAACGCCGAAATCGGCGACAAAACCGTTACTAATCAGATCATTACCCAGTCGTATATAGCGACTCAGCCAGGGACTTACCGGCTGGCCCCGTTCACGATTAACGTTAATGGGTTTGTGGCCCGGTCAGAGGGAGCAACCTTGGTTGTGCGGCCCGCAGCGAACTCAACGGATGAGGAAGATATGCTCCTGCTACCGACCGAATCGGGAACGGCATTTCTGGCCGTGCGTCCGTCGAAAGGGTCGGTCTACGTAGGCGAAGGGCTCACGATCCGTTTATCACTTTTTGTAGCCGATAACTACCCGTTTGAGCTCGCATACTGGCAGCTCGATCAGCAGATTCAGACAATTACCAAACAACTGCATCCACCTAATACGTGGGAAGAGAACGCCAACCTGAAAGAGATCCAGACGGTGCCGATTGTCATAAACGGGCGTCGGTTTTCCGAGCACCGGCTCTATCAGGCTACGTTTTTTCCGCTTTCGGCCCAACCGATCAAATTACCGTCGGTTACCCTGCAGATGCGCCGGATCAAACCAGCGGCAGCGGCCGGTAAACCGGCGGCAGCGAATGCCGAGCTGTTTTCGTTCATCAGCCGCCCGATGACCATTGCCGTCAAAGCCTTACCGCCCCATCCGATGAGCGGCCAGATTGCGGTCGGGAAGTTCAGGCTTGCCGAAAGTATCGAACGGTCGAAGGTGGCGGTCGGGAAAAGTACGCGCTACTCCTTCCGGATCGAAGGCGAAGGAAACATTGCCTCGCTACAGGCTCCCAATGTGCAGGACGCCGCCAACGACCCGGATAACCCGACAATTCTGCCGGCCGGTACCAATCAGTCGGTCAACCGAACGGGTTACCAGATCAACGGCTACAAGTCGTTCGACTACTTCCTGATGCCCCGGCAGGCCCGATCGTTTGCGCTGAAGAAGGTCTTTTTCTGGGTTTATTTTGATCCCGGCACCGCCCGATACGATACGCTGAGGTCGGCTATTACGCTACAGGCCGGTGGCAGCGCCGGACAAACCGCAGCGGCCGATGAACCTGTTCTGATCCCGTCGGCCACGGCCGAAGCGGCATCGATCTATACCGGGCTAAGTCAGCTCGACAGCAGTAAACCCTTCATTAACATCCCTGCGATAATTCGCGCAATTGCCAATGTTGTGTTGATCGTTATGATAATCGGAATGATATTTGTGCTTTTTAGACGCTGATGAGTAGTACATACGGAACCCTATTCAAAATTTCAACCTTCGGTGAGTCCCACGGCCCGGCCATTGGGGTAGTCATTGACGGATGCCCTGCCGGAGTTGATTTCAATACCGATTTTATTCAGGCAGAGCTTGACCGGCGCAAACCGGGACAATCGCGGATTACGACCCAGCGCCGCGAAGCCGACGAGTTTGAGGTGCTTTCGGGCGTGTTCGAAGGCAAAACCCAGGGGACGCCCATCGCCCTTGTCATTCGTAACACCGACCAGCGTAGTAAGGATTACGGCCACATTGCCGAACAGTTCCGCCCGTCGCACGCCGATTATACCTACACAGCCAAGTATGGCTCACGCGACTACCGGGGCGGCGGCCGGTCATCGGCCCGCGAAACGGCTGCCCGGGTGGCAGCCGGGGCCGTTGCCAAATTACTGCTGGCGCATCAGGGCATTCAGATTCAGGCCTATGTTTCCCAGGTCGGCAAGCTGAAACTCGGCAAACCCTACCAGGAGCTGGATCTGAGCCAGACCGAAACTAACGCCGTCCGCTGTCCGGACGCGGAGATGGCCGGACAGATGTTTCAATACATCGACGAGACCCGTAAGAAAGGCGACTCCATCGGCGGTGTTGTCGATTGCGTCATTACGGGCGTTCCGGCGGGCTGGGGCGAACCGGTGTTTGACAAGCTGCATGCCGAGTTAGGCAAGGCCATGCTGGGCATCAACGCTGTAAAAGGTTTTGAATACGGCAGCGGTTTTGCCGGTGTTGAGCTGTATGGTTCAGATCATAACGATGCGTTCTATACCGACGAGACAGGCAAAGTCCGGACCCGTACCAACCTATCGGGTGGTATCCAGGGCGGGATTTCCAACGGCGAACCGATTTATTTCCGCACGGCGTTCAAACCCGTTGCGACCATCATGCAGGATCAGGAGAGCGTTGACGTGCACGGGCAACCGGCGGTGGTGTCGGGCAAAGGCCGTCATGATCCGTGCGTGGTTCCGCGCGCCGTTCCGATTGTAGAGGCGATGGCCGCGCTGGTCCTGGCCGACATGTACCTGCGTAACCTGGCCGCCCGTCTGTAAGCACAGGTCGGCGCAAACCGGATTTCATACTATTTCCTGATTTTGACAAAATTTGGAAATCCTGAGCGATCAGTGCCACTGCACAGTGCGGTGGCACTGGTTATTTCTACCAGTCCCCATAATCTTATGCCTGCACTCTTCATCGATACAGAACGGCTGCGCGACCTCAACAGCGGCCTTGGCCAGGTCTGCCTGCACCTGGGCAGCGAACTGATTCGCCAACAACCGGCTGATGGCAGCTTCCGGCTCACGTTTGGCGTGCCGAAAGGACAAACCGGGCTGTTCGGCGATCAGGTAAGCTACCACACCACCGGCTGGGTCGACCGTATCGTGTCAAAACCATACGACGTCTGGCATGCGTTGCATCAGGACGCGCATCTGCCACCGGCCAACCCGCTTTCGGGTAAAAAAGCAAAGATTGTCCTGACCGTCCACGACCTGAATTTTCTGGATCGTCCTGATTACTCTGACGCAAAAAAAAGGCGGAAACTGGCCCAACTGCAACAGAAAATAAACCGCGCCGCCGTCGTAACCGCCATTTCGGAGTACACGGCCGGTGTGGTCCGGCAACACCTGACGCTCCGGCCCGACCAACGGCTGAAAGTCATTTACAACGGTCTGAATCAGCGACCGGCCAATACTTCCGCACCGGACTTCAGCCCTCCTTTCGGGGAGCAGTTGGGCAATACGCCGTTTTTCCTGTTTCTGGGCGTGGTGCATCCCAAAAAGAACTGCCACGTGTTGCTGCCCCTGTTACAGGCCTTCCCGGACTACAAACTGGTCATTGCCGGTGACGATTCGCACGACTATGCGCAACACATCCGCGAACAGGCGCAGAAAATCGGCGTAGCCGGGCAGCTGCTCATGACCGGCCCCATCAGCGAAGACACCAAATGGTGGCTCTATGAACACTGCGAGGCCTTTCTGTTTCCGTCGCTGACCGAAGGATTTGGTCTGCCCGTGATCGAGGCCATGAGCCTCGGCAAGCCGGTGTTTCTGTCCAACCGTACGAGTCTGCCCGAAATCGGCGGTTTCGAAGCGGTATTCTGGGAAAACTTCGAGCCGGATTACATGGTCGAAACCTTCCGGCAGGGGATGATGGCCTACTACGACGACACCCTGAAGGCCGACCGGCTGCGCTGGCAGGCCAAACGGTTCAGCTGGGAGAAAGCCGCAAGGGCGTATTGGGAGGTGTATAAGGGGTTAATTGGGTGATGGGGTGGCACGACTACGCCCTACCCCACCTCCGGCAGGGGAATATCTTCGGGCAGGGCATCGGCAAAGCCCTTCTGATGGGCCCACATCGACTGAAAAACGGCACTGCGCTGCCGTAACTCCGCGAAGGTGCCCTGATCAATCACCCGCCCCTGCTCCAGGATGTAGATGTAGTCGAACATGGGCAGCAAATGAAGCCGGTGCAGGGTCGAGACCACAGCCTTACCGGCAAACTCAGCCATGATCTGATTATAAATCTCAAATTCGGTCTTCGGGTCAACGCTGCTGGTCGGCTCGTCAAACAGCACAATGTCGCTGGTACGGGCGGCCAGAATGCCCCGTGCGAGGGCCAATCGCTGCTTCTGCCCGCCGGACAGGTTCACGCCCTTTTCCTGAATATTTGTCGCTAGACCATGGGGTAACTGCGCCAGGATGCTGCTGAAACGGGCCGTTTCGCAGGCAACCAGCACATCGGCCTCCGGAAACGGCAGGCCCAGGGTGATGTTGTAAGCAATCGTATTTTCAAAGATTTCCGGCTCCTGCGGAAACAGCGTTACCGTGTCGGCAATTACGCCGAGGCCCGCTTGTGCCACCCCGTCAATCTCAATCTGCGCCCCGGCAGCGGGTGCATAGAGGCCACGCAGGAGTGTCAGCAGCGTACTTTTGCCGCTGCCGCTTTCGCCGATGAGGGCCACCCGTTTGCCCCGCCACACGTCCAGGCTGACCTGCTCCAGCCCTGCCCCTTTCCGGTCGGTGCCGGTGTGGTGCTGAAACGTCAGGTTCCGGATCGAAATAGTCTGCCAATCAGCCGGTAGCGGTTCTCCGGCATCCGGGCGGTGGTGCTGCTGATACGCTTTGGCAATGTCGCGGGCGGTCTGCACGTTGGTGTGGTCCTGCACGATCTGGGTATACTGCCAGGCCACGTCGACGAACACGCTCGTAAAGTTGTTGACGTAGCCGATCAGCGCCACCAGACCACCCACCAGAAACACCTGCCCCGGCGTATAGTGCTGATACACATAGCCCAGCGTAATGACGGCATAAATCGACGCCACCAGCATACTGGCCACAAACCACTTCCATTCATTAATCCGGATATTGCGGCGGAACGGCGGCAACACCGCCAGTACCCTCGCCATCAGGCTGTGTTCCATCTGCTTTTCGAGCCGCAGCGTAATGACCGTAATGATATTGGACAGGCTGTCGAACAGCGTCGATGACACCAC
Organism: Arsenicibacter rosenii; assembly: GCF_001870735.1. Lineage (GTDB taxonomy): Bacteria > Bacteroidota > Bacteroidia > Cytophagales > Spirosomataceae > Arsenicibacter > Arsenicibacter rosenii. The sequence goes on along the minus strand of NZ_MORL01000002.1, from coordinate 580,633 downwards.
ATGCTCCCGTTCGTTGGTTTCTTCGAGGGTTTTGATAAACGGCTTGTCGAAGGCCATAATCAGCCAAACCGTCAGCACGCCGAGGCCCACACCGATAAGGCCGAAGACCGGCGAGAAATACAACATAGCGGCAAACGAAAACAGGCATTTCAGGAGCGTATGCAGGTAGGTAAAGCCATTCTGGAAAAACTCTTTCAGGGCTTCATAGGCTTTGCGGATGCGGTTGATGGTGGCACCGCTGTGATGGTCTTTGTGCCAGCCAACGGGCAGGTGCAGGGTCTGATGATAGAGATCGTCCAGAAAGTTACGGCTGACGTTGAAGGCCAGTTCGCGCTCCATGATGCGGGCAGGGCCGTGGAAAAACCATTCGACCAGCTTCAAGGTCATAAAACCGGCAATGTAGAGCCAGCCCGTGTGGAGGATGTCGGTGCCTTTGCGCTGAATGGCGTCGATAAACCAGCCAAAGAGCAGCGGGTGCAGTGCGGTGATGATGTTGGCACCCAGAAACAAGCCGTAGGTGAGTACATAACGGCGCTTTTCGTGTCGGGCATATTGCCAGGCAATACGCAGCAGGGACACATACGGATTATTCATGCTTACAAGTCACAGAACGGCAGGCGCAGTCCTTATACACTACAAAGTTAATAGGTTACGCTGGTTCACCGCCCGGCCATGGCTGATTTACCGGAATTTTGTTGCCCGGCCCTGTACAACGGAATGCCATTCCGTTTGCCGCCAGCGGCTTCCCGGCCACTGCGTTTGGCGGAATTTGGCCCAAACTAACCGATTCCGTACGTTAGCCCTAACCTTACGGATTTTGCCCTTCCTGAACCAACCCTGTGCTTTAGTGCAGGGTTACCCCGCTAAACAGGCATGGCGAGGCTCTCGAAGCACAAATGTGCGTGCTTTACGGCAACACAACTAGCGAGGTCAGGCCGGTTCGGGAGGTTTGCCAGAGGCCCCAAACTGAAGTTTGGGGTTAACAGGTGAAGGCCCCGTTCTGGATTATGTGCGAAATAATCTGTCTACTACTATTTGGCGCTCACAATCAACACATTCAACATCTGTGCCTACCAATACTTTCCTGTTAACATCTGCTCCATCCAATACCTTATGTATGTTGACAGGTGGTCATTCAGCTTTCTGATAGTGGGTTCGTCACCAATATCAAGAGCGTAAACAGCCGGATCATCGCCGGCTTCATAAGGTACGTAGAAGTACGTATCCTGGAAGTTGAAGAAAAAAATTATGTTATCCATAAATCCGGTGTTTATTCCTGCATCTTCCCACAATGCTCTCATGTAATTCAGCGGTTCCCAAATCCTAAGCATATCATCACATCCGTGCATGTGACATTCAGGAAAATGCGATTGCTTTTTACCAAAGATAGTCAGGTATTCACGCAGTGATGCCGGGAAAGAAATGCCTAATGTTTGCTCAAGCTCAGTGATAGCCTGCTCACTACAGCCTTCCGCCGCTTTTAAAAACTGCTCCGGTATCAACTCGAAAAACTGTTTCATCTGAATAAAATCATTTTCAATCTGTCATTACGCATATGGACACAGCCAGGGTCCCCGCTTAGTCCATAATGCAGTGTGCAATCATTGTAATAAAGAAAGTATTCTTTATTCATAAATCGTCACTGTCGCTCCCACCAACCAAACAAAACCCCGTCAGCGCAGGGCACTGACGGGGCGAAGGGTTAACTATAGGTAACGGGTTGTTAAGGTTTCGGGAAAAACTCGTCCAGGAACAGATACCGGTCGCGGTGCTTCTCGGTCTCCTGACGTGTGTTCACGTCGATAATCATCACCGGAGCAGGACTACCGGCTTTGATCGGATCCCACTTCGGCAGGCCTTTGCCGTTTGGATTGTGGTTCTTGACGAAGTTCTCGAAATACGTCTGCATCGTTTGCGACACTTTATAATCGTCGGGTCCCCAGGCAAATACCTTGTTGGTCGACAGGTTGCCGAGCGCGTACTCGATTTCTGCCGAGTGCACAGCCCCTTTGGCCTGCGGAATCTTCGGCGCATTCGGATCGGCGTTGCGGACGACCCCGCCAGCCAGACCGGCACTGGCATTGCCCATTTCCGGGACCATCGCCGGCCGCGGACGAGCGTAATAATACCGGTAGACCGGATGGCCGCCCGTTTGTGCCTGCATATCGCTCCATTTCCAGGTGCTGAACCCGATAAACCGGTCACCGGCGAGGTCCGTGGCAGCCTGCTGAATCTCTTCTTCGGTTGTGCCGTTATATACTTTCAGGGCATCGTCGGCGCGGTTCGGGTACAGCTTCTGCACCGCCGCCCGGAAGCTTTCCGGCGTTGGTTTCTCCTGCCCCATCACCATCCGCGCGCTCATCTCTTCGGAGTTCCAGCCAACCAGCAGCGGGACCTTTGCCTGTTCCCCGGCAGCAAAAATGGCAGCAGCCGGTTTCGGGAAAAAGTAACCGTCGATATTGGCCGAGAAACGTGGCAGGTTTGGTTTGGCCGTCGCTTCCAGCAACTGATCCGCCGGCATCGCCCGCAGGTCGGCCAGCGATTTAGCGCCCACGGCTTCAGCAAACTTGACGCCGCTCTGCTCGGCTTCTGCCAGCGTTACCGGCGACAGGGTGCCCAACAGCGAGCCACTTTCGCCGATGGCCGCCGAAAACAGGTTTTTCGACAGCGGCGAGGTCATCATGGCACTCACCGACATCGACCCGGCCGATTCGCCGGCAATGGTTACCCGCTTCGGATCACCGCCAAACGCCGCGATGTTTTTCTGCACCCACGCCAGCGCCGCCTGCTGATCCATAAAACCGTAGTTGCCCGACGCCTTGTTCGGCGACTCTTTAGTCAGTTCCGGATGCGCCATCAGCCCGAACACGCCCAGGCGGTAGTTGACCGTAACCGACACAATCCCCCGTTTGGCCATACTCTCGCCATCGTAACGCGGTTCAGAGCCATCCCCGGCGATGAACCCACCGCCGTAGAAATACACCAGCACCGGGAGTTTTTCCTTTTCCGATTTAGCCGGCGTCCAGACGTTCAGGTACAGACAGTCTTCGCTCACGCCGTTCGACCGGAAGTTCATGTCGCCGAACACGGCCCGCTGCATCGCACGGGGGCCAAACGTTTTCGCATCGCGGACACCCGTCCAGTTTTCGGCGGGCTGCGGCGCTTTCCAGCGCAGGTCGCCAACCGGCGGTTTGGCAAACGGGACTCCTTTGAAGGAGCGGACACCGCTTGCCTCAAGGTTGCCTTCCACCACACCATTCACGGTTTTCGCCCTCGGAGCGGTCTGCGCCGTGGCGTCAGACAAAACCGCACCGGTGCCGGTTAGGGCAGTTAATGCCAGCATCATCAATACAGTTTTCATATAGTTAGTTAAGGGACTGACTCCTGATCGAGCCGGAAATTAAGTTGTTAAGGTCAGGCTGCAAGACTTATTGTCTCACAATGCGACAATAATAGCGGGTTATTCGGAAAACAGCAACTATTTTGTTACTTGCCAATAAATTTTTGACTAAATGCGTGAATCAAGCGAATCAGTAGGGCAGAATACCCGTGGAGAAGGCTATTTACAGGGCCTTGCCACGGACCTGGTTATTTTTGGTTTTCACGAAACCCAGCTGAAAATCCTGCTGCTGGAATACGAGAATACCGGCCTCCTGGGCCTGCCCGCCGGGTTTATCCGCGATGATGAGAATCTGAATGATGCCGCCCGCCGTACCCTGACACAGCGCACCGGCCTCGGCGATATTTTTCTGGAGCAGTTTTATGTTTTCGGGGATGTTTGCCGCCACGATCCGCAGCCGTTGCGGTCGATTCTGGTGGGCAAGGGTGAAACGCCGCCCGACGATCACTGGCTGCTGCGGCGGTTTGTGACGGTAGGCTTTTACGCCCTGGTCGACTTTACCCGCGCCATCCCCAACCCCGATGCCCTGGCCGACCGTTGTGCGTGGTATGATCTGGCGGCGCTGCCCCCGCTCATGCTCGACCATACTGCTATTGTGCAGAAGGCTCTCGACACCCTTCGTGCCAATCTGGACCACAAACTGATCGGAGCCAATCTACTGCCCGAACTATTCACCATGAACGACCTGCAGCAGCTCTATGAAACCATTCTGGGACAAAAAATCAACCGGTCGGCTTTCCAGCGGAAGATGCTGGCCTTGGGAATTCTGGAGCGTCTGGAGAAGCGATTCAGCGGCGGCGCTCACAAGGCCCCGTTTCTGTATCGGTTTGTGCAGGAGAGTAGGTACCGGTAAAGAACTGTTGTACTACCAGATCCAATTGATGTCATACAAATGTATATTAGCATCAGCCGTAATGAAAACTAAATCCTCTGTCTGGCTCTGAGCGATCATAATTCTGTCAAAGGGATCGCGGTGATGCATTGGCAACTGAAGCGTACAGCGTGTATGTAGAAACGTAACGGGTAAAATGTCAAACCCGTTTTTCCCGATTAAGTCAATCAGGTTATCATAGCCGGGCTCAAACGTCAGGCTTCCCAGGCGAATTTTGATTGCCATCTCTCAAAGCGTAGCGATACTTATAAATGACTTATTCGCATTATCAAGAATAAGTGACTTAGCTTTCTGAGACAGATCCTTCTCATTGCCATCTAAAAACCATATGAGCGCATGTGTATCCAGCAGTAAGTTCATCACTGATAATCGGCAAAATCGTCTAGAGGCGCATCAAAATCAGGTGACATTTTAAATTGCCCTTTTGCACTACCGAAAACCGGCGTCCCTTCTGCTTTCACTTCATTTTGCGGCTTTACGAGTTGACTCCTTACACTCAAAAAGTCAATAAAATCAGCTACCTCTGCCTGATACACAGGAGGAAGGCTATGAAATTTTTGATATAATTGAAGATAGGTCATACTATGCTCACGTTTTCTATGCCCTACAAAAATAACAAAATACTGTTGTTCTTTCTGACAAAACAACGTGCAGACAAACTTGAAATAATACGATGCCAAACTCACCCTTAACCAATAAAATCCCTGTCAAATGATCTGTCTGGCAAATATCGTTCGGAAGTTATCCACATTCCCACATAGTTATCCACACTCCGGACGGGAATAACGTGGATAAGATCACTTAATAACCCCTGCTTTCTTTAGTAAATCAACTACGCGGTCGACCGGCAGGGCTTCGATGTTGTGGTTCTGATCGCCCGTCATAGTTTGGGCCATGAAAAGCGAGTTAATAATGGCTTCTTCGGTGGCTTCGATAGCCGCCATGAACAACGGCGAGACATTATCGTTGCGGAGGACTTTCTGTTCGTCGAAAGGGCTTTTGCTTTCGTGCGGAATCTGATAGGCCGTCGAAACAGCAATGACGTAATCGCCGCTGCCGTTGGAGGCAATGCCGCCGGTCTGCGCCAGGCCCATAAAGGCCCGTTTGGCCAGTCGTTTCAGGTTACGGGCGTCGAGCGGTGCATCGGTGATAACGACCATCATGCAGGAGCCGTCGAGATTTTCCTTGTAGGAGTATTTCCCGAGTTCGACGCCGACCGGCACACCGGCAATCTGCAACACGCCCCCGAAATTGGTCTGCACCAGCGCCCCGACGGTATAGCCGCCGAGCGAGGCCGGCAGTTTCCGCGAGGCCGTACCGATGCCGCCTTTAAAGCCAAAGCAAACCGTGCCGGTACCAGCCCCGACATTGCCCTCGGCCACCGGTCCGGTGGTTGCCTGTCGGAGCGCATCCAGCACATGTTGTTTTGTTACATGTCGCCCGCGGATGTCGTTGAGATAACCATCATTGGTTTCGCCCACCACCGCATTTACCGACCGCACCTGCTCATTGCCTGGTTGCGAGAGCGTATAGTCGATCAGTGCATCGGCCGCCGTCGGAACACTCAGGGTATTTGTCAGGATAATCGGGGTTTCAAGGGTGCCCAGTTCGTCGACCTGGCTGATACCGGTCAGTTTGCCGAAACCGTTGCCGATATAGATCGCGGCGGGGCATTTTTGCTGGAAAAGATTACCTGTATGGGGAATGATAGCCGTCACTCCCGTGCGGACAGACGTGCCTTGCTGTAGTGTTATCTGCCCGACCCGCACACCCGGTACGTCCGTAATGGCATTGAGCGGACCGGCCGGCACAACGCCCAACCGCAGGCCATAGTCACGGGCGCGCTTTGGTGGCCGGGCGGCAGACAATCCGGTAAGCAGTAAGGCCATGAGCAGCAGAATACCCGAACGACTCCTCATCAGGCATACATGGCAGACAGTTTCGGTAATGCTACCTCCCGGTACATTTCCTGATAATACGTCGTTTCACGGTATGACCGGTCTGCCATAACCATTAATACGGCATCATCGGAAAAATTATACATCATCCGCCAGTCTTCAGGAGCGAGCAAAAGTACTTTTTCCGGCGTATTCAGCGTAAAATGATAATCTCGTTGCGGAGACTGGATATACACGTCAACCGAGCCCGATACACAAATCAGGCCCATCTGGCAACGGGCGTGGTGATGCCGCCCCCGTGCGACCCCCTCAGGAACGCCGTATATAAAAAAGATACGTTCGACCCCTCGCCCCCAATACTCCCGCAACCACTCCAGATCGCGGTTTTCCGAACCTTTTTTTGTGATAAGATGAGCCATAAAAGGATTACTTGCCTGGTGCTCCCCCTTCCCGACACACATCCGCACGGAGCATCCAACAAATATACATTTTATTGGCCATAATTTTTAATCAGAATTTAACGATATAGATTAAGTTTCTGAAATCTGACTGTATTGACATTGATATAGTACAAAACTGTGTATGTATTGCATTACGGTGTCCTTTACTGCTTTACATAAACAGCAGCATATCAAACGGCGCCATGGCCTCGGCCAGCCGGTTTACCAGCCAGTCATTCTCGTCGGTCCGGCGTACGGGAATCTGGATGGTATACCTCACCTGACGGGCCTGATGGAGGTCGCGCACGACAAGCCCAAGGCTTTCTGTGACGCGGAGCAGCAACTGGTAAGTCGCACGGTCATATCCTGAGATCAGTACGAAATTACTGCGGGTATTGGTCACCTGAAACGTCGGCGACAGCAGGGCATTGAGTTGCTCATAGAACCGGTTCCGGCGCTGCGCTACCAGATTCAGCTGGCTTTGCAGGCACTCCTGCCGCAAGCCCGCCGTCAGCAGCCCGTCAAGGACCAGTTCCGACACATGACTCAGGGAAAAGGCCGGCAAATTTGCCCGCAGCGCCGCGCTCAGCGCGGTTTCGGCCACGGCATACCCGAGGGTTGTACCGGCAACTGTAAACGATCGCAGCAGAATCAGGTTGGTGTGTTGGCGCGTCATGGCCAGCAGACTGTCGGCAGGGGCCAGCGCATGTGATTCGTCAATAACAAAATAATTATCAGGATACTGCGCCAACAAGCGGAGCAGGGTTTTGTCGGGTATTGCCGCCCCCACAACCGGATCCGGTGCAGCCAGCACCACCACTGCACGCGTCGGAAGCTCCGGAAAAAGGGCCTCGTGATAGCCAAAATCGTCGGTCAGGGGCCATTCATAAACGGCCAGCGATGCGTCTTCGGCCAGCTCACGGACAACGGACACCGATGGTTTCACAACAACGGCCGCCGGTATGCAACTACTGAGTGTGTCCAGCAGCTGACCAAGCAATGACACCACACTATCGCCCAGGACAATCGTATCTGCGGGCCGGCCCAGCGCATCGCTCAGCCGCCGTTCAACAAACTGCCGCCGGCCCGATGAGTGCCCTTTCCAGAGCCGGGCCGCCAGTTCTTTGAATACGTCTTTACGGATAAATCCGGGCAATGAAAATGAGGTATCGGCCGGCGGTTGCCCATAATCAGGTGTCTGGCACCAGGCAGCCGCCGGACGGTCATGTTGAGTGGTATATTGTGCAGTGATCAGGGTAGTGTTCATCGTAGTTGTTGGCTTACGATGCAAAATTGCGGAAACCAACTGACCGGTTTTAGCGCAGTATTACCCGATTTTGTGATGCGTATTTTTACGCATCGGTTACAAATTTACCAGTTGCAGGCATACCGGCGCCGGAATCGATACCGGCTCCCCAACCTGAGTGAGTAAACCGGTTTTCGGATCGATCCGGAAAATAATAACCGTATCGGTATCCTGATTAGCCGCCAGCAAAAACTCGCCTTTCGCGTCAATTACAAAGTTTCGGGGCGTTTTGCCCATTGTTGCCTGGTGACCGGCCAGTTTCAGGCGGCCGTCGGGCTGAATGGCGAAAATGGACAGCACATTGGCCCCGCGGTTAGACTGGTACAGGAAACGCCCTTTCGGGTCAATATGGATATCGGCACTGGTATTTGATCCGGTAAATCCTGCCGGTAAGGTCGGGATACGTTCTTCCAGCACCGTCAGCGTTCCGCTTTTCGGATCAACCGCAAACACGGCGACTGTTGAGGTCAGTTCCTGCACGCCATAGGCAAACCGCCGGTTCGGGTGAAACACAAAATGGCGCGGACCCGAGCCGGGCCTTTCCGACACAAAAGGCGTAGCGGCCGGTTTAACCTTTCCGGTTGCCTTGTCAATTGCGTAGCTATAAATCTTATCCGTCCCCAGATCCGATACGTAAACAAAACGGTTATCGGGCGACACGATAGCGGAGTGAATGTGCGGTTTTTCCTGCCGCTGTTTGTTGGGCCCGGCCCCCGAATAGGTCAGCGAATCGGTTGCTGCCCCCAGCGAACCATCTGCCCTGACCGGCAATACGGCAAATGTTCCCCCCCCGTAGTTTGATACAAACGCCAGCTTACCGGTCTGGTCAATACTGATGTGACAAGGCCCCCGCCCATGCGACGATTCCTGATTGATGGCCGTCAGCTGGCCGGTGCGGCCGTCAACCGAATAGGCACTGACACCATTGGCCACCGGCGCCCCTTCATTTACGGAGTAGACATAGTTGCCGGACGGATGAACCGCCAGAAACGACGGACTTTTCGGTCCCGATACCGCCTGTAGTTTCCGGAGTGTAGCGGTTTTCCGGTCAAAGGCATATACATAAATCCCTTCGCTGCCCCGCGTGGAATAGGTCCCGACGTAAAGTATCTCCTGCTTCTCTGCTTTATTCGTTCTGGCTGGCGGGGTGGCCGTACAGGTTCCGGCAATTCCGAAAGTGAGCGCCAAAAGTGTATGTATTGTCATGATTTTATTTACGGTTAGTAAAAGATATACCGGTTAAAGAGAAATACGTGCTTTTTTTCCTGATTAGCCTTATTTTATCCCCACAAACTACCCCCCTTAACTCACTCATGCTACGTGACTTATCAACGTATCTGTACAAAATAGCCTCCTGGAAAACATTACTTTTAGGCGGGCTGCTGTACGTGCCGTTTCCGGCTTATTTTCTGAGTAATCTCGAAGCAATGATTAACCGGTACGCCGGGCAACCCATCGGGCCGATTGACCTGCTGCTGTTTAATACCGAACCCGCCAGAATTCTGGATATGGTTGATATGTACGGTACCGAAGGCCGGCAGATATATGCTGAAGGCGAACTGATTTATGACACAATCTATCCGCTGACCTACACATTTTTGCTTTGCATCCTCTTATCGGCAATCTATAAAAACCGCACCGTAACGCCTTTTGACCTGGTCAACATTGTGCCTTTTCTTTTTTTGTGGACCGATTATCTGGAAAACATCTGTATCATCACGTTGCTCCGGACCCACCCTGACACCTCACTGACGGTAGCCGCCATCTGTGCCATTCTGAGTGCGGTAAAATGGGGCGGCTTCTTCGTCTCGCTTGTCCTTATCCTCTACGGCCTGCTACGCCGGTTCTTTGTCAGGCCGGTTGCGCAGCCCGCCCGCTAAGTAGGGCCGGAACATTTTACGGCCGGTTAGTTACCGTACGTATGAAAGCTGTAGTAATCAACGAATATGGCAGCAGTGATGTGCTGCACGTAACAGAATTGCCCATGCCGGAGCCCGATGGCCACGACGTGCTGATCCGGGTGTTTGCCTCGGGAATCAATCCCATGGACTGGAAAGTCCGCGAAGGAGCCATGAAGCTGCTCCTGCCCGGCAAATTCCCGAAAACACTAGGCGGCGAATGTGCCGGTGTTGTGGAGGCCGTCGGCGTACTGGCAACCAACGTCAAGCCCGGCGACCGCGTCGTAGCCTCGCTCGGACCGGTTGGGGGCGGTTATGCCCAGTATGTCATTGCACAGGATAAAAACGTAGTCAAAATCCCCGACGAAGTATCGTTTGAGCAGGCTGCGACCATGGTTGTGGGCGGGCTTACAGCCCTGCAGGCGTTGCGCGACAAAGGCAAACTGCGCCCGCACGACCGCGTGCTGATCAACGGCGCGTCGGGTGGCGTCGGAACGTTTGCCGTTCAGCTGGCCCGTTTCATGGATGCCGATGTGACGGCCGTGTGCAGCGCCACAAACGCGGAACTGGTCCGGCAGCTGGGCGCCGACCGGATTATCGATCATGCCGTTACCGATTTTACCAAAGAGCCCGAAAAATACCATGTGGTGTTTGATGCCGTCGGGAAGAGCTCTTTCGAAGCCTGCCGCGATGTGCTGACCGACGAAGGCACCTACATCACCACGCTTCCTTCGGCCCGGCAGGTGTTCGATCAGGTCAAGAGTGTGTTTACTGCCCAAAAGGCAGAGTCGATCCTGATGTCGTTTACCGCCGAAGACATGAATTATTTGCTTACCATGGCGAAGAAAGGCCTCCTCCAAAGCATCATCGACCGGCGCTACCGGCTGGAGGAAATCCCGGACGCCCATTCGTACAGCGAAACCGGCCGCGTCAAGGGTAAACTGGCTATCATCATCACCGAAGAGGACTATCGCGTGTAGTGCTTTCCTCAATAGACTCCTACCCCGCCCCTTCCCGGGGAAAAATGAGAGCACAGTTTCCTGTCCGGAGATGTCTTTGTAAGAGACAATTAAACTATGCAGGCCGAAATCATCGCTGTATATGTTTACCACATAGTCACATAGAGCACAAAAGAGTAAAAATCTTTGTTTTTCTATGTGGCTATGTAGTATAAACCCATTAGCATGAACAGTTGAAAAACACACCCGGAGCAGTGAGAAAAACCTGTTAATCCTGTAATCCTGTCTAATACATCTATTCCGATTCAGGGGCCGGTGCCTTCTTTTTGCGTTTTTTGGCAGGCTTTGGCTTCGACAGGTTGATGATGTCCGGACGCTTTTCGAGCGCTACTGGTTCACCCAGTAATTCACGGATCACAACCGAGGCACAGACGCCGCCGAAGGCGGCCGGAATGTACGAAATCGTCCCGTAGGCCGACCGCTTGAAGTTGCTGCCGTCGGTCATGATCAGCGACTCTTTACGGACATATTCCAGCGAAAACACCGCTTTAATTCCCTGCTTTACCGACAGTTTTTTTAGCCGTTTGCGGACGTACTGCGCCATCGTACACGACCAGGTGTCAAAGAGATCGGTCACCCGCAGCTGCGTCGGGTCCATTTTACCGCCTGCCCCCATCGAGCTCACAATCCGGAACCCTTTTTCGTAGGCCTGCTGCAACAGAATGAGCTTCGGCGTAATGCTGTCGATGCAGTCCATGACGTAATCGTACGGACCGGCCGCCAGCAGGTCCTCAACCATCGACGGACGGATAAAATCCTTCACCACCCGCAGGGTCAGCTCAGGGTTAATGGCGAGGAGCCGTTCGGCCATAATGTCGGCTTTCGACACGCCGTGGTTGGTCGATAAGGCCGGTAACTGCCGGTTCCGGTTCGACGGGTCAACAACGTCGCCGTCGACGATAGTCATTTGGCCGACACCGGCGCGGGCAATAAACTCGGCGGCAAACGACCCGACGCCGCCTAATCCGACTACCAGAACATGGGCGTTAGCCAGCTGGTCAAGGCCCTCATTACCAACCAGCAATTGCGTACGCGAAAGCCAGGAACGATCTTGCATGATACTTATGTACGTTACGGTTTTTCCTGTACAGCTGAAGGCCTCTACACCGTCAGCTGCCTTGTAAACGTAACCCCGAAAATACGCCTTTTTTGTCAACTATACACCAAAAACCGTTCCGGCATTCGCCCGCACCTGTGCCGCCAGCTGCGCCAATGACCAACCCAGCCGGCTGGCCGCTGCCTGATACACCTCACTGACCGGCAGAGGCTTATCATCTGTTTCGAGCAACAGCCGGTCGGCCGGTATACGGGCGATGGCCGCTGAAGCCGGCGAATCACCGCGTAGCAGGGCCGCGCCCAGTGAAACGTACAGGCCGGCATCCAGCACCATATTCAGAAACGACGACCGGTTATTGAACCCGTGCAATATCCACGGCTGCGTTGGTTGCTGCGCTTTATGCTCCGCCACAATTTCCGGAAATGCCCGGACGCAATGAATAATCAGCGGTTTCCGTACCGCCTCCGACAACGCAATCTGCTGCCGGAAAACAGGCCACTGCTCGTCCAAAGGTGTGTCGGTCAGCCGGTCGAGGCCGCACTCACCAATGGCTTTTACCGACGGGTGAGCCGACCACGCCCGCAGTTGCTCCATATCGGCCTTTCGCCAGTACCACGGATGTGCCCCGACCGAACAAAACGGAACGGCCTCCGGCGACTCCGGATCATGCCCGACGATGAGGTTCCGGATGGCAATCACCGACACATCGCCTGTCCGCTGATGGGTGTGGGCATCCACATACTGTATGTCCCCTTGCTTTTCCGGCATTGGTACATACTCTTGTTTTCCATAAAACATACTGAATATTTTGCCGGACTCTTCTGTCACCAAATTACATTTTATTGTAATATCACACAGCAGAAACGGCGCTGACAGGCCAACTGCACTTAACTAAGCAATACTATAAAAAACCTATGAAACAGTACGTTACGTTACTGGTCGGCATGCTGCTGGCAGCGGGTGCTTCAGCCCAGAAATCGTACTACGGGACCGAACCTAAATGGCCGGAACAGGATACGACCAAAAAGTTTTACACCGTCAAAGGTGAACGCCACGGCATCAGCTTCTTTAAAAAGCACTATGCCAAAGATGTTGAATACTTTCCCGGCACCAAACTCAGCTTCGACGTGTATCACGCACCGGAAGTGATGTACAGCTGGTGCCGCAAATGGGCCGACCAATACCCTAACCTTGTCGACCTCTACGAAGTTGCGAAAAGCTACGAAGGGCGTCCGATTCTGCAACTCACCCTGACAAACAAAAAAACGGGCAAACATACCAACAAACCGGCCGCTTATTTCGAAGGCGGCCGCCACAGCGGTGAAGTTACCAGCAGCGAGGCGGTCATGTGGCTGGCCAAATACCTGCTCGATAACTACGGCAAAGACCCCGCTATTACCAGACTTCTCGACACCAAAACCATTTATCTGCGCCCACAAAACAATCCCGACGGGGCCACCATGTACCTCTACACCGCGCAACGCAACCGCAGCACGGTGCACCCGAAAGACGATGACCGCGATGGCCTGCTCGACGAAGACCCGGAAGAAGAGCTTGATAATGACGGCGTGATTTACCAGATCCGGAAAAAAGCGACCGCAAAAGAACTGGAAAAAGCAGATTATGTGCTTGACCCACGCGACCCGCGCCTGATGAAAAAGGTACAGCCGGGCCAGGGACAGTGGCTGGTCTATACCGAAGGCATTGACAACGACGGCGACGGGAAATACAATGAAGACGGCGTGGGCGGGCTGGACAACCACCGCAACTATCCCGAAAACTGGCGCCCCGATCAGGGCGGCGATTTTACGGGCCGCGGCTTTACGCAAGGCGGTGCGGGTGAGTATCCGCTGAGCGAAATTGAAACCCGCGCGACGGTGCTGTGGTTACTGGGGCATCCGAATATTTCGGTCGTTAACTCGATGGATACACGCGTGCCGATGCACCTTCGGCCGCCGTCGACATCAAGCGGCGAAGAAAGTATGTTTCCGCCCGACCTGGCCATTTACAAACACATGGACAGCCTCGGCCTGTCGTTTACCGGTTATCCGTGGGCAGGTGATGTGTACAACACCTACCATACCCGGTCTAAAACGGACCGCCTGACCGGCGATCCGACCAAACCGACGCCCCTGTTCGGCCACGGCCCCGATTTCGGCTATTTCTACTACGGCTCAGTCTGGTACGGCGACGAACTCTGGAACGGCGGGGCCATGAAAGATTACGACAGCGACGGGCAGTATGACGAATACGACGGCCTCCGATGGGACGACGAGGCCAACAACAAACGCGGGTTTAAGCCCTGGACTAAATTCACGCACCCGCAGTTGGGCGAGGTTGAAATCGGCGGATTCCATCCAAAGTTTTTTGCCCAGAACGGTCCGGCGTGGCAGCTCGAAAACTGGATTTCGAAGCAGGCGAAGTTTAACCTCGCGATGGCTTTTGAATTGCCACAAATTACGCTGAAAGACGTGAGTGTGAAGCCACTGGCCAATAACGAATACGAAATAACCGTCAGCTGGAGCAATACCGGCAAACTACCCGTGGCGCTGGAACAGGCCAAACGCATCAAAATTGTGCAGGAAGATCAGGTATCGCTGGACATCGACAAGGACTTGCTGAAAGGCTTCGAAAACGCCAAAGTGACCATTACCAAACCGGCCCTGTTCGACAAAACCATCTACGCGGGCTACACCGGCACCGGCGAGTCGAAAGAAGCAGCCTTCACCGTCAAACTCAACCAGCCAGGCAGCATTAAGGCCAAAGTCAAGCTGTCGTCGACGCGCGGCGGGTATATTGAGAAAGAGATTACCATCGGGAAATAAAGATTTCGGGCTATTCCAAAATTTCATGCACCCGTCATGGTTAAAAACAACGGAATACCGGATTTATACCAATTAGTGATTGTGTGAGTGAGCGATTGAGTGAATAAAGGCGATTAACCACTCAATCGCTCATTCACTCATTCACCAATTGCTTTTCGTCCCTTATTCCTATGCTCATAACCATACGTTCCCGCAGGCTTGCGCTGGGTTGCCTGAGTGCGCTGGCGCTTAGCCTCTATGCCTGTTTTCAGCATAAACCCGTCAGCCAGACAAGCACCGCTGCCAGCAGTCCGGCTACCCCTGTCTCTACCAGCCGGATTCTGGTCTTTTCAAAAACCAAAGGCTGGCGGCACACGTCGATTCCATTCGGGATCAAGGCCTTACAGAAAATCGGGCAGGACGCACAGATACGCGTCGATACCACCGAAAACGCGGCCTGGTTCAATGACGATAGCCTGCGACACTACCAGGCCGTTGTTTTTCTGAGTACGACCGGCAACGTACTGAATGCCCGTCAGCAGGCGGCATTTGAGCGCTACATCCAGGCCGGTGGCGGGTACATGGGTATCCATGCCGCCGCCGACACCGAATACGACTGGCCGTGGTACAACAAGCTCGCCGGCGGTTATTTTTCCAGCCACCCGAATATGCCTAACGTCCGGCCGGCCACCGTGGATGTTCTCGACAAAACCCACCCGTCGACCACGCACTTACCCGACCACTGGCCCCGTACCGACGAATGGTACAGCTACCGGTCGCTGTATACCGGTCTTCATGTGCTGGCTAACCTCGACGAAAACTCCTATGAAGGCGGCACCAACGGCGCCAACCACCCCATTGCCTGGTACCATGCGTTCGACGGTGGACGGGCGTTTTACACCGGTGGCGGCCATACCGACGAATCCTATACCGAGCCGCTGTTCGTCCAGCACCTGATTGGTGGTTTACGGTATGTAATGGGTACTGGCAAGCCTCTCGACTACAGCAAAGCCTACGCCGTGGAAGCTCCCGAAGAAAACCGGTTTGTCAAAACAATTCTGGTTAATGACCTGAACGCGCCGATGGAACTGGCTGTGGCCCCCGACGGCCGTATTTTCTTTTCGGAACTGAACGGCAATCTGTCGGTCTACGATACCCGCACCAACCAGACCAAACTGGTCCATAAACTGCCGGTGATCGTCAAAGGCGGGACGGGTCTGATCGGCGTAACGCTCGACCCGAACTTTAGCCGCAATCAGTACATATATCTCTACTACGCCCCGCCGACCGAAAGCGAACCGATTGATTTTCAGCTTTCACGATTCACGGTTACGCCCGACAACACGCTGGATCTCAAATCGGAGAAAGTACTGCTGAAAGTGCCGGTGCAATACAACAGCGGCTCGCACCACGGCGGGTCACTCGCCTGGGATAAAGACGGTAACCTCTACCTGTCGACCGGCGACAGTTCCAGCCCCTTTCCGTCGAATGGTTATGCCCCAATGGACGAGCGCCCCGGCGCGGAATACTACAGCCTCGACGCCCAGCGGTCGGCCGCGAACACCAACGACCTGAAGGGAAAAGTGCTGCGGATTCATCCGGAGGCCGATGGCACGTATACCATTCCCGACGGTAACCTGTTCCCGAAAGGGATGGCCAAAACGCGGCCGGAGATTTATACGATGGGCTGCCGGAACCCCTACCGCATTGCCGTAAACCCCAAAACCTCGGTGCTATATTGGGGTGAAATCGGGCCGGACGCCGGTAAGGACAGCATTCAGGGACCACGGGGCTATGACGAGTTTAACCAGGCCAAAAAGGCGGGTAACTACGGCTGGCCGTATTTTGTCGGCAACAACTATGCCTATGCCAAATGGGACTTTGCCGCTAACCAGGCCGGTCCTCGCTTCAATCCGGCGGCTCCGGTCAATACCTCACCAAACAATACCGGTCTGACCACCCTGCCACCGGCCACACCCGCCATGATCTGGTACCCTTATGCTGCCTCCACCGACTTTCCGGAACTGGGACTCGGCGGCCGCAGTGCGATGGCGGGGCAGTTTTACAGCTATAATGCCCAATCCACCGCCCCGAACCGCTTTCCGGAATACTACGACGGTGCGCTGTTTGTCTTCGACTGGATGCGGAACTGGGTACTGGCGCTACGCTTCGACAAAGACGAAAACTACGTCCGCAACGAACCGTTTATGGCGGCCAACGGCGATTTCCGACGGCCGATTGATCTGGCGTTCGGGCAGGACGGCGTTATGTACATGCTCGAATACGGGTCGGTCTACGGCGCCGACAACGAAGATGCGCGGCTGGTCAAAATCGAGTATAACCGTGGTAACCGCGCCCCCGTTGCCCGGGCCAGCGTACTGGATTCAGCGGCGTCGGCCCTGGCCAGCTCCCGTGCTTTCCTGACATCCGACAACCGCAATGCCCCCTCCTTCCGCGAAGCCGCCGGAACCGCTCCGTTACGGGTCCGGTTCAGCGGACGTGGCACCGATTTCGACGACGACGATCAGCTGACCTACCAGTGGCTGTTCGACGGCAAAACAGTCGGCGCCACCAAACCGGCGGCTACGTATACTTACACGCAGCCGGGCGTTTACAACGCTGTTTTTGCCGTAACCGACCAGACTGGCCGCGTCGGGCGGGATACTATTGTGGTCAAAGTCGGCAACGCCAAACCGGAAATCGCCGTTCAGACCAGCAATAACAAGTCGTTTTACTGGCCGGACAAGCCGTTTTCATACCGCGTCGTAGCAACCGACAAGGAAACACCCGCCGTTGATGCGCGTAAAATCAAGGTACAATACAGCTACAACCCGCAGCCTTCCACCATGAACAATGACCAGCCTTCAGGCCATCAGGCAGAACTGCCGGATAAGGAATTGCCCGGCAAAGGACTTATTGCCGGCAGCGACTGCAAGGCCTGCCATACCATCGACAAGCCATCCGTTGGCCCAACCTTTACGGCCATCGCCCAACGCTACAAAACGCAGAACGGCGCCGTAGCGATGCTTGGCAAAAAGATCATTGACGGCGGCGGCGGCAGCTGGAGCAAAGACCATGTTATGAGTGCCCACCCGCAGTTGTCGGCTCAGGACGCGCAGGAGATGGTAAAGTACATTTTCTCGCTGACCGACGCCAAAAAGTCGGCTACTACGCTGGCAACGACCGGCACCTTACCGCTCAACGAACACAAGGCCGATGAGCCGCGCGGTCAGTACTCGCTGCTGGCTACCTACACCGATGAAGGCGGCAACGGCGTCGGTCCGCTGACGGCAACGGAGCTTATCACTCTCCGCAATGCCAAAGTCATGGCGCCTTTTGTGGATGCCCACGTCGGTTTTCCGCGCTGGGGTAATCGGCTCAGTGCCGGCAATCACAAATCGTACCTGATGCTGAAAAACATTGATCTGACCAATATCCGGTCGTTTACGTACGACTACAGTTCGAAAGACAAGGACGGTGAAATTGAGCTACGGCTTGATTCCTTCGCGGGGCCGGTCGTCAGCCGGGTTACCTACAAAGCCACGGGCGATTTTGGCAAGGCGGCGCAGGTGACGGGTAATCTCGACAAAGCCATTACCGGCCGGCATGATCTTTATTTCGTCGCTGTCAAACGCGACAAGCCGAATAACGAGATCATTCAGTTTAATTACCTGGTCGCAAACGAATGATGATGCCATAGTCCACCAAAAGAATTGCGTGTCAATATGTTATAAAACCACACAGGCACATAGAAAACAAAGAAGTAAGTATATACTTATGTGAGCTATGTGCCTGTGTGGTAAAATTCTTTCGCGGTAAAAATCTTTTCTCAGAACTGCATACCGACGTTGATGCCGGGCCACATCCGGACACGGGTGCGGTTGTTGACCAGTTGATCGTATATGGTCCGGTTTGACCATTTCGGGCCGATGGCGGTACGCTCGCGGTTTTCCTGCTGTGACACCTGCACGTTGAATGTCGGGGTAACGGTAATGGCTACACGTTTATAAACCGGCACAATAAAACTCACCCGTGCCTGATTCAGCATATTCAGTTTATCCCAGCTCGTCGCCTCCTCGTGAATCTGGTACGACATGGCTTCCAGACTCAGTTGCAGGCGTTTGCCCAGCGGCATGTTGGTACCGATCCCGTAGCCATAGCCCCAGCGGGTGTATGTGCCCGCCGACGGCCAGTTGGCCCCCACGGCGAATATGTTGTAAAACTGACGGTTACCACCCATTTTGAGCGCCACGTTGCCCAGCAGCACATCACTGGCCCACACGTCCAGACGCCGGTAACCGCCCGTCCGCGCCAGGCTGATGAGTCCGATCTGCGGCCCGTCGATGTTATCAGCTACGTTGATCAGCCCGATCTGTGAGCCTTTGACGTGTTTCGCCGCGTTGATAATACCCGCAATCTGAACGCCTGTCACATCGCGGCCAACGTTTACGATACCGGCAATCTGTGCCCCCTGTACGCGGCCACCGGCCAGATTACTGATACCAGCGATCTGCGTCCCCTTTACCGATTGACGCACTACGTTGCTGATACCGGCAAACTGCGCGCCATATACCGGCCCGCCCACCACGTTGGCAATGCCCGCAAACTGCGCCCCGTCGACCTCATGGCCCACGGCGTTGACAATACCGGCAAACTGCACACCGGCCACATAATCCTTTTCCACATTGGCCAACCCGCTGAACTCGGCTCCGTCAAGGGCGGCGGCGTAGCTCCCGAGTGCATTCAGCGACAGCCGGTTGCTGACCTTGCCGGCATCCAGGCCATTGGTGCTGATGGGTGAAACAAATCCGATCTGCACGGCACGTTTCGGGTAACGGCCCTGCCGGTCCTGCGCGAGCTGCTCACGCTGCGCATCCGGCGATTGTCCCTGTGCGATGGATGATAGTAAACATAATGACGTAAAAAATGAGACGATCCGGTTCATGGTATTTGTGTTTTTGCTGTTAAGCGGGGAGCATCCAAAGATGCCGTTTTCAACTGCTTCGGTACCATGACCATCCAACCGGCGCCTCCCCCTATGACCATCCCTGATTTTTTCGCAATGCCTGCTTCTGCCGGTCCTTTCTCCGTACCAGTAAATCCGTACCGGTCCGGCGCTTTATCGTGTGCAACGTTCCGCAATTCGTCTATGAACCGTTTTTTCCTTATTCTGGGCCTTGTATTCGCCAGCCTGACGGCTTCGCGCGCCCAGCCGTCAGGCCACATTTCTGATCTTGCCTTTATCGAAGGCCACTGGCAGGGCACCCACAACGGCGGGCCCATCGAAGCCGTATGGTCGGCCCCCACGGGTGATAACATGATCGGGTTTATCCGCATGATGAAAGACAGCAAAATCACGCTGTACGAACTCTTCGGCATCGAACAAACTGAACAGGGGCCGGTGGTGCGGGTGCGCCACTTCAAACCCGGCCTGATTGCGCAGGAAGACAAAGACAAGCCTGATCATTACACCTTTGTGGAAGCCTCAAAAGGCCGTGCTGTTTTTGAGAAAACCGGCGATGCCCTGCGCGTGCTGTACGAAAAACGCGCCGCTGACCAGTTCGTCATCGCCCTCGGCCGCCAGCAGGACGGCAAATGGGTGTTCAAGGATTTGTTTACGTTTAACCGGGTGAAGTAGGCTCGTTCAGCATGCTGACCCGCGTTCTCCGGCCCATCATTTTGTTGCTGGCAGGCTGTTTGCCAGGGATGGCGGCGGGCATCCGCCTGTCGCCATCGGCCACGGTCAGTGTTCTGACCTGTGCGCCCGGCAATGATGCCTATTCGCTTTTTGGTCATACGGCCCTACAGGTCGAAGACCAGGCTACCGGCCTTAACCGGGTCTATAATTTCGGCACGTTTGATTCCCGCCAGGCAGGTTTTCCGGTTTATTTTGTACGGGGCAGTTTACAGTATTGGTTGTCCGCTGCTTCCTTCAACCTGTTTCTGTATACCTATCAGCTGGAAAACCGGAGCATTTACCAACAGACACTTGCCCTCACCCCAACGGAGGTACAGACGCTGTACGACAAACTGGAAGCCCTGCTGCAATCACCTGCCCGCTACTACCGCTACCGGTTTTTTACCGACAACTGCTCCACCCGCCCCTTGCTACTTCTGAACCAGAGCCTGGCCGCATCCATCCGGCTTGATTCAGGCAGGTATACGTCTCCACAAACCCACCGGCAGCTGATTGCTCCCTATACCGCACCACATCCGTGGATCGCTACCGGCATTAATCTGGCCCTGGGCCGGCTGATCAGCCGCTACCCTACCGGCAAACGCTTTTTCTGCCCGACGCGTTAAAAGAAGCCCTTGCCCGCAGCCGCCGGTATGGACAAGCGTTTGTCAGGCAGAGCCGCCTGCTATTTACCTCCTCAGCAACCGAAACCACCGATGAATACGTCCCGGTCAGACCGTGGCAGGTCTGGGCAGGGTTGCTGATCCTCACCATTTTTACCAGACTCCGTTTACCGCACGTTTACCGGCTCTGGCGAACCACCTTACTGGTGATGACTGGTCTGTTTGGCTGTCTGCTCGCGGGGGTTACGGTATGGTCGCTACATGTACCACTACAACAGAACTACCAGTTGCTGTGGTTGCTGCCTACCCACCTGTTCCTTGCCTTTATCAGGCCCGGGGCTTTCCGGCAGTGGTTTGCCCTCACCTCAAGTATCGTCACCATAGCGGGCCTATGCCTCGGCACCTGCCTTTATTACGCATCGCTCATGCCCTCTATCTGGTTGCTTCAGGGCGTGCTGCTGGTCTTACAGCTATCGCTGGTTAAGACGCCGGCAAACACGGTGCAGGGCTAATGTCTCTATTTTCGTGCAATCAGCGCCAAACCGGTTTTTACAAACCGCCATGTACATTTACATACCGGATCATTGTTCCATGCCGCAGGTACGACACATGATTTGTAACGCCCCTACAGGGCTGTTGGCCTGAACGGGATTCATCGATGGCTACCGACGCTGCGCTGTGGTGCTCCTACGGAGCTTTTATAGCCGTCCCGAAAGGCACAGGAATAATCAATTGGTTTGCGCCTACCCAAAACACCGTTTCCCATTTGTCCCGTCAGGGACAACACAGCGTAGCGTCGGTAGATACCCCATGAATTCACCGTTTACCCCCTGTCCCGTCAGGGACAACACAGCGTAGCGTCGGTAGATACCCCATCACCGTTTACCCCCTGTCCCGTCAGGGACAACACAGCGCAGCGTCGGTAGATACCCCTTCACCGTTTACCCCCTGTCCCGTCAGGGACAACACAGCGCAGCGTCGGTAGATACCCCTTCACCGTTTACCCCCTGTCCCGTCAGGGACAACACAGCGCAGCGTCGGTAGATACCCCTTCACCGTTTACCCCCTGTCCCGTCAGGGACAACACAGCGCAGCGTCGGTAGATACCCCTTCACCGTTTACCCCCTGTCCCGTCAGGGACAACACAGCGCAGCGTCGGTAGATACCCCTTCACCGTTTACCCCCTGTCCCGTCAGGGACAACACAGCGCAGCGTCGGTAGATACCCCTTCACCGTTTACCCCCTGTCCCGTCAGGGACAACACAGCGCAGCGTCGGTAGATACCCCTTCACCGTTTACCCCCTGTCCCGTCAGGGACAACACAGCGCAGCGTCGGTAGATACCCCTTCACCGTTTACCCCCTGTCCCGTCAGGGACAACACAGCGCAGCGTCGGTAGATACCCCTTCACCGTTTACCCCCTGTCCCGTCAGGGACAACACAGCGTAGCGTCGGTAGATACCCCATCACCGTTTACCCCCTGTCCCGTCAGGGACAACACAGCGCAGCGTCGGTAGATACCCCATCACCGTTTACCCCCTGTCCCGTCAGGGACAACACAGCGCAGCGTCGGTAGACGTCCGCCCGTGATGTTCCCAACCACCGTTTCGTGCCGTAGGTACGACACATGATTTATAATGCCCTTACAGGGCGGTTGGCCGGAACGGGATTCATCGATGGCTACCGACGCTGCGCTGTGGTGCTCCTACGGAGCTTTTATAGCCGTCCCGAAAAGCACGGGAATAATCAATTGGTTGGCGCCTACACCAAAACACCATTCCCCATTTGTCCAGTCAGGGACAACACAGCGCAGCGTCGGTAGATACCCCATCACCGTTTACCGTTTGTCCCGTCAGGGACAACACAGCGTAGCGTAGACGGCCCAAAACACCGTTTCCCATTTGTCCCGTCAGGGACAACACAGCGCAGCGTCGGTAGCCCAAAACACCGTTTACCCCTTGTCCCGTCAGGGACAACACAGCGCAGCGTCGGTAGACAGCCCAAAACACCGTTTCCCATTTGTCCCGTCAGGGACAACACAGCGCAGCGTCGGTAGACAGCCCAAAACACCGTTTCCCCTTGTCCCGTCAGGGACAACACAGCACCGCGTCGGTAGCCCAAAACACCGTTTTCCCCTTGTCCCGTCAGGGACAACACAGCGCAGCGTCGGTAGACAGCCCAAAACACCGTTTCCCATTTGTCCCGTCAGGGACAACACAGCGCAGCGTCGGTAGACAGCCCAAAACACCGTTTCCCCTTGTCCCGTCAGGGACAACACAGCACCGCGTCGGTAGACAGCCCAAAACACCGTTTCCCATTTGTCCCGTCAGGGACAACACAGCGCAGCGTCGGTAGCACGTCCGCCCGCCATGTTCCCAACCACCGTTTCGTGCCGTAGGTACGACACAGGATTTTGCCACCATGCCATAGCAAAGGCGCATACGCTCGGTTTTCGGGGCATTTAAAAACCTTGGGGCCAGCCACAGGCTTTACCGGAAAACGATCCGGGCTATGCAACACAATGAACCCGACCGGAATAACAACGCCGGACAGGAAGCACGCCGTGACTTTCTGAAACAATCAACCCTGCTGACCGCTTTGTCGCTGACGCCTTCGGTGGTGGTGCAGGCAGCCGAAAAGCATCTTGACGAAAAAGCCGCCGCCTATTTCGAGCAGGTAACGCTTAAACTGACAATCAACGGAAAACCGTATACGCTGTCGGTTGAACCACGGGTAACGCTGCTCGATCTGCTGCGCGAACGCCTTAACCTCACCGGCACTAAAAAAGGCTGCGACTACGGCCAGTGCGGTGCTTGTACCGTTCATATCGACGGCCGGCGCACGCTGTCGTGCCTGACGTTTGCAGTCATGCACGAAGGACAAGCCGTTACGACCATCGAAGGCCTCGCCGAAGCCGGGCCGCAAGGCAAACTGCATCCGGTGCAGGAGGCCTTTATCCGGCACGACGGATTTCAGTGCGGCTACTGTACGCCCGGCCAGATTATGTCGGCCATCGGCTGCCTCCGCGAAGACCGCGCCAACTCACCCGACGAGATCCGGGAATATATGAGCGGCAACATCTGCCGGTGCGGGGCCTATAACAACATTGTCGATGCCATCGCCGAGGTGAAGAAAGGAGGGCAAAAGGTATGATTAACTTCCAGTATCTGCGGGCTTCGTCGCCCAAAAGCGCCATCGATGGGGTGCGGACCGACCTTTCAGCCCAATTCATTGCCGGCGGCACCAACCTCATCGACCTGATGAAACGTGGCATTACCGCCCCGCCGAAGCTGGTCGACATCAATAACCTGCCCCTGCGCGACATTGCCGACGAGGGGAAAACCATCCGCATCGGCGCGCTGGCCCTCAACAGCACCGTGGCCGATCATTCGCTTATCCTGAAAAAACTTCCCCTGCTGGCACAGGCGCTGAACGCCGGGGCCTCGGCCCAGATCCGGAACATGGCAACGGTCGGCGGCAACATGATGCAGCGTACGCGGTGCCCGTACTTCTACGATCCGTCGCTGCCCTGCAACAAACGGGCGCCCGGCAGCGGATGCGGGGCCGTCGCCGGTATCAACCGCATGCATGCCATTTTCGGACTGGAACCCGTACCCGACCAGCATGTGTGCATTGCCGTTCATCCGAGTGATATGTGCGTAGCGCTTGCGGCCCTGGACGCCACGGTAGAGGTATGGGGGCCGGGCGGTAACCGGACTATTCCGTTTACAGGATTCCACCGGTTACCGGGCAGTAATCCGCAGAAAGACAACACGCTGCAACACGGCGAACTGATTACCGCACTCCGGCTACCGGACAATGCGTTGGCCACACACAGCCATTACCTCAAAATCCGTGACCGCGCGTCGTATGCCTTCGCCCTGATTTCGGTAGCCGCCGCGCTTGACCTGAAGGGTAAAACCATTCAGCAGGCACGGCTGGCGATGGGCGGGGTGGCCCACAAGCCGTGGCGGCTGACCGAAGCAGAGCAGGTTCTGATTGGCAAACCGGCTACCGAAGCCACGTTCCGCGAGGCGGCACAGGTAGCTATGCGGGGTGCACGGGCCTTTGAGCACAACACCTATAAGCTGAAGCTGGCCCCCGCCGCTATTGTTGAGGCCCTGACCAGAGCCGCCGGTTAACACCCCACCCCTAACCCCTTCCCTCAACATGAGGAGAGGGGAACTGGTACAGCACCCCATCCTTAACCCCTTCCCTCAAAACGAGGAGAGGGGAACTGGTACAGCACCCCACCCCTAACCCCTCCCCTCAAAACGAGGAGAGGGGAACTGACACTCTTTCACCCTTTCACTCTTTAAGACTTATGATCGGTGATCCAATGAGCCGCGTTGACGGGCGGCTGAAAGTAACGGGCGGCGCAACGTATGCCGCCGATAATCAACTGACCGGACTCGTGTATGGGGTGCTGGTGACGAGTACCATTGCCAAAGGCCGGATTAAGGCCATTGACACACAGGCCGCCCGAAAAGCACCGGGGGTGCTGGAAATCATAACGTATCAGAATGCGCCGAAGGTACCGGGCTACGAAGCGAAACCTACGGGGCAGACCCGCGTTGACGGGCAGGAATTCAGGGTGTTTTACAACGACGAAATTCTGTTCAATAACCAGCCGGTGGCGCTGGTGCTGGCCGATACGTTTGAACGGGCCAACCATGCGGCGTCGCTCGTTACGGTGCAGTATGCACAAGCGCCTCACCAAACAGCGCTCCGGCCCAACCTCACCAAAGGCACCAAACCCAAACGCGCGGACGACTACCTGCGCGGGCAGGCCAACGCCTACACAACCGCCCCCGTACGCGTGGAACAGGAATACACAACGCCCATCAACGTCCATAACCCGATGGAACCCCATGCGGCAACAGCTGTCTGGCAGGATGCCAATAACGTGACGGTTTACAACAAAACCCAGGCCGTGAGGATCGCCCAGCAGGACATCATGAAGGCGTTCAACCTCAAAGAAGAAAACGTACGGGTTCATTCGCCGTTTGTGGGCGGGGCCTTTGGCAGCTCGTCGAGGGTGTGGCCGCAGGAAATGGCGGCTATTCTGGGCGCGAAAAAAGTAGGCCGGCCGGTTAAGGTGGTGCTGCGGCGCGATCAGGTGTTTAATATGGTCGGCTACCGGCCCGAATCCATCCAGAAAGTGGGTATCGGCGCCAGTCCGGACGGTAAACTGGTGGGCATTACCCACGAAGCCTACGGCCTGACATCCAGCTACGAACAGTTTGCCGAACGCATTGTCGACCCGTCGAAATCGCTGTACAGCTGCCCGAATCTGAACACAACGTACAAGCTCGTCCCCCTCGACCTGAGCACGCCCTGCTGGACCCGCGGTCCCGGAGAATCAAGCGGCTCGTTTGCGCTGGAGTCGGCAATGGATGAACTGGCCTATGCCCTCGGCATGGATCCCATCGCTCTGCGGCTGGCTAATTTTGCCGAAAACGACCCCGAAAATCAGCATCCCTGGACCAGCAATCAGTTGCGGGCCTGCTACGAACGCGGGGCAACGCAATTCAACTGGGCACGCCGGACACCCGCCCCGGGTTCAATGCGCGACGGCGACTGGCTCGTCGGGCTGGGCATGAGTGCGGGGATTTACAAAGCCGGCCGCTCACCGGCCACTGCACGCGCAACGCTCCTGGCCGACGGCTCCCTGCTGGTCCAGAGCGCCACGGCCGACGTGGGTCCGGGCACCTATACCATCATGACCCAGATTGCGGCCGATGTGATGTCGATGGACCCCGCCCATGTCCGGTTCGAACTGGGCGATTCGGCCCTGCCACCTGCCCCCGGTCAGTTTGGGTCACACACAACCACCTCAGTTGGTTCGGCGGTGTATGATGTGTGCCTGTCACTCCGGCAAAAGGTGCTGGAACTAGCCAGCGGACAAGCCATTACGACCCGCGACGGCTACGTGGAACTGCTCCGGCAGAAAGGCATGCCACAGTTGTCGGTAACGAAAGAATCGAAGAGTGGCAGTGAGGAAAAAACGCACTCGGGCAAGTCGTTCTGTGCCAATTTCGTGGAAGTATGGGTGCATCCGGTAACCGGTCAGGTGCGGGTTGTTAAGGTCGTGTCGGCGCTGGATGTCGGAAAGGTAATCAACGCCAAAACCGCCCGCAGTCAGGTGCTTGGGTCCGTGGTATGGGGGCTGGGCATGGCGCTGATGGAGGAAGGGCAGATCGACCACCGCTTCGGCCGGTACGTCAACAAGGATCTGGCCGATTACCACCTGCCGGTCTTCGCCGACGTACCCGACATTGATGTGATTCTGATTGACCAGCCCGACACCATCCTTGACCCGATCGGCGCCAAAGGCATCGGCGAAATCGGCATGATCGGGTTTGCGGCAGCGGTGGCCAATGCCGTCTATCATGCTACCGGCAAACGCATCCGGAATCTGCCCATTACACCGGACAAGCTAATGGCATAAGGAGAATATGCGCTATATTTAGCCGTTAAACTACTTCGTTCAGCGGCACCTATGGCAGCTTCTCCCGTTCCGGTTTTCCGGTATTTGACATTTCTTAGTTTTCTGTTGACGCTGCCCTTTTCCGGCCACTCGCAGGGCACGCGGGCCGATTACCAGCGGGCCGAAGCCCTGAACGGGGCATTCCAGAACAAGATCTACCATGCGCCCGACAAAGTGCAGTGGCAGGGACATACCTTCTGGTACCTGAAAACGACGGCCAACGGAAAGGAATTCATCAAAGTCGACGCTGATAAGCGCGAAAAAAGCCCGGCCTTTGACCAGACGCGGCTGGCGGCCTCCCTCAGCCGCCTGACCGGACAACCGGCCGCCCCTTATCAGCTGCCATTCAGTGAGATTACGCTGCTGCCCAACGAGGTATCGTTCAAAATAAAGGACTCTACCTTTGTCTGCCCGCTCGACAGCTACCAGTGCCGGCTGAAGGAGGTCTCGTCTCCGGCCGGTCCGAACCGGTACTGGGGCAGTCAGAACGACGAACGCGACGGGCGTCCGGTGCCTTCGCCGGACGGGGCCTATGTCGCTTTCATCAAAAACCACAATGTCTACATCCGGCCGGTCCGCAAACCAGGCGACGAAGTTGCCCTGAGTTTTGACGGATCGGAAGGAGACTACTATTCGGCGCGGATTGTCTGGTCGCCGGACAGCAAAAAACTGGCTGTGAACAAGGTACGTGCCAACGCCCCGCACCTGATTTACCTCATCGAATCATCGCCGACAGACCAGCTGCAACCGAAACTGCACTCCCGTCCCTACCTGAAACCCGGCGATGCGCTGCCGCAGCGGACGCCTACCCTGTTTGTCATTGACACCCGGCAGCAACTGCCGGTACCGGCCACGCTCATTGCCGGGCAGTATAACGTAACGACGCCGCAATGGCGCAGGGACAGCCGTGCGTTTACGTTTGAGTATAACCAGCGGGGTCACCAGTGCTACACCGTTTTTGAGATGCGTACCGATGGCACCACCACGCCGCTGATCGACGAAACCAGTAAGACCTTTATTCATTACAGCGGTAAGTATTTCCGGTACGATCTGGCCGATGGCCGCGAACTGATCTGGGCTTCCGAGCGGGATGGCTGGAATCACCTTTACCTGTACGATGGCACCGGCAAGGTTAAAAACCAGATCACCAAAGGAGACTGGGTGGTCCGGCGGGTGGTATCGGTTGACGAGGCCAAACGTACTATTCTGTTTGAAGGCAGTGGTCGCGAAGCCGGACAAGACCCGTATTTCATTCAGCTGTACCGCATCAATTTCGACGGCACCGGCCTGACCGCCCTGACGCAGGGTAACGGCAACCACCGCACTTATTTCTCCGATGATTATCAATACGTTGCTGACTGCTACTCACGCGTGGATGAACCACAGGTAACCTTACTGCGCGAGGCGGCGACGGGTAAGGTGCTGATGGACCTCGAAAAGGCTGATATTGCCCCGCTGCTGGCGACAGGCTGGAAACGGCCGGAAGTATTTACGGCCAAGGGGCGCGACGGCAAAACCGACATTTGGGGTATCATCGTGCGCCCATCGAATTTTGATCCGGCCAAAAAATACCCCGTCATCGAATACATTTATGCCGGGCCGCACGACTCGTTTGTACCCAAAAACTTCGTCACCGATTCGCGCGGATCGCTGCACGAAATGGCGGAGCTGGGCTTTATTGTGGTGCAGTGCGACGGCATGGGAACGTCCAACCGCTCGAAAGCCTTTCATGATGTGTGCTGGCAAAACCTGAAAGACAGCGGTTTCCCCGACCGCATCGCCTGGATGCAGGCAGCGGCGCGGCAGTATCCGTACATGGATCTGAGCCGCGTAGGGATTTGGGGAAACTCAGCAGGCGGGCAAAGTTCGGCCGGAGCGCTGCTGCACCATCCGGATTTCTACAAGGTTGCCGTCTCGTCGTCGGGTTGCCACGACAACCGGATGGACAAAATCTGGTGGAACGAGCAGTGGATGGGCTACCCCATCGGCGAGCACTATGCCGCCTCATCGAACGTGACCCATGCCGCCAGGCTGAAAGGCAAGTTACTCCTGATTCTGGGCGAGCTGGACGACAACGTTGATCCGTCATCGACCTACCAGCTGATCAACGCCCTGATCAAAGCCAACAAAAACTTTGATTTTCTGTTTGTGCCGGGCATGAACCATTCTCTCGGCGGCGACTACGGCGAGCACAAACGCCGCGACTTTTTCGTCAAACACCTCCTCGGCATCGATCCGCCGGCCTGGGACTGGACGCCGGCTATCACGGTACCGAAGCCGTGAGGGGGCGGGGACATCGATGGGGCCCCTACCGACGCTACGCTGTGGCGCTCCTACGGAGCGAGCGGTACACCATAAATCGTCGTAATCCCCTTGTTGTCCCGTCAGGGACACAACAGCATAGCGTCGGTAGCACGTCGGCAACAAATCATCACCAATCCCTTGTCCCGTCAGGGACAACACAGCGCAGCGTCGGTAGCCAACAAGATTTGTGGCAACGATTTCATAGGTACGACACATAAAACGATACCTGCCGATGCTGAGCAGTGGCGCTTCTACGGAGCGATGCACCATGCAACTTAAGATTTTCTCCCCCTTTGAACGAGGTCAACTGATCTGTCCCTGACAGTACCATGAGAATGAAAAGTAGACGGATAATAACAAACGTATCTGTCTTCTATTGACGCATACTCACTAACACAGAAAATTTATTTCCGGAAAATACGTGTTACCATTACGCATACCTTCCTTGACGTTCGTAAATTAACTGACCTAAATAACAGAATAACAAATTAAATGTAACCATAAAGGCCAGTAAATCTCTCACCAATCATACAAATCTGCTCTTTTGAGCACTAATCATCATTCACGTTGCTATGAAAAACATATACACGTATCTACGTGCTCCCAAAAGCGGCCAGGCCTGTCACAGCATCCGGCTGATCTGGCTGATACTGCTCAGTATACTGGCTACATCCGGCCAGACACTATTGGCACAATCCAACAATGTCAATGCGCCAGAAGTTCTCTATATACGAACGGTCAACAGTATTTCGGTTTGTTCCGGCAGTACATCGCCGAGCGCCTATGCACTCTGGAGTAACTCCCCTTCAGCATTAACCATCACACAAACCATCTATGAGGGCAGTGATTGCTCGGGACAAAGCATTTCAGTAACGTCATTCACGGCAACCCCGCAAGGACTGGTTACGCCAATCACCAGGGATATTTCCTTTGCGGGAGTGAGTCCCGGCGCTAAGAGTGTATATATAGCAGCCAAATCGGCTGATATTACCAGCGGCCCCACAGGATGTATCCCTGTTACTGTAGCCGGGCTACTTTCGGTAAGTGCCGGCAGCAATAATCCGGTTGCCTGTGAAGGTAGCGGCGTTAGCCTGTCTGCTGTCGCAACAGCCTATCAGGACGCTCCGCAAACGTATCAATGGTACAAGGACGGCACACCCGTAGGAACAGCGCAGACCTCTCCTGTTTTATCACTAACCGACACAAAACCCACCGATTCAGGGTCTTATATTGTCATGGCTACGAGTAATTGTAACAGCGTGACTTCGGCCGCGTTTGAACTGACGATTAACCCAAAACCCGACGTGACACTAACCTCTGCAACGCTGACCTGTGCGCGGCCGGTGGCTTCGCTAACGGCCAGCGGAGGCAACCGTTATCTGTTCTCGGGCGAAAGCCTTTCCGGAAATTTTTCAGAAACACCCATAGTCAGTGTCAGTGCTGCCGGAACGTATACCGTAACGGCACAAAGTACCAACGGTTGTACGGCAACCGCCAGTACAACCGTTAAAAGCACTACGGCCATTATTCCGGCCAGTCTGACAGCCAGTGGTGTTATTAGCTGTACTTCAACCAGCGTAACCCTGACGGCTTACCCGGCAGGACTAACGTATACCTTTGGATCAGGCGCGAATCAGACCGGTACGTCTAATGGAGCCACGGTCAACGCTGCCGGTATCTATTCGGTCACCGTCACCGATGCCGGAGGGTGCTCGGCCGTAGCAGAAGCTACGGTAACGGGCAGTACTACGGCTCCGGCCAGTGCGGTATTGCAAGCCAGTCCGGCCGGAGAGCTAACCTGCTCACGTCAAAGCCTGACGCTCACAGCACAAGCCACCGGAACCGGCCTGACCTATCGATTTGATGGTCCAACTCCAATCACACTCCGGGATAATACGATCATTGTTGATCAGCCCGGCACCTATTCAGTCATTGTTACCGGCGGCAACAGCTGTACGGCCATCGCATCCACGACGGTCACCAGTAATACCCTGGCCCCCACCGTCAGTCTGGCCGCCAGCAACAGCCTTAATTGCACTACACCCGCCACTACGCTGTCGGCAACGGCTACGGGCTCCGGTGCACTTACCTACAGTTTCAGTAATAACAACGGGCTTCTGTCGGGCAGCCCGTCTTCTGCCAGTACGGTAAGTATTAATCAGCCCGGCACCTATTCAGTCATTGTTACTGATGCCAATGGTTGCTCAAACGTGGCAACCAGTCAGATAAGCGGGGATAAAGTACTCCCGACAGTAACCATCAACGCCTCAACCTCGACGCTTAGTTGTGTAAACCTGTCATCTGTTTTAACGGTCAATACCTCCGGCACTCAGATCCGGTGGTCGGACAATTCACCGGCAACCAGCATTACAGTCGCTGTCAGCGGCACTTACGGGGTATCGGTTACGGGATTAAACGGCTGTACGGCTTCAACTTCTATACTGATTGGTCAGGCAACATCTACGACAACAATCAGCGTTTCGGCCAGCCAGACTTCGTTTCAATGCAGCCAGACCAGCGCAATTATCCTGACGGCAGCAGCGGGCAACAGCAGTTATACCCTGACCGGTCCGGGCGGCCTGCAAACGAACACCACCGGCATTTTTTCTGTGAGCTCGGCAGGAACTTACACGATCAACAGTATGCCGGGAAGCGGCTGTACCGGCACCGGCAGTATTTCGCTTGCCGAAGCCGTACCACCCACAATAGGCAGTAGTGTATATATCCCTTCAGCTGGCCGCTGTCAGGGTTCTATAATTGTAACCGGTAACGGGTCAACCTTCACCATAACAGGCCCTGGCGGTTACGTCTACAGTACCGTATACCGGCAGGCAGATACTTATCGGTTTACTACACCTGATATTGTTTTACCAGGATCATATACCGTTACGGTCAGTAGCGGCCCTGGCTGTCCACCGGTAACTTACCGGCAAACAGTTACAGATACCTGCCGGCAGCAATAGACGTTTGAATTATTCCCGTTGTTGCCCGTACGGTTAACAACGGGAATGTGTTTGTTCGCTATCTTTACCACACAAACATCCTTACCATCTGCTACACGCATGAGAACCACTTTGCTCGTCGCCGGGCTGCTCGTTACCCTCTCTCCGGTCTTTGGCCAGATTACCCGATTACAGGCTGAAATTAACCAGGTTATCAGCCGGAAAAAAGCAACGGTCAGCGTGGGTATCTATGACATCGGCAGCCGGCAATCGCTCTATATCAATGGCGATAAATACGCGCCGATGCAGAGCGTGTACAAGTTTCACGTTGCCTTAGCCGTGTTGAAAGAAGTGGATAAGGGCCGGTTCCGGCTCACGCAGAAAATGCGTATCCGGAAAAGCGATCTGGTGCCCGATCTGTACAGCCCTATCGGCGAGGCCCATCCTAACGGTGTCGAACTGCCGCTGTCGGAGATTATCCGGTACATGGTCGCCGAAAGCGACGGCAGCGCCTGCGATTACCTGTTCCGGCTCCTCGGCGGCACAAAACCGGTCAACGACTTCATCCATCAACTCGGCGTCTGGGATGTTTTTATCGCGGCGACAGAAGAAAAAATGCAGGCCAAAGGCAACTGGGACGTGCAATACACCAACCGGACTACGCAAAAGGCCATGATCAGTTTGATGAAGCTGTTTTACGAGAAAAAAATCCTGTCGCCTGCCAGTCATACGTTTTTGTGGGATGTGATGCTGAGCACCGTAACCGGTCCCGACCGACTGAAAAAAGGCCTGCCGGCCGGTACACCGATTGCCCATAAAACCGGGACATCGGGCACAAACAAAGGCGGCATGATGGGCGCCGTCAACGATGCCGGATTCATGACACTGCCCAATGGCAAGCACGTTGCGATCAGCGTATTCGTCACCAACTCAACCGAGGGGATTGAGGCCAATGAGCGGATCATTGCCGACATTGCGAAACTGACGTATGCTTATTTCGCCAAAACAAAGTAGTGCTTATGATGATGGCAGGCCCGCCATCATCCGTACCTATACTACTCATTATAAATTGATTACACAGCTGAACACACTGGTATCTTTGCGACCAGACTACGCGATGTCAACTCCCTCCACCTTATTATGACATCCATCGGGATGCGGCTGAT
Organism: Arsenicibacter rosenii; assembly: GCF_001870735.1. GTDB lineage: Bacteria > Bacteroidota > Bacteroidia > Cytophagales > Spirosomataceae > Arsenicibacter > Arsenicibacter rosenii. Next base: position 546,718 of record NZ_MORL01000002.1, on the reverse strand, counting down.
GATGTGCGGCTGGCACATGAAGACCCTCAAAAAAATGCCCGGCTCAAAAACGGCCGGGCATTAAAGACTTGTTCAAGTGAATATTTATATGTTCGTCCAAAGAAACTATCTATTTACTTAGCAGCCATCAGTGTCACCCGACCTTGCCTAAGATTAACTAAACTTTAATCCGTTTAGCAACATTATTAAAATATAAGTTACAAAAACGCCATTAATGTTTCCGGTTTTACCATAAAACCACTTCCCATCGTATCATTCCCTTCTTTCTTTGCTTCTGAACACAAAACCGACTTGGGTCGTAATAGCCGGTACCATCGCCGGTCGGCGATAGCTCACCGGTCGATTACTGCGTGCCGGGCGTCCGCGACCGGGGCAGTAGCTCGGTCTTTATCGTACCGGATTACCAGCGTGGCGGTACGCCCTTTACGCTCTATACCCGGCAAAACGGAAACGAACTGACGATTATGAAGAAGTAGGCTACCATGGTTCCCATCTCTGAGAAACCACTGAAAGTACCGTATTATCAGCGATTCATACCGCGATTTGTCAGCCCGTAAGGCCCACCTTTGTTCAGGAAAACCGACAGGCTTTAGCCCTCGCCGGCATCACGAACCAATAAACTCCAAAGCTATGCCTACGTTAAAACTGAAAGACGGTACTGAACTGTATTACAAAGACTGGGGAACCGGCCAACCGCTTGTCTTTCATCATGGATGGCCGCTGTCCAGCGACGACTGGGACGCTCAGCTGATGTTCTTCCTGCAACACGGCTACCGGGTAATTGCCCATGACCGCCGCGGACACGGACGCACTACGCAGACCACCCACGGACACGACATTGATACCTATGCCGCCGACTCTGCCGAGCTGGCGGAGTTTCTCGACCTGAAAGAGGCCATCCACATCGGTCACTCTACGGGTGGCGGAGTCGTGGCACGATATGCCGCCAAATACGCTCAGGGACGGATTGCAAAAGCAGTTCTGATTAGTGCCGTAACGCCGTTGATGGTTCAGAATGAGAGCAATCCGGACGGCGTGCCGATGGCCGTTTTTGACGACATCCGCGAGAACACCGCGACCCGGCGTCAGCAGTATTTCCATGAGTTTACGATACCGTTCTACGGCTACAACCGGCCGGGTGCTACGGAATTACAGGGCGTGCGGGATAACTGGTGGCGGCAGGGCATGATGGGCGGGATCAACGCGCATTATTACGGCATCAAAGCCTTCTCGGAAACCGATTTCACGGAAGACCTCAAGAGCCTGACGATCCCGGTGCTGGTGCTGCACGGCGAAGACGATCAGATTGTTCCGATTGACATTACGGCACGGAAAGCGATCAAACTGCTTCAGCACGGCAGCCTGATTACCTATCCCGGCTTCCCGCACGGCATGCCAACCACAGAAGCGGCTACGATCAACGCCGACCTGCTGGCATTTATACAATCAGCATAACCGCTTTTTCGGTATCAGTCCCTACCCGTTGTGTATCCCGCGGGCAGGGACTGTTTTTTTAAAACGGTCTTTTACCTGCTCCGGAAAAACGCCCGTATATCGGCCAAAAGGCCTTGTTTATCGGAAAATCATCGGTTTGTCAGCCGTCAATACGCTATGTTTGGGCATACTTTTATGCACCCATAGCTTTATGATACACTCGACGACAGGGCTTATCCACGTATTTTTTGCCGTAGTAGCCATGGTGGCAGGCGGTCTGGTCATTGCACTTCCTAAACGAGGCCTGATGCACCGGCGCATCGGTTACGTGTATGTCATCAGCATGCTGCTCACCAACAGCAGCGCGTTCCTGATCTATCATTTATTTGGGCGCTTCGGCCCGTTCCATGCCCTCGCCATCTTCAGCACCATAACCATTGCAGGCGGCTTTGTGCCGGCACTCTTCCGGAAAAAGGTGAAGAACTGGCTGCACTGGCATTATTACTTTATGAACTGGTCGGTAGTCGGGCTGTATGCTGCCTTCTGGGCCGAACTGACAACCCGTACGTTACCCATGGGGCGTTTCTGGATGCTTGTCCTCATAGCAACGGCCATCACAACCGGACTGGGCTCGTTTTTTATCCGTAAACATGCCAAACGGCTGACCGGCGCCTGAGGACAAGGTAGTTTTTCCGCCGGCAACTACCTCAGTCCGTTAAATCAGGTCATTGATCGTGCAAGTATTTTTTGTATACATTTACGCAAAATAATAAACACATCACGATCTTTATGTACCGCTTTTTCTGCTACGCCATGCTTTTTCTGGCATTCTCCTGTCAGAAGCCAGACCCGGATACTATTTCTCCTGAATATCCGGATTGGTACACGATCAAGGCGCCCGTTGACGAAGAAATCTTTGGCGTATGGGGTGACTACGACAACACATTGCTGATTTCTACCATTACCTCCGTTTTCCGCTCGACAGATCAGGGGAAAAACTGGCAGAAAGTAGCGCAGCCGACAGCGTCAGTGTTTGGCTTTCTGATGTACAGAGACACGTTGTTTGCTTTTGACGGATTACTCACGCGAAACGGTCTGGCACAATCCCTGACCAATGCCAGCAGGTTCAGTACCGACGACGGGGTAACGTGGCAGCCGTATCGCCGGTACAACCCTGATCTGGATGCATTTGAGAAAGCAAGCCCCTCTCCCCTCGCCGTAAACCCGGTCAGATCAACCTCCGGAACAGAGTATGCCATTAACCGGGTATATCTAGACCCTCCGACACAGGCAACCCGTCGTTTTGAAACACCGGGCATCATCGCCCAAACCAACCGGCGTATTGACCTGCCTCAGCTGCATCAGCTACGGAGCCTTTATCTCGACCGGCAACAGCGTTTATACATTGCCGGTACTGATGCCGTCTGCGGCCGGGGACATGCCGGCGAAAACTTCTTTTTCTGTAACAGCAAGTCGGGCCGGGGCGTCGTGTATATCTCAAAACGTCCGCAACCGTAACGGAGGAGCCTGATCACTACTTCGGGAAATACACCCTGACTTCGGGATGCATGGTATAAAGCCGGTACTTGCCACCATCGCTGACGAGGATCCCACTCGACGCATTATTGCCCATAACCGGGTTGCCGGGGTATTTTTTCCAGTGAATCAGGTCGGTCGAAACCGCCACGTTGACCGACCACTCGCGCCAGTCTTTAAAGGCACTGGCGTGGTAATAAGCATAGTAGCGGCCTTTGTAACGCACCACCTGATTCATCGCCACAGCAAAACGGTCGTAGGCGTCAGGGCCTTTGTCGAGGACAGGTTCGTCCTGCACGTTGGTCCACGTTTTCAGGTCGGTAGAAGTTGCCAGCCAGACGGCTTCGTCGTTACGTTCGTAGAACAGATACCAGCGTTTGCCCTCTTTCCAGAGTGTGGGCGTACCATAGGCGCCTTTGCTGAGCGGTTGCCCGTTTTTATAGCGAATATCAATTGCTCCCTGATCCTGCCAGTGAATCCGGTCGGCAGAGGTCAGCAGGTGTGCGATATCATCGCGGCTTTCGGCGGCCATATACCAGGTATTGCCGTCTTTCAGTACGCACATGTCCTCCACCCAAAGCCCCTGATGAATCGGGTTGGCCGGATAGCGGGTCCAGTGCAGGCCGTCGGCGGAGGTGGCATAGCCCAGCAGTTTGGTTTTGTCGTCGCTGCCTTTCCGGTAACCCGTATACCACATGTGCCAGGTTTTGCCTTCGTGCAGGATGTAGCCCCGTTCGCGGATGGTATGGTCCCAGGTTGCCGGTTCGCCCGTACCCGTAAACACCGGATTACCGGCATAGGGTGTAAACGAAACCATTTCGGCCGGAAACACGGCATCAGCAGACGGATCAGGCAGACCCCATAACAGACACAGACCCGGGATAAGCAGCAGCAGCAGTTTCATAACGGTTTCGGCCGGACAGGGGTGTTTTCATCTGCCGGAGCACGCTACCCATACTACGCTGCCAACCCCGTGAAAGGCTAGTGAGTACCCACAAAACGGGCACCGCCACCCAAACCACAGACGATTGACCAGAATCAGCCTGTGGTTCCGGCGACGATGCCCGTTCCGTTTATTTTTTGAGGGTGATGATCATGTCCTGATCATTCGAATCCGAGACTTTGACCGAGATCCGGCCATTCCCGCCTTTACCGAAGTTATCCCCGCTTTTTACCAGATTGACCTCCCCGTTTCCGGCATCGGTCAGCGACACGTCGCTGACATTACCTTGCAGAAAGTCACCGTTATCTTTAGTTGTGATGTTCAGATCGATACCGACCGATGTTTCTGACTCACGTACAACGGTCAGACCACCTTTAAGGTTTGTCTGTCCGGCCTGATACGTTTTACCACCTGTCTCAATAGTCGAGATGGTATACGAACCGGTTACCCGTGCCGACAGCTCCGGCGATGGTTCGGTTTCTTTTTTACAGCCGGTCAGGGCGGCGATGCATAAAACCGCCATAACGGCAGTACGGGCGAAAGAAGACGTTTTCATGTTCATGTAGTTGTTGTTTGCTGGTACAAAACTGGTACACAGCCGCCAACTCCGGAAACACGTTTTCCGCCAACTGGCAAAAGCACCGGCTGAGGTGTTGTTTTGGCCTGATTAACCGGATCAGGCGTATTTGTTTATATTTGCTCTATGTCAACTCGCCGTTCGTTCCTCAAACTAGCCTCGCTGGCCCCTGCGCTCAGCCTGCCAACGCTGTCGGCCGACAGCCTGAAACCTAACCGCCTGAAGCCAGGCGATACCATCGGTCTGTTCTGTCCGGCGGCACCGGCTTACAGCAGGGAAGACGTGCAGATTGCCATTGAATCGTTGCAGGCGCTGGGGTTTAAAACACGGCTGGGAGCCCATTTCTACGAACGGTACGGGTATCTGGCCGGGCGTGATGCCGACCGGGCGGCCGACCTGAACACCTTTTTTACCGACCCCGACATCAAGGGCGTCGTGGCGATGCACGGCGGCTGGGGATGTGCCCGCCTGTTGCCGCTCCTCGACTATGCGGCCATACGGCGCCATCCGAAACCGCTCATTGGCTACAGCGACATTACGGCCCTGTTGCTGGGCATTTATGCAAAAACCAGTCTCATTACGTTTCACGGGCCGGTAGGCTCAGCGACCTGGAATGCGTATACCGTCGGCTGGTTCCGGCGCGTTCTGATGGATGGCGAAGCGGTGACGATGCAGAACCCGGCCGACAAGGGCGATAACCTGACGCAGGTCGCTGACCGCATCACGACGCTTACGGCCGGTACGGCCCGTGGCCGGCTGCTCGGCGGTAATCTGACCGTACTGAGCCACCTGATCGGTTCCTCTTACCTGCCCGACTGGAAAAACGCCGTGCTGTTTATTGAAGATGTAGGCGAAGATGTTTACCGCATGGATCGTATGCTGACGCAGCTCAAGCTGTCGGGTATCCTGGCGCAGATCAGCGGTTTTGTATTCGGAAAGTGTACCAAATGCGATCCGGGCAGCGGCGGCTACGGCTCGCTGACCATGGAAGATATTTTTGCCGACCACATTACCCCGCTCGGCAAACCGGCGTTTACCGGTGCCATGATCGGCCATATTAAGGATAAATTCACGGTGCCGGTAGGGCTGGATGCCGAAATCGACGCCGGTAAGGGAACAATCCGTTTGCTGGAGAGTGCCGTCCGGTAAACCGCAGGCACGATACCGGTGCTACGCGCCTGGCCAGGCCTTAGGGCTACTTGTAGGGGGGCGTTTTCGGCACCACGGAAGGAGTTTGCTCGTTTGCCGGTTTAACTTCCGGAATATTATTGTCTTTCCAATAGTCCAGCATATTCTTCACCATGGTTTTCCAGCCGCGCAGATTAGTTGGTTTTTCAATAAACGAACTCGCTCCTAAATCGTAGGCTTTTTGCACCAACGATTCTTCTGAGTAGCTCGAAATCACCACAATAGGCAACTGAAAATCAGCCAGCTGCTTTTTTATTTCTATCAACAGGGTAAGGCCGCTTGGCTCCATAGGACTCAGAAACAGATCCAGCAGAATAAGCCTGGGGCGGACATTTTCCTTTTGTGTTAAATAGGCAACTGCTTCGTTTCCATTTTTACAGCTGATGAACGAAACTCCGGGAAAATGTTCACGAGTAACCCGGTTTATTATATCCAGAAAAACAGGTTCATCATCAATAAGCAAAATCGGGAAACCCGTTAAATGATCAGTCATGTACAAAACTCGTTTACAACAATTCAAGCCTTAACTATCTGCACAAACATTGATTACCCACCCGATCAGACAGGTTGTAAACATCTATTTATCCGGTTATCACAAAACGGACAGGCTGGCTTGTATTGGCAGCCTTCAGCTACTACGAAAAACAAAGTTTCTCTGAGACCAATGACGAAGTGAGACGCATGCGTGATGGATTAGGGACGCGCTAGACCATCCGCTCAGAACAGGAGAAGAAGGAGAAGTAGTCGGTTGTTACCTGTGATTTACCAAAAGTACACTATTTAGCGTGCACGAACCAATAAAGCGGATGTATTTTATCAGGAGGGCTGAAAGGTGTGCCTGAAACAAGGCTCGCTAGAGGAATATTTGCTATTTACCGATAATGGGAATACTTATTCTGAATTTTATCTTATTTTTGAAATAAATCAGCATATTTTACAATCAGGTAATATACATTTATCACTGATTTGTACGTTATTATTATATCATTGCCGTTTCAGTTTGCGTAAGTAGCCTCATCCGTTACTGGTGAGCAAAACGGACTTACCTTACTTGTACTTAACCTTTCTTTACGGCAATATGTCAAACGCTCCCCTAAACGTCAAATTCCTTAACCGCGAAAAGTCCGGCTTTTTTTCGGTGCTCAGAAACCGGGTTGATGCTCATTTTCAGCAGCATACACTCGCCAAAACCGGTGGACAGCCTATGGTGCTGAAAGCAGTGTTTATGCTTTGTCTTTACCTGATTCCATATGGTCTGATTCTGAGTAACCAGCTTAGCGCACCGGTCATGCTCTTGTGCACGGTCATCATGGGTTTTGGGATTGCCGGTGTAGGCATGGCTGTGATGCACGACGCCAACCACGGATCTTTTTCGGAAAATAACCGCCTGAATCAGTTATTCAGTGCCAGCCTGTTTTTGCTTGGGGGGAATGTCTATAACTGGCGGATTCAGCATAACCTGAATCATCATACCTATACCAATATCGATCAGCTGGATGAAGACATTACCGGCAAGCCGTTTCTGCGGCTGTCGACCTGCCAGCGTTATCAGTTCTTTCATCGCTATCAGCATCTGTACGCGTTTCTGCTGTATACGATGATGACACTTTCTTTTCTGGTGAAAGACATCCGGCAGGTGCGGACGTACCGGAAGCAATCCACATCGAAGCATAACAAGCCGTTTCCGCTCAATGAAGTGCTGATTCTGATCGCCGGCAAATTGTTTTACATCGCCTTCGTCTGTGTATTGCCGCTTTGGCTGACCAACATCACATTCGGGCAGTGGCTGATCGGCTATCTGGTTATGAATGCCATTGCCGGCCTGATTCTCAGCCTGGTCTTTCAGGTGGCCCACCTCGTTGAAGGCATCGACGAACCCGTGCTGAACCAGCAGGGCTGTATCGAAAACGCCTGGGCCATTCATCAGTTGGAGAGCACCGCCAACTTTAAAAGTTCAAAAGCATTTTCGTGGTTTATCGGCGGTCTCGACCACCAGATCGAGCATCACCTGTTCCCGACCATCAGCCACGTCCATTACCCCGCTATCGCTCCGATCGTGAAGGCCACAGCTGAACAATTCGGACTGACCTATCACCAGAAACCATCGTTTCTCGGCGCAATTTATGCACACACGCGTATGCTGAAGCAGCTCGGCAGCCGGTAGTCATACAAACACAAAAACGGAGAGGATCATGCACCATAGTCGTGTATGATCCTCTCCGTTTATTAGTTGACCCGGATCAGCGATAGTTCCGCGAGCTGTAGGCCCCGTTCACCGGCTTTACAGTTCCATTCAAATATGACTTTCCCGTTTTTAATGGCCCCCGCCGGAAGGTCAAACTCGTATTCGGGCCGGAGACCGGCTTTGATGTAATCGTGTATCAGGATATTATCAGCGGTTTTCATCCGGATAGTTGATTTAAACCGCCCTGTGTACACCACCCGCACCTTATAAACAGCCCCGGGATCCAGCTGATCGCAGGCAATGCGTAAAACGTTTTCATACAGTACCTCAATCTGCGTATGCCACGCTTTGGGCACAACCGGAACCGGCGTCGTCACTCCCGGAAACGCCTCATAATAGTCTTTTCCGGGCAACCCTACCGTATAGCTGACGCGGGGCGACTGCAGGCTGCCGGGGTCTTTTTCCCGGCTCAGCCTACCCAGCACACGCGCTCTGCTCAGCGGACTCAAAAAGTGGTCATACGTGCCGCCCTTGCCCGGGTAGGTCCTGTTCAGTAAGGCGTCCAGTACCTTTGCCGCTCCTGCCTCATCCATATCTGCCGTCTTCTTGAGCTCATGAACGAGCCAGGGCGCATCATTCAGCGGATAATCCAGATTATCGATAAAATTTCCCCGCCCGGGCATCGCCCCATGTCTGGCTACGGTCAGCTGGGCGCCGATGCTGCGGTAAAGCGAGTCGGCGAGCGCTAGGCATCTGGCTTTCAACGGCGCGGCTACCGGCTCCTCCCAGGCTTTCCGGAGCATGGCAAGCGCCTGTTGCGCCCGGCTTTTTGCGCTCCCCGCCGAACTGGTCAAGGCGGCATAAGCCTGCCGCTCGAGGCCGGCTTCGTAGAGACTCCGTTCGCGGATATAGGCATCAAAATAGGCCCGGATCAATCCCATCTGAAACCGCGGATTGGCCCGTAAAGACGGGGAAGCCGTGCGCTCCATGGCCTGCCAGCGCTGTAATGTGCGGTCAATATGCGCTGCGGCTAAAACGGGGCCTTTTACGTTCTGCTCCAGGGCGGCCAGGGCTAAGGCACCTTCATCGGCCAGATCAGCGCCCAGAAACAAGCGGCTGTAGTCTTTCAGGGTTTCCCGTACGTCGGTGGCCGGATTCCAGTCCTGATCGCTCCAGATAAACTTGTTAACGTCGTCGTTGGTCCCTTCCGAATAACTGATGCTGCCAATGCAATAGGGGGCCACGGCATTGTGGAACAGTTTTTCATCGGTTGGCCGCGGGTTGATGGCCTCACGCCCCAGTGTCATCGCCCAGGCCGGATCCCAGTCGGGCTCAGGATACTGGCAGGCAATCGAATGGGTAATATCCGGATAATTACGGATCGGGATCGAGGGCTTCACGATTTTACGGATTTGTTCAACGGGCACTTTCACCCACGGGCCGAACACAATACCGCCCAGCCATGGATAACCGCTGTTGACATGCCTGAAAAAAGCATCAAACCACGCCTTCTCCGGTTTAAACGATTGGGGCGACACCCAGATTTTTGCCTTGGGGTGGTGCTTTTTCAACACCCCGGCTACTTTCCCGAGCCACGTAAACAGCTCATCCGGTTCGAGTTCGCCGGGATCACCGCCGGGCACAAAAATGGCGTCAAGCTTAGGGACGTTCCGGAAGACCTCTTCCCGCACCAGCAATTCCCGGCTGACTTTCGCGGGGTCCGAAAACCCCTTACCGATGTTCGGGTACCACATCCAGCAATCCAGCCCGTATTTGATGCAGATCCGGGACTGTGCTGCGACCATTTCCATGGCAGGTAACTTCATGTGGCGGCTCGTCGAGTCGTCGTCTGTGCCCGAAGGCATAATTTCGATGCTGTTAGCTCCGAAAAGCGCCAGTTCGCGGATGTACTGATCAAACCCCGCCACTGTAAAGGCATCATACGAGTTGGTTTTGGGCCGATACCCGAGCTGATGGCCTCTGACCATGTATTTCGGACTCGATGACAGATGCAGCGTCCCGGCAAGGACGATTCTGCCGCTGGTCATCTCAGCTTTCCGCAGCAGACGGCCGATCCCGTACAGCAACCCACGGGCATCCTTCCCCTCGATGACCACCACATCATTGCCCTGCGTCACAATCCGGAACCCCTCAGCAGATGGTTTCGGCAGCGCATCGAGGGCCTTCCGGAGCGGTGCCGGTAGCTGAAGCCGGGTGGTTTCGAGCACCAGAAACACCGTTGGTCCGGCGTGGTTGTCAATACGTACCGACACCGGAAGCCAGATACCGGTCCGGCGGGCCACCTCCTCCCGCAACACATGGATACTTTGGGTGGTAAGCGGGTCATCTCCGGCTACATTACAGATACCGGCACGGGAAAGGTCTACCCGTGCCAGCACCTCACTGACAGTAAAAAAGATACTGAAAAACAATACGGCAGCGATAATTCTCATTACGGGTTCCGGCTTAACTGATTTAATTCCAGGGCTTACCTGTGCCCTGTATCACCCACATTTTGGCATACGGGTGGTCCTTGCTCTGACCGGCGGGAATATAATTGGTAGCCCCCAACCGCTCAACCGCAGCATTATAGTTGGTCAGGTACGACGGATCCTGATTCGGGACCGGATACATATACCGGACCGGTAAGGCCTTGCCATACTGCGCGACTTCGCCTGCCTTCAGGGCCGGGTAACCCGTTCTCCGCCAGTCGAACCATGACTGAATCCCGAACCATGATGACAGCCATTTCTGTTCCATGATCCGCTCCTGCTTGTTGGCAGCTGCGGTATAGGCCACTGCTGTCTGCGCATAGTATTTTTCAAAATCGTACGAAACCGTAAACACTCCCGCCTTCTCCATCGACGCGCGGATGGCTTTTTTATAGTGCCCTTCGGCATCGGTAGCCCCGAAATTGCCCGCCAGCGCAGCTTCGGCCAGGATAAATTCGACTTCGCTGTAGGTTATCAGGTTCATCGGTACATACGCGTCGGTATTCTTCCGGTAGCGCTCGTGCAGAAACGAAATATACGGATTCCGCTCGTTGTTGTAGGCCGTAGCATCGTTGCCCTTGTTGTAAGAAATAGCCTGCGTAATCGGCAACCCGATTGGCAACCCGACATACAGCGACGTGTCGGCGCTGGCCGTCGTGGCGGGCACATAGACCACCGAATAGCTTTCGCCATACATATTTTTAACCGCCACGGTGGTTTCTTTGGTCACTTTCGTATCCCATTTCCGCAGTACCGGCTGTATCCACCGCGACAGACGCGGATCGTTAAGGGCAATCAGTTTGTCCACAAACGGTTTTCCGGGCTTCAGCAGGTAATTGGGATTCGGGGAATTGAGCGGTCCGCCTGCGGCCGAATTATCGGCACTGATTCCCGGAAAAAGCATGGATGCGTCGTCGGCATTGCTGGTAAAGGCATCGGCAGCGGCCTCTGTAAATTCGGTCTGCAGGTTGACATCCAGGGCCGACATCTCCGCACGCTTATCGGCCAGCCGCAGGGCATACCGCAACCGGAGGGAGTTGGCAAACTTCCGCCATTTGGCCCCGTCTCCTTTGTAAAGAATGTCTGAAGTAGCGTTTACGGCATCCTTCGCCTCCAGACTGTTCAGCAAGGTAACGGCCTGTTTCAGGTCAGTCATGACACCCTTGTACACCGCCGACTGCTCATCATATTTTGGAAAAAAGGTCCCCGATGCGGCATTCAGGGCCTGTGAATACGGAATATTACCGTACAGATCCGTCAGCAGCCCGTAGACCAGCGCCCGCATAGTCAGGGCAATTCCCTGAAAAAGCCGGTTATTTTCCTTCACCCCTTTTTCGTAGATCAGCTGATTATTCCGGAGAATATCGTAGTACGTATCCCAACTCTCCTGCGTCCAGGCATACTGGTTGATGACAGCTGCGCCTTCGTTGGTGCCTGCCTGCATGTATTGCATAGCGGCCCCGATTTTAGACCCGTCCCGCCCCAGACTGAAAAAAGCTTTCCCTGTATTCGACAGGACGTAGGTCATGATATAGTTGGACGATACCGCTTCGGGGCTATTGGGGTTCTTATCAATCTGCGTCAGATCCTGGCACGAAAAAAGCAGACAGCCGGTCAGAAAAACAGAAGCCAGTGATTTTATTCCTGTGAATGTCATGAGTGTCAGTGGTTAAATATCTACATTGAGTTTGAAACCCAGCGAACCCGTCATCGGCATAACGTTATAATATTCAACGCCTTGCGACCAGCTGGTTCCGGTTGGCCGGAATGCCCGTTCGGGGTCAAGCCCCTTAATGCCGTGCTGTGTCCAGGTATACAGGTTATTGCCGACGATGGAGAACGAGGCGTTCTGCACCTTCAGGCGGCTGGTAATGCTTTTGGGCAGGATATAGGTAATGGCGATTTCCCGCAGTTTGACATACGTTGCGCTATAGAGGTTACGGTCGGGGAAAGGCCGGTTAGCATAGCGATAGGCACTGAACGGATCAATCCATTTACTGCCGGCACCGCCCAGATTTTCCACATAGACGGTATTACCGGCTGCATCCTTCGTAGCCAGCACGCCCGGATTCAGGCTCGCATCCTGTACGCGTTTCGATGCTTCGGCGCTTCCCTCAGGCCATGGGAGCCCGCCATACGCGGCATTGCGGCCCCCGATCCACTGCCCCAGATACCGCTCCGGATCGGCCTTGATCTGCTCGGCTAGGCTCCGCGACGGATCATAGGGTACACCCGACAGCGTTTCGTCCAGCATCCCGTTGTTGCCCAGAAACATCATGGTGTTGGAATAAAACTGCCCGCCCTGACGCCAGTCGATGTTTGCAAACAGACTGAACTGCTTATACCGGATCGTGGGCTGGATACCCATGATAAAGGTGTGGTTGAAGTTACCGATTTTCACCAGGTTATTCGGGTCGTTGTCGGTCTGATAAAGGCCGCCGCTGGTCACAATCGGATAACCGTAATACGGCGACGACTGATCTTTTACTTTCAGCATCGGGGCCATGAAAATATCACCGATCTGCCCGCCTTCATACGTCCGGATCTCGGCGCCGCTGTACGAGGTAAAGGAGAAATACCGGATTCCGTCGGCCAGTTTACGGATGTAGGTCCGGTTACGGGTCAGGGTAAAGTTCATATCCCACGAAAAATGTTCCGTTTTGACCGGAGTGGTCACGATACCAAGCTCAAACCCTTCACTTTCAACCAGACCGGCATTGATCTGCTTATTACTGGCCCCTGACTCAATCGGCGTGGTGATCGACAGCACCTGGTTTTTGTTGCCGCGCTTGTAGTAAGTGGCCTCCAGCCCGATCCGGTTTTTAAAGAACTTCATGTCGATCCCGATCTCGTGCGAGGTCGAAATTTCCGGTTTCAGGTCCGGATTCCGGAGCACGCCTCCCATATACATCCGCTTGGCGCTCCCCCAGTCGAGGGCCGTACTGTAGGTTTGCGAACGGCTATAAGGCTCTACATCATTGCCGACCTGGGCAAAGCCCGCCCTGACTTTGGCAAACGTAATCCAGTGCGGCATCCGCACCAGCTCCGACGCCAGTACACTCAGCGAAGCCGAGGGATAGAAGTACGAGTTATTGCCTTTTTTCAGCGTACTGGTCCAGTCATTCCGGGCCGTCAGGTCCAGATACACCATGTCGCGGTAGCCCAGCGAGGCCGACCCGTAAACGCCGTAAAGCAGTTTCTGCGCCAGGGAACTGACCGGGTTAAACGTGCCGGGGGCTCCGTTGGCAATGGTATACAACCCGGGCACGACCAGTTCGGTGGTGGCATTGTAAAACGCGCGGTAATACTGGCTCAGCCGGTTACCACCGGCCATGGCATTCAGGCTCCAGTTATCGGTAAAGTTCTTTTTATACGTCAGCATCAGATCCAGGTTCTCTTCTTTCCGGTAGTCGTTAGAAATCGTGTAACCTCCTTTCAGTGCCTCAAAATTGCTGTAGGCCTTTTTGGCCTCAAAGATTTCATTGTAGGAATCACGGGCATATTTACCGGTCAGCATCAGGTCTTTACTGAGATCGTAATCGAGCTGAATCTTCGCTACTGTCCGGTCACGGCTGAAGCCTGTTGTGTTCTCGTGTACCAGAAAAAACGGATTGTTCTGCTTGTCTTTGTATTTCCGCTGGGCAATTCCCTCCTGCCCCGGCAGCCAGTAATCCCGCAAATCATTGATGTTGACCTGCGAGCCGATTTCGTAAATACTCCGGACAGGATCATTCCGGCTGGCATCAATCATCGGCCGGTTATCCGAACCCGACTGCGTAACGTTCAGGCTGACCGACGTACGGAAGTGATCGGTAATGTTATAGGCCGAGTTCAGCGTAATCGTAAACCGGGACAAATCCGTGTTCGGGATAATGCCGGTGTTTTTCATGTTTCCCGCCGACAGACGGAAATTACCCTTTTCGTAATTCCCGTTGACCGACACGTTGTTGGTATTGGTAAAACCCGTCCGGAAGAAATCCTTAAAGCGGTTCGGGTACGACACCAGGGGAACTTTCTGGCCGTTGCTGTTCCATTGCACCCACATTTCGCCGGCATCCAGCTGCGCTCCCCAGCTTTCGTTTTCTGCCTCTTCCAATACATGGGCACCGGTTTTACCCGACCCGAATTTGTTCTGAACCTGTACATACTGGATCGGCTTGTCCATCACCAGCGCGGTATTGAATGATACGCCCAGGCCTTTTTTCGCCCCTGCTCCCGACTTGGTTGTAATCAGGACCACACCGCTGCCGGCCCGTGAGCCGTAAAGGGCTGCGGCGCTCGGGCCTTTCAGCACCGAAATAGTAGCAATATCGTTGGGATTAATGTCTGAGATAGGGTTACCCATATCGGCTCCCGAAAATGAATTCGTCAGCTTATTAGCTACCGGTACACCGTCAATGACAAACAGCGGCTGGTTGTCGCTGTTCAGGGAATTGGCGCCCCGGATAATCATGCTGACCGACGAGCCAACCCCGCCACCCATCTGCGAAATCTGCACCCCGGCCACTTTTCCCGACAGTGTATTAAGCACATTATTCTGCGGTGTCTGGGTAAGCGCCGCCCCCTCGACGTTGCCGACCGAATAGCCCAGTGAACGTTTTTCCCGCTTGATACCAAGAGCGGTCACCACAGCTTCATTCAGCATGGCCACGCTTTCTTCCATCGCTACCAGAACAGAGGTTTGTCCGCCTATCGGCACTTCCGTTGTCTGATACCCGATAAAGGAGAACACCAGGACGGCATTCGCCGACGGCACCTCCATCCGGAATGAACCGTCTGTTCCTGTTACCGTACCCGTTTGGGTACCTTTCAGGATGATATTTACCCCCGGCAACGGCGTCCCGCCGGCTTTGGCCGTAACCTTACCCGTAATAACGTTATCTACTATACGTTTACCGGCCGTAGTAGCCCCCGCAGGCGGGTCTGTCAGGGTCTCAGCCAGCATAGCCGACGGCTGCAACGGATCGGGCATCAGCCCCGTCGTTTTCTTCACCGGCGTCAGAACATACAGGTTACCCGACAGTTTTTCATAACGCAGATGCAGCGACGACGCAATAAAAGCCAGTTCCTGCTCAAGCGTAGAAAAAGTCTGCGTGCCGTACTCAATAACTTTGTTGTCAATCGTCCGGCGGTCGTACGAAAACGAGACCTTATACCGCGTCTGCAATTCCAGCAGCCTTACTTTCAATGACTTTGCTTCTGTCTGATAGCGCTCCGGCGTACTGCCGGATTGCCGGGACGCCAATAACTGGCCCGGCGACGGATGCGCCAGACAACATAGCAGCAGGTAACAGAACCGGCATGCCAGTACTCGGATGGAAAGGTTTTTCATATACAGGTAAAGGAAAGGATTTAGTATACTCGTCTGCTTACGGCTGACCGGCTTTCACGAACTTCAGCCCGCCCTCCGTCCGTACCACCTGACCGGGATACGTCTTTTCGAGGGCATTAATGAGCAAGGCCGGATCGTCGGCCGGAAATACGCCGTTAAACTCACCCAACCCCGCGCCTTCGCCGATGTCTACGTTGAGGTTAAACCGCTCGCGGAGCACTTGCTGCAAGACGGCGGCATCTGCATTCTCAAAGACAATGCTACCCTGTTGCCAGGCGGCATAGTTTTTCACATTTATGGCTGACCTGGCCAGCCGGCCCGACTGCCGGGAATATTCGATCAGCTCTCCGGGCTGCATAATCAGTTTGCCGGCCTTATCACCGGCCACCGATAGCTCAACCCTTCCCGACTCGAGCGCTACGGCGGTTTGCTGCGGACCGTTCTTTACATTAAACCGCGTGCCGAGGACCACGACATCCACCTCCCCCGAATGAACAATGAATTTTCGGTGGCCCGTCAGATGCTTTACATCAAAAAAGGCCTCTCCCTCCAGCCACACCTCGCGGTCAGCAGTTTCGCCGGCTTCCATACCGGCTACCTTTATACCAGCCCCTTTATTGAGGGTCACTGTTGTACCATCGGCTAGTATAATGTCTGTCCGTTTGTCATCCGCTACATAGCTGTGGTGTGGCTGGTTGTATTGCCCGGCCCGGAACACCCCGAACCCTATCAGGATTAGACAGGCAGCCAGCTGCCACGCCCTCCTGTACGACATCCGGAATACGGGCCGGGGCTGCTGCGCCTTCTCCCATTCACCGATCCGGTGCCTGAGGCGCTGCATCGACTGATCAATCTGCCGGTCACTAACCTGCCCGTATTCTTGCTGATGAATCAGATTCAGGAGTACGACCGCTTCGTCTGCGGCCGCCTTCAGATCAAGATCGTCACGGATCAGCTTGTCCCACTTGCTGACGCAGGCATCATCGGTCTGAAAATACCAGGCCAGAAACGTGTCGTCGGTGATTAACTGTTCAGGTTTCATAAAATTGAGTATCCTTACAGGAACCAGTACCCAAAACACTCACGGGATAATCATTTTTTTTCTTTTTTTTTTATTATTAAATTTTTTCCTGCCGCCAGTAGCCTGTTCGCATCCTGTACCGGTATATGCATAAATCCCCCTCTTCATACCCATGGAAGATAGTCAGCTATGGAACGATTTCCGGAATGCCGACCGGCGGGCATTTGAAGCCTTATTTACCAGATATTACCGGTCGCTCTACCATTACGGGCTGAAAACCATACCCAACGGACAACTGCTGGACGACTGTATTCAGGATCTGTTTTTTGAGCTTTGGACCAATAAGTCGGCCCCGGCAGAGGTAAGTTCAGTGAAAGGGTACTTATTTAAGGCACTGAAATACAAGCTGACCCGGGAAATCAGAAAAAGTGCGAAGTTCGACGATCTCGGTGATGAGTCTGAACACGGATTTGAGTTCAGCCACGAAAGCCGGTTAATTGAGCAACAAACGCTTTCGGATCAGCAGGAACGGCTGCAACATTTTATGAGTCAGCTCACCCGCCGCCAGCAGGAAGCCATCTACCTGCGCTTCTACAGCCAGCTGACGTATGACGAAATTGCCGAAATTATGTCCCTGACCTATCAGGCGGTGGTAAACCTGATTTACAAAGCCGTAAAATTTCTCAGGGAGCACCTGGTGCCCCTGTTGCTGCTTTTAATTATTTCGTGATCAGTGCCTGTGGCCTTCCGCATATTCGCAGCAGATCTGTTATTTTTGCAGAACAACCTTCGATTCACAACGCATGGACAATCGGGCCGTCGAAAAAGCAACCAATGCCATTTCGGATAAATACCGGCTCGGTATCCTGCAGGCATTGGCCCAAAAAGGGTGTATGACCAACACCGATGTACAGGAGCTCACCGGCCTGTCGCAACCGTGCGTTTCACACCACGTTAAACTCCTTACCGACAGTGGCCTTGTAGAAGCCAGAAAAGAAGGCCGTAACCTCCACCTCCGCCTCAATAAAGAAGCCCTCCATGAACTGACTACTTTCCTGAACGGCTTACTCTGATTTTTTTTCACGAAAAACATTCAAACTTTTAAATGTTTAGAAGTGTTACCCCTCCGGATATTTCCCCGATAACTCAATTAAACGACCGACAACCATGTCACAAACGATCTTTTCCCCAGCCCGGCTTGGAAACATTAGCCTGAGTAACCACCTTGTGATGGCCCCGATGACCCGTAACCGGGCGACTGCCGGTCATGACGTCACCGACATCATGGCAACCTACTACGCGCAGCGTGCATCGGCCGGCCTGCTGATAACGGAAGGAGTGGCACCGTCGCCGAACGGCAACGGTTATGCCCGGGTGCCGGGTTTATACACGCCGGAGCAGGTTGCAGGCTGGAAAAACGTTACGGATGCCGTACATGCGAAAGGCGGAAAAATCTTCGCCCAGCTCATGCACACAGGCCGTATCGGCCATCCGGCCAATATGCACGCTGGCGGCAAAGTGGTCGCTCCGTCAGCGATTGCCGCCGCCGGTGATATTTACACAGACACCGAAGGCATGCAGCCGCAGCCAACGCCCGAAGCCATGACGACCGAACAGGTACAGGCCACTGTGGCGGAGTTTGTGCAAGCCGCCCAAAATGCCGTCGAGGCCGGTTTCGACGGGGTTGAAATTCACGCTGCCAATGGGTACCTGGTGGAGCAGTTCATCCGGCCCACATCCAACACCCGCACAGACCAATACGGCGGCAGCACCGAAAACTTCGCCCGCTTTGCCCTCGAAATCGCACAGGCGACCGCCGAAAAAATCGGCCGGGACAAAGTCGGTATCCGGCTATCGCCATACGGTGTCTTCAACGACATGCCGTATTCTGCCGATTTCGATGTTATTTACGCCTATCTGGCTGAGCAGCTTAACCCGTTTGTTACTTACATTCACCTGGTCGATCATGCTTCTATGGGCGCACCGGCCGTTGATCAGTCTATTGTTGACACCATCCGCGCGGCGTATACAGGCACACTGATTCTGAGCGGCGGCTATGATCTGGCCCGCGCAGAAGCTACCCTTCAGGCAGGAAAAGCAGACCTCATTGCCTTCGGCCGCCCATTCATCGCAAACCCTGACCTTGTTGACCGGCTGAAAACCGGCGCGGCGCTGAACCAGCCTGATTTTGGTACATTCTATACTCCGGGCAGTAAAGGCTATATCGATTATCCAAGCCTCGAAGAAGTTGAGGCTTAAGCATTTGCTATCCGGTTGGCCGCAACAGCCAACCGGACATTTTTTTTGCAGAATGCTTGTCTTTTTATGTTTGCCTGTTAACTTTGCATTACAAAGTACTTTAAAAGTATCCAATAAAAGACTATCGGTCTCTTATGCCTATCTCGACAGCCCTCGACCAACTGCATGCATCTGTGAAGCAAAACCGGTGGTTCTGGTACTTTACGGTTTTTAACCGCATCGCACTGGCGGCTGGTTTTTTGCCATCGGGGTTTACCAAAATCATGGGCGAGCGATTTACGTCGCTCTCGGTTAACCACCCGATGGGGCATTATCTGGAAGCATTACACAAAACAGGATTCTATTATCCGTTTATCGGGGTATTGCAGATGACGGCTGCTTTTTTCCTGCTGATCCCACGGATGGCGACACTTGGCGCACTCATTTATTTCCCCATTATCCTCAACATCTTTGTTTTATCGGTAGCAGTCCGGTTCGACGGGTCCCTGCTGACGTCTCCGTTGATGGTACTGGCGAATTTGTATCTGTTATGCTGGGATTATGACAAGCTGAAGTATATTTTCCCTTTCAACCGGTTGCCGGAGCAGCCTGCACGGCCCATGCTTCCAGCCACCTTCCGCACGTTTCCGGTTCGCTTTTTTGCCGGTGTTGCCGCTACAGTGCTGTTAATTGCGTGCTTACTCCTGACCGGCTTTGATTTGAAACCGCGCAACCACACCCGGGATTGTCTCACTCAATGTGCCGGTAGTGACAACCCGCAGGCCTGTCAGGCCTTCTGCGACTGCATTCATCAGCAGGGTCGCTCCCTCGACGATTGTCTGGCCCGATACCATCAGGCCGGGCCTTCTAAACAATAAAATATGATTGCGGGGCAAATCCGGAAGCGCAGCCACATAAACTTTGAGAAGCAAAGTTCTTTTAATAGCTGATTAATTAACGTAAAATCATTAAACCAACTGAATATGTACCCTACAAATGCGTTCAGGCAGCTCAGCCGGCAATCAGTA
Source organism: Arsenicibacter rosenii (assembly GCF_001870735.1). Classification (GTDB taxonomy): domain Bacteria; phylum Bacteroidota; class Bacteroidia; order Cytophagales; family Spirosomataceae; genus Arsenicibacter; species Arsenicibacter rosenii. The sequence goes on along the minus strand of NZ_MORL01000002.1, from coordinate 526,744 downwards.
ATGATCCGGGCGTTAACCGGTGCGGGTATTGCCCTGGCCGTGATCAGTCTTTTTTTGTCGGGGGTAAAACACCCGCATCCGGAATGGGGCGCTTACTGGATGGCGAAGCCGTTGATTATTGTTCCGCTGGCCGGCGCAACCGGTGGAGCGTTTTCGGCCTTCCTGGATTTTTTTGCGCATCTGAACGGCTGGAACAAGCTGCCTGCCCGACTCATTAGTGGGCTGGTTTTTCTTTTTGGTTTATGGTTAGGTATTGTTCTGGGACTAAACGGCACGCTATGGCACTAAAAAAGAAAAACTAGACAGTCGCTTACGCAGCGACGTACCCTCTTTATTCTTCCGGAACGCTTTTAAAACGGGGCTTTTGCGTTCCGGAAGAATAAGGCCGACAAATCTGCCGGTCTATTATTGTTGATCATCCACCTGTTTAAACACAGCCAACACAGCCACAGGAACAAAAACGCCCGGATCGGCAGGGAGCCAATCCGGGCGTTTGTATGATGGATAGTTGACACCGTTCTCTTTGCCTGAAGCGCCTGATGAACGCCGGCATAAGCCCTGTGCCTTATTTCCGGCGTTCAGGCAGCGCAACGATTTCGGCGTTGATCCGACTGCCTTCCAGAATGTTTTTAGCAAACATAGAATGCCCTTTCGGAGCCATCAGAAAGAGTTTACCGCCGTTTATGATCGTCAATTGATGTAGCAGTTTCAGTTTCGCAGTCAGGTAATCCTTATCGCTGGTCTTCAGCATGACTTCAAAGTAGGTCCGTGCACCTGACTGTATTCCAGTAACATCCGGCACGAACGATTCGCCATCCTGCTGACGGCCATACCCTCCGGGCTTGCTGAAGCCCTCGGCATTTGCTTTGATATCAGTGTAGCCACGAATTCTGGCCCATTCAGCCACTTGCTGAATGTATTCCTGTTTGTTCATAGAGGATTTAATTATAATAATAGAACAAGCGCATGCTTATCAAGTCTGTTCAGTTGGCCGGCTTCCGGAATTGCGGGATCAGATCGAAACGCTTTGCGGCCTGCTCTTCCGTCAGATAAAGAATCGTTTTAGGCATATTGCGTACTAAATAAGGCATTTTACTGGCCTCAACAGCCTGATGAGCAGCCTTCTGACGTTCTTTTACAGTCAGCTTTTGCATAAGTTTCGTTTGGTTAAAACAGAGGAAATGTAAACACATGGTAAAAGGCTACACATCGCTCTGTAACCCCGACGGTAAGCACAAACCAATCTGCGTTATCAGCCGAGTTTACGCACCTCGACGGCACTCGGGCCTTTCGGGGTTGTCTCAATCTGAAAACTTACTTTATCCTGCTGGCGAATATCGTCAATAAGCCCGTTTTTATGAAAGAAGATACTTTGTTGCGATTGCGTATCTTTAATAAATCCGTACCCTTTTGTGTCGAGCCATGTCGTCACGACACCTTTCCGCTCGGCAACAGCCGCGGTTGCTTCCTGCCGGTCAACGCCGATGGAAATACTGCCGGCATCTACCGTTTTCTTGTTACGTGGGTCAGGAGGGGTTGTCGTCAGATTACCGTTTTCATCTACATACGCCAGCATCATATCCAGGCCCTGGCCTTTTGCGGCATTCGCTTTGCGCTCTTCTTTTTTCTGTTCTTTGTCCTGCCGTTTCTTATGTCTGGCTTTTTCTTTTTCTTTTTTTGAAAACGTTTCCTGCGATCTACCCATGAATACCCTGTTTTGTTAAAAAAATACTACACTGCTGTGCATAGCCAATGTGGCCCGCTCGGGTCGAAAACAGGTTACCGTGTTTCGACTGAAGCGGGCCACATTTATGGTACAACCAAACATTTTACGAATAAGTTGCGTTTAGGGTCAGCTATATGCAAAAATAGCTTACATAAATGACGGCCTTGACAATCAAATAAATAAAAATATAAATTCCTGCCCCAGGATTAGGAAATATCATTTATTGGTTCGTTATTTGCCGCAAACAATAAAAAAATGCAAGAAGGAACAGTTAAATTTTTCAATGAGACCAAAGGGTTTGGCTTCATTACCCCAGCTAACGGTGGCGCCGATATTTTTGTGCACGTTTCCGGTCTTATTGATGACATTCGTGAAAACGACAAAGTTAGCTTCAATGTTGAGCAAGGCAGAAAAGGCCTGAATGCAGTGAATGTAAAACGGGCTTAATTCTAAGATATAGCTAGTTAATGCAAAAAGCATGCTTTGTAAAGCATGCTTTTTTTGTGCCCTCTGCTGCCGGTATACCATACCAACGCCAGCCATTTTAAGGTCCGCCAACAACCATTCTATTAGCCTGTTATGTATATTCGGGGTTTAAACCGCATGTTTCTCATTCCTTTACATGGTTTTACCTAAACGATCCTTCCAGACTGAATTAATTTCTGAAATTGGCCTCGGCACCTGGCAGCTTGGCAGCGCCGACTGGGGCACGATTCCGGAAAACGACGCCTTCGCCATCCTGCAGGCCTATGCCGATCAGGGCGGAAATTTCATTGACACAGCCGACGTTTACGGCACGGGCATCAGCGAACGGACCATCGGGAAGTTCCTCAAACAAACATCGCTGCCTATGCTGGTCGCGACCAAGCTCGGCCGGCGGTCGGACAATGGCTTTGGCTGGCCCCGGAACTTTACCTACGACACCATGCGGCAGCAGGTAGAATCTTCGCTCGGTAATCTGCAGCTCGATCAGCTTTTTCTGGAACAACTGCACTGTATCCCGACCGAAGAACTGCAAAAGGGTGATGTGTTCGATCACCTCCGCCGGTTGCAGGACGAAAAACTAATCCGCCACTGGGGCGTGAGCGTCGAAACCGCCGAAGAAGCCATGATCTGCCTGCAACAGGACGGACTGGCCTCCCTGCAAATCATTTTTAACCTGTTCCGTCAGCATCTGAGCGACGAGTTTTTTGCGCTCGCGCAGGAAAAAGGCGTGTCCCTCATTGTGCGGGTGCCGCTTGCGAGCGGCTTGCTGTCGGGTAAGTTTACGCATCAGACGCAGTTTGCCCCCTCCGACCACCGCCACTACAATGCCAACGGCGAAAAATTCAACGTCGGCGAAACGTTCTCCGGTGTTGCCTTTGAGGATGGTGTAGTGTTGACGCAGGCCATCGCCGCACTCATGCCCGATGACCGGCTGGCGGCCTGGGCAATCCGCTGGATTCTGGACCACCCCGCCGTCACGACGGTGATTCCCGGCGCAACCAAAGTACCGCAGGTACAGACCAACGGCGAGGCCTCGCTCCTGCCCCCGCTCCCGGCCGAAACCCACGCCGCCCTGCGTATCCTGTACGACAATCAGATTAAACCCAAAATCAGAGGAAAATACTGATACTAAAGAGTGAAAGTGATAAAGAGTGAAAGAGCGAATGCCCGATCACTCATTCGCTCTTTCACTCTATCACTCATTCACTCTATCACTCATTCACTCTATCGCTCATTCACTCTATGAACAAACTACTACTTACTCTGGCTGGCGGCTGCCTGATGCTGACCAGCTTTGCTCAAAAGCCGGCAGCCCCCTCTGCGGAGGCACCTGCGCCCAAAACCGAAAAAGCCGGGGCGTCGGCCCGGACACTCAACCTTGATGCCCAGGTGGTCACTAAAGGCGAAGTAACGATCAAGGGCCAGAAAGTACCCTACAAAACTACGGCCGGTACCATTCCGGTATGGGACGAAGACGGGAAGGCCATTGCCGGTGTGTTTTTTACCTACTTTGAACGTTCGGACGTCAATGACCGCTCAACCCGCCCGCTGGTGATTTCGTTTAACGGGGGCCCCGGAACGGCCTCGGTCTGGATGATGATCGGTTATACCGGCCCGCGCATCCTGAAAATTGATGATGAAGGCTATCCGGTACAGCCTTATGGTATGCGCGACAACCCGAACTCGATTCTTGATGTGGCGGATATTGTGTATGTAGATCCCGTCAACACCGGCTTTTCGCGGACAGCCGGCAAGGACGTACCAACGGCAAAATTCTTTGGTGTGAATGCCGACATTAAGTACCTGGCCGACTGGATCAATACCTTCGTGAGCCGGTATAACCGCTGGGCATCTCCCAAATACCTGATCGGCGAAAGCTACGGGACAACGCGGGTGTCGGGGCTGGCCCTCGAATTACAGAACAGCCACTGGATGTATCTGAACGGGGTCATTCTGGTATCGCCGACCGATCTGGGCATCAAACGCGACGGACCGGCAAAATCGGCCCTGATGCTGCCTTACTATGCCGCCACCGCCTGGTATCATAAGGCGCTTCCGGCCGATCTTCAGAAAAAAGACCTGACCGACGTGTTGCCTGAAGTAGAGACGTTTACCGTTCAGGAATACCTGCCGGCACTAACGATGGGCGGCGCCCTGAGCGACCAGAAACGAAAGGAAATTACGGCGAAAGTCGCCCGGTACTCGGGTTTGTCGGATAAGGTGGTCAGCCAGCTGAATATGGATATTCCGGCCAGTTTTTTCTGGAAAGAGCTGCTGCGCGACCGTGGCTATACCGTTGGCCGTCTGGATTCCCGTTACCTAGGCATCGACAGCCGCGACGCGGGCATGGCTCCGGACTATAATGCCGAGTTAACCTCGTGGCTACACTCGTTTACTCCGGCCATTAACCAGTATATGCGTGAGGAGCTGAACTACAAAACCGACCTGAATTACTTTATGTTCGGGCCTGTCCGTCCGTGGAATAACGACGGCAATCAGACCGGCGAAAACCTGCGTCAGGCGATGGCGATGAACCCCTTCCTGCACGTACTGGTGCAATCGGGCTACTACGACGGGGCCTGCGATTATTTCAATGCCAAATACAACATGTGGCAGATCGACGCGGGTGGTAAACTGAAAGACCGGATCAGCTGGGAAGGCTACCGGAGCGGTCACATGATGTACCTGCGCAAGGAAGATCTGGCCACCAGCAACGAACACCTGCGCCAGTTTCTGAAGAAAACCGCCACGACCGGCACAAACCAGCCCCAGCCGGCTAAATATGGCGGCTCGAAATAACCGGCTAACTTCCTGACGCTTATCAGGGTTGCCGGTGGTAATGTTCGCTACCGGCAACCACCCGTATTAAATAACCGGTATCCACAACCAAGACCATCATCCGGAATTTGTAAAATTCCGTTATCTTTGTAGCTGCTAATCTTAAAGGGGTGCCTTAATACAACGGGCTGAGATTATACCCATCGAACCTGATCCGGGTAATGCCGGCGAAGGGAAAGTAGCTACGTTTCGACGTATTTTCATGCATTGTCTTGAATCAGAAGCAACGCTGAAACCGTCAGAAACGGGACGATGCTGATTCCATCGTTATCTGGTAGCACTGAATACATCCTGATTTTTCACTGAACGATAGGTACAGCCCCTATACCTGTTCGTTGCATTTTTCATAGTTAATGAAAAACACAACAACCTATCGTGTGTTTCTTGCCCTGTGGCTTGGCCTGTTTGCGCTGCCGGCATGGGCACAGTTTACCTTATCCGGAACCGTAAAGGACGCCGGGGGCGGAACCTTACCGGGCGCCGCCGTTGCCATTGAAGGAACCTTCAAGGGCGCTATCGCCGACGCCGGCGGAGCCTACAAGCTCACCAACCTGCCGAAGGGCACTTACCAGCTCCGGATTTCGCTTGTCGGGTACGAACCCGTTACCCAACCGGTCACAATCAGCCAGAATCAAAGCCTCAACGTATCGCTGGAAAAGAGCGTGGTTGCGGTCGATGAAGTGGTTGTGTCGGCTACCCGCGCCAACGAAAAGTCAGCCGTGGCGTATACCAACGTGACGCAGCGCGACATCCGCAAGCTGAATCTGGGCCAGGACCTGCCGATGATGCTCAACTTTACGCCATCGGTCGTGACGACCTCAGATGCCGGAGCCGGTGTCGGCTATACGGGCATTCGTATCCGTGGTTCTGATGCGACCCGCGTCAACGTAACGCTGAACGGGATTCCGTACAACGATGCCGAATCACAAGGAACATTCTGGGTGAACATGCCCGATTTTTCGTCGTCGGTCAGCAGCATTCAAATCCAGCGCGGGGTTGGCACCTCAACCAACGGGGCAGGTGCGTTCGGCGCTTCGCTGAATGTACAGACCAACCAGCTGAACCGCGAACCGCTGGCCGAAGTAAACCTGTCGGGTGGGTCCTTCAATACCCGTAAAGCCAATATTCTGGCCAGTTCGGGCTTGCTGAAAGGTGGCTTTGTGATGGATGCCCGCCTGTCGGCGATCAAGTCCGACGGCTACATCGACCGCGCCTTTTCTGACCTGAAATCGTTTTATGTGTCCGGCGGCTGGTACGGCAAGAAAAGCTTTGTCCGCCTGAACGTGTTCTCGGGAAAGGAGCAAACCTATCAGGCCTGGAACGGTGTACCGGAAGCGATTCTGGCGACCAACCGGCGGTATAACGAATACACCTACGACAACGAAACCGACAACTATCAGCAGGATCAGTATCAGCTCATTACCTCGCATGAACTGAGCCGCAGCTGGCGGCTGAATGTGTCGGCGTTTTATACCAAAGGCCGTGGTTATTACGAACAATACCGCGAGGGCGAGAAATTGTCGAAATACAGCTTGCCGAACGTGATCATCGGCCGCGACACCATCCGGACGACCGACATCATCCGCCGGCGGTGGCTTGACAATGACTTCTATGGCTCCGTATTCTCGCTCGACTACAACGGACGCGGGCGGCTCACGGCCAACTTCGGTGGTGGCTGGAACCAGTACAAAGGCAAACACTACGGCGAAATCATCTGGGCCCGCTTTGCCAGCACCAGCAACATCCGCCAGCGGTATTACGACGACGATGCAACAAAGACCGATTTTAACCTCTACGGCAAAGCTTTCTATCAACTGGCAACGCGGCTGAACGGCTTTGTCGACCTGCAGGTCCGGACGGTTAACTATTCGTTCCTGGGTTTCAACAGCCAGTTACAGAACGTGACGCAGGATGCCAGCCTGTCGTTTTTCAACCCGAAGGCCGGTCTGACCTATACCATCAACGACCAGAATACACTGTATGGGTCGTTTGGTGTCGGCAACAAGGAGCCGAACCGCGACGACTATACCCAAAGCACGCCGACCAGCCGGCCGAAACACGAAAGCCTGTATGACTGGGAAGCCGGGTTTAAGCGGCAGGCGCAGCGGTACGCCTTTACGGCCAATGCCTATTACATGAACTACCGCAACCAGCTGGTGCTGACGGGTCAGATCAACGATGTCGGGGCCTACAACCGTGTGAATGTACCGAACAGTTACCGTGCCGGTGTTGAACTGGAACTGGCCACGGTATTGTCGCGGCAATGGCGCTGGAATGTCAATGCTACGTTTAGCCAGAATAAAGTGAAGACCTTCACCGAGTACCTCGACAACTTCGATACCGGCGATCAGCGGGCAATCACGCATACGAACACCGATATTTCGTTCTCGCCATCGGTCATTGCCGGTTCGCAGTTCATGTATACGCCCGTCAAAAATCTGGAGCTGAGCCTGTTGACGAAGTATGTAGGGAAGCAGTACCTCGACAATACGCAGAACGAGAGCCGCAAGCTGAACCCGTATTTTGTGAACGATATCCGGCTGATTTACACCCTGAAACCGAAATTTGCCGATACGATTGAATTTACGCTCTTGCTCAACAACCTGTTCAGCGAGCTGTACGAGTCGAACGGCTATACGTATGCGTATATCAGCGAGGGTAAGGTGCAGGCCGATAACTGGTATTTCCCGCAGGCGACCCGCAATTTTCTGGCCGGTGTCCGGCTACGGTTCTAACAGAAAAGCGAGCTCATACGGGCTCGCTTTTTTTATGTTGTCTGGTTGCTCTTACTTAGATGATAGAACTTCCTGAATCAGCTCTTGCAATACGCTATCAGGAATATCAGCCCGCTCAGATTTATCATAAATGGAAAGTAAAAAAACTTCGTTATCCTGATTTACAAAGTAGGTAATTACTCTTGCTCCTCCGCTTTTCCCTCTATTCTTTGATGCAATAGCAAGGCGTATTTTGTACGTGTTGCTTCCCAAAGATATACCATGCGCAGGTTCTTCCTGTAGCTTTTCAATCAATACTTTCAGATCACTTTTCAGCGAAGCATACTTTTTCGCAAGCCGCTTAAATTCCCTGTCAAAGTTCTCAATGGTATAAATCTGTACCATTGTCAATCTTCTAAATCATCAAGTAAATCCTGAACAGGACGTGCACGGCGCTTACCTTGTTTCACCTCCTTAAATTCATCAAACCCGTTTTTGATCAGCTGCCACGTTTCTCGTTGCGATGAGGTCAGCTTCATATCTAATTGTTCAGGATCAGCGACCTGAACGAATGGAAGAGAGTTAACTAACTTCATAAAAAAGGGGAATTCACTATCGGGTATATTGAGTGTTATTTGTCTCATAGTCTGGTACACAAAGCCATTCTTACCTATTCAAAGTAAACATAAATAAACTGTGCAATCAAGAATTCAACCCGATTTATAAACCCGACATCGGTTCTGTTGTAGCTTCTTTGTGCTAAAACAACTCCCGCTACCCGTTAGTTAGTCTTACTACTGACAACCGCAATGCTTTATGTCGCAAACCGTACTTTTAACCGGTGGCACCGGCACCATCGGCCGCCGCTTAACCCAACTGCTTCAGGAAAAAGGCTATGCCGTGAGCCTGCTCAGCCGCTCAGCCAAACCGGTTCCGGGCGTAACGGTATATACCTGGGATATCAAAAAGGGTATCATCGATCCGAAAGCCATCGAAACAGCTGATTACATCATCCACCTGGCCGGAGCCGGTATTGCCGATGAACGCTGGACCGACGCCCGCAAACAGGAAATCATCGAAAGCCGTACGCAATCGACAGCCCTGCTGGCAACAGCACTGGCCAGCCACAAACACCACGTCAAAGCCTTTGTCTCCTCATCGGCAATCGGCTATTACGGTGGCGATTCGGGCGACCGGCCGCAGGTCGAAACCAGTCCGGCAGGCACCGACTTTATGGCACAGGTAGTGCGCCTATGGGAGCGCTCCGCCGACCAGGTGGCCGCCCTCGGCATCCGGACCGTCAAAATCCGGACGGGCGTGGTGCTGACCATGGAAGGCGGCGCCCTGCCTAAAATCGCCCAGCCGATCAAGCTCGGCGTGGGAGCGCCGCTGGGTTCCGGACAGCAGTATATGTCGTGGATTCACGTGGATGACATTTGCCGGATGTACATGCAGGCGCTGGAGGACAGCAGCTGGCAGGGTGTCTATAACGGCGTCGCCCCCGGACCGGTAACGAATGAATCGCTGACGAAACAGATTGCCGGTATCCTGCACAAACCGTTGTTTATGCCCAACATTCCGGCCTTTGGCATTAAGCTGCTATTCGGCGAAATGGCCATCGCCGTACTGGGCAGCAGCAATGTTCTTAACAAACGCATTAAGGAAGAAACCACCTTCCGCTATGGCTTCCCGAACCTGACCGATGCGCTTCAGGATTTGCTGAGGTAATTTTTGTATTTTTGTTTAGATTACCATTCGGATTCCCCCATCGTACATGCTGCTTAAATCTGAACTTAAACGCATTGCAACGGCACGCTTGCAGGATGCGAGGTTATTGCTCGATAATCATCGCTATGACAGCGCTGCTTACTTGTGTGGCTATGCGCTCGAACTTAAACTAAAATATCGCATCTGCATATCATTACATTGGGATGGTTTTCCGGAGACAAATAATGAATTTAACGGTCTGCAAAGTTTCAGGACGCATGATTTGACCCTGTTGCTAAAGCTATCCGGCAGACAGGCAATGATCCAGCGAGAGCTATTTACGGAGTGGTCACTGGTTAGTTTATGGAGGCCTGAATTTCGTCATTCAAGAATTGGCACACAAACACAACAATCTGCCCGCACAATGATTGAGGCAGTTCAAATCCTACTGAGAAAACTATGAAAGAGATGGTGAAAAAGTTAGGACAACTTGCCGGCAGACTTGCGGCACAAAAGGGAGATTTTACCCTATTTGCATTAGTGTTACCAGAAGATACAATTGCCTGGGATCTGTTGGTGGCTGCTCCCTGGATTGATTATGCATCTGTTGAAACACTACGTTTTTTAGTTAGCGAAGTGCAAAGTACCTTATCGAAGGATGAATTAGCCAACCTCGCCGCTATCAAAATGATGGATAACTCGCTTATGCCAAAGGATTCATTTATGAGTATGAGCAGTGATATGGGCTGGTTAGAAACCGATATTGATTTTTATGGAGTACCTGTTAAAAAAGCATATATATTCGTGGCTCCTGTAGCAGACTTTCAGATTGCCCGCGCAGCATAGACGTATTTATGGCAGATGCATTTATTTTTGACGCCGTCCGGACACCGCGTGGCCGTGGCAAAAGCGACGGGGCCTTACACGACATTCAGCCCATTCAGCTGCTGACCAGCGTGTTACAATCACTCCGCGACCGAAATACTCTCGACACCTCATTGGTCGATGACGTGATTATGGGCTGCGTAACCCCCATCGGCGAACAGGGCGCTGATATTGCCCGGACCGCCGTGCTGGAGGCCGGTTACGCCGAGTCGGTAGCGGGAGTACAGCTCAACCGCTTTTGCTCGTCGGGCCTTGAGGCTATTAATATGGCAGCCGCCTATGTGATGTCGGGCCAGGTCGACGCCGTGGTTGCGGGTGGCGTAGAATCGATGTCGCGGGTGCCGATGGGCTCCGACGGCGGCGCGCTGTTCATGAATCCGCAGATTGTCGCCCGCCATAACATTGTTCCTCAAGGTATCTCGGCCGACCTGATTGCCACCCAACAAGGGTACAGCCGTCAGGATGTCGATACGTTTGCCGCTGAATCGTACCGGCGGGCGGTGGCAGCGCAACAGGACAACCGCTTTGCCCGTACCCTGGTCCCGCTCAAAGATTCCATTGGTATTCCTGTACTGGACCGTGACGAAGGCGTCCGGTCCGGCACGACCGTCGAAAGCCTGTCTGCCCTGAAACCGGCGTTTGCCAACATGGGAAAAATGGGAATGGATGCGCTCGCCCTGCTGAAATATGCCGGACTGGCCCAAATTAACCACGTACACCACGCCGGTAACTCCTCACAGATTGTCGATGGAGCGGCCGGGCTGCTGATTGGCAGTCGGGCATTTGGCGAACAGGCCGGTTTAACGCCACGCGCCCGGATCAAGGCCTTTGCGGTGGTTGGCTCCGAGCCTACCATCATGCTTACCGGCCCGATTCCGGCCACGCAGAAAGTGCTCAAAAAAGCCGGTATGCGCATCAGCGACATCGACCTGTTTGAGGTGAACGAAGCTTTTGCCGCTATTCCGATGTTGTTTATGGACGTTTTCGGTGTCGACCACAGCAAGGTAAATGTCAACGGCGGCTCTATAGCCCTTGGTCATCCGCTCGGTGCTACCGGTGCCATTATTTCTGCTACCCTCCTCGACGAACTCGAACGTACGGGCAAACAGGTCGGTCTATCGACGCTCTGCATCGGTGGCGGCATGGGCATTGCTACCATTTTTGAGCGCGTATACTAGCCGGTCGATCCGGTATGCTATATTTGAATAGTATAAAACGAGTGTATGGATACGATTCGTGTCCATACACGTTTTATTACAAATAATCCCATTCCCTCATCTTTTCTCCGGATTGTTCGTTTTTGACGGCTATTTCCCCTATCTTTATAAAAGATTTTACAGACTCCGTATCCTGCATCAAATCAATGAGTAAAATAGTGGTTGTGACGAACAGAAACCGTCAAGAAATCAATACCTTACGCCAACAATTACAAGCTCAATATCCGGCACACGAACTCATTATGCAACCGACCTATACGTGCATGATGAAAGCCCTTCTCAGCCAGCCTGCTGCGCAGTGGCCCCAGTTAATCTTCCTGGATCAATATCATACAAATTCTGATACCTTTTCGAGCCTCAAGGAATTGAAAGCAGATTCACGTTTTCGTCATATTCCGGTACTTATGTTAGGCGCGATTGCCACCTATCATAAAATGCGGCAAAATCCGCATGTAGCAGCCTGAGGTATCTGATTCGGAAAACGGCAGGCTCCGTCGCGGAGCCTGCCGTTTTTTGTATCCGTTTTCTAAACCGTCCTGACCAAACCATAGGCTTCTTCCTGGGCCCTTGCCTGCACAACCACCTCAATGGCCCGCTTCACTTTTTCGGTCAGGTGGACAATCAAACTCCCCGAACGGGCATGCCGGATGGCATAGCTTAAGGCTTCCAGTTCGTCCGGGATACACCGGATCGGTTTTCGCTCATCGCCCAACCGGATTCCGTCGGTCAGTACGGCGATTAACTCCTCCGGCGAGCGCCCCCGCCGGTCTTCATCCAGACGGATAATAATCTCATCGAAAAGAGTCGCCGCAATCTGCCCTAACGCCAGAATATCGTCGTCGCGCCGGTCGCCGACACCGGTAATGATGCCTACCTTGTGCGTTGACTCAACCTGCCGGATATACTGCCCGAGCGCCTGCAATCCGTGCGGATTATGAGCGTAGTCAATGAGTACCGAAAAATCATTAAACGGAAACAGGTTCATGCGGCCAGGCGTATTCGTCCCCGACGGGATAAACGTCCGCAGCCCTTCGGCAATGTCTTCCGCCGTCAGCCCCTGACAATATCCTGCCAAGGTTGCCGCCAGTATATTCTCAATCATAAACACAGCTTTGCCGTTGAACGACAGCGGTACCGCCGTCAGCTCGATCAGCTGTGTTAGCTGATCGCCCTGACGAACAGCCACAAAGCCCCGGTCAATAACCGCCGCCAGACCGCCGGTTGCGCAATGCTGTTCGATAAGCGGATTGTCCGGCTGCGTACTGAACAGCGCAATCCGGCACCGCAACCGCTCCTGCATCCGGTACGTGTACTCGTTATCGGCGTTCAGCACCGCATACCCGTCCGGTTTCACCGTTTCGGGCACCACACGTTTGACATGCGCCATGTCTTCGAGCGTGTTGATATTATTTAGCCCCAGATGGTCAGCGGCAACGTTCGTCACAACAGCGACATCGCACTGATCGAACGCAAGTCCTGACCGCAGCAAGCCACCCCGCGCACACTCCAGCACCGCTACCTCTACCGAAGGATCCTGCAAGACCTTACGGGTACTGCCCGGTCCGGTACAGTCGCCCTGTTCAATACACTGCTGACCGATATACACCCCGTCTGTTGTTGTATAACCAACCTTTCTGTTACTCTGACGGAACAAGTGAGCGGTCAGCCGGGTAGTCGTGGTTTTGCCATTGGTACCCGTAATGGCAATTACCGGAATCCGGCCTGTTTCATTATCGGGAAACAGCATATTCGCCACCGCCCTGCCAACCGGACGGGCCTTGCCTTCCGACGGATGGGTGTGCATCCGGAAACCAGGGGCGGCGTTTACCTCAATGACTGCCAGCGCATTGCAGGCGGGTTCCTGCGTGATGTCCTCTGCAATCAGGTCGATGCCGCAAATATCCAGTCCGATCAGGCGTGCAATGCGTTCGGCCATAGCCACCATAGCCGGATGGACAATGTCGGTTACGTCTGATGCCGTACCACCGGTACTGATGTTGGCCGTTTTCTTCAGCATCAGTACACGGCCGGGCCCGGGTACGGTATCCAGCGTCAGATGCTGACGGCGTAACAAGGCCATTACACAATCATCCATCCCGATCCGCGTCAGCACGTTTTCATGGTCGTCGCCCCGGCGTGGGTCGTCATTTACCTGTTGTATCAGCTCGCGGATCGTCTGTTTGCCGTCGCCGGTTACGGAGGCCGGCATACGCAGGGCTGCTGCCTGAAGTTTATAGTCAATGACCAACAGGCGGTAATCGTTGCCTTTGATGAATTGCTCCACAATCACAGCCTTACTGTGGGCCTGTGCGCGGTGAAAAGCCTGTTCTGCTTCCTCAGCGGTTTCGATGCAGGTCGTTACCCCGCGCCCGTGATTGCCGTCGAGCGGTTTGACCACCAGCGGGAAACCGACCCGGTTAAGAGCATCGTGCAATGCTTCCGGAGTATAAACAATCTCCCCTTGCGGCACCGGAATGCCTTCCTGATCGAGCAACCGCTTGGTTTCGGCCTTGTCGCAGGCCAGCTCCACCGCAATCACACTCGTCTGACTCGTCATCGTGGCGCGGATACGCTTCTGCCGGGCGCCATAACCCAGTTGTATATACGAGTCATGACTCAGGCGGATATGCGGAATATTTTTTTCCGTACAGGCGTCTACGATAGCCCGCGTACTGGGGCCAAGCTGGCTGGCCGCACAGAGCTGTCTAAGCCTGTTGATGTCATCTGCCAGTTCATAAGGCTGGTTATCGATCAGGGCCCGGGCAATCCGGACAGCGGCTTCGGCGGCATACCGCCCTGCTTCCTCATGCACATACGCAAACACAACCTGATAAACACCTTCTTTACCGGTACCACGGGTTTTGCCGAATCCACAGTCCATACCGGCCAGCGTCTGAATCGCCAGCGCAATGTGTTCGATCACATGGCCCATCCAGGTTCCTTCCTGCACGCGCTCAAAAAAACCACCGGGATACCCTTTTGAACAACGGTGTTCATACAGAGACGGAATTAACGTTTTCAGGCGCTCGTAAAAGCCCGGAATGGTGTTGGTCGGCGACTGTTCAAGTTCGTCAAGATCAAGGGTCATGGCCACCAGCTTCGGATGCCGGATCGACCAGTAGTTGGGTCCCCGGAAGCAGCGGATATCTACAATGTTCATACGTCGAGTAATTTGGGCACTTTTCGTCCTGTTCAAACTAACATTTGTGCAATTTGTTTAACAAAACCGGCCCAAAAGAGTCTGTAGGTATAGGACCAGAGCCTGAGGCCGGGGCGGTTGAATCAGGTAATCTGTTTTCAGCGCGGATCTGCCGGCGAGGGTTTTACTTTTGTATTATGCAGATTAAAGGAACGTTGATTGCGATTGGCGGCAATGAAGCCAAGAGCCTGCGACATAAACCGGTTCATGCACAGGACACCGTACAAAGCTTCATGACATCGGGCATTCTGCGCCGGATTGTGTCGGAAGTAAAAAATCCGAATGCGTTTATCGAAGTGATTACGACCGCATCGAGCATTCCGGAGGAAGTGGGCGTGCGGTATCAGCGGGCATTCCGGAAACTGGGGTTCCCTAACGTCCGGCTCATGCACCCGACCAGCCACGAGCATGTCGACAAACCAGAGTGTCTGGCCCGTATCGCCACGGCTGGTGCGGTCTTGTTTTCGGGTGGTGATCAGTTTAAACTCACGAGTGTGTTCCGCGAATCAGCATTTGCGTCGCTGCTGCATCAGCGCTACGTAAACGACGAATTTGTGATTGCCGGAACCAGCGCCGGGGCCATGGCCATGACCGATCTCATGCTCTACCCCGGCGCCGACCCGCTGAAACCGGATGTGTTGCTGTATCCGGGGCTGTCGCTGATTCATAACGCCATTATTGACACCCATTTTCTGGTACGCGGCCGTTTCCGGCGGCTGGCCATTGCCGTAGCCAACCACCCGACCCACATTGGTATCGGTCTGGAAGAAGACACCGGTATTCTGGTCCGCAAAGGCAGCAGCGTGGAAGTAATCGGGTCGGGGCTGGTAACCATCATCGACGGCCGCAGCCTCGACGACCCGAACAAAACCGTCGAACGGGCCCGCCACGAGATTTTCATCGAGAATCTGCTGGTGCACATCCTCCGCGACGGCAACAATTTTACGCTGAAAGACAAGAAGCTCACGTAATTACGCCACGGCAAATTCGCCGATTAAATGACGACGATGCGGGGCCTGAAAAGCGAGGACAATATCTTGCTTTGGAATACCTTTTTCGACCAGAAGCAACGCGATTTTCAGGTCTGTTCCATCATGCTGAATATAAACCCTGCCGTTAGGCTGAATATCTATATGCACAAAGGGCAGGTACTCACGACGATTTTGTTGCCAACCGACAGAGAATAAAAGGTAGTGTCCCCGTTCATTATCAATAATCAGTTGAGTTTCTGCCTGTTCATCAGCAGGTGTCATTTCTGCGATCTCCGTAACAAGGGCACTTACAATCGTCTTGTACTCAGTTATTTTATCCATTTGTCAACCCTTTCTTCCTTCTCATCAAAAACAATCAAAAAAACGCCAAACCGCTGTAATACCACATAATGGTATGCATCTTTTGCAGGCATATTTCGAGCGTGTTTCTAACAAAAATAAGCGCTTTCGCCGGCAATGGCAATCGTCATCAAGACCTTATCCGTTCACCTTGTATAGGCAGTACCAGCCAGCTATTGGTAACGATAACAGACAGGTACCGCCAACAACACGCTACCGCGGGCTGCTTTCGAACAGCTTCAGCGCTTCGTCGTCGTTGTTCTTCACGATGTGTGCTTTCAGCTGTGCTTTCAGGCTGGCCGTAATCGTTTCGTAGCCTTTGGTGCCGTACAGGTTTTTCAGGTTCTGCGGGTCTTTCTGAATATCGTATAGCTCCCAGAAATTTTCGGGGCCGTAGAACCGGGCAATCGTGTAGCGGTCGGTCCGTAGCCCGAAGTGCGGCGACACATGGTGCGGCTCCGGATATTCGTAATAGTGATAATACGCCTGATCCTGCCAGCCTGCTTTAGCGTTGGTCAGCACCGGCAGGAATGATTTACCCTGAAAATCAGCGGGAACAGCCGTGCCGGTGATGTTGAGCAACGTAGGTGCCCAGTCGACATTCGATACCACATGACGAACCTGAGTGCCAGGTTTGATAACACCCGGATACCGGATTACAAACGGTGTTTTCAGCGATTCTTCGTATATCCAGCGCTTGTCGAACCAGCCGTGTTCGCCCAGATAAAAGCCCTGATCGGAGGTGTAGACCACGACTGTATTTTTAGCCAGCCCCGATTTATCCAGATAGTCAAGCAGCTTGCCGATATTGCGGTCCAGTGAGTTGGCCGTGGCCAGATAATCACGCATATACCGCTGGTAATTCCACTCAACGAGGGCCTTACCGCTCAGTTTTTGCTCCTCAAATTCACGGCTGATGCGGCCATAGTACTCCACATAGGCTTTTTTCTGCTCAGGCGTCATGCGGCGGTAGGTTCCGTTCCTGACCAGATTGTCCAGCTGCTTGTCCAGCGCCGGTGTCATTTCCTGATTCCGGAAACGGGATTTATACAGGTCGGCTTTTTCCTGAGCCAGTTTAGCTTCGTCCAGCCCATAATCGGCATTTATTTTCAGGTCTTCCTTCAACCGCATGGTTTTGTCGATGCTCATATCCTGCTTTTGGGCAGCCAGCCGGCCATCATAGTTGTCATAAAACGTCGATGGAATCGGGAAGGTAACATTATCATAAGCGCCGAGGTCTTCGATAGCCGGCAACCATTCCCGATGGGTAGCCTTATGCCCCACGACCAGAAAAAACGGTTTCGACGGGTCACGCTTGTCGAGCCACTGCGTCGATAGCTGCGTAATCACGTCAGTCACATAACCGGGATAGCGCTTTGTCTGGTTTTGCGAATTCACAAAATCAGAGTTATAGTAGCTGCCGTGCCCCGGCAGGATGTTCAGGTAGTCGAAACCATGCGGAAGGCTGCCAAGGTGCATTTTGCCGACCCAGGCCGTCTGATAGCCGTTTTTCTGAAGCTCTTCAGGAAACACCGGCTGGTTGACATCGAACACCTTCTCGTTGAACTTATAGCCGTTGGTGTGGCTGAACTTCCCGGTCAGCAACGTTGCCCGGCTTGGCCCGCAGATTGAGTTAGATACGACATTGTTATGCAGAATGGCCCCCTCCCGGGCAATGCGGTCGATATTCGGTGTCCGCGCCAGCCGGCTGCCATAGGCACTGATCGCCTGTGAGGTATGGTCGTCCGAAATGATAAAAATAACATTGGGTTTTGCCGGAGCCGTCGGTTTTTCCGGTACAAATGCCGTAACGGCACCCAGCAGCAGCGCCGTCGTGACGGTGCCCTGTACCCAGGCAGGCAGAGAGTGTATGCGCATACTCAGAACGATCAGGAGTTAATAACTGACATCCCTGAATAAAGGCACACCACCTTGGTGTATAATGCTTCACGAACGTAAAAGATACTTTTTCCGACGGAAAGCCGCCTGTTTGCCGGCACCGGCAGGCAGATCTGTCTCAGAATATGGCAACCTGACCGGCTTCGCCTTCACGTTGCCAGCCACGGTACATCCCTTCGGAGTTAAAAACCAGTGCCGCCTGCCCCGCCGGATCAACGGCAATCAGTCCGCCTTCTCCGCCAAGGGCAGTCATTTTGTCCTGAATAACCAGGGTGCAGGCCTCCTGTAACGAAAGGCCACGGTATTCGATCAGACACGACACGTCATAGGCCGCCACCGACCGGATAAAATACTCGCCGTCGCCCGTACACGATACGGCGCAGGTCCGGTTATTGGCATAGGTACCGGCTCCGATGACCGGACTGTCGCCGATGCGGCCATACCGTTTGTTGGTCGTGCCGCCGGTCGACGTAGCCGCTGCCACATCGCCGTGAGAGTCCAGCGCCACGGCCCCGACCGTTCCGAGGGCGCGCGGCCGGGCTTCGGTCTGCCGGCTTTTGCGCTGCCATTCCTCCCAGCGCATGTCGGTGTAGTAATATTCGTCCGGGGCGGTTTCGATCTGCTGTTCACGGGCAAACTTCTCGGCGCCCGCTCCCGCCAGCATTACATGGCCGGAGCGCTCCATGGCTACCCGCGCCAGGGTAATCGGGTTGCGGATATTGTGCACACCGGCAATCGCACCGGCATTCCGCGTACGACCGCACATGATCGACGCATCGAGTTCGTGGCGCCCCTCGGCCGTAAACACCGATCCGCGACCGGCGTTAAACAACGCATTATTTTCCAGCAGCATAGTGGTTTGTTCGACCGCATCCAGGGCAGTGCCGCCCCGGGCAAGGATGGCATATCCGGCATCCAGGGCCTGCTGTAAGCCAGCCAGATACACACGTTCGCGGTCGGGAGTCATTTCGGTGCGGCTGAGCGTACCCGCTCCGCCATGAAGCGCTAAAGCAATCATATCGTTGAAAAGGGTTTGTCCGTAAGAAACCGGAAAAGCAAGGCAAAGGTTATCCATAGCAAAGAGTGAAAGAGCGAAAGAGATAAAGAGTGAAAGAGATAAAGAGTGAAAGAGCGAAAGAGATAAAGAGTGAAAGAGTGCCAATGGCAGCGCAGCGTCAGCCGCTCTTTCATTCTTTCGCTCAATCACCCAATAATTCCTATCTTTGCTCCATGAAATCCACGGTCGCACTGTTGTTGGGCATATTGATGCTGGCAGGAAGTCTGTTTCCGCAGACCGACGTGGAAGAAGTATACAAGCTGCCGGGGCTGGTTTCACACTACCAGTTTCACAAACGCATATCCGGCCCGGAATTCGATTTCTGGCAGTTTCTTGACCTGCATTACAATCCTGATTCGCCGCACGCCAAAACCCCGCATAAGGGGGTCGGCATTCCGTTTTACAATCACCTGTCAACCGGTTTTGTGTTTATTCTGAGTGTGCCGCAGCGCATGGTACGCACGCTGGCCACGGTCACCACCTTGCCCGACCGGCCGTTTTATTACCAGAATCTCTACCAGTTTCAGCAGGCGACGCCCTTGCTACAACCTCCCCGCATCGGATAAATCACCGGAAACCTAACGTTTTGCGCTTGCCCGACCGCGTCTAGCCGACCGCACCTCGCCGGCCGGCAGAAGCGCGTATATTTCCTTTGATTTCATCCTATATGCTTCAACAAATCATTCAGTTCAGCATCCGCCAAAAGCTGGCGGTCGTGCTGGGGGTAATGGCGTTGATCGCCTGGGGCGGTTATGCCTTTACTCAATTACCCATTGATGCCGTTCCCGACATCACCAATAATCAGGTGCAGGTAATCACCCAAACCCCGTCGCTGGCGGCGCAGGAGGTCGAGCAGTTTATTACCTTTCCCCTCGAAGCCACCCTCCGGAATGTACCGGGCGTGATCGAAATCCGTTCTATTTCGCGGTTCGGATTGTCGGTCATCACCGTTGTTTTTGACGACGAAACGCCCACCTATCTGGCCCGGCAACTGGTCTCGGAGCAGTTGAAAACGGCCGAAAAGGACCTGCTGGCCGGATCGCCGCAAATGGCCCCGATTACGACCGGCCTCGGCGAAATTTACCAGTATGTGGTCCGGCCGGAAGCCGGTTTTGAGAACCGCTACTCCCCTACTGACCTGCGTACCATTCAGGACTGGATCGTGAAACGTCAGTTGTCCGGCGTCTCCGGCGTGGTTGAGGTCAGCAGCCTGGGCGGGTATCTTAAAGAATACGAAGTCAGTATTGATCCCGAACGGCTTCGGGCCATGAATACTACGCTGGCCGAAGTACTGAATGCCCTGGCCGACAACAATGCCAATACCGGAGGCAGCTACATCGAAAAAGGACCGGAGGCCTATTTTATCCGGGGCGAAGGAACGGTGCAGCAGCCCGGAGACATTGAACAGATTGTGGTAAAAACCCTGGGCGTTACGCCTGTGCTGGTGCGCGATGTAGCCTCCGTACAGATGGGCCACGCGGTCCGCTACGGCGCCATGACCCGTAACGGACAAGGTGAAGTGGTCGGGGGGATTGTATTAATGCTCAAAGGCGCGAGTTCCGAAAAAACCATTGCCGGTGTGAAGGAACGGATCACGCAGATTCAGAAAAGCCTGCCGCCGGGTGTGGTCATCGAACCGTTCCTCGACCGGAAAGTACTGATCGACAAAGCGATCCGGACCGTTAGCCATAATCTGCTCGAAGGGGGCATCATTGTGATGAGTGTCTTACTGCTCCTGCTCGGCAACTGGCGGGCGGGGCTGGTGGTGGCGTCGGTGATTCCGCTGTGTATGCTGTTTGCGCTGGGGATGATGCACGTCTTCGGTGTGTCGGCCAACCTGATGAGCCTCGGGGCCATCGACTTCGGCCTGCTCGTCGACGGGGCGGTGATTATCGTCGAAAGCATGATTTTTCAGCTTGTCCATACCTCACTGAGCCAACAGAAAAGCATGGACGACATTGCGCTGGAATCAGCGAGCCGGCTCATGCGGTCGGCCCTGTTCGGGCAGCTGATTATTCTGATTGTTTACGTCCCGATTCTGTCACTGACGGGCATTGAGGGGAAAATGTTCCGCCCGATGGCCCTCACCGTCGGCTTCGCCATAATCGGGGCCATGCTCCTCTGCCTGACCTATGTGCCGATGATTGCGGCCACCCTGCTCCGGAAAGACATTCAGGAAGAAGGCACGCTGGCCGACCGGATCATGAAAACACTGCAAAAGGGATATACACCCCTGCTGGAAGGAGCCCTGCGGGCGAGGAAATCCGTGCTGGCCGGTTCGGTCGTCCTGCTGGCGGGAGCGTTGTGGCTGTTTACGACGATGGGCGGCGAGTTTATCCCCAATCTGGACGAAGGCGACATTGCCATCAGCCTGACGCTCAAGCCGGGTTCATCGCTTTCGCAGTCGGTCGAAACCACGCGGCGGGTCGAAACGATTCTGAAAAACGGCTTTCCGGAGGTCGTACAGGTGATTTCAAAAATCGGGACGGCCGAAATTCCGACCGATCCCATGCCCATCGAAGCGGCTGACATCATGGTCGTTCTGAAAGACCCTTCGGAGTGGACTACGGCCCATACCAAAGCCGAACTTATCGACAAAATGCGGCGGGCGGTCAGTGTGTTGCCGGGGCTCAATCTGGAGTTCACCCAGCCCATCCAGCTTCGTTTCAATGAGTTAATGACCGGTGTTAAATCAGACGTGGCGATCAAAATCTACGGCGACAATCTGGACACGCTGTATGCCCGCGCCAATCAGGCTGCCAACCGGCTGAAATCCATCCAGGGGGTCGGTGACCTTAAAGTGGAGCAGGTCGTTGGCCTGCCGCAGATGCTGGTCTCCTACAACCGTGCCCGGCTGGCGCAGTATGGTGTCTCGGTAGCCAGCCTGAACCGGATTCTGAAAACCGCTTTTGCGGGCGAAACGGCCGGTGCCGTCTTCGAAGGCGAACGCCGGTTCGATCTGGTCGTACGGCTCGACAGTGCCTATCGCAAAGACATCGATAACATCCGGCAATTGTATGTCGATGTAGCAGGTGGCCAGCAGGTACCATTGGCCGAACTGGCCAATATCCGTTACCAGTACGCCCCCATGCAGGTATCCCGCGATAATGCCCAGCGTCGCATCACCATCGGTGTCAACGTACGCGGGCGGGATGTCGAGAGCCTAGTCAACGAAATGAAAACGGTGCTCGACAAAGACCTGCCGCTGCCGCCGGGCTACCGGTACACCTACGGCGGGCAGTTCGAGAATCTGGTCAAAGCCAAGGCCCGGCTGGGCATAGCAGTACCGCTGGCCCTGTTGCTGATTGGCCTGTTATTGTTCGTGACCTTCAACTCCGTGAGTCAGGCCCTGATGATTTTTACGGCCATTCCACTGTCGGCCATCGGCGGCGTTACGGCGCTCTGGATCCGGCAGATGCCGTTCAGCATTTCGGCCGGTGTCGGTTTCATCGCCCTCTTCGGTATTGCCGTTCTGAACGGAATTGTCCTTATCAGCTATTTCAACGAACTGGAGGCAGAAGGCGTCAGCAACGTTGCTGACCGCGTCAGGCGGGGCACCAGCGTCCGGTTCCGGCCGGTAGTGATGACGGCGGCAGTGGCCTCGCTGGGATTTCTGCCCATGGCCATGTCGGCCTCGGCCGGTGCCGAAGTACAGAAACCGCTGGCAACGGTCGTTATCGGCGGGCTGGTATCGGCTACACTCCTGACGCTGGTCGTGCTTCCCGTGCTATACAGCGTTGTCGCTTCCCGTAAACCATCATCTCAACCGGCCCGGCAGCAAGCCTGAGCCGTAAACGTTTTTATCTCATGCAATTAACAAGACCAATCCCGTTCTTATGGGCCATAGTCCTCACCGGCCTTTTTGCTGCCTGTTCGTCCCGCGAGCAAGCCCCCGGCCAGGCCACACCTGAAACAACCCCGGAATCACTAAAGCAGACGGTCCGGATTTCGGACGAGCAGTTTCAGCAAACCGGTATTGTGCTGGGCCACCCCGACACCCTGATGATGGGCCGAACCATTCAGGCAACGGGTAAGCTCGAAGCCCCGCCCGAACACTGGGCCACGGTCAGTGCTCCGATGGGTGGGTTTGTACGGGCAACCCGCCTGCTGGAAGGCGACCGGGTGCGTAAAGGCCAGGTCCTTGCCGTCCTTGAACACCCCGATTACATCAAACTCCAGCAGGAATACCTGCAGGCCCAGGCACGGCTGCATTTTGTGGGACAAGAGCTTGACCGCCAGACCGAACTGAATCGCGAGCAGGTAGGTGCCCGCCGGAATCTGGAACAGTCGACAGCCGATGTACAGACCACAAAGGCCTTGCTGGCCTCGCTTGAAGCACAACTGGAACAGTTGCACATCTCGCTGCCCGAACTGCACAGAGGACATATCCAGCGGACGATACCGCTGCCGGCCCCCATCGGCGGTTACGTAGATAAAGTCAACCTTAAGATCGGGCAGTTTGTTAACAGTACAGACGTGCTGGTTGAGATCGTAAACAAAGAACACCTGCACCTCGAATTACAGGTGTTTGAACAGGATGTGCCCCAAGTTCGGGAAGGACAAACGGTCCGGTTCATGATTCCTCAGCAACAAACCGGCGAACTGACGGCACGCGTTTACCGGGTCGGACAAACGTTTGATTTGCAGACCAAAACCGTAACCGTCCATGCGAATCTGGTCAATGCGGACATGCGCAGGCTGTTT
Source organism: Arsenicibacter rosenii (assembly GCF_001870735.1). Taxonomy (GTDB): domain Bacteria; phylum Bacteroidota; class Bacteroidia; order Cytophagales; family Spirosomataceae; genus Arsenicibacter; species Arsenicibacter rosenii. The sequence continues at coordinate 502,981 of NZ_MORL01000002.1, read as the reverse complement.
CCGGGTTCCTACATCCGGGCAACGATTCTGACCGATCAACGGCGGGTTTTGGCCTTACCCGACGATGCAGTTGTTCAGGAAAGTAATGGTGCGTATGTTTATGTGGAAGAGCCGGGTAAAGGGGGCCGCCGGTTCCGGCTGGTCGCCATTAAAACCGGTATCCGCGAAAACGGCCGGATTGAAGTGATCCTGCCGGCATCCTTCCCGGCGTCAGCCCGTATTGTCCGGTCCGGAGCCTATTTTTTAAGTGCCGAACGGGCCAAAGAAGCCTGAAAATAAATGAAAAATGCTTAATGAAAAATGAATAATGTAATGTGCAGCCGTGGTATGACCGGCATTATTCATTGTTCATTATTCATTAAGCATTTCACATTACCCATTGTTCATTATACATTAGATAAAATGAATCCAGCAGATTTTCCGACAGAGCCGCACCGGGCTAAGAAAGGAGAACAATCAACGATTACGGGCATGGTTGTTAACGTCGGGTTAATGATTATCAAGGGATTGGCCGGTTGGCTAGGCAACTCCTATGCCCTCATTGCCGATGCCTTAGAATCGGCGACCGACCTTGTTACGTCGTTTTTTGTGTGGCTGGGCCTGCGGACAGCTGCCCAGAAGCCAGACGATAACCACCCTTACGGTCACGGCAAAGCCGAACCTCTGGCAGCGCTCCTCGTCGCCATTGCGCTCTGGGGGGCCGCTGCTCTGATTGCCCTGCAAAGTATCGACAACATCCGGACGCCCCACGAGCTACCGGCCCCGTTTACGCTGGCTGTTCTGGCCGGTGTCGTCATCATCAAAGAGGTTTTATTCCGCAAGGTTACGAAGGTCGGCGAGGAGGTTGAGAGCAACGCCGTAAAAGCCGATGCGTGGCACCATCGCTCAGACGCCATCACCTCGCTGACAGCGTTTATCGGTATTTCCATTGCCCTTCTTGGCGGCCCCGGTTACGAAAGTGCCGACGACTGGGCAGCCTTGGTTGCCTCGGGGATCATTGTCTTCAACGCCTACCTTATTTTCCGGCCGGCATTCGGCGAAATCATGGACGAAGCGCCTCCCGGCGACTGGAAACGGGAAATTGAGCAGATTGCCCGCGCGGTACCGGGGGTGCTGGGGACCGAGAAATGTTTTGTCCGGAAAATGGGCTTTGAGTTTTTCGTTGACCTGCACGTCGAAGTCTCCGGCGAGCTGACCGTCCGCGAAGGCCACGATATTGCGCATGCCGTTAAAGCGGCCATTCAACGCGAAAAACCGTACGTGTACGACGTACTGGTGCATATCGAACCCGCCTGACAGACCAGAATCAGCTACAACGATCCGGCTTTTATTCGCTCATTGTTAACGTTGTAGCTGATTTTAGTGTTAATTTGTTTATGAACACGGCAGACCATGTGTGTTCAGCCCATAAACTACTGTTTAGATGAACCGGACACTCATTACCCGAAGTAAACGTATGCATGAAGCGCAACTGATCATTTTACGTCTTTTTGAACGCGACATGACTGCCGTAGAACTGGCACAACTCAAAGACACGCTCTCTGGTATGCTTCAACAACATCCGGAATCAACCCTCGGACCCGTCATTCACCCGAAAAGTACCCTTCAGGAAGTAGCCAATTTTGGTCATGGTTTATAATATTCAGGTAACGCTGTTGTTAAACCAATGGATAGAAAAAAATACATAGACTATAAATTATCATATAATAAAACTATAATTACATTCGGTACTATCTAAAATAACTACCTAAAAAACAAATAGTTACCGTATACCATGTACTATAGAAATAAACAACTAAAAAGCCTGAAAACCGCCGCATTGGTAACTTTATTGGGGGCAACTTTATCATCCTGCTCATTATCACTGCCCTCCTTCAGACGAAACAATCAGGCAACGGAAGTATCGATTAATAATGCGGTATCGCAGGTCGAGCCGTTAAAAAGAAGCGAATACGAAACACTTAAAACCACGAAAGGTCATGCCAGCAGCTCAACCTTTTACATTCTGTTTTTCCCGATCGGGCGTCATAAAACCAATGCCGAATTATACGACAATGCGTATTACGAAGCGGTTGAAAACGTCGGAAACGCAGATGGTCTACTCTTTCCTCGCCAAAGACACCGTAAATTGTTTATTCCTTTGCTAATCGTGAACTACTCACGGCGGGATTTATCCGTTACCGGACTTGCGATCAAAATTAAGTCTCAGGACCGCAACGCAGGAGCTCAGAAAATCGGCGAATAACTGCGCGCAACTTTGTGTCAGACATATACCTGGATAATGTTCACCGGGCAGGCTTCGGCCGCCCGGACATTATCATCGTACTCGTCGAACAGGATATCGACCTGGTAGATTCCTTTCTTTTCCTTTGCCCCCAATAGCACACTTTTGCCGTCTTTTTTCGACATGCGCCACCGGTCATAAGCGATCTCAACGCAGGCATTGCAGCCAATGCAGTTTTTCCGGAGGTGAACAATTTTAGGCATATCCGCTAGGCATCCACCACTTTATACAGTTTGTCGGAAGGCCGGATTTTGCCCGTTACCGGCATTGAAATTGTCGTTCCCTTTGCGGCTTTGTCGACGTTTTCGCCCGTGGCTACGCGGATTTCTTCCGCCGTCAGCTCCATGTAGCCGGTTGTCGGGCCGGTCACGATCAGTTGATCGCCCTGGCTGATGTCATTGGCTTCGAGCAGAAACTCGCCGACCCCGATTTTCTCAAAGTACTTCACGCCCTTGCCGATGTAAATTTTGCGTTTGGTCGCTACCGAACCGTGTACGTTGCTCCACTCGCCCATTTTGCGGCCCAGGTAATAGCCGTCCCAGAACCCGCGGTTATAGACTGTTTGTAACTGCTCTTTCCAGTCAGCAATTTTATCGGCAGTATAGGTCCCGGCCTGAATGGCATCGACGGCTTCGCGGTAGCATTTGGTGGTAGTATAGACATAGTCCGCCGCCCGGCCGCGTCCTTCAAGCTTGAGCACCCGTACACCGGCTTCCAGAATCTTATCCAGAAAATCAATCGTACACAGGTCCTGAGCCGACATAATGTACTCGTTATCAATCGCCAGCTGGTAGCCTTCTTCCTTATCCGTGACGATATATTCGCGGCGGCAGTTCTGGATGCACGCGCCACGGTTGGCCGACGCATTGTGTGAATGCAGGCTCAGGTAACACTTACCCGACACCGCCATACATAGCGCTCCATGGGCAAAGACCTCAATCTGCACCAGATTGCCCGACGGCCCGGAAATGTGCCGACGCTTAATTTCGCGCGTAATCAGGCCAATCTGCTGCAAGGTCAACTCGCGGGAGGTGACAATTACATCGGCATAGTCGGCAAAAAATTCGACGGTTTCGATGTTTGTTACGTTCGACTGCGTCGAAATATGAATCTCGACCCCCTTCTTACGGGCATAGTTCATCACGGCCAGGTCAGAGGCAATGATGGCTGAAATGCCACTTTCCTTCGCCTGATCCACAATCCGGCGCATGAGCGAAATGTCGTGGTCGTAGATAATGGTATTGAGGGTAATGTAGCTTTTCGCGTTGTACTCCTTACACAAGGCAGCAATGGCCGGCAGGTCGTCGGCCGTAAAGTTATTTGTTTGCCGTGCCCGCATGTTGAGTTGTTCAATGCCAAAATAGACTGAGTTTGCCCCGGCCTGTAAACCGGCCCGCATCGCTTCCCACGATCCGGCCGGTGCCATTACTTCGATACTATCCATCGCAACAAAAGAAGATTTACGCACCAAACAGCTTCCGTGCGCCAATACAGCGCAAAATTAAACAATTTGTGGCGGAGATGCTGCCTGCCGGGGCACTGATACTGATCAGTTCAGAAAACACGGACGGGCGCAGCCAACCCACGTTGACTGTGCCCGTTTATCGTCGGCAAGGGCCTTATTTGGCAGCGAGTGCCACCAATGTGCCTGGTTTAACGACCGCCTTTTTTGTAGCGGCTTTGGTCATGGCCTTGTCAGTCTGCTTTGTGCAGCAGGCGCCTGCGCTCTTTTGTGAGACGGCGGTCACTTTGGCCGCACCCTCACAGGCTTTGGCTTCGGCACATTGGGTTTTGCAGCAACCTGAACCTGACTTGCATTTGTCTTTCGGACAATCAGGCGTTTGCGCGAACAGAGGAGCGGCCAGGCCGGCCAGCAGAAACAGGGAAAGAGCTGTTTTTTTCATTTTGTTTACGAGTTTAGTGGCATTGGTAAAACCACGTTACAAAGGTCGTGCCTAAGCTGTCATGACCCTGTTATCAACTTGTTACCGACTTGTTAATCTCACGGTCGGCCGCCCCTTTTTCCGTTATCTTTAGGGTATGAAAGTCATGAACCGGGAAATACCGCCTGTGCTTATTGCGTCGGTGATTGCCGTGATGGCACTGGTGATCTCCCAGCTGATCTGGATGCGCCACTCCCAACAGTTATCGGATCAGTTGTTCAGTCAACGTGTCAGCATGGCCCTGTGCTCGGCCGTTGAACGATACGACGACGGGGCCTTGTGCCGGAACGGTTGTCTGGCCACCCAACAGGGCACGATCACGATCCGGCACATTTCGGGGCAAATTCCGACGACGCTCACCAGCAGTCCGAAGTTCCGGGAAGAACTCGATAAATCGCTCCGGTTTCACGGCATTGATGCCGTTTATGAACTGGCCGTCTACCCGTCCCGCCGCCAGGGTCCGGCAGTTTGTCAGTCGCCCGTTACCTTGCCGGATGCTCAAGGCCAGGCGGCCTTTCTGACCCTTACCTTTCCGGATAAAGATGCCTTTATTCTGAATGGCATGAGCTTCATGCTGGTCACTACCCTGCTGATTCTGGCCTTCATTACCACAGTGTTATTGCTGGTCAACTGGTCGTTAATCCGGCAAAAGCGGCTGTTGCAGACCAACATTGACTTTTTCAACAACATGGCACATGAATTCCGGACGCCGCTCAGCAGCATTGGCCTGGCGGCCAGCATGCTCGGCAAACGCCATCCCGAACTCAGGGATAATCAGCTGGTAGCCGTGATCCGGCGGGAAAATACCCACCTGCTGACCGAAGTCGAACGGGTGCTCCATCTGGCAAGTATCGAAAACGGCGATTATGTACTACAGAAAGAATCCGTACCGGTAAAACAACTGATTCAGACGGCGATCAGCAGCCTGTCGATGGCTATTGCCGAACAGCAGGCCACTGTTTGTACCGATCAACTGACCGACCTCCACATTACGGGCGACCGGCAGCATCTGGTCAGCGTTTTCCGGAATATTCTGGATAATGCCCTCAAATACACTACGGGGCAGCCGCAGATTTCAATCGCCGCCCGACCGCATGAACAGGGCGTACTGATTTCGTTTCAGGATAACGGCATCGGCATTCCGAAAGAGCAAAGAGAGCTTATTTTTGAAAAATTTCAGCGGGCTCATACCGGCGATCAGCAACCCCGCAAAGGTTTCGGGCTGGGGCTGGCGTATGTCAAACGCATGGTTGAACTCCATAAAGGCCATATATGCGTGAGCAGCGAGCTGAACAAAGGCAGCCGTTTTGATATTATTCTCCCCGCCGTTTAACCACTTATGACAACAAAAAGTAAAATTCTGCTGGTCGAAGATGATTTGAGCATGGGCTTCCTGCTCAGTGAGTACCTCGAAGAAAACGGTTTCGACGTGAAGCTTTGCCGCGACGGTGAAAGCGGGCTGTCGACTTTCCGCCGGGGCCATTTCGACCTCTGTATTCTCGACGTGATGATGCCGCGCATGGACGGCTTTATGCTGGCGCAGGCGCTTCGCAGCGAGTGTGCATCCATCCCGTTTCTGTTTCTGACAGCCCGCTCCCTGAAAGACGATAAGCTCAAAGGGTTTTCCCTTGGCGCTGACGATTACATTACCAAACCGTTCGACGAAGACGAACTACTGTGCCGCATCAACGTACTGCTCCGGCGGCAAATACCCGTGGCAATACCAGCATCCCCGCAGCGATTTACCATCGGCAGCTATGCCTTTGACTATTCGCGGCAGGAACTGAGTTGGCAGCACGAAACGTGGCGGCTGACCGAAACCGAAGCCGAAGTACTTCGCCTGCTGTGTCTGAACCAGAATCAGATTCTCCGGCGCGAAGATGCTGTTGAAGCCATTTACGGCAAAAAGGACTATTTTCTCGGCCGTAGCTTCGACGTTTTTATCTCCAAACTCCGCAAGTTGCTCCAGCATGACCCGACAATCAGCATCGACAACGTATTCCGGGTCGGCTTTATCCTGAATGTTTCTGATTAATAGCCGTTGTCAGACGATTTCAGGCTATAGCAAGGCAGTAGAAACAATCAGACGCCTCCTTTTGCAATCGGTTGCATTTATTACTTTCCAACGAAATAATTGCATCCGGATAATTCCCTTTTCCTAAACCTAGCGCCTTATTTTATGAAACCTGTCTTGCTGACGGCGGTTATGCTCTGCCTGGTCGGGTGGCTGTTACCGGCCTGTGCCCAGCAAATTTCCAAAGAGGAATTAATTTTCCTGACGCCCGAATGGAAGGGCGAACGCTATCCCGACGGCCGGCCTAAAGTGCCCGATGCCATCCTGAAACGCATGAAACTGGTAACGCACGAAGAAGCCTGGGCAGTTCTGAAGGGCGAAAACTTCAAGTATCAGTTTGCCGGTGGCTGGCAGCAGATCAACCCCGACAGTGTTCTGGTCGGGCGGGCCGTAACGGCTACCTTCATGCCTGGCCGGCCGGATGTTCACCGTGTACTCGACAAAAAGGGCCATGAGAAAGACGGGCGCGTCAAGTCACAGAATTCGTGGCCGATTGACATGCTCACCAAAGGCGACGTGTATGTAGTGGATCAGTTCGGCATGCACGAAGACGGCCCCACCATCGGCGACAACCTCGGCAACTCCATTTATGCCAAAACCGGCAACGGGATTGTTTACGAAGGTGCCGTCCGCGACATTGCCGGCCTGAAAGAAATCGGTGGTTTTACGTCGTACTTCCGCAGTTATCACCCATCGCACCACCTCAACAATCCGGATGGCGAACTCAACACTACCCTGGTGGGCATTAACCACCCGACCCGTATTGGTAAGGTCATGGTGATGCCCGGTGATGTGGTCCTGGGCCGCGATGGCGGTGTTATTTTCATCCCCCCTCACCTGGCCGAAAAGGTGGTAAAAACGTCTGAAATTGTCCGGCTGCGCGACATGTTCGGCCATCAGCGGCTGCGGGAGCAGAAATATACGCCGGGGCAGATCGACAGCCGCTGGTCCGACGAAATTGAGCGCGACTTTTCGAAATGGCTCAATACCTACATCGACCGGCTGCCGGTCCCGAAAGAACAAATTCAGGATTATCTCAAAAACCGGACCTGGTAATTTCCCGCTTATCCTTAACCTCCTGCATACATGACAACGACTTCACGGCGGTCTTTTCTGACCAAAACAGCACTGGCGGGTGCCATGACTACCACCGCACTAACCGGGTTCGGCGAGGGCCTCGAAAAGGCCATCGACCGGACACCGATGTCGTCGGCCCCTTCGGATCTGAAAATTACCGATATCAAATGCGGCTACATCCGCAACGGCCATAGCCTGTTTGTAAAAGTCCATACGAACCAGGGCATCTGGGGATGCGGCGAGGCTGTCGATGCCACGCCCGGCACCTACCATCTGGTGAAGCTGATGGCCCAGCGGATTAAAAACAAAAGCCCGCTGAACGTGAACCGGTTATTCGAAGACATTCGTAAAGCCGGCTTTTTTGAAGGCGCGCAATCGGGCATGTACATCGGCGTACTGTCGGCCATCGAAACCGCCCTGTGGGATCTGGTCGGCAAGGCGCTCGGACTGCCGGTCTATCAGCTGCTGGGCGGTAAATACCGCGATAAACTCCGTGTGTACTGCGATACCGGTGCTTACCGCGAAACCAACCCAACCGCCGACTCCTTCGGCCGCAGTGCCAAACGGGCGGTTGATATGGGTTTTACGGCGGTAAAGTTCGACATCGACGAACGCAACGACCCGAACAAATACGATGCCTACAACTGGACAGCCAGCCCCGGCGAGCTGGAGCGGATGTTCAACCAGATTGACAGTGTGCGCAAGGCCGTCGGCCCGAAAATCGACATTTGCGTGGATATGCACGGACGCTATGATGTAACGACCGGCCGGCGTGTGGCGAAGATGATGGAGCCGCTGAACCTGATGTTTCTGGAAGAACCTATCCCGGCCGAAAATCCGGACGCCTACCGCCAGATCCGCGAATCGACCAACACCCCGATCTGTGCGGGCGAAAACCATTACCTGGCCCACGGTTTCCGGCGGCTGCTCGAAATCGGCGCAGTCGATATCATCATGCCGGATCTGCAGAAGGCCGGGGGGCTGGGCGAAGGGCAGCGGATTGCCAACCTGTCGAACCTCTACTACGTACCGTTTGCGCCACACATGGTCGCCTCCTATCTGGGCGCCATGGCATCCTGCCACGTGTGTGCGTCGGTGCCGAACTTCCTGATTCTGGAGTGGCAGATCTATTTCCACGAAGAACCGATGTTTAAGGAAATCGTCACCTTCGACGGCCCGATGGTGAAAGACGGTTTTATTCCGCTGTCGGAAAAGCCGGGCATCGGCGTCGAAATCAACGAAGAAGGCATGAAGAAGTATGCCACGAAAGATATGCCTTTTTTTGAGTAGGTTTACGACTATCAGCCGACGGAGAGCCTACATCCCTCTCCGTCGGCCCCACGAATGGCCGCGCTGATTCTGTCCGTTGTCGGTATCTTCTTTACGCTGTCGGGGGCTCTTGTCTGGTACACCAAATGGCCCAACCTGATCGCAGGCTACGACAAAAACGCGTTTACTAACCCCAAAGCTGCCGCCGTCTGGACCGGCAAATGCCTTACCGTCACCGGCCTTCTGGCTTTATGTCTGGCGGGGGGCGGGCTCTGTTTTTCCGGTAAACAAACGGATCTTTATCTCTTTATTGCCTTTATGTTGGGATCAATGCTGACCGGTGTTGTCATGCTGGCCGGTATTCAGCGGTATGTGAAGTGAGGGAGGTATGTGAAACATACATGTGGTTTCATCCGGCCGGCTCCGTAAGAGCCAGACAGCGCAGCGTCGGTAGAAATCAGCGGCCACATTTTCATTCCGCCCTGTAGGGGCGGTACATACAATCGAATGTGTCGTACCTACGGCACGAAAATGCAACACCACTACCATTTATCTACCGACATCTACCGACGCTGCGCTGTTATGTCCCTGACGGGACGATACGGGCCCAATATATTACTACCACAATTTGCTACCGACGCTCCGCTGTTGTGTCCCTGACGGGACGATACGGGCCCAATATATTACTACCACAATTTGCTACCGACGCTACGCTGTTATGTCCCTGACGGGACTGTGCGGACCAAATGTATTACCACAAAATTCTTCTACCGACGATGCGCTGTTATGTCCCTGACGGGACAACGTTGATCGCACAACACAGGTAATCTCCCCTATCAATAAGCCTGCTTACTATCGGGAATAACAGCCATCATTCTGTTCCAGACAGGTAGGCCACCATGAGCGGCTGCTTTTACAACTGACCTTGTTACTGACGCTATGAAAAAAAAGCTGACTTCCCATTCCATACGCCTGATTCTTCCTTTAGTTTTCCTGTGCCTGTGGTTGCCACCAACCGCACACGCCCAAACCATTACGCCGGGCAAAACCGAACAGTGGCACGATTTTGAGAAGGTACACTTCACCTTCGACGGGCTGCCGGCCTGGTATGTGAAACCACCGAAACCGCTGCCCGGTAACCCGTGGGTCTGGCGCGCCCACTTCCCCGACTGGCATACAACAATGGATAGCCTGCTGCTGCAACGCGGTTTCCACATTGCCTATGTCAACACCAACGACCGCTATGGTGCTCCCGTTGCCATGATGGTCTGGGACCGCTTCTATCAGTACCTGACCGACAAGCTTGGCTTTGCCCCCAAAGTAGCCCTCGAAGGGGTTAGCCGTGGGGGGCTATACGTTTACGGATGGGCGAAACGCAATCCGGAAAAAGTCAGCTGCATTTATGCCGAAGCCCCCGTCTGCGACATTAAAAGCTGGCCGGGCGGCAAGGGCAAAAGCAAAGGCGACGAAAAATCGTGGAAGCAGCTGCTCGGTGTATATGGCTTTACGGAAGAACAGGCCCTGGCCTACGCCGACAATCCGATCGACCATCTGGAAGGGCTGGCGGCCTACAAAGTGCCGGTGCTGCACGTAATCGGGCCGAAAGATGCACTGGTTCCGAATAACGAAAACACCTTTATCCTGATTGACCGCTACCTGAAACTCGGCGGTCCGGCCACGGTCTATTCCATGACGCGCGGACCACAGCAGCTGGAGGGCCACCACTTCCCGATTGAACACCCCGACTGGTGGGCCAACTTTATCGAACAGGCCTCGGTGCCGGTTGTAAAGCCATTGCCAAAAACAACCTATTTTCAGGTTCGGGGTGGCTTGCCGCATATCGCGCAGGCCATCCGGCAGCAGAAAAAGGCAACCGTCGCCTTTCTGGGTGGTTCCATCACGCATAACCCCGGCTGGCGGGATAAGGTCAGCCAGTTTTTGCAGGAGCGTTTTCCCGACACGCAGTTTACGTTTATCAAGGCCGGCATTCCGTCGCTGGGCAGTTTGCCGCATGCTTTCCGGTTTCAGCAGGACGTACTGGATAAAGGTACGCCCGACCTGTTGTTTCTGGAAGCAGCCGTCAATGACCGGGGCAACGGTACCGACAGCCTCACCCAGATCCGGGCGATGGAAGGCATCATCCGCCACGCCCGGAAAGCCAATCCGGCGGTCGATGTGGTGCTGATGTCGTTTGCGGAACCCCACAAAACCCGCGACTACCTGGCCGGTAAGGTTCCGCTCGAAGTGGCCAATCACGAACGGGTAGCGACCTGGTATAAACTGCCGTCGGTCAATCTGGCGCAGGAAATTCACGACCGTATCAAGGCCGGTGAAATGTCCTGGGAATTCGATTTCAAGGACCTGCATCCTTCCCCGTTCGGGCAGGAAATTTACTACCAGACCATCAAGGCGCTCCTGAACAGCTATTTTGACGGGACAACCACCGCTACGGCACCAATGGCCCCGATCCGGCCCATGAACGCCCGCAGTTTTGAGCGCGGCCATTACCTGCCCATCCAGAAAGCAACGCTCAGCAACGGCTGGACGCTGGTCGAAAACTGGCGCCCCGACGACAAAATACCTACCCGCGAGGGCTTCGTAAACCGGCCGATGCTGGTTGCTACCCAACCTGGTGCCACGCTGACCTTGTCCTTCACCGGCACCGCCATCGGGATGGGGTTAATTTCGGGGCCCGACGCGGGTATGGTCGAATACCGTATCGACAAAGGACCTTACCAGACAATGGATCTGTCTACCCCCTGGAGCAAGCAACTGCACCTGCCCTGGTATAAGCTCTTCGCCGGCGACCTACCGGACAAAAAGCATACGCTGGAACTTCGTCTCAGCGCTGTCAAACCGGAAGCCAGTACGGGCACTGCCTGCCGCATTGTGTACTTTCTCGAAAATTAAACCAGCAACATCCAGTATCCCGAAACCAGCATCCGGCATCACCCCTCCTGCTTTTTCCTCGCCAGTTTCAGAATCTTTTTATGGGACTGTTCGGGCGTTTCGTCACCCAGCAGAATACCCCATGGCTTCAGCGAATCGACGCGGTCGAAAATGACTTTCAGCATGGCAATGGCCGGAATCGACAAAAACATACCCGAAACACCGGCCAGCGCCCCGCCAATCAGTACTCCGACAATGGAAACAAGCGCGTTGATCCGCACTTTAGAACCGACAATCAAGGGGACTAATACGTTGTTATCAATAAACTGCACAATCAGAAATACCACCACCACACCGCCCAGAATTTCCAGATCAGGTGTGTTGATAAAGGCCACCATAACGGTCAGCACAGTAGCAACCAGACCGCCGATATACGGTACAAGGTTCAGAATGGCAGCCATAACCCCCAGCAACACGGCATACTGCACTCCCAACAAGAGCAGGCCAACCGAGTTCATGACAGCCACGCAGGCCGTTTCGAGGACCAGCCCGACCATGTAGCTCTGGATAACCGATTTGATTTCCTTCATCACCTCATGCACTTTGGCCGTGTGCTGTTCGGCAAAGAGCGCGACCAGAAAATGCATCAGCATCGTCCGGTAATACAAGAGCAGAAACACGTAAATCGGAATCAGCACAAGTGTCCCCAGCGGCCCTGTGACCATGCCGAGGGTCTCCGGCCCCTGCAACGTATCGAGCGTCTGGGTCTGGGCCTTTTTGAGGTATTGCTCCTGCTGCCGGTAACTGACCTGATATTCACGCCGGATCCAGCGCCGGACATCGTGGTAAAAGTCGTTGATGTTCCGTTTCAGCTTCGGCAGGTCATCGGCAAAATCGGCCACCTGCATCGACAGCAAAACCGCCAGCCCTGCCAGCACAACAAACGCCAGCGTCACCGTCAGACTAATGGCAAGTACTTTGGGAATGCCGATCCGCAGAAACATATTTTCGACCGGCCGCAGTAAGACTGCCAGCAAACCTGCCATCGCCAGCGGCACCAGAATGTCCTGACCAAAATAAATGGCAACCGTAAGCAGTGCCAGCGCCAGCAGCGCGTGTGAAAACTGGTGGTAAAATGCCTGAGGCGTCGATTCGTTCATGATTGTATCCGTAACGATCACCCATGTGGTGACCCGATAATGTATAGTTACGCTGGATGATCGTTAATACGTGGTAAGCCAATAAAGTAATCATCCGCCTATTTATGTCAAATTTCCCTATTAAGTTGGGAAAATCTGAGTTAATTATCACTTAAACAGCCTATCTTACGTAGCAAGTAGAATGATTTATAGCCTATTTGCGTTATAGTGTTTATATAAAAACCGCATATTACATGTTTTTAAACAAGCCAGGGATACGCCTGCTCGGTTGCGTGATTGCTGTGACGTTTTCATCAGTAATCAGTCAGGCGCAAACAAAACAATGGTTCCATCTAGACCCTAAGTCTGACAGCGCCCTGGGGATTAGCACGGAGCGTACCTATAAAGAGCTCCTTAAAAACCGGAAAGCAACCCCCGTTATTGTTGCCGTCATCGACGGGGGCATCGACTCAACCCACGAGGACCTGAAGCGTGTGCTCTGGACGAACCCGAAAGAAATACCCGGCAACGGTATCGACGATGATAAAAACGGCTACGTCGATGACGTACATGGCTGGAACTTCCTGGGTAATAAAGACGGGAAAAACATTGAGTTTGAGACCGCAGAGGTAACCCGCCAGTACATCCGGCTGAAACCCCTGTATGAAGGCAAAAACCGTTCATCGCTGAACCCTGCCCAACAAAAAGAATACGACCAGTATCAGCAATTCAAGAAAGAGGTCGAAAGCAAGCAGGACGAATATAAGCAGCAGTATGAGTCGATCAGCCGCTTCAACGAGCAATACCTGATGCTGACCGAGAGCCTGCTGAAAACACTGGGTGTCAGCAAACTCGATACGGCTACCCTGGCGAATGTAAAATCAGACGACCTCATGGTACGGAAACAGGCCGGACTCCTCTATAAAATGCTGACCGCTCAGGGATATACAGAGGCCGATGACGTCAAGAACGAACTGAAAAGTGCGCTACAGGAGCTGAAAGCCCGGGCCGAATATGCGTACAATCCTACTTACTCGGCCCGCCAGATCATCGGTGACGATCCTGACAACACGAGTGATAAAAATTACGGTAACCCCGATATTACGGGCCCTAACGCACGACATGGCACCCACGTGGCCGGTATCATTGGCGCCGACCGGACCAACAATCTGGGTGTGCTGGGTGTTGCCGATCAGGTAAAAATCATGGCTGTCCGCGCCGTTCCGGATGGCGACGAGCGCGATAAAGATGTTGCCAATGCCATCCGGTATGCGGTCGACAACGGGGCTCAGATCATCAACATGAGTTTCGGAAAGGATTATTCGCCGCAGCGCAAAGCCGTTGACGATGCCATGCGCTATGCGCTTCAGAAAGGTGTGCTGCTGATTCATGCGGCCGGCAACGACAGCAAACTGCTCGACACCACGGCCAGCTATCCGGCAGCCACGTTTATCGATGGCAACGCTATTCCGAACCTGATTACGGTAGGTGCCACAACGCAGCACGGCGATAAAAGCCTGGTGGCTCCGTTTTCGAACTATGGCCAGAAAACGGTTGACGTGTTTGCTCCGGGTATGTCTATTTTCTCTACAACGCCCGGCAGTCACTACGAAAGCCTGAGCGGAACAAGTATGGCAGCCCCGGTTGTCTCAGGCATAGCGGCCGTACTGAAGTCGTACTTCCCGAAACTGACGTATTCCGACATTAAGCGGATTATCGAAAAATCGGCTACGGTAACCAAACTTCAGGTAGTCCGCCCCGAATCGGAAGACATGGTCAACTTTACCGATCTGTCGAAAACCGGCGCGATTGTGAACCTGTATGACGCCGTTAAGATGGCCCAGATGGAAGAATCAGGTGCTAAGTAAGACCAGTCATAATTGTAGCTTAATCCTGTGAGCCTGCACCTGTGTGCAGGCTTTTTTCATGCCTGATTCAAATAAAACGAATACAGGAAAAAACGTAACGATATAAAGTTTTCATTTTTTGTTTATTCCGCGTAATTGTATATTATAAGTAATTTATTTTGAGTTTTGTATAATTAAAAAAATTATATTTCAATTAAAAAGAGTATTACATACATTTACCAGACCTGTCCATCAGGACTTGCCTACGGTACAACAAAACCTTCCATAAGCTTCTTCAGGTAGCGAACGCTACCGGCATTCCTGTCTTTGGGCAGGTCTTCTGATCTTATCGTACATACTATTTCCGCTTTGGGCTCCCTCACCATTGCATGGCCTTGCATTACTGTCTTTTATCTATACTTTATCGCAGTTTCTTTATGAAAAAAGTGTACGTTTTGTGGCTTATCTGCTTATTAATGAGCGGATTCGGGCAAGTTATGGCACAAGACCGGACCATTACCGGTAAAATCACAGCGAAGGCCGACGGAGCCCCGGTGCCGGGCGTCAACATTGTCGCCAAAGGGTCAACTAAGGGAGCGGTTTCAAATGCCGCCGGTGAGTATTCAATCAGTGTACCGGCCACGGCCAAATGGCTGATTTTCTCCTTTATCGGCTACACGATGCAAGAGGTTCCTATTACAAAATCAGACGTGATGAATATCGAAATGGCCGAAGCGGTTCAGAACCTCGACGAGGTTATTGTATCCGGTCTCGCCACGAGCGTGAAGCGGAGCAACGCCGCCAACGCCGTTACGCGGCTGACGGCCGACGAACTGATTGGCAAAACCAAGCCGGTCACCATCGACGGGGCCATGAGCGGGAAAGTCGTCGGAGCCAACATTGTCCAGAACAGCGGCGCACCCGGCGGTGGCATTTCAGTAAAGCTGCGCGGTATTTCATCGATCAACGGAACGTCAGAGCCGTTGTATGTCGTCGACGGGGTATTTGTCAATAACTCGCAGTTTGCGACCGGTGCGGGAGCAGCGGCGTTCAGCGGAGCCGGCTCCAATCAGGATCAGGCCCCGAACCGCCTGACCGACATTAATCCGGCCGATGTTGAATCAATTGAAGTACTGAAAGGCCCGAGCGCGGCGGCCATCTACGGAACACGCGCCAACGCAGGGGTTATTATCATTACGACCAAAAAAGGGAAAGCCGGCAAAACCAAGGTCAGTTTCGGCCAGGATATCGGTTTTTCGTCGGCCATTCGGCTGCTGGGTTCTGAGGGCTGGAGCCTGGATCCGATCGGGCCGCAGGGGCAAAATAAATTTGATTATGTATTCGGCAACGGGAACCCGGGCAGCGGCAGCACAACGGAAATCGAACTCTGGAAAAAAGCCACAGCTGAAGGCAAAATCTACGATTATGAAAAATACGTTTACGGCAACACCGGTCATATCAGCAACACCCGCCTCAGTGTTTCGGGAGGTAACGATAAAACTAAATTCTACGTCGCAGCGGGTGTCAACGACGAAACCGGTATCCAGAAACGAACCGGCTATCAGCGGAAATCACTGCGGCTGAGCATCGACCATAAACTGGCGAAATGGATTGACTTTTCTTTCGGGTCAAATTACATGCGGACCGGAGCGCAGCGTAGCTTCAGCGGCAACGACAACCGGGGCGTTTCAGTTGGTTATGTACTGGCCTACATCCCGAATTATGCCCAGCTGTTCCCCGTAAACGGTATCTATCCGGACTCCCGCTATACCGGCGACAACCCGCTGGCGATCGTTGACCGGACCATCAATGACGAACAGACCAATCGGTTTATACAGTCATTTACGGGCAATATTTATTTCCTGCAAAAACCAAACAGCACCCTGAAACTGGCCATTTCGGGCGGGCTTGACTACGTAAACACCGAAGCAAAGGTTTATTTTCCGGAAGATTTACAGTCGCAGCGGACACGGGCCACACCGGGTGCATCCCGCTTCTCTAAATCGCGCAGCTTTAACACGAACCTACAGGCGTTCCTGATTTATAGCTGGAAACTGGCCGGCAAAATCGACATGACCTCGCAGGTAGGTACGGTCCGGCTGACGACCGACAATGATCTGAGCTGGATTCAGGGCGAGGGCATGCTCCCGAAGCAGATTAACCCGAACAACGGTAGTGTACGGTCGTTCAGCGAAGCGTTCCAGCGCTGGCAGGACGTCGGTATGGTGGCCCAGCAGGAAATGAACTACGAAGATAAAGTGATTGGTACGCTGGGTATCCGCTACGACAAATCGAGCCTGAACGGCGACAACACGAAGTGGTACGGATTCCCCCGGGCGTCGCTGGCTGTGAACCTGACCAAATTTGGATTCTGGACCTACGAACCGGTCAGCCAGTTTAAACTGCGGGGTGCGTTTGGCCGCACAGGTGGTGTTCCGGCCTATGGCAACCTCTTTACGTCGATGTCGACCACGATTATCGACGGGCAGCTGGGCGCGGTTTCGCCGGCATCCATCGGCAACCCGACCATCGAACCCGAAACAGCCCAGGAAATTGAGTGGGGCGCCGATTTCGGCTTCCTGAACAACAAAGTAACGCTGGAGGCCACGTACTACGACAAGAAAGTCTTTAACCTGCTGAACCCATATACACTGGCCTCGGGCACAGGCGTGACCCAGTTCAACGCATACCCGGTAGGTGACCTGCAAAACCGTGGTATCGAACTGGCACTGGGTACAACACCGGTTCAGTTATCGAACTTCTCATGGACTACCCAGCTGCAATACTGGTTCAACCGCAGCAAAATTACCCGCCTCGACATTCCGAACACCACCGTAGGCTCAGGGTTCAGCATCTATGGCCGCAACCAGCTCCGGCTGGGCGAGTCGCCGACACGCTGGTTCGGGTCACCAAACGTACTGGATGCGTCGGGAGTAGCCCAGGCAACCCGTTACGAAGATGCCCAGCCAAAGTTTCAGATGTCGTTTTCAAACCAGTTCAAACTCTTCCGGGATTTCGATTTCTCGTTTCTGCTACATACCAGCCAGGGCAACTACAACTCGAACCTGACCATCAAGCAGAAAGATACCGGCGGTACTACCGTTGACTGGAGCAAAGTCGATAACCTGTACGAAAACGTCGGGCTGCCGAATGGCCGTGCACGGCTGCCGACAAACCCGAACGTAACCGCCCGCGAATTTATCCAGAACGCGAGTTATGTACGTCTGCGCGAAGTATCCCTGTACTATACCTTCCCGAAATCGCTGATGACATCGGCCTTCGGTAATGTGGTATCGAATTTGCGTATCGGCACGTCGGCCCAGAACCTGCTGACCTTCACAAAATATCAGGGCTATGACCCCGAAGTGTCAAACTTTGGCAACCAATCAGTAGGGGCCAGCGTCGATAACGCGGCCTTCCCGAACAGCAAACGCATTTTCTTCCACCTGGCGGTTGATTTTTAATCCTTACTCTTTCCGAAGCACTCATGAAATTGTCTATAAAACACTTGTTATTGCTGGCCGGTCTGGCATTTACGGCCCCATCGTGCAGTTTTTTTGAGGTCGAAAACTCGATTGACCCCAACAACCCGGCCATTGAATCGTTCATCACCAATGCGTCACGGATTCAGATCAACCAGCTTGGTATCGGCGTACAGTCGGTGATGCGGAACGGCCTGTCCAACTTCATTCTGGTAACGGGTTCCATCGGCCGTGAGGCCTATAACCTCGCCTCTACCGAACTGACCTGGACCACCGAACTGCTGGGCTCGACCAACGGTGGATTCAGCGCCACTACCCTCTTTAACGGCTACTATGCCGATTATGCCCAGACCCGCCGCCGGGCCGACATTTTCAGAATATCGGCCGAAAATGCAGCTCCCGGTGCCCTGACCGAGGCCGAAAAGCAGGGCATCCGCGGTTATACAGCAACGGTGAAGGCCTACGTCATGCTGAATATGCTGAACATGCAGTACAAAAACGGAATCCGCATCAAATTCAGCGACTTATACAGTCCGGGCGATATGCTGAAGCCAGGACCGTTTGTGTCTTACGAAGAAGGACTTGCCGAAATCCGGCGGTTGCTCGACGAAGGCGCCACACAGCTGACGGCCGGTGGATCGGCGTTTGCGTTCACAATGACCAGCGGCTATGCCGGCTTCAATACGCCGGAGACGTTCCGCAAATTTAACCGCGCACTGGCCGCCCGTACGGCCATGTATCAGCAGGACTGGGCAGGCATGATTACCCTGCTGAATGATTCATTCCTGAGCCTGACCGGCGCGCTGACGACCGGCCCTAATTTTACCTATTCAACCACGTCCGGCGATGCGACAAATCCTTTATTTCAGCAGCTGAATACCACGGCCTCCCCGCGGGTTGCGCAGGATCTGTTTATTACGCAGGCCGAAGCCAATGACAGCCGTGTAAAAAAAGTAGTGAAACGAACCTCGTCAAGGGCCCTGAGTGGTATTATCGGCAACTACGATGTGTATCTTTATACGACCAGTACCGCTCCGATCTCCATTATCCGGAACGAAGAACTGGTCCTGATGTATGCCGAAGCCATGATTCAGACCGGTAAACTGGCTGATGCCGTATCAGCCCTGAACCGTATCCGTACGTCTGCCGGTTTGCCAACGCTGGAAACGGCCAAACCCGCTATTATCAACAGCAAGGACGGGCTTATCGACGAACTGCTGACGCAGCGCCGGTACTCGCTCTATACCGAAGGCCACCGATGGTTCGATATGCGCCGGTATGGTCGTCTGGCCCAGCTACCGAATGACCAGCCCAACCACAAGGTGTATGACCAGCTGATCCGGCCGTTTGCCGAGATACAATGGGACGCCAAAAACCCGCAATAATTCTTTCCTTACCCTTTTCCCCTACTGTATATGCTTATCAATAAATCCCTAATCCGGTGGCTGCTCATGCTCCTGCTGCTTAGTCAGCGGGCATGGGCGCAATCACCGCTCCGGTTCGAAATCAGCTTTCCGGCCTCCGTCTCCGCAACACCCCTGACCGGCCGCATGTTTCTGGTCATTGCGCGGAAAGACAGCCTTGAACCCCGGTTGCAGGTAGGCCGCTACGGCACCCAGTTTTTCGGCGTCGATTTTGAGAAACTGACACCCGGCAAACCGGTTGTCATCGATGGATCAACGCTCGGTTATCCGATCAATGCCCTCGGCGATATTCCGAAGGGCGAGTACTACATTCAGGCCGTCCTGAACAAGTATACGGAGTTTAAGCGCGCCGACGGCCATACGGTCTGGATGCACATGGACCAGTGGGAAGGCCAGGACTGGCGCCGGTCGCCGGGCAATGTCTACAGCGCGGTGCAGAAGGTCAGTATCGATCCGGCCAAAGGTGGAACGGTGCGGTTACAGGTCACCACGGTTATTCCGCCCATTCAAGTGCCGGCCGACACCAAATGGGTGAAACACATCAAAATTCAAAGCCCGAAACTGACGAAATTCTGGGGTCATCCGATCTATATCGGCGCAACGATTCTGCTCCCGAAAGGCTACGAAACCGAGCCAAACCGGTATTATCCGACGGTTTATCAGCAGGGGCATTTTTCAGTGGCCCCGCCGTTCCGTTTTGCCGAGGATCCTAAAAATGAGTTCTATCAGGCCTGGGGCTCCGATACGCTGCCACGCTTTATCGCCATTACGCTGCAACACCCGACGCCTTATTTCGATGATTCGTACGCGGTTAATTCGGCAAACAACGGGCCGTTCGGCGATGCCATTCATGAGGAACTGATTCCTGAAATCGAAAAACAGTTCCGCTGCATCCGCGAAGGCTACGCCCGGGTCCTGACCGGTGGTTCGACGGGGGGCTGGGAGTCGTTTGCGCTACAGGTACTGTATCCGGATTTTTACGGGGGTACGTGGTCGTTCGCGCCCGATCCGCTTGATTTCCGCAACGTGGAAGGGATTAATATTTACGCCGACAAAAACGCATTTTACAAAGAGCACGAATGGTACCGCGTACCGACGCCGAACACCCGCATTCCGCCCACGGGCGAAGTCCGGCTGACCTCGCAGCAACGCAATACCATGGAACTGGTTAACGGTACCAAAGGACGTTCGGGCGGGCAGCTCGACATCTGGAGTTCGGTATTCGGGCCCGTGGGATCAGACGGCTATTTCAAACCGCTGTTCGATAAGAAAACCGGCGTGATGGATCCGTCAGTGGCGCAGTACTGGAAAGAGCATTTCGACATGCGCTATTACCTCGAAAAAAACTGGGCAACCGTCGGGCCGAAGCTGGTTGGAAAATTAAACGTAATTTGCGGCCGGATGGATGACTTCTACCTCAATGTGGGCGTATATCACATGGAAGACTTTCTGACCAAAACCAAAAATCCGGCATTTGAGGGCTCATTTACCTACGGCGAACGCGGCGGTCATAGCTGGCGGCCGTACTCAAATGCGTATTTGTTAAAACTTATGGATGCACACATCAAGGCCCGGGCCACCAAAGGTGCATCAGCTCCGGCCAAAGCCACGTCGGGTAAAGCAGGAGACAAATAAATTAACCGTTTACATGAATTTCATCAGCACAAAACGTACTCTCCGGAAAGCGCTTTCCGGACTTGTGCCGGGGCTGCTACTGGCGGTGGCCGGTAGCCCTGTTATCGCCCAGCAGCGGCCAGGGTCTCTGGTCAACAAGGAAGACTCTGTGTACATCCGGCAGCACTATACCAAAATCGAACGGATGGTGCCTATGCGCGACGGCGTGAAGCTGTTTACGTCGATCTACCTGCCGAAAGACAGTACGAAGACCTATCCGATCATGTTTGACCGGACGCCATACAGCGTGGCTCCGTACGGGGCAGATGCCTATAAAACCTCGCTGGGGCCGTCGATGCTGTTTGCCAGAGACGGATACATTTTTGTGTATCAGGATGTTCGCGGCCGGTACATGTCCGAAGGCACCTTTGTCGGCGTGCGACCGCATAACCCGAACAAGCAAAAACCAGCCGACATCGACGAAAGCTCGGATACCTACGATAGTATTGAGTGGCTGCTTAAAAACATCCGGAATAACAATGGTAAAGTAGGTACATGGGGGATTTCGGCCCCGGGTTTCTACACAACCATGACGGCTATTGACGCCCACCCTGCCCTGAAAATCGCCTCGCCGCAAGCCCCCGTTACCGACTGGTTTATGGGCGACGACCGGCACCACAACGGCGCGTTTTTTCTGATGGGCACGTTTGCCTTTCTGTCGTCGTATGGTCAGCCGCGTCCGGAGCCGACGCCTAAGGGTGCCCCCGGCTTCTCGGCTTATATCACGCCTGACTCCTACAAATTTTACATGGACCTCGGGCCAATTAAAAACGCCAATGAGAAGTACTTCAAAGGGCAGAATAGTATCTGGAACGAGATGATGAACCACGAAACGTACGATGCGTTCTGGCAGGCCCGTACCCCGGTCCCGCACCTGAAAAACATCAAACCGGCGATGCTGACGGTGGGTGGGTGGTTTGATCAGGAAGACCTCTACGGCCCGCTGAAAACCTATGCCGGTGTAGAACGCAACAACCCTGCCTCGCCGAATCTGCTGGTAATGGGGCCCTGGATTCACGGCGGTTGGGCACGCTCGACCGGCGAATCGCTCGGGAACATCAAATTCGGGGATAAGACCAGTCAGTTTTATCGTGAAAACATCGAGTTCCCGCTGTTTAATCACTACCTGAAAGGTACGCCGGATCCGAAACTTCCGAAAGCGTATATTTTTGAAACCGGCTCTAACCAGTGGAAAAAATATGACCAGTGGCCGCCGAAAAATACGGAAGAAAAAAGCCTGTATCTCCACCCGAACGGCAAGCTGTCGTTTACGCCGCCGGCGGGTAACAGTACGCCTGACGAGTACATCAGCGACCCGAAAAAGCCGGTACCGTTTACCAACGAAATCCGGATTATCCGGGGCAGCGACTTTATGTACGAAGACCAGCGGTTTGCGGCTGTCCGGCCCGACGTACTGGTTTATGAGTCGGATGTGCTGGACGAAGACGTGACGATTTCCGGCAATGTTATGGCCGATCTGTTTGTTTCCACAACGGGTACCGATGCCGATTTTGTGGTCAAGCTGATCGACGTTTATCCGGATAATGCACCCAACGACAGTCCGGTTCCAACCACCAAAATGGGCGGTTTTCAGTTGCTTATCCGGGGTGAGGTCATGCGGGCTAAATTCCGGAAAAGTTTTTCAAAACCTGAGCCAATGGTTCCGAATAAGGTGACAGAAGTGAAGTTTGACATGCAGGATGCAGCGCATACGTTCAAAAAAGGGCACAGAATTATGGTGCAGGTACAAAGTTCCTGGTTCCCGCTGGTGGATCGTAATCCGCAAAAATTCGTTAACATTTATCAGGCTACAGAAGCTGATTTCCAGAAGGCTACCCATAAAGTATACACCTCGAAACAGCAATCATCCCGCGTAGTTGTACGCATTTTAACAAAATAAAGGCACATTTTTTGCAGCAAAAAGGGCGGGGCTTCTGGCATACCCGCCCTTTTTTTGTTAAGCTAACAGTGACGCATTTGATCATGAATCGTCAAAAAAACCTTGATTGTCAAAAATCTAAATGCCCACAAATACGTATGTACCTTTTATACAGCTATACAAGACTATGGAAACGTTTATGACTCAAACGACGAAACTTTTCGCCTCTGAAGCGTATCTGCAACGGATTAGCGAGCTAACCAAATCGCCGGTTGCACGTGTCCGGCAAGCTCATCATTTATTGACGAATCTGGTAACAGCCTGTTTGCTGAAACAATTGTCGACAGACATTGGCCGTAATCTGTTTTATAACACAACGCTCAAACGTGCTATTGAACTGGAATCGGGCCACCAGACGCAGACTCATGACCTGATGGCGATTGCCGACCGGGGCGACAAGTGGTTCAATAATGTAGTGCCAGGTAAAAAGAGCGCCGTTATCCGTATTACGGCTCAGTACACTAAATTGCCTTTTGCCAGTATCGATCCGGTTATGGGTCTGGTAGCCGATGCATTTCTGAACGAGATTTATTTCTCCATTAAGCAAAATGCCATGACAGCCAGTACTCTTCATAAAGCGTTCCCTGCACCAACCGAACTGCAGAAGCTGGCTCCGGAATTAGCGTCAAAGGATTACGAAACCATCGGTGTCCGGTCGCTGATGCTTCAGGCCTGACCGAACGCCCTGAAGACGATTATAAACCGGTGTACGTATAATCAGCGCTTGAGGTACCACCTGCCCCGGACTCTTTGCGGGTCAGTACATACCCCTGAGCGTTGTACGTATACGTATACTGCTTCCGGGCATTCGTGATTTCCGTGCCATCCGCATTATAAAACGTAACCAGCCCGGGGTTATTGACGCGAAAAACCACATCGGGCAGGTACGGATAAATCGTACTGAGGTTTTCTACGTTTTTCTGCCGGTCATACTGTGCAAAACGCGTGACCATACCCAACGCATAAACCCCTTCCTTTTCAGAGCTTTCCTGTAGTTGCCGTATCTCCGTCAGATTCCCGTTCGTGTAGGCAAATTCATAACGCATACCGCTTTTGACGGTACCCAGAAACTGGTATTCCTGAATGCCCGTCAGTTGTTTGCCGTCCGCACTGTAGCTGTAATCACGGGTTGCCAGCAACTTACCGTTGGCAGCAAACTCTTCTGTATGGCTAACCTGACCGCCGTAGTAGGTATACGTCACATATGCGCCATTGTCCAGCAGCAGTCGTTTAACTTCCTGTTTTTCGTTATAAACGAAATCGTAAAAACGCAGATGTAGCTTATCGGTTCCCTGGATATAAATGTACTGAGACCAATAGCGCAGGATTTTATTGCTTCCATCCATAACATATTCTACATAATCACTGGCCGACCAGGCAATCTTAACCCGTTTGTAAACACTGACATCCCCCCCGTTATTCGGATTTGGCCGGGTGGTATCTTTCGGGGGCGTTTTTCCTTGGTTCGGGTCCGGTGAAATTGTTTTCTGATCCGGCTGACAGGCCGCCAGCGTCAAAACGGCGGCAACCGACAAGGTCGCCATGACTTTTGATACAATCGTTCGCATTGTGAATGGTTGTTGTTTACCACATGCACCTATCCGTTAGGTACTATCACAAAGAGCCATTTTTACTGCCTGCTGCTCCGGGCGAACGGGTAAACCGTAAAAAAAGCCGGATGAACTGATAAAAAACGCGTATCAAATGTAACTTCTGTCGGCAAAAAAGATGCATTGATCGACACATACCGCTCTGCTGTCGACTCTTGCCAATGGCCCGTTAAACGCCGACCACCAGATGGCCTCTAACCTTCAGAAACAACAAAAAACGAACAGACATCATGAAAACGACCCTATTGACCCTCGCCCTCGTTACGACCCTTGCTATCGGTAACACATTTGCGCAGCGTGGTTATGATCAGCCGGCGCAGAAAAGCAAGCTTAACAGGGCACAACAGATTGACAACAAAGTCGATTTGTTTAAGCTTGACCAGTTAGACCATGTGGTCAAGCTGTCATTCCAGCAGGAAAAAGCGATTAATAAAATTGAAAACCGGTACGACAAGCTGGTGATCAACAAAGGCCGGTACCTGTCAGACAGAAACCTACGTGAGCTGGAGCAGAAAAAACAACAGGAGATTTTTGAGGTATTAACGCCCGTACAACGCCAGAAGCTGCTTGCCTTTCAGGGCAGCAACAACCGGTATGACAATAAAGGTGGCTACGGCCCCCGTGGAGACGGCCCCCGTGGCTACGGACAACGTGGTTAAACAACCGTTTCGAATACCTGCCTTTACTACATGAACGCGGCCCGGTCTGTTGACCGGGCCGCGTGTTTTTCAGAATAACCAGCTACAGTTAAGGCAGTTTGTCGAGCGCAATGTCCGGTGCTTTTCCGGTTGCCGGACGGGTAAATTCGGTCTTTAACGGCACGTTTTCACTAAAAAAGCCGCAGTTTTTCAGAAAAAAGGCACCATCGGCCAACCCGCCGGCATAGTCGAGCCGGTAGCCTTTCTGGGCGGTGGCATCGCCGGTAAAGCGGGCCTGCGTCAGTTCGTGCCACACGCCGCCGGTATCCCGGACCCATTGATTACCATAACGGGCCATACGGCTGTGGTTACCGGTTGCAGGGATAAAGTTTTCGAGGAATGAATGTAACCGCATCAGGTGCGTCGATGTGGCGGGGCGTTTAAAGCTGGCAATCACCTGCCACTTGCTCTGTTCCGGTGCGTAGAAGTAGGCGGTGTATATCGTGCTGTTATTCTCAACGGGCTGGCCGCGCAGCAAAAAGCGATAGGTATTGCCTGCCTTCCAGTTGTAGCGCAGAAAACTCTGCCCGCCTGCACCCTCGTTGCCGAATTCGCCGGTATACACCCCTTCGCCTTTTTTGAGCATGACAATTTTCTGATCGTCAGGAATGCTTTTCGGGTCATCGGTTTTAAACGGACTCCAGACCGAGAACAAAATCCGGCGCTCTGTCGGCGAATTGACCTGTATGCCAAAGTACCCTTCGGCAAACCCATTCGCCATAAAATACGACCCGATCACATCCTGCCCCTCCGGAATGGTCAGCTCATTATAGAACCACTCGATCTGTTTACCGGCAGGCAACGGATAGTTCAGGTGTACCGACGGCCCGCGACGACCCCAGTAGAAGTAATTGCCTTCATTGTTCCGCACAAACTGAGCGCCTTTCGATGCCGGTCCGCTTAACCGCAAATGGCTTATTTCAGCAAACCCGCGCCCCGTTTTCGACAGGCCTTCTGTCTCAATCAGTACGTATCCTTTAACCGGCACATCCCACTCACCGACGAGGGCATCGCCCGATTGTTTTGCCGGCAGCTGCACTTCTTTCCCCTGCCCCAGCACCGATACACGCAAGGTACTGCTCCCCTCCGGCACCGTTCCACCAATTGCCACCCGCAGCTTTCCGGGAGTTGTTACCCAGACGTAGGTTTGCAGCCACGTATTCGGGTGTAGCCAGTTGCTCAGTCCCTCATTCCGGATTTTTTCGGACCCGGACGGGTTCATCCACGAGTTACCACCAACCGGCACTACAACGGAAGCCGTATCGGTTTGGGCCTGAAGTGTATGCGTCAACAAGATAAGCGTAAGCGTGAAAAGAAAAATGTGTTTCATATAGTTGATTAATCCGTTTCCGATGGGTTAAAAATACGGTTTTATTGCCTTATAAAGACCAGGCCCTCTTGTCTCTTACTACTCATGCTTTCATTCAAACGTGTCCTTACGGCCGGTTTTCTCCTCGCCGGTATCTTTTTCTCATTGACGGGCAACGCCCAGCAGGCCATTCCCCTGTACCCGGGTGCTATTCCGAATAACACCGATGCCCCCGACGAGGAAGTGGTAAATGCCAGCCAGGGAGTATCGAAGGTATCACGGCCAACGCTCAGCATTTACCTGCCGCCACGCGACAAGGCAACGGGGGCGGCCGTCATTGTCTGTCCGGGTGGCGGGTACGGCACCCTCGTAATGAAGCGCGAAGGCTACGACGTGGCGCAGGCGCTGAATGAGCTGGGTATTGCGGCTTTCGTCCTGAAATACCGGCTCCCGGGCGACAATACCAACAAGGATAAGTCCATTGCGCCTTTGCAGGACGCGCAGCAAGCCATCAGCCTCGTCCGGCAGCGGGCCGGTGAATGGGGTGTCAATCCGGCAAAGATTGGTATCATGGGTTTCTCAGCGGGTGGTCATCTGGCTTCCACAGCCGGTACGCACTTCTCAAAAGCCTATATCAGCCATCCCGATGGCATCAGCCTCCGCCCCGATTTTATGATTCTGGTCTATCCGGTCATCAGTTTCTCCGACAGTCTGGGCCACAAAGGCTCCCGGGAACGGCTGCTGGGCACCTCGCCTGCCAAAGCGCAGGTTGACCTGTTTTCCAACGACCTGCAGGTAACGACGCAAACGCCACCGACGTTTCTGCTCCATGCCGGCGATGATACCGTGGTGCCGATTGGCAACAGCCTGCGTTTTTACGAAGCCTTACTGCGCCATGGCGTAGCGGCCGGTATGCATATTTACCCGACCGGGGCACACGGTTTTTCTAAAGCACCGGCAAAAGAAGACTGGTTTGCCCAGTGCAGAACATGGCTCAAAGCCAACAGCTTTACCGCGCCTTAGTCTTTCCCCAGCCGATGCGATAACCGGCCAGCGGCAGGAGTTTAAACCCGTAATACTGCGTTCTGACCGACTTTGTAGCATTATCGTAACGGACGGTTAATGCCACCTCCTCACTCAGCAGATTGGTGAGTTCGACAAACAGATAATGGCTGGCTTTGGGCCGGTTAAAACGAAAGGACGTTTTGAGATCAATCCGCTGATAAGGTGCCAGCCGGGTCTGGTACGCGTTTTTTGTATCGCGTACCTCACTTTTCGCCTTAACCGACGCAGCAAGATCAACCGGAATATACGGTTTACCACCTGTCGCGCTGAACCGGACATCAACCAACAGGGCATTATTCCGGGCGCGGCCAACGGCCCACTCATAACCCGCCAGCAGGTTCAGTACATACTGATTCCCAAAGGCCGTATTGCGCCAGATGTGGTCTGCTCCCTGATATCTCGACCGGAAGACCGAGAGCGTAGCCAGCAGGTAATGGGGCTCCAGGGTGGCTCGTTGCCGGAAGAACTTTTCCAGCGTAAACTCCATACCCGTGTTATACCCGGCACCGGCGTTGAGCAGACTGTCCGGGATGTTCAGCACGCCCTGCTCAACGGTACCGGTATTAATCGTTGAGAAAAACGGGGAAGGGCGAAGCGTGACCGGCACATCGTACAGCGACTGATAATAGGCTTCGCTTTTCAGCCGCCAGTTTTCGTGGAACGACCAGTCATGGCTCAGCACCAGATGATGGCTTTTCGTAAAGTCCAGGCCATGGTTGGTCTGCTGCGCAGGGCGGTTTGTGTAGGTATACAGGCGGGTGTAATGCGCCAGCGGCTGCGTCTGGCTGTGCGATCCATACCCCAGCGACAGCCGGTGTTGCGGAGCCGCCTGCCATTGCAACGACCAGCGTGGTTCGAGCCGCTGTGTACTGTTCAGGCCAAAATACTGGAAATAAAGGCCGCTGTTCATCGTCAGGCGGTCGTTAAAGCGGTGTTGCCAGTGAATATAACTCTGCCATAGCGTTGCCTGACTCCGGTCGTCGAAACGGGTCTGGACCGTTTTGCCCGAATAACGCTTTTCCAGAAAATCGAAGTAAATGCGGTTGACGGTAATGCCGCCCTTGATGAGGTTGCGGGCGGTAAATTTCTGCACCACCTCATACCGCCCCTGCACCTGCTGGTAATTCATCCGCAGGTCCTGCGTCAGTTGCTGGCTGGTGTTAAGGTCTTGTTCTGTGGTCTCGCTGCCCGACCAGGACAGGTATAGTTTTCCGTAGGTTTTGGGCGAAAAATGATAAAGGTGTGTCAGGCCGGCTACACCCATGCCGGAGCCCAGATCATTGCGGGCACCGGTATCATCACGCTCATGGTAGGTACTTTTACCACCAAGGCCGAAGACGGTAATACTCCCCCATTTCTCCGACGGCAGATTGAGTTTAAACGTCAGGTCCTGAAAGTCGGGCAGACCACCCGTGACGGCTGGTTTCAGGCCCAGCTGCTCAATTGACTTCAGCGAAAATGTCCGGTAACTGGCCATAAAGGAGCTATGCTTTTTCCGCTGAACGGGGCCTTCGATGCCAAATTCCAGACCACCGATTCCCGCCTGACCGGTATACTCGTACCGGGCGTTGTTGCCCGTACGCAGGTTAAGGTCGAAGGCCGCGGCGGTGCGGTTCCCATATTCAGCCGGAAACGCGCCCGTCAGAAAATCGGAGTTGGCGAGTGTGTTGGTATTCAGGATGCTGATCCCGCCCGATGAGCCCAGAAACGCGAAGTGATTGGGATTGGGAATGTCTACCCCTTCGAGCCGCCACAGCACACCCAGCGGCGAATTCCCCCGTACAACCACATCATTCCGGTCGTTGCGTGGGTTCTGAGCACCGGCGAAGTTGGTAACCAGCCGGGCGGGATCCATAAACGCACCGGCATACCGGCTCGTTTCCTCGACGGTAAACACGCGGGCGCTGACCGCCGCCAGTTCATTGATTGGCTTTGCCTTATCGGCTTTGGCTTTGACAATCACCTCATTCGCCATCACGACCGATTCGTCCAGTTCTGCCTGTATAATCAGTTCTTTCGCTGAATTTACAATCAGGTTAGTCAGCACAATTTCGCGGTAGCCGACATACGACACCCGCAGCGTCTGCCGGCCAACCGGCACCTCATCCAGCCGGAAATAGCCTTCCCGATCTGCAACAGCCCCATGCTGCGTGCCCACTACCAGAAGGGTAGCCCCCGGCAATCCTGTTTTAGTTGTTTTATCGGTAACGCGCCCCCGGATGGTCTGAGTCAGCGACTGAGCGGGTAAGGTCAAGGGAAGCAGCAGGAAAAGCAGTACGACCGGTTTCATGCTGCAAAATACAACGCTGACCGTATCGAATGATCACTTAGTCAGTCTTATAGGCACAAACAACTTCTCTGCCAATATGAAGCGTGATGACTCGCTCTGGAAATCTCTGCTAGAGGATATTTTTGACGACTTTCTGCAATTTTTTATCCCTGATGCAGAACAGATTTTTGACTTCGACAAAGGGTTTGTCTTTCTCGACAAAGAGTTAAATCAGTTATTCCCGCCGGCGGAAGACGAATTTCAACCGCGTTATGTCGACAAACTGATCAAAGTCTTTACCCGGCAGGGCACTGAAGCCTGGATACTGGTTCATATCGAAGTACAGGGCTACCGTGATAATGCATTTGCCAAACGGATGTACGAGTACTATGCCCGCATTTTCGACAAGTATCAGCAGTCCGTAGTGGCATTTGCAATTTTAACTGACCGCTACCGCTCATTTAAACCTGAGTTTTATGAGTCATCTTTATTGGGGACCACCCTTACGTATCGGTACAATGTCTACAAAGTAATTGAGCAGGATCAGGCGCTACTGAGTCAAAACCCCAATCCGTTTGCCGTTGTTATCATGACGGTATTGTTAGCGCTACAAAAGCGCCGGTTAACAGAAACGCAATTATTCGATTTAAAAGTAGACTTAGCTAAACGCCTATTGATCAGGTCATACTCAAAACCCAAGATCCGGACATTATTAAACTTTCTCCGTTTCTACATCCGTTTTGAGAACCCCGACAGTATTAGTAAATTTGATGAACAGATTGATACGATAACCAACCAGCCAAAAAACATGGGACTTGAAGAATTTTTGCTTTATCGGGCCGAAAAGCTGGGCATGAGACAGGGCCTGGCACAGGGCATTGAACAACAGAATAAGTTGTTCATTCAAAATCTGTTGACCCAAACCGATTTCACGGTTGAGAAGATCGCTTCGTTGGTTGGTGTATCAACCGATGTGGTCGTAAAAATTAAAACTACGCTGGAACAGGCCTGAGCCTGCTCCAGCAATACTATACGTACCGGCTTTATTTCGGGGCCATCCGGATCGCCCCATCCAGACGGATCACTTCACCGTTCAGCATCGGGTTTTCGACGATAGCTTTCGCCAGCATCGCATATTCCTGTGGCCGGCCCAGCCGCGACGGAAACGGTACCTGCTGCCCCAGCGAAATACGGGCTTCTTCCGGTAAACCGGCCAGCAACGGCGTTTCGAACAAGCCGGGCGCAATGGTCATCACCCGGATGCCGCTCTTCGCCAGGTCCCGTGCAATCGGCAGGGTCATGCCAACTATTCCGCCTTTCGACGCCGAATACGCCGCCTGGCCAATCTGCCCGTCGTAGGCCGCTACAGAGGCGGTATTAATAAGTACACCCCGTTCGCCATCGTCGTTGGGTGCATTTTTCTCCATGGCAAACGCCGCCAGCCGGATCACATTAAAGCTGCCGATGAGGTTAATTTTGATGGTCCGCTCAAAGGCAGCGAGTGAATGGGGCCCGTAAACGCCTTCGACCTTCCCGATGGTTTTCCGGGCTTCGGCTACACCGGCGCAGTTGACCGCAATGTGAACCCCGCCGAACGTATTAACCGCCAGATCGACCGCCGCCTGCACATCGGCTTCGTCGGCCACATTGGTTCTGGCAAAACGAGCCCGTTCGCCCAGTTCAGCGGCAAGGGCTGTTCCGCGTGTTTCGTTGAGATCAACAATAACCACATTGGCTCCCTGTTCATGAAACAAACGGACAGTGGCCTCGCCCAGACCGGAAGCCCCTCCGGTGACTAAGGCTGTTTTTTCTATGAAGTGCATGCGTAAACGCGTTAGTTTACCGGCAAAAATAGCACAGCGTCGGCAACCACAAAGCCCGTGTTGCCGTTACAGACGACTTCGACATAGGGTGGTTTGCCTTTCTCGAACCGGAAGCGGTCTAACCGGATCCAGTCACCGGAGTTAAGCTGCTGATTAACGGACAGTTCCCGAACGACCCGCCCGTTGTGCACCCGCACCGTTACCTGACCCGACTTGTCGGTTTGCAGGGTTGGCGTATCAGGATTTCCGCCACCGCCCAGACGGTTCGGGTTGTAGATATACACATCGTAAAGGCCCGTCAGGCCTGCTGCCTGAAAAAACGCCGAAGCCGGTTTCGCCGGATCGCCGGTCAGCATCGAAAAGCCGTACTTCCCGCCTTTAGTCTCCCGCATCCAATCGCCCCGCAGCACGACCCGGCTCGAATCGTCGTTGTCGACCAGCAACTCCGGACGGCTGCCGTTTACCAGCGGATCAGCCCGCAGCCGGGTCTGTAGTTTCGGTACGTCGATGTCCTGAATTGCCTTGCCGGTATTAATGGCCATCACCGCCGCCATGGCCGCCGACTGCGCCAGCACCATAAACACCGGTTCCATCCGGATCGACCCGTAAGCAATGTGGCTGGCCGACAGACAAACCGGCACCAGCAGGTTCGTTGCCTCGCCCCGCTTCGGAATCAGCGACCGGTAGCTGACCGGATACGGCGGAAAGCCGCCCACCTGCACATCGCCTTCATTTTTCACCATTTTCCGGCCATTGGGTCCGTCAACAACCAGCCGCTGGCAGTTGTGAGAATCCATGGTATAAGCTGCCATCCCGACACCATCGGTTACGGTCTGTTTGCCCTCGCAGTTGGCCTGCGTCATCACATAGTCGCCCACCATCCGCCGGGCTTCGCGGATGTATAGCTGGTGCGAGAAGTGGTTATTGTCGGTGTATTCGTCTTTCGGGTACCCCCACTGCTGCATCTCCTCGCGCAGATGCTTCGGCATGCGCGGGTCGTGAGCGATGAAGTATAGAAGTCCTTTGGTGTAGTCCTCGTGTTCCTGAATAATCTGTTTTCGCTGGTTATAATCCGCATCCGGATAGGCATTATTTGCCCCGATCATGTCCGTCGAAAAGCCACCGCAGTTATTGATGTCGGTTTTGTGGTTGGGCATCGGCACAAAGTGCATCAGGTTCCAGGTCAGCTCCTTCGGCTCCTTTGCTGCAATCTGCCGTAGCAGTAATTCGTAGCGGGTTGAGTCATACCGGTCCGGGCGGCTGAGCGGTGTACGATTGGCGGGTACATTGGTCAGGCAGAGGCGGTAATTATACGCCTGCACATTCCGGTCACCGGCCCCGTTCGGGCTGAGCGTTGCCGTACTGATGCCCCACAGCAGCCCGCTCTCCGGTTTCCCGGCAATGCGGTAGGGGTCGATACCATCCGGAAACTGGTGCTTGTCCATATACTGCACTCCGTTATAGGTTTCATTATACTGGCTGTTTGCCTCCCGCCCGATAGTGTAAGATACCCCGGCCTTGGCCATCAGGTCACCTTCGTAGGAACAGTCAATAAACTGTTTGGCCCGCACCGTCCGGTTGGTCGGCTGATCGGGAAACTCAGCATTTTCGACCTCCACTTCGGTGAGCGTAGCTCCCTTTTTCCCGACCCGTTTCAGGCGATAGTTTTTCCAGACCAGGAGCCTGGCCTCCGAAACATATTGATTGAAGGTATTTTCGGCGACGTGCGGCTCAAAGGTCCACTGTTCAAAGTGGCCATAATGCTTGCCGATGCGCCGGTAAAAATCACGGGACAGGCCGGTAATGGCAAATTTGTTGCCGATGTCGGTAGCACCAAGCCCCCCGGAGGTCAGCCCGCCCAGATGCCGGCCAGGCTCAATAAGAACCACCGACTTACCCGCTTTTTTAGCGGTATATGCGGCGATTACGCCCGCCGAGGTGCCGCCATACACGCACACATCGACGGTAATTTTATACTGGGCAACGCCCGGAATAGATACGGGAAGCGTGAAGAGAAAAAGGAGAAACGATCTGATTTTCATAACGGGATTAGGTCCGGAACAGCCAAGCAGTGTTTAGAGAATGGCCATGAGTTCTTTCCAGTGCTTGATGTCGTAGGTTGGTTTTTCCTCAACACGGTCACCTTTGGGGTTATAAAAAACGGTATCCAGCCCAAGGGTTTTAGCGCCCAGAATATCGGCCTCATAGTTGTCGCCGATCATGATACTGTCGGCAACTGCGGCCCCGCTGACAGCCAGTGCATACTGGAAAATACGCGGATCCGGTTTTTTGGCGGATGCTTTCTCGTTGGTGACTATGTGGGTAAAATAATGGGTGATGTCGGAGCTCGCCAGCTTCGTAGCCTGAATTTCGTCGAAACCGTTGGTGATAATATGCAGTTCGTAGCGCCCCTGTAAGTGGTCCAGAATTTCGCGGGCCGATTCGGTCAGGTGCGTTTTGCGCGGCAACAGCTGTAAATACGCATCGTTCAGTTCCACACAGCACGACGTATCATTCACCCCTAATGACGCAAACACCAGCGGAAACCGATGCTGCCGGATGTAGGCATGGCTGATGCGGTTGTTGTCGAAATCTGACCATAACTGCTTGTTGATCCGGATAAAATGATCGCTGAACAACTCCGACGATGTAATGCCGATATTGACCAGCTGATAAGTGTGGTAAATCTCCGTGAGCGATTCAGCCGAGTTGCGGTCAAAATCCCACAACGTGTGATCGAGGTCAAAAAAAAGGTGTTTGTACATAGCTGTAAGAAGAGCCTGCATCCGGCCGCGAAGACCGGATGCAGGCTTGAGCAGTTAAAAATTAAGTTTCAGTCGTTCGACAGGCTGATCATTGATCAGGTGGCTTTCCACGATCTCAGCAACATCCGACGGCTGAACGTTCCCGTAGTAGGTGCCTTCCGGATAAACCACCAGCGACGGACCGAACGCACAGGCGTCCAGGCAGCCCGCCCGCTGTGCCCGAATGTCTTTTTGCAAACCGTGTTTGGTTAATTCCTGTTTGAACGTTTCTACCAATTCGAGCCCCCGCTCAGTACCGCAGCTTTTTTTAGGAGCATCTTTCTGGTTTGTACAGATAAATACGTGCTTTTTGAATTTCATCAGATGAAGACTTACGTGAATAAGCTACAAAGTTTACAAAACTTTGCCAATCTTCGGGCTTATACGTGCACAGTATCTTTTGTCAGGGGTAAGACAAAGAAGAAGGTTGTCCCCTCACCGACTTCAGAATATACTTCCAGCCGGCCCTTCATAGCCTCAGTACGGGCCTGGATATTCCGCAGCCCCATGCCAACCATCTGCATGTGGTTGTCGTGCTGGTGTACGACCGATTCCATGCCGCGACCGTTGTCCCGCACAATCATATTCAGGTCGTTGTTTACCCGCTTGAACTGAATGTGGGCTTCGGTCGCACGGGAGTGCTTCAGGATGTTGTTCGCCAGTTCGAGGCAGATCGAGTAAAGATGGAATTCCGTCGTTTTGTTCAGGCGTGGTAACTCACCGGCAGCCAGCGTAAACTGGGTGAGCTGGGTATTATTCAGTTTCTGAATCAGCCGGCAAAGTGCCCGGCCGAGGCCTTCCTGCTCCAGTTCGTCGGGCTGGAGATTGTGCGACAGGTTGCGGACTTCGGCATAGGCCTCGCGGGTCATCGTCACCAGATTCTGGTATACCAGCTGCTCCCGCTCCGACAATTTTCCCGGGTTCAGAGCCGACAAACTGAGTTTGATCGCCGATAAAGTACCGCCAAGGTTGTCGTGCAGATCGGCGGCTACCCGCTTGCGTTCGAGCGTCTGCCCGCGTAATAAGGCGTCTTCGATTTCACGGTTCTTAGCCCGCAGCTGCTCGTTGGCCAGTTCCAGTTCGATGGTCCGGTCACGGACTTTATCTTCCAGCCCCACATTCAGGGCATGAATCTGCTGCCGCTGCCGCCTCACTAGCAGGTTGTTGCGGTAGAGCGTAGCCACGAAGCCCAGCAGCATCACCAGCCCCGCGATCAGGAAGGTACGCATCAGTGTTTGCCGCTGAATATCCATGCTCAGCGACTCAATCCGCGATTGCTGCTCCACCTGTTTCCGTAAGGCCCCGGAGCGTAGTTTTTCTGTTTCAATCTTCCGCTGGAGCTGCGCTTCACGAGCCTGCGCGGCCAGCTGACGGCGCTCGGCTTCGGTCCGGACCTTCTCAACATCGGCCCGCTGGCGCATTTCCAGCAATTGCTGCCGGTGAATCAGCTGCCGTTTTTCGGCTTCGGCCTGTACCTTTTCAACGTCGTATTTGCGCTGAAGGGCCAACAGCTCGTCAACCCGCTTGCGGTCGTTCAGACTGTCGCGGATCGCAACAAACGACTCATACATGTACAGGGCCTTATCAACCAGCCCCGCCGCCCGGTATGATTTATACAAGGCAATACTGGCCATCTGGCGCAGGGGGTCATTCCGCAGTTTCTGAGCTGCCTGTAGCGCCTTCTCGCCGTAGTCAATGGCCAGCTTCGTTTCTCCCGTCATAGAATAACACTCTGACAATCTGGCCCAGACGGAGGTCTGACCTGCCAGATCGTTCAGCTTTATCCAGGTCTGAAGCGCCTCTTTGTAATACGGAATGGCTTCTCCTGCAATCTGGCGGTTGAGCATAAAATCACCCAGCCGTTCGTTGGCATAGACGAGATTAAGCTGGGAGTTCACCTCCCGGGCAATTTCCCGCACGTGTTCAAATTTATGAATGGCTTCTTCGTAGCGTTTCAGCGCCACCATGGCCTCGCCGATCTGTCCTTCGGCCTGTCCCATCAGCAGCCGCTGATTCCGGCGCGACAGAATCTTATTCAACGGGAGCAGCGCCAGCGATTCTTCGTAGCTTTTGATGGCCTGCCGGTAGTCTTTCAGGAGCAGATAGATGTCGCCCATGTTCATCCGGACCTGCCACAAAGGGGAGGTTTCGGGCCGTAAGCTCACACAGAGGTCTGCCGCTTTCTGATTCAGGATCAGGGCGTTTGCGTAGTCTTTTCTGACCGAACGTACATAAAACTCCTCCAGCATCAGCCCTCTTACCATATACAGATTATTGCGCCGCTGTCGTGCTTCGTTTACCAGCAGACCAGCATAGTAATAGCTGCTGTCCTGTACATTGCCCCGCAATTGTTTGAATACAATAGCCAGAAACCGGAGGCCTTCCAGATGAAGTGTATCGTTTTTGAGCGTTCGGGGTAATTTTTTCGTAAAGGTGAGATGCTGATGTCCGAGTAGGCGAAGACTATCCATGTAACCGGCATCATTCCGCCGGTCAAAGTCGACTTCCGGCAGACGCGTGCGCTGTGCCATCCCAAGGGCAGGCAACAGCAGCCAGCTACAGAACAGAAGTAAACGTTGCATAGAAAAGAGGAGATATTTTCGCGATAATCAGGGTATTACGTTATAAAAATACAAAAAAAGACCGTTACCTAAGTTAACTCAAAACGGTCTCAATTATTTTATTTATAATGTTTTTTTGCACATCTGTTCACTCTTTTCAGGCGTAGAGAAGCATTTTTATCCGGAAAATATACAATCTTGAGCCTATTACCTTTTTGTTCTCAGAAACCGGGGCAAATTGTATAGACGGTACGCTTTTCCGCTATTTTCCGGATTCGTTAGTTACATGCTTGATTAATTCACATAACGCATTGTATCTTACGCTTTCCTTAACGCCCCAAACTTCATGAGCAAATTGTCGTTTCTGTGCATCGCCACGTATTTTAAGGGACAAGATTTCCTGAAAACCTGCAAAGCACTTGGTAATACGGTCTACCTGCTGACGGTCGAAAAACTCAAGGACAGTCCATGGCCGACCGATGCCATTGATGAGATGTTTTTTCTGCCTTCCGAATCGAACAGCAGTGATAATCTCGATAAGATGCTCGTTGGCTTATCGCATGCGATGCGGTCCCGTAAGATTGACCGCGTGGTGGCCCTCGACGATTTTGATGTAGAGAAAGGGGCGCTGATCCGGGAAACATTCCGGATCGATGGCATGGGGCAGACAACGGCCCGTTATTTCCGGGACAAACTGGCCATGCGCATCAGGGCCGCTGCTGCCGGTATCCGCGTGCCGGTTTTCAGCAGTCTGTTTCATGACGAAACCATTACTGAGTACCTGCGGACCACCGAAGCGCCCTGGCTCATTAAACCGCGCTCAGAAGCCTCTACAACCGGCATCAAAAAGGTGCATACGCTGGACGAAGCATGGGCCCACATCCACTCCCTGGGCGACGAACGGCATAACTTCCTGATTGAGCAGTTTAAACCGGGGCAGGTATTTCACGTTGATGCCTTGTCGATGGACGGGCAGTCGGTCTTTACGCGGGTAAGTGGTTATCTGGCCACGCCGATGGAAGTGGCCCATGGCGGCGGCGTTTTCCGCAGCTGCGTAATGCCGTATGACTCACCGCTCACCCAGTCCCTGCACATCATGAACAACCAGGTGCTGACGGCGTTCGGATTACAGTACAGCGCTTCGCACTCCGAATACATCCGCTGCGACCACGACGGCGAGCTTTATTTTCTGGAAACGGCATCGCGCGTGGGCGGGGCACACATTGCGGAGATGGTGGAAGCCTCGTCGGGGATTAATCTGTGGAGCGAGTGGGCAAAGCTGGAGACCGCCGTGGCGCGGAACGAGCATTATCAGATTCCGGTCCAGGAGCGTCATTATGCCGGTCTGATTATTTCGCTCTCGAACCAGCAGTGGCCGGATATGCATCAGTTTGCCGATCCGGAAATCTGGTGGCGGATGAATAAGGAACACCACGTCGGGCTTATTTTCCAGTCGGAAGACCGCGAGCGCATCCTTTCGTTGCTCGACACATCCATGAACCGGATTCTTGATGGCCTGCATGCTTCGGCACCCGTGCCGGACAAGCCGACGCATTGACGTTAATTTGCTGTAGAGCGGAGTAGCGCTCCGTTCTACATGTACTCCTTAAAGTCGTCAAGCGGAGCATCAAAATCATCCGCGATATAGGTAATCAATCCTTTTCCAGCGCCTCGCTTGTTGGGTAAATGCGGAACAGAAGCAGGAGAAACAAACGTCTTTTTTGCTTGCTTTGCTTCCAGAAACTCAATAAAGGTCAATACCTCTGCCTGTAGGTCAGCGGGCAACTGACTGGCTTTTTGATCGATTTGCTCAATTATAGACATACCGGCTCCTTTTTCTGTCAAAGATAACAAACGACGGATTAACTTGCCTACCCTCCTCCAGATGCCACTACAGACCTTGCAATTGCCTTCACACGGTGAAACTCCCGGGGCGCTTTTGCTGTTAATAATCAGAATAACCCCTACACATCGTGACCGAACAAAAGGCAACCGAAAACCGGCCCGAATTAACTGATATCGACTTAACGGGATACGAGCAGATTGAGGTCCTCGGCGCCCGCGAACATAATCTCAAAAACATAGACGTAAGCA
The DNA here is from genome assembly GCF_001870735.1 of Arsenicibacter rosenii. Classification (GTDB taxonomy): domain Bacteria; phylum Bacteroidota; class Bacteroidia; order Cytophagales; family Spirosomataceae; genus Arsenicibacter; species Arsenicibacter rosenii. The sequence continues at coordinate 463,707 of NZ_MORL01000002.1, read as the reverse complement.
TACCCCGCAACAAACTGGTGGTGGTTACGGGCATCAGCGGCAGCGGTAAATCATCGCTGGCGTTCGATACCATTTATGCGGAAGGACAACGGCGGTACATGGAAAGCTTTTCGGCCTATGCCCGCTCGTTTATCGGCGATATGGAACGGCCGGATGTCGACAAAATCAACGGCCTGAGCCCGGTTATTTCGATTGAACAGAAAACCACATCGAAAAATCCGCGGTCGACTGTCGGTACAACGACCGAAATCTATGACTTCCTGCGGCTTTTGTATGCCCGGGCAGGCGAAGCGTTTTCGTACGTGACCGGCCGCCGCATGGAACGCCAGTCGCAGGATCAGATTATCAATACCATTGTAACGCACTATACCGGCCAAAAGCTGGTTCTGCTGGCCCCGATTGTCAAAGGGCGCAAAGGCCACTACCGTGAGCTCTTTGTGCAGATTGCCAAATCAGGTTATACCAAAGTACGGGTCGACGGCGAGATTCAGGATATTGTCCCGAAAATGCAGCTCGACCGCTACAAAATTCACGACATCGAACTGGTCGTTGACCGGATTATCCCCAAAAACGATCCGGACGATTCTCAGTCGCGGTACCGGCTGAGCCAGTCGGTGCAGATGGCGTTGAAGCAGGGCAAAGGCGCCATGCAGGTTCTGACGCCCGACAATACCATCGTTTATTTCTCCCAGAATCTGATGGACCCTGAGTCGGGGGTGAGCTATGATGAGCCGTCGCCGAACTCGTTCTCCTTTAACTCGCCCTATGGCTGGTGCCCGACCTGTCAGGGGCTTGGTCATATTGAGGAGATTACCGAAGAATCCATTATTCCCGACCGCTCGCTGAGTATTAGCCGCGGGGCCATTGCGCCATTGGGCGAATATCGGGAGCTGTGGTTTTTCAAGGAAATTGAGGTCATTCTCAAAAAATATAAGCTGAACCTGACTACGCCTGTCAACAAGTTTCCGGATGAGGTACTTCAGATTCTGTTTTATGGTACCGAAGAAGAAACCGCGCCTCCGGCAACGGCCAAGCCAACCGGCCGTGAGCCGGCACCGGTCAAATTCGAAGGCATCATCAACTTCCTGAAACGGCAGCAGGAAAATGGCTCCGAAAAAATCCTGGACTGGCTGAAAGACTTTATGATGGTCAAGACGTGTCCTGACTGTAACGGTGCCCGGCTGAAAAAAGAAGCCCTGTACTTCAGGATTGCCGATAAAAATATTTCGGCACTGGCACAGATGGACATTTCGGAACTGTCGAACTGGATGGTTAATCTGGAAGACCGGCTATCGGACCGGCAGAATGTGATTGGCAAAGAAGTGCTGAAAGAAATCCGGAAACGGATCGGTTTCCTGCTCGACATCGGCCTTGACTACCTTACCCTCGACCGGCCGCTGAAAACGCTGTCGGGCGGTGAGGCCCAGCGGATCCGGCTGGCCACGCAGATTGGTACGCAGTTGGTTGGGGTGCTTTACATCATGGATGAACCAAGTATCGGACTGCACCAGCGCGACAACGTGAAGCTGATCGAATCGCTGAAAAACCTCCGCGATCTGGGCAACACCGTACTGGTCGTTGAACACGACAAGGACATGATGCTCGAATCAGACTATATCCTGGACATTGGTCCGGGAGCGGGCCGTCATGGCGGACAGGTAGTCGGGCGGGGGACTCCCGAGGAGTTTATCCGGAACGGCAGCACCACCGCCGATTACCTGAGCGGCCGGCGGGCTATTGACGTACCCAAAGAGCGGCGAACCGGCAACGGTAAGTTTCTGATTCTGCGTAATGCTACGGGCCATAACCTGAAAAACGTAACGCTGAAACTGCCGCTGGGCCGGATGATTTCGATTACGGGCGTATCGGGCAGCGGCAAGTCGTCGCTGATTCACGAAACGCTGTTCCCTACGCTGAACAAGCATTTTTATAAATCAAAACGCGAGTCGCTGCCGTTTGCCGGCATCGACGGGCTGGAGCACCTGGATAAGGTGATCGAAGTGGACCAGTCTCCGATTGGCCGGACACCGCGCTCCAATCCGGCGACCTACACCGGTATGTTTTCCGATATCCGGACGCTGTTTTCCGAGCTGCCCGAGGCCAAAATCCGGGGCTACAAACCAGGCCGTTTCTCGTTTAACGTCAAGGGGGGGCGCTGCGAAGACTGCGAAGGGGCGGGCATGAAAAAAATCGAAATGGAGTTCCTGCCCGACGTGCACGTGGCCTGCGAGACCTGCAAAGGCAAGCGCTTCAACCGCGAAACGCTGGAAGTACGCTTTAAAGGTAAATCCATCGCTGATGTGCTCGATATGACGGTTGAACAGGCGCTGGAGTTCTTCGAAGCGCATCCGAAAATTCTGCGCAAAGTACAGACGCTGAACGACGTTGGTCTCGGCTACATTACCCTCGGGCAGCACGCCACGACGCTGTCGGGTGGTGAAGCCCAGCGGGTTAAACTGGCCGAAGAGCTGTCGAAGCGGGATACGGGTCAGACCCTGTATATTCTGGACGAACCAACAACGGGCCTCCATTTTAAGGATATTTCTCATCTGCTCGATGTCCTGAATAAACTCGTGGCAAAGGGAAACACGGTGCTGGTTATTGAGCATAACCTGGATGTGATTAAAGTGTCTGATCACGTCATCGACCTCGGTCCGGAAGGGGGCAGCAAAGGCGGTAAAATCATTGCAGAGGGTACACCGGAAAAGGTGGCCACCGTCAAAGGCAGCTATACGGGCAAGTTTCTGGCGCTCGAGCTTAAGTAGTTTTTGTTGTTAATTGTTCTGGATTGTTGCCGGGTTGCTGATTGTTTACTAAACAATTCAGAACCACCAGCAACAAAACAGGGACAGATAGTGGTGGCACGACTGACAGTCGTGCCACCACTTTTTATTTGCACACCAGAACAACCCAGCAACAACCAGAACAAGCAGCATCAAAACGTTTTGATGTTAGTTTTTTCTCCGAATCTGTCTGTTTAGTTTCCGCAAACCAGCAGAAAAGAGAGCTACTTGCATCGTATATTTAAGCGAAGACCTCCATGAAACCGATGCATTTTCTTTTCGCCGGCCTGTTCGCGGTGTCGGCCGGAACAACTCCTCTCCTTGCTCAACCCAAACGCTACTCCCTTGATTTTGATGCCGGTAAATACGAACCTCAGACCGTAACGGTCAATGGTAACGAAATCAGCATACGGGCCTTTGAACGGATTGTTTACGTAGCGAACCCCGTCGATACTACCTATCAGATCCTGAACATCTATATTCCGGAAGGCTATTTCCACGGTGAAACCATCAATGGCTATACCGCCCGAAGCGCCCCTGTTTTTTTTCCCAACCGGATCGGCGGCTACATGGCTGCCCAACCCGCTACGGCCATCAACACCCCGAACGGACGTCCCCCCGGCAATGGCACACCACCGCAAGGCCCCGGCGGAGCACCACCCAATGGCATGGGTATGGGCGGAAATCGTGGCCCGTCAGCCATGGCGCTGGCCTTGTCGAAAGGTTATGTGGTGGCGTCAGCGGGTGCGCGGGGTCGTATGACCAAAGATGCGCAGGGCCTGTTTACGGGCAAATCACCGGCGGCACTGGTTGATTTGAAAGCGGCAATCCGCTACCTGAAATACAACGACGAAGCCATGCCCGGCGACGCCAATAAGATCATCTCAAACGGTACGAGCGCGGGTGGTGCCATGTCGTCGCTGCTGGGAGCTACCGGCAACAACAAAGACTATGAGCCCTATCTGAAAGACCTGGGCGCAGCACCGGCCAATGACGATATTTTCGCGGTATCGGCCTATTGTCCGATCACCAATCTGGATAACGCCGATGCAGCCTACGAATGGCAGTTCAACGGCGTGAATACCTACAGACGCGGTGGCCCGATGCAGGGCAACAATGCGGCCGGTGCTGCACTTACGCCCGAGCAAATTACCGTGTCGGCTCAGCTCAAGGCACTTTTTCCCGCTTACCTGAACAGCCTGCAACTCACCGCCCCGGACGGCCAGCGTCTTTCACTCGATAACAGCGGCAACGGTTCCTTTAAGGAATACGTCAACGCCTATGTGATTGCTTCGGCGCAGAAAGCGCTCGGGAGCGGCAAAGACCTGTCGGCTCATTCGTGGCTAACCATCTCCGGAGGCAAGGTTACCGACCTTAACTTCGACGCCTTTGTCCGCTATCAGGAACGCATGAAAACGCCGCCGGCCTTCGATGCCCTGGACCTCGGCTCACCCGAAAATCAGGAGTTTGGCACCGCAACGGTCGATAAGCAACATTTCACGGCGTTTTCGGCCAGTCACTCTACCGTACAGGCTCCGCGTGCTGACGAACAATTTGTCAGAATGCTGAATCCAATGCACTACATCGGTACGAAGGGGACACAAACGGCGAAGTACTGGCGCATTCGCCACGGCTCGAAAGATAAAGACACCAGCCTGGCCATCCCCGTTATTCTCGCCACCTACCTGCAAAACAAAGGATATACCGTTAATCTGGAACTACCCTGGGACCGGCCCCATAGCGGTGATTACGACCTCGACGAACTGTTCCAATGGGTAGATCAGCTTTGTAAATAACCGTTTCTTTTGTTGCTGATGGTTATTAATGGTTGCTGATGGACTTTTGTAGTGGTGGCACGACTGTGGGTGATGGCTTCATAAAGCGGCCCCCCCCACAGTCGTGCCACCACTTATTTAACAACCAGTAACTCAGAACAACCATAACCCTGAACTATTATTCCAGCGTGAAGACAATCGGCAGGTTGTAGCGTACCCGGACCGCGCGGCCGCTTTGCTTGCCGGGTTTCCAGCGTGGCATTGATTTAACGACCCGGATCGCCTCTTCGTCGCAACCAAAGCCAATGCCACGTGGTACCTGCACATCGGTCAGCGTGCCGTCTGTGCCAACGATAAAGCTCACAAACACACGGCCACTGATGTTGGACCGGGCGGCCTGACCGGGGTATTGCAGCGATTTCTGTAGAAATTTAGCCAATGCTTCCATGCCGCCAGGGAACTCCGGCTGCTGCTCCACAAACAAAAAAGGCTCATCGTCTTTGGGCGGCGCCACCTCAACGGCTTTCTCCTGCACGGTTGGTGCGGCCGACTCAACCGGCGCAATGATTTCTTCCACCTCTCCAGAGCCCTCGACAGTCTGCTCGCCGGGTTTGGCCTCGGTTAGCTCGTCGATGGTAGGAGGCAGATTTTCTTCCAGGACTTCCTCGTCCGGCAAAACAACCGGCGGCAGATCGCGCACGGTTGCCTGTTGCGGCAGCGGCTCCTCGGCACGGATCGGTATTGGTTCTTCTTTAAGCTCCTGCAGCTGAATCGGCGTCATATCGACGGCAATCATTTGGTCGTCTTTCGGTAGCTTATCCGCAAAAAGCCGGTATACTGTCGGCATGCCAATGCCCAGCAAAAAAATACCGCTGCCGACCAGCAAAGCGCGGTTAATGGTTCCCCGATAGCCCCGCCGCAACGCAAAAGCCCCGTAAGCCTGATTACGATTGGCGAAGATTAATTCATCGAGTGCGTGTGTTGTTTCCATGGCTATGTTGTTTTTCCGATGGATGCAACCGCCTGTAAAATTGCATAAACTTATTTGCTAGTGGTGGCACGACTAGAGTCGTGCCACCACTATATCAGTCAGCTTCATCAGCACAGAGGAAAGCCTTAGAAACGCCTTGAAATATCAAAATAATACAATTTCCCTCTAATGAATTTCTAATTTTATTCTAAAAAGTCTCTTAGTTCTCCATGCCAACTTTGTAGCATCGATTTGTGGAATTATCCATCCAACTAACTCAATTAGGTATGAAAACGATAGGTGCATCCATATTAGCTTTCGGCTTATTGAGCGTAGCATCGGTGTCTCCGTTATGGGCACAGGATGTTAACGCAAAGCCGCAGCAGCAGTCAACTACCACACAGCCCGCTACCGATCAAAAGCAACCGGCCATGCCCGCCGTAAAACAGCCGGCAACCGGTATGCAACCCACAACACAAGCGGCGCAACCAGCCGCCAAGGCTCCCGCAGCAAACGCAGTAGCAGCGGCTCAGCCGGCGCCGAAAACAGCCGGTGAAGACCCTGTTGAGCAAGGCTTTGAAGCGTTGCGCGACGGACAGATTGAAGAAGCAAAAGCTATTTTTGATAAGGAAGTAGCGGCCGATAAAAAAGATTATCTGGGTATGGTCGGTCAGGGAAGCGTAGCCCTTATTAAAGGCGACGTGAATGCGGCCAAAGAAACATTTGCCACTGTGGAGAAAAAAGCCAAAAAGAAAAATCCTGACTGGCTCTACCACATAGCTGAAGCCTATACCCTGACCCAAAACAAACAATACGCTGATGAGGCGCTGCGTTTGATCAACCTGGTGCTGGAAAATGAAAAAGCAGAGAAAAAAGCCGGATACTACCTTGTAAAAGGAGATGCGTTCTGGCTTAAAAATCAGGGGGGGGATGCCGTATCGGCTTATGAAGCTGCCTTACAGCTGCAGCCGCAAAACCCGCATGCGCTGACCCAGATCGGCCGGATTTTTAAGTCGTCGAAAAACTATACCAACGCCCGTGATTACTTTGTTAAGGCAATCGGTATTGATTCAACGAATGCAGAAGCGTACTATGAGCTAGGCGACCTGTATACACTGGGCCGTAATTACCGCTCAGCGGCTTTTAACTATAAAAAAGCCATTGACAACTCACAGAATGTGCCGGACAGCACGCTGCTGAATTATACGAAAATGGCCTTTCTGGCAGAGGATTACAAAAACATGATGACGTATCTGGACAAAATCAAAAACAAGGATGCCATCGTGAATACCAACCCTGTACGCCGGATGTATGCCTATGCCTACGTGACCGAGGATTATAAGCAATATGACAAGGCACTGGAGCTGATGAAGCAGGTGCTGGAAAACAACGATGTAAAGAAAGATTCGCTGGTGCGGACGCTCGATTACGCCGCCATCGGTCAGGCTTATGCAAACCTTGAAGGCCCTGGTTATGACTCGCTGGCGATTGATTACCTGACAAAAGCTAGTGTAGAAGACACCGCAAAAACGTTCTATGGTGATGTAGCGAACCTCTACTACACCAAGAAAAAAGATTATGCCAATGCGGCCCGTGCATACGAGAAACTGAACGACTGGAAGGAAACTCACAACCAGAAAGTAGCTAGTCAGGATTACTTTAACCTGGGACGAAGCGCGTATTTCGGCTTTACGATCAATAAAGACAGTACGCTGATTACCAAGGCAGATTCGGCCTTCGCTAAACTGGCCGAAGTAAATCCGACATACGGCGGAGCCTATCTGTGGCGGGCACGGGTAAACCGGTACATGCCTGATTCGCTGGCCAATGACCGTGCGCTGGGCCACTACAAAACGTTGATTGCGTTTGCCGATACAGTCTCCGCGTCGTCACCAAACAAGATTACGCCTAAAGATCTGGCAGAAGCCCATAGTTTCATCGGGTATTCCTATTACACGCAGAAAGATTTCGATAACGCCATGGCCTCGATCAATAAGGCACTGGAGTTAGATCCGTCGAACAAGATGGCGACGCAGTTGATCGACAACATTAATAAGAGTAAGACAGTAGCTAAATCCGGCAAGACCACAGCGGCCCCAAAGCGAACTACGCCAACAAAAGCCAGTTCGCCAAAGCCCAAAGCCGGCAATAACGATTCTCCCGGTGGTGGCCGGTAGTTTATGATTGTACCTAAGCGGGATAGCGGCACGACCTATGTTGTGCCGCTATTTTTATGCTTTCGGCACCACCAGCACAACCTCTTCCTTATCAATCACTACCTGTCCTTCAGCCAGCCCTTTCGGCTTCCTGACAAACTTTTTAGGCGTTACGATTACCGGGCAGAGGCTATCGTTTTTCCGTTTTGAATACCAGGCAGCCAGTTCGGCCGCCCGTTCGATGACCGTTTTCGGAAACGTTTTACCCGCCTGGTACTTAACCAGCACGTGCGATCCCGATACATCGCGGGCATGGAGCCATAAGTCTTCCTTAAACGAATAGCGCTGCGTCAGGAGGTCGTTGTTTTTAGCGTTCCGGCCTATCAGGATCGTAAACCCTTCGTATTTTATTTCTTTAAATAGCTCAGCCGGTCCGTCGGCCGACGAGTCGGTCAGGAGCGCGTTCTGCTTAATGTATTTCCGCAGGTTTTTCAGCCCGGTTATCTCATTGAGTGCGGCTATGTGCTGCCCGATCAGTGCGATTTCCTGCTCACGGTTCGTAATCTGCTGTTGCAGGTGTTCCTCTTCCTTTTTCTCATTTTTAGCTTTCCGGTAGAATAGCTCGGCGTTTTTCTGGGGCGTCTGATCGGTCTTCAGCTTGATTGTTACCGGTTGATCGCGGTAAAAATCGTAGAGAGTCACCTGATCCGGCGACCGTTGGCCGGGCGGTTCAGGAATATCGTGCAGGTTCGCCATCAGGATGTTAGCCACCTCTTCATTTTTAATGTTCTCTTCGCGGCCAATCAGCCGCTGCATGTTGGCATCAATCTGGGCGTTGGCCCGTTTCAGCCGTTTTTCGAGCAAACGCAGCACCTCGCCTTTTTCTTTTTCAAAGAAATTCTGGCCGGCATATGAAATAAAAAACCGGTTTGTTGCCTCAATCGGCTCGTCAAACTCGCGGATAATATTCCCGACCGGCAGCAACGACAAGGTTGGCTGATAGTCAATGTTTGTCAGATAATAGCGGGGTTGTTCAAGCAGACCGACCACCTCCTGCAATAAGGCCCATTTGTCGGCCGGTGTTTCGCGGGCGGGTAAATGAGCGGCAAGGTATGCATTGACGACTTTGCCAAAGGTCGGAAACAGCTTGCGATGATCGTAACCGGCCTGCTCAAAAGCGGCAAATGACTGATCAATCGGCCGGTCAATCGCACTGAGCCTCAGTTGATGATCGGTCTGGAGTTTCTGATTGAAAACATCCTCAGCCACATCGCCGTTAAAGGCCAGAAAGTTGGGGCGGTTCCCGAAAAATTTGAAGAGAAAAGTATGCCCGTCGGCCAGTTCAATGGCCAGGCACCGTTCATTCAGAAACGACCGGACACCGGTAACCGGCTTGTCATACAAGTGCTCAAACAGATCGACGCTATTGGTGCGGGCCCGCTGCACGACATCCGGAAACAGCAGCCCTGAAAAGTCCGGTTTCAGCGTCGCCTTGATATAAAACGGCTTGTAATAATTATTTTTCCCTCGTGCCTGTGCAAACACCAGCACCAGCTCGTCGCGCTCCTGACTGAAGCACTCCATAAAGGTTAGTCCGTGCAGGTGTGTCTGCAACACCGGTGCCAGCTGACGAAGGAAATAGTAATTGGTATGCATGACTGACAGGATTCGTATGATTTAATGACTGACAGGATTTATGTGATTCAATAACTGACAGGATGATTTGGTTTAGAATTGACAAAAATCCTGCTTATCCTGTAATCCTGTCTGAACAGAAAAGATGACCCGTATAAAAGCGAAAGGCGATCCCGAGTTGTCGGGACCGCCTTTCTGTGAACAATAGGGCTAAATTACTTAGCTGAATCAGCTGACATTGTAGCAGCCGAATCAGTTGCCATTGTGCTGTCTGTAGCCATTGTTGAAGAATCAGCAGACATTGTTGCTGTAGAGTCAGTTGTAGCTGCACCTTCTTCAGTTTTTTTCGATTGGCAAGCTGTAGCCAGAGAGATCATTGCCATTGCGAAGAATGCGTATTTTACCAGAGCTTTCATGAGTTTGTAGCGTTTAAACGTTAATGATAAATGTCAACCTTAATACCCTATCTGGAAATAGGTAACCCATTGGATGGAGAAAAATTTTAAATTTTTTTTTGGGTTACTATTTTCAGGGCGGCGTATTAATCTATGAAGGTAATTAATGAAGGAAAATAGCGGGTTACGATCGCCCGGCGCAGCCACTAACCGGTTAAGGCTCACGGATGATGAGCTACTGGCAGGTCTGGCCGAAGGCGCAGATGGAGCACTTGAACAGCTCTACCAGCGGTATTTTCCGATGGCGCTGCATTTAATTGTCAGCAACAACGGAACTGAAGACGACGCCAAAGATATTTTTCAGGAGGCCATGGTGGTACTCTACGAAAAAGTTGCCGAAGGCTCGCTGGAACTGCACTGCCAGGTAAAAACCTACCTGTATTCGGTGTGTCGGCGGCTGTGGCTGAAACAACTGGCCCGGAAAGGCCGTTACACGCTCTACGACACAGAACGTGATCTTGGGGAAGGCGAGCCCACCGTGGCCGTTGAAACCGACCTGACGGAACATGCGCAACGGGACATTCAGTTTGAGGTGATGGAAGCCTCGCTGACCAAACTGGGCGAGCCCTGCCGCACGTTACTGGAAGACTTTTATATCCGCCACCTGTCAATGCAGGAGATTACGGATAAGTTTGGATATACAAACCCGGACAACGCTAAAACGCAGAAGTACAAATGTTTGCAGCGATTGAAGCGATTGTTTTTTTCGGTGTATAAGGAGGATTGACCGATGGAAGAAGATCAGGACATAGAAAAAGCCCTCGAGCAGTATCGCCGGCGGGTTGATTTACGGAAAAAACTGGATCAGATTCACGCCAGCATGGATATGGATGCCATTCAGAACAACCTGCAATGGCAGCAGCAAAAGCGTCCGACACTGATCCGGCAACTGTGGCAGGCCCACAAGCCGACACTGGCCATCGCGGCCTCGGTGGCGTTGGTAACGACGTTTGCTACCTTATTTACTGTGTGGCAGTACCGGTCGACCCACCAGCAGCAGGCTCAATACAGCATGTTGCGCCGGGATGTGCAGGCGATTAAACAATCGCAGAACCAGATTCTGAGCAGCCTGAGTGCACGCCGCCGGGCCGCCTTTAACTCAACACCCGCACGGGTGGCCGGTACCAGCTTTCTGGTAGCGCCGAATGGCTATCTGGTCACCAACAACCATATTGTGCAGGGTGCCGACTCCGTCTATGTGCAGGATCACAAAGGCGATGTCTATAAAGCCCGGATCGTGTATACTAACCGGGGCTATGACCTGGCCATTCTGCAGATCCAGAGCGACAGCTCCTATAAACCGCTGCCGTCTCTGCCTTATAGCTTTGAACCCCGTACGTCTGATTTAGGCGAGCGCGTCTTTACGCTTGGCTACCCGCGCGACGAAATCGTGTATGATGAAGGCTATCTGAGCTCACGCACCGGTTTCCGCAACGATTCGTCGGCCTATCAGGTGGCCATCAGTGTAAACCCGGGTAACTCCGGCGGTCCGCTTCTCGACGAAAAGGGCAACGTAATCGGCGTTATCAGCGGGAAACAGATTTCGACTGAAGGCGCGTCGTTTGCCATCAAAACAGACTATCTTTTCCGCGCCATCGGCGATATTCCGGGCGATTCGCTGAAAGGAGCGTCGCTGAAACTGAACCGGAAAAATACGCTGGCTAAACTGCCGCGCAAGCAACAGATCAAAAAAGTACAGGAGTGTGTGTATCTGGTGAAGGTGTTTAAACACTAAGCAGCAGCATATAGTGTACACAAAACATAATATCACAAAATTGCCTCTAATATCGACCTAAAGACTTAAGTACTTTCGCTTTCAGGTTAAACGCCTAAAACACGTTATTTAACCTGAAAGCGAGCAACATTGCAACAAATAATTTAGCACACCCATATTGAAAACGGCTATTCCAGTGTATGTTTCTTCTTTTTAATGGCCTTCTTTCTTACTTATCACTCCTTCCAGAAATCCTATTCGTTCCCTTAAAACTGCCATTTCCCGAAAGAATTCTTCTAATTTTTGATTTTGATTTACAACATTATTGTTTATATAACCGACTCCATTTTGAGAATTTGATATATTAAATACCATTTTTTCATCAAACGATATAATATCTTCTATTCTCACTTCAAGTAGCTTTGAAATCTCCTGTAAGCGAGACAAAGTAACATCAAGTTCGCCATTCTCAATTGTACTATACGTAGATTGCTTAATCCCTAAGCGTTCAGCCATATAGGTCTGTGTGAAGTTTCTCAATTCACGTATCTTCCTGATTTTGTTCCCGATATTGTGTTGTGGCTGCAACATAGCTAATAAATTATTGGTGAGATCAATATATTATTTTTTCAATATAAACTTGAACAAGTTTACTTCGTATAGAGTAAAAAAGCAATAAGTCCTGCCATAATTTTTGCTTTTACTCCGCATATATAAACACTTAAATAACATTTTCCATGAAAACACGCTACTATTTACATCTATTGTGCTTACTAAGCTTAAGTACATTTGGCCAATCACCTATGGAAAGTAATGCTTACACAGGTGCACCAAGTCGAAAATTAATACGACCATTTATTGGTGTAACATTAAGCTTGGCTGTATTAAAAAATATAAACTTTAAAAGAAAGACGAAACACGTAATTATCAGTAAAACAGACCCCTATGAGCATCTTTACCTAAAGCAAGAAAGCATCCCTCAAAATAGTGGCAATCCAAAAGAGCTACCTCTTTCTTCTATCCAAAGTGTATGGGATCAACAGTCACATATAACTGATAGACCAATAGGGTTTAAATTAGGTCAACTACCGTTTTTGCAACCAACCATGGCATTTATAAGTCAATGTCAACAATATCACTGTTTTTATACTGGTGCACCAGGGGCTAACCCAGATGGAGAAGCCGTAATTAGTGGTTATTCTGATTATCGCTCAACCCCGTGTCCAACATACACTTATTTTAATTTTGCACTTTATTGGTTAACTGATGAAGAGCTTGATTTTTCTATGTGTGGGCCAGAATACCCAATCAACCCAACTCCTACCCCGCCAGGAGGCTCCCCAAGTTCGCCCCCATCAAATGATGATCCAACATATTACAATAATGCTTACTATTTAACTGATGCTAACTGCTTTAACTACAACAAAATGCATGAGTATAGTAATCGTGATTCAAAAGAATATGGTGGATTGATCACAACAGATGGGAAATTGATTATTTTGCCAAATAAAGAAAACTCATTAGAATCTGTAGCTTGGCCGGCAGGAAATCAATGGCGTGATCAACAAAACAGAGTTCTGGTTACACTGTTTCAAGAGAAGGGAGTATGGAAAGTAGAACTATATGACTGGACCTTAAACAACGGTCAAGGTGGTATTTTAGAGACCCTAGAAGTCATGGGTATGGTACACACCCATCCGACGGGGACAAGTCCCTACAATGGTCTCTCTTATGATACATTTAATCCAAGTCAAGATGACATTAATATTATGTCTTCATTTCCTGGATTACGTCAGTATATCATTACAGGCACAAACGATTTTGAATTTAATATGAATGGACCTATTGAGAAATCGAGTCTACCAAACTGTCAGTAATCCTATGAAAACCTTAACAATAACAATAGCATTTTCTTTTTTTAATATTATCTCTCTTTTGGCACAACAATGCCATCAGATTAATATTACCAATCCGAAGGAACAACAAATAATATTAGACTTTATTCATGAATGCATACGTGATCACCATTTTATAGGCGATAAAGGAGTGGTTACAGTGAAGAGGTTCATTAACGAAGATAAACAGCCAGCATGGGTAATACGTGCCGAACTAGATGATAAATACAGAGACAACCCTCCAAAGGAGTGGGCATTACTTGGAGAAGATATTATTTTGTTCTACGATGGAAAGTCTCAATTTGACATAGAAAAAACTGCACCTACACCTGATATGTTAAAATGCCTGGAAGAGGCCATTGGAGATCGATTATATATTCGTCCACTGAAAACACAGAGATGGATAGAAATGGTTAAGCAAGATGGCAGTAAAGAGCAAGTAAAAGTGAATCGAGGCCGAATAATTGGCGGAGGGCCTAACAATAGTAAAATAATTCATTTTGATGCTGACGGTAAAGTAAGGATACTAAAATCCGTTTAATCAGTAGGCAAATAGAAGGCCGAACCATTAGTGGTTTGGCCTTCTATTTGCCTACTGATTACTCTCTTTTTCGCCGATTATATATTCCCTTAGAGTCACACAGTCTGCAAGTATGTGTGACCTCATTGGCGGACAGGCCTTTTTAGCCTGTCCCCTTTTTTTATGACCCGACTTCTTTTCGCCGGGCTAATTCATCCTGCCGCAGCACCCGGTTTACCGCCACACCGGCTTTACTGCCTGCGGCCACCGCCATCGCTACCTGCCGCATCACCGTCGTACAGTCGCCGGCGGCAAAGACACCCGCCACATTGGTTTGGCCCATCCCGTCGACCGCAATATGCCCGGTCTCCGAATAAGCACAGCCGAGCTGATCGGCCAGATCGGTATGGTGGGTAAACGGCACGCGGCTGAATAGGGCGGTCAGCGCAACCGTACGGTTATCTGCCAGCTGTACTGCCTGCATAAACCCATCTTGGTGAAGAATAGCCTGCACCTCGTCTTCGATTACCGGAATTCCCAACTGCCGGACATCGGCCAGCTGGTCAGCCGTCAGCGTCGACGGCCCGTTGGTAAACAGGGTCAGGTTCGGGCTCCATTGCTCAATCAGCCGGGCCAGTTCGTGGGCCATCTCCCCGTTGGCCAGCAACCCGATGGGCTCGTTACGCACTTCGTAACCGTGGCAGAACGGGCAGTGCAGCACCGAGCGCCCCCAGCATTCGGCAAACCCCGGGATAGGGGGCATCTGATCGGCCACACCCGTTGCCAGCAACAGCTTGCGGGCGGTCAGTTGCTCTCCTGCCTGTGTGGTGAGAGTAAAGCCTCCGGTGGTTTGCGCAGCGGTGATCACCGTCCCGGCAACCAGGTCGACCGTGGGGTAACGCTGCACATTCCGGCGGGCTTCTGCCAGTATTTCACCGGGAGGCCGGCCGTCGTGCGTCAGGAAATTGTGTGACGCCGGGGTCTGGCGGTTGCAGGGTTTCCCGGCATCAATCACCACAGCATGCCGCATGGAACGGCCGAGCACAAGCGCCGCGCTCAGCCCGGCAAAACTGCCGCCGATAATGGCGGCATCGTATGGTTCTTTCATCGTTTTGTTGTTATTGCCAGACCGGGAACGGATCGGTAAACCGCCCTTTTTTCTCCATGTGCAGAATCTCCTGCTCCGTACAGAGACAGTCTGTCAGTTCGTGTATAATCCGGAGTTTATCCAGATCCTGACCGATAATGACCAGCTCGTTCTGCCGGTCGCCGAAGCGCTTATCCCAGCGGGCTTCAATCTGTTGGCGATGGTCGAGGAACGCGCCGTACCGTAACCGCTGCTGAAACGGCATCGACGCCCACCACACACCGGCCTGCTCGGCCCGAAGGCTCCCGCCTGCCTGGCTGAAATTCAGCGCTTCGTCGGGGCGGGATGCCAGCCAGAACAGTCCTTTGCTGCGAATGATGCCCGCCGGAAAATGTTCGCTCAGGTATTGCCAGAAACGGACCGGATGAAACGGCCGGCGGTCGCGGAACACAAACGAACCGATGCCGTATTCTTCTGTTTCGGGGGTGTGGCAAACGCCGTTTTTGTAGTTTTCCAGCTCCTGTATCCAGCCTGCCGACTGCGAGGCTTCATCAAAATCAAACAGGCCGGTATTCAGAATCAGGGCCGGATCGACCTTACTGAACTGGCTTTCGATAATCCGTGCCTTCGGATTCAGCTTTTGCACAATTGCCCGCAGTTCACCTACCTGATAGCGGGGCAGCAGGTCCGTTTTATTCAGAATAATAACGTTGGCAAATTCGATCTGATCGGTCAGCAGGTTCACGATGGCGCGCGTGTCGGTTTCATCGTCGTTCAGCGACCGGCTCTGTACGGTATCGACAGAGCCGAAGTCGCGCGGAAAGTTGTAGGCATCTACGACCGTCACCAGCGTATCCAGACGCGAAAACCGCGAGAGGTCAATGCCCTTCTCGTCGTCGATAAACGAAAAGGTCTGTGCCACCGGCAACGGCTCCGAGATCCCCGTCGACTCAATCAGCAGGTAGTCGAACCGGTTTTCGCGGGCCAGTTTCTCTACCTCCAGCATCAGGTCTTCGCGCAGGGTACAGCAAATGCAGCCATTGCTCATTTCGACCAGTTTTTCTTCCGTCCGCGAGAGCGTGTTCTGTTGCTGCACCAGTTGTGCATCCACGTTTACCTCGCTCATGTCGTTGACGATAACCGCCACTTTCAGGCCTTGCCGGTTGTGCAGGACGTGGTTAAGCAGCGTGGTTTTACCAGCACCCAGAAATCCGCTTAGTACCGTTACAGGTAGCTTTTTCATACAGCTCAAGTGAAAAATCTCTCCCGCAAAGGTATGGTTAATTTTCTTAAATGCAACAATGTTGCATTTAAGAAAATTAAGGAACCAGGATCAACCTGCCGCCTGCGCTGAACCGTAGCTGCCCGCCCGCGTCGAGCTGTATCTGCTTTACCTGCACAGGTGCCGGTATCGTCACTATATGCCCCGCTTTCACCTGCACACGACTGCTCACGGTCGGAACCGTCCCGCACAACCAGGTCGATGGGGCCTGCCAGTCGCCCGACTGAACCGACTGGCTGACAGCACTATCTGTACAAAGTGGCTTTGTCATAAACGCGGCGGCCAACCGGATATAGGCAGCTTGTGTGTAAATACCGATTTCGGTGATTTCATAGGCATTGTCCGGATAATCGGTGTTCCAGTCCTTATAAGCTTTTTGCGCAGGCTGTCCCTTGGGCGGTATCAGCGCCCCGCTGTAGTCCTGATTCGGCCCGCCGATCAGGAAGCCGGGAAACGGCCCTGTTGCCGACGTCAGGGCATTATCATACACGGTTCCATCCCAGAACCAGCCATGGTAAATTTCGTTTTGTGAGTTCGACGCACCCAGCGCGTTCATCTGACTCAGGTAGCATTTTGCATTCGGATTCAACCCATGCAGGTAGTGCAGATACCCGAGCGCTGCCTGTTGTAACGCCTCATTCGTTGCCGGACTCAGGTTATTGCGTTTCAGCAGCTGAAGTTGAAGAGCGGCCTGCGCTTTCTGCTGATTTGAGTTCCAGGGATGATAATTCAGGTAAGCCCGATAGGCATCCGTCCGGTTAAGGAAAGCAGGCAGCAGTTTGGAGGACGTTGTGACGAGAGCCGTAAACTTATTCCGGATCGCCGTAGCATGGGCGGGCGTTGCATCCGGCGCGTTAGCGTAGGTCAGCAGTGCGTCGAGTATCACCTGCCAATCCGGGAAATAGGCATCAGCACCGGCCGTCCATTGCAGCGGGCTGGTTTGGCCATACAGGTTTTCAAATGCGGTTTTGTAAGCCGCACCGTCCGTAGCGCCGAACAACCGGAACAGATAGGCCGCCGCTACCGTCGGGTATATGATGCTGCGGTAGTAGCTGCTATTGGCAGCATCGCCGTAAATGCCGTTGTCGGGGTTAAAACTACCTCCCCCGTTTATCAGAAAAGGTGTGTTGTCAAAAATCACATTCGGGTTAGCCTTTGCCCAATTCCAGGCCTGGCGGGCGGCCGTCTTAAGCGTATTGGCATAGGTTGCCGAAAAACTACCGAACACACTGGCGGCATGCGCAAACACCGACGCAACGGCATAGGTCGTCAGGGTACTGGCCCCTCCGTAAAACCGCTGACGGGTATCGGTACCGGGCGGGCTGCTTGTTCCGTACCCTTTAATACTAACCTTACAACGCACCCGCCCATCGCTGTCCTGCATTTTCAGGAGCCAGTCCAGTTCATAAGCGGCCTCCTCCAGCGGTGCAGGCAGCGAACCGGCAGCAGCCGTCCACGACGCCGGATTCTCTTCATAGGCTTTCAGCAGGTTATGAAGCGCCTCAGCTGCATAGAGCGAATACTTGTTGAAATCACCGGCATCATGCCACCCACCCGACATGTTCCGTTCTCTGGCGCTATTGGCCGGGTCCGAAACATCGCGGCAATGCGTATCCTGCAAATTGCCGAGGTGACAGGCCGCATCCTGCCAGATTTTACTGCCCAGCTGACCGAAACGAGCTACCCCGCACCGCTGCATCTTCAGGGCTGCCAGGGCCTGCCGCGCCGGTACATCATACACATACTCAGCAATCAGAAACGGATACGAACGCTTGTTTTGCCCGACATCATAGACATAGTAGCTACCGGCGGCGGTTACCGGCGAAAAATCAAACCACCATACCCTGTCGCCCGACTGATTATGCGTTGCTCCTCCGTTCCACGCCACGAGTGTTCCGCTGAAAACCACGCTGTTATCAGACACCCGCCGCAGCTGATAGGTGTTGCCCGGCGTATACTGGCTTGTCTGATTATACTGACTCACGGCGGGGTCAGGACTGCTGATGACCGCAATTTTCTGTGCGGCCGGCAAATACCCGAACTGATCTGTTTTGATGTGATCGTCGATCACAGCGGCCACTGATGTTGTACTGCTCCCTACCGTTACCATCACCTGTCCGGCCGCCCCCTGACACAAACCCGCCGTACAATAAGCCGTGTAGGTGGTGGTGGCTGTCGGTGAAACCGTAATTGTGGCGGCGGTTGCTCCGGTATTCCAGACATATCCCGACCCTGCCGGACAACCAGCCGTCAGGGAAACCTGTTGCCCGGCCGTTATAGAGGTTGATGACGGGCTGATAACCGGTGCCGGTAATGTATAACTCCCTTTACTGAACGGACTCAGAAACGACCAGATCTGTAATTCGGTGTTATACCCCGAATTGGCAATGGTTGGCCAGGCATGTCCCAGGCCTGCCCGTTTCAGGGCCAGCAATACTACCGGTGCCGGGCTGGTACAGAAATCGTACCGGGTAATATCCGCTGCAATCGCCGAACTTACAGGCGTTGCGTTGGTACAGGTCGGCCAGGCATAGGAAGCCTCAGGCCAGATCCAGCCACTGTTCAGGTCAGGAAAACTAACATCGGTATCGGTTGTCGCATGGATGTGCAATAGCGGTGTCCGGGAAAATGTCCCGGTCGCAAACTGATTGTTCAGGTAAGTATCATTGCCCCATAAGCTGGCAGCCACCGGTGCAATACCGGCAATCCGACCCTTCGAGGCGCTGGCAATGGTCAGGAAATACGCCATAAAGCCGCCCCCCGAATGCCCGGTCACATAAACGCGGCTACGGTCGATGCCGAAACGCCGGTAGCAATAATCGATCAGATCTACGATAAACTGCACATCATCAGGCGCATTGGCATCATTGCCGTTATCTCCTGACCCCGTCGCATTGTCGGCAAATTTATTCCACTGAACCGACCCAGCCACCGGTAACGCATCCGGATATACACTAATAAAGTTTTGGGCATCGCCCAATGCATTAAATCCGGTGTAGTTCATAATACCGGCTCCGGTACCACCGTCGCCGTGCAGCACAATCATCAACGGCAGATTACAGGCAGGTGTAGCGGAGGGCAGGTGAAACGTAAATGTGCGCGTCCGGGGATTACCGGTTTGCTGGCTGCTGGTCACGGAAATGCTTCCGGTCAGTGTGGTCGCTGCCTTCGGGGCAGTCAGGTTGCGGGCGGATAACATACCCGAAAACAGCCATAGGGTGCAGAAGATGGTCAGGCTTTTCATTGTTGCGGAATTTGCGGTCAGAACAACTGATTGTTGTCTGGCCAGCGCATGGCTAAACAACGTTCTACCAGAAACTTACAACGGAAACCCGATACATAACCGGCCTACTGAGCCAATGGCTGGTTTTCGCGCGTAAACGGTCAGATCCCCCTTCCGGAAAACAAGTCGTGGCCCAACCAGACGGGTGATACTGTCTGATCGGGCCACGATTACGCTATCCGCTCCACAGGTTATTTCTGCGCCTGCAACGCCGGTGCTTTCAGGTATTTATCAAACCAGTCCAGATAGCGCACAAAGCGGTCTTTCTGGTAGCTTGGGGTCGTAATGCCGTGGAATGAGTTCGGGTAAATAATCAGCTGCGCCGGTACACCCAGCGATTTCAGGGCCTGATACATCTGCTCGCTACCCGCCACCGGCACGTTAAAGTCTTTTTCCGACGCCATAAACATGGTTGGTGTTTTGATCTTGTCGGCCTTCAGAAACGGATAGGACAGTTTCAGCCACTTATCCAGATTTTTCCATGGGGCACCCAGCTCATTTTCGTACTGATTGACATACTGGTCAATGCCGTACATGGTCAGTTGCAGGGAGCTACCGGCACCGCTGGCAGCGGCTTTAAAGCGCGGGTCTGTCGCAATGGTGTAATTGGTCAGGATACCGCCGTAGCTCCAGCCACCGATGCCCAGGCGGTCAGGGTCAGCTACGCCCTTCTGCACCAGCTGGTCAACCGCGCCTAAAATATCGGCCACTTCCTTGTTGCCCCAATCGGCATAAATGGCCTTACAGAATTCCAGTCCACGGCCGCTGCTTCCCCGGTAATTGACACCAACCACCGCATACCCGCCCGAGGCCAGAATCTGCCGCGACAGGTCGAATCCGTAGCTATCCTGCCCGACGGGGCCGCCGTGGATAAAGAAAATAGCCGGTAACTTCTGCCCTGCCACCGTATTTGCCGGTTTGAACAACAGGTTCGATACCTGCGTACCATCCTTGCTGCGTGAGGTATACCCTTCGACCGTTGCCAGTGCCAGCGGTGTCACAAACTCATCCTGCACATTGGTCAGTCGCCGGACCGTAGTTCCTTCGACCGCATAAATTTCGGTTGGCAGTTGGGGCTCACTCATCAGGGTTGCCCAGTAGCCTTTCGGATGGCGCTCCAGATCACTGAAAGCACGGTCGCCGCCCGCCACGACGCTCAGCTTGCCATCGGCGAGGGCATAGGCCCCCACATAGGTCCGGCGGTCATCGTCCACCAGCACCTGAACGGCCTTGCCATCGACCGACCACCGCGGATTGCGCACGGGCCGGTCAAGGGCCAGTGACAGCAAACGCGGCTCACCACCCTGCACCGGCACTACGGCCAGCACCGCCTGATCGTACATGATAAAGTTGGTCGCTGCCGTCGAACGGGTATAGGCGATCTGCGTGCCGTCGGGGCTCCAGACCGGGCTACCATCGCGGCCGGCCCAGGTAGTCAGTTGCCGCATCGCAGCGCCCTTTTGGGCGGCCATGACGTAGATATCGGTATTTTCGTTTTTGTCAGGGTCAGCGGTGCGGTTACTGACAAAGGCCAGCTGCTTGCCATCGGGCGACCAGACCGGCGATGATTCATCGTAAATACCTTTTGTGAGCGTATCGAGTGTTTTTTTCTCTACATCGTACAGGAACAAATGGGCCGCACGCCGGTCGAGGTAGCCCTGAATGTCCTGTTTAAACTGGTACCGGTCCATGACATAGGGGGTCCGGATTTTAGTCTTTGCCGAATCCGAATAGTCCTTATCACGGATCACCAGGGCAATCCGTTTACCGTCGGGAGCCCACTCGTATTCTTCCAGTTCGCCCTTCAGGTCGGTCAGTTTTTTGCCTTCGCCACCCCGCCGGTCCATCAGCCAGAGCTGACTGCCGCTCGCGCCGTTCCGCGACGACGTAAACGACAGATAACGGCCATCGGGGCTCCAGCGCGGCGTCGACTCACCGTCGGGGCTGTTGGTGAGCTGTACCGATTCCTTACCGTCCCAGCTGATCATCCAGAGGTCGGCATTGCGTTTGTCTTTGCTCACATCGACCGACGACTGCACAAAGGCAACCCAATTGCCATCGGGTGATACCTGCGGATCACTAATCGTCTGTAAGCGAGCTACGTCAGAAGGATTGATCGGGCGTTTGGCCGGTGGCTGGGCACAGACGCTGCCCGCCATCAGCAAAAGCGGAAGAATGTGTTTCATCTTGGGGTTTGTTGCGAAAGAAAACCCCTAAAGATACGAGGAAAAGAGGGACGATTTATTTTTTCCTGACCACTCCTTCCAGCGCGGCCAGAAACAGCTCCGTACAACGGCTGTGCCACTGCCGGAACCGCGCATTGGCAGCCGGGTCGTGGTTAGGGAGGTAGGCCATCAGCCGGTCAAGGTCGAAGCTGTCGGAGGCGATACCCACACCCACACGCTGACCATCGAGCGCATTGCCCGCCTGCTCGTAGTGGTTAGGTTGCGGAATCATCAGCACGGGTTTACCGAGGTAAAACGCTTCGCATACCGACTCAAAACCCGCCGTCGTCACCACCGCGCGGCAATGCTGCATTACGTCCAGAAACCGTTTGCCGTCGATGGCATGGAGCGTCAGCGTATCATCGACAACCTGCTCCGGTTGGGTCACGCCCGAGTGGAAAAAACGCAGTGGCACGTCAGGACGCTGCCGGTGGGCTTCTTCGACCTGCACCCGCAAGCCGGGCTGTGTTACATAGGCCAGCAGATAGGGTTCGGTGGTCGGGGTGCGGTCGAGCACTTCCTGCCGCAGCAACGGCGGTACTACCTTCAGATGCTCCGCCGGAACATCGGGCAGCTCATCAAACGACAGGGCCAGTTTCAGCGTGGCACCCCATGAGTTGATGCGCGATAAGAGCAAAAATGCCTGTTTGTCCAGCGGTTTGTCCGGCGGAAACGGAAATGCGGGATGGAAAGCCAGGTACTGGTGCGCTACGGTCACAATCGGCACCCTGAACCGGTAACGGGCATAGGCCAGACCGCCCAGTATTTCGTAAAAATTGACCACGACATCGGGGCGGTGTCGCCGGATGGCATCCCGAATTTGGCGCAGGCTGCTGAAATACACTTTGCTTTTCTTCAGCGAATTCAGGACCGACGTACCGACTTTGAGCTCATTTGTTTTCTTATCGAATACCAGCGCCGGACTGTTTACTGCTTCGATCGGAGCCGGAAAGGCATCGGCAAAAAAAGCTGGTACCGGCCGGCCCTGCGTCACCCCCACCAGCCCGCCAACGAGGTCGTGGCCGGCGGCCTGCACGATCTGCGCCAGGGCCAGCGCCTGGGTCATATGCCCCCGCCCCTCACCTTGTACTAAGAATAGAATACGCATACGCATTGAGCGATTGTGCGAATGAGTGATTGTGTGACTCGCTCATTCACACAATCACTCATTCACTCACTTACAGGGCCAAATTAGGCATTATGGCAGGGTTTTCAAATGGCAGGCTGCGGGAAGCCAGGGTTTCGGGGCTCTTTTCTTCCTGATCGGCCGTGTAGTAGATCAGGTTCCAGTTGCCTTCGTAATCTTCTACCAGTGCGCTGAGGGTTTCGACCCAGTCGCCGGAGTTCATGTAAATCATGCCGTTGTAGTTGTGAATGGCGGGCTGGTGAATGTGGCCGCAGATAACGCCGTCGCAGTTGCGGGCTTTGGCCAGTTCAGTCAGTTTTATTTCAAAGTCAGAAATGTAGTTAACGGCCTGTTTAAAGCGCTTTTTGATTTCCTGCGACAACGAATAATAAGGCAGACCGCGCCAGGTCCGGTACTGGTTGTAGAGTTTATTGATCCAGAGCAGGAACGTGTAGCCAATGTCGCCGAGGTGGGCCAGCCATTTCATGTGCGACGTAATCGAGTCAAACACATCGCCATGGGTAACGTAAAACAGCTTGTCGCCGGATTGCAGGACATAGTCTTTCCGGATCGAAAAGTTTTTCCCGAGCCGCAACGGCATGATCTGATCCAGAAAATCATCGTGATTTCCACGCAGGTAAATGACTTTGGTATCGTACCGGACAATCTGTTTCAGCACAGTCCGGAAAAAGGCAGTGTGCTTTTTCTTCCAGGTCCCATACTGCTTCAGCTGCCAGCCATCAATAATGTCTCCGTTCAGGATTAGCTTCTGGCAAGAGTACGTTTTCAGAAATTCTGTAACTTCCTTTGCCTTCGAACCCGACGTACCGAGGTGGATATCGGAGAGCACAATGGTGCGAAAATGCCGTTTTGGTTTCATGTCCGAAAATACATTCTGCACATTATCCGCGTTTTATGGTACTATTATGAAATTGCTAATAATCAACTCATTCCCCCGCCGGTGAACGTTTTTGGCCTATCTGCGGTATTGTACACTACAGAGTGATTGTGTTTTTTTGATTTATGGAAAATCCCGTTTTGATATTTGGAGCCGGCACCCTTGGCCAAACGGCACTGGACATTTTTCAGCGCAACAACGTCGTGGTATATGGTCTGCTGGATGATGACCAGAAGCTGCACGGACAGGAATTTGGTGATATTTCGGTGCTTGGCGATACGGATGACGACGGCTATCTGAAACTGATCGGCCACAAATGTGAAGCCTGCGTGGCCATTGCCGACAACCGTGTGCGGAAACAGTTGGTAAAAATGCTGAATGAGCGCCGTAAAGTGCAGCCGGTGAACGCTATCCACGACACAGCCGTCCTGGCCACATCATCGGCTATTGGCCACGGCAACCTGATTGGCGCCCGTGTAGTACTCAATCCGAACGTAAACGTCGGCCATCACAACATCATACAGGCAGGCACCGTCATTGATGCCGGCACCAAAGTCGGCGATTATGTTCATATCGGAACCGGTTCTGTCATCAACAGCGGAGTAACGATTGAAGACGGTGCGTTTATCGGCACAGGAGCCGTTATTGTTGCCGGTGTGACGATCGGCAAAAACGCCCGTGTTGGTGCCGGATCAGTGGTTGTCGAAAATGTATCGGCCAACGCGACGGTATTCGGCAACCCGGCGAAAGGCCTGTAGGGGCGACCCCACGTGGTCGCCCAGGTATGTGTATAGGAGCCCAGTCAGCAGACAACGCCCCGCCGCCCCGACCCCACGTGGGCGGCCAGGTATGTGTATAGGAGCCCAGTCAGCAGACAACGCCCCGCAGCCCCGACCCCACGTGGGCGGCCTATTTATGGATAGGTAACGGGCGACCACGTGGGCGGCCTGCTTATGGATAGGTAATGGGCGACCACGTGGGGTCGCCCGTACGGGCGGATTCCATTATTCGACGTATAATTCGACATTGGCCAGAAAATCCTGATAGGTCTTTTGGATGCCTTCCTTCAAATCCGTTGTATGACGCCATCCCATGTCGTGCAGGCGGGAAACGTCCATCAACTTGCGCGGCGTTCCGTCCGGTTTGTCGGTATTCCAGCGAATCTCGCCGGCAAAACCCACGGCTTCTTTCACCATTTCGGCCAGCTCACGGATGGTCACGTCTTCGCCCGTTCCGATGTTTACGAACAGTTCACCGTCGTAGTTCTGCATCAGAAAGAAACAGGCATCAGCCAGATCATCGGCGTGCAGGAACTCACGGCGCGGTGACCCGCTCCCCCACACCTCAACCGTTGGCTGGTTATTAATTTTGGCTTCGTGAAACTTCCGGATCAGCGCCGGCAGCACATGAGAGCCCTGCAAATCGTAATTATCATTCGGCCCGTAGAGGTTAGTCGGCATAGCCGAAATAAAGTTTGATCCGTATTGACTGCGGTACGCTTCGCACAGCTTGATGCCCGCAATTTTAGCGATGGCATAAGGCTCGTTGGTCGCTTCCAGAAATCCGCTTAGCAGATAGTCTTCTTTCAGCGGCTGAGGCGCCATTTTCGGGTAAATACACGAAGACCCCAGAAACATCAGCTTTTTCACCCCGTTCTGGTAAGCCGCATGAATGATATTGGCCTCAATCATCAGGTTGTCGTACAGGAATTCGCCCCGATAGGTGTTGTTGGCCAGAATTCCGCCTACCTTCGCAGCCGCCAGAAATACATAATCCGGCTTTTCAGCAGTGAAGAACGCATTAACCGCTTCCTGATTCCGCAGATCCAGCTCCGACGAAGTGCGCATCAGGATGTTTTCGTAACCGGCGGCCTGTAGTTTCCGGACCAGTGCAGAGCCTACCATCCCCCGATGACCGGCTACATAAATTTTTGCTTGTTGTTCCACGATGGCTGAAAATCAATGGCAGTAGTCTGCCGGTGTGCTGACAACTATTCGAAGTCAGGCATTATTTTTGTAAAATAAATCACAACGTCACGGCGTTGCAAAACTAAGAAACTTCCGGCGGAGTGCCGCCCTCAGCAACCAGTTTCGTGCGCTGTGCCTGCGACCATGCATAAAATTATTCATCTGACTCTTTTGGCGTCCTGCATTCTGGTAAGCATACCGGCCTGGTCGCAAACCACACAACCGTCGGCATTAACCACGGCAGGCGGCCCGCCTGTACCCCTGAAGGAGCGCGGCAAGAAAAAGTCGATCCTGTCGAATATACCCCTGCCGTCGACCTCCGGCTCGGTCTCAACGCCATCGGCCTTATCCGGCCTCGGCCTGCCGTCGGGCAGTTACGAGACCCCTAAAAACGTCGATCAGCTGGTTACCGAGTCCTTACCCGACCTGGGTTTAAAGATAAAGCAACTTCGTAAGAAGAAAGATTCCGACCGCGCGAAGAAAAAAGTCTCGAAAACCGACTATGAAGGCATTGCCATGGTCAAAGCCTATAATAAATTCGGTAGCGGCGACCGTACGGTGGTCGAAGAGTTCTATATTCTCCGGCAGCATCAGGACTCGCCGAAGTTTGTCCAGACCTCTGACACCTACTGGTTCGACGAAAAAAACCATCGGGTCACCAGCGCCATTCCCCGCGACGGGACCGACCGGCGGCCGTTGCTCCACGGACCTTACAAACGCTACCAGAACGGCAACCTGATGGAAGAGGGCTTTTACTATTTAGGTACTAAAGACGGACGCTGGGAAAAATACGACCAGAACTTCCTGCTCGTCGACAAAGCCCGCTGGCACCACGGCTTCCCGGCCGAAGCCCGCATTGCGTACTACGACTCGGCGCATACCAAAATCAAGGAAATTATGCCTGTTGAGTATGGCCACGTCACCGGTACCTATTATGCCTTCCACGAAAACGGGAAAGTCTCGGTCACGGGGAAATACGACCATGGCGTGAAAATCGGCCGCTGGACCGAGTATTACCCCGGCACTACCCGCCAGTTCCGGAAGCGGCTGATGCAGTATGGCCGCGACCGCTGGGACACCGAGTTTGAACCATTTGTGATCAGCGAATGGGACGAAAAAGGCAAAATCACCTACGACGCCAAAGACAAACCCGTCGAAACCGAAGAAGAATCAACAACGAATAATTAATGAAAGGGGCCCGTTCTGAGTAGAACGGGCCCCTTTCATTATAAAAGCTGTTCGCGATGCGGATTACGAATCCGCGGTTAGATTGTTCCGGATTACAAATCCGGAACAGCGTGTCTGTTTACGCCACAGTCGCTTCTTCGGCCGCGTAGGCTTCCGTCGGGATGCAGGCGCAGATCAGGTTCCGGTCACCGAAAGCCGAGTCGATACGGCTCACGCTTGGCCAGAACTTCCGGCTTTGTACGTACGGCAACGGATAAACTGCTTTCTGACGGCTGTACGGGCGATCCCAGCTTTCGCTCAGCACCACGGTAGCCGTGTGCGGCGCGTGCTTCAGGACATTATTTGCTTTATCGGCGTTACCTTCTTCGATCTCGCGGATTTCGTTGCGGATGCTCAGCAGCGCGTCGCAGAAACGATCCAGTTCCGTTTTCGATTCCGATTCGGTTGGTTCGATCATGAGCGTACCGGCTACCGGGAACGACACCGTTGGCGCGTGGAAACCGTAGTCCATCAGACGCTTCGCAATGTCTTCTACCTCAACGCCTGCCGAGGCCTTGAACGGACGGCAATCCACGATCATTTCGTGGGCACAGCGACCGTTGGTGCCGGTATACAGGATCTCAAACTGACCGGCCAACCGGGCCTTGATGTAGTTGGCGTTCAGGATGGCCCGTTTCGTGGCATTCGTCAGCCCTTCACTACCCATCATGGCAATGTAGGCATACGAAATCGTCAGGATGCTGGCCGAACCGTACGGAGCTGCCGAAACTGCGCCTTTCGGTGTTTTCACCGCGCGCTCAGCCATTCCGTTCAGCTCAACGTGACCCGGCAGGAAAGGCACCAGGTGTTCGGCTACACCGATCGGACCCATACCAGGGCCACCACCACCGTGCGGAATACAGAACGTCTTGTGCAGGTTGAGGTGGCAAACGTCCGCACCAATCGTAGCCGGAGAAGTCAGCCCAACCTGCGCATTCATGTTTGCACCGTCCATATAAACCTGTCCGCCAAATGTATGGATGGTCTTACAGATATCTTTAATGCTTTCTTCAAACACTCCGTGTGTCGACGGATAAGTTACCATCAGACACGACAGGTCATTGCTGTATTGTTCGGCTTTGGTTTTCAGGTCAGCCACGTCGATGTTGCCACGCTCGTCGCATTTCACGATAACCACCTTCATACCGGCCATTACGGCGCTGGCCGGGTTTGTTCCGTGGGCCGACTGCGGAATCAGGGCGACATTCCGGTGCTCATCACCACGGCTCAGGTGATAGGCGCGGATAACCATCAGACCGGCGTATTCGCCCTGGGCACCTGAGTTCGGCTGGAGCGACATGGCCGCGAAGCCGGTAATTTCACATAACCAGGCATTCAGGTCCTTGAACAACTGCTGATAACCCGCAGTCTGGTCTTTGGGGGCAAACGGGTGCAGGCGACCAAACTCCGGCCACGTTACCGGAATCATCTCGGCCGTAGCGTTCAGTTTCATCGTACAGCTACCCAATGAAATCATTGAGTGTACGAGCGACAGGTCTTTTTCTTCCAGTGAACGCAGGTAACGCAGCATTTCGTGCTCCGTGTGGTGCGTGTTAAAGACCGGATGCGTCAGATAGGCAGACTGGCGGATCAGCCGTTCCGGCCAGGTAATTTCCAGTTCACCGGCAATGCGTTCTACATCAGCCTTAATGCCGAATACGGTCAGCAGTTCGGTTACATCTTCCAGTGTTTTCGTTTCGTCAAACGCAATACCTACGCGTTCTTCGTCGGCATAGTAACGCAGGTTGAGCTGAGCGGCCTTGGCCGATTTTTTCAGCGAGTCTACGTCGTCAACCTTTACCGTGATGGTATCGAAATAGTTTTCGTTCAGAATCTCGTAACCGTTGCGCTTCAGGGCTGTGGCAAACACTTTCGTCAGGCCATGTACCTGTCCGGCAATAGTCCGCAGCCCTTCCGGACCGTGGAAAACGGCATAGCTGCCGGCCATTACGGCAAGCAGTACCTGAGCCGTACAGATATTTGATGTCGCTTTTTCGCGGCGGATATGCTGCTCCCGTGTCTGAAGGGCCATCCGCAGTGCCGGTTTACCTTCGGCATCCTGCGATACACCGATAATCCGGCCCGGAATCTGGCGCTTGTAGGCGTCGCGGGTCGCAAAGAAAGCAGAATGTGGTCCGCCGTAGCCCATCGGTACCCCGAAACGCTGGGCAGAACCCACCACGACGTCGGCCCCCATTTCGCCCGGAGGCGTCAGCAGCGTCAGCGCAAGCAGGTCGGCCGCTACGGCTACGGTTATATTTTGTTCGTGTGCTGCCGCAATCAGGTCTGTGTAATCGAATACGCTGCCGTCGGTTGCCGGATATTGCAGCAACATGCCAAACAGGTCAGGGTACGTCAGGTTTACCTGGCGGTGATCCCCGACAACCACTTTCACCCCGATCGGCGTTGCCCGCGTAATGATCAGGTCAATAGTTTGCGGGTGGCAAAGGCTTGATACGAAAAAGGTATTTGCATTCTTTTTCGAAGCCGGCCGTGTAGCATACAGCATGTGCATGGCTTCGGCCGCCGCCGTGCCCTCATCGAGCAGCGACGCGTTCGCGATTTCCAGACCGGTCAGTTCAATGACAACCGTCTGAAAATTCAGCAGTGCTTCCAGACGTCCCTGTGCAATTTCTGCCTGATACGGTGTATAAGCCGTATACCAGGCCGGATTTTCCAGCACATTGCGCAGAATAACGTTTGGCGTAATGGTATCGTAGTAGCCCGTACCGATGTATGATTTAAAAATCTTGTTTTGCTGGGCTAATTTTTTGAAGTCTGACAGAAAGCGGTACTCGCTTTTAGGTGCTGGCAGATTAAGTGGGTTGGCAAGCCGGATACCTGTCGGAACGGTCTGATTGATAAGCTCATCGATGGAGTCGACTCCTACTTTTTTAAGCATGTCGGTCACGTCTTGATCGACTATCCCGTTATGCCGGTTCTCAAACAGGTCAGTTTGCTGAAGATTAATTTTCATAAATCAGTAGAAACGGAGATTTCTATCAAAACTCAAAGTTACGATAAAAGGTGCGGACTCGCAGAGCCTTGTTGGTAATTTCCTGTTTTCCAGCAATAGTGTCTTAGCTCATTCCAATGTTAACAACAAAGCCGCCCCCGAAACCGGAGGCGGCTTTGCGTCCTGAAATGGCATTTTTTGTATTACTCTTTTTTGTATTGCTGAATGATTTTATACAGCGCTTTTTGCTTTTCCAGTTCCGGAAAAAATTCAAACAGCTGTACGTGAGCTTCATAGTCGATGGTCAGGGCGGCTTCCAGATTGAGCAGTGCCTCCCGGTACAGACCGGCATGAATCAGATATACGGCCGCGCGGTAATAGAGGTCAGCCTCTTTCGGCAGCTCCGAAATCCCCTGCTGGATGATCTCGTAGGCCTTTGTAAAGTTCCCCTGATCAAACGGGAGCAACGACCACACCAGGTAAATATCCGGATTGGCCGGGTCTACCTCTGCGGCCTTTTCAAAGGCTTCGACGCTCGACACCACGTTACCGATTTTATATTCTGTTTCGGCCAGGGCGAGGTAGTATTCACCGTTTTGTTCGTTCAGCTTAATGGCTTTGTTGATAAACGGCAGGGCTTCATACCATTTACCCAGTTCGCTCATGCAAACGCCGACCCCAAACCAGGCTTCGTCCCAGAGCTGATCCAGCCGGACAGCCTCGCGGTACTCCCGGATCGCTTCCTGTAGTTTATTCTGCTTTTCGAGACTGGCTCCCAGATGGCAGTAGGTATCTGCCGTCGGCTCTTCGTGTTTCAGGGTATTCCGGTAACACTGCTCAGCCTTTTCAAACTGGCCGAGGTTCATGTAGGTATTTCCCAGATTAAACCACGCCGACGCAAAGTCTTCTTTAATGATCGTGGCATAATCGTAGGCTTCCGCCGCTTCGTCATAACGAGCCAGCTTGCTGTAAGCGATACCGATGTTATACCACGCATTGTACGAATACGGATCCCCGTCGATCAGTTTCTGATAATACGGCAGGCTACCTTCCAGTTCGCCCGTTACGTCCAGGCAGAAAGCCAGTTCGTACAGTGCATTTTCATTGTTGATATTCAGGTCAATGGCCTTTTTGTACTGCTCGATTGCCTCGTCGTACTTCCCCCAGTTCTGATAACTCTGGCCGATCTGAAAATAAATATCGTCCTTGTCATCTGTGCGGTCCAGCAGCTCTTCCAGCGTTTGGACCGACTCTTCAAACCGACCGGCCATGTTCAGAACAGTGCCCTGCATGTACTGAATATCCAGATCACCGGGATTAAAAAGGCCCGCCCGATCGAGCAGCTCCAGGGCTTCGTCGAACTGGGTTTGGTTGGCCAGAATCTGTGCTTTGTCGAGCATCAGTTCCAGGGCATAGGGGTAGTTATCCAGGCCGGCTTCGGCCGCAAGCAACGCCTTGTCGAGGTCGCCTTCATTCAGATAATGTTCTACCAGGCGTTCGTACACTTCCAGATCAAAAAACTGACGCTCGCGGCGGGCTAACATCAGTTCAAATTGACGGAGTGATTCTTTGATGTCGCCTTCTCTTTCCTCAAACTCTTGCTCCATGTCCAATTGATTTACGAGGTACAATTTACGAGGTACGAGGTACGAAAAAACGACCTTACCGGGATCGCTATTCATCGTTCGTTATCCGTAAATCAGTTGATAGGGGCCGCACAACAGCCGTGCGAACTATCTAATAGCAGTAGAAAGATATGCGTTTTAAATGATTCCACCAATTACCGCAGGCTAATTTTTGCCGCGTTACCCGGCGATCCATTCTCCGTTTCTTCAGCCTTTAATGACCTGTGCGGCTTCCCGTATCGTGTCATCCAGTGAACGATACTGAAAATCAATCACCTGTCTGATCCGGCCTCCGTCGAACTGATAGAAACTACCCGCTGAACGGGCGGTCTCGCGTGTAACCAGCGGAGACCTGCCGGTAATCCAGGACCGCACAGCCTCTACCCGCCACGCAATTTCTGACAGAACGGGCGATACCGGTATGGTTGGCGGACGCTTCTTTAACGCTACTGCTATCTTATCTAACAATTCTTTGTACGGAATAGTGCCTGCATTTAAAATGTAACGTTCGGCCGTACTACCGCTGACTACCAGCTTGTACATCGCATCCGCCACATCCTGCACGTCAACGTAATTGACCAGGCCACCGGGATAGAACCGTTTTTCGTCATACACATACTGAAAAAGCTGCATGCTGCTGCGGCTCCAGTCGCCCGGCCCGAATACAACCGACGGATTTACCATCACGGCATTCAGTCCTTCGGCAACGCCGCGCCATACCTCTAATTCACCCCGGTATTTGGTTTTTGCATAGTTTGAGTTCAGCGGGGAGTCTTCCCATTTCTGCGTTTCATGAATCAGAACAGGCTGACCGGCAGGCTGGTTATTGGTAGCCGGACGCCCCAATGCTGCGACCGAACTTACATACCCCAGTTTCCGGATGCCCGCATGCAGGCAGACATTCACGACATTAGCCGTGCCTTCGACATTTACTTTTTCCATGTGCGCACGGTCTTTCGGCACAAACGACACGATGGCGGCCGCATGCACCACGTCGATCCCCGGCCGGATGGCCGCTTCCAGCGACGGAATGTCGGTAACATCGCCTTCATGCCATTTGATCCGGTCAGCCACATCGGTGAGCAGACCCGCATCCCGTTCCGGCCGTTTCAGGGCCTCGACCTGATACCCTTCCCGCAAAAACCGCCGGGCGATGTGACTGCCGATAAAGCCGGTGGCACCGGTGATAAAAACGGTTTTAGCAAGTAATGTCATGTAGCTGTTGCTCTTCCATGCTGCGAAATTCGGTATTTCCCCTAAAAAAACCACTGCCAGCAACGGATTGGTTACTGGCAGTGGTTTTTAATTTTTCAGACAGGCTTTCTCTTATAAAGCCGGCAAGCGCCCTTTTGTCAGACATCGGGCATCCTGTATCAGCTATCTTTCCGTAGCCCTGCGTCTATACGTTAACGCACGTATGTACCGAAAATATAATCCCAGACCGGCGACGAAACGCCGTAGTTGCTGTCATGGTTTTTGTAATGATGAACACTGTGATTAATCCACAGCCACTTAAAGAAGTTTTTCGGCGGCGCATAGGCGTGTACGATAAAGTGTACTGCCAGGTAGCCCGAATAACCTACCAGAAAACCCGGGAAGAAGGCGTATGCGGCTTCGCCCATCAGCAGGAAAAACACCCCGAAAAAGAAAGCAGCTACGAAAATAGCCAGTGCCGGTGGCATCGCCAGACGGGTCTTGTCTTTCGGAAACTCATGGTGAATTCCGTGGAATGTATACTGGATTTTAGCCCGTCGTTCTGTTTTCGGCTCTAAGTGATAGAGGTACCGGTGCAATACATATTCAAATAAGGTAAAAACAGCCAGACCGGTAACAAAAAGACCGGCAATCAGGCCGCTGCTCATGTCTGTATATGTAAACGCATACCAGCCCAGAAAAGCCGATAGCGCAAGCCACATTGAAATAGGTACCGAAATGTGTGTCCGTGAAAGGGCTTCCAGAACCGGATTGTCAAATAGCTGGCGGGTCCCGCTATTTTTTGGCCGCGCATGTGTCGCCCGGAATCCGGGGCGATCCATGGTAGGTCGCTCAGTAGTTTGTTCCATAGTAGTTTTTATAAAGTTGAATGATCGCGAATCTAAAACCAGTACTGGTTTAATGTTATGACAACTGTCAGACTTGCTCACAGGTTTCATAAACATTATTAAAATTATTAGATGACCATCCGAGGGCAACATTATGCTACTAGACAACTAACTCTGAAAACACCCCTATTCTATTTTACAACTACCTGATCATCAACCCGGGCTTTTATGGCATCAAAATTTCCTTTGGGCAATTTAGGCCGGATAATCAACCGCAGGGAGTTATCGTAAGTAACATAGTTCCACATCCAGTTAATTAAAATGAGCAAACGGTTTTTCACGCCCACAATGGCCATGAGGTGCACAAAGAGCCAGACAAACCAGGCGATTACCCCGCTGAAGCGCAGAAACGGCAGATCGACCACGGCCAGCCCGCGCCCAATGGTTGCCATGGTGCCAAGATCCTGGTAAACGAAGTCTTTCATGGCTTCTCCCTTTTGCACACGAATGAAGTTTCTGGCCAGGTGATTTCCCTGCTGAATGGCCGGCTGGGCAATCTGCGGGTGGCCGTTAGGCCACTTTTCCTCAGTCATAAGCGCCACATCACCAACGGCGTAAATGTCGGTCACGCCCTGCACCTGGCTATAGCGGTTCACCGTCAGGCGGTTGCCGCGTCCCAGCGATTCGGCCGGTAAACCCGCCAGCGGATTGGCCCGTACGCCCGCCGCCCAGATGAGGTTATTGGTGCGTAATGTATTGCCGTCGGCCATAAATACCGTACGGCCATCGAAGTCTTTTACCCGCGTATTCAGCCTGACATGCACGCCCAGCTCTTCGAGGTATTCCTGTGATTTCTGGTGTGAGTTTTCCGACATAGGTCCCAGCAGCTCCCCACCCGATTCGATGAGGTAAATCTGCATCATGTCGAAATTCAGTTCGGGGTAATCGCGGGGTAGTACAGTACGTTTCATTTCGGCCAGCGTACCACACAGCTCTACGCCGGTTGGCCCGCCCCCGACAACGACCACATTCATGAGTCCCTGTTTTTCGTCTTCGTTATCGACGCTCAGGGCATCTTCAAAATTTTGCAGAATCCGGTTACGCAACGCAATGGCTTCGGCTACCGACTTCATCGGCAGTGCCCGCTCAATGATGTTCTGCATCCCGAAAAAATTGGTATCGGCCCCGGTTGCAATCACCAGAGCGTCATACTCTACCGGGCCCAGCTCGGTATCAATGGCTTTATCGGCCGGACGAACGCCGGTCACCGTCGTAATCCGGATATGAACATTTTTACAGCCGCCAAACACAGCCCGCAGCGGAAACAAAATGGAGTTGGCCTCCAGACCCGACGTGGCCACCTGGTAATACAGCGGCTGAAACTCATGGTAATTCTGCTTGTTGAGCAAAATCACCTGAAAAGCTGATTGGCGCGATAACCGGCGGGCCAGCTTAAGGCCACCAAACCCGGCACCAACAATGACAACGCGTTGCCGGCCGTCACGGGGAGGTATGTTTGGATTCATAAAAATGATTGTCCTGGTCGTTCATGAACAAGCAACAGCAGACCGGATCAGCTGTGGCTTTCTACCGGATAAACCCGCAAAGCCCGTGCTTGTTCGATAACCCGTTCGTAATGCTGTTCGTATAAAGGCAGAATTTTAGATAGTTCAAATTCTTTGGCACGGGCCAGCGCGTTGGCTTTAAACGTTGGCAGGTGATCATCATTGAGGATATAGAGGGCATTTTTCACCATATCATCCACATCGCCGACATTGCTCAGAAAACCGGTTACCCCCTGCAGGTTCAGTTCGGGCAGGCCACCGGCATTCGACGTAATCAGCGGTACCTCGCAGGCCAGAGCTTCGAGCGCCGCCAGACCAAAGCTTTCGTTTTCTGACGGCATCAGAAACAGATCCGCTACCGACAGGATTTCTTCCACCGCATCCAGCTTACCCAGAAACCGGACATCATCATGAATACCCAGTTCACGGCAAAGCTGCTGAATCCGGTTCCGCTCAGGTCCGTCGCCAACCAACAGTAACCGCGCCGGCATCTGCTGCCGTACGTGGTAGAAGGTCATCACCGCATCGTCAATGCGTTTGACGCGGCGGAAGTTTGAGGTATGGACAATCAGCTTTTCGCCATTCGGGCAGATGGCCGTTTTGAAATGGTCTTTCTGCTGCCGCTTAAAGCGGGTCAGGTCAATGAAGTTCGGAATTACCTCAATTTCGCGGTTAATCTTGAAGTGCCGGTAGGTGTCTTTCCGCAGATCTTCCGAAACCGAGGTTACCCCGTCCGACTCATTAATACTGAATGTAACGACCGGTTCGTAGGAAGCATCCTTGCCAACCAGTGTAATGTCTGTTCCATGCAGGGTTGTGACAACCGGTACGCACTTACCCCATGACCGTAAAATCATTTTTGCCATGTAGGCGGCCGAAGCATGCGGAATGGCGTAGTGTACATGGAGCAAATCCACGTTCTCGTTCATGACCACGTTCACCATCTCACTCGCCAGCGCCGATTCATAGGGCGGATACTGGAAAAGCGGGTACGATGGGATATTGACTTCGTGATAAAATACGTTCTCGTTAAAAAAATCGAGCCGCGGAGGTTGTTGATAGGTAATAAAATGGACCTGATGGCCATTTTTGGCCAGTGCTTTGCCTAATTCTGTAGCTACCACACCACTACCACCAAAGGTAGGATAGCAAACAATGCCGATTTTCATGACAGAGGAACATCATTTTTCTGTAAAAAATCCCATATATGACCGTAAACAATTTGTTAATGGTATGGAACGGCACGGCTTAATACCCTTAATGTATTATTTTTGATTGGTTAAGTAGCATTATAAGCGCGTTGGCATGACCCGCAGACTTCCTCTTTCGGCATTTTTTACTGGTTTCCTGCGGCTGATCCGGGTGCAAAATCTGCTGATTGTGATTTTGACTCAGTATCTGGCCCGCATTTGTCTGGCAGGTACCGCAACCAGCCGGCCTGACCCTGCTCCGGCTTCAGCCCTTGCCGATCCGCAGATGCTTTTGCTCACGTTGTCAACGGTTTGTATCGCGGCGGCCGGGTATATCATCAACGATTATTTTGACATCAAGATTGATATTGTCAACAAGCCCGACCGGGTCATTATCGGCCGTTATCTGAAACGCCGGGTGGCCATGGGGGCCCACCAGACACTCAACATCATCGGGTGCCTGATTGGCCTGTACCTGAGCCGGTGGGTGTTTATCGTAGATGTGCTGTCGGTAACCTTGTTGTGGTTTTATTCGGCTCATTTCAAACGTCAGCCGTTTATCGGCAACGTGATTGTCTCGTTTCTGACGGCCCTTTCGCTCATTATTCTGGCGGTGTATTACCGGCGGAATGTTGAGTTGCTGATGATTTACGCCCTGTTTTCGTTTGTGATTTCGCTGGTTCGTGAAATCATCAAGGACATGGAAGACATCCGTGGCGATGCGCGGTTCGGTTGCCGCACCCTGCCCATTGTCTGGGGTCTGCGCCGGACAAAGTACTTCCTGTACGGGCTTATTGCCACGTTTATTCTGATTTTATTCCTGATGGCCCGCTCCCTGGCCAATCCGCATCTCAGTCTTATTTTTGCTGCCCTGCTCCTGCCCGTGGGCTATCTGGTCTACCGGTTGGTAATGGCTGATAAAAAACGTGATTTCAGCCAGCTCAGCGACCTCTGCAAGATCATTATGCTCCTCGGCGTGGTCAGCATGATCTGGGCCTGAAAACGCCGCCACAGGGCGACAGGATAAGGAAGCCCCCTTCCCGTTAACCGTTTCCTAAGAAGCTATAGACGAGCATGCTAACTTCGGCTATCTTGAGCCGGTTATAACGCTTGTCGCTTATGAAACGCTCATTCCTTCTTGCTTTCTTCCTGGTTACCTTCACATCGGTAGCCACCTATGCCCAGACCTGTATGGGTATGACCCTCAAGGCCGGTATGGGCTGCGAAATGATTACCTACAATGCCAAAGACAAAATGACCGGCAAAATGACGTACAACGTCAGCGATGTACGCCGGGACGGCAATAATACGATTGTAAAAGTTGATTTTGAGTCGGCCGACGAGAAAGGCAAATCCACGCAGAAATCAACGCTCACCTATACCTGCTCAGGTAACGAGCTGATTGCCGATTTATCCGGTTTTATGCAGAACGGCCAGAATCAGGCCTTCAAAGATGGCGAAGTACGACTGAAAACCAACCGGCTGGTGTATCCGGCTTTATCGGCGGGCCAGACATTACCCGACGGAAAACTGGAAGCTGATATGTACAACAACGGCTCCCTGATGGTCGAAATGACTATCGACATGACCAACCGGAGTGTGGGCAGTAAAGAAAGCCTGACGGTACCGGCGGGTACGTTTGACGTATTCAAAATCAGTTCCGACATGACCGTGAAGTCGAAAGTGATGGGCATGAGTATTCCGGCCAACCTGAAGGTAGTTACCTACCGCGCAGCCAATACATTGTTCGACATCCGCTCCGAAACTTATAACAAAAACGGCAAGCTTTACGCCTATACCGTACTGAGTAAGGTATTTTAACAAAGGGAGTAAGGGTGTGGTCTTTCTCCCTTTACTCTTTTGCTTGCTTAGTTGACTGTCAGTGTAAAGTCCAGATTCACATCGTCGCTGCCCGGTGTGACGGTGCCGTTTTTAACAGGCTGGCCATTGACCGGCGGCTGATGGCGCAGCTGTACCTTGAGGGTGCCTGTACCGGCAGCACCCGCCTTTGCCGTTGATGTTAAACCAACCGGATAGTTGCGGCTGTCTTTATCCGTAATGGTTACGGTTAGCAACGAGGCCGGGCTTGGGGTATAAACCACCAGGTGCTCATCTTTTTTCTGGTTAATTTCGGCCGTTATGTCATCGGCCGGTGTCTTGCTTTCGTCCTGAAACGTAATGGCCAGATCGTAGGTTTTACCGGCCGTCAGCGTGATGGCGTCGAACTTCGTCGGGGCTTGCCCGCCATCACCGTCTACGTCACGATACGTAAACGTCCGGGCGTTGGTCGTCCCTTGTTCCGTAAACTTCAGACTCACGGTTGTAATCAGTTCGTTCTCATCAGCCGGCTCCGGATTATTGGCCTTGTCGCAGCCCGTCAGCAAAAAAATTGTTGCGCAAAACAGAGACGCACCCGCCACATAGCGGCGAAAAGAGTTAGCTCCAACATTCTTCATAACTTCTTCGTATACAGATTGTAAATCAATAACTTACCCAGACAGGGGATTATCTGTCCGACAAAGAACGGAAAGTTTTTTCTATATTTGCAACACTGTTGCAAATTATTTGCAACACTGTTGCAAATTATTTGCAACTTTGCTGCAACTATTTGAGTTAATAGTATCAACAGAAGAAAGAATTGACGTAAATTTGCGGTGATGAAAACGGAAGCGGAATCAAATAAAGCGGATTACATTGGGATTACAGGCTCGGTTTTGTGCCTGATTCACTGCCTGATCACGCCAGTGTTGCTGATGACAACCAACTTTTTGAAAGACGATCTGGTGCGGACGGGCTTTTTAAGCCTCGACTATGTATTCATTGGCGTCAACATCATTGCCGTCTATTTTGCTACCCGCCATGCACCCAGTACCGTACGGACAAGCCTGTGGGGCTTTCTAAGCCTCTTCACGGTTGCCATCCTGCTGGAAGATGTTAATCCGGTATTCGAATATGTTGGCTATGCGGCCTCATTAGGCCTTGTGGCCTCTCACCTGTTCAACATCCGCCACTGCCGTCTGGAACACGCGCACTGAGCGAACCGATATCAAACGAAACGTCCCCTGCCGGTTGATACTGGCAGGGGACGTTTCGTTTTCAGGCTATCAGGTTTTTATTCCGGCCATTTACCGTCTTTCATGGCCGTCAGCATGACCTTCGACGGGTCGAGTACCACGTGTTTGATCCGTTCGCGTTTCCAGGTATAGGTAATATGCACCAGCCCGTCTTTGGTCTGAATAACGGCCGGATACGAAAATTCGGCTTTAGGTTCATTTTCGAGCACATTGGCCGCCTCCCAGACCTTACCATCTTTCGAGAAGGCTGCATTCAGTACTGACCGGCGACCCCATTTTTCGGCCCCGTCGGAGATATGATTGTAGATCAGCACATGCCGGCCGTCTTTCAGCGTTACGGCATCGATCCCGGAGTTCGGGTTGGGCAACGGCGTATTTTCGAGTGGTGACCATGTTGTCCCGCCGTCGGTCGACCAGGTGCTGAGGATGTAGCCGCCCGTACCCCGGCAAACCATTTGCAGCTTACCGCCGGGATGAATCAGGATGCTCGGCTGAATGGCCCCGGGCTTACCGCTGTTCAATGGCGGCGTGGCCTGCCACGTTTTGCCTTTGTCGGTTGAACTTTCGACATGCAGACGCCAGCCGTCATGTTCGGTACTGGTCGGACTCAGGAGCTTGCCGGAAGCCAGCAGCTCAGGTTTGTTTTTGATCGGGCCCAGAATACCGTCGGGCAACCGCTTCGGTGCCGACCAGGTTTTCCCGCCATCCGTTGACCGGATTTCCATCCCCCACCATGTCGACGGACTGGGACCAACCTTGTAATAAAGCACCAGCGGCCCTTTCGGAAACTGAAACAGGACCGGATTCCAGCACGGGTGCCGCTTCCCGTCGGCCTGTACGCCGTTGGCCACTTCGACCGGCGGGGTCCAGACGCCTTTCTCCTGCCGGCTAACCCAGATCCCTACGTCGGGATGCTTTTCGTGCGTACCGCCAAACCATGAGGTAACCAACCCGGTCGGGGTTTCCGCAATGGTGGAGGCATGACAGGACGGAAACGGTGCGGTCTCGTAAATAAATTCACTTTTCACGATGCCCGGGCCGGTTTGAGCCGATAACCAGGCCGGTAGTAAACACATTAAAAGCAGAAATACGTTAGATTGCATGGCGGAGCGATTTGTTGAGTTGCTTTGCTTGATCAAAAGACACGTATGTACCGTTTTTTCCTCTTCATCACCCTCTTTCTGGCGCTGAGCGGTTCGCTTCAGGCACAACGTTACACCTTTACCCACGACGACACGCTGCGCGGC
This sequence comes from Arsenicibacter rosenii, assembly GCF_001870735.1. Taxonomy (GTDB): domain Bacteria; phylum Bacteroidota; class Bacteroidia; order Cytophagales; family Spirosomataceae; genus Arsenicibacter; species Arsenicibacter rosenii. The sequence continues at coordinate 423,010 of NZ_MORL01000002.1, read as the reverse complement.
AGCATTACGCCCGAACGCGTATGGTGGGACCTGGCCTATTATCATCTACAAGTACGGATACAGCCAACCGATAGTACTATCAGCGGCAGCAATTTAATTCAGTATAAGGTTCTGAAACCGTCTCAGACGATGCAGATTGATTTGCAACGGCCGCTTCAGGTGACCAGAATCGAGCAGGATGGCGAGGAACTTTCGTTCCGGCGCGACGGCGATGCTTTTTTCGTGACCCTGAAAAAGCCGCAGCAGACCGGCAAAACCGAACAACTCACCGTGTTTTATCAGGGTAAGCCACGGGTCGCCAAACGCCCGCCCTGGGATGGCGGTTTTCAGTGGACCCATGACGCCAAAGGCCAGTGGTTTATTGCCACCTCTTGCCAGGGACTGGGTGCCAGTGCGTGGTGGCCCTGCAAAGACCACATGTACGACGAACCCGAGTCGATGCTGATCAGCGTGACGGTGCCGGAGTCGCTGATGGACGTATCAAACGGGAAACTCCAGCGGGTTATTCAGAATACCGACGGCACCCGTACGTTTGAATGGGCTGTCAGCAACCCGATTAACAACTATGGTGTAAACGTTAACGTCGGGAACTATGTATCCTGGTCGGAAGAGTACAATGGCGAAAAAGGCCCGTTGTCGCTCAGCTACTACGCCCTTGCCGGGCATGAAGCGCAGGCCCGTAAGCAGTTTCCGCAGGTAAAAGAGATGCTGAAGGCGTTTGAACACTGGTTCGGGCCGTATCCGTTTTATGAAGACGGCTACAAACTGGTCGAAGTCCCCTATCTGGGTATGGAACACCAGAGCTCGGTCACCTACGGAAACGGTTTCCGCAACGGCTACCTCGGCCGTGACCTCTCTCAGACGGGCTGGGGATTGCTGTGGGATTTTATCATTGTGCATGAATCCGGCCATGAGTGGTATGCCAACAACATTACCTACCGCGACATTGCCGATATGTGGGTACATGAAAGCTTTACCAACTACTCCGAAAACCTGTTTACCGAATACTACCACGGCAAGGATGCGGGCGCAACCTACGTGATCGGCACCCGCCGGAACATCCGGAATGACAAACCGATTATCGGGATCTATAACGTCAACCACAGCGGTTCGGGGGATATGTACTACAAGGGCGGCAACATGCTGCATACCATCCGCCAGCTGGTGAACGACGACGAAAAATGGCGCGGGATCCTACGGGGTATGAACAAAACGTTTTACCACCAGACCGTCGACGGCAAGCAGATTGAGGCGTATATGAGCCAGCAGTCGGGCATGAATCTACAGCCTGTGTTTGATCAGTACCTGCGCGACACCCGCCTCCCAACGCTCGAATACCGCATTAAGGGTAAAACGCTTGAGTACCGCTGGACCAACTGCGTGGCAGGCTTCAACATGCCGCTCGAAGTATGTCTGGACGACAACGGCCCGACCCAGCGGCTGAAACCAACCACAACGTGGCAGAAAATGGCCACTACCGGCAAAACCCTCACCGCCGACGCCGATTATTATGTGCTGGTGAAAGAGGTGAAATAAGATTACATCGCCGTCACCGTAATTTCGACGCGGCGGTTTGCGGCCCGTTCGGCCTCCGTCCCGCTTTTGATCAGCGGCCGTTTGCTGCCGTAGCCTTTAACGGTCATCTGTTCTTCGTTGATGCCTTTCCGGGCAAGGTAGTTGGCCACCACTTTGGCGCGGTTTTCGGATAAATACTGGTTCAGGCGCGGATCGCCCTCGAAGTCGGTATGCCCGGCGATCTCGACATGAATATGGGGGTATTGCTTCAGACTGGTGGCCAGCTGGTTCAGCTCGGTAAACGACGATGTTTTGAGGATGTATTCGCCTTCTTCGAACGTTACTTTCCGGAGAATGACGGTGTTGCCTAACGCAAGCGTCATCTGTGGCGCAGCCGGTGGTGGCAGTTCTGGCTGGGCCGCATTAGGTTCAGCAGGCTTTCCTTTCGGAGGTCCGGCGTTAGGTTTCTCCCGTCCGGCAATCACCGGTGTGCGGGCTACCGGCGCGGTTTTAGCGGGCGGCGGCGTATCCGGCGCAACCTCGCTGAAGAAAAAGCGGCCCGGAATAATGGAACGTGTTGAGATGAAGCCGGTTGCGGTGTACTTCGCCTTTTCCCGGAAATCCCAGTCCAGATCAGCGTATCCGTTGCCGGTCTGGTTAACATATTCGATCAGGATATCGTAGTACTTACCGGCTTCCATCCGGAAAGGGCGGCCGGTTACCTTTTGTCTTCGGTAGCGCCATTCGTCCAGTACCCGCATACCGCCAATCGTCACCCGGATACCATCGTCCACAACTGACGTAAGCCGATACGGCCCTGTAGCCGGTGCGAGTAAGAGGCCGGTCCAGCGGGCCGTAAACGGCCGGATTTTTAATCCGGGGACAGGCTTTACAAAACCATCGAACGTGAAGTTAATAACCGGATCAACGCGGGTGGCCACCTTTTCCTGAAACGCATTTCCGTTGAAATACTCCCCTTTCAGTCCGTCTCCCGAAGAGCGTAAGGGTTTGTTTCCGGAAGGGCGCTGCCCCGAAACCGGCAGGGCAACCAAAAAACAGAGCAGGGCAAATGGCAGGAATTTCATGGCGTTATCGTTTTCACTACAAACATAGTTAAAAAACGATAAACATAGTAGAGGCAAGGCATACTGTAGAGACAAGGCATGCCTTGTCTCTACAAATCATAAACCGTACATTAACCAGGTTGCCTGTCGTTACCGCGTCGGCGAAGGCACGTAAAACTTCCAGCTGGTTTTGTAATCGCGTGTGAGTTTCTGGTTAGTCATCAGTGCACGAATCAGGTCAACAGGCAGCGAGTTCTGCTGCATGATGGTATCGTGAAACTGCTTATAGGTCATTTTTCCGCTGTCGACCAGTTCCTTTTTGAGGGCGTAAAACTGGAAGCCGCCCGTCATATACGCCAGCTGGTATAAGGGTTCATACCCACCGACAAACGACCGGCGTACTTCTCCTTCAGCATTCGCCCGTTCGTGGCCTACACGGTCGACCAGAAAGTCGATGCATTGCTGCGGGGTCCATTTGCCGAGGTGGTAGTTGAGCGAAAAAATAATCCGGGCGCACCGGTGCATCCGCCAGAACAGCATCCCGATCCGGTCTTCCGGCGACTGCGGGAAGTTCATATCCCACAGAATCATTTCCCAGTACAGCGACCAGCCTTCGGTCCAGAACGGCGTCCGGAAACGGCGATAGGTCTTGTAGCGGTTGTTCATGAAGCCCTGCAGGTGGTGGCCGGCAATCAGTTCGTGGTGCACCGTCGCCCGCGAGAAGTGCGGGTTATTGCCGCGCATGCTCATCAGCTTGTCTTCGTGCGACATGCCGGCGGTCGGGTACGAAATCAGGATGGTTTCGCCACCCAGAAAAAACGGACTGAATTTCTGCCGCTCCGGCGACATCATGGCCATGCGCCACGTCTCCTCCGCAATCGGCGGGATGGTGATCAGGTCTTTTTTCTTCAGGAAATCGATGGACTCATCATACAGCCGCAGAATCAGTTCCGGCTGCTTCCCGACGGGCACAACACTGTTTTTTACCTTCTCCTGGGCTTGTTTCCAGTTATCGCCGAAGCCCATTTCACGCGAGGCTTTCAGCAACTCACGGTCGCACCAGGCAAATTCGCGGTTGGCAATATCAATCAGCTCTTCGGGCGAATAGGCGATGTACTCAAACTCCAGTTGCCGCAGCAACTCCTCGCGCCCGACAGCCACGCCGGCAATCCCGCTGCCATCGTCCTTAAACGGTGCCGCAATTTTGGCTTTCTTCGCAAAAAACGAGGCATATGACGCCAGCAGACTATCGGTTTTGTGATAAGGTGCCGGTACCCACCACGTGAATTGCGGATCGTAGGCATTATAAAACTCAAACACACTTTTGAGCGCCGACCGCAGCCCGCTAGCGGTTCCTTCGGCACGCTGGGCCAGGGCCACGTCGATTTTATCCAGCTTCTCGACCGTTTTCTTTGTTTCGGCAATGTCCTTGCTCAGTTTCGCCAGCTCCGTAGCAATCTGCTCGCCGTTGACGGAAGCACCCCGCCGGCGCGCTTTTTCGAGCGCATACACCTTATCGGCAAACGGGAACCACGGCTGAATCTGCTTCACCTCGGCCTCCTCCTGCGCCAGTTCGCGCAGCGCCACGTTCAGGTTCCGCTGAAACAGCAGGTAATCAATCTGGCTATCGACGGGCAGTTTATCGAAGTCCATTTGCCGGAGCTGTGCCAGGTATTCGGTCGTATGCCGCTGCATCCGTTCGCGCCGTTCGGGCGAGTTTTCGACGACATAAAACCGGCTCAGGCTGCCCTGATCGGCATTGTACCGGGTCATCAGGTGATGCACCTCACTGGTCTGACGATACAGCGGATTGATGGGCGCAGGTTGTGCATACACCGCAGCACCGGTCAACAACAACCACGCAGCGGGCAATATGCATTGCCCGCCCCCGCCGTAGGGGCGACCCCACGTGGTCGCCCATGTGATCGCCCTGGTGATCGCCCCCAAACGGGCAGCCGCCCTGAATAAATGTAAGATCATGTTTATGAATCCGTGAAGGTAGTGAGTACTGGTTAAGTAGCTGGTAATCTACAATTTTATCCCTGAAAAGCCGCTTCAGCGCACCATCCATTCCATGATTCCGCTGGCAAACTCCTTCGGCAGCTGCACATCGAGCCGCAACGCGCTGGTCCTGACCGGCTCGAACAGAATTTCGTTATACGCATCTTTCGCCGTCCCGTAGGGGCCTTTTGGCTGCACTTCCTTCCAGTCACCCGATTCGGTACGGTACAGCACCTTCCACGACGCCGGTACGCGGCAACCGCCCCACGGACCGTCATCGAACCAGTAGACTTTGGCCGACGAGACGGTAGCGGGCTTCTCAAATGTGTACTGCACCCACTGCAAGGTGTCTTTTTTGGGCCACCAGTGGTAATACAGGTTATCGTGGTCGTTTGAGTTTTTGGGTTCCGCCTGATCGTTGATGGCCATCAGCGTTTTTGTTACATGAGAGGCCGTAATCTTGCTGGTTGAGGCAATGGTTGGGGCGGGCAGCGGGCGGGATGCCGCTGGTTTGGTACCAAACCAGACGGCCATTTCGCCCGATCCGCGGTTGGCCCACGCAAAGTACGGAATTGCCTGAAAACGCGCATCGGCTACGGCAATGCCGTTGTCGGTCGTACGCCGCGATTGCTGCGCCTGCCCGTCGATAAGCGTTACCCCACCCAGAACATCCGGCCGGTAGCTGGCCGTCAGCGGTGTTTTCGGCGAAACAATCAGGTTCAGGACGTGGCCATCGGGGAAATCAGGCCACTCTGCACAGTACACAATCGGACCGCGTTGCAGGGCCACCTTATCGACATCGGCGGCAACCTGTGTGTTGGCTACCACCTGCCGGACCGGCATCGGCAGTTCCAGCTGAATCTGATCGCCTTTTTTCCACTCCTGCCGGATAATGGCATAGCCGTCGACCAGTTTATAGGCCACGGCTTTGCCGTTGACCAGCAGCGTAAACGGTGTTTTATCCTGATCGGCAAAGCTATACAGGTCGCCCGGCAGCGGCTGGTTCTGTGCCCAGCCCGGGATCCGGATGGCCATGTCAAAGGCTTTCCGGCTGGCCGGATTCAGCGTAAACTGCACCGAACCGCTCCAGGGATAGTCTGTTTTCTGTACTACTTCCAGCGCTGTTCCACCCAGCTTCATCTGCGCTGTGCTGTTGATAAAGAGGTTAGTATACAGCCGGTTGTCGGTCTGGGCGTACATATAGCCCGGCACCGACGGAATAAACCGGCAGACGTTGCTCGGGCAGCAGGCACACCCAAACCAGGCACTCCGCGCGTGCTGTCCCTGCGATTCGAGCGGGTTTGGGTAAAAAAACCGGTCACCACTCAGCGATACCCCCGAAATCATGCCGTTATACAGCGTCCGCTCCAGTACATCATAATATTTTGCCTGTCCGTGGAGCAGAAACAGCCGGTAATTCCAGTAAATATTCCCGATGGAAGCGCAGGTTTCGTTGTAGGCCGACATGTTCGGCAACTCATAATCAGCCCCGAAGCCTTCGTGTCCCCCTGCTGCGCCGATACCGCCGGTCAGGTAAAATTTGTCGTGGATGATGTCTTCCCAGATCCGGTCAATGGCGTTCAGATAGGCTTTGTTGTTGGTAATGGCGGCGACATCGGCCATACCCGAATACATGTACGTGGCCCGCACCGCATGCCCGACCGCCTCGGTCTGGTCGGTTACTTTTTTATGATCCTGGCTATATTCTTTCCCGCGTCCGCGCACATCCAGAAAGAACTTCGCCAGATCGAGGTACTTCTGCTGACCCGTAACGCGATACAGCTTTACGAGCGCCATCTCCACAATCTGATGCCCTGGTGCATAATCCAGCTTGCCCGGCCCGAACTCACGGCAAAGGAGATCGGCGTTTTTCGTAGCAATGTTCAGCAGCGTTTTCTTGCCCGTTGACTGGTAGTGTGCGACGGCAGCCTCAAACAGGTGACCACTGTTATACAGCTCGTGACTGAGGTCTGATTCCTTTACCCAGCGTGCCGTTCCCGCCCACGGGTGCGGGTGTGCGGGGTCAATCGTACGCGTCGTGTACAGATAGCCGTCGGGTTCCTGCGCCTTGCCGACATAGGCAATCAGCGTATCAATCCGGGCGTCGAGTTTGGGGTCAGGGAAGGTTTGCAGCGAGAAACTCGCCCCTTCAATGATCTTGTAAATGTCGGTATCGTCGAACGGATATTCGGTACAGAACTTGCCCGGCTTCAGTTTTCCCGCAACCAGAAAGTTATCGACACGGCCGGTTTTATAACACTGTTCAAGCGCAATCGGGATCGTTACCTCATGGTTCCGTTTGATGCGCGGTGCCCAGAACTGATCATTGACCTTGACCGACGTAAACGGCACCGGCCGGATCGGGTAGTCATTCCGGCTGGCTTGCCCAAACGACCAGGCCGTGCTCAGAAGCACGGATAAAGCTGTCAGAAAATGCGTTTTCATGGGTAGAAAGGGGTAGTTTTATTTCGCACTCAGTGCTTTAGCGGCCGTTTCGAGGCTGCTCCACGATGGAGGTTCGATACCCATCAGGTGGCGGACAAAGAAGTCACGCCGTTTGTGTTCGCCATAATCCCCGCCGGTGGAGTGCCCCATGTTCGGCACCATCAGGAAATCAAAATCCTTGTTGGCTTTTACAAGTGCATTGACCAGCTGCATGGTCGAGGCCGGATCAACGTTATCATCTACCTCGCCCACAAAGAGCAGGAGCTTACCCTGCAGCTTGTGCGCATTGGTCACGTTTGAACACTCATCATAGTGCGGCCCGATCGGATAGCCCATCCACTGCTCGTTCCACCAGATTTTGTCCATGCGGTTGTCGTGGCACCCGCAGGAAGAAACCGCCACTTTGTAGAATTCCGGATAAAACAGGAGCGCACCGGTCGAACTCTGCCCACCGGCCGAGGTACCATAAATGCCCACACGGCTGATGTCCATAAACGGGTATTTCTGTGCGGCCGCCTGCATCCACAGAATCCGGTCGGGAAAACCGGCGTCTTTGAGATTCTGCCAGCATACGTCGTGAAATGCTTTGGACCGGTGCGATGTGCCCATGCCGTCGAGTTGCACCACGATAAAACCCAGCTCGGCCAGCTCAAACATCGACCGGTTATTGGTCATGAACGATTTCGGGGTAAATGAGGCATGCGGCCCCGCATAAATGTTCTCAATGACGGGGTATTTTTTGGCCGGATCGAAGTTGGACGGCCGGATGATGATACCCCAGATATCGGTTTTGCCGTCGCGGGCTTTCGATACAAACACCTCGGGTTCGCGCCAGCCCAGCTTTTTCCATTCGGTAATATCGGCTTTTTCCAGCTCCATCAGTACGCTACCGTCCGCAGCGCTCCGCAGAACAGTCACGGGCGGCATATCTACGCGGGAGTACGTATCGGCAAAGGTGGTATAATCGGGCGAAAAGCTCGCGGTATGGTTGGCGTCTTCGGTTGTGAGGGCCGTCAGACCGCTGCCGTCAAAATTAACGCGGTAATACTGGAGAAAATACGGGTCCTGCCCCTCCACCCGGCCACCCGCCGCAAACAGAATCGTTTGTTTGTCTTCATCCACATGTACAACCTGCCGGACCGGCCAGTCGCCTTTGGTAATCTGCTTTTTTACCTTGCCGTTACGGCCATCAATCAGATAAAGGTGGTTCCAGCCGTCGCGCTCCGAAGCCCAGATAATTTCCTTACCGTCGGCTACGTCGTGGCGGAAATGCTTGCCACTATAATCAATAAACGTTTTGCTCTGCTCATCGATGATAGCCCGCACCCCACCGGTCGTACCGTTTACCTCAATGATGCGGAACGCCTGATGGCCGCGCTGATTATACTCAAACGTAAACGCACGGCTGTCTTTACGCCATTCCAGCCGTGAAATGTTGTATTGCTGATTAAACAGGGCATCGTCGACGGGAATATGTTTGCGTTCGTCAATCAGGAAGAGTTGTGGCCGGCGCACCGGCAGGGCATCGCCCGGCTTGAGGTACTCGCGGTTTTCGAGCTTGGGCTGTAGCTGGTCTTCGGGCGATGAACGGACAAAGTAGATCAGATGCTTCTGGTTCGGACGCACCTTATTGGTGGCCAGTTTTTTTGAGTCGGGCGACCATTGCAGGCGGCTGGAATAGTATTCGCCTTCTGAGCCGTCGAAACTCAGCTGGATTTCCTGACGCGTTTTCCGCGACCGGATATATACGTTGTAGTTCCGGATGAAGGCGACGTAGTTGCTGTCGGGCGAGGTAACGGTCTGATCGCTGAGCTCCGGCGACGAAGCCCCCCAATAGCGTTGGTTGCGGCTATCCGGTTTGTATTCGCCTTTGTTACGCAGTTCACGGCTTGCCAGTACATATTGCCAGGCGATACCATCGACAACAAATTCAATTTCCTGATCCTCTTTCTGATAGGTTAACTGATTGAATGGCAGAGCATAAGCCGTGTATTTTTTACGGGTATTATCAGAGAGTTTCTGCGCCAGGTCACTATGATCAAAAGCGGGCTGGCGGGTCTTTGTCTGTGGGTCGACGGTAATAAATTCTTTTCCCTGTTCGGTTTGGATGGTATACCAGCAGTGTTTACCGGAGGCAGACCAGTTGATGGCATTGGGCGCGTGATACACCTTATCACGCAGTTTGGTGCGCAGCATGTCTGCCCGCAGATAATCGGCCTGCTGGCCCTGGGCAAACGTCAGCGACGGAAGGGATACGAGGATAATGAGATAGCTGAAGCGGCGGTAAAACCGCTGTCGGAACATGCGCAAAATCATGTACGGGTTATGGTTAAGTGCTTATTCTGAAAAGAGCCTGTAAACGAATTTCTACACAGAACCTACAAAAAAAACAGCTATCCAAGGTAGTTAGCTGTTTCTGTCAGTCCCTTAACATCTTTTTGTATAGTTTCTCGTTTTACACAAAAGGTACATCAAACTTACTCTTTTCCCGAAAACATAGCTTTGCCTGCTTTACCGAAGATTGGTAGTATTTTACCGCTCTTTCAGATCAATATGGAAAATAGTTGTTTATATATGCTCATTTTGGCTGGAAGTAAGTCTAAATTTGCTTAGTCGACTACCAATCGCTTGAGGTTATTCCGCCGGTTGAGGTCAGGTAGTGTGCCAAGCGGATCGACGGCGATGTATTTAGCTTTAGGCTGGAGAGCTAATGTGATCGGCGGCTCATCAGGTCCGACGAATAGCTCCCTCCGGCTCAGAATACGCTTTTGTTCGTCCAACAGTGCCACCTGTATCCAATCTTCTATCCGCGCCTTTGTTTGGTTGCCAGTGCCATCATCCTGCCACTTATCCGCTATAATTTTAAACACCACACCATCAGCCTGCTGAATCATACCACCGATCTGGATATCAAACCAATTCCGTTTTGTAAAATTAACCAGTTGAGCAGTAAGTGAGTCAGGCATCCGGGCATTGAGTTGCCGTAAAAGCGCTGGTGTAGTAGCCTTTTCCGGCTTACCAGCCCCGATAGTTGTGCTGTAGAATTGTCCGATACATTCATTTAATTTTTTGTAGCCCCAGATCTGCCCCAGATCATGCAATGCTAAACTGGCTTTATGAATGTCAACATATGGTTTCTGCGCACTTTCCGCTAATGTCGGTTCATAACCTTTTTCCCGTCCGCGCCCTTTCTTATATAGCCTGAAATGTTTCGCCATCTGCACGGGTAGCTTTAGTTCACCATATCGGTTAACCAGCGCTTGTAAAGCCAGAAACTCAGCGATACCATGCTGCACAAGCCCTGTTGCAGGCTCATCAACGTTTTGGGTGCCCAGCCATTGCTCAAACACCAGCCGTGATACGAGCAGGTAAGTTTCGTCGGGACCTTCGCGCACAATGTCTGTAAACCAACCCCGCCTCTCCGACAGATTAATCTGCCCTGCTACGGATATGGCAGGATCTCCCTGAAACGGTACCTCCGCAACCGTCAGCGACGGATAGGGATATTTGCCCAACACCGCTGAACCAGATTGAAGCGCATCGGTAATGGCTTGTTTGATCAGGGGCAGGTTATACGTATGCTGCGCGTAGATCGTGACCGGAATCGTACCCTGAGCGGTCCGGATGGTGTAGTTTACTTGTTGCTGGCTAGCCGGGGGCGTCCAGTTTTGCGGGGTAAAGGCTACCGGAGGCTTTATCTCCGGTAAATGCAATATCAGTCCGTAAACAATCAGCAGCGGGATGGTTACGGCCAGCAGCGCCAGCCGGTACGGACGGTTGATCCGTTGCTGCCATTGCCGGATACGGGCCGTGGCGTGGGTTTCTATACCGCGTGGTTGCCAGCCAAGGGCCAGCAGGAACAACAAGCCGGCTACCAGCCACCACAGCAGCACATAGTAAGGCTGGATAGCGGCATACAGGCCGTAACCGGTCAGTTCGGAGTAATCCGCAGCGGCGGGCAGGAAGCTGTAGACCGGAACACCAATCCCGACCGCATCGGCCGTAACCAGCAACAGGTACACCAGTATGGACACAAACAGACCGGCATACCGGTTCGGGATCAGAGTTGTGATCAGTACTGTCAGGATAATGCGCTGCACAAATCCGCTAAACCCATCCAGCAGCAAATCACGGGTATAAAGCGCTCCGTTTATGTCTGACGCCAGCCCGTTTGCCAGCTGAACGCCTATACCGGCCAGTCCCAGGCCCAGCGACAAACCCAGCGCCAGCACCACCATCGTCAATACTTTTGCCGACAGCGTTACCCAGGCCGGAAACGGCAATGTATCGTAAATAAGCTGAAACCGCGTTGTCTGCTCGCGATAGCTCAGCTCACCGGTCAGAATGATGAGGAGGAGCGACAAGGCAATCCCAATCGGATGACGAAGTGCCGTGATCTGACTCGTCAGGGGTAATAAAAACTGATCAGCGCCCTCTGTACGGTACAGATAGGCATAGGCAACGGTCAGCAGCATAACTGCCAACAGACTGAGTACTGCTACGGGCTGACGGAACAGCATCCTGAACTCCAGCCATGTCAGCCAGGCAGCCTGTTTCAGACGGGCGGCAGTTGTAAAAAGCGGCATCATCACCGGCAGACCGGTTGTTTGCGGAATAAAATTCTCAATGACTTTAGGCGATTGCCGGCGGGACTGTGGTTGTTCCACAAAATCCTGAAATGAAAACTGAGCATCCGCCTTGACGAGCAGCCCGAGAGCCGCCCCCAGCCACAGCAACCGGTTAATGATGAAAAAATCGGCAAATGGCAGGTAACCGGTATTTTGCTCAGCTGTCGACAGACCATCTACGGTGTCCTTTGTAATACCGAAGCAAAACGGATCGAGCATCAGCAGGTCACTTTCGAAAGCTGCCTCCCGGTTCGATTCCATCAGCAGGAAATATACCATGAACAGCAGCATGGTCAGGTACGCCCCCAACATCCGGCGGGTAAATACCGTCAGGGCAAAAGCCATGCTTGTTACCAGCAGAATGTTCTGCGGTACCACCCGGACAAACGCATCGATTAACGGACCGATGTAGAACGGACCGGTCTGGTCCGGAAAAAACAATGGCAGCACCAGCACGCCAACCGGATAGAACAGGGACAGTAAAAGCACGGTGATGTATGTTCCCAGAAACTTACCGATCAGGTAGGTATGGTTCGACATGGGCAAACTATACATATAACCTGTTACCTTGTGGTCAAGGTCTTTGGTAATCGACTGACCCGCCAATATCGACGCCATGACGGCAATAGCCATGCCGAACGAGGCCATCACCAGATACATATTCGCCGGTGAGTTGACGAACGTTTTGTCATTGGCGTAATAGTCAAACAACCGCTGACTGTACCAGACTGCCTGCCCGGCAATGAGCAGGGCAAACACATAGGTAACCGGCCGGCGGAGGTGGTAGTTAATTTCGAAGCGGATGAGATGGTAAAGTGGTGTAAGTGACTGCATACAGACAAGTCAAGTAGTGACGGCGTAAATGAACTGTGATAAAAAACGTTAGACGGTTTACGCTGTTGTTAATAACGGCAGGAAGTATGCTTTTCCCATGAAAATACAAAACCCTTGCATTTGTTATCATTTCTTTACCCTCTTTTTTGTCATGCTGACGCAGGAAGCATCTCACCGCTAAGGGCTTCAGCAAGGCCCAGGATGCTTCGCAGGCTCAGCATGACAAAACAGTGGTCAGTACTATTAATGGAGCGGGCTTTACACATTCATCCAGCGTACATTACCTAAAAATTCCGGGCCATTTTGTCGTTCAGGGCGTTGTATAACTAATCGTATATCAACGTTCATGAACAACAACTGGCTATGCATCCACAAAATATAACCCTCGACGATAAACTGCACTGGTATAAGGACGCCATCATTTACGAACTCCACATTAAGGCGTTCAGCGACGGCAACGGTGATGGAATCGGTGATTTTCAGGGACTTATCCAAAAACTAGACTACTTACAGGAACTCGGCGTTACGACCGTCTGGGTACTGCCGTTTTACCCCTCACCGCTCCGCGACGATGGCTACGACATTGCTGATTACTACAGCATCAACCCGTCGTACGGCGATCTCGATCAGTTCCGGCAGTTTCTGGATGAGGCTCACAAACGCAACCTGAAAGTTATTACCGAGCTGGTCATTAACCATACCTCTGATCAGCATCCATGGTTTCAGCGGGCCCGCAAAGCGCCCAAAGGATCGCCGGAACGGGATTATTATGTCTGGACCGACGACCCGACGCAGTACAAGGATGTGCGGATTATTTTTCAGGATTTCGAAGCCAGCAACTGGACATGGGACCCTGTAGCCGGCCAATACTACTGGCACCGGTTTTTCCACCACCAGCCCGACCTCAACTACGACAGTCCGCTGGTGCAGGCCGAAATCTTTACGATCATCGACTACTGGTGCGAAATGGGCGTCGACGGCTTCCGGCTCGATGCCATTCCCTATCTCTTTGAGCGGGAAGGTACCAACGGCGAAAACCTGCCCGAAACCCACGAATACCTTAAAAAGCTCCGGAAACACGTCGACGAGAAGTACCCCGGCACGGTCTTTCTGGCCGAAGCCAACATGTGGCCGGAAGAATCGGCGTCGTATTTCGGCAACGGCGATGAGTGCCATATGAACTATCATTTTCCGGTCATGCCGCGCATGTTTATGGCCGTGCAGATGGAAGACCGCTACCCGATTACCGATATTTTCGACCAGACGCCGGCTATTCCGGAGACGTGTCAGTGGGCCATTTTCCTGCGTAACCACGACGAACTGACGCTCGAAATGGTGACCGACGAAGAGCGGGATTACATGTATAAAACCTACGCCAAAAATCCGAAAGCACGCATTAACCTCGGTATCCGCCACCGGCTTGCCCCACTGATGGACAACGACCGCCGGAAAATTGAGCTGCTCAACAGCCTGCTGTTTTCGCTCCGTGGCACACCGGTGATTTACTACGGCGACGAAATCGGGATGGGGGATAACTTTTACCTCGGCGACCGCGACGGTGTACGCACACCGATGCAATGGTCGCCCGACCGGAACGCCGGTTTTTCGGCCACCAACCCGCAGAAGCTATACCTGCCCGTGATTCTGGACCCGGCGTATCACTATGAGTCGGTCAACGTGGAAACGCAGCGGCAGAATACCTCGTCGTTGCTGTGGTTTACCAAACGGATGATTAACATGCGGAAGCGCTTCAAAGCCTTCGGGCGGGGAGACCTGACGTTTTTGCCGGTCGAGAATCCGAAAATTCTGGCCTATACCCGGCAGTATGAAGACGAAACGATTCTGATCGTGGTGAACCTGTCGAAGTACTCGCAACCGGCCGAAATTGATCTGTCACGCTTTGCGGGCTACCGGCCGGTTGAGGTATTCAGCAAAAACCGGTTCCCCGAAGTGCGCGACGGCGTTCCGTATTTCTTTACCATGGCGCCGTATGAGTACGAGTGGTTTGTGCTGGAGCCGGTCAATACGGCCATCCGCCAGTCCGACGAATGGCCGTCGCTCACACTCAACCGCTGGGAAGACCTGCTGTCGAGCTTCGGCAGTGATCTCGAACAAACGTTGCTGCCAGCCTATTTTGCCCGCATGAACTGGTTCAGCGGCAGAGACCGGAGTCTGCATAGCCTGAGTATCAGCCGGCAGGCAACGGTCCAAACCGGCGATGGTTCCGTCGTTTTCCTGCTTGTGGAGGCGACGTACAAAAGCGGTCTGCCGGAGACGTATTTTCTGCCGCTGGGTTTCGGCGCCGGAAAACTGGCCGAAACCTGTCCGGATTCCGTCATTGCCCGCCTGCGGATCGGCGATACCGAAGGCGTCTTGTGTGACGCCCTGTTCACATCCGAATTGCAGCAGACCCTGCTGACCCATATGGCTCAAAACCAGCGGATCGGCGCATCGGCCGGTAGCCGGTTACTATTTCAGGGCAAAGAGGCGCTGGCCAACCGTTGTAGCGATGAGCAACTCAAGGTAAAGGTACATACCTCGGTAGACGGCTACACCGGCCTGGCCTATGACAACTGTTACTTCCTGAAGCTCTACCGCAAGGTCGATCCGGCCATTAACCCTGATCTGGAAATCACCCGCTACCTGACCGATGAAGCGCACTATGCGCACATTCCGGCCTATCGGGGTGCTATTGAATGGCAGCAGGACAAGGATACGATTGTGCTGGGCATGATGCAGGACCTGATCGAAAACCACGGCGATGGCCGGACGTTTATGCAGGAGCGCATCAACAATTACATCGAGCGGATTCTGGCCCGCAACCGCGCCGACCTGCCGACGAAACTGGCCGGTACGCTGGCTAATCCGCTGGCGTTCGACGACCTGCCGGAAGATCTGAAGGTATTACTGGGGAACACGGCTGCGGAAGAAGCCCGCCTGATGGGCGTCCGGACAGCACAGCTACACATGGCCCTGGCCGACAGTCAGCTACCGGATTTCCGCCCTGAGTCGTTTTCCCTGCATTACCAGCGCTCGCTTTTTGCCGGTATGCAGTCATTGGTTCGCGAAGGGTATCAGCAGATTGAACGCCACCTGCACAGCCTGCCTGAATCGGCACGAAAAGAAGTCGACAACATTGTCGGCCACAAGGAGGCGGTGCTGGATGTGCTGAAACGGATTTATACCCACAAGCTGGAGGCCACTAAAATCCGGATTCACGGCAATTACCACCTCGGGCAGATTCTGCTCACGGGCAAAGACCTCGCCATCGAGGATTTTGTGGGCGACCCGACCCGCAGTTACAGCGAGCGCCGGCTCAAGCGGTCGCCGCTGCGCGATGTGGCGTCGATGATCCGGTCGTTTTACTACATCGCCTATGAGGGCATTCAGGCCACGCGGCAGGTACAGGAAGCCGACATTACGGGGCTCCTTCCGTTTGCGCGGTTATGGGCGAAAGGCATGAGCGGCTTTTTCCTGCGGGCCTATCTGGATACGGTCGCGGGCTGTTCGTTTATACCTGCCGACGAAGCCGACCGGACCATGATGCTAGAAACCTACCTGCTGGAGCGTGCCCTGGCCGACCTCAACCGTGAACTGACCGACCGCCCCGAATTCGTAACCGTCCCTGCCCGGATTATTCACCGTTTGGTAGTGGAGCGGTAAATGTACTGTCTGCGGATTAGCCCGGGATCAGGTCCGGCTAATCCGCAGACAATACACGTTATCGGTGGGTCCGTAACAGGAGTTTTGTCAGAAACCGGCGTACCGGCTCATCGTAAGCTTTCAGGGATACATACGCCAATACGATGGATCCGGCAACCAGGGCGATAGCCCCGGGCAACGATTGGACAAACGTGAGGTTCTCGTTTTTTACCCATGCAAAATACAGATAAATAAACGGGTAATGGACCATATACAGCGGGTAAGAAAGATCACCCAGAAACGTGCAAAGCCGCTTAACAACAGGACTGGTCACCGATTCTGACGCACCAAAATAAACCAGCAACGGAAAGGCTATAACCACACAGCTGGCATCATAGACCCCATTCATCCATAGCTGTTCGCTGCCGCCGATGCGCGGTATCGCTGACAGGACGATAATCGATAGACTGCCGATCCAGAACATTCCGTTTATTTTTCGGGGCTTAAACACACGGGACAGCAGCAAACCCGCCGAAAACGAGAATAATAACCGCAGCGAACCGCCAATCATGTTTTCGTCTGTCAACGCAAATCCGACGCATATATCGCCGAGCGGCCCCCGGATCGCAAAGGTGGCCAGCCCGCAACCGGCCAGTAAAACGAGTACCCAAAGTGCCGTATCCGACAGCTTGCGGAGAATCAGCGCATACAGGATATTGCCGATGTACTCAAACAGTAAAGACCAGCTCGGCCCGTTTAACGGGAACATTTCGCCAACGCCGCGGATTTCGAAACCGGGCGTGGCCGGAATCAGAAAGGCATTGAGCAGCGTTGCTGCCAGTAGCATCGGTACCGTTACCTTTGATACGTCCCAGGCCGCGCAGCCTTGCGTATAGAACATCATCGCTCCGATAACCGCCCCCAGCACCACCATGGGATGCAGCCGGATAAACCGGCGTTTGAGAAACGCCCCGACCGTCATGGTTGCCCAACGGTCGTCATAGGCATAGCCTACCACAAAACCGGACAGGATAAAGAAGAAATCGACCGCCAGATACCCATGGTTGATTCCCTGATCAATATGACTGGTTGCAAATGCCTCAAAGAGGTGAAAACAGACTACCGTGATAGCAGCCACGCCCCGTAATCCGTCCAGAATATGGTAATGCGGTTTGGTGTCTGCAAAGGCAGCAGACGTTTCGTTTTTTGATATTGGCATACATGTATTGGCTCAGGGAAGTGTTCATTATGCCGTAGACATGCAGAACCAATCGTGCGAATTTACAGCAGAACGCGCCGGCTTCCCAAACGCGGTTACCCGGGAAAGAGGTATTTCATCCTAACCTCCTCCTGTACCGACGTTCGCTGAGTCATTTCATGACCCTGAACCGGCACAATGGGCTGCGGCCCCATGCTAATGGCGCATTGGCCAATAGCTTCTCCTACCGCAGCCACGCCCACCGTTTGGCCCAGTCGAGCAGGATGGCGGTGCGCCAGACGGAGACAGTTTTGCCGCCCTGCTGAATGCCTTCGAACAGTTGCGCGTCGGGCCGGTCGGTAAACCAGTTACGGCCTAACCGGTAGTCATCGGGGGTAGTTTTGCCCGGCCAGCCGTTCCGGACCACAAACCGGCCCTGCTGTTCGGCGAAACCGGCGATGTTGGCGGTGATCGTATACGTCAGCGTTTCGGCTTGCTTGGGCGAATACCGGACCGCGTAGTTCCCGTCGCCCAGGTAATAGCCCGGCCACGTCTGCTGCCCGATCTTTGCCTTAACCGCCATCGTAAAACACGCTGAATCCGGCGGCAGATTAATAACCGGCCCCTTGAACCGGAACTCTGCCACCGAATATACCGTCACGGTGTCGCTCAGGGTGGTGTTGCGCGTAAAGACAAACCGGGGGCTATGGGTAAACCGCGTGAAACTGCCGCCCCAGCTTGCTTTGAGCGGATTGGCAGGGTCGCCGTCCATCATGTACAGCAGCGAGGGCGTATCGCCCATTTTCACACTGCCCTTGTAGTAGTTTTTGAAATCATCGCCCAGGTGGCCGGCACCGCGGATGTAGCGGTCGTAATAGCGATCGTTCCGGAGACTGTCCGGGGCGGCCGTATCGGTAAACAAGCCATAATACGAGCCGTTATCTTCGATCAGCCACAGGTCCGGAAAATGTCCGGCGATGTAGGCATAACCGTTAGCTCCCCATTTTTTATTGGGGCCACCAATCCAGTATACCCTGATTTTCTCCTGAATATCCGGGGCGTCGTGCAGGGCCTGCGCTACGTCGTCGAGGCCGCCCCAGACCAGTATCCAAAGCGGTTGCGGGGAGGGCTTGCGGGCGCATTTGATGATCCAGTCGGAGCCTTCGGTAGCGGCGGCATAGCCCTTGAACGGCAGTAGTCCGTGCCGCCCCTGCTTGCAGATGGCCCGCAGGGCATCCGGCGACGGATAGCCTTTGGCCTGTTTCTCCAGCTTTGGCAAATCCTGCTCATACAGACTGATCATGTCGAGTAAATGCTGTTTCGTGCCGTTGCCGTACGAAGGCGACGAAATCAGCCCCTCGGTAGTAAACAGGTTACTGTACATCAGAAAATGGGCCATCGACTGGTTATCGTCGGGATCGGTGCCCCCGATGTCAGTACTGATCAGTATGCGCGGTTTTACCGGTACGGGGTGCTGTGCCCGAAGCAGGACGGGGGCAACAACCAGCCAGCAAATTACCCGAAAGTGCCTCATTTCAGCGCGGTTTTCAGGCTTTGTTCCGAAGCTCCCTGGCCAAATTCGGCCTTCTTCTGCGCTTTTGTCAGATCGGTGCGGGTCACGCTGATTTGCTGACTCCGTTCACCGTTGATCGAAAACAACAAGCTTGCGTTCGGGTCGTAGGTAATCCCATCGAAGGTCAGTTGCTGCCCGTTTTCGACCAGAATCACCGGCTTTGTTTCTTTTGTTACAAACTGTGCCTGTCTGATCTGAATACCGCTGGCATCAATCAGTTCAACGCCTTTGTCGGCCTGCAGAAACAGCTTTTCCATCACGATGTTTTTGACCGGCATTTCGGGCAGCCCACGCACAAAAACGCCTTTTGTTGCCCTGTGACAAACAATATTCTCAAAATGCATGTCGCGGAAGACCGGCGTTCCTTCGTTAACCACCGGCCGCATGTCGCGCTCACCGTCGGTCGCAAACTTGACGAAGTAGTACATGTCGAAGAAAATGGCTTCCTGCGCGATGTCCTTCATAAAAATATCTTTGGCATAAATGTGCTCCACCACCCCGCCACGGCCCCGCACCGACTTAAAGCGGAGGCCTTTATCGGTACCGATGAAGGTGCAGTTGTAGACAAAGATATTACGCGCACCGCCGCTCATTTCGCTGCCGACCACAAACCCACCGTGGCCGTTGTACACCGTATTGTTGCGGATCACGCCGTTTTCAGTCGGCATTCCCCGCTTACGGCCCTCTTCGTCCTTACCCGACTTGATGCAGATCGCATCATCGCCCACGTCGAGCGTACAGCCTTCGATCAGGAAGTTTTTGCAGGATTCAATGTCCATCCCGTCGCCGTTATGGGCGTATTCCGGATTTTTGGTCGTCACGTTCCGGATGGTCAGGTTCTGGCACATGAGCGGGTGCAGACACCAGGCCGCTGAATTCTGGAACGTTATACCTTCCAGCAGCACGTTTTTACAGTTGGTAAACACCACCAGATTCGGCCGCAGCATATCCTTCATATCGGCAAAATCCTGCGGGGTCTTGCCATCGGTAAGCAGCATGCTGCGGTTACCGACGCTCGCCCGTTTAAACTGCTCACTCGGATACCACGTCTTACCGTCGTCTTTCAACACGCCGCCCGACTCTACTTTCTCTTTCCACTGGCTTTCGGTCAGCTGATTTTTGTTAACTGCCCGCCAGACATCGCCGTTGCCATCTACAATGCCCTGGCCGGTGATGGCCACATTTTCGAGGTTACTCCCCGATACCGGCGACTGATTCCGCGCGGCCCGTTTGCCTTCGTAGGTGCCTTCAACGAGTGCATACTGACTTTTATCGGTCGTAAACAGCAGGGTTGCGGCCTTTTTCAGATGCAGGTTTACGTTGCTTTTCAGCTCAACCGGCCCCGTCAGCCACAAACCGGCGGGCACCAGTACCACGCCCCCTCCCTTCTGACTACAGGCCAGAATGGCGGCGTTAATGGCTTTTGTATTCAGCGTATACCCATCCGGTTTCGCACCGTAGGCCGTGATTGTCAGCGTGTCTTTCTGGAAAACGGGCTGCGTGATTTTCGGCAGGTTTTTCCAGTTGTAGGGAGTCGGGTTTTGTGCATGTACAGACTGACCGGCAAACAGGGTAAGGGTCAATCCAAGGCTAGTCAAATAATTATTCATGGAATAGTTCATCGCTTATCTGTCAGTCAATCTTCTCCCCCGCCTACCGCAAGGAAACAGGCTCATTTTGTAAAAAATAGTTTTGCCAAACGGGATACCTTCGCAACGGAATATCATTCCGTTCTACATATCCAGCATCAAGCATCCAGTATCCAGCATCCAGTATCCAGCATCCAGTATCCAGTATCAAGCATCAAGCCTTCCCGTCTTCAGGTACTGCCCGGGCGTTTTGCCGGTGATGGCCTTAAACTGGCGGTTGAAGTTAGAAAGGTTTGTAAAACCGCAGGCAAAGGCAATCTGGCTGATCGACTGCTCCGACTGCAACAGCAGCCGGCACGCGTGTTCGACCCTGATTTCGTTCAGGAGCTGTGAGAATGTCTTCCGGGTATGAATTTTAAAGAACCGGCAAAAGGCCGTCGGTGTCAGATTGGCTACATCGGCCACATCTTCCAGCGTAATGGGTGAGGCATAGTGCAGCAACAGGTAATTAAACACCTGATCGAGTCGCTGGTGATCGTCGGGGCGGCGGGGCTGTTCATAAGCACTGGTCGACAGCACTTCCCGGGCCGGATGATTCGCCAGTTCATCCATGGCCCGCATGAGCGTTACCAGTTGCTCAAACGGCCGCTGATGAGGCAGCGATTCGAGCATGTCGGTCAGGGCTGTCGGCTCCTGGCACCGGAGTCGTACGCCATGCCGGGCATCATTCAGCAACTGCATCAGATGAGCGGTTTCAGGCAGGCCAAAGAGCCGCACCTGATCAGGCATAAAGAAGATGCTGTAGGATACCGAACGCAATGCCGTTTGAGTATCGTAATATTCGGGATCGCTACGGAAAACATGCGGCAGGTTTGCTCCCAGCAGCAGTACATCGTAGGGCCGGAAACGATCAATTTTATCCCCGATGATCTGCGACCCTTCGCCTTCGCGGATCAGGGTAAGCTGAATTTCGGGATGAAAGTGTAAACGCCCGTAGAAATGTGCCTCTACGTCCTCCTGAACACGGAACGACCGGTCATCGACCGCCGGTACCCGAAACAAAAGAGCCTTCATTGATACTTGTTTGTTATGCAACTGCAAGATTACTGAAAATATAGGCAAAAAAAGTATCAGAATCTATTAAATTCAGTTTAGCTGTTCTGCTACTTTTTGCAGAACTTTGATTTCAAGACATATACAACCGACTACCCATGGCAATACCTGTTTCCTGGCAAGGGGTTTACCCCGCCATCCTGACGCCGTTCACCGCCGGCGACGAACTTGATTTACCGCTGTTCCGTAAAAACCTTAACGCGCAGATCGACGCGGGCGTACATGGCCTGATTCTGGGCGGCTCGCTGGGCGAAGCCAGTACCATTACCCGTTCGGAGCGCCTGCAGCTGCTGGAAACCGCGCTGGAGGTCAGCGCCGGCCGCGTTCCGGTGATCATGAATGTTGCCGAATCGATTACCCGCGAAGCCATAGCCGCCGCGAAAGAAGCCGAAGCCAACGGTGCCGACGCCCTGATGCTGCTCCCGCCAATGCGGTATTTCGCCGACTCGCACGAAACAACGGTATTCTTCAAATCCGTTGCCGAAGCCACCAGCCTGTCGATCATGCTCTACAACAACCCGGTCGACTACAAAATTGCGATTACGCTGTCTATGTTCGAAGCCCTGGCAGATGTTCCGAATATTGCTGCCGTAAAAGAATCAACGCGCGACCTGACCAACATCACCCGCATGCGTAATGCCTTCGGTGAACGCTTCAACATCCTTGGCGGTGTGGATACGCTGGCACTTGAGGCCCTCGTGCTGGGCGCAGATGGCTGGGTAGCCGGTCTGGTAGATGCCTTCCCGCAGGAGACCGTTGCCATTTATGAACTCGTGAAAAGCGGTCAGATTGAGGAAGCCCTCCAGATTTATCGCTGGTTTATGCCGTTGCTTGAGCTCGACATTCAGCCAAAACTCGTGCAGTATATTAAATTAGCGGCCGCTGCCACCGGCATCGGTTCTGAGTATGTCCGGGCGCCCCGCCTGACGCTGACCGGTGCTGAGCGCGAGCGCGTTCTCGACGTGATCGAATCGTCGCTGGCAACGCGTCCGGTGCTGGTAGGCTAATCGTTCAGGCCCTTATTCTTTTTGTCTTTAATGAAAACATTCTTCTGCATCGACGCCCATACCTGCGGCAACCCTGTCCGCGTGGTAACGGGAGGTAGCATTCCGCACCTGCAAGGCGCTACGATGAGCGAAAAACGGCAGCATTTTCTGGCCGAATACGACTGGATCCGGAAAGGGCTGATGTTTGAGCCCCGTGGCCACGACATGATGTCGGGCAGTATTCTGTATCCGCCGTCGGATCCGGCCAACGATGCCGGGGTATTGTTTATCGAAACCTCGGGCTGTCTGCCTATGTGCGGCCATGGTACCATCGGGACCGTAACCGTTGCCATCGAGCAAGGGCTCATTACGCCTAAAACGCCCGGTCTGCTGAATCTGGAAGTACCGGCAGGGCTGGTCCGGATCGAATACCGGCAGGAGGGCCGCAAGGTGAAGTCGGTGAAAATTACGAACATCAAGTCGTATCTGGCCGCTGAAAACCTGACCGTGGATTGCCCGGATTTAGGCACCCTGACGGTGGATGTGGCTTACGGCGGCAACTTTTACGCCATCGTTGACCCGCAGCCGAACTTTCCGGGGCTACAGCACTACACTGCCGACCAGCTGGTGACGTGGAGCCGTGTGCTGCGGCAGCGCCTCAACGAACACCACAGCTTTGTGCATCCCGAAAACACAACCATCCGAGGCCTGAGCCACATTCTCTGGACCGGCCAACCACTCGACCCGACATCAACCGCCCGCAATGCTGTTTTCTACGGTGACAAGGCCATCGACCGGTCACCGTGCGGCACCGGGACATCGGCGCGGCTCGCGCAGTGGTATGCCAAAGGCTGGCTGAAACCCGGCGAAGAATTTATTCACGAAAGTATCATCGGTTCGAAGTTTATCGGCCGGATCGAAGCCGAAACGGAGCTGGGTGGTAAACCGGCGATTGTGCCGAGTATTGAAGGATGGGCCATCATTCACGGGTTCAACCATATTTTATTCGACGAAGAAGACCCGTACGTACACGGCTTTCAGGTTATCTAAACACAGCACCGGACAACGTTTTGTCCGGTGTTTTGCTACTCTATGAACGTTACCATTATTGGCGGAGGGGTAAGCGGCTTATTCTCGGCGTATTACCTGCAACAGGCCGGCCACACGGTCCGGCTCATCGAACGGAATCACTTTGCCGACAGTTGTTCGCACGGCAACGCCGGGATGATCGTGCCAAGCCACATCATTCCGCTCGCCCAGCCGGGCATGATTGCCAAAGGCATGCGCTGGATGCTGAAGTCGACCAGCCCTTTCTACGTCAAACCCCGGCTTAGCTGGGAACTCATGCGCTGGGGATACCTTTTCTGGCAGCATTCGACGGACGAACACGTAGAACGGGCGATTCCGGTACTCCGCGACCTGAGTCTGCTCAGCAAAAAACTGTATCAGGATCTGGCAGCTTCGGCGGAGGTCGATTTTGGCTGGCATGAACGTGGTTTGCTGATGTTATATCAGACCCACGATAACGAACACGAAATGGCCGAAGAAGCCCGGATCGCCAACCGCGCCGGCATTGATGCGCAGGTACTTTCGTGTGCAGGGGTTCAGGCACTGGAGCCCGACGTAAGCGTTACCGTACGCGGGGCTGTTTATTATCCCGGCGATGCGCACATCAACCCCAATAAACTGATTCAGGAACTGGTCGGTTATCTGCGGAAAAAGGGGGTTGACATTGTTGAAGGCGAAGATGTTGTCCGGTTCGAGACACAAGGCAAAGCCATTCAGCAGGTGATTACCAATAAGGGAGCCTATAAAACCGATGCGGTGGTTGTTGCGGCCGGTGCCTGGTCGCCGGAGCTGGCGAAACTGCTGGGTTTATCGCTGTCCTTACAGGGTGGTAAAGGCTACAGCTTTATGCAGTCCGATCTCCCGGCCAATATCCGCGTGCCTGCCATTATGCTCGAAGCCCGCGCCACAGCCACACCCATCGGCAACAGCCTTCGGTTTGCGGGGACACTCGAAGTAGCCGGTACCGACATGCGGGTCAACATCAATCGTGTACGGGGCATCTCCGAAGCGATCAACCGCTACTACCCCGAACTGCCGGTTAAACTACCGGCGGCGGAGTCGGTCTGGCGGGGGCTGCGTCCCTGCTCGCCGGACGGGATTCCGTACATTGGTCCTGTGCATCGTTTTGAGAATCTGGTGCTGGCAACGGGTCACGGCATGATGGGGGTCAGCCTCGGACCGGCAACGGGTAAGCTGGTTGCCGAAGCGTTATCCGGACAAACGGCAAGCCTTGATCTGGCGCCGTTTAATCCGGAACGTTTCAGCTAGGTGCATTTGTTATTCCATAAAACAAGGACCACTACTATGGAATCGACCACAAACCTACCGAATACCTTCGAACAGCAAATTGACACGGCAGCCACCGATCGCCGTTTTGTTCGGATTGAATACATGACCGACCTTCACGAATACATTAAAACGGATGTACTGGTAAAAGGGCGCGTATCAAAAGACGGGGTAGATACTCTTTTGGTGGCGACAGGGGATGAAATACCAGTGAAGAAGATTGTCGCCATTAACGGCGCCATTTCGCCGGGTTATACCGGTTATGAAAGTTATTCCTGTGACTGTTAACTGATTTGAGTTTAACTCCCCGAACGTTCTGAAACGTTCGGGGAGTTCTCGTTAAGACCTAATTAATCACCTCAAAACCGCAGTACGGCACCAGTACCTTCGGAATACGGATGCCTTCCGGCGTCTGGTTATTTTCCAGAATAGAGGCCAGAATACGCGGTAAGGCCAGTGCAGAACCGTTCAGCGTGTGTAGCAGCTGGGTTTTTCCCTCTACTTTGTAGCGCAGCTTCAGGCGGTTGGCCTGATACGTTTCAAAGTTTGAGACAGAGCTTACTTCCAGCCACCGCTGCTGCGCCGCCGACCATACTTCCATGTCATACGTCAGGGCCGACGTAAAGCCCATATCGCCGCCACACAGCCGGAGCACGCGGTAAGGTAGTTCAAGCTCCTGCAGGAGGCCCTGCACATACAGGCTCATTTCTTCCAGCGCCTGATACGATTCTTCCGGCTTGCGGATCTGCACGATCTCTACTTTATCGAACTGGTGCAGCCGGTTCAGGCCACGCACGTGCGCCCCCCACGAACCCGCCTCCCGACGGAAACAAGGCGTATAGCCTACGTTTTTGACCGGCAGTTGGTCTTCACTCACAATCACATCGCGGTACAGGTTGGTAATCGGCACCTCGGCCGTCGGAATCAGGTACAGTTCATCGGCAGCGGCAAAATACATCTGCCCTTCCTTGTCCGGCAGCTGTCCCGTACCGAAGCCCGAATCCTTGTTGATCAGGATTGGCGGCTGCACTTCCAGATAACCGGCCTCCAGTGCCTTGTCGAGGAAAAAGTTGATCAGTGCCCGCTGAATACGGGCCCCTTTGCCCTTGTAGACCGGGAAACCGGCACCGGTGATTTTGATACCCAGCTCAAAATCAATGATGTTGTATTTTTTGATCAGGTCCCAGTGCGGCAGCGCATCATCGCCCAACACCGGCTTTTCCCCGTTTTCCAGCACCACCTCATTGTCTTCGGCCGAACGGCCTTCCGGTACGCTGCTGTGGGGCAGGTTCGGCAGGGTAACCAGGACGTCCATTACCTGCTGTTCCAGCGCTTTCAGGCTTTCTTCCAGTTCCTTTGACCGGCTTTTAAGCTCAGCGGTTTCAGCTTTGGCGGCATCAGCGGCTTCTTTCTGCCCTGACTTCATCAGCGCCCCGATTTCCTTAGCCTTCGCATTTGATTGGGCCAGTACGTCGTCGAGTTCTTTCTGTGTATCACGGCGTTGCTGGTCGAGCGTCAGTACCTGCTCTACCGCTTCGCCGGCGTTTGCCACCCGTTTCTTTTTTAGGCCCGCGAGTGTCAGTTCTTTATTCTCACGGATGAAGGGAAGTTGTAGCATTGTTTAATTGGTTAGTAGTTGCTCGATGGCAGCTATAAATTCTTCAGTTTCCTCTAATAATGGCAATATTCTTTCCGGTGTATACTGAATAAACGTACCATAATCCCCGCTTTGACGAGCATTAAATAAATGTCCGTAAATTTTACTGTAACGAACATCCAGCCTGCCGGTTTCCACAAAATGTAAACCTAACATGTGCTTGGCCCCATCGTGCGAGGAGATTTTAATACCTTCTCTAATCATTAGCGCTACGACCATGTAATAAGCCGCGTAGTATAACCTGTTCGCTGATCCGTTCCAGCCTTCTATAGCAATCAGTGCTTTGGCTTCCCGCAGTGTTTCAGCAGCACGGACTACTCTGTAGGCAATTTCCTCTTCCTTGTAATTTTCAGATTGGTCTTCCATCGAGAGAAATATTGCCGTACAAAGGCGACGCCGGCCGTTTAACCCACTCACGCTTTTCGTGAACAATTGGGTTAATAATCTGCTCTGAAGCCAGTTCCAGCTCTGTAAAGGTATCCCATATGGCGTATTCCAGTTTCTGATCGAGCGTCTTATCTGTCAATACCAGAAAATCCCAATCAGAATTACGACGGTAGTCACCTCTTGCCCGGGAACCGAACAAATAAACTTCCGCCTCCGGATCAATTGCTAATATGCTTTCTTTTACCTGTTTCAGAAAAAGACGCTTGCTGATTTTTTTCATAACACAGCCATTTACCGTTACGAAGTTACAGAATAAGCACCGGATAGCGGCACGGCAGCCGGTATAACAAAAGCCCCGGCACATAGCTGATGTACCGGGGCCGTCTGTTACAGGCCGAACAATCCTTCGTTCAGCGCATTTAGGGCTTCGGCTTTATAGCGGCCATGCATCAGCAGGGAAATGTTGTGCTCGGTGCCACCGTACGAGATCATCCGGATCGGAATGTTTTTCAGCGACTCCAGCACTTTCAGGGCAATACCCGGATGGTCGGCACTGAAATTACCTACCACGCAGACAATGGCCTGATCGTAGTCCGGTTCTTCCAGATCACAGAACGTCCGCAACTCGTCCATCAGCGCCTGAATATTCGTCGTATTGTCAATCGTTACCGACACCGATACTTCCGATGTCGCAATCAGATCGACCGGCGTTTTGTATTTCTCGAAAATTTCAAAAATGCGGCGCAGGAAGCCATAGGCGTTCAGCATACGGGTCGAGTGGATATACAGGGCCGTAATGCCATCCTTGGCAGCAATTGCCTTAAATACCTGATCCGACGAGGTGCTGGTGCGCTCGGCAATCAGTGTACCCGGCGCTTGCGGATCCATGGTATTTTTCAGACGGACCGGTACGCCGCGCAGTTTGGCCGGGGTAATGGTTGACGGGTGCAGAATTTTAGCACCGAAATAAGCCAGTTCTGCCGCCTCATCAAAGGTCAGCTCACGGATCGGGAAGGTTTTTTTCACAATCCGCGGGTCGTTGTTGTGCATACCATCGATGTCGGTCCAGATCTGTACCTCAGCCGCACGGATAGCGCCGCCGATCAGCGAAGCGGTATAATCTGACCCGCCGCGCTTCAGGTTATCGACCTCCCCGCGCGGGTTGCGGCAGATAAAGCCCTGCGTCACGATGATTTCCTTGTCATCGTGTCCGCGCATGATTTCCCGCAGCTTTTGTTCAATCACGTCCAGTTCAGGCTCGCCATCGGCGTCGATCCGCATGAATTCCAGCGCCGGCAGCAATACCGATGGTACACCCTGCTCTTCCAGATAGGCCGCAAACATCTGCGTACTCAGCAATTCACCTTCGGCCACGAGTTCTTTTTCCTGCTTGAGGGTAAACGGCCGGATCCTGGTCAGCGAACGGATAAACGAGAACTCGTTTTCGATAATCTGCTGGCCTTTCGCAAAGCCTTCGGAGGTTTTGTACAATTCGCGGATAAACGAGTCGTAATGCGCCTTGAGGTGTTCAATTTTCTCGGCTGCTTCGTCGGGCAGGTTCGCTTTCAGCGACTCAGCAATCGACAACAACGCATTGGTCGTACCCGACAGGGCCGACAAAACAACAAATTTCCGACCCCCATCCGAGGTCACCAGGTTGCGAATCGAGTGCATCCGTTCAGGCTTGCCCACCGATGTTCCGCCAAATTTCCAGACGTGCATTTTAATTGAGTGAATTAGCGATTGAGTGAATGAGTAATTGTCGCAAACCGGTTCGCACAATCACTCATTCACTCAACCACTCATTAGAAAGTAAAACTATAAACCTGTTGCTGTAGGCCGAGCATTTTGATGGCGGTCATGGCGGCTTCGTCGCCTTTGTTACCATGTTTGCCGCCCGCGCGGTCGAGTGCCTGCTGCTGATCATTGGGCGTGAGTACCCCGAAAATTACCGGCTTGCCGGTTTTCAGACTCACGTTGGTCAGGCCCTGCGCTACGGCGTGATTGATGTAATCGTTGTGTTTGGTTTCTCCCTGAATCACGCAGCCAAGCGCGATAACGGCGTCAATGTCGTCGCGGTGGGCAAACCACTGCGCGCCTAAAGTCAGTTCAAAACTGCCCGGTACATTTCCGCGGATGATCCGGTCGGCCGAGGCTCCGTAAGCCAGCAAGGTATTGTAGGCGCCTTCAAAAAGGGCCTCGGTTACTTCGTAATTCCATTCGGCAACCACGATGGCAAAACGGCGATGGCTGATATCCGGCAACTTCTCTGTCGAGAAAACGCTCAGATTTTTATGGGCTGATGACATAAAAACGATATTTTTCTGTTTGAATAAACGGATTTGTTCCGGACCGGAAAGCCTCTGACTCCCGGATAAAAGAAAAGGACAACGCCGGGCCGACGTTGTCCTTCTGGTAGTAGCTTATGTACGTACGCTTATGACTCGCCGGCCTGTGCTTCGAGCAAGGATTTATACTTCTTGGCGTTCACGGCGTCAGCCGACTCAGCGTATTTATCAATAATCGTATTGTACGTTTCGATAGCCTTATCGTTCTGCTTGGCTTGTTCGTAAGCAACAGCCAGCTTTGTCAGATAACCGGGCGTAAAGAATTTGTTTGGCTTATAGTCCGCCGCTTTCTGGTAGTAACTGATAGCGTCGTCAAAGCTTTTCTTTTCCATGTAGGCATCACCGATCAGGGCATAGGCCCGCGCCTGAACCAACAGGTCTGATGAGCTGAACCCTTTCAGGCGCTCAATCGCATCGTCGTACTTGCCTTCTTTCAGTAAAGCAACGCCTGCGTAGAACTCAGCCAGATTACCGGCATTTGTTGACCCATAGTTATCAGCAACTGACAGCAGGCCCGGTGTTGCGCCGGTGCCGTTCAGGGCTTGTTTCAGCGAATCGGCTTCAAACTGATATACAGGTTGGAAAAGCTGGTTCTGTGCGTCTTCATCCTGTGTACTCATGTAATACCGATAGCCGAAGAAACCACCAACAACCACAAAAAGGCCTACAACTATGCCTACAACTATGTTACGGTTTTCCTGGAAAAAGTCTTCCGCACGTTCCAACTGGCCGGCCAATGCGTCCGGATCTTCCAGAAATTCCAGTCCCGTGTTCTTTTTGCTCATACAGCGTTTAATTTGGAACGCAAAATTAGGAACTTTTCGATTTTCAAAAAAGCTTCGGTTTCAAAAAAAGTATTTTGGTAATTAGATATTTGGCTTTTCTCACCCCGAAAACCGAACCGTTACCCGCTACCGGCAACAAACCGCTGCTGAACAACCCGTTAATCCGCCGCGTTTACGCCGCCAGCCAGGTCTCGCACGGCCATCATTTCTGTGGTCCGCACCTCTCTGATCTGATGGGGCAACAGCGTTTCGACAGCGACTGATTCGCCTTTAAGCGTTACAAATTCGACTTCGTATGCCTTACCATCTCCGTATACCATTACAATCGTACCGACGTCGCCCTTCCGGAGACGGCTATTAGCCGGATCTTCTTCAAGGACAACTAATGAAAACTCCTCCATATCAATTGACAAACTAATTTATCTGATGACAACTGACAGCCGGTACGGTTGTTTAACAATAATAGTGAAACCTGCTTATGTAGCCTAGCAAATAGCGGACCATATTGAGGCCGGATAAAAAAAAAGGCTGGTCTACCGGCCGTTCTGCAGAGCAGTTCCGGTTTCAGACTAGCCTTTTTTATGAATGTAATCCGGTTATTCCATCAGGAACGGATAATCTTTATCTACGTAAACGTCCTTGAACGCTTCGTCCGGCGACGGATAAGGTGACTCTTCCGCAAATTTCACCGATTCCTCAACAATCGCCTTGATTTTCTTGTCGATAGCGGCCAGGTCTTCTTCGGTTGCCAGGTTTCTTTCCAGAATGGTAGCCCGTACCTGCTCGATCGGGTCGCGCTGCTTATACTGCTCAACCTCTTCTTTAGTCCGGTATTTCTGCGGATCTGACATAGAGTGGCCACGGAAACGGTATGTCCGCATTTCGAGGAATGTCGGGCCTTCACCGGCGCGGGCACGGTCGGCAGCGCGGCTTACAGCGTCGTGTACGGCCTCTACGTCCATGGCGTCAACCGGCTCCGACGGCATGTCGTACCCTTCACCGATAGTATACAGCTCCGTTACATTCGATGTCCGGGCAACGGATGTTCCCATGGCATATCCGTTGTTTTCGACAACGAAAATCACCGGCAGTTTCCACGTCATGGCCATGTTAAAGGCTTCGTGTAACGCACCCTGACGAACGGCACCGTCACCGAAGAAACAGATGCAGAGGTTTTGTGTCTTGTTATATTTTTCGGCGAAAGCCAGCCCGGCACCCAGCGGAATCTGCGCTCCTACGATCCCGTGACCACCGACGAAGTTTACCGACTTATCGAAGATGTGCATTGAACCGCCTTTGCCTTTCGACGAGCCGGTTTGCTTGCCAAATAACTCGGCCATCACCGCCTTCGGGTCTGAACCCAGTGCGAGCGGGATACCGTGGTCACGATAGGCCGTAATCCACTTGTCATCTTTGGTCAAGGCAGAGTACGAACCTGACGAACAGGCTTCCTGACCAATGTAAAGATGGCAAAAGCCCCGGATTTTCTGCTGACCATATAACTGGCCGGCTTTCTCTTCAAATTTCCGTTGCAATACCATCGATTCGTACCAGTACATGTACCGCTCTTTGGGATGCTCAGTCTTAGCGGCGGCTGGCGTGTCGCCCTTTTTCGTTTTTTCTTTGACGCTTGCCATAATGCTTATTTCAGTGTCGGCCTTAATACTGTCAGTTGAACAATCCAACCGTATCTTTGTTGCCAATAGCGAGTTGAGTTCATCTGTCTGTACAGGTGAACAGGCTTTTACAACCCGGTTGCGAAATTACGCATTATCGGATTATTTAAGACACTTGACGGGAGACAATAGAAAAAAGACTGATGAAAACCTGATTTTTGCCGGTTTTACCCACTCCTGCTCTATAAAAATCAAGGACGAATGCATCTGGAAAAGCTCAGCCTGACCAATTTTAAAAACTATGAGGATGGCCGGTTTACCTTCGGGCCACAAATCAACGTGATTGTCGGGCCTAACGGAAGCGGTAAAACCAACCTGCTGGATGCCGTTTATTTCCTGACCCTGAGCAAAAGTGCCTTCCAGTCGCAGGATACCCTGACCATCAACCACGACGCTGATTACTTCATCATCGACGGAATGTTTTACAAAGATGCCGGTGATGAAACGGGCCAGCACCGGGTACAGATTACGGTTAGTCTCCAGCGCGGACAGCGCAAGGTGCTGATGGCCGACAAAAAGCCCTACGAGAAAGTCAGTGAGCACATCGGCCGCTTTCCGGTAGTGCTCGTTGCCCCCAACGACACAGACCTGGTGCGCGAACACAGCGAAGACCGGCGGCATTTTTTTGACGGTGTCCTGTCGCAGCTCGACGCCGATTACCTGCGCGATTACCTGATGTATCAGCAGATTCTGAAGCAGCGCAATAGTGTCCTGAAACTGTTTGCCGAACGCAGCCATGTCGATCATGACTTGCTGGACACCTACGATGAACCGATGCTGGAACTGGCCCAGCGGATTCATAACCGGCGGGCGCAGTTCGTAAACGAGTTTCTGCCGCAATTCAGGGCCCATTACGCTTACCTGAGCGACGCCCGCGAACAGGCAGACATTGTCTACGAATCCGAGGCCGGAAACCCGGATTTTGCCGCGCAGTTCCGGCAGAACCGGCGGCGTGATGTGGCCTTGCAGCGCACGACCATGGGCATCCACAAAGATGACTACTCGTTTTTGCTGGGCATGCCCGACGGCAGCACCACAGCCCTGAAAAAATTCGGGTCGCAAGGACAGCAGAAAACCTTTGTCATTGCCCTTAAACTGGGGCAGTTTGAGCAGCTTAAGCAGGAAAAAGGTATCAAGCCCATTCTGCTGCTCGACGACATTTTCGATAAACTCGACGATATCCGGATCGGCAAACTGATCAGACTTATGGAAGATCAGACCTTTGGCCAGCTGATTATCACCGACGCACGCCCCGAACGCACCGCCCAGCTCCTGGACGGTGTTCAGGCCGATGTCCGTTTTTTCAGAGTGGGTCAGTAATCTTCGTTGTTAACCACGGCCGCCTCGTCGGTCAGTCTGGCGAGCGGTGAGGCCGACAGCGCCGTTTCGCTCTCCTTGCCTTGCCGGCGTTCTTCTCCGATGCCGCCCGGCTCCGGCAGCCAGTCGTTTACCAGGGTCAGGGCTTCGGCAGTCAGGTTTGGCATAAGTCCGTGGATAGCATTCGCCAGTTTGGCGGGCCATGAAATAATCAGTTCGGCATCGCCGTGGCGGCAGGCGTCCAGAATCTGCCGGGCGCTTTCTTCGGCGTCCATCGCCAGAAACGGCAGTGAGTCCCCAATTTTAAACCATGCATATTCCTTGTCGTGCTGCCCTTTGAACGTAGCATTGCGCGGGCTGCCGGTCCGCATCAGCCCCGGACACACCGTCGTCACCAGAATATTGTCGGACCGGAGTTCGGTCCGTAAGCCTTCGGAGTAGCCGACCAACGTAAACTTACTGACCGAATACGGCAACAGATGCGGCACCGACACTTTGCCACCAAACGAGGCAATATTAACGATGCGGCCCATGCCCTGCCGGCGCATATGCGGCAAAACGGCGTTAACGGTATAGTAGCTCGCCCAGAAATTCGTATCCATCGACTCCCTGAAATCGGCGTCGGTCAGGTGTTGCAGGGGCGACACCAGGATGATCCCGGCATTATTAATCAAGACATCGATTTTGCCGAATACCTGAATGACATCGCTGATAAAGGTGTTGACCTGGTCACGGTCGGTAATGTCGCAGGGATAGGTCAGTACGAGCGGATTATAGGGCAGTATCTGTTGTTTGGCCCGTTCGAGTTCCTGAATATCGCGGGCACAAAGGGCAATATTGGCGCCAGCCTCTGCCAGCTGCCGCGCCAGCACCAGTCCGAGCCCGCGCGACCCGCCGGTGATGACCACCGTTTTACCCCGGAAATCCATTTTACGACGTTGCCGGATCAGCTGTTTTGCCGCCCATACTGCCCCTGCTCCTGCGAGCCCCCACAACCATACTTTTCCTGTACGCATACGCTTTTGTGTGATTCGGATGATAAACCTACCCAACTCAACAGCCCGCCCGGACGAATGTTGGGCCATCCGGCTGGAAATGAGCGAATGGGCTGCCGGGGGATTTTTTGTCGCTCATTCGGGCCGGTATGCTACCATCCCACGCAAATTTGGTACCTTTGCCGTATGATTTCGATTACCAACCTGTCGTACTATCTGGGTAGCCGGGCACTGTACGAAAACGCTTCGCTACATATCAAGCCTGGCCAGAAAATTGGCCTCATCGGTCTTAACGGAACAGGCAAATCTACGTTACTACGGATCATTATCGGTGAATACCAGCCCGACGGCGGCACCATCTCCAAAGCCGGTGACGTAACCATCGGGTTCCTGAATCAGGACCTGCTTTCCTATCAGACCGACGACTCGATTCTGTCGGTAGCCATGCAGGCGTTTGAGCGCCAGAACAAGCTACAGGCCATTATTGACGACATTCTCCACCAGATGGAGACCAATTATACCGACGACCTGATCGACAAACTGGGTCGGGCCCAGGAAGAATTTGAATCCCTGGACGGTTATACGGTACAATCGCGGGCCGAAGAAATTCTGGAAGGTCTTGGCTTCTCAACCGCCGACCTGCAAAAGCCGCTGCGGATGTTTTCGGGTGGCTGGCGGATGCGGGTAATGCTTGCCAAACTCCTGCTCCAGAAACCGTCGCTGCTCATGCTTGACGAACCAACCAACCACCTCGACTTACCCTCGATCCAGTGGGTGGAAAAATACATTCAGACCTACGAAGGGGCGGTAATTGTGGTTTCACACGACCGCGAGTTCCTCGACAACGTCATTGATGTGACCGTTGAAGTATCGGGTGCCAAACTGAATTATTATCCGGGCAACTACTCGTTCTATCTGGAAGAGAAAGCCCTGCGGAACGAGATTCAGAAAGGAGCCTACGAGAACCAGCAGGCTAAAATCCGGCAGACCGAGCGGTTTATTGAGCGGTTTAAGGCCAAGGCGACGAAGGCCAAGCAGGCCCAGAGCCGGGTGAAAATGCTCGAAAAAATGGAACTGGTGGACGATGTGATCGACGAAAACGCACGCGTCAACTTCAAGTTCAACTTCTCGACACAGCCGGGCCGCCACATCCTGCACCTCGACGATATCAGTAAGGCCTACGGTGAAAAACGCATCCTGACCCGTGCTGACATCCGGCTGGAACGGGGCGATAAAGTGGCCCTGATCGGCGCCAACGGCCGTGGTAAATCAACGCTGCTCCGGATCATTGCCGGCAGCGAACCCATTGAAGGCGAGCGCCGCCTGGGTCACAACGTGCTGTTCAGTTTCTACGCCCAGCACCAGCTCGAATCGCTGAATGTTGAGGACAACATGCTGGAAGAACTGAAACAAGCCAACCCCGAAAAATCCGAAGGCGAGCTGCGCGGTGTCCTGGGTTGTTTCCTGTTCTCGGGCGACGATGTGTTCAAAAAAATTAAAGTCCTGTCGGGGGGTGAGAAATCGCGGGTTGCGCTGGCAAAGGTACTGCTGTCGCAGGCAAACTTCCTGCTGCTTGACGAACCAACCA
This sequence comes from Arsenicibacter rosenii, assembly GCF_001870735.1. GTDB lineage: Bacteria > Bacteroidota > Bacteroidia > Cytophagales > Spirosomataceae > Arsenicibacter > Arsenicibacter rosenii. Next base: position 387,314 of record NZ_MORL01000002.1, on the reverse strand, counting down.
ACCACCTCGACATGCAATCGGTCAACATCCTGATTCAGGCGTTGGCGCAGTACGAAGGTACGTATGTGGTGGTTTCGCACGACCGGTATTTTGTGTCGCAGATTGCCAACAAGATCTGGTACATCGAAGACGAGCAGATTAAGGAATATCCGGGCACGTACGACGAATACGAAATGTGGCTGGAAGACCGGAAAGAGTCGGGCGTCAAAAGTGCTTTTGCCGACAACAAGCCGGCACCGGCACCGGTAGCGCCGAAGCCCGTTGCGGCGGCTGCGCCATCGAGCGACAACGACCGGAAAGAGTGGCAGAAAGCGCTGAAAAAAGCGAATCAGGTGGCCGAAGACGCCGAAGGCAAAATCAGTCAGCTGGAAGCTCGCAAAGGCAAACTCGAAGCCGAACTCGCCGACCCGTCGACCTACGGCGACGACAAACTGATGCAGGCTAAAAACGATGAATATCACCGGTTAATGAACCAGATCGACCAGCTCCAGTCCCAGTGGGAAAGCGCCATGCTCGAAGCCGAGCAACTCGAAGCGAAACTGGGGTAATGTATGGTATCCTGTTTTATTTGCGGTGGCACGACTGACAGTTGTGCCACCGCTTTTTTATGGCGGATTAACGTAATCCTGAGGGGCTCACAACGGCTTTTTCCAGGGCAGATTGTTTACCTTCCGCCCAATGGCATACCCCATCCGCAAGCCTTCTTCGCAGTCCATCCGGTAATGAACGCCGAGCAATACGCGCGACCAGGCGTTTTCCTGAGCCATTTCGTAGAAACTGGAAAAGCTTCTGGGTGCACCGTTGAATTCGGTTCGTCCTTCATGACAACGATCCGTCAGTGCGTAGGCAATGCCATACACATCCGTCAGCACTTCCGCAGCGACAGCCCCGAAGCAGGAGTGCCCGGAAGGATAGGCAGGGAACGGCGGGGTTACCCCTTCCAGCACCAGCACAGGGTTATTCAGGCGGGTTCGCCAGGTGGGGTCGATGGCCCGCCGGATGTAGGCAATCGGGCGCTCGATGTTATAAATATATTTTGAGTTCCAGCAGGCTACCCCCACATCACTTAACCCGATGCCCAGCTTTGCATACGTGTAAACGGCTTTATCCAGCGGCACCTTCTCCTGCCGGATTACCTGCTGGGCGATAGCCAGCCAACGCGCAGCCGGCTCAAATGTCAGCTGATAAATATCATCACTCCAGAATTCACCGATCCACTGTTCATTTTTTGTCAATGGCTTCGTCGACGTGTAAATCTCCAGACTCTGGGCAAAAAGCGTAGAGTTAAAGTTCGTGCTATAGTCCAGCGGGGGCCGCGCCACCTTTTCGGCCTCGTTTGTAACAAATGTCCGGACACGGCCCCAGTACGGCAGCAAGGCACGGCTGTAATCAGGGGCCGTTGGCTGCCATTTCCCCTGCCCGACCGGCGGCGTGTAATCCGTTGGCTGGTTCCGCAGATACGCTTCATCACCTGCCTTATCCGTTCTTGAGTACGCCAGTACCGCATTGGCCACTGCCTGCCCGTATGCCCGCGACCGGCTGACTTCTTCGGATTCAGCGGTTGCGGATAAACGGGTGTATAGTGACTCGATCTTAGTCTTATAGGCATCGTTGACATGCGGAAAAAAGCCCTTCATCATCACATAATACGCCTCATTCAGGGCAACCTCCCAGCGATAGGTTTTGCCCGGTTCGGCGCGCGGGATTACAAGGCCGGTAAACTGATTGGCTACAGACTGGTACGTAGCAGACCCGGGTGCAATTGTTTCGTAAGCTGCCAGTCCGATATAGGCAAGGGCACGTGCCGCTACCGGCGGCCGGTAGCCGGGTGCATAACGATCAATATCAAGGAACAAATCCATCCAGTTTAGTCCGACGGCCGCATCCAGTGCCGATGCGGTAAAAGCGGGCTTAACCTGTTCCTTTGGTGGCTGGCAAGCATTCAATAACAGCCATAAGCCATTAACAGCCCAGAAAGACCGTGTCAGGCGATGAGAAAAAAACGCCTTTATATACGTTAACATGTAAAAAAAGTCTTTGTCAGAACATGGTGCACTACGAGCTGTATAGACCATGTCCGTCATTAAACAGTGAGCAATAGCGTGCGCCTGACTGTGATTTACAGTCAGGAGAAAACAGGGAGACGGCTGTATACACAAGCATACAGCTACCGCTCTCTATGCCGAAGAAACTGCTAAATCAGGGATGAACGATGCGCTGTTTTTCTGTAATGCATAGACCTGTTATCCGTTAAGCGCCTTTCCATAAAGGTCTCCGGATAAGCAATAGAACAAGACACGCCCTATTACCTTCAGCTGATTATCAGGCGTAAAAAATACGGATAACCAACCGATAGCGAATAAGCCCGCGAACAGAATAGCGGCTCAGGCTTCGGGAGGAGGAGAAAATACAGACAGGATACGGGTCACCATCGGCACATGCTGCGCGGGAAACTGACCGTCTTCGTACCAGTGAGTAAGACCAAACGGCAGCGTCGGCCGCAGGGTCGGCAAATATTCCTTAAGAAGGAGCTTCAACCACTCGTTTGTTTTCTGGTGTGGTGATGAGGATTGTTTTATATGGTCATTCAGGAACAATAACAGATCGCTTTGCCAGAAAGAGCGGCTTTTGGAGGGTAACCCTAAAAGCCGCATGGTATCGCCCCGTATCTCAATACTGACAACGCTATAATACTGCCCGTGATAATTAAATCCGTCAGCGGTTTTGTCTTTGATAAACACACCCTCGGACTGGTCTGAAAAAATAAGCTGAAATTCCACCAGGCTATCGACGGAGCGGTACATGCCGAGTCGTTTTGACAGGTCATGCTCCTCCTGCCACTGCATACCCGCATATACCAGCAGATACGCCAGCATATGAAGCGTCAACAGGACAAATAAACCGATAGCGGCTATTTTTTTCATCAGACTGTTAATGGTGATGTGCCCGGCGGAGGGACATTAACTGATTTTAGAACAAAAATAATGCCATTGCCTGTATCATACCAACCAACGAAATACGTTGCCCCCGGGGACTGGCCAGGCAGGCCAAAGCCCGATCGCATCCTTACCGTCATAAAGCGATTTCTCCTTTGTCAGAAAAGTGGCCCGGCCAAACGTGCGGGGTTCGAGGCATCCGGCCTGTTTCAGCGTTCGGCAACCATCGCCGCACCTGATCCCAATAACACCTGCCCCGGGCGTTTCTGTGTATGGGCTCCGTTCTCAATCACCGGCACGCCGTTGACCAGCACAAACGAAAAACCGGTTGAATAGGCATGCGGGGCTTCGTAGGTTGCCGCATCGCCCACCGTTTTTTCGTCAAACACCACGATGTCAGCAGCATAGCCCTCTTTAATCAGCCCGCGGTTAGCCAGTTTAAAACGCTGCGCGGGCAGAGACGTCATGCGGCGGATGGCGTCCTCCAGCGGAATAACCTGTTTTTCGCGCACATACCGGGCTAATACACGGGCATTGGTGCCATATCCGCGCGGATGAGGCATACCGGAGTTGAACCTGCTGACGCCCGCATCCGAGGCAATCATGGTATTGGGATACCGCATGATATTGGCCACATCTTCCTCCGACATGGTATGATACACCATCTGAATCCGCTTCATCCCCGACTTTTCGATCAGGTCCATCACCAGATCCGCCTCGGTGGCAGCCCTGTTTTTCCGGCCCAGCTTCTGATTAATTTTCGAGATGCTCAGGCCATTGAATGTCGTATCGGCAGGCAGATAGGCTACTACGGCATAATCGAAGTGTTTACGGTCATTTTTTTTCAGGCTCTCCAACATTTCCTTCCGGATTTTGGCGCGCGTGACCGGGTCGCGGAACCGCACCAGCACCAGCGAATCGCTGTCGGCCAGTGCCCAGGCCGGAATAATACTTTGGAGCGACGTACTTGAGGCCGTGTAGGGGTATTGGTCAACCGTTACGTCCAGCCCTTCGCGGCGGGCGGCGTCTACCAGTCCGATAGTTTGTTTGCTAAAGCCCCAGATGGGTTTACCGGCGACTTTGAAATGGGAAATTTCGACCGGAATCCGGGCCTCGCGGGCAATCTGAATGGTTTCTTTAATGGCCGCTTCTACCTCCTGCCCCTCGTTCCGCATATGCGACGCATACACCCCGCCGTATCGGGCCGCAACTTTGGCGAGATTCACAATTTCGGGGGTTTTGGAGTAGGTGCCCGGCGTATAAATCAGGCCCGTAGCCATACCGACAGCACCTTCTTTCATCGCCTGCTCCACGAGCGCCTCCATCTCGGCCTGCTCGCGGGCAGTCGGGTCACGAAACGCCGTTTTCATTACCTTCAGCCGGACGGAGTTATGCCCGATGAGCGAGCAGACATTCGGAGAAATACCCTGACTCCGCAGGCTTTCAAAATACGTCCGCAAGTCGGTACGCGACGAGCCGCAGTTGCCCGTCACGAGCGTGGTTACGCCATCATACAGAAAATTTTCGGCACCCGGCCGCTCTTCCAGACTCCCTTCCACGTGGGTATGCACATCAACAAAGCCGGGCGCCACCATCTGATTCCGGGCATCGATCAGTTGCCGGGCGGTTGCGGTTGCCGGTACCGTACCAATAAAAACGACCTTGCCATCCTTCAACGCCACGTCGGCATAGTACCAGGGGTTGCCCGTACCATCCACCACGCGGCCATTCCGGATCACAAGGTCGTAGGTCTGCGCTTTTGCCAGTGCAGCACAGGCCAATACACAAAACAGGGTTATTGTAAAGTGCTTCATGATTATAAAATATAAAGCCGCCTCTATAAGTACTTCATCAGAAATAGTTTATATTACTCTGTAACTTCGTCATTATGGGACGAGTCAATACACCAATTCTAACGGAATCACAACGAACAGAGTTAGAAACACTCTTTAAAAAAAGTGACAACCATAGTTTGCGAAAACGGTGCCAAACCATATTATTGAAGGCTGACGGACGGTTTTCAAAAGATGTAGCTAAAATTGTAGGCATGAGCCATGTTAGTGTAAATAGTTGGCTAAATCGCTATAAGTCAGAGGGCATAGCTGGGCTTCTAATAAAGCCGGGGCGCGGTTGCAAGCCCAAAATAGACAAACAAACCGACGGGACACAAATCGTGGCGTTAGCCAAAAAACACCGGCAACGCTTAGAAACGGCAAAAGCTGAATGGGAAACCAACAGTGGTAAATCGGTAAGCCGTGCTACCTTCCGTCGGTTTTTAAAAGTCTTGGGGGACGATATAAACGGATAAGAAAACGGTGTAAAAGTAAACCCAATGCAAGCATTTATGCCCTTAAAAAGGCGTATTTACATGAACTGGAAAAACTTTCCCGGGCGGGCTTGATTGAGTTGTTTTATGGCGATGAGAGCCGGGTGAGTAGCGAAGGTTATGTGCCCTATGGCTGGCAGTTTCCGGATGAAGAGGTAGCTGTGTATGTTGAAAAGGGACATTGGGTCAATATTTGGGGCCTTATCAGCCGTCAAAATAAATGTCATTGGGCGACAACAGAGCGAACTATAACGGGTCAATTTGTCATGGAAAAGCTTGATAAACTCTCGCTGAGCCTTGTAAAAGAAACTTTTGTAGTTTTAGACAATGCCTCCGTTCATCATGCTAAACTATTGCAGGATCGCCTTGCGATTTGGCAACAACGAGGCCTTTTTGTATTCTTCTTACCAACCTACTCCCCTCATCTAAATATCGCTGAAACCATGTGGCGAAAGTTAAAGATGGAATGGCTGGTTGCCGAAGACTATCTGGAAAAAGATAGCCTGCTTTATGCTGTCAATCGATGTATGGCTACTATTGGCACTCACCTGAATATCAATTTCAGCCCGTTTAATGCAAACTAAATCTATTCAACTACTTATTTCTCTGGATTTATAATATCCTTTATACTTTACCCTAAACTATCGCCTTATTAGCCACTAAGTGTATACGCTACCTACCGTTTGAAAAGATGACCCTATTTCATTATCTGACACCAGAAGTTTTTCAATTTTCAGTATCAGAATGTTCCTTTCTTTTCCTGTTTTAAAACAGAGCTATCTTCTTCGGCAGGCATAGATTGACGTATGTTGTCAAGCGTTCAGAAAAATCCTCTGTTAAAAAGCTGATCGAGACCACCTGATACCAAACTCACTACACCCATGTAGCATTAAAACGAATTGCGAGGAAAGTACCGTCGCGGGTATACCGTTTTTAGAAAAGCACAAACTAACCTCATTAACCAATTCAAAAAATAANAATGCAAACTAAATCTATTCAACTACTTATAAGTTACATTATAATAAAAATACAAGTATTAAGATCCATATTTAGTTACTAATAAGCTAAAAGACAGCCTTTTTATCCTGGTTCGCCTATATTTTTTTTAAAAGCATTATATGAAGATTTATATTTTTTTATGCATGACGCAACCAACATACCATAATTACCGTCCAGACAAAATACATGTAATCATATATGGAGAAAAAACTTAATGGCTCTATCCAACCCTGGTCAGAAAAAGACGTCTCCGAAAGGCCAGACGTATAAACCGTCGATGTAATTACATAATGCCCTATGCTTATTTGGCAACAAGTAAGTTAGTGTTTTCCCGTTCAAGTTTGTACCTATTGTTTTACAGAACTATGAAAAAACTCCTGTTACTAACACTCCTTATCGCAAAAAGCTACTTTGGCTGGTCTCAATGCAACTGCGAATCGCTCAGAAGTAAAGTAGCTGATGTCGTCTTGTCATCCGATCTTTCATCGGCCGCCCCTTTTACCAATCCGGCCCAGGGATTACTTGTATTCAATACCGGTACAGCTCAGGCACAAGGGTTCTACATGTGGCTCAACGGCTGGATATTTACGGGCAACAACGTCCCGTTGACCATTGATATTCAGGTAGTTAACAGCGGCTTTACCGGTTGGCGGTTCGGCACCCTTACAACGCTTAACCCAACACTCAATTTATACAGAGGGGTTACCTATCGTTTTAATGTTAGCGGTAATACAGCTCACCCATTCCGTATTTCAACGTCAAATACATTATCGCCTCCGAACACAAACCCTGCTTATTCACTAGGCACGACAAACCAGGATGTCATCAATAACACACTAACCTTTAATGTACCGGCCAATGCTCCGGACACCCTTTTTTATCTATGTACGGTACATGCAGTCATGAGGGGAGCCTTTGTCGTTTTACCCTGATACCGATCAGCAGTTGCTGACCAATGACAATTGGTACAGCCGGCCAAACAAAACAGGATCGCCCCGGCTTGGTTTACCAGCCGGGGCGATCCTGTTTTGTTTGACTGATTCTACTACATCTTAAAGGCAATACTGAATTTCATCCGCAGTTCATCCTCAACGGGTACCATCATCAGCGTTGGCCGCTCGATTTTAAAGTCCGTAATTTTCAGGTTAAAGGCTCCATCGACTACGGTTTTTCCGTTGGCCTGCTTTTGGGTAGCCTGCACTGTCACGGGCTTCGAAACGCCGTGAAAAACGAGATTTCCCTTGATAGTCAGCGCCCCGTTAGGTCCGGTCTGAATGTCCTGGCTGGAGAAGGTCACGTTCGGGAATTTGATCCCGTCGAGTACCTCAATCGCGTGCGAATCACGGTTAGCATTTTTACTGTCGAACGACGCAATTTTCACGACAACAGCGACCGATTCAAATTTCTGCGCTTCATCATCGTACATCGCCGCACACGTCACGTCTTTATTGACCGCATCCCATTCGTGCATGGGGTGCTTCATGCTGTAGGTAACGGAAGAGCTACCCTTGTCGGCCATTATTTTCCGTTTGGCCATCGGATTGGGTGCCACCCAGCTGGTTAGCCCGACGGCAATAAGCCCCCACAAGGCTACGTATATAACCCTTCTCATGATAAAATACTGTTTTGATGGCATTTAGACTTAAAACTTAATGGCAATTACCGAGGCAGCAAATGCCCCGAACGTAGTGTAGGCAGCGGCTCTGTGGTAAGGCTTCAGCTTGTAGTTATCGGCGATCATACCCGATAGTACGTTGGTGGTGATCATACCCGCGATGTGTAGGACCGCCAGATATTTATGGAGCTTAATGGAGCTAAACCCCTTCCGTTCGGAAACCATCTTTGGCGGTGCAGCCAGCGACAAAACTGCCGTTGTAGTATAAGCCACATTGATACCCGTTGCCAGCATTTCATGGGTTTCTTTGATGCGGCTGTAGTCGCTGCCTTTGGCGTTGTATAATTTTGCGCCGACCAGACCCTGTGCGACCATGCCTGCCAGCGTTACAAACCCTGCAACCTGGTGTGTCTTCAACATAAACCGACGTACTTTCAGCTCCTTTTCACGGCCTTCCGGCGTCAGCGGGGCCACGTTCATCACACGCAGAAGGCCTTTGGGTCCCCAGAAGGCACGCTGTGTAAAAATCATCTTCGAAGGCAGCAGTTCCTGTTTCTCCGTCGATTCGGTAAGGCCGCTGAGCAGATCGTCGCCGGAGGCTGCTTTGGTAGTATCGCGATGAACGGCTGTGGAGTCCTGTGCATAACTGTAGCTCATCAGAAAAAAGCCGATAAGCAGGCAAAATACATGTTTCATTCTTACCCGGGCTAAAGATTAGAAAACAACGACCGGCCTACCTTTCTGCCATTATCCGCGTGCATGTCAGGAGAGCCGGTCTGTTTTTACATACGTACCTGCTGCACTCTGTGCAGCCTCAGTGTATCTGAATTAATGAAAAATTAACGTTCTTACTGAGATACCTGCAAGGTATTACCATTTGCCGACAATGTGGCTTTGTAGGCTTTTACGGCCTGCGTAGCCGGACCAACCTGAACCGTTCCGTCAGTGGCAAATTCGCTGCTATGCAAATCACACAGGAAATCGTCCTGTGCGAGCCGATAGTTCAGATTTCCACCCTGATGTGTACAAATCCGGCCGACGGCCACCAGCTTATTGCCTTTGGCATTGGCGACAACCACATCGCCGACGGATACATATTTGCCTTCTGTTTTCAGGTCTTTGTAATTATTATCAGTCAGATCAAGGGTGAAGCTAATGGTTCCTTTTGAGGTCTGCGCGTTACCGGTAAATCCTGACGTTGAGCTGCCTGTACCGGTTCCGGTACCTGTGCCGGTTCCAGTCCCCGGCGTTACCGTTGTATCATCCTTACTACCGCACGACGACAATGTGCCCATGCAATACAAGGCCATTAAGGCTCCGCTACTCAGGCCAAGACTGCGCAGGAATTCGCCGCGTTTCATGGTTTCTTCTACAGGTTGCTGCGTGTTCATAAGACAAAGAAAGTTTAGTATTCAGTACGTTTGAACGTGCTGAACGGTTTTAAAATGATGCTAAAAAAGATTAAAGTTTGTATCGGATGGAGAAGAAAGCTCCCGTACTGATGAGATTTATTTTGAAACGACCAACTCCTTGCAGGGGTGCTTTTATAAAGGGCTCGACCTGCCAGGCCCAGCGCCTTGTCAGGGCACGCTCATACCCCACCGTGAAGTTCAGATGACTCAGACCATAAGGCCCCGTTTTACCGGCCCATTGCTTAAACTTAATTTTAGGATCGTCAGGGTTTTCATATTGATAGTCATACACCTCCCGAAGCATAATAAAACTGGTCACACCCGTGTTCACAAACCAGCGCGATGGCAATAACCCTGATTTTCGTGGCTGTAATATGATGTCATACCGTACATTGAGCGGAACATCAACCATACTACAGATACCGTCGACCCCCAGAACCGGCACTTGCCATTTCCAGTTCGATGGCCATTCGTATTGATCAGGATACGCTTCGTATACCTTTTTGCTCCACATTGCTCCCGCCTGTATGCTCCAGCGATTGCTTAGCCGGTACTCGGCCAGCAAACCAAGGTTAACCCCGGGCCGTACGAAGTTACGAAGGCCAATCGTCGTCAAATCCGGCGAAATCCCCGCCCGTAAACTAAAGCCACGCACCTTTTGTCGCTCCTGAACTACCGGTTTGTCTGCTACCGGTGCCTGCACCGGATAACCCAATGCTGGCACAAATACGGGCCAGACAAATGAATGGCTTTGCAGACGGTCGATGTTTGCCCAAACCGGCATACCTTCTTCGCGGGCGGCAGAATTCAGGTCTGTCAACGGGGCAGGTTCTTCACCTGCCGGATCAAAATCCGGATTCACAATCGTACCGGCTCTCCGCCCGGGCTCCTTTATTTGTGATACGGCCGGGCTTTCTGATCCTGTTGATCCGACGGCGGTACCAGCTGGCAGGTCAGTCATCTGCCGCGACCGGCCGATCTCTGCTGCCCTCGTGCGTTCAACCGCCAATCCGGCCGGCACTACACGCTTGCCTGGTTTGTTTGCCAGCCGGGCCGACGGTTGCACTGTAAAGGTTGGCTGGTTGTTATCGGTATACGGAACCGGATTGCCGGTAGTAGCATCTGTAGTATGTTCAGTAGCTGCGGCAACTGTTTTGGGCTGTACGGGCAGGCCGTTATTTTCTTTGACTGCATCAACGGTTTTTACCGGTACATTTCCGTTGCCGGCTGCGTTACCACCGGTTTTTATGCCCGGCGCAGGCGCTGAGCCAGTGATAGCCGGGTCTTCGGGTGACGTTTTTACCAGGCGACCGCTTTCCGAGGACCGGTTATGTGCCCTGGCAGGCGGGCCCGGCTGTTGCCGGACCGACGCCCCCCCTGCGTTCACAACCTCCCAGGAATACCATCCAACGAACCCCAGCAGCAGTACGGCCAGCATAATAGAGCTCCGTATCAGCCATTTATTCATTAATACCTTCCGGTCGTGTTCTTCAAGGCGTGCCCGCATATCCTGCCAGGCCGCCGGATCAAATGTCGGCTCGAACTCTTCAGCTGACTTTCTGAAGAGCCCGTCGAAGCCCTCATTGGGCTGCTCGTTATCGGGGTACTCTTGCATACTTATCACCGTTTACGGACTGACTTTTTTTTTGCAGCATCGACCGGAGACACTCGCGCGCTCTTGCCAGATTTGATTTTGAGGTTCCGGCCGAAATCCCCAGTCTGGCCGAAATTTCTTCATGGCTATAGCCATCAATAACATACATGTTAAATACCAGCCGATAGGCCGGTGATAACTCCTGAACGAGGCCGATCAGTTCTTCATACGCCAGCTGGCTGTAAGCATCGGCCTGATCGGTTGCGACCTGCTCGGCCTTAGCGGCATCATCATGATGATAGTGCCGGACTTCGTGCCGGTAATGGTCCAAAGCCGTATTGATCAGAATCCGGCGTAACCAACCTTTAAAAGGTTGAGCCTGATCATACTGCTGTAACCGCGTAAACACTTTCAGAAAACCGTCGTTCAGAACTTCCAGAGCTTCTTCCCGTGTTGATGTATATCGCAGACAAACGCCCATAGCGTAGCCATAGAACTGCTGGTAGAGCAATTCCTGACTGCGTCGCTGATTGCGAAGACAACCGGCTAACAGTTCATGCAACGCTGGAGGGGGGGATCCGTTTGCCATGAATACCGCTGTTGTTTATCAATTTTCAGAATCGGGCTACCGGTTGGCCGGCAACCCGATCATTCTCCTGTGCTTAGTTTGGCGCTACCTGCGTATTCGCATTTACGATAGGCCAGATACCGGGCGTCGGTACACTAACGCCTTTAGTTGCACCACGAACCGCATTGTCCGGACCAAAGTAATACAGTGGCCAGCCTTTGTAGGTCAGTTGTTTCTTACCCGTTCCCGTCACATCGATTACGACAAAATCAGCCTTGTTCAACACCGACGGAACCGATTTTAATGTCGCTTCCTCAAACAACGGCCAGGTGGCGTTATTGCTCAGATCGGCTTTGGTATACTTATTCTGTTTGTTGCGGTCATTTACGAAACCGTATAATGTCCGGCCAACGCCGTCGGTAAAATAAAGGGTATTACCCGTTCCTTCCTTATAATCACTGGTATAAGTTTTCCCGTTATTCCCCAGAAGCTGCCCGTTGCCCAGCATAATGCTGTAATCGGTTTTAGCCACCAGCCATACGTTACCTACATTTTCTCCGGTTACATCACCCGCTTTTGTATCATTCTTGTAGTAATACAGCGGCCATCCCTTGTAGGTGGTCTGTTTGGAGCCATCAGGGCGGTTAATGACCGCAAAATCCGTGACGGTTAATCCAGTGCCCAGCTTCATGGTTGCCGGGTCCTTGTAGAAAACCGGCCAGTTGCCCATACAGGTTGCCGATGTACAACTAGACACCCCCGACACGTCACTGGCAAAAAAGTAAAGCGTTTTGCCGCTTTCTCCCGTCAATACGCTACCCAGGGTAGTCGTCGCTAAATCCACATCGTTGGCGGGCGTAGACTCGTTGTCTTTACATCCGGTCAGTATGGCTACAAATAAAAGAACATAGTACAGGCCGTATTTTGTCAAAGATGGCTGTTTCATGATTTTCAACTGCTGTTAAATATATGTGATTGTTAACTTTCAGTTGAACCGGTTCAGTCATCAATACGGAGGGTTCAGGATTACGGTTGCGTCGGTCCGAAAAAAATTACAAAAACGATGCATTAATGGTACATCCGGGCAATACTGTCAGACATGAGTTCATACATTTCGGCCAGTTGCGGCTGATCGCTCAACAGGGTGAGATGAGCCTGCATGGTCTGCTGATCACCACGACGGGCAGGCCCGGTCTGCACATCAGCCGGATGGCCGGCCGAGAGGCCTTTCCGGATGGTCTCCCGGATCAGAGGCTTTAATAATTTAAAGGGCACCTCATTGGTTTCGGTCAGGTCTTTGGCGATGGCCAGCAGATGATTGGTAAAGTTGCAGGCAAACACAGCGGCCATGTGCAGAAGCCGTCGTTCATCGGACGTAATCAGATAAACGATATCGCTCAACTCCTGCCCGAGCCCGACCAGTATATCTTCCGTTTCCTTATCATCTGCTTCCAGACAGAGCGGAATCTGCTCAAACGAAAGCGGGGGCTGGTCGCGGCTGAAAGTCTGTAACGGATAAAAAACACCCGTCCGGACGGGCACATCACTGTAAATAGCCATCCAGCGGCGTAGTTGTGCTAAGGGTTTAGCTCCGGACACATGCACGACAATAGCATTTTCCGGCAATACTAATTGTTGGCATACTTCTTCCATGGCATCATCTGCCACAGCCAGCACAAACAATTGCGACGAACTGTCAGCGAAGTTTAAATCCGTTCTGACACCGGCATCGTATAATATACTGATCAACCGGCGAGCCTGTTCAGTACGGCGGCTATAGACCTCATTGATCTGATGACCAGCGTTTTCGAAAGCAGGAGCAAGGTGCCAGGCCAGATTCCCTGCGCCGATGAAGGTGATGTGCATCTTTAGATTGCGCGAATGAGCGATTGAGTGATTAAGCGAATTATTACAGCAAATTAATTCACTCATTTGCTAAATCACTCAATCACTCCGCCTAATTCCTGCCAATTCGTCAGTTTCGTCTTTTTTTGTGTGTAAAATTGAAACAAAGGAGTGATTTTTGCAGTCAATATCTGATACGGCCAGGCATTTTCGTTATAAAAAGCATGAATTATGTAGGGCCAAACCGACGGTGAACGGCAAATAATTGTAAATTTATGGCGACTATGCCCGAACTTATGTCAGACACGCCAGCTCGAGGCTATTCTGAAGATCAGAAATACCTTATCTTTAACAAGGAGTTTATGCCACATATAGACTCCATGTACAACTTTGCGTTTCGTCTGACGATGGATGAGGACGACGCCAATGATTTAGTACAGGATACCTATTTAAAGGCGTTTCGGTTCATCTCGTCGTTCGAACAAGGAACTAACGCCAAAGCATGGTTGTTCCGAATCCTGAAGAACAGCTTCATTAACGATTACAGGAAGAAAAGTAAGGAGCCAGCTAAGGTTGACTATCAGGATGTAGAAACAACCTACAACTCTGAAGACGCTGAGGCTGAGCACACTGTCGACCTTCGGGCCGAGTCTGTTTCTGACTTGATCGGTGACGAAGTTGCCACAGCGCTGAACTCGCTGCCGGTGGATTTCAGGACAGTCATTATTCTGTGTGATATCGAAGGATTCACGTACGAAGAAATGGCAAAAATTCTGGATATTCCGATTGGTACGGTTCGGTCCCGGTTACACCGAGCGCGTAACCTGTTGAAAGAAAAATTGCGTGATTACGCAAAATCAATGGGTTATCGTGAAGAAAATGAGGACTAAGCGAAACTTTTTCTATATATATATTGGTTAAGCCAGTAACATTTCCGTATTACTAATCTTGGAATAAATTAAACTTTTCCAATGCAAACGTCGTTGCCATCACCGTCTCCGTCCAACCTGGATAACTTGCCTAAACAGCATTGTGACAACCAGTCCAATTGTCTGAAATTAATCCAGCTCCTTGTCGATGGAGAGGCCACAGAGGAACAGTTAGAGAAGTTGAAGAAGAGCATGGAGGTTTGCCGTCCCTGCATTGAGATGTATCATCTCGAAAAAGAAGTGAAGGCATTGCTTCAGGAACGAATGGAGAAAAAGTGCTGTCCGGATAAGCTGATCGCAACCATTAAATCCCGTATCGCTAATTTAAGTTAATCACCCGTTTCAGGTTTCTTCTTTCAGCTACTATTATCCTGCAATGGGAAACCTGAAACCTTATAATGCCTGATTTGGAAGGTAAACTCATTATTTTCTCGGCCCCGTCGGGTTCGGGAAAAACTACAATCGTTAAACATCTGCTGGCCGGGAACTCAAATCTCGGCTTTTCGATTTCTGCCTGTACACGCGACCGCCGGGGACGCGCTGAAGAAAACGGTAAGGATTACTACTTCCTGACCCCTGAAGATTTCAAAGAACGCATTGACCGCGACGAGTTTGTGGAATGGGAAGAAGTGTATGTCGGTGCTTTTTACGGAACACTCAAATCAGAAATTGAACGCGTCTGGTCTACCGGTAAGCATGTACTCTTCGATGTGGATGTTCAGGGCGGGCTTAAACTCAAAAAATATTACGGCGACCGGGCCTTGTCTGTCTTTGTAAAAGTGCCGGATGAAGAAACACTCCGCGAACGTCTGATCGGGCGCGGTACTGAAACGGAAGACAGCCTGTCAAAACGCTTGTTTAAAGTCCATTTTGAGATGAGCTTTCAGAGTCAGTTTGATGTTATTCTGGTCAATGATAAACTGGAAGATTCGCTGTTGAAAGCGCAGAAACTGGTCGACGACTTTATAAAAGACAACAAGACTCCTGAGAAAGGAGCCATCATTTAATCTGATTAGATAGCAGGCCGTGGCCTGCTATTTCTTTTTTGCGGCATGAAAATCGGTTTATTTTTCGGCTCCTTTAACCCTATCCATATCGGCCACCTGATTGTAGCCAATACCATGGCCACGAGTACCGATCTCGAACAGGTCTGGTTTGTTGTATCGCCCCAGAATCCATTTAAGAAAACCAAAAGTCTGCTTCATGAATTTGACCGCTACGACATGGTCGACCGGGCTATTTCTGACAACACCCGCCTGAAAGTAACAGACATTGAATTTTCGATGCCCCGCCCCAGCTACACGATTGACACCCTTATCCGGCTCCAGGAGAAGTTCCCGCAGCACCAGTTTAAACTCATTATCGGAGAAGATAATCTGGAGCAGTTTGCCAACTGGAAAAATCATGAAAAAATTCTGGAGTACTTCGGCCTTTACGTTTATGAACGACCGAAAGCGGTTGAGAGTCCTTTCCGGAATCATCCGTCTGTACAGATCGTCAAGGCGCCGCTGCTTGATATTTCAGCGACTTACATCCGTGACTGCCTGAAACATAACCGGCCGATCCGCTACCTCGTCCCGGAAGTAGTCGAAGAAATGATTCTGCGCAAAAAGTTTTACCAGTAGGGGCGACCCTACGTGGTCGCCCGAAAGCAGATTAATATCCCCAAAAGGAAATTAATATCCCCAAAAGGAAATTAAGATCCCCGAAAGGAAATTAATATACGTAATCAACGGCAGAGTCCCCGTTTCACAAGAAATCACGGAATGCCGTTCTGAAACGTAATTTCGGTTACCAGGCCGATCGCGCTGACGCGTAACGCCACCGAACGGCTTTTTGACTTTGTCCGCTCCTGGTCACAATGGAGTCCTTTTTCCAGAAAATAGACATAGTATTTCTGGTTCCGGTCTTCAATCTGATTGACGTCCGGCCGCCCCAACAGCTCGCCGACATCATTAATATGCATGCCTTTAATCGCCTGCATTTCGGCCTTGAAGTTATCAACTTCAGTCATACGCAGGCCATAGCAACCACCACGGTCACTCCGCCATTTTTTCACATCCAGCTTACCCAGCTTGTCGGGAGCCGACGAGCAGGCAACCAGCCAGAAGACACTCAGATATACCGCAAATTTTGTTTTCATTCAGGGTTGGTGCCGGCAAAAAATACCCGCATTTCTTATGTCCGTAAAAATACAACCTGCTCGTGGGAAACCGGTTATCAGGATGCGAAACAATTGTTTTTTATCCGGCAGCTTAATACGTGACAATTCGGGAAAAACGCGGTCTCATAATAGCAGTTTATATTAAGACGCCTACATATGTTATCCGCAACAATACATCGTTTCCGGACGATCACGATTGAACAGGTAATTTCGGCAGGTATCAGACACATTAAGGTACTGACGCTGGCAACGGCAGCAGGCGGTCTGGCTGGCATCGGCATTTCTTACCTGAAAACAAGCCAGTATCGCGTCGATATCAGCCTCATGCCCGAACTACAGACGCGCTCGGCGTTATCGCTCAAACGCTTCGGTGCCCTGGCAGAACTGGCCGGTCTTTCCATCGATGGAGACGGTGGCATTACAGAAGCAATCCGGCCGGATCTCTACTCTAATATCCTGGAAAGTGACACGTTTCGCTATGAAGCCCTCCGGCATCCGGTCACGACCATAGCCGGTCAGCATTACTCTAGTCTGGTTGCTTTTTTAACAGACCCTTCGCGATCATGGCTGGCCGGATTAACCGGTAGTCAGACTATCAGCACGTTCCCGCCGATAGCCAGGCAACTTACGTTAGCCGAAGAGAATATCCTGCTGGCCATCAGCCACCAGATTATGGCAGATATGGATAAACAATCGGGCATGATCCAGGTGCGTGTTGACCTTCCGGACCCGGCTGTTGCCCAACAGATTGCCGCGTTTTCCATCCGTTTTCTCAAAGCTTATGTAACGGCATACAGAACGGCAAAACTCAGGCAAACGCTCGCTTTCCTGAACAGTCAACAGCAACAGGCCCACCAACGGTACCAGCTCCATAAAAAGGCACTGGCCTCTTACCAGGACAGTCATCGTAACCTATTCCTGCAATCTGCCACGCTGGACGGAGACCAGCTGGAAAACGAAGCCGCAGTGGCCGGAAATGTCTTTCAGAGACTTACCGAAGAATTTGAACATACCCGCCTGCTTATTCAGGAGCAAATGCCGGTGTTACAGGTACTATCACCTCCCCGACCGCCCTCGCGCCGCAGTTCTCCTTCCCGGATTCTGCACGGGTTGACCGGAGGGCTTCTAAGTACGCTTCTGGCCTTTATTACACTCGTTTGCCGGGATGTTATTACGCAGAAATCATGATAGTCCGTGCTGTTATCCTGAACCACCATACCTTCAGGCACACACTGCTGTGCCTGCAAACACTTCTGCAACAGTCGTACAGGATGTTACAGATTGTTGTTGTTGATAACTCTTCAACACCAGACGACTATCACCTGCTGCAGAAAACCGTCCCGGCCTTTGTCTCCATTATCCGTAGTAAGATCAATCTGGGTTATGCGGCCGGGAATAATCTGGGGCTTACACCGGTAGCGGGCTTGCCAAAGCCCGATGCCTACCTCATTATTAACAGCGATGTCTGGCTGACCAATGCACGCACCATCCAGCATCTGGCCGATACGTTGGCGCGATGCCCTAATGCCATGGCTATCAGCCCACTCGTCCATACACGATCAAATGAGATCCCTGTCAGCCACCAAATCCAGGTCCGTCGGCTGTTGCCTGCCGGCTGGCTGATTTGTTGCCACAGCCCGCTGTTTCGCCGGTTGTTTTACCGTAAATACCAACACTTCATCTATCGTGATCTGGTCCCTTACCCATCCGGCATTCTCCGGGTCGATACCGTTAATGGAGCCTGTTTCCTGATCCGGCAAGCCTTTTTTGAGCAATTTAAAGGTTTTGACGAGCACACTTTTCTGTATCTCGAAGAACTCATACTTGGCTTTCAGATCCGGCAGCTTGGCAGGCATTGTCTGCTACACGGCCATCTGGTGGCCGACCACCAGCAGGGTCAATCTACCCGGAGCCTTAGCGCCAAAACGCGTTTCTGCCATTTTCTGAATAGTGAAGCATACCTGCTTACCCGCTACTATGGTGTATATACCGGACTGGTTATCTTACTCCGCCGGTGGCGCTGGCTTGAATTTTACCTGAAGCGACTATGGCAATCTGGCTCACACATCTGATCGGCATTTCGATAATCGGCAGTCTGTACCATGTACTGACCAACAGTATCAAAGGCTTCGGTTACCTGGATCTCTACGGTCTGGTCTGGGGGCTCCTGCTCATTGGTGCTCCCTGGATAGGTCCCCCGTTTGTACCGGCCCTCTCTACCCAAATCCTGTACTATCTCACGTGGCTTCTTTTTTTGCTTCCGTCCTTTTGGGTCTTTCGCCAACCCATACTCAACAACTCAATGGTTTGTCATCCCGTCAGACGGGTAAAATACATACTCTGGTTTATGGTTTCGATGAGTATGCTCGCCAACGGATGGATGCTGCTACGCATCAGCTCTGAACTTGATCTGTTGAGGTTTGGCTGGTTTGCCCTTCGTTTTCAGGGTCAGCGCCTGCAGGCCGGGCAATCGAACGTCTTCTATCAACTGTTTGCCCGTAATTTTCTGTTGTATCTTCCGATGGCTTTCTGGTTGTTTATGCGGAAGGCCATCCGCCGGGAAGCACTATTGATTATCTGCTTCATTGCCCTGCTAACCGCTTCACTCAGCCTGACGCGTGCTCCGATTCTGCTCTGGAGCCTGACGATTCTGACATCACTCAGTATTTTCAAAGGCTTGAGCCGCCGTCGGGTCCGGCAACTGGCTCTGTTCCTTTTTTCACCGGTTTTACTGGTTACCCTGAGCTTTAACTACACGCCGGCTGCGTTCTGGCAGGTAACGAAAGTCTATCTGTGGGGTGGCGCAAAAGTCTACGAAAGTCTGCTTGACCAGAACTATCCGGGTTACCGTCTGTACGATTCACCGTACTATTCTTTGGACTTCCTGAATTATACCGCTCAGAAGACCGGGCTCATTCAGTCATATCCGTCACTGGTCAGGGACTATGCCCCGGGGCCGGTTACGACGAATGTCTACACCTACCTCGACGCCTTTACGCTTGATTTCGGCGTAGCAGGTGCCCTGTTTGCTGCCCTGACGCTGGGGTGGCTGGCGGCCGTTTTACACCGCCGGGCGTTTCAATACCAGGCCATTCCGACGGTGTGTTACTATGCCTTTGTCAATTATGCCATTGCCATGTCATTTATGAACCATGAGCTAATCCGCATCAACGCTTTTTTACTGGCTATTGAGCTCTGGCTCATTCATCACCTGTTAAAACCAGAACGCGCATGGTTATCACAGAGCTAAACGGCGGATTCGGGAATCAGTTGTTTCAGTACGCTATCGGCAAACAACTGGCAGAACAGCATCAAACGCAGCTTCTGCTTGATACAACATGGCTATCCAGTCAGGACAAGGCGGCGATCTTTCCGTTTGAGGCTATTGATCCAAACGTGGCAATTGCCCCGGCAAAACTCGTAGGACCATTTTCGATAACGGCTAATCGCTGGCAACGGATGGCCCGACGCATCATCAACACATACCGGCCCCATCGCATAACGTTTATCCGTGAGCGGTACCCATATCAGGTGTCCTTACCTCAGCCGCAGCTACCTTGTTATCTGACTGGTTACTGGCAACATCCAGGCTATTTCGCCGGTATTGCAGACCGGCTTCAGTCCTCGTTACAGTTCCTGCTACGCGCGTACGTTCCGGCAGGTTATCATACCGGCAAACAAACAGTTGGTCTGCATATCCGCCGTGGGGACTATCTCTTGAACCGTCGCTATCAGACCCTGCCGGCAACGTACTACATCCATGCTTTACAGTTGCTGGAAAAACATACAGGTCCTTTTCAGGTCAATGTCTTCTCCGACGATCCGGCCTGGTGCAGACAGCATGTATTACTACCAGAATCCGCCTGGTTCTGCGAACCGGCACCGGCCCTTGTGCATCTGGCTCAAATGAGCGGTTGTCGTCATTTTATCATTCCCAACAGCACATTCAGCTGGTGGGCGGCATGGATTGGCCGTCAGCCGGATACCTGTATAATAGCTCCCCGATACTGGCTATGTCTGAATAACCAGCTTGTAGAAGCGCCCGGATTAACCCAATATACCTTAACTATCCCCTGATTATGCCTACAATTACTATCGGACTCCCTTTTTACAATCAGGCTGCTTTTTTATCTGCGGCCATCCGTTCCGTTGTCAATCAATCATTCCGGGACTGGGAATTGCTGCTGATTGACGATGGTTCAACCGACGATTCGGTCGCGGTTGCCTGCCATTGGTTAACCGATCCGCGTATACGGCTACTTTGCGATAAGAAGCGACTGGGTTTATCCAGCCGGCTTAATCAGATTGCACGGCTGGCAAAGGGACGGTTCCTTGCCCGGATGGACGCCGACGACCTGATGGCCCCTAACCGGCTCCAAAGCCAGCTTAATTACCTGCTGAAAAACCCTGAGACAGACCTGACAGCATCATTTGCCTACATTATTGACCGGCAAACCCGTATTCGTGGCCTCCGGGGGTTGCCAGTACCGCCCCCCCGCTATGACAAGCTGCTGGCTCACTGCCCCATTATCCATCCTACTGTCATGGGCAAAACCGACTGGTTCCGGCTTCATCCGTACAATCCGGTTTTACAGCGTACAGAAGATCTGGAACTCTGGTTGCGGACATTGCCTGAGACCACCATTGGTATCCTTGATGAACCCCTGCTTTTCTACCGCGACCTACCCCGAAAACACCATTATATTACGGCGATGCGCGAATACCGGGACATTTTACGTCAATACCGGCCGGTTATCTCACTGATTGCCTACCGGTTTTACTGGTCGGTTTCTTATCTGAAGCAAGGTCCCCTCTTTGCCCTTCGTCAGAGCAAGCTAACAAGCCGTTTCTTCCGGAATCGATACCGGCCAATGTCACAGGCCTATCAGTTACATGCGGAAGCGCAGCTCTATCTGGCCCAGAAATCTACATACGCTGATTAATATGTTGCTGGCCGTTCAGCTTTTTACAGCTCCGCAGTCGGTTTGCTTTCTGCAAGGCCAGACTGCCTTCTGGCACCGGAAACAAATCCGGCTGCATGTTGTCTGTGCCGCCGGTACTGACCTGTACCGGCTAGCCAGACAGGAAGGGTTTACTTACAGCATCGTTCCTTTCCGGCGGTCGGTCCATCTGTTTTGGGATGCATGGTGTCTGCTGGTGCTCATCCGCCTGTTCCGGCAACTGCATCCGGATGTTGTTCACACCAACACACCGAAAGCCTCCTTACTGGGTCTGCTGGCTGCATGGCTGACCGGCGTACCCGTCCGGGTTTATGAAGTGCATGGCTTTGTGTTTGAAAGCCGTAGTGGTCTGAAGCGGATATTCCTGATAGGAGCGGAACGGCTGATGGGCTCCCTGGCCACGCACCTGCTTTTTGTCAGCCATTCGCTCGCCGAATTAGCTGACCGCGCCGGTATTGGTCAGACAAAAGCCGTCTGTGTCCCTAATCATGGTAGTTGCAATGGTGTGGATGCCCGCAACCGGTTTAATCCGGAACGGTTTCCGCTACGTCATAAAAGGTCGCATGTTCCGAAAGAACTGGTTATCGGCTACGTTGGCCGGCTGTCGGCAGAAAAAGGTCTTCAGGTATTAACTGACCTCTGGCAGCTCTTACGGAATGATCCGGCGGTCAGCCTGTTGGTTGTCGGGCCAGCCGATAGCACATCAGCGGCCGACCTGGCCTGTATTCAACAGCTCGCCAGTGATCCGGGAGTGTATCTGACCGGTTTTGTTGCAGACACGGCTCCTTACCTCGCCCGGATGGATGTACTGGTATCACCAACCCGCCGCGAAGGCTTTGGCAACGTATTGATTGAAGCGGCTGCGATGGGCATTCCTGTTGTGGCCAGCCGCGTAACGGGTGTTGTTGATGCCGTACATGATCAGCAAACCGGCATGCTTATAGATCCTGACTCGGTTGATTTATTTTCTGAAGCCATTCGTACCTATCTGACTAATCCGGTTTTACGGCAGCAACATGGTCAGGCAGGGCGGCATCGTGTTTTGTGTGATTTTGTTCCGGAAGACGTTTGGGAGGCTAAATACCGGTTTTATGCACATTCTGTTACTTCACCAGTACTTTCTGCCTGAGCATGCTGCGGGCAGCACCCGCTGGAACGAGCTGGTACGGCACTGGGCGAATGCCGGGCATCAGATCACCATTCTGGCCGGCTCGGTAGATTATGCCTCAGGGAAGCCCTATAACGGCAAAACCGAAATGGCCTTACCGGCCAGCGTACGCATTTTGCGGGCACGCGTCCCGGCCACTTACCAGTCAGGGACAGCCGGACGTTTGTGGGCTTATTTCGGATTTCTGATCAATAGCTTATGGACAGGCTGGTCGGCGACGGAGCACTCAGTACATATCGTCGTAGCCTCATCTCCCCCGCTCACCATTGGCCTCACCGGCTGGCTGCTGGCGGCTAAAAGCGGGGTGCCGCTGGTGCTGGAACTCCGGGACTTATGGCCGGATGCACCCATCGAACTGGGCTTTTTACGCCATTCGCTACTTCGTTGGGCAGCCTACAGGCTCGAACAGTTCCTCTACCGGAAAGCAACCCATCTGGTTGCCCTGACGGAGGCGTTTAAACATGTACTAATCAACCAAAAAAGAATGCCGGCTAAGCGCATAACGGTGATTCCTAACGGAGCCGACTTTTCGCAGCTTCAGGCCGTGCAACGCTTATTTGACAGAGATGCCTTCCGGAAAGAACACCACATGGAAGCCGGGTTCTGGATTATTTACGCCGGTGCCCATGGGCCCGCCAACGGACTCAGTATTTTACTGGATGCTGCTGACCGGTTGCGCCACACGCCGGTCCGTTTCCTGCTGATCGGCGATGGTCCGGAAAAAAACGCCTTACAGCACAGAGCTTTTCAGTTAAAGCTGACCAATGTCCGCTTTGAAACATCACGGCCTAAAAAAGAGGTGCTGCCCTTCATACTGGCGGCGGATGCCGGTATGGTTATCATGCAGCCCAAACCCCTGTTCGACACTATGCTTTCGGCTAAACTGTTTGATTATCTGGGCTGCGGACTACCTGTTCTGACGGCTATTAACGGCCTGACGCGGCAACTGCTGACCGAGGCAGAGGCCGGTCTTTTTCTTGATCCTGAACGACCGGAAACATGGGAAGGAAATCTGAAACCACTACTGACCAATCCCGTATTACACCAACAGTATAGTCAGCAAGCGATCAGGCTGGCAACGTACCGGTTCAATCGAAGTGAACAGGCCCAAGCTTACATTCAGTGCCTCAAAAGCTGTATACAGAACACATAACCCGAAGCACAAACTGTTTATCACCTTTCGATGTGACCATGAGCACAGGCATTCGTATCAAGCTATGGCTCAACCGCCGGACAAAAGATATACACATCCTCATGAAACGGTTTCTCGACATAACGCTTATTGTGATTACAAGTCCGGTTACACTACCTGTCATGGGGCTAACAGCACTGTTCGTTAGTGTCTGTTTCCGTCGGTGGCCGGTGTTTTGTCAGCTCCGTTCCGGGCAATATGGAACGCCTTTTGTCATGTACAAATTCCGCACTATGACAGACAAGTCCGATGCGTCGGGCAACCTTTTGCCCGACGCATTTCGTCTGACAACTCCCGGCCGCTGGCTTCGTAAAACCTCGCTCGATGAGCTTCCACAGCTTCTCAATGTACTTCGGGGTGATATGAGTCTTATCGGCCCCCGCCCGCTTCTGCCTGAGTATACGTTGCTGTATACTGATTTTGAGCGGCAGCGACAACTGATAAAACCAGGCTTAACCGGCTGGGCTCAAATCCACGGACGGAACAACATCAGCTGGCAGCGGAAATTTGAACTGGATGTATGGTATGTGCACCACCAGTCCCGGCAACTGGATGCCTATATTCTCTGGAAGACCTGTTTACTAATGCTTTCGCCCGTCGCGGAGCCGCTCATGCCACGATTTACGGGCACGTATGACTAACTATGGCAACACCTATCGCTGTTTACGGGGCCGGTGGATTCGGCCGTGAAGTATTGATGCTTATTCAGCACATTAACCATGCCTATCCGGATACCTGGGAGCCCATCGGCGTCTTCGATGACAATGTACCGGCAGGCAGGCTGGTCAAAAAAATACCTGTCCTGGGCGGGCTGTCAGCCCTGAACCAGTATCCGACACCGCTGTCGGTAGCAATAGGCGTTGGCTGGCCAATGGTTAAAAAAAAGCTGGTCACCGCTATCACCAATCCGATGGTATCTTTTCCTGTCCTGATTCATCCAACGGTATTGCTCCGGCCCGAACAGGACGTTACTCTGGGCGAAGGCTGTATTATCTGCCAGGATACTATCCTGACGGTCGATGTTTCGCTTGGCAGTCATGTGCTCCTGAATCTCAAATGTACGGTTGGCCATGACAGCCGGATTGGTGATTTTAGCTCGCTGATGCCTGCTGTTCATATTGCCGGTGACGTAATGATGGGTGACGGCGTATTTGCCGGTACCGGCGCAATCGTTAAAAACCAGCTTACGGTTGGCAATTATGCCGTACTTGGCGCAGGAGCCGTTGTGACCAAACCGGTTTTCCCCCACACTACCGTCAAAGGAGTTCCTGCCCGCTGACATGAAACATCCGTTTAATATCCTGCTGTCGCCACCAGACATTGGGGCGCTTTCCGGTGCTACTTACGATGTGAATGACCTGCTGCGACTTGAGCGGCAGTTTTCTCAGCAATTAACGGCGCTCACCCGAACCACCCACTGCCTCCTGACCAATGCCGGTTCATCGGCGCTTGAACTTGCCCTCGCCAGTCTGTCTGTCCAGGCGGGTGATGACGTCTTTTGCCAGTCGCTGACGTTTGCGGCTTCAGCCAATTGCATTGTCCATCAGGGGGCCACGCCTGTTTTTATCGGCAGCGAGCCGCAGAGCTGGAATATGTGCCCTGATGCACTGGAAACCGCACTCCGTAAACGCCGGAAACGACCGAAAGCCATTATTGCGGTGGATCTTTATGGCGTACCGGCGCAGTGGCACGAGTTGCGGATGCTAAGCAGCCAATTCGGGGTTCCGCTTATCGAAGATGCTGCCGAAGCGCTTGGCAGTACCTACCAGCGGATTCCCTGCGGCGGTTTCGGCGACATCAGTATCCTGTCATTCAACGTCAATAAAATTATTACAACCCTTGGCGGCGGTGCTTTGCTGACAAACAACGAAACTTTTTTCAAAACGGCCGGTTGGCTGGGGAGTCAGGCCAAACAGCCGGTAGCCCATTATGAACACGAACGCGCCGGATACAACACGGCGTTCAACCCGTTAGCAGCGCCGTTGGGTATGCAACAGCTTTCGGCACTGACCGATCGGGTACAACGACGGCGGACGCATTTTATGGCTTACCAGCAAGCACTTCAGGCAAATTCAGGCTTAAGTTGCCAGCCCGAACCGGCAGGGAGCCTTGCCAACCGATGGCTTACCGCCTGCCGGTTCGACGAACGGGAAACGGGCGTTTCGCGGGAAACGGTCCGGCTCACACTCGCCGCGCAGGGTATCGAATCAAGACCGGTATTTAAACCAATGCACTGCCAGCCGGTGTATAAAAAAAGCCCGTTCTACGGAACGGGCCTTGCGGAGAATATCTTTGAACAGGGGCTTTGTCTGCCGTCTGGTTCAACGCTGAATGAAGTGGAGCGACAGCGGGTTATTGATATCGTACTGTCTTTATTCCGCTAATGGGTTATTTCACACTTTTACCAATGGCCAGCAGTTGCTCAGGCGCCTGGTAACCAATGACCTTTTTCAGAACACGTCCGTTGCCATCGATGAAAAGCAGGGTCGGGTACGCTTCCAGCGGATAACGCTGCGACAGCATAGGGCCTTCGCCTTTTTCCATGTCCATCTTCACGTTAATAAATGACTTGTTAAAGTAATCACCTACTTCCTTGCGGGTAAACACGTTCTTCTGCAACATTTTACACGGGCCACACCAGCTGGCATACGCATCCAGGAAGATCACTTTCTTCTCGGCTTTTGCCTTTTTCAGAATGTTATTCCAGCTTGTTTCTGTAAACTGAATCCCTTCTGTATCCTCAATTACAGTATGGTTCGCGGGTGCAAATGCAGACATGAAGCCAATGGCCAGCAACATCATTGTTGATAACAGCCAAAACTCTCTTCTCATATCAATTAATTGGTTTCGTAGTATGAAAACGTAAAACAAACTCTATTTCGTCTACTAGCAAAGGCGGGACGGCGAATATATAGCAGAACCCTGAGACTCACAACCGATTATACAATTGAATTCGGCAGACAAAGCGAAAAATGTAACTTGCTATGAAATTTGCAAACTACATGAAAATACTATTTACCTTATTGTTCTCTGTTTATACACTAGTAGCAGTTGCCCAAAAAGTTGACCTCGACCGATACAGCTTTGTTATGATGTATCGTGATCTGCCGCAAAAGCCGCTCGACCCTGCCTTCCGGACCTATCAGGTCAATGTATCAGGTACCCGCAATATCCGTACCACATTTAGCGACAACGAGTTAGCCGACGCTACCCCCATCGAAGGCTGGCGGCGGATCGATAACGGGCCGGCCCACGTTATTATCCGGCCAATGTTTGAGGATGTCATCATCGAAAAGTCGGAGGTTAAGGAGCGGGTCGATATCCAGAAAGATAAGGACGGCAAGGAAACCGGCCGTAAGTATTACTACAAACTTCAGCTGGAATACAGCTTTGCGGCAAGAGCCGACGTATCTGACTTTCGTGGACAACCCATTGTCCGCCCGACACTGGCCCAGCGGTATTCGAAAAAAACGTGGACCAGTCAGGAATACAACAGCTACGCTGCTGCCAATAACTACCTGACCAACAACCGCGAAGAAATCAAAAACCGTTTCCTCCGCGATGAAGTTATGCTGGCCCTGCAAAACCTGTCCGGTACCCTAACGAATGACTACGGATTTCCGGTCCGCAAGGCTGATGACCATTTCTGGGTTCTGGACTCAAAAAAACATCCGGAATATGACTCCTACCAGCGGGCGCATCAGGATATCAAGGCTATCCTGGGCGCTGTCAGCCCCGACGAGCCGCTTACCGAAGCCATTGAACGCCTTAGAGCGCCTATGGAGTACTACGAAGGATTGCCCAAACGCTACACCGGCAACGACAAAGCCGATGCTAAACTACGGTATTCGGCCTACTACAACCTGGCGAAATTATACCTGTATCTGGACGATCCGGAAAAGACAAAACAATATGCGGATCTGCTCAGCCGGAACGGGTATGATGCCTCGGACGGCTCCTGGCTGAACGGCAAAGCCAACGACCTGATGGACCTTTTCCGGCGGAATGGTGCCCGTACCCGGCATTTTGCCATTGATTATGCCAATCTTCGTCAGCCGGAGTAAGGATTGATGTTTATTTTTGCATGCTGATACAAGTTGCCGGATTGCAGCGTTATTAGCCAGATATGAAATCAGGATTCTCCCGTATACTTATTGTCATAGTAGCGCTGGTGGCCATTAATGTGCTGTCAGCCTTTCTTTTTTTCCGGGTCGATCTGACGGCGGAGAAGCGGTATACCCTGTCGGATGCCACGCTCAACCTGCTTGGCGGACTCGATGACGATATTCACGTGAACGTTTACCTTACCGGCGATCTGCCGCCGGGCTTCAAACGGCTTGAAAATGCGGTTCGGGAAACCCTCGACGAGTTTCAGGCGCGGGCCGGCAAAAACGTAACCTACCGCTTCATCGACCCGACGGCCGTTACCTCAACTACCGATAAAGAGGCGCTGTTTAAACGTTTGCAGGAACGTGGCTTGCTGCCGACAAATCTCTTTGATAACGAAGGGGGTAAACGCACCGAAAAACTCATTTTCCCGGGCGCACTGATTTCGTACAAGGGCAAGGAGATTGCCGTACAGCTACTAAAAGGCAACAAAACGGCCTCGCCCGAAGAGCAGTTGAACCAATCCTACGAAAACGTTGAGTACCAGCTTTCGTCGGGTATCCGGCAGCTGACACAGATGCAGGGCAACCGGCGTAAAATCGGCTTTCTGGGCAAAACCAACGTACCGCCCTCGCGCTTTTCGGATTTACTGGCCACGGTTCAGGAAAACTACGACCTGTTTTTCCTCGATATGGCTAAGCCCGGACCGATTACCGGTCTCGATGTTTTGCTGGTACTGAAGCCCGATCAGCCATTTAACGATGACGAGCTGTTTAAACTGGATCAATACGTGGTCAACGGTGGCCGGATGCTGTTTTTCATTGACGGACAGCGCGTTGACAGCGTGAGCAACGAAGGCACCTTTGCCCAGCCGATGAATCTCCGCCTCGACGATTTGTTTTTCCGCTGGGGAGCCCGCCTGAATCAGAATGTGGTGAAAGACCTGAGCTGCAACCTGATTCCGATGAACGTCGGCAATATGGGCGATAAGCCGAATATCCAGAAAGTACCGTGGCGGTTTTATCCGGTGATTAACTCGTTCGGGCCGGCCGGTCAGCAGACGCCGGTTACCCGCAACCTCGATGCCATCTGGTGCCGTTTTGCCAGCACGCTGGATACCGTAGCCGCTGCCGGCATCCGGAAAACGCCTCTTTTGCTGACTTCCCCGTACACAAAACTGCTAAAGGCTCCGGCCATCATTTCGTATAACGAGGCCCGGCAGCAACCCGACCCGGCCACCTACAAAGACGGCGTACAGATCATTGGTTGCCTGTTTGAGGGTAAATTCCAGTCGCTGTATGCCAACCGAATCCTGCCCGGCGATCCGCGCGCAAATGGCTTTAAACCGGTAGGTGAGGCGTCGCGGGTGATTATCTGCTCGGATGGCGACCTGATCGTCAACGATGTCGATTATAAACGGCAGATGCCGTATCCGCTGGGTTTCGACCGGTTCAACCGCAACCTGTTCGGCAATAAGGATTTTGCCATGAATGCCATCGACTACCTGGCCGATCCGGACGGGGTTATTACGGCCCGTAACCGCCAGATTACCCTGCGGCCGCTCGATAAAATCAAACTGGCCAACGAGCGGACAAGCTGGCAGCTGCTCAATGTGCTGGGCCCGCTCGCCCTTATTGGTTTAGTGGGCGCCGGCTGGCAGTTTACCCGCAAACGGCGGAACCGGTAAGAACAGGCATAGCTGTGATTCTCACCGGTTAACCCCGTTGGCAGGCTGTGTTAAAGATTCATTAAGACCCGTTAAAATAAGCGCTTCCTGATGCCAAAAGGAGCGCTTTTTTGCTTATTTTTGCTGACTTTATCAAAACGTATCCGATATGAAATTCATCGTATCCTCATCCGTACTGCTCAAAAACCTTTCGCATATAAATGGCGTTGTTGCCACCAATCCTATTGTTCCTATTTTAGAGAACTTTCTGTTTAAAATTGACTCGAACGATGAGGGCGGTGTGCTGACGGTAACAGCTTCGGATTTGCAGACGACTATGACAACGCAAATTCCGGTTGAAGCAACCGAAAGCGGTGCCATTGCGATTCCGGCCAAGCTGTTGCTGGACACGCTCCGCAGCCTGCCCGAACAACCGATCACGTTCAACATTGACACGGAAACGTTCGGAACACAGATCCTGACCGACAACGGCCGCTACAAACTGGCGGGCGAAAACCCGATCGACTTCCCGAAAATTCCGGCCGTTAATAAAAACCTGTCGGTCGAGATTTCGTCGGATGCGCTGGCGAGTGCCATCAACAATACCGTTTTTGCTACCAGCACCGATGATCTTCGTCCGGCTATGACAGGTGTTTACCTGCAACTGTCGGAAGATCAGGCCACCTTCGTCGCTACCGACGGGCACCGCCTGATCCGCTATCGCCGGACTGACATCCAGACATCGGCCAATACATCGATGATTATTCCGCGGAAAGCGCTGCAACTGCTGAAATCGTCGCTGCCGGACAATTTAACGGTTCGGGCCGAATTCAGCCAGTCGAACGCGTCGTTCTCGTTCGGGCCGACACAGCTGATCTGCCGCCTGATCGACGAGCGCTTCCCGGATTACGAAAATGCCATCCCGACCAAGAATCCAAACGTGCTGACCATTGGCCGGACAGACCTGCTGACGACGCTGAAGCGGATCATGATCTACGCGAACCGGACCACCCACCAGATTCGCCTGAGTCTGAAAGGTAATGCGCTGACGCTGTCTGCGGAAGATCTTGACTATGCAAACGAAGCCAACGAAAAGCTGCTGTGCGATTTCGAAGGCGAGCCGATGGAGATTGGTTTCAACGCAAAGCTGCTGGCCGAAATGCTGAGCAACATGCACGCAAAAATGATCTCTATTCAGATGTCAGCGCCAAACCGTGCGGGTATCATGGTGCCGGCCGACAAAGACGAAAACGAAGATATTCTGATGCTGGTGATGCCGGTGATGCTGAATACATACGCTTAAGCAGCGCATACAATACATTTCGGGGGAGAATCAGACCGCCATGCAGCGGAGAGGCCTGTGGGTCTCTGCGGTTTCGGCAGCCTGATTCTCCCTTTCCTTTGCTCTATTCTTCCTTTACCAATCTCCCATGGAAACCAAACCACCGCGCAGTGCCGCGATGATTTTCATCTTCATCACCTTGCTCATCGACGTTACCGGCCTGGGCATTGTGATTCCGGTTTTCCCGAAACTCATTGAAGAACTCATTCACGGCAACCTCAGCGAAGCCTCCCGATACAGCGGCTTGCTGACTTTCGCCTACGCGACCATGCAGTTTGCCTTTGCCCCCGTACTAGGCGGCCTCAGTGACCGCTATGGCCGCCGCCCGGTACTCCTGTTTTCCCTTCTTGGCTTCGGACTCGACTACATTCTGCAAGGGATTGCTCCCACTATTACGCTGCTGTTCATCGGCCGGATCATTGCAGGTATTACCGGAGCCAGCTTCACAACCGCCAGCGCCTACATCGCCGACGTGAGTCCGCCGGAAAAGCGGGCGCAGAACTTCGGGTTAATTGGTGCGGCGTTCGGCATGGGCTTCATCATCGGGCCAGCCATTGGTGGTTTGCTCGGGCAATACGGCTCCCGGATTCCGTTTTTTGTCTCGGCGGGTCTGACCTTGCTGAACGTAATATACGGGTTCTTTGTGTTGCCGGAATCACTGAAACCGGAAAACCGCCGGCCATTCAGCTGGAAACGGGCCAATCCGGTCGGCGCACTGGCGCAGATCCGACGCTATCCGGTCATTATCAGTCTGGTTGCTTCGCTGGTATTCATTTACATTGCCGGTCATGCCATGCAAAGTACATGGACCTTCATTACGATGGAACAGTTTAAATGGTCAGAAAAAACGGTCGGTCTTTCGCTGGCGTTTATCGGCCTGATGATCGGGATTGTGCAGGGCGGTTTAAGCCGTGTGCTGATTCCGAAGCTGGGACAGCAGCGGTCGGTTTATGTCGGCCTGATGATGTATGCCATTGGCTTTGTCTGCTTCGCGCTGGCCACCCAAAGCTGGATGATGTTTGCGTTTATGGTGCCCTACTCACTCGGTGGTATTGCGGGGCCGTCGCTTCAGGGAATTATTTCGGGGCAGGTACCGGCCAATGAGCAGGGGGAGTTGCAGGGAGCACTAACGAGCCTGATCAGTCTGACATCTATCGTCGGTCCGTTGGTGATGACCTATCTGTTCTCGTTCTTCACCGCTCCGGCCACACCGTTCTACTTCCCCGGCGCACCGTTTGCGGCCGGTGCGGTCCTGACAATAATCAGCCTTATCCTCGCCCGGCGAACCCTGTCGAAGCAGCATGGGGATTGAACCAGCGCTTTAATAATTACCCCAAGTATATGCTTGATTTAGAAATTGATAAACTCACCAATTCCATTGAGAATACCATTACTGGAGAAGTTTTTGAAACCAGCGTCTTACCTTTTCAGGGAGA
Organism: Arsenicibacter rosenii; assembly: GCF_001870735.1. GTDB lineage: Bacteria > Bacteroidota > Bacteroidia > Cytophagales > Spirosomataceae > Arsenicibacter > Arsenicibacter rosenii. The sequence goes on along the minus strand of NZ_MORL01000002.1, from coordinate 355,054 downwards.
ACGCAAAGGTTTCAATAAAAAAGATTGGTTATTTGATTGGAAAGTTGAGTGCAAAGACTCTTCCCGCAAAGTTTTTAAACTCGTTACGTCACAAAACCGTTATATTATTCAAGGGTTAATAAGTTTTAGTGATAACCACGACCATATATTTATGCACTTAATAGAGAGTGCGAGATTCAACAAAGGCCCACAAAAATTATATTTGGGAGTGGCAGGTAACTTAATTGCTTACGCTTGTTTGTACTCTTTTGACCTTGGTTATGATGGAATTGTAGTTTTTGACTCAAAAACGATGCTTATCAATCATTATCAACAAGCATTGGGCGCAAAACAATTAGCTGGCAATCGCCTTTTCATTGATACAAAAGAATCTAATCAGCTTGTAAAACGATATTTCCCATGAAACCCCATTTTAAGAAACTCGATAATTTTGACGCAGAGTTCATCAATATAAAGCTAACAGAAAAAGATAAACTGGACATCAGCGCACTATTGAAAACCAAACGCAAATCAGGAAAGCGTACAGGTTTGCATGTACCTTATTCCAAGCCATCTATATAAAATCACTCAATAAATTTACGCCAGTACCGGCCGGACAACCTCACCGGCTACATCCGTGAGGCGGAACGGGCGACCCTGAAACTGATAGGTCAGTTTGGTATGGTCGAAGCCCAGCAGATGCAGGATAGTGGCCTGCAGGTCATGGACGTGCACTTTGTCTTTGACCCCGTAGTAACCAATGTCGTCGGTTTCACCAAACGTAAAGCCTTGTTTGACGCCGCCGCCGGCCATCCAAACCGTAAATGCATCCAGATGGTGATCGCGGCCCATAAACGGCAGCGTCTGCCCATCGCGGTTTTCCTGCATAGGCGTACGGCCAAACTCGCCGCCCCAGACTACCAGCGTGTCCTCCAGAAGACCGCGCTGTTTCAGATCGGTCAGCAGGGCAGTAACGGCCTGGTCGGATTCGCGGCATTTATCCCGCAAACCAATTTCGATGGCCCCGTCAGAGCTGGTCCCATGCGTATCCCAGCCCCAGTCAAACAGTTGTACGAACCGCACGCCCCGCTCGACTAACCGGCGGGCCAGCAGGCAGTTGCGGGCAAACGACCCTTTTTCAGGCTGTACACCGTACATATCCAGCATGTATTGCGGTTCGCCTTTGATGTCCATCGCATCCGGAACCGACATCTGCATCCGGAACGCCAGCTCATACTGGCTGATCCGGGTCAGAATTTCGGGGTCCTTCACTTCGTCGTAGGCCTGCCGGTTGATCTCACTGATGGCCTCAATGGTTTGCTTCCGGATGTCGCGGTTCATACCGGCTGGATCCGACACATACAACACCGGATCGCCTTCTGTCCGGCACTGCACCCCCTGGTATACGGTTGGCAGAAACCCGCTGCCCCACACCGACTTACCGGCGTCCGGCTGTTTGCCACCCGACGCCAGCACAATGAATCCCGGCAAGTTATTATTTTCGGTACCAAGCCCGTACGTCACCCACGACCCGATGCTGGGCCGACCCAGCCGGGCGCTGCCGGTATGCATCAGCAACTGTGCCGGGGCATGGTTAAACTGGTCGGTATGCATCGCTTTCAGGAACGTGACCTCATCGACTACACGCTGAAAATGCGGCATATAATCCGATACCCACGCTCCTGACTGCCCATATTGTGCAAATTTGCCCTGCGGTCCGAGCATTTTCGGTACGCCACGGATAAACGCGAACTTTTTGCCCTCCAGCAGTTCCTGCGGGCAATCTTTGCCGTTGTATTTAACGAGCTCGGGCTTGTAGTCAAATAATTCCAGCTGGCTGGGTGAGCCTGCCATATGGATATAAATCACCCGTTTGGCTTTAGGTGCAAACTGAGGCACTTTATCCGCTGCATTGGCTCCTGTACCAGGCGTCTGTTTATCGAAACCGCAGCTTCCCATGAACGCGCCCAGTGCCATTGCACCAAGGCCTGTCGAACAGGTGTGCAGGAAATGTCGCCTCGTTTCGCGCTGCAATGCTGCGGTCTGGAGTTCTTTTATGAGTTTTTCCATATTATTCCGATTTACCCCACCCCCTGCCCCCTCCCCTGAATTCAGGGGAGGGGGTGAGCCTACATTCTTAGCTTTACGCTACAATAACTTTTTCGTTAAACAAATCAGGCAGAATCCAAATGCTTACGGATAGTTAGTAACGCATCTGGCATTCGATCATAAATATCATCATTTTTAATCCTTAGTACCCGAATATACATCTCTGCTAAAACACTGTCCCTCTCCTGGTCATTTATCTGTATTTCAGACTCATCATGAATGTTGCCATCGATCTCCAGAACCAATCTTTTTTCCGGACAATAAAAATCAACCACAAACGAACCGATACTATGCTGACGCCGAAATTTATAACCTAGCTGTTTATTTCTTATTTGCTGCCACAATAGCTGTTCTGCAAAAGTTGCTTCGCGACGTAACGTTCTGCGTATTTCCTCCAGAGCCTTACGGTTGTGAATTAATTGTGCCATAGTAAATCGTTAAAAATCAAGCTTTAGACGAACAATACCTACTCTGTCACGAAATCACAGCAATTTTCAAATCAACCAATGTAGACTAAAGTTAGACCCTCTCCTTAGTTTAAGCGTTATTTTACTTTACCCCTTTCCTCCTCCCGAATTGTTGGCCCGGCCTGAAAAACAGGAGAAGGGTGCGGTTCCCGGCCTTAAAGCCCCTCCCCTGAACTCAGGAAAGAGGGTGCGGTTCCCGGCCTTAAAGCCCCTTCCCTGAATTCAGGAAAGAGGGGTGCGGTTCCCGGCCTTAAAGCCCCTCCCCTGAATTCAGGAAAGAGGGTGCGGTTCCCGGCCTTAAAGCCCCTCCCCTGAACTCAGGAAAGAGGGTGCGGTTCCCGGCCTTAAAGCCCCTCCCCTGAACTCAGGAAAGAGGGGTGCGGTTCCCGGCCTTAAAGCCCCTCCCCTGAATTCAGGAAAGAGGGTGCGGTTTCCGGCCTTAAAGCCCCTCCCCTGAACTCAGGAAAGAGGGTGCGGTTCCCGGCCTTAAAGCCCCTCCCCTGAATTCAGGGGAGGGGTTGGGGTGGGGTAATGCTTATTCCTTCGTAATCACCTCATCCAGATTCAATAATGTGTTGGCCGTTACGGTCAGGGCCGCTTGTTGGGGCGTAGCATCGGCGCGGGCCAGCAGTTTCCGGGCTTCGTCGGGATGCTGCCGGTAGTGCGTTTCCGTATTCCGGTACAGTTTCGCCAGCACGCCCAACCGCTTCGGAGCCAGATCGCGCAGCATCACCCGCCGGAATGCCGACTGAATCCGCTGCTCCGGCGTCTGCCCGTGGTCGAGCATGTAACACGCCAGTTGCTGAGCGGCTTCCACATAAACCGGATCGTTGAGCGTTACCAATGCCTGTAACGGTGTGTTGGTCCGCAAACGACGGAGCTGACAGAATTCACGGCTCGGGCTATCAAACGTAATCATCGACGGGTAAGGTGCCGTTCGTTTCCAGTAAGTGTACAGCGCCCGCCGGTAACGGTCATCGCCCTGACTCAGATTCCACGAATCACCGTTGTAGGGCGACTGCCAGATGCCGTCCGGTTGCGGTGGCATCACACTTGGCCCGAACATTTTATGGCTCAGCAACCCGCTAACGGCCAGTGCCTGATCGCGTACCTGCTCAGCCGATAGCCGTACCCGTGGTCCGCGGGCAAAATAGCGGTTAAACGGATCTTTCTCCAGCTGGCCGGGCGTTGCCTCCGAGCGTTGCCGGTACGTTGCCGACATTACGATGCGTTTCAGCATTTTCTTGACGCTCCACTGATCGTCTTCCATAAACGAAACCGCCAGATAGTCGAGCAATTCACGGTGGGTCGGGGCAATGCCCTGTGTTCCGAAATCTTCGACCGTTTCGACAATGCCGGTCCCGAAAAGCTGCTCCCAGAAGCGGTTAACGGCCACCCGTGCTGTCAACGGATGGTCACGGCTCACCATCCACTGCGCGAGGCCGAGCCGGTTTTTCGGCGATTTTTTGGGCAAGGGTGGCAACGACGACGGCACATCCGGCTGCACTTCTCTCCCCTTCACCAGCCAGTTGCCCCGGTCAAAGACATGAGTTTTCCGCTTTAAATCGCCCGAACCTTCCCAGAAAACCGGCGTATCATCGGGTTTGGCATTCAGCACGTCCGTGAGTTTACGGTCCAGCGAATCCGACAGTTCCGGCTTCTGACCCGGCAAGGTTTCCAGAAACGATACCCATTTAATCATCGTCCATTCTTTCGGATTGGCCGGGCTGTGCAGCGACACATACACATCATGTTTGCCCGACAAGGCCGGAAAAGGGAAAATCATGACGGAGTCTTTCCAGGCGTTCCCCGTTTTGGGCACCTTTAGCTGCAGCAGAACCGGACCGCTCAGACTGCCGTCACGAAACGTAACGACAGCGTCGGGGGCGTTCGTCCCCCAGGCCAGATACATCCGGCGTTTGTTGGTCATGGTCACCTGTCTGATCCGGGCCGACCCGCCATGCTGAAAACCGAAGTATTTGGCATCCAGCAGCGACGCATTGACATACTGGTCAAAATCGTGTGAGTTGATTTTGGGCTCCATCACCCGCAGCATCTGCATCAGCTCGCGGTTACGGGTCCGGGCCTGTTGCGGGGTTGTGGCATGCTGCCTTACCCAACGCGACAGTTCCTGCACCTTTGCCGAATCAGGACCGGTATAGAACCGGAGCTTAGGGGTATCGGTCGTTACATCTTCGTCGCGGGTATTGTTAAAAAAGGCCAGGTATTTGTAGTAATCCTCGTGCACAAACGGGTCGTACGGATGGCTGTGGCACTGCACACACCCGAACGTCGTACCCTGAAACACATCCCAGGTCGTATTGACCCGGTCAATGACGGCCGCCGTCCGGAACTCTTCGTCCTGTGTACCGCCTTCATCGTTGGTCATGGTATTTCGGTGGAAGCCCGTCGCAATCAGCTTCGACTCCCAGGTCGTATCGCCTTCGGCGACCGGCAACAAATCACCGGCCAGCTGCTCGGTCACAAACTGGTTATAGGGTTTATCGCTGTTAAATGCCTTAATAAGCCAGTCACGGTAGCGCCAGATTTTCCGGCCGGGGTCACGCTCATAGCCTTTGGTATCGGCATAGCGGGCCAGATCGAGCCACATCCCCGCCCATCGTTCGCCGTACGCGGGCGTGGCCAGCAAACTGTCTACGAGCTTTTCGTAAGCAGCCGGTGATTTGTCGGCCAGAAAACGGGCGGTCTGCGCTTCGGTTGGCGGCAGGCCCGTCAGGTCGAGGCTCACGCGCCGCAGGAGAGTCGCCTTACCGGCCTCCGCCGATGGTTGCAAACCCATCGGGGTCAGCTTATCGGCAATAAAGTAATCGATTTCATTTTTAACCCAGGCTGTTACTTCATCTTTGGCCAGCCCTAAGCGGCCCCAGAACGAGCCAATGGCTGGCAGTTCAGGCTTTTCGACGCGGGTGTAAGCCCAGTGATTGCCCCATTCGGCGCCCTGGTCAATCCACGTACGGAGCAGCTCGATTTCTTCGTCTTTCAGCGGGGCGGCCTCCAGCGGCATACGCTCTTCGGGATCCGACAGCGTCAGGCGGCGGATCAGTTCACTGGCATCAGCATCGCCCGGCACAATCGACGGTTTCCCCGACTTGCCTGGTTTCAGGGCTTCATGCCGGAACAGCAGGCTATAGTCGGCCGTTTTTTTTACGCCCCCATGACAGGCAATACAGTTTTTATTCAGAATGGGCTTAATCTGCGTGTTGAAGTCAACCTTCTGGTCAAAGACGTCGAGCAGCGAAAAAGACGACAAGGCCAAAACGGCAATCAACCCGGCAAGAACAATGGCTTTTGGCTTCATAATCCGCGATGAAACTATAGGCTAAAAAGCATCAACCTGTCTAAAAATACCTATTATTCAGATGAATCGCCAAGGTTATTGCCAGCAATCTGATAACATCAGTTAACTCTTTCTACTTTTTAGTATCTTTCGTAACTGAACGGCTCACCAGCAACCGGTTAACCGCTCAATCATCAATTAAACCCATTCGCTATGCGATCATTTTACCTCCTCTTGCTGCTGATTTCGTCAGTGGCAATGGCTCAACCCAAACCCAAGCCAGCCTTATCGTGGAAAGAAGTAGCTGCCTGGAAAGCCATCGGCTCGTTTGGCAGTACGCAGCTCTCTCCTGATGGCCAGTGGTTTGCCTACGTACTGGCACCCAATGAAGGTGATGCGGATCTGATAATCCAGAAAACTGCCGATACGACCCGGTACACCTATCCGATTGGCTCGGTAACTATGCCGCAAATAGCGTTTTCGGACGACAGCAAATGGATTGCCTTCAAGGTATTTGCCAAAGACAAGGACAAGAAAGCTGCGGCGAAGCCCGGCAGCAAGCCTGTACCCGACAAAGTAGTTCTGGTAGAACTGAGTGCCAACAAGAAAACAGAATTCGACCGGGTGAAAAGCTTTGCCTTCAACGGAGAGAAAGCCTCGCACCTGGCCCTGCTGCTAACGGGTACGCCGGCTATGGGCGGTGCTCCGGCAGGCCCCGGCGCGGCCTCATCAGATGCCGCCAAAGGAAGCGACCTGCTGCTGTATGACCTCGGCACAGCCAAAACCCAGAACATCGGCAATATCGCCGAAATGGCGTTTTCGAAGAAGGGCGACTGGCTGGCATTGGCCGTCGATGCCAGCGAACGGGCCGGTAATGGCCTGCAACTCCGCAACATGCAGTCAGGTGTGCTGCTGACGATGGACAGCGACAAGGCCCGCTACCAGTCCCTGAACTGGACCGACAAAGGCGATGCGCTGGCGCTGCTCAAAAGCGTAAAGGACGAAAAGTTTAAGGCTGAACTAACCAGCGTTCTCGGCGTTAAAAACCTGACGGGTCTGCCCGAACTGGTGGTGTACAACCCTAAGGCCGACAGCCTGGCATTCCCGAAAGGCATGACCATCAGTCCGAACCGCACGCCATACTGGTCGGAAGACCTGAGCCGCGTGTTCTTCGGCATTCATAAACTGGACCCGGCTAAAAAAGACGATAAGAAACCGGCTACCACGGCGAAGAAGGATACCACTAAAGCCGCTAAGCCAAACCCTGCCGAGCCCTGGGCTAAAATCAAAGCTGACACCACTATCAAGTCACTCGAAGACCTGCAAAAAGCGTTGGCAAAGCTGAAGCCTGACACGACCAAAGCGACAGCGGTGGCCGGTATGCCTGCTATGGCCGATAAAAAAGACGATGCCGACAAACCCGAAGTAACGATCTGGCACTGGCAGGACAAACGCCTTCAGTCGCGGCAGCAGGTGCAGGAATCTCAGGATAAAAACTATAGCTACCTGGCCATGTACAACGCCGCCACAAAGACCTTTACGCGGCTGGCAGACAGCAGCCTCCGTACGGTCAGTGTCGCTCCGAAAGAGCTGTACGCGCTCGGCAGTGACAACAGCAGCTATGAGCTCGACGCCAACCTCGATGGCCACAACTATGCTGACTATTACCTGATTGATCTCAAAACCGGCAAACGGGAAAAAATCCGCGAAAAACACTACCTGCCCGGCTTTGCGGCTAGTCCGCAGCCCTCGCCGGATGGCACAAAGTTTCTGTACTGGGAAGGCATTCACTTCTTTGTATATGACATGGCTACCCGCACCAGCCGGAACATCACCAAAGGCCTGCCAACGTCGTTTGTTGATACCGATGATGACCACAACCAGACGACCCCGCCACAGTCGCCCATGGGCTGGTCGAGCGACAGCAAGTACGTGCTGCTGAGCGATGGCTGGGACATCTGGCAGGTACCAGCCATGGACGGCAAAGACGCTAAAGGCAAACCGCTGACGGCCCTGAACCTGACGCAGACCGGGAAACGGGAAAAAATCCGGTTCCAGAGCCGGTTTACACTTGACCCCGACGAAAAAGGCATTGACCTGAAGCAGCCGGTTTATGTCCGGACCTATGGTGAATGGACCAAGAAAAGCGGCATCAGCCGTATCGACAACGGTAAGGTAACACGGCTGTTGTGGGAAGATGCGTCGATCGGGAGCCTGAACAAAGCGAAAAAAGCAGCCGTTTATCTATTTGGTCGTGAGACATTTACCCAACCTCGTCAGTACTTTGTCTCAACCAGTGCTGATCTGACCGCCGGCAAGCAGGTATCGAAAAATGCACCGGCTTTCGACAAATATGCCTGGTCGCCGGGCGTACAACTGGTAAATTATGTCAGCGACAAAGGGGATTCACTGCAGGGTGCCCTATTCTTACCGGCTGGCTACGAAGCGGGTAAAAAGTACCCGACCATTGTCTATTACTACGAAAAGCTTTCGCAGACGCTGCATAGCTTCGCGAATCCTGCCTATTCGGGAACAGGCTGGAATCCAAGCTTGTATACCTCAAACGGCTATGCGGTTTTCATTCCGGATATTGTGTACAAAATGAATGATCCGGGCATGTCGGCGGTTTGGTGCGTGCTGCCAGGGGTTAAGGCTGCGCTGAAAACCGGCGTAATCGACGAAGCGAAAATCGGTGTACACGGTCACTCATGGGGTGGTTATCAGACCAGTTTCCTGATTACCCAGACCAACATGTTCAAAGCTGCCGCCGCCGGTGCGCCGCTGACCGACATGATCTCCATGTATAACCTGATCTACTGGAACTCAGGCGGGGCCAACGGCGCTATTTTCGAAGGGTCTCAAGGCCGTCTGGTCGCTCCGTGGGAGAACTGGGAGGCCTACCACCGCAACTCGCCGATGTATCACGTGAAGAACGTACAGACACCCTTGCTGATGCTGCATAACGACAAGGATGGTGCCGTTGACTTTACCCAGGGTATTGAGTTTTATAACGCCCTGCGCCGCCAGAAGAAACCGGTCGTTATGGTACAGTATAAAGGCGAAAACCACGGACTGGCCAAACTACCGAACCGCAAGGATTACGCACTACGCATGATGGAGTATTTCGACTACCACCTGAAAGGCAAACCAGCCCCTGAATGGTGGCTGAAAGGCGTTCAGAAACTCGACCTCGACGAGCACATCGAAAAGCGGATTGCCACCCTTTCGGACAGCGAAGAAAACTAATAAAAAGCCCTTCTGACAATCAGAAGGGCTTTTTTGTACAGGCTATATGCCTGAGCCCGAAAACGTTTTCCTTTTTTTGGCGGTTATACTGTAAACAACATACTTATGACACCATCAATCGCGCAGATTGCGCAGACCCATAGTCTCAGTGAAGAAGTCGTGACCCATTTGTTTAATCAGCTGTCGCTGGGGCACGGCAAACAGGCCCAGTTTAATCACCCCGCGCTAGGCGGTATGGGCCAATGGCAAAACGGCATGCTCATGGTTTCCGACTTTTCGAATCATGCCCTCAAAGCAAAACTGACCGGTGTTTTCGCCGATCTCGTCCGGCTCTATACCCGGCAAGGTGCTCCGGAAGCCATCGGCACCCGGCCCGAAACGGATAACCCTGGCAAGCCAAGTATGGTGGCCACCCAGAATCACCTGACGGTCAACTATTATCAGGATAAGGCCTTGCTGGTCATTACGGATAACCAGCGCCGCACGGCCACCACCTACTCGGTAGCGCCGCACCGCCTGACCGGTGTTTCGCAGCAAAATCAGAACAACAGTGTTTATTCACTTTCGTTCTCCAATGACAAGGGACAGAACTTGACCGTAGAAGACTTTAAACAGGTCTCTTAAGCCTGACTCCATCTTTTCCACAAAAACGTCGGTATGCGTTATGCATTTACCGGCGTTTTTGTATCTATCCCATACAAGCCGGTCAGCCATTGGTAAGTATCCGCTTTTTTTCTTGCATATATAATTTAACTATATATATTTGTATCAAACTAGATAATGCCATATGGAATCTTCGACCAGTGAATTTTTACGCGGGGTACTCAAGACCATTGTCTTGAAGCTTCTGGCCGAGCGGGGTACGATGTATGGTTACGAAATTACGCAGGCGGTTAAAGAGCGGACAAAAGGACAGATTACCCTGACGTTTGGTGCCCTTTATCCGGTGCTGCACAAACTGGAACAGGACGGTCTGCTGGTTACCAAATCCGTAGAAGTCGATGGCCGTTTGCGGAAGTACTATTCGCTGACCCCCCGTGGCAATGAAACTGCCCTTCAAAAAGTTTCTGACTTTGAACGTTTTATGGACGCCATGCGCGCGCTCCTGTTTCCGCCCTCATCCTTATCGCTGGGGCATTCCTAATTCCAAACGACCTTTTCGTACGCACACAAAAATGAAGTAGCCTTATGGAAAAGCTTTCTTCCCAACAAATCGCCCAGTTACGCCGTCACCTCATCCTGAATGGTTCTGATGAATCGCTGCTCAGCGAATTAGTTGACCATATGGCCTGTGAGGTCGAATATTATATGTGGATTGGCCTGCCGTTCGAAACAGCGATCGACAAAGCCATGCTGGAGGCTAACTCCGATGCGGTTGGTACCTTACAGGAAACCTACCGCGAAGCGCTTTCGCTTAAACAGGAAACCATGGCCGAAGCCAGTCTGGATGATATTGTTTTTGAAACCCGGAATAAGGCCTACGGTGCGTATTACCTTCGCCAGAACTACGGTAACAGTCTCCGTGATGCGCTGCTGGGCGGGGCCGGCTTCTTTCTGATGCTGATTGGTTTAATCTCCGGTCTTAATCAGGGCAAGTGGTCGTATATGAGCCTGAGCGGAGCCATGTGGCTGGTCGGCATTTCGTGTGTCGCTTACGGTGGTTTCTCCTGGTTTATTCAGAATATGAAGCAGAAGTATATGGTCGTCAATGACTGAGCCATTCCAAAGACAACTAACAGCCCACACCATTTTTTATACTGATTTGCTGGTTGTTCTGTGTTGCTGAGGGCTCTGCTTATGCTGAGTAAAGTGGTGGCAAGACTGAGCCCGAAAAGCGATTCATAGCTATGGCCTGACCGTCGTGCCACCACTCGCAGCGCAGAACACAGCAACCAACAGCAACTCAGACCTAAAACCTACATATCCATCAATCCGGCAACGAGCTGGATTTTACCGTAGTCATAGCGGCCTTTCAGATAGTCGTAAACGGGTTTCAGCCGCCCGTCGGCCAGCCCCACTTCGTTGATCGCGGCTTCAATGTCCAGCGCTTCCGGCTGGCTGATGAGGGCTTCAATGTCAATGCTGTATCCGGCTTTGTACAGATGAACGAGGTGGTTCGCAATCGATCCCGTTGTCAGCTTACGTTCAGCCGCAATCTCTTCCATGCTCATGCCCTGGTTATACAGCTCCAGCGTCAGCAATTGTGTGGAACCACGGAGTGTATTTCCGTCTTTCGCTTTACCGGTAATATAGCTGACGATCTCACTCAGGAAGCGCGGACCGAATAACTGTAGTTTCCGCTCACCCACCCCGCTGACGTTGCGCAGGCCGTCGGGCGTTGTTGGCCGCAGACGGGCCATGTCTTCCAGCGTCGTATCGGTAAAGACCACGTAGGGCGGCACGTTCTGCTCGTCGGCAATTTGTTTCCGGAGGGCCTTGAGGCGGTCGAGCAGTTCGTCTTTGGCTTGTTCGGTTTTGGTTTTGGGTTTCTCTACCACCACTTTCGGTGCATCGTCGGGCCGGACAAGTTCAACTTTTTTGCCCTGAAACAGCACCCCGTCGCCCAGGATACCTTTTTTGAGGGCATAATGCTGATCGTAGGCAATCTCAATAACGCCCACATTGATGAGCTGTTGAAGGTAGTTCCGCCACTCATCAAATTTGAGGTCAGCACCGGCGCCGTACGTTTTTATCTGGTCATAGCCGTTCATCAGCACCTGCTGACTGCGTGACCCCCGCAGTACATCAATCAGCAGGTTCATCGGCACCCGCTCCTTCAGCCGCAGAATGGCCGACAGCGCTTTCTGGGCAATGATCGTACCGTCGAACGTAACGCGCGGATTACGGCAGACATCGCAGTTACCGCACGGCTCGGTCAGTTCTTCCGAAAAATAACTGAGCAGAATCTGCCGGCGACAGGTATGGGCGTCGGCATACTGCTGCATCCGTTCGAGCTTAGCCAGTTGCAGCCCGAGGTTAGCCGGGTTGTTTTCGGTCAGCATCTCTTTGTACGTCGCCACATCGGCAAAGCTGTAAAACAGAACCGTATCCGAGTTGAGGCCGTCGCGGCCCGCCCGGCCGATTTCCTGATAAAAGCTTTCGATATTTTTGGGCATGTTGTAGTGGATGACCCACCGCACATTCGATTTATCGATACCCATCCCGAAGGCAATGGTCGCGCACATAATCCGGATATCGTCTTTCAGAAACATTTCCTGCACCATCGACCGCTCCTGCCCACTCATGCCGGCGTGATAAAAGCCCGCCATGAACCCTTTTTCCTGCAGCTTCGTCGCCAGCGACTCCGTTGATTTCCGGCTCAGGCAGTAGATTACCCCCGACGTATCAGGCTTCATATTCAGCAACCGCACAATCTGCTGGAAGCGGTTCGTACCCGGTAATACCTGAAGGCTCAGATTCGGCCGGTTGAAGGACGCAATAAAAACGGCGGGATCATTCATATCAAGCCGCTGCGCAATGTCCTGCCGCGTCAGTTTGTCGGCGGTGGCCGTCAGCGCTACCGTTGTTACATGCGGAAAGTGTTTTTTCAGCACATTCAGCTGGGTATATTCCGGCCGGAAATCATGCCCCCACGACGAAATACAGTGCGCTTCATCAATGGCAAACAGAGACAGCTGCAGTTGCTGAAGGAAAATAAACATGCTCTCGCTCAGGAGTTTCTCCGGTGAGACATACAGCAGTTTGATTTTACCCGCCAGCGCATCCGCTTCGATCTGCCGCTGTTCTTTTGAGGATTGCGTACTGTTGAGGTAGGCCGCCGAAATACCGTTCAGATGCAACGCCTCGACCTGATCCTTCATCAGGGCGATCAGCGGCGAAACCACCACGCATACGCCCGGCTTCATAATGGCCGGAATCTGAAAGCAAACCGATTTTCCCCCGCCCGTCGGCATTAATACCACAGTATCCCGACCCGACAGAACGGAGCGGATAATGTCTTCCTGCATCGGGCGGAAGCGGTCGTACCCATAATAGCGTTTAAGATAGTCGGTAGGATTATCAGACGTAAGCGGTGCACTGGCAATCATGCTGAAAACAAGTAAAGGTGTATGCAGCTCATTTAGACGAATTGTGTATTCAGAAGTTTCGCCACTGCATATCGGCTAGTCAAATTTACGAAATTTTACGCGGAACCCTGTGGCAGTGCGTTATTTTCTGCCCGCCTCACCGTCACAAGCATAAATAACCCCTAAGCGACTCGACCACCTGGTGATCATGAAAAAACGAATTACATTTATTGCCCTGATTGTTAGTCTCTTATTGTCTTACAAAGGCTATGGAGCAGCAACCATAAACCCTGCGGAACCAGTAAACACCCAATACACACAGACAGCATCACTACTTACTATCAAGTAGTTAGCAGTAAGCCTCAGCCTTAGTGAGAAGCGTACCGGCAGTCTATGCGCCGGTACGCTTTCTTTTTATAACTTAGCCCCGCAATGGCTACGAACTTACGCATTAACGGTCGCATCTGGCTTGAAGCCGATGAGCGCTTTTTTGGAATCGGACGCATGGAATTGCTGGAGCACATTCAGCAAACAGGCTCTATTAATCAGGCGGCGAAGGCCATGAAGATGTCGTATAAACGGGCATGGGACCTTGTGCAATCGATGAATGCCCAGGCGGCTGCGCCGCTGGTTTCGACCCAAACCGGTGGCGAAAAAGGCGGCGGGGCCATCGTAACCGAAGAAGGCCTCAAATACCTCAATCACTTTAAAGCGCTGCAGCAGCGTTTCCGGGAGTTTCTGGAACAGGAAACCCGGCTACTGCCTGCCTGATAAGATCCCGTTCACATGCTTTTTAAAGCCTGATACTCTTTTTGCGTCACCGTTATTTCCGGATAAACATAACGGTCGTTATATTTATCCGGAAATAATGCACAGGCATGACAAACCTCTCCCTTCTTTTCGCTCTTATCACATCAACCTGTACAGCTCCTGACAGCCTGCCTGCCCGGGATTCGCTCCGGCGTATTCAACTGGACGAAATTGTGGTTTCGGCCTCAAGGGTATCTGAACGGATTCTGCGTTCGCCGGTCAGTATTGACGTACTCGACGCCCGCCGGATTCAGCAATCGGCCCAGCCTTCGTATTTTGATGCAATTGAGAACCTGAAAGGCGTACAACTGCTCACGCCAAGTCTCGGCTTTAAGGTATATAACACCCGCGGGTTTGCGAATCCGACCAATGTGCGGTTCGTTCAGCTCGTAGATGGCCGCGACAATCAAGCTCCCCACATCGGCGCTCCGATTGCCAGTGCACTCGCTCCTTCTGACCTCGATATCCAGCGGGTCGAGATTGTTCCGGGAACGGCTTCAGCCCTCTACGGTATGAACGCACTGAACGGACTGGTCAATCTGATCACACGGAATCCGTTTGATCATCGGGGGGTCAGTGTAAGCCAGAAAACAGGTATCAATCATATTGGCGAACAAACCACGGCCGCCAAAGCGTATAGTGAAACCAGTCTGCGGTATGCCCGGACGTTCGGCCCGAAATTCGCGCTTAAACTAAACCTTGTCTATCAGGCCGGGTATGACTGGATTGCGCAAAATACCACGGACCTTAACCCTAACGCCAACCTCACACTGGGTCTGACAGGCCCCGATAATCCGGCGCAGGACCCTGTCAGTTCCTACGGTAATGAATCGGCCAACCGCCGGACACTGACATTAGGCGGCAAACGGTATGTAATAGCGCGAACGGGTTATTACGAAGCCGAAGTAACTGACTACCGGCTGAAAAATCTGCGGGGTGACCTGAGTCTGCATTACCGCTTTACCCCAACCGTCGAACTGGCCTATACCTATCAGGGGGCGACACTCGACAATGTCTATCAGCGCACCAACCGCTTCCGGCTTGATCATTACCGCCTTAATCAGCACAGCCTCAGCTTAACCACACCATCTGTTCTGATTCGTGCGTACCGGTCCGCTGAAAACACGGGCGACTCCTATAACATCCGGTCGATGGCCGAAAACATCGACCGCTCGTTTAAGACCGATGATGCGTGGTTTGCTGATTTTACAAAACAGTTTAACGCGGTGACGGCAGCCGGACAGCCTGTTGCCGATGCGCTCCGGAACGCCCGTACGTCTGCCGACCAGGGACGCCCCCAAACCGGTACCGCTTCCTTCAATGAACTGGCAGACAAACTTCGTCACATTAATAACTGGGATATCGGTGCGGCATTACAGGTCAACTCCTGGCTGTATCATCTGGAAGGGCAGTTTGAACCTACAAAAAGCGCATGGGCAGCATTCCGCCAAAAAACCGGCATCCGGCTCCTGACCGGCTTTGACTACCGGCAATATGTGGTCTTTCCGGATGGCAACTATTTTATCAATCCCGAAAAGCCGGACGCCAATCTGGTGTATACCAAAGGCGGTGGATTTGTACAAGTATCCAAAGACTTGTTCAGCAACAAGCTGAAACTGACAGGTTCTGTCCGAATAGACAAAAACAAGTATTTCAACGCGCGGCTAAACCCAAGAATTTCTGCTGTTTATTCGCCGGCAGAGCTGCATAACTTCCGCGCATCGTATCAGAACGGCTATCGTTTTCCATCCTTATTCGAAGCCTTCTCGAATGTAAATTCAGGGGGGGTGAAGCGTGTCGGAGGCTTACCGGTTATGTCGCAGGGGATTTTTGAGCGTTCTTACTTCCGGACATCGGTCGATGCGTTTCAGGCAGCTATTAATACCGATGTCAACACCAACAAGCTGACAACCGACCAGGCTATTCAAAAAAACAAAGGACTGCTGAAACCTAATACCTATACATACCTGAAGCCTGAACAGGTTAACAGTTTTGACGTGGGGTATAAAGGCATCTGGCTTGATCAGACGCTCTTTGTGGATGCAGATTTCTACTATAATGTGTACCGGAACTTTATGGCACAGGTAGAGGCCAATATCCCGAAAGGCAGTAATCCCGATTCACTGGCATATTACTTTGCCGACCGGACAAAACAGGAGCGTTATCGGCTCTGGACCAACTCCGGAACGATTGTGCATAATTACGGAGCAAGTCTGGGCGTACGGTATTCGATTGATGGCAAATGGTCCGTTACCGGCAACGCATCCCTCGCGAAACTGGATCGGCGCGATAACGGCGACGGGCTCGAAGAAGCGTTTAATACACCGACATGGATCACCAATCTGGGGCTTTCGAATGCAAACCTGTGGAAAGGCCTCGGCTTCTCGGTAAACTATAAATACCAGAGCCGCTTTCTGTGGCAATCGTCTCTGGCAACAGGATGGGTACCGGCTTTCCATACTATCGATGCGCAATTGAACTACCGGATTCAGAAAGCCGGGGTGTTCATCAAAGCCGGTGGCACCAACCTTGCCAACCGTCCTTACTATACATTCGTGGCAGGGCCGGCCATCGGCGGTTTTTACTATACAACAATCACACTCGACATGCCTCAGTAGTAAAGTTGTACCTTTGCGGGTATGCGTTATTTTATTGAACTCTCGTATCAGGGGACGAATTACAGCGGCTGGCAAACGCAGGCAAACGGCACCAGTATTCAGGCAACACTCAGCCATGTATTGACGAAGCGTCTGGGCAAACCCATGTATATCGTTGCCAGCGGGCGCACGGATGCGGGGGTGCATGCCCGGCAACAGTTCGTGCATCTTGATGTAGACAGTCCGCTGCCTTTAAGCGATGATTTCCTGTATTCGCTGAACTGCATGCTCCCGCCCGACATTGCCATTCATGCTATTTTCCCGGTCCGCGACACCGACCACGCCCGTTTCTCCGCCCGCTCCCGGTATTATCAGTATCATATCACCCGCCATAAAGACGCGTTCCGGCAACACCTTACGCTTCACTTCCGGCCCGAACTAAACGTTGAGATCATGAACCAGGCATGCGAGGTATTGCTGCGACACCGCAATTTCCGGTCGTTCAGCAAATTCCGGCCGGATGTTATGCATTATGAGTGTGAACTGACCTTTGCCTGTTGGCGCTACACAACGCCCGGCTGCCTGACGTTTCACATTAAAGCCAACCGCTTCCTGTGGGGAATGGTACGGACCATTGTCGGGACAATGCTGGAAATCGGGCAGGGACGGCTGTCGCTCGAACGGTTTGAGGAGCTGATTCTCGCCAGAGACCGCAGCCAGCTCGGGGCGCCGGCACCTGCCAACGGGCTGTATCTGGTTGAAGTAGGTTATCCTGACGGGGTACTGGCCAACCGCCCCGTCAGGGACGATATGGATTAGAGCCCTTCAATTCCCAAAAACAGGTTCGGGTCGGGGCATATGGCCAGGTAGCGGTCACGGTCGCGCAGGCTGCATACGCCAGGGAAGTCCCCTGTCAGACCAAGCATATCGGTCATGAGCTGGAAATGGAGGTGTGGCGGCCAGTTGCCGTTCTCCGGATATGGCCCGATCTCCGCAATCGTCTCCCCCGCCTTCACCGGCTTACCCTCATACAACCCCTCGAGTGATAACCGGCTCAGATGGCCATACAGGCTATACAGAGGTTTGCCTGCGTACTGATGCTCCAGAATAATCGTCGGGCCATAATCGCCGAAGTTGTTGTTGTCCTGAAAACTGTGTACAACACCATCCAGCGGCGCATATACCGGCGTCCCGGCATCGGCCCACAAATCAATGCCTAAGTGAATCTCGCGGGGTTCGGCGGTTTGCTGAAAATGGGCACTGCGCCGGTAAATCACCCGATGCTCGTTGTAGCCGCCCACCCCGACCAGGACGTTAGCCTGCCGGAGCTTGTCAAACACATAGTCCGAAAACACAGCCGTGTCGGTCAGGTCAAGGGTAGCCAGGTCCGGATTGGCGGCCGAAAAGTCAAGAATGAGATACGAGGGGATGGAAATAACCACAGGTTGCTGATTTAAAGAAAACGCGGATTGTTTAGCCAACCAAAGTTGCCAAACAATCCGCGTTTTCACAACGATTACCGTCACCGGTTATTCCGCCGGGTTCACAGGTCCGCCCGCCCGGATTTCGTCATTCGCAAACGCTTCGTATTTGCCGAAGTTGTCGCGGAACAGCCCGGCGAGCTTCTGCGCCGTTGCGTCGTAATCGTCTTTATCCTGCCACGTGTCCCCTGGGTTCAGTATTTCGGCCGGCACGTTCGGGCAATGTTGCGGAATCGCCACACCGAATACCGGATGGTTTATATAGTCTACATCGGCCAGTTCACCGTTCAGAGCGGCTGTAATCATGGCGCGGGTATAGCGGAGTTTCATGCGTTCGCCGGTGCCGTAAGCGCCGCCCGTCCAGCCGGTATTGATAAGCCAGACGGCCGTTTCGTGCTCATTCATCTTCTCGCCCAGCATTTCGGCATAGCGGGTTGGATGAAGCGGCATGAAGGCGGCCCCGAAACAAGCCGAAAACGTAGCTTTAGGCTCCGTAACACCCACTTCAGTACCTGCCACTTTAGCCGTATATCCCGAAATAAAATGATACATCGCCTGGCCGGTGGTTAGTTTCGCAATGGGCGGCAACACGCCAAAGGCATCGGCCGTCAGGAAAAAGATGTTTTTAGGCACCCCGCCGGCCGACGGCACTTTGGCTTTGTCGATGAAGTGAATCGGGTACGAAACCCGGGTATTTTCCGTAACCTCCCGATTGGCGTAGTCGACCTCACGGGTATTTTCCCTGTAGCGCGTATTTTCAAGAATGGCCCCAAACCGGATTGCCTTATAAATCTCAGGCTCTTTCTCCGCCGATAAATCAATAACTTTAGCATAACAGCCTCCTTCGAAATTGAAGACCCCGTCCCTGCCCCAGCCATGTTCGTCGTCACCGATCAGCGACCGGTGCGGATCGGCCGAAAGCGTGGTTTTACCCGTTCCGGACAACCCGAAGAAAACCGCGACATCACCGGATTCGCCTTCGTTGGCCGAGCTGTGCATCGACAAGGTATGCCGCTCAACGGGTAGTTTGAAGTTCAGAACCGAGAAAATTCCCTTTTTCATTTCGCCCGTATACCCGGTTCCGCCAATCAGAATCATGTGGCGTGTCAGGTTCAGAATGGCAAAATTGGCGCTTCGGGTGCCGTCGACTGCCGGATCGGCCCGAAAGTCAGGATCGCAGATCACGGTAAAATCGGGCGTAAAATTGGCAAGTTCCTCAGCAGTTGGCCGCAGGAACATGTTATAACAAAACAGATTATGGTAGGCTTTGGTATTAATTACCTGCACATTGAGCCGGTATTCGGGCAGTGCGCAGACATAAGCCGATCGGGTGTAGACCGTCTTATCGGCCAGATTGGCCAGCATTTTCTGATATAGCCCGTCAAACTTATCCGCATCAAACGGAATGTTGACCTCGCCCCACCACACCTCATCGGCCGTCGTTTCGTCCTTCACAATATACCGGTCCTTCGGCGACCGTCCGGTAAACTCACCGGTATCACAGGCGAGCGCACCGGTATCCGTCAGGGCTCCTTCACCGTTCCGGATGGCATGTTCAACCAGTTCGGCGGCGCTCAGATTGTCAAACTGCTGTTTGCAGGAAAACGAAACAGCGTCGTTTCGGGAGTTACCGGCGGGAGCATCGGCCACGTCGGCAGTATGTTGTGCGATTGTCATAGTCGGAGTCGTTTGTTGAGGGTAAAATAAGTATAACCCGATTTGACACCCTATGTCGACAATCACCTTATAAACTGATCGAAATCCAAAGAGCGAAAGAGATAAAGAGCGAAAGAGCGACCCGCATAGCGGATAAGCCGCCGCGCGGTGAAAGACAGAAAGACTGAAAGAGTGACCGCATAACGTCGCTTTGGCGAATGCATACCCACCCTGTTCTTTATCCATTGTCACGAGCAGATTCTTTACCTGACGGCTGCCACCCTCTCACTCTATCACTCTTTCGCTCTATCGCCCTTTCGCTCTATCACTCTTTCGCTCTATCACTCTTTCGCTCTTTACTCCAGTTCCACTTCTTTCGTCGGATCGATGATCAGCCAGAGGAGGCTGCTGCACAGGAGCAGAAAGGCAATCAGGTAAAGCGGGTAGTTATAATCACCGGTAGCATCAACGATTTTACCGAACAGGATGCCCAGAAAGAATGCGCCCAACTGGCCGGCCATGTTCATGGCTCCCGACACCGTTCCGGATTTGCTCCGGCCGACATCGACGCAGACGGCAAACGAAACCGGCAAGGTCAGGTCTTTGAACGCCATGCCTAACGCAAGCAACAGGGCCGCCGTCTGGTTACTGGTTGCCATAGCCGCCGACAACATCACCACACTTGACGCAAACATGCCTACCAGCCCGACCACCCGCCGGCCAAAACGCAGGCCATACCGTTTGGCCAGCCAGTCGCTGGCGTAACCACCGGTAAAACACCCGAGGGCTCCGAGCAAAAACGGCAGCGTGGCAAACAAGGTCATGTCATCTTCCGAAAACTGGCGCCCTTCCTGCAAATAGGTCGGTAGCCAGCCGGTAAAAAAATAGGCCCCGTACATGTAAAAGTGAAACATCATCATGATCGCCCACATATTCCGGTTCCGGAAAATGGCGCCCCACGGAATACGGTGGCTCCGGGCATCGCCATGGGCCTGATAGCTGCGGGTGGCTTCTATCTCGGCTCGTTCTTCCGGAGAGAGACCGCTTTTCTCGTGCGGGAAGTCACGGAACCAGCTATACCACGCCAGGGCCCAGACCAGCCCGATGCCACCCATTACCCAGAACGAGGCCCGCCAGCCAAAAGCTGCCGCTACCGGCACCACAATCAGCGGAGACAACGCCCCGCCAATCCGCCCGGCCCCCCAGATAAACGACTGAGCCCGTCCTGTTTCGGTTTTAGGGAACCAGCGCGCAATCACAATCGAGCTGTTGGGATATGCACCAGCCTCACCCATACCAAACAAAAACCGGATAACAACCAGATACACAAGACTAAACGCCGTGCCGGTCAGCATCGTAAAAGCCGACCACCAGCTTACTACCCGGGCCAGCACCCGCCGTGGCCCGATCCGGTCACCAAGCGTACCGGTCGGGACTTCGAACAGCGCATAGGCCAGCGCAAACGCACTCAGCACATACCCAAACTGCTCATTGGTCAGATCCAGCTCTTTTTTCATGCGCGGCCCGACGACCGAAATACAGACACGGTCGAGATAGGTAATGATCGACAGAAAGAAAAGAAAGCCGAGAACGCGGTAGCGGTATTTCATAGCAAGGCTGGGTTTTGGCAGATTTAGGGCTGACCTGTATCTTTAGGGATTATATTGTCGTTAATTACCAAACTTTATCGTTTACAACGCGACTAAAACCCAATTTTTTTTAATGGAATCAACCCTCAATGCACCTGCACAGAAACAAAGCCACCCACCGGGGCTTTACGTGCTGTTTTTCACCGAGATGTGGGAACGTTTCAGCTACTATGGCATGCGTGCCATTCTGCTGCTTTTCCTGCTCGACAAGATCAGCGGCGGCATGGGCCTTAATGAATCAGAAGGTGCAGCTATTTATGGTTTATACACCGCATCGGTTTATCTCTTATCGCTTCCCGGCGGCTGGATCGCCGACAACATTCTGGGACAGCGCAAGTCTATCTGGTACGGCGGCCTGATTATTATGCTCGGCCACATTATTCTGGCCTTTCCGGCCGGTACGGCTATTTTCTACCTCGGCCTTTGTGTGGTAGCGCTCGGTACGGGTCTGCTGAAGCCCAACATCAGTTCAATCGTCGGCGAATTATACCCGGAAGGCGGGGCGCGGCGCGATGCGGCTTTTTCAATCTTCTACATGGGTATTAACCTGGGCTCCTTCCTCGGCATTACCATCGTCGGGTATCTGGGTCAGAAAGTTGGCTGGCACTATGGTTTCGGAGCCGCCGCTGTTGGCATGGGCCTTGGCATGGTTACCTTCCGGACGCTGGGCCAGAAATACCTCGGCCAGTACGGAAACGAACCCAAAAAGACCGGCAACAGCGACGAAGCAGCCGCAACCGGCGGAAACAAGTCCCTGATCGGATTTCTGGTGGGTCTGGCGGTCATTCTGATGGTGCTGCAATTCTCGGGCGTGATCGATATGACAACCGCCCAGGGACTGGCGAAGGCCATGGGTACCATCATTTCGCTGGTGGCCGTGAGCTACTTCATTTATATTCTGTTGGCCGGCGGCCTGACTCCGGTCGAAAAAAAGCGGGTTGCCGTGTTGTTTACGTTCTTCCTGGCGGCGGCCTTATTCTGGGCCGGTTTCGAACAGCAGGGGTCTTCGCTTCAGATCTTTGCCGACCGGCATACCGACCTGAACCTGTTTGGCTGGCAAATGCCCTCAAGCTGGTTCCAGAACTTCAACCCTGCCTTTATCCTGACGTTCTCGCCGGTTATGGCGGGGCTCTGGATCTTCCTGGCCAATCGTAATATCAGCTTCCCGGCTCCGGCCAAACTGGCAACGGGTTTGCTGTTACTGGGCCTTGGCTACCTGATCATGGTGGTTGCGTCGAAAATTGCGGTTACCGGCCAGCTGACCTCGCCGGTTTTCCTGACCTTTACGTACTTGTTCCATACGCTCGGCGAACTGTGTCTGAGTCCGGTCGGGCTGAGTGCCTTCACCAAACTTTCGCCGAAACGCTATGTCAGTCAGCTGATGGGCATCTGGTTTGTCGGCGCGTCGCTGGGTAACCTGATCGCCGGTCTGTTTGCAGGCGGTTTCGATGAAGAAAACGTTCAGCAGATGCCGGCTATGTTCCAGAATGTGGCGTATTTCAGCCTTGGCTTCGGTATTCTGATGCTGCTTTTTGCCAAACCACTGAAAAAGTGGATGGGTGGTATTCAATAACTATTTTTAGTCTCTTCTCTGAAGCCCCGGCGATGTTCATCGACCGGGGCTTTTTTATGACCGCTCCCGCCTACAACTGATCCCATACTTCACACGGTTTATTCGTCTCCTCTGCTGCTTCACCGGTTTTCAGGTTGTCAGCAGCCCGCCCAGTGTACAATTTTGTAGCATCTGAAAAAAAAGGATGCAAATACAGGTACACTCAGCCTAGTCATCAGTAATTCAGGCAGTTTTACGTCTTGTCACCTTATATCCACAAGATATAAACTATATATACCTCTTTTTGTAACCTCAATAACAAGTCACCCCATGAAGAAGATTATCCGTTATGCCGGCATTGGCCTGGGCATTCTGCTTATCGGTGTTGCCGGTCTGCTTACATTTGTTAAACTGGGTTTGCCGGGAGCATCGGTTGGCGCAGCCGAAGCGGTGAAAATCCAGTCTACCGCCGCCAAAATTGAACGGGGCAAATACCTGGCCAACCACGTCAGTGTCTGCATGGATTGCCACAGCACCCGCGACTGGTCACTTTATTCGGCCCCGTTGGTCCCGAATAGTCTGGGCAAAGGCGGCGGACGGTTTGGCCCCGAAGTCGGTGTGCCCGGCGAAGTCTACTCCCGCAACATTACCCCCGCCGGTCTGACCGGCTGGACCGATGGGGAGGTACTGCGCGCGATTACATCAGGCGTCAGCAAAGACGGCCGGGCGCTTTTTCCGATTATGCCGCACCCGCGCTACGGCCATATGGACCGTAACGACGCGGAAGCGATCGTTGCCTACCTGCGCAGCCTGCAACCGATTCAGAACCAGGTTCCGGATGCCCATCTTGACTTCCCGCTGAACTTTATTGTAAACACGATCCCGCAAAAGCCCGCGTTTGAGGCCATGCCGGATACTACTGACGAGGTAGCACTGGGTCGTTACCTGACCAATGCAGCCGCCTGCGGCGACTGCCATACGAAAGCTGAACAAGGCAAACCGGTACCAGGTATGGACTTTGCCGGTGGTAACCCAATGGCGAGCCCGATGGGACCACTGCAAACACCCAACATTACCCCTGATCCGGAAACCGGTATCGGCCGCTGGACTAAAGATGCGTTTATCGCCCGTTTCAAGTCTTACGACCTCTCGAAAGGCTATCAGCCACACAAGGTTAATAAGGGCGAAATGCAGACGATTATGCCATGGACCATGTATGCCGGCATGAGCGAGCGCGACCTGGGCGCCATCTATGCCTACCTGAAAACGGTAAAGCCGATAAAAAACAAAGTGGTGGTGTTTAACCCAACCGCTCCGGCTGTAGCGGCGAAGTAGCCGGATTCGTAACAGGAGCAGAAGGGTTGTTGATCTTCCGCAAAGATCGGCAACCCTCTGTTCTACCGCCGCATATCCTTTTTAAACTGCAACGGATTCTGGCCGGTTACCCGCCGGAATACGCGGTTGAAATACGACAGGCTTTCGAAGCCACTCTCAAAACAAGCCTCTGTCACCGACCGGCCCTGTAGCAGTCCCTTTTTAGCCTGCACTACCCGATACTGATTGACATACTCCGTAAACGTCATCCGGGTCATTTGCCTGAAGTAACGGCAAAAAGCGGCCGGCGTCAGGTTCGTCAGATCGGCGAGCTCGCTTACCTCCATCCGGCGCTGATAATGCTGGTCGATAAACCGATAAATCTGCTGAATCCGGTCTTGTTGCCGCTGGTTATAGGCCTGCTCAACGGGGCGGCTATGGAGCAGCATTGCCTCCGCCGACGTAGCCAGCAACTGAAAAATAGCCAGTAACTCCATCAACTGCCGGAAATGACTTACCGAGTGTAACCGCAGCAGCCTCTGCCCGGCCTCCTGCTTTGTTTTTCCGTCAAATGCAATGCCCTGCCGCGCCTGCTCCAACAACCGGGCAATATCTGACAGCTCGGGCGTTTGTGCGAAAGCCATACCCATAAAATCGGGCTGCATCTGCACGACTACTTTCCGGTAGCCGGTCCGCACGCCGTAATCGAAATTCAGGTGCGGAATATACGGGCCGATCAATACCAGATCGCTGCCGCTGTAACGTGATAAGTGATCACCGACATGCCGCGGTCCGTCGGCCCCTTCGATATACACCAGCTCATATTCCGGATGAAAATGCCAGTAGTAGAAATCGTTCAGTCTGGGCGTAAAGAGCTTGAACGAACTGTTCTGATCAGGCTGTACCTCTTCGCGGATGAGCTTCATTTTTGTCCTTATCTGCTTTTATAGACACTAACTTATTCCCAAAAATATCAATATTGTTCAAATAGTGGCCACTATCGGTGTAGTTATCCATCTGACACCAGCCTACTTTTGTCTTATCAAATAACGGTAATTTACTATTCCAATGGAAACGATGAACCCGACCATGACACCAACCATGAGCCCGAATCAGGCCCATAAAGACATTCCCGGCAACCCGTCGACGGCCACCAGCAGCCGCCAGAAACTAAACGACCGCTCAAACGGTGTTCCTTTACGGGTACTCTCGGAGGAAGACTGGCAGTTCTGGACTCACAACGGCTATATCGTTATTAAACAGGCCGTTCCTAAAGAACAGGCCGAGCGACTGGCCCAATTTATCTGGGAGTTCGAAGAGAAAGACCCCAATGATCCGGCAACCTGGTATGCCCCGCCCCGGGCCGATATGCAGATGAAAGAGCTGGTCGGCAGCGGCATGGTTGAACTCTATAACCATCAGTATTTGTGGGATAACCGTCAGACACAGCGGGTATATGATGCGTTTGTAGATATCTGGGGAACCGATAAGCTTTGGGTAACCATCGACCGTTGTAACCTCAATATGCCATTACGGCCGCAGGACACGTTTAAAGGGTTTATTCACTGGGACTATGACCCGGAAACACGGCCGCAAAATGTGCAGGGCGTCCTGGCCCTCGCCGATCAGACCGACGAAAACATGGGTGGTTTTCAGTGTATTCCTGAATTGTTCCGCACCTACGACACCTGGAAACTGACTCAGCCCGATGACCGTAACCGGTTCCGGCCCGACATAACCGGTTTTGACGATAAGATCGTGAAAGTGAAACTGGAAGCCGGCGATCTGCTGATATTCAACAGTACCCAGCCTCACGGCATCCGTCCCAACCACTCCGGCAATAAAGTCAGGATTGCGCAGTATGTTTCGATGATGCCTGCCGAAGAAGACAATGAAGCGCTCCGGCAATGGCGCATCCGTTCGTGGAAAGACCGTATCGCACCAGACGGCTATGCGTTTCCCGGTGACCCGCGGAACTGGGAGAAAACCCGTTATGAGACAGCCGTACTCTCACCGCTGGGAGAAAAACTCCTGGGAAGTTCGCCCTGGTAACGTCAACGTTGCCGTCAGCTTTACAGCACTGACGGCAACGTTTTCCCTACACATCAAACACAAACGTAAACCGGATTGTAATTTCATTGCTGAACGGAGGTGCTAAGTAGAAACGCTACTATGCAAAAGAAGTATCTCATATGAAAGTATAAGATTACCGTGAGCGTAGCCTGTACGTAAGAACTACGCTTTCAGTTACTTAACTTATCATATACGACAAGATTATTTTTAAATTTTTATCTGATACTAACACAAAAAGCATAATCGGATACAAACAGCTATGCTTTTTGTGTTACGTTGCTATGGTTCAACTCACCATACCCCATTCTTCGAGAATGACCTGGTTTGGTAACCTGTTGAACCGGAGCCAGTACTCACAAAGCCATTTTATGGTTTCAACAAACGTTGTATTTTGTTCGGGAACAGAGATAACCGAGTTGGCGTAGTGCAGGAAATGATGATAAACGCCCTCCTTTTCATCTTCACGGACCAGTACAACAACAGGTAGGAAAGACGTATGTTTATTGCTTTTCAACTGCCTTACCACGCTTAACGACTCCTGAAATGACAGCCGTGTATCAAGGATGATCAAAACCGGCAGATCAGTAGCGGGCACTTCATTCAATAACCCGCAAACCAGGTTTGCCTGAGGCATAATGTGTACGTGATACGGGCTGTAGGTAGTTTCGATAAACTGCTGAAGCAGTAAGCCTTTATTACGATCGCCGGTAACAAACATGATCACCGGTGCGTCCTTAGTCAGCTCTGTTTCCTGACCCGCTGTTGTGATAGCATCCGAAATTTCCTTCCATCGGCGGCGGCTGATTGGTAACCGCGTACCATCCTCCAGCTCAACCGCACCGCTTTTTTTGAGGGTAGGCGGCGGGATAACCTTTTTTATACACGTTGGATTAGCCAACACCACCTTATGGAGCCGTATAAACTCCGGAAACCGCTCCTCAAAATAACGTAATGGCTTACTGATGAGGAGTTTTGAGGCTGCCCTGAAATGCACCCAGGTATAATTATTCGCTCCGGATAAATGACTGATTAGTACAGGATGCCGAATGACGTCATTAATAAAGCTCATACCTATTAGCGCCTACAAAATTGTTACTAATTATATATTTTCATTAACAACAAAGTTATATCTTTAAGAAGTTGGATTATGAAACTAATGGATTTGTCTATCCTGTGGGCCCAAAAAAACCGGCCTTGAGGGGGCCGGTTTTTTTGAGGTTGTGGTAAGTAACCTGTCAATATTTATTGCGTAATCGTTTCAAGGTCTTCCTGAAAATCATCAACATCATAATTTACAGGTATTTTAAGATCGGCCAGTAGTTTCCGGAAGTTTATTCTATCCGTACCTACTAAACTTGCCGCCTGACCCATTGACAGTACTTTCTCCTGGTAAAGGCTGATAGCTTGAGCAGTTATTAATTCCTGCACAATTGATCTTATAAACAAACACTTAACCTAAAACAACAAGTTCAGAGGGAAGTGATAATGATTGTTCGCAAACGTCACAATTATCATCTTCAAACTTATTTTGAGCATGCCGTTTAAGATCATTTATCGATTCATATATTGAAATTCAACTTTAGTTGCCATCTAACAAGTTCTGATGTTAATACCACAAAACTGTAGCTACTGAGATGGTAATTAAAGCCTAACTTCCGCACATTTCGCAGCCTTCCGGATCGTCGAGCGAACAGGCGATGGCGGCATATTGCTGCTCCAGATCCGTAACGACGGGGGCTGCTACGGCCTGCGCCGCGTGCTCCTGTGCATACTGCTGGTAGTTCAGCGGCTGCTCATGAACGGCCACTACTGCCGGATTGATCTGCGCTTCGGCTTGTTTCTCAACCGTGAACTTAACGGCATCCGCGGCAGCCTTCGTACGCAGGTAGTACATACCCGTCTTCAGACCACGCTTCCACGCGTAGAAGTGCATCGACGTCAGCTTGCCGAAGTTCGGATCCTGAATGTGAATGTTGAGCGACTGCGACTGGCAAATGTACGCACCGCGGTCGGCAGCCATATCGATGATATGTTTCTGCTTGATCTCCCAAACGGTTTTGTACAGATCCTTGATATGCTGCGGAATCGTCGGGATGGCTTGTACCGAGCCGTTGGCCGCGATCAGCATGTTTTTCATGCTATCGTTCCACAGACCCAGTTTTACCAGATCGCGCAGCAGGTGTTTGTTTACGACAACAAACTCACCTGACAATACCCGACGGGTGTAAATATTGCTTGTGTATGGTTCGAAACACTCGTTATTGCCCAGAATCTGGCTCGTCGATGCGGTTGGCATCGGTGCCAGCAGCAGGGAGTTCCGGACACCGTGTTGCACTACTTCGTTGCGCAGCTCTTCCCAGTTCCAGCGGCCCGACTGTGGTGTTACCCCCCACATGTCGAACTGGAAAATACCCTGCGAAATCGGCGAGCCTTTCCATGTCTCGTAAGCGCCTTCGACTTTCGCCAGTTCCATCGAGGCCGTCATGGCACCGAAATAGATTGTCTCGAAAATCTCTTCGTTCAGGCGGCGGGCTTCATCCGACTCAAACGGCATGCGCAGCAGAATGAACGCATCGGCCAGTCCCTGCACCCCTAAACCGATTGGCCGGTGACGCATATTGGAGCGACGGGCTTCTTCCACCGGATAGTAGTTCAGGTCGATAATTTTGTTCAGGTTGCGCGTAGCCACTTTCGTGATTTCGTACAATTTCTGATGATCGAACCGAAGTATCCCGTCCGGCCCCGCTACCACAAATTTCGGCAGTGCAATGGAGGCCAGGTTACAAACGGCCACCTCGTCCGGCGACGTGTACTCGATGATCTCCGTACACAGGTTCGACGACTTGATTGTACCGAGATTTTTCTGGTTCGATTTTTTGTTCGCTGCGTCTTTATACAGCATGTATGGCGTACCGGTTTCGGTCTGCGATTCCAGCACTTCGAACCACAGGTCCTGCGCTTTCACCACTTTCCGGGCTTTGCCTTCACGCTCGTAGCGTGTATATAAGGCTTCGAATTCTTCACCGTATGTATCGGCCAAACCGGGGCATTCGTGCGGACAGAACAGCGACCAGGTGTCGTTATCTTCTACCCGCTTCATGAACAGATCAGGTACCCACAGGGCAAAGAATAAATCGCGGGCGCGGAGTTCTTCTTTACCGTGATTCTTCTTCAAATCCAAAAAGTCGAAGATATCAGCATGCCATGGTTCAAGATAAATGGCGAACGAACCTTTCCGTTTTCCGCCTCCCTGATCTACATACCGGGCTGTGTCGTTGAACACACGCAACATCGGTACAATCCCGTTTGACGTACCGTTGGTGCCTTTGATGTAAGTACCGGTTGCCCGCACATTGTGGATGCTCAGGCCGATACCACCCGCCGACTGCGAAATCTTAGCTGTTTGCTTCAGGGTATCGTAAATGCCCTCAATGCTGTCGTCTTTCATTGTCAGCAGGAAGCAGCTCGACATCTGTGGTTTCGGCGTACCCGCGTTGAAAAGCGTTGGCGTAGCATGCGTAAACCATCTCTCACTCAGTAAGTTATATGTCTCAATGGCGGCTTCGATATCGTCCTGGTGAATCCCGACTGCCACCCGCATCAGCATATGTTGCGGACGTTCAGCGATCTTACCTTCCATTTTGAGCAGGTATGATTTTTCCAGTGTCTTATATCCGAAATAATCATAGCCATAGTCGCGGTCATAGATAATCGAGGAGTCGAGGAGCGACGCATTTTTCCGGATTACGTCATACACCTCTTTTGAGATCAGGGCTGCGCTTTCGCCCGTTTTCGGATCCACATAGTTATACAACCGCTTGATCGTTCCGGAAAACGACTTCTGGGTTTCCTTGTGGAGGTTTGAGATGGCCAGGCGTGCCGCCAGGATGGCATAATCCGGGTGCTTCGTGGTCATCGAAGCCGCTGTCTCAGCGGCCAGGTTGTCTAATTCGGTTGTTTTAACCCCGTCATACAAGCCGTTAACAACCTTCATGGCCACCTCAATCGGATGCACATGAACCGGGTCGAGCCCATAGCAGAGTCGCTCAATCCGAGCAGTAATTTTGTCAAATTTTACCGATTCGCGCCGGCCATCACGTTTGATGACGTACATGGTTATTGGTTGTTTATCGTAAATGATCTGTTTATCGCAAAATGGCTCTCCGCCAAAATGAACTATTCGTTAAAGGTACTATTCCGATAGACGCAAAAGCAAACGAAAAGGTGTCATGTTTTTGCAATTCCTTCGAAAAATCAAACTCTAGTGCACTTATCTGACAACTAGTAAGTGCTAATCATTAACCACTTAGATGAAGCTGTGATGAATATCATATCGAAATCGTAAAAACTTCGAATAGTCTAATTTCTGGAAGAGGAAAAAAGCCGGCCCGCCTGTGGCCTGAACCAGTATCGAAAATTAGAAAATATTCCGGTCCGGCCCAAAATCAGCCGCTATGAAATCTACTCAGCGGTCTAAAAAAGAAATCCGGCGTCAATTTGTTGTAAACCAGCCCAAAACTAGTTATTTTTGCAGTCCTTTTCGGTCGGCAACCGAGCAAAGGCAAGAAAATCAAAGAAATACTATGAAAAAAGGCATTCACCCGGAGTATCGCGACGTGGTATTCCACGATCTGTCGAGTGATTATAAATTCGTAACTCGTTCGACAGTCCAAACAAAAGACTCAATCGAATTCGAAGGTCAAACGTATCCACTGGTTAAGATCGAGGTGAGCTCACAGTCACACCCTTTCTATACTGGCAAGAACGTTCTTCTCGACATCACTGGCCGCGTTGACAAGTTCCGTAAGAAATACGGCATGAAGTAATGCGCATACAGCTTACAAAACGCCCCGCTGCATGACCTGTAGCGGGGCGTTTTGGTTTTATGCCCATCCCGTTCCCTGATTAACCCCAACATTTTGCCATTAGCCCGGTTAACAAATAGAGTAATACATAACCTGACGACTATGGCAACGAACAACAAAAACGCGCTGGTGCTGCGGACAGTACCGGTCGATCCGATTGCAAGTGGCTCAAGCCGGATCAATATCGGCAAAAACGAACGATGGGCCTCAATGGGCGGCGGGGCCCTGCTGGCCACTATCGGCCTGCGCCGGGGCGGTATCGGCGGGGCCTTGCTCGCCGCTATCGGCGGCGCACTCGCCTTCCGCGGCGCAACCGGTCACTGCCCGGTTAACGAGGCTATCGGCCGTAATACGGCAGACGGTAAAACCGAAACCAAAGTGATGGAGATCCATCAGACCGTCACGGTTGAGCAGCCGCGTGCCGACGTATACCAGCATTGGCGGCAGCTCGAAAACCTGCCCCGCTTCATGCATCACCTCGAACGTGTGGAGCAACTCGACGCCAAACGCTCGCACTGGGTCGCACGCCTCGACGTGCAGAATCAGACCGTTCAGTCGATGTCAAAAATTGAATGGGATGCCGAAATCACCGAAGAAGATACCAATAACCGGCTGATGTGGCGCTCTGTCCCGGGGGCCACCGTCGATAACTCAGGAGAAGTCCAGTTTATTGACGCACCCGACGGAGGCACAACCATCATCGCTACCATCAAGTACCGGGCTCCGGAAGGACTGGTGGGCGAAGCCCTGGCCAGCCTGTTCAACCCGGTCTTTAAGAAAATGATCAAGGACGACATCAAACGCTTCAAGCACTATCTCGAAACCAACACGGGGCCGATGAACCCGGTGCAGGAACGCATCAATCCATCGCTCAACGAACCCGTTCCTTCGTGGCAAACGCCGGTTCATTAACAAAAAAGCGGGTAAGAGCTCCTTACCCGCTTTTTTGTTATTAGAAACCGCCCCGGTCAGCTTATGAATCCGTGAGTTCATACACAAATCGTACATCGTCACTCGTACATCGTACATCGTACATCGTACATCTTCCTAGAATCCGCCCCGGTCGTAGAAACTCCGGCGACGGCTGAGCTTAAGCTCCTGAAGAATGGACGAACGGGCGCGTAATTCAAACGAGTAGTTACTGACCCGCTGGGCACTGCCCGCAAACGGTGTCCAGTTAAACGACATATCCCAGCAGTGCAGGTCACGCGTGGCCCCTACGGTGGTCAGCGACGGGCGTTTTGCCTGGAAGTCAAACCCTGTACTGAACGTAAATTTCCACTTCGGCGTCAGGCTGAAATCACCCGTCAGGTTGAGGGTCTGGATGATAGCACTTGGCGCTCCCGGATAATTGCTGACCCCGAACGAATAGCTGGCGTTGAGCGACCAGGGGATATTAAAGTCGACATACAGGTCCGGATTGGTATTGATGGCCCGCATGGTCGCGTCTGATGCGCCCGGAACAGGGCGTTTTGACTTATCGGCACCCGGAGGGGCCAGCCGGCCGCTCAGGAAGATCTGCGCACTTTGCAGGTGGGCCAGTCCTTGCCCTTCGGATACAGCATAGCGGTTGACACGGACGAAATTCCGGACGCCCGAGGTTGATGCCGTTGAACTGGTGGGCACTTCTACATAGCTGTACGGATCAAAGGTAGCCGAGAAGTTGAAGCTGATATTCTTGAAAATCTGCGTGTTGGCGCTCAGGTTTATATTCGACAGCTTATATTCGGCCGCCAGCATGTTGTAGCTGCCGGTCATGCTGATGTTATCAAAAATCGGAATTTTCTTGAACTCGCTGCCCGCCGAATCGCTGCGCGACCGGACTTTCATTTCGAGCTGGTTCACGAAACCAAACGAAATAAACGCCGACTGCCCCGACGTGGCCGATCCGGCCGAACCACCTAAGCCGCGGAAACGCGAAATCCGGCGCTTATACGACGGCAGCCCCAGCTCCTCCGGCAGTTCCTGAAACATCCCGAACGACGGATTGGAAAAGTCCGGTACATAGCTGAACGCAATGGACGGTGCCAGCGTGTGCCGGATTGCCTGCAGGCGTTTGCCTTTGAAGAAGAACGTCCCGTATACCCGCGTGTTCATGCTGGCGTTTACCGCAAAATTGTAGGTCGGGAACAGCCCTTTCAGTGTATCGATCCGGACGCCTTTCTGCGATGGGATATACGTGTAGTTGAGCTTCTTGGTGTACAGATCTCCGGCCAGCGAGAAGCCCGGCGTCAGGTTGATGTACTTAAACAGCTTCACGTTAGGCAGCGAAATCGGGATACTGTATGAACTCTGGATCGTACCATTCCGCCAGATTGTTTCACGGTTACCCCAGCTAAAGGCAAATATATTCGGGTCCGTTACCACTTGCCCGTCACGGATAGCCTGCGCCCGGGCAATACTGTCGGCAATGTACTCGGCCCGGCTTTTTAAGATTACGCCATCCGGCGGAATGACGGTAAAGCCAAGGCCTGTGGTATCTACCTGCGTGCGGCGGGTGTTATTAATGGTTGCCTGACCACGGAAATCAAAACCAACCCGGAAGCTTTCATACCACCGGCCCGAACCGCCGTTCAGCGCAAAAGGCGAGATCTGGTTAACCCCAAGGTTGAAATCCGTAGAGATGTCGGTCTTACCGTTTTCTTTCCGGAAGGTTACCGGGTTGATCTGCCCAAACTGCTGGTTTACCCGGAAACTCGCCCCTGACCGCACATACTGCCCAAACGTCCGGTTATACTGCACCGATGAACCGGCTACGTTGGATGTATACCGCTGCACATCATAGGAGTTCGTCGAGTTATAGCTGTTGCTGGTCACGTTTACGTTGGCCGAGAACGTTCCCCGCCCGCGCGGCACGGGAGAATGGGACCATGTAATCGAAAAATCGTTCCGCGGACTCTGGGTTGTATCGACGCGGTCGCCGGAGCGGTTGCGGGCATAGCGCAGGTCAAATCCGCCGCTGTAATAGTAGCGTTTGTTGTAGGCGGCTGTCGTGCCAAGGCCCCAGCTTCCTTTAGAATAAATCTGCCCGCGGAACTGCAGGCCCAAATGCTCATTTACCGCCCAGTAATACCCTCCGTCGCGCAGATAATAACCCCGCCCGTTGGGTTCCTCACCATATTGCGGCATCAGAATGCCTGACACCCCGTTGTCCTTTTTCTTCGGAAACGGAAAAAACCCGAACGGCAACCCGATCGGCAGCGGTATCTGATTGACTACCAGATTAAAGGGTCCGGCAATTACCTGTTTATTATGAACAACTTTCAGCTTGGTAGCGTTAATGTGGAAGTGTGGTGTGGCCAGGTTACAGGTGGTATAGATAGCTCCCCGGATATACATATTGTCGTCGGCATCTTTCTTAACATCCTTCCCGCGAATATTACCTTCGCCCTGCTGCGTAACAACACCCTGAATTTTTCCCTTTTTGGTCCGAAAATTGTACCGGATTTCTTTGGTATCATACTGGTCGGCACCATCCTTAAAAACCGGCAGACCAACCATCTTCCGGGAGGTCGAATCGTAACGGCCTTTGGCATATACTTCGTTGGTCGTATAGTTCAGCCGGATGTAGTCGGCGTTGAGTGCTATATCGCCGTATGTTACCTTTGCATCACCGTACAGTTCCATAATCTGCCCGTTGGCCGAATAAATGGTTGAATCCCTCGACGAATAGGTGACCGTTGTCCGGAAACTATCGTCTGTTTTAAGGGAATCCTGCCGCAGGGTATCGCGGCCGGCAACGGCAGAGGAGTCACGGCCGGAGAGGGCACGGATCACCCCCGGCGAGCCGGTTGGCTTATCCGGTACGGTCTGTGCCGGTGTGGGCGGAGCCGGAAGACCACCTTTAGCCGGTTGTTGTGGTACTGTCTGTGCCTGAGTTACCTGAAACAGAAGCACCAGCCCGATCAAAATGGCTCCCGATACGCATTTTGATACGGTCCGTATAATAAAGTATGTATTTACCAGTTTTGTCAAAGACATTAGATTTACTAAAATACCCACAACCCGGGTTATGCAAAGTTATGACGAAGGCTTTTCCAATCATTGCTTTCAAACAGATTGTGCCGTTAAAAATTATTAAAGTCCTGTTTGGCACAATCGGCGGGCCTGTTATGATCCTGGTATGGCCCTTACTGGCGCTGACGGTTCAGCAACAGCCGGTATTTCAGGACACCATCGCCAACAGCCAGCCAGCCACCCCGGAAGGCGGGCCAAACCGGCTGCGTACGGTCGTAATCGATCCCGGCCACGGTGGCAAGGACCCCGGCTGTATGACAAAACGTAACCGCGAGTCACGGATTGTGCTGAAAATCGGATTACAGCTGGCGCGGCAGATAAAAACCGAAATGCCGAACGTCCGGGTTATTCTGACGCGGGCCAGCGATCACTTTGTCGAACTCGCCGAGCGCTCTGCCATTGCTAACCGCAACCGGGCCGACCTGTTTATTTCGATTCACGTCAACGCCAATGCGCAGTCGAGCCGGTTATATGGCACGGAAACCTATACGCTGGGGCTTCACAAAACCGAAGGCAACCTCGAAGTAGCCAAACGGGAGAACTCGGTTATCCTGCAGGAAGCCAATTACCAGCAGACATACAAGGGGTTTAACCCGAACTCGCCGCTGGCCCACATCATGCTGGCCAATTACCAGCACGCCTTTATGGGCAGCAGCATCAACTTTGCCGAAAAGGTGGAGCGCAGCTTCAACAGCAACGCCGAACGGCATAGCCGCGGCGTAAAACAAGCCGGATTTGTGGTACTATGGCGGACAACCATGCCCAGTGTACTGGTCGAAACCGGCTTCCTGACTAACCCGAACGAAGAAGCGTATCTGGCCTCCGAAGAAGGTCAGGAAGAGATTGCCTTTGCCCTTTTTAAAGCCTTTGCTCAATATAAGCAGGAAATTGAATCGGCGGATTAAACATTCCACCGGTCCGTTTGGGTTGTAGGCTAAAGAAAGATTTCACCCGGATCAAACTATTCAAACTCTCTGAGATGTTGTACTTTCGCAACAAATCGGAAGTTAAGGTAGTGAACTGAGCAAAAACAAAGCCTGAAAAACAGCAGGACTCTGGCCGGACATCTCATTCTGCCGCTCTTTCACACGTTCATTATTGACTATGAAACTCTCGCAGGAAACGAAGGTAGGTATATTGGCAGTCGTCGCGCTGGCGATGCTTTATTTTGGCTTTAATTTTTTAAAAGGTTCTGATTTCTTTTCAAGCAACCGGCAGTATGAGGCTATTTACGACAATGTAGACGGGCTGACCGTGTCGAACCCGGTACAGGTCAACGGCTTTACCGTAGGGCGTGTCAAGACAATTAAAATCCTTCAGGACCAGCAGAATCAAATGCTGGTAACACTCGACATCCGGAAAGACCTTGCTGTGGGCGAAGGCTCAAAAGCGATCCTGGCCGACAACGGCCTCCTGGGCGGCAAACTTATCCGGCTGGAAGTCAATCAGAAAGGACAGGTAATGGAAGACGGTGGCCGGCTCGTTGCAGTTAAAGAATCGGGCATGGTAGCCACGCTCAGCAACAAGGCTACCCCGGTCCTGAACAACGTTGACTCGCTGACCCGCAACCTGAACCGGATTGTGCTGTCCTTTGATAAAACCGCTGCCATTCTGAACCAGACACTGGCCGGAGCCAATAAAGTGACCGGAACCCTTGACCTGACCGTTCAGGAAAACCGGGCCGCCCTGCGGGCAACGCTCGCCAACGTAAACCGCTTGTCGGCATCGTTGGCCGAAACCGAAAAACAGGTAAAACCCATTCTGGCGAAAGCCAGCACCTTTGCTGACTCACTGAACGCCCTGCAACTACGGCAGACACTGGCCACCGCCAACCAGACCGTAGCCAACCTGCAGAAACTGCTGGCCGGTATTCAGCAGGGCAAAGGCTCAATCGGCAAACTGACATCCGACGAGGCCCTGTATGCCAACGTCAATGCCACAACCGTCAGTCTGGAGCGACTCCTGACCGACTTCCGCGAAAACCCAAAGCGGTATGTACATTTCTCCCTGTTTGGCCGGAAAGACAAAGGCACACCGGCGAATCAGGCTGTTACCCCGGGCCGGTCGGCAACGGTTACCGTTGATACAACGAAGTAGCACTTTTGTCGTACGTTTCCGGCTGTCTGCTTATCCTTAATGCGGGCCGAAACGCCCGCGCTATTGCTATGTACACTTCATCACTTGACCTTTTAGTAGACGAACTCCGCCAGAAAACAGCCCAAACCCAACTGGGTGGCGGACAAAAGAAAATTGACGACCAGCACCGCAAAGGCAAACTAACCGCCCGCGAACGGATTGCGTACCTGACCGACGATGACCGGCCGTTTGTTGAAATCGGCCTCTTTGCCGGTGAGGGTATGTATGCCGAACATGGCGGGTGCCCCTCCGCAGGCGTGGTGGCCGGAATTGGTTATGTCTCGGGCCGGCAATGCGTCATTGTTGCCAACGACGCTACCGTAAAAGCCGGTGCCTGGTTTCCGGTTACGGCCAAAAAAAACCTCCGTGCGCAGGAAATTGCCATGGAAAACCGGCTGCCTATCATCTACCTGGTCGACAGCGCCGGTGTATACCTCCCGCTTCAGGATGAAGTCTTTGCCGATAAGGAGCATTTCGGCCGCACGTTCCGTAACAATGCCATGATGTCGTCGATGGGCATTTTACAGGTCGCTGCCATCATGGGCAGCTGTGTGGCCGGAGGGGCTTACCTGCCTATCATGTCCGACGAAGCCCTGATCGTTGAAGGGACCGGCTCTATTTTTCTGGCGGGGCCTTATCTGGTTAAAGCCTCCGTCGGCGAAGATGTTGATGCCGAGACGCTGGGCGGCGCCAGTACGCACTGCGAAATTTCGGGCGTCACCGACAACAAATACCCCGACGACCCAAGCTGCCTCGACGCGATCAAACGCATCTTCGACAAGCTGGGCCATACCGAAACAGCGGGTTTCGACCGCGCCACACCGGCACCACCGGCCAAAGCCCCCGAAGATATTTATCAGCTGCTGCCCGTCGACCGGGTGAAGCCCTACGACATGCTCGAACTCATTGAGCGGCTGGTCGACAAGTCTGAATTTGACGAATATAAACCGCTCTACGGCAAATCGCTGCTGTGCGGCTATGCGCGGATTGATGGCTGGGCAGTGGGCATCGTCGCCAATCAGCGGAAGGTTGTTAAGGCAAAAGGGCGGACTGGTCAGGCACCGGAAATGCAGATGGGCGGTGTGATTTACGGCGATGCCGCCGACAAAGCCGCGCGCTTTATCATGAACTGCAACCAGAAACGCATTCCGCTGGTGTTTTTACAGGACGTAACCGGGTTTATGGTTGGCAGCCGTTCCGAGCAGGGCGGTATCATTAAAGACGGTGCCAAGATGGTAAATGCCATGGCCAATTCGGTGGTACCGAAGTTTACCGTGGTGATCGGCAACAGCTACGGAGCCGGTAATTACGCTATGTGCGGCAAGGCCTACGATCCGCGTCTGATGCTGGCCTGGCCAACGGCGCAGATGGCGGTGATGAGCGGGGCATCTGCGGCCAAAACCCTGGTACAGATTCAGGTGGCCACCATGAAAGCTAAAGGCCAGCCGCTGGCACCCGACGAAGAACAGGCTTTGCTACAGAAAATCACCGATCAGTATAACGCTCAGCTATCGCCCTACTACGCCGCTTCGCGCTTGTGGGTTGATGCCGTGATTGATCCGTTGCAGACCCGTCAGACCCTGTCGGAAGGTATTGCGGCCGCCAATCACGCCCCGATCACACGGCCGTTCAATGTCGGTGTCATTCAGACCTAGGGCGGTCATTGCCTAAAAAAGATTGGACAGATGGCTAAAAAACGCCTTATTCGCAGCATGAAACGTATTGTCTTGTCAGCTGCGGGTGTGCTGCTATCGGTTGCCGCCTTTAGTCAGGCTTCGGTAGCCTATTATCCGTTCAGTTCGCTGTTTTCGGTCAGCACTAACCCTAACAAAGCCGTTTGGCTCGACGGCCGGATGCAGTTTAATACGCTGTTTGGGTCGTTGAGTACTACGGTGGCTCCCATGGTCAACGTCAGCCGGAAGGAATTTGTCAATTATTACACGGGGCTGGGTATACGGTTCAACGCCCTGAATCAGCTCAACGATGCTGACATTCTGGAAGGGTACTCGCTGCATGCCGGGGTTCGGGTTGCCCCTATCCACAGCATTCCGAACCTGCGGGTCGCGTTTGAGTTGTCGCCCTACGCCCGCGCCAACTTTAAAAGCGGTGTTTTCTATGCACACTTCGGCATTGCCTATCAGTTTCAGAAGAAGCAATAACTGACAGCGGTCAGGGAGATAATGCAAGCGGTAAGCCCGGATGGATTGCCGCTTGCATTATCCCGAATTTTCCTGTCAATATCAGGCAGACCGCTACACTTCCGGTCGTTAGCTCCCAAAAACTGAACAGAATATCCTAAAGATGACCCATCCTTTGTGTGTTTAGGAAAACGAACCAAAACTTATTGTCTTATCTGGTAACCGGATCGTATATTGGCGTCAGAATAAGATTCATTCCTTTCCTCCAGCCATGAACAAAAAACTATTGGTTTACTGTCTGACGGCAATCTTTTTTTCGGCCGCCTGTATAATAAAGCCTGAACGAAAATTTGTTGGCGCACCGGTCGTACAATACCTCAATGCGCAGGGTCAGCTATATGGGCTGCGTATAAAAACCGGCTTTGGTTTTGTCGATGAGGCCGGTAAGATCTGGGTGGTTCCTGACGGTGTAATCATTGATAGTACATCGCTTCCTGAGCAAGCCCGGACGCTAGCCGGTTCACCCTACACCGCTGATTACCGGAATGCCTTTATCGTCCATGCTTATCATTGCAAACACAAACAGGAGAAATGGCTGGCTATACACCGCATGTTTTTTGAGGCATGCCTAACGACGGGCGTCGATGAGCCAACAGCAAAAATGATGTATGCCGCCCTCTACGCGTATGCACCGCGGTGGGAAGCCAACTTTATTGTAGACTACGAAGCCGGCGTACATAAGCGCATTATTACATCTTTCGAAACCACTTATCCCGACACTACTTTTGAGACAGACTGTCAGTGGATACGAAATACGAATCCTTCGCTTGATGCTATTGATGCACGACTGAAGGGCTCTCTTACCTTTACACAAATCCGGAAAGCTCCTCGCTGAAAGCCCTGAATACAGCCTGCCGCTTTCAAAACCGGACCGTACACGCAGTCCTGAGGTCTGTTGATGTTTTTCTGGTTGCGCGGCGGGTTGCAAACACGAAGTTAAGCCGTATTTTGGCACAGATTTGCGATCCCTATCCCTTCAACCTATGGAAACGTTACTCCCGACCAGACAAATAGAAAAAGCCCGCATGGCCACCCAGCTGATTTTTCTGGTTTGTGGCCTGGGCATGTCGAGCTGGGCACCTATGATTCCCTTTGCCAAAGACCGGCTGGCGCTGAACGACGCCAATCTGGGCCTGCTGCTTTTGCTGCTGGGCGGTGGTGCCATGCTGATGATGCCGGTCTCCGGCTGGCTGGCCGGACGGTTCGGCAGCCGTCTCATTATGACCGGAGCCGCACTGATCATGGCACTGGTTTTGCCCTTATTGCTTATTCTGCCGTCAACACCGGCCATGGCTGTCACCCTGTTTGTTTTCGGCGCCAGCATCGGTACCATCGACGTCGCCATGAATGCCCACGGCGTACAGGTGCAGAATCTGTATGGCAAGCCGATCATGTCGTTTTTACACGGATTGTTCAGCGTAGGCGGTCTGTTAGGCTCTCTGGGTCTGGGCTTTCTGATTAAACTGGGCCTTAGCCCGCTCTATGCCATTATCAGCATTGCCGCACTGATGATTATCATCAGCCTGACCCAGTATAAAAACCTGTTTCCGCCAGCAACCGAAAAAGAGGCTATTGCCAGATTTTCAACCAACGACGAAGGCGCTCCCGGCAGCAACCAATCCTTTAAATGGCTGAACGGCAGTGTCTTGTTTCTGGGACTGATGTGTTTTGCCGTTTTTCTGGCCGAAGGAGCCGTGCTCGACTGGAGTGCCGTTTTTCTGCGCGATGTCAAAGGCATTATACCGGAGTTTGCAGGCGTCGGCTACGCGGCCTTTTCCGTTGCCATGGCCATCATGCGGCTGGCCGGAGACAAGCTGATCGCCCGCCTGGATGCGAAAACCGTTGTGGTAGCCGGTAGTTTGCTCGGCGCCATCGGCCTGAGCCTGGCTGTTTTAAGCCCTTGGGTAGCCGGAGCAATGGCCGGATTTGTGCTCCTGGGCCTGGGAGCGGCCAACGTGGTACCAGTATTCTTCAGTGAAGCCGGCAGACTCCCGGGCATTGCTCCAACCGTAAGTATATCTGCTATCACAACCATGGGATATACCGGTATGCTGGCTGGTCCTGCCCTGCTGGGTTTTGTCGCCCAGCGTTTCTCCCTGAGTATTGCATTAGGGTGTCTGGCCGTGCTTATGCTCCTGGTTTCAATTAGCTATGCGGTAAAAGGAAAGCGGTAAAGCCTGCGGATATCAATACCCGGATATAGTAGAAAACATCTTAGCGGTCGCGTTGACTACGGCAGGCAGACCGGACCGGTACTCCGATGGCGTATCAGGCCGTCTGCCGGTATTCATTCGGAGACATGCCCGTCTTCTGCTTAAAAAACCGGGTAAAATGCTGCGGGTATGTAAAGCCCAGTTCGTAGGCGATTTCGCTCACAGACTTTGTCGTATCAAAAATCCGTTCCTTCGCCAGCTCTAACACCTGGAGCTGTATGTATTCGAGGGCCGATTTCCCCGTCTCCTTCTTAATCAAATCACCGAAGTAGTTGGGCGACAGATGTAGCTCAGCGGCAAAATAAGCAACGCCCGGCAAACCATGGGTTTTCAGTTTGTCGCTCAGCAGGTAAGCCGTCAGCTTTTCGTCAAACTGGCTGATAATCCCATGATTGATATGCTCCCGGGTAATAAACTGCCGGTCATAAAAACGGGTGCAGTATTTCAGGAGTAACTCCAGATTTGCCACAATCA
Source organism: Arsenicibacter rosenii (assembly GCF_001870735.1). GTDB lineage: Bacteria > Bacteroidota > Bacteroidia > Cytophagales > Spirosomataceae > Arsenicibacter > Arsenicibacter rosenii. Next base: position 312,892 of record NZ_MORL01000002.1, on the reverse strand, counting down.
GTTTTTTGCTGTGGCGGTCGATGTTCTGCCCGATCTCTACCGCAATATTACGGAAACACGTGTCAACAGTACCCCGCTCACTGTCAGACAAGTGAAGCGCCTCGTTGGACTGATAGCTGAAAAACGAGTATTCGTGTATCTGCCTGCCCAGGCTGGTGCCCTTGATCAGGTCAGGATGAAAAATGAGCGCCTTGCCATAGGGCTGATGCCGTTCGCCTTCCGGTTCACTGGCTATCACCTGCCCGGGACCGATGAATACGATTGTTCCTTCTGCATAATCATAGTACTGATTGCCATACCGCAGATCACCGCACATAGTTTCCTTAATGATAACGGCGTAGAAATCCAGCCGGAAACGCGTTCTTTCCAGCGGCGCCGACCTACTCAGATCAACCAGATTAATGAGCGGATGCAGCGTTTTGTTGTTAAACGTTTCGCTGTATTTCCGGATGGTATCGTAAATGATCATAATCGTCTTTTTGATCAAAACTACGTACGAAACCAATCCGTTTTCCGGCAATCCGTAAAAGTGGTAGGTAAAACCGTAAAACCGGTAAAGGCGTGCGCAGGTATACTGCTTAATTTTGCATACCCTATAATCTAACACACTATTGGTGAATCACATAACTGCCTGTCTGCTTGTTTTTTGCTCGCCGGTGTACCATCTTTCCGACGGTTTATCTGCTATACACCAACGGGGACATGGGGACCTTTTTCCGGAACGGCAATTTTGTCGAAGAAGCGTATCCCGTTTACGCGTCAGTCAGCCATCAGCCAGACCTTCCGGTCTGATGTTCCCGGCAACAGACCTTTTATGTGGAATGTCATGCTGGCGTATAATTTCAGTAAACAACTTACCTTAGATAAATAAAAAACGTACTCCCGTGAAAACATACACGCTTACCATCAACGGCAAACGAACAACCATCGAAGCCGAACCGGATACGCCGATGCTATGGGTCATCCGCGACTATGCGGGCCTGAAGGGCACTAAGTTTGGCTGTGGTATGGGCCTTTGCGGAGCCTGTACCATTCACCTCGACGGACAACCCGTCCGCTCCTGCCAGACACCGGTTTCGACCGTGAAAGCAACGAGCAAGATCACCACGATTGAAGGTATTTCGGCCAATATCGACCATGTTGTCCAGAAAGCCTGGATCCAGGAGCAGGTGCCTCAGTGCGGCTACTGCCAGTCGGGACAGATCATGAGCGCCGTAGCCTTGCTGAAAAGCAATCCGAACCCGACCGACGACGATATTGATGCCTACATGGCCGGTAATATCTGCCGCTGCGGCACCTACAACCGCATCCGGAAAGCGATTCATTCGGCAGCGGCTACGCTGAAGACCGAAGCCGGTACGGTAAAGAAATCACCTAAACAAGCGTCCCGATAATCATGTCTGCTCCCAAAAACACTACTGTCAACCGCCGTGACTTCCTGCGGTATGCAGGCCTGTCGGGCACCGCATTTGTGCTCGGGATTTCGTCGGCCAATGCCACGGATATGTCCGATACCGTCCAGACGCTGCGGTCAGCGGCACCGGACCCGGGCTATACGTTTACGCCCTATATCATCATCGAAAAATCGGGGAAAATCACCCTGTTCAATTCAAAACCGGAGATCGGTCAGGGCACGTTTCAGTCGATTCCCGTCCTGATTGCGGAGGAGCTGGAGCTTTCGCCTGACCAGTACACCGTGCGGCAAACCGGGGGCGAAAGTAAGTTCGGAGACGCCCAGTTTTCGGGCGGCAGCTTTTCCGTACGGTCCAGCTACAACGATATGCGGAAGGCGGGTGCTGCCGCGAAAGAAATGCTCATCACCGCCGCCAGTCAGCAGTGGGGTGTTCCGGCATCGGAGTGTTATGCCGAAAACGCAAAGGTGGTCCACAAGCCATCCGGCAAGAGCCTCAGCTACGGCGACCTGGCCGAAGCCGCGTCGAAGCTTGACGTACCGAAAAGCCCGGTGCTGAAAGACCCGAAAGACTTTAAACTGATCGGCAAATCCATCAAACGGCAGGATGTACCGCTGAAAGTGTCGGGTAAAGCCGTGTTTGGCATCGACGCCGACGTGCCGGGAATGGTGTATGCCTCGGTGGAACACTGCCCGGTCTTCGGCGCCAGGCTGAAAAGCTACGACAAAACCGCAACGATGAACATTGCCGGCGTTGAGCAGGTGCTGGAAGTGGAGCGGGTATTCGGCGTTTACAAATCAACCGGTGTAGCGGTCATTGCCAGAAACTACTGGGCTGCCCTAAAGGGCCGCAAAGCCCTGAAAACCGACTGGGATTATCAGGGTAAAGACACGTTCAGCTCGCAGGCCTATGCGCAGTCGCTCCGTGAACTGGCCGCAAAAGAAGGCGTCGTGGATGCCAGTACCGGCGATTTTGACAAGGCTTTCGGTGAAGCGGGAAAACAGGTTGAGGCGTTTTATGAAACGCCGTTTGTCGCCCATTCGCCGATGGAGGCCATGAACTGTACGGCCCACTGGAAGGCAGACAACAAGCTGGAAATCTGGACGTCGACACAGGTACCGTCTGATATCCTGCGTGACATTCCGGCTCTTTTCGGCCTGAAAGCCGACGATGTTACACTACACACCGCCTTCAGCGGTGGCGGGTTTGGCCGCCGCTTAGCCATTGATTTCATCATCGAAGCCGTTCATCTGACCAAAGCTGTCAAAAAGCCGGTCAAACTGATCTGGACCCGCGAAGACGATACACAGCTGGGGCCGTTCCGCCCGGCGACCTTCTCGGCGCTCAAAGGCGGTGTTTCGGCCGACGGGAAGCTCACGGCCTTCCAGCACAAGGTCATCGCGCCGACTATCATGTCGTTTCTGAACCCGAATAACGACAAAACCAAGCTGGATCAGACCATGACCGAGGGCATCAGCCATCAGGCCTACGAAATACCGAACATGAAGAATCTGTTTGTCTACGCCGACATTCACGTACCGATGTTCTGGTGGCGCTCGGTAACCAGTTCCACGCTGGCCTTTTCGCACGAATGTTTCCTCGACGAACTGGCCCACGCGGCGGGTAAAGATCCGATGGAGTTCCGGCTCGATATGCTCACCAAAGACTCAGACACCAAACGGGTGTTGCAGAAACTCAAAGAGGTATCAAACTGGGACACTCCGCTGCCAAAAGGGAAAGGACGCGGCGTGGCGCAGTGGGATTTCTTTGCCGGTTTAGGCGGTCAGGTGATTGAGGTGTCGCGGCGGTCAGATAATTCGGTAAAAATCGATAAGGTCTATGCCGTTATCGATCTGGGAACCGTCGTTAATCCGGATACCGTCAAGGCACAGGTCGAAGGGGCGGTTGTGATGGGCATCACGGCGGCCATCAAGAACGGCATCACGTTTGCCGGCGGCAAGACCGAACAAACCAATTTTCACGACAATCCGGTACTGCGTATCAACGAGATGCCGACCATCGAAGTACATATTCTGGCCGAAGGCGGCAAGGCCATCAAAGGGGTCGGTGAGCCCGGCTTACCACCGGTAGCCCCGGCCCTGGCCAACGCCATTTTTGCCGCCACGGGTATCCGTCTGCGCAAAATGCCGTTTGATATTGACAACTTAAAGGCGTAGGCGGGTTCGCTGACGCACCAACGATTCGTAATGAAAAAAAGCATTTTTGACCGAATGCAGGCGGGAGAAACCATTCCGTTTGACGATCCGGAGTATCCGGCGCTGATGGAAGCCGTTTCGCAGACGATGAAATTATCGGTAGCGTTGAATAACGCTACCGATAGTGATGAGGCACGACGCCTGCTGGGCGAGATTACAGGCAGCCCTATTGACGGGACAACGACCGTTTTTACGCCGTTTCATACCAATCTGGGGCGGTTTATCCGGTTCGGAAAAAATGTGTTTGTCAATCACGACTGCACGTTTCTGGATCTGGGCGGCATCACCATTGACGACGGGGTCATGATTGCGCCCAAAGCCAGCCTCATTACCGAAACCCATCCGGTTGAACCGGCTCAGCGCAACGCACTTATTCTGAAACCGATACACATCCGGCGCAATGCGTGGATCGGCGCCGCCGCGACCATCTTACCGGGCGTAACGGTCGGCGAAAACTCGGTGGTAGCGGCAGGTGCTGTTGTGACGCAGGACGTTCCCGATAATACGGTTGTGGCCGGTGTTCCGGCGAAAGTAATTAAAGCATTAATACCGGAAACATAATCATTTCACTGATGAAACACCATCAGCGGGGTGGCGGCGTGCAACGCCATGGCTTTGGTCATGCTTTTGCCGAACAGTTTTTCGGTAGCACTTCGCTGATGGGCAGTCATCACCAGCAAATCGACCTTGTTGGTTTCCAGGTACTGGTCAAGGCTCCGCTCTACGCCGTTGCCTTTCCATAACCGGAAGCTGATATCCGTAAAATCGGTGTTGGTCATTACCTGCTGTTCAAACGCCGCCAATGCCTGAACGGCCGCCCAGGACTCGTCTTTCGCCACGTGAATGACCGTCACATGGGCCTTGAACAGGTCAGCGACCGGAGTCAGCAAGGCCAGATTGACCAGGTCGCCGGGCAGATAGTCGGTGGCATAAACAATCTCGGTCAGGGTATCCAGGTGCAGGTGTTCCGGAATGGCAATGACCGGACAAGGAGCCTTTTCAATTACCCAGGCCGTATTGGTTCCGAACAGCATGCCTTCCAGCTTGCTACCTGCCCCCTGCGTTCCCATCACGATCAGGTCGATATGCTTCCCGGCAACCAGCTGCATGATTTCGTCGCGCAACTCATTGGGGCTGCTGATCAACACAGGAGTATCCAGGGGATTACCGCCCGCCTTCAGATAAAATTGCCTCAACTGCTCATCAGCATACTGCTTTCCGCCACGCATCTCTTCATCGAGCGCACGGGCAGACCCGTAGGGATTGACGTGAAATGTATGAAACGAGTGAAAGAGAATAAGGTCAGCCTGTAATTTTTGCGACAGGTTGATGGCAAAATGCAGGGCGTTGGCGGCATTTTCCGAAAAATCGACCGGAACCAGAATTGTTTTCATGATGATGTAAAGCACCCTCTCTGCTGTGCTGGTTAATCCGTTGTAAAGGTACAGCTACCCGCTTATCAGGGGATGATCGCCGTCATCCGGCTACCTGACAGATATTTCACTGTCTGCTATTTTCCTGGTCCTGAAAATAAATCAGGGGTAGTCCCGGCAAATGTACTTGCCATGACTACCCCTGATTCTCAGAATAAGCCTTTTTTACAGCTCAACGCTGAACGCCGACAGGCGGACAAACTGCTTCACACGGTCATAGATTTCGTCCTGACTCAGGTTCAGCATCCGCTCCGCGCCGAATTTTTCTACGCAGAACGACGCCATAGCCGAACCGTAGATCACGGCCCGCTTCATGTTGTCGAACGACAGATCGCCGGTTTTGGCCAGATAGCCAATGAAGCCACCCGCAAAGGTATCGCCCGCACCGGTCGGATCGAAGACTTCGGCCAATGGTAAGGCCGGGGCATAGAAGATGTGTTCGTCCTGGAACAGCAACGCACCATGCTCGCCCTTCTTGATAATCACCGTTTTCGGCCCCATTGCCCGGATCGTGGCCGCCGCCCGTACCAGCGCATAGTCGCCGGTCAGCATCCGGGCTTCTTCATCGTTCAGCACCAGCACGTCTACCAGCGGTAAAAGGCTCTTCAGGTCGTCGTTGGCAATGTCGATCCAGAGATTCATCGTGTCGAGCACGATCAGCTTCGGCCGCGTTGTCAGGCGCTCAATCACCATCCGCTGCACCGCCGGGGCCGTGTTGCCCAGCATCAGGTATTCACAATTCTGATACGCATCCGGAATCACCGGATTAAAGTCGCCCATCACGTTCAGCTGCACCTCTACGGTATCGCGGCTGTTCATGTCGTTGTGGTATTTACCCGACCAGAAAAACGTTTTTTCGCCTTGCCGGATTTCCAGCCCTTCCGTGTTGATGCCATGGTCTTTAAAAATGTCGATCATGCTCTGCGGAAAGTCATCGCCCACAACGGCAACGAGGTTGTTTGCCTTCGTGAAATACGACGCCGACAGGGTAATATATGTGGCGGCTCCCCCGATGATTTTATCGGTTTTGCCAAACGGAGTCTCCAATGCATCAAATGCGACGGAGCCGACAGTTAACAGACTCATTCTTAGTGCTGTAATTTATTATGGTTTCACGTTTCAGTTTACTGATCCGGCACGTCTTAAATATTCGGGTGCCGTTTAAAGGGTTTGGTGCGGTCGAACAGATACCGGAACGTTATGTGTCGTTTCGAAATAACCCCGCCCAGCAGCTTAGCGTAACGCTGCATCTTCGGGTTAAAATCGCCGATCCAGTTCAGTTCCAGATGTTTGTATTGAAAATCCTTTGTTCCCCAGGCCACTTTCGAAAAAGCAATGGCAATGGCCGATTCAACGCCCCGCCCCTGGAACGACGGAATTACGCCAAAGATAACACCAAACGCATGTTTATTCGTACGCATGAGTTTGTGGTACAAGAACTTAAGCTTACCGATTAAATCCAGCTTGCCGTTCATGTACTTGAAATATTGCGTCAGCTCGGGCAGCATGATAAAAAACGCGACCGGCTGTTTTTCCGGGCCATGGTAGCCAAACCACATCAGGTCTTCGTCCAGAATCGGCTTCATGCGCTGCATCAGGGCGAGGGAGCGTTCGGTCGTCATCTCGCCGGTATTGAGGTTGTTCGACCAGGCCTGGTTATAGATGATACGGAAATCCTCCGCGTATTTCGGCAGGTTGCGTTTATCAATCGAGACAAACGTAAACGTCGGATCGTTCAGAATCCGGTTGGCGCGCTCAAAAATGGTCGGGTGAATTACCTTCTGTACTTCCTTTTCTTCGAGCGGCAGGTAATAGGTGTGTTGCTGGTAATACTCCTGAAACCCATACTGCCCGAACAGCCGGATATAGTAGGGCTTGGTATACGGCATGCCGTAGTTCGCTTCTTTATCGTAGCCTTCGGCCAGAGCCCCCCACCAGCGGTCGCGCTCGCCGAAGTTGATAGGGCCGTCCATGGCTTCCATCCCCCGTTCGGCCAGCCAGTTTTTGCAGGAGTCAAACAGCAGATTGGCCGCCTGCTGATCGTCAATGCACTCAAAAAAACCCATCCCGCCGGTTGGCTGGTCATTACCGACCGTAGCCGTTTTGCGGTTAATAAAAGCGGCCACCCGCCCGATGGTTTCGCCCGTCTCATTCAGCAGCAGCCAGCGAATGCATTCCCCGTTCCGGAAAAACTTGTTTTTTTCGGGGTCAAAGACATCCGCAACGTCATTATCAAGCGGACGCGTCCATTTAGGATCGTTTTGATATAACCGGACCGGGAACAGGATAAATTCCCGCTGATAATCAGCATTCGCACCTACTTCAACAAGTTGCATAAAACGAAGAAAAACGGATCATTGAGCCAATAGACCGGCAAAAATACGGAAAAGTCGGAAGGGTAGCGTTTTAAGGCTAACATTCTGTAACTTCGCAACCAGTTAAAATGAGCCGCTCCGACAACCGAATGACCCGCCGGGATCGCACTTTTTCGGGGCAACCGGAGTTCTTCTGCCATCGGAACGCAAACCAGTAAGATCAATGCAGCCACTGAAGCTTTACAATACGCTTACCCGCCAAAAAGACCTTTTCGAGCCGATTAATGCGCCGTACGTCGGTATGTATGTCTGCGGCCCGACTGTATACAATTACGTTCACTTAGGCAATGTCCGTACGTTTCTGACGTTCGATACCCTGTTTCGTTACCTGACCCATATCGGCTACAAAGTCCGCTATGTCCGTAACCTGACTGATGTCGGCCACCTCGTCGGCGACGGCGATGAAGGGGAGGATAAAATCGGCCGTATGGCCAAACTGGAAAAGCTGGAGCCTATGGAAATCGTGCAGCGGTATACCAATGACTTTCACAAGGTGATGGAAACCTTCAACGCGCTGTCGCCCAGCATTGAGCCGACCGCTACCGGCCACATGGTCGAGCAGATCGAAGCTGTCCGCCAGCTGATTGATCAGGGCCTGGCCTACGAGTCTAACGGATCCGTTTATTTTGATATTCAGGCATATAATCAGAATGGCGGCAACTACGGCAAACTGTCGGGCCGGATTCTGGACGACCTGCTGAACGAAACCCGCGAACTCGACGGGCAGTCGGAAAAGCGGAATCCGCTGGATTTTGCACTCTGGAAAAACGCCTCGCCCGAACATATTATGCGGTGGCCGTCGCCCTGGGGCAACGGCTTTCCGGGCTGGCACCTCGAATGTACCTGCATGAGTACCAAATACCTGGGATCACAGTTTGATATTCACGGCGGCGGAATGGACCTTAAATTCCCGCACCATGAATGCGAAATTGCCCAGGGCAGCGGCCTCAACGGCCGGGAGCCGGTTCGGTACTGGATGCATTCTAACATGCTGACCGTCAACGGCCAGAAAATGTCGAAATCGCTGGGAAACTCGTTCCTGCCGGCCGAATTGTTTGCGGGCAGTCACCCGTTGCTTGAGCAGGCGTATTCGCCGATGACTGTGCGGTTCTTTATGCTGCAGTCGCACTACCGCAGTACGCTTGACTTCTCGAATGAAGCCCTCAAAGCCGCGCAAAAAGGCTACAAGCGCCTGATCAACGGCCTTCGGGTCGTAAAAACGCTTGACTATGCGGCCAATGACGAGGCTGCTGCCGATCAGAAAAAGCAGGACGACATCCGCAAATCCGTTCAGGGTTTCTACGACGCCATGAACGATGATCTGAACACGGCCGTGGCGCTGGCCAACCTGTTCAACATGCTGAAGTACGTCAACATGCTGTACATGAACCAGCTGCAACCGGCAGCACTGGGCGAAGAGGTCTTTACGCTGCTGAAAGAATCGTTTGTGACCTTTATCGAAGACGCACTTGGGCTGAAGGAAGAAACGAGTGAAGGCACCGGCGTGGTCGAAGGTATGCTGATGCTGTACCGGCAGTACAAAGAGCAGAAGCAATACGATAAGATTGACGAAGTTCGTTCTTACTTTAAGCAGCAGGGGCTGGTGATCAAGGACATGAAGCACCGGATCGACTGGGCCTACGAGGAGTAAGCCATGGCGCGTGATTTATTCCATCAACTTGTCAGGGAGGCGCTTGAAGCTGATGGCTGGATCATTACGCACGATCCGTTAATCCTGAAAGCAGGCGGTTTACGTCTTGAAATTGATTTAGCAGCGGAGCAGGTATTTGTAGCCCAACGAGGACCGGAGAGCATTGCCGTTGAGGTGAAAAGCTTTCTCAGCAAATCCAAGCTTAATGACTTTTATCTTGCCAAAGGACAATATGATGTTTATCGGGAAGTATTGAATAAAGATATTAACCCGAGAAAACTTTATCTGGCAGTCGATAATGACATCTATCAGTCATTTTTACAAAAGTCGTTGATTGCTGAAATTCTTGAAAGTGATGCGATATCGCTCCTTGTTTTTGATGTATTGACAAAACGAGTCGTAGAATGGATAACACGTTGAATAAATACCGGCATGCGATCATTGAGGTGCTTACCTTTTATGCCAATACCCCTTCGTTAACCATCGGCGAAAATCAGATAGAGGAACAATTGATTCTGGATACCGAACGGGATCATTATCAGATTTTGACCATTGGCTGGGAAAACGGGAAACGCGTTTATTATCCCGTTTTTCATGTTGATATCCGGGACGGTAAAATCTGGATTCAGGAAGATGCAACTGATTTTGATCTGGTCAGTCAGCTTGAAAGCCGGGGCGTTGCAAAGTCGGATATTGTCCTGGGATTTCAGCCGCCTTATAAACGCGCACTTTCTGGTTATGCCGTTGCGTAAACAACCCAAATGCTCTCTCCCGCTTCGCTGACACAATATTTTTTTCATGCAACAACGCTCTTTTTCTATAACACTCAGCCTGTTTCTGGGTGCAAGCCTGTTCATCGCTGCCTGTAACAGCAAGCAGCAAACGCAGTCGGAAGGACAGGAACAAACTCAAATGAAACAAACACCCGCACCGGCCTTTAATGCTGATTCGGCTTACGGCTATATTGCGCAGCAGGTCGCTTTCGGACCGCGTGTGCCCAATACGCCGGCTCACCAGAAGGCAGGTGATTACATGATTGCGAAGCTGAAGCAGTTTGGCTTTGAGGTGACCGTGCAGTCGTTTGTGGCAACCACATGGGATGGCAAAAAACTAAATGCCCGGAATATCATCGGCAGCCTGAATCCGCAGGCCACCAAGCGCATTCTGCTGGCCTCGCACTGGGACAGCCGCCCGCATGCCGATCAGGACAGTGTGGTGGCCGATCAGAAAAAACCGGTGCCCGCTGCCAACGACGGGGCCAGCGGTGTAGGCGTTTTGCTGGAAATGGCCCGTGCCATTCAGCAAGCCAAAGACAAACCAACGGTCGGTGTCGATCTTATTTTCTTCGATGCCGAAGACTGGGGGAACGGTGAAAAAGCCAGCGGCGACACCGAAAAGGAAAACCCGAATATCGACTTCGTCGGTTTCTGTCTGGGTTCCCGCTATTGGGCCAAAAATCCGCACAAGCCCGGCTATTCGGCGTATTACGGGGTACTACTCGACATGGTTGGGGCCAAAGGGGCAACGTTTGCCAAAGAAGGGTATTCGGTGGAGCTTGCCCCCAGCGTGGTAACGACCATCTGGCAGACCGCCAGCCAGCTGGGCTACAGCCAGTATTTCGTCGATCAGTCAGGTAGCGCCATTACCGACGACCATATTGCGCCCAATATCATCGCCAAAATTCCGATGATCGACATTATTCATACCAATGTGCTGACCGGTGCCTTTTTCCCGGCCTGGCATACCGATAATGACGACATGAGCAATATTGACCGGAACACGCTGAAAGCCGTTGGCCAGACGTTGTTGCAGGCAGTTTATAATGAGTAGGCCCAACTAAAAAGGCGCGGTGATTCCCGCGCCTTTTTAACATCAGGCAGCCAGAGCAAGCGCTTTTAATTCTAATAATTCCTGATCAATAGTTTTTGTTGGCATATCATCTGCCAGAGGCTGATAAAAACTCTCAATCAACTGTCTGATAAGCTGGTAACTTACAGCGGAAGCCAGTTGTGGACTAGTTAATTCAGATAAAATTCTGGCAAACAACTGATCTTTCACAGCGCTATATTGCCCGATCATAAACGTATCCTCCGATAAACTCCGATGCAACGCTATAATCTCCTCTGTCTTTTTTAATTCCTGTATTAAATCATACAGCTTTAGAACCCGCGCATTTTTCATTAGCTACCGGAAATAGTAATTTCTAAAAAGCCCTTCGGATAAACAATACCTCGCTTATTACGAGTCGTTTTACTGAACTTATCCATCCAATATGCCCGATCACCTGCATAAAGCGCAAATAACTGATGATCTTTCGGATAAACTTTTACAATGTAGGCATCTACTCCATGCAATAAAGAGTCAGGGTACTTAAATGACTGTAACTCTTTGGCAGAACGCTCGACGCTATCAAAGTTAATAAAACTTACTACGTCTATATCACCAGGATTAAGTTCTCTGGTTGTAAAACTGCCATCTACCCACTGCACAAAAGGTTCACCAGCCAATATGGTTGCCAGACTTTCTGTATATAGTTTATAACAGTCAAAAAGCTGATAACGTTTGGGTGATTCGGCCCCCTTTACAAACAGGCTTTCCAGTTCCGTCATCGTAGCAGGTATATTGTAGTTAGGCGTAATAAGGCCGCGTGGGTTTAACTCAATCATAGGTACCGTTTTTAGCCCGTAACTCCCTGCAGCCAGTCAATCAGTAACCGGATGCCGTAGCCGCTGGCGTTTTTCTGGGTGCCGAACTCATTGTCGGAAAAAGCCGTACCGGCAATATCGAGGTGTGCCCAGGCCGTATGCCCCTCGGTAAATACCTCCAGAAACTTCGCCGCACTGATCGCACCGGCAAACGGCTTGCCGCTATAATTGCGCAGATCGGCAACGTCTGACTTGATATCTTCCTTATAGACATCCCACAACGGCAACCGCCACACCCGCTCGCCGGTCCGGTTGGCGGCTTGCGTCAGTTCGGCGGCGAGGGTATCATTCTGCGTAAACATACCCGCCGCATGATAGCCCAGCGTACCAATCACGCTGCCGGTCAGAGTCGCCAGATCAATCAGTACATCGGGTTTAAAATTGCGGACCATATATCCGATTCCATCTGCCAGAATCAACCGGCCTTCGGCGTCTGTATCGATCACTTCAATGGTCTTGCCGATGTAGGAGCCAATGACATCGCCCGGCTTCATGGCGCTGCCATCGACCATGTTTTCCGTTGTCGGAATGATCCCGATCAGGTGTACGGGCAGTTTTAGCTTAGCCGCTACTTCGACCGTTCCCAGCACGGCCGCTGCTCCGCCCATATCACTCTTCATGAGGTGCATGTTGGTCGACGGTTTGATGGAAATGCCCCCCGTATCGAACGTAATGCCTTTCCCGACCAGACCAACCGTCCGGACATTGTCAGCATCTGCCGGTTTATATTCCATAATGATGAACGCTGGCGGCAAATCGCTGCCCTTGTTCACGCTCAACAGAGCCTGCATGCCATGCTGCTCAATAGCGGCTTTGTCGAAGACCGTAACCGCATAGCCATGTTTCTGCCCCGATGCCAGTGCCCAATCCGCCAGCGTTTGTGGATTTTTGTAGTTGGCCGGCGCATTCATCAGGTCAAGGATTTCGTGGCGTGTCTGCGCAATGGCTTCTGCCCGGTCAACGGCGGCCTGTGCGGCGGCCCCGGCCGATGCGCCGACGTGGATGCCTAACGTACCGGCCTCGCTGTAAAACACCGGCGCTTCGCCCTTATCGGTCTGGTAAAGCCGCAGGTCATAGCCACCGGCCCAAACGCCTAAAATCACCGCTTCAACTACATCACTACCCAAACCGGTCAGGTTAATGCTTATCCTGGCCGGTAGTTTGGCCTTGTTCCGGAAGAAAAACTCACGGAAGGTTTTCAGCCAGTCCATTGTTTCGGGTGATTTCCCGAGGCCAAGCAAATATATTTTCTGCCCGTTTGGCCCATAAAGCGGCAAGGCTTCTTTTATATCGCCTTTAAAATCCTGTTTTAACTGCTCAGCAGGCAGACCTGCTTCATTCGCAATGTCGTCCAGCTCAATGGCCAGTGAATCGGTCTGCACCAACGGTACAAGCCAGGTATCAGCCGGTGTCGGGTTTATCGTAATATGCATCATGTAAAAGGAATAATGTAAAATGAACAATGTAAAATGTATAATGGTGCCTCGACAGCAACCATCCATTATTCATTAATCAGGCCGTCTCCCACTCGGTGGTGACCTCATCCAGCTTTTCGAAACGCCCGAGCACCTGATTGACCAGCGATTTCCGGAGTTCAATCCGTAAAACACATTCGTTGTCGTAGGTTTGGCCCAGTACGGTCAGCTGCATGTCTTTGACAATTTTCATGACATCGTTCATCCGTTCGAAGCCAAAGACAATCCGGTAGCGTTCATTCACGGTCTTCTCAACCACGACAGCTCCCGACAGTACCTCAACCGTCGACGATTTATAGGCGTTGATCAGACCGGGAACGCCGAGCAACGTTCCGCCGAAATACCGGACCACCACAACCAGAATATTGGTTAAATCATGCGAATAGAGTGTGTTCAGGATGGGTCGGCCGGCCGTACCGGCCGGTTCGCCGTCGTCGCTGGCCCGGTAGGTATTTTTGTCGGGCCCCAGCCGGTAAGCATAGCAATGGTGATTGGCTTTCGGATGTTCCTTGCGCAACGCATCGAGGTATGCTTTGGCTTCATTTTCAGTGGTAACGGGATAGGCGTAGGCTAAAAACTTACTGCCTTTATCCCGGAAAAGCCCTTCCGCCGGTTTGGCAATGGTTCGGTATGTATCGTCAAAAAGCATAATCTGGCAACTATGTGTATCCAACGCCGGCAGGCAATAAAAAAATCCCTTTCTACCAAAGCAAGGTTGGAGTTTCTGGGCCGGAGTCGTATATTTGAAACCGTTCCTATTGCAAAATAGCCTGATTCCGGCGTTATAAACTGCTTTTTTGTTTCACTTCCTTCAGACCTTTTTGGTCCTGTAAGCGATCTATCCATAATACTGCATAGACCATGAAAGTTTCGCCAACCCAACCCTTTCAACTCGTGTATTCGTTGCTGGAACACGAATTCCTGGGCTACCTGATCGAAGCCTTTGTGGTACAACGTAACTCCAAAGGCGAACTGACACTGCTCAACCAGACGTTGTCGAGCCAGAACGCCGGAGAGTTTACCAAAGGCCTCGACGAACGGGATTTTGAACTGATCCGGCTGATCGACGCGATTCAGCAAGATACGATTGTTAAGAAATATAATACCCGCAAGCTGCCCTCTGTCGACTTCTTTCTGAAACTCTACGATCCGCAAAAAGGCGATAAAGTCATTCAGGAGGCCATTGCCGGGTATCTCGAACAAATAAAGGCACGGATTCTGGAACGACTGCCGGGCAAACCGCTCTACATCATGGGCTCCGACAGCAATCCGGCCTGGATGCCTGTCGAATGGGTCGACGAACCGGCGCGGGTGCATTTTCACTTTGTCCGGAATCCCGACGCGACTCATTATTTCCCGATTATCCGGCATAATGGGGAGCGCGTGCAGTTTCAGTTCAAAAATGCCATGCTCCTGTGCGATGAGCCTGCCTGGATGCTGATCGACAAAAAACTGTACCACTTTGCGCAGAATGTCGACGGCAAAAAGCTACGGCCGTTTCTGAATAAAAACCATATCGTAATTCCTAAAAACATCGAGGATCAGTACTACAACCGGTTTGTAGTACCGCTGATTGCCAATTACGATGTGTTTGCCAAAGGCTTCGAAATCCGGAGCGAGGCCATGGAACCGGTACCCATTATTACGCTGGCCGAACACCGGACCACCAGTCAGACGGCCTCGTTGACGCTTTTTGACCAGTCGGCCACTACCGTTGCCGACGATGAAGACGACGATAGCCGGATTATGTTTGATCTGTCATTCCAGTACGGCAATTTTACGTTCCGGTTCGATAGCTTCTCGACCCAATCCAACGTCAGTCTGGAGAAAAAAGGCGATGACTATCTGTTTCACAAAATCCGCCGGGATCTGCGGACGGAGCGCAACCGGCTTACCCAGCTTTGCAACAACGGCCTTGATCTACGGCAGGGGCGGCTGTCATTGCCGAAAGCAGAAGCCTTCAGCTGGCTATCGACTAACCAGACCTTCCTGAAAGATACCGGCTTCATGCTCCGCCAAAGCGCCGATGACACCAAACGGTACTTCCTGGGCTATTCATCAATCGACGTAACCATCCGCGAGAGCAACGACTGGTTCGACATTTACGCCAATGTCCGCTTCGGGGAATTTGAGATCCCGTTTGTAAAACTCCGGTCGCTGATTCTGAATAAGAAACGGGAATTTACGCTGCCCAACGGCGAAATAGCCGTCATTCCCGAAGTATGGTTTACCCGTTATTCTGAGCTGTTCTCCTTTCTGGAAAACGACCATATTGATCAGGACCAGCTCATTCTGCGTAAACACCATCTGGCCCTGGTGCAGCAACTGGAAGAAGAAAGCCTGGCATCGGCCATCATGAGCCGCCGGCTGGAAGGCCTCCGTAATTTCGAATCGATCGACAGTTATCCGCTGCCCGCCGATTTCAAAGGCACGCTTCGCCCATACCAGAAAGCAGGCTATGACTGGATGCATTTTCTCCGGCAATTCCAGTTTGGGGGCTGCCTGGCCGACGACATGGGTCTGGGAAAAACCGTGATGACGCTGGCTATGCTGCAACAGCAGAAAGAACTCGGTGCACAGGCGCCTACGCTGCTGGTGATGCCCACCTCACTGCTTTATAACTGGGAACTGGAAGCCCGTAAGTTTACCCCTAATCTGCGGGTAATGCTCTATACCGGCACCTACCGCGATAAAAACACAGCCCAATTTGACGGGTATGACCTGATTCTGAGCTCATACGGCATTGTCCGGATCGATATTGACATTCTGAAAACCTACCGGTTCAACTATGTCATTCTCGACGAATCCCAGGCGATCAAGAATCCGTCTTCGCACATCACGAAGGCCGTTATGCAGCTCAATGCAGCAAACCGGCTGATTCTGACCGGTACGCCACTGGAAAACAGCACCATGGATCTGTGGTCGCAGATGACGTTCATCAATCCGGGGCTGTTGGGGAATCAGACGTTTTTCCGGAACGAGTTTCAGATTCCGATTGAGAAGCGCAATGATGAACAGAAGACCCAGCGGCTGTATACCATCATCAAGCCGTTTATGCTCCGGCGCAACAAACGGCAGGTAGCCACCGATCTGCCGGAGAAGGTCGAAAGTGTACTGTTCTGCGAGATGACGCCCGAACAGGAACAGCAGTATGAGGAAGCCAAATCGTATTACCGCAACCTGATTCTGGAACGGATTGAAGAAGATGGTATGGCCAAATCGCAGATGGTTGTGTTGCAGGGCCTGACCAAGCTACGCCAGATCGCCAACCACCCGCGCCTGATTGACGAAGCCTACGAAGGAGATTCCGGTAAGCTCTCAGACGTACTGATGCGGATGGAAATCGCGATGGCCGAGGGGCACAAAATTCTTATTTTCAGCCAGTTCATTAAACACCTGAACGTTTTTCAGGAATACCTGAAAAAGAAAAAAATCCGGTATGCCTATCTGGACGGTTCAACCTCCGACCGGAAATCCCAGATTGAACTGTTCCAGAAAGACGAAAGCATTAAGCTGTTTCTGATTTCGCTCAAAGCAGGCGGGCAAGGCCACAACCTGACCGCTGCCGACTACGTGTTTATCCTCGATCCGTGGTGGAATCCTGCCAGCGAAGCGCAGGCGGTAGACCGTGCCCATCGTATCGGTCAGCAGAAAACGGTATTTACCTACAAGTTCATCACCAAGAATTCGGTTGAGGAAAAGATTCTGGCTTTGCAGCGGTCGAAACAGAAATTGGCCAGTGATTTAATTACAACTGAAGAAAGTTTCGTAAAATCGCTGACAAAAGAAGATCTGCTGGTTTTATTAGAGTAATGATTCGGTCCGAAAAAACGTATTTTATCAGTGCACTGGCCCTCCTGGGCCTTTATTTTTTGCCCTATCTGCTGCTCGGTGAGGATGCTTACGTAACGATTCACGACAACCTCGACAGCGATTTTCTGTATCTGCATATCCTGAAGATTTCCCGCACCGCCTTTGCCATGGACCCGATGGCTGTTGTGCCGAACATGATGAACGGTATTCCGCGCGCAGCCCTGCGGTCGGGCCTGAATCTGGAGGTCGTGTTGTTTTATTGGCTGCCTTCCTATACGGCCTATGTCGTCAATCTGGTGCTGATTCGCCTGACGGGTTTTATCGGAATGTGGCTGTTACTGCGCCGGTACCTGCTGACAGAACCCTCATGGGCACTGATCCGGATCGGTATTGCGGTTTGTTTTGCGATAGTTCCCGGGTATGTGGTCCATGGTATTTCGGTGAGTGGTCAGCCCTTATTGCTGTATGCCTTTCTCAACATAGCCAACGACCGGCAAACCCAGAAAGACTGGCTTATCATCGGTCTGTTCCCTTTCTATTCATTTCTGGTCTGGGCCGGTCTATTTATTGTTATTGCGCTGGGCGGCTTATGCCTGTATCTTATGTGGACGCAACGCCGGTTTCATGTCCGGTTGCTGATCGCGACCGGACTGCTGGCCTTTGGGTACGGTATCAGCGAATGGCAGATGATCTATTCGTTTGCCGCCAAACTGTATGTGTCGCACCGCACCGAGTACGATTATGCCCGACTCCTGCCCAAAACATTTGTCCACTGCTGGGGCAAGAGCGTGCAGTTGTTCAGCGATATTCAGTACCATTGCGGGAGTTACTCAACAAGATGGATACGCGGTACGCTGGTTGTTGCGGCGATCTATGCCTTTTTGCACAAAGACGGTAAAGCGCTACGCCGGCTGGCCGCCTGTCTGCTGCTGATCATCGGTATTTGTCTGTTCAGCGGTTTTTACCGCTTTCCGGCTATCTGGCCTGGTAAGGGCAATTTACTACAGTCGTTCCAGTTCGACCGGTTTTATTTTCTGCTGCCGGCCATCTGGCTATGGCTATTTGCCCTGGCACTGCGTATCATTCAACAACCGCGCTGGTTTTTGTACGTGCTGGTGCTGGGACAGGCCGGTATCATGATCGACGCTAATCACGAGTGGCGGGTGAATCTGCGTAAACTGGCGGGCAGACCAACGCCGGGATTTATCTCGTACCGGTCGTTTTATGCCACAGAGCAGTTTGCGCAGATCCGCGACTATATCCGCCAGCCCCAGCCTGCCTATCGCGTAGCCAGTATCGGGCTCAATCCGGCGGTTTCGCTGTACAACGGCTTTTATGCCCTCGACAGTTATCAGAATAACTACCTGCTCAGCTACAAACACGCTTTCCGGAACGTAATTGCCGCTGAGCTGGCCAAAGCACCCCGCATCCGTACTTATTACGACGCCTATGCCTGCCGTTGTTACACGTATGTGGCCGAATTAGGAATGAAAGAAGCCGCCTTTTCCTGCGGCAAAAACAGCAGGAGCCAGGTGAAGCATCTGGTACTGAACACAGCAGCCTTCCGCGCCCTGGGCGGGCGGTACCTGCTTAGCGGTATACCCATCCAAAACACAGCTATCAACCACCTGAAGCTGGTACGGGTCTTCAACGACCGTACGTCTTACTGGCGTATTTATCTCTATGACGTCCTATAACAGATAAACGCCTTCATTTTCTGTATCGCTCAGCACAACCTGTACATGTTCGGCAAGCGTAGTGCTGAGGGCATACCCTTTGTAATCAGCCGCAACGGGGTAACGCGGGTGATTCCGGTCAACGAGCACGGCCACCTGCAATTTTCGTACCGGTGTGGTCAGAAACGGCTGAAGACTGAATGTTAAGGTACGGCCGGTGTTCAACACATCATCCACCACAATGACCACTTTATCAGCCACCTCAACATGAGCTTCACTCAACTGAACGGCGGGCTGGGCCTGTTGGTGTTTATCCAGATCAATCCGTAATAAAGAGACGTCAAAAGGGGCAATATGCGCCAGTGCTTCCTGCAAACGGCGGGCAAACACATAGCCTTCCCCCGAAATACCGGCTAAAACCAAGGCAGATTCCTCAAAATTGTTCTCGTAAATCTGAAAAGCAATTCGCCGGATCTTCTGACGAAGCTGCTCTGCTGTTAATATCAATTGCGCAGAAGTAGTCATTTCTTAATTATTTAAGCCTGGCCGGGCGTAATGTCTGCTCCTGAAAAGCAACCTTTTCCTCCTCAGACTATGCATAGACGCAAAATTCTGAAAAATATCCTCGTAAACGATACACGATTTGGCACAATTTTCGCCGAGCGTGAGTATATGTCAAATGAAATTTTCAAAAACAACAGTAACACTTAAATTCATTTGACAGACCTCTAAAGCAAATTCAGCAATTATTTCTTATTGTTTATGAACCGTATTGCAAAAAAGTGTTACACATTTTTCGTAGCCTTGTTGTTTCTTACTATTACCCTTGGTAATTCTTCAGACAGCAATACTGTTGAAATCTTAAAACAATCCCTTCAGCGGGGTCAGGCCCACCAGTTATCCATGCTATTCGACAAACAGATTGAATTAGTCATTGAATCTGAGACCGTTGACTTCCCTTCGGTATCAGCCAATCATGCCGAACTGATCCTGCAGTCCTTTTTCAGAAAGCACCCGCCCCGCCGCTTTCAGTACATTTATCAGGGGAATACGACAAAGCTGCGGTATAGTACCGGTATTTACGAAACCCAGGATCAGGCTTTCTCAGTGTATGTGCTGATGCGTCAGGATGCACACCGCCAGCTGGTGATCAATACACTGCACGTCAGGAAGAACAAGTGAAAGTAAAAAAACCCTGCGCTCTGGCCGGATCGTCATACCCCGGAAACCATAAATCGCTTTATCTTTGTGCCTTCATTTTAAGGTACTATGATTGTCAAAACAAAAAAATACGCGATCGATCAAAAGACGTATATCAACATAGCGCTTCGCCTGTGGGTGAAAGATAACTGGAAATGGGGTTTTATCCCGCTCGGTCTGATTTTGGTGAACGCGATTCTGGGCATTACAGGCATTTATCCCAACATCTGGATCTACATCGTTATTCTCCTGCTCACCATTCTGTATGTACTGTTCTGGGCCGTGCAAATCACCGGTATCTCTCAGATGGAGCAAAGCAAACCCCTTTTCGATAAATACATTTATGAAATCGACAGTCGGCAGATTCTGATGCGCATCAACGCCAAGGAAGGCGGACTGCTGAAGTGGGATCAGATTAAGGACGTAGTGAAGGATAAAGACGCCTATATCGTGTTCCTCGACAACGAACAGGCGCTAAAAAATGTGAAAGCCAGCTGGTTTGCCAGAACAGTAACCCGTGGCTTGTCAAAAGCGCAGTTTATCTACTGGCCTTTCAGTATTTTCAACAGCGAGCATGATCTTAAATTCCTCGAAACAATCCTGAAACGGAAGGAATTGATTAAATAAAAAGTATGCTGCAAACGGGACCAGGGGGAAACTGATTTTCCCCTGGTCCCGTTTACTTGATCAGACAAACTCCGCGCCTTTGTCTTTAGCATCGGCCACAAAGTCTTTCACTTTCTGTTCTTCTTCTTTGCGGCAAATCAGCAGTACATTGTCATATTCCGCAACGATATAGCCGTCCAGTCCGTTGATGGCCACCAGCCGGTTCGCCGGTGTTTTAATGATGCAGTTTTTCGTGTTGTACAGCATCACGTTTCCATCTATTACGTTCTCGCTGCTGTCCTTTTCGGATACTTCATAGAGCGACTTCCACGTACCCAGATCCGACCAGCCAAAATCACTCAGGACGACATAGACATTATCGGCCCGTTCCATCACCCCGTTATCAATCGAGATGTTTTTGCAGAGCGAATAGGCCTTACTGATAAATGCCATTTCCAGATCGGAGTAATAAGACGGCTTCCCTTCTTCAAATACTTCGGCAAGATCCGGCAGAAACGCTTCAAACGCACGGGTAATGGCATTAACGTTAAAGACGAAAATACCGGCGTTCCAGACAAACTCACCGCTGTCGACAAACTGCTTAGCCAGTTCCAGATGCGGCTTTTCCGTAAAGGTCTTCACCTTTTTCAGATCACCTTCTGAGTCGGGCAGGTACTGAATATATCCGTAGCCTGTATCCGGCCGGCTTGGCTGAATGCCCAGCGTAACCAGGATATCCCGCTCCTGCGTGGCGTTGAGCGCAATCCGGATAATCCGGCGAAACTCGTCTTCTTTCAGGATAATGTGGTCAGCGGGGGCCACAACAATGTTTGCATCCGGGTTATGTTCGCGGATTTTGTAACAGGCATAGGCAATACAAGGTGCCGTATTACGGCCGATTGGTTCGCAAAGCACCTGCTCATCCGATAACTGCGGCAGTTGCTGCTGGCACAGGTCCTTGTATTTTTCGCTGGTAACTACATATATATTTTCGGCCGGGCAGATACCGGCGAAACGATCAGCCGTTTGTTGAAGCAGGGTGCGGCCGGTACCTAGTACATCATGGAATTGTTTGGGATTAGTTGTACGGCTGAATGGCCAGAAACGTGTTCCGATACCACCCGCCATAATGACTACGTATGTATTATTCATTGATATTTGTCCTTATCTGATTGAATTGAATCCTGTCTAAAATAGCGTACAAAAATGCGATTTTGTTAATGAATTAATTAAAAACTTTATGCTTTGGCCGGTTTCTTACTGACCGTAATCATTTATGCACAGACATATGTATAAAAAAATTATGGTTTACCCAAAACCTATTCGTACACCTCTTAAGTAAACCATAATTTATATTAGCTAACTACAAGTTATTTTTATTTTTCTTTTAGTTTATCTCAGTCGCCTTCGAATTATCTGTTTCCGTAACCAGGGTTTCAATCTCTTCCTAATCAGATAGCCTGTTAGCGCTATTATCAATAAGTTGATTAACATGATGTCAGTCAGGCACATTACTGATCTTACTACTTCATAGCCTGTAATCTATACGCCTGAATCCGTTGGGCAACATTCTCACGGATATTCATCCAAAAGAGGTTATAATCGGCCCGATGCCAGATTTTCGTACGCAGCAAAGCGGCTCCGGGCACGTGCAGACGCCCGATCCAGAGCAGGCCGTCATGTACCTGCGCATCCGCAGGGCTCGCCAGCAGATTAAATTTCGGGCCTACCCCGCCCTTATTCAGGCTATACTCTGCGTATTTATCCGAAGAAGACCAGGTTAAGGGGTTCGTACATAAGGCCTTGTTCAGGCCATCCGTATAATAAGCCGGCACATAATTCCGCGAGAAGGTATTCCACGACACAAAGCAACCGGTCTGATCGGGGGCTTCACCGGCCGGAATCGTTTTAAAAATGTCTGCCGGCGTGGCGATACCGACCAGATAGGCTACGATTAATTGTTGCTTCAAGGGTTTATCGTCAAAGAACTCAGCGAGTAACCGTCTGGCATGTACTGTTCCCTGGCTGTGGGCCGCAATAATAATGGGTCTGGCCTTGCCGGCCGCGTCGCGGTTGTGATGGTTCATGTAATACAGAAACGCAGCTTTTACATCTTCATACGCCAGCTCCAGTGCCTTCTCCTTGTCAGCCTTATTTTTAGTCAGAAACGAATAGTAATGTGCCTGCCGGTAGCGGGGGGCAAACACGCGGCACGACCCGTTGAAAACCGAGGCCTGATTGAGAATCGTTGACTGATCGACCCACTTATTCATGACGGCATCGGCCACATCGGCGTTCCAGGCCGAGGGTCCTTGCGGTTTGCCGGTATAAATGGTCGGGTGTATGAAAAAAACATCGGCCGTTGCTTGTTTCTGCCCGTCCTGCACCGGTGCACCGGCCGGAATCGAATCGGCGGCGTCTTGCCGGTCGGGCAAAGCGGCCCACGATGCCGGATCCGCATAAGAAGGGGCTACAGGGACCGGAAATGAATCATAACCAATAGCAATCCGGTAAGGGCCGCGCTGGCAACTTACGATAAAGCCAGATATGCTGATTATTAATATGAGATCAAAAATCGGTTTTGGTGACAATCTATGCTTATATAAACCTATTTGTCGGTAAAGCAGTGGCCATTGATCCATGCGAGCCATTTTTTCTATTAAAAAAAGATTTTTTTGAACAAAATGAATAGAATAATTTTAGTTTTGCGATTACTTAATGATTCACAAGCAACCTACGAAACCAATCTATCTATGAGACGAACAACTACGTGGCTGAACCGTTACTTAACGGTCATCCTGTGTCTGGTGACGCTCACAACGATGGCCCAAACCAAGCTATCGGGCCGCATTACTGATGGTATCAGTAAAGAACCGCTCGCCGGGGTAAGTATTGCCATCAAAGGTAAAGTTATCGGTACGATTACCGACACTAAAGGTAACTTTTCGCTCAATACGAACGTTCCGACTCCATTCAACATTGTGGTTACGTCTGTTGGCTATGAAGGCCAGGAGATTACCATCACCGGTAACCGCTCTGATATTAACGTCCAGCTAAAAGAGCAGGTTGTCTTAGGTCAGGAAGTTGTGGTGGCGGCTTCCCGTGTTGAGGAAAGTGTCATGAAGTCGCCGGTAGCCGTAGAAAAAATGGATATCCGTGCCATTCGTGAAACAGCGGCGCCTTCGTTCTACGATGCCATTGCCAACATGAAAGGTGTAGACATGACTACCCAGGGGCTTCTCTTCAAATCCATCAATACCCGTGGATTTAACTCAACCGGTAACCCACGGACGGTGCAGATGATCGACGGTATGGACAATCAGGCCCCTGGTCTGAACTTCCCGGTCGACAACATTGTGGGTATGCCTGAACTCGACGTAGAAAGTGTGGAAGTCTTACCGGGAGCAGCCTCTGCCCTCTACGGCCCGAACGCCATTAACGGCCTGATTCTGATGAACAGCAAAAGCCCGTTTCTGTACCAGGGCCTGAGCGCCACGGCCAAAGCGGGTGTGATGTCGGCCCAGGGACGGACCAAAACAACGACACCGTTCACCGACTTTTCGCTGCGGTATGCGAAGGCGTTTAACAACAAGTTTGCCTTCAAGGTAAACCTGGCCTATATCCGTGCCCAGGATTGGGAAGCCAACAATTACACCAACCTGAACGTTGGCGGCACTCAGAACGGCACCCGCGTAAAAGGCGTTAATCCGGATTATGACGGTGTTAACATCTACGGTGACGAGATTCAGACAAACATCAGCAGTGTGGCCAATTCACTGGTTACGGCGGGCCGCTTACCGGCATCATTAGCCAGCCTGGTGCCTAATCAGGTGGTTAGCCGTACGGGCTACATGGAGCGCGATCTGGTTGATTATAATACCAAAAGCTTCAAGGCCAACGCCGCACTTCACTACCGGATCAACAACCGTGTCGAAGCCATCGGACAGATCAACTATGGTCAGGGTACTACGGTTTACACTGGTACCGGCCGGTATTCGCTGCGGAACTTCAGCCTGACACAAGCCAAACTGGAACTGCGCGGCGATAACTTCACCTTGCGTGCCTACACAACACAGGAACGCTCAGGCGAGTCCTATACTGCCGGTCTGACTGCCGTAAACATGCTGAACGCGATCAAACCTAACGCGACCTGGTTTGGTGAATACACCGGTGCATTTGCGCAGGCCCGTGCCGCCGGTCAGTCTATCGAAGACGCACACGTAACCGCCCGTGCCACAGCCGACAAAGGCATGCCGGTTCCGGGTACAGATGCCTTCAAATCGCTGTTAGATACATATCGTAACAAAGCCATTGTAGACGGTGGCGGCGCATTCCTGGATAAAACCAACCTCTACCATGCAGAAGGGGTTTATAACTTCAAAAACCAGATCAAATTCCTGGAATTGCTGGTAGGTGCCAACTTCCGTCAGTATCAGCTCCGGTCAAACGGAACGCTCTTTGCGGATACGAAAGAAGGTCGTGGCGGTACTATTCCGATCAATGAATATGGTGCATTTGTGCAGGCCGGTAAAAACCTGTTCAGCGACCACCTGAAACTGACCGGTTCACTGCGCTATGATAAGAACAAAAACTTCGACGGTGTCTTCTCACCACGGGTTTCGGCAGTTGGCTCGTTCGGCGACCAGAACCTGCGTATTTCGTACCAGACCGGTTTCCGGATCCCGACGACCCAGAACCAGTACATCGACCTGCCAACACCGGCCGGCACGCTGATCGGCGGTCTGCCGGAGTTCGACGCACGGTATAACCTGAGCAGCGGTATCCTGCGCGATAACCTGTCGACAGCAGTAATTACCCAGAAAATCAAAGATGATCCAACCATTGTGCAGGCTGCCACCCAATACGCAACGGCGGCAGTAACACAACAGGCTACGGCTCAGATAACGACTCAGGTAACGGCTGCGGTAACCACTCAGGTGAATGCTCTGGTGGCTGCGGGTCAGTTACCGGCAGCCAACGCTGCCGCCGCCATTCAGCAAGGTGTCGCGGCGCAGTTGCCAGGGGTTCTGCAGGCGCAGTTGCCCGGCATTCTGCAGGCACAGGTTCCCGGCCTGGTGAATCAGCTGGCGCCGGCCTTCGCGCTGGCAAAACTGCCGAAATATCAGGCAACGCCGCTGAAACCGGAACGTATTCAGTCAATTGAATTTGGCTACAAAGGTCTGATTGCTAAAAAACTGTTTGTCGATGCGTATTATTACAACAGCACGTATACGAACTTCCTGGGGGGTACAGTAATCGTTGTGCCAACACAGCCGGCCGCTCCGGGCTTACCTATCGAATCAGGTATCGGAGCAGGTTATTTCAAAGGATACTCACGGCCGGCCAACGCCCCGGGTAAAATTAAGGTCAACGGCTTTGCCATCAGCCTGAACTATTCGCTGCCACGCGGATTCAATGTTGGTGGTAACTTCGCGAACAACAACCTGGCAAACTTTACGCCTACCCCTGAGCAGCAATATGCCGGTTTCAATACACCTAAAAACCGCTTCAATATCAATTTTGGCCGCCGGATCACCAGCAGCAACAAGTTAGGATTCAACCTGGCGCTGCGTCATCAGGATGGCTTCAATTACGAAGCAAGTTTTATTCAGCCAACCACCATCGGTGTGCCGTTATTCAGCAATACGCAGGTACCAGCCATTACCAACTTCGATGCGCAGGTTAGCTATAAAATACAGCCGTTTAAATCTATCCTGAAAGTAGGTGGCACCAACATCGGTGGCAAAACATACTATCAGGCATTCGGCAGTGCTAATGTAGGTTCGATGTATTACGTATCGCTGACGTTCGATGAGCTGATGAACTAACGACGCCCGGCTCCTCCGGAGTCAGATTTTAATTCCCTGTTTCTTACCCTAACCTTTTACCACAAAGTAAAGCCGCGTTATTTTCAACGCGGCTTTTTGTATTTTTATGGGTCAAAAATCGTGAAGGCGGAAAGGATTATGAAAAGACATCTACACTTACTGTTTGCTCTGTTAGCGGGGCTCCTGTATAGCAACACACTGAAAGCCAACCATATCTACGGTGGCAACATGAGTTTGCAGGCTTCTGCTACACCTGGTTTCTACAATCTTTCGCTATCATTGTTCATTGATAAACGTAATCTGGAACCGAACAGTATTGATGATGTCCTTGGTGTTTATATTTTCAGCAAAAGCACAAACCAGCGTGTCGACCGCTTTGATCTCATCAAAGGGCCATCGACTCCGCTGATTCAGAGTACGTCGGCCTGTGACGCACTGCTGAAACTGGATCTGGATATACTGGTTTATTCACAACTGGTGAACCTGCCGGCCAGTAAGTATACTGATCCGCAGGGCTATTATGTTATCTACGAACGATGCTGCCGGAACGTAGACATTGCCAATATTCAAAACCCCGGCAACACCGGTCAGTTATTCCGGCTCGATTTTCCGGCCGTTGTCCAAAGCGGTATCGGGTTTCAGAACTCATCACCGGATTTTGGTGTCCCTCCTGCCGATTATGTCTGCATCAACCGGCCATTTAAAGTAAGTTTCAAGGCCACAGACGCAGACGGCGACCGGCTACAGTACGAACTGGTTGATCCACTGGCGGGCTATACCACCCGTGCCAACGTGTTTGGTACCGGCAATTCCTACCCGACATACCCGGCCATAAACTGGGTCAGCGGTTTCAGCGCGGCCAAAGCCGTTCCCGGCAATCCTACCCTACAGATTAATCCGACGACGGGCGAGCTCACCGTTACGGCCAGTCAGCTGGGTTTGTATTCCTTTGCGGTACTGGTTAAAGAATTCCGGGGCGGTAAGCAGATCGGGCAGGTACAGCGGGAATTCCAGTTTGTCGTCGTGGATTGTAAGCAGAATAAAACGACACCGCCCGCCATTACCTCCAACGGAGCCAGTCTGTCAGCAATCCTGCACTGCGAGTCAACGCCTCTGACACTAGCCACCGAAAGCGATCCTAAATTTGTCTACCAATGGCAACGCAACGGGGTTGATCTGGAAGGAGAAACCAAGGCTACATTGACAGTTAATGAATTGGGGAACTACACGGTTCAGAAAAAATTCCTCTACAACTGCGGGGTAGATACCGTCTCGCAGGGTGTCAATATTTATTGTGAGACCTATCTGTATATGCCGTCGGCCTTTACACCCAACGGTGACGGTGTCAACGATGAGTGGAAGATTCAGAACATCGAGTCGCTGACAGAAGCGGTCGTTACCATTTTTGACCGCTGGGGTTCGGTTGTGTTCAGCTCAAAAGGGTATATCACCCCCTGGGACGGCACGTTTAAATCAGAAAAAGTCCCGGTAGGTCCTTATACCTATCAGATACAGATTCCACATCAGAAGCCTTACCGGGGCAGCGTACAGGTTTTGTATTAAACCTTTGGCCCGAACGCCAGATCACCGGCATCGCCCAGCCCCGGCACAATGTAATAGTGATCGTTTAAGCGTTCGTCAATCGCTCCCAGCCAGAGACGGCATTGCGGCAAACGCTCCTGTAAAAAGCCAATCCCTTCAGGACTGGCAATCACCGCAGCAATGTGGGTCTGGGCCGGAATCCCGTACCGGAGCATGGCGTGGTATACTTTTTCGATGGACCGGCCCGTTGCCAGCATAGGGTCAACCAGAATCAGAGTACGGCCCGTCAGGTCAGGACCGACAATGTAGTCCATTTCAATTTCAAACTCATCGTCGTCGCTGGCATAACCCCGATAGGCGCCGACAAACGCATTGTCGGCATGGTCGAAGTAGTTCAGAAAGCCCTGATGGAACGGCAGGCCGGCGCGCATGATCGTTGCCAGAACCGGCTGCCGGATAAGCAGCTGCGTTTCGGCTATCCCGAGCGGCGTCTCGACTTTTGTGTTCTGGTAAGGCAGTACCTTAGATAATTCATAGGCCATCAGCTCACCGACACGCTCTAAATTGCGCCGGAAGCGAAGCCGGTCTTTTTGTAAGTTAACATCACGCAATTCAGCAATATACTGATTGGCAAGGGAAGACTGATGAGCAAAAACAAACATAATGTGACGGATCGTTTCGCGGAGGAGAGCGGTAATTTAGCAACAGGACACCTGTTAATCCAAATAAGATACCTAATTTGTCGGCTAATTATGAAAAAGCCGCTGCCTGTTCTGGCGGGGTGCCTGATTGGGTTTTGTTCGTCAGCACTTGCGCAAAGCCCATACATTCCGCTAAATACTGACTATTATCATCTGATCGACCGCATGGAAATCCGCCAGGGCCGCTGGTCAGAAGGGTTCCATAGCTCGTTCAAAGCCTATAACCGGCAAAGTGTTATCCAACTGACCGATAGTGTACTCACGAATCAGGATTACCCCCTTTCGGCCACCGACCGGTTTAACCTCGGTTATCTCCGGGATGATAGCTGGGAATGGATAAAACCCATTGCCGACAGTGTCAAGGTTGATCCGCTCGCCCGCCACTCTATTGTTGCCGGTACCCAACAAGGCGACAGTGAAAAACCGCTTTTCGGTATCTTCTACAAGAAAAAATCTGATTTCTACAGTCTGCAGACACCCGAGCTCGACCTGCATGTCAGTCCGGTTATTTATCTGGACTATACCCGCGAGGCCGGTAACAACAATCTGTTGTATACCAACACCAGGGGGCTCGAAGTGCGGGGAACAATCATGAAAAAGCTGGGTTTCTACACCTACTTTGCCGATAATCAGGCCTATTACCCGAAATACATTCAGGAATACGGTCAGGTTTATGCACGCCAGGAAACCGATGCAGGTTTTGCTCCCGGCGAAGGGCTGGCTAAGCTATACCGCAACCGTGGCGCCGATTTTCTGGCAGCCCGCGGCCATTTTACATTCAATGTTCTCAAAGCCATCAATGTCCAGTTCGGGCACGACCGTAACTTTATCGGCAACGGCTACCGTTCCCTGTTTCTGTCCGATAATGCAGCGCCGTATCTGTTCCTGAAACTGACGACTCGCTTCGGTAAACGGTTCCAGTACACCAACCTCTTTACCGAGCTACAGAACGTACAGGCAAGTATTCCGGCCAACGAGCTGGTCCCGCAGAAGTACATGGCCATGCACCACCTGAGTGTCAACCTGACCAAAAACATCAATCTGGGCGTATTCGAAGCCGTTGTCTACAGCCGCGACCGGCTCGAACTGGGTTACCTTAACCCCGTGATTCTGTACCGGTTTGTGGAGTCGTACCGGGGCAGTGCCGACAATACGCTGGCGGGAATCGATCTGAAGGTAAACTTCCTCAAGCATTTTATGGCCTACGGGCAAATCCTGCTGGATGAATTCCGGATCAGTGATCTGCGGGCCGGTAATGGCTCCTGGACAAATAAATACGCCACACAGGCAGGCTTAAAGTATATTGACGCATTCGGCATACAGAACCTTGACCTCCAGGGTGAGTTCAACATGGCACGGCCTTATACGTATTCACACTTTGGCGGACAAACCAACTATGTGCATTACAACCAGCCGCTAGCCCATCCGCTGGGCGCCAATTTCTTTGAGTGGCTGGGCATTGCCCGCTTTCAGCACCAGCGGTTGACGGTATCCGGGTTGTTTAGTGTCATGCAGTACGGCGACGATCCGCCGGGCCGGAACTACGGACGGGATATTCTGAAGAACTACGATACCCGCTTTCGGAGCGAAGGCAATTTTATCGGTCAGGGACGGCAGACAATCATTTCGTATGCCGAAGGGCGCGCCAGCTACATGTTTAAACACAACCTGTTTCTGGATGCACGTTATACCTACCGGCTGCGGTCGAGCCAGTTCCGGTCGTCGGAATACGCCAGCAACCTGCTGACCTTCGGAGCGCGCTGGAATTTTGCGTATCGTAACCTTGTCTATTAATAAACTTTTGTCGTTATCATTTGTGATTTGCTGCCAATTCAGGAGTTTTGCCCTGCAATTACATATGGTAACCTACTTAACATGCAAGATATTATTCGTCAGGAGCTGACCGAAGCGCGGTCGGTTCTGGATGCGTTTCTCGCCAATCCGGCTCATCTGGAGGCCATCGAAGCGGCCGCCACTGTCATGGCCGATGCCATCAAATCAGGCCGCAAAGTTATTTCGTGCGGCAACGGCGGTTCTCACTGCGATGCCATGCACTTTGCCGAAGAACTTTCGGGCCGCTACCGCGACAACCGGCGTTCGCTGGCCGCCATTGCCATTTCTGACGTCAGTCACATTTCGTGCGTAGGCAACGACTATGGGTTTGAGTTTATCTTCTCCCGGTTTATCGAAGGTCTGGGCAATGAGGGCGATGTACTGATGGGTATCAGTACCAGCGGCAACTCAGCCAACGTGATCCGTGCGGTTGAGGCTGCCCGTGAAAAAGGGATGAAAGTCGTTTTACTGACCGGTAAAGACGGCGGCAAGCTGGCGGGTAAAGCCGATGTCGAAATCCGGGTACCGCACTTTGGCTACGCCGACCGGATTCAGGAAGTACATATCAAGGTAATTCACCTGTTTATCCTGCTGATCGAAAAACTGGTAATTGGCTGATAAAAAAGCCCTTGTCGTACAGATGACAAGGGCTTTTTTTATGGAGTCGGGCGCTTACTACCTTTTTTTCCGGCATCTATTTTCTTCTGTAATTTTTCGGTCACTTGCTTATAAACACCCTCCAGCTCAACCGGATGCGATGAATAATACGCATAACTTTTGCGGTAAGCAGAGGTATCAACAGCGAATTTTTTAAAAATCTGCCCCTCCAGCCGTTGATAGACCAGATTAGACGAATCGAGCGAGCGGAGATTCAGCCGGCTAACCCGTGACTCCGCCAGGTGGATTTCCGTTAATACATCAGCCATTTTATCCGGCGGAATTAAATTATCCGGCTTTTGATCGCCCATACTACAGCCTGATAATGTGGCGATTACCATCACCCAAAATAGCAAACCGCGTAAATTGTTACAGCGCATAGAATTTTTTCTCTTACTTTCGTACTAAGGTGGAGTGGTTTATCGGGTGAACAGCAATTCGGCCCGCTCCGTTCATTGATTCATTACCCATCAGCAAAATCGTGCTACTTGCCATTGATGTCGGCAATACCGACGCCGTTTTCGGGCTATACCATAACAACGCCTGGTTGCATATCTGGCGTACACCGGCACGCACAGACGAGCCCGCACTCGCCTACGAAAACCGCCTGCGTTTCTGGCTCCTCGAAGCAAACATCGCATTAAGTTCGATTCAGACTGCTGTGCTGAGCAGCGTTGTTCCCCTGCTGACGCCGACCATGCGCGATATGCTGACCAATCTGTTTGGCAGGCAACCGATTGTTGTCGGTCCCGGCATTTACCCGCTTTTACCCCTCGACATCCTGCGTCCGCATGAGATCGGCACCGATCTGGTCGCCAATGCACTGGCAGCCTATACCCGTTACCGGCGCAACTGCGTAATCGTTGACTTTGGTACAGCCCTGACGTTTACTACGGTCTCGGGTGAGGGAAAAATTCTGGGCGTAGCCATCACACCAGGCCTCAAAACGGCTATTCGCGCCCTGTTTGCCAATACGGCCCAGCTACCGGAAGTCCCCATCGAAAAACCGGTCTCAGCGCTCGGCAAGAACACCACCCACGCCATTCAGGCCGGGATTGTAATGGGTTACGAGGGGTTAGTGCGCCACCTGGTCCGGCAAATCAAGACCGAACTTAACCAAGACTGCATTGCGGTTGCGACCGGCGGCCTGTCCGGTAAAATTCCGTCATTACGGGATGTCTTCGAAGACATCATTCCGTCGCTTACTCTCGATGGGGTTCGCCTGATTGGCGAGACCATGCAGAAACATCTGTAAATCAATAGTTTTACCGTTGCAGTAGGCAGCATTCCTCAAGGTGAGGAAATGTATCCACATGCCGTTTCGCTTGCTGTTTGCCCGCCTGTTAAATCCATTAACCGCAAGTTAAATTTTACGTCAGAAACGACCTCTCTTATTAATAAAATTTAACATTTACTACGAATAATTACATCTTCGTAGCCATTAATGATCAGCCGGTTAGAGCTGGCACCTTTTTTTCAGAACGTTACTTCATAGACAGCATTGTTGCTACGCCGCAACAGCAAATACGAAGAACGTTATGAAAACATACATACTCTTTACCCTGCTCTGGGTAACCGCAGCAGGCACCTGCCTGGCAAAAGACGACATAGCCTGGAAAACCGGTAAACTACAACTCAATAACGGCGCCGAAATGGCGGGTAGTCTGAATTACAACTGGAAAGCCGAAGTACTGCAACTGAAACTGCCCGACGGAACCATCAAGGCCTTTTCGCCTTCGCAAGTGCGCTCATTCATGTATTTTGACGAAAATGCCAATGACATCCGGCAGTTCGCATCGGTTGATTTTCCGGTTCGCCGGTCAACATACCGGCCGGTTTTTCTGGAGACGATAACCACTGGCGTTATGACGGTTTACCGACGGTTGCGGCATGCGAAAGAACCGCTCCGGCTTTCGAGTACGGCGTCTTACGGCAATGATGATCAGCTCATTAAAGACTACGACAACTTTAACTATGTCGTCTATACCAACGATACCTTTATCCCGCTTGATGAGTTTAACGGTAGCCTGTGGCCGCAAATTCAGACAGAGTTCGGAGCTGAACTAAAAGCGTTTGTTAAGGCCAGGGAGCTCGATACCGAAAATACCATGAGCCGCCTGATGATGATTACCCAGTATAATCTGCTGAAGGAAGCGGCCTCCTCAACGACTACCGCCCGTGGGCAAGCAGAAGAGGCAACCCCTATTTCGGTCGATTAGGTTTCATATACAAGTAAAAGGGCCTCCCGGTTTGGGAGGCCCTGACTAATTCGCTTCAGCAGTATCTTTCTCAGCATCGTCACGGCGAACGGATTTCTTTCGTTTGCGGAGGGCATCGTGCAGAATAAACTCAATCTGTCCGTTAACACTCCGAAACTCTTCTTGTGCCCACCGCTCCAGCTCTTTCAGCGTTTCCGGGCTAATACGTAAGACAAATGCTTTTTTTTCCGTCGCCATGCCAATTAACTGTACAAGGTTCCGGCATTAACTACCGGACTCACGTTCTTCTCTCCACATAATACAACCAGCAGATTGCTGACCATGGCTGCTTTGCGCTCTTCGTCAAGGCGAACCACGTCTTTTTCTGCCAATCGGGCCAGGGCCATTTCAACCATGCCAACGGCCCCGTCGACAATCTGTTTCCGGGCCGCCACAACCGCCGAAGCCTGCTGGCGCTGCAGCATTGCCCCTGCAATTTCAGGCGCATAGGCAAGGTGACTAATCCGGGCTTCAATGATCGACACGCCTGCACGCTCCAGACGCTCGTTCAGTTCGTTTTCGAGAACTTCATTGATCTGACCCGTATTATCCCGTAGCGTCACTTCGGCTACTCCTTCCCCTTCCATGTTGTCATAGGCGTGCGAGTTGGCCAGGTGACGGACAGCCGCTTCTGATTGAATCTGAACAAACAGCTGGTAATCATCTACCTCAAAAAGTGCTTTTGCCGTATCCGTCACTTTCCAGACTACAACGGCGGCGATGTCAATGGGGTTACCCATTTTATCGTTTACTTTCAACGTTTGTCCGTTCAGGTTTCGTGCCCGAAGGCTGATTTTCCGCTTTGAATACAGCGGATTCACCCACCGCAATCCCGTCTGCTTCATTGTACCCATGTAATCACCGAAGAACGTGGTTACGACTCCCTCGTTCGGGTTGATCACTGCCAGTCCTGTGAGCACAACAATGCCCGCAAAGACACAAAAAACGCCGGCCACAATTGCTCCGTTTATAAACAGAAATGGTGACCCGAATAATAATACCAGGCCAATCAGTAATAAAATGTAGCCCGAGATGGATGTTAAATTCTTTTCGCTCATGATGGTTTAGTGATATTGTTTTGATAGCACAATAGTAGTAATAACCCGGTAAATCGCCCGCATTTTCCGGATGAATGGCAACCCGATCTGACCAATGGCCGAAAAGAAAGCGCTTCAGTAAGAGTCGGTTTCATTCCCAACATCTTTATAGCTAATTTTGCAGACCAAATTCATAGGGGCCGGTCGCGTTAACGGGTGGTTTCCCTTATTTTACCAAACACTGTATACAGATAATGAACCTGAGCGAACAGGAGATAAACCGACGGAATAAACGGGAAGAGTTGATGCGTATGGGCATTGACCCTTATCCTGCCGAACTGTTTGATGTGACCGCGCACATTGCTGATCTGCGGGCCAACATAACCCCCGAACCCGGCCTCGACCTTTCGGGCGATGCCACCTATGGTAAGGTACGCTTAGCTGGTCGTCTGATGGGTTTCCGGATTATGGGAAGCGCCGCGTTTGCCGAAATGCAGGACGCCAGCGGCCGGATGCAGCTCTATTTCCGTCGCGACGACCTTTGTCCGGGCGAAGACAAAACGCTGTACAACACCGTTTTCAAGAAATTGCTGGACATCGGCGACATCATCGGTGTTGAAGGCCACGTGTTTACGACCCAAACCGGTGAGCTGTCAGTCTATGTGAAGGAATTTAAGATTCTGAATAAGTCTCTGCGTCCGCTGCCGGTGGTGAAAGAGGTCGTGAATGAGAAGGGGGAGAAAGAAACGTACGATGCGTTTACCGATCCGGAGCAGCGCTACCGCCAGCGGTATGTCGACCTGATCGTGAATCCGCAGGTCCGGGAAGTATTCATCAAGCGGACCAAACTGGTTAACTCGATCCGGAGCTTCCTGAGCGAGCGTGGGTATCTTGAAGTAGAAACGCCGATTCTCCAGCCCATTCACGGCGGAGCGGCCGCGCGGCCATTCCGGACCCACCACAATACCCTCGATATGACGCTGTTCCTGCGTATTGCCAACGAGCTATACCTGAAACGGTTGATCGTTGGTGGGTACGACGGGGTATTTGAGTTTGCCAAAGACTTCCGGAACGAGGGCATGAGCCGGTTCCACAACCCTGAATTTACGCAGGTGGAATTCTACGTAGCCTATAAAGACTACCTCTGGATGATGGATACCATTGAAGAAATGGTGGAGAAAGTCGCCATCGACGTAACGGGCAGCACACAGGTGCAGGTCGGCGAAAACCTGATCAATTTCCAGCGTCCGTGGAAGCGTTTGACGATGTTCGAGGCCATCCGGGAATATACCGGCATCGATGTCTCAGAGATGGACGAAGCGGCCCTGCGTCAGGTTGCCGAAGAACGTGGGATCAAAACCGATGATACCATGGGTAAGTCAAAGCTGATCGACGAAATCTTTGGCGAGGCCGTTGAACACCAGCTGATTCAGCCAACATTTATTACGGATTATCCGGTTGAGATGTCGCCGCTGACGAAAAAGCACCGCAGCAAGCCGGGGCTGGTGGAGCGTTTCGAAGCCATCTGCAATGGTAAGGAAATCGCGAATGCCTACTCCGAGCTGAACGACCCGATTGATCAGCGCGAGCGGTTTGAGGAGCAATTGAGGCTGGCCGAGCGCGGCGATGAAGAAGCCATGGCTCTGGACGACGACTTCCTGCGTGCGCTGGAATACGGCATGCCGCCAACCGCCGGTGTCGGTCTGGGTATCGACCGGCTGTCGATGATCATGACCAACCAGCCGTCGATTCAGGAAGTCTTATTCTTCCCGCAGATGCGTCCGGAAAAGAAACAGGAAGTAGCCACTGAGGCAGAATACATCGGGGCAGGTGTACCGAAGGAGTGGATTCCGGCGGTTCAGCAGCTTGGTTTCCTGACCATTGAGCAACTGAAAGCGGCGAACCCAAACAAGCTGTTCAACGATCTGGGAGGTGTGCGCAAGAAGCTGAAGATGGACGTTCCGATGCCGAAAATCGACGACGTTAAGGCCTGGGTAGCGTAAACCACGCGATCAGCAGGGCACCAAAAAACCCCTTCTTGTGATAACAGGAAGGGGTTTTTATTTCGTGATGGAGCACTGTATATATGGCACCATTTAGTCTAGTTTCTTGACTTTTGTAGCATTCAGGCCTTTTTTGCCGTCCACTACATCAAATTGTACACGATCTTTTTCACGGATTGTTGTTCCGTTGAGGCCAGTGATATGCACAAAAATGTCTTTGCCAGTCGCATCGTCAACAATGAATCCGTAACCTTTGCTCTCGTTAAAGAACTTTACTACACCTGTTTGCATAAAAAATAATAAAAAATTAGAAATAGAACATGCTCATCGAAGGTCTAACAAAGAACGTGAAACAGGCCCAGACTATGCAAACAGCGTGTACTCGGCAGGATGTAATCCCGGACTTTGTCGGAATGGGATAAAATATGCTTATATCGCCTTTCTCTAGTCACAAAGTAAATAAAATTGTTTCAGTAACAAACAATGTTTCGCAAAAAATTAATTTCCCATAAAATAAAACATTTTGACCGATTGGTAACTTTATACGTTACTGGTCGGTAAAGCTGGCACTTTGTTTGTTATTTGAGTAAATTGCTTTCCGTTTTTAAACATCGTTCTGGCATGAACAAGCTTCGGTATTTCGTAGAGCAACAGGCATTCGGCGTTTGCACTCGTATTGGCGAAAAAATGAACATTTCGGCCAGCAGTATACGGCTTTATTTTATTTACACCTCATTCCTGACTTTCGGCTCACCGGTCATTGTTTATTTTATCCTTGCTTTCTGGATGGAGCTCAAAAAACACGTTCGGCGCAACGCTCATCCAACCATCTGGGACCTTTAGTCAGCATTCGGCAGAAAGCTCGCTGAAACGTTTACGCCCCTGCGCAAAATACTGCCAGACAATACTTTTCTGATAAACAGGCAACCGACTCAGCGATACCTGCGGCTGAAGAGCTTTACGCTGCCTGCGTAAGCGGCCCAGGGCGCCATAAAAGGCGAAATGCGCCCGGACAATGGCCCATACATCGGCCCACTGCCCTTCGCGGATGAACAAGAGCGCCGACAGGCCATCCATTACCAGCCGGAAAAGCAGCTTGCCCCACAGATTCCCGCCCGGCAAGTTCTTATAAAGCATAAACAGACTGTTGCGGTAATTCAGGAAGGTTTTGTGCGGATTTGATTTGTGCAGCGTGCCGCCCCCGACATGGTATACTACCGACTCGCCACAGGCCCAGGCTTCGTAGCCC
Organism: Arsenicibacter rosenii; assembly: GCF_001870735.1. Taxonomy (GTDB): domain Bacteria; phylum Bacteroidota; class Bacteroidia; order Cytophagales; family Spirosomataceae; genus Arsenicibacter; species Arsenicibacter rosenii. Next base: position 275,222 of record NZ_MORL01000002.1, on the reverse strand, counting down.
TGCTGCTGAATACGCCAGCACCAGTCAATTTCTTCCATATGGGCAAAAAAGTCGTCGTCGAAGCCACCAACCGCATGAAACACGTCGGCCCGGGCCACAAAACAGGCGCCCGTTGACCAGAACACCCGGCGGTTATCATTATACTGGCCCTCGTCGGTCTCGAAGGTGGCAAAAACCCGCCCCCGGCAGAATACATAGCCCATGCTGTCCATGAAGCCACCGGCCGCTCCGGCATGTTCGAAATAAGCGCGGCGGTTGTAATCCCGGATTTTGGGCTGGCAGGCACCAATAGCCGGGTTGGCATCCATAAGCCGCACAACCGGACCTAACCAATTCGGGGTTACTTCAATATCGGAGTTAATTAAAGCGTAGTAGGTTGCTCCGCCATACTGCTGCCGGAGCTGCTCCAGAGCCAGATTATAGCCACCGGCATAGCCTTTGTTCTGATGCAGTTCAATGACACGGACCGTCGGAAAGGTTTTCCGTACAAAAGCAACCGAGGCATCGGTTGAAGCACTGTCGGCTACATAAACACGAAAGCCATCGGCGTGTTCAATCACCGATGGCAGAAACTGTTTCAGGAAGTGTAGGCCGTTGTAATTAAGAATAACAATTGCAAGCTTATCCATGAATCTGTAGAAAGTGGTTAGTGGGTGAATACCACTTTCTATTGCATCATACTGCCCAGATCAAACCCGGGGATATTCGGCAACAAACCTTCTGTTGATTTCTTTAAGTGTTCACGAATTTTAGGCTCAATGTTTTCCATGGCCTTGTTAATAGCCGCCACAATCAGATCCTGCATCATCTCGCGGTCTTCCGGCTTCACGACATCCGGGTCGATTTCGACTTTCAGTACCTGCCGCAGCCCGTTAACCGTTGCCTTTACCATACCGGCACCCGCTTCGCCGGTATCGGTGATGCCCGACAGAGTCGACTGTGCTTCTTTCATCCGGGCCTGAATATCTTTCATCTTCCCGAACATGTCCATCATATTTCCTAAGTTCCCAAACATATCGTTTTCCGTTTAGCGGAGCAGCGTTATTGTACCACGCTTCACAATCTGCTGCCCGTCTTTATCCCGAACGTTGATCCGATAGGCATATGTCCCGGCTGGTGCCTGCTGCCCGCCGACGTTGCCGTCCCAACCTTCCGTCAGACTGGTTGTCTGATAGATCGGATCACCCCAGCGGGAGTAGATAATCATTTCGAAATTGTCCAGAAATGTACCCAACACCAGAAAGCGGTCATTCTGCCCGTCGCCGTTCGGTGTGAACGCGGTTGGTACAAATATACTGGCATTTCGCTTTAACTCGAAGTAATTTGATGTACTCTCGCCCGTAGCCGACTCGGCGCGTATCCGGTACCGGAACGTTTGCGTCGACTGATCATTCGGGTCCGGCTCATAATGCGTATTACCACCCAACGGAATCTCCTTGTACAGGGTATTGGTTCCGGTATCGTAAATTTCCAGCACATAGCGGCTAACGGTTCCCGGCGTAAACGGCGAATCTGCCGTCCAGTCAATACCGGTAGACAGCGAACCTAGCCAGACACTGCAAACAGGCTTTGAAGGCGTTGACACGTTACCGCAGTTGTTCTGGAATACAATCTGGTAACAGTATGACCGATCATTCGGATTAACGCCGGGATCTTTGAAGACCGTTGAATTACTGACTGAGCCGATTTGTTGGAACGGCCCTGCCGGGCTATCGGCCCGCAGCACCAGCATGGTAAACGACGTGGGCAGGCCAGCCGTAACGTTACGTACCTCAATCTGCCCGTTATCGGCTACCGATACCTGTAGATTGGTCGGGGCAGCGGGTAAGGCCGCACTTTGTCCGGTAACACATACAGGGCTGGAGATCACAGTGGTCGGGAAGCCGCTCACCGTCAGCATGCGGGCCTGTAAGGTATAACAATATTGTACACCACACTGAATACCGTTGTTATCGACAAGCTGTTTGGTGCTCACGGTAGAGGGTGTTGTAATCTGAGAGGGAGCACCTGTTGCCCCGTTATCGGTCCGGCTAATTGAATAACCGGAAGCAAACGCTACGTAGCCTTTCCCTTCGTAGGGTTGCCAGGTGAGGGTGTTCTGCTGATTGCCGGCAACAGCCGATAAGTTAAGGGTACAGACTTCATCCGACAGTTCTGTCGCGCAGCCTCCTTTCACCTGAAGCTGAAAACACTGCGTTGCACCGCCCGTACCCGATACGCTGATGGAGGCCCCGTTAGTCGCCGTTAACCCGGTCGGCTGAAAGGTTGCGCCGTTTTTCTGTAAAAGCTCTACCACATCTCCCGGCGTTGCCTGGACATCGATCTTTGCTCCGGCACCCGTTGACGTCAGCGTCGTAATGACAGGCTTGTCTTTCGGCCGGACGGGAATGCTTTGTATATTTTTTTCCGTAATACACCCTACATTCACGTTAAATGCGCCATTGACCTGTACGAGGTAGTTGCCCGGGTTAGTGTAGGTGTAGGAAATATTGCCGACACTGCTCATCGGATATGACTTAACTCCCTGGCCATCCCCCCAGTTTACCTCAATCCTATCATAAGTCTTCGTAATGGCGTCCAGCGTAAAGTTCAGTTTGACTGTATACCCGGCCCCCGTCGGTGAGGGACAAATCTGATAGGTATATTCCAGCTTAGACGTCGGATAAACCGTAACTACCTGGCAAGCAGTCACTCCGGTTGCTCCCTTTGAGGCAAGCTGAAGGATAGTATACGAGCCAGGTTGTGCGTACTGGAAGCCACGATTTGTTATTGCCTGTGCAGCAAGGGCACTCACACTGGCAACGCCATCATATAAGTAGACATAGGAATCATTAGCCAGACCGGCGTCCGGTGTTACAACAACACTCTTTCCCAGACAGATTGATGGAGCTGCCAGTGTAAACCCTCCCCCGCCCGGCGTATTACACAGATTTTGTCCGAATGTCTGATTGCCTGTCCCGATACTCATAAGAAAAACGAAAAGCGCCATCCACAGGCCAACTACACTTTTTTGTCTGCAGCGTATCCGGTTCCGGTAATTGTTGATATTCACAGAAGTAATGATTTTTTTCGTTATGAAAGACGGCTTGATTCTGTTCTTACAACGCATCTTTTGACATTTTAGCGCCTTGGGAAACGTATCTTTGTTGCCAGTCGTTATGGTTTCAAATCAACGGTTGCCGACCGATCAAAGATAATACCCGTTCAACAGGATTGCCAGGTTATCCTTTGACGATAAACCGGCGTCGTTTGATACATCAAACAAAGGCATGAGCAATAATAATACCAATTCAGCACCGGCGCCGATCAGGCTGGACTCCATCGCGGACGCCATTGCTGACATCCGCGATGGGAAAATCGTAATCGTTGTGGATGACGAAGATCGCGAAAATGAAGGCGACATGATCTGTGCGGCGGAGAAAATTACGCCCGAGATGGTCAACTTCATGATCAAGGAGGGGCGCGGCCTTATGTGTGTGCCTCTGACGCAGGAACGCTGCGAAGAGCTCGGTCTGGAAATGATGGTTGGCAACAATACCTCCATTCATACAACGCCGTTTACCGTCTCGGTCGACTTGCTGGGCCACGGCTGCACAACCGGCATTTCAGCCTCTGACCGGGCAAAAACCATTCAGGCACTGGCCGAACCGACGACCGACCCGAATGACCTTGGCCGCCCGGGCCACATTTTTCCGCTCAAGGCTGCCGAAGGAGGCGTCCTCCGCCGGACCGGCCATACCGAAGCAGCCATCGACTTAGCGAAACTGGCAGGCCTGAAACCGGCCGGTGTCCTGATTGAAGTGCTGAACGAAGACGGTACCATGGCCCGCCTGCCGCAACTGCGCGAAATGGCCGACCGCTTCGGCATGAAGCTCGTCAGCATCCAGGACCTGATCGAATACCGCCTGCAGCAGGAAACCATGATCCGCCGCGAGATTGGCGTGGATATGCCGACCATATGGGGGCACTTCGACCTGATCGCCTTTAAACAGATTGATACCGACGAGACGCACCTGGCCCTTGTCAAAGGTACCTGGAGCCCTGATGAGCCGGTGCTGGTGCGGGTTCACTCGTCCTGCGTTACCGGCGACATTTTTGGCTCATGCCGCTGCGACTGCGGCGGTCAGCTGCACGCGGCCCTCGAAATGGTCGAACGCGAAGGTAAAGGTGTAGTGCTGTACATGAATCAGGAAGGTCGCGGCATTGGTCTGCTGAATAAGCTGAAAGCGTACAAACTCCAGGAAATGGGGCGCGACACGGTAGAAGCTAACCTTGAGTTGGGCCTCCCGATGGATGCCCGGAACTATGGCGTAGGGGCTCAGATCCTGCGCGATCTGAGCGTTCATAAAATCCGCCTGATCAGCAACAACCCGAAAAAGCGGGCTGGTCTGATGGGTTATGGCCTCGAAATCATCGAGTCTGTTCCGATCGAACTGCCATCTAACCCCTACAACGAGCGCTATCTTCAGACAAAGCGCGATAAAATGGGCCACACGCTGTCATTGGGAGCAAAGGGATAAGAGCGGAGCGCACAGGGCGTGGAGCATAAGTGTAGCATACAGGGCCTGTAGTTTAGGGTGTAGCGCAATGTGTGTAGCGCAATGTGGCGCTATGCTCTCTACGCACTGTGCGCTATGCGCTATGCCACAAAAGCCCGTAGGGCTTCAACAGCGCAGCGTCTGTAGCATGAAGTCGGTAGCATTCGGTAGCCCATTAATTCAGCGCGTTTTTTTCTGTGCCGTCAGGTACAGAACCGGTAGCGTACCTGACGGCACGCGGCGGTTTCGCAAATGGTTGTTTTTTGCCGACGCTGCATGCAAACAAATGCCACCGAATGCTACCGACGCTGAGCTGTAGCGGCCCTACGGGCCTTGTGAAGCAGAGGAGTAAGAGCGGAGAGCAGTGATGCCCTATGCACTACGCACTACGCACTACGCCCCCTGTACATCAATTGAATATGCACAGTTAAAATGCCCGAGCGGGCATTTTTTGTATCCATGCAGGCCACAGGGGCGACAGTCTAAATCCAGTTTTGTTTCCAGAATACGGGAATCGTCGGCAAGCGGCCCAAAGCCAAAGTCCGGTACCGTTGAGCAGAAAATAGCAGTAGTGGGCGCGTTCAGCGCCGAACACAGGTGCATCGGTGCGGAATCGTTCACATAGTTCATGGCTGCCCCCTGCATCAGCGCGGCCGACTGAAGCAGGGACAGCTTCCCGGTCAGGCTGATCACCGGCCGGCGGCCCCTGGTTTCGGCCACAATCCAGTCACAGGCATTGCTATCAGAGGGAGCCCCCAACAGATAGATGGTATATTCCACCGGCAACTGCCCGATCAGTTCGACCCATTTTTCGCGGGGGAATTGTTTGGTATACCAGACCGACGTAGGGGCCATGCAAACGTAAGGCCCCGTCTGATAAGGTGCTACCGCTGCATAGTCAGCCGCCGACGGATACAACTTCGGGCGAAGGCGCAGGGGTTCAGGCATCAGATGAGCAATCAGCCCGGCGTTGCGGTCGACTTCGTGCACGCCCGGCTGAATCCGGTGCGGCACGGTACGCGTAAAAAAGCGGGCAAACGGATTTTTATCGTAACCGATGGTTTCACCGGCTCCCGAGAAGGCTGTCAGCGCACCGGTAGCCCCGAAACGTTGCAGGTTAATTACGCTATCGTATCGGGTACGGCGAATCTGTTTCAGCAGTGCCCACAAGCTCCCGTATTTCCGCTTTTTTTTCTCCCAGATCAGTATCTCATTCAGAAACGGATGGTTTTTCAGCAGCCCTTCGTTTCCCTGCCGGACAAGCATATCCAGCCGTGCTGCCGGAAATTGCGCATGCAGCTGTTCCAGCAACGCCGTTGCCAGAATAACATCACCAATAAACGCGGTCTGAATGATCAGGAACCGACCGGCAGTACTTGTCGTTATCATTAACTGGCAGTGAGCAAAAGGTAATTCCGCGACATTACTTCACTACCTTTGTACTCCTATTTAACAGAATGGAAGATTACGAACTATTTACGTTGCCCAACGGCATCCGTATTGTACATAAACAAATACCTCATACCCAGATTGCGCACTGCGGCATCATGCTCGACATTGGCAGCCGGGACGAGAAACCACACCAGCAGGGTCTTGCCCATTTCTGGGAACACATGGCCTTTAAAGGCACAAAGAAACGCAAATCTTATCACATCCTTAACCGTCTGGAAAACGTCGGAGGCGAACTGAACGCCTACACGACCAAGGAAAAGGTATGCTTTCATGCCTCGCTGCTGGGGATTCATTTCGAGAAGGCCACCGAACTGCTGGCCGATATCGCCTTTCACTCCATTTTTCCCGAGAAGCAGATCGAACGCGAACGGAACGTGGTGCTGGAAGAAATGGCGATGTATTATGATTCGCCGGAAGACGCTTTACAGGACGATTTTGACCAGCTGGTTTTTCAGAATCACCCGCTGGGCAGTAATATTCTCGGGACGACCGAGACCGTTCAATCGTTTACCCGCGAAAACCTGCAGGAATTTATCGCCGAAAACCTCGATACCGACCGCATTGTTTTTTCGTCGGTAAGCAATTATCCGTTTAAAAAAGTAGTACGGATCGCCGAAAAATACCTGGCGGATATTCCGCGAAGCACCACCAACCGCATCCGGAAACCGCCAGCCAGCTACGAAGCCGTGCGGCAGGTGGTTAAACGCCCGATTACCCAGGCCCAGTGTGCGCTGGGACGGCCCGCCTTTTCGCTGACCGATCCGAAGCGGCTGCCGTTTTTTATGCTCATCAACCTGCTGGGCGGGCCGGGCATGAACTCACGGCTGAACATGAACCTGCGCGAAAGGCAGGGGCTGGTTTACTCCATCGACGCCAGCTTCACGCCATTTCTGGATACGGGCTTCCTGGGCATTTATTTTGGCACCGACCCCAAAAAGGTTGACCGCGCCTATAGCCTCATTCAGAAGGAAATGCAATTACTGTGCACCAAGTCACTCACAGCCAACCAGATGCACCAGACCAAAGAACAGCTGATGGGTCAGCTGGCAATGGCCGAAGAAGGCAATCAGAGCTTCATGCTGATGATGGCCAAAAGCATTCTGGATATTGACCGCGTCGAGTCGCTGGAAGATATTTTTAACGAAATCCGCGCGGTTGAGCCCCGGCACTTACAGGAAATTGCGCAGGAGATGTTCGACGAAAAGCAGTTCAGCTTTCTGACTTTCGTACCGGAAGATTAATCCGGACGCATTTTTACCGCCTTATCAGCCGGTATTTCAGTGGCTTATTCACGCAATCGCACATTCACGAATTCGCTCAATTCCCTACAAAGGTCAGTGCATGGCCGATACCGGCTCCAGCGGCGTTGTCCGCGCGGGCTGCATCCGGTTAAAGGCAAACAGAATGACCAGCAGGCCGGTCAATGGCAGGAGCGAAAAATAAAACGCGGTTTGCCCGCCATATGCATCAAAAACATGGCCCACCAGGATGGATCCCGTGGTGCCCCCCAGGGCTGAAAACACCACAATCAGACCAGACATCGGCCCATGCTGCCGGACCGGCAGGTTACTTAAAATGACCGAGTTGATGGCCGGATAGATCGGGGCGAGAAACAACCCGATCAGCGGAAAAACAAACGCGGCCAGCGGAGCGGTACTCCAGCCGGTAATGGCTGCGCCATCGCTTTGATGAGCCGTTGCCGCCAGTGGCAGTGCCACCAGTACCAGGCCTGCCGCAATAATGAGACACACCGACAGGAGCGTAAACCACGACATCCGGCGCAGGATAATTCCCGCCACAAAACGGCCGAATGCCGTTGACGCCGCCAGAATACTGGCCATCTGAATGCTCAGCGAGGTGGGCAGGTGCAGAATCCGGCTGTTGAACGTAGGCAGCCACGACATAATGCCCTGCTCCAGCAAGACATACACAAAAGCACTCATCACAAACACCATCACCAGCGGCCGCACAGCCAGCTTCAGCATATCCGACAGGTCATCGGTCAGGCTCTTGCCGGCCTCATGGATAACGCCCGACTCGTCGATCGGCGTCGACAGGAGCAGCAGCAACGCCGCCAGCGTAATCCCTGCCAGCAGGTAGTACACGTTCAGCCACGCCCGCGACTCCGGGTGATTGTCATCAATAAACGAACTGAAAAGGAAATAACCCGACAGAACGCCGATCATAAAAAACGACTCCAGAAAGTTCATGAAGCTGACATGGTCTTTCTGGTCGTCGGTAACCAGGCCAATGGTGGCAAATACAGACACCTTGATCAAGGCAAAACTAACGCCGGTGACCGCAAATAAGAGTTTAGTCATCCAGAACGACGGCAGTTGCGGCATGGCCAGACAGGCGATAAAGACTAGTGACAGACTCAGCATCATCGACCGTTTGTAGCCGATCCGGGTGAGAAAAGAGGCTACCAGAAACGAGGCAGTGGCAATGCTGAGGTCTTTGAATGCTTCCAGAATACTGGCTTGCGAGGCGGTAATGCCGTAGTTATTCTGGACTTGCAGGATGACCGTACCGACGCTGTTCAGGAGAATGGCAAAAACAAAATAATTGAGGATAAGCGACAGTTTGATGCGCCAGTTCGACATATAGGTTAAGGAGTTACGTTTGGGGTCGTAAACATAACGCCTCCCCTGATTTTTTCAAATCAGAAAGTGTGTATTTTTGAGACAGAATCAGACCGTAACTTCCTGATAACTTGTCTTTCATGAGTGCCACAGTACTTTCTCCCGCCGAACAGCTCGGGAGCCTGTTTGACGCGGTGCAGATGCGCCGGATTTTCCCCGACTCAAAAACCTTTGCCGACAGTCTGCCGCTTCAGGACCCGGCTGTTATTTACGCTGCTTATTTGCAGGAAAAAGACCTGCCCGGCTTCTGTCTGGAAGCATTTGTGCAGGCACACTTTGCATTACCGCATACACCGCAGACCACCTGGCACAGCGACGCCACCATCCCGACCGAACAACACATTGACAACCTGTGGAATGTCCTGACCCGGCCAGCCGATCAGACCGAAGCCACCGGCTCACTGCTGCCTCTGCCCTACCCCTACGTGGTACCGGGCGGGCGCTTTCGGGAGATTTATTACTGGGACAGCTATTTTACCATGCTAGGCCTGCTGCAATCCGGCAAGCACATGCTTATTGAGAGCATGATCGCCAATTTCGGCAACCTCATTGATCGCTACGGTTTCATCCCGAACGGTAACCGCAGCTATTACCTGAGCCGGTCGCAGCCGCCGTTTTTCTCACTCATGGTCCGGTTACTGAGCCAGTGGGTACCGGATGCCTTCCTGCGCTACCACCACCAGCTCGAACGCGAATATGCTTTCTGGATGAACGGCAACCACCGGCTTACAGCAGCAGCACCGGCCTATCGCCGCGTTGTGCGTATGCCCGACGGCAGCCTCCTGAACCGCTACTACGATGACTCACCAACCCCGCGGCCGGAATCATATCCGGAAGACATTGAACTGGCCCACACCGCCGGGCAGCTCCCCGAAACGATTTATCGCCACATCCGGGCAGCGGCAGAATCCGGCTGGGATTTCAGCAGCCGGTGGTTTACCGACGGGCAGTCGATGGCCACTATCGCGACCACCGACATCCTGCCTGTCGACCTGAACTGCCTGCTCTGGCACCTCGAACAGGCATTGTCTGAAGCCAGTCAACAGGCGGGAGATCTGACAAAGTCGGGATGGTATCAGGAGAAAGCCGCCAGCCGCCGGACAGCCATTCTGGCCTGGTGCTGGGACGAACAGCAGCAGTTTTTCATGGACGTTAACCTGGCGACCGGTCAACCAACACCGGTTTTATCGCTGGCCGGCGTATTCCCGTTATTCTTTGGTTTGGCCTCCGCCGATCAGGCCGGTTTGGTCCACCAGCACATTTTGCAAAACTTTTTACATCCGGGTGGTGTCGTTACTACACTGGCAGCCACGGGGCAGCAATGGGATGCGCCTAATGGCTGGGCTCCGTTGCAATGGCTGACGGTTCAGGCTCTGTCACGGTATGGTTTCCGCCACACAGCCCGCACGATTCAGCGCCGCTGGCTAGCGGTAAACGACCGTGTTTTCCGGGAAACCGGCAAGATGATGGAGAAATACAATGTGGTCGACGAAGGGGTTCATGCAGGCGGCGGCGAGTATCCGACGCAGGACGGATTCGGGTGGAGTAACAGCATTTATCTCGATTTTTTGCGCCATACAATCTTCTAAGCGAAGTTCGTTTTTCTGTAAAATAACAGGAATCCGGCGTTTGTTTATTTTTGTTTATTTTGGCCAAAAGCAGGAAAACCTCCTATTTAGATGGCCGGACCATTGGATAATTCTTAGATCTTAAATTTTGAACATACCAGATTATCAGGTAATTTCGTTTTTCTGAATTGTAAGCCCGTTCGAAACGACGGGCTTTATTGTCAGATTAAACCACAACAAATACCTGACGCTTTGATTAAACAAATAGGACTATCACTGGTCATGGCAATCACGAAATCGGTTGCAATGCCAGCCATGATCAAGGCCGACACTAATCAAGTTTTAGTCGGTCATCATGGATTGAACTCTCCTTCATTGATGAACGTTGACACACTCCATCGAGTGTTTCCGGTGTTCTTTTGTGGTGAAGAAGTACCAGTCGGCCAACCAGGCGTAAGCCGCCGCTGGATGACAACCCTGCAATCCTTTAGTAAGCAGGAGGAATGTTTGTATGACCTGAGAAAACGCTCTGCTGTTTTCTTCCCGATCATTGACCCAATCCTGGAGGAATATGGTATTCCCCGCGATTTCCGCTATCTGCCATTGGCCGAGAGTGAGCTTGTCAATGATTGTGTATCCCCAAAAGGTGCTTCCGGATACTGGCAGCTAATGCCGGGTACTGCACGAGCCCTGGGGCTGAAGGTCTCCCGAAACGTAGATGAACGGTATAATCTGCAGAAAGCAACAGTTGCTGTTTGTAAATATCTGCTTGACCTTCATCGTGAGCTTGGTTCCTGGACCCTGGTAGCTGCCGCCTACAACAGCGGGCTGACCCACGTCCAGAAACGGATCAGCAGCCAACAGCATAAAAACTACTACCGGCTGCGGCTGCACCGTGAAACCAACCAGTATTTATTCCGTGTCCTGGCGTATAAAGAGCTGTTATCCAATCCGAATCAGTATCGGCTGCTCTTATCGCAACGGACCATTAATTTCCTGACTCGTCCGTTGCCACGCTGGCTGGCCGCTGCCACCCTCGACAAGAAATCGAGAGACGAAGCAATGGATGCAGAGAAACGCCAGGAAGCAGACCTGTTTTCGAGCCGCACATGGGGCCCGCGGGTTAACACAGCTTTATGGGGCGAACCATCAGCGGTAGAGCGCTGGCTGGCAAGTGCCTTAGGAGGCGACGACGATGACAGCGATTTAGCGGCATCGAAGTCCAGCCTGCCTATCAAAAAGCTGCTTGGCCTGGTTGTACTTCGTTTCCGCCGGCCACGCTTCCTGCGCTGGCGCCGGGGACTTACCTTACGGCCTGTTCACCAATGGGAATGGGTGTAATGACAAGAGGGGGCTGCCTGGCAGTCCCCTCTTTTTTTATTCTCCCTTGAGTGTTGTCCGGTATGTATCAATGGCGCGTTGCCGGGCCATGGCATGATCGACAATGGGCCTGACATACCCAAGGCTGTTGTACTCGGGTACCCACCGCCGGATGTATTCGCCTTTCGGGTCAAACTTTTTTGCCTGTTCTGTGGGGTTAAACACGCGGAAGTAAGGAGCCGCATCCGTACCGGTTCCGGCTGCCCATTGCCAGCCGCCGTTGTTGGCCGACAAGTCATAATCCCGAAGCTTTTTAGCGAAATATGCCTCGCCCCACCGCCAGTCTATCAACAGGTGTTTACACAAAAAGCTGGCGACGACCATCCGGACACGATTGTGCATCCAGCCGCTTTCGTTTAGTTGCCGCATGCCGGCATCAACCAGCGGATAGCCCGTCTGCCCGTTACACCATTTCTCAAACTCAGCCTCATTATTCCGCCACGGTATGGCATCATATTCCCGGCGGAACGATTCTCGCTCAACGTGCGGGAAGTGGTGCAAGACCTGAAAATAAAAGTCGCGCCAGCACAACTCGTTGAGATAGGTGGCACTGGCAGCCTGTGCCTGTCGGGCCAGTTCCCGGATACTGATAGTTCCGAACCGGAGGTGCAGGCTCAGTTCCGATGTGCCTTTCTGTGCCGGGAAATCGCGGGTTTGCTGGTAGTGTTTCAGTAGACTGTCGCTAACTGTTTTCCCCGGAAATGGCTTTTGGGCAGGTTTAAAATCCATCGCCTCCAGGCCGATCACCGGTTGCTCATCCAGCGGCAGAAAAGCGTCGAAATAACGTTCGGTCGGGTATGATTTCAGATAAAATGTATTGAGTTTGTCCAGCCACTTACGGCTGTAAGGCGTGAAAACGGTGTATGGTGTATTGCTACCCGTCAGAATTTCATCATGATCAAAAATAGCCTGATCCTTGTATGCCTGAAAGGCAATGCCATGTTCGGCCAGTAACCCGCTGACGGCCTGGTCACGCTCTTTTGCATAGACCTCATAATCGCGGTTGGCAAATACTTCCTCCACCGGAAACTCGCTCAACAGCTGCTGCCAGACCAGTATCGGTTCACCGTACCGGACAACCATCGAAGAACCAAGCCGGCGTAACTGTGCATGAAGATCCAGTATTTCAGTGTGAATGTATTCGACACGCTGATCGGCCCGGTCGTCGAGCTGATTCAGAATAAGGCGGTCAAAAATAAAGAGAACGATAACCTTGCGGCCAGATGTAAGTGCATGGTAGAGTGCCGCATTGTCGTGTAAGCGTAAATCCCGGCGAAGCCAGACAACAGATACAGGTTCGGACATAAAAAAAGAGTTTGATCACCCAGCATTGAGGCTGTGGCTCAAACTCTTTAAACCATACCACTATTGTATTGTTTTAGCGATCTGCCTATTTCGCAGAAACGATTTCAATGTCAAAGACGAGCGGTGCATACGGCGGAATTACATAGACTCCGTTGTTCGCACGACCCTGTGAACCATAGCCCAGCGACGACGGGAATATGATCGTTGCCTTCTCCCCTACCCGAAGCTGACCCACACCTTCTTCAAACCCGGAGACAACCTGACGGAGGCCGAGAATCATAGACAATGTTCCGGCATCGAAATCACTTGATCCGCGGAATGTACGGCCGGCATACTTCACCGTTACCGTCTGATTCGTTGCTAATGCAGCTCCTGTCGGATTTTCCAGCGTCTTTATAATCCGAAGACCTGTCGTTGATTTATTTGTCAGCTTATAGCCTTTTTCGACGATATAGTCGTCGATTTGCTGATCTTCGGTGCGGGAGCGGATCAATTGCACATCAAACCGAATCACCGAGTTAGCCGGTACTTTCGAATTACCCTGCGTACCATAGGCCAACGCAGATGGCAGCAGGAGAATAGCCGTTTCTCCCTCGCCCATCAGTGACAACCCTTCTTCCAGGCCCGGCAGTAAAGCACCCAGCCCAAATGGATAAAAGGCCGGTTTCGCTGTGCTGTCAACAACGGTACCGTTCAGCAGCGACAGTTTGTAGGTAAACATCACCTCTTCGCCTAACGACGGTTTCTTGCTGGATGGAACACTTTTTGTGATTACGAAGTATAGCCCTGAGGCGGTCTGTTTGCCATTTAATTTTTGGGTAGTTGCATAGGCGTCGATCTCTTTCAGATCTTCGTCGTATACAGCCTGAGATGAATCTACCTGATTCAGATTACATGCGTTCAGGCCAAGGAGCATGAGCATGCCACTGGCCAGCATTAAAAAGGAACTCTTCATTACGCGCGTTTTTTTACAAAATTACGCATTGATGACCCACAGCGTTGCAAAAAGGTTGGAAAATGCATGGCCAACTACATAAAAATGGCCGGAGCAGTGCTCCGGCCATCGCAATAAGTCTGTTGGTCAGGTATCAGCCTTATTGCTGCAACACCTGATCAATGACATGAATAATACCGTTTGTGGTCAGCCAGTTTGCCCGCTTAATGTTGACTGCTGTTGTATTTTTGGTGCCTTTCAGCGTAGCCGTTCCTGTTGCTGAGGCAGTTACGGTCACCTTACCGCCGCTAAACATAAGCAGCTGACCGGCAGCCAGCTGGCTGGAAAACAGCAGTGAGTTGGTAGTATGATAGGACATCAGCGCCGACAGAGCCGTTGGTGACAGGCTGTTGATTGCAGCTGCGGTCAATCCTGCCGCCGTCATGGCAGCATTATCCGGCAGGAAAACCGTTACGGGTGCGGAGGTACTGCTGCTGAGCAATAAGGTCAATGTCGGATTGACAGTTGATGCACGGTTTATCGCCGCCACTACCAGCGAGAAATTGGCGGGGTCAGCTTTGGCGGCATCAAGCATAGTTGTTGTTGGCGGAACCAGCACCCGGTCGATGACATGCAGAATGCCATTAGCCGACTGCACATCCGGTGTTACCACTTTTGCCCCGTTTATGCTTACTGTCGCTACCGTACCACTTGTTGTTTTTGTAATATAAGCCGACTGTCCGCCTTTGGTTTGCACCGACACATTTGTTCCGCCCGGAATATCAGCAACGGCAACTTTTCCGTTCAGGACATGATAATTGACAATACTTTCGGCCGTAGCCACCGGCAAGGCCGAGATAGCGGCCGCGTCGGCAAAACCCGAGGCCTGGAAGGCTGCGTTATTGGGCAGGAAAACGGTCAGGTTGGTCGCTTTCAGCGCATCGGTCAGGTTAGCGCGGGTCAGTGCCGCCTGAAAAATGCTGTAGTTAGCGTCTTCTTTAACAACATCAGCCGCGGTCTTAGGCTGGGCAGTTCCTCCCCCTCCGGTTTCGCCGTCTTTCTTACAACCAAAAAGAATACCACTAACCAGCACCCCTACGGCAAGGGCTTTTACGAACGGATTACGAGCAATGCGCATAAATAATCGTGTGTTTTTCAACCAGGTGACTATGTGTTATGGGACCAGAACGTGCCCAATATGCAAATCAGCACCAATGATACTGAATAATCAGCAAAACTATTACTAAAACTTAATACTTCTAACGTAGATAGATGCCATTCCCTATTCGGTTAGTCTATTTTTATTCCCCCTACATTTCCGTAAATTTGCCAACTCATTTTCAGCTGGGTACTGACAGATCAACACAATGAAGACTCTTTTAAGGGTGATCAGGCCGGGGATTTATTCTTACGGCATTATCCCTTCACTAAAATAGTCCACGTGTAAGGTCTGAAATTATTGTCCCTGCGTTAAAAAAACTTAAAAGACGGGTTTCTGCATGAAGGAACACATCGACCCGCGCAATCTGCCTAAGCACATTGCCGTTATCATGGACGGAAACGGACGCTGGGCCAAGCGACAGGGTGCAGCACGGGTATTCGGCCACCGTAATGCCATTAAGGCTGTCCGGGAAGTTACAGAAGGGTGCGCTGAACTCGGCGTTCAGTACCTGACCCTGTATGCCTTCTCGACCGAAAACTGGAATCGCCCGAAATTCGAGGTCGACGCGCTGATGCAACTGCTGGTGCATACGATTGGCGGAGAGCTGAAAACACTGATGGATAACAATGTGCGCCTGGCGACCATTGGCCATACAGCCAGCCTCCCCAGGGATTGTCAGCGTGAACTGCAGGAAGCCATCGACGCCACGAAGGGCAATACCGGCCTGACGCTGGTACTGGCTCTGAGTTACAGCGGCCGCTGGGAAATTCTGGAAGCGACCCGGCAGCTTGCGGCTGAGGTAGCAGCCGGAACACTGCAGCCGGACCAGATTACGGAGGAGGTTTTCAGCCGGCACCTGTGCACACGCGACATGCCTGATCCTGAACTGATGATCCGGACGAGCGGCGAGATGCGTATCAGCAACTTTTTGCTGTGGCAACTGGCCTATTCCGAATTTTATATGCCCGACGTGCTTTGGCCCGATTTCCGCCGGGAACACCTCTATGAAGCCATTCTCACCTACCAGGGCCGCGAGCGGCGCTTCGGTAAAACCAGTGAGCAGTTGGTGAAATAACGGTTAAAGACTGGATGACAAAGCTTTTAACATACAATTACATCGTGCTTAACCTCAAAAACTGGCTCAGCGTTAGCGTTTTAGCCATTGGTTTGTTGCCAATAGCCTCTTTTGCCCAGGTCAGGGTAGGTGTCGGTGCCGCGCCGCGGGCAGCTGCCCCTACCCCTACAAACGAACTGACCAACTATGCTGATCCGAAAGATTACGAAATCGGTGGTCTTACCGTAACAGGAACCCGCTTTCTGGATCCTAACTCCCTGGTCTCGCTGTCGGGCCTGAAAGTAGGCGACAAAATCCGGATTCCGGGTGAAGCGCAGGGCTCTGCCATCCGGAAACTGATGGACTCCGGCCTTCTCGAGGAAGTTGAACTGTTTGCGACCAACGTGCAGGATGGTAAAATAGCCCTCAATTTTGCTGTTAAAGAACGGCCTCGTCTGTTCAGGGTTAACTTTGTCGGTATCCGCAAAGGCGAACAGGAATCACTGAAGGATAAGGTGAAACTGAACATTGGTAAAATCATCACGACAACGGTGGTAAAAAACACCCAGATGTCGGTGCGGAAGTTTTTCGTTGAAAAAGGCTTCCTCAATACCAAGGTAAAAATTACAACAATTCCCGATAGCAGCCGCAACAACGCAACCATGCGTGTGCAGATTGACAAAGGGCCTAAAGTCAAAATTCACAACATTCAGTTTGTCGGACGCTCTGAACTCGATGAGTCGAAGGTGCGTCTGAAAATGAAGAGTACCAAACAGATGCGTTTCGGCCGGGTGTTCTCCCCGTCGAAATTCGTTCCGAAAAAATACGAAGAAGACAAGCAGAAACTCATTGAGTACTATAACAAACTGGGCTACCGCGATGCGGTCATCGAAAAAGATTCGGTGATCAACAACGGCAGTAAAACCATTGATCTGGTGCTGAACCTGAACGAAGGCCGCAAGTATTACATCCGTAACATCGACTTCGAAGGCAACTACCTCTATCCGGATACACGTCTGCGTGAGGTGCTGGGTGTACGCAAAGGGGATGTTTATAATACAGAAGAGCTGGAGAAAAAACTGAACGGTAACCCCGGTCAGGATCTGAGTTCATTATATATGGATGATGGTTACCTGTATTACAGCGCTTCGCCCATTGAGCGGACCATCGAGGGGGACTCTATCGACCTTGAAATCCGGATTTTCGAAGGAAAGCAGGCAACGATCAACCGCATTATCCTGAACGGCAACTCGAAAACGAGCGATCACGTGGTCATGCGTCAGATCCGGACGCTGCCAGGTCAGAAGTTCTCAAAAACAAACCTGATCCGGACGCAGCGCGAATTAGCGACGCTGGGTTATTTCGATCCTGAAAAAATCGGTATCCAGCCGATTCCGCAGCCAGACGGTACGGTAGACATTGAATATACAGTTGAAGAAAAGCCATCTGACCAGATTGAGCTTTCCGGCGGCTGGGGTGGCTTCATCGGTTTCGTCGGTACCCTGGGGCTGACCTTCAACAACTTCTCGGCGAAAAACATCGGTAATCTGAGCTCATGGCGGCCACTGCCATCGGGCGACGGTCAGCGGGTATCGCTGCGTTTCCAGGCCAACGGAAAGCAATTCCAGACGTATACCTTGTCTTTTGTGGAACCATGGCTGGGTGGCCGCAAGCCTAATGCGTTATCGGTAAGCATGAGCCATACGGTATACCGGCAGTATGGTCTGGATTTCTATACGCGGGGCGCACGGGGTGCCACCGCCGTTGGTGCCTACGATAACACGGCGATTACGATCGGGTTAGGCCGTCAGCTGAAAAAGCCGGATGACTTCTTTACGCTGAACCACTCCCTGACTTATCAGCGGTATAACCTCAACAATATTGACCTGTTCTATAACGGTTACCGCAACGGCCGGTCGAACAACTTTACGTTCAACACCACGCTGGCCCGGAACAGTGTCGATAACCCGCAGTTCCCGCGTTCGGGCTCTACATTCTCGGTAAGCGGCTCGTTTACGCCACCGTATTCGGTCTTCCGTCCGGCCGATTACAAGCCGTCATCCGAAGACCGGTTCAAGTTTGTAGAATACCACAAATGGATGTTCGACGCAACCTGGTATCAGACCGTCGTCGGGAAGCTGGTCTTAAGTGCCCGCGCCCACATGGGCTTCCTGGGAAGCTATAATAAACGCACCGAAATCGGACCATTCGAACGCTTCGTGTTAGGTGGTTCAGGGCTGGCCGGTCAGGGTGTTTTTGCACTGGCGCAGGACATCATCGGTCTGCGTGGCTATCCGGATCGCCGTGTATATACCGCCGACAACAACCGGACGGTTGATGCCAACCAGGCAAGCCAGGGTGGGGTCGTATATAACAAGTACGTGATGGAATTACGCTATCCGGTTTCACTGAACCCATCGGCAACCATCTTTGTGCTGGGCTTCGTTGAAGGGGGTAACAACTGGGGGAGCTACAAACAGTTTAACCCATTTGATATCAAGCGTTCAGCCGGTGCCGGCGCCCGTATTTTCATGCCGGCCTTTGGTCTGATCGGTATTGACTACGGGTGGGGCTTCGATGCGCTGCCAGGCGTTCAGAAAGCGAATACCGGGCAGTTCCACTTTACCATCGGTCAACAGTTCCGATAAGAAATTAAACAACCATTCGTTTTGTATTATAAGAAGGCAAATGGCCCGTTACGTATTTATCTGACGTATCCAGCTATTTGTCTTCTTATAGTTAAACCACGCATTAAACCTCCTTCCCGATTGGCGATCTAACACATAAAGAAACTAATTCTGGATTGACAATCAATTTGTTACTAAACCACGACCTGCAAAAATTTCAAGATCAAGCGCATGAATAAAGGACTCTTTTTCGTAATTTTGTGTTTCTTTTTGGGCACATACGACACTTTTGCGCAGACACAGAAAATAGGCTATGTGGATACAGAGTTTATTTTCAGTAAAATGCCGGAGTATCAGAAGGCTCTTTCGGAAATCGATAAGTTTGCCGACCGGTGGTCGAAAGATATTCTGGACAAGCAAACCGAGATTGAGAAGCTGCAACGGGCTTATCAGGCAGAAGAAATTCTGCTGACCGATGACATGAAGCGGGAACGCCAGCGTGTCATCGCCGATAAGGAAAGGGAAGCACGCGAATACAACAACAAAGTATTTGGCTACGAGGGAATGCTTTATCAGAAAAAGAAAGAACTGATTAAAGCGCCTATGGAAATCGTTCAGCGGGCTATCGATAAGGTATCCGCCCAGAAACGGATTGATTTTATGTTCGATAAAGCCAGCGACTTTGTTATGTTGTATACCAACCCACGGCACGATTACACCGACTATGTCATGGAAGAGCTGGGGTTAGATGCCGATAGTAAAGCAAACAAAAAGGCTCCGGCAGGAGGCCAGCAGACTCCGGATGGTCCGGCCACGCAAACAACCGCAAAACCAAAATAACGTACAAACAAAGTTCCCGATGAAGAAAAGTCTCGTCATGGCGTTTGTAGCTGCCCTTCTGTTGGGCGGTGTCAGCGCTCAGGCACAAGCCCAAACAGCAGCACCAACGACGTCAGCAGCTGGTCCGTTGAAACTGGGTTATACAAGCATGGATTACCTGTTGCAGCAAGTACCGGAAAGCAAGGATATCCAGAACCAGTTAACAATTCAGCAGCAGCAGGCCGCCAATGAACTGAAGCGCCTGAATACTGAACTTCAGACAAAATTCGAAACGTATCAGAAAGGTGCGGCTCAGATGTCTGACGTAATCCGCGCTGATCGTGAAAAAGAACTGCAAGGTTTGCAGACACGGATTCAGGAGTTTGAGCAAAATGCTCAGCAGCAGCTGCAGGCCAAATACCAGCAGCTGGTAAACCCGGTTATCCAGAAAATCCAGAAGAATATTGATGCAGTAGCTAAAGAAAACGGCTACACATACGTCTTCAACCTGGACGCGGGTGCGGGTACAGCTGTCGTGTTGTTGTATGCTCCGGAAGATAACAATATCACTGAACTGGTGCTGAAGAAAATGGGGGTAACCCCTCAGCCAGCTCCTGCGGCAACCGGTACCGGTGCGGCTACGCCTCCGGCAAAAACGCCGGCTCCGGCCCCTAAGAAAAACTAATTTACTGGCTAGTCCCTTTTGCCGGGATTTCAGTAAACAACATACAGTCTTTCTGTTAAGCCATTCATCATAAGATGAATGGCTTTTTACTTGCTATTATATGCTTGAAAAATACAATAAAACTGACCAGTAAGAACGTTTTGACTAAGAAAAGTATCATCGGCAATAATCTTCGTTGTATTTTTGCGTTTCCGTAAACGAACCCCCTCTGATAGTTTCTAATGATAATTCCATTAAAACCTATAATCGGATTGGTGCTGGCACTGCTTGTGTCGTTCACCGGTTTCGCCCAGGATAATAAACCACTACGTATTGTTCTTCCGCAACAGCCCGACTGGAATGTTGTGCAGGAAGGACAAACACTGCGCTTTTCGCTTAAGGCCGTTGGCACAAATGCCGACTCGGTTTCGTTCCGGCTGGCCCAAGGACAACTGGATGGCATGTTGCTCGACTCGGCCGGCAACTTTACATGGAAACCAGGCTACGACATTGCCGACCGGATTCAGACCGTAAAAACCATTCCGCTCCTTCTCGAAGTACACAACCAGTTTGGCGAGTCGGCCACTCAAAGTATTGACCTGAAAGTCCGCCACGTAAACCGTCCGCCGGTTATTGGTGAGCTACCGCCGTTTTACGTACGTTACCGTACGCAGAACGTCTATAAAATGGATCCTTCGGCCGTTAAGGATGAAGACAATGATCCGATTGTTTTTATCCCGATCAGCGATCAGATGCCGGAAGGCAGTAAGCTGAGCTCGCAGGGCGAGATGACCTGGACTCTGTCGCTGAATCAGTTTAATAAACTCAAAAGCGAGAAGTTTATTTACATCGAGTTCTGGGTAGAAGATCAACCGGCAAAAAGCCGGACCAAAGGCCGCCTGAAAGTAGAAGTAACGCAGATGGATCTGCCACCTGACATTACGGTTGTTCCTAAAGAGCAGCGCTACAAGGTGAAAGAGAACGCATCGGTAAACCTGAAATTCTACCTCTCTGACCCGAACGGCGACGACGATATTGCCGCCTTTGATTTCCTGGCCGACAACCAGAATGTCCCGAAAAGCGCGCTGGTCAAGAATACCGACAACCAGTATGAGTTTATCTGGACGCCGGGCTACGAATTTGTTAAAGATCCGTTTGATACACTGCAGGTGCAGATTACGTTCTATGCCCTCGATAAGGCCCAGAACCGCGATGAGCGCAAGATCACCTTCACGGTACAGAATGCGATCAATGAAGAGGCCAAAGACCGCGCCTTGTATACCCAATACCGGCAGGTGCTGGTCAGTGCCTGGAACCTGGTGGAGCAGCTTGGTGAAAAGGAAGAAGAATTAAAGCGCAGCTATCGCAAGGCGAAAAAAGGCAAGCGGAACCGCTCCGTAGCCAACGCTTCGCTCGGGGCGGTCGGCGGGATCACCCCGGCGATTATTGCTAACAACAAAAGCCAGACCGTTCAGACAAACATGCGTTACGTATCGGCAGTCGGCGGAACAGCCGTGTTGACCATGGGGACGCTCGAAGCAACGGAAGTAATCGGGAAATCGATGAAAGATCTGCTTGACCGGTATAACTATGTGCTCGGCAAGAAAACCGAAATCCAGAACAAAGGCGATGTTTTTGCCCGTGAATTTGCGCTGAAGGCTTCGCGCCGTGGCAATGACTTCGTGAAGCGGCTCGACGATTTCCGTGCCACCATGAGCCTTAGTGGTCTGGTAGCGCTTGAGCTCGACGCCAACTGGCAGAACAAAAAAGAAGCTACCGACAAAGCCATCAAGCGTACGTTCAAAGACTTTACGCCACTGGAAGAAATCCAGTAAGCTTATAAACCAAAGCGCCCGTTTTCCATGAGAAAACGGGCGCTTTGGTTTATAAGCTTACTGGGTCAGAAGCGTTTTAAGGCCGCCGGAACCCGCTATTTTTCTTCTTTTTGCTCAGGAGCAGAAACGGCTGCATCATCGGCCGTTGCATCCGGCGACGCAATGACATCCGACTGCCCGTCCGCCATCGTCACAGGCGTTTCTTCAGCGGCTACCGGTTGTTGATCCTCCACGTCGGTTACCGGTTGTGGTTCTTCGGTAAGCGCTTCAGTTGGTACAACAGCGGCTTCGTTGGCATCCGGCAACACGTCATTGGGCAGGTGCGTTTCCTCTTCGGCCGGATGCTCACCGAAGTAACGGCGCTGGAAGAACAGGATAAAACAGACACCGATAAAGATACAGGCATCCGCAATGTTAAAGATCGGGGTCGAATAATACTGACCGCCCCAGACCGGTACCCACTCCGGAATAAATCCTTCCCAGACATCGATAAAGATCATATCGATTACCTGCCCGTGGAACCACGGTGTCGGGGCGTCATACGGCGCATTACCCAATAAAACACCGTAGAACGTACTGTCAATAACGTTACCAACCGCACCCGCCAGAATCATTGCCATCGCCCATAACAAGCCGTCGGGCGCACCACGCTGTGCCAGATATACCAGATACCAGCCAATGCCCGCCATGGCAAATAACCGGAATACACTCAGGATCAGTTTACCATAAGTGTGGCTAAGCTGCATGCCAAAAGCCATGCCCGGATTCAGGACATAATGCAGTTTAAACCAGTCACCGACCAGTTTGATCTGTCCGGCAAAACCGGGAGCCATGAAATGATGCACGGCCATTTTAACAGCCTGATCAACGGCAATGAGTGCAATGGCAAAAAGAAAATACTTAAGGGGGCTTTTCTGGATCATATGTGTACCTGGCAGCTTGCTGCGGCGATGTGCCGGCGTCACTGCACTATCAAAAAAAAGCAGCCGCTTTCGCGGCTGGCACAGCGCGTTTGCTGCGCATTAAAAACTATACCCGGCAACCTTTCCGGCGGAAAAGCTCTTTTTTAACAAGTGTATACTCCCGGCTGCTCTGCCCGGCAATGGATTTATTTTCCTCCGCACGACGGAATAAATAAGGCATCACCGCTTCTACCGGTCCATAGGGCACATATTTCGCCACATTATAACCGGCATTCGCCAGATTGAACGAGATATTATCACTCATGCCCAGGAGCTGCGCGAAACAGATGTGCTGATCATTACCGGCAATACCCATGTCTTTCATTTTCTGGATGGTATACTGACAACTATACTCGTTGTGTGTACCCAGACAGATAGAAATAACATCCCGGTTTTCCAGGGCAAAGTCAATCGCACGGTTATAATCGCGGTCGGTATCCTGCTTGGTAGCATGAATCGGATCCTGATACTCACCTTCGTGTGCCCGGATACGCTCTTTTTCCAGATAGGCACCGCGCACCAGTTTTGCACCCAATGCATAGCCCCGTGAGCGGGCGTTTTGCGTTGCCTTTACAAACTTGTCATACATTTCCCAGCGATACATCTGGAACGTATTAAAGACGATCGGATGCTCGTGGTTATACCGGTCCATCATCTCATACGCCAGCATATCGATGGTATCCTGAATCCAGCTTTCTTCGGCATCGACGAAAATCTTAACGTTCTTCTCATAAGCACGGCGGCAGAGCGCATCTACCCGCTGGCGTACCCGCTCAAACGCCGCTTTCTGCTCCTCGGTTAAAGGATCACCACACTGCACCGCTTCGAGCAATTCCGTTGAGGCTACGCCGGTTACCTTAAAAACAGAGAAGGGAATATCAGCCGAATCATGTGCCCGTTCGATAGTGCGGATGATTTCCAGCACGGTTTCATCGAAACTTTTCTCGTTGTCCTCCCCTTCTACCGAATAATCAAGAATGGTTCCGACATGGGCATTGTGCAACGTTTGAATCGTTTTTTCGCAGTCGCGGATGGTTTCCCCGCCGCAGAACTGTTCGAAAATCGTAGTCTTGATGATTTTTTTGATGGGTAACTGCAATTTCAGGGCGATTTTTATAAAAAAAGTCCCTACTTTTACAAGCCATCCCTTATTCATCAACGCAAAGAGCCAGTACGTTTTCTTTAATTTAAAGTCGGACTGGGACAAAAAAGCAATTGAAGTGTCCTCAAATGAGACAGGACTAGCCTCACCCGGTTTCGGGTCAGCCAGTCTTTGGACAGTCGTTAGCATTGAATTACTGCGGTTCGACATACGTTTGTGCCGCTGAAGGAGCGATTAGCAATGAATAATACAGCGGTTTTTTAAACAGCTCCGAAAGTTAAACGAAATTTCGGTATATTCGGTTAATCAACCTAAACGCTACTACTTCAACAGACTAATAATCGTACAATACAAATGATGAAATCAACTTGAAACACAGTGGTTTCGCTTGCAAATATACCAAAAATTTAAATTGAAAGTTCCTAGTTAAGGTAGTTGAGTACATAACTTGTTTTTATCTGTCATGAAGCCAGATTTAGCCGTTGAGCCGTTAGCATCGTGGATCAAGACCGACGGCAAACCTCTAATTATTGCAGGTCCCTGTAGCGCAGAGACCGAAGAACAACTTTGTGAAACCGCACGCCAGTTGGCGCAACAAAACGCGGTTCATGTCATTCGGGCTGGTGTATGGAAACCCCGTACGCGTCCAGGCAGTTTTGAAGGCATGGGCGAAGCGGCATTGCCGTGGATTCAGCGCGCCAAAGCAGAAACGGGCTTACCGTTTGCTGTGGAAGTTGCAACCCCTGAGCACATTGAATTAGCCCTGAAATATGGCGTAGATATTCTCTGGATCGGTGCACGTACGACGGTTAACCCGTTTAACGTACAGGAAATTGCTGACGCCCTCCGTGGTGTTGACGTTCCGGTATTGATTAAAAACCCGGTTAACCCGGATCTGGCTCTTTGGGTAGGTGCGTTTGAACGTATCGCCGGAGCTGGCATCACAAAACTCGGCGCCATTCACCGTGGTTTCTCAACCGGCGAATCAAGCAAGTACCGCAACATTCCGATGTGGCAGCTGGCTATCGAACTTAAGTCGATCTTCCCGCAATTGCCAATGATCGGTGACCCAAGCCACATGGCCGGCAAACGTGCTTATCTGTACGAACTGGCGCAAATGGCCATGGACCTGAACTACGACGGTCTGATCGTGGAATCGCATATCGACCCGGATAAAGCATGGAGTGATGCTGCTCAGCAGCTGACCCCTGCCGCTTTCGGCGAAATGCTCGACCACCTGCACATCCGTACGGTACAGTCAGAAAACCTTGAATTTAAAGGCGCTCTGGAGCAACTCCGTCAGAAAATTGACAATACTGACCGTCAACTGGTTGAAATGCTGGCAGCCCGTATGGCACTGGTCGAAAAACTGGCTGAATACAAACGCGACAACAATGTGACCCTGTTCCAGCCTGACCGCTGGAAAGAGATTCTGAAAACCCGCACCGAACAGGCGAAAAAATTTGGTCTGTATCCGGAACTGGTTGAAGAAATCTATAAGATCATTCACATGGAGTCGATCCGTAAGCAAACTGAGGTAATGAACAGCGCTGAAGCGTAAATCAATACCTGTTCAATAAAAGCAATGGCACAGCTGTATCAGTTGTGCCATTGCTTTTATTATACCTTTTCGTAAGTAGCTGACAGGTTGAGCAGAAACTACCGTATCAGGAAACAAACCCTTACCAAAAAGCCGGACACAAAACCGGATGCTGCTGTGACGGCCTCTGTAGAGTAATCGCCGTATGCCGATCGGAAAGGCTACTTGTTTTATCAGCCGGTTCTATGTTGCCAACCCGTTGTTACACCTTGACCCGGTCAGTCAGGCAAACCAGTATATCGTCCCGACAACGGTGGCGATGCCCATACGGACGCACCCGGGCTATGACCAGATCCGGGACATTAGGCCTTTACCACCATAAAACCGGTAATTTCCGGAAAGCAGCCGCCTATAAGAACTCGCTGCCGGCGACCATATCCTTAGACCTTAGCTTACCGGTATGGTGCCGTCCGCCCATCCGGCCGGCGTAGCTCTCCGGACGGATGGCAGCTGTTTATTTCAGCACAATCCGGGCCAACGACTGGTTATAGGCGGCAAAACACCCGATCCCCCCACCGGCTATGTTAGTAGGCAACAACACAGGTTCGGCAAACGGATTACCATTTGCATCACTGAATTGCTGCAAAGCACTGTGGTAATCATAGTACATTTTGTCTACAGTAAGAAGCCGCAGTGTCAGAATGTTTCCCGGCAGCCGGGAAACCGCTCCTCCTGTTCCGTTTACCGTATATGGCTGGTAATAACCCGATGACGAGGTAAGTGTTTGTCCATCCCGGTTTGCATCAGTCAACAAATAGCGAAAGTTTTCATTCCTGAAGGCCAGGTCAATCGTAGCCGTATAGGTACCGGTCGGTTGTGTGAGCGAATAAACCTGATCCCCTTTGATGCGATAGTAATTCGGTTGCCCTGCGGGATCAGTCCATTTGATGCTCAAGGAAGCGGTCTGAGTAGTGGTTGTCTGTGCCGAATCAAAAACAACCTGTTGTATCGGTACGGCGGCAGGGACGCTAGCCGATGCCGCCAATGTTTGTCCGGAAGGCATCGTGACCCTGAGGGTGTAGGTTTTACCGGCTTCAATCGGGAAGTTCCGGGCCTGCGCGATATAGATACCCTGCGAATTATCCAGGTAACGTAAGGCAACAAACCGGTTATTTTCGGAAATCGTAACAACGGCATTTGTAACGTTAGAAACCGATGATGCCGTTCCGATCACGACATCTGTCAACTGAATACTTACGGCAAGGAGGCTATCCTGTGGTGAAATAAAGCCAACGACGACCGGCTTTTGTACCGACTGAGGCACTTTGGCATCCGGCACATTGGTGACCATACTACCACAGCTTATCAAGACCAATCCGGTAAGCAGGCTACAGCATACACCGATAAGACGAAAAAAGAGCATGATAACGGAGCTTAAAAGGTAAAGTTATAACTGAATGATGGCACAATCGGAAAAAGCGAAACCCGCTGTAGGACTGTGCTGCCGGACGACTGTGTTTTCAAGCGATAATAAAACGGATTACGACGGCTATAGAGGTTGTAAACGCTGATTTCCCAGGTCCGTTCGTATCGCTTTTTCTTCTTATGAAACTGAACACCCAGATCAAACCGATGATAAGGTTCTGCCCGGAAACCGTTTTTGGTACCATAATCATTCACGGTCAACATACTGGCAAGCTGTTTGGTAATACCCGACGATGGCGTAAAGCCAATCTGCCCGTTTTCAATGGCCTTATATTGCCCGATGGGTATAGTCAGTGCCTGGCCGGTTCCGTATACCCATGTACCTGATAACGTTATCCGCGGGTTTAGCTCATAAATCCCGACAACCGATATATCGTGTCGCCGATCATATCTCGGGAAAAACGTTTTTCCTGAGTTCAGTTCCGGGAACTGCCACTGTGTCCAGGAGAGTGTATAGCCTAGCCAGCCCGAAAAGCGTCCGGCTTTCTTTTGCAACAATACTTCAGCCCCATACGACCAGCCTTTGCCACTGGTTACCTTGTCTTCCCAGCGTGGTGTTTCTGACGAAGACCCGGGTTGGTCAACTACAATAAAACTGGCCCCTTCGCGGTAACTCAGAATGTTATTCATTGTCTTGTAATAGCCTTCTACCGTCAGGCTTATACCATCACCCAGCCAGCTTTTATCTAAATCCTTCGCAACGCCAAAGGCAACCTGCTGCGATTGCTGCGGTTTTACCCGGTCGGTTGTAGGTACCCACAAATCCGTTGGCAAACCAACGCCCGTATTTGACAACAAATGCACGTATTGGTTCATCAGTGCATAAGAGCCTTTCAGGGAGAGTGACGAATTCAGGCGCCAGGCTGCTGACAAACGCGGTTCCGGCCGTATGTATCCGGCGTTTTTGTGCCAGTAATGGCTTAACCGCATACCAGCATTGATGCGCCAGCGGTCCGTTGGTTTCCAGAGATCCTCGGCATAAATACCAGACTCCAGCACGTTAATAGCGTCTATGACTTGCCGATTGTCTCCCACTTCGGAATCCTGAAGGACAAAAGCACTGGGTGTGAAGCGATGATAGGTACTTATTACACCAAAACGCATTGAATGCTGCGGATTCGGGTAATAATCGAGGTCATGTTTAAGGGCAAAATCCCGGATACCGGAACGATAACGCAGATTGAACGTATTTTTCTGACCGTCTGCCTGGGTTGATTCATCGTCAACCCCAATCTGAAAATCATAGTTACTGAAGATCAGCGAGGTATTGGCAAATACTTTCTCATTGAACTGGTGATTCCAGCGCAATGTTCCGGTACTGTTCCCCCAAAACAGGTTGACATCTGTTTTCGTGTTCGTTGTTTTGTCCTGGCTATAAAACCGGTCCTGCCCGAAATAGCCGCTGAGATAAACTTTATCCTTCGGACCCAGATCATAGTTTATCTTTGCATTAAAGTCATAGAAATAATAACCGGCCGGGCTGCCCCCGTTCGAAGCCAGAATCAGCGGACGCGCAACAATATCAAGGTAGGTCCGGCGGGCAGAGACCAGGAAAGACGACCGGGCAGTAGAATCCCGTTTCCGTTTGATTGGTCCTTCTAATGTCAGCCGCGACGAAATCAGGCCGATACCGCCTTCGCCGTGTAGTTTTTCTTTGTTGCCTTCTTTCATGTTGAGGTCGATTACCGACGACAGCCGGCCGCCAAACCGCGCCGGAAAACCGCCTTTAGTCAGTTCGACACTTTTGAGCGCATCCCCGTTAAAGACCGAAAAGAACCCGAACAGGTGATTTGCATTATACACAATGGCATCGTCGAGGATAATCAGGTTCTGGTCGGGACCGCCCCCCCGCACATAAATCCCGGTTTGCCCCTCTGAGCCTTTCTGCACACCCGGCATCAGTTGCAATACCTTCAGCACATCTTTTTCGCCCAGTAGCGTCGGTACTTTTTTGATCTGCGAAATGGGTATGTCTATCTGACTCATCTGGGCACGGTCACTCACACGGGTATCCCGATTTGCCTTTACCGATACTTCAGACAGCGTTTTGCCTGGTTTCAGAAGCACGTTTACGACCTGACTCTGCCGCAGACCGGTAACCCGGCTTTCGTTTTCATAGCCCACAAACGAAAAATTAAGCCGGACGGTATCTTGCGCCGGCAGTGTAATCGAGTAAAAGCCATAGGTATTTGTCGTTGTACCAACGATTCGGTTGGTGGCGTCAGGCATGGAGGCATAGATACTCACGCCGATTAAAGCTTCCTGACTTCCTGCCTCCCGCACATAACCGCTGACGGTTATCTGTTTCCTGCCGGAAGGTTGTGCTCCGGCATATGTACTTACCAACCCGGTCAGAATGAGGAACAAAAAGATAAATTTCATGATACGTATTCATATGTTAACAAAACAATAACACAATGAACCAATTAGACTCATAATGGTTGGAAGTAAGACGCAGACTTGATTGAATGGTAATCCTAACATATCCGTTTTGAGTCATTTTTTTTGCACCACCCGCCGCCTTTTTTGTTATATCTATAAACGCCAGGTACGCATACTCAGTAGCTTTGTTAAGACTCAGCCGAACCACTCCGGAAACTTTTCGATGACTGCGACGACTTTCACGTCCGGCGGGTAAAGGTGACCGGTGTCGATACCGCCCTCAAACAGGTTAAGACACTGACCGGCGACCTTCCTTACGATTATCCGGTGATTGCCAGCGGTTCCAAAACCAACTCTGCCGGCAACAGACAGATTCAACAGAATGCTTTTGAAACAGATGACTGACGCCCTGAACCTGCGGAGTCAGTTGTTGCAGTCGTTCGAACAGGTTAGCATGACCAAAGACCCCGGCATGCGGCAGGCCTTACTCAATTTCGTGATTGTGGGTGGCGGGCGGGCCGGCGTCGAACTGGCAGATGCCAACGATACTACGATGTCCTGAAATGATCAGGGCCGGATTGCTCCGGCCCTGATCATTTCTTCTATTTTGGTGTAAACCGCACCACCGACTGATTGAAGGCAGCAAAGCACCCAAGCCCTCCCCCCTGAATATTGTTGGGCAGTAAAACCGGCTCCGCAAACGGGTTACCGTCGGATTCACTGTAATTCTTCAGGGCATTATGGTAGTCGTAATACAGCTTATCGGTGTGCAGCAGATATAAGTTAACCGTATTTGCAGGCCCGACTGGCTGTCCTGTCGTATTTTCTGCAAACCGCACATAAAGTCCTTTTGCGGATGTTAAAAGTTGGCCGTCCTGATTCAGGTCAGTAATCAAATACCGGTTTGGCCGATTGTCAAACAAAACCGCCGTTACATATGAAGCGGTCTGTGTCTGGGTATTCGGGCCGGTTACTACCCTGGTTATTACCTGATCACCGCGAATCCGGTAGTAATCGGCCTGCCCGGCTACGTCTTTCCATTTGAGTTGTGCGGTGTAGCGATAGACAGGTTGAGAGCCGTTATAGACTGCCACCGCAGAATCAATGACAACAGACTGGATCGGGGTATTTTCCGGAATGGTCGCCGAGGAAGATAGTTCCTGCCGGGATGGCATCTTTACGGATAAGGTGTATGTCTTACCCGCCTGCAACGGAAAATTCCGGGCGGGCGCCGCATAGATGCCGTTTGACCCCTGTACATACGGCAGGGCGATAAACCGGTTGCCGTCGGCAATGGTTACCACCGCATTACTGACGATTGTACCTGACTGATATGTACCCAGCACGGTCCGGGTTAGCTGGACACTGACTGCCAGTAAGCTATCCTGCGGCGAGATAAAGCTGATGACAACCGGTTTTTCCGACTCCTGCGGCACTTTGGCGTCCGGCACATCCTGCACCAGACTACCACAACCGGTCATGAATAGAACCAGACCAGCAAACATATTGAGGATCAAATAACGAATCATGGCGGGCTTAGTTAAAAGGTAAAATTATAACTGAATGAAGGAAACACCGGAAACACCGAAATCCGCTGCAACACAGTCCTGGCCGGCTGGTTCTGTCCCTGGTATTTAGTGTTTAGCTGATAAAAAAACGGATTACGCCGGTTGTAGGCATTGTACAGGCTAAACTCCCAGGTCCGTTCGTGGCGCTTCATTTTCTTGTGAAACTGGATACCTACGTCGAACCGGTGATACGGCTCGGCCCGGAAGCTGTTTTTAGGACCATAATCATTTACCTGAAGTGCATTGGCCAGTTGCCGCGACAACGGTGGAATCGTCCCCGACGAATAATAACCGCCGGGATAACCGTTTTCCATCGCCTCATACTTGCCGATCGGCAGGGTCAGGGCCTGGCCCGTGCCGTATACCCAGGTGCCGGATAGTGTGATCCGCGGACTGATTTCATAGATACCGACCACCGACATATCGTGACGGCGGTCGTAACGCGGGAAGAACTTTTTACCGAAGTTCAGCTCGGCAAACTGCCATTGCGTCCAGGAGAGCGTATACCCCAGCCAGCCGGAGAAACGGCCAACCTTTTTCTGCAACAGAAATTCGGCGCCGTATGACCAGCCCTTACCGCTCGTAACATTATCTTCCCAGCGCACCTGCTCTGCCGACCCCGGATCGTTGATGAGCAGAAAACTGGCCCCTTCGCGGTAGTTAATGATGTTGGCCATCGTTTTGTAATACCCTTCGACGGTTAGGGTGACCCCTTTGCCCAGCCAGCTCCGGTCGAAATCCTTCGCTATCCCAACCGCTACCTGCTGCGACTGCTGCGGCTTCACCCGGTCGGTGGTCGGCACCCACAGATCGGTCGGCAGGCCAATGCCCGTATTCGACAGCAAATGAACATACTGATTCATCAGCGCATACGACCCCTTCAGCGAGAGCGAGGGCCGGAGACGGTAGGCGGCTGAGATCCGCGGTTCGGGGCGCACATACCCGGCGTTTTTATGCCAGTAATGGCTCAGGCGCATACCCGCATTAATCCGCCACTGATCGGTCGGTTTCCAGAGATCTTCGGCATAAACCCCCGATTCCAGCACATCGATATTATCAATGGCCTGCCGGAACTGCTCCTTCTGCGAATCGCGCAGGACAATGGCACTCGGCGTAAACCGGTGATAGATGCTCAGTAGCCCGAACCGCAGCGAATGTTGCGGGCCCGGGTAATAGTCGAGGTCATATTTAAGGGAAAAATCCCGGATACCGGAATTGTACCGCAACTGGTAGACTTCGGTCTGCCCGCCCGACCGTGTTGATTCCTCATTTGAAAAAATCTGAAATTTATAATCACTGAAAATCAGCGAGGTATTGGCAAATAGTTTTTCGTTGAACAGGTGGTTCCAGCGGAGGGTGCCGGTGCTGTTGCCCCAGAACAAACCCGCTTCACTTTGCCCGCCACTGCTGTTTGTGTTCTGGTCTTTCTCGCGGAAATAGAAACGGTCACGGCCGAAATAGCCGCTCAGGTACAGCTTGTTTTTAGGCCCGAAATCGTAGTTGACCTTGGCATTAAAGTCATAGAAGTAATAACCAGCCACAGATTCGCCCTTCGTCGCAGCGGTAATGAACGGACGCGCCAGCACATCGAGGTACGTACGACGGCCAGACACCAGAAACGACGACCGGGCGGTGGAGTCGCGCCTGCGTTTGAGGGGCCCTTCCAGCGTCAGCCGCGACGAGATCAGGCCGATACCGCCTTCGCCGTGCAGTTTCTCCTTGTTACCCTCCTTCATGTTCAGGTCAATCACCGACGACAGCCGGCCGCCGAACCGCGCCGGAAAGCCGCCTTTGGTCAGTTCGACACTTTTGAGCGCATCCCCGTTAAAGACCGAAAAGAACCCGAACAGGTGGTTGGCGTTGTAGACAATGGCGTCGTCGAGGATAATCAGGTTCTGGTCGGGGCCGCCCCCGCGCACATATACGCCGGTCTGCCCTTCAGAGCCTTTCTGTACGCCCGGCATCAGTTGCAGCACCTTCAGAACGTCCTTCTCACCCAGCAGGGTCGGTATTTTCTTAATCTGCGAAATCGGCACATCGATCTGGCTCATCTGCGCACTTTCACTGACGCGGTCGGCTTCACGGGTCGATGTTACGGTAACTTCCGTGAGCGTCTTGCCGGGCGTCAGCAGCACATTGACCGTCTGGTTCTGGCGGAGGCCAACGGTACGTTCTTCCAGACCATAGCCCACAAATGAAAAATTAAGCCGGACGGAATCCTGCGCGGGCAGCGTCATTGAGTAGAACCCGTAGGTATTTGTGGTGGTACCAACCGAACGCGCCCCCGCCGCTCTCTGCGCCACGTAAACGTTCACCCCGATCAGGGCCTCCCGACTACCCGCCTCACGCACATACCCGCTGACGGTTATCAGATTTTTGCCGGATTGCTGCGCAAGCGTGTGGAGTCCGCACAGACTTAGTAAAAAGAACAGAGGAAAGGTTAATCGCATAAAAAGTAAATCATGTGTGTGTTTCAGTAACGCAGACAGGACCCGGAGTGGTACAGGACAGTTGGAAGAAGTTTTTGTTAAAAGTCCTTAAACCTTGCCCAATACATCATTTTCACCGCTTTTTCTGCACCACAGACCAACCTTTTTTGTTATATCTGTAAACACAAAGTACGCATACTCAGTGGCTTTGTTAAGACTCAACCGCATACAGCCATGCTTCAATACGATCAACTTTCGCTTAATATACCGGATACCCAAAAGCCGCGCGTCGTCATCATCGGCGGGGGCTTCGGCGGTATCAATCTTGCCAAAAAACTGAAGAGTAAAGACTTCCAGATTGTGATGTTCGACAAGCAGAACTACCATGGATTCTGGCCTTTGCTCTACCAGGTCGCTACCGCCGGGCTTGAGCCGGATGCCATTGCCGAACCACTCCGGAAACTTTTCGATGACTGCGACGACTTTCACTTCCGGCTGGTAAAGGTGACCGGTGTCGATACCGCCCTCAAACAGGTTAAGACACTGATCGGCGACCTTCCTTACGATTATCTGGTGATTGCCAGCGGTTCCAAAACCAACTATTTCGGCAACAAACAGATTCAGCAGAATGCCTTCCCGATGAAACAGATGACCGACGCCCTGAACCTGCGGAGTCAGCTGTTGCAGTCGTTTGAACAGGCCAGCATGACCAAAGATCCCGGCATGCGGCAGGCCTTACTCAATTTCGTGATTGTGGGTGGCGGGCCGACCGGCGTCGAACTGGCAGGCTCCCTGGCCGAAATGCGGAAACACGTATTGCCGTCCGACTACCCGGGCCTCGATTTTTCGCTGATGAACATTTATCTGGTCGAAGGACTGGACCGTGTGCTGCCGCCGATGTCGCCCGAAGCCAGCGCGAAAACGCGGCAATATCTGGAAAAGACGGGCATTCAGGTCAAGGTCAAAACCATGGTCGAGAGCTACGACGGCGAGACGGTCACCTTCAAGGGCGGGGAGCAGATCCGTACCCAGACCCTGATCTGGGCGGCGGGTGTTCAGGGCTCGCTCATCGACGGCTTACCGGCCGATGCCATCGAACGCTCGCGGATTCTGGTCAATGAATTCAGTCAGGTCAACGGTACGCAGGATGTCTTTGCCATCGGCGATGTAGCGCTGATGAAAACACCCGACTACCCGAACGGGCACCCGGGTGTGGCGCAGCCAGCCATTCAGCAAGGGGCATTGCTGGCCAAAAACCTGTTCCGGCTCAGCAAACAGCAGGTACCGGAGCCGTTTAAGTACTTTGAT
Source organism: Arsenicibacter rosenii (assembly GCF_001870735.1). Classification (GTDB taxonomy): domain Bacteria; phylum Bacteroidota; class Bacteroidia; order Cytophagales; family Spirosomataceae; genus Arsenicibacter; species Arsenicibacter rosenii. The sequence goes on along the minus strand of NZ_MORL01000002.1, from coordinate 240,466 downwards.
AAAGGCTCACTGGCCATTATCGGGCGTTACCAGGCCGTAGCTGACCTGCCGAAAAAACTCCATCTGAGCGGTTTTGTGGCCTGGATCGCGTGGCTTTTCGTACACATCTGGTACCTGATCGGTTTCCGCAGTAAACTGATTGTGCTGAGCAACTGGCTCTACCGGTTCTTTACCTATGACCGGGGGACACGGATTATCATTCGCCCGCACGTCCGGAAGGACGATACGGTAGCGCATGAGATACTGGCGAAAAGCGAAATGCTTTAGCCAGACGGCATAAGGACAGGAAGCAGATGCAAAAAGTATGGGCATTCTGTTTCCTGTCTTGTAAATTTGCAGCATGTACAAACGCTTGCTGCTCCCCATTCTCTTCCGTTTCGACGCCGAAACAATTCACCACTTTGCTACCAGCTCGTTAAAGTTCATTTTGTCGATTCCCGGCATGTCGTGGCTGGCCCGCAAACAGTTTGTCGTAACCGACCCCTCGCTGCAACGAACGGTTTTTGGCATCACCTTCCCGAACCCGGTAGGCCTGGCCGCCGGCTTTGATAAAAACGCAGAACTGATCAACGAACTCAGCGACCTAGGTTTTGGCTTTATCGAAATCGGTACGGTTACGCCGCGTCCGCAGCCGGGCAACCCGCTCCCGCGCCTGTTCCGGCTCAAAGCCGACGGCGGACTCATTAACCGCATGGGATTCAACAACAAAGGGGCCGGTCCGGCCGCACAGCGGTTACGCCAGCGCCGGAAAGGGATTATTGTCGGCGGCAACATCGGTAAGAACAAGGACACCGCCAACGAACAGGCATTGACCGATTACCTGCTGAGTTTCCGTGAGCTGTTCGACAGTGTGGATTATTTTGTAGTCAACGTCAGCTCGCCCAACACACCCGGTCTGCGTGACCTGCAGGAGCGCGAACCACTGACCCGGATTCTACAGGCGCTTCAGCAGGAAAATAAGGCTAAACCCGCGCCTAAACCTATTCTGCTGAAGATTGCCCCCGATCTGACCGATAGCCAGCTCGACGACATCATTGCCATTGTCCGTGATACGCAGATTGCGGGTGTTATCGCCACCAACACCACCATCAGCCGCGACAACCTGCGGACGGATGCCGGACAGGTGGCCGCTATCGGGGCCGGCGGCGTCAGTGGGGCACCGGTCCGGAGCCGTTCAACGGAAGTCATCCGTTACCTGCATACGCATTCGCAGGGCGCCTTCCCGATTATCGGTGTGGGCGGTATTTTTACAGCGGAAGATGCCCGTGAGAAACTTGATGCCGGAGCCGCCCTGGTGCAGGTCTATACCGGCTTCATTTACGAAGGGCCGGGGCTGGTAAAAAATATCTGCCGGGGCTTGGCCGGCGCTTCCCGGTAATAAGCAGGAAGTTGGCCGATGCCGAAAAAAAACTACATAACCGCACGGTTATCGGGGCACTGTTTTTTCGTTAAAAAGCCGGAAATTTACCTCATCAGTTATTGACCTAACCTATATGGCCAAGCAACCAGCCGGAAAAAATACCCCACGCCAACGTGAACAGACAAAACAACAAACACAGTCAGCCAAAGCCGGTAAAACGGACTGGGTGAGCAAGCTCGACCGCTGGATTTACGACCACCGGTCTACACTCGCACTTGGGGTTTTACTTATTCTGATTGGCATCGGTTTATTCGTCGCGTTTATTTCTTATCTGCTTCACGGCCCTGCCGACCAGAGTGTGGTCCGGGCGGCCGTCAACGATTCGGCGCAGGATGCCGCTCCCGAAACCAAAAACTGGCTGGGACTCGTCGGCGCCTCCATTGCCCACGTTTTTGTATTCCGGTGGTTTGGGGTGGGCGCCCTTGGCCTGCCGGTTGTTGTGTTTCTGGCTGGCTGGAAACTCACCTTTGGCAAAGAGCTACTGCCATTGGCCCGCCTGACAAAAGGGATGCTGTTTTTCACGATCTGGACCAGCCTCTTCATCGGTTACTTTGTCCGCATTACCGACAGTGTGTCCAGCGCCAGCGTATGGTGCGGGGGCGTTGGTTATGAGGTAAACCAGGTAATGGCTACCTTACTGGGCGGAGGCAGCATCGTCCTGATCGGATTTATGCTGTTTGTCTTTATCATTTTCTATTTCGACGCCTCATCCTGGTCGTTTACCTGGAAAATGAACTGGCCCAGACTGAAACCAGCAGATACCGACGATTATGACGACGACACGTTGCAGGATTATGAGAAGGAGGAGGAAGAAGAACAACCGGCTCCTAAACCAGCCACAAACGGCAAACCGGCCACGAGTCCTGTGGCTCCCGTAGCCGTACCACCAACACCGGAGCCAGAACCCGACGTACGGCCCGCACCGGTTGCGGCCCCCGTAGTGGCAGCCGTTGCCAGTGAACCGGAACCGGTTGTACCGGCCGATGAGCCGGTCCGTACCAGCCGGATCATTTCGTTTGATGATCCGCCGAAGAATGGCAAACCCGTTACGGCAACAACGTCTCAGGGAAGTGATTTTGTGGTAAAACAACCCGGCGAGACACCGGAATCCGTGGCCCCCGCCTTTGACGTGCCGGTCGGGGAAGCCAGCAGCGACAGTCTGGTGGCTGAGCATGGTCCGTACGATGCCACGCTCGATCTGCCGCATTATCAATATCCCGTGGTCGACCTGCTGACCGATTATCCGAGCAAAGGGGCGCAGGTGTCGGAAGTTGAGCTGACCGAGAACAAAAACCGGATTGAAGATACCCTGCTGAAATTCGGCATCGGCATCAAAAAGATTTTTGCGGAAGTCGGCCCGACGGTTACGCTGTATGAGATTATTCCGGCCGACGGGGTACGTATTTCTAAGATCAAAAGTCTGGAAGACGACATCGCGCTGAGCCTTTCGGCGCTCGGTATCCGGATCATTGCCCCGATGCCCGGCAAAGGCACCATCGGGATTGAGGTACCGAACAAAAACCGCGAAATGGTCTCCATGCGGTCGGTAATCCTGAACGAGAAGTTCTCGAAAAGCAACTTTGAACTTCCGGTTATCCTTGGCAAAACGATCTCCAATGAGATTTATATTGCCGATCTGGCCAAGATGCCCCACCTGCTGATGGCCGGTGCTACGGGTCAGGGTAAGTCGGTCGGGCTTAATGTGTTGCTGACGTCGCTGATCTATAAGAAACACCCTGCCCACCTGAAGCTGGTCCTGGTCGACCCGAAAAAGGTGGAGCTGGCCCTGTATAACAAGATTGAGCGGCATTTTCTGGCCAAACTGCCCGATAGTGAAGAAGCCATCATCACCGACACGAAAAAGGTGGTGAATACGCTGAACTCGCTGTGCGTGGAAATGGATAACCGCTACAACCTGCTGAAAGACGCCGGTGTCCGGAACATCAAGGAATACAATACCAAGTTTACCAACCGCAAGCTGAATCCGGAAAAAGGCCACCGGTTTATGCCGTATATTGTTCTGATTATCGATGAGTTAGCGGATTTGATGATGACTGCCGGCAAGGAGGTTGAACAGCCGATTGCGCGGCTGGCACAGCTCGCCCGGGCCATCGGGATTCACCTGGTAGTGGCCACGCAGCGCCCATCGGTCAACGTTATTACCGGCCTGATCAAGGCAAACTTCCCGGCACGCCTTTCGTTCAAAGTAACCTCGAAAATCGACTCCCGCACCATTCTCGATACCGGCGGAGCCGAACAGCTGGTGGGCATGGGGGATATGCTGCTGTCGTCAAACTCAGATCTGATCCGGTTACAGTGTCCGTTTGTCGATACCGAAGAAATTGACGAGCTGTGTGACTTTGTCAGCGGGCAGCGCGGCTACGACGAAGCCTATGCCCTGCCGGAATACGTCGGCGATGAGGGTGGTCAGGACATTGAAGAGCGCGAAATCGACCTGAGCAACCGCGATGTGATGTTCGACGAGGCCGCCCGGCTGGTTGTCATTCACCAGCAAGGCAGCACCTCGCTTATCCAGCGCCGCCTGAAACTGGGCTACAACCGCGCCGGCCGGTTAATCGATCAGCTGGAAGCGGCCGGTATCGTCGGGCCGTTTGAGGGCAGCAAAGCACGTGAGGTGCTGGTGCAGGACCCGCAGCATCTGGAGGAGGTGCTCCGTAAGTTGCGGGATCAGTAGTAAAGGAAACAAAAATTAAACTTTTTCCGGTTGTTAGCTGTCTAACATTAAATGTATTGCCAATTTTACGGCAAATTCACTAACCTGAAGTTTTGACAATGAGAAGATTGATGCTGCTATTTTTGCTGGTGGCTGGCTTTATCGGGCCGGCTGCTGCCCAAAAGGACAAGCGTGCAAAAGAGATTCTGGACGCAATGAGTAAAAAGTACAAAACGCTGAAGACCTATCAGGCAGCGTTTACCTTTACGACCGAAGGGGCTGGCGCGAAAGAATCGTATAAAGGTGATCTGACGGTGAAGGATACAAAGTTCCGGCTGAAGCTGGGCGGTCAGGAGGTTTTTAATGATGGAAAAACCATGTACACCTACGTCAAGGAGTCGAACGAAGTAAATGTGCAGGATTATGATGGTTCTGACAACAGCGACCTTAACCCGGCCCGTATTTACTCGATTTACAATAAAGGATTCAACTACCGTTTCCTGAGCGAGAAAAAAGAAGGTAGCCGCACACTCGAGCAAATCGAGCTGACACCGGAAAAGAAAACCGCTCAGATCAGTAAAATCCAGATTAATGTGGATAAAGCTGATAAATCGGTGCGTAGCTGGACAACCACCGACAAAACCGGCAAGAAGACCAGCTACACCATCAACAAATTTGTACCAAACACCGGAGTAGCCGACAGCTATTTTGTTTTCGACAAAGCAAAGTATCCGGGTGTCGAAGTAGTCGATCTGCGCTAAACGTCACATTCCCTTTCTGGTCGTAATCATGACCAGTCCGTTGCGGGCATTTGATCCGTAGGTAGTCAGGGCCCGCCGGCCATCCATCTGATTTACTGATACGACATCATCTGCCCGCAATGCTTTCATCTGGCTTACGCTAGCCACTTTTCCGTCGATAATATACAGCGGGCGGCTGGCATTCCGGCTCCGCAGCCAATCCGGCACAACGTCATGAATAGCCTGATCCTGAGCAGGCAGACGGCTCATGGTCGTATCCAGCCCGGCACCCGGTATAATCGCCGGTCGCGGCAAACGCCGGTTTTCAACCGGCATGGCGGTATCGCCCCGCATCGGGCGAACCGGATGCGCCTCAACAGCCTCGATCCCTCCGGCACTTCCGGCCAGTATAACGGCCAATATGATCCTCTTCATACCCTCATTCAGTTAGTAACTCACCTGTCTGGTAAAGTCCGTCTCTTAGATTAACAACAGAACCAAACGTTTAGTGTTTAGTTGATATTTTGGCCGGCTGCTGTATTGAATCCTTTTCATACCATAATACAAGCGGACCGGCCCTCTTTTTTGTAGATTGCAACGACTAAACCGATATGTTCATGCACACGTTCTACCGGCTTTTCCTGATTTGCCCCTGGCTGCTGCCACTCCTGTCGTTCGGGCAGTTACCGGCCCCGAAGCCTATCTTCCCGACACCGCTAAGTCCGCGTATTGCCAATTATCAGATTAAGGTCAGCCTCAATCCGGTGACCAAACGCCTGACGGGTCAGCAAACACTGACCTGGCACAATACGTCGAATGATGTGATCCGCGAACTACAGTTTCACCTGTACCTCAATGCCTTCAAAGACCGGAACTCTACGTTCATGCGCGAGTCGGGCGGACAGCTGCGGGGCGACTACATCGACTCCGACGACAAGGACGCATGGGGCTGGACCAACCTGAAGTCGATGAAGGTGAAAGGCGGTGAGGCGCTGGTCTGGCAGTTTATTCAGCCCGACGATCTGAACACCGACGACCGGACGGTCATCCGCGTTCCGCTGAGTACCCCCCTCGGTCCGGGGCAAAGCATCACGCTCGACATGGCATTTGACGCCAAACTTCCGAAAATCTTTGCCCGTACCGGCTTCAGCCGTGACTTTTTCCTGGTCGGCCAGTGGTTCCCGAAAATCGGGGTGTATGAACCGGCCGGTACCCGCTACGCACGGCAAGGCCAGTGGAACTGCCATCAGTTTCACGCCCATTCTGAATTTTATGCCGATTACGGCGTATATGATGTGGACATTACCACGCCTAAGGAGTTCTGGGTAGAAGCCACCGGACTGATGCAGGGAGAGGTGATGCACAAAAACGGTACGAAAACCCTGCGCTACCATGCCGAAGATGTGGTGGATTTTGCCTGGACGGCCTCGCCCCGTTTTCAGGAAGCAACCAGCCAGTGGAAACACGTCAAGATCACCGTTCTGCTCCAGCCCGAACACGCCGATCAGGCAGAGCGGCACATTGATGCGGCAAAGGCCGCGCTGGCGTATTTTGATAAACACCTTGGGAAGTATCCCTTTCCTAACCTGACCATTGTCGATCCGCCTGTTCATGCGATGGGGGCAGCTGGTATGGAGTATCCGACCTTCATCACCGCCGGTACAGTCTGGCAAATACCGAAGGGTATCCGGATGCCGGAAACGGTGACTGTGCATGAGTTCGGCCACCAGTATTTTATGCAGCTGCTGGCCAGCAACGAGTTTGAAGAAGCCTGGCTCGACGAAGGCTTTAACCAGTATTACGAAGGACGGATTATGGACGAAACCTACGGCCCGAAAACGTCGGCTGCCGACTTGTTTGGCTACCGGATTGGTGATCTGGAAAACTCCCGCGACGGGTATGTCCACCTCGATAACCCCGCCATCGGCCCTTCGTTCGGGAACACCTGGCAACTGCCCGATACCTATTACGGCGTTCTGACATACAGCAAAACGGCCACCTGGCTCCGCACGCTGGAAGGGCTGTTGGGCCGGAAAATCATGGATGAGATCATGCAGACGTACTTTCAGCGCTGGCAGTTTAAGCACCCGAATGCCAACAGCTTCATTGCCATTGTCAACGAAATTGCCCCCGCCCGCACCGGCTTCCGGTATGGCAACGACATGAACTGGTTTTTCGATCAGGTGCTGTACGGCGACAATGTCTGCGATTACAAACTCGTTTCGGTTGCCAGCAAAAAGCAGGGGAAGCAATATACCTCAACGGTGCGTATCGACCGCCTGGGCGATGCCCGGATGCCGGTCGACGTGCTGCTGCATTTTGCAGACGGCAAGGAGCTGATGTTGTTCTGGGACGGTAAGGGCCGGACCAAAACCTTTACGGTCACCGAACCCGCCGAGCTGATCCGGGCCGAAGCCGACCCGAAGCAAAAGCTTTATATCGACACCAACTTCAACAACAACAGCCTGACCCGGCAACCCACATCGGCACCGGCGGCCAAATATGCAGCCAAAGTACTGTTCTGGATTCAAAACTGGCTTCACTGGCTGGCCTGGCTGGCCTAACCCGACATCACTATGCTGACAACCTTACAACAAACCCTGCGCTCAGGCCGCATCCTGACTATTATCTACCTGACTTCGACCGTATTGGGACTCCTCGTGGCCATACCGATGTACTCGACACTGACGCGGCTTGACGGCAATTCACTGGCGGTCAACGAACTGCTGGCGGGTTTCGACTATACCGTTTTCCAGGACTTTATGCACGAACACGGCGAAGCGATCAGCCCGCTGCTGAGCGTAGGCCGCTGGACCGGCGTTGTTTACCTGTTTCTGAGCATCTGGTTTACGGGCGGCCTGCTGATGATGTTCGCCCGGCCATCAGCCCCTTTGTCTGTCAACTTGTTCTGGCAGGCCTGCCTGCATTACGTTCGCCGGTACCTGCGGCTGTTTGCTGTTACCCTGCCCTTTCTGCTGGCCGCCTTTCTGATCCCGTTGCTGGCCGGTATCCTGGTTGCTGTTCTGGCCGAAGAACAATTTACCGAACGCGGTCTGTTCTGGCTTGTCTTCGGCGGTTTTGCGGTTGGGTTTGTACTGGCTTCGCTGGTGCTTTGCGTCAGCGATTACGCGAAAGTACTGCTTTTAAAGGAAGACGAACAAGGTAGCTTACGGGCGTTTGGCAAAGCCGGCCGTCTGGTGCTCCGTCATCCGCTGGCGACGCTTGGCCGCTATTGGGCCCTGATCGGTATCGGCACGGTATTGTTCGGACTGTATTTTCTGCTCGACAGCCTGATTGGTATGGATTCATGGCTGACCATTATCCTGATGCTGGTAGTTCAGCAGGCGTTTATTTTCTCCCGCATTGTGCTTAAAGGCTGGAATCTGGGCATTGTGTATGCTGTCTATGAGCAATACGCCGGTAGCCGTTCAGAGGCCGTTCCCGTTGGCAAACCGGATTAGTCCGGCGGTGTTGGCGTCTTAGCTGACACGCTATTTTATACCGAATAATAGACAGTGTGTTCATTTACACCGTGATCATATAGACCGAAACACAGCCTTTGCCCCATTTATGTTACCTTTGATTTAAATACAATCCTTTAATCACCTGTTAACTCCATGCAAAAGTTTCTTACAATCCTGATTGTTGTTACAGCAATACTGGTTGGCTGTAAAAAAGAAGACACGGCTACGCCTAAAACAAAAACGGAATTAATTACACGTAAATGGCAGTTTCAGGGTGCCAGAGTGACATTGGGTACCCTGCCGATTACGGCCTATACCCGCGGGGCAACAACCGGCAACGTAGTTGATTTCTCTGCTTCATACATGGATTTCAAATCAGGCGGAGGTTTCTCCCAGGTGGTACTACCGGGTACCTCAATGACGGGTACATGGAAATTCAACAGCACAGAAACCGCCTTTACCGTAACCTCAAGCGGTGGTTCTGTGGATAGCTGGACAATCGACAAACTGACCGAAACGAACCTGGACTTCAGTCGCCAGATTGCTGCCAATTCAACAGACCCAAGCGATTTATCATGGCTGGCCCTCATCAAATCGTACGGTTTTTCGACCGCTGCCGGTGCAAAAATCGAAGTGCAGACGGTCCCTGCTCCTTAAAAACACAAAAGCGGAGGCACTGCCTCCGCTTCTTTTTCAGTCCTCGCGGCCTTCCTTGCGGTTGGCATCGGCCATCCGGACAATTTTGGGTGTGAATGTAGCCAGCACCTTTACCAGCTCCTGCTGGGCACCGATGACGGTTTTGATGTCTTTATAGACCATCGGTGCTTCGTCCAAATCACCACCAATCAACTGAATACCGGCTTCCTCCAGTACTTTATTGACCTGCGACTGCGTGATCCGGCTGAAGGCCTGCGTCCGCGACATCAACCGCCCGGCACCGTGCGACGCGGAATTAATGGCACCGGCATGGCCAAGCCCCCGCACGACATATCCCGGTGCCGTCATAGACCCCGGAATAATGCCAAGTACATCCGGTCCGGCGGGCGTTGCGCCCTTGCGGTGCACCATCACCTCACGGCCATCGGCCAGGGTTTCCTGCCAGGCAAAGTTGTGGTGGTTTTCAACCATCACCAGCGGTTTTTCCCGCAGCACCTTCGCGATTTTGTTGTGAATCTCGTGGTGATTCGCCGAGGCGTATTCACCGGCCAGATTCATCGCAATCCAGTACTCCTGCCCTTCTTCGGTATGCAGGTCAAGCCAGGCGAGGTGAGCGGCCTGTTTCGGCAGTCTGGTTTTCTGCATCGCCAGCTTTGAGTAGTAATTGGCCACTGATCCGCCAAAACCGCGTGAGCCGGAGTGCGACAACAGGGCCAGATAGGTACCGGGCGGCAGATTCAGCAGTTCATCCGCTTCCGCAACGTCCACAATCCCCCACTCCACGAAGTGGTTCCCCGTCCCCGACGTACCCAACTGCCGGTAGGCTTTGTCTTTCAGGTCACGGATTACTTTCGTAGCCGTCCACTCAGGCAGGTCCATGACACTTTCGTCGAACTTATCGCGGATCTCGCCCCCCATCCCGAACTTCGTCTGCTCCACCAGTGCTCTTTTCAGCAGATGCGGCTCGCGTTTGATATAGTCGGGGCGGATGTCGAAGACCGACAGACACATCCGGCAGGCAATATCGACCCCGACCGCGTACGGAATGATGGCATGCGGTTCGGTGGCCAGTACCCCGCCAATCGGCAGGCCATAGCCCTGGTGCGCATCGGGCATCAACGCGCCCGCCACCGAAACCGGCAGGCTGGCCGCGGTCTGCATCTGAGCCAGCGCACCGGCTTCGATGTGCTCCTTCCCGAAAATGGTATAGGCCAACGCTTCTTCGCGCAGGTCATAGCTGGATTCGGCCTGTTTTCCGTCGGCCGGCAGCACATAGGGGGCTGGTTCGGCCGGCAGGAACGCCGCACCGGTTTCGCTCAGCGGTACGGCAATGCCCTGCTTAGTGAGTTCATAAATGGCCTGCGCCAGATTCGTGACTTTATTTTTTGAATACGCAAATTTTTTCGGATTCCGGAGCATCTGCGCCAGCAACCCCATGACTTTTTCTTTCGGGTATCCGGCCCGCGTCACCAGTCCGTTGGCCACCCGCAGAAATGAAGCATGCAGGTTTTCCGGAATGGGCCCGAGGCTCAGTAAATCCTCCCGTGTTATGGTTGTTTCCATATTGTGTTTCTACTTTGACGCCGTAAAAATCTGTTTTAACTGATCTAGTAATTGCCCGTTGCCGGATACAGAAACCGAGCTGATCTTATCGGCGATTTTTTCGACATACTCCATTTCTTTCAGTTTCCAGAGCATTTCGTTGTCTTCCATCAGTTTGGCGGTGTTCAGCAAGCTGCGGGTCGAGGCCGTTTCTTCGCGGCGCATGATGCTGTTAGCCTGTGCCTTTTTTTCGGCCAGCAACACCTGATTCATGATGTCGCGCATATCGCCCGGCAGAATCACATCGCGCAGGCCACCGCCGTTGAGCACCACGCCCAGGGCCGTTGCCCGGCCGGCGGTTTGCGCCATCACCCCGTCCACGATCGCTGCTTTTTTATCGAGCAGTTCGTCGAGGGTCAACGACCCGATGGTTTCGCGCAAAGCCAGTTGCATCAGTACGTACAACTGCCGGTCATACTCCTTGTTTTCGACCAGCGCCCTGACCACATCAAGCACCTGAAACTGGATGAAGAAGCTCACCCGCACCGAGGCCTTGTCCTTCGTCAGGATTTCCTGCCCCGATACTTCCATCTGCTGCTGCCGCATATCGGCTTTCAGTACATGGATGGGCGTGTTGTTTTTCCACCAGTGATATTGCCCCGGCTTTAACAGCTCCCTGAACGTCCAGTCGACAAATAAAACGCCTTGTTCGTGGCCCTCGACCGAATAGCTGCGGACATAGGCCCCCAACGGCACCGGCATCAGCGACGCCAGGTCGACATCGGCCGGAATAACCGGCTGCGTAATATCCAGGTGGCGGTAGCTGTACTGCTTCAACCCTTTCCAGTAGGCATACCGCCCCTTGCGCAGCACGTTTATAAACAAGCCGCCTTCGTATTGCAGGGCAATTTCGTTGTCTTTAACCTCAACCACGTCCAGCAGGGCCGCTATATCCGGTATAGTCAGCAATACGGCCAGATCATACGGTGGCTGTTGCAGTAGCTCGCCCTGATTGTACACATACACAACCTCGTTCGGCCAAAGCCAGTGATGGCCCGCCGGTAACGTCTTTACGAAGTTGCCGTGTCTGAATACTAATCCGGTTTGATGCGATAAAATGCGTACAGTTTTCATTGTTGTATGATTGGTAAATGGTTGCTGTTTATGTACAAAACCGACAGGCGTATGCACACCAGACGTGTGCGGAAACAACGTACACGGGGGCGGTGTCGGCGGCTCAGGCAACGTGTTGCCGGTGTTCACGGCAGGTGTGGGTGCCGCGTTTCCCTGACACTCAACGTTGACCGGTACCGCTTCCGGCGCGCAACGGGATTCCTTGTTTACTGGCATCTGCCTGGTTATGAGTCCGGCCGAAGCCAAACCCGCACGGCATACGCCCGTCCGGTTTCGTGGACCGTGGCCATTTGAGAAGCGGCCGGCTTCGGCTGAAACGGGTATACCCGCCTTCTGCTGCTCTAACCAACTGAGCTATCCTGCCGGAGCAGGAAGAGGAATCGAACCTCTGACGGACAGATGGAGACGATCACAGATCAGGCCAACAGCATACCGGTCATCAGCGATGCCGGCACTATGGGGCTTCCTATACCCGCATCCGGTTTGGTACTGACTGCTTTCGTCGGAACAAAGGTTAGCAGCAAGTGCGCAGTCTTTTTGCGCAGATGAAAAAAAAAGCTACTTTCCGCTAAATTTTTTCCGATGCCTGCCAACCGCAACGCCCTCATCCGCTACAAAGCCATTGACGCCTGCCTCCGGAACCGACAGCGCCGGTGGACCCTCGACGACCTGATCGACTGTGTGTCGGAAGCCCTTTACGAATACGAGGGCATCGACAAGGGCATCAGCCGCCGGACGGTTCAGGCCGACATTCAGATGATGCGCAGTGATAAACTCGGCTATTTTGCCCCGATCATTGTGCTGGAGAAAAAGTATTATACCTACGAAGACCCTGCCTACAGCATCACCAACATCCCGCTGTCGGACGGTGACCTGGCGCGCATGAATGAGGCCGTTGAGGTACTGAAACAATTCAAGGGCTTTTCACACTTCACGGCGCTGAATGAAGTGGTACAGAAACTGGAAGACCACGTGTATTCAACGGCCCGGAAGTCGGCTCCGGTGATTGATTTTGAGAAGAACGAAAACGTAAAGGGGCTGCATTTTCTGGACGAGCTCTACCAGGCCATTATCCACAAACACCCCGTGCAGATGGAATATCAGTCGTTTTCGGCGCGGCAACCTCAAACGTTCTTATTTCATGTCTGGTGGCTGAAAGAGTTTAAAAACCGGTGGTTTGCCGTGGGCGTCCGTGCGCAGAACGGGCACATCTATAACCTGGCCCTCGACCGGATTCTGACCATCCAACCTGATCATAGCAGCGAATACATTGCCAACGAAACCATTGACCCTGAGCTGTTTTACCGCTATGTGATCGGCGTGTCGGTCAGTCAGCATTTGCGGCCGTTGCTCATTAAACTGTTCGTCAACCGGCTGCATGCACCGTATGTGGAGACCAAACCCCTGCACCACTCGCAACAGGTGGTGGAACGCCGACCGGACGGCATCGTCATTCAGCTAAAGGTGCAGCACAATTTCGAGCTGGAGAAGGAGATTCTGGGTTTCGGCGAAGGCATGATTGTGCTGCAACCCGAACGCCTCCGGCAAATTATGAAACGGCGCATGCGGGAGGCATTGGTGGGGTATGAGGAAAAGAATGGATAATGAATAATGTAAAATGGATAATGTTCTTGATGACCCTCATTATTCATTATTCATTATTCATTATTCATTATTCATTATTCATTATCCATTCCCCCTAAACGCTCTGCATGGAGCTGAGTTTGCGGTAGAAGCCTTCGTCGAGCCGGACCAGTTCGTCGTGGCGGCCGCGTTCGATGATGCGGCCCTGATGGACGACCAGGATTTCGTCGGCGTGCTGAATTGTGCTCAGGCGATGGGCAATCACGAGCGTGGTCCGGTTGGCCATCAGCCGGGTCAGGGCTTCCTGCACCAGCTTTTCCGATTCGGTGTCCAGGGCCGACGTCGCTTCGTCCAGAATCAGGATCGGCGGGTTTTTCAGGACTGCCCGCGCAATGCTGAGCCGCTGCCGCTGACCACCCGACAACCGGCCACCCCGGTCACCGATTACGGTTTGGTAGCCATTGGGCTGGTTTATGATAAACTCGTGGGCGTTCGCAATTTTGGCCGCCTGCATCACCTGCTCCTCCGTGGCGTCGCTGCCAAAAGCAATGTTGTTGAAAATGGTGTCGTTGAACAGAATACTTTCCTGGGTAACGATGCCCATCTGCGCCCGCAGCGAATCGGTGGTGCAGTCGCGGAGGTCGATGCCGTCGATCCGGATCTGCCCGGCCGTCGGATCGTAAAAGCGGGGAATCAGATCGGCAATGGTCGACTTACCGCCCCCCGACGAGCCGACGAGGGCAATGGTTTTGCCCTTGACCAGTTCAAAGCTGATATCGTTCAGCACGGGTAAGCCTTTTTCGTATTCAAACGAGACCTGCTGCACCGAAATCCGGTCGCGGAACTGACTGATGGCCACCGCATCCGGCTTGTCCTGCACTGCCGACGGCGTATCAATCAGTTCGAGTACGCGCTCGCCCGAGGCCAGGCCGCGCTGTGAGGCACTGAAGGCATTGGAAATATCCTTGGCCGGCCGCGTCACCTGCGAAAAAATAGCGATGTAAGCGATAAACTCCGAGGCCGACAGCTCCGACTGCCCCGACAGCACCAGCCCGCCGCCATACAGCAAAATACCCGCCACGACCGATACGCCCATGAATTCCGAAAACGGCGAGGCCAGTTCCCGGCGATTGGCCAGCGACCGCACCGACGACCGGTAGGCATCGTTTTCCTGCCGGAATTTGCCCAGCACAAACGATTCGGCATTAAAACCTTTCACGACCCGCATACCACCGAAGGTCTCGTCCAGAATGCTCAGAATCCCGCTCAGCCGCTGCTGACCGGCCTGCGCATCCCGCTTCATCCGCCGCACGAGCGACGAGATAAAAATGCCCGATACCGGAATCACCAGAAAGGCAAACAACGTCAGCGACACCGAGATGTTGAACAGCATCACGAGGTACGCAATCAGCAGAAAGAGTTCTTTGGAGGCGGCCGACAGCGAGTTGGCAATTGAGTTTTCGACCTCCTGCACGTCGGTCATGATGCGCGAAATCAGGTTGCCTTTGCGCTCGTTGGAGAAGAAACCGAGGTGCAGCCGGACCGCCCGGTCGAACACCGTTTCGCGGAGTTGAGCCACCATCCGCGCCTTGAACGCCTCTAAGCGGCGGACAGAGAGGTACTTGAACAGGTTGTTGAGCAACACCGACAGCACAATGATGGCACAGGTGTATTTCAGCGCCCCGAGCTTCCCGTATTCCTGAAAAATCTGATTGAAGTAATACTGAAAATAGGTCGTCGGCGAGGTGCTGAGCGAAAACTCCGGCGCCGGCTGGCTGAGCATTTTCTGTACGTCGGCAGGGCTGACCTGATCGAAAAGTACATTCAGCAAGGGAATCAGCAGGGCAAAGTTCAGCACGCCAAAGAGACTGGCCAACAGCGACGTTATCAGGAACGGTGCCAGAAAAGACCCGAGTGGTTTGGCAAAAGAGAGTAATCGAAAATATGTTTTCAAAGTCAGCTACTATTAAACCGCAAAGGTCGGAAAGATTTCAACGCAAATCGTAAAAAAAACTATACCTAAGATTTGGAGGTATACTCCAGTTCGATGTATACTTGCAGCATGAGTACGAACAATCAACAATTACTCAAGGGTAGCCTGTCGGTCATCATCCTGAAGCTACTGGAAGACCGTGAGAAAATGTATGGTTATGAGATCACGCAGAAGGTGAAGGAGCTGACTGCGGGCGACATGACGATTACGGAGGGGGCACTGTATCCGGCTCTGCACAAGCTGGAAGCCGAAGGACTGCTGACAACGGAAACGCAGGTGGTTGAGGGACGGGTGCGGAAGTATTATTCCCTCACCAAAGACGGCCACAAGCAGGCGGCCTCGCGCATTTCGGAGCTGACGGCCTTTGTCGAAAACCTGCAGACGCTGCTGAACCTGAAACCTTCTTTTTAACCTGATGCCATGCTGACCACCGACCAACTCGCCGCCATTGACCGTCACCTGCGCAAGGACAACTGGCTGCTCAATGAAGACCTCATCGCCGAACTTACCGACCATTACGCCAACGCCATTACCGAGGCGATGGAGCAGGGCCAGTCGTTTGATAATGCCCTTGTTGGTATCCATCAATCCTTTGGCGGGCGGAGAGGGTTGCTGACAATGGAGGACGCTTTCATCAAAAACAGCTATACAGCAGCATGGCTGGCAGTGAAGCAGGCAGCCCGACTACTTTTATTGTCCCCTTACGTACTGCTGATTGGTCTAGTGGCCTACGGAATCCATACCGTACTCAGCACCTACCAGTTGAATGGCTTCCTGGCACTAATTGCTGTTCACTCGATTTTCTTTACGCTCATCGGCCTGCCGTTCTTCACCAAACTGAACTGGTGGGCTGGCCCTGCAAGTCAGTTAAAACGCAAACGTTCAGGTATTGAACGGGTTAGCAATATCGTATTGAGTATTGCCTTAAACATCCCTATTAATTGGCTAGCCATAAGTATCAACAGCGATTATACGCCTGCTATGACTCTCGGTACAACACTTCTCTTTACCCTGGCACTGATCGGATACCTGTTAGTCGCTATTATTTCATTTAGCAGGAATCCCATTCTACAATATCTGACGTCTAAACGCTGATTAACCCCGCTCTTTCGGATGTGAACATCCGAAAGCCCATAACCGCGGATTTGTCATCCGCCCTAAAAAACCAAACCGCCATGCTGACCAACGACCAACTCGCCGCCATTGACCGTCACCTGCGCAAGGACAACTGGCTGCTCAACGAAGACCTCATCGCCGA
This sequence comes from Arsenicibacter rosenii, assembly GCF_001870735.1. Lineage (GTDB taxonomy): Bacteria > Bacteroidota > Bacteroidia > Cytophagales > Spirosomataceae > Arsenicibacter > Arsenicibacter rosenii. The sequence continues at coordinate 224,000 of NZ_MORL01000002.1, read as the reverse complement.
ACTAACCGACCATTACGCCAACGCCATCACCGAAGCGGTGGCCAACGGACAGGCATTCGACAGTGCCCTCGCCAATGTCCATCATTCGTTTGGCGAACGGAAAGGATTGCTGTCCATGGAGGAGACGTACCAAACCGAAAAAGCGAAACACCTCGATACGATGGTGTGGCGCGAAGTCCGCCGCATGATGCAGGGCGACCGCTGGCCACTGGTACCGCTGACACTCTGCACGTTACTGGTACTGAATACCTTTGCCGGTGCATCCGAATACGTAGACGGCTTTTTTATGATTGCAATCTGGTATGTTGGCTTTACGATACTATCGGCGATGGTGACCGCCGCAATTTCCCTCCTGCGCCCTGCCACCATCAGTGTCACTGCCCCGACGCCCTCTTTTTTCGTCTTCGCCTACGGCCTCAGTCTGGCCCTGCTCGCTGTCAATAAATACTGGCTTTCAGGGCTATCGGTGTATAACGCCCGCGAAATCAGCCTGATGATCAATACCTTGTTACAAACCCTGTGTGTGGTGTATTACATCGCGATCATATTCACCATGCGCAAGTTCTTTTTCCCGAAAAAAGGCAGTACCCTGTCCACCCCAAAACACGGATAAAGGCCCCTCGCTGCTCTTTCGGATGTACACATCCGAAAGCCCCTAACCGCGGATTTGTAATCCGCCCTAAAAAACCAAACAACCATGCTGACCACCGACCAACTTAACACATTACGCTTCGACCTGCAGGCCCTTGCCAACATCGAATACAGCGAAATTCTCGATGAGCTGCTTGATCATTATGCAGCCCTGACGGAGCAGAAAATGGCCAATGGTCTGACCTTTGAAGACGCCAGCCGATGGGCATGGGCCGACATGGGCTCCGGCGAAGGCATTCAACGGTTGCAGGAGCAGTTCGTCAAGTCGCTCCGGCAACAGATTGCGGCCCGCCACAAAGCCATTGTTAAAAGCTACTTCCGCTGGCCAACCCTCGTTACGACCCTGCTGATTGCTGTTATGGCCTATCAGGCGGCGCTATTTATACCGGCGAAGTGGCTCGTCACCGCTATTTTCGGGTTAGGTGTACTGAGCTTTGTCGTACAGCTGTTCATCCGGAATAGTAGCAGAGGCCAGAATAGTGCACAGCGCAGGATTGCCGTTGAGTACCTGAACAAAACCGGCGCCACCTATCTGAATATCTTTCAGTTAATGCTCAATCTACCGGCTTTTCTGACAGATGACCGCGCACACCTCGTCCGGAATTTCCTGCAAAGCTATGCCAGTGCGGGAGCAGCCCTTGGTTTTATTGCCATCCTGTACACCGTCAGTTTTATCCAGCTTTCCTACGAACGGTTTAGCTATAAGGTCGCTTAACTCCTACGCAAACAGTAGTTTACCGGCAAAAACGCGTTTACGGAATAAACCTAAACCCGCTTTCGCCGTGCAATCCGAAGTACCTGTAACCAGTATCCAAACCGGCATCCGGCCCGCTCCCACTACCTTTTCGGGACAGCTCCGTCACCTCGGTCCGGGCTTTATCCTGTCGGCCGCTATCGTCGGTTCCGGCGAGCTGATTGCCACCACCGCACTCGGGGCCAAAGCCGGCTTCGTCACGTTCTGGGTGATTCTGGTCAGCTGCTTTGTTAAAGTGGCGCTCCAGCTCGAATTCGGCAAAAACGCCATTTATACCGGCCTCACCACCATGCAGTCGCTGAACCGGCTGGCGGGCTGGCGCATCGGCGGCATCCACAGCACCATCTGGATCTGGCTATCGCTGCAAACACTGAAACTTCTGCAAATGGGCGGTATCGTCGGCGGAGTCGCGCTGGTGCTGCACATGGCCATGCCGGCCATCTCAGTCAACGTCTGGGCAGTGTTATCGGCGGCATCGGCGGCCATTCTTGTGTTTGGCGGGCGCTACGGCTGGGTCGAAAAAGGCTCTTTGGTCATGATCATCCTCTTCACAGCCATGATTCTGCTGTCGCTGCTGTTGCTGCAATATACCACCTATGCCATCACGGGCGACCAACTGGCCGAAGGGCTCACCTTCAGGCTCCCGCCCGCCGCCGTCGGGGTAGCCATCGGTGCCTTCGGCATTACGGGCGTCGGGGGCGACGAGATCATGTACTACAATTACTGGTGTATTGAAAAAGGCTATGCGCGCTATACCGGCCCTTACGAAGACACACCGGTCTGGACCGAACGCGCTAAAGGCTGGATTCGGGTCATGACCCTCGACGCGCTCTGTTCCATGGTGGTATACACCACCGTTACGGCAGCCTTTTACCTGCTCGGGGCATCGCTGCTGCACGAAAGCGGCCAGGTACCCGACGGCTATGCCATGGTCGAAACGCTGTCGCGGCTTTTCACGGTCACGCTGGGTCCGGGTGCAAAAATCATGTTTTTGATTGGCGCTTTTTTTGTGTTGTACTCAACGCTGTTCACCGCTACAGCCAGCTGGGCACGTATTTTCGGAGACGCCTTCGGGCAAATCGGCTGGATGGCGTACCACGACGAGGTCACCCGCAAAAAAACCATTGCGACCCTGGCCTGGGCCTTTCCGGCGGTGTGGTGCCTGCTGTTTCTGTTCATCAAACTGCCCGTCCTGATGATTCTGCTCGGCGGAGCGGCTACCTCGGTGCTGTTGCTGGTCGTGGCATGGGCCGCCTGGCAGTTCCGCTACCGGCAGCTGCCCGCCAACCTCAACCCTTCGTTTGGCTACAACCTCTGGTTCTGGGCCAGCCTCACCGCCATTCTCGCCGTCAGTATCTACGGGGCCTGTTCGCTCTGACAGCCATCTATTAATCAATCGTACAGACGCAATATATTGCGTCTCATCGCATAAAAAAGTGGTGGCACGACTCCAAGTCGTGCCACCACTATACACTGAGCCGTAAGATATTGCGGCTTTACTCTTCGTCGGTAAACATATAGCCGACACCCTTCAGGGTCCGGATGTAGGTTTCGCCGAGTTTTTCGCGGAGTTTGCGGATGTGTACATCGACCGTCCGTTCGAGGACGTAGATGTCGGCACCCCAGATTTTCTGGAGCAGTTCTTCACGGCTGAACACCTTGTTCGGATGCTGGGCCAGGAAGAAAATCAGTTCAAATTCTTTTTTCGGCAAAATCACTGAGCGGCCGTCCGGCAGGTTCACCGAGTAGTTTTTGCGGTTGATCGTCAGTCCGGCAATTTCGACGCGGTCGCCCGGGTCTGCCTTCTGGGCTTCACGCCGGAAAAGCGCATTAATGCGGCTCATCAGCGCACGCGGCTTAATCGGTTTGGTGATGTAGTCGTCGGCACCGATTTCGAAGGCCGCTACTTCTGAATATTCTTCCGAACGGGCCGTCAGATACAAAATAAATGCCTGCCGCATTTCCGGAATATCCCGCATCTGACGGCCAGCCTCGATACCGTCCATTTGCGGCATCATAATATCCAACAGAACCAGTTCGGGAAAATACGTTTTCGCCACTTCGAGCGCTTTACGCCCATCGTTGGCCGTCCGAACGTCATACCCTTCTTTTGTCAGGTTGTATTCCAGCAACTCAACAATATCGGTATCGTCGTCAACGACCAGCACGCGATGTGGCTGTTGAGAAGCCTTGGTTGCACTCATCATCTAGCAGTTTGCTTTTGTAGTGACCCGAAATTACATGGCTTCCTGCGTATGTTACGAATCAGGAAGCGATTCTTAACAATTATTTAACGACCCGTCCGCCCATAAGTCCCTGAATGGCAACGCCTTTATAAGGCCGTCTCCTATCGTTTCGGCCGTATCAGGAACAGTTTTCCCTTTTCATTGGCCATCACCAGTTCCGTCGGCGACACGTAGCAAATCGCCTCTGTTTGCCCGCGCGGAATCCGCAGACAGGCCAGTGGTTGTTTAAAGGTAAGCACATCTGACGTGATCCCAAACAGGAAAACTTTCCCGTAGCTTACCAGGGCAAACTGCTTTCCGTCGGGGCTTATGGCACCACCGGTTACCATACTCTTCAGGTAAACCGAATCCTGTGTGCTTACCTCGTATGTTCCCGCTCCGGCAGGCATACGATACATACGCACAAACTTCCCGGACCGGTTTTTTGAAAACACATACAGGTTGCCGTTAAAACAGATCAGTGCTTCGCTATCACGGTTATGCCGTTGCGGATCGGCGGGCTTTTCCGAATCTGCATAGCGAAACGTGATCCGGTCCGGTGCAGACGCTCCGTGCAGCGGTTGCCGGTAAATGGTCAGCCGTTCGCGGGAACCGGCATTATTGCCGATGTCGCCGATAAAAACGGTCGTAGCGTCCTGTGCGGCAATGTCTTCCCAATCGGTATTGGTAGCCCCGGCGACCACCAGAGAATCTACCAGTTGCCCGTTGTCGGTCACGCCATACAATACCGGCCGGCCACCGCTGTCGTTATGTGCCCAGAACAGCCGCCGGCCCGTGGCCGGGTCAATCCCTCTGTATACAATTCCTGAACATTCGTTCACGGCATTTGTTAGTTGTCCGATACGGCTTACTTCATAGAAAGACCGCTGCCGGGTAAAGCCGCTCTGTTTCACCTCCGTTTTACAGGAACAAAGCGCCACTTTCATCGTAAATAAAAAAATCAAAAAGGAGTGCATACGAAAGCGCTATACTTGTATTATGGATTCTCGTTCACCGGAAGTACAGCTTCCCTTTTACGCTAAACTAGCCTTTGTGCTCATCTCAATCGTGATTATTGTGTATGGGCTCTATATGCTGCAGGACGTTATTGTTCCGCTTGTTTTTTCGATTCTGTTATCGGTGTTGCTCTTTCCGCTCTGCATCCGGCTCGAACGAATCGGCGTACCACGGGTGGTTGCCATCATCATCTGTCTGGTGCTGGCGCTGGCCGTTGTCTATGGGCTGGGCTCCCTGGTCTATGGCCAGATTGGTGAGTTCGCGCAGGAAGCGCCCAAAATTATACAGCGCGGCAACGACCTGCTGAACAAACTCCAGACTTATGCCACGCGTAATTTCAACATTGACCGCCAGCGGCAGGTTTCTGAAGTCCGGAAATACCTCAATAACTCCGTAGCGCAGGCCGGGACCATTCTGACATCCACCTTGCTGGCCACCACCAATACCTTGTCGACCATCTCGCTGATGCCGTTGTACATCTTCTTTTTTCTGTTGTACCGCGACTTTTTCCGGTCGTTTTTCTACAAGGTTTTCGGCCACACACGCCGTGCAAAAATAGACACGGTCTTCCACCGCATCTATACCGTTGTAAAAGATTACATGGCCGGATTGGTGCTGGTGATCATGATTGTCGGCACCCTCAATACGGTCGGCCTGTTGATCCTCGGTGTCGATTATGCCGTTTTCTTCGGCTTCTTCGGGGCAGTGCTCATCCTGATTCCGTATTTCGGCATTGCCATCGGGTCGGTGCTGCCGTCGCTGTTTACACTCGTCACCAATGATAATCCGCTGGTTGCCCTTGGTGTTATCGGCGTGTTCCTGTTTGTGCAGGTACTCGAAGGCAATTTTATTACACCTTATATCGTCGGTTCTAAAGTGAGCATCAATCCGCTGGCCGCCATTATCGTCCTGATTTTATGGGGCCAGTTATGGGGACTGACCGGCCTGATCCTGGCCTTACCGATGACCGCCATAATCAAGGTTATTTTCGATTCCATTGAGCCGCTGAAGCCCTACGGTTTCCTGCTTGGGGAGGCCGAAAAGCCAAGACCGCCGATCAAAAACATCGAAGAACTGGCCGAGCAGCTACCCAAACGGGTCCGTAATATTGGCAAGGTTGAAGAGAAAGACTAAGTTTCAAACGACGATGCCACGCTGTTAATCAGGCGTGGCATCGTCGTTTATCAGCATCCCCGGACGCCTAAAAGTCAAGCGGGTCAAAGTTTTTAAAATGCCCGTTCATCCGGATTCGCTGCTTTGTTTCTTCCATATCGGCAATCACCGGCGTAACCCGTTTCAGGTGCTCAATGAGAAATAACTGTCGCTCGCTTTCATCCGCAATCGTGAGCAATTCATATTCCTGCTCCAGCGAACATCCGATTTTGTGGGCAATCCGGAAGGAGAAATCAGGTTGTTCCGGATCAAAATCAACGGCCGTCTGCAAGAGTTGGTATAGTCGCCGCAGATGTTCCATTAACTCCTGCACATGCGCGCCGATACTATTTCCTGCCGGCAACATTTCGACATCGCCACCCGCATACAGCTTGCCCGGTACCGGATTCACAAAATCAAGCAGCCGGAACACACCAACGCCTTTGGTTTTGATATCCATCCGGCCGTCATCGTACCGTTTAGCCAGGGCGGTAATGTGCATTTCTGTACCACACCCCGGCATCTTGTTACCGATAAACGCCGGAATCCCGAAGGTCTTCTCTTCTTCCAGACACTCGTTGACCAATTGCCGGTAACGGGGCTCAAAAATATGTAGGTTCAGATCTTCGCCGGGGTAGGCGATCAGATTCAACGGAAACAAAGGTAAGGTCTTTTTCATACGCTTCTCATAACTGATACCGGCTCTCCGTGAACCTTACATAAACTTCGTTTTTACTGCGGAATCGCTTTTTCAACAGCAATACCGACGCTTAATACCTCAGGCAGCGGATCCTGCCGCATGTATTGTTTAATCCGGATGGTATACTTTCCGGGCTTTGGAAACCGGTATTTGCTTTTTATAAGTACTTTATGGTCAAACAGATCACCTAAGCCTTCGCCCCGGGGTTCACCCGTTTTCGGATCCATAAGCAGCAGCTCGTCCAGCCGGGATTCGATCAGCTTACCCTTATCATCGGTCAGATAGCGCGTCAGATACAGGTTATAATAGGGGTAGGACAAGCTGTTCCGCAGATTGTAATAGATATTGTACGGGATAGACGCATCATCAATTGTGAAGTCAAACCTCGGTTCATTCTTCACATACCAGGCGCCGTCATCAATATCTTCATAGGCATTGTATACGGTATTCGGGTCACATCCAGTCAACAGCGTGCTGATAACTGCCAGTCCCCCCAATACTTTTTTCATCGTCATGATCATAAAGCGTAATACAGTGTTAGTCAAATACCTCTACGGCTGACTAACGGATAACAAAGGTACCCGTTTTAAACGTTTTTTGATTATTTCTGATTGTCTGGCATCATAAAAACAAATACAGCAAGCCAGCTTTTGTCCTCTTACCGTCTCCTCAGAATACCATCCGATAAAAGCGGTGACCAAAACGACAAAAATAGTTTGTAAACGAAACAAATAGTTTTACTTTCGTCTCACTAATTATCCGAATCAACTATGGAGAAGCTAACGGCGAAAGAAGAGGAGGTAATGCAGGTACTGTGGAAACTCGATCACACGTTTGTGAAAGACATGCTGCCCTACTTTACAGACCCTCCGCTGCATTACAATACGGTTTCGACAATTGTCCGGAATCTGGAAGAAAAGGGGTATGTCGGACACCGTGCCTACGGCAACACGCACCAGTATTACCCCATCATCAGCAAGGAGGATTATCAGAACCGGTTTGTGCTGAAAAAAGTGGTAACCGACTATTTCGACAATTCCTATAAAAATCTGGTAAGCTATTTTGCCCAAAACGAAAAGATTTCGGCCGATGAACTCCGCGAGATTTTAAAGATGATCGAAAAACGAGACTAATCACACACCATGAATCCTTTAGCCTACCTCCTGCAAATCAGCCTATTGCTGATTACGTTTAGTCTGGGCTATTACGTGCTGCTCCGGAACCTGACCTTTTTCCAGACCAACCGTCTGCTGCTGTGGGCGGGTTTGGGAGCAGCCCTTTTACTCCCGCTGATTGACTTACCGGATATCCGGCCGGCGCCAGTCCGGAACGCGATCAAAAAAACAACGGCGGTATTTACAACGCAGCAATCCCGGTATTCGCCGGCAGATGCGCCGGTGATCATTACCTATCCTAACCAGCAAAGCTACCGTGTGCGGCTAAGCCGGCCGGTTACGGAAACATTGCCATGGCTCACCGGCCTGGCGGCGCTTTACGGCATTGTGACGCTGGTGCTGCTGCTCCGGCTGGCGCTTCAGCTGCGATCGCTCAGCCGCCTTATTGACCGGTCTCCACACGAAGAATATGACGATTTTACGCTTGTTATCTCCCCCCAAACCACATCGCCGTTTTCGTTTTTCAAATGGGTTGTTCTGAATCCGGCGCATCACTCACCGTTTGAACAGGAACACATTCTAAGGCACGAGCGGGTCCATGTCCGGCAATGGCATAGTGTCGATACACTGGCGGCGGAGGTGCTATGCATTCTTTTCTGGTTTAACCCGGCCATCTGGCTCTTCAAGAGGCTTGTTCACCAAACCCTCGAATACCTTGCCGACCGGGCAGTTCTGGCCGAAGGTGTCGATGCCCGTGCCTACCAGTTTCATCTGGTCAAGGCCACGCTGGGAGGCGTACCGCTGATGGTGGCCAATAACTTCAGCCAGTCAGACCTGAAAAGCCGGATCAGCATGATTAACCGCACGCAATCCGAACGATGGAGCGAAGCATGGCGGTACGGCCTGTTTATCGGGCTGGGTATCCTGTCGTTCTGGGCTTGCCAGCGAACCGATAACGATCAGAACAAACCACTAAAGAATGCCATTCCGGCCACCAATCCCACGCGGGGACTGGTGGTGGAATTAGAGCAGACAAAGCACTGGTCAACCATTTTTACGTTCTATAAAGTCAAACCTGCTGCCGATAAACTCCTTAATCAGCTGACTACCACAGTGGCTCCTTCCCTTAACTCCTCAAAACCGGTAAATCAACCGGAGCCGGTGGTTGTTGGCATGAAAGACAACCACTTACTGGTTTTGCCGAAACATGAATTTGATACCCGCTACTTTATCAACGGGAAAGAAGCCGGCAAGGAAGCTGTCAACCGGCTTGCCTATAATCAGGTAAAAGAGCTGTTTGTTATGCAGCAAATAGAAAATCCGGATCTTTCTGACAAGTACAAGGCTGATCCTCAATCCTTTCGTCTACTGATAGAAACCAGTGAAAATGCTTTACCTTCTACCCATGAGCGTCAGGCGTATGCCAATATGCTGACAGCAGCGGCTCTCACTGATAATATTTACGGCAAATCGTTTATGTATACGATGAACTCCCTGCTGGAAGCCATGTTTTTTCACAATAAAAAGACGTTGGTCGAACGGAGAAAAGACGATTACCTGAAGGTACTGGATGAGGCAAAGTCTGATGTATACATTACCATCAACGGGCTGGAAGCGACCCCGAACGATGTAGAAACCGTGCATGTCCGCGAAGTATTGCGGGTATACACGCGCGAACAACCCTACTATGACTGGATGCGGGCCGACGAAAGCCGGATTCCACGTTTTGAACTCCATATTCAGACGGAACCCAAACGCGCCCAACGTGACAGCAGTTATTACGTATTCAGTCCGTTTTACCAGGGAGACTTTTAGCCACGGAGTAACACGGAGTTCGCGCACGGAGTAGCACAGAGAAGCCATATAAACTGTGTTACTCCGTACCTGAACTTTGTGCTACTCTGTGGTTATCCCTGATCAATCCGGACGAGAGCACGGCCCTGCATGCCGCCCTGCAGAATTTTCTGAAGACTGTCGGGAACGGCTTCCAGACCGATTTCGTGGCAGAGCGACGGCAGGTCAGCCGGTTTCAGATCCGTGGCCATCCGCTCCCAGATGGCCGCCCGTTCTGCCAGCGGAAACTCCACCGAATCAATGCCGACCAGCTGAATGCCCCGCAGAATAAACGGAAAAACGGTGATCGGCAGATCGCCGCCGCTAACCATACCGCAACAGGTAACCGTACCGCCATAGTTTGTGCTTTTGATCACATTAGCCAGCATCACGCCCCCAACAGTATCTACGGCGCCCGCAAAACGGGTCTTCAGCAAGGCTTTGCCCGACGCTTCTTCGAGCTCCGACCGCGGAATCACCTCGGTTGCCCCAAGGCGTTTCAGAAACGGTGTGGCCGATGTCTTCCCGCTGACAGCCACCACCGGATAGCCCTGTTTGGCCAGCATGGCAATCGCAATTGAGCCGACGCCGCCGGTTGAGCCGGTCACCACAACCGGGCCTTTATCAGGCGTAACGCCGTTGCGCTGAAGGGCAGCAACGCTCAGTGCCGCTGTAAAACCAGCCGTTCCGTACATCATGCTCTCGGCTAAGGTCAGGTTTTCGGGACGCCGGACAAGCCACTGCGCCGGTACACGAATGTACTGCGATAAGCCGCCGCTGGTGTTCATGCCCAGGTCGAACCCTGTAACAATTACCGCCTCTCCGGACCGCCAACCGGGATGGTTCGACCGCTCAATAATACCGGCCGCATCGACACCGGGCGTGTGCGGATAATGCCGCGTTACACCACGGTTTCCGGAAGCCGACAGAGCATCCTTAAAATTCAGGGACGAATAATGAACCCGGATGAGCACGTCTCCCTGCGGTAACTGCGACGTATTCCGGGTAGTGAGTGTCGTTTCATATTTCCCCCGCTCTACTTCCGTAATCAACAAACAGTCAAAGTCTTTTTCCATCTTAAAACGCATTAAAAAGGGACAAACTACAAAAAGCTAAACAACTGATTATGTGACTATAAAATTCATTTACATATGTATTTCCCAAAAAATCTTTTATCAGCTTAATTGGTATCAACACCTCGGTCAAGATTAAAAAACGGTCTTCGTCCCAACTTTTTTCAGGTTTATTCAGCGCTCATATTGATTTAAAGAAAGATATCGGCAAGAGCATATTAAAACCCGGTTAAATTCGCCGTTTTCTAAACGTTTCTTTCATACAATTAAGGCGCTTTTAATGTGTCCGCATATGTCGGATTTTATATTTGTGCACTGACGATGTATGTTTTCAGACCAATCTGCTCACACCTGCGATACATCGTCTACAGGCTGCCGTAGGGCTGCGTATAAAAATAAACCCAACATCCGGTACTTTTCTATGAAACCGACAAATGAATTACCAAAGGACGGGCTGGCTGGCTTAGCCCAAAACGGCGTTACGGATGCACTTTCCGGTTTCTCTGTATTCCTGCTGGCCTTACCGTTGAGCCTTGGGATTGCTAAAGCGTCCGAATTTCCGCCTTTGATGGGTTTAGTAACCGCTATCATCGGCGGCATTCTGGTCAGCCTGATAGCTGGCTCCCGTCTGACGATTAAAGGACCGGCAGCCGGTCTGATTGTAATTGTTGCCGGTGCCGTAACGGAGTTTGGCGGCGGCGAGCAAGGCTGGCATCTGGCCTTAGGCGTCATGCTGGTTGGTAGTCTGATTCAGATTCTTTTCGGTGTTTTTAAACTTGGCAAACTGGCCGACATTTTTCCGCTGTCGGCCGTGCATGGCATGTTGGCGGCAATCGGCCTGATTATCATCGCCAAACAAGTTCACGTATTGTTAGATATTGACCCTGCCGTCACCAAAGGCAAAGGACCGCTGGAACTGCTGGGCATGATTCCCGCCAGCATTACCCACCTCGATCCGAAAGCCACGTTTGTGGGCCTCGTCAGTCTAGGTATTATGCTGCTCTGGCCTTACCTGCGTAACGACTCCTTTCTGAAAAAAGTCCCCGCCCCTCTGGTTGTACTGGCCTTTTCGATTCCGGCCGAGCTGGTACTTGACTTTCAGCACACCGAACCGACTTACGCCCTCGTACACATCGGTAACCTGATGGACAGCGTAAAGGTGAACGTTGACTTTGGTGGCCTGAGTCAGACGGGTATTTTTGTAAAATACGTAATTATGGTGGCACTGGTAGGCAGTCTCGAATCCTTGCTGACGGTTAAAGCCATTGATATGCTGGACCCCTACCGCCGGAAGTCAGACATGAACCGCGACCTGATTGCGGTTGGTATCGGCAACACGCTGGCGGCGGTTCTGGGCGGTTTGCCCATGATTTCGGAGGTGGCGCGGAGTTCGGCCAACGTAGCCAACGGGGCCAAAACACGGTGGGCTAATTTCTTCCACGGGTTCTGGATGCTGGTTTTCGTGCTGGTAGCCTCACAGTGGATTGAACTGATTCCGAATACGGCCCTGGCAGCCATGCTCATTACGGTTGGTATCCGCCTGACCCATCCGAAAGAATTCATCCACACGTTTAAAATCGGCAAGGAGCAACTGCTGATTTTCCTGGTAACCATTGTCTTGACGCTGGCTGAAGACCTGTTGGTAGGCATTGCCGCCGGTATGGCCGTGAAAATTATCATTAACCTGATCAACGGAAAACCGGCATCGGCCATGTTTAAGGCGCCGATTGACGTATCCTTTACCGAAAAATCGTATCTGGTACGTATCAGTAAAGCGGCTGTGTTTACCAATTATCTCGGCATTAAGCAGACATTAGCAGCTATTCCGGAGGGGTTAAACGTAACGATTGACCTCCAGAATACCCGCCTGATCGATCATACGGTGATGGAGAACCTGGAGCATTTCAAACATGATTATGAAATCAATGGCGGGACCGTTGAGCTGGTCGGCCTCGACGGACACGTGCCGGTATCGTCGCATCAGCTTGCCGCCCGTAAGAAAAAGGGCGACGCCGTTGTGGCCTGATTTTGTGTGAATACCAACCGTCCCCCTGGCCGTGCAGCATGCCTGCTATGCGTCCGGGGGGACGGTTTTTTGCTGCCATTCCCGCACAGCAAACAGGAGTAATGCACTATATTCAAAGGCCGTGAACCACAGGTTTTCGTGATAAGGCATGGTCTGATAGGTTGCGTACGACAAGATTACCAGCCCCGACCACATCAGCGGATACCGCACCGGCACAAAAACGGCCGCAGCCACCAGCGTTGTCAGGTACCACGGATGCACGGTAGTGGCCATCAGGAAATAAAGCGTCAGTATACCTGCAAGCCGCATCAGCAGAGCCGGTTGATTCGCTTCATTCCGCCACGATAACCATAGAATACCGGCAAACGTAGTGATGGATAACATCGGGCCGATCAGCGCCACGGCATTATAGCCCAGTAGCCGGAAACCCAGCCAGCGAAACAGGTAGTAGACGCTGGCGTTAAACTCGAATTTCTGAAAATAAAGATTGAGACTGCTGAACAGATTCTGCACTAGTTCCAGCGAAAAAAACGGGATAAACAGCAGCAGCATTACCCCCAGGCTGATGACGCTGAACAGCATGCCTCTGCGCCAGCCCAGCCAGCGAATGGCCAATGGCAGCAGAATCAGCGGCAAGAGCTTGGTCGCAATGGCCAGCCCCATAGCCCCGCCTGCCAGTACCAGCCGCCCACGGATCAGGAGCCAGCCAGCCAGCAGAACAAAAAAGACCATTACGCCCTCATAATGCAGGTTGCCCGTCAGTTCCAGAATAACCAGCGGATTGAGACCGTAGAGCAACGCCAGATTCGGATTTTTGCCCGTTTCTTTCAGCAACTGTACCATAAGCCAGAGGCAACCTGTCTCAGCCAGCAGCACCGGAATACGCAGCCAGAATACTGACCCTTCAATGCTCCCGGGCGACAGCGTCGCTGCCAGCCCGAAAAGCAGCTGGTTCAGCGGCGGATAAACCGTGTAATAATTCGGCGAATTCAGGAGTTGCAGCAGCACTTCGTCCAGGCCGGAAACCGCATTTACGATCGTCCCGGGCAAATACAGGTATGGGTTAAATCCCTGTGCAACGAGTCGCCCGTCCCAGATAAACCGGAAATAATCGTCGGAAAGCTGCGGCGGGGCCAATAGCAGGAGCAGACGGAACAGGATGGCCGCCATGAACAAAAACCGGTCGGGGCGGGTGTCGTCGGTCAGGGTACGAATCCGGAGCAGGTATCCCCAGAACAGGAACAGGGCAAAGCCCGCCAGCATCGGAAATTGGCCACGGGGCGTATTATAGCCTACCAGCGCATATAAACAGGCCGACAAAATAAGCCAGCCCACACGGAATGGAGTGATGGTCATGCAATGGGTTAATCACAGTACAGTTGGATGATGACGGGTTGGTGTCGATTGCATACCATCGGCCGCACCTCAGGCAAAGTTACGCCGGCGGATGGCCATTGAATGACTCAGCGAATAAAAAAAGACCATACCAAAGCCCACCGCCAGCATCAGGTGCAGAAAGATCATCCGGAAATCGTTGAGCAGAAACGCCGACGACATGCCCCACACAAAGTAAACGGCCAGTAATCCTTCCGCAAACGTCAGCCATGAAAGGCCTTTGCCCAGGTATTTATTGCCGTTCCAGCGTTCACCGGCTTTGTTGACGTTGAACTTAGGTGTCCGGACAAACGGCGTTTTACGGCCGATATACCCTTCTACTACCGCAATCGTGTTGTGCAGTGATAAGCCCATCATCAGCGACGAATACATCGGGAAATACCAGAAAACGAGCGCTTTATTTTTGCGGGAAAGCACAAAATAGGGTAGTCCGTAGAACGTAATCAGAATGAAAAGGTTGAACTGAAAAAAGTTGATGACGTAGAAGACAAGCTCCCAGTCCGGATGATTGGCCCGGATGTAGAGCAACGGTACGCTCAGCACGCCCAGGACCAGCACCAGAATAAAGGTGGCGCTGCTGAACAGGTGCAGAAACGCATGTATTTTAACCGCCGGCGAGGTATGTTTTGCAAAGAGCACCTTGCCGAAATTCTTACGCGCGCATTCGGCGGCTCCCTTCATCCAGCGATATTGCTGTGATTTGATGGCGTTCATGGCTACGGGCAATTCGGCCGGCGACCCGATATCTTCGCGGTAACTGAATGTCCAGCCACGGAGTTGCGCCCGATAGCTCAGGTCGAGGTCTTCGGTCAGGGTATCGCTTTGCCACCCGCCCGCATCGTCGATTGCCGCCCGACGCCAGACCCCGCCGGTGCCGTTGAAGTTGGCAAAATAGCCGCCGGCATACCGGCCGCTTTGTTCGATGGTAAAGTGGGCATTCAGGCCAAAGGCTTGTAGCTGCGTCATCAGCGAATAATCTTCGTTGAGGTGTTCCCAGCGCGTCTGCACAATGCCGACCTTCGGGTCGCTGAAGTTCGGAATGGTTTTGAGCAGGAAATCGGGATCGGGCACAAAGTCAGCGTCGAAAATCGCGATGAACTCGCCGCGGGCTTCCTGTAAGCCATAAGCCAGCGCTCCGGCCTTGAAGCCCTTCCGCTCCGGCCGCCGCACATGTGTAATCGGTATACCTAGCTGCTGATAATACGCCACTTTACGGGCAATGAGCTCAACGGTGTCGTCGGTTGAATCGTCGAGGACCTGAATGTCCAGTTTGTCGGCCGGATAGCGGAGTTTCACGACCGAATCGATCAGGCGCCCGGCCACATACAGTTCGTTATAGACCGGCAACTGCACCGTAACCGGCGGAAGCTGCTCCCACGGAATGGTATCGGCCGCACGGATATTGGCCTTGCGCTTTTTCTTAGAACGCAGGTAGATGGAAATCAGACTCAGCTGCCCGAGGTTATAAACAAAGAGCAGCAAGAGTGCTAATCCATACAGTATCAGTATAATAACTTCCATGTGGTCTGGTCTCAGCTTGCCTGCCGGCAGTAGCCAAACTACCGGTATTTAAAAATCGTTGTCAGAATTTTGTATCCGGCCATGACGGTTCCCTTCACCGTTCCGGAAACCTTCGATACACCGATGCGCAGCCGGTAATTGACCGGTACTTCGGTGGTTTTCAGGCCTTTTTTGGCGGCTTTCACCTGCATTTCTACCGTCCAGCCATAATTCTGGTCCCGCATGTCCAGCGCCATCAGGCTACTGAATTTTATGGCCCGGAACGGACCCAGATCGGTATACCGCACACCATATAGCCACCGCAGCAGCCTCGTTGCCAGCCAGTTGCCAAACAGCTGCTGGGGCGTCATGGAACCGCGCTGCCGGTTGCCCAGTGCCCGCGACCCGATGACCATATCGGCCTGACCGGTCAGGATCGGGTCGATCACCTGCGGCAACTGCTCCGGATAATCGGAATAGTCAGCATCCAGAAAAACGACAATGTCTGGTTTTGGTTCACGATTCTGAGCGTAGGCGATACCCCGCAGACACGCACGGCCATAGCCCTGCACGGCTTCATGCAGCACGGTTGCTCCCGCCTGAGCCGCTACCGCCGCCGTCTGATCGCGTGAATTGTTGTTTACGACGATGACTTCCTGCACCCACGCGGCCGGAATTTCGCGCACCACCTTACCAATCGACCGCTCTTCGTTGAAGGCGGGAATAATCACAACAATTTCAGGACGCGCCAAAATAGTGCTTTTGATGATTCAGGCTGTAAAAATGAGAAGAGTTCGGTCAATAAAAAAGATATCTCTGAATCGTCATCCATATCCGCAGCGGGTATTTATGCCTTTACTTACCGTTTCCGGAATCTTGTAGTCTTTACATGAAAAGCATAACCTTAAGATCAACAGAACCTACCATTAACCTGTTTTATATGTCAATATAACCACATAACGCTTACAGTCCGGTGACGCCGGTTTGCTTTATCAGTCTCAATACAGTAACAAATCATATGATTTATTACTTGATGGACAACTTAAGAAGAGCAGAAAACTTACTGATATCACAAAAGATGCCCATCGAAGTAATAAGGTGAAATCAGGTAATTAACCATAAAGAAGTACTATGTTTCAGGAAAAAATAACGATGTACGGCGCAGCATGGTGTCCGGACTGCCGGCGTACCAAAGAGTTCTTAGAACAGAATCAAATAGATTTTGAATACATTAACGTAGATGTTAGTCCGGAAGCATCGGCAGTCGTAGAAGAAATCAATAATGGTAAAAGAATCATCCCCACCTTGATTATTGCGGGGCGCCCCTATACAAATCCTCAAAACCATCAGCTCGCAAAAATTACAGGAGTCAATAAACAGGGAAAAATTATCGTTTTCGGGGCTGACTGGTGCCCGGACTGCCGACGGGCAAAACGCTTTTTACAGGACAATCAAATTAACTTTCAGTTTGTTGATGTCGATACCACACCGCAAGCTGCTGGCTTTGTGATGAACATTAATAACGGCAAGCGTATTATTCCGACCATTCTGATCAATGATACTGCTTATACCAATCCGTCTAATGCCGTCTTAACCGAAGTACTGGCATTAGACAAAGCCGCCGATGAAAGAATCTATGATGTGGTGATTGTAGGTGGCGGGGCAGCAGGATTAACTACAGCCATTTATGCTCAGAGGGATAAGTTTGATACCCTGCTCTTAGAAAAAAGGAATTTAGGAGGTAATGCCTTTATTACTAAAAAGATAGAGAACTATCCGGGGTTTAAAGAAATATCAGGCCCTGAACTTATGGATAAGATGGCAGAACAAGCCCTTACGCTAGGTACAAAAATAGAAACAGGCGTAGATGTTACGTCAATCGAAAAGTCAGATGATTTCTTTAAAATATATACCGGGACGAACACCTATAAGGGTAAATCTGTCGTGATTGCTACCGGAAGTACTTACCGGACACTGGGAGTCGAAGGCGAAAACGAGCTGATTGGTTCAGGTGTGCATTTCTGTGCTACATGCGATGGCGCATTTTACAGGGATAAAGAAGTTATTGTGATAGGAGGCGGCAACAGCGCTTTGGAAGAAGGAATGTTTCTGGCAGGATTTTGTAAAAAAGTAAGTATTGTTCATCGTAGTGAACGCTTCTCTGCGACCGAAACCTACATCGAAAAACTAGCTGCTTTTTCAAATATTGACGTATATCTGAATCATGCGGTAACGGCATTTCATGCCAACACCAAAGGAATATTCCAGTCCGCGACGATAAAAAATAATCAAACCGGAAGTACCATGACGCTGTCCGCAGACGGCGTTTTCATTTTCGTTGGATTACAACCAAACACCAGACCTTACGAAAGCCTTCTGAATCTCTCTCAAAGCAAACATATTCTAACGAAAGGACTCAATAAAACTAATGTTGACGGCATCTTTGCGGCAGGCGATGTGCGGTTTGGCGCAATTGCCCAGGTAGCTGCCGCCACAGGGGAAGGCGTAGTGGCAAGCTATGGCGTAAGAGAGTATCTGACACGATAAATTATAACTTCCCGTCAGCCGTGTTAACTTCTGACGGGAAGTGTTTTTTTCCAAAAAGGCCTCACGTTTTCTCTAAAACGGCAACCCTGTCAGATCAACATCAGATAAATACCTGATATTGCAGCACCAGCTGACCACGGCGGCCCGTGGGAGCAAGTTTGGTGCCTTCGGCCTGATAGACCGGCCGGTTCTGGTAATCGAGGGATAGCTTGCTGTTATGACCGCGGATGAGGTAGTTCACGCCGAGATTCCAAACGCCGGCCGTTTTCGTCAGCCGTTCGTAGGAACCGAGCTGCGCCTGCGCATAAGGCATCAGCGTACCGTTGCCCGCTCCGAACAGATCCTGCTTCAGCAGGTAGCCGACCTGCGCATACATTACCTTGCCGGTACCGAACATCGGAAAGGCATTGCCCTGAATACCCGACACACCCGGCAAGGCCACCGACGAGCCGGTCGCCGGATTCATGATACCGTTGTAACGGAGATAATTCGGGCCATAGTTCATGTTAAAATAACCGGCATAGGCGCTGATGGCTGTCCCTTTCGCCTTGTTGAGGGGCATATCCAGAAACGTCGCCACCGACCACAGGTTCAGGTTTGAGTACGTGGTATCGGTGGTGCCTTCGCGGTGCCACATCGCGTTTTTCTGGGTGATAAACCCGCCTTCGAGGTTAAAAATCTTCTTTTTGCCCAGATAGGTGCCCGTCATGTAGCCGGGGCTTTGATGGCTTTCCTTATCGAAAAACTGGTAGAGCAGCAGTCCCTGAAACTGCTTTGTGTGTCCTTTCAGTGCAAAGGTCGAATAGGGCGACAAGGCCGGTGGTGCGGCCCCGTTGGTCTGAATCGGGAAGGGATCGCTGATGGCAAACCGATAATCAACCCGCCCGACCTGCCCACGGGCGTAGAGGCTCAGCTTCCGCGAGAACTCATCGGTCTGGTCGACGGTAGCCTGCGCAAACACCGGCACATCCATGGTCATAATCGTCGTTACACTCGGCTGGCTAAACCGTGACAGCCCGTTGACGACCGTCAGACCGGCCCCGATTTTCAGGTAGTCCTTGTTTTTAAAGACCAGATATTCCCCCACCGCATCGTGGAAGAACGCCTGCACCTTCCGGTTCGACGGGGTCCCTGCCGTATTGAATGCCGGAAAGCCATTCTGGTAATTGAAGTTATTCATGCCGAACTGGAAGTACATAAACACCCGGTCGTTCAGTTGTCCGAACAGTTGTATCCGCGTCCGGCGCAGGCCAATGTCAAACGTATTGTCTTTGGGCGTACTGACAACCGTCGTCCCCGGATTACTCTGATTCAGCCGCAACCAGGCCTGATTCAGAAAAGTAACCTTAAAGAAATGGGATCCGGACTGATTCAGGGTATACTTCAGCTCCGATTTGTCGGCACCAGACGATGCCGGACCGGACGGTACCTGGGCAAACCCAACCGAACTACTGATGATAAAACAAGTGAATAGAAGGTATTTCATGCGAACGGGCTTTATACACAAAAAGGAGCTGGTTGTTTCAACCAACTCCTTTTCAAAAGGCTTGTGAATGGTCTGTCCAAAATTAGGGGACTTGCTTCACGAAACTGTTAAAAAATTATTGAATTCCGCTTAAAAGCGGATTAAATAATGATCATTTTACCCATTCGCAATCGGGTTGCAGCCATTCCTGACCCGGATCAATCGGCTGACCATCCGGCGGTGTCAGCGTTGGTGTCAGCGGTACACTGTCCGGATTTTCTTCGTACTGGCGGATAATCCAGCCCATAAAACTCTGCGGATACGTCTGTTTAATCTGCATTAAGGCTTCGTGAGCAGCGGCGCGGGCCGGTACATCATTTTCCTTATTTACGGCCAGCTGAATCAGATGCTCGACCACTTTCTGCTGTACCATCCGGCGGATATCCCCCGCGTAGGTTTTATCCTGTTTCTGGGCAGCAAAGGTCTTCGCATCCCCGAACGTCGCCGTCACCAGCGCGCTGATTACCTTATCCAGTCCCGGCAGTTTGGCATCAAAGGCCGGCTGCCGCGCCAGACGCGCTGCCCGGTCAGGGTTTAGCAGCAGGCGGATAGTCATGCCGGCAGCCGCTTCCGGCGGGCCAAGCGGATCAAACGAAAGACCCGTGTGGCGTTTGAATACCTCGCGCGGGTTTGGATTATACCGGAACGCGCGCGGCGGAATCTGCTTCAGCACGGCATCCGGCACCGCCAGAAACTGCGGCGTCAAGGTCGACAACAGCGCATTCAGCGCTTTCGTCTGATCATCGGCCGACACAAAAGAAAGCACCGGCTGCCCGTCGCCACGTAAGGCATTGGTGTAGTTCATGCCGCCCAGTACCTTCGCCGTGGCTTCGGTCTGGAAGCGGTGGAACATATACATCGGCACAAACACCTCTTCGAGTGTTGCCATCGGCGTTCCGACCGGAATTTTCTTCTCGTTAAAGTTGCTCAGCACCACTTTGCGGAGTTCCGAGACGCGTTTCAGCTCGTCGGTCGCATCAGCGCCGTTGTCCCACAAGTGCGTTTTCGGGTGAACACTCCCCTCCGGCCGCGCATCCTGATCGGTTAGAAACGTCAGGCCTTTGGCGTGCATCTGCTCAACGACTTTCGTCAGTTCTTTTTTCTCGTCGGCACCGTCAGGGAAATGCTGATAGCCGTAGATGATGCTCCACTTATCGTAATCGCCGATGCCGAGCGCATAGGCATCCGACAGGTCAACGGTTGCGCCCTTGAGCTTAGCCACCATGTGCGGATAATCCATTACCGATGCCCGCGCCTGGGTGCTGGCCACATAGTTGTGCGGCAAACCAAGCGTATGCCCGACTTCATGGGCCGCCAGCTGACGCAGACGGTTCAGCGACATTTTCATCATCTCGGAGTTGTCATTGAAATCGGCGGGCGGCGTTTCGCCTTCAAACTTACCCACGAGCCCCTGCGCAATCAGGTAATCCTGCCGGACACGCAGCGAGCCCAGGGTTACCTTGCCTTTCAGGATTTCGCCCGTGCGCGGGTCGATCACGCTGGCCCCATACGACCACCCCCGCGTCGAGCGGTGTACCCACTGCACGAGGTTATACCGGATGTCCATCGGGTCGGCGTCGGCCGGTAACAGTTTTACCTGGAACGCATTCCGGTAGCCAGCCGCTTCAAAGGCCTGATTCCACCAGGCCGTTCCTTCGAGCAGTGCTGTCCGGATCGGCTCCGGCGTACCAGGATCGAGGTAATAAATAATTGGTTTTACCGGATCGCTGATGGCCGCTTTCGGGTCTTTTTTCTCCAGCCGGTGGCGCGAAATGTAACGTTTCATGATCGGCTGGCCAACCGGCGTTGCATAGTCGAAATACTCAATGCCGCCGTAGCCGATGCGCGGGTCAAACTCCCGAACCTGATACTTGTTATCAGGCAGCTGCACAAACGAATGGTGCTGGTTTACGGTCACCATCGTCGCTGTCGGCACCACCGAGCGCAGGTATTGACCGGCATTATCGCCGGTAAAAGTAGTCGTAACCTCAAATTCGGTGTTTTGCGGGAAGTTTTTGGTATTCGGCAAGTACATCACGCTCCGGCTTTGGTCCATCCGGAAGCTGCCCTGACGGGTTTGAGTGATGGCCTGCGTGACCCCGACGGCATCCTGCATCAGGAATGGCGTCAGATCAACCAGTACGCGGCCCCCCTCTTCGGCCACCACATCGAAGCCCCAGTGAACCGATTTGGCAAATGACTCCTCTACAGCCCGGCGCTCCAGCGGGTCATTGGTGATGGCCCGGTAGCGCGAGTTGCCCTCTGTGAGCAGCACTTTGGGGCCGGTACGCTGGAATTTAACGACGTGTTCATCGCCAAGCCGGCCACGGTCCAGCCCGATATCATTGGAGCCAACGCCCTGTGCCAGCGACGGGAAATACAGAAATTCAGTATCGAACTGACCGATTTCGAGGTATATCTTACCTTTTTTAGCATCCCAGTAAAACGGCATGAAGCCATCTTTTTTATCCATCCCAGCCGTGAAGGCCGCAATGGTCTGGGCAGAAACGGAAAGAGCAAAAAGAGAAAAGCAAATTGTCAGGAATGCAGTAAAGCGGGTCGGGTATCGTGTTTTCATGCAGCAGTTTGTTAACTGCCGAATATAGTAAAAACCGAATAATGTTCCGTTATTTAGCGCTTCCCTGTGGCTTTAATCGTGTTTTTTGTAAAAGGAGTGCTATGGTGTCACTCCTCCAGAATGGCCACAACGCGGGCGGGGGCAGCGGAGGCCCCGACAATTTTCAGCGGGAAAACGCACACTTTGAAGCCCGAGACCGGCAACGCACCAAGATTGACCAGCTGCTCAATGTGGCAGTATTCCTTTTCGCGCCCGACCAGATGTCCCTCCCAGAACAGATCCGGATTATGGGTGGTTTTGGCCTGCTCAATCATGTAGCGCAGCGGCAGGTCCCATCCCCACTGATCAATACCCATGATCTTAATACCCTGATCAATCAGCCATTCCGTCGCCTCCTTACTCATGCCCGTACCCACCTCGGCAAACTCTTTGGTGCCGTTGAACCGGTCGCGGCCGGTCTGAATCAGTACGATCATGCCGGGCCTCAGCACCGCCTTCGTGCGGGCCAGCTCAGCGTTCAGGTCATCGACCGTAATAGGATCAAAATCGGCCTTGTGGGTCATATCAAGTTTCAGGCCATCCCCGTAGCACCAGTCCAGCGGCACCTGATCAATGGTCTTGGCAGGCTGCCCGGCAACGGTGGGGAAATAATGCCAGGGCGCGTCGATGTGCGTAGTAGCATGCACGCCCATGTGCTTGATCGTATCGTCGGCCCAGCCCGAAAAGCCCGGCGGAAACAACCGGAACGGCAGGCCCAGAAACCGGATCAGCCAGCGGGCGCTGCTATGGGCTTTATGTTTGATTTTTACCCGCATAAACCACGGGTCCTGTGCATTAAACTGAATAGGTTTCGAAAGGTCAATGATACGGGGCATAGGGCAGTTAACAACCGGAAATAGCCGAAATATACAGTATCTTAATGCACGAAACTGTACATAATTTCTGAAATGCCGCTGCTCAGTCCGGTATATCATCCGAACTTGACTAATTCCTGCACAAAATTGCCTTTTACTAACACTTTATAGTAAGATCCGTGTATTTTTGTTATAGTCACCTTGTTCCTCAACTATTCATCGTATGCATTACTGGTCCGACATACGAGTCCGTTATCTAAGCCTTTTCTCTGCTGCCGGCCTGCTTGCGTCGGCGGTCTGGTTTACCGCCTGTAACCGGCATACCGAGAAACCTGCCGAATTACTGGCTCTGGACAATACCTTGCCCAAAACCGTCGATTATAACCTGCACATCAAACCGATTCTGTCTGACCGGTGCTTTGCCTGCCACGGTCCGGATAAGAACAAGCAAAAAGCAGGGCTACGGCTCGATATTGCCGATAATGCCTACGAAAAACTGGAAAGCGGCAACCGCGCCATTGTTCCCGGCGACGTGGACGGCAGTGAGCTGTACCACCGCATCATGAGTTCCGATCCGGAGATGATGATGCCGACGCCGGAATCGCACCTGTCGCTGAGCACGGAAGAAAAAGCCTTGCTCGTGCGCTGGATTGAACAGGGAGCGGAATATAAACCACACTGGTCGCTGGTAGCCCCGACGATGCCGGAACTGCCCGTTGTCAATAACAACGCGTGGATACGCAACGACATCGACCGGTTTGTGGCGCAAAAACACGAAGAAAAAAAGTTGAAACCAGCGCCAGAAGCCGATAAAACGACGTTGCTCCGCCGCGCCAGCCTCGACCTGACCGGCCTGCCCCCCACCACCGGCGAGGTCGACGCCTTCCTGGCCGACAAATCGCCGAACGCCTACGAAAAGGCCGTTGACCGGCTGCTGGCCAGTCCGCACTTCGGCGAACGGCAGGCCAGCGACTGGCTCGATGTGGCCCGGTATGCCGATACCCACGGTTATCAGGACGACGGCTTACGCACTTCCTGGCCGTACCGCGACTGGGTCATCAGCGCCTTTAACCGGAATCTGTCGTACGACAAGTTTGTGACCTGGCAGCTGGCCGGCGATATGCTGCCTACCCCCGAACACCCGCGTCCGACCCGCGACATGCTGATTGCTACGGCCTTCAACCGGAACCACCAGCAAAGTCAGGAAGGCGGTATTGTCGATGAAGAGTATCGGGTCGAGTACGTAGCCGACCGCACCAACACCTTTGGCAAGGCCTTTCTGGGCCTGACCGTTGAATGCGCCCGCTGCCACGACCACAAGTATGATCCGATCAGTCAGAAGGATTATTATTCGTTGTACGCCTTCTTCAACAGCAACAACGACCGGGGGCAGATCCCGTACAACGGGGAGGCCGCACCGACCATTACGCTCCTGTCGAAAGATGCCGAAGCCAAAGTAAAATACATTCAGAAACAGCTCCGGCCGGTTGAGCAGCAGCTCAATACCAACCGCCCCGAATACCAGCAGCGTTTCGGGCAATGGCTGGCCGGGGCAGCCCAAAAACCGGTTTCGACTGATAAGCTCGGCCTGATTGCCCACTACACGTTTGACGAGGCCGACCGCGTCAATTTTAAGGAATTTGCGAAGCAGGAAGAAATCCGGAAAAAGCAGGAACAGGAGAAAAAGAAACAGGAAGAGGCTTTGCGGGCTGCCGGTAAGCTGAAACCCGAACCACCGAAAGAGCCGGAAAAACCAAAACGTAAATCATGGGCTGAGCTGGAAAAAGACCCGCGCAACGCCTTTAAAAATACGGTTAATGACACCATCCCGGCCCGGTTGAGCGGCGATATGGAGCGTTTTCCGAAATCGGTGCCGGGGCGCTTCGGTAAAGCCCGGTATCTCTTCGGCGACAGCCAGATTCAGTTGCCGTATGAATTCGCCGTTTTTGAACAAAACCAGCCGTTTACGCTCAGTGCCTGGTTCAACCTGTCGAAACCGGGACTGGAAGGGACACTCATGGGCCGGACCGCCGGACCCATGGACGGGCAGCGTGGTTATGAGGTCGACCTCCTGAAAGACGGCCGCGTTAAGGTAATGCTGAGCCATGTATGGCCCAATAATGCGCTTGATGTCGAAAGCATCGATAAAGTCCCGGTTAAGGAGTGGTTTCAGATTGCGATGACGTACGATGGTTCCGGCCATACACGGGGCGTGAAACTATACCTGAACGGCAAACCCATGGAAACGCGGGTAATTACGGATAACCTGCACCACAGCATTATTTACGGCAAAAATAAAACCCACTGGGCCCAGCACTCGTTCTACGTCGGCCGCATGCACGACTATTACCTCAAGGACGTGGCTGTCGATGAGCTGAAAATATTTGACCGCGCCCTGAGTCCGATTGAAATGCCACGCCTGGCCGGAAAACCGGACGCGCTGCTGGAAGCGCTGCGGACACCGGCCGACGACCGGACTGCCGAACAACGTGCAGAGCTCTATAATTTTTACGTATCGACCCTTGATGGCGGCTATAAAAAAGCATACGCCGAAGCCATGAAACTGCGCGGTGAGTCGATGGAGATCTTTACCAATTCGGATCAGGTGATGACCATGACGGAGCGCAAGTTTCCGCGGCAGACGTTTATTCTGAAGCGGGGAGCCTACGATGCGCCCGGCGACGAAGTACAGCCGAATACACCCGAACAACTGCTTAAATTTTCCGGCGATGCCCCGAAAAACCGGCTCGGCCTGGCCCAATGGCTGCTTGATAAGGAGAACCCGCTGTTCAGCCGCGTGATCGTTAACCGCATCTGGCAACAGTATTTTGGCCAGGGCCTGGTGAAAACCAGTGATGATTTCGGCAATCAGGGTAACCTGCCGTCGCACCCCGAACTGCTGGATTACCTGGCGGTTACGTTCCGCGAGAGCGGCTGGAACGTGAAGGCGCTACATAAGCAGATTGTTATGTCGGCCACCTACCGCCAGTCGTCGTCGGTACCGGAACCTGTTCGCGACAAGGATTATGACAATACCTTCCTGACGCGCGGAGCGAGCTACCGGATGTCGGCCGAGCAGGTCCGGGACAATGCTCTGGTAGCAGGCGGCCTCCTGAGCCGGCACATCGGCGGTCCCAGCGTACGGCCCTACCAGCCGGCAGGTATCTGGGAAGCACTGGCGACACGGAATGCGGTCAAATACATTGAAAGTCAGGGCGACAGCTTGTATCGGCGGTCGCTGTATACGATCTGGAAACGGTCTTCGCCGCCACCGATGATGCTCAACTTCGACGCGGCTGAGCGGCATACCTGCACCGTCCGCCGTCAGAAGACATCAACACCCCTACAGGCACTGGTGACACTCAACGACCCGCAGTTTGTCGAAGCAGCCCGTGCGCTGGCCCAACATACCCTGAAAACGTATCCGGCAGCGGGAGGGCAACCTTCGGAAGCTGCTATCTCGTATCTGTTCAAAGCCATCATCAGCCGCCCCGCCCGACCAACGGAGGTAGCCCTGATGCAACAACTCTACGCCGAAGAGCTGCGCGATTTCCGCGCGAATCCGAAGCGGATCGCTGACCTGCTGACCGTTGGCCGGCACGCTGTCGACCGGCAGCTTCCGCCGGCCGATGTAGCTGCCCTGACCATTGTGGCCAGCACTGTTATGAATTTCGACGAAGCCATTATTAAACGATAAGATCATGTCTGACATTCAGGATCAATTACATGACATGATGAGCCGCCGGACGTTCCTCGGCCAGACAAGTGCGGGCATTGGTACACTGGCGCTGGCGTCGCTGCTGAATCCGGGCGCCGCATCAGCATCGGAAGGCCCGGCCTTAGGGAAACCACATTTCCCGCCAAAGGTGAAGCGGGTTATCTACCTGTTCCAGAGTGGCGCGCCCTCGCAGCTGGAACTGTTCGATTATAAGCCGCGTCTCGAAAAAATGTGGGGGCAGGACCTGCCCGAATCCGTGCGGAAAGGCCAGCGGCTGACGGGTATGTCGGCGGGCCAGAGTCGCTTTCCGCTGGCAGCATCAACATTTAAATTTGCGCAGCACGGCCCCGGCCGCATGTGGATCAGTGAACTGCTGCCCTACACATCGAAGGTAGCCAGTGATCTGACGTTTATCCGGACGATGCATACCGAGGCCATTAACCATGACCCTGCCGTTACGTTTATTCAGACGGGATCACAGCAAGGTGGCCGGCCTAGTTTCGGGTCGTGGATCAGCTACGGACTCGGCTCGGATAACCAGAACCTGCCGGCCTTTGTGGTGCTGCTCTCCAAAGGCCGCGACGGTGACCAGCCGCTGTATGCCAAGCTCTGGAGCAATGGCTTTTTGCCATCGGTGCATCAGGGAGTGGTCTTCCGCTCAGGGCCTGATCCGGTATTTTACCTCAACAACCCGCCGGGCGTCGACCGTGCCAGCCGCCGCCGGATGCTGGATTACCTGACGAAAATGCATCAGGAGCAGTACAAACACGTACTCGATCCGGAGATCAACAACCGGATGGCGCAGTATGAGATGGCCTACCGCATGCAGGCGTCGGTGCCCGAAACGCTCGATATTTCCAAAGAACCCGCTTATATTTTCGACATGTACGGCCCCGAGAGCCGCAAGCCGGGCACGTTTGCGGCCAACTGCCTGCTGGCCCGGAAGCTGATCGAAAAAGACGTAAAATTCGTCCAGTTGTATCATCAGGGATGGGACCAGCACGGCAACCTGCCCAACGATATTCAGATTCAGACGAAGAGTGTCGATCAGGCGTCGGCGGCGTTGATTATGGATCTCAAGCAGCGTGGCCTGCTCGACGAAACGCTGGTCATCTGGGGCGGCGAATTTGGCCGGACCAACTATTCGCAGGGTAAGCTGACCCGCGACAATTACGGCCGCGACCACCATCCGCGTTGCTATACGATCTGGATGGCGGGCGCAGGCGTCAAGAAAGGGCTTGTCTACGGCGAAACCGACGAATTCGGCTATAACATCGCCCGTGACCCAGTACATGTCCATGATTTTCAGGCGACGGTTATGCACCTGATGGGCCTCGACCATGAGCAGATGACCTTTAAGTTCCAGGGCCGCCGCTACCGCCTGACCGATGTACACGGAACGGTGGTAAAACCGCTGCTGGCATAGATTGGTACTCCCGGAAGGGTTGAAGGCAAACGGGTAGTTTCTCACAGCTCAGCCACTTTTACAAGGGCTGAAATAACCTTGTTTTGTCCTGACGCAATGAAAAACTATTCCGCTGGTTTATTCCTGTTTCTGCTCCTGACCGGCAGCACCGCCTGGCTGCGCCCGCAACCGGCAGACCACCATGATACCCCGAAAATGATGTATGGCGACCGGGCACGGCTGGGTCGCCCCTACGCCAAAGATCCGCATGTCGTCCGGTTCAAGGGGCGTTATCTGATGTACTTCTCCGTACCGGCTTATACGGATTCCAGCGGCACCAAACATGGCTGGGGCATCGGTATTGCCGAAAGTACGAACCTGACCGACTGGCAGAAAATCGCCGAAATTCCGCCGGTGGCCGACTACGAGAAAGCAGGGATCTGCGCGCCGGGTGCCTTGGTAAAGGATGGCAACGTACAACTGTTTTACCAGACCTACGGCGGTGGCCCCAAAGACGCGATCTGCCATGCCTGGTCGGCCGATGGTATTCATTTTACCCGCAACGAAACCAACCCGGTTTTCCGGCCGGCCGGTGCCTGGAATTGTGGCCGCGCCATCGATGCAGAGGTCTATCCATTTAAAGGTCAGTATTTTCTCTTTTTTGCCACGCGCGATCCGGAGTATAAAAAACAGCTACTGGGCGTGGCCGTTGCGCCGCTGAAAACCAGCTTTAACCGTGAGGAGTGGAAGCAGCTTTCTACCGACGGACCTATTCTCAAACCCGAACTGCCCTGGGAAGGTGACTGCATTGAGGGCGCGTCGGTCATTGAGCGCAACGGCGAACTGGTCATGTTTTATGCCGGCGCCTACAACAACTGGCCGCAACAGATCGGTATCGCCCACAGCCGCGACGGCCTGCATTGGGAACGGCTGCAAAACGAGCCTTTTCTTAAAAACGGTGCTCCCGGTACCTGGAACAGCAGTGAGTCGGGACATCCGCATCTGTTTGAAGACCGCAATAAACGCACATACCTCTTTTACCAGGGCAACAATGACAAAGGCCGTACCTGGCTGCTGTCCAATGAGCCGGTAAGCTGGCAGGGTAGTAAGCCGGCCTTGTCAGGAAAGTGAGCGAATGTATGATTGGTGGAAAGCCCATCCGGAAGGCGATTATTTCCGGATGGGCTTTCGTGTTAATGGCCGAAATAGTGCCCCTTGTTCAGGTCATCGAGCAGGCCCGGATGCAGGGGTGTCCAGTTTAACTGTTCTTTTGTTTTAACGGCCGATGCGGGGCTATCGAACATAATAAACCGGCTCATCCACGCAAAATGAGCCGCCGCTTCTTCTGCCGGAACCGAGGCAACCGGCAGGTTCAGGTACTGTCCGATAACACCGGCAATTTCCCGCACGGGTATTCCTTCATCACCAATCGCGTTGTAGCGGCGTCCTGTCTCTCCTTTTTCCAGCGCCAGCCGGAATACCAGCGCGGCATCCAGCCGGTGCACTGCCGGCCAGCGGTTCGTGCCCTCGCCAACATAGGCCGACACACCATGCTTTCTGGCCATACCGATGATAAACGGCACAAAACCATAATCGCCCTGGTCATGTACCGACGGTGGCAGCCGGATAACGGAAGCCCGTACACCAGCCTCCGCCAGTGCCATGGCTGCGGCCTCCGAGGCACGCGGAAAGCCCGGTGCCGGATCATCTTCTGTGATCAGTTGGCCATCATTCCGTATGCCCAGAATGCCGGCGGTCACTACCAGCGGACGATCTGAGCCGATCAGTACTGAGCCAATCGCCTCAATTGCTTTTTTATCGGTTTCGGCTGCGGCCAGGTAATTACTAAAATCGTGAATAAACGCCGCATGAATCACGCCGTCTGCGCCGGCAGCCCCTTTTTTCAGGCTGTCGAGGTCCTCAAGACTGCCTTGCAGTACGTCGGCACCGGCATTGGCCAGCGCCGTTGCTGAGGCTGCTGAACGGGCAAGGCCGGTCACCTGATGACCGGCATGGATTAATTCCTGTACAATGGCGGAGCCGATAAAGCCACTGGCTCCTGTTACGAATACGCGCATATGAGTTACCTGTTTTTGTGGGGGCCGTGCTGTACCGGTAAAGCAGGCAGCGTACGCCCCCGTAGTTTGTCAGGCAAAATTGCGGAACCGCCTTGCCGAAAAAGAGGACATTTGACCCTATTTCATTTCCTGCGGCAGTTGGGCATGCCGGATACGGGTCAGCGTTTTAAGCGAAACGCCCAGATAGGAGGCAACCATCCGCAGCGGTATCCGCAACAGAATTCCGGGATAGGTGTTAATAAAATCTTCGTATTTCTCGGCAGGTGTTGCGCTGATGGTTTTATAAAGGCGGTTGCGGCTCAGATACAGATTACGGGCAATCAGTTGTTCGGAAAATTCTTTCAGGGCCGGTATGTGCTGAAACAAGGCGTTGAAACGATCTCGGCTCCACAACAAAAGCTCCGATTCTTCCAGCGCGTCAATACAATACAGGGATGGTGTCTGATTGGTATAGCTCTCTCCATCGGTAAGCCAGTTCAGCTGCGGCGAAAAGTGCAGGGTATGATCAACACCATCCGTACCAATCCGATATGTCCGCAAAAAACCGCTCATGACAAACATTTTGTAGCGGCAGATCTCACCGGCCTGCAACAGCAACTGCTTTTTCCGGATGGTTCTGACGACAGCCGCCTGCCTGATCACGCTGATTTCGTTGTCAGATAAGGCAGGGCAATGTATTTTCATGTAATTTTCGAAAATCGCTGACATACCGGCTTGCTTTTAGCGATCTCAGCGGCCTGAAAACGCTGCTTTGTAGGGTGTTCTGAGGTAGCAGCATCAAATACGCGGCAAAAGTTCCCAAAGGCTGTTTTGCCGGGTTTATCTTCAGGAAACAGCATCCGTTAGCCCGGATCTTTTCCGGGCTGCGATGTATCAACAAATCATGAACCGCAAAACATACCCACTCTGACCACGTTTACTGAATACACGTGGCTTTGTTATGTTGCTCCACGAAGCATACCACATGGAAAAAATACAACACTACCTCAAAAACGTCGACTGGGACCTCACCTGGCGCATGGCTACCCGGAACGGCTGGCTCCTGATGGCCACAACAACCATCGCCGGGCTGCTTTTCTGTTTCATCGTCTCCCAGGTTATCACTTTTGTGCTGCGGCGCCGCCCGGTTGCCCTGCTGACCCTGCTCAGGATCTACGTGCGGGAAGCCTTTTATGTGTTCGTGCCGACCTTGTTTTTTCTGGTTGCGGCCAATATTCAGTCCAGCCGTTTTTTGCGGCAGCATCCGCTGGTCGATAAGTTTTCGGAAGTCCTGTTTATCGGTGCCTCCATCTGGATGATTCTGAGACTGCTGAAGGTTGGCGAACTGTTAGTCATCCGGCATTACGATCCGGCTCAGGACATTAACATATCACAGCGGAAGTTTGTCACCCAGCTTCATTTTGTCCGGCGGCTGGTATCGCTGGTTGTGGTTATTGTGGGCATTTCACTCATTCTGATTTCGTTTCAGGGTAGCCGTAAACTCGGTCTCAGCGTACTGACCTCGGCGGGGATTGCCTCGGTCCTGATCGGTTTTGCGGCCCAGAAAACGCTGGCCAACCTGCTGGCGGGCATCCAGATTGCGCTGACGCAGCAAATCCGGATCAGCGATGCGGTGGTGGTTGAAAACGAATGGGGCCGGATTGAAGAAATTAACCTGACCAACGTGGTTGTGCGGGTCTGGGACCGGCGCCGGCTGATTCTGCCCATTACCTACTTTGTCGAAAACCCGTTCCAGAACTGGACCCGCAACGACTCCTCCATTATCGGTACGGTCATGCTCTACCTGGACTATGATGTACCGGTTGATAAGCTACGGGAAAAGGCCCGGGCCATCGTTGAAGCCGACCCGCTCTGGGACCAGCAGGTATTTGCCGTACAGGTAACCGACACCATGCCGACCTGCATTCAGATCCGGGTACTCGTCTCGGCGCGGGACTCTCCGTCGGCCTTCGATTTGCGGTGTAACGTCCGGGAGGCCCTCATCGCGTTACTGCGCGATAACTGGCCGCAAAGCCTGCCCCAGACCCGCGTTCAGCTTACGGGTCAGGAGGGGGTTAGCGGCGGTAAGGCGGTATTTCAGCAGGGTCCGCTACGGAGCCGCTAAGCCACCTCACGGATGGTATTCATGTATTCACTGGGCGTTTGCCGGGTAATTTTTTTAAATGCCCGGTTAAACGCCGTTTTTGAGTTAAAGCCAACGTCAAACGCCAGACTCAGCAGCGTATAGTTTTTATACCGCGGATCATCGAGCCGCCGCTTCAGTTCTTCTACCCGATAGTGGTTAATGAAGTCGAAAAAGTTCTTGTCAAAGCCTTCATTAATCACCTTGGAAAGCAGGTAAGGCTGCATCTTGAGTTTAGACGCCAGCTCATTGATTGTCAGATTCGGGTTAGCAAACAGCTTATGCCGCAGCAGATAGGATTCTACCTGCTCTTTCAGCACCTGCAATTCCCCGTCGGGCAGTGGCTCAGCCTTGTGGGTCGGGGTTTCGATCACGGCCGGCACGACTACCTCATTGACTTCACTCAGAATAATCGGCGGCAGATTTTCTTCTACAGGTACCGGTTTGCCCGGTGTCAGCAACGGAATAGCGGGCGTATTATCAAAAAACCCGACCGGCTGAACAGACGCGGGTACCTTGAAAATTTCCGGCTGATGAATGGCAAAGTACCCGAGAAAATAGATAATCGTCGAAAATACCAGCCAGATCGCATCTACGTGGCGGGCGGCAACGGTGGTCGGATCGAAACCAAACAGCTTGCTACCCGCGATAAACATAAACAACGTCGCCCACAGCACCAGACAAATGGCCTGAATGGTCAGTACGGTGTAGAGGTACTGAATGTTATGTTCGAACGAGTGGCTTGTCTCATACTCCTGCTGGTAATGCCGGATCGTACGGCGACACAGCAGCCAGTAACCGGCGTTAAACAAAAGCGACAGAAAGCCGCCACCCAGGAATAAGGTCATCACAAACACATCCTGATTGACTATATCAATCTGAAACTGCTTGCTGTTCATAAACACAAACGGCAGATAAATCAGCACCTGAATCCCTGCCGGAATAAACCGGTACGACCAGTTACGCACTTTCCGCCCCGACCGGTACAACAGCTTGTTGATATAAATGTAAAACAGCGGGCCGTAGGTAAACAGAATCAGGTCCGGCAATAAAACCAGTTTCGTATACGACTGCGCCACATCACGGTAATTGGCAAAAATCCGGATAAAAATGGCAAACGACGACAGCCCGAGCAGAATTACCAGCCACCGGTTTGCCGCCTTATTGTAGTTCTGAATCGTGGGGATAGCAATAATCAGCAAAATGCCCTGAAAAGCCGAAAAGAGCAGTAGCAGGTCATAAACCGAGTAAAAATTAAAAGTACCCGACAAATCTTCCCAGCTCTGGATCTGCACCTCAATGGACTCATTGTTGATGTTATCACCGCGGAGAACGACCCGGTTGGCGCGGGCTTTGCCGTTTTCCCGCCCTTCGACTGAGTCCCAGTTGCCGCGCGTAAATTTAAATTCCAGCTTTTCGAGATCCGTATATACCGACACCCGATAGGTACCGTCGAACTGGCGTTGCAGCAACAGGGATTCGTCGCCGGGGTTCCACTTATTAAAATTACCGGTCAGGTAGAGCCTGGCATCGTGGGGCGTATTGTCCGGCACCTGCGTAATCACGAAGCGGTAGGCCGGTTTCATTTCCCAGGAATCTACGGTAATCTGAATGTGATTCGGGTCCGGTTCAAACGCGCGGTTATATACCCGGTTGGGCCGTTGTTTGCCTTCGGGTCCGCCTTCAACGGTCATCCAGCTTCCCTGCGTGAGTTTGTATTCAAAGTGTTTGAGTGTATCAGACAACGTAATAGTATATGATCCGTTTGCGCCTTTTTTCAGTTTATAGGCCGGATCACCCGGATTCCAGTTATTAAAATCACCGGCAATGTACAGCCCGGACGTCAGCGGTAAAAGGGGCGGGCTCTTCACCACCTCAATCACCAGTTGCGCCTGACCGGTAAATGCCAGCAGCCATAACAAGGCGAAAAGAAAGACTACATTGAGTCGCATAAGCAGCGCGATGTGATGAATCTAAGGTATCAAAAATACGGACAAAAGACGATAGGTTAACACACCCCGGTGAATCTTCTTACACCTTTGCCTGCCAGAGAAGTATACATTTATACCTGTTTAGCTTAGCTTTTTCATATAAAAACTTTTCAGTTAAAAATAAGTTAAGTACATATATCCGGATCTATTTCCGGAGACACTCAACGCTATGAACACAGATGAAAAAAATGAGCCCGCCCCAAACGGCGCTCAGATAAACGGACGGGACAAAGAGCCTGATAACGCCGGTGCTAATGCTCCGTCAGACGACAACAAGCACCAGGACGTTTTTGAAAACTCCGCCAATGGCCTCGACACAGCCGAAGTACGCGGCGGACAGGATGGCCGCAATATCCGCGGCATTGGCAGCACCGACATGGACAGCCAGAACGGACTACTGCGTTTCAACGACACTGACGACGCCAACAGCGCGGTAGAGGTAACCGAAGAAGCGCAGCACAGCATTGCTGCCGATGATCCTGATACCAGCAAAACTGCGTCTGTTGACGTAACCACGCATGGTCCTGACGACTACGCTTCTGCGGAGGAAGTAGATACGCCCGAAGCCGAAAAAGAGGCAAAGGAGCATGAAAAGCCGGAGAATCCATACGCCGAAAGCGGAAAAGAGGATGACGATATCGCCCGTACCGGCACCTCAACCGAGCACAAACCAACGTATTAAACAGCTTACAATAAGACGTGCTATTGAGGTTCGGCAGACTGACTTTACCTCGTAAATCGTCTTTCGTAAATCGTAAATCCAGTACACCCTTTTAAATACACAACGTTATGAGCATCTCAAGTAATCAACGGAAAGAATCAACAGAGTCATACGCCTCACAGGCGATGCATAGCCCGATGGGCCTGGCTCCGGAACTGTCTCAACTGAGTGACCGTCAGCTGGAAAACGAGCTGCCGTCAAAACGGGCAGACAGTAATGATACAGACGTACCTGGCGATTATATGGAAGCAAAAGATCTGGCCGCCGAAACCGACGACGCGACAACAGAAGCCGATATCGAAGAAGCCAAACGCGCCTCATGGGGCCAACCGCCGATCGACGCCGAAAACGCGACAATTGATCCGGCCAACCCGATGGTTGCCTATCAGCCTGAACCGGCTCCCGGCGCGGATGTAACACCGCCGGACGGAGCCTGGAATAAATCTACGGCTGAAGGAGGCCTTGCCCCGTCAAGTGCCGACGAACCCGACAAAACAACCGGAAACGCGTAGACATAAATAATGGATAATGTACAATGAATAATGCGGTCACGCCTTTCATTGTACATTATCCATTATTCATTATTCATTAACCTCAAACGGCTTGTTTAACGCTGTCGAACGAAATACCCATGTGGGACGCATCGTAGACGCATGTGCCGTTCTGAATTAACAAAACCTGCGGCGACTCGTGCTGTATGCCGAATACGTCAGCCACCTGATTGGATACAGACCGATCGGCAATCAGATCCAGATAGTAGGGTTTAATACCCGCCGCATCGCTCCAGTTACGCTCCATCCGGCTCAGCGCCATCGA
This sequence comes from Arsenicibacter rosenii, assembly GCF_001870735.1. Taxonomy (GTDB): domain Bacteria; phylum Bacteroidota; class Bacteroidia; order Cytophagales; family Spirosomataceae; genus Arsenicibacter; species Arsenicibacter rosenii. The sequence continues at coordinate 188,204 of NZ_MORL01000002.1, read as the reverse complement.
ACTAATTGAACAACGGGTACTGTGTTTAAAGATCATCACCGGTTGTGTGGCCGACTCTTCCTTGATCGCATCAAGCTGAGATTCGTTGGTTAGTTTATTCCAATTCATGTTGTCTGGCTACATTCTTTGGCTATTTAACCCGAATTTATAGCCGAAAAGTTCAGGATTCTTGCCGGATGCCTACCTTTGCGGCTCAGTTTTCATTAAACGACCTCCGGCTTGTTTTCGGCACTTTATCATACATCTATCTATCTGTATCAGGGACTTCTGCAGTTGATTGCCCCACTGAACCCTAAAGCAAAGTTATGGGTCGACGGACGGCGCAACTGGTCCGAACATCTGGCCGGGGCGCTGGCCGGCAATACGGCTCCGGTTGCCTGGTTTCATGCGGCCTCCCTCGGTGAGTTTGAGCAGGGACGGCCTGTTATCGAGGCCTTCCGGCAGCAATATCCTGCCTACAAAATTCTGCTGACGTTTTTTTCGCCATCAGGCTACGAGGTGCGTAAACACTACGCCGGAGCCGATATCGTGGCTTATCTGCCGTCGGATACGCCCGCAAATGCCCGCCGGTTTGTGCAGCTCGTTCATCCGGCGATTGCTTTCTTCATCAAGTATGAGTTCTGGGCCAATTACCTGCATGAACTCAGAGCCGCTCAGGTTCCGGTCATTTCGTTTTCGACCATATTCCGGCCGGGGCAGTTATTTTTTAAATCCTACGGCGGCTTTTACCGCTCCCTGCTGCGCCACTTCGACCACATTCTGGTACAAAATGAGGTTTCGGTCCGGCTGCTCGACAGCATCGGCATTACCCGCAGAACGCTGGCCGGTGATACGCGCTTTGACCGCGTGAAACAAGTTGCCGATCAGAAAAAGGAAATTCCGGTAGCCGCCGCGTTCCGGCTCGATCCGTCGGGAAATCCGGTGCCGGTACTGGTAGTCGGCAGCGCCTGGCAGCAGGACATGGAAGTGCTGATACCGTTTCTGAACGGCTTTACGCAGCCGCTGAAGGTGATCATCGCTCCTCACGAAATTCACGACGATGAGATAGAAAAGTGGCGGCAGCTCCTGCATAAAACCGCCGTGCGTTACTCGCAGATAACCGCCGGCAATACGCAAGAGCTGGCATCGGCGGATGTCTTGATCATTGATAACATCGGCATGTTGTCGTCACTGTATCAATACGGGCAGTATGCATACATCGGCGGCGCATTTGGCAAAGGGCTGCATAATATTCTGGAAGCGGCGACATTCAGCATGCCGTTGTTCTTTGGGCCGAATTATCGTAAATTTCAGGAAGCCATCGACCTGATTGATGAAGGCGGGGCCGTTTCGGTCAGCAATACGCAGGAGCTGGCAGCAGCCTTCGGGCGGCTTTATACCGACGAACCTGCCCGGCAAAAGGCCTCGGCTACCAGCCGCAGTTATGTGGTGCGGAACATTGGGGCAACCGACAAGGTTATGCATATCGTGAACCAACTATTGCCTGCCCGCCGGTAAACCACCAGGCGGATTTATTTCAATTTAACTCATTGCTGCTTGGCACATCAAGGCTTAGTCATACGATCAACGGGCTCGTGGTACGACGTTAGGGATAACGACGGCCATATCTACAATGCCCGTCTGAAAGGGAAGTTTAAAATAAAGGGCCTCAAAGTGACGAATCCGATTGCGGTCGGCGATCACGTGCAGTTTGAGGTAGAGGATAAAATCGAAAACACGGCCATTATCATCGATATTGAGCCACGGGAGAATTACATTATCCGGCAGTCTGTGCACAAAACGGCACACGGTCATATTCTGGCGGCCAACATTGATCAGGCCGTTTTGCTGGCTACGCTGACCATGCCCCGCACATCGCTCGGCTTCATTGACCGCTTTCTGGTAACGGCCGAAGCATTCCGGATTCCGACCACGATTGTCTTTAACAAATCAGACATCCTGAACGAAGAAGGACTGGCCTATCAGCAGGAAATCATTGATCTCTACGAAAAGATCGGCTACAACTGCCTCATCACCGCCGCCCTCGAAGGGACAGGTGTCGATGCGTTCAAGGCCTTGCTCGACAATAAGGTAACCCTCCTGTCGGGGCATTCGGGGGTGGGTAAATCGACGCTGGTTAACGCCATTTCTCCGGAACTCAACCTGCGCACAAGTGAAGTATCGACCTTTGCCAATAAAGGGGTGCACACCACAACCTTCGCCGAAATGTTTGAGCTCGGGCCAGGCACGTTCATCATCGACACTCCCGGTATCAAGGAGCTCGGACTGGCCGATATGCAGAAAGAAGAAATCAGCCATTATTTTCCGGAAATGCGCGAGCTGCTTAACCAATGCCGGTTCAACAACTGCCTGCACGTCAACGAACCGGGTTGTGCGGTGAAAGACGCCGTCGGTGAGGGCGACATTGCCGAAAGCCGGTACTGGAGTTACCTGGGCATGCTGAGCGGTGAGGATAACCGTCGGTAAGTCAGAACGTTACTATTTTTTACCACATAGCCCTATCAAAACACAAAGCGTCAACCAGCTATGTGTTCTGATGGGGCTATGTGGTATGTATACTTCTTCGTTTAAGCTTCGGGAATCGTATCACCCGCCTGCCTTTTTCGCTTTATAGCCTTTCTGGGTCAGAAACGTGAGCACCTTTTCGCGGTGATCACCCTGAATCAGAATATCGCCGTCTTTGGCCGACCCGCCCGTTCCGCAGGCATTTTTCAGCTGCTTTGCCAGTGCATTCAGGTCGGCATCGGTGCCAATAAAGCCTTTTACCGCCGTCACGACCTTATTGCCGCCAAGCCGCTCGAGCCATACTTTCAGCTGCTGATGAGCCGGTGCGAGGGTTTCGGCTTCCGGCTCATCACCCGATTGGTAGTTAAAGTCAGGGTCTGTTGAATAGACAACACCCGTCCGGTTTTTCTTACTCATAGTCTATTTTGTTTAGGCGCAAACGGCCATTGTTTCCGGATGTTGGCCGTCAGCAGGAATGCCACAACGCCCAGCGCGATAACGGTCAGTCCGGAGACCATAAACGACCAGCCCGTCGAGATAAAGATATACGACCAGACGGCAATGGCCAAAATTACCGGCAACGGATACAGCGGCATCCGGAACGGAAAGTGCGACGTGGCTTTGCGCCGGTGCAGCAGCCAGAGCCCGATTGCCTGCCCGATAAACTGTACTACAATCCGCATGGCCAGAATTGCCGTAATCACATCCGACAGCCGGAACAGTAAACTGAAACCAAACGCAACCCCGCCCAGAAACAGTACCGATACGTACGGAAAATGGCGGGTCGGATGCAGCTTAGCAAAGATTTTGAAGAATTGTCCGTCGACGGCAGCAGCATAGGGTACCCGTGAATAACCGAGCATTACGGCAAACAGCGACGAAAACGCGACAATCAAGACCAGTCCGGTAGCGACACCGGCGGCTTTAGCGCCGTAAATGGCTTCAATCACCGTACTGACAATAAAAGTACTTTTCTGCGCTTCCTGCCACGGCACAACACTCACCACACTCAGGTTCAGCAGCATATACAACAAGGTAATACCGGCAATGGAAATAAAAATGCTCAGCGGAATATTCCGTTCCGGGTTCTTCATTTCACCACCCAGGTGACAGACGTTATAATACCCCAGAAAGCAATAAATCGTTTTGACCGACGACGCCCCGAGTCCCGCCGACAGCAGGTTACCGTCGAGGTGCATCGCCTGCCCGAGCACGTCTGAGAACGAAACTGTTGCGTTGGTCAGCCCGCCGACGATGATCCAGCCGATGGTGAGCATAACGGCAACCCACAACACCAGACTAATCCGCCCGATTGAGTCAATACGCCGGTAAATCAACATCGTAACGATAATTACCACCGTACCGGAAACCGCCTTCCCCGACCATTCGTCGAGCGGGAACAAATACGATGCGTACTGGGCAAAGCCAATCGAACCCGATGCAACTACCAGCGGAGCCTGAATCAGCGTCTGCCAGACGTAGAGAAAGGAAAACAGTTTCCCCCACCGTTCTTCCCCATACGCGATTTTCAGAAACCTGTAGCTACCACCCGCCTGCGGGTAAGCCGCGCCCAGTTCCGACCAGATAAAGGCGTCGATAAACGACACCACAGCGCCCAGTATCCATGCCCAGATGAAGTTAGGTCCGCCCATGAGCTGAATAACCAGCGGCAGCACCACAAACGGCCCGATCCCGACCATATCGATCATATTCAGGGCCGTACCTTGTAATAAGCTTAGCCGACGGAGCAGATGCGGGCTTTGCGGACTGCCTTGGCTGGCAGCAGAATCGGTAGAATTGCTCAATGATTTAGTGATTAGGCGTTACTACTCATAAATAACGAAGGTCAGGTGAATAGTTCCGCTATCGGAAGGCAATGGTCCGAAATACCAAATGTGTTAACAACATCTGTTTTTCTCCCTGATTTATACCGGGAAAAGTAGATTCACCGCTTGCCGCGATTTAGTGTAGGGGTTTAAATCCGACAACAACCTATATGCACGTTAAAGCACTCGGGCTCGCCATAGCCCTTTTTATTGGTACGTTACCTGCCATGTCTCAAGACGTTATTAAACTCTGGCCCGACGGTGCGGTTCCGAACGCCGTGGCCAACCCAAACTTTCCCGAAAAATCAGAGGTTGGCCAGCAGGATGGAATTCTGCGCATCAGCCATGTATCCGTACCAACGCTGACGGTCTTTCAGGCACCGAAAGACAAAGCAACCGGCGCAGCCGTGATGATTTGTCCGGGCGGTGGCTACGGTATTCTGGCGTTCGGGCATGAAGGCGAAGAAGTAGCCCGCTGGTTCAATCAGCAGGGCATTACGGCATTTATTCTCAAGTACCGCCTGCCCGACGAGCGGCTGATGACCAATCAATCGGAAGTGCCGCTGATGGACGCCATGCAGGGCATGAAGCTGATCCGGCAGCAGGCGGCTAAATATGGGCTGGATGTGACTAAAATCGGGGTGATGGGCTTCTCGGCGGGCGGTCACCTGGCGGCTACGCTCTCAACCCATTACCATCGGTCGGCGGGTAGCCTTAAAGCCAGCGAAGAGGCGAAACCCAATTTTGCGATTCTGATGTATCCGGTCGTGACGTTTGGCGCTAAGGCGCACGGCGGCTCCCGCAACAACCTGCTGGGTAAACAAAACACCTCCGCCGAGCTGATTGCCTATTACTCCAATGAGCTGCAGGTGACCAAACAAACCCCGCCGACGTTTCTGGTACATGCACAGGATGACAAGGCTGTACCGGTCGAAAACAGCATTGATTATTATCTGGCGTTGCTGAAAAACGACGTTTCCGGCGAAATGCACCTCTACCCGACCGGTGGCCACGGCTTTGCCCTCCGCACAAAAGGCAAAGGGTCCATCGAAAACTGGCCGGATGCCTGTAAAGGCTGGCTGAAAGCTCAGGGGCTGATGAAATAAAGGTAAAACGGAATGGTATTCCGTTCTGGCAGCTAAGTTGAGCGCAGAACGGAATACCATTCCGTTTTACATAAACCCTGAGAGACAGAATACTATTCTGTGTTCTTAGTCATTCAGAATCAGGGGGACATTACCCCGTCCGCCCATGATGACGATTTTGCTGTTCGGCGAGGCCGCCAGTTCCCGCTGCGCTTTAATCTGCTCATATTGCAGCTGCTTGTCTGTCAGGCCGGTAGCCATGATACGCTGGTAGTCGGCTATCCCCTGGGCTTCAACCCGTTTCCGTTCGGCCTCTTGCCGCTCTTTCTGCAGGACAAACTGCATTTTCTGCGCTTCCTGCTCCGCATTGATTTTCGACTCAATCGTTTGTTTTACCGACGCCGGCAAATTGATATTCCGCACCAGCAGCTGTTCCAGCAGCAGTCCCCGCGATTTAAAATCCTTTTCAATCGCTTTAAAAATACGTCCCTGAAACTCATCGCGACGGGTTGAGTAAAGCGCAACGGCATCGTAGTAAACAGCATTATCGCGGATACGGGTCCGGGTGATGGGCCGGACGATTTTATCCGTGTAATCCTCCCCAATCTGCCGCATGAGCCGCGGCGCTTCGGAAGGCAGCAGACGATACAGCACCGTCAGGTCAATGACCACTTCCAGGCCATCGGCAGCCAGGACACGGATGGCGTCATCGCCCGACTTCTGTCCTTCGTCATTCACACCCGACATGGTGTAATTCTGTGTTTTTACATCCATATCCGTTACCGAGGCAAGCGGATTGACAAAATTAAGCCCCGGGTCAAGTGTCCGGTCGCTGATCTGGCCGAAGAGCGATACAATACCCACATGCCCGGCGTCGATCTGCCGGAGACTTGAGGTCAGCATGCCTAAAACGATCAGAACAATTCCAGCGATTTTTACGGGACGGGCAAAGCGGGAGATGGTGAGCGAAGGCGTATTGATGGCAAACCCTACGATGAGGATCACAAGGCCAAGTGTTACGAAAAACATGTTCAGGTACGGTTAAGATAAGTGTCTGAAGACAAAGCAAATGTACCTTATTCCAATAAAGAAATATTGATTTTAAGCCGAAGGGATAAAAAACAGGAAGGATGGTAAAAAAAAAGGCATCCGGTACAAACCAGATGCCTTTGGGGTACTACTCAATCAATTAACCCTTCATCGAATAACCATGAAGGTGTGTATGTACCACCTTATTTAGTGCCTTTTTTAGCGCCGGCAGCAGCAGCTTTCTCAGCTTCTTCTTTCGACACAACCTCGCCTTTCAGGTAAAGTACGATGTTTGGGGTTTCACCGTTGCTCATTACGGTTACCGACTTGTTGAACGGGCCCATAGCAGCCGCGTTGTACGTTGCCGATACAGTACCTGTTTTACCCGGCATTACCGGTTCTTTCGTCCATGATGGTTTTGTACAACCACAAGACGCCTGCGCATCAGAGATAACCACAGGGTCTGTACCTGTATTTTTGAACGTAAATACATACGTCACAGGCTTGCCTTGCTCCACTTTACCGAAATCGTGTGTTTCTTTGGTGAATTTCAGTGTACCTTTTTGTGCGTAGCTAACTGCTACAAGTACAAACATGGCTACGAATAATGAAAAAATCTTTTTCATCGGGATAATTTAAATTTAGGTTTGGTTATTTGATTGTTAGACATTACAAATGTTAACCTCCACAAATCGCATACCAAAGGATAATCGGGTTGCGAATCACTAACAAAGAAACAGATAAAATCGTTTTTTTGAAAGCTCCGCCGGATTATATTATTTTTACTACGACTTGTGGTTACCTTAACGATTCCTTAGACGGAAAAACAGTGGTAAGAGATTAACCGGCAGTAGAAATATTTTTTTATTGCGCTGTAATTCAAGGCCAGTCACACAACACTTCATCAAACAATCCAATTTCACTCTTTAAACCTGTTACTGTTCTGTGATTGCAAACGAACATATCCGTACGGTTGACGTACTAACCCGTGAGGAAATCCTGGCCGATTACCGGTTGGCGAGCGAAAGCCGTCAGGTAAGCCTGCTGGGTCGGCGGGATGTAATGGGAGGACGGGCAAAATTTGGCATTTTCGGCGACGGAAAAGAGCTGGCCCAGATTGCAGCTGCCAAATCGTTCCGGCGGGGCGATTTCCGGTCTGGTTATTACCGTGATCAGACCTTTGTCGCGGCCCTCGGCGAACTGACGTGGCAGCAGTTCTTTGCCCAATTGTATGCGCATACCGACATTGCCCATGACCCCAACACGGGTGGCCGCAACATGAATGGCCACTTTGCCACCCGCTGGCTCGACGAAAACGGGTTGTGGCGCAACCAAACAGAGTTTTTTAATTCAGTCTGTGATATGGCGCCGACCGCCGGTCAGGTGCCGCGTTCTATCGGGCTGGCCTACGCCTCAAAGCTCTACCGGCACAACCCGGCGCTTCACAGCCTTACCCAATTCTCCCGCCATGGTAACGAAATCACCTTTGGCACCATCGGCGATGCGTCGACATCACAGGGCATGTTCTGGGAAACCATGAACGCGGCCGGTGTCTTACAGGTCCCGCTGCTCATGTCTGTCTGGGACGATGGCTATGGCATATCCGTTCCTGTCGAGTATCAGACAACCAAAGCCAGTATTTCGAAAGCACTGGCGGGGCTACAACGTGAAGCCCCATACAGCGATGCGTCGGAAAAGGGGATTGAAATCTTCACCGTTAAAGGGTGGGACTATCCGGCCCTGATTGATACCTACCGGCAGGCGGCCCGCCTCTGCCGCGACGAACATGTGCCGGTGCTCATCCATGTGCAGGAACTCACCCAGCCGCAGGGTCACTCCTCGTCGGGCTCACACGAGCGTTATAAATCGAAAGACCGGCTGGCGTGGGAAGCCGAATATGACTGCAACCGTCAGTTTAAAAACTGGATCCTTGATAACGGCTATGCTACGGCAGAAGAACTGACTGAGATCGAAGAAGAAACGAAAAAATCGGCCCGCCAGGCACGAAACGATGCCTGGAATGCCTACGTAGCCTCGATGCAGGGTGACTTTGACGAAGCCCTCGACCTCCTTCAGCGGGCGGCCCGCAATAACCCGAAAGGCCCTGCCCTCATGGCCGTACGGGAAGACCTCCGCAAAGCCTTCAACCCGATCCGGCGCGACGCAACGATAGCCGTCAAGAGAGCCCTGCGCATTCTGCGTAACGATCCGCCCGAAACCCGGCAGGGACTGGCGGAATGGCTCCGGCGAACCAGTGCTGAAAATGAAGACCGGTATAGCTCGCACCTCTACAGCCAGTCGCCGGACTCGCCGCTGAAAAACCCCGGTGTACCTGCCGTTTATTCGGAAAACAGTCCGATTGTAGATGGCTACCTGGTCATGCAGCGTTACTTCGACAATCTTTTCGGCCGTGACCCGCGCGTAGTAGCCATCGGTGAAGACGTAGGACATATTGGTGATGTAAATCAGGGATTTGCGGGATTACAGGAAAAATACGGCGAGATTCGTATTACAGATACCGGCATCCGCGAAACAACGATTATCGGTCAGGGAATCGGCATGGCGATGCGGGGCCTGAAACCCATTACCGAAATCCAGTATTTCGACTATATTTTCTACGCGCTGGCAACCCTGACCGATGATCTGGCCTCGCTCCATTACCGGACCAAAGGGGGCCAGAAAGCACCGCTTATCATCCGGACGCGCGGTCACCGCCTCGAAGGTATCTGGCATTCAGGCTCGCCGATGGGCGCGATGATCAATAGTTTGCGGGGCATGCACATCGTCGTTCCGCGCAACATGACACAGGCGGCCGGCTTTTACAATACACTTATCAAAGGTGATGACCCGGCCCTGCTGATCGAATGCCTGAATGGTTACCGGCTTAAAGAACGCGTTCCCGACAACCTGAGCGAATTCTGCCTGCCGCTCGGTGTGCCGGAGGTACTCCGCGAAGGCAGCGACATTACCATCGTTACGTATGGGTCGATGTGCCGTATCGTGATGGAAGCCGCCTACCAGCTGGCAGAAATCGGCATCAGTGTTGAACTGATTGATGTACAAACGCTTCTGCCATTCGACCGGCACCACCGCATTCTGGAATCCGTCAGGAAGACCAACCGTGTTGTTTTTGCGGATGAAGATTTTCCGGGGGGCGCTACAGCCTATATGATGCAGCAGGTCGTTGACGGGCAGAAGGCTTACCAATACCTTGATTCTCCGCCACGTACGATTTCGGCAAAAGATCACCGCCCGCCTTATGCGTCTGACGGTGATTACTTCTCGAAACCAAATCCGGAGGATGTGTTCGATTGTGTGTACGACATCATGCGTGAAGTCGAGCCACAACGGTTTCCAGAACTCTATTGAGTAATTAACGGTTAGTGATCAGGAGAAAAACCAGCATGGGCGGGCCATCTGCTGGTCACTAACCACCCGATAATGAGTACGTATTTCGATGACATCAAAGACGGCATCCGGTCGACCATTCAGGGGCTGGGCCTGACTTTCCGGCACATCCGCAATGCCACCAGGCGCCGTCAGCCGTTAGGGATTGCCAGCGACAACTATTTTGAACAGCAAACCGGTCTGGTAACGGTTCAGTACCCGCACGAAACCATTCCCATTCCGGATAATGGCCGCTATCGCCTGCAAAACGAAATCGACGACTGTATTGTCTGCGATAAATGCGCCAAGGTCTGCCCTGTCGACTGCATTACCATTGAAGCCATCAAAGCAACGGAGGAAATAGGCCGCGCTTCTGATGGATCTCCCATCCGGTTGTATGCCGGAAAGTTCGACATCGATATGGCGAAGTGCTGCTACTGTGGCCTTTGCACCGTCGTTTGCCCGACCGAATGCCTGACGATGGAGAAAAAGTTTGACTACAGCGAATACGAACTGGGTAAACTTACCTACGAATTCTCAAACCTGACGCCCGACGAAGCCGCTGAAAAACGTAGTCTGTATGAGCAGTTTGTTTTAGAAAAAGAGCGGGAGAAACAACGGGCGAAAGAACAGGCCGCCGCAAAGGCTGCCGCACTGAACGCCGAACCACAGAACACACAACAACCGGAAGCGCCGAAGCCCAAACCCGCTTTCCGCCCGACAGCCAAACCAACGGAAAATAAAGAGCGGGAGAGTGAAAGAGCGAAAGAGCGGGTTGCACCAAAACCGGCTGAGCCTGCGCCAAACGCGGAACTCAGCCACACAGAACAACCCGAACCGCCGAAGCCAAAACCGGCCTTCCGCCCGACTCTGAAACCAAAACCGGCTGAACCAACGCCAAACGCGGAACTCAGCAACACAGAACCATCAGAACCGGCAAAGCCAAAACCGGCTTTCCGCCCGACCTTGAAGCCCAAACCCGCTGAGCCTGCGCCAAACGCAGAACCACAGAACACACAACAACCGGAAGCGGCAAAGCCAAAACCCGCTTTCCGCCCGACCTTGAAGCCCAAACCCGCTGAGCCAACTCAGAGCATCGGGCCTGACAACCCTGCACCAAAGGAGCAGCCGGCAACGGCCCTTGTCAAAGATGCTGACGAAGCCATACCGGTTGCCGGTATTCAGTCACCGGAATCACCGGCCCTGCTGACCACCGACAAAGGCGTTTCGACCAGCGGTGAGGAACACCCCGCCGCCCAGGCCGATAACACGGTGCAGCCGACGGAAGATAAAGAGCGGGAGAGCGAAAGAGTGAAAGAGCGAATTGCACCCAAACCCGCTTTCCGGCCAACGATGAAGCCCAAAGCGACGGCTGAACCAACCCAGAACCCAGAACCACAGCCCCCAGCAACAACCCAGAACCCAGAGCAACCGGAACCGGCGAAGCCCAAACCCGCTTTCCGGCCAACGATGAAGCCCAAAGCGGCGGCAGAACAGAACCCGGAACAATCAGAACCGGCGAAGCCCAAACCCGATACCAATGCTTAACCTGATTTTTTACGCATTTGCGGCCCTTACGCTGGGCGGTAGCCTGGCCGTTCTGATAACGCGCAATGTAATGTACTCGGCGTTTTTCCTGCTGCTTTCCCTCATAGGCGTGGCAGCCTTGTTTGTGCTGGCCAGCGCCGACCTGCTGGCAGTAGCACAGGTGATGATCTACGTCGGTGGGGTGCTGGTACTGGTCATCTTTGGCGTTATGCTCACGCATAAACCAAAGCCGGAAACAACAACCGGACCTCAGGCTGCACGCCCCAATTATATTCTGACCCAACACCGTGCCTGGTTATGGCCGTTGCTGGTAGCAGCCGGGCTGTTTACAGCTTTCTATTCGCTGATCAGCCGGATTCATTTCTCACTGTTTGAGCACCGTGCCCCCTTTCAGACGTCGGTGGATACCATCGGCAAACAGCTCATGACGGAATACATTATCCCGTTTGAAATCGCCGGTATCCTGCTGCTCGCAGCCCTTGTCGGAGCGACGTACCTGAGTAGTCAGGGCGACCGGACAAATAACCAGTAACCCCGCTAACCTATGCAAGCCATTACACCCGGACTTTATTTGGTAGTAGCCGCAGCCTTATTCAGCATAGGACTCGCCATTGTATTAGTAAAACGACACGCCATTGTTGTGTTGATGGGTGTTGAACTGATGCTTAATGCCGTTAACCTGAACCTGGTCGCATTCAGCCAGTACGACCCCGTGCGGTTGCAGGGGCAAATGATGACGCTGTTTGTCATGGTTGTGGCGGCCGCCGAAGCCGCTATTGCCCTGGCAATCGTCTTACAGGTTTACCGGCATTTCCGTACCGTGCAGTTAGATGAAATCAGTGAGTTGAAGCAGTAATCATGGAAGAAACCGCCATTTTTGAGCCGATTATCGACGGCATTCTAAGCGAAGGATACGGGGTTGTTGACGGCTTTTTGTCGGCCGGTGAGGTAGAAGCCCTTGCCCGACAGCTACGCGAGCGCCGGGCGGAAGGCCGGTTTAAAGCCGCCGCCATCGGGAATCAGCAGATTACCGTTGAAAAACAAATCCGGGGCGATGAAATTCACTGGCTCGATGAAACAGTTGCTACCCCGGCAGAAAAAGTGTATCTGGACCGTATTAACGAGTTTATTCAGTACGTCAACCGTACGTGTTACCTGGGCCTTCAGGATGCAGAACTGCATTATGCGCTCTATCCGCCCGGCACGTTCTACAAACGCCACCTCGACCGGTTTAAAACAGACTCACGACGCAAACTATCGGTTATTTGTTACCTCAACCATAACTGGCAAGAGGCAGATGGCGGCCAGCTGGCTATCTATCTCCCCAACGCAGACGGAACCGAACGTATCGACACCGTTTTGCCGGTGGGCGGCCGGTTGGTGTGCTTTGAAAGTGACCGGCTCGAACATGAGGTATTACCGGCCAACCGCGAGCGCCTGAGCGTAACAGGCTGGCTGCGTACCCGCTGAGCCATCAAAAGACCCTCTTTCCGGGTTGCCGGTGGTTCTGGATGGTTCCGGCATGATACCTGCCAGCAACCATCCAGAACCACCGGCAACAAAAAATCCGGATCACTCTTTCGCTCTTTACCATCAGAGCGCAAAGAACCGGATCAGCAGCCCGCCAATGGTACCGCCGATCACCGGGCCGACGACCGGTATCCAGGCATAGCCCCAGTCTGAGGAGCCTTTTCCGGGAATGGGAAGTAAGGCATGGGCAATGCGTGGCCCCAGATCACGGGCCGGATTGATGGCATAACCCGTTGTACCTCCGAGCGACATCCCGATACTCCAGACCAATACCCCTACCAGATAAGGGCCGACCCCAACGGCGACTTCACCCAATGATTTTGTCGTAATACCGGCCAGCCCCAGGATCAATACCAGGGTGCCAATGATTTCACTTGTCAGGTTAGAGCCGGTATGCCGGATCGCGGGGCCGGTGGCAAACACGGCTAGTTTTGTTGCGGCGTCGTCTGTTGCGGCGAAGTGAGGCTGATAAAAGAGCCAGACCAGTACCGCTCCCAGGAAGGCCCCAATCATCTGCGCCGTGATATAGGGTACGACATTGCTGTAATTATCGGTTGCCACGGCAAAGGCAATCGTTACGGCAGGGCTCAGGTGCGCATCGATGCTCCCAAAAGCTTTGGCCACAAATACCCCCATTGTTACAGCAAAGGCCCACCCCGCTGTAATGACAATCCAGCCGGCATTATGCCCTTTTGTTTGTTTCAGAATGACGTTGGCGACAACACCATCGCCCAGCAATAAGAGCACCATCGTGCCGATCAACTCGCCCAAAAAAGGTGAGACTTGCATAGTAAGGCTTCGTTTAGGAATAGTTTGTGCGAATTAAATCATATTTTTGATTCATATAAACAGGATTTTCAGAAATACATTTAATCGACAAGCGATATGAAAGCCGCCATTTTTCAGCAGACAGGGCTACCGGCCGATGTTCTCGAAGCCACTGAGCGCCCGATCCCCGAACCGGGGCCGGGCGAAATACTGATCCGGGTCATTGCCAGCCCCATCAACCCCTCCGACCTGTCCTTTATCCAGAACCGCTACGGGATCCGGCCGAAACTCCCGGATTCAGGTGCCGGTTTTGAAGGTGTCGGGGTCATCGAAAAGCCAGGTGAAGGCGTTGACCTGCGCATCGGCATGCGGGTGAGTTTTACCAGCGTGGGCACATGGGCCGAATATGCCATCGCCAACGCGCAGGCTATCATCCCAATTCCCGACATGATGACCGACGACGTCGCCGCGCAATTGTTCGTCAATCCGTTTACGGCCTATGCCATGGTGCAGGATTCCGGTGTAAAAGCCGGACCGGATCAGTGGCTCATGCTGACTGCTGCGGGCTCGGCGTTCGGGAAAATGGTCATCCAGCTTTGCCACCTCAAGGGCATCAATGTCATCGGTACGGTCCGCCGCGATGATCTGAACGACGAACTGAAAGCGCTCGGGCTCACAGCCGTGATCAATACCGAAACCGAAGACATGGCCCACCGTGTGAAGCAGATCACGGGCGGAAAGGGTGTACAATGCGTGCTCGACGCCGTTGGCGGACACACGGCCACCGAAGCCCTGAAATGCCTGGCCAAAAACGGAACCATGCTTGTTTATGGGCTCATGAGCAGCGAAGATCCAATCGTCAATGTCGGGCTAATGATTTTCAAGGGGCTAACGGTCAAAGGTTTCTGGCTGTCAGACTGGATGAAACATGCCGACAGCCAGATCCGTAAGGAAGTTGCCCAACAGGTAATTTCCCTGCTGGCTTCCGGCACCATTAAGTTACCCGTTGAAGCCAGTTACGGTCTCGATCAGATTAAAGAAGCCGTTCAGCACGCCGACCGGCCGGGACGCCACGGCAAAATTCTGGTACGTCCCTGATACCGGATTTTGTCAGATAAATCCGACAGTCCGGATAAAATAATATACCAACAGGATAATCCGCCGGTCAGCGCGCAACCCGAAAAGCCCGTTCTTTGTGCCGGATTTTGTCAGGAACGTTCAAGCATGAACACGTTAGTTTGCACAGAGCCGGGCTCTTTTGCCTATCAGGAAGGCATCAAACCCGAACAAACGGCCGGTCAGGCCATTATCCGGATCCGGCGCATTGGGATTTGCGGTACCGATCTGCACGCCTTCGAAGGAACGCAGCCTTTTTTTTCGTACCCGCGCATTCTGGGGCATGAACTGGCCGGCGAACTGGTCAGCGCCGATGGGGCGCCGGCCTTTTCAGCCGGTGAAGCTGTAACGTTTATTCCGTATTTCAACTGCGGCGTATGTGTAGCCTGCCGGGCGGGTAAACCCAATTGCTGCGTAAAGATCAATGTCTGCGGCGTACACAGCGACGGGGGCATGGCTGAGTACCTGAGCGTCCCCGCCAGTTCTCTGATACACGGCGAGGGCCTCAGCTACGAAGCCCTGGCGCTGGTCGAACCGCTGGCCATCGGGGCCCACGGCGTCCGGCGCGCGGCCATCGAACCAGGCGAGTTTGTGCTGGTTGTGGGTGCAGGACCGATCGGTTTAGGTATTATGGAAATAGCCCGAATTGCCGGTGCCGGCGTAATAGCATTAGACATCAATCCGGACCGTCTGCGCTTCTGTCAGGAAAAGCTGTCGGTAGCCCATACCATTAATGGGTTAACGGATGATGTTATGGCGCGGTTGAGTGAGATTACCGGCGGCGATATGCCTACGGTTGTCATCGATGCGACCGGCAGTTTGCGCGCGATCAATACCAGTTTTCAGTACCTGGCCCACGGCGGCCGGTATGTACTGGTGGGGTTACAGAAAGGCGATATCAGCTTCAGCCATCCCGAATTTCACAAGCGGGAAGCCACACTGATGAGCAGCCGGAATGCAACCCGGATTGATTTTGAGCACGTGATCCAATGCATGAAAAAAGGCCTGATTGACCCGACCACCTACATTACGCACCGGGTTGCATTTAGTGAGGTTAAGGATACCTTCGCCGGTTGGCTGGATCCAACATCCGGCGTAATTAAAGCCATGGTATCCCTTGACGACTAGGTGGTTAATTTCTGCGATTGCATTACCTTCTTCGAATTTTACAAAAACGTTTGTATGGTTCGGATCAAAAAAGGGAAACAACAAAGTAGAAACTGTTTATGATATGTCTTTTTTGGTAGAAGTTGGAACAAGTAACAAAACTGTCGTAAATTGCGCTCTAATTCATTGTGTGACAGTTTTAACCTTCACCTGCTACGAATACTTACTAAACTTATGAGACAGACCCTTTTTGTACTGGTTGCTTTGTCAATGCTCTCATCATGTGTGGGCAAGAAAAAACTGACTGATCTACAGAACCGCTACAACGAGCTCGAATCGGCTCGCAGCAAAGCGGTAGCTGATCTGGCTGACTGCGACAAAAAATCAGCCGATCTGAACACTCAGTTACGTACGAAAGACGGCGAAATTCAAAGCCGCAACACCCGTATTCAGGAATTACAGTCGCAAATCGACGACCTGAAGAAAAACAACAACAACCTGCTTGACCGGATGGCTGACTTGTCGATCGTTAGCAAGCAAGGCGCCGAAAGCATCAAGAAATCACTTGAGACGCTGAACGAGCAGACAAAATATGTAAACAACCTGAACCAGTCAATGCAGCGGAAAGATTCGCTGAACCTGGCGCTGGTTATGAACCTGAAACGCTCACTGGCCGATATCAACGATCAGGACGTACAGGTTGAAGTGAAGAAAGGTGTGGTTTACGTGTCTATCTCCGACAAACTGCTCTTCCCTTCAGGCAAGTGGGAAATCAACAAGCCTGCTGAAGATGTTCTGGGCAAAGTTGCGTCTGTTGTAAATGACCACAAAGAACTGGACATCCTGGTTGAAGGCCACACGGATCCGGTTCCGTTCTCGTCTGACAATCTGAAAGACAACTGGGATCTGAGCGTACTGCGTGCAACTTCTGTTGTTCGTATGCTGCAAGGCAAATTCGGTGTTGCGCCTGAGCGTCTGACTGCCGGTGGCCGTGGCGAGTTCGTACCTAAGTCAGACAACACAACGCCGGACGGCCGTAAAGCTAACCGTCGTACAGAAATCATCCTGACGCCGAAACTGGATCAGTTCTTCAACCTGCTCTCGACAGGCAAATAATTGACGACAGCGTCATCACATACCCGGCGGGGCTGAGCAATCAGCCCCGCTTTTTTTGGGGGTGCCTCAAGAACCGGGCTTCAGCAAATGCCAGGCTTCACGGAAATCAGCCGATTCAGGCCGCCGCTGTCGCTTTTCTGCTTCAACCAGATGAATTGATGAGCTGTAGGCAATGAATACACTGACCGGAAAGATATAGAAAATGCGAAGCGGTTCAAGATAAATGATGGCGAAGTCGAAGTCCTGCAACCTATAGTTTTCGCGGAGCATACGCCGCCGGTTCGTTTTTGTCCGCCGCGTATCAACAACCTAGTTCGCCGTTTTTTCGTCGAACCAGGCATATTTCACCTGAATGCGGTAGAGAGTACGGTCAATATCAAGAATAATATCGTAGGGAAACCGGTCTCCGATTGGTTTACACACACACCATTCTGATTTCAGAGCCTGTAAGATTACTGCCTGCTCAGCAATATCACCTTTCTGTTTTGTCAGCACAGCGTTTTTTTGCTTGTGACGGATAAAATAAAAAAGGCCACTTTTAGTGGCCTTTTTACTTAGTAGCGGGAGCTGGACTCGAACCAGCGACCTTTGGGTTATGAGCCCAACGAGCTACCAACTGCTCCATCCCGCGGTTTTCGCGTCAATCATCTAACTGATTGGACTGCAAAGGTAGTAGTTATATTTGAAAAAACAAGCTACCTTTGTAAAAAAAATAACAGCCCTCCCCCAAAAATGTTTTGTGCGGGAGGGATTTTTTTCGGTAATCATTGGTTATCAAGAGAATGGAATCAGAAGAAAATTTTTCAATTGAACCGGTATCACGACAGGAAGAACCATACCCGGGACGCGCCGGCTTTGTCAGTATCATCGGAAAACCCAATGTCGGGAAGTCGACGCTGATGAATCAGCTGGTTGGTGAACGCCTTTCGATCATTACATCGAAGGCCCAAACCACCCGCCACCGGATTATGGGGATCCTGAATGGCACCCATAACGGCGAAGATTTTCAGCTGGTTTATTCGGATACGCCCGGTATCATTCAGCCTCAGTACAAACTCCATGAATCCATGATGAGCTTTGTACGCGGGTCACTCGAAGATGCCGACGTGGTCCTGTTCGTGACGGATATTTTCGAAAAACACGACGAGAACGATGTGCTCAAACGCCTGAAGCATGCTGATGCTCCGGTTCTCCTGCTGATCAATAAAATTGACCAGGCAACGCAGGAACAGATTGACGAAAAGGTGGCTTACTGGAAAGAAAACGTCCCGGCAGAGTTAATTCTTCCGATTTCAGCCCTGAATGGTGTTAATCTGGAGCCTTTGTTTCACGAAATCATCACGCGCCTGCCGTATCACCCGCCTTACTTCCCGGCGGATGAAATGACCGATAAGCCCGAACGCTTCTTTGCCTCTGAAATTATCCGGGAAAAAATCTTCCTTAACTATAAGAAAGAGGTGCCATATAGCTCGGAAGTAATCATCACCTCCTTTAAGGATAAGGAAGACATGATTGTGGTACAGGCCGAAATCCTGGTCGAACGGCCGACGCAACGCTCGATCCTGCTCGGTGAAGGCGGTAAAATGATTAAAAAGACCGGTATCATGGCCCGTGAGGAGCTCGAACGGTTCTTTGGGAAGAAAGTATATCTCGAAACATTTGTAAAAGTTGAACCCGACTGGCGCAGCAAAGAACGTATGCTGAAACGGTTGGGTTATGAAGAATAGCGTGAGGAAGGTTTCAGGGCCGCTTTAACCAAACCGGCTGCCCGCCTTCGCTGATCACCTCCTTTGACATTATGGCAAATATTGTTGCAATCGTGGGCCGCCCCAACGTCGGGAAGTCCACCCTATTTAACCGCCTGACCGAACAGCGGCAGGCCATCATGGACAACCAATCGGGCGTAACGCGTGACCGGCACTACGGTTTTGCGGAATGGACAGACAAACACTTCACAGTCATTGATACAGGCGGATACGTGGTAGGCTCTGAAGATGTCTTCGAAGGCGCCATCCGCGAACAGGTTGAAATTGCGCTCGATGAAGCGACTGTGGTCCTGTTTGTGGTCGATACCATGACGGGCATGACGGGCCTCGACGAAGATTTCGCCAACGTACTCCGCCGCTCAAACAAACCGGTTTATGTAGTCGCGAATAAATCCGAAACAGCCGAACGCCGGCAGGCTGCCGCTGAATTCTACGCGCTTGGCCTCGGCGACCCGTATCCGGTTTCAGCCCAGGACGGCGGCGGTACCGGCGACCTGCTCGATAAGGTCATTACGCATTTTCAGTCCGATGGCGTCGAAAACCCCAATGGCGGCATTCCTCGGATTTCGATCCTGGGCCGCCCCAACGTCGGTAAATCATCGTTTGTCAACGTCCTGTTAGGCCAGGAACGGAATATCGTTACAGACATTGCCGGGACAACCCGCGACGCCATCAATACACGCTACCGGGCCTATGGACAGGACTTTATTCTGACCGACACGGCTGGTATCCGCCGGAAATCGAAAATTAAGGACAACATCGAATTTTACTCGATTCTCCGGTCACTGAAAGCCATGGAAGAATCGGACGTCTGTATTGTGATGCTGGACGCTACCCGTGGTTTCGAATCACAGGACTTCAACATCATTGGTCAGGCCATACGCGCCAAGAAGGGCGTTGTGGTTATGATTAACAAATGGGACGCCGTAGAAAAAGACCATAAAACGGCCGATCACTGGCGCAAGGAAATGATTCAGCGCATGATGCCGATCGACTACCTGCCGATCATGTTTGCGTCGGTGCACGAAAAGCAGCGGATTTTTCAGGTGATTGAAAAAGCCATGGAGGTGTATGAAAACAAACACAAGAAAATCACCACCTCGAAGCTGAACGAAGCCATGCAGCCTGAAATCGAAGCCTACCCGCCCCCATCGACCAAGGGTAAGCAGATTAAGATCAAATACATGCTGCAATTGCCGACGCCATCGCCGACATTCGTGTTTTTCTGTAACCTGCCGCAGTACATCAAGGAATCGTACGAGCGCTTCCTTGAAAATAAGCTCCGGGCACATTTCGGCTTCGACGGTGTTCCGATAACGCTCTTTTTCCGGCAGAAATAATCCAGTTATCACCTTAGTTGTAGCCGATGGCCGTCCGTTCCGGAACCATCGGCTGCTTTTTTTATGGAGGTTTCCCGAATCCGCTACTGGCTGGGCGTGTTGCTGGTTTTTCTGGCCGCGTTTTGTTTCGCGCTCAAAGGCGTGCTGATCAAACTAGCCTATCAATACCAGATTGATGCCTTGTCACTACTGACGCTACGGCTCCTGTTTGCCTTGCCGTTTTACATCGGTATCGCTGTTTATCAGCGAAAGCGTGAACCGGTTGCTCCGCTCACCCTCAGAGAGTGGCTGTGGCTTTTCTTTCTGGGTATTACGGGCTATTACCTGGCCAGCTATTTCAATTTTATTGGTTTGGTCTACATTTCGGCCAGTCTGGAGCGAATTCTTTTGTTTACCTACCCTACCTTTGTACTGATGATGAATGCCGTCTCCAGGAAGCGAGGCATCAGCCGATTGCAATGGGGGGCATTGGCGCTGACATACCTTGGCATTCTGATTGCTTTCGCGCCGCACATTCAGTTCGGGAATCAGCATAATGTACTGCTGGGTGCCTTTTGGGTAATCCTGAGCGGGCTGGTGTATGCCGTTTACCTGGTAGGCAGCGATTCAATGATCGCCCGTGTAGGGTCACAGCGGTTTACCTGCTATGCCCTCATTGCCGCAACCATTCCGGTTTTTATACACTACCTCATCCGGAACGGGTTTGCCTTACTGAATTATCCGGCTCCGGTTTATGGTCTGACGACAATTATGGCTGTTTTTGTAACAGTTGTACCGACCTTTATGATTGCAGAAGGAATCAAACGGATCGGATCGGCCAATGCCTCGCTGGTAGCCAGCATTGGTCCTGTCTTTACGATTGTACTTGCATCGGGGCTTTTAGGTGAAAAAATCACAGCTTTACAGTTACTGGGAACGGCTTTTGTTTTAGCTGGTGTATCCTTAATCGGGTGGAAAGGAAAAAAAATGTAAAATTTAAAATCCAAACTATTCGTTATTCCGTATAGATGATAGACAACTTAAAAACAGTCGGTCATATTAATTTATTACTTTTATCAACAAATTAACTGATTGTCCCATTAAATAAGGTTTTTAATTACATGAGACATCAAAAAACAGTTGTATGAGAATAAGTAGTATCTTTCATTCGCGCACGCACCTTAATGTTCTACGGATATGGTAATGGAAAAAATGATGGACGACGACAAACGTATTGAACGTGCCGCTTACGTGCTGAAGGCCGTGGCACATCCCCTACGCATCAAGATCATTCAGATGCTGAAGGAAAACAAAGAACTCAATGTGTCTACGATTTATAAAAATCTAAACGCAGAGCAGTCTTTGATCTCTCATCACCTGATCAACATGCGTGACAAAGGCATTCTGGAAATCCGTCGGAGCGGGAAAAATATTTATTATTTCCTGGTCGACAATGCAATGTCAGAAGTAATTGACTGCATTTACCGGAGCAAGGTTTTAGCTTAGTAACGTTGGATCTTACAGGAGCAAACAGCACTCAGGTTGTTTGCTCCTGGTACGATCATGAATTAAACAGTTCGCCTGTCCGGTAGGTGGGCAAAACGCCGAGGTGATGATAGGCTTTCTCCGTTGCCTCCCGGCCTCTGGAAGTCCGCTTCAGATACCCTTCCTGAATCAGGAACGGCTCGTATACTTCTTCAATCGTCTCCGCTTCTTCGCCACAGGCTGTGGCAATTGTTGACAAACCAACCGGCCCGCCCTTGAATTTATCGATAATAGTCGATAAAATACGGTTATCCATTTCATCAAGGCCATTCTGGTCGACATCGAGTGCGGTCAGCGCCATTTCGGCAATGCCGACTGTGATATAGCCATTTCCCTTTACCTGAGCAAAGTCGCGGGTACGACGCAGCAGGTTATTGGCAATACGCGGTGTACCGCGACTACGACGGGCAATTTCAAAAGCGCCTGTTTCATCAATAGGCGTCCCCAGAATAGCGCATGACCGCTGTACGATGCCGGTCAGGATATTAGCGTCATAGTACTCCAGCCGGCAGCTGATTCCGAAACGCGCCCGCAGCGGTGAGGTCAGCATCCCCGCCCGTGTGGTTGCTCCAATGAGTGTAAACGGGTTCAGCTTGATCTGGACCGTACGGGCATTCGGACCCGAATCGAGCATAATGTCGATTTTGTAATCTTCCATGGCCGAATACAAATACTCTTCCACAATCGGATTAAGCCGGTGAATCTCATCGATAAACAAAACGTCGTTCGGCTGAAGATTGGTTAGCAAACCGGCCAGATCACTGGGTTTGTCGAGCACGGGGCCCGAGGTCATTTTAATGTTTGCCTCCAGTTCATTAGCAATGATGTGCGACAACGTGGTCTTCCCCAATCCCGGAGGGCCGTGCAGCAGCACGTGGTCGAGGGCATCGCCGCGCTGCCGGGCCGCCGTCACAAATACCTGAAGGTTATCCAGCACTCTGGGCTGCCCTGTAAAGTCATCAAACGAAAGCGGCCGGAGCGCCCGTTCGATTTCTTTTTCCGAAGCCGACATAGCGTCGCTGGTACCCTTTAAAATATCTTTTCGCATGTTTCCTGTGGTATAAAAGCGTCCTTGTAAAAGGTCTTTCTACGCGCGCTTACCTATTCAAATATACAAAAAAACGGCGGTTTTTCCCATAAAAAAGCCCCTCTCTGCCGTAGTAGAAAGGGGCTTTTTTCACCGGATTAACGAGACCGATCCTCGCTTCGTTACCCTCGGTCGCTCAGGGAAATACTGGCTGCCGTAGGTAACAACATACGCATATACCTGTGGCGGATACGAAACGCCTTTGTACAGTCCGTCCCAGGGCTCGGCGGGATTCGTGGTCATAAAGACGATTTCTCCCCAACGGTTAAAGATTTTCAGCTCAAAGTCGGTCGTATAGGCACTGAATACCTGTAAAACATCATTCTGGCTGTCGCCGTTTGGCGTAAAAGCTTCCGGAATGAAAACCCTTGCCTCACATAAATCCCTGACATTGGCAAAATCACGGACAGTACACTTCTCGGCATTTGTCACAATCAGCGAATAACTACCTGACCGGTTCACGGTAATCGCTGACAGGCTGGAGCCGACATCGGGCCACGAGTAAGTCAGGTCCGGCGTACCCCGCACCAGCAGGGTAGTCGACTGGCCATCGCCTACGCATATGGCAGCGTCTTTGGTAAAAGAGAACTGTGGAATCGGTTTTACCCGCACCACTACGTCGTCGGTGACGGAGCAGCCATTCTGCGAGGCCGTGACCACATAGGTTCCCGACGATACCGGCCGCAGGATGGCCCCGGCCGTTCCGTTCGACCACTGGAAGCTGGCTCCGGTGGATCCCGTTGCCGAAAGCGATTGCGGTTGATTCGCACAGAATTCTACATCTGGTCCGGCATTCACCTGTGGTGGCGGTAACACGCTGACCGCCCTGGTCGCCGCGTTGGCGCAGCCGTTCTGCGTGACGGAATAGGTCACGGTTATAATCGTCGAAACGTAGGCAGCAGCTGGCGTAAAGCTCCCCGCCGGCGTTACCCCCGTTCCGGACCAGACCCCGCCCGTCGGTGAATTGCCCGTGAGCTGCACCGGCTGCACACCCACACACACCGATAAGGCCGGCCCTGCCGATACCGTTGGTTTCGGACTAAAGGTTACGTTGGTGAAATCACTGCCGATACATCCGTTCAGCGTATTACGGATGGTAATGGAATACGAGCCCGGCGCACTCACTGAAATGGTTGGTGTCGTTTCGCCCGTACTCCAGGTAAACGTATTGCCCGGCACATTGGCTCCGGCCGGTGTCAACGACAACGCTTCGCCGATACAGGCCTGCGAAAGTGGCGGAAGGTCTGCAAAGCCGCGCGTATCGAGCCCGATGTCTACAACCGGAATATTTAACCGGCAACCGCCCGCATCGCTGATCTCGACGTTGTACCGCCCTGCCGCTGCACCGGTAAACGGCTGCGTCTGGCTGACAATAGCACCGGTGGCATCGCGCCAGACAAAAATTACCGGAGTTCCACCCGTAATGGTCAGGTTAGCGCTGCCGCTGTTGGGAACACTACACAGGGCTGACATCGACGTTGGCGTCGCTTTCAGCGGGTTGGCCGGCGAAACCAGGGCAAATGAACTGTCAACGGTGCATTGCGCCTGATTGGTCGCTTTGACTTTATAGGTTCCTTCAGATACGGCCGAAAGCAGGTTTGTTGTCGAAGGCAGGACCGCCCCGTCGGCGCGCGTCCAGACGTAGGTATAGGTACCTGCCGGTGCCGGCGTCAGGGTAATGGCCCCGTCGAGGGTTGTACAGCCGGTCGGCGCTGTCAGCGCAGCCGTCAGCCGTGGTTTGGGCAAAGCGGTCAGTGTAGTGCTTTCTATAGCAGTACAAACGCCGCCGGTTGCATTTGTATATGTAGCTGTTACAGAGTAAACACCGCTTTGACTAACCGTAATAACTTTGCTGCCTTCGCCGGTATTCCACTTAAACTGCTCATAAATCGGGGTCCCTACTCCAACTGTTGTTGATGTACCGGCACAGACAGTAGAACTCGGCGTTACCCTTGGAGAAGGTGGTCGTGTCAGCACGACATAAATCGTATCTGATTGAGGGCATTGCGTACTATTATAAGCAAAAGCTACATAAGTTCCTGTCTGTGTTACGGCATACGTTTTATTTCTACTTATTATTCTTCCATTTCTGACCCATGCATAATTAGACGCGTCACTCTCGATTGTTAAATCCAAAGAAGTTTGACAAAGTACCCTGTCAGGTCCAAGTTCAAATGATTTAGGTACCGCAACTACATTAACAATATCACTTACCGTCGTGAAATTACAAAGCCCGCCGGTGGCGTTTTCGGTTCGTATCGTCAGCGTTGCGGTATAGGAGCCGGGCGTTTTGTAGATGTGCTTCTGTACTTGGGCTGATGTAAACGATTTGGGCACAGTACCATCCCCGAAGTTCAGGGTATAGGTCTCCTTCAGCTTCTGGCAGAATGGCCCGATGGTGAACTGAATCGTATCGCCCACACACTCGCCTTCATGCGACAGCCCGGGGCTGCTGCTCGGCGGCTGGGTAAAGTTCATGACCTGGTTCGGCAGACCCAGCTGTGCCTGACGACCACCCAGATCCTGCCCGTTGATGTTGAACCGGAGGCTGTCCAGAAACGTGGCGTTCGGGTTTTCGATCACGCCCAGCGAGGTTGAACCCGGCACAGAGACGTAAATTTTTCCGTCGGTTGCCACCTGCAACGCACCGAACTGCTGCGTGGTACTGGTAGCGATCTCCGTACGCGACGCCGTCAGTGCATCCGGGTCGGTTTGCTTTAGATCGTATTGAACGAGGTAGGAGGACGCATTGGTCGCACTGGATGGGTTACCCAGTAACGTCACAAACAGTTTGGTGCCGTCCGGTGAGAACTCCACGCCATAGGCATCAGGGGGCGCAGGCCCCAGATCAATGGTTCGTTTATACGTCAGATCCCCGGTCTGGGTGTCAAACTCATAGAGCTCAACCATGTTGTTCGGTGGCCCCGGCACGACGCCCGGCACCACCACAGCCAGTTGCTTAATGGCCGTATTCGACGTTCCCGGTGAGGCCGTACCGCTCGTTGCCGAGGCACTGATAGCCGGGCCGAACTTCATATACCCCTGTGCCTGCGCCACATTGGTTTGTGACATACCGGCCGAAACTGTCGTTTGGGTCGGCGTGCCGCTGCGGGTCAGGTGCGTAATCCGGAATACATCGCTGCCAAAATCATGGGTCACGACCCAGTAGGTTGTATCGGCTTCGTTCTGCACGGCGGCCGAGCGTTCGGTGCTGAGTTGGGTCGGATCGCTGGAAACGGGCAGGTTAACGGCCGTTATGGCGCCTTTGCCCCCATTCTCCCGCATATCGACAATGCTGTAGGTCAGCTGTTTGGTACCATTTACTTCGGCCGTTGTATAGACGTAATACAGGTATTCGCACCCGCGACAGGTAGGTTTCGGCACAATCAGCGCCGATTGGGTCGATTTCTGGTCGCCCCCCAGCAAGGCAGAAGCCGTTCCGGGAGCGGTTGCCATGATATTGCCGTCGGCGTCGTAGATGTAGATACCATCCGTATAAAACTGAAGCTGCCCTTTGCTGTTGGAGATCGACGAAGCGCCTTCCAGGGTTTTCAGTTTCCCGTCGGTCAGCGGTTGCGGCGAACCGCCGGCAAAGTCCAGACCGGCATTGCTGCCGAAATACCACTTAGCCGATGGCGAGCCGGGTGGTTCAAAACAAACATCTACGTGAATTAAGTCTTCGTATGGACAGCCATCCGATTTTACCTCAACCGAATAACAACCGGATTCCGTAACACTCAGCGTCTGGGTCGTCTGCCCTTTTGGTGCCCATTTATAAGTATAGTTCGGCTGCGAAGCTCCCTGGTACGGATCAAGGGTCAAGGTTTCACCCTTACAAATCGTCGTATCGGTCCGCCATTTGGTAAATGACTGCGGGGATTGGCCGACCGTAATCGGAATCGTACTGTTCAGTGTTGTCCCGTTGGCTAAGGTTCTGGTCAGGAGAATTGTCTGCGTGCCGGGGTTGCTGAACTGATGCGTTACCGTGCGGGTGGTAGCCGTTACGCCGGTTCCGCTGCCGGGTGTTGTTGTCCCGCTGCCGGGCGTCGAGGGGCCGAACTGCCAGCTCCAGGCCGTTACGTCGGTCCGCGAATCCGTAAACGTCACGGCTCCGCTGCCACACGCCGTATTGGCGGTCGGTGAGCATAAGCTTCCCTGTGCCGTGATACTGAACGATTGTAAAACGGTGACGTTCTGAGGAGGACCGGTAAGCTGTGCAAGTGCCCCGTTGATCCCCGGGAGTATGCCCAACCAAATGATCAGTCCAAGAATATAGTTGAGTGTAGTCTTTGTTGACATAAACTGTTTACCGCTCCCAATTGGCCTAAATTACACAAATCACATAACAGTTAAAGGGGGCACTACGTTATTGTTAACGAAATGAAAGACGCAAAATTTTATGTTCGGGCGGGTGTTTAACTGAAACCAAACCTTTACATTTAGCGAATTATTTTACGTCAAATCATATGCAATTCGTTGCAGATTCTTCGTTATTTCCCTGATTTGGCAAACTCTTTGTGCTGAAGCATTTATTATGGGTAAAAAATACATTTTGACTGGTACGCTACTCTTGCTGGTTCGGCTAGCGTTTGCACAGGATCCGCAGTTCACACAGTGGTATGCCGCTCCGCTTTATCTGAATCCGGCGTTTGCGGGTTCTGCGCTGGCGCCGCGCCTGACGGTGAACTACCGCAATCAGTGGCCATCCATCACGAGCTACGTCACTTCATCTGCTGGTTTTGACCACTTTATGCCAGGCATCAACAGCGGCGTCGGCTTCTATGTATTGAACGATAACCAGGGACAGGGCCAGATCCGGTCGACGGAAATTGCCGGCCAGTATTCTTACCAGCTCCGGCTAAGCGAAGCAGCAAACCTGCGTTTAGGCCTGCAGGCATCCTACGTAAACCGCAATCTAAACTATTTCGGGTTAACTTTCGGTGATCAGTTTACGAATCGTGGGTACACAGGCAACCCGACTTCCGATCCGATTGTACTGCAACCATCGCCAAAAAACAGTTACGTCGATTTTACCGTCGGCGGGCTTTATTATTCTGACTGGGCGTGGATCGGCGCAACCGCCAGCCACATTAACCGGCCTGCGCAGGGCTTTTTTGTCGGTGATAACACCCGCTTGCCAATAAAAGGCAATATCCATGCCGGTTTGCGGATTCCGCTTTTAGGCTTTACCGGCCGGGGTGATGAGATGGACCGCGAAATCAGTTTTTCGCCGGTGATTCTCTATAAATTTCAGGGCAAATACGACCAGCTTGATCTGGGTGCCTACCTGACTTACTCGCCGATGACGGTGGGGGTTTATTACCGTGGCCTGCCGTTCAAGCGGTACAATCAGTCGCTTAATAACCACGATGCCCTGGCGTTCCTGATCGGGTATCGCGCCGATAAGTTTTCGATTGGCTACAGCTACGATGCGACGGTCTCAACACTGGGCTTTGCCAGCGGCGGCTCACACGAAATTTCGATTTCATACACCTTCGACCCCATTGAGAAGCGGGCCCGTCGCACCCGCCAGAGCGCCCGGCAGCTGTCGTGTCCGAAGTTTTAATCAGTGCTATCTATCCAGTGGTGGCACGACCGGCAGCCGTTGCTGTCAGAGTCGTGCCACTACTTTTTTCAATACACCCACTCGTGCGGCAGCAACAGCTGGCGGGCATAGGGCGCCGGACAAAAGGCATGCACCCGCTCCAGCAGCCGGTTTACCGATCGTTCAAAGTCAATATAGTAGTCAGGATTGAGCTTGTTCAGCTTCTTGAGCAGTTGCTCGGTGCGTTTGGCGATGTATTCAGCCGTTTTGTCCGACCGCGAATTGTAAAACCGCAGCAAGTCGGTCTGCTCGTCAAAATAGGAGTTGAGCATATGCAGTTGAAGGTCAACTTCACCATATGCATCCTTCGTTACCTTCACATGCCGCGTAATATCGCCGCTCAGCGACCGCATATCCATCATCGCCCAGCCCGGCCAGTCATAGGCTGATTTTGACAGCCGGTTAATGGCCGATTTAATAACCTCCCGACGGACATCCAGTGTTTCCTTGTGCTCGACAAGCTCATACATCAGCCGCTCCACCAGAATATCGTCTTTGGCAACCAGCCGGAGCAGTAGTTTATCTTTTTCGCCCTGAGGCATCCGGACAATGGCTTTTTTCAGGTCAGCATCCATGCAATCTGATCAGTATGAGAATGTAGTTTGATACACAAACTTACAAACAACCTCACACATAAATCATTTTCCGCGTCATTCCGCCATCGACGATGAAATTCTGACCGGTAATGAAATCGTTTTCGTCGTCGATGAGGAAAAGCACCATGCGGGCAATATCATCGGCGGTACCGACGCGGCCGGCCGGATGCTGGCTATGGTCTTCGGGGCGCAGCGCCTCCTGATTTGCTTTGCCCGGCTTTTTCACGGCCGACACATCAATCCAGCCCGGACTGATGCAGTTTACGCGGATCGCGGGGCCAAGGCTGACGGCCAGCGAATGGGTCAGGGCGACAATGCCGCCTTTCGAGGCCGAATAGGCAAACGTATCTGCCTCTGACTGAAACGCCCGTGTCGACGCCATATTGATGATACTGCCATCACGGCTGGCAATGTGTTCGGCCGTGTATTTGGCGCACAGAAAAGCACCGGTCAGGTTCACGCCGATTACCTTGTTCCAGTCGTCCAGTGTGAAGTCTGCCAGCGGCTTTTCGACCCCGACACCGGCATTGTTGATCAGGACATCGATACGTCCGAAGCGTGTCAGTGTTTTCTGAACGGCCTCTTTCACGGCTGCTTCCGACGACACGTCGCAGGAAACAAAAAAGGCATTTTTGGCAGATAGTTGTTTGTTTATGTCAGCAAGTGCTTCAGGGTCGGTGTCCCACACAGCGACCGCGTATCCTTTTTCCAGCAGTCTGAGTGCCGTAATACGGCCGATTCCCTGTGCTCCTCCGGTTATGATTGCAGTTTTCATACAGACCATAAGCCGTTTCCCCCACCGAATGTTTCAGCCCTTTAGTGAACGTTCAGGCAGTCATTTATACGCCTACTGTATCGCTTTCATCCGCCCGGATTTTTTCCTCGATAAACGTCATAATCTGACTGGCCACATCGTTGCCCGTTGCTTTTTCGATCCCCTCAAGGCCCGGCGACGAATTGACTTCCATCACCAGCGGACCACGGTCCGACATCAGCATGTCTACACCGGCTACTTTGAGGCCAAGGGCTTTAGCGGCGTTGATGGCTGTCCACTCAATTTCCGGCGTCAGTTCAATAGCCCGGGCCTTGCCGCCACGGTGCAGATTTGACCGGAACTCACCTTCGACACCCTGCCGCTGCATGACCCCGACCACCTGCGTGCCGACTACAAACGCGCGGATGTCTGACCCTTTCGATTCGCCGATAAACTCCTGCACCAGCACATTTTGCTTCAGACCGGTAAAGGCCTCAATGGTGGATTTGGCCGTTTTGATCGTTTCGGCAAGCACTACGCCAATGCCTTGTGTTCCTTCCAGCAACTTAATAACGA
This sequence comes from Arsenicibacter rosenii, assembly GCF_001870735.1. Taxonomy (GTDB): domain Bacteria; phylum Bacteroidota; class Bacteroidia; order Cytophagales; family Spirosomataceae; genus Arsenicibacter; species Arsenicibacter rosenii. The sequence continues at coordinate 157,939 of NZ_MORL01000002.1, read as the reverse complement.
CCGGCGGGCCACCCACCAGTTCAATCAGCTGGGCAACGTCTTTCGGGTGATTGGCCAGCACAGTTTTCGGCAAGCCAACGCCTGCCCGGGAAAGCACCTGCAGGCTCCGCAGCTTGTTGCGTGACCGGCTGATGGCTTGTGATTTGGCCGTGGTAAATACTTTCATCATCTCGAACTGCCGTACAATGGCACAGCCATAGTCCGTTACCGACGCCCCGATCCGCGGGACAATGGCATCGATTTCGTTCAGAATTTTGCCACCGTATAACAGGGCCGGCCGGTCGTTTTCGATAACGATCTGGCATTTGAGGTAATTGATGACCTCGGTTTCGTGACCATGCTGGTGTGCAGCCTCGACCAGACGCCGGGTTGAATACAGCGCAGGGTTAGACGATAATATAGCGATTCGCATGAGTTCCGGAGCTTTGTTGAGTAAAGAAGTGATGCACCCCGCCCTGATATAAAAAACGGCTGGTCTGCATTACGCCTGTTTGCGTCTGGCTTGAAACGATAGATTTTTTAGAGAAACGTCAACGATGAAACGGTTGCGCAGAAGTTTGCGGCCCAACAGTACCGGATTGCGCATCCGCTCCCGATCGGCCAGTGTGAATTCGGTCTTTATGATACGACCAAACAAAATGATTTTTGTTTTGATTACATACCGCATTTCGGCGTGGCCGAAGGAGTTGCGGACCATTTTCTTAGTAAAGTTATCCGAATAAATGCGTTTCGGCAACGGATGACTCGGATCAATGATATAAAAACTAAGCCGCGTTTTCGCTCCTTCCTGAATAACCTCTACGTCCTTGCAATGCAAGGCTGAGGTAAACGCTCCGGTATCTACTTTGGCGGGTACATCACACAAACCCAGATCGGGAAAATCGACAAGATCCGTTGTCCCGATCAGCTGCTTTTCTTTCAGCTTCGACGCTTTCATTCTTTTGCGGCACTCCGATATCCGATGGTCCGGTCCTGCGATCCGTTACGGCAGACAACTCGCCCGCTCCGCGACCCGATGGACAGCCAGCGTATTTTCAGCAGGCGGATAATTATTCATGTTTCAAAAGAAACGCACACATACCGCTTACCGTCTTTTTGTCTGTTAATTTTCTGTTATTTTTTCGTAAAGACAAGCTAAAGCAACGGATTAACAGCGCTGTTTACCCCACCCCCTGCCCTGCCCTGATTTCAGGAGAGGGGTGTGAACGCAATGCGTCTGATGGAAAATTTGAAATGACATTACCCATCACGAAAACAAGAGAAAGGGCGTAGCAAAATCCTTCCCCTGCCCTCAGGGAAAGGATTGGAATGGGACACCTCAGGTCCGGATTAACCGCGTAAAGGTCAGCGACATATCCAGCACAACCATTTTAGCGCGGGCATTCCGTTCGAGATGATAAAGCGCTTCGTTGATGTCGGCAATAATGCGTTCGATATGTGCGATAGAAAGCACTTTGGAGAAGTTTTTTACAAACACCTTTTCTTCTTCCGGCAGACGCAGCAAGGCTTCGGCTCCCTGTTTCCAGAGGAACAGATCACGGCACAGGCGCAGGCCGTATTCCAGCAGCCCCTTTTGTTTTTCCTTGCTGTAGCCATCGAACTGATCGGCGTGTTTGACAAGCGCAATCAGATCCTGCCGGTAGCAGGTGCGCATCCAGTCGGCAAACCAGACATGCCGGTCATTGGCCTGCTCGCCCTCCTGCGCTTCGGTGCGGGCCAGCGTAAGGGCGTCGGCCATGTTGCCATCGGCCAGGAACGCCAGCTGACGGGCACGTCCCTCGGCCAGATTCAGCTGCTGACGCAAATACATAGCCACCTCCTCATCGGTAAAGGCGCGGATAGACACCCGCTGCGTCCGCGACAGGATCGTAATCAGCAGCTTATCCGACTGGTTGGTTGCCAGCAGAAAAAGCGTCTGCTCCGGTGGCTCTTCGAGCACCTTCAGCAACGCATTGGCCGAAGCCGCATTCATGTACTCCGGCAGCCAGATCACCATAATCTTATAGCGGCCTTCATACGACTTCAGCGAGAGTTTCTGCAGTATGTTCCGTGCTTCCTCGACCGAGATATTCCCCTGTTTGTTGTCGGCCCCGAGCGAATCGAGCCAGTCTGGCAGGATCTGGTAAGGTGAGTTCAGCAGGAACTTACGCCAGTCGGCCAGGAAGGCTTCACTGGTTTTGCCTTTGCCTGCCAGATTAGCGACCGGAAACACAAAATGCAGGTCAGGATGTACCAGCTTATTCATTTTGATGCAGGAGGCACACCGCCCGCAGGCATCATCCGGCTGCTGGTCTTCGCAGTTTACGTAGGTTGCCAGCGCCAGGGCCAGGGCCAGATTGGCGCTCCCCGCCTGCCCGTCAAACAAGAGTGCGTGGGCCAGATGATTACTCTGTACGGCCCGCAGCAACGTTTGTTTGGTCTCATCATGACCGATAATGTCAGAAAAAAGCATAATCAAGACGGCGCAATGTCCGTTCTGGTTTTGTCAAAAATTGCCCGCAACACCTGTTCTTCCACCTCTCCAAATACCAGATTCCGGCGCTTGAATGCCTCACCGGCTACGTGCAGCGCCTTCTCCAGGCGGTACCCGACAATCCCATCAGCGGCACCGCCCCACGAAAAAGACGGGATATGTTTGGGCTGAAATCCGCCCCCGAACACGTTGACACTCACGCCAACCACGGTGCCGGTGTTAAACATGGTGCTGATGCCGGCGCGGGTAAAATCGCCCATCATCAGTCCACAGAACATCCGGCCGCTATCTTCGAGTTTCCCCGTCGCGTAACTATATAGTTTTACGTTGCCGTAATCATTCTTCAGGTTCGAGTTATTGGTATCAGCGCCTAAGTTGCACCATTCTCCGATAACCGAATCCCCCAGATAGCCATCGTGCTGCTTGGCGCTGTAGGCAAATAAGATGGTGTTACCTACCTCACCACCAACTTTACAGTTAGGCCCGACCGACGTATTAGCCCGCATTTTTGACGTCCACTGCACAATCGAATTTTCGCCCAGTGCAAATGGCCCGATCACAACCGACCCTTCGTTGATCCGGGCGTCACGGCCAATATAAATCGGACCGTTTTCGGCATTCAGGATGGAAGCCCGTATGACTGCTCCTTCTTCGATAAAGATATTTTCGGTGCCGTAGCAGTGCGTAAACGGATCGGTAATGGGCTGTGATTGCCGGCCAGCGGTCAGGAACGCAAAATCGGCACGGATCTGACGGCCGTTATGCTCCAGAAACGAGGGCAGTCCCGTCATCATCTCAACCGTGCCGGCTGCTACTACCGTATCGTCACCGGCCACCGGCTGCTCACGGAAAACCTCCGTTGTCCGGATCGCCAGCAACTGCCCGTCGGCGCTTACCAGTGACTGACCCACAGCCAGTTGCTGTACGGCTTCAGCCAGCGCATCAGTCGCCAGCAGCGCCCCGTTGACATACAGGTTATCCGTTCCGGCAATCTGTGGAAAAGTCACCCGCAGATAATCCTGCGTCAGATAAGACGGCACTGTTCCGAGCCGTTTTTCCCATTTCTCCGCGATGGTCAGAATACCCACACGGCATTTGGCTACCGGACGGGTAAACGTGAAAGGCAGTAAGGCGGTGCGGATCGTCGGATCGTCAAATAAGATTAGGTTGGTCATGCAGATCGTAAAAAGTCCCGCGCAAATATCCGGTTTACGACGCAAAGGCAAAACCGGCAACGTAATTATTCAGCATAAGTGCCAACGATTTCTTCGACAATTAACATCTTTGTTAATCAATCGTCAGAAACCATTGACACCCGATATGATAAAACTTAGTTTCCACCGTTACGATCTCCGGTTAAAGCATACATTCACCATTGCGCACGACAGCCGCGATGTGCAGCCGTCGCTGATTGTTGAGCTGGCGTATACCCTGCCCGACGGGCGGGTGATCCGTGGCTTCGGTGAGGCAACGTCTAATAAATACTACGGCATTACGCTCGACAGCATGATTGCTGACCTGTCGGCGATCCGGCCCCTGATTGAGTCAGGACAATGGCAGAGCGCCGAAGAACTGTGGGCGCTGGCGCACCCCCAGCTGCAACAGAACCCGTTTGCCCAGTGTGCGCTGGATGAAGCCGCCCACGATCTGATGGCGAAACGGGCCGGGCAACCGCTTTACGCCTATTGGGGGCTGGATGCATCCAATATTCCGCTGACGAACTATACCATTGGTATCGACACGGTGGAGAAAATGGTGGCTAAGATGCAGGAATTGCCGTGGCCGCTGTATAAAATCAAGCTCGGCACCAGCGACGATCTGGCCATTGTCCGCGAACTGCGCCGGCATACCGATGCCACGTTCCGCGTTGATGCCAACTGCGCCTGGACGGCCGCGCAAACCATTGCCTACGCCCCTGAATTGCAGCAGCTCGGCGTTGAGTTTATCGAACAACCCCTGAAAGCCGGTGATTGGGAGGGCCAGCAACAGGTGTTTGCCCATAGTGTGCTGCCGGTTATTGCCGATGAAAGCTGCATTGTGGAAAACGATGTGGATAAGTGTATAAACTACTTCCACGGTATCAACATCAAGCTCACCAAATGCGGTGGTCTGACACCGGCCCGCCGGATGATTGAAAATGCGCGGGCCAATAACCTGCGCGTGATGGTGGGTTGTATGAACGAAACCAGCGTCGGGATTTCGGCCATCGGTCAGCTGCTGCCCCTGCTCGATTATGTTGACATGGACGGTACCCTGCTGATTACCAACGATCCGGCGTCGGGGGTAACGTTTGATTATGGCCGGGTAATCTATGCCGCCGAAAACGGTACGGGTGCTCAACTGCTTTCGGTATAACGGATGGAACAGGCCTTTCATACCATCGACCACCTGCCCGACCGCTTCATAACGCTCGACGGGCAGCCCTATCTTTTTTTCAGCGGTACGGCTTATCTGGGCCTTCCCCAACATCCGTCGTTCCGGCAACTAATGACGGAAGCAATGGCCCGCTACGGGACAGTTTTCGGCAGTTCGCGGAACGGCAACCTGCGGCTGGCCATTTACGAACCTGCCGAGGCGCAACTGGCGGCCTTCGCCGGTGCCCCGGCAGCGCTGACGCTTTCATCGGGCATGATGGCGGGGCAGGCTGTGATTAACTGGCTGAAACTCCCCTCGGCATGGGCGGGCGTGAACAGTCCGGTTACGTTTATATACGCCCCGCATACGCACCCCGCGCTCTGGCACGAGCCAACAGTTTCGTTACCCGGCTGTCCGTTCAGCGACTGGGTGGCGGGGCTGCCCGCATTACTGGCGCAGGGCGACGGACCGGTGGTGATTCTGGTTAACTCCCTGGATGCCGTCCGGTCAGAAGCTTATTTCTTTGACTGGATGGCTAGCCTGCCGACAAACCGGCCGATTACGGTAGTAGTCGACGACTCGCACGGACTGGGGGTACTGGGCCACGAGCGGCGGGGTATCTGGCAGCACCTGCCGAAACCGGCGGGCGTACGGGTAGTGGTCACGGCGTCGCTGGCCAAAGCGATGGGATTGCCCGGCGGTGTTGTCCTGGCCGGCGCGGAGCCTGTTGCGTCACTCCGGCACACGGCGTTTTTCGGCGGCTGCTCCCCCATTCCGCCCGCTTACCTGAATGCCTATGTCGAAGCTGGTACGCTCTACCAACAGGCACACGACAAACTAGGCCGGCTGATTCAGCTGGCCGAAACCTGGTTGTTGCCGACCGGTTTGTTTAAACAAGCACCGGACTACCCTGTTTTCTACACAGACGATGATGCACTGTATCCGTTTTTACTGAAACAGGGAATTTGTATTTACTCGTTTGCGTATCCGACCGCTGCCGATAAAGCCAACACGCGCATTGTTATCAGCGCGTTTCATGAGCCCGAAGACATTGACCGGTTAGGCGAAGCCGTCCGGCGTTACCGCGCGGAATTACCCACAGAGCAGGTGATTTCCGAAATAGTTGCCGACAGATCCTGAAGCGTCAGCGTGTAATAGGCATGCTCGTACGCAAACTCAAAAACATTGGGCTCATCAGGGTGGCGGAACAAATTTATCCGGGTCTGAATTCGTTTTCCATGCAGAAAGGCTGAGCTGATATAAAATCCGCATTCGCAGGGCTTCCGGTTCAGGTTCCGGCTGATGATCAGTTTGAGCGGATAAGACCGGGACATAAGGTGTATGTACAGGTCACTGCGTTGAATAACGGTAAACGAAGCGGCTAAGCAGGTCGATGTCAACATGAATAGAAAGCGTCAGACAGGTAGTATAAACGTTCTATTCTGTACGACTATGTTTTTTACCAAAAAGTAACGGATCCTATGCAATCATTCATAAAAGTTCTTTCCGCTATCTTATTCGCCGGTCTTTTTCCGATTGTAGCGGCGGCGCAGAAGACCGATAAGCTGCTGAGCGATCTGTTACGCAAAAATCCGGAACTGTTCGGCCCGATCCTGCAGGACCCCGCCAAATACGACGTGCAGATCATCTATACCCAGATTAACCGCGATCCGCAGAACCGGCCTGTTTTCCGCAGCTACTACTACCGCTATGACCGTAAGCGTTATTTTTATCCGGCCAGCACCGTAAAATTTCCCGCCGTCCTGTTATCGCTGGAAAAAATTAACGAGCTGAAGGCTAAATACCCCGCGCTGACGCCAAACACACCCATGTTGACCGACTCAGCCTATGCCCGCCAGACAGCTGCGGACAAGGACCCGTCTTCGGCCAGCGGGCTGCCGTCGGTAGCACACTACGCCAAAAAGATCTTTCTGGTCAGCAGTAACGAGGCCTTCAACCGGCTCTATGAGTTTATCGGACAATGCGACTTCAATAACCGGCTGCAACAGAAAGGGTACCGCGATACGCGCATGCTGCACCGGTTGTCGGTGTCGATGACGGCTGATCAGAACCGGCATACCAACCCGGTCCGGTTTGTGGAAAACGGGCAGACCATCTACGCCCAACCGGCACAGGTTTGCGCCGAATCGTTTACACCTGACAGCAGCATCCGGCGGGGCGCCGGGTTTATGCGGAATGACTCGCTGATCCGGCAGCCCTTTGATTTTACCGAAAAAAACGCCTTCGCCCTCGGCGATCAGCAGGAAATGCTCCGGGCAGTTATGTTTCCTGAAGCTGTGCCGGCCAAACGCCGGTTCAACCTGACAACCGACGACTACCGGTTTCTGTACCAGTATATGTCGCAGTTACCGCGCGAAACCACTTACCCGAATTACGGGGCGGATACCAGCCTGCACGACAGCTCGGGCAAGTTTTTTATGTTCGGCGATAACAAGGGAAAGATTCCGCAGAATATCCGGATTTTCAATAAAATCGGCGGGGCATACGGTTACCTGCTCGACAATGCCTACATCGTCGATTTTGACAAAGGCGTTGAATTTATGCTGTCGGCAGTTATTTATTGTAACTCAGATGGTATCTTTAATGACGATAAATACGACTACAATACCATCGGCTATCCGTTTCTGGCCAACCTGGGCCGCGTTGTGTACGACTATGATGTCAAACGCAAACGCCCCGAACGGCCCGACCTTCGGAAGTTTATGGTGACGTACGATAAGCAGCAATGACCCGACTAAAAGCCCTTTTTCTAGCCCTTTGCCTGTCAGGAGCGGCACTGGCCCAAACGGTACCCCAGACGATTGATGCCGTCCGGCAACAATATGCCCCGGACAAGCGGGTCGCTATTTTCCAGATTGAGGTTGATTCGGCAGGGACGCTCAAAGGCAAAACCAACCTGCCCGAGGCTCACCAAACCCTCCTGACTAAACTCCGGCAGCAAGGCGCTACCGTGGCTGATCAGATTCAGGAACTGCCTGCGCCTGTCCTTGGCGAGCAGGTGTATGGTGTGGTTAACGTGTCGGTCGCCAACCTCCGCTCGCAGCCCCGCGACGCTGCTGAACTGGCCACCCAGGCACTGCTTGGTATGCCGCTGCGGATCTGGGACAAGGAACGGGGCTGGTATCTCGCCCAAATGCAGGACAAATACATTGCCTGGGTGGATTTCGGTGGTTTTCAGCGTATGACCAAAGCGGAGTTCGACCGCTGGCAACAGGCCGACAAAGTGATCTATACCCAGCCTTTCGGTTTTTGCTACAGCCAGCCCGACCGCGAGTCGCAGACGGTGTCGGATCTGGTAGCGGGCGATCAGCTGGTAGTTGAAAAAGAAGACAAGAAATTCTATCAGGTGCGTTATCCCGACGGCCGCACCGGCTATATCGTTAAAACCGACGCCCAGCCGCTGAAAACATGGCTGGCCGCCGCTAAACCAACGGAAACGTCGGTGGTGAAAACCGCAAAGACGCTGATGGGCATTCCGTATCTGTGGGGCGGCACGTCGGTTAAAGGCATGGATTGCAGCGGCTTTACCAAAACTATTTACCGCCTCAACGGCCTTGAACTCTCGCGCGACGCTTCGCAGCAGGTACACGAGGGCGCACCCGTTGAGACGCCAAACGGCGACTTTTCGCAAATGCGCCCCGGCGATCTGCTGTTTTTCGGTGAACAGGCCACTCAGGCAAAACCGGAGCGTGTCGTACACGTAGGTATGTGGATCGGTAACAACGAGTTTATCCATGCGTCGGGCAAAGTCCGGATCAGCAGCATGAGCCCGTCGGCCCCGAATTTTGATGAGTATGAGCTAAAGCGCTTCCTCCGCGCCAAACGCATCATCGAGCCCGGGCGGCAGTAAGGGTGCTGAACATACGGGAAGCGATATCTTCCTGTCAGCTACCACCATTTTATAATCTTACGGAAAGCCCTCAGCAGGCATTACATGGTATCATACCACACAGGCACATAGAGCACATAAGCGTTTCATAAATCTTTGTTTTCTATGTGCCTATGTGGTGCATTCGTTTTTGTGGTCTATTCATTTTAGCGGGCTCTGTCAGCAAACAGCGCCCGCACGCCACCATTCATTCCTCCCCTTTTCCCTGATTTCTGTCAGTATTTGCTTTTTTTCTCAGCCGGAGCCCCTATATTTGCAACACATTATAATTAGTCTAAATAACAAGCATATATAAACGGGCATTTCACCGGCTTACGATCATGAAAAAGCTACTTGTTGCGATTGCAGCGATCTTTACCTTATCGGCACAGGCTCAGACCAATACATTACTGGATCAGGCATTCTGGCGCAACAAACCGGATGTCGGTCAGGTGAAAGCCGAGGTGGAAAAAGGCAACAGCCCATCGCAGCTGAACCCGTCCTCGTTTGATCCGGTCGTGATGGCCATCAATGCAGGCGCTCCCGACGAAACCATCAAATACCTTCTCGAACAGCCCGGCAACGCCGTTGACAAGATCACGCACGACAGCCGGACGTACCTGCACTGGGCCGCAAGCCGGGGGAACACCGCGATCATGGAGGTTCTGATTGCCAAAGGAGCAAAAGCCAATGTTGGTGACAGCCACGGCATGACGCCCCTGAACTTTGCCGCCGCCGGTGGCCAGCAAAATACCGCTGTTTATGACCTTTGCCTGAAAGCAGGGGCCGATCTCAAAAAAGACCTGAACCACGACGGTGCCAATGCCTTGCTGGTAGCCGTTGCCAACGACAAGGAGCTCAAACTAACGGACTATTTCACGGCTAAAGGGCTGGATATTAAAAGCAAAGATGCGGCCGGCCGCAATGCCTTCGCCTATGCGGCCCGTGGCGGCAACATCACGGTGCTCAAAACCTTGCTGCAACGTGGCGTACCGGCCACCAACGATGCGCTGCTGATGGCCAGTCAGGGCGGACGCGGCAGCTCAGCCAATCTGGAGGTATATCAATATCTGGAAAGCCTCGGCCTCAAGCCAACGGCAACCGGCAAGGAAGGTGAAACGGTTCTGCATGCCATTGTCCGCCGTCCGGGTCAGCAAGAGATTATTACCTATTTTATCGGCAAAGGCGTTGACGTAAACAAAGCAGATGCCGAGGGGAATACGGCATTCATGAACGCAGCGGCAACAAACCGCGATACAGCCACCATCGCCCTGTTGCTGCCGCAGGTGAAAAACATCAATCAGGCCAATCAGAAGGGACTTACGGCCCTGACCATGGCAGTACGCAGCAACTCGCCGGAGGTGGTGCAGTACCTGATCCGTAAGGGTGCCTCGGTGGCGGTAGTTGATCAGAGCGGCGACAATCTGGCGGCGCACCTGATTCAGTCATATACCCCGCGGCAGGCTGCCGATTTCGACGCGAAGCTGAAACTGTTGCAGGACAAAGGCGTTTCGCTGGCGGCACCGCAGAAAAACGGCAACACGCTTTATCATTTAGCCGTTACGAAAAACGACATTAAGCTGCTGAAAAAACTGGAAGCCCTTCAGATTGATATCAACGCTAAAAATAAAGAAGGCTTGACCGCCCTGCACAAAGCCGCCATGGTGTCGCAGGACGATAACATGCTGAAGTATCTGCTGTCGATCGGTGCCAAAAAAGAAGCACAGACCAGCTTCAACGAAACCGCCTTCGACCTGGCCAGCGAAAACGAATCGCTGACAAAAAACAAAGTATCCGTTAACTTCCTGAAATAACTATATGGCTGCGATCTGCCGCATTTTTGTGCTCATGCTGGGTTTACTGCTCGTAAAACCCGCGACGTCATCGGCGCAAACGACAAAGTATAAGTGCATGATTCAGATGACGAACTACATGGGCGAAGGGGCCTATATGGTCATCTCGATCATTGATCCGAAAGGTAAATACGACAAGACGCTCTACGTGCTGGGCTCCGACAAAAAATGGTATCCGGACATAAAGGAGTGGCACAAGGCCTTTGCCAAAAAGCCAGCTAACATCAGCGCCATTACCGGTGCGTCGGTAGCGGGCGGCGACCGCACCGTCAGCATTATCGACATTGATAATGCGAAAGTAAATGCGGGGTATAAGCTGCGGTTCGAAAGCGCCGTGGAGGATAAGAAGTACTACGTAAACGATCTGGAAATTCCGCTGACGACCGAAAGCCTCGCGGCCAAAAGCGAAGGAACGGGCTATATCCGCTACGTGCGCTTTAGTGCAAACAACTGATTTACTCAATGACTATTTCAATCTGGAGATACAGCCATTTACTACTGGCTGTATCTTCTTCGTTATTGCTGGTACTGGCTTCTGTCACCGGCATCATCCTGGCATTTGAGCCCGTTCTGGAAAAACAGCAGCCCTACCGTCCTGCTGACTTCGAACAGATTACCCTGGCAGACGCCTTGCCGGTGCTGAAAAAAAGCTTTCCCGACATCAGTGAGCTTTCCGTCGACCATAACCAGTTTGTTGTCACTAAGGCCAGTGATGAGGAGGGCAAAAACCTGACAGCCTATATTGATCCGAAAACCGGTAACGTGCTGGGTAAGCCATCGGGCCAGAGCGAGTTTTTCCAGACCGTTACTACCCTGCACCGCTCCCTGTTCTACCACGAGGCCGGTCGTTTTCTGATGGGGTTAACGGCCTTTCTGCTGTTTCTGATTGCGGTATCCGGAACCATTCTGATTATCCAGCGGCAACGCGGTCTCAAACGCTTTTTTACCCGCATCGTTAAGGAGAATTCGGCACAGTATTACCACGTTACGCTCGGGCGTCTATCCCTGATTATTATCCTGATCATTGCGCTGACCGGTACGTATCTTTCGGTCATACGCTTTGAGTTGCTGCCAACAAAGGTGCTGTCGCCGGACGTCGACCCGGACGCCATCCGAACCAAACCGGCTCTTTCGCTATCCGACCTGCCGGTCTTCAAAAACACCCGCCTCGCCGACGTACAAACCATTGCCTTCCCGTTCTCCGAAGATGCGGAAGACTATTACACCCTTAAACTAAACGACCGGGAGATTACCGTTAACCAGGTAACCGGCGATATTCTGACCGAATCGCTTTATCCGACCGCTCTGGTTGTAAGCCAGTTAAGCCTCAATCTGCACACCGGCCGGACCAATACCGTCTGGGCACTGATACTGGCCATTGCCTCGGCCAACATCCTGTTTTTCATCTACTCCGGCTTCGCCATTACGCTGAAACGCCGGGGCAAACGTGTGAAAAACCAGTATACCGCCGATGAAAGCCGGTTTATTATTCTGGTGGGGTCGGAAAACGGCAGCACCTACCGGTTTGCTCAGCTCGTGCATCAGCAACTGGTGCAACGGGGCGAAAAAGCCTGGCTTGCTGAGCTTAACAGCTACCGCACCTACCCCAAAGCGGAGCACCTGATCATACTGACGTCGACCTACGGGCTGGGCGATGCCCCGACTAATGCCGCTAAATTTGAGTCGCTGCTTGCTACGGTTTCCCAACCGAATCCACTGCGGTACTCGGTCGTTGGTTTCGGGTCAACGGCCTATCCGGACTTCTGTAAATTTGCGTTCGACATACACAACCGGCTGGAACAACAGCCCCGGGCCACTCCGCTGGTCGACGTACATACCGTTAATGACAAATCACTGGCGGAGTTCAGTCTGTGGACCAAAGCGTGGGCACAGCAGGCAGGCATCCCGATTGAGGTAGCCACCGAAACATTGACGCTTGATCCTGCCACCCTCGACACCCTACAGGTAACGGCCCATTCTGCGGCAGACGCCAACGACGATACCTTCCTGATCCGGCTGAAGACCACATCGGCGGTTCCTGTTACCTCGGGCGATTTACTGGCTATTTACCCCGCCGGCGACCATCGGGAGCGCCTGTATTCGATTGGCGTCCTGGGCGATGCGATACAGCTCAGTGTCCGGTTGCATCCGGGAGGGCTGGGGTCAGGGTTCCTGCACCGGTTAACGACCGGCGAAACCATCCGCGCCCGCATTGTGAGCAATCCGCATTTTCATTTTCCGGTCAACACACCGGCCGTTGTCATGATTTCGAACGGTACGGGGATTGCGCCGTTTCTCGGCATGATCAGCCAGAATATAGCCCAGACGCCTTGTTACCTGTATTGTGGTTTCCGGAATCAGGCATCACTTGACCTCTACCAGCCGTTTCTGGACCAGCAGCTCGCTACACAGCGTCTGGATACGCTTTCGGTTGCGCTCTCGCGTGAAGGAGAAAAACAGTATGTCAGTGATCTGATTACGAGAGACCATACCCTAATTGGCCGGGTGTTAGCCGAAGGCGGTGTGTTGATGCTCTGCGGCTCGCTGGCGATGCAGAAGGATGTCCTGGCGATTCTCGACACCATCAGCCAGGCACGGACCGGCCAGGCAGTCAGCTATTACCAGTCACGGAATCAAATCCGGACGGATTGTTATTAAACCTGTATCACAAGCTCTGTATCACGGACCGGGTCGCATTACAACTTCAGATTCCGGGAGGTGAAGACGCGGCCATCGTCGGTGATCATGATGCAGCGATAAGCAGGATAGCGGTTAATCAGCCGGAGGCCCGCTTCCCTGCCTAGGACCATCAGCGACGTACTGAAACCGTTTGCGCGTTCGGCACTCGGGCCCAATACCGTAACACTGCACAGACCGGTGGCCGGATAACCCGTTGCCGGATTGATGATATGGGCGTAGCGCCTGCCGTTGAACACCACATACTTTTCATAACTCCCCGACGTCACGACCGATCCTTCTTTCAGCGGAATAACGGCAAACAGGGTATCCTGCCGAAAAGGGTTGGTGATGCCGATCTGCCAGTCGGAGCCGTCCGGCTGTTTGCCCCACGTACTCATATCGCCCGAGCCGTTGACAATACCCGCCTGAACGCCTTTCGCCAGCATCATATCCCGGCACCGGTCGGTGGCATAGCCTTCGCCGAGGGCCCCGAAACCAATCTTCATCCCTTTCTGGGTCAGGAAGATAGTCGAGGCCTTTTTGTCCAGCACAATTTTTCGGTAGCCCACTTTTTCGACTGATTTCCGGATAGCTGCCGGCGTCGGCATGGCGGTCATTGAGCCATCAAATTTCCAGATACGGTCCATGGCTGCGAAGCTGATATCGAACGCGCCGTTTGTCAGTTCCGACAGCGCAATGGCCCGTTCGGCAAGCGCAAAGACTTCAGCGTCTACCCGCACCGGCCTGATCCCCGCCTGCCGGTTTACTTCCGAAACCTGCGTTTCGGCTTTCCAGTCCGAAATCAGGTATTCGATGCGGGTCACCTCCGCGATCACCTCATCAATGCGTTTTTCGGCAGTGAGCGAATCACGGTCGACAATGGTAATGTCGAAGCGGCTGCCCATCAGCTTTACTGTCCGCTTCCGCAGCACCTGTCCCGAAACCGTCAGGCTCAGCAGCGACAGGCAGAGAACTAAACCATATTTCATATGCATAAAAAATCCGGTTTAGCCCGAAACGGTTCAGGCCAAACCGGATTTTTTACATCAGGGTCTCTTTCACCTGGGTATCAAACACGCCCGTCAGCACCTTACCGTTACGCTTCACCTGCACCCAGATGCGGTAATGTCCTGCCCGTGGGAACGCATACGGGAATTCAACCATGTTATTGGTCTTCATTGTGTGGTTCATAGCCGGCATACTGCTCATCAGCAGTTTGTTTTTTTCGGCTTCGGGCAGTGTTTTCACTTTCGCGACATAGGCATCAATGCTATCCCGGAATTGTTTTGCATTGGGGTATTTAAACGAACGGGTAGTGTCGGCAATGCGGCTTAACAGCGTTTCTTCTGCCGCCATCGAATACGTACCAACGGGGTGCAGGTGAATATAGACCGTCCCGTCCGAACGCACAATGGCGGCATGTCCCTGCATACCGAGATACGGCTCCAGCTTCGCTGGTTTGCCGGCTTCATCGGCAACGGCAAACCGGAGTGTATACAACTGATTGGCTTCCAGGACGGGCCCCGGCTTATCGTTCCAGAACATCGTCGAACCATCGTCGAGCTTCACACTGGCCGACGGCTTGCCGCAGGCAACCATATCGTCATCAAGATGCAGCTTACCGATTGCATTTGATTTAACACCCATCGGTTCGGTCACCAGCCAGCTGTCGTCGGGGTCGGTTTGGGTGCGGGCTGCCGCCTGTGCCGCCGATACTTTTACCGACGGCACCTCTACCGTATCGACCATGGTTTCGGCAAACCCGCTGCGGTAGACCACATCGGCATAGACCAGGTATTTTCCGCCCGGCAGGTTCGGCAGTTTGCTTTCGTAGTTCAGCGTATCGCGCCGGTCGGGGTGCAGGTGCGCAAAGGCATCGAGGCCGGGTGTCCGGACCAGAAAAACGTGCATCAGCTTACCGTGGTCAGGCAGGATAAAGCTCACCATCCGGCGACGGCCCCGCTTACTGAATTCGCTGGAGTCAATCTGCACCGTCAGCACCGGTTGTGCCTCTTTTACGGCAACGGTTGTCTTTATTTTCGTGCGTTTATAGAGCTGATGGTTCTGGTAGTTTGCGGCCCAGCTATTCCACCAGAAACGGCCACCGGTCAGCATCAGGACCAGCACCAGCCCGCCGATACCCATGCCGATCAGCCGCTTACGCCCCAACCGGGCCGGTGCGGCTACCCCTGGCTTAATGACGCTATCGGCGCTACTGGCGCCAATGATGGTCACCATCAGAATCACCAGCAAGACCCCCAGAATAGCCAGCACCACACCAGTTCCCGCAGGCATATCGCGCTGCGCCGTTGCCATCGATACAACCGGCGCAACGACCATTTCCTTACCATCAGGACCCAGCAACTCAAGCTGGATGCTCGATGATCCGGAGTCCATCAGCCAGACCACGCCTTCAAAACGACCGGGCATACCTTTTACCGGCGTCAGTTCGTCGTGCGACGGAGCGCCTTCATCTCCCGACCAGAAGTAGACCGGCCGCGCCATGATCGACTGGACGTTGCCGCTCTCGACGATGACGGTAACTTTAGCGGTTCCCGGTACTACATCCGGCGGATTTACGCTAATCAGCAGCTGGTATTTACCGGCCTGCTTCTGAACAATCACACCAGAACTGCCGACATGCCCCCATACCGCAACCGGCATCAGGCAAATCAGGAAGAGGAATAGTTTTATGTATCGCTTCATTTGATGTACATGCTTTTGTTAATGAATTTGTCATGCTGACGCAGGAAGCATCTTTGATCTTTTGCAAACGGAAGCCAATGAGATGGCAAGCTCAGCATGACAAAAAAGAAACAACAGATCAACGCTGAACCCGCTTCATCCAGTTGCCCCACCACAAACCGATACGGGCCGACGCGACGGCATAAACCATGGCCATGGCAATGCCCTTGAGAAATACCGGCAATGTGTCTTCGTTATTCGGGTAGAACTTATACCGGTACTCCCAGGTCGGGTCACTGCCGTAATACCAGGACGTTGACAGAAAAAGGCGGTTGCGCGACAGCGGCGATTCCAGCAGAAACGTTCCCATGTGCCACTGCACCACTGATAATACCGCGACGAACAAAATACCGGCGATGAGTGCCAGCAGCCAGTCATTCAGCTTACCGTTATAACGATGCATCAGTTTATCGAGCAGGAAACCGGGAATGATGAGCAACTGCGGAAACACAAACGCCTGATAGTGCGTAATCGGATTGAGGACCGGCCCCAGCTTCGGGGTTGCCGGGAAAAAAGGCAGAATCCAGCTCGGAATCAGCATGGCCAGCATGTAAACGGCCGTAATCGTCGTAAGCGGATAACGCAGCAGCGACGCACGGCTGACCGCCAGCAGGTAAATCGGGAAGAAAATAGCCGCCGTTTGGTAATACGAGGAGCTGTGGGCATCGTAACGCCCCATCTGCTCCGACAGCAGCGTAAACCACACCGCCAGCAGCAGACCGGCCGAAATGCCGAACAGCAGTTTCAGGCGTTGTGCCTGCCTTTGCTGATCATCGGTTTCCGGCGCACGGTCGCGGAATTTGTTCTGAATGGCCAAGACACCAATCATGGCCCCGAACTGAACAAACATCATCCCCAGCACCAGCACCGTATGCGGCGGAGTCAGAATCTGGACATCCAGCCCGTAGGTGTTGTGCCACCAGTCGTCGAACGGTGCCGACGTCAGCATGGCAATGGCTCCCCAAACGCAGTACAACGCTCCCAGCGATCCGTAGAAAATTCCCCAGAAACGCACCGCTCCTGCCCGCTCCGGATGGTTCCGCCGGAAGGTAAGGTCCAGGATTTTGTAGCCCGAAAAGAGACCGGAGACAATCGCACCGACATAGATCAGCAGGTGCGGGGGCGATAGCAGGCCGTCGCGGCCAATGCTGGTGTGCCACATAATGTCCCAGAGTAACCCCCAGACGATGCAGAGCGACGAAAAAACGACGGCATAGACATAGGTAGGAATGATGGCTTCAGCAGGCCTGCTTCCATCGGTATGCATGGAGAAAGGTATTGCAGGGTTCATAATGGGTATTGTCGGATTGAGGAATTACATGAACGAATAAAACTACTAAAACTTAACACGATATGCACTATATAGTAGCAACGAGTGACAAAAGTATATTTAAAGACACATTACTAACTTTCATATACCGAATCCCGTTAGCTTAGTACTACTTCTATACACGCGTTATGACAACCAAGGCTTCGAATCCCCCTATGCTACCGCATCAAATTCCGGTAGCCGGATTACCCGACCAATTCAAGGTCGATCTGCAACGCGGATTGACTGACGCTGAGGCAAAACAGCGTTTTGACGAGCATGGTCCGAATGCACTTCAGGAAGCCAAACGGGAATCAGCTTTTCAGATAGCAGTCCGACAGTTTAACAGCATCATTGTCTGGATTCTGGCCGCCGCCGCTGTCATTTCCTTTGTCCTGGAGGATACGGTTGAGGGCTGGGCCATCATTGCTGTTGTACTGATCAACGCCATAACCGGATTTGTGCTGGAATGGAACGCTCAACAGTCGATGGATGCGCTCCGGCAAATGGATACGGCTCCCGCCCGCGTGCTGCGCAACGGCCGCGTCCACGAAATATCATCGGAAGAACTGACCATCGGCGACGTGCTGATCGTCGAAGCCGGTGATGTGGTGGCAGCTGATGCCAACCTGTTCGACGTCAATCAGCTCGAAGTCAACGAGTCGTCGCTGACCGGCGAGTCGTTGCCCGTTGCCAAGCAGACTGACACGCCCGAAGCCGATGCGCCGCTGGGCGACCAGTATAACCGCCTGTTTAAAGGTACAGCCGTGACGGCCGGCAACGGTAAGGCCGTCGTCACCGGCATCGGACAGGAGACCGAACTGGGCAAAATTGCCACTATGGTCGAAGAAGCCGAACGGACCGCTACGCCGCTCGAAGAAAAGCTCGACTCGCTGGCCAGGGTCCTGATCTGGGTGACGCTCGGGCTGGCCATCCTGTTTCTGGGCGTGGGCCTGCTCCGGGGCGAAGAGCCGGAATCGCTCATCAAAACGTCGGTTGCGCTGGCTATTGCCGCTATCCCTGAGGGTATGTCAGTCGTTTCGACCATCGCCCTGGCGTATGGCATGCTGCGGCTGGCCCGTAAAAAGGTAATCGTAAAACGGTTATCGGCGGTGGAAACCCTGGGCAGTACCAACGTTATTTTCACCGACAAGACCGGCACCCTCACCCAGAACCGGATTGAAGTACACGCCATCCAGACACCGGAGGGCTATGCTGAGCTTCAAATTGATGCCGCTGCAAAAACACAGCGCGTTTCGGCAGGGGATCAGGCTTTACCGGCAACAGACAACAGCCAGTTGCTGATGCTGACCGGTATCCTGTGTAATAATGCGGACTATGACACGGATCAGGAACCCCACAAAGAAATCGGCGATCCGGTTGAGGTAGCTCTGCTGAAATGGGCCTACAGCACCGGCAAGGATATTGACACGCTTAAAAGTCAGTGGCCACGGCAGGCGGAAAAGGCGTTCAGTTCCGACACCCGTATCATGGGAACGCTGCACGAGGTAAACGCCGGGCAGCTGGCCGAGATGCCCGCCCCCGGCGGGAAATACTTCGTTGCGGTGAAAGGGGCGATTGAGGAAGTCATGGAGCGGTGTACCGGCCTTGATGAGAAAACCCGCCAGGCGCAACAGGACGTGTCGGAGCAAATGGCCGCCGACGGGCTACGGACACTGGGGTTTGCCTGTCGCACCACAGATACCAGACCCGGCGATGACTTTGCCGGCAGCGACCTGACCTATCTGGGCCTGATCGGTTTTCTCGACCCGCCACGCACAGAAGTAACACCGGCGCTGGAAGAATGCCGCAAAGCCGGTATTAAGGTCATCATGGTTACCGGCGACCATCCGGCCACCGCCCTGACCATTGCCAGACAGGTGAAACTGGTGGATGAGGATGAAACGCTGGTGCTTACCGGCAAAGACCTGAAACCCATTGGCGAGCTATCGGATGCCGAAAAGGCCCGCATTATGGAAAGCCGCGTGTTTGCGCGGGTGAATCCGGCCCAGAAACTCGACATGATTGACCTGTACCAGCAGCACGGCGACATTGTCGGGATGACTGGCGACGGTGTCAATGATGCGCCGGCGCTCAAGAAGTCGGATATTGGGATTGCGATGGGGCTTCGGGGAACTCAGGTAGCCGCCGAAACTGCCGATATGGTCCTGAAAGACGACTCCTTTGCCTCGATTGTGAAAGCCATCGGGCAGGGACGGGTTATTTTTGAGAACATCCGCAAATTTGTCCTTTTTCTGTTGTCGTGTAACCTCAGCGAGATCTTTGTCGTCACGTTTGCCGGTTTTCTGAATGTCGGCAATCCGCTGCTGCCGCTCCAGATTTTGTTCATCAACATCGTCACCGACGTATTTCCGGCGCTGGCACTGGGCGTCGGGCGCGAAAACCGGCAACTGATGCACGAACCGCCCCGCGACCCGAAGCAACCCATCCTGATCGCCGCTGACTGGCGGCTGGTGGTTGCCTATGCGCTGGCCATGACCCTTTCGGTGCTGGGTATTTTCTGGATCGGTATCCATGAACTGGGTTTTACACAGGCTGAAGCCAACACGGTGACGTTTTACAGCCTGTCGGTGGCCCAACTCTTTCACGTGTTTAATCTGTACTCCGGTGATGTCACGTTCGGCCGGTTATTTAAAAATGAGATCACGCGGAATAAATATATCTGGTGGGCCATTCTGCTCTGTACGGGCATCCTGTTGCTCACCTATTTTGTGCCGTTCCTGCGGAGCGTCCTCTCAATTCAGGAACTGACCGCCGCCCCTCTGGAACTGATTCTGGCAGCGGGTTTGCTCCCCGTGCTGCTGATCCAGTTGCTCCGGAAGGTTACCGGATGGGGCCACTGATGCTGATTTTTTTCATGGGCCGGCAACCGCACCCCTCATCCATCCGGAGGCCGGATCTGTCGACCGGATACCGGATTTCATCGATTTTCCGGAATGGCTGTTTAAACAACAACGGCCTTCCGGCTGTCTAACATCTTGTTCAGCTACTGAAAAGCCGGGAGCTACTAAACGGAGGGCAGGAAAATAAAAATCCGAAACCTTCATATAAGTCCTTCAGTTTGAACAAAAACCGTAAGCAAGTCAGCATTTTAAACGACAAAACAATGAAAACGATCCGCAATTTATTCATACTTACACTGGCCCTTGTGTTAACATTCGACGTGTCGAGCTTTGCACAGCGCCGTAAATGGAGTCCGCAGGCTCGTGGTACAGTGATCGGAGCAGCTGCCGGTGGGGCAGCCGGTGCCATTATCAATAAACGGAACCGCGTGGTAGGCGGTGTTATCGGCGGTGTAGTAGGCGGTGCAGCCGGTTACGCCATCGGTAAACATCAGGATAATAAGAACAAAGCCCGCGCCCGCGCCGCCGCAGAGCGCGCTGCCGCTGAGCGGGCCGCCCTTGCCCGCGCTGAGGCAGCAAAAAAACCGTTGCCGGTAACCCCGGCTAACGCGGCGGTCAATGCAGCGGCTCAGGCACCGGTTTACAGTGCCGTAGCCAGCCCGGCTGCCTATGTCAATACGGCGGTTTATCTGCCCAACAACTCGGTCGGCGATCAGTCGGCACCTTACGCGTCGTCGGAATTCCGGCGGAAAAGCTGGTAATTCATCCGGCATCCGGCGAGGGGCCGGATGCCGCTTTTCATCATTCACAAAAAGCTCAACATCATGAAATCATTTCTTTGGCTTGTTTTCGCAACAGCCTTCTTAACCGCCTGTTCAAAATCGGGCGACTCCGTCAACATACAGGATCTGAATCAGCAGTTTATTTCGGCCTGGAACAACAAGGAGCCGGATAAAATCATTGGCTTTCTGGCCGAAGACGTTCAGTTTGTGCAGGGTAACGCTCACTATAAAGGAAAATCCGAAGTAGGCAGCAAATGGGTACGGGAGACCTTACCGACCCTTAATGACCTGAAAACAAACGTCATCAGTTCAACAGTTGACGAGAAAACGGCTTACGAAGCCGGTACTTTCTCGGTTGATGTCTTACCCGAAACCCCTGACCAGCCTCACGGCATTGGCGAAGGTAATTTTATCCTGCTCTGGAAAAAGGGAGATGATAACACCTGGAAGCTGAGTTATGCGCAGCTGGAAGACCTGCCGGTTCAGGTGAAACGATAAAAAAAAGCCGGTGCAATGCTCCGGCTCTTTTCACCTAACCTATGAGATGAGAAATTATAGTTTATAGTCTTTTCTGTAAGTTCTTTGCAAAAGTAATGCCAGCAAAGGCCATGTTTTAGCGCATAACTACGCAATTATAAATTCCGGTATTTTTCGGGTAGGCAGACTGCGTAAAACTACGCATTCCGCTCGGGAAAATTACGGCATTTATTCATATAATGGCCCATATGGCACTTTTATGCTACATATTTGAAAGAAGTTACGACTAAATTCCTTCAAACAGTGAAAGACATAAATGAGCCATTCCCGTTCGATCGTGCCGGCCGGCAATTCAAGATAAGCGAAGTGCGTCCCCGCATTGACCAATACCAGAAAGAGTTTCCGGACCGTGCCACCCGTATCAACGCCGAAGCCTTCAGTAAGGAGGTATTCGATCAGATTTTCAGCAATGAAAGCTGTAGGGGTATCCGTATCTATTACGGCCGTAATGAAGGTAAACCAAGTCTGATTCTGGTAGGCATCGATAAACACGGAAACGACATCCACCGTGTACCCGACGGATTAAAGGATATGCCGGGCGATGATGATTCCGGTACTTACGGCGATGGTATGCCATGCCCGACACATTGTTCAGGAGGTCAATAAACATGCGTTTATGTGGGATACAATTTTAGAGAGTGCCCAAAAATATCCCCTCGATTACATTGAAGATTTACTGGTATTACTGCCGGTCGTGATTGGCTTTTATCGTTGGCAACACGAAGAAAAGGCAATCCGGCTGGCAGTAATCTATTTTTTATTGTCTTTCCTGAAGATCAACCTGACGATCTGGTATGCGCTTAACGGCTGGCATAACCTCCACATCTACAATGGCTCTATCCTGATCGACATCCTGCTGCTGGGTGGTATTTATGATCAGGCGGCTTCATTCCCGACCCAGCGCTTCTGGATTCGCCTGCTGACAGGTCTTGCCTTTGCATCTGTCGCGGTCAGCTTCTGGATTGACCTGAAAGCCAATGAATTTTCCGCCTTCGGCCACGCCATTTTCCGGCTGATGATCATTGTGATTATCCTCATTACCTTCTCCTGGTGGATGACTCAGCTCAGGGTCCGCAATCTGCTGGTCTATCCCCTCTTCTGGCTCAGTGCCGGTCTGCTGCTCTACAGCACAGGCACGTTTTTTATTTACCTCTTCAGCCAGTACGCCTTCACCGAACACGAAGCCGAACGCTTCGACTTTTACTGGAAAACCAACCAGATTCTTTACATCCTGCTCTGCCTCTTCGCGACCGGCAGTTTCTGGGTCAGCAAATACAACCAGAATAACCTCGCGTAACCTAATCGCCCTACGGCGCTTACTTATCTGATTAATATCATATTTCGCCGCTGATACCCATCATGTACCCGCAGATGGGCAGGCGGTAGCTTTGTGTATCCAAAATGACAAAGCTATGGCTGCTATCTATGTACTTATCACCTTTAGTCTGATTGTAGCCGGGGGATTCCTGGGTGCTTTCGTCTGGTCGGTCCGGCGGGGGCAATTCGACGACGACTATACGCCTTCGGTCCGGATCCTGTTCGACGATAACGAAAATCCTTCTTCCGTCCTATAATTACTCAGTGCCATGATTCAAAAAGACTTGTTGAAAGAAACCGCCGGCGGGGGTGTTGCAACAGACCTGCCACCGGCACCCGGCCACCGGGATCCGGCGCACGCACGCCCGGTGGATCTGGAGCAATTTTCCTACGATAACACCATTGTCCGGAACTTCGCTGTTGCTACCCTGATCTTTGGCTTTATCGGTATGCTGGTAGGGGTCCTGGCCGCTTTCCAGCTGGCGTACCCAAGCCTGAACTTCGGTATTCCGTACACAACCTTCGGCCGGATCCGGCCGCTGCACACCAATGCCGTCATTTTTGCCTTCGTCGGTAACGGTATTTTTACCGGTGTGTATTATTCCATGCAACGCCTGCTGAAAGCGCGGATGTTCAGCGATACCCTCAGCAAGATTCACTTCTGGGGCTGGCAACTGATTATTCTGGCGGCTGCGCTGTCGCTGCCGCTGGGTCTGACAACCGGTAAGGAATATGCCGAACTGGAATGGCCAATTGACATTGCCATTACCCTGATCTGGGTGGTATTCGGTATCAACATGTTCGGTACCATCATCAAACGCCGGATTGAACACATCTACGTTGGGATCTGGTTCTACATTGCTACCCTTGTAACGGTTGCCGTGCTGCACATCGTTAACTCTGTTGAGCTGCCGATCAGCCTCACAAAAAGCTACTCCTGGTATGCCGGTGTACAGGATGCGCTGGTGCAGTGGTGGTATGGCCACAATGCGGTGGCCTTCTTCCTGACCACGCCGTATCTGGGCCTGATGTACTACTTCCTGCCCAAAGCAGCCGGCCGGCCGGTGTACTCATACCGCCTGTCTATCGTTCACTTCTGGTCGCTGATCTTCCTCTATATCTGGGCCGGCCCGCACCACTTACTGTATACGTCGCTGCCCGACTGGGCACAGTCGCTGGGGGTTGTGTTCTCGATCATGCTGATTGCGCCATCATGGGGTGGTATGGTAAACGGTCTGATGACCCTGCGTGGTGCCTGGGACAAAGTCCGCGATGATGTCGTACTGAAATTCATGGTAGTCGCGGTAACGGCTTACGGGATGGCCACGTTCGAAGGCCCGATGCTGTCGCTGAAAAACGTAAACGCCATCAGCCACTTTACCGACTGGACCGTCGCCCACGTACACGTAGGCGCTCTCGGCTGGAACGGCTTTCTGACCTTTGGTATGCTTTACTGGCTGTTCCCCCGCCTGTACGGGAAACCGCTGTTTTCGACTAAAATGGCCAATTTCCACTTCTGGGCCGGCACACTGGGTATCCTGTTCTATGCCGTTCCGATGTATTGGGCCGGTTTCATGCAGAGCTCGATGTGGAAAGCCTTTACGGATGAAGGCTTCCTGAAATACCCTAACTTCCTGGAGACCGTAACGGCTCTGAAACCACTGTATGCCCTCCGCGGCATTGGCGGGGTACTCTACCTGGGTGGCTTCGTGGTTGGTTGCTATAACCTGGCCAAAACAGCCCTTTCGGGTAAACTGATTCCTGAAGAGTCAACACAGGCAGCCCGTCTGTTCCACGCCACTCACGAAAAAGGGGAGTTCTGGCACCGTGCCCTCGAACGCCGTCCGATTCAGTTCATGGTGCTGTCGCTGGTGATTGTCCTGATCGGTGGTCTGGTCGAAATCATCCCGACGTTTATGGTAGAATCAAACGTACCGACGATTGCCAGCGTACAGCCGTACACGCCGCTTGAGTTACATGGTCGAGACCTGTACATCCGCGAAGGCTGTTATACCTGCCACTCGCAGATGGTCCGGCCGTTCCGCGATGAACTGGAACGCTACGGTGAATACTCAAAAGCCGGTGAGTTTGTGTATGATCACCCGTTCCAGTGGGGCTCTAAACGGACCGGTCCGGATTTGCACCGTGTGGGTGGTAAGTACCCTGATTCATGGCACTACAACCACATGGAAGACCCAACCAGTATGTCGCCGGGCTCGATCAT
This sequence comes from Arsenicibacter rosenii, assembly GCF_001870735.1. Taxonomy (GTDB): domain Bacteria; phylum Bacteroidota; class Bacteroidia; order Cytophagales; family Spirosomataceae; genus Arsenicibacter; species Arsenicibacter rosenii. The sequence goes on along the minus strand of NZ_MORL01000002.1, from coordinate 132,912 downwards.
GCCAACATACGGCTGGTTGCTCGACAACGATCTGGACATTTCGAACACAGGGGATAAAATCAAGGCCATGCGTACGCTGGGAGTCCCTTACTACGACGGCTACGAAAAATACGCCAACGATGACCTGAAAAAACAGGCAGACAAAATTGTAGCGAACCTGAAAGGGGCGGGCATTAAGGCCAATCCAAACAAAGAAATCATTGCCCTGATTGCTTACCTGCAACGGTTGGGTACTGATATCAAAGCAAACCCAGAGAATCCTGAGACGAAATAAACATTGACCCGATTATGAAATTCCGTCACTATCTAGAAACGATTACCGGCGTGAGTGTGTACCCGATGTTCTCGCTCCTGCTGTTCGTTGCCTTCTTCATGATCCTGTTGTGGATGGTTTTCCGGATGACGCGCCGGGAAGTAAACGGGATGAAAAACATTCCGTTCCAGGCCAACCTGCTGCCGTTGCTGCTCTTAACCGCAGAAGCCCCCGGCACCGAAGAGTTTGTGCAGTATATGTTGCTGGCGCTGTTGCTGATCGTAGCCTTGTTTGTCATCGGCCTGCTGGTGGCGATTGTCGCCCTGATGCGTAAAATCATCGGCGTAAACGAGCCTACGGCCGATACAGCCACTGCGTTTGCCGAACCGGAAGGCAATGGTCTGAGCCGCTGGTGGAAACGCTTCGGAGGTGTCAACTATGCCATCTCGGAAGAGCATAAGCTGATGATGCAGGATCACGAATATGACGGCATCATGGAGCTCGACAACCGGATGCCGCCATGGCTGCAGTTTCTGTTCTCGACCACCATCATATTTGCCCTGATTTACCTGGTTCATTACCACATTGCCCAAACCGGTGATCTGCAACTCGCCGAGCTGGACAAAACGATGCAGGTAGCCAGCGCCGAAAAAGAGGAATACCTGAAAAAGGTAGCCGCCAAAATAAACGAAAACACGGTAACCCCCGTGACCGACAAAGGGCAGCTGGCCGAAGCCAAAACCTTGTTCGAACAGAAATGTGCGGCCTGCCACGGCGCACAGGGCCAGGGTGGTGTTGGTCCCAACCTGACTGACGAGTACTGGCTGCATGGCGGAGGAATCCATAACGTCTTCAAAACCATCAAGTATGGTGTGCCGGACAAAGGAATGATCGCGTGGCAGAACCAAATGACGCCGCTGGATATTCAGAAGATTGCCAGCTATGTACTGACCATTAAAGGCACAAACCCGCCGAATGCGAAAGCTCCGCAAGGAGAAGCCTATAAAGAAGGAGCTGCCAAAGAGGTAGCGCTTAAATAATTCTGCGGCCGGCAGGCACACCCCACAGCCTCGTGTGTCTGCCGGTTTGCCAATCACACTGCCACCCGACGATGGCAGTAACGAGGATCTTCCATGATTGCCGAACCATCAACTAATAACCTGCCCGGAGGTACTCAGCCAGAGGATTCCTTCCGCGATCACATTTCGATCGTTGATGAGGCAGGCCACCGGATTTGGCTCCACCCAAAGAAACCAAAGGGAAAATGGTACCGCTACCGCTCCGTTTTTACTGCCGTACTGTTGGCGGTGCTGGTCGTGGTACCATTCCTGCGGATCAACGGCGAGCCGCTCGTTCTTTTTAACTTCTTCGAACGCCGGTTCATTGTCTTCGGCATTACCTTCTGGCCTCCCGACTTCTGGATGTTCGGTCTGGCGATGGTATCGTTCGTGGTTTTTGTGGCGCTATTCTCCAGTGTATATGGTCGTTTGTGGTGTGGCTGGGCCTGTCCGCAAACGTTATTCATGGAAATGGTCTTCCGCCGGATCGAATACATCATCGACGGTGACGGAGCGAAACAAAAAGCGCTGGCCGCCGCTCCCTGGACAGGTCAGAAACTGGCGAAGCGGGTGCTGAAATACACAGTTTTTCTGGCCATCTCGTTTTTTGTGGCCAACCTGATGCTGTCGTACCTGATCGGTACTGATGATCTATTGAAGGTCATTACCGATACGCCAGCCCATAACTGGAGCCTGTTTATCGCCATTCTGGTTTTCACAGCCCTGTTTTTCTTTTCGTTTACGTGGCTGCGCGAACAGGCCTGCACCATCGTATGTCCCTATGGACGCCTGCAAAGCGTGCTGACCGATAAGAAATCGCTGACTGTCGCTTATGATTACCGCCGGGGCGAACCACGAGGCAAGCTGCGCAAAAATACCGACCGGCAAATCGGCGACTGCATCGACTGCAAACAATGCGTCTTTGTCTGCCCGACCGGCATCGACATCCGGAACGGCACTCAGCTGGAATGTGTACAATGTACCGCCTGCATCGACGCCTGCGACTCGATCATGGAAACGGTGAACATGCCAACCGGCCTGATCCGGTACACCACCGAAGAGTCGATCCAGACCGGGAAGCCGCAGCGTTTCCCGATGCGGGCAATCGGCTACAGTGCAATTCTGGCCATTTTGTGGGGTGTCCTTGGCTTTGCCCTCGTCACCCGCACGGATACCCGCACGAATATCCTGCGGGCACCCGGTTCTCCCTATCAGGAACTGCCCAACGGTACGGTTCAGAACTTGTATACCTACAAAATTTTCAACCGTACCAATGAGGTGCTCCAGCCCGAAATCCGGCTGGAAGGGGTGAACGGTAAACTCCAGTTTATCGGTAATCCACCGGCTGCGGTTCCGAAAGGCCAGTCATGCGAAGGCTCGGTTTTCATTATCCTGCCGGCCAGCGCCCTGCATAAACGGAAAACAGAACTTACGTTAACCGTTTCCACTGCCGGTACCAAACCGGAAACGGTGACAACAACATTTATAGCACCGGAGCAGTAGAAATGAATAATGGAAAATGAACAATGAATAATGTACGGCTCCTTATGCCACCAATCAGCATTTTTCATCGTCAGAATACCATTACCCATTACACATTATGCATTATATATTCTTCATATAGCTGATAACATCATGAAACTGCATTGGGGTTGGGGAATCGGATTGTTGTATGGCGGATTCGTGGCCATGATCGGCGTATTGGTTAGCCTGAGTATAAACCAAAAAATTGATCTGGTAACCGAAAAGTACTACGACGAGGAAATTCAGTACCAACAGAAAATAGACCGCATAAACCGCACACGGGCCCTGAAAACACCCGCACAGTGGCATCTGATCAACAGGAAGCTGCTCGTCGATTTTCCCGGCGGATTAGGCAAACCCACCGGTACTATTCATTTTTACTGCCCTGCCAACAGCAAAAACGACCGGACCATAACCATCACAGACCACCATCAGATTGTTGACCTGGAAAACGTGCCCAAAGGACATTACAAACTCCAGATCAGCTGGAAAGCCGGTGAGCAGGAATACTGGAATGAGGGCGTCGTAAACAGGCACTAACAACCAACCGCTATGATTTACCTTGGTTTCACCCTTGGTTTACTGAACAGCCTCCACTGTCTGGGTATGTGTGGGCCCCTCGTTTGGGCCCTCACCGCTCAGGGAGGGCGGTTCGGTTCCCGGACGTGGCCATCAGTAACCGCCTATCACATTGGCCGCATCGGTGTTTACAGCCTGTTAGGAGTGGCTGCCGGAAGCCTCGGCCATCTGGTCAGCTGGGCGGGCTGGCAAAGCTACCTGGCCATTTTTGCCGGTATGCTGATGCTGCTGGGTGCTGTCGGGCGGTTGCCGCATATCGCGTCGTCACGAATGAGCAGCTGGCTGCATAAAGGACACCGTCTTTTTGCGGGTAAGCAGCATCCGCTGGCCCGTCTGGCCGTCGGAGCGCTTAACGGGCTGCTGCCCTGTGGCCTGGTATATGGTGCCCTGGCCGGTGCGAGTGCCACCGGAACGGCTCAGGACGGGGCCCTGTTTATGGCGTTATTCGGTGCCGGAACATTACCGGCCCTGCTGCTGATGCAGGTCATCCGTCCGCAGATTGAGCGGTTGTTTTCGGCCCGTATCCGGCAGTGGGCCCCAATCGGCCTGTTGCTGGTATCCATGATTCTGCTGACCCGCGGGTTTCAGCATGTTTCGTTCAGCCATCCGTTCGGAGCTGCGGATGATATTCCGGTATGCCACGGCAAATAAATGCCCGCACGATGTCGCGCGGGCCGGGTAACGCTGTTATTTATACGAATCAGGAACATGTCTCTACTTCTGACACCCTGGGCAGCTTGCTCAGGACCGGTGCCGGCCTGTTCATTTCCCGAAGTTTGGCGTATTTAACCACCGGGTACATCGCCGAAAAAAGCGACCACACAAACCCGGGATAGCCGTTCAGCACGTTCCGTTTTACAATATATTCCCGTACAAACGAAAACGGCATCCGGAACGCTATTTTGGCGACGGAGACTTGTTTTCCACGCGCTGCCAGATCCTGAGCACCAGCCGTTGTATAGCGGTTAAACTTCTCAAAATAGTCATGAATCGACGCGTAGCTATAATGCAGGCAATGGTGTTTCAGAGTAGCGACCTGTCCGTTCAGCAACACATCTTCGTGTACCCGGCTAACATTGTAGGTGCCCTGCCGCCGGTTAAACAAGCGCAGATGGCGCATTTTGTATTCACCGCCATACCGCATCAGCTGGTTCAGAAAGACAAGCGAAATCGGAACCCGGTAACCGGCAATGCCCGGTTCGTTGCCGACCCGCGCCAGAATCTCGTCACGCAATTCCGGGGTTACTACTTCATCACAGTCCACGACAAAAACCCAGTCGTTGTGTGCCTGCCGTACGGCAAATCCTTTTTGGGTACCGAAGCCATCAAAATCGCGGTGCATTACCCGGCAGCCAAATGATTCGGCGATGGCAATTGTCCGATCTGTACTGCCTGAATCAACGACCACAATTTCATCACACCATGAAAGTGCCGCCAACACCTCTTTCAGTACCCGCTCAGAGTTGTAGGTAATCATAACTGCACTGATCGCAGTCGTTTTATGCATAAACATACGTTACGGATCTTTTAAACTTGCCTGATAAGATTAGATCCAACAAATATAAGTAGCCATACGGATACAATCAATTGTTACCAGAACAGACATTTGGCTCACAATATCCTGATTATCAAAGATAATTCATCAAATTAGAATATTTCTAAGAAATAATTAATGCTCTTTTAAGCAAGTAGCTGAAAGCGTTGAGGTTATCAATTTTCATCATTTACTGGTTAATATGATTCCCGCATTTTGCCTTGTGAATGCACCGGAATGGGTTAACTTTGTTAGCGATTTGAATGCTTCTTACCGCTACCCGGTTCGGGTAGCCCGTCACAATAATTAACAGATACATGATACAGAACGCTGTGGTTGAGCCAATCCTCGAAGAGGACAAAAGCCGGTTTGTGCTTTTTCCGATTAAGCACGATGACATCTGGCAGATGTACAAAAAGCACGAGGCTTCTTTCTGGACCGCTGAAGAAATCGACCTGTCGCAGGATTTGAAAGACTGGGAAACGATGACTGATGGCGAGCGGCATTTTATCTCCCACGTCTTAGCTTTCTTCGCCGCCTCTGATGGGATTGTTAACGAAAACCTTGCCGTTAACTTTTTGTCGGAAGTACAGTATGCCGAAGCCAAATGCTTCTATGGTTTCCAGGTAATGATGGAAAACATCCACTCAGAAACCTATTCGTTACTGATTGACACCTACATCAAGGATCCGGTAGAAAAAGACCGGATGCTGAACGCGATCGACACGATCCCCTGCGTGCAGAGAAAAGCCGAATGGGCCCTGCGCTGGATCGACAACGGGTCTTTTGTTGAGCGCCTGATTGCGTTCGCGGCCGTTGAAGGGATTTTCTTCTCGGGTTCCTTCTGCTCGATTTTCTGGCTGAAAAAGCGGGGACTGATGCCGGGTCTGGCGTTCTCAAACGAGCTGATCTCACGCGACGAAGGGCTGCACCGTGATTTCGCGTGTATGCTTTACACCGATCACATCCGCAATAAATTGCCGGAATCATCGATCTATGATCTGATTAAGGATGCCGTTGCGATTGAGCAGGAGTTTGTAAGCGATGCCCTGCCGGTATCGCTCATCGGGATGAATGCCGACCTGATGAAACAGTATATCGAGTTCGTAGCGGATCACCTGCTGGTGTCATTGGGCCTGAAAAAGCTCTATAACGTAACCAACCCGTTTGATTTCATGGATATGATTTCGCTGCAAGGCAAAACCAACTTCTTTGAGAAGCGTGTGGGCGAATATCAGAAAGCCGGTGTAATGGCCGGAGCCAAAGAACGGGACGCAGCTAAATTTTCGGTTGACGAGGATTTTTAAGCAACAAGCCTTCTTTTTTCCTGAGCCGGAGCCTGATCGCTCCGGCTTTTTTGTGCCCTGCCAAAACGCGGACCACACACGTTTTCAGGATTAATCCTAACTTGATGCTTATTTTTCACCGGCTACCCTTCATCCTTTCCTATGTCTGAGTTTAAACCCTTTATTCCGGCCGACCAGTCTCCGGCAGAATTTACCCTGAAAGCCATTCTGACCGGAGCCCTCTTCGGCGTTCTGTTTGGAGCCGCTACCGTATACCTGTCGCTGAAAGCCGGCCTTTCCGTGTCGGCTTCCATCCCGATTGCCGTACTGGCCATTTCGCTGGGCCGCCGCTATCTGGGCACGACCATTCTCGAAAACAACATCATCCAGACCACAGGCTCGGCCGGCGAAAGTATTGCCTCGGGTGTGGTATTCACCTTACCGGGCTTTTTGTTTCTGAGTCAGACCGAGGCGGGGCAAAGCATCGGTGCTGATTTTTTCAACTACTGGACGATCCTGACACTCGCTATTCTGGGCGGTTTGCTGGGCACGCTGATGATGATTCCGCTCCGCAAATCGCTGATCGTCGACGAACACGGCAAGCTGCCCTACCCCGAAGGTACCGCCTGCGGCTCGGTACTGATTGCAGGTGAGCGCGGCGGTGATTTTGCCAAAACGGCCTATCAGGGTTTGGGAGTGGCGCTGCTCTATGCTTTTCTGCAAAAGGTGTTGCACGTCATTGCTGAAGTACCGGTCTGGGCCACCAAACAAGCCAACCGCTATTTTCCGTCGGCCCAGGTTTCGGGCGAGATTACACCGGAGTACCTGGGTGTGGGCTACATCATCGGTTTCCGCATCTCTGCCGTTCTGGTAGGTGGCGGCATTCTGGCATGGCTGGGCCTCATTCCGCTGCTGGCCACGCTGGTGCCGGGCGATATTATTGCCGCCCAACTCGTGAAGCTCGGCTACCTGACCAACCTGACCACGGCCGGTGGCCCCGGCAACTGGAATCCCGAAACACATGCGTTCGGCGATACGGCCGCTGCTATTTACCGCGCCTACATCCGGCAGATCGGAGCCGGAGCCGTGACAGCGGGCGGTTTTATGACCCTCCTGAAAACTATTCCGACCATTGTGGCCTCGTTTAAGCAAAGTCTGGGCGGCAACCGCTCGCTGGGCGCAGACGCCTCTTCGGCCAAACGGACAGAGCAGGATTTGTCGTTTAAAGTTGTGGCGGCCGGTAGCCTGGCGCTGGTGTTACTGATGGTCGTTATGCCCCAGATTCCGGGCGATACCATCCTGACCAAACTCCTGCTGGGCATTCTGGTAATCGTGTTCGGTTTCTTTTTCGTTACCGTTGCCAGCCGGATTGTAGGCCTGATTGGTTCGTCGTCGTCGCCGGTGTCGGGGATGACCATTGCGACGATCATGGGCACGGCGCTGATTTTCATCGCCTTCGGCCTGACCGGCAAAGCATTCGAACCGGCCGTACTCGTTGTGGGCGGGATGATCTGCATTGCTGCGGCGACGTCGGGAGCCACCTCGCAGGACCTGAAAACCGGTTATCTGGTCGGTGCTACCCCAAAATACCAGCAGATGGCCTTGTTTATCGGGGTCATTGTTTCGTCGCTGGTGATCGGTGCGACCGTAAAGATTCTGGATACGCCAACCCCTGACTTAGTGGCCCAGGGCATTACCCATGCCATCGGCAGCGATAAATTTCCGGCACCGCAGGGTACCCTGATGGCTACGCTGATTAAAGGGTTACTGTCGTTTAACCTCGACTGGCAGTTTGTGCTGGTTGGCGCCTTCTTTGCCTTTGTATTTGAGCTGTGTGGCGTTAGTGCGCTGGCTTTTGCCGTAGGGCTCTACCTGCCGCTATCGACAACCCTGCCGATTTTTGCCGGTGGGCTGGTCAAAGCTATTGTGGAACGCAAAGACAAAAACAACCCGCAGGCCGAAGAAGATGCTGACCTGAGCCGTGGTAATCTGTTTTCGACGGGGCTGGTAGCCGGTGGCGCGCTGGCCGGTGTGGCTGTGGCCCTGCTCTCGGTCAATGACACTGTGTTTAACGCCCTGGCCAGCATCTCGCTGGAACACGGACTTACCGGCATGCTGGGCGAACAAGGCTATATGCTGCTGGGAGCGCTATCGTTTGCCGGGCTTGCCGCCATGGTCTGGCGCATCGCAACGAAGTAGGGTTTTGTAAAGTGGAGGTACCTTCCCGGAAGTTTTGTGCTTCCGGGAAGGTACCTCCACTTACTATCCAAACAACTCCGACGACAGGTAGCGGTCGCCGCGGTCGCAGATAATGCAGACAATCACGCCGGATTCCAGCTCGCTGGCCAGGCGCAGCGCGGCCCATGTCGCACCACCGCTACTCATACCGGCAAACACCCCTTCAACTTTCGCCAGTAACCGGGTCGTCCGGGTAGCCTCTTCCTGCGACACCTCAATGACACGGTCAACACGCTGCGGATCAAAGATTTTCGGCAAGTATTCCTGCGGCCATTTCCGGATACCCGGAATCGACGAACCATCAGTCGGCTGGCAGCCCACAATCTGAATATCCGGATTTTGCTCTTTCAGGAAACGCGACGTCCCCATGATTGTACCGGTTGTTCCCATTGATGAGACAAAGTGCGTCACCTGACCGGCCGTATCCCGCCAGATTTCAGGGCCTGTTGTCCGGTAGTGTGCCAGGTAGTTGTCAGGGTTGGCAAACTGATTCAGCATCAGAAATCCGCCTTTTTGCACCTGCTCTTCCGCATAGTCGCGCGCACTTTCAATCGTTTCGGTGAGGGTTACGGTTGCCCCGAAGGCTTCCATCGTTAAAACACGTTCACGGGTTGAGTTTTTAGGCATGGCCAGCTCAATATCCACCCCGAACAAACGCGCAATCATGGCCAGTGCAATGCCGGTATTGCCACTCGTTGCCTCAATCAGTTTCATGCCTGGCTTCAGATCACCACGATCCAGTGCGCCACGGATCATGCTATAAGCGGCACGGTCTTTCACACTACCGCCGGGATTATTTCCTTCCAGTTTTGCCAGTATTTTGACATTGGGACTGATACCCGCATCTGCGGCCATGCGGTTGAGTTCGACGAGGGGCGTATTACCTACAAGGTCTAAGAGTGTAGCCATAATCAAAAAAGGAGTTTGATAACTTGAACAGCCGGTCCGGTTTCAGAAGTTCAAAATTCATGAAACTTCCGCAAACGAACACCCACCGTCAGTTGTCAAACTCCTTTTTTATGGTTACCCACCCTGCAGAAGATGGTTATTTCTTCAGCTTTGCCAGCTCCTCCTCCCGTAGCGGCCGGCGCAGGATTTTACCCACGTTCGACTTTGGCAATTCGGTCCGGAACTCAATCTGTTTCGGCACTTTATAGGCCGTCAGATTTTCGCGGCAATAGGCTTTGATCTGGTCTTCGTTCAGGCTGTCGTCTTTTTTCACGACGAACACCTTCACCACCTCATTTGACCGGGCATCCGGCACTCCGATACAGGCAACTTCCAGCACACCCGGGCACTTAGCGACCACATCTTCGATCTCGTTCGGGTACACGTTGAAGCCGGACACCAGAATCATGTCCTTTTTACGATCCACGATCCGGAAATAGCCATCGGCATCTACCACGCCGATATCACCGGTTTTAAACCAGTCGCCTTCCATGACCTTTGCCGTTTCATCAGGGCGGTTATAGTAGCCTTTAAATACCTGCGGACCACGGGCCCAGATCTCGCCGGGTTCGCCCAGGGCTGCTTCGGTGCCGTCGTCCTTTACCAGCTTTAGTTGCGTACTTGGCCACGGGATACCGATTGTCCCGATCCGCGCATTCCCATCAACCGGGTTTGATGACAGGACCGGCGACGTTTCCGAGAGTCCGTAACCCTCTGCCGGTTTACAGCCGGTCAGGGCTTCCCAACGTTCAGCCACCGCCGTTTGCAGGGCCATTCCACCCGCCGACGTGATTTTCAGGTGGCTGAAATCAACCTCCTTGATCCGCGGATGATTCAGCAGCCCGTTATAGAGGGTATTCACCCCGGTCATGGTCGTAATTTCGTATTTCTTCAGATCATCAATGAACGCATTCAGGTCGCGCGGGTTGGTAATCAGCAGGTTCATCGCCCCCGACTTCAACGCCGCTAAGGCATTCACCGTCAACGCATAGACGTGATACAGCGGCAAGGCTGCTACCAGTACCTCACACGTGCCTGCCACCGTAGCCGGTTTCATCCAGGCATCCTGCGCTTCGACGTTGGCAATAATATTCCGGTGGGTCAGCATCGCGCCTTTCGACACCCCGGTCGTACCACCCGTGTACTGGATAAACGCCAGATCCTGGCCATTTACCGCTACCGGTTTCATGGGCCGGCTGCTGCCTTTGGCGAGCGCGTCGTTGAACGAAACAGCCCCCGGCAGGTTAAAAGCGGGCACCATCTTTTTCACGTATTTCACCACCGCATTGACAATCAGCTTTTTCGGGAAGCCGAGCCGGTCACCGATCTCGGTAATAATTACGTGTTTAATATCCGTCTGAGCCAGAATTTTCTCCAGGTTGCTGCCGAAGTTGGCCAGGATCACAATAGCCGTTGCGCCCGAGTCTTTGAACTGATGCTGCATCTCGCGGGGCGTATAGAGCGGGTTTGTGTTTACCACAACCAGCCCCGCCCGCAAAGCACCAAACATGGCAATCGGATACTGCAGCAGGTTCGGCATCTGAATAGCCAGGCGATCACCTTTTTTCAGGCCAAGGTCGTTTTGCAGAAACGAAGCAAAATTTTTCGATAAGGTATCTAATTCCCCGAACGTAATTTTTTTGCCCATGCAAGCATATGCAGGCTGATCGCGGAAACGCTGGCATCCGTCTTCGATCAGGCCAATCAGCGATGGATAGGCATCGGGATTGATTTCATAAGGAACCCCCTCAGGGTAAAAGCGTAGCCAAGGGTAGTTTTTTGCCGAAGTTTGTGACTCCATGTCTGTGGGCTTTTGTATGTTATAAAGCAAAAATAAAACGAAATCGTGACAGGTATAGTTTTATTTCCTAAAATATACGGTCTGTCGTACGAATAATCCGGCCTATGACTAAAAGTCGTTACGTAGCTAATTTTCTCTAACTTTTACATCATTTGTCTGTTTATCAGGCAATGAAAATGCAACGGATTTTTGGTTTATTAACCTGCTTTACACTACTATTTCTGGCCATTGGTTGTAAAAAAGTGAAACCGCAGCCCCCGAAGGCAGAAGGTTTCGACCCGGCCATTCCCGATCAGATCTCGTATCTGGCCGGGCCAATATCATTTCGCCTGTCTGAACTGGAAAAAAAAATAAATGAATCGCTGGACCCTGTACTGATCAGTCAGGAGTCGAAGAAAGGGAAAAAGGGCGGTTTGCTGCCGTTACGTGTCGAACGCATGGGGTCGGTAAAGATCAGGTATGTCGGTGAGCGCGTGAGCTTTTCGGCCCCGATACAGGTGTGGCTGATTAATCCGCTGAAGTCCGAACAAAAGCAGACCGAAAAAGCCTTTTGCCAGCTGCACGTCAATTTTAACAGCACACTGGCCGTAACACCAAACTGGCGGTTGCTCACCAAAGCTAAATTTGCCGATTATCAATGGATCAAAAAACCAGGTATTAAGTTATTCGGTAAAGAAATTGAACTGACCAAATTGGCCGATGATCTACTGAAAAGCCAGCAGGCCCGCATCGAAAGTGCCATCGACTCAGCGGTGTATCAGGAACTCCGGCTCGACAAAATGGTGAAACCTATCTGGAAGGATTTACAAAAGCCCCTGCGCCTGAGCAAGGAGTACGGACTGTGGCTATTGCCCAAACCGATCAGCGTAGCAACGGCGACTATCCAGGGCGACAGCGAATCGATTACCATTCCGCTCCGGATTGCCTTCCGGACGCGAACCGCCCTTGGTGAACGCCCCGAAGTAGTCCCGGATTCGGTCTTACCAAACCTGCAAAAGCGCCCTGACGTACCGGAGCGCTCCGACCTGCACCTCATGAGTTTTGTCCGTTACGAAGCCCTCAATCAGCTGTTAGCCCAGACCTTACATAAGAAAAAATTTTCGCTGGCCAGCGGCATGCTGACTATTAAAGAAGCCTCGGTATACGGTGGTCAACAGGCAATTATTGTGAAAGCCGATGTGCGCGGCATGGTACGCGGAACGCTGTACTTCCGTGGCCGACCCGTATATGACACGCTGACCAATACCCTGCGGATCGAAAAACTCGGTTTCGACGTCAACACCGAGCAGGCGCTGGTGAGCAGTGCGGCCACACTCATTCATGACCACCTGCTCGACTCCCTGCAACACGTCCTCACCTTCCCGCTCCACGATCAGATTGAGGCTTTGCCGCGCAAGATTAGTCAAGCCTTTGAGCAATCAAACGCCGGCCAGAAAACCGATTTGACGATTCCATATTTCCGGTTTGTGCCCCAGCGCGTTGCTGTCCGCCCCGATGGCATTCAGACGCTGATTAACGTACAGTCGCGGGTGGAGGTAAGGGTGCAGGAGTTGTGAGGGGGGCAACAAAAAAAGGCTAATCAGTTGATTTTGAGATTTTTCGCTCTCAAACTGATTAGCCTAAATTGTAAGATTGTGCTCCCGAAGGGATTCGAACCCCTATCGATGGTACCGGAAACCATAATTCTATCCATTGAACTACGGGAGCAGTTTCCCTATTTGGGAGTGCAAATATACAAAAAAAATATATTTACAACAATTTCATCGTCTCATAATCGCCGACGTGCTGCAGGTACAGGAAGTTTAACAGCAACCCGTTTACGTTGTTGATCAGCTTGTGTGAGGCCGGCAAGGTCTCGACCGCCGTCGTAATCCGCTCAAACTCCGACTGATTGCCCATGTCGCGGTGATGGAACGCCATAATCTCCGCCCGCGTCAGTTCCTTCTCGATAAAGTAAAAATGCATGCCCTCGTCGCTGGTGCCGGTGCTTGGGAACCACAGCCGCGGGTTCAGGCGCGTGAGCTCGGCGGCGGTGGCCGTCAGACCGATTTCTTCACCCAGCTCGCGGGCCGCCACATCGGCCGCATCGTCGTCGGCATCCACCATACCGGCGGGGTGCTCATACGAATGCGAACCGTCGCAGATCCGCCGCTGCCGGACCAGCACCACAAACTTCTCCCGCGTCTCCTTGTCGATCAGCGCAACCAGTACCGATACCGCATGCCCCTTCAGAAATAAGGCAGGCGGAATTTTATCGCCCTCGGGGGTATCGGCGTCGATTTCAAGCATTGCAAACAGGACTTCGCCGTTGTGGCGGCGGCGGATATAAAAATCATCGATCTTGTTGATCGTCAACCCGTTTGCTTCGGCATTCTGCTTCCAGAAACGGAACTTTGGTGCGTCTTCCAGTTTTTCCATAAAAGTAGCGCGGAGGGTTACTCCGCGCCGTAAGAAAGTAAATAGATCGGGATACCTGTCGTTTATTTTTGCGTTAACCCCGTCGCGCCGTGGCCGACATACCGTTCGAAGAATTCATAAATCCGCAGAATCCGGTCGATCCGCTGGCGTACGTTGCCCGTGCGGCTCAGCTCGTGCGTGGCGCCCGGCATCCGGACATATTCCACCGGACGGCCCAGAATCTTCAGGCTCTTGTACAGCATTTCGCTTTGCGAAACGCCCGTCCGCAGGTCATTTTCGCCGTGTTTGATCAGCAGCGGCGTTTTGATCTTATCTACGAAGGTATACGGCGAGTTGGCATCCAGAATAGCCTGTGCACCGGCTACCCACGGATACGCGAAGTAGTTTGGCACCAGCCGCCAGGCGTTGGCCTCGCCCATAAACGTCGTCAGTTCATATACGCCCCGCTGCGCAAAAGCAGCCTTAAACCGGTTATCGTGCCCAACAATCCAGGCCGTCAGATAACCCGCATACGATCCGCCGGTGATCACCTGACGGCTGGTATCAACCCAGTTTTCCTTCGCCGCATCGGTCGCGGCAGCCAGCACATCTTCGGCGGGGCCAGTGCCCCAATCCTTAATGTTGGCACGCTGGAATGCAATACCATAGCCACCCGATCCGCGCGGATTAGCGTAGACAACGCCATAGCCCTGCGCACAGAAATATTGCAGCTCGTGCCACATCGATGCCTCACCCGGCCCCCACATGGCCGTCGGGCCGCCGTGCATCTGCAACAACAACGGATATTTCTGCTCACCCGCCGCCTGACCACCCGCCAGCGCCGCCGGTTTCATGATCCAGTACTCAACCGATTGCCCCAGCGAGTTTTTATAAATCCGTTTTTCGGGTTTGCTCAGTAGTTTTCCGTCTACCCAATCATTGTGGGTAGTCAGCTTCTGTGCGTTCTTAGCGACGGCATCGGCTACAAATAATTCCGACGGGTTGGCTACTTCCGTTTTAGCAAACACCACCTTTTCGCCCGATGCGTCGAAGCCGGTAACCCCGCTCTCAAAATCCGTCAGCTGGCTGATTTGTTTCGTCGCCGGATCAAGGCGGTACAGCGGCACCCCGCCGTTCGACGGAGCCGTGAAGTACAGCAGCAGCGTTGTGGCCTTTTTGCTCTTTCCGCTGGTTGTCGTTGCGCTGACCCATTTCAGGCCACCGGCTGCGCGGTCAAAGGTTACCAGATCCTTACCGGTGACCGACAGTCCGTTCAGCGTAGCCACACCCAGCTGACCGAAGTTTACGCCTTCCGACGGGCTGGTCAGGAACGCCAGCAAGCGGCCGTCGGGCGAGAGTTCGGGCGCCGAATAACTGCGTCCTTTTTCTTCGAGCAACACCGTCCGGCGGCCCGATCCGTCGATCGGCAGAGCAATGATGGCATTCGCATTCTCGCGGTCCGGATGCTGCAAGGTATCGCGGTCGGTCACGGCCAGGATGTTTTTCCCGTCGGGCATCCAGGTAGCGCCCTGAAACGAATAAAAGCCGTGGGTCAGTGCTTTGGCAAGTGCGCCATCCCGTACATCCGTGACATACAGGTGCGTAAACGACATATCGGGCTCGGTCGTAAACTCACCCTGAAAATTCAGCCGGTTGATCACCTTCGCCTTTTTATCCTCAACGTCCTTATTCAGATACGCACGGATTTCGGCCAGTGAGCCATCGGGATTTGGTTTGGTTTTTTTATCGGGTTTGATGTAGTCGTTGCTGGTAAAGCCCGGTTTTTCGAGCGACCACGCCGGTGTCCGTTTGCCGGGATTCAGGACCGAGTCGGCCAGCATCTGGGCGAAGGTCACGCCCGTTGAGAAAACGATCTTCGACCCGTCGGGCGACCACCGTGGATTCGAGGCTCCGTATTGGCTGTTGGTCAGCTGCCAGGCTTCGCCGCCATCCAGCGGCATCACAAAAATCTGAGACTTGCCCCGGACAGTCCGGGCAAAAGCAAGTGACTTGCCATCGGGTGACCACACCGCCCCGCGAACGCTTTCCGCACCACGGGTCAGTGCTTTGGCCGTGCCGGGTTTCAGGTCTGTAACGTAGAGATGGGTTTTGTATTCGTATTCGTCCCGCTGGTCGGGGTTGGGTTCGATGGTCGTCAGCGTATAAATCGCCTGCTGACCGTTCGGGGCTACCTGAATGCCCCCGACTTGCTTAATGCGGGTTAAATCCGTCGCCACGATTTTCTGTTTGGTTTGCGCATAGGCCACCTGAACCGTTAGAGCGACGATCACAAAGGTTTGTTTCAGCATGTTGATCGGGTCTTGAAGGACGAAAATACGAAACAATCTCCTTTTATGCTGACAGGATTTCAGGATGCACAGGATGTTAACACCTATCGCTGTTAATCCTATAATCATATCAATCCTGTCGCGCTGAGCAGAGGCAGATAACGCTCCTGAATAACGTGTCCGTGGTGAATCGGATGGCCGGCGAGGATAAAACCAATCGCTGCCACCGAGACGCTTTTGTTAAAACAGATCCCCGTCCGCAGCAGCATTTCCTCATCAAAGCTGTTGAAGAGAGCGATGCTCGCCTGACGCACCACGGCAAATTCATCGAGCAAGTCTTCCAGGTGGCGCGTCGTAGCATGCGCCGAGGTACTGAACAGATCTTCGTCAAAACCGGGCAGTATCGTCTGATCATTGCGGGCAAACCGGAGTGCGCGGTAGCTCATAATGCGTTCCGTGTCAATCAGGTGCTGTACGATGTCTTTCATCGTCCATTTGCCCGGCGCGTAGATCGAGTCACCCAGCGCGGTCAGCGTTTCGGCAGGGACAATTTTTTCGAAGCGGTCAAAGGCCGACAGGGCGTCCAGGAGTTCGATATCGGCCACGCGGTTGATGTAGCGGTCGAAGAACTCGGGCATGAAGGGGATTTCGGAGCGTTTCATTGGATCAGGTTCATCAGTTACAGCCCCGAAGCTATAAAAAAAGGACAAGCCTTTCGACTTGTCCTTCCGAAAAACGGCAGTTTGGGCCGCTTTTATATGGTATTAGCTGACAACCGCTTCGGCAAGCACCAACACTTTGTTGCGCAATACTTCAACCACACCACCATCAACGGTAAATGTTTGTTGGCCAGAGGCTGTCTGAATCGTAACCGGTCCGCGGGCCAGTGTGCTTACCAGAGGAGCGTGGTCGTTCAGTACCTGAAACTGACCTTCGCTACCCGGAAAGGTAACGGCCGTTGCCTCTCCCGAGAATACTTTCCGGTCAGGCGTTATGATTTCGAGCGTCATATCGTATAAATGAGGAATGGATAATGAACTATGTAGTCTGGATGATTAACCGTGTCTGCACACCCATTATCCATTTGTATTATTGTCCGGCTTCTTTCATCAGACGCTCACCTTTAGCAGCGGCGTCTTCGATTGTACCAACAAGGTTGAAAGCAGCTTCCGGCAGGTGATCCCACTTACCGTCGATGATTTCGTTGAACCCTTTGATGGTATCTTCGATTGGTACCAGTACGCCTTTCAGACCGGTAAACTGCTCGGCAACGTGGAACGGCTGCGACAGGAAGCGCTGTACACGACGCGCCCGCGATACGATCAGTTTGTCTTCTTCCGACAATTCTTCCAGACCAAGGATAGCGATGATATCCTGCAGTTCTTTGTAGCGCTGCAGAATCAGTTTTACCCGCTGAGCGGTGTCATAGTGCTCATCACCAACAACCTCAGCCGTCAGAATCCGTGATGTTGAGTCCAGCGGATCCACCGCAGGGTAGATACCCAGCTCGGAAATTTTCCGGCTCAATACGGTTGTGGCGTCAAGGTGGGCAAACGTTGTTGCCGGCGCAGGGTCAGTCAAGTCATCGGCAGGTACGTAAACGGCCTGTACGGATGTGATTGAACCACGCTTGGTTGATGTAATACGCTCCTGCATGGCACCCATTTCCGTAGCCAGTGTTGGCTGGTAACCTACGGCGGATGGCATACGGCCTAAGAGAGCGGATACTTCAGAACCTGCCTGTGTAAAGCGGAAGATGTTGTCGATAAAGAACAGGATATCACGACCCTGACCGGTACCGTCGCCATCGCGGAAGTGCTCGGCAATGGTCAGACCCGACAGGGCTACCCGTGCACGGGCTCCCGGAGGTTCGTTCATCTGACCGAAGATAAACGTTGCCTGGCTTTGCTCCAGCTGACCCATGTCTACTTTCGACAAGTCCCAGCCGCCTTCTTCCATGGAATGTTTAAACTCTTCGCCGTACTTGATGATACCGGCTTCGATCATCTCGCGCAACAGGTCATTTCCTTCGCGGGTACGCTCACCCACACCGGCAAATACCGACAGACCGGCATACGCTTTCGCGATATTGTTGATCAGCTCCTGAATCAATACGGTTTTACCCACACCGGCACCACCGAACAGACCAATCTTACCACCTTTTGCATACGGTTCGAGCAAGTCAATTACCTTGATACCGGTAAACAGTACTTCGGTTGACGTAGCAAGATCTTCAAATTTAGGAGCCGCACGGTGAATCGACATACCCCCTGTGCTCTTTGGCTGAGGAATACCGTCAATCGCTTCACCGACGACGTTGAACAGACGACCTTTGATGCCTTCGCCTGTTGGCATTTTAATCTGGCCACCAAGGTCAATTACATCCATGCCCCGACGCAAACCTTCGGTAGAGTCCATGGCGATTGCCCGCACACGATCTTCACCCAGGTGTTGCTGGCATTCCAGTATAACTTTCTGGCCGTTTTCTTTAGTTACTTCGAGGGCGTCCAGGA
The DNA here is from genome assembly GCF_001870735.1 of Arsenicibacter rosenii. Classification (GTDB taxonomy): domain Bacteria; phylum Bacteroidota; class Bacteroidia; order Cytophagales; family Spirosomataceae; genus Arsenicibacter; species Arsenicibacter rosenii. Next base: position 114,493 of record NZ_MORL01000002.1, on the reverse strand, counting down.
TGGCCGGAATCCGTGAGCCTTCGCCCTCGAAACTCACGTCTACTACCGGACCGATCACCTGTGTAATCTTGCCCTTATTGACTGCCGTTGCCGTAATCATTGGATTATCAATAGGTGTAAAAGAAGTTGCTTGTATTTCAGGACGCAAAATTAGAAGAAAATCAGCGGAAAGGCAACGATCATTTTAATCAAATATTATTGACTAACAAGCAAAACCGTTTTTCTGACAAGCTTTTGGCCAAAAATCTGACCCAAACCGCGATTTGCAGAGATTTGTACAAAAGTAAGTCGCTCAATTTTTGAGCACTACGCCGGGACACTGGTTATTTTTTACTATATACACCCGTTCCTTCTTTGGTGACAGGGGCCGGAAAATTAGCGGCAGCGGTATCCCGCTCCGGCCTTTTCAATACCCGCAGGCCATTGTTCCGCCGGGAATTCCGCCCCGCCGGAACACTATCCTCCCTGTTCATTCGTTGCATATCTTTAGCATCCATTAATTTTGACACCGAAAACCAGCAGGCTCACTGACTGGTGCGTGCATATCGCTTCTTTTTCATTCATTCATGTCATTGCTCTTCTGGAAAACCTGGAGCCGGTCGTACCGGATACTATATCTACTGTCGCTGTTGCTGCTGCTGGCCGCTGTTGTTGCCTTTTGTTTAGTCTGGTGGCGGGGATTGGCGAACATGATCCGCTGGGATGTTCTCAGTGAACTGCTCGACCTGCCGGCAACGATTTATACCTTCAGCGACGGGCTGCTCGATTTTCCGGTCCGCGGAAAAACCTATGCCGTTTCCGAGCAGTTCGTGGCTTCGGCCATGACCATTGCGCCGTGGATGGCCACAGTGCTGCTTACGGGCGTCTGCATCGCCATGACCATGGTGCTGAGTGCCCTCACCCGCCTGCCCCGCCTGAAGTACTTTATCGGGATGGGTATTTTTCTGGTAGCCCTGTCTACCTTCCGGTTTGAGATGCTTGCCGTCCCGGGCTTCGACGGGCTGGGCGCCGACAGCCGCTACCTGTTTCTGGTCATCGCCTTTCTGCTCATTTCGCTCAGCTATTACTTTCATGCCTTCCGGCCCGATGTGCTGATGCCTGTCCGGCTGGCGGTCTTCGGCGGATTGATTGCTGCCATTGCCGGCGTACTGGGGTATTTTGCCCAAACGCCGTTTCCGGCCCTGACCACCATCAGCTATGGGATGCCGGCACTGCTGGTCCTGGCCATGGGCTTTATCTTTTTTATCAGTGCGGAGATTGTGGCGGGGCTGGTCTGGCTGACTTCGGCCAACTTTTCGGGGAATACCGACGTGGCCGAAAAACGAATCCTGGGTTTTAACAACCTGATCTACATTAGCCTGCTATACCTGGTCAACCTGCTGTTGATTGCCCTGCGCAACACCAAAGTTATCGACTGGGATCTCCTGGCGATCAGCCCGTTTGTGATTTACCTGCTGTCAGCCCTTGTCGGCATCTGGGGTTTCCGCCGGTTGACGGAACAACAAGCCTCCTTTTCCTTCGGCGAGTCGGGCGCCTTTCTGTATGCGGGTCTGGCCCTGCTAAGCACACTGACCATTGCCTACCTGTTCGGTACGGCCAACGACCCGTTGATTGAAGCCTTTGAAGACATCATCGTGTATAGCCATCTGGTAATGTGCGTACTCTTTCTGGTGTATGTCGGCATTAATTTTCTGCCCATCTATGAGCAGGGCCTGCCCGTTCACCGCGTGCTATACAAACCCAAACGGCTCGAATTGAGCCTGTTCCGGGTAATGGGGGTCTTTGCTGTATTTGCGATCATCGGACTACAGGACTTTTTCCCGTTCCGGCAATCGGTGGCGGGCTATTACAACGGCCTCGGCGATCTGTACATCGCTACCGGCGAGCTGGCGTCGGCCAGAGCCTTTTACCAGCAGGCCCTTGAGCATGAGTTCCAGAACCACAAATCGAATTACTCGATGGCCTCCCTCGCCGTTACTGACGAAGACCGGCCAACGGCGGCTTACTATTTCTCACAGGCGTTGCTGAAACAGCCAAGCCCGCAGGCCTATGCCAGTCTGAGCCAAACCTATTTGCAGAACAGCCTGTTTTTCGAAGCCGTTAAGATTCTGCAACGGGGTATAAAGGCATTTCCGCAAAGCGGGGAGCTCCGCAACAACCTCGGCTTTCTTTATGCCCGGACAAGCGTTGCCGATTCTGCGTATTTTTACTTTGATACCGCCACCAAAACCAGCAAGCAACCTGACGTGCCGAAATCAAACCTGCTGGCACTTTATGTCAAGAACCCGCAGGTGCTCGCGGCCGACTCCTCACTGGCCAATACCGAACCCATTACCTATGAATCGTATCAGGCCAACGCACTGGCCCTGCGCCTGGTGGCGCGCCGGGATACCAGTTTGCCGGAAGCTCCTGCCTGGCTTTCGGCCGGCCAAACCGATATGGGCTTAAGTGTCGGTCGGTTTGCCAGTCTGTACAATTATGCACTCAGTGCGGCAAGGCCCGTGCATAACCTGACCAACACCATCCGGAAAGCCCTTGAACGTCCCGATAATCAGGACTTCACGGATGATTTGCTGTTTGCCCGCGCCATGGCCGAATACCACAATCATCAGCCGCTGACGGCGTTCAGTCTGATCGGGCAGCTGGCCGAGGGAACGTCTGTCCGTAAGCCTAACGCCCTGAATTACCAGAGTATTCTGGGGCTGCTCATGATCGACCAGCAATTGTACCGGTCAGCCGCAGAACAGTTTCAGATGAATACCGACACGGTTTCGCTTTATTATCAGGCCATTGCCTACACCAAAGCCGGAGACCTGCCGCTGGCGCAGTCGCGGTGGGAAGCCGCCGCCCGCCGTGATTCAACCGTAACGGCCATCAAACAGGTATTGTATGACGAGCGCCCCCCCCAAACCGATATCGAACGCGCGTTCTATGTTGTCTATCGTACCGACGACCTCAACCGCGGCAAGCTTTGGGAACAGATCAGCACACCCGACCTCAAGGCCGTGGCCGGTAAAAGCCTGATTGACCGGTATATTGCCTCAAAACAGTGGTTCTATGCCCAGATGATTCTGAGCCAGTTACCCAAACCAGACCGGCTGGGAGCCTATGCACGGTCGGTTGAAAACGTGCTGGCACTGCGCCTGGCCGTGGCACGCCGGAACGGGAATGCCGCCATTGCGCTGGCCAAAGAACCCATGCTGCCTGACCATGCAGCCGACCGTGCCTTTTATCTGGCACAGGCCTATGTTCTGAAAAAGAATCCGGCACAGGCGCAGAACTGGTTCAACCAAGCACTGACGCTGGCTCCTCTCCGCGCCGATATCGTTACCGGCGTGGCCCGTTTCCGGAGTCAGCAAAAGCAGGTGCAATCGGCTTACAAGGCGTTAGTAGCGGCCCTGCCGTTCAACCGCGACCAGCCGGAGTTACTCAAGACCTACATTGATTTATGCCTGACCATGGGGCTTCGTGATTATGCAGCTACTGAACTCGCTCAGCTGCAGCAAACAACCACCCCCGCCGACTATCAGGCTTTTTTAGCGGCTTATCAGGAAAAGCTGGCATTAATCGAAAAGTCGAATGAGAAATTCGGTCAATAGGTTAGCTTTGCTGTCCATAACTGCCCGACGCAGCTGCGGTCCGTCCTTAAAAACCTAATACGACGTGAACATCATTGAAACCCACAACATTGCCAGACGCTACATCATGGGTAGCGAAATAGTTGATGCCTTGAAATCCATCACGATTTCGGTAAAAAAAGGAGAATACGTCGCCTTTATGGGGCCGTCGGGCTCCGGTAAATCGACACTGATGAATATTGTGGGGTGCCTCGATACACCGACCTCAGGCCAATACATACTGAACGGGCAGGATGTCAGCAACATGGGCGAAAACGCGCTGGCCGAGGTACGGAATAAAGAGATTGGCTTCGTCTTTCAGACGTTTAACCTGCTGCCCCGCCAGTCGTCGCTCGAAAACGTGGCGCTGCCCCTGATTTATGCAGGCTACAGCAAAGCCGATCGTACCGAGAAAGCCATGCAGGCGCTCAAAAACGTAGGACTCGAAAACCGCGCGCACCACAAACCCAACGAACTGTCGGGTGGTCAGCGCCAGCGGGTGGCCGTTGCCCGTGCCCTCGTCAACGACCCCAGCATCCTGCTGGCCGATGAACCGACCGGTAACCTCGATACGAAAACGTCGTACGAAATCATGGACCTGTTCGACCAGATTCACAGCAAGGGCAATACCGTGATCATGGTTACGCACGAAGAAGATATTGCCGAATATGCCCACCGCATCATCCGGCTCCGCGACGGTCTGATTGAAAGCGACCGCGTCAATACCAACATCCGCAAGGCAAGAGCCTTTATAAGCTCCCAGCCTGAACAGTAAACATCCTTTTCCGGTTGAATCCAGAGCCATCGGTTTGGCGTACATAAAATCAGACCGATGTTTTTTTATGAATTCAACACATGCTTCCTCCGTACGACACGCCCACGGTCCGGCTTATTTGCCGCCCTGGCTGAGTGTCGTATTTTTATTATTTGTTTCCTGTACACAAACGTCTTCTGATCCGATGGTTTCATCAACATCCCCCAATACCGCATATTCCTTCCTGTCTCTCGGTGATTCCTATACGATCGGCGAAAGCGTCGGCGAGGCCGACCGGTGGAGTGTTCAACTGGCGGGTTTACTCCGGAAAGGCGGGATGGATGTCGGTAATCCGGATATCATTGCCCGTACCGGCTGGACTACCAGTGAACTACAGGACGCGATCAAGGCTTCAGGCAACACGAAGACCTACGACCTGGTATCGCTGCTGATCGGGGTTAATAATCAGTATCGCGGTCAGTCGCTGGCCACCTACCGGACCGGGTTCCGCGAATTGCTGCAAACAGCCGTCCGGTATGCCAAAGGGAAACCCAACCGTGTTTTTGTGCTGTCGATCCCGGACTGGGGGCAATCGCCGTTTGCGGAAGGTCGTGACCGGCAAAAGGTAGGGGCCGAAATTGATGCCTTCAACGCCGTTGCGCAGGAAGAGTGCCGGGCGGCGGGCATTGCCTATGTCGACATTACCCCGCTGTCGCGGCAGTACGCAAAGGATACCAGTCATTTTGCGTCGGACGGACTGCATTATTCCGGCAAGCAGATGAAACTCTGGGCCGAACAGGCCCTGCCGGTTGTGAAGAAACTGTTACAATAGTTTTTTTGACATGATTAACGCTTGTCATGCTGAGCCTGCGAAGCATCTCATCGGATTTTTCTGGTAAAAGGCTACAGATGCTTCGCAGGCTCAGCATGACAAAAAGGAAATCGTTCTTTACACCGCAACCGCCACTTTTTTCGGGGTGCTGAATTTGATTTTGTAGTAACGGACGGTACGGCCAATCAGCATACCTCCGATCAGCGACGGAGCAATCCAGCCGGCCAGACCCAGCCAGGCCGGTACATGGTCACCGGCGATCCGGCCGATATTAACGACCACAAAGGCCGTGAATGCCGAAATATACGAACCACCCATGCGGGTAAAGTGCTGAAAAAACCAGTGCTGCGCTTCGGGTGTCTTACCAATCAGACGCACATCCTGGACGGCAAACGTCATCGTCAATACTCCGAAAAAGGTGAATAGCACACTCACCACCGAGAACGACTGCGACAACAGCCAGCCGCCAAACCCGATCATGCCGATACTGACGGCCAGCGTTACGAATGTCAGTACACGGTCACCGAAAGCGGGGCCGGTCTTTTTCTGTTTGGTGGCCCGCCAGCCCGTAAAACTCAGGTAAAAGCTAAACACAGCGATACCGGCCAGGAAAAGACGGAATAGTTTAAACGGCTGGAACACGCAGAGCAACACCGCTGACGCCGCCACCGCAATCATGCAGTACACGTAGAGCAGACCGGCACGGTTATGCAGGCGGCTACCCTTTTTGGCTAACATCGGAATCAGACCGGTTAAGAGCGCAATGGTACCGGCAGCAATATGGGTGATAAGCGAAAGTTTTATGAGCGTTTCCATCGTTTTTGTGTTTTCGAATTGATGGAACAAACGTAGCCGGTCTTTCTGATGGCCGCAAAAAAGAGGGCTGTTTAGCAACTTTTTGGGGTAATCGGGGCGATTTCGGGGGATTAGGGACGTTTGGCAACCTCTTTCAGCTCTGCAACAAGGGTATCGTTGTACTTCCGGGCCACCGGCACCTGGTACTCACCCGCCTGCAAATGGAGTTTATAGCCCTGTGCATTACCGGTTACCTTGACTACCTGATCCAGATTGACCACATACGACCGGTGACACCGTACAAACGGCGAATGGACCTGTTGCGGCAGCTGTCCCTCCATACGGCTCAGGCTACTCCGCAGCAGGACCTGGGCAGGCTGCCCCTGCCGCAGAAAATGCACGGTACAATAGTTATCGCTCGACTCGATAAACAGCAGCTCCGCCGGCAACAGAGTAAGGGTATCCTTTTCATTCTCGGCTACCAATGTCAGCGGCATTACGTCCGGGTGAGTCGGCGCTGTAGTGTCCGGCAGCGGGTGCTGCGGCGCTGGTTCATGAGGCGTAACCGGCAACTCAGCAGCAGCCTGGCTGTATTTCCGGAGCTGAACAATGTAATTAATCAGTACGGACCCTACTGTCGGAAAAATACCGATCAGGAGGGTAGCCAGCAGCATCCAGATGAAATTAGGCAGACTCGCGTGCTGGTCTGTCAGGTAAACCAGGTAAAACCGGTTTGCCAGGGCAATCAGCAGGATATTGAGCAGAATAAACAGAATTTCCTTCCAGACCGTCCACCGCTGTTCGGCAAAAACGGCCGGAAGTAATCTGGGCCAGATCGTAAAATGGATAAACGTCACCAGAAACGTGATCCCCCCGAATCCCAGTATTTTCAGCGCTTTGGCTTCGGTACGCCAGATGTTCATTCCAAACGGCTGAAACAACAGTAAAAACAACCCGACAAAACCACCGATGATGCCGGCCCGCAGCAGTTGGCGGCTGACCGGTAAATCAGAAGACGGGTATGGCTGGGTCAGTATCCGGAGCATTGTCTTGGTTATACACCCCGCCCTGCCAGCACGCTTTCAGCCCAGTGCAGGTCTTCGGGGGTTGTGATCTTTATATTTTCGTAAGTCCCTTCTACCAGCGTTATAGCATAACCGGCAAACTCCATCACACTGGCGCAATCGGTAAAAAACGGCTGTTCCTCTACAGTGAAGGCTTGCCGGAAGTCGCTCAGCCGGAAAGTCTGCGGGGTTTGCATTAACCGGTACTGGCTCCGGTCAACGGCCTTGCTGGTCCCATCGGGTTCGACAACCCGCACGGAGTCCTTTACCGCCACACAGGTTACGGCGCTGCCTTGTTCAGCGGCCGTATCAAAACCGGCACCAATCACGTCGGTCGTAATCATCGGCCGGACACCATCATGGACGGCAACCAGGCCTTCTTTGGCCGAGATTTTCTTCAGTCCGTTCCGAACCGACTGGAAACGGCTGGCTCCGCCGATCACCGTCTGAATCGGAGGATAAAAATTATGCTGATCGCAAAGCTCCGTCCAGCGGTTCATGTCGCGCGCGGGCAGCACAAGGATGATCCGGAGGTTAGGCGAGTAAGCTAAGAAGCGTTCAATGGTATGTTGCAGAATCGGCTTCCCGTTCAGGAGCAAAAACTGCTTGGGCACGTCGGATTTCATCCGGCTACCGCTGCCGCCGGCAACAATAATACAAAAAAGAGGCTGGTGACTAGTGGCTAGTGGCTGAGGATTCATTGGATTCTGAATTTCTCCGCAAACTAATCACTAATCACCAGCCCGTCTATACTGGTCTTTATAAAATTAACATCGCATCGCCGTAGCTGAAGAATTTATACTTCTCCTTTATGGCGGTTTCATAAGCTTCCATCACCAGATCGTAACCACCGAATGCCGACGTCATCATGATCAGAATCGACTCCGGCAGGTGGAAGTTGGTCAGCAGCGAATTGGCAATTTTAAATTCGTAAGGCGGGAAGATAAACTTATCCGTCCAGCCTTCAACCGCTTTCAGGCGGCTATTGGCCGACACCGACGATTCAAGGGCTTTAAGCGAGGTAGTTCCAACAGCACAAACCCGCTTGGTTTCATCGAGCGCCTTATTGACAATCCGGGCTGCCGTATCTTCAATACGGTAATTCTCTGAATCGGTTTTGTGTTTGGTCAGATCCTCAACATCAACCGGCCGGAAGGTACCTAAACCAACGTGCAGCGTAACAGGAGCAAAATGTACACCCTTGATCTCCATGCGCTTCATCATGGCCTTGGTGAAGTGCGTACCGGCTGTCGGGGCAGCAACCGCACCGATATGCTCGGCAAAAACAGTCTGATACCGCTCACGGTCAGCATCTTCTGTTTTCCGTTTGATCTCACGGGGCAGTGGCGTTTCGCCCAGCTCGTCAACGGCTTTCATGAATTCTTCGTGTGAGCCGTCAAACAGGAACCGGATTGTACGACCGCGTGATGTAGTATTATCAATCACTTCGGCCACCAGATCGCTATCGCCGAAGTACAGCTTATTTCCTACCCTGATTTTACGGGCCGGATCAACCAGAACATCCCATAGTTTCATGTCGCGGTTCAGTTCACGCAACAGGAAGACTTCTATTTTTGCGCCGGTTTTTTCTTTATTACCGTACAGCCGTGCCGGAAATACCTTGGTGTTGTTAATGACCATTACATCCCCGTCATCAAAGTAACTGAGGATATCACCGAACATTTTGTGTTCGATTTTTTTCGTCTTGCGATGAACGACCATTAATCTGGATTCACCGCGTTCCGCAGGGTACTTGGCAATCAGACTTTCGGGCAAGTCAAATTTAAATTCAGATAGCTTCATAGAATTTTTACACCCAAAAAATCAACCGTATGGCAACCTCTCTTGCTGGTTGCCTATGCAGTTCGACGCATCGGCGCGGGGCCGCCCACGCGGTCCGACCCGATTTTGTGAAGATCGCAAATATACACAAAAACCCGTAAGACCGTTCGTCTTTCCGGGCTTTGCCAGTGAATAACTTGACTTTTACTTATTTACCGCTCTCCGGCATCGAATTTATGGGCTGTACAGCGCCTTCTGTATTGACATCGGCACGGTCAGAAATCGAAAATTTAGCCATCAGTTCCGATGACGCTTCGTTGGCATACGTTCCCTGCGCCATCACAAAAATCCCCTTCTTTCCGTTGCTGGTCGTAATGCCGAAAACGGTCATTTCGTCACCCGGATCAGACGTACCTTCAAACCGGTGAAATTCATCCACGTTAAATTCGTTGCTGCGCACCCGCATCTCTTCGCCGTTTGCCTTCAGGTGATTTCCTTCCGGCGCAAATTCATAGGTGTATCCGCGTTGACGGAGGCTCTCCATGGCCTCGGTCACAGTAGTGAAATGTTCCATAACGTTGTCTGTAGACGATTGATGCTTTATCAACCGACTACGCCTGAAATAGTTTTTCACCCCGCCAATAAACGAGGATACGAGCCGCCGGGTCATAGCCGACCTTCCTGGAAGTTTTGAACTTCCAGGAAGGTCGGCTATGAATAACAACGTTTACTTCTTTCTCTTAATTCGACTGCTCAACCGGAGCGGCATTGGCGCCGATATTGCCGCCTGCCACTACCGTCGTCCCCGCCAGCACCTTTACATTGGCGTTATAGGTAGTCAGTTTGTCGTAAAAACCGGCTTCGCTGATAGTGAAGTACTTGTTCGTAGCAAAAGCGCCCGTTGCCCCGCTCACCGTATCCAGCGGTTTGAGAACGGTAGCCAGGTTACCCGCCAGCGTCCCCTGAAAAACAGAAGCGGTGTAGGTAGCTGAACTTGCCGTGTTGTATAAACCAATCTGTACCAGGGTCACGGCTGTGCTGTATTTGTAGAACACCACACGGCCATAGATATTTTTGCTGTCGGCCGACGCCAGTGTATACGCCTTGTAGGTTGATACTGTACCGCCCCCCGGCGCCACGCTCATATTGGGATCATAATTCGTTTGCTCACAAGCCGTCAGGAAAAACGCGGCCAGCATCATCAGCACCAGACCCGGCAAAAAAAGACGCTTCTTTATGATGTATGAATAATTCATGTTGCTCCGGAACGTAAGATTAAAGATTGAATGAAAGACGGCCATAATAGTAAGCACCGTTTGACCCCTGCTGATTGTTCGAGTAGAGGTAGAAGCCACGGTTTTCCGAACGCAGCAGCTCAGGGTATTTATCGAAAATGTTGCTGCCACCCACGGACAGTTTCAGCGAACGCGACACGTTATAGCCAACGCTCAGGTCAAATACGGTCTGCGCTTTAAATGTCTGATCGTAATAACTTCCTTTTTCATCCGCCGATACCGAGCGCTCGGTTACCGACCCGAAGTAGGTGCCCCGCAGCATGACATCAAACTTGCTGAAGCGGTACATAACCGACCCGATCAGCTTCTGACGCGGTGTTCCGGTCTCGAACTGACCGATCACATCGCGGCTCAGGTATTTTTCAACCACCTGGTCCGGCGTCAGGTTTGCCACGTTCAGGTTCAGTGTTTTGCGCGTCAGGATGGTGTTTTTACTGAGGATCGCGGCCAGGCTGAACGTCAGACTCCGCTTGCCGGACATGGCGTGAGTATAGTTGCCCACTACTTCAAGTCCCCGCGAACGTACATTGGCGCCGTTGACAAAGAACTGAGCCTCGCCACCGCCGATTACTTCGTTGTAGTTGTTGCCGACTTCCGAGGCGTTGAAGTAGCTGGTCCGGAAAATCCGGTTCCGCACATCAATCTGGTACGCATCTACCGTCACCTCAAAGCCGTGCATTGGCTGATAGGTCATCCCCAGCCCGTACGTACGCGAGTTTTCCTGCTGCAAATTCTTAATACCCAGTACCCGGGCGGCGGTACTGTTGGTCGGATAGGTCGTTACGTCCAGCGGCTGTGGTACCCCGTTCGCATCCGGCACAAATGCCGTTGCCGTATGGGTATAGTTCATTTCCTGAAGCGACGGCGCCCGGAAACCGGAGGCAATAGAGCCACGAAGCGTTAGGTTGCTGGCCAGTGAGTAACGGGCAGCCAGCTTCCCGATTGATACGGCGCCGAAATCCGAATAGTTTTCCAGACGCACGGCACCGGTAACGAGCAGCTTTTTGGTCATTTCCAGTTCAGCGTCCAGATAGGCGCCCATGGTGGTCCGGTATTCGTTCCGTTCGTTTTTGGGCCCGAAACCGGCAAAGCACTGGCAGTTTGACGACAGTGACTTCACAACCACCTGCTGACCGGCATAGACCGATACCGGATTACCGCTTGGGTCAAGAATAGGTACACTGGCCGCATTCTGCAAGGGTTTTCCATCCGGCCCGACCAGCAGCCCGGCTTTTGTTACCGTCAGCGTACCGGCATCGCCATAGGTATAGCTTTCGTCCTGCCCCTTCATAATCTTGTAGTTTTCCATCCGCATTTCGGCACCGAACGCGACGTTCAGCCCCTTCATGATGCCTTTGAAATAACGCGAGAAATCGAGGTTGGTCGAGTTCTGGGTAAACTGGTGTGTGCCCAGATACATGTTTACCGGCGAATTGGATCCATAAGACGCGTTCATGGTATTTACCATACCGATGCGCATCGCGTTCCGGCCAAACGTATTGCTGAAATCGACACTGAACTCGCCGATTTTGCTGCGTATACCGACCGTGTTGGACACATCCGACGTATTGGATGTCATTTGCGGCCGGAAACCGTTTGGATAGAGCAGATAGTTGAAGCGGTCAGTCTGCGACGGACGGCGGTAGTAACACGAGAAGCCTTTCAGGTATTTGTATGACGCGCCGCCGAAGGCATACAGCGTGGTATTCGGATTGATTTCGTAACCGGCATTATAGAACGTGCTACCCATGGTAATGGCCGGCATACCGGCATACACGGCAAAATCAGCCGGTGTCAGCCCCCGCGCACTCAACAAACCGGCTTCGGTTTTCAGGGAAGTTGCCAGCGTAGTATTCCCGGCCGCCAGAGCATTGATGAGTTCAGGATTGGTAATCACCGGCTTCCCGGATTTATCGGTACGCATGTTGTTCAGATACGTCGCATCGTAGATCTGCCAGTCATTGACAAACGGCCGAAGCGTCGGACGGCGTTGTGTGACCTGACCCGACAGGTTCAAATAGCCTTTATCACCGATTTTGAAGCCGTAGTTAGCATCAAACTGATAGTTAAAGCCGTCCGGCTTGCCGGATTTAGTCAGCCCGCCGGCATTGCCGCCGGAGTTGAGATAGCCCCCGCCGGTCAGGTTACCGGTCAGTTGGTTGGTGCCCTTCTTGAGGATAATGTTAACCACACCGGCCACCGCATCCGAACCATACTGGGCTGCCGCACCATCGCGCAGGATTTCAACCCGGTCGATGGCCGCCGCCGGAATGGTCATCAGGTCGACCGACGACGAAGGGCTCCCCACGGCGGTGCCCGTAATCAACAAAGCCGATGTATGCCGGCGTTTGCCGTTGACCAGCACCAGAATCTGGTTGGGAGCCATGTTCCGCAGCTGCACCGGGTCAACATGCGAGTCGAGATCCCCTCCTTGCGACCGGACCGCATTGAAACTTGGCGCTACATAAGCCAGCATCTGGGCAAGGTCCATCTGCGGCAGGGTCCCCATCATTTCCTTAATTGAAATCACATCGACCGGCACCGGTGTTTCCAGCGTTGTCCGGCCCACATTACGGGTACCTGTCACCACCAGCTCGCTCAGCTGACTTACATCATCATCCAGCGAGACATTGATTGCCGTGTTGGCACCTACCTTTATTTCTTTTGATTTAAAACCGATGAAGCTGATAACCAGTATATCTTCCGGACTGGCATCCAGGGCAAACTCACCGAGGTTATTGGTAATAGCCCCTTTCCGCGAATTTCCTTTTACCAGGATATTTACCCCCTGGATAGGCTCTGCATTGATACTGGTTACCACTTTACCGGTAACACGCTTTGTCTGTGCCAGAACCGTTGAGGGAGCCAGCAGGCTTAACGCACAAAACGCAGCAACCATGGCAAGCACATGGAGTAGAGGTTGTAATCGTTTTATCATACTAGTAGAAAACAGGTTATATGTACTGGTTAAACAGATGGTTTTAAAGGCAATAGCAATCCTGTTCAGCGTACAGCGGCGTACCTGACCGAAACAGAAACCGGTAAAACAGAAAGGATTAAAGCGGAGGCTTCGCCTTAAACAGGCGTCTGGCAGCGTGGTAGGTCATCGTATAGCGTTTGTTTATGAATGTTATTAATGAACAGGCAATAGCTTTCCTGAGAGCCGTACTGACGGCTTCCGGTAAAACAATAAAGGTTCAAGAGATCAGGTCAGACGCTCAGCTATACTCCACGTATAACCGCTTGTCTGAACGATGTTTTACGGGTGCTTCCTGAAGATCATTTGCGGCTGTGACCGGAAGCATTATTTTGTTGCACCTTCTCAAATATACCAACTATAGTATCGCTGTCAACACAAAAACCAAAATATTATGCCGTCTTATACACATAAATTAAAATAAAATTAAAGCATTTAAATTATATATAGGTTAAATCATATTTCTTTTGTTTTACTATTATTTATGGTTGTCAACTTTAAGTACACCAAAGCACACAATAAGTTGTTTTATAGCACCTTAGCATAAAAACAAAAAGGGGGATGCACGAATCATGCATCCCCCTTTCGCTATACCTTTACGGTCAGGACAGGCGCTTTTCTTTCCAGCGGCTGCGCGGCTGCGTGGTGGTAGCGGTGGCCTCTTGTGCCGGCTTCTGCGTATCGAGCAGGAAAGCGCCTAACACGGCGGCCAGCTCTTCTTCATCCTGATCAACTACAGGCTTCAGTACATCAGGCGAGAAATACAGGCTGACAAAGCGGGTGTCAAAGTTTGCCGAACGGAACGCATCATGCTCCATCACAAACCGGCAGAAAGGCAGCGTAGTCTGCAAACCGGTAATCTGGTATTCGTCAATGGCCCGGATCATTTTCTGAATCGCCTCTTCGCGGTCGGCCCCGTAGGTAATCAGCTTGGCGATCATCGGGTCGTAATAGATCGGAATTTCCATACCTTGTTCAAAGCCGTCGTCCACCCGAACGCCGTTTCCTTGCGGACGTACATAGGTTTCGAGCGTGCCAACGTCGGGCAGGAAGTTATTGGCCGGATCTTCGGCATATACCCGCACCTCCACGGCATGGCCTTTAATCTGCAGGTCGTCCTGCTGAATGGTCAGTGGTTTGCCCTCGGCAATGTAAATCATTTGCTTCACGAGGTCGATGCCGGTAATCTGTTCCGTTACCGGATGCTCTACCTGCAAGCGGGTATTCATTTCGAGGAAGTAGAAATTGAGCTGATCGTCGACGATAAATTCAACGGTACCGGCGCCGTAGTAACCACATGCTCTTGCTACATCAACGGCACAACGGCCCATCTCAGCGCGGATTTCGGGCGTCAGAATGGCCGATGGAGCCTCTTCGACCACTTTCTGGTGACGGCGCTGCACGGAACATTCCCGTTCGAATAAATGAATGATATTGCCATGCTGATCGCCCAGTATCTGAATTTCAATGTGCCGCGGTGAGGTTACGTATTTTTCGATAAACACCGACCCGTCGCCGAATGCCGACAAGGCCTCGCTCACCGCCCGGTCCATCTGCTCGTCGAACTCGGCTTCATTTTCGACCACCCGCATGCCTTTCCCGCCACCACCGGCACTGGCTTTAATCAGGACCGGATAGCCGATTTTAGCTGAAATGACTTTTGCTTCTTCGCGGTCAGCAATGGCCGAGGGCGTACCCGGCACCATCGGAATATTGTACGTAGCTACGGCGGCTTTTGCGGCCAGCTTACTACCCATGACCTCAATGCTCTCCGGCGACGGTCCGACGAAAATAAGGCCGGCATCCTTCACCATCTGCGAGAAGCGGGCATTTTCCGACAAGAAACCGTATCCGGGATGAATCGCATCGACACCCAGTCGTTTGCATACATCGATGATGACATCGCCTTTCAGATATGACTCCGCCGAGGCCGCCGGTCCAACACAGACTGCCTCATCGGCATAGCGTACATGCAATGCATTCCGATCTGCTTCCGAGTAAATTGCCACTGTTTTGATACCCATCTCCCGACAGGTCCGCATCACCCGCAGGGCAATTTCGCCACGGTTGGCAACGAGTAGTTTTTTTATTGTAGTCATCTGGCCGTTAAGAGTCTTGTATAAGCGCAAATGTAAAAAGAGCAGAAGAGTTACCGTACGAAAGCGCGGAAAAATCCGGTAATTTATTATAGACGGGAATTTTATCCGTTCCGGGATCCTGATGGTTCTGCGTTGTTTCTGAGTTGCTGAATTGTTTCTGTGTTTCGGTTCAGCAACCATCGGAACCATTATTTTGGCCGGTCCCGCCGGGTAACCAAAACGTCATTTATGTTGGCTGTTGTTAACATTTAGCGTATTTTTGCATTTATTTCTATATCTGACACCGTATTCACCTAATAATTAAGCGTCTAACCCGCTAAACAGCTATAAAAAGTGGATTTATTTGAGAAACTGCGCACGAATCTGGGCCCGATCGGGTCATCGTCGAAACAACTAAAAGGCCACCATTATTTTGCTTTCCCTAAATTGGAAGGCGAGCTGGGACCACACATGACATTTCAGGGTCGTAAGATGCTGAACTGGAGTCTGAATAACTATCTCGGGCTGGCCAATCATCCCGAAGTCCGCCAGGCCGATGCAGAGGCTTCCGCCCGGTGGGGACTGGCCTATCCGATGGGTGCCCGCATGATGTCCGGTAACTCGGATCTGCACGAAGAACTGGAGCAGCAACTGGCTCAGTTTGTGGGAAAAGAAGACGCCTTTCTGCTCAACTACGGTTACCAGGGCGTGATGTCGGCCATTGAAGCGGTTGTTGATCACCGCGACGTGATCGTCTACGACGCCGAGTGTCATGCCTGTCTGATCGACGGAATCCGTCTGCATAAGGCGAAAATGGGCGAATACTATAAATTCAACCATAACGACATGGAAAGCCTGGAGAAAAATCTCCAGCGTGCTACCCGCAAAGCCGCCGAAAAAGGTGGCGCCATCCTGGTGATTACCGAGGGGGTGTTTGGTATGTCGGGGAAAGTAGGTAGCCTGGACAAAATTGTTGCTCTGAAAGAAAAATACAACTTCCGCCTGCTCGTTGATGATGCGCACGGCTTCGGAACAATGGGTGAGACCGGGGCGGGTGTCGGCGAAATGCTGAACTGCCAGGACGGAATTGACCTGTATTTCTCTACGTTTGCGAAGTCGATGGCGGCGATCGGTGCCTTTATCGCTGCCGATCATGATATCATCATGTACCTCAAGTATAACATGCGCTCGCAGACCTATGCAAAGGCCCTGCCAATGCCGTATGTAGCCGGTGCGATGAAACGCCTTGAACTGATCAAAACACAACCGGAGCTGCGCGCCAAATTGTGGGAAAACGTCAATGCCCTGCAAACGGGTCTGCGCTCACGCGGCTTCCATATCGGCGATACTACGTCACCGGTTACGCCGGTGTTGCTGCAGAATGAAGGCGGTATTCCGGAAGCAACGGCGCTTGTACGCGACCTGCGCGAAAATATGGGTATTTTCTGTTCAATCGTTGTTTATCCGGTTGTACCGAAAGATGTGATCATGCTGCGGATTATTCCAACGGCCTCGCATACCCTCGAAGATGTAGAATATACCCTCAACTGTTTCAGCGAAATTGCGGAGCGGCTCAAAAACGGGATTTACCGCCAGAAAGTGGCTATTGAGGTTGAAGAATAGGCGAAACTGCCCTAAAAATAGCCATTGAATAAGAAGCACTTATAAAAGTTGTACTTTTTGGATATTTTTTTGGGTAAACTATTGCGCTGTGTTTAAGAATGCTTAAATTTCGCCCAAAACCGCGTTTTTAGCGGATTTAAGCAGTTTTTTCACACAAAAAAACCTCATCCGTTCTGTTATGGCACGATTTGATGAAGTAAAAAACCTGATTATGTCTTTAGAAGCTGACTTCGAAAAGTTCTATGATAAGAACAATCAGGCAGCTGGTACCCGTGTTCGTAAGGGAATGCAGGACCTTAAAAACCTGGCACAGGAAATCCGTGCCGAAATTCAGGAGAAAAAAAATGATGGTACTGCCAGCTAATTATAGCGATAGTAACTTCATCAACGAGAAAGCCCGTCCTACATACGTGTAAGACGGGCTTTTCCGGTTTTTATCAGGTATCAGATCTTCTCTTTGTGCATCAGTGTGGCAACCCCTTTGGTGGTTACCTTGCCCGTCTGTACATCGCGGACTTCACCCAGAATCTCGGCAATATGCTTGTCGGGGTTGATAGACTGAACCGTAAATGTCACTTCATAATCGGTGTCGACAAACATCGGGCGCAGAAACTGGAACGTCTGTCCGATGTAGACCGACCCGTAGCCGGGAAACTCCGTACCGAGTACTTTCGTAAATACGCTTGCGCCCAGCATACCGTGAATAATCGGGCGCTTAAACGGTGTTTGCGCAGCAAACGCAGGATCTAAATGCAAGGGATTATTATCGCCGGTAACACGGGCAAAATCGTCGACGTCAGCCTGCGTAAAGCGGAACGCATAGCGGTGAACAGCGTTTAAACCAAATTCGGGTGTCATGCTGAAAAACAGAAATTGTTCAATAAAGCGTGAAAGTACACCATCTCCACCATTTTTTTACATCATAGCCGGATTAACTGACCACAAGCTATTTTCCTTTCCCGGATGCCAAAAAGGACTGTAGATTTGCAATCCGTTTCCGTTTTACTGAGATTCTCAGCTCTATGCTCAAAGATATATTTTCATTAGGTTCTGACGCACACAACCGGGTTTTCGGATTAGACTTGCTTCGGGCCATTGCGATCACTATCGTAGTCGATGCCCACTCAGCGATTGCCCTCGGGCGCTTTCATACCAGCAATCTTGTTCATCAGTTTCTGCCCGATGGGGTTGAACTGTTCTTTGTACTCAGCGGCTTTCTGATTGGCGGTATCCTGATCCGGATCTACGAAAAACAACAGACCATGAGCGTCCCGCTGATTCTTAACTTCTGGACACGGCGCTGGTTCCGGACCCTGCCCGCCTACTATTTTGTACTCATCGGACTGATTCTGATTAATCTGTTCAGGGCATGGCGTAGTGGCCTTCATCATACTTTGCCCGGTAAATGGACGCTGGCGAAATACTTTGTTTTTCTACAGAACTTTTCCAGTTACGTACCTGATTTTTTCCCCGAAACGTGGAGTCTGGCCATCGAAGAATGGTCGTACCTGATCTTACCAACCCTCCTGCTGGTATGGCATCTGGTAGCGCCAAAATCGTGGCCACGCCGGTATGTGGTGCTGGCCGTGATTCTGACCGTAATTCTGGGAACCAATGCGTTACGTCTTATCCAGGCGATCCGTATTCCGATCAGTGAAGGAGAGTTAGGATACCGGGGAATTGTACTGACGCGGCTTGATGCAATTTCGTATGGCGTACTGGCGGCCTATATCAAGCAATATCATCTGCCGCTCTGGCAAAGCCCGCTGGCCCGTAAAACCGGTTTTTGGCTGGGTCTTACGATAACGATTTTTCTGGCATTCACCGCCTCCATTTTCATTTTAAAGTATTATGTGAGCACTGGTGTTTATCCTGCCTATGTGTTCTATAAGCGTTCATTTTATTTCACGGCCATTGGGCTGAGCACCATGCTGCTGCTACCACGCATGGACAACTGGCGCACGAGCCACGGCTGGCTTGCGGGTGCAGTCACGCACATCAGCCTGATTTCATACTCGATGTACCTGCTCAACCTGTCGCCGCTTATGGCCCAGGTCATCGAACGAATACCCACCACATCTCTTGCCGTCGGATATGGAAAAATCGGCTTATTCTGGGCCTTGACCATCCTGCTGTCTACCCTGCTTTACCGTTTCTACGAAAAGCCCATGACCAATCTCCGCGACCGCCTGACCCCAAAAGAACCGAAACAAGTCTAAAGAGCGAAAGAATGAAAGAGCGATAGAGTGATTTCAGGCCGCTCTTTCACCCTATCGCTCTTTCCCTCTTTAACTTGAATGGTCGCTCACAATCAGCCATTCGCCTTTGATTTTGCGCCAAAGCAGCGTGAAGTGCCCGCCTGCATCACCCACTTCGGGCCGGGTCAGGTGCCATCGGCCAATGACATAGGCTGCGTCGGGCGCCAAGAATTCAAGCTTCAGGATCGAGAACTTCAGCGTACCCATCGACGCCCGGTTCGGGTACCGTTTTTTGTAGTTCTCCAGCGTTGCCTGATACCCTTTCGTAACGCCTACCTTGCCGATAAACGTCAGCGAATCAGAGGGCCAGTACCCTTTCATGAATGACTCGACCCGGCCGGCGTTCCAGTCGCCCTCCTGACGGCTCAGGATACCCAGAATTGCTTTCCGGTCGGCAGCCGATTGGGCCATCACCTGGCCGCAGCCCCCCAGGAAAGCCAGCGTCAGGCATAAAAATGCTTTTTTAATCATGATTGACAGCGCAGTTAGGTTCGCTCGTCAAGATACACATTTTGCCGCTTACCGGAGCGTATCTACGCGCGTAGCACCGCCACGGCGTAACGAATCCGGCCGCAACGGGCGTGGTTTCGTCATCGGCGTATCTTTCAGTGCCTGCTGTTTGCGCAAGGCTTCGCGCTGGCTTTGTTTTTTAGTCTGGTTCATACCCCGCTTTTGGGTTGTTGAGGTAGACTCCTGCATAACCGGCGACTGGTTTTGGGCGGCTACCGGCCATGCCAGGCCGATGCTCAACAGAAGTAGACAAATGGTGCTGGTTTTCATGTCGTTTAGAAATAAAAAGGAGTTTACCGGTTGCCGTTCCGGCTAATGCCGAAAACATGCTGACGGTAAACTCCGCGTTCACATTTAGCTGTCTGACAATGGTCTACCGCAGCGAATCCCGGCGCATCTGATTCTGGCGCGAGCGGCGGTCCTGACGGTTCATTTCCCGGCGTGTTGGCCGCGTTGAATCCATCTGATTGGTCGTACGATCCGTCGAACGGTTCAGGTTACGGTCACGCGTTCTGCCTTGCTGCATCGTGCGGTCCTGCTGGGTCGGATAGGTTGTGTTTCCTGTCGTACCCGTTTGCGATGTCCCCTGCGTGTTGTAATTACCTGTGTTGCTATTCTGCGGGTTGGTCTGGATGGTACCGTTCTGCGGGTTGGTCTGCATCGTACCCACCGGCGGGTTTACAGTTGGTACCTGTGCCCCGGTTTGTGTGTTGCTCCCTGTGTTATTGTTATATGTCCCCGTCGTTGTCGACGTTCCTTGCTGTGTCGGGTTGGTTGTTCCTTGCTGCGTCGGATTGGTCGTTCCTTGCTGTGTCGGGTTGGTCGTTCCTTGCTGCGTCGGATTGGTTGTTTGCGCCTGTGCGCTGAGGGTCAGGCCGGCTACCAGCATGGCTCCTACTACTACTAGCTTTTTCATATTAGCTGGTTTGTCTATAGTTTTACTTGTTTATTAGACTAACAGCCAGAAAATGCGGAAGTTTGTGATAATGAGGGAACGGTCCGGCGCTCAGTAGCGTAAACTCACGTTCAGTCCGTACATATAGGGGCGGATCAGAAACAGACTCTTGTGATCCGAAACTGCGTTCCAGCCGTATTGTACGGTTGGTTCCACCCGTAGCCATAATGAGTTGGTCAATGGCCGCTCAACGCCGAATGAGCCCTGATAAAACCCCGAAAACCGGCGGATCGGGCCAATATAACCGCCTACCGACGCTCCCGTTGTGGCATAATACGTCCAGTGTTTACCAGCCCCCAGGTGCCAGACGGCATCGGCGCTGATACCGGCATACTGCCAGTTAGTAGTCTGCGTTTTAACTATATCGCGGCTTACCGGCGTCAGTTGCAGGGTCCGGTCATCAATCAGACTGACTGTAACCGAATCGGGTTTAGCGGCTCCGACACTGTACTGCACCGTTTGCCGGAATTGTCCGTAATTAAGCCCAAGCCGCAGACTCACCCGGTTGGTCAGACGCCATTCGCCGCCGGCCTGCATCCGCCAGCCCACCCGGTCGCCCGATAAACCGTTGTCCGTTTTGATCTGACGGATATATACATCATCGGTGGTATTCGGGCTGATCTGCCGGAATGTATACCAAGGCATGAACGACACAAACCAGACCGGTCGCTGACGCGGTTTTGATTGAGCAGGCTCTGCTGAAACGGAAGCCTGAAGGCGGGGCAACTGTACCATCCGCTTGCTTATCTGAAACCCTTTTCCAGACAGCATCGTCACGGCTACTGCCGGATTACGCCAGGCTATCGCTTCTATCGGTGAGCGCGCGTTGTCTGGTAAGAAGGGCCTTTGATCGGTAAAGTCCGCCGCTGCTGTCACCGGCAACGTGTTGTTACGGTCTGGACCACTATGCCGTTTACCAGCGCGGTATTTTCTGGTAACCAGCTGATGATCAAGAATATTCTCTTTCCTGCCCGCTGTAGCCGTAACGGGTGATCCCGCTACGGCACTTGATCCTGGCAAAGACGTCCGGGGATTGGTAGCCGGTTTGTAGCCGGCAACCGCTGACCGTTTGCCATTCCTGACCGTATGCTCTGCCTCCGGCGAATCAGCGTCAGTCTCTACAGTACTCAAGGCTGCGCTCTCAGGTGCTTTATCCGTAATTGACTGCCGTCCCTCCTTTTCCGTAGCATTCCTGTTTTGCCTTGCCGAAGCAGTCAGTGTCCGGCCCTTCTTTTTTCCGGCAACGACAACCGTTTCTGCGTATTCGCCGTTACCGGGCCTGATTTGCGTTACGACCGGTGCATCCTGTTTATCCAGAGCCAGGTATCCGGTTACGCTCAGTAATAAGCCGATAAGCGCCATGGTACCATATTTCCACCAACGCCGGCCGGTTGGCGGCGGGGGTACAGGAGCATTTGCCTGCATCAGAATACGGGCCAATGCATCTGCCGGTGGTTCAGCGTTAAAATGCTCAAACCGTTTCCGGAACTCGTCTTCCCACGGATCGGTTTGGTCAGGAGTTCTCATATTTTACAATGCCGCGTAATTTCAGTTTCTTCTGCAATACCAGTTTGGCCCTCGCCAGCTGCGATTTCGATGTTCCTTCTGAGATACTCAGCATCTCCCCGATTTCGGGATGCGTATATCCATCAATCACATAGAGGTTAAATACCAGCCGGTAGCCGTCGGGAAGCTCTTCAATCAATAACAGCAATTCGTCGGTTGAAATACGGGCCAGTATATCCATATGCTCCTGAGACCCATAATCCCAGGCAGCTTCGTAATCTGTTTCGCTACCCTGTTTCTGATTTTTGTGGTACAGATTAATGGCGGTATTGACCATCACCCGTTTCATCCAGTGTAAAAATTTATCGGCCTGTTCGAGCGTGTGGAGTTGCTGAAAGATGCGGGTAAAGCCTTCCTGAAACATATCTTCGGCTTCAGGGAGGTTACGTGCATACCGCCGGCAAAGACCCATCAACCGTGCCCTATACCGCTCATATAAAGCGGTTTGAGCACGTGGATCTTTTTGCTGACACCCGCGTAACAACTCCTGTTCTGTCATAATCACAAAGGACGCAGAAATCGTGAAACTTTCACGTACCGCCCCCTCAATCGTACTTACTTTACAATTATTTTCATTTCTGCCGACGCCTTATTATCGTTTACATCGGTCAGCTCATACACAAAACTAAAGGTCCCGGTTTTGGGCGTTGTGTCCATCCGGTACAGCAAACTACCGTCCCGCTGTACCTCCAGTTTCAGATTTGAGGGATTCTCCTTTATGGTAATTGATTTAAGCAAGTTACAGACCGTGTCATTGGCCAGAATGGATAAATAGATACCGTTCGTACGTATTTCTTCCGACAGATTTGCAAGCGTAATTGTCCGTGAATCACTGGCGGCCGTCATTGTACAGTTTACCATCGGGGGCCGGCTCTGAATAACAACCACTGCATCCAGGCACGCACCGTCACAGCGGCGATAGGTCAGTTCATCGGATCCGGCAGCGACACGGGCTTTATAAACAATGACATTATTTTTGTTAATATAGGCCGAACCAAAAACAGGAGGCAGTGCCAAACTGATGGGAATGGCTTTATTACTCCGGCACAATATATCGTTTGCCAAGACCGGAATCCGGATGGAATCGCCTGCAAAAACAGGCTTAAAAACCACTACGTTGTCTTCAAGCGATATGGAGCAGGCTTGAGCAGGATCGATAACTGTTACCGTGACCGCCGCAACTGAGCAGTTTTTTTCCGGTGTACCCGTGTTACACACTTTGTAGATAAACGAGTCTCGGCCTTTATAACCTGCCTTGGGGGTATACAATACGGTACCATTGCTACCTGGCTGAACTGTACCGTTTTCAGGCAGCGATTCAATAGTCAGTGAAGCGGCATCTACCGTCCCCTGGCAAAATACATCATTCTGGAGTACCGACAATGAGACAGCCGTGCCCATCACCGTCTCTGCTTTATCAGACACGGCGCCAAGCTGACAAGGCAACGGATCGTCGGCAGTCGCCATTGTTATCAGCAAAGGCAGCGAGGAGATAACGCCGGCACCCGTCTGCTGATCAGCCGTCAGGACCACTTCATCGTCACCGGCAACAAATTCAGATTTTGGGGTGTAGACCAGCAGCCCCTGAGCCGTAAAGCGGGCATCGCCCCAATCCGGCTGTTTCTGTATCCGGAAGGTAGTGGTTGTGGTGAGGCCGGGGATTTTTTTTAGATCAATAGCCAACTGCTGATCAACCAGGGCTACAAACTGATTATCTTCTGAGATGGGGTCAGCAGCCGGCATCAGGTCAATGCTCACCCGGTCACAGGAAGCCAACCCAATTAACCCCACATTAAGCCAGTATACATAGTTGGTTAGCCGCTTCATCCGTACATTATCATCCTGGTCTATAGCTGTAGAGACAACAGACCGGCAAAAAGGGTTGCACGAGAACAAACAATTTGCCGTCATTCATCCTCCTGCCCGCCTTCTTCGCCCAGCACGCTCCAGATCAGGTCCGATTCGTAACCACGGCTGAGGGCAAACCGAACTAGTTTCTGCTTAATGATGAGGGGGCTGTCGTCGCGCAGGCTCTGGCGTTTTTTATCCAGCAGAGTCCGCAACGTTTGCCGGTAATCAGCCGGTTCAATTTCCTTCATGGCCTGTTCCAGATTGTATCCGGTAATGCCACGCTGCTGAAGATGTTGCTTGATTTTACGCTTCCCCCAGTTTTTGACGCGGAACTTCCCGCCGGCAAATGTTTTAGCAAACCGCTCTTCGTTCAGGTAGTTCTGTTCAATCAGGTCAGCAATAACGGCTTCGGCATCATCCCCCCAAACGCCCCAATCGGCCAGCCGCTCGCGGACTTCCTGCTGGGTTCGTTCCTGATAGGCGCAAAACGAAGCGGCCTTGCGCAGTGCATCCTTGTGTTGGTCGGTCATTCGTGATTTACAAGACTCAGATCAGGTAACGGCTAAAATCTTTCAAATTATCTGTTGCCAGACGCAGGTTATGCCGTTTAGCCGTTGCAGCAATGAAAAGATCATTAAACTTATTCCCTAGCTCCTTGCCTTCTTTTCTTAACAACAACAAATCCTGAGCAGCTATTTCTGCAGCCTCTTTATCAAACGAAAGTCTTTGGATCTGGCTAAAAAAAGCCTGCCAAAATTGCCTTTCAGCAGACAAACCCTCTCCTTTTGTTAACTCGAAGACTGTTATTGCCAAAATAGCAAATTGATAACGACCTGCTAAGATAAACAACCTTGTCTATTTCTTGTCAAGCGCTCTACAGTGTTTAATGGGAATATCGGTATCTATAAGTATCGTTTCTACCGGTATATGGACCATTTGGGCATGTCCTTCGGTGACAGATATTGACATTCTAGTTATGTTTGCTTAGGCCGATTGCCTTGACCATAATTCAAACCCTTGTTGTTTTTCCTGATAAAGTTTATATTCTTCATCGGACATAACAGGCCAACTCAGTAAGTGCTGTTGCAGATCCGTCAAAAGCGCTCCCTGACTCTGATCTTTGTTTCTTTCACCCTGGTCTTCAGCTTCTACCGGTAATACGATGAGCTCAACTAACTCTGCAACAAAGCTAGCCGGCAACTCTACTGTAATTATATTTCCCTGGCGTTTAACAACTTTCCGAATTGCCTCCATAGATCGGCTTTTTCATGAATATAACACTTTTCTGATTAAGTCAGCGCCAGAATTTACAACAATCCGGTAATCAGCCGGGCGATTTGCTCCAGCCCGTGAACGTCATCCTGCGTAAAGTCATCCAGCTGATCACTGTCAACGTCCAGCACCATGGCAACGGCTCCTGACCGATCAAAAACAGGCACGACTACCTCTGATTTCGATGCCGAGCTACAGGCAATATGCCCCGGAAACTGTTCCACGTCGGGCACCAGAATCGTTTCCTGCCGTGTGTAGGCAGCGCCGCACACACCTTTATCGAACCGGATACGGGTGCAGGCAATCGGTCCCTGAAAGGGCCCCAGTACCAGCTGGTTTTCTTTTTTTACATAAAACCCAACCCAGAAAAAGCCGAATGCTTCTTTCAGTGCGGCGGCAATATTGGCGAGATTCGCCGTCAGGTCAGTTTCGCCACTGATGAGCGCGTCAATCTGCGGCACCAGGGATGCATATACTTCAGCCCGGCTGGTGGTTTGCGGTATGATGAGTGTTTCTGCCATTGTGTAAAATGAGTCAACAGGCTACCAGATACGGTATACCGTTTGTTCTTCCAGATAAGGGTCGTGTAATAAATCCCGGCTAATTATATTAAATCCTTCTACAATCGACTGAGAGACAATGATCCGATCAAAAGGGTCTCTATGAAATAGAGGCAGTTTGTTTTGTAAAACGGTATGTGCAAAGTTAACCGGCAAAATAGTTATGTCATTTTCTATAACATCATCGATTACCGTTTCGTATCCTCCTTCAATGGCTAATTTACCCAGCGAGTTCTTGATCGATATTTCCCAAAGACTGGCAATACTCAAAAAGATTTCATTATGGTCACTTTCAAGCAAATCACGTGCAGTTGTACTTAGCTCATCTGATTTTGCGACGAACCATAAGAACGTATGTGTGTCTATTAAGTATTGCATCACATATACTCCTTAAAGTCATCTAACGGCGCATCAAAATCTGCGGTCAGTTTATATTTGTTTTCTGCACTGCCAAATCTCCGCTTTCTTATTTCGGCAGGTTGGTCTTTCTGCGCCACTTCTTTCTGCAGAAAAGCGATGTAGTGCAATACCTCAAGTTTTAAATGCTCAGGTAAACAATGCAGCTGAGCCAAAATTAATTTCTCTGTTGGCATGATAGTAAACGTTTTATAGTAATGCCAAAATTAATCAACAAAAGCCGGATGCAGCCAGTTCGGCCCGCATCCGGCCCGGGCTTAGCTAACATCGCGCTCAATAATTTTTCCGCTTTGCTTTTCTTTCAGAATAATTTTGTGGCGACCATCGTGGGTTACTTCTTTTTTGATCAGGTAGTGATCGGCATCGTATTCCGTGAGCGTCGTTTGTGCCGAAAGCCCCTCCTGCCCCCGCCAGACCGGTAACGCCACCGGCTCCCACTGCTTTGAGGTAGCTGAGCGGTAGGCAGCATCCAGAATGGCATTCACCACATAGCCGTCATAAAACGTTTCGACCGGCTCGCGGCCCGCTTCGCAGGCACTGAACATGTCGGTAAACATGTGATTATACCCCAGATCGTTCACTTCGTCACCCACCGGAAAGAGCCAGCCCGTATTGGATTCCGCTTTTTCGGCCACGTAGTCTTCGCCCTCTCCTTCACCCGTTGTAAACATTTCAAAGCCTGTCCGCAGGAAGTTGTTAATCCATATCGTTCCTTCGGTACCCATTACTTCATCCCGAAGATCCATGCCGCCCCTGAATGTCCAGCTGACCTCAAACTGGCCGATGGCGCCGTTTTCGTATTTCACCAGCGCAATGGCATGGTCTTCGGCATCAATCGGTTTTACCTGCGTAGCAGCCCAGCACATTACCTCAACCGGCTTCACCTCTTTCCCGATAAAACTCCGGGCTATTTCCACACAGTGACAGCCTAAATCGAGCATGCAGCCACCACCGGCCTGTTCCTTATCCCAGAACCAGTCGGAATGCGGCCCGGGATGAGTTTCTCTGGATTTAGCCCATAAAATCCGGCCCAGTGCCCCCCGCTTTACACTTTCGAGCGCCTTCAGAAATTTCGGGGTATAACACAGATCTTCCAGGTAGCCGCCAAAGATTCCAGCCTCTTCGACAGCCCGCATCATGCGCAGGGCTTCTTCAGCATTCCGGCCCAGCGGCTTGGTACAGACAACATTCTTTTTGTGCTTAGCACACAGCATGACCGCCGGTTCATGCAGGTTGTTGGGCAACGCAATGCAGACCATCGTTACCTCAGGGTTTGCGATCACGGCTTCCATTTCTGTTGACCAGAAGTCGCAGCCGTAATCGGCCGCAAACTTTTGGGCAGTTTCTTCGCGGCGGGCATATATGGCAACCACACGGTCGCGGCTCCGCTGTCCGTGCAGCGATTCGGCATAGAAGCGGCCGATGAAACCGCCTCCGAGCATGGCTATTTTTTGCATAATGAACAGGGTTTAGTGTTTGCGCATGGCCTTTCGGGTATTCTTCCGTTTTTTGCAGTCGAAACGAGCGGCCTGCTGTACTGTCAAAATCAAGCCGCGCAGACTTCCTACTAGCAATGCCTGACTTTTTCGATATTAACACAATTTTCTTTACCGTTTGGGGGTATCCGATGAGCTACCTGGAGTTTTTCGGGGCGCTCACGGGAGCCGTCGCCGTCTGGCTGTCGGCCCGTGCTAACGTCTGGAGCTGGCCCATCGGGGCAATCAGCGTTGCCTTGTTCTTTTTCCTGTTTTACCAGATTCAGCTCTACCCCGATATGTTTCTGCAGGTCTTTTTCTTCGTAACCAACCTACAGGGCTGGTGGCGCTGGACGCACCCGAAGGCAAACGAAGCGAATCTGAATCAGGAACTGAAAATTACTCGGTTAACGCCCCGGCAAACCCTGACATGGTCGCTGGCCGGCGT
This sequence comes from Arsenicibacter rosenii, assembly GCF_001870735.1. GTDB lineage: Bacteria > Bacteroidota > Bacteroidia > Cytophagales > Spirosomataceae > Arsenicibacter > Arsenicibacter rosenii. Next base: position 86,364 of record NZ_MORL01000002.1, on the reverse strand, counting down.
GGTGGCAACGCTGGTACTGGGGTCGTTCGCTCAGAATTTGAACACCTGGTTTCCGGCCCTGTTTAGTAAACCAAGCGCATTCCCGTACCTCGATTCATTTACCACAACCATGAGTATTGTGGCAACCTTCATGATGATTCAGAAGAAGGTCGAGTGCTGGTATGTATGGCTCCTGATCGACATCATTCTGACGTATATCTACTATGTTAAAGGAGTTAAACTGGTCGCATTTGAATACGGTATCTTTTGCCTGATTGCCTTGCAGGGCGCATGGCACTGGACAAAAGAGTATCAGCAAGACCTCGTAACCGATTCGTCTCAATAATCGACTTTTTTACAGGGGTTTTGTTAATCAGCAGGTACAATATATGACTAAACAAAGAATTTCAATCTACAACCCATTGATTGACATTGCTTTGTATTTATTGTTATATAAATTTGATTCTGGAACCAAACTTTACTAAACTGTATGGCACTAGCCAAGCAATTCTTAAAAAGCAAGCCTGTTTGCAAAGTTACCTTCTCTGTAACGCCTGAGACGATCAATGGCGCCAAGTCGGTAGCGCTTGTAGGTGAATTTAACGAATGGAATGCAGAAGCGGCTCCGTTGAAAAAACAGAAAGACGGTTCGTACAAAACGACGGTTGAGTTACCGGTTGGCAGCGAATACCAATTCCGGTATCTGATCGATGGTGAGCAATGGCTGAATGACGATACGGCCGACAAATATGTGAACAGCGGCGTATCGGCAGAGGATAACTGTGTTGTTGTACTGTAATGGAACAATAGTACGGGAAAAGCCTGGCAGTAACCAACTTACCTACCCAGGCCTTCCCTAAGTATATTATACCTGAAAGCTGTCAGATTCAATATACGCCTTCAATAAGGCTTCCTCTCCTTCTTTTCCGGGTCGTGAATTGCCGTGCTCCATACCGAAAATAAACTCCTTGTTTTCGGCTTTAGCTTTCTGGTACACGTGCTTAAAGATATTTTTATAATTGATCTCTCCCGTTGTAGGCTCTTTACGACCCGGATTATCGCCAATCTGAAAATACCCGATCTCGCTCCAGCACCAGTTGATGTGTGGAATGATATGCCCTTCGTTTTTCTGCATGTGATAAATATCAAACAGGATTTTGCAGGCCGGGCTGTTTACCCCACGACAGATTTCATACGTCTGATCTGACGTACGCAGAAACAGATTTGGGGTGTCGCTCAGCGGTTCCAGCACCATCGTCATGTTGTGAGGAGCCAGAATGTCTGCCCCGCGCCGCAGCGCATCAATGACATGGCCGGTCTGAATACCAATCGGCAAGTTACGCTCAAAATCACCGGGCACGACGGTCATCCATTTGGCATTGACCCGCTTACCGACCTCTACGGCACGTTTACAGCCGTTCAGGAAAATATCAATGTACTCCTGCTTACCGGCCGCCAATGAGTTCTGCGAGTTGCCTCCCTTATCAACCACAAATACACCCATTTTCATACCCAGACGGTCGAGCTCCTTGCCGATTTTTTCCTGTACATCTACCGGCCGGCCCATCATACCATTGTCCTCAATGGCCGTAAATCCCTGATCGGCCATAAACTTCAGCTGATCTATCAGGTCTTTGCCCGCGCTGTTTTCGAACATGCCGAAATGGGGTGCATACATCAGCTTGAACTTATTTTTGGCCATCGGGGAGCTGCCTGCCGGTTGGTCAGCCGCAGACACGATTGATGACGTACCGGCCAGCATAGCACCAGCCGAAGCAAGGGTATTCTTCACAAAATCGCGACGAATCATACGTTCGAGTGTTTGTTTGGTAGTTTCACGTTTCTTTCTCAAAAAGAGTATCTGCGCATGAACATACCTTGTCTGGCCATAAAATTTCTTCAGACTACCGCCTGACCCAACCGGAAAACAAAAAAAGCACTTCACATGAAGTGCTCTTCTGTTTCTAATCAGGGCTTCGGCGTTATTTTTTCCGCAGTGTCGTCAGGTATTCGACCAGATCAACCAGTTCCTGTGTACTCATATTATCCTGAAGACCGGCCGGCATCATCGAGCTATCCATTTTTTTCATCGAGACAACATCAGCCATTTTGTAGTTCTGCACCACACCGCCCGGAAATTTCACCTGTAGATCGGTTTCGGTTTTGCTGGAAACAATACCGGCAATGTTGGTACCGTCCTTAAACTTGATATCCCAGCCTTCGAAGCCAAAACTAATCCCGGCATCGGGATGCAGAATGGCCAGATACTGCCCTTCGCGCGGCAACTTGCTGCCGATCTCCGAAAGCTTCGGCCCGAAGTCCATGCCTTCGCCGTTGACCTGGTGACAGATTGAACAGTTATTTTTGTAAACCGTTATGCCACGGCTGGCATCGCCTTTCATCGCCAGCAGCTCATTCATCGGCGGTGTCTTTTTAGCGGATGAACCGGCAATACCGTCCAGATAGCTGGCAGCTTCGGTCCGTACTTTTTTGCGCCACGTATTGGCTACCCCCTGGACAGCCGCCGGTTTGTATTCGTTTTTGATATCGCCGGATTTCAGCAGGGCCAGAATCAGGTCTTCGCCGTTACCGCTACCACCGATGGCGCGGGTCGCATCTTTCCGCAGCGATACCGGACGTTTTTCGTCGAGGGCAATGTTTTTCAGGATACCCAGCGACTGATTACTGCCAACCATACGCAGTGCCATCACCATTTTCGAAGCGGCTTCGGCATCGCTGCCGTTGATGGTTTCCCAGATCAGCGGTTCTCCACCTTGCTTGAGCAACTGGCGCGATGCATCGCGGCCCATTCCTTCGAGGTATTTTGTAAGCGCCAGTTGACGCAGGCGATTGTTTTCCGACACCGGTTCGTAGCGGGCTACCAAATCCATGTATTCGGCTGTACCATACACATCGTTCAGCAGTTTCTGCAAGGCACTCATTGCCTGAGCGTTGTTTTTAGCCGTTGCCGGGTCCAGGTGCCGGAACGCCAGTTTGGCAATATCCGGCGAGCCGCTGTTTTGCTGAAGGATATCCAGCAGAGCACTGGATTTTTCAGCCAGCCCTGGATTGAAATCGAACGCGCGGAAATACCGCAGCCGCTCATTGAGTGATACATTCCGGTCATTGGCCAGACGCGCCAGCAACGGTACGGCATCTTTCGTACGGGCCCGCCAGACAATATCGCGGCCGGCCGCACTGCCCGTCGCTGCTTCGCCGGTACGTTTCTGCCAGGCAGCGAAACAGACATCCCACTGCCCGTCGGCACCGATGCCCAGCGCCTCCAGATACCAGCGGTCTTTCCCGTCATGCGCCGCCGCCAAGTCGGCCCACAGCGCCGGTGTTTCGGCCGACGGGTTGCGATGCAACGCAAGCGCGCACTCACGAAGCACCTGACGATCTGTATCTTTCGCCAGTTGTTTTACGGCTTTAATCGTCTCTTCACTGCCTAGCTGACGGGCCGCCCGAAGCGCTGTAATCCGCAGGTTCGGGTCAGCCTCTTTCAGACCAGCCGCCACATACTGACGCCCCTTGTTTTCCGGCAGTTTGCTGAGCAGCCACAACGCGCGGGCTTTCATCCGCGAGTCGGTCGTGCTTTTGTAGAATGATGCCAATGGCTTTTCCGCTTTTGCCCCCATACCGTTCAGCACGGTCCATGCCTGATGACGAACGTTCATGCTCGGACTCTGCAAGGCCTCAATGGCACCGGCTACAGTAGTCAGGTCCAGCTTCGGCATTTTATACGGTGTATTCGGCGGCGCAACGCGATAAATCCGGCCGCGTGCCTGATCACCGGCCTGGTGGCCACCCACGCCCGGATCATACCAGTCGGCAATAATCAGTGAGCCATCCGGAGCCACACACACGTCGGCCGGCCGGAACCACTGATCCCGTACGCCTTCGAGCACCGGCAGCATAGTTGCCTTATAACCAGCCCCGTCGTTCTGTACCGGATAAGCACGCACGACATTCGGCCCTGCATCGCAGTGAATTACCTGATTCTGAAAGGCTGGTGGCAGCAGCTTACCTTCATAAACAATGATGCCGGTTGGCGAGCCCGCCCCTGTTTGCAGCAGGTTCGGCACCACACCAGGGTCGTTCAGATGCCAGTGGCGCAGCGGTATGTCTGTTTCCATATTCGTCCGGTTAGCCTGCCAGCCCGCGCCGGTCATTTCGTCAGTATAACCGTAGTTGCCGTACTCCATTACATAATTGATCCGAACGCCTTTGTTGCCGTCGTCGTCGTTGTCCGATTGCCAGAGCGTACCGTATGAGTCGACCGCCACTTCGTAGTTATTCCGGAAATTATGCCCCAGGAGCTCAACATTTTTCCCACCCGGATCGCAGCGGAATACCATTCCCTGCTTAAAATTAGCCGGGCTGATGGCCTTGCCGGTAACTTTGTCGATGATGGGATTACCGTCTTTATCTTTCAGTTGCTTGCCTTCGTTTCCGAAATTGAAGTACCATTTTCCATCAGGCCCCGCTACGAATGTATGCATGCCGTGATCGTGCTGATCACCGCTGATGCCTGTAAAGAGTACTTCTTTCTTATCTGCCTTATCATCGCCGTTCTCGTCTGTGAACACAAACACATTCGGGCTATTTGACACAATCACCTGATTGCCCTGTACCCAGATGCCCAGCGGCGATTCTACCTCAGGGCCCTGATAAAACGTCTTGCCGGCATCGGCCTTACCGTCGCCGTCGGTATCTTCCAGAATCACGATCCGGTCGCCTGCTGCGTGCGTGGGGTTGCCATTGATCGCAGGCCGGTAGTTGTAGGCTTCACATACCCAGACCCTTCCGCGCGTATCCACGTCGATGTTCGTCGGGTTAACCAGCATGGGCTCCGCCGCGAAAAGCGTTGCTTCCAGGCCAGGCGCCACATTCAGGCTCCCGACCGCATACTTCGGATCATGCTTATCGTCATCGCTGAGGCCGGCAAATAATTCATTAAGAAATGCCTGCGATGCCTGCCCCGGATTGGTTTGTTGATACGCCCCCATCAGCAGACCACCAGCCAGCAAACCGGCAGCGGATACGCCGAGTATGTGCCGCTGGCGAATAGACCGTAAAAAGAAAGATTTCATAGAAAGGACCCTGATATTTTCAGAAATATACGTAGCAAAGACTGGATTTTATACTGCTAAACAGACTGTAATTCCATAAGGCTGAATTGTGTCAGTTTTACTCTTTTCTCTTATTTTAGTACCGGTAATGGGTACTAAAATAGAAAATAAACGCCTCTTATTCTGAAGTATATAAAACTTAAGTCACAAATCCACAACATTTTTTACAAGCGGTTTTAGTACCTGAAACCATCAGGGAGAGGCAAACATTTGTTGTATGTTGAAAACAATAATTTTTAGTGAAGCATTACGTCCAGCTCAGGCAGGCGGTTCACGGCTGTTTGCTTCAATGCCTCCACAACCCGAACATACTTTTGGGTATGCGCCAGGGAGGTGTGCCCAAGCAAGGACGATACCGTTTTGAGGTCAGTCTGATGAATAAGCAGATTGGTTGCGAAGGAATGCCGCGCAACATGAAAGGTTACTTTTTTGCCAAGACCAGCCTGCTCACTCCAAAGGCGCAGGGCACTTAGCACCGACGTGTGCGACGGCAAGGCAAAGACGGGGTCTTCGCTACGGCCTGCCGGCCCAAGGAGTTTCTGCGCCGTAGCGTTCAGATTCACCCATACAATCTGACGGGTTTTCTGCTGTTGCAGCCGGAGCATGCCACGCTGGATGTTTGTCCAGCGTAAGGTGTTCACATCACACAGGCGCAGGCCCGTATTACAGGCAAATAAAAAAGCCCGCTTTACTTCCGGATTCGGGCAGGAGGTCCGCGCCAACAATTGCAGCTCGTCCGTCGTCAGCACATCTTTCTGTAAACTTTTATCCGACCGCTTATTGGTAACGTCAAGGGCCGGACTTGTTTCCAGGAGTTTATCACGCACGGCCTGCCGCAACACTTTCTTGAAACGGGCAAAGTAATCGTGAGGGGTCTCGCCGTTAAGGTTGGCGTGGCCGTCGAGAAAGGTTTTAAAATTAAAGCAAAAGCTTTCCGTCAGTGCCCGCGTCGAGAGGTAGTCTGCCTGAGCAAACTCCTTTAAATAGCGCAGGGCACCTTTAAACATCCGGCCGTCTTTTTTCGGGTACGTATCGATAAATGTCTGGAAATAAGCCAGAAAGTTAATTTTCGTTTTCAGGACCGGCGTCAGGCCGTTACGCTGGACACTTAACTGCAGCTCACGTTTGGCGCGCAGGTGTTCGGCCGTCTGCAACACGTCTTTGTTATGCTGTTTTTCCAGTTCGTCCTTTGGCCGTTTGTAGAGATAAAGCCGGAGGAATTCATATGTCCGCTCCTCACCATTATAGGCATCCAGATACAGGCTGATTTTTCCGCTGGCCAATGCCCGCTTTCTTAACTTTACCGCCATTGCTACCCTTCAGATTTGTTGTCTATCATCAGGCAATTTACGAAAATCAGGCTGCATTGCCTCTTATCAGGAGCGAGTCATTTTGTCGGGCCTGACCATTAACTTTTCGATAATAATACAGTAAAATTGGGTTGAAACTACGCTATTATCTTTACAGATTACCAATCCGTGCTAAACCCGCATTAGCTGCTCTATGCTGAACCGACGCTTTTTTCTCAAATACCTTGGCTGGTCAGGAGCCGCCCTCTCCGCTAGCCCGGCCGCCATTGCCCGGCCCCCGAAACCAGCTCCGGCACCACCCCGATTGTCCGGCCGTGTGACCAGCAATGGTAAAGGCGTAGCCAACGTCTCCGTGACTGATGGCTTCACCGTTGTTCAGACCGATGCAAACGGAAGATACAGTTTGGTTGCCGACGGTCACGCCGAATTTGTATACATCAGTATACCGGCGGGTTATGCCTTTCCACATGATAAGGGAACAGCTCGTTTTTACCAGCCGATTTCTGCCACAAACGACCCAGTCACGGTCGATTTTGTTCTCGAAAAATTACCGGTCGACGACACCAAACATCACTTTGTTGTCTGGGCCGATACCCAGATGATTTCAAAGGCCGATGCTGAGTTGCTGAAGACCGGCGCGGCGCCCGATCTGCGCGACCTGGTAGCGGCCTACCCCAAAGGGGCGCTCTTCCACGGCATTGGCTGCGGCGATCTGGTCTGGGACCATTTCGAGCTATACGACGATTACAGGCAGGCCATCGCAACAACCGGAATACCGTTTTTCAATGTTATCGGTAATCACGATCTGGATCTGGAAGCGCGTTCTGACGAGGCTTCGGCCAAAACGTTCAGGCAACAGTTCGGACCAACGTATTACTCGTTTAACCGGGGCAATATTCACTACGTTGTGCTTGATGATGTGTTTTTTATCGGCACCGCGAAAAAATACATCGGCTATCTGCCCGAAGCCCAGCTCCGCTGGCTTGAACAGGATTTAGCCACGATCAAACCCGGGGCAACGGTAGTGGTCAGTCTGCATATTCCGACACAAACGGGACATGCCCGCCGCAACAAACTCAAAGAAGAAGAAATCAGCGGTACCGTTGCCAACCGCAAGCACTTATACGATATGCTGAAGCCCTTTAAGGCCCATATCATGTCGGGCCATACGCACGTTAATGAGAAATGGCATGCCGATAACCTCACCGAGCACATACACGGTACGGTTTGCGGGGCATGGTGGACGGGGCCGGTTTGCAGCGATGGTACACCAGCGGGTTATGGTGTCTATGAAGCCGACGGAAACGATATTCGCTGGTATTACAAATCGACGGGCAAGCCCCGGGAGCACCAGTTACGCATTTACGGGAAAGGCCGGATAAAAGAGACACCAGACCAAATGGCGGTTAACGTCTGGAACTGGGACCCGTCCTGGACCGTGGAGTGGCTGCAAGATGGTGTATTGAAAGGAAAACCGGAGAACCGTATCGCATACGATCCATGGGCTACTGAGCTGTATGCCGGGCCTGACTTGCCGAAAAAGCATACGTTCGTTGATCCAACGCTTACCGATCACCTTTTCTTTTTCACGCCATCGGCTGGTGCCAGAGAGATTACCGTCCGGGCAACCGACCCATTCGGTAAGGTATATGCTGAAACGGTGAAGGTGGGATAACGCTTCGACTAACTGATTTAACCGCTATGAAGATGAAACCGACGTTTCCTGCCAGTTACTCAACCCTCTGCGCGGATGCCTTAGCCGAATTCCTTGTCCTTACATATCCGTTTGAGGATGTTCAGTGTATTTTTTTGTCGCGGGGCGTCGGTGACACCTATTTGGTTAAGACCCGGCAAGGCCGGTTTGTACTCCGAATTTACCGGACTTCGCACCGAAGTCTGTCCCATGTGCAGGCAGAAGTCGCCTTACTGCTGGCGTTAAAAACGGCAAATGTTTCAGTATCCTGGCCGGTAGCGGACCGGACCGGTGAAACCATTCAGTCGATTAATGCCGTTGAAGGCATCCGGTATGCGGTACTATTCAGCTATGCACCCGGCGAGTCTGTCCGGATGCCGGACGACCGTCAGCTCTACCATTTAGGCCGTGAAATGGCCCGTTTTCACGAGGTATCATCCACAATCAGGTTGCCGGGTGAACGATGGCTTTTTGACTTTAGCACAACATTTGCCAAGCCACTGGAAGAGCTAAAAGGCAGGTTCTCAGACAATCCGGAAGAATTTGACTGGCTACAAAGTGCAGCCCGTCTGGTTGAAATGAAACTGGCTGGTACAGATACGTCTACTTTGTCGACAGGCTATTGCCATTTTGACTTTCTGCCCAAAAACATGCATTTTGACCAGGATACAGTCACCTTTTTCGACTTTGATTTTATGGGGTATGGCTGGCTTGTCTACGACCTTGTCTCTTTCTGGCAGCATCTGGCCATTGAAGTATATGCAGGGCGGCTAACACCTCAGGCCTATGAAAAAGCTTACGCTGGTTTTCTGGGGGGTTACCGTGCGCATCGTTCAATCAGCGACGAAGAATTGGCATTGGTCCCTTATCTGGCTATCGGTTTCTGGCTGTTTTATATGGCATTTCACACCACCCATGACCAGTTCTATAGCTTTACCCGGCCGGCCCAACTAAGGGTCTATACCAGCTTTCTCAGACACCTGGCCGAAACGTACTGGGACCAGCAACCGGCCTAAAACAGAAAAAGCATCGCTAAGGCGATGCTTTTTGTTGTACCGGGAGCGGGAATCGAACCCGCACGGGCTTTTACGGCCCGCAGGATTTTCGTACCATCTACAGTTTTCACTGCTTTCTGCCTGCGCAGAAATTTGTGGTCTGGACTTTCTCTTTACCATCTTCTTCCACGAAGGAAGGTACCGCCTGTTAAGTCTCTACACCTTTTCCGGTTTGATCCGGAACTTGGCTCGGGATTACCAACATTCTCTGTAAGGCTTCCCCGAATTTAAGCGGTTCTACTCCGGTTGTTTCCAACCGGGCACTCAAGTTAGTTTAAGTCCTGTGCGTCTACCTATTCCGCCATCCCGGCGCGGTTGTGCCGCTGCTTACAAAAAAGCCCCGAGGGGTCGGGGCTGAGTTTGTAGAGCGAAAGACGGGGTTCGAACCCGCGACCTCGACCTTGGCAAGGTCGCGCTCTACCAGCTGAGCTACTTTCGCATTTGCCATTTGATTGGCGATTGTGGATGCAAAGGTAGCGCTTTTTTGACTTGTGTCAAGAGCTACCCTAAAAAAAACAGCAACTTTTTTTCTCTAAAAACTCCCGAAAAATGCCTACAGGCTGATTTTGAGCCACTTTTAGACCAAAAAAATTTCTGCTTTTTTTCACAGGCTTTCATTCATTACACCACAGGCAAATGAAGAAACCATAAAACCAGGAAAAAAAAGTTTAGCCCAAGACCCGCAATGAGCGTCATTTGCATCGTGAACCGGAAATTGGCCCGCCGCTCGTCCTGCCAGACCAGATAACACCAGCGCAGAAAAAAGGCGACTGCCGGAAACAAAAACAGCAAAAGCAGATAAAAGGGCGTTGTGTTGCCGAAGTACCCGTAAAACCCAATCGCCGACAGGCTAAAAATAACGGCGGTACTAATGAAGGTCCCCCGGATACCCAGTAACCGGCTCATCGTTAAATCGCCGCGACGGGCGTCTTCCTCGTGCTGGTAGACCTGTGTGATGGGATAAAGAGCGAGTAAATTCAGCGTACAAAGCGCCGAAGCCAGTACGACCTGCGGTGTTAACAGGCCTGCAACCGGTATATCATTAATGGCCTGTAAGGTCATCATGTAGGTAAACCCGCCCTGGAATATACTAACGATCAGCCAGCTGAGGACCGGGTATTTTTTCAGCCGGATGGCAGGGTGGCTGTAGGCCTTGGAGATAAACCCATAAATCAGCAGATAGACAACAAATGGCCAGCCAATATAAGCACCTAGCCCCAGCGCGGCGACATCCAGTGCCCAGGCAACGTAAAAAAGCTCTTTATCCACCGGTGGCGGTGCTTCCAGACCGCCAATGCTGCCTTCATCCTTGTCGAAATAACTATTGTAGGCATTGCTGGCCGGATACAACAAAAAATGAAGGATAAAAAACACACCGGCTACACGCCAGCCATCCGGTGCCGCCGACTGAGTCAGCGCGAAAAGAAAGACCGGCAACAGAAACACAGAAAACGGTAAACGCAGATGCAGTAAAATAGTACGGGCGGTCATGTAAACAAATAGTTTTTTTTCAATGGCAGTTACTTTGGCTAACCTTCTCCGTCGGCTATTGTTATATTGATGTGCCATCGGACATCCGTCGCTAACACTAACACTATGCAAGAGCAGGAACACAAAAGCTATATAAATGCCCTTGGAACGGCCGTTCCCGGAAACGCTATCCCGCAACAGAAAATTGCTGAATTTATGGCGGAAGCGTTAGACATGGATGTTGCCGACCGCCGTAAACTGAACGTGATTTACCGTCAGACACAGATCGGCCAGCGCCACTCGGTTTTGCCCGACTATGGCCTGCCGATGGGTGAATATACATTTTATCCTAATACGCCCGGCCTGGAACCCTTTCCGTCTGTCAGTGACAGGAATGCGGTTTACCGAAAAGAAACGCCGAAACTGGCGTTGGCTGCTGCCCGCAAGGCTTTTGCGGACTATCCGGATTTTGATCCGCAGTCGGTCACCCATGTTATTGTCGTCAGTTGTACAGGATTTTATGCCCCGGGCCCCGACATTGAACTGGTGGAGGCGTTGGGACTGCCAACAACTACTCACCGGCTTCTGATCAACTTTATGGGCTGCTACGGTGCGTTTAACGGCCTGAAAACCGCCGATGCCATTGTCCGGGCTAACCCGGAGGCGAAAGTGCTGCTGGTATGCAGTGAACTTTGCACCATCCATTTTCAGAAAAAACCGGAACTGGACTACCTCCTGTCCAACGCGCTCTTTGCCGACGGTGCAGCAGCCGTTCTGGTTGAGGGCCAACCCCGCGCCGATAAATCGCTGCGGATGCGCACGTTCTTCTGCGATCTGCTCGCCGAAGGGCGGGACGAGATGGCGTGGCACGTATCAGACTTTGGCTTTGAAATGACCCTGACACCGGAAGTACCCGGCGTGATCGAGCGAAACATCGGCCGGTTACTGTCGAGGCTTCTGGAAAAGAGTGAACTGACGATCGGCGACATTCATTACTATGCACTCCATCCCGGCGGGCGTCGTATTCTGGAAGCAATCGAAAACCAGCTTGGACTGGATCGGTATGACAACCGGTATGCCTATCACGTGTTAAAGCAGTACGGCAACATGTCTTCGGCTACGGTGCTGTTTGTGCTGCACGAAATCTGGCAGGAGCTGGGCATAAAAAAAGAGGCGGCATCGCGTTCAAACGATACCGCCTCCCCTGAAAATATCTTAAGCTGCGCGTTTGGTCCGGGACTCACGCTGGAGTCTCTGATTCTGGAAGCGCACGTCAATGAGCCGTTACTTACTTCGTCAGTACGTTCCAGCGAAACAGTCCCCACTTTGTGAGACGATACAGGATCGATACTTTTAAGACGCCCAGCCCATAGATGGAGCTCCGGCGGAAATTGATCGACGACGCTTCTTCGAAGTACTTGGTCGGGCAGGTTACCTCGGCAATCTCGAAGCCCTTGTAAAATACCTGAGCAATCATTTCATTGTCGAAAATGAAGTCGTCGGAGTTATGCGTAAAATCAAGGCTGCGTAAGACCTCACCCGAGAACGCCCGATAACCGGTGTGGTATTCGGATAACTTCTGGTTCATGACCAGATTCTGGAAAAACGTCAGGAAGCGGTTGGCGACGTATTTATACATGGGCATGCCGCCTTTCAGCGCGCCTTTCCCCAAAATACGGGACGCAAATACTACCGGGTACAGGTCATTGCCGATGATGGAAATGATCGCCGTCAGCAGCATCGGTGTATATTGATAATCAGGGTGCAACATCACCACAATATCACCGCCAAGTTCCAGTGCTTTCCGGTAGCAGGTTTTCTGATTACCGCCATAGCCTTTATTCTTATCATGCCGGATTACATGACGAATCCCAAGCGCTGTAGCGACTTCGACTGTATTATCAGGACTCGCATCGTCAACAAGGATTACATCATCGACGATATCGAAGGGAATTTCACGGTACGTACGTTCGAGGGTGAGGGCTGCCCGGTAGGCCGGCATAACCACAATCACTTTCTTGCCATTAAACATAGCCCAAAACTAATGCCTATTCGGCTATGTGACAAAAATTTACACAAACAAACCACTTCCTTTCCCGATATTGCGCTTTATTTTAACGAATGTCCATCAACTTTCCTGATAACTCCATGTTTTCTTGTTAACCATACAAGACATTATGCTAACTAACGAATCTTTATTCTTTCTATGCTTTGCGGCCTTCGTCATGTTGGTGATGGCCCTTGACCTCGGCGTTTTTACGAAACAAAAAAGCCATGTTGTATCTTTCAAAGAAGCAGCTTTCTGGAGCGCCATCTGGGTGGCCCTGTCTGTTGCCTTTTACTTCTTTATCCGCAATTTCGGCTATCTGGTACACGGCATAACCGACATGGCCAGGCTGCTGGAGGTGAAAAAGCGCTATGCCGACCATGTAGAGCTGATAGCCGGTAATTTTGAGGCGAGTCTGGCCCGCTTTCAGGCCAATATGGCGTTGGAGTACATTACGGGCTATCTGGTCGAATACTCACTCTCGGCAGACAATATTTTTGTTTTTATCCTGATTTTCAAATCATTCGGTGTCCGGGAGAAATTCTACAAGAAAATCCTGGTCTGGGGTATTCTGGGAGCGATTATCCTGCGGTTCATTTTCATCTTTGTAGGATCGGCACTCCTGCAACGCTTCGAGTGGATCATCTATATCTTTGGTGCATTCCTGGTGTATACGGGTGTAAAACTCTTTTTTGAAGGCGATGAAGAAGAACAGATGGACACCAAAAACCACCCGGTGGTTAAATTTACGGCCAAGTATCTGAACGTCTATCGGCGGAATGTAATCGATCACTTCTTTGTCCGCCGTAAAACCGACCATAAGCTCTTTGTCACACCCTTGTTTATTGTTGTGATTGTGGTCGCGTTTACTGACCTGATCTTTGCCGTTGACTCTATTCCGGCCATCTTCTCGATTACGAAAGACCCGTACATTGTCTTTTTCTCGAACGTTTTTGCCATTATGGGGCTCCGGTCGATGTTTTTCTTCCTGTCGAGCATCATGGATCAGTTCCGCTTCCTGAAAACCGGTCTGGCCGTTTTGTTGACCTTCATCGGCGTAAAAATGCTGGCCGAGCCTTATCTGGAGCACATTGGCTTTCAGCCGGTATACTCGCTGTATATCATTGTCGGCATTCTGGGCGTTAGTGTATTGGCCTCATGGCTTATCCCTGAAAAAAAACCGGACGAACAGATTTAACGTCCATTCGTTATATTGTGCAAACAGTTCAGGGAAGTCGGTGCACTTCCCTGAACTGTTTATAGACCATCCATCTGGCTTACCTGATGCTTACGCCTGGTATTTTGCGCACTTATCGCCGGCGCCTGACCAATCTCAGCAGCCGCAATCGGTCACTGCTGCTCCCGGGGCTGCCTGCCGAGCAGTTTCTGGACCTGCACGAAACGGATTTCCTGCTCAATAAACCTTCTTTTGATATACTGGCACAGCTGATTGGCAGCAAACGTCCGGTTCCCCTCTGCGACATTCTCGACGCCCGCGATGAGCGGGTGAATATGGTCAGCAAAAAACTTCGCCGGATTGCAAGGACCGAACGGTTTATTGAGGCCGAGCGCGGCTCCGAAGACCTGTACGTTGGCTGGCCATTTGTCAGGGGAAAGTTTATGGATGGTACCGTCGTGCATGGCCCTCTGCTTTTCTTTCCGGTTCATCTGGAACAGCAACAGGATCAATGGAAGCTTACACGCCGCGGTGATGAACTGGCTCAGGTTAACCAGAGTATGCTGCTGGCCTATGCCCACTACAATCAGGTCAGACTCGATGAACCGGTTGTCAATAAAGCATTTGATGATGTAGAACGGCTAAAGGAAGTACCGGCGGCTCTGGCGTTCCGTAACGAGCTGTATGAATGGCTGAAGGAAAGTACATTACGTATCCATTTTAATCAGGACCTGTTTATCGACCGCTTACAGGCGTTTGACAAACTGACGGCGAAAAGCCTTGAGCAGCTCGAACGCACCGGCGAACTCAAGCTTTACTCTGAGGCGGTGCTGGGTATTTTCCCGCAAGCCGGTTCGTTTCTGGTCCCTGATTATGACACCCTGCTCGATCAGTTCACAGACGAAGAGGCACAACCCGATCCTTTCGATTTCAGCGGGATTGCGCAACTGGCGAACCAGACAATCCGGGAAGCACATCTGTATACGCCTTTGCCTATGGACGCCTCGCAGGAACAGGCTATCCGGGCCGTAAAAACCGGAGAGTCCCTGGTGGTGCAGGGGCCTCCCGGCACCGGCAAATCACAGCTGATTGCCAATCTCATGGCCGATGCCGCCGCTCAGGGCCAGCGGGTATTACTGGTCTGTCAGAAGCGGGCTGCACTGGATGTGGTGTATGAACGGCTGAAGCAAGTCGGCCTGTCGGCATTTACCGCCCTGGTCCATGATTTTCAGGACGACCGCAAGGCATTGTACTACCAAATCGCGACGCAAATTGACCAGATCGACGCCTACCGGCAACAGAATCATAGCCTCGATGCGGTCTTGCTCGAACGCGATTTTGATGCTGAAAGCCGGCAGATTGATCAGTTGTTAACGGAACTGGCCGATTTTAAAACCGCACTCTTCGACAGCAGCGTTTGTGGTATCCCGGCCAGAGAGCTTTATCTATCTGCCCCGCTACAGGAACAAGACCTTCTACCGGATTTGGGTGATCTTTACACCCGGTTTCCATTCGATGAAAAACTAACGCTGTTCCAACGGCAGCTCGCCGACTATGCCGCCTACCAGCAACGGCTGGGGCCCACCCATCCGTGGCATGACCGGCGTTCGTTCAGTCAGACCGGAGCCGGTGATATAACCACCATCGACCGGCTACTGGTAACCATACCGGTCATTGCCCGGGAAACCGGAGAGCAGCTCAACAAGCGGCTCGACAGCCCGTTTACTTTAGCAGACATTGACGTCTGGCAGGAAGAAGCGTGGCCGCTGAATGCCCTGCTGACACTGATTGATGAACAGGCCGACCCCACGATCTGGACGATTGCGCAAGGGTTGCGTGGGTACCCTGACCATCCGGCCAACCAGTTGTCCGACCACGCTCTGAGTCAGCTGATCCGGCAATGGGAAGCAGCCCTGACCGGTGTCGGGCCACTGGTCGGGGTGGCTGACGAAGCGTTGAATTCCTTTGCGGCCTTACTGCGGGAAGCCCGGCAGGCACGGGCCTCCTGGGTCAACTGGCATTGGTGGCAGCTGACCCACGCCGGCAAAGACGAACTCCAGCGCATTGTTCAGGCGAATGGCCTGACAAACAGCGGGCAGGATTTGCAGACACTGGCCCTGAAACTGGCTAACCGGCAAATACTGGCTCAGCTCAAGCCGCAGGTACAGGCACTGCTGAGCGAAACCGGAACGGTCGGCGAAGCGCAACAAACAGCCCTGCAACTCCGGCAGTTGCATCTGGCACACGGCCTGGCAGCCCGCTTTGCAGACCTTGCTATTCTGCAACGGCTTGCCCCCGCTGTCTGGCTGACGGCCCATTCGTTTAACGATACGATTCAAACCATTCTGAATACAGTCGGCCAGCTGCACCTTCAGCGTATCAGCTGGCAAACCTATCTGACCGATGCGCAGATTGAACGGCTCTGGCAGCAGGATCAGGCGTTTGCGGCCCAGCTCCGGCGTTCTTTGCAGCAGGACATTGATTTTCTGATTGAAGCAGATCGCCTGCGGGAGCAGTTTTCACCGACGGGGCAAGCCGTGCTTCAGAAACTGGCCGGCGGATCTGTGGATCAGTTCATGGGTGCGTTGCGGCTGGCATGGCTCCACCATATTGAGCGGCTCTACCCGCAATTGCGGACAGTATCGTCCCTGCGTATGCAGCAGATGGAAGCCACATTGCAGGCCAGCGTACAGAAAAAACAGGCACTCAGCCGGGATATTCTGCTGGTCAGGCTCCGCGAGCAAACCTACCGGAACCTTGCCTTTAACCGGCTCAATAACCTGACAACCTATCGCGAATTACTGCACCAGACCACGAAAAAACGGAATGTCTGGCCCGTCCGTAAATTGATAGAGCAGCATGCCGGTGAGGTTTTCCGGCTGATCCCCTGCTGGATGGCTTCACCGGAATCGGTATCGGCCATGTTTCCGCTGGAAAAAGGATTGTTCGACATTGTCATCTTTGATGAAGCGTCACAATGCTTTGCCGAAAACGGCATTCCGGCCATTTATCGGGGCAAACAGATTGTGGTAACCGGTGACAGTCAGCAACTCAGACCCAGCGATTTATACCGGATCCGCCCCGAGGATCCGGCCATGGAGGACGATGTACCCGCGGCGCTTGAGGTAGAATCGCTGCTCGAACTGGCCGCCCAGTGGTTACCGCAGGTATCGCTGACCGGTCATTACCGCAGTCGCACGCTGGATCTGATTCAGTTTTCGAACCAGCATTTTTACCAGAACCGCCTGACTCTGTTGCCTGACTTCCGCGAAATCAATCGGGCAGAACCGGCTATCAGCTATCAACATGTGGGCGGTACATGGACCAATAATACGAATCTTGCCGAAGCACAGGCCGTTCTTGCGTTGATTACTCGTTTACAACACGAACAACCTGACCGGTCAATCGGTGTGGTGACGTTCAATTATCCGCAGCAAACACTGATTCAGGAATTGATTGATCAAGCATCGAGAGACGCGCAAAGTGCTGCGGCCGCCTCAACATCGCTTTTCGTGAAAAATATTGAAAACGTACAGGGCGACGAGCGTGACATCATTATTTTCTCCGTCGGCTATGCACCGCGGATCAGTGAAACCGGCGAAGCGGGCCGGCTGGCGATGCAGTTCGGGAGCCTGAACACACGAGGCGGCGAAAACCGGCTGAATGTAGCCATTACCCGGGCCCGGGAGAAGGTCTTTGTGATTACGAGCTTGTGGCCGGAGCAGCTACAGGTTGAATCGGCGGCCCACGATGGTCCGCGCCTGCTGAAAGCCTATCTTGCCTATGCCCGTCAAGTATCAGAACGGGGGTTCCGGCCGGGACCGCGTGTGGTAGAAGGGCTACGGACCGGTGCTTTGCTGAAAGACCGGCTGGCCCGTCAGGAACCGGCCTACCGCTCCGAACTGCCTTTTGCCGACCTGACCATCAAAACCGGCGAGACCTACCAGGGTGTCTTGCTGACCGACGATGACCAGTACTGGCAGCAAACGGTAAAGGAAGCCCATGCCTATGTACCGCTGGCACTGGCGAACCGGCATTGGCCCTTCCGCAGAGTATGGAGCCGTGAATACTGGCGGGGAGCACTGACCAGTCCGGCAAACTAATTGCCGGCCACAATCTGCCGGTTGCAGAAGCGGACCAGTGCCGAAAGTTCAGGCAGTAAATCCGGATTGGCTTCAATTCCGTTACCGACAACAATCATATCGGCACCGGCCAGCAGCGCGGCTTCGGCTTTTTGGGCAGAGTTTATCCCCCCCCCTACAATTAACGGCGTATCGACGGCTTCGCGGACCGCTGCAATCATTTCCGGAGATACACAACGGCGGGCACCGCTACCGGCATCAAGGTACATCAGACGCATACCCAGCATCTCACCGGCCATTGCCGTACAGGCAGCCACACTTGGTTTATCATGTGGTAACGGCATGGTACCGCTGATGTACGAAACGGTCGTCTGCGCACCGCCATCCACAAGCATGTATCCCGTTGGCAATATTTCGAGTTTACTCTTTTTGAGTAAAGGAGCCGCCACCACATGCTGGCCAATCAGAAAATCAGGATTACGCCCCGAAATGAGCGAGAGCAACAGGATGCCATCAGCCGAGGGCTCAATGTGTAAACTATTTCCGGGAAAGAGCACCACCGGTGTGTCG
The DNA here is from genome assembly GCF_001870735.1 of Arsenicibacter rosenii. GTDB lineage: Bacteria > Bacteroidota > Bacteroidia > Cytophagales > Spirosomataceae > Arsenicibacter > Arsenicibacter rosenii. Next base: position 67,849 of record NZ_MORL01000002.1, on the reverse strand, counting down.
GTATGTTCCCGGATTGTCTGAACAATTTCCTGATGCGTGTATTCAGTTACTAAACTCCCGCCTACGAGAAAAAAGTCAACCGGATGCTCGAGTGTCCGGCGCAAAAAAGAGGAAAAGCCGCCCAGCTCCACCTTGTCGGGGTCGAGCAGGACGGCGAGCGCTTTACGTCCGGTCTGTTGGTAGCTACGAAGAGTAGCGTACAGCGTCGGTCGGGGCTTGTTCGTGATAGGATTGGTTATTTTCAGCTCGTGCTGTTGGATTGATTGCATTATTCTCACGGATGCGGGTCAACACATTGGTCAACTGTTCGCGGGCGATATTGGTTAGTACCGATGTCACCAACCCACCGATTAACCCGCCGATAGCTGATTTTTTAGTTTGCTCCTGCTTAGTTTCTTTAATTAACTGGCGGTTCGACTTAAACCGGTCTTCTTCATCCTCGTCGTCGACCTCGCTGTAATCAGTATCTTCCGGCTCGCCATATTTTTCGGCGTACCGATATGCCTTTGATTTTGGCAGAATAGCATTAGTGATCAGGAAAACCCCCAATGCTACCCCGGCAACCAGCGCAACCGTCTTGCCCATCTCAGTGGCATCGCCCTTGAGAGACTGAACACTTGTTTCGATAGTTGACTTATACCGTTCGGTGGCTTCCAGTAATTCAGCCCGGCGGGCGGTTGTGTCAGCGAACGGTACTTTAGGATCTTCCATGGTTTTACAGGTCTAAATTAGTGAAAAAATCTGTTGAGTAGAGAATCTTATGCGTTTGGCCGGTTTTCGTTTATGTAACGACCGCTTTCGTTCAACGTATTGCGGGTTTTATCCATTAGCTCTTCTACTGCTTCGGCGCGCTCTTTCTGCTTGGTTTCCTGTTGTTTCTTGATGGCGCTGTATGCGATTTCACGGATCATGTTAATCCAGAAATTTTTGGCTACTGCCCAGATAATCGTCAACACCAGAAAAAACGAGGCGACAATCAGGAAGCCCAGATAGCGGCTGTCCAGTACGTAATTCAGCCATGCAGCCAGCAAGCTGAATAAAAAGATAAGCGTAATCGTGGCCAGAAAGCCCAGGATAATACCGTGGATAGCCTTCGTTGCGCCGTCCTCGATTTTGCCCCTTGTTTCGAGGGTAAATAACTCAATACGAGCCTCGAGATACCGGAATATATTTTCTCTTATTTCTTCCAGTCGTTCCAACATAGCTGTGCGTTTTGATTTGTAATAGCTATCCAAATTACCAAATCCGGGACTGAATGTTTGAAATTTTGAGCATGTGTGAGGAAAAGTTTCATCAGGACTGGCTGCGTGTATCACATGTGTTTTTTTACGTCTAATCTTTACCTTTGATTTTCCACTATTCATTCATTACATAACATGCCATCTTCACTACTATGCTTTCGTAAATCTACACTCTGGCGTCTGATTTACTTTTTGTTTACCGTATGCGTAGGCCCTTTACACGCTACTCCGTCAAAGCCGGTTTCGTTTACCAGCTCGATCCCCGTTACTCTATGTACCAGTCTTACCTCGGTCAAAAGCGGTCTCTGGACCGACCCAACTGTCTGGTCATGCAATCGTCTGCCCACAGCAGATGATTACGTTCTGATTGCAGAAGGGCATGTCGTTACCGTTCCGGCAAACACGACCGTCTCTGCCTCCCGCATAAAGCAGTCAGGGGTGCTGCGTTTCGCAAACCCGGGCGCGTTTCTCCGGTTATCTCCCTCGTTAACCGACGGCCTTGTTGCCTACTATCCCTTCAACGGCAATGCCAACGACGAAAGCGGAAATAACCGGCACGGCACAGTTCATGACGCAACGCTGACAACCGATCGATTCGGAAACGCAAACAAGGCTTATGCATTTGATGGCGTTAATGACTGGATCGACGTTGCGAAAGACGCTGCCTTTCAGTTTAATGACTTTACTCTTTCGGCGTGGACAACAATTGTCGATAAGCCTAGTGGGACTATTGCCTGTTATCCGGCAAACGGAAGTACAGAAGATGCATGGTATTATGGGTACGGCGAACTTAATGGGCAGCTCATCAGTGCTTATGTCTATCCTGGTATCTACCTGTTTGGCCGCAGGCCATTCATTCCCAACACATGATCATGTTGTTTTTACAAAACAGGGCACCAGCGCAAAAGTTTTTGTCAACGGAGAATTATTAATCACTTCCACTGTTCCGGCTACAATTTCATATTTTAATCCGCGAAGATTGTTAATCGGCGCGGACGATGACGCTCTGGAAGACGGAATTGCGGACATATGGTTCTTTAAAGGTAAGCTCGACGACATCCGTATCTACAATCGCCCGCTGACTAACCTGGAAATTCAGAAGCTGGCAAACGATAAATAAGCAAAAAGGCGGCCTGGATATTCCAGCCGCCTTTTTGCTTTTATTAACCCGCCTACACATCGCAGATCAGAACGCCTTGTTTCAGTGAAGCCAGCATGCCTTCCTTGTCTTTTGGCGTCGGCACAAACTCCTGCCCGATAAAGCCCTTGTAGCCGGTCGCCACGATGGCTTTCACGATAGCAGGGTAGTAAATTTCCTGCCGCTCGTCAATTTCCCGGCGGTCAGGCATCCCACCCGTATGGTAATGGCTAATGTATTTGCCATAGCGTTGTACGTTGCGGATATGATCGCCGTGCATACTCTGCATGTGGAAAATATCGTATAGCAGCTTAAAGTGTTCTGAACCCACCATTTCGCACAACACGGCACCCCATTCTACATTATCGCACTGGTAATCAGGGTGGCTATGGCGGGAACTCAGCAGCTCCATGGTCAGAGTCACCTTATTTTTTTCAGCCAGCGGCATCAGTCGCTTCAGTACTTTCTGGCAGTTAAGCAAGCCCTGATACTCGCTCAGGCCATTGCGGTTGCCGGAAAAACAGATGAGGTTAGTCACCCCGGCATCAGCCGCCTGCGGAATCAGGGTTGTGTAGAAATCAACCAGTGTATCGTGGTTCTTCGGGTTGTTAAAGAAACTGGGCAACCCCGTTCCTTTTGGCCAGTTGCCTTGCCCGAGAGCCGACGTCAGGCCATATTTCTTCAGCGTCGGCCATTCATCAGGGCCAGTGAGTTCGATCGACTCAATGCCGATTTCCTTACAGGCCTGGCACAATTCGTCAAGCGGGATGCCTGAGTAACACCAGCGGCTGACGGAGTGGCGGATATTGCCTTTTAATTTTGTTTGAGGTTCCATACCCGAAGCCAGGGTTTCGAGAGCGGTTAAGGTTAGGGCGCTGCCAGTCAGGGTTTTCAGCGCATTCCGACGGGTTGTCTGCATGATAGTGAGTGATTGAGCGAATGAGTGATTGAGTGAAACATAAGATATAAATGCGTCTGTTGGCATTATATCACCCATTCGCTCAATCACTCATTCACTCAATAAATTATAATTCGCGAATCCGGATGTTGCGGTACCACACTTTGTCGCCGTGATCCTGAAGGGCGATGTGGCCTTTCTGGAACTTACCGAAGCCCGGCCAGCCTTTGAACTTGCTGTTTTCGACCATTTTGTCCCACTCAGGGCCGGTCGTCGGGTATTCAACCACTTTCTTACCGTTCAGATACTGCTCTGCTTTGCCATCTTTGATGATGAGCTTGGCCTTGTTCCATTCACCGGCTGGTTTAACAACGGAGAAGTCCGATGGGGGCAGCAGGTCATATAGCGAACCGGCTTTGTGGTTACCGTCACGGCCTTTTGTTGCATCCGGGTGGCGCTCATCGTCAAGCACCTGCATTTCAGGGCCGGTGGCATACGTTGCCCGATACTTAGGATCTTCGTTGACGTGGAAGATCACACCGCTGTTGCCTTTTTCAGCAATTTTCCATTCGATTTCCAGTTCAAAATCGCCATATTCTTTATCCGTTACCAGATCGCCGGCTCCGCCAGAGGTCAGTACAATTGCGTTATCTTCTACTTTCCACTTGTCCGAAACAGGCTGTCCTGCCTTCAGATACGTATGCCAACCCGTGAGTGTTTTGCCATCAAACAGTTTTTCCCATTTGCCTTTTTCAGGCGCGTTTCCTGCCTGTACGTTGAGCATCAAAGCAACCACACCAAGGGTTGTCAACTTTAACATTTTCATAATTTACCGATTATTGTTAAGAAGAGTTATTTCAGTTACGTTTCCGGCAGAACGAACGCAACCCTGCCGTTGGTATATACTTTATTCCGCCTGTGCGACAACCTGCTTCAGATAGGCCATAAACGGCTTGGCAAACTCAGGGCGTTTTAAGGCAAATTCAACCGTTGTTTTCAGGAAATCAAGCTTATTGCCGATATCATGGCGTTTACCCTCAATCCGGTGTGCATAGATATTTTCGCGTTTCAGCAGAATACGCATGGCATCGGTCAGCTGGATTTCGCCGTTTTTACCGATTTCTGTCTGCTCCAGGGCATCAAAAATTTCGGGTGTCAGAATATAACGCCCGGCAATGGCCAGATTCGACGGCGCTTCGCTGACCGATGGTTTTTCCACCAGCGTGTCCAGTTCCAGAATCCGGTCACTTTGCGGCCGCCCACCTACGATACCATACCGGTTTACTTTGTCGTGTGGCACTTCTTCAACGGCAATGACCGATCCGCCAAACTGGGCATAGGTATCAATCAGTTGCTGCGTCACCGGAATGACCGAATCCATAATGGTATCGCCCAGCAGAACCGCAAACGGCTCGTTCCCGACATGATGGCGGGCATACCGGATGGCATCGCCTAAGCCGTTGAGCTCGCGCTGGCGGACATAGTGCAGGTTCGCCATGTCTGACAACCGGCGCATTTCGTCGAGCAACAGCTGATCTTCTTTTTCTTCGAGCCGGTTTTCCAGCTCAAAGTTCCGGTCAAAATGGTCTTCGATAGCCCGTTTTCCCTTGCCCGTAATGATCAGGATATCTTCAATCCCCGAGTCAACCGCTTCCTGAACAACATACTGAATCGTTGGCCGATCAATAATAGGGAGCATTTCTTTCGGCTGTGCTTTGGTCGCCGGCAAAAAACGGGTGCCTAAACCAGCCGCCGGAATTACAGCTTTTTTTATCATGATTATGCGTAAATGAGTGCCTGCGGCCTGACCGCCTACTCGTTAGCTAATGTACGGTTTGATAACGCGTGCGTTAATTTTTTTCAGTTCAACAAACAACCGGTTCAGCATCGCATCGTCGCGGTAGAGACCGATAATTGACCCGCCGGAACCGGTAAAGGAGGCCGACGCGCCGCATGCCCGTGCGGTATTGATGAGCGACATATTCCGGTCGCTGATGTTATAAATCTTTGTCCGAAGGTCGAAATTGCGGTTTATCAGCTGGTGCAGCAATTCGATGTCCTGAGTCAGAATAGCCTCACGCCCCTGCCGCGCCACGTCCGCAATATCAGCCATAGTGGCAACGACCAGCTCCTCGCCTTTCAGCCAGCGCGATTTAACGTCGTTATGCACACGGCCCGATTGCTTGCCCAGATCGGTGTTATAGGCAACATACAGTTTCGGCAGCAATGAGGGGTTAATCGGCTCGTAGTTACCATGCCCCTGTGCTTCCATAATCGGCCGGTCAAAGTCCATGTACACACAGCCTTCGTAGCACTGAATCACGCGGTCCTGCAAACCGGCCGTAATCCCTAACTCGTCTGTTTCTGTGGCCATTACCAGATTAGGAAGTACCGGAAGCGGAATTTCTACCTGATAGAACTGCATTAATGCCCGGAAGGCCGCAGCAATGATTGCACTGGAACCCGACAACCCTACCTGACGGGGGATCGATGTTGAATAACGGATCGAGAAGTTACGGTTATGCAGCCGGATATCCTGCTGCTCGCAGTATTCGACAAACTTCTTGATGGCCGCTTTAAGCAACGGAACACCGCCATGATAACCCAGGGTACTCACGGCATCGCGCAGGTGATATACGCTCCTGAATTCGTTGGTGTCCTGCGGTTGTGGTTCAATAATCAGTTCCGGTGAGGCGTATAGCGTGATCGACGCGCCAAAGTTGCGGACAGAAATGGAAATGGTCTTACCAAAAAAACCGTCGGAAGGATTGCCCAGTAACCCTGCTCGGGCATAGGCGCGGGTCTCGATAATCAAGTTCGTACTTGTTTGAATCGTAAATATACCTGATGAGGCGTTATTTTGACAAGATTACAGGATTGACAGAATTTATTATTGGAAATAGAAGAACTTAGCCTAAATAATCCTGCAAAATCTATCATTCTGACAAAAACAGATGTCTCCTGCTCCCGTAATCTGCTGCGATACGCTCTGCTGCGGTATAAATGAATTATTGAGCAAGTTTACGAAAATCTGCAAAAAAAAGGCGACTGAAGATCGCTCTCCAGCCGCCTTAATCGGTTCAACAATTATCTATTGGCTCTTTGTGCCTATTCTTTCTCTTTGTCCTTGTTCTCTGCGTCATACCCCATGTGATGCGGGTCATAGCCTTCGCCCGGGTGGTCGCCTTGTTCCAGATAGGTCGCGTCGGCCCGGTGAAAGAGAGCATCATCTGACGGGTTTTCGGCGATTTCGCTGAATTTCTTAGCGGCCTCGTCACTAATTACCGGATGGGGTTTGTTGTGCCCGCGTTCTACGGCTTCGGCATCTACATCCCACTCCATAGTCCCTGTAGCGATCGTCTCGCCGGTTGGTAAAGCCGGATTACCTTCATGTTTGTTGGCTTCACGTGTTTCAGCAATATACTCCTGATTTTCCGTGTCCATGTCCATGCCGGATGTAGCGCTTTTATATGAGTTATTGCCAACACCTTCGCTTACCCGGCCATAGTCCGAGTCGCCGTGCTGATAAGGGTCTTTTGAGTAATACTCGTTATCGACGTCCTGAGGGTCAAATGATTTATTTTCGTTTTCCATGACGTTGGTAGTTTTCTCTATAACTACCAAACGCTATGGCTTGTTTGATTCCCTGCGTAGTTCATCGAGCGTTTGCTGCAGGAGCGCTACCCGTTCATTGAGCTGGAAGAGCAGGAATTCTACGTTGCGGATTCGTTCTTCGGTTGTGATGGCGGCCGATGGCGATGGCTGGTAGGACTTAAACATCAGTCCTTCGCCCCGGATCAGCCAGTCGCCGTTGACTTGCGGGAAAGCCTGTAAGATTTTTTCGAGCGTTTCAAAGCGCGGTTTCAGCCGCCCGTGCAGAATATGGTATATTTTTTCGCCCCTGTGTTCGCCCAGATGCCGGGCAAACTCCAGTACGCTGAGATCCAGTGCATCAATAAGCTGCTGTAAACGCGTTTCAATCGCCATAATTGATTCACCAGCCTTACACACATTTATGTATATCAGCCGGCTCGCCGACAAGTTTCCGGAATAGTTCCTGTAAACCCGCTTAAAATGGCCCATGAGCCCTTTTTAAGCGCAAAAATGCACCCTCCTTAACGGCCTGAAAAACTTTGGCTGACGCGTTGATTTTTTACACATTTCTATGTAAATTTATATCACAAAGCAGACCGCTATAAAAGGCAAAAGGGACCGCAACGTGGGCCCCCTGCTTGAACAGTAAACAACAAATACTAATGAACATGCAAAACAAAAACACAATTGAGACAAATCAAAATGATCAGGCCGTAAATCCTTATCAAAAATTTCAAAATGGTACAATAGAAATTGTCTCAGCGGAAAAAAACCGTCACTTTAAATACCTTGAGGGTCATCCGCGTCAGTACCGGTTCGATGCGAAAGAAGGCGGTTTTAACATCAACGGGGCCGAAAAACTGGGAAATAGCCTTACGTTTCAGCCGATTGCGTGGCGCATCTTTACCGACAATATCCTGAATATGGGGACAAAAAACTGGGCAGAAATTTTTTTCGTGGATGATAAAAATTGTGTGTCAGCGGTCCTCTTCCATGGTTATTCCGTCGATAACATTTTCCGTTTGATTGAGCCGCTCTATTACGACGACCTGACACTGGCCGATGTGGTGATTACGGCGGTAGCAGAGAAGAAAGAGAATAACAAGATCCAGCCGAAAGGCATTTACCATATTGCTACGTTCTCCTATAAACTCGGTACACCTGAGCGTACGGCCGAACTAAAGCAGTTTGCGCAGGAGCACAAAATCTTCCGGCAGGAAACACTGACCGATATTGCCAACATCAAAACGGCATTTAATTATTACAATCCCTTTGCCAACCTCGGCGATGAAACCGACGCCATCCAGATTCCGGTAACAACGGGCAATTAATCCGGTTCACCCATCCTGTGCTGCCTGAACCGGCCTAACCGGCCGGGCAGCACTTTTTTGTACCCTCATCAAAACGCCATGCTTAGTAAATTTGATAGTTCACCCGTATTTACCGGCACATCTGCCGATTACCGGGCATTGCCACGGGTCTCCAACTCAGACCTGACACGGCTGAAAGAAGAACATCTGGGCTACGGTTCGCTACCCTCCGCGCAGTTTTCGTCGGAAAAAGCAAAAGCCTTCGGGCGGGCTTTCCACCAGCACCTGCTCGAACCGGAAACCATCGGCGATGTTATGGGTGAGCTGCTGCCCGACATTGCTCCGAACGAAACCCGGCAACTGAGTACGCTCATGGAAACGATTTATAACGATAGTTTCTGCAAACGCTACCTGCAACAGGCCCGAAAACGGCGTGCGCACATGGGCGAAGCCCTGCGCGAATACGTTGTTCTGTTTACCGATCCGGTCAGTCAGGTTGATTGTAAGGCAAGGCTGGATTTGGTGTATACGAGCCCCAAACGACAAAATGCCCTGATTCTGGACTTTAAAACCACTTCGGCCCGGACACAGGCCCAGTTTCTGGAAAGCTGTTATACCTACGATTATGACCGGCAGGCCGCTTTTTATCTGGACAGTCTGCGCCACGCTGATGCGGGCGTGCGCTCGTGGGTAGATACGCGCCGGTTCCGGTTTATTTTCGTCGGGGTAATGAAACAGAAGCCCTACCGGCTCTTTGCGATCGATGCCACATCGATTCCCGGTTTTATTGACTATGGCCGTAAAAAATACCGTTTCTGGCTCCGTAAATGGCAGGAAGAGCAGGAACGCCCGCTCTACCAACCAGACCGGCCGGCGATTCTGACGACTTCGTACAGTTAAGATCGCCGGCCTTCGGGCCATTTTCAGTGAGTTAATACCACCAGATTCCCACCTTCATTATACCCGATCTGTTCATCGGCCAACAGTTGCCGGACGGCCTGGGCCAGTAAATCAGTATCCATTGCCGCAAACTGGTCGGCCAGCTGCCTGGGCGATACGCCGCGTGTCGCAGCCTGTACGATGTAAGCCCGCACCTGCTCCCGGATGGTATCAACACTGTGCTGTTTATTCTTTAGCTTCAGGCAGTTATCACATACGCCGCATGCCTCATCCGGTAATTCACCGAAATAAGTCTGTAATAAGCGGGTACGGCATTGCTGCGGGTGCTGTATATAGTCAATAGCCGCCTTTACCTTCGACAGCGCCCGGTGCTTACGCCCGGCAAGGGCTGCGGCATCGATAACCAGTTGCTCGGCATTGATGCGGGGCGTCAGGTAGGTCAGCTGCGGTTTATCTTTCTGTTTTTCATAGACCAGAATCGCCCGCTGATTGAGTTGCTCCAGCACATTGGTCACCTCCTGCTCCGAAATGAGAAAGGCCCGCGCCAGGGCTCCTTCTGAAATTGTCATAAAATCGGTGAACAGCTCTCCGCCATACATCCGCATCAACAGCCGGATAAACGAATCGAAATGCGGATTTTTCAACTGAAAATCATACAGTTGCCGGTTATCGACCGACATCATCACCCGCGACGGCCGGTAATAGCCCTCACTGAGTTCGATCAGGCCCTCATGTTGTAATTGTTTCAGGGCATAGTGCGTTTCCTGAGCCGGCAGGTTGAACTTGCTGACCAACTGCTGCAGATCAAAATCATAACTCGTAAACTGCCCGCTGCCAACCGGAACACCCAAAAAATTGGCCAAGGCCTGATATACCCGCCGGATCAGATCAATCGACGGATATTGCTGTTCTGTCCGGTGAATAAGCGTTGTCAGGTCATTGGGATTGTATAGCAACACAGCATAGGCTTTCTGTCCGTCGCGCCCTGCCCGGCCAGCCTCCTGATAGTAAGCTTCCAGCGTGTCGGGCGGATCGACATGAATCACCACCCGGCAATCGGGTTTGTCGATACCCATGCCAAAAGCGTTGGTGGCCACCATCACCCGCGTTTTGTTATTGATCCAGGCATCCTGTTTGTCGGCCCGTTGCTTGTTGGTTAGGCCGGCATGGTAGTAATCGGCCGGGATGTTCTGCCACCGCAGCCATTCCGCGATTTGCTGGGTCTGGCGGCGGCTTCGGGCATAAATAATGGCCGACCCCGGCACATTGCTCAGCACCCGTAACAAACGCCCCTCTTTATTTTCTTCAGCAATGGCCGAATAGGAGAGATTGGGGCGGGCAAATGTCTGCCGGAACACCAGCGTTTCGCCGGTTGGCGACGGGCGCATCTCTAGTTTAGCCTGAATATCAGCCTGTACATCGGGGGTGGCCGAAGCCGTCAGGGCAATAACCGGTACATTGGGTATCAATTGCCGGAAATCGGCGATCTGCAGGTAGGGCGGCCGGAAATCGTAGCCCCATGCCGAGATACAGTGAGCCTCGTCGATAGCCAGCAGACACACCTTCATCTGCTTCACGCGTTCGATAAGGATTTCGGTCTGTAACCGTTCGGGCGAGACATACAGAAACTTCATGTTGCCATAAATGCAGTTGTCCAGCGTAGCGTCTATTTCGCGCCAGTGCATACCCGAAAATACGGCCGTGGCCGGAATACCCCGCCGCCGCAGCTGTTCGACCTGGTCTTTCATGAGGGCAATCAGCGGGGTGACAACGATGCAGATTCCTTCCATGGCCAGCGCCGGCACCTGGAAACAGATCGATTTGCCGCCACCGGTAGGCATGAGCACCAACACATCCTGCCCGTTCAGGACTGCCCCGACGACATCCTCCTGCAAGGGCCGGAATGCCGGATACCCCCAATAGTGTTGTAAGATCTGATTCGGTGTCATACTACAAAATTATATCCTGTTACAGACAATTGATGGTTGTTTTGGTTAACGACATGCAACGTATTTCATGGTTGATGCGTATCTTAAACCAGCTGGTATCCCTAACCCGCCGTTGCTGACCGGCTTGTGATTTTGTATCAATTCGGTATATTTGGTTTTAAAGCTACAGGCCGGATACACGACGGTTTTCGGGTCCTGACGTTTGGGTTTATCCGGCTATAGTCAGACGGAAACGCAAACTTTCACTTTTTTTTCATACAACAGTCAGAACGGTTAAACGTTAGTAGATTAGTTTATAAAAGCCAACAACACAACTTATTCGGTATCGTCTTTAACTTTTACACATTTACATGACTATTTCTTTCCTCGCCCGACTTTGGGTTGTGCTGGGGTTGCTGTCCGTCGGGTCTGCCATGGCTCAGCGCGCACCCAAATTTGACCCGCCCGCTAAACTTAAAGCTTCTGCTGCGCCCAACCAGAGCGATTACAAAAACTTTGCGATGAAGATGCGGGTCTACAAACCTGCCAGCGTAACCTGTTACGGCTCCCGCACCGACGCGTTTACCACGGTGCCGCCACCGGAAGAATATCTGCAACGCCGGAACGCCCGCCTGGCAGCGGCCCCGACCGCCCAGTTTATCGTTGAGTATAAAGGGTTCTCACCGGAAGCGCAGAAAGCATTCCAATATGCCGTTGATATCTGGTCATCGTTAATTTCGTCGCCCGTCCCGATCCGGATCAAAGCGTACTGGCAGGATTTAGGAGCCGGTTCGTCGGGTGGTGTCACCATCGGGCAGGCCCGGCCGGATGATTACCGCATTGGTTTCGACGGTGCGCAGAAAGCGTTTGGGGTATACCCGATTGCCCTCGCCGAAAAAATTGCCAGAAGACAACTTAACAGCCCCGATAGTGCCGACATTTATGCCGCTTTCAACAGCAACAGCAGCGTAAAATTCTATTATGGCACCGATGCTAAGCCGGGAGCGGGCCAAATTGACCTGGCAACGGTTGTTTTACACGAACTTGGCCACGGGCTTGGTTTTGTCAGCGGATTCGGCATTTCACAAGGCCTCGGCTACCACGGATATGGCTACCCGACCGTATTTGCTCACTTTACACAGAACGCGCAGGGCGGCAGTCTCGTCGATTTCGCCACTTATCCGGACGAGTCGCAGGCACTGGCACAACAACTGACCGGTGGGAGCCTTTACTTCTCAGGGCCTGTCGTGACTCAGAAAACAGGTGGAAAAGCGCGCTTGTATGCTCCGTCAACTTACAACGCCGGATCGAGTATTTCGCACTTAGACGAATCAACCTACCCTCAGGGAACGGCAAACTCGCTGATGACACCCACCATTGCCAACGCCGAAGCCATTCACTCGCCGGGGCCGCTGACACTTGCCATGTTTGCGGATATGGAATGGAAAACAACCTCGTTGCTGCATACAGCCTTTGACGATATGGAAGATATTAAAGATCTGACCTTTTCGGCACGGATTGTCAGCGACACTGTTTATGATGCCTCTTCGGTTAAACTTTACATCTACAAAGGCGCAACGCCGCCAACAAGCCTGAGCAGTTTCCAGACCATAACGCCAACGCGGGTCGGTACAACGGATCAGTATACATATACTATTCCGGCCAACCAGGCAGCAGGACAGTATCGCTATTACTACGAAGTGAAAGACGCTTCGGGACGGACATTTACCAATCCGGGCAAAAACTATACCGGCGGTCAGGTCGTGAATTACTTCGTGATGGGCCCCGACAACGTGGCACCGGCCGTTCGCCGGCATATTCCACAGCCTTACGAACTCAAAGGCGCTTCTGACTCGCTGTTCCTGTCCGTTGCTATCAACGACGACCGCCAGATGAATATGGATACGGCTTATGTTGAATATGCGGTAAACTCGCAGGCGACCAAAACCAGTGCATTACGCTATGCGGGTAGTCTGGCAAGCGGTGACAGTGTATACGTAGGGGTTATTGTGCCGGGCACAACTACCAACAAATTCCTCAATGCCGGTGATGTGCTGAAATACCGGATTATTGCACGGGATAAGTCCAAAAACAAGAACCAGACGATTCTGCCGGCAACCGGTTTTTACGAAGTGAAAATTGTTGAGCCGCAAACCACAGCAAAAACCAGTTTCTCAACCTCGTTTGCGTCTGTCAGCGCCAGTGATTTCGTTGGCAATAGCTTTTCCATTACGCAGCCCTCGGGCTTCACGGATCCGGGTATCCATTCGGCGCACCCGTATGAACGGGGTGCTGACGTCTTCTATGAGCGTCATACGTACCTGAACTACATGACGCCGATCAGGCTGAAAAGTAATCCGGACAGCGCCACTCTGCGCTTTGACGAGGTGGTGCTGGTTGAGCCGGGTGATGCCGGTACCAAATTCGGCGATGATGGTTTCTACGATTATGTTGTCGTTGAAGGGTCTAAAAACGGAGGTATCACCTGGTTGCCACTCGCCGATGGTTATGACTCCAACGACCAGTCGGCCTGGTTGACCGCCTATAACCGTAGTCTGGTTGATGGTCAGCCAGGTGAGAAAAACTCAACTACTGTTGGCACGCCAAGCCTCTACAAAACCCGCGAGATTTATATGCTCGACAACGGTAACTTCAAAGCCAACGACGTTATTCTGATTCGTTTCCGCCTTTTCTCGGATCAGTTAGCCATTGGCTGGGGCTGGGGTATTGATAATCTCCGGATTCAGACACCACCGGCGGCCAAAATTCTGGCGACAGAACCGCAGGTTGCGTCAACATTCCAGGTCTATCCAAACCCAAGCAGCAACGGGCAAATCCGTGTCCAGGCAAAACTGGCCAAAGCCGCTACCGAGGCCGACCTGACCGTTACGACGGCTTCGGGACAGATGCTCCGCCAGTTGCCGTTGAAAGTGCAGGGCACCAGCATCAACGAGCAGCTTGACCTGACGCAATTACCAACCGGATTCTACTTTTTGCAGCTGAAAGCCGGTGATTCTGTACAAACGAAGAAGATTATGATTGCACGATAACATCTTTTCTCCGTTTTTAGCAGGGCCAACGTCACGAACTATGTATTCGGGGCGGTGGCCCTGCTTCTTTTTTAACAAACGATGAGATACTTCCTTTTTGCCCTGCTCGGTCTGCTCCTGGTCAGCTGTTCACCAGGTCGTCAGATACGCCGTGAACTAACACGCAATACGCTGTATAATGACCACCTCACCGGATTTGCACTGTACGACCCCGGCACGCAGAAAACGCTCATCGCCCATAATACAAACCTCCATTTTACACCGGCTTCCAATACCAAACTGGTCACGTTTCTGGCTGGTCTGATGACGTTGACCGATTCATTACCAGCCATTCGCTACGTGAGCCGCAACGACTCGCTTATTTTCTGGGGTACCGGTCACCCGTTGTTGCTCCATCCTGACCTGCCCGATACGGCCTTACTCGGTTTCCTGCGTAACCGCCCCGAAAAACTCTTTTTCTCACCAGCCAACTATACGGGTCAGCGCTTCGGCGCCGGCTGGGCCTGGGACGACTATAACGACGACTATTCCGCCGAGCTGGCCCCGCTGCCGGTCTATGGCAATCTGGTTCGTTTTACCAGTACACCCGGCAAACCCGTGACCATCAGTCCGCGGCTTTTTGCTGACAGCCTGATAGCTGGCCCGAAAGGCTCCGCCGTACAGCGGCAGGAGGCGGCCAACCGCTTTACATTAGGTGTAGTTACAAAGCCTGTCCGGCAGGATGTCCCGTTCCGGTGGTCGGCAGGACTGGCCGCGCAGCTACTCGCCGACACCCTCAAACGCACCGTTACCGTTGTGAATCAGCCGCTACCAGCTAACACACGGATGCTGTACGGCAGCGTACCGGCCGACTCGCTGTATAAGCGCATGTTACAAGTCAGCGATAACATGTTTGCCGAACATATCCTGCTGATGGGCGCCGCGCAGACAGACGGTCAGCTCCATGCCCGCACGGCCATGAACGTCGTCATTGACAAAACCCTTAACGGCCAACTGAAACAAGACCGCTGGGTCGACGGATCGGGCCTGTCGCGGTATAATGTCTTCACACCCGATACAATGATTCAGCTTTTGCAGGAAATCAGCCGCCGCGCTGCGCAGCAACGGTTGTTCGCCCTGCTTCCGGCAGCGGGCCGGTCAGGTACATTACGGACGATGAATAACAGCTCGACACCCTATATTTTTGCCAAATCGGGATCTATGACGGGGGTATATAACCTGAGTGGGTACATCGTAACAAAGAAAGGTAAGGTACTTTTGTTCAGTATGATGCATAACAACTTCACGCAGACTGTTTCCGAAATCCGGAAGCGTACTGCCGATTTTCTGGCGCAGATTCACGAGCGTTTTTAACGTAATATCTACAGCATAAACCATCTAACAGTGTTAGACAGCCCGTTGGCTCAATAGTTAGCGTAAAAAATACGCTAACTATTTGCTAATTCGGCGCATTACTCTATGTTTGCGTAAACAATACGCAAACATAGAGTAATGCATACGTTATCCGCATACCCGCAACCATCCGTCACAGTCGACTGTGTGATCTTCGGCTATGACGGTAAACAACTATCTGTGCTGCTGCTGAACCGGAAAGAAGAACCCTACGCCGGCATGTGGACGATTCCGGGGGGCTTTTTATATCTTGATGAAACACTCGAAGCGTCAGCAGACCGGATCCTGACAACTAAAACCGGTATTGCAAGCCTTTTTCTGGAACAGCTTTTCACGTTTGGCAAACCCGATCGGGATCCGCGCGGGCGGGTTTTATCGGTAGCCTACTATGCCCTGATCAACCCCGAACGGTTTGAGCTTTCTGCCGGAAATATGGCTAACGATGTTAACTGGTTTCCGATCGGTCAGCTACCTGAACTGGGGTTCGACCACAACGATGTCCTGAAAACCGCAATACAGCGGCTACAGGCAAAAGCGACCTACCAACCGATTGGTTTTGAGCTCTTAAATCCGCAGTTTACCATCAGTGAGCTACAGGATTTATACGAATGTATCCTCGATGTGAAGCTCGACCGGCGCAATTTTCACAAAAAAATGATGGCGAGCGGCATTGTAAGACCTACCGGCCAAAAGCGGCTCGGCGAAAAAAACCGTGCCCCGGAGCTGTTTGAGTTTGACCGTGAACAGTATAACGAGTTAGTCAAAAGCGGTTTTCAGTTTAAAATTTAACCACAGTCTGCCATGAGTACCTTACCCCTTTTGCTGAAAGATGGCTACAAGGTTGGCCACAGGTTCCAGTACCCCGACAAAACGACCCTTGTTTACTCAAACCTGACGCCCCGCAAGTCACGGATTCCCGAAACGCAGGAAGTAGTCTTTTTCGGATTGCAATACTTTCTGAAAGAGTACCTCATCCGGCAGTTTAACGAACACTTTTTTCGGCGCCCGAAAGACGAAGTAATCACTCAGTATCGCCGCCGGATTGACAGCTACCTCGGCCCCGGCAGCATTTCGTATCAGCACATTGCCGACCTGCACGATCTGGGTTATTTACCACTCGAGATCAAGGCATTACCTGAAGGACAGCTGACCCCCATGCGTGTACCGGTACTGACCATCCGGAATACACTACCGGCGTTTTTCTGGCTGACCAATATGCTTGAAACGCTTATGAGTGCGATTCTCTGGAAGCCATGTACCTCAGCAACCACTGCCTTTCAGTACCTGCGCACATTCCGTCAGTATGCTACGAAAACCGTTGGTCACGATATGAGCTTTGTCCCCTGGCAAGGCCACGATTTCTCGTTTCGCGGCATGTCGGGGATTGAGGATGCCATGATGAGCGGGGCAGCCCACCTGCTTTCATTCACCGGCACCGACACCATTCCGGCTATCGACCTTCTGGAAACCTATTACAACGCCGACTGCGAACAGGAACTAATCGGCGGTTCGGTAGCCGCAACCGAACACAGTGTTATGTGTATGGGTACGCAAACCGACGAGATCAGTACGTTTAACCGGCTGATTACGGAGGTTTATCCAACCGGCATTGTATCAATTGTGTCAGATACCTGGGATTTCTGGCAGGTCATCACCAGCTTTTTGCCTGAACTGAAACAAACGATTCTGGCTCGTAACGGGAAGGTGGTCATCCGGCCCGACAGTGGTGATCCGGTCAAAATCATCGTCGGCGATCCCGATGCACCGTCCGGTACACCCCAACACAAGGGAGCCATCGCCTGTTTGTGGGAAATATTCGGCGGGAGTCTGACCGAAACCGGTTACAAACTTCTTGACCCACACATTGGCCTGATCTACGGCGACAGCATTACCACAGAGCGGCAACTCCGTATTCTGGAGGGGTTGGCCCAAAAGGGATTTGCCAGCTATAATGTCGTACTTGGTATCGGATCCTACACTTACGAATACGTTACACGGGATACGTATGGCTTTGCGATGAAAGCGACCTATGGAGAAGTTGACCATATTGGGCGTGATATTTTTAAGGACCCTAAAACCGACGATGGCACCAAACGCTCGGCACGTGGCTTGCTGGCCGTACACCGCGATCCGGTCAGTGATCAGCTGGTACTTAAAGACCGATGTACCTGGGCCGAAGAAGCTCAAGGCGAACTGAAACCCGTTTTCCGCGACGGCCAATTACTCATTGACCAGACCTTGAATGAAATACGCACCCGGTTACTGCAGCAACTTTAAGCACACACGCATATGCTTACCCTCAACTTACTCGAACCAGCAGCTTCGGCCATAGCCTTTGAACGGTTTCTTTTTCCGGACGGACAACCACATATTACGATCAAAACGGAAAGCCTGCCGGATCATCGGGAGAGCTGCCGGATCATTACCCGCATGGCCAATGCCAACGATGTCTTGCTGGCATTACTGGTACACCAAACCCTCAGTACACTGGGTTTCGAACGCATTGAACTAGTGATCAGCTATCTGACCGGGGCTCGTATGGATCGCGTCATGACGAACGGTGAGCCCTTTTCGCTCAAGGTTATTGCCGGCATCATCAACATGGCCGGATTTCACAAGGTTGCCGTATTTGACCCGCACTCCAACGTGTCGACGGCTTTACTCAACCGTAGCCACGCGATTGACAACACCCGTTTTGTGAGCGATGCCATTCAAAACGACCAGGCCCGCTTCCCGGCCGGTAACTGGTGCCTGGTTTCGCCGGATGCCGGGGCGTTGAAAAAAGTACATGATGTTGCACAGGTGATCGGGGCCGGACATGTAGTCGAATGCCTTAAAACAAGAGACGTAAAAACCGGAAAACTCTCTGGCTTTAAAGTATTTGACGGCGATCTGGCCGGCAAAACCTGCTACATTGCCGACGACATCTGTGACGGGGGCGGCACCTTCATTGGGATTGCCGGACAACTTAGAAAACACAATGCCGGCCGGGTTGTCCTGATCGTCAGCCATGGAATTTTCAGCAAAGGCTTTTCGTTAGCCGGTATTGACGCCATATACACGACCGATTCGTTCCGGACGTTCGACTCCGTTCACGACTCGCTTACCGTCTTACCGGTTATGACGTATTTAACCCGATAACAACTCATGCAAACGGTCTCAATCCTCGGCTGCGGGTGGCTTGGCCTGCCACTGGCAAAACAACTGATTCAGGAAGGGTATGCGGTAAAAGGCAGTACCACAACGCCCGACAAACTCCCTGTGCTTCAGGCGGCTGGCATTGATGCCCGCTTAGTACAGCTAAATCCCGAACCAGCCGGTGATCTGACAGCGTTGCTCGACACCGATATACTGATCGTGGATATTCCGCCAAAGGCCGGCAAGTTCGGCGACGACTTTCATCCGGAGCAGATCCGCCATCTGGCGCAGGCCGTCGGGCAGTCGGCGGTTCAGCGGGTCATTTACATCAGTTCTACGTCGGTTTACCCCGAACTGAACCGTGAAGTTTTTGAGACTGATGTCGTTCTTGCTGAACAATCGGCCGCCCCCGCGCTCGTAACAGCCGAGCAAACGTGGCTCACGATGCCGGGCGACCGCCTGGTGACCGTTCTGCGCTGCGGAGGACTGATGGGCTACGAACGTATACCGGGTAAGTATGTTGCCGGCAAGACTGTTTCGACCGGCGACGTACCCGTCAACTATATCCATCGCGACGATGCGGCCGGGATCATTACGGCCCTGCTCCGGACATCACTGACCGGTACATTTAATGTGGTTGCGCCTATACACCCAACCCGTCGGGAGGTCTACGAAAAGAGCTGTACTGACCTGCAGGTTGCGATGCCATCTTTTACCGAAAGTGCCGAACCAATATCTTTCAAACTGGTTAGTAATCAAAAACTTACCAACCAGTTACTATACACGTATCAATACGCCAATCCACTTAACTTTTTTTACAGTCTACCTTGATTGAATACTTGAAAGTTCGTCTATATTTACCATTATAAAAAATGTGTACCCTTATGGACCGTAAAGCTTTCTTAATCTTTATTTTGGTACTCGTTTGTGGAGAGGATATAACGGCACAAACCCCGGCCTCTCCACCCACCGATGACCTGAAGAAACAAATCGCCACACTTACCCAGCAAAACACGAATCTCCGAATCGCCCTGCGTCAGGCAGGCTCTGAAAAAACACAACTGCAGAACATCACTGCCGGCCTTCAGAAAACACTTCTCCAACGTAACGA
This sequence comes from Arsenicibacter rosenii, assembly GCF_001870735.1. GTDB lineage: Bacteria > Bacteroidota > Bacteroidia > Cytophagales > Spirosomataceae > Arsenicibacter > Arsenicibacter rosenii. Next base: position 48,149 of record NZ_MORL01000002.1, on the reverse strand, counting down.
CAGCATTCAGGGACTCCAGAAAACCATCGGTAATCTGAACAGCGGACTGAGCGATCAGATCAAGGAAGTCAAACGACTGGAGCAGATTATTGCCCGTCAGACGGCCGATCTTAAAGCCGCCTATCAGAAAATCAGCGTGCTTGAGTATGATAAGAAAAGCCTGATTGACGATAAAATTGTCCGGATTTATAATTTTTCGGCCAGCGATGTCCGGAAAGAGTTTCTGCAGAGCCTGGCGAAAGATGGCTCGGGCTTTCAGTACGACGATGCTCTTGTAGACGATGAAATCCAGATTACCCGCAACTTTAACGACCAGGCCGAAGCATGGTGGGTATTCGATAAAACGCTTGATACCATTCTGGAACTGAAAATCCGGATTAAACCTCATCTCTACGACCCGCAGAAGTGCATCGTGTTCGGTGAAACACGGCTGCTGCAAAAGACCCGGTACAGCAATAAGCCCTTTGAAGAACAGCGCGATCAGGAAAAAATCAAATTGTACCGTGAAAAAACGTTCCGGCTTCTGGAAGGAAAACTGCAAGGCACTTCCGACAAATAACCCTCCCTTCTCTCTCTCCTCTTTCTGACTCTGTACCCATGAATATAACTTTACCGCGTTTTGGCACGAAGCACAATACCTGTTTCCGGGCTGTGTTTGTTCTTCTGGTAAGCCTGGCCAGCCTGCAATCCCTAAAGGCGCAAAACAGTACCATCATTACCGGCCGGATTTCGCGGGCGTCCAATGATGAGCCACTGGTCGGCGCTTCGGTCTTTATTAAAGGCACCAACCGGGGTACCATCACCGACCAGTTTGGCCGCTACCGGATCAGCATTACCCAGCCTTCTGAACTGGCGGTGCGGTTTATTGGTTTCCGGGATCAGTCAAAAGCCGTGCGTCCGACACCAGACCGCCGCCAGACCATTGATTTCAAGCTCATTAGCAATGACATGCAATTGTCGGACATTGTTGTGAGCGCCAACCGTGTTGAAGAGTACCTGCAGAAAGTGCCGGTGGCGGCCTCGGTGATCTCACAACGGGATATGGAACGCCGCAGCGTGTATAACACGATGGAGTCGCTCAACAACGTGCCGAACCTGATTACCGATTCATGGCTTAACTCACAGGTTTCTTTTTCCATCCGGGGGCTGTCAACGGTTTTCGACAATGTCGGCTTTGAGTCAACTGTGGCGCTTTATATCGACGACGTCTATTTTTCACGGAGCTTTGCCTTTAATTCGACGCTGATGGATATTGACCGGATTGAGGTTTTGCGCGGTCCGCACGGCACTTTATTTGGTAAAAATACCATCGGCGGCGTTATCCACGTCGTATCCGAGAAACCGGAACTGGCTAATAATGGTCAGGTTGAACTGAGTTACGGCAATTATAATTTCTTTCAGGCCAGGGCCAAACTCAACCGCGAAATCATTAAAAACAAACTGGCGGTACGGGTAACGGGGGCTTATACCAGCCGTGAGGGTTATATCAAGGATCAGGTACCCGCCATCGAAGCGACCAATAAAACCAACTTCTACGGCTTCCGGGCGTCAGCGCTCTATACACCAAACCCCAACATTGCCGTTACGCTGCGTGCTTACTACGGCAAGGACGGCAACGCCGAAAACACCTTTGTCTACGCCGGTAAGCCCGACTATGAACCACTGGGTATCCCGGCCGATGAGGGGCTACACACCAATCAGAGTGTACCGAATACGTTTAAGCGTAACCAGGCCGGTACGGTAGCCAAGGGCGAATTTAAACTTGGCCGCAATACCCTGACCTCCATTACCGCGTTCAATAATTCGGTAGATGACTATTTCGGTGACAACGATGTGGCATCGGCCAATGTGTCTATTTGGGGACGGACCCAAAAACTAAAAAACGTCAGTCAGGAGTTGCGTATCCATTCGCCGCGCGATGAAAAGTTTTCGTACATCGGCGGGCTTTATTTTCTGACCGAACAGATTGCGGCCATCGATACCTTCACGCTCGAAAAAGATTTTATGCTTATCGGCGAAGAGATGAAAGGAGAGCCGATTCCGAACGGTCAGCTGTTCAACAATGAAGGATATACAACCAACAGCCAGATCCATTCGCGGAGCCTGGCCGCTTTCGGGTCGGGAACGTATGAGCTGTCGAAAAAACTACACCTTAATTTCGGGCTGCGGCTTACATCCGAAAAACGCACACTCGACTATTGGCAGCGTATCCGGAATCAATATACCAACGGCGTACCTTTTGAGCTGATTAATATCTACGCCGTTAATGTCGGCAGCAAGAACGACCCCGTCCGGCGGGAAGCCAATAACACAGCCTTGTCGTATGACCTGGGGCTCGACTACCGTTTTTCGCCTTATTTAATGGGCTATGCCAAGTTTGCCAGAGGATTCAAAGGCGCGGGTTTCAACACGTCTGTTACCAAAGACCCTGAAGGCACCGGGCTGGTGTTTAAACCGGAATTTGTCAACAACTATGAGCTTGGCTTCAAATCGCGTTTCAGCGAACGGACCCGGTTCAACGCGGCTGTATTTTATACCGATTACTTCAACAAGCAGGAGTTGCTGGATCAGGGCACCCGCGTACGGGTAGCGAATGCGCCCAAAACCCGCGGATGGGGTGTAGAAACCGAATTTTCGGGGATGTTAAAAAACTTCCGGACTGATGTATCGATGGGTTATCTGCATTTCCGGTACATCGACTTTCCGTTTGGTACCGACGATGAGGGGAACCCGGTCAATTATGCAGGGAACCGGCTCCTGAAAGCGCCAGACTTTACGTTCTCGGTAGCGCCCGAATATACCTTACCCATCAGCGAGCAGATGCGGTTGTTTTTTGGTATGAACATCAACCATACCGGAAAAGCGTTCAACGATATTTCCAACTCCGACGTTATTGCCCGTAAGGCGGCCACGATTGTCAACGGCCGGATTTCACTGGCGCCGCGTAACGGTAAATGGAGTTTGGCACTTTGGGGGAAGAACCTGACAAACAAACGGTTCATTCAGCACGGCTGGGAGTATGACTGGGGCGATCAGATTGCGTGGAGCCGGCCACGGTACTACGGCGTTGAGGTGTATCTCAACTTCCGTTGATTTGTTGTTCCGACGAAAGAGGAATCTCTGTACTTCCCGGATTCCTCCTTCGTCGGAATCCTAAAACACTACCGACGGTATTGGCGGATTTTCGGGTCACGGCGTGTGTATTCGCGGCCAATGCCCCAGTTGTAGCCAAGCCCAACAGTAATAAACGAGTTCTGCATGCGCTCCGAAGGCACCGAAATATCCGTCAGACCATAGGTATACCGGGCATCAATCGTAAACCGCTGGCGGTTACCGGCACGGAAGTTGAACTGAATACCGGCAGTAGCGCCCAGATCGGCCGGCCGGAAATCACGGCTGTTATCGGCATCGGCAATATCGTTACCGTTTAGCTTCTGGTTGGTACGCTTGCCTTTCAGCATCAGACCCAGTGAAGGACCAAAGTAGACGTTCGGCCGGAAATTACCGGCATCGTTCAGGTAATAACGCAGTGTAATCGGAATTTCAATGTAATTGATCCGCTGATTAAAGGCCAGTTGACCGTTTCCTACAGGGATCTCAAATTTGGCACCGCGCTGCGAAAACAATACATCTGCTGCCAGCCCAAAGCGGCTGTAATCACTGTACATTACGCCAAGACCCGCCGAAAGACCCGGCAGCATCCCTTTGCGATTTTGCACATCGCCAATCAAATCTGAAAAGTTTACGCCGACACGAGGACCTGCACTCCAGCGTTGCTGACCGTATGTTCTTGAATAACAAATAAATAACAAAACTAAGGTAGCCAGTAGCAGTCGAAAAGAGGTCGGCGTTTGCCGTTGAGAAATTGTATTAAACATAGGTACGAAAATGTATTAGGTACTGCGGGGTAAACGCAGTCTGCAACTAAATGTTTCATTTGTTTGCAAGACTTTCGTAAACGGCCCGTTTTTCTTACCTGATTACGGGTATCGTAACCCTGATGTTTATTTCTGCCTCACGGAAAGTCAATCTGTACTTCCTGTTTACCAGACGGCCATTTCCGGAAAGCACGGACCAGCCGTTCGGCTTCCTGATCATGGGCGGCATCCAGCGATTTCCGAATCGTTACCGAGCTGATTTCCCCACGGTCCGTTACGTCAAGCGTCACAATTACCTGCCCCGCTCCGGCTACCTCCGGCCGGCGGCTGGCTTTAACAAACGCGGCAAACTCCTGTTGATACACTTCGGGCAGTTTCTGCTCGTGTACGGGCGTCAGCTCTACCTCAAATACCATCGGCTTAGTCGGGTCAACGGCTTTGAAAGGGGGCTGATAGAAATAAATCATGTAGATGGCCACGGCCAGCATCAGCATAATCGAGGCGACCGCCGAGGCGACCCAAAGCGGCATCAGCCGTTGTTTTGTAGCCGACGCATGCACACGTTCGTGCAGCACTTCCTTCAGTTCTGCCGTTTGTTCGGTCAGTGACATACCGGCCTGCTGCAACGCGTCGAGCCCGTCGAGCACATCGGCATAAAACGGATCTTCGAGCAACGCACGCTCTATCCGGTGCTGTTCAGCTTTGCTCAGCAAGCCAGCCTGATAGGCGCGTAAATCATGTATAGTAAGTTGATTACTCATTTTCCAGCCGTCTTTTCCAGACAAATTTTCAAATTACGCCGGCCATTCTGCAAAGAGCTTTTTACCTGCTTGAGCGACAAACCCGTCAGGTCGGCGACTTCAGCATACGATTTTTGCTGAAGATAAAACAATTCAAGGCATGTTTGCTGATCGCGCGGCAGTGTTGAAAGACAACCGGTCATTTGTGTCAGATTTTGCTCCAGCTCCAGCGCGTATTCATCGTCGGCCACCATCAGTTGCTGCTCAACCAGGGCATCGTCATCCCGTTCGTCGTCCGGCACTTTGACTTTCAGCAGCGACGCTTCCCGGCTGCGGAGATACATCAGGCAATGATTCCGGGCTACGGTGTGTAGCCAGCTCTTAAAGTTCTGTACCTCATGTCGTTTCAAATCGGTTGTCAACTGTTCAAACAGGTGCATAACGGCGTCTTTACTCTCCTCCTCATCGCGCAGATACTTAAAGCAAACGGCATAAACCATATCCATATAACGCTCATACAGCTCACCCAGCAATTCAAGATCGCCGGTTGCCTTGTAAGCAGCGATGAACTCTGCGTCGGTAGTCAGACGGGGTTTCCGGAACCGTTTAAAAAACATAGTCGCAATCGTGGATTCGTGAACGAGGCCTTCTGTTAAGTAGATGCAAAACGGCCGGCTATTCCACACGCCTTCGTGTAAAATGAAAACTGGATAATGAATAATGGTTCTCTGGGTGCCACCAGCCACTATTCATTATCCAGTAATCTAATATCCAGCTATCCGGTTAAGGTTTCGCCGGCAGGATTTCAGCCAGCTTTTTGCCTAATTCTTCGCCACGAATATTTTTCGCCACGATTTTGCCGTCAGGGCCAATCAGGAAGTTTTGCGGAATTGCGCGGACGTTATACTGTTTCGCCACTTCGTTATTCCAGTATTTCAGGTCCGATACATGCGTCCATGCCAGCTCGTCTTTATGAATCGCTTTCATCCAGGCCTCTTTAGCGTCCGGGCGATCAAGTGAAACGCCTAATACGGTAAAATTCTGTCCTTTAAACTGATGGAAATTTTTCACCACATTCGGGTTTTCGGCACGGCAAGGTCCGCACCAGCTCGCCCAGAAATCAACCAGCACGTATTTGCCGCGAAAATCACGGAGGGCCACCGCTTTCCCCGATGTATCGGCCTGTGAAAACTCCGGTGCCACCTCACCGATGGCTGTGGCTTTGATCGCGGCCAGCGATGTAGCAAACTCCTTACCGGCCGTGCTGCTCTTTACTTCGTCAGACAGACCATTGTATAAAGGAGCTACATCGCCGTACTCCGGCACCATACCACCGTATGACCGGAGCGCATCGAGACTAACCATGCTTTTAGGCGAATTTTTGATAAACTGGCCGTTAACCGCCTTTTGTTCCGCCTGGATGGCTTCGTAACGCTTATCAATGTCGGCTTCAAACTCTTTTGATTTACGCTGCTCAGGCGTAGCACTGCGGTATTCAGCCATCAGTTTATCCATCTTTTCGTTCGATGGCTTAAGGGCAGCCTTCAGTTTCTCGTTATCGAGGTTCATTTGGGTACCCGTTACCACTGCGTTTGCCGCCGAGTCGGGGCTGACAACCGAGATTGTACCAGGCTCCAGATAAATGCCGATTACGTTATACGGGCTGATCTGACGCATGCCTTTGCCTTTGGCATCTACCAGCAGACTGGCCCGGGTCGGATTGTCGACATTCCCTTTAAAGGCAAAGACACCGTTCTGCACCAGTGCGGAGTCAGTTTTGGCCACTCCGGCAGCCGCATATCGTAAATACACTTTTGCCGGCGACGCCAGTGCGCCAATCTTTCCTTTGATCGTATATCCCTTATCCTGAGCCGAAACGAGGAATGGCATGGCAATAAAGGCGGTTAGCAGATACTTCTTCATGAAAGGAGGTTTGTTGGTTCTAAAGTAACAATTTACGAAAACTATTTTTATGTAGACAACTTCTGCCGGTAAAACCAACGAAAGCGCCGGGATACGTATCCCTTAAAATCTGGTACGTGCAATATGGCATGATTTATGATAACGCACACAAAGTCTAAAAACAACCCCTTCTTATTTACATATATGTGAACTTAGTAACACCATTCGATCTTTTCCGGCAACTTAATACCCGCCGGAATTACTCAATAATGCTTTTTTAATGAGTTGGCATGAATTTCGACATAAATAAATGTACCGTTCAGGCACGGGCATCGATTTATTTCGCTCACTTTTTTTTGCCGGGCTGCATGATACAGTTTTTACCGAAACACTTACATATACTCAGCCATTGGATCCTGATACCCGGAATCGTTTCCGGCTTCATGATAACCCATGCATCAGCACAGACCGCTCCTTGTCCGGCTCCGCCAACGCCGCCGGTTATCAACGGGTCGGCCACAGCTATTTGCCGTGGTGATTCGGTAAAGCTTACGGCGCTGGGTTGCCCCGGAACGGTGGTCTGGAGCACAAACGACACCTTAACAAACATCACCGTCCGCCCGCAGCGAACGACAAAATATACGGCGATCTGCCGCTTGCAGAAAGGCTGCATCAGCTGTTTTGCCGAAGTATATACGATCACTGTAAACACCCCGAAGGCGCCGGTTCTTACACCCGGGATAGCACTTGCCTGCCCTGATGATAACGTCATTTTGTCGGCTACGGGCTGCACAGGAACAGTAGCCTGGTCAAACGGCCATACCGGCAACACACTCAGTATACGATCTGCCTTCACAAGCAGCTACCAGGCTACTTGCAGGGAGTCCGGTTGTGTCAGTGCGCCTTCTCTTCCGGCTATTGTTCAAATTGAGACACCGGTCAAGCCGCTGATTCAGGCAGATAAGCCGGTCATATGCGGTGGTCAGTCGGTGCAGTTAACGGCGGTTGGCTGCTCAGGCACAGTAATCTGGTCAGATGGCTATGCCGGTATAAGCAGACAAATCAGTCCGGCACAGACCAGCAGGTACCGCGCCGTTTGCCGCATCGGTACCTGCCAGAGTGACAGCAGCGACCAACAAACCATTCAGGTTCAGAATACGGCCTTTAAGCCTGCGGTACTAACGCTGGCGAAGAACGGCTGCCCTTATCAGACTGCCGATTTATCCCGGCTTATTCAGGAATCACCGGCAGCCACGCTGAAAGGCAGCTGGCTTTTCCGTACCGGCCCGTCGGCAAGTGCCCCCGCTGTTCAGTCGCCGACTGCGGTCGAAAGCGGAACGTATTACATTATTTTTCAGGACAATAGCGGTTGCTATAGCGAACCGGTTGCCGTAACGGCCGTTATCTCGGCCTGCCAGAATGCCATTCCGGTTTGTATCAGTAATCCGGCCCGTATCGTGGCATGGGTCGACAGCCTGGATTTTCAGACACGCGCTATCCGGGTAAAAGCACAGCTGCGGGGCGTAGCCCAATCGCTGACCTGGCAAACAACGGGCAGTGGCCTGATCGTTGATCCGACCTCTCTCACCACCCGTTATCTGTTTTCAGATGCCGACCAGCAACGCGGTGCTGTTGAGTTCACACTATCGACACCCGATCCCGACGGCAATGGCCCCTGCACAGCTGCCACGACCAAACTGACAGCCACCATCCCGGCCCGAAACGCCCCGTCAACCGAGTTGATCGGACTCAGCAAAAAAGCCTTTGACCCGACCTGGGTCAGTAATAGTGTGGTTGAGGTCTCCTATCAGCTGACCGTGACCAATGCCGGCAAAAACCAGTTGACGAACGTACAGGTTTCTGACAATCTCACCCGTGCTTTCACCGCGTCTGGTGCTGCCATCCAGCGTGTAACGGTACGGACCGATGCCGGCTGGACAGCCGCTGCTACCTATACCGGTCAGCAGGCTGATACAACCTTACTGGCGGCCGGTCAGTCACTGGCAGCCGGTGCCAGCAACAGTATTTATCTGACCGCCCGCATCGATGTCGGTCAGGCAAACACACTGACATTTGAAAACAGCGCCTGGGCAACAGCTACCGATGTTTCTGGCATGATTTGCCGGGACAAGTCAACCAATGGCACCAATCCGGACCCTGACCAGAACGGCAATCCGGGAGATAATGCAGACCCAACTGTTATCGCGTTGCATGCTGCCGCTACGGAAGGCAGCACCGTTTTTATTCCGGAAGGGTTTTCACCAAACGGAGACGGAGTAAACGACCGCTTCGTGATTCAGCAGGTGCCAACCGGTATCCGGGTTGATCTGGAAGTACTCAACCGCTGGGGTCATGTGGTCTACCGCAGTCAGGATTACAGAAATGACTGGGATGGCCGGCCAAATCAAGGCATTGGCGCGGCCGGAGCCGGCGTTCCGGAAGGTACCTATTTTTACATTGTCCGGCTCAGCAATGGCAGGGAGTTTACGCGGTTTATGACCATAAGCCGATAAAAACACCACAGAGGTAATGCATTTTACGTGAGTGACTTAGCCCCTAAGGCTATCTATGATACAAAATGGTAAGCGCCGAATAGTCTATAATTTTTATAGAAATATTTCGTTCGTCGTACAAAACAACTATTAATTTTGTGCAATACGCATGAATAAGCTCGGAGTAATCGGTTTCGTAATGGGAGTATTCTGCCTGATTGGTTTGGTGTCCTGGGCACCGGCAGATCGGGAGGTGCTGTCGCGTAAAAACCCGGGCCGGACCGCATCTACGTCAATCGGGGATAAACCCGTTGCTAAAGCCGTTAAGGGACCACGTGTTACACCGGATTCCCTTCTTCGTCAGGCAGACCGGTTGGCCAGCTGGAAATCTTACGGCCGTGCCATCGAAATCTATACACAATTACTGGAAGATACCGATCGCCGGTTGACATCCGCTCAGCGGAATAACGCCCTCAGCGGGCTGGCGTTTGCCTATAAACAGGCCGGTGACCTCAATAAAGCAGAACGGACCTACCGTATCTTATTGGATGCGAATCCGAATCCGGACCCTAAATGGGTACTGTCGTTTGCCCAGGCCCTATCCGGAAACGGCAAATTAGCGGAAGGCCAGGAGCAATATGACCGTTATCTGAAACTTAAAGAAGCCGTTATCACACAGCGGGCGTCTGAGCAGCCTATCATGGTCGGCGATCAGGGAAAACGGAATGAGTCGGTTAAATACCGGCTTGAGTATCTGGCACTGAATACCCGCAACGAAGAGTTCAGCCCTGCTTTCTACCGGGACGGGTTGGTATATGTAGCAGGTAGTAAAGGCGGTTCAACCATTGAGACCACCGGCAGCGGCGGTGGTTCGGGTTACCTCGATTTGTTTTACGTACCGAACCGGAACCAACTCAAAGTCGCAGAAGTCATCAATGCCGACGGATCGACAACCAAAGGCCAGAACGACCGTGTCAAAAGCACCAAACGCAACGGGGTAGATGACTATACCCGCCCGACCGCCAACGACTCCCGCACGGTCATGAGCTACGATGGCGGTATCAACATCAGCGAAGGCCTCGGATATGACGCACGACCCAAAAATCCGGCGCAGCGCTTCAGCCAGTCGCTCAATACCCGTTACCACGAAGGCCCTGCAACATTCTATCAGGATGGCTCGCGGGTGATTTTTACCCGGAATAACTTCAACGGCGGCCGTGCCCGGAAAAGCACAGAAGGCGTTAACAAACTGAAATTATACACGGCTGTTCAGCAGAATGGCGAGTGGATGAATATTGAGGAACTGCCGTTTAACAGCGATGAGTATTCGGTCGGGCACCCGAGCCTGGGCCGTGACCCGAACGGCAACCCCGACCGCCTGCTCTTTTTCGCTTCTGATATGCCGGGAGGGTTTGGCGGCAGCGATATTTACGTATCCCGCTGGGAAAACGGTAACTGGTCGAAACCCGTTAATCTGGGCGCTACAGTTAATACAAAAGGCAATGAACTCTTCCCGTCTGTCGACGAGATGGGTAACCTCTACTTTGCGTCTGACGGCCTGAAAGGACTGGGCGGGCTTGATATTTTCTATGCCAGTATGGCGGGCACTACCGTCCGGAGCGTTGACCATCTGGATGCCCCGATCAACTCCGCACAGGATGATTTCGGGCTGATTGCCAAAGGCGACCGCCAGTCGGGTTACTTTAGCAGCAACCGCCGCGATGGCAACGACGATATTTACCGCTTCGTCCGCGAAAGTTCAATGTACAACTGCCGGAATCTGACCCTCCGGATTTATGACACCGACACCGACCAACCGCTCGACAGTGTGCAGGTCGACATCAAAGCCCGCGGCGAAGGACGGCCCGATCAGCAGGTCTTTACCGACCGCAACGGGTTGCTGAAATTATGCCTGGAAGCCGATAATGACTTCATGTTTACAGCCTCAAAAGATGCTTATATCAGCAGCACCATTGGTTTTACAACCCGCTTCCTGACCGATGATCAGCCAAGCCGGCTTGAAATGGCACTGGCCAAGCCAACCATGCTCATTGATACACTTGACGACCCGACCTCGGCCTCCGCTAATCAGATCAATCTGAATGCGTCGCGGGTACGGGGGGTCATCCGGAGTCAGAAAGACAAGAAACCAATTGAAGGGGTTCTGGTAAAGCTGCGGAATGACTGTAATGGCCAGATTCTGAGCACAACCACCGGCCCTGACGGTAGTTATGTGTTCAACCTGGTCGAAGGGTGTGACTATACGCTGATCGCCACCAAAGAGCAATACGGCACCAACACGAGCAAGATCAAAAAGCTGCCGAAAAAGTCGAAGCCTAAAGAAGTCTCGGCCGACCTGCGCATGCTTGGCCTTGGCGAGATTGTTCCGATTGACGAAATACATTTTGACCTCGATAAAGTGAGTTTGCGTCAGGAATCTCAACGGGAGCTGGACAAGCTGGTTGCCACACTGCGGCGTTATCCGTCGATGGTGATCGAAATCCGGTCGCATACCGACAGCCGGGGCGATGCCGCCTACAACAAAACCCTGTCGTCACGGCGTGCCCAATCAGTGGCTACCTACATTGTTTCGAAAGGAATCAGCCGCAAACGGATTGTCGCAAACGGGTATGGTGAGTCGCTGCTGCTGAATAACTGTACCGATGGTATTATTTGTACCGAGGCCGAACACCAGCGCAACCGCCGGACCGAATTTAAAGTATTAGCCATAAAATAATCCTTGTCTGTTTAGCGGTTTGTCTGTTTGTTTGTTATCTCAATCAACAACCGCTAAACAGCCGAATCACCCTTTATGGTCGTTTTCCCGACGAGCAAGATTAATATCGGTCTACAGATTACCGAAAAACGTCCTGACGGATTTCACAACCTTCTTTCGTGTTTTTACCCGGTTGGCTGGGGAGATGTCCTGGAACTGATACCCGCCGATACCTTTTCGTTTTCGGCAAGCGGTATTCCAATCGATGGCCCTCCCGAAAAGAATCTCTGCGTACGTGCCTATAACGCCCTCAGCGCTGATTTTAAGCTGCCACCCGTTCACCTGCATCTGCACAAACTTGTCCCGATTGGGGCGGGCCTGGGCGGTGGCTCTGCCGATGCCGCTTTCGTGCTGAAAATGCTGAATGAACGTTTCGGGTTAGGCCTGTCCGTTTCGCAACTGGAAGACTATGCCCGGCCCATCGGCAGCGACTGTGCGTTTTTTATACAGAACAGGCCTTTATACTGTGTCGAAAAGGGGGATGTTTTTAAGGAAATTGCCGTTAATTTAGCTGGTTACCATATCGTACTGATTTATCCGGATCTGGCCATTTCGACAGCAGAGGCGTATGCCGGTGTTGTACCGGAAAAACCGGCTATTCCGCTTGATATCTTGCTGACGCAACCTATACAGGAATGGCGTCATACAGTTATCAACGACTTTGAGAGAAGTCTTTTTCCGCGTTATCCGGTATTGCAACAGGTAAAGAACTCCCTGTATGATCTGGGAGCCGTTTATGCCAGTATGAGCGGTTCAGGATCAACAATCTATGGAATCTTTGCCAGTGAACCGGAACTCAACAGTCGATTCAGCCATTATACTGTATGGCAGGGTAAGTTACTCTAAGCGCAAAAGGCTTTAGGATGAGCAATATCTTCACGAAACGGCGGGAGCCGTTCCGCTTTATGGTCTGGCTGGGCATTGCCGGCAGTGTGCTCCTCTTTCTGGTACTTCTGGCTACCTATCTCCTCCGGAGCGGTGGCCCGGGCTGGAAACAGGTAGCGTTGCCGAATGTCTTTCTCCTTAGTACAGTTGTTATTTTACTAAGCAGTCTGACCTTACATACCGCCAATCAGGCATTCCGTAATGAGCGTTTTCCCATGTACCGTACCTACATGGGCATGACCCTGCTGCTAGGGATTCTATTCATGGTTTTACAAGCCTGGGGATGGCGGCAGATGGTACTGGCAGGGATCGGTTTACAGGCTAATCCGGCAGGCGGATTTGTATATATCCTCTCGGGCCTGCACCTGCTGCATATCCTGATCGGACTTATTTTCCTGACCATAGCCTTTGCCGAAGCCATTCGCCGGCGACAATATATCGATGCTTTCGTGTACAGCGTCAATCCGCCCAATCAGCTCAAAATCAAGCTAATGACGTTATACTGGCACTTCGTAGATATCCTTTGGCTCGTTGTGTTTGCTTTTCTGCTCATCCACCACGGCATTGACTGGCGGTTTACATTTTAATTTTTTCACGGAGTTGGTACCTGTTACTGTATTAGTGAGTTGCTGATTGTTTTCGCAGGTTAGTGAGATATAGCCACCACCGAACAACCAGCAACCCAATAACTACCCCAACAGAACCATCAGCAACAAAACAGTTATCCCAAGTCTTTAACGATCAGTTGCACCGTATAGCGGCTTTTCTGCTCCAGCAATACTTTTTTATTGACGCAGACACGATCAATGGTTTCCTGATTGTAGTAACGGATCGTAATCAGCTCAAGGCCACCGTTATAGCTCACCCGAAAATCTTCGCGCAGCTGATCGATCAGAGCCGGTATTTTTTCCGGATGGTTATCTACGGCCACCGAAAAGCTGATAGCAGTGTGCTGCATCAGGTTGATTTTTACACCCGCTTCCGCAAACCGGCTGAAAATCCGGCTCAGGTTATCTTCGGCGATAAACGAAAAATCTTTGGGATGCAGCGAAATCAGGGTCTGGTTGATCTTGAAAATAAACGACGGAACCGGCAGATGGTTGTTAAACTCCCCAACCACGGTCCCTGGCGCAGCAGGCTCCAGAAACGACCGTACGTACAGTTTAATCTTCTTATTCTGAAGCGGTTTTATCGTCTTGGGGTGAATGACAGTCGCGCCATAGTAGGCCAGTTCGATGGCATCCTGGTAGGTAAGCTCCGGAATCAGCTGTGTATCGTCGAACCATTTCGGGTCGGCATTCAGTACACCGGGAACGTCTTTCCAGATGGTTACGTCATCGGCGTTGAGGCAGTAGGCAAAAATGGCCGCTGAGTAATCGGAGCCTTCACGGCCCAGGGTTGTGGTGTTGCCGTCTGCCGAACGCCCCATAAAGCCCTGCGTGATGGTAATGGTCTGTGGCGGAATGCTCTTACTGTAATCCTGAATCAGCCACTCGGTTTCTTCCCAGTCGACTTTGCCTTCCCGAAACGTACCGTCGGTGCGGATCAGCAACCGGGCATCGGTCCATTTAACGGGCATTTTCAGCTTGCGGAGGTAGGCCGCAATGATTTGCGTGGAAATGAGTTCGCCTAACGAAACAATCAGATCATACACCTGATCGAAAGAGCCTTCAACCGGGCGCAGGAGGTAGGTTTTAATCTTGTCAAATGATTCCAGTACAATCTGGAAGGTTTGCGTAATGTCATCACCCGCCAGATCGCGCATGATGCCTTTGTGGTAAGCCCTGACCGTCTGCCATCGGGTCATTGCTTCCGCCGGATTACCCTGATAATAGGCCGCGGCCACATCTTCCAGCGCATTCGTTGTTTTCCCCATGGCCGACACCACAACAACCAGCGGCTGGCCCTGATAAGCCTGTAGAATTTGGGCAAGATTGCGTACGCCTGCCGCATCTTTGACAGATGCTCCTCCAAATTTAAAGATCTTCATAATGTTTGGGTTAGTAGAGAAACGCAAAACAGGATTAACAGTAACTACCCGAAAGCAGTAACCATTAACCCTGTCCTAAAATACGCAAATATTAAATCCTGACGGATGAACCCGCAAACATTAATTCACGAACCGCTTCGGCAATACCTTCCGGATCGAATCCACACTCCCGGTGCAGTTCGATTTGTTCGCCGTGTTCGACAATTGCGTCCGGAATACCGAGCCGCTTCACGCGGGCCGCATAGCCATGATCAACCATGAACTCCAGAACAGCACTTCCGAAACCTCCCTGCAGACAGCCATCTTCTACCGTTAACACACGGTCAAAACGCTGGAAAATGGTGTGCAGCAATACTTCATCCAGTGGTTTGGCAAACCGCATATCGAAGTGTGCCGGACGCAGCCCTTCTTTTTCAAGCATGGCCGAAGCTTTCACGGCATAGTTGCCGATGGGGCCGAACGTCAGTATAGCAACGCCTTCACCATCCTGTACCATGCGTCCTTTCCCGACCGGAATTTCTTCGAACGGAGTCCGCCAGTTCGGCATAACGCCTTCGCCGCGCGGATAACGGATTGTAAAGGCCTGTTTGCCAGACTGAATGGTGTCAGATGCTGCCGTGAACATCATATTCCGGAGCTCTTTTTCGTTCATCGGCGACGCCACAATCATATTCGGAATACAGCGCATGAAGGCAATATCGTAGGCACCGTGGTGAGTCGGTCCGTCGGCACCGGCAAAACCGGCACGGTCAAGACAGAAAACAACCGGTAATTCCTGAATACAAACGTCGTGGATTACCTGATCGTAGGCACGCTGCATAAAGGTGGAGTAGATGTTACAGAACACCACTTCGCCCCGCGTTGCCATACCGGCCGAAAACGTCACAGCATGTTGTTCGGCAATCCCTACGTCGAACGCCCGCTCCGGAATAGCCTTCATCATGAGATTCATCGACGAACCCGACGGCATAGCCGGTGTTACGCCCACAATACGCTCATTCGCCTGCGCCAGTTCAACCAGTGTATGTCCGAAAACATCCTGATACTTCGGTGGCTGCGGCGTTTCGTATACTTTTTTCTTGATTTCACCCGTCACCTTGTCGAACAGCCCAGGCGCGTGCCATTTGGTCTGATCTTTCTCGGCCGGGCCGTATCCTTTTCCTTTTACCGTTACGCAATGCAACAATTTCGGGCCGGGAATATTTTTCAGGTCTTCCAGTACGCTGGTCATGTGGTCGATATCATGGCCATCAATCGGGCCGAAATACCGCAGATTCAGCGATTCAAAGAGGTTGCTGCTTTTCAGGAGCGTAGCTTTCATCCCCGCCTCTACCTTCGACACAATCTCCTGCGCACTCTTACCGAACGTGCTCATTTTACCGAGCAGATTCCATACCTCATCCTTCACCCGGTTATAGGTGTGTGAAGTAGTAATATCCGTCAGGTATTCTTTGAGCGCCCCCACGTTCGGGTCGATACTCATGCAGTTATCGTTCAGCACGATCAGCAGGTTGCTGTTTGTGGCTCCTGCGTGGTTCATGCCTTCAAACGCTTCGCCCGCCGTCATCGCCCCATCGCCGATGACAGCGATATGGTGGCGGTGCATCTGGTTTTGCAGCTGCGACGCGACAGCCATCCCCAAAGCAGCCGAAATAGAGGTAGAAGAGTGGCCTACACCAAAGGCATCATACGGACTTTCCCGGCGTTTCGGAAAACCAGATAGCCCGCCATAAAACCGGTTGGTATGAAACTTATCCCGGCGACCGGTCAGAATCTTATGGCCGTATGCCTGATGGCCTACGTCCCAGATCAGCTGGTCATCGGGTGTGTTGAAGATGTAGTGTAATGCGACTGTAAGCTCGACAACACCGAGGCTGGCACCGAAGTGACCACCATATACGGATACGTTGTCAATGATAAACTGACGAAGCTCGTCACAGACTTGCGGCAGTTTTGTTTTGTCAAGCCGCCGAAGATCTTCGGGCGTATTGATGGTGGCTAAAAGTTTACCGGGAGTGATTAACATACGCGACGACGAGAAGTGCCTGTCATGCAACAACTAACTTAACCTACCTTTTGTTTTGTGTCTCCTCGAAATGACAGTTTTGAGGAGTTCGGAGCGAATGTAATGGATTTTTCAATACGCGTGCCCCTCTTTGTATCAGAGGGGCACGCGGCTCCTTAAAAAAACTTCAGCTTAACCACCTCTTTAGGCTCGAGGAACCGCCATTTTCCACGTGGCAATTCCTTCTTGGTCAGGCTGGCATATGTTGTACGATCCAGCTTAGTTACCTCATAACCAAAGTGTTCGAAGATACGACGCACAATCCGGTTACGGCCACTATGGATTTCAATACCAATCACCTGGGCATCCGGTGTTACAATGCCTAAATCATCCGGCTTAATCAAACCGTCTTCCAGTTCCACCCCGTTCCGGATCGCCTCAAAATGCTCTTCGGTCAATGGTTTATCGAGTTCAGCCTGATAAATTTTCCGGATATTGTTTGACGGATGCGTTAATTTTTCGGCCAGTTCACCGTCGTTTGTCAACAGCAAAAGACCGGTTGTGTTACGGTCGAGGCGACCAACAGGATACATGCGGTACGGGCCTGCATCAGCCACCAGTTCCATCACTGTCCGACGCTCTTCCGGATCATCCGTAGTAGTGATATAGTCTTTCGGCTTATTCAGCAGCACATAGACCATCTTTTCCGGATTCAGCACCTTTGTCCCAAACTTTACCTTATCGTTTGGTTTTACTTTATACCCCATTTCGGTAATGACTTTGCCATTTACCGTAATATCGCCACTGGCAATCAGGGCATCGGCTTCACGGCGCGAGCAGATACCGGCGATGGCAATATACCGGTTGAGCCGTACGGTTCCGTCATCGACTGACTTGTGGCTGCTTTCCTCGCGGGCTGCTGCCTTTTTTTTGCCCGCCGGCATTTTTTCACGCAAGGCATCGAGGTTATAGTTCGGTGCTTTTTCAAACTTACCTACACGGCGCTCGCGGCTATCCAGTGTTTGCTCCTTAGAAAAACGGCCGTTTTCGGCCTCTTCCTGCCGGCCAATTCTGCGTCCTTTCTTTTCGTCACGGTCGAAGCGCGGTTTGCGGTCGCCATCACGGTCGCGGCTGAACGGTTTGCGGTCGCCACCATCGCGGCTGAACGGTTTGCGGTCGCCATCACGGTCACGGTTAAATGGTTTGCGGTCGCCACCATCGCGATTGAACGGTTTGCGGTCATCGCCGTCACGGTCGAAGCGTGGTTTACGATCGTCGCCGTCACGGTTGAACGGTTTACGGTCGCCGCCCTCACGGTCGAAGCGTGGTTTGCGATCGTCGCCGTCACGGTTGAAACGTGGCTTGAAGTCACTACCCTCACGGTCACGGCTGAACGGTTTACGGTCATCGCCGTCGCGGTTGAACGGCTTGCGGTCACCACCCTCACGGTCGAAGCGTGGTTTGCGGTCATCACCGTCGCGGTTGAAACGTGGCTTGAAGTCACTACCCTCACGGTCACGGCTGAACGGTTTACGGTCATCGCCGTCGCGGTTGAACGGCTTGCGGTCACCACCCTCACGGTCGAAGCGTGGTTTGCGGTCATCGCCGTCGCGGTTGAAACGTGGCTTGAAGTCACTACCCTCACGGTCACGGCTGAACGGTTTACGGTCATCGCCGTCGCGGTTGAACGGCTTGCGGTCACCACCCTCACGGTCGAAGCGTGGTTTGCGGTCATCGCCGTCGCGGTTGAAACGTGGCTTGAAGTCACTACCCTCACGGTCACGGCTGAACGGTTTACGGTCATCGCCGTCGCGGTTGAACGGCTTGCGGTCACCACCCTCACGGTCGAAGCGTGGTTTGCGGTCATCGCCGTCGCGGTTGAAACGTGGCTTGAAGTCACTACCCTCACGGTCACGGCTGAACGGTTTACGGTCATCGCCGTCGCGGTTGAACGGCTTGCGGTCACCACCCTCACGGTCGAAGCGTGGTTTGCGGTCATCACCGTCGCGGTTGAAACGTGGCTTGAAGTCACTACCCTCACGGTTAAACGGCTTGCGGTCATCGTCCGGACGGCTGCCAAATCCGCGTTTTTCGCGGTCGAAGCCGGCATTGCGTGGCCGTTCTCCCCGCTCATCATCCGGCCGGTTGAAACGTGGCCGGTCGTTGTCGCGGTTAAAACGTGGTTTATCGTTATCGTTGTTGAATGGTCTGTTTTGTCCGAACCGGCGCTCACCGTCTCCGGCTCCGCGCGGGCGATCTGTATTGCCAAATTCGCGGCGTTGGCCACCAGTCTGGCGTCCTTCGCCACGGCGGTCATTTCCAAAGCGGTCGTCCTCGCGACGGCCAAATTTCCCACGGCCACCCTCGCGGCGGTCGTTTCCTTCGAAGTCGTTATCTCGTTTCATGGAATTGTACAGTAATTGTTACTGTTGTCGACATGCATAGCTGCTGATAATCAGCTTATTTTTATTTATAGCTTGTAAAAGGGATGCAAAGTTACAGCTTTTCTGATTAATGCCGGAATAAAGCCCGTCATCCATCAAAAAAAGACATTGGCTACTCTCCGTCAGTCCCTTACTTTTCAGGCTGATTTGCGTATTTTGGCCCGCAAAACGCACTTCTCTCAACAACGTAATTTTCCCGAAAAACAATCCCGAAGGGGTGTCAATCGTTAGTGGTAAGTTGTTAGCTTACTTATTACCCCATGCATGACTCATCTTTTCGGGCTAACAACTACCGGCAGATGACACAGAAACAAGCATCTTCGTATCTATGGAAACCTGACCGCCGATTTATCGAGAGTTCGACACTGAAGCGGTACATGGACTGGCTTTTTGTCAAAAAGGGATTATACATCCGGGACTATGACGACCTGTGGGACTGGTCGGTTACGGATCTGGAGGATTTCTGGGAGAGTATTTATCAGTTTTTTGACATACAATCACACTCTGCTTACCGCGACGTACTGGACCGCAACCCCGACGGTATGATCGGTACGGAATGGTTTACCGGCGCAACGGTCAATTACGCCGAGCACGCGTTCCGGTTTAAAAACAAGCAGCATCCTGCCATCCTTTTTCATTCGGAGCGGTCGGTGGCGTCGGATCTGAGACCAACGGCCATTTCGTGGACACAACTGGAAGAAGAGGTAGCGGCGGTAGCAGCGTATCTCCGGTCGGTCAATGTCGGGCCGGGCGACCGCGTGGTCTCTGTACTACCCAACATTCCGGAAGCCGTTGTGGCCTTTCTGGCGACTAACGCCGTCGGGGCCATCTGGTCGAGTTGTTCGCCCGACTTCGGTACAAGCAGCATTCTTGACCGCTTTCAGCAAATTGAGCCTAAAGTACTTTTTGCCGTCGACGGGTATACCTACAACGGGAAGCCTATCGAAAAGATCAGTGCCTTCCGTGAGCTGCGCCAGCACCTGCCTACTCTTGAAAAGGTTGTCTGGCTACCCTACCTCAATCCCGACAGCCGACTCGAATGGAGCATTAACTGGGATGAAGTACTCAATACACCGCATACCGGCCTCGAATTTACGCCCGTACCGTTTTCACACCCGCTTTGGGTCCTCTATTCGTCAGGAACAACGGGGAAACCGAAAGCCATCACCCACAGCGTAGGTGGCTGTCTGATTGAACACCTGAAAACGCTGGCCCTGCATCAGGACGTAAAGCCGGGTGAGCGCTACTTCTGGTACTCGACAACGGGCTGGATGATGTGGAACTTCTCCGTGGCGTCGCTGCTGGTGGGCGCTACACTGGTTCTTTACGACGGTTCAGCGGCATATCCCGACATGAACGTATTGTGGGACCTGGCCGATCAGCTCAAAATAAATCATTTCGGAGGCGGTGCGGCCTATTACCTCGCCGCCATGCGGGCGGGGCTTGAACCGGCCAAAACCCACTCCCTGAACGCGCTCCGCTCTATCGGGTCGACAGGTTCGCCGTTACCGAATGAGGGCTTTGAGTGGATTTACCAATCCGTGAAAAAAGATGTCTGGCTTATTTCCTTCAGCGGCGGCACCGATATCTGCAGCGGTTTTGTAGGCGGTTGTCCGTTGCTTCCGGTCTACCCCGGCGAAATTCAGCGACGGTTACTGGGCTGCAAACTTGAGGCGTTTGATGAAACCGGCAATCCGGTTCGGGAGTCGCTCGGCGAAATGGTGATTCTGGCCCCCATGCCCTCCATGCCGGTCTTTTTCTGGAACGATACCGACAACCGACGCTATACCGACAGCTATTTCGGCAATTTTGGCCCGCATGTATGGCGCCACGGCGATTTTATCAAAATCACCGGCCACAACGGTGTTATTATCTATGGCCGCTCAGATGCCACCCTCAACCGCGATGGCGTCCGGATCGGTACGGCCGAGATTTATAGCGCGGTGGAGCAATTACCCGAAATTGCCGATAGCCTCGTGATCGGGATCGAGAAGGAGAACGGCGGGTACGCCATGCCTTTGTTTGTCGTTCTGAAAGCAAACCAGGATCTTGATAGCACACTGGTCGACCAGATCAAAAAAACGCTGCGTATCCAGTGCAGCCCCCGCCATGTGCCCGACGCGGTTTTTGCCGTCCGCGAAATTCCGTATACCATCAGCGGCAAAAAAATGGAAATGCCGGTAAAAAAGATCCTTTCGGGCCTTGATCCGTCTCTGGTTGCCGCAAAAGATACCATGCGTAACCCCGATGCGCTGGACTACTTTGTGCCGTTTCAGGACAAGGTCTAAGGCTGTAACCTGTTTTAATTAAAAGTGAATTAATTCCCTTGCTGCCTGCAACAGTCCGGTAAGCCAATCGCGTAATGGTTTATATACGATCCAACTGCGTAGCAGTGTGTTTCTTTAATTGACTAGCTCTATTGGCTTACTAACTGTTACAATTTATGCACACAAACGTTTCACTGCGTCATGTATGGGTACTGGGTCTGCTGGCTGTCAGTACGTGGGTGGTTACCGGCTGCAAAAAAGCAGATGACGCCGTTACGCCGGAACCCGATCCGACATTGGTTCAGAATGGGCTGGTGAATAACTGGATTCTGGATAATATGCGTGATCTGTATTACTGGAATGATAAAATCCCCGCCAGTCCGGACACCACCCTGGCTCCGGCCGATTTCTTCGACTCGATTCTGTATAAATACGATGCCACGCTACGCCCCGACGGCGACCGTTTTTCGTGGATTGAAGATGACAGTCAATCGCTTGAGGCCGAACTGAGCGGGCAGACCAAAACAACGGGTATGGAGTTTACGCTTTATCTGCGATCGGCTGGTTCAGACGCGGTCATTGCACAGGTGCTGTATGTCTTACCTAACTCACCGGCGGCCAAAGCCGGGATTGTCCGGGGCGATATCATCAGTAAGGTTAATGGCACTGCGCTCAACAAAACAAATTATTACTCGCTGCTTTTCCAGCAGACTTCGTTTACGTTCGGGCTGGCGAAGGTAAGCAACGGCACCCTCGCAGATACGGATGACACCCGCAGTGTCACGGCTGAGACTTTCCAGGAAGACCCTGTCTTTCTGGATTCAGTCTATACTGTTAATGGCAGGAAGGTCGGGTATCTGATGTATAACCTATTCACACAGGCACCATACGGCAGCTCGGGTACGCAGTACGATAACGAAGTGGATGCTGTCTTTGCCAGCTTTAAGGCGCAGGGCGTTACCGAACTGATTCTTGACCTGCGCTATAATGGCGGCGGCGATGAACGGTCGGCCATCAACCTGGCGAGTCTGATCGGCAAGAACGTTGATAATACGAAGGAGTTCTTCCATGAAGAGTATAATTCACAGGTAACCCAATACCTGAAAAGCCAGTATGGCAGCAGTGTCTTTGTGAATAACTTTGCGAATAAGGCCCAAAGCATCGGTGCCAGCCTGAACCGCGTCTTTGTCCTGACAACTGACTGGACAGCATCGGCCAGCGAGTTGATTATCAACGGGCTAAAGCCTTACATGTCCGTTATAACAATCGGTACGGCAACGTATGGTAAAAACGTAGGGTCAACGACTATTTCGGATGATACCGGCAAAATCAAGTGGGGACTGCAACCTATTATTGTCAAAGCGTACAACAGCCTGGGGCAGTCGGATTATACGGGTGGCTTTGCGCCAACGGTTGAGATTGAGGAGCCGATTGTTCTTAAACCACTCGGGGATATTAACGAAGACTTGCTCAGCACGGCCCTTCAGCAAATCAGTGGTACCGGTAGCGGCCGGTTTGGCATCCGCGATAACAACCCGCTGACCGTCATCGGCTCATCGGTACAGCGTAAGGCAGGGGGCAGTAATTTCTTCGTACACCTGAAAAGCCTGCCGGTAAAATCACGTCAATAAGGCAATAAATCAACAGAGTTGTTGGGGAAGCTACACAGTGGCTTCCCCACTTTTTTTACTTTTCGCTTCACCCTAAGGCCGTTAAATCTGTATGTGTCATGGTTTCGGGCATTTTTGTGTAAACTTTCTTCCACATACATACTTTTTTTTCAAAAATCGTTTTTTTGGCAAACATTATGCCTTTGGTATTACGTTATCGGCGTATGTATGGTGCAGAGATCGTTTTGTCTTGTCGCCATAAACCCGTCAAGCACAACCAGGAATACAACTTTAACTACTAATGGGCTATGGCAGAGAAAGAGGAGTTCGGTATTAAGCGCGATAAGCCAATACAAAACAACAAGGCCGCCGTACGGCTACCCATGATATTGGGCGTTACGATGGCAGGCGGTATTCTTATCGGAGCTACTTTTTTCGGAGGGTCAAAGAACCTCAACAACATTGGGCGCGGCTACACCAAATACAAAGAAATTCTACAACTCATTGAAAACAACTACGTTGACACGGTAAATACCGACGAGCTGGTTGACTATTCAATCGGTAAAATGCTGGAGAAACTCGATCCGCATACCAGCTACATGAACCCAGACGAGGCCGTCGCGGCCCGTACACAGCTGGAAGGCGGTTTCGATGGTATCGGGATTGAGTTTAATCTCTACAAAGACACCGTTTATGTGGTAACCCCACTGGCCGGTGGTCCTTCAGAAACGGCTGGTATTCAGAGCGGCGACAAGATTCTGAAAGTAGACGATAAAGCCCTGACGGGCAATAAAGTTGACAATGGTTCTATTTTCCAGGCGCTGCGGGGCCGGCGGGGAACCGAAGTACGGCTCACTATTCTGAGCCGTGGCGAAAAAGAACCTAAAGTGGTAACGGTTGTGCGCGACCGTATTCCGACGTACTCGGTTGATGCAGCTTATATGGTGGATGATAAAACGGGATACATCAAGGTAAACCGCTTTTCTGAAACAACCTACGACGAGTTTAAAACGGCCCTGACCTCGCTGAAACAGCAGGGTTTGCAGCAACTGATGCTTGACCTGCGGAATAACCCGGGCGGCTACATGGACCGCGCTACGAGTCTGGCCGACGAGTTTATCGGCGGCAACAAGCTGCTCGTTTATACTAACGGCAAAGACAGCCGCTATGATCGTCAGACATTTGCCCGCATCGCCGGTCAGTTTGAAGATGGCCCGCTGATCGTTCTGATCGATGAAGGCAGTGCCTCGGCGTCTGAAATTGTGGCGGGTGCGCTTCAGGATCATGACCGCGCGCTGATCGTTGGCCGTCGCTCGTTTGGCAAAGGGCTCGTACAGATGCCGGTGCAGTTGTTCGATGGTTCTGAGCTGCGGCTGACTATTTCACGCTATTACACGCCAAGTGGCCGGAGTATTCAGAAACCGTATGTGCCGGGCCACGAAGGGGATTATGAGAAAGATCTGGAAGCCCGCTCCAAACGCGGTGAATATTTTATCGCCGATTCGATCAAGAACGACCCTAAGCTGCGCTTTAAAACCGATGCCGGCCGTCTGGTTTATGGCGGAGGCGGTATCACCCCGGATTACTTTGTGCCACGCGACACCAGCTGGCAGACAAGCTATATCGCCCAGTTGTACGGTAAAAACCTGCTGCGGGAATACGCGCTGGAATACGCCAACGATAACCGGAAGAAATTTGAAAAAATGCCGTTTGCTGAGTTTAACCGGACCGTTAACTTCGGGGATGATCAGCTAAACAAACTGGTCAGCCTGGCATCGTCGGAAGGAATTAAACAAAATCCGGCTGAATTTGCCCGCTCGAAAGAATACATCCGCACCCAGCTGAAAGCGTATGTAGCCCGCTACATTTACCAGCGCAACAACCGCAACGGCCAGAATAACGAATATTTTAAAATTGCCGGTGAGGTAGACGACACCTACAAAAAGGCCCTGAGTCTTTTTGACCGCGCCCGTCAGCTCGAACACGGCACTTACTCCTACGTTCCGAAAGGCGAACGGAAGTAATAAAATTAATGGAAACAAATGAGGGGTGGCTGGCCTTCCGGGAAGTTTAGAACTCCCGGGAAGGTCGGCCACCCCTCACTCATTTTAACTTGTAACGATCCCGATCAGAATCCTTCCTGCTTCTCGTCTTTTTCTTTCTTCTTCTCTTTCGGTGCGTCTTTTTTCACCACTTTAGCCCCTTTAGGCTGTGGTTTCGGCCGCGTTTTGTACTGATCGAGGTAGAGGGCCATAAACTGCTTCTTCTCCTCTGCCTCGCCTGCGACAATCTCAATGGCTCCTTTAGCCGTATTTTTCGATCCGGCCAGTAAACGGTCGTTAATCTCCTGTTCCGACGAAACGATGGATAACGTACCGTTTGGTTTATAGTCGTAAAATACCCAGACATCGGGGGAGGCTTCCAGTAAAATACTGAATTCATCGCCGTTTGCGGTTTTACGTATTTCGATAAACCCATCCATTTGTGCGTTGATATCGGTATTGTTCATGTGCGACACGCCCAGCTGACCGATGCTATAAAATGACTTGAACTTGTCAGACCAGCGCAGGTTAACATTCGACAACACCAGCGCAGTATTCAGCTTCGGCGAGGCCTGAACCAGCGGCACGTGGGCGTTCTGGGCTTTCAGGCGGTATGCCTCGGTTTCTTTCTGGCCAATCAGCGGAATCATTTTATCGGCCAGTTCATTCAGATCGTCGTCGGCCGGATCGTCATTTTTCTCATCCAGATTTGTTTTCACAAGCTTATCGGCAATGGCCAGATTCAGCGGCTCCGGAATCGGGAAGGCAAACGACAGTAAAGCGTTGATTTCATACTTCACACTATCCACATTTACCCGGGCCGAGCCTGCCGATGAAATCAGTGCCGGCGCGTTCGGATTTGTCTCAGACGTAGTTGTAATCAGGCCTAACTTGCCTTTGAACGTCATAATGCCTTTCGGGTCGTTAAACGTAAACGCCCCTTCGATATCCTCCAGCCCGTCGGTTCCTTTCTGTACAATACGATAGACTTTTTCTTTTTCATCGTAGCGCATCACCCCGTTTGCCGTGAAGAGATCGGCATCTTTCGGGTCTTCTTTCGGCGACAGGAACGTCGGATACAGACCCGTTCCGTCTGCCCGCGCATGGATACCGGCTACTAATGGCTGATCGCCTTCGTTTTTCAGGTTTTTATCGACTTTCACCTCAATCCGCTCCACGACTTTTTCCTTAAACGGAATCCAGCCGCTGACCAGGTCCTGTCGTTTCCGCAACACCGGCTTGATAAAGCCATCCAGCGCCAGGTCTTTGTCGGGAGCCTGCATCACGATGTCGCCTTTGAACGCAATCCGCGGTGCCAGCATCAGGTTATCCTTCTCCTCGATTTCGGCCCTCGCCACGGTAAAGTAAGTGCGGACGGGGGCATTCCCGGCTTTCTTCCTGGAGCGGGTTTCCTTTTCCTTCTCTTTTTCTTTCGTCTCCTTCACATCGCCCACCATTGCTTTTTCCGCCGCCGATAATGGACTTGCTGATGCCAGAGCAGCCGGTGTCCCGATACTCTCTTTCAGCTCGAAGCTGCCCATCTTGATGTTCGCCGTATCACCGGCAGCAGTCGCAAACTGGTAGGTCGCGTCGCCGGAGAAACGGGTTCTCGACACCACCTGGATATTACCGTTCTTCATCCGGTGGTGCAATGTAATGGTATCCAGTTCAATACGGGCGTTTTTCAAGGCGGCCATCTCTCCGTTCCGGCGGATTGACACTAGCCCTTTGTCCGGATAAATCCGGGCATCGGCGGAATTTACGTATGGGACGCCACTGATATTCAGCGTCATTTTTTCGATGTCGTAAATCGCAGCAGCCCCGTTAAAGGTCAAGCCCTCCAGCTCATCACTGGTACCGGTAAACGTCGATGTTTTTACATCGCCTTTCATCGCAATGGTTTTGGCATTCATGTTCCACTGCGCCCGGTTGATACTCGTTTTATAGGCGGCATACGGAAACTCCATACTCGACTGCAAGGTATCATCGATGCTCTGTGTCTTTTTCTGGTTAATGGCCACGTTCACAATTCCCTTCACCTGATTGAAATCCACATCGACGGCATTGCCCAGCAGAATCGGCTTGTTGGCCACATTGCGCTGAGCCGCATCTGACACCACCCGGAACCGGGCGTTGTCGGCCAGAAACCCTTCCTTATTGAACTTGATGCTTTCCGATAACGTCTCGGAATCGTTCCGGCGCAGGGTACCGTTTCCGAACAGGCCCGTTGCCCGCACGAGCAGGTTGCCGTCCAGTTTAGTCGTTCCGTTATAGAAATTGAAGTTGTTTTTCTGGCTCATGATCACCATGCTATCCGTCTTCGGGAACCACTTCATGCTGTAATTATTCAGCTGCACCTGCGGGTAATACCCCTTGCCGATTATCCCCTCTTTGATCTCGCCTTTATCTCCCGAGGCCAGTAACGAGTCGGTCATGAACAGAATACCGCTGGCAGTCAGGTTTGTCGTCAGGTGATGAAGCATCCCTTCTGACCGTAACCCGCTTTTGTCCATCTTGATGTCGCCCGTGAACTTCACGTTCGACTGGTTGGGGCCAGGCTTGCTGCCGTAAACCGGATAACCGGCAGCAGGGGCCTTATGCACAAAACCAAGGGTATTGTCAGGCATCGTTTTCAACTCAGCCTTGAACGGCGGGAAAATACCGTCGGAGTAGAACGTACCGACAAATGAGATATCGCCCTTCCCGATGCTGTCGTTGTCGATGGCGGGGATTTTGAAATAGACCTTGTTGTTGTACGTAATGTTACCCCGGTCAGGCTGGTTGAAGTATACCGTCATACCCTCCGGCATTACCAGCCGCTGGGTCGTCTTTTTATCCTTCATCCGTCCCGACTTATTGTCTGTCGTTGCGAAGTAAACCATCCCCGGCTTTTCGTATTTGATATCGCCGCCGATTTCCCCGCTCTTGCCCTGTGCTGCCAGTTTCTGGGGCGTAAAGGTGATAGAATCAATCTTATTGAGATTCATCCCGAACTTATCGTAGTCGAATACCAGATCACGGCCCGAATAGCGGAAATTACCGGATTTCAGCTGGCCATTGAGTGTAAATGACCGGTTTTTGCCAACCTTCAGGGTCTTGTCGGATGGCCGCCCGAAAATTTTCAGCGAGTCGCTGATCGTAAACTGCGATACCCCGCGAATGAGCAGATACTTGTCGTTCAGGTTGATGGTTGCATTTTTGACACTATCGCTCGACGTAAAATAAGACTGAACCTGAAAGTTGTCGTAGTCTTTTTTGTCGTTGTAGGCGAGCACGTACAGGATACCTTTGCGGCTCAGGTGCATGGTTCCGTTGGCTTCACGGTCGATATACCCCTCCTGCACCATACGATCCAGTGTACCGGCCATCGTTGCCGGATTCACTTTTGCAAACTGTGCAATGTCTTCGGGGAAAAAACTCTGGGTTTTCCTGACGGTAATATAGTTTCCGATCAGCTGCAGCGGATGGTACCCGTAGTCGACCGAGAGGTCGGAATAGCGTTGCGGATGGAAGTAATCAAAAGATTCAAAGCGCACCGGCACCTCACGTTTGGCGCCGACCTGATAAAAATCAACCTTCTGGCGGCCCAGGTCCCAGCGCACCACTTCCGGCTGGATGTAGAATTTATGATAGGAATCGGCAAACGGTACCTGCCCGTAGCTCGTCCGGTCGACGCGGTTCAGCCAGGCAATTTTCTGCTGTTTTGAATACTTAAACTGAACAGCCGGGTGGGTAATGGAGTCTGCGGGCTGGATGTAGCCAACAAACTGCACGGCATTGCCTGTAATCAGCGAGTCGCTGAATTCGAACCGGCGGCTGCTGGCTTTAAAGGCCGGTTTGCCGGCATGTTTTACAACCAGTACGGCCGGTTGCCCGCTGGCCGACGCTCCGACCACCTGTACGCCGATCAGCGCCAGCCCGCCCCGATACTCAATATCAGGCCCCAGATCCGGAATCGTCACGTTGTTTTGCCAGGAAACAAATCGCGGATACTGAGCGGCCTGTCCGGCCACCCGTTTCTTACTCACATATTCCAGAACTCCTTTAATCGGTTTGGCTTTTTCGAACGTCAGCGTTACATCATCGGCCGACAGGCGCGGATTCATGGTGACCATGGCATAATCGGCCAGGGTCACCGAAATATCCGAACGACCGGCAATATCCCATGTCAGCTTACCGTCTTTTCCGACAAACACGCCATCCTTAAGCAACAAATCACCGCCGGTGTTGGACACAATGACCGAATCGCCGTTGGCGACAATAGCCAGAAAGACATCTTTCACCGTCAGGACCGGACCCGTTACGGCCGGAAGCGCCCGCTTTTGCGGAATAAATACATTGCCATATTGCTTTGGCTGGGTCGTATCACGCTGACTGGGTGGCGTACCCCAACCGTCGTCGTCGAGCACGCGGGTAGCGGCCGATCCGGTATTGGTTAGCGGATCCGTTACGGTGCCGTTGGCCGGAGCGGTAGCGTTTGCATCTATATAGCGAAAACTGAATGTACCACCCTCTGCATAGAGCTTGTTGTAGTTGCTGCTGTAGAACAACCGCCGTTCCAGAAACAGCCGCATCGTTTCCATCACCCGCGTAAACGCCTTAGGGTCGTTGGCATCGAACTGCTTTTCGGCCACCAGAATCAGGTTATCAACGTCGGGGGGCGAAATATTTTTCTGCGTGTACAACGCATGGTAAAGCGCCTGAAAAAACGGCGCAAAATGGGTCGCCGGCTGGTAGCGCTTTGTGTTCATTTTGCGGCTTAACGCAATAATCCGCTCTTTTTGCGGCTGACTCAGCCGGTTGTCGGCCCAAAGCGACTCCAGATCTTTCTGAGCCTTCGCCGCCACCGGCCCGCCCGTCGCCATCAGCTTCTGAAGATCAGTCAGAAACTGGTCGGGATTTTCGGAAAGTTTAATGGCTTGTGCAAAGGCCATCGAGCCAGCCAGCCAGCTTGCAAGCAAAAGCAGGTAAACACGTTTCATGAACCTCATTTGTTGTATTCAACTACGCGGGCCGACCACCAGGCCAGCCCGACATTCTGTTTATCAATCAATTATACCCCGACGGGTTTATTACGCTTTCCGGAAAACGAGCGACGACCATTGATTTTTGGTCAGCGACCGGACCAGCTCCATCCCTGCTTCATTGGCCTTAGCCTCAATGTCGGCCGCATCGTGCTCATAAAATCCGCTCACAAACAGGTAACCGTTCTCATTCAGCAGGCTTACATACGTCGGAATTTCGACCAGTAACACGTTGCGGTTGATATTGGCCAGTACGATATCATAGCGTTCAGCCGGATCAACATCGGCGATGGTTCCCTGAAAGACCCGGATTTCGGGATGGTTGTTTAACCCGGCGTTTTCCACTGCATTCTCCACAGCCCATTCTTCTATATCAAACGCAACCACCGGTGAAGCCCCCATTTTAGCGGCCAGAATCGCCAGAATGCCTGTACCGGAGCCGACATCTAAGACCGCCTTACCGGCATGACCGATGTGCATCTGGTGCTCCAGCATCATCGATGTAGTTTCATGATGACCGGTACCGAACGACATTTTCGGGTTAATCACCAGTTCATGCTGAAAGGCAGCATCCGGCTCGTGAAACGACGCCCGCACTCTGACCAGGTTTTCGCCCACCGTAATGGGTTCATAATTCTGTTCCCACTCGGCGTTCCAGTTCTTTTTCTCTAACGAACTGACTTGATAGGCTATTGCAGTCAGCTCTTCGTATTTCGCGATAACTTCCTGAATAGCTGTTTCGTCGAACAGATCTTCGGTAACGTATGCCAACAGCCCTTCGTCGGTTTCAACAAATGACTCAAAACCAAGCTCTCCCAACTCTGCCATCAGGATATCGGTATAATCGGGCGAGAGTGTCAGCGACAATTCAATATAATTCATGTGTTTTGTTTTCCTTTTTCTAACTGTTCAATATCGTTCAAATCCCGGGGACGTCCCGCTGCTCTTTTAGCTTTGATTAAATCATTGTAGTGATATATTAACTGAATTACCGGAAGGTGCCTTTATCTTCCTCCAGTATCAACCTCTTTCTTTAATTCAGAACTCTGTCTGCTTAAACACTAAACAGCTTATTCGATATTATACCACATAGGCACATAGAAAAACAAAGATTTTTAAATACTTATGAGCTCTATGTGCCTATGTGGTATAGCCATTTGAAGGATTTAGCAGGTTAGCCATTGTGCTTACGGGCCAGAAAACAGTCTCTATCGAGTTTAGGTGGCCTTCTCAAGTCGTATCGAAAAGCTACACTAATCAAATAATTAGCGGCCTGTAAACGACCGGCAAATGATTCGGGCTGCATACGGGCGTGGTAGCTGGATACGGTTGTATGGTTACCCATATGAAATGCACTCCGGTCTAATATAAACTGTTCAGGTTCCATCTTTTTTCAAATCCTAACGTAAAATAAGCAACATTACTAAGATTCTTCGTCCCTGAATACAAAACCGGCATTTCCCTATGAATGATTCCATAAGAAAACGCCGGTTCGTATTGCGGTCTTGATCGGTTATTTTCCGGTTGTCAGCTCCAGAATCAGGCGGTCGGCTTTGTAGATGTAACGCATGGCGGCGACCATCCCCCCGGCATGTACTGAAATGCTTCTGTTTTTATCCGGCACAAAGATGAAGCTTCCCGGTAAACTCTCCATATTACCATCAAAAACCAGCCCCACCGCTTCGCGGTTTTTGTTTATCATCGGGCTGCCGGAATTACCGCCAATAATATCGTTGGTGGTGATAAAACACATGGGTTGCTTCAACAGCTCAGCCGGGGGATTTTTCCAGCGGGCGGGCAGGCTCCAGGGGTATTTATCGCCAAACGAATAATTCCGGTCATACAGCCCGGCAAAGGTGGTGATCACCGGCGCAACGGTGCCGTTATACGGATAGCCTTTCACAATCCCGTCGTTGATACGCAGCGAGAAGGTGGCATCCGGTGGTACGTTATTACCGTATACATCATACACATACCTTCCCAGCTGGCTGCTCAACACTTCCTGACGGGCATTGATTTGCTGCATTTTCTGGCTGGCAGCCTCGTACCGTTTCTGACCTGCCCGCGCCAGCACCAGCATCGGATCGGTCGACGATGTAATGGCCCCGCCCCGTGTAATCATATCCTCAACGAAGGCTTTATCAAGCAGTTTTGTGGTGCGCAGCAAATAAGCGGCGGCTTCTTTGGGGGTCCGCAGCTGCCCGTTTTCCGCCGTTAAAGCCGCTTTTACATACGGATCATCATTCCCCAAAGCGGCCTGTGCTTCGGCTAGATGAGCCGCCAGATAGCTTTCTTCCAGCGTGCGGCTGGTTATCTCCGGCATTTCCAGCATGGTACGCATCCGCTCGGCCTGCCGGGGTTGGGCCAGATAAATCTCACCGTATTGCGCCAGCAGATGAGCAAACGTCAGTAATTCGCCCCGCGCCAGCGGATTGGGCGACAAGTAGGTATTGTCGTTAAACAACTGCCGCATTGCCGTTACGTTTTCCGAAATATCGGCCCAAACGTCTGCCCTGCCCGTTGTGGCCCCGCCCCGGGCCGAACTGCCGGGCGACGTAGCCGGTACGCCGTTGGTGGCCGAACTGCCGCCTACCTGTGCTTCCCGTTTCGCCGATTGCTCCAACAAGGCATCGGCTTTAAACTGCCGTTCGAAGGCGGCTTTGCGGGCGATCAGGTATGGGTCGCGCAGGCCATCGAGCTGTCCGCTGTAGGCCTTATAACTGTTTTCGAAGCTGAAAATTTCGTTCAGAACGCTGTCACTTTTAGCGGTTGCGTTATACGCCTGAAGCGCGGCCGACCGGTTCCGGATCAGGGTCAGGATGTACGGAATTTTCAGATCACGGTCGAATTCCAGCTCGGCTACCGTTTTCAGCCGTTCGGTACTCCCCGGGTTACCAATTACGAAAATGGGCTCATTCTCGCGGACACCGTTTGTATTGAACTTAAAGAAATGTTTGGTTTGCAGGGGCTTCCCGTTATCATATACCCGGAAAAACGAACAGTCGAGCGCATAACGCGGATAGGTAAAGTTGTCGGGATCGCCGCCAAAAAAGCCCAGCTGTAGCTCAGGCATAAACACCAGCCGCACATCGGTATAGCGTTTAAACCCATATAGCGCATACCGGCCGCCATTGTAAAGCGTAATAGTCTGCAGCTCCAGCCCCTTCCAGTCGGCCCGGGCCGTGTACTCCTGTTTGATCGCAGCGAACGCCTGCTCGCGCCCCCGCAACTGCTCCCGCTCCGAACCGGTGCCCATGGCATCCTGTACCCGCTTTGTTATGTCTTCGATTTTTACCAGCTGATCGACAAACAGGCCCGGCACCTTGCGCTCCTCAGCCAGTGTTTTAGCATAAAACCCGGTATTGTTCAGGTCCTCCCCTTTGCGGGCAACACCCGTTCCGGATTCCCGGGCACAGTGGTGATTGGTCATCACCAGCCCGCTCGCAGACACAAACGAAGCCGAGCAATAATCGGCAAACCGCAGAGAAGCCAGCCGTGTTTCTTCAAACCACTTGTCATCGGGTTTAAAGCCGTATGTTTTAGCAAAGTATTCTTTCGGCGGGCTATCAAAAGTCCACATTTTACCCATATCATACGGGCCGGCCTTGACCGTATCGGCCCGGAGAGCAGCAGTGGCCTGCCCCCGCGCCGGTGTTAGGCCACTGCTTAAAATAGTGGCAATCGTCAGAAGCACAGCGGCTTCCTGTCTCCATCTATGTTGAACTTG
This sequence comes from Arsenicibacter rosenii, assembly GCF_001870735.1. Lineage (GTDB taxonomy): Bacteria > Bacteroidota > Bacteroidia > Cytophagales > Spirosomataceae > Arsenicibacter > Arsenicibacter rosenii. The sequence continues at coordinate 14,367 of NZ_MORL01000002.1, read as the reverse complement.
CATAGGTTTGATTTCTAACGATGGTATATAACATTCCTGTGGTAAAGTAAGACTAAAAACGGACAAACCGGTAATTTGTTGAGTAAGCTCCTGCAAATTACCGGTTTAGCGGCCTTCCGGTCCCTTTTGATATAGTTTTCAGCCTTACCGGCCGCCTTGTCGGTTCTCTTAATAAACCAAGCCGGCATCGTCTCTATCTCATGTTTACTCTGCAACGTTATTTTCTATATATCCTGTCATGCCTGCTTTTTCCGGTCTGCTTATCAGCACAAAACAGAATACACGATGCGAATACCATTGGCTGGTATGCCTACTTCGGCGATCATAAACTGTCGGACAAATGGGCGATTCATACGGAATACCAATGGCGCCGGATTGATCTGATCCGGAGCTGGCAGCAATCTCTGGCCCGTGCCGGGATTCAATATAGCCTTACCGACCATATTAAAACGTCGGCGGGCTACACGCTGTTACTGGGTTTTCCATACGGCCGTTTCCCGGAATCCGAAGCGGGTGTCCCCAATCCCGAACACCGGATGTACCAGGATATTGACCTGGAGCAAACGACCGGCCGCCTGCAACTTACGCATCGTTTCCGGCTCGAACAACGCTGGATGAGTACCTGGCCAGATACCGGAGGCGATCAATCACCGGGCTGGCAATACCAGAACCGGGCCCGCTACCGTATTCGCGGGGCGCTCCCCCTTGGCCAGCCAACGATGGATGAGGCCAACTGGTACCTGACCGCTTACGACGAGCTGTTTATTGGCTTCGGGCCTAATGTTCAGCTGGATATCTTTGATCAGAACCGGATCTTTCTGGGCCTCGGCTACCGGTTTTCGCCGTCGTTCAGGCTTGAAGCCGGTTTTCTGAATCAGGTTGTTCAACACGCCGAAGCCGATCCGGCAACCCGTTTACCGGTCATGGAACGCAACAACGGCTTTACCCTGAGTGTATACGGCGACCTTGATTTCCGCCGGTGATCAGCTATGTAAAAGGGCGAGATATACGCCGTTGGTCCAGCCAAAGCCATCCTGATTCGGGTATTTACCGCCGCCGGCTACCAGAACATCATCCACCACGTTGTATTTTTCCATCATTTTGCCCGTTACCTGAAATACCTTGTCATTCAGCATCAGCCAGCGGTCACGTGCTTTCCGGGCAGTTGCCGTAAATCCGTAATTCAGTAATCCCTGATAGACAATCCACTGCAGCGGAGCCCAGCCGTTTGGCCAGTCCCACTGCTGCCCCGATTGCTTCAGGGTGGTCACCCAGCCACCTGACTGCAGAAACTCCTGCTCCAGCAGGTCATGAACCCGCTGAGCCTGTTCAAACGTAGCGATCTGAAAAAACAGCGGAAATACACCGGCCAGGGTTAAGGCGGGCAACGGCGTTAAGGTACTGCCATGGACATCCTTGTAAAAACCGGCCTGATCATCCCAGAAAAGTGCCTGAATCAACTGCCGGCGGGCTTCCGCTTTCCGGGTAAATTCTGCGGTCGGCATCTCCTGCCCGCTTTGCCGGTATGCTTTGGCCAGGGTGCGCTCAAAAGAAAAAAGCAGTGTATTCAAATCAACCGGCAGGATATCAATGGTAATAGTGTACGGAATGCTTTGCCCATCGGTCATCCAGCGGCTACTGAAATCCCAGCCTGATTCACAGGCCGCCCGGAGGTTCCGGTACATATTGTCGGGGTCAACACCAAGAAAGCGGGCTTCTGTCCGCAACTCCGACTCTACCCGGAACGCTTCCGGACGCGGGGTAGGGGTGGGGTCCCAATACCGGTTCAGTAGGCCGCCGGTATCCAGCGTTACCACATGTTCTGCCACCGCCGTATCACCCGAGCCGCCTGCCATCCAGTAGGCATATTCCTTCTCCAGCTGCGGCAAATACTCGCTGAATACGTCGGCCCCGTCAATCTCAGCCAGCAGTTCAACCATCAGGCTGAAAAAAGGGGGTTGTGACCGTGTCAGGAAGTATGTGCGGTTGCCGTTCGGAATAAATCCATAGGTATCAATCAGATAAGCAAAATTATCGACCATCCCCCGCACCAGTCCGTTCCGCCCCGAACGCTGTAGCCCCAACATGGTAAAGTAGCTGTCCCAATAAAAAATCTCGCGGAACCGTCCGCCCGGAACAACATACGGATGCGGTAGCGGCAGCCGTGAGCTACCCTCTACCAGGGGATCAGCCGGGCAGGTAAGCACATCCCAGAGGCGTTCGATATGCGCCTTAGTTGTCATGGACGTATCACTCACAAAATGGCTGGTAGCCGATTCGGGTATATCGAAATACTGCCGTACAAACTGCTCAAGATTAAAGTCAGGCTTTTCTTTCTCAGCACGGTACAGCATCAGAATATTTTCAGGCGACAACAGGGGAACAGCGTCCACAAATGTCTTGGTATCGGTAAAAATGCGGCTTAACTGCACCTCGCAGAACAGTTCGCCAAAAAGAATATCCGGTGAGACCAGGTTCTTTGTCACAGCAAAAGGGGTTTACACTAACACATGCTAGCATAAACCCCCATTCCGGACCTTTGGGTTACTTTTTTACTTTTTTTTTATTGATTATCCGATCAACGGCCGGCTTTCACTAATTTGATGGTCCGACGCCCGCCAGCGGTGTACTGAATGTCGAGCAGGTAATGACCCGCATTCAGGTTGTCCCCGAAAATTACTTTTTCGCCTTTCTGTACGCTCCCCGGCACGCTTCGCTCTACGCCCAGCATATCCAGTACCCGCAGCGCATAAATATCCTGATCGGCCACAAACGTGAACCGGTCAGCGGTCGGATTGGGGTAGGCAACGTTCAGCACCTCCTCCACGATGGCCTCCCGTGCGCCTGCCGAGCACTTGTTCACCCGTTTGCAGAACTGACGGTACCATGGCGACGCCGAATAGTTAACCCCGACACAGAGATCACCTCCCGTAAACCAGGGTCCGAAATGAATACTTACCTTACCTGGCTGCGTCGGAGTGACGCTGCTCGTTGAGCCGGTGCACCACCACGAAAAATTGGTCGCATTGGCCAGATAGGCAGGGTTTAACTCAAACGCGGTCACGGCATTGGCAGCTACGCAATCCGGCCCGACGATGCCAGCTGTTGCCGGGGTTGGCGGGGTAACCGTTGCGGTCAGCACGTTGATGGTAACAGTCCCTGACGTAGTCACGGCACCGGCATTGTCCATTGCTTTTGCCGAGAGCGTATAGGTTCCGGCCGCTACGTTGCCCCAGACAAACCGGTACGGCATTGCCATAGACTCGCCGAGTTTGGCCGTGCCGTTGTAGAATTCAACCTTCGCGATGGTACCGTCGCTATCCGATGCATTGGCTGAAATAGTAACCGAAGCCGGTGCGGTAAAGGTGGCACTGTTGGCAGGGCTGGTCAGCGCTACCGTTGGCGGTTGATTAGCCGGTGGTGTTACGGTTGTGGAGCAAACCGATACGGTCTTGCAGAATTGCTGATACCACGGCGCGGCCGAATAATTAACGCCCACACAGACCTGCCCGCCGGAAAAATAAGGCCCGAAATTAAACGTTGCCTTGCCGGGTTGCGTCGGTGTTATGCTGCTGGTCGACCCCGTACTCCACCACGAAAAATTCGTCGCATTCTGCAACAGATTCGGATTCAGTTCGAATATTTTAATGTCGTTTACACTGACACAATCCGGGCCGATCAAATCAGCGCCGGAGCTACCGGGATTGGTGACGATAATATTCACCGTCGCCGATGTTCCTATAGCCCCCTGATTATCTATTGCCTTTGCAGATACCGTGTAGTAACCGGCCGCGACATTTGTCCATGAAAAGGTATACGGTGCTGCCGTAATTTCTCCGAGTTTCGTATTCCCGTTATAAAATTCGACTTTGACGACACTACCATCGGCGTCGGTTGCCGTGGCAGACAGATTGATGAGGGCAGGTGCCGTAAAGCCGGCATTCGCAGCCGGAGCGGTCAGGGAGACGGTTGGAATTTGGTTCGGAGCGGGTACAGCGGTTACCTGCACGGACGTTGATGTGAGCGTCTGCCCATCCGGTAAGGTAGCTTGTGCGGTCAATGTATACGAACCCGCCGCGATACCGGTGATGGTCCAGGCATACGGCGCGGTAGTATCATCGCCCAGCTTCGTATTGCCGCTATAGAAAGCAACGGAAGCAGCCGTTGTATTACTCACCGTTGCGGCAATCACTACATTTGCCCCAATCGTCACCGTCGTATTAGCAGCAGGGCTGGCGATAGTAACCGCCGGTGTGGCCGGACCGAAATCATCAGCCGGGCTCAGTATCCAGTTTTTCACGTACGCCCCTGACTGGCTTGTATTGTTCCAGCCATTACTCCCGCAGGCGCCGGGCACGAGTGCCGCCGACGACTCGTCTTTATCGCAGAAGCTCCAGTTACACCAGCTTACCTTTATACCCGATGAGTTCTGACCCGCCATCAGGTTAATCCAGTTCTGACCATTCGTGTAGTCGTTGCCGCCGTTGCCGGAATAGTTGCTCGTACCCCATTCCGAAACAAACAGCGGAACACTTTTGAGTACATTATCAATGTAGCTCTGTGAGTAATGCGAACCGGCGTAGAAATGAAAGGTATACATGACGTTGTAGGCATTGGTTCCTGTCAGCGGGTTACTGATCACGTCACCCGGTGTTCCGCTCCAGTTTGGTGTACCAACCAGAATAATGGCTTCGCTGTCGTATTGCCGGATTATCGGAATCACCTGCTCGGCATAGCTTTTCACCGAACTCCAGCTTACCCCATTCGGTTCATTACAGATTTCGTAGATCACATGTTTCTTACCGGCGTGCTTCTGCGCCATGATCTGAAAAAACTGCTTTGCTTCATTCAGATGAATATTCGGATCGCCGGGGTTGAGGATGTGCCAGTCGATGATACAGTAAATGCCGTTTTGTGCCGTCCAGTCAACGATATTGTCGACCGTTGCCCGCAGACCGGCAGGGTTGTTAGTGTATCCGCCCTCGTCAACATACATTGCCGCCCGGAATACGTCAGCTCCCCACTGCGAGGCAAGGGTCTGGATGGCCCCGGCATTGTAACACTGCCCGAACCAGTGAAGACCGTGTGAACTCATGCCACGCAGCTGAATAGCCTTTCCTGCCTCATTTGACAACTGGCGGCCCACCAGTTTCAGGCGACCGTTGGCAGCAACCGGTGTTGGGGCCTGCGCATCTGCAAGCGTACAGAACCCCAGCCAAAGGATCACGATATTGACCAGAAAAGAGGAAATGTGTTTCATGGTATGTAACCGGTTTATGGGTGACGACAAAACATAAGTACTTTTTTGTTAATATCGCTCACTTACTAAAAGTCTTACCATTGGGTCATTTTTTTATAAATTTTTGAGGAAATGGGGCTTAACTTCCGGCCATAAAACAAACAACTGCTGATCAGGGGCCGTTTCGATCAACGGGAGTTCCCTAACCAGCAGTTTATTTATACCAGAAAATGAATATATCCTCAGATAAAATCAGAATTGTTTTGACGCTTATTTTTGCCGGAAGCCTGTTAGCTGTGCATCAGCTGATGTATCCGCACGCTTCCCGTTTTGCTACCGATACGGTATCGGAAACGGCGTCAATTTCAACGCTTTTATCAGGAACCACCTACTTCTTCCTTTTCCTTGCAGCAGGCAGTCTTGCTTTTCTGCTGTTCGGTAAGCAGACCCGCCCTTAACGGTAGGCCTGCACCTGTGGATTAAATTCTGTCCAGCTACTTGTCCAGTCTGTTGTCGCACCGAAGGCTCCAATATAGGCAGCCGTTGTCAAATACGCATTATTAGGTAACGTAGCCGAACCGCTCAGCAAGGTTCCGGCCGTGCCGACGGTTAATGATGGCCGTCCGGTAACGATATTGGCCGGGTTTACACCTGTCGTCAGGTTGTCGGCCAGCGTCTTATTACCAGTCTGTGACAAAAACCACTGCGTCGGTGTCTGCAGCCCGATGTTATAAGGCGTTTCTGTTGCCGAGAGTGTGGCATTCCGGACCGGATAGCCTCTCGGTGCGGTAGCCGCTCCCAGACCAAACCCGTTTGATCCCCAGTTCTGAATACCGGCCAAAACCACGCCGTTGAGCAGCAGTGTGCCGTTGAGCGCATTAGTCAGCGTCACACCGGCATCGGCCGGATCGACATATAACCCATTGGGATATCCCGTTACAAAGGTGTTATATACCTTCAGTCGTGTATTACGGCGCAGGTGAATACCATTATAGAACTGCACATTAATCACTGTGTTGGCATCGGCCTTGGGGCCAATCAGGCTGTAGTTGGCAAACACACCGGCGGTAACCGGCAGGGCGCTGCTCCCCGAGGCATTGTTGTCTGACTCAAACCCGTTAGATCCCGATCCGTCGGCCAGCATACTGCCGCGAATGCCCAACCCGAACTGACTATAACCGGTATACCCGTTGTCTGTATCAAAATCATCATCGACCGACCGGTAGGCCACGAGGTACTTACTGTTCACGGTACCGCCAAACCATTCGAACGCATCATCGCCGGAATACGACACCTGTATGTATTCGAGCGTGGTTCCGCTGCCGACAGCCCCCAGCGTTAAGCCATTGATTTCGGCATTTGGTGAGAGGCTGTAACCAGCATACTCAATCCGTACGTAGCGCAGTGTGCCCGAGTTATCAGCCAGCACAGGAGACGGCCCGCCGCCGGCAAACGCCCCGTAATTTCCTTCCAGTTCACCCCAGCCATCCTGATTAAACGTTGACCGGCCGCATAAGACGACACCGCCCCAGTCGCCTGGCTCACGCAGGCCCGGCTCACGTTCTGAGGTGAAAATAATCGGTGCGTCGGCAGTACCTTCAGCCATCAGCCGGCTTCCCCGCTGTACGATTAATGTTCCGTGTGTTGAGCGCTCGCCCAGAATAATCGTTCCCGGCTGAATGGTTAACACGGCCGTAGCCGACGGACTACCGGTAATGGTCTGATCAGCACCGACACGAACAAAGCTCGAAAGTTTGTAAATCTTGTCGTTAGTCCAGGTAGTATTGGTTGTGATTGATCCGGTAACCGTGATTACAGGTTTCGGGGTAATGGTTACCACCAATGTGCTCGTTTGCGAAAGCCGGCTCATATTATCCTGCGCCACGATCGTAAACACCAGTTGTGAGCCCAGTGGCTGCGTTTTGGGTACCGTATAGCTAACGCTATAGGCAGCGGTTGTTTCAGTTGTATAGGCTTTGCTGTCAAAAGCTGTTCCGTTTCGGGTAACAGTTACGGTTTTCAGGCCGGCCGGTGCGCTGACAGACGCTCCAATCGTAATCTGCTGTCCGGCAGCTGCCTCTATCGTTGTCTGGTTCCAGGCAACAGTTGGGGCAGGCTGCACATCCTCCTCTTTCTTACAACCATACAGAAATACTACTGACAGTAGTGTGACTGTCAACACATTAATCAAAGAAGACGTACGTCTCCATACTGATAAAATCTGATAATAGTTTACTGAATCCGGGTATTGGCTTTGCATCAGGTCGGATAATTTGGTTTTTGATTAGCTAAATTCGGAAAACCTTGGCGCAACAACTAACACTTTTACCACCGTTCGATAAGTTGCCACTTTAATGCAGTTCTATATTGATAATTAACAACATAAACTTACAGCCATAAAAAAAACCGGGGGCAAGGCTCCCGGTCTTTCTGCGACACCAATATGAATTAAAAAAAAGAGTTTATTTATCGTAATCCGTATTCTGTGGATTCCAGTTAGTCCAGCCGGTTGTCCAGTTGGTTGTCCCGAACGCACCACGGAATGTTTCTTTCGTGAAGAATGAATCGGCACCTTTGCCTTCCCATACCGCACCTGTCAGCAACGGCGAACCGGTTTGTGGCAGGAAGTTCGGAGCAGTCAGGTTAAACGAAGCTGCATTCAGCAACAGGGTCGCTACATCTGAAGAAGCAATCAGTTGGTTCTTACGTGCCGTGGCGTTGAAGTAGTCCTGCGCCTGCTGGTTTGTGATCGCGCTGGCACCGCGTACGGCAGTTGTTGATGAGGTACCAACGTTTGCTAACACAATACCTTTTAAATCAAGTGCACCGCTGTTTATATTTGCCTGTGTACCGGTTACTGTACCGTCCAGACGCAGCCCTTCCGGGTAGCCAACAAATACTGAATTGAAGATACTGATCGATGTATTACGGCGCAGGTGCATCCCTGACTGGTACCCCCCGCTGCCTTTAATCGTTGCATTTGACGGCGTACCACTCGTGACAAAGTTACTTACGTTTGCAAAGACAGGTGCCGTCAGTGGCAGACCTGCATTCGGGCCCGTTGCCGGTTCACCTGTACCGGTAAAGTTATCGGACTCAAATCCATTTGATCCTGATTGGTCCGCATACTCCGGATCACGCAGGGAAACAGCATACTGTACTTTGCCTGTAAAGCCCCAGTCGGTATCCCAATCATCATCCCAGCCACGGAAAGCAACCAGGTATTTCGCGTTTACGGTACCGCCAAACCACTCGTATGAGTCGTCGCCGCTGTATGAAACCTGAATGTGGTCAATGGTTGTGCCTGAGCCTACACCGTACAGCGTCAGACCGTTAATTTCGCTGTTCGAGGCATTTGATAAAGCAATACCACCGAATTCGATCCGAACGTACTGTAGTGTACCGGAGTTGTCTGTTGGTTCATTATAGGTACCGGTTGATCCTTCAATACCCCCTTCGAATGTCGTAGCCCCCGGCTGGTTAATCGGCGCTTTACCGATCAGGACAATGCCACCCCAGTCACCATAGTTACGCTGACCGGCAGCTTTGCCCGATGTAAATACGATAGGCTGGTCAGCCGTACCGATAGCCACCAGTTTACCACCTGGCTGGACGATCAGCGTTCCCCCTTTGCCTAATGCCGTTGGGTCTTCTTCTTTCGGCGCGCCTTTGATAATCGTACCTTTTTCAATTGTCAGTGTTGCGCCGTTACGGACATATACAAAACCCAGAATCTTATAAACGTTGCTGGCCGACCAGGTTGTGTTGGCCGTGATGGCGCCCTGCACGGTGATAACCGGGCGGTTGCTCAGTGAGAACGCCTGTGTGCTACTTACCGTTACACCATTTACAGTAACCGTGATCGGGCCGTTCTGCGCACCGGCCGGTACCTGAACCACCAGTTGTGTCGGGCTTGCCGAAACAACCGTAGCCTGTACGCTACCAAACTTAACCACGTTGTTTGCCGGCGTTGCGTCAAACTTAGTACCGGTGATAGTCATGGTCGTTCCAACCGGAGCCGACGTATTGGAGATCGATTCAATTGTCAAAACAGGTTCGGGCGTGCTGTCATTTTTACAAGCTGAGACGGCTATGAATAAGCCCGTGACAACGAGTAAACAATACGACCAGTTTTTGAGGAATTGCATAATTAAACGGATTTGGTTGTTTTAGACTGTTCTGCCCGACCTGCTACGTGTTTTACAGATAGAGCGATTATGGGATAATAGTTCGGCGACCAAACGTGTATACCGCTGTCAATGTGAAATAGCTGCCCCGCTTGAATTTCCGGACATCCTGATCGGCGTTCGCCGATTTTGAGGTCACATCGCTCTCGATTTTACCGTTCCGGTTGAAATCCTGGCTAAACCGGACATACTGATTCAGCAGGTCCTGGATACCTAACCGGATTTCCAGTTGTTTCTTGAATTGCTTGCTGATGTTCAGGTCAACTACGTTACGCGGCATCTCGTAGACGGTCGGGTTATTAACGTTACCCACGGCAAAAATCCGCTGGCCAAACACGTTGTAAAGCAGGTTAGCATTCCAGTTCGACTTAGGATCGCTGTAGTACAGACCCATGTTCAGCAGGTACGGCGACTGACCGGCCAGGGCACGCTCTTTGTCGGCAACCCCTGTCAGGTCGTAGTTTTGTGTAGCCCCGCTCAGGTCTGGAGCCGTTACAAACTGGCCCAGGTTTACGCGGCTCTTGATGAAGGATGCGTTACCGACAAACGTCAGGTTTTGCAGGAACACACTTGATGCGTTCGGGAAGCCCTTCCTGATTTCCAGTTCAACCCCGTAGTTCTGTGCCGACTTTGCATTGGTAAAGGTGTAGGCTAAGCCGTTGCCGGTTGGCAACAGGAACGTTTCGATCGGGTTAGTAAAGTGCTTGTAGAACGCGGTAATTGAAATGAGCTCATTCGGCGTAGGGTACAGCTCCCACTTAGCATCTACGTTCTGGATGTTCGCCGTTTTCAGGGCGGTGTTACCACGTACATCGGCCAGCAGGTTGAAGTCAAAGTAGCTGAATGGAGCCAGCTCACGGAACTCAGCCCGGTTGACCGTAGACGAGAACGCGAAACGCAGGTTCTGTTTGTCGTCCAGCTTATAGGTAAAGTTCAGAGAAGGCAGCGGACTGAAAATCTTGTTGTTGACCAGACGACGGTTCGTGTTTGAAACCGTTGCCTTCAGGCCCTGATCGTTATACTCACCACGGAAACCGAGGGTCAGGTTTGCCTTTGGTCCGAAGTAAACATCACCCGTGACGTAAGCGGCACCGTAGTTGTTCAGACCCTGGTAGGAGTCGAGGTCTTTTGTTCCATCGCGCAGCGACAGACCACCGTCCTGACCCGTAATGTTTTGCAGGGCAAACACACTGCTAATATCTTGTTGGGTAATAGCCGAAGCGTTACCGATGGTGTTGTAACCATAGAAACGGGCCGAGTAATCACGATCTTTCTTTTCGCCGTAGACACCGAACCGTATCCGGTTTGGCTCACGGTCAGCCGGGTTACCGAATGTGTGCTCGCCATTGGCAGCGAAGGTAGCCACACGCTCACCCAGTTTTGAATAGAAGCGGCCTACGTCGATTGGGTTAGGGTCAACCGGAGCCGCAATCTGATACGATGACTCATTGCCCGACGAACCCGCCGCACGCTGGTAGCGAACCCGTTTCCAGTCGGGCTCCCAGCGGCCGGTATACCCGTAACCGGCAATCCAGGTCAGTTTCGTCAGTTCATTCAGTGTGTGTTCGCCCGACACCTGTGTTGTCAGGATACTCCGGTTTTCAAAACGCTCTGAGTAGCTGCGCACGTCGTAGCCATCCACTACTTTCTGACCATTACGGACAACCGTTTCGGTGTTACCCAGCTGGTTAAAGAGGGTTTTCCACTCCAGAATAAACGAAGGCGAGAAACGCAGCGTCCAGTTGTGTAACAGACCTAAGCGGGTCTGACGGGCGTAGCTGTTATCGGTATACTGTTCAAAAAGGTCGTTTGCGGTCAGACCATTTTGATACAGGTTAAAGTTCACATTCGCACTCTGGTGCGTCATCGAGTAGTTGATACTGGTCAGGTTGCTCACCCGGATATTACCGATATCAAACCGGCGTCCCATGTTCAGGGCCAGCCGTACGTCGGGCGACACCGTAACGGTATTCAATCCCCACGAGTTTGGCAACAGCCTGGCATAGGCCGCCCGCTGTAACGCACTCTGGTTGTTAAACGTCGCCGCCTTCGACGGGAAGCTCGACGGAATCTGCTGGTCGGCGCCCCACAGACCCAGCCAGTTCAGGCCCGAGCGTGAGTGCGTCTGTGCATCGTTCAGCGTGGTCATCGGGCGGTAACCAACCGTAAATCCGACGTCCATAAAATTCTGGTCCGGACGACGTTTTGTGTAGATTTTAATGGCTCCACCAGCGAAATCACCCGGCAGCTCAGCCGAACCGGATTTGTAGACAATCATCCGGTCGATGATGTTGCTGGGCACTAAATCAAATGAGAAAGAGCGGGTATCAACTTCGGTAGAGGGTGTAATGACGTCATTGATTAATACCGAGTTATAGCGGGACCCAAGCCCCCGAACCATAACGAACCGGTTGTCGACGATGCTGACGCCAGGTACACGGCGAATGGCAGCGGCAGCGTCACGGTCCTGCGATTTTACAATCTGCTGTGCCGACAACCCAACCGCGATAGGTTTTAACTGTTTAATTTCGGAGATAACCGCAATTTCGGTATTGGTTGCGCGGGTAGCCCGAATCACAACCTCCTGGAGCGATTTGCCTTCTTCTTCCAGTTCGGTATCAATTACCGTTGTATTACCCGATTCGATCCGTACGTTGGCGAGGGATTTGTTTTTGTATGAAACGTACGAAATAACAATGTTGTAGTTCCCGGCCGGTACGTTAGCAACGCTGAAGTTTCCTTCAATATCTGTTGTTGAGCCGAGTTGGGTACCGTCGATACGGACAGTACATCCGATGAGTGCTTCTTTTGTTTTGGCGTCCTTCACCGAACCTCTGATGGTTCCTTTCTGGGCAAACGCGCCAATGCTTAGTGTCAGAAGAAAAATAATTAACGAGATCTTTTTCATATTGGCATTAATACCTACTGGTAGAATTACGGCACAAAACTAGAGCTGTAATGTTACCTCAATGTTATGCCACCGTTATGCCTAAATTATCTTTCCCGTTCTTTATCAGCCTGTTTATCATGCCTTCTTAATACATACGGAATACTTTCCGGAAATAAAAAATCAGGCGTCTACTTAACCGCGTAGTTAGGTAAACGCCTGATCGGCGAGACGCCCGGAATATTAATCAACTACCCCTGTTACCTGATAGCCGATATCCAGCATCGTATTGATTGCAAAGCCATTAACAAACACATACCGTATCCGTGTATCATCTGCCAGCAGAAACGTCGGAATCTGTCCGAGACACAACGGCGTTTCCGGCGGTTTACCCTCATGGACGATATGCACCGGTAAAACCGGTTTATAATTAGCAGGAATATCTTTTACCCGGAATACTACAATGCCCTGATCACGCAATGTATCAAGCTCTAACGCGGCTACCGCTTCAGGGTTATCCATCACATCGGGGTACACTCTTGGCGGAAGAATGGTCAACCCGGTTGCATCAATTTCCTGCAATCCGTAGAAAGTCGACAAATCACCCAGATCGTCGATAACACTCCGGTAGTAAAAATCCGCTGCTCCGGCTGTGTTTTCTTCGTGACGCAGGATACCGATATCCATACGGGTTGTATGTCCCTGACAGATGACCTGTGCATTCCGGATCAGCACGTCGAGCAGCGTCCGGCCATTTTCCGGAATCGCCTGATAGGCGCTGATGTCTTCCTCCACATACGTTTCATTCGCGATAGCGCCCATTGCCGTAAGGAGGGCAACAACGTTCAGGCGGCGGATATACATCTTTTCCGGGTCTCCTTTGTAGCCCCCCGATTCAACCAGAATGAGGGTTGTTCCCCACTTCTGAATGTTATCGCCGAACGCTCTGGGCTCAAACTCATCATCAAAGCGCGCAACCTGATTGGGTATATAGGCTTGCAACAACCGGTTCAGACTCACAATCAACTGCATCGAGCGTTTCCGGACGTCGTTAATATTCCGGTCCTGGTCATAGGCCGTTGCCAGAAACGACATAACGGCCTGTTTGCCCGTTGTCCCGACCGTATAGCGGGGGTTCTGATCGTGCAGGTTAAACCCAACCAGCGGTTTTAACGTTTGTTGCCGTTCTTTCAGGACGGCAGATTCCGGTGACTGCAACCGAAGGGCATCACGGTTCATATCAATATCCAGAGCCGTCCGCCGCTGGAAGCGTTCTGCCCCGTCGGGGTTCAGCATCGGAATAAAGTAAAGCGTTGTTTTAGTCAGCAGGTCATGCCGGAGCGTATCCAGTCCGTCGCCGGAGACCCGCAGAAAGTTAAATATATCAAACAGCGCCATGGTTGCTGTAGCCTCATCGCCGTGCATCTGCGACCAAAGCAAAATCGGAATCGGCCCATTTCCGGCTTTAACCTGATAAATCGGGCGTTTTTCGAGGGATGTCCCGATAACGGATACCTCAAACGGGTACACCGTTGCCAGTTCCTGAATCAGCGGTTCAATCTCTTTATGCTTAAACCGGCGGTGTGTAAAATACGGCTCGCGGTAAGCATGGTAATTTTCGTATAACTGCAGGAAAAGCGTCCTTGCCGCTTCTATGTCTGTATTCGGTTTCATTCCGGTAAAAAAATAGCCCGCAGCTGTCGACAGCTGCGGGCTACAATATAGGTATCAAACGTGTTCTGTCAACTATTTTTTAGCGGCCTGCTTTTTCAGCATTTGCTTAATCTCTTTGTTTTCCGCTTTAATCTGCTGATTTTCTTTTTTCAGGTCGATCATGTACAGCGTGAGTTCTTCGATCTTCTCCAGGAGCTTAGCGTTCATCTTCACCACATCTACCCCTTCTGCTACCACCTGTTCCGCACTCGGTACGCCCGGCAGGTGCTTGTGCGCCTTCACATACGCCTCTACCTCGCTCAGCTCACGTAACCGGTAACCCGGCGCAAACACATAATCACTCCACTCACCGCTGTTCTTCACCGCTACCTTGATCCGCT
>NZ_MORL01000199.1 GCF_001870735.1 Arsenicibacter rosenii | reverse complement strand
AACAACCATGCCGCAGCCCAATAATCCGAGCGCGATTCGATTTAGTGAAGGTAACGTTGCTGTCATTTGAGTTCTGGAGCGATTAAACCACAAAGCTAGCGGCGCAATATTACCTCAGCATTAGATAAAGTGTCTGTATATTAATGAATTGTAAAGTTATTGGCCAATCGGGAAACCCTGTTGCACAGCGATATAGCCTGATATAGTTTTAGGGTCATGTATCAGCTTTATTTGATTAGTCTCCTGCTGTGCGGCCTTTTACCCGTGAATGGATTGCTGGCTCAGTCTGTCGACCGGTGGGATGCCAATGCATTTGTCCGGTTGGCAGGCATTACCGGTCAGTCTCTTCCTTTCTGGCTGCGGGCCAATCAGTCAGGGGCCGTTCCGGGGCAGGCTCCGGCCGGGTGGTTACAGGCAGGGGTGAAAAAGGCATACGCGGAAAAGGATTCATCCCGGCGGTGGCGGGTTGACTGGACCGTTGCCGTTCAGGGGAGCGGTGTATCCGTAAAAGCTGATAACGGCAGGTTGAGTCACTGGTTGCCGCTGCTAACGGCTTTTGCCGGTCTGCGGCTAGGGCGTGTCGAGTTGTGGGTCGGTCGCCGGCCACAGGTGGTTGGGTTAGTCGATACAGTGCTGTCTTCCGGCTCATATGCCGTTTCGATGAATGCATTACCGGTTCCGCAGGTTCAGCTCTGTTTACCCGACTATGTACCTGTTTACTGGTTAAACGATATGCTCGGCATCAAAGCAAGTTATGCGCACGGCTGGTTTAACGTACCTTATATTCATGGATCGAAATTACACGCCAAATCTGTTTA
>NZ_MORL01000198.1 GCF_001870735.1 Arsenicibacter rosenii | reverse complement strand
ACAGTTAGTTTTCTAACCTCGTAGTATAGTAAAGCCGCTATCGAACTGATTCAAAGCGGCTTTCTCTTTTCCCCCTCCTGCTTTCACCGGTTTTGTTTATCGTTTGACGCAACAAATCGGGTATATTTAACCGGATACTGCCTCTGTTTTTAAAAAGTACCCTGCTTACTTTCTTGTGGAAATGAAAAAAAAATATCTTCTGCTCCTTTTCGGACTGTGGAGTGCCGGGCTTCAGGCACAGCAGCCCGACAAAACACTTTGGTATAAACAGCCTGCCGAGCATTTTGAAGAATCCCTCGTGCTGGGGAACGGTACCCAGGGCGCGTCGGTCTTCGGAGGTGTTAACTCCGACAAAATTTATCTCAACGATGCCACCCTATGGTCGGGCGAACCGGTAAACCCAGCCATGAATCCTCAGGCGTATACGCACATTCCGGCCATCCGCGAAGCGCTCAAAAACGAAGACTACAAGCTGGCCGACCAGCTCCAGCGCAAATTACAGGGCAAATTCTCTGAGTCGTTTGCCCCTCTGGGAACGCTGTTTGTAAATGTTGCCCATCAGGGTAGTGCCACTAATTATTATCGTGAACTGAACCTGAGTAATGCCATATCCTTGGTACGATACGAGGTAGACGGGATAATCTTCACCCGTGAATACTTTATCTCAAAACCGGATGAGATTATGGTTATCCGGCTGACGGCCAGCCGGAAAGGTGCGCTTGACTTTACGGTTAAGTTCAACAGCCTCCTCAAAAACGGCGTTACAACCACCGGCAACGTATTGTCTGCCAATGGCTATGCCCCGATCAAAGCAGAACCA
>NZ_MORL01000197.1 GCF_001870735.1 Arsenicibacter rosenii | reverse complement strand
CATATGCGTTATGGTTTACCGTTGCGTAAAACTAACGTGAATCCGGCACGACTGCCAGTCGCTGATTCGTCAAGTGCGTTATTACCTGCTTCAGTTGCTATACGCAATGCCTGAACCGGTACCGGCCGTGATTGCGTCCTATTGTCTCCCGNTTCAAACTCACCCGCCAGTATGTCTGCCAATCATCAAACCGCCGGAATTGGCCTATTCCAGGACATTAAAAAGCATTTATGCCTAATACCAAATGATTAGTAGGATAATACCAACAAAATAATTTACCAAAGACAACCTTATTACAAAAAAAAGAAAGCAAAAGAAAATTTTCGAAACCAAATTACAGGAGAGTACAGGAGACTTGAAGGCGTAAGCACTGGTAGTTTTAAGCCTATACTTTAGCACTTTTTATTGATTTAATTGCCCTATACTCAAAAAATCGCAGTTGCATGGATCTTATCTTTTTACTCAAACGTAGGTGGTTGTTACATACCGCTTTTCTATTTCTTTCGTTTTTATGCGTATCGGCGTTTGCCCAGAACAGGTCGGTTTCGGTTTCTGGAAAAGTAACGGACGAAACCGGCAAGGCCTTACCGGGTGTCTCGGTGGTGGTCAAATCCGCAACAACCGGGACCATTACCAATCAGGATGGGGTGTATACGTTATCCGTCAAGGAAAATGCGACACTGGTCTTCAGCTCGATCAGCTACGAAACGCAGGAAATACCCGCCAATAACCGGTCGGTGATTGATGTGGCTATGGTCCCCTCCAATAAAACCCTGAACGAAGTGGTGGTGGTGGGGTACGGTACGCAAAGCAAGCGCGCCATT
>NZ_MORL01000196.1 GCF_001870735.1 Arsenicibacter rosenii | reverse complement strand
CCGTCTAACATTATTACAGACTCACCAAATGGTTTTTTCAGCGAATTTACCTCTGAATTTCCTAGCATTTCAATATTGTTATTACTTGTAACATCTAATAAAGTACTGTTGGTGTAGTTTAATAAGGCTACAGTATTACCGTCGCTGGTGTTACTTATTAGAGGCGTAAAGTTTGAAATGTAACGAGCGGAATTAGAAACTCTTGTTCCTGAAAGGTATCCAATGAAACTATTTAAACCATTAGTGCCTTGCCCTATACAAAGTGGGGATGTATTAGTATTATAAAAAATATTACCAGATCTAGAGTAAGTATTGACTAATTGTCCATTAAAGAAAATATAAAAATTAGCTCCTTGCCTTGAAATGGCAACATGTTGCCATTGATTGCGCGATACAGTTGCAATCATAATACCATTAAAAGTATTCCAACTGCCATTATTGTTTATATTATTTGCATAGAATCTTAAAACAAAATTTGCATCAAGATAAATCAATGGACCTCCTACATTTCCTGAAGACCAGCCTTTTGTCATTAATGCAATATCTCCAACTGTTTGATCTGTTGGATAAAACCAGGTTTCCCAAGTAAAATCACTGCTAGTCTGTGTTTGTGAAGTGTGAGGTAATGATAAACCTCCGCTTCCGTTAAAGAAGGCGGAAGAGCTACCTAATACTGGCCCAAACTTACCTTGAGTCACTAGTCCATTTTTAGTAATTGAAAAGCTATTAGGACTGCTGTCAATAAAGAAATTATTATGTGTATTGTTAGATGTAATCGCTTTCAATGAAAATAATGTTTGTTGATCTACCGCGTATGTATTTGTAGAAATA
>NZ_MORL01000195.1 GCF_001870735.1 Arsenicibacter rosenii | reverse complement strand
CAGCCAGCTTTCCGGTAGCGGCCAGAAACCACCGCTTTTGTGAGGTATGTACCGGCCAGTCCGTAAATGTACGCCACGTTTTTGCCCCGGTATCAAACAGCGAAACATCCGGCAATCCGGTTTTGCCGTCGCCGGTTCCTTTCAGATAATGATAAAAGAACGGCGCTTCGATCTGCCGCTGGAAAAAAGTGGCCAGGCTATCTCCGAAATACAAGTCGTTGTGTAGGGTATGGCCGGTTTCCTCCGCCCATCCGCGATGGCCGAAAGGGCCCATCCATAGCATCGGCCTGAACGGCTGCCGATATGTAGCCAGGGTTTTGTAAATGCTCAGCGGACCATATAAATCCTCGGCGTCGAACCAGCCGCCTGCAATCAATATGGCAGGGCGGACCTGTTGTAAATGCGGCAAAACCGATCGTTTCTGCCAGAAATCATCATAATCCGGATGGTCAACGGTTTGTTGCCAGAATGTATTCCCGGCCAGATAGGGAGCTGCGTTCGACAGGGCACCCAGCCGCTTATGCCAGTCAAACTCAGAACGGGTTCCTGTATCAATCAGGTAGGGCAGAAACCAGGGCTTCGTTGTCGGTCCGGACTTCCGGTCGTCGAAAACCGGATAGGCCAGCAGGGTCAGCTGCGTAAAAGCGCCGTTATGGTGAATATCTTCCCGGAAAAAATCGGCGATTGGTGCCTGGGGAGACGAAGCCTTCAGCGCGGGATGGGCATCTATTGATCCGGCTATGGCATAAAAACCGGCATAGCTGATGCCCCATAGGCCCACACGGCCATTATGAAAGCCGACCTGTCGGAGCAGCCACTCAATGGTGTCATAGGTATC
>NZ_MORL01000194.1 GCF_001870735.1 Arsenicibacter rosenii | reverse complement strand
TTGGTATTCAGGGTCCTATCACCCGCAATAGCTTTACGTAATGTACTGGCCGGCAGTCCGGCTTCTTTTTCCAGGGCAGATGCCGACAATGCGGGATTGTGTTTTAGAAAGCGCACCACCTGTTCATGTGTGACCATAAGCGGGATTGATTTGTTATGGCACAAATATAGGGCAAATTGTAAAATTTTGTCTCGATTAAAGGGCGATATTTAAGCGCGTTCTTCTGGTTGGTTTTTAGGAAGGCAAACAGGAAAGTAGGAACTGAGTTTGTCTAAATAAAAGGGGGTAGTGATTTTTTGACTCAGCAATATAATCATGTGACCTGTAGGCATGGTATCAGTAACGTATATTCGCTTTTTGGGGAATTCGACAGGACGAATGCCTTAAACCTATACAGATTCATCATGTTATTGCCGGAAGAGAAAGTTACGGATTTACAGGGTTGGACCGGACATGTTTTAACCGATTTAAATCTAAAAAAAGAGTTGCTGGTTTATCACTGTCCTTGAAACTCAGTTGAAAACCATCACACAAAAGCTTTACAGGACTTACCAACATACCGGTTGATTCCTGCTCGCCCAGCTTGACTCTGAATTGCTGGCCTGAAAGATGGTTGATTGACAACGATTGATTGGTTTCCTCATTGCGGTATGTTCCGTTGATCCGGTCAAAAGCGAATCCCCGCCAGTCATGATGGCTGCGGCCTAATGTATAAGGAGCATGGGTGGGATGGTAAGCCGTCACCTGAAGATCTCCCGGCTGGTCTTCTGTAAATTCAAGCTTAAACCCCGGGTCGTTCAACTGGTGAAAAGTATTGGCCGACTCTCGTACGAGCTGAACGTCATT
>NZ_MORL01000193.1:194-852 GCF_001870735.1 Arsenicibacter rosenii | reverse complement strand
GTACTTTTTTTCAAGAATTCTTGCTCGTAACCTGCTTAACGATTGGGGTTTAATACCTAAATAGCTCGCTAATTGGTGTTGAGGCACACGTTGAATAAGGTCTGGCCTTTTTTGTAGCAGGTTGAGGTATCGTTGTTCGGGAGAGGAGGTCTTAAACTCGTCAAAGTCTATTCGTTGTTTCGCTAATAATTCTTCTGCCAATACTTTACACATTATGTCAAACTTTGGAAATTTACGGTTTATTTCTGCTTCCATATCAGAATTAGAGATTAAAAGAATACTGTCTTCTAAGCAACTTACATAGTATTCTGACGGACTTTTGCTTATTACACAAGGGGGTGTTAATACTTCCGTTTCTGTGTAGAAAGCAGTAGTTTTTTCATCACCTTCTAAAACATAATATGTCCGGATACAGCCTTTTAAAACAAAGTAACTTTCTTTCGATTTTTGTCCTTCTCTTAGTAAAATCGTCCCTTTCTTTACCGGGTAGAATATGTCCAAAGAAACGATTGCGTTTTTCTCGTCTTCTGTCAGAGAAATGTATTTTGATATAAAGTCAAATAATATATTTTTCATTGATTTGTTGTTATTACTATCAACCGTTACCCTTACAAAGTACTATCCGATTTTACGCCGAAGCACCAGGCTCAAAAGCACA
>NZ_MORL01000193.1:0-148 GCF_001870735.1 Arsenicibacter rosenii | reverse complement strand
GCGGGCCGGCTGTCTCTCCTGTTGGGCCGAACTAACCGGGTAGGCCTCGTGGCGACTGACGCCCAGAAATACACACTAAGCCTGCCCGGTGTAGGCGTTATGCTTTTATTTCATTAGGTCAATCTGACTCTTTATAGCAAAGAAATCT
>NZ_MORL01000192.1 GCF_001870735.1 Arsenicibacter rosenii | reverse complement strand
CTTCACTTCCGGACCATACTGCTGGGCCAGCGGGAATCCGAGCTGAACCGGGTCACCGGTGAAAAAGACAAATTCGCTGGTCTGCTGATCAGTTGCCGCACCGAAGCCGCGGGGCTGGCCACGTCGCTGCTGGAAACGAAGGCTGAACTCGGCCGTCAGCGACGGAAACGGCGGTGGAATCAGGTGCAGAAGTGGGCACTGATCGGCCTGAGCAGCTGGCTGGGTTACCGGCAACTCCGTCCTTTTTTGCCTCCGTAAGTGCAGACAATTTCGGAGCATGGAAAAAACGATTACCCGGCGGGCCATGTTCGCCGAAATCCATCAGGATACCCGCGAGGAAGGCAAATCCCACGTGTTCAGCATCCGCTATATCAAAAAGGATGGCACGACGGGCGAAAAGATGCGGGTACGGAAATCCACGAAGCGGCTGCCCGGCGAAAGCGGTTATCGGGGCAACGTGAATCAGAACCACGTGCTGCTGATGGAAAATCTGGATAACGGCAATCAGCCTTTCGAGGTGCTGATTGACCTGATTACTCACTACAACGGAATGCGCGTCATTCACAACTACTAAGCATGGAATACCTAAGCGAAAACGCATTTCTGCTCTCGGGAAAGGATGCCGCCATCGTTGTGCAGCTCACCGACCGGCGGGATGAAACCTTCGGTACCCGTCCCTATTCGGGATCACTGGGGGAACATGTCAGCTGGGGAGCCGGTGACAACCAGCCTAACCTGATGAGTGCGCTGATTGCCAAAAACAATCAGGTGCGGCCACTGCTGGAGGCGCAGCGGGATATGATCTACGGCTCAGGGGGCGGCTTTTTCAAAAAAGAGATTGTCGACGGTAAAATCGTGCTGACTCCCTACACCGATACCCG
>NZ_MORL01000191.1 GCF_001870735.1 Arsenicibacter rosenii | reverse complement strand
TTTACGCGGATCGAGTACGAGCCGGACGGCACACCGGTGCTGTCGGTTTCGGACTGTTTCATCACCCGGATCGGCCGGCCGGCGTCGGGCAATAAGGCGACCGAGTTTCACATCAATCCGTATTTCGGCAGTCATGCGGCCGGCCTTCAGTCGGGAACGGACAAGCTTCCGGCGTTTGACCGGAAACGGCCCGATCAGCATGTGGCCTCCATCTGGCACGGCCGTGAGTACATTTCCGGCCAGCCGTTCTATGCGTTCCCCAGCTGGTGGTGCTCGAGAGACTGGATCGAGCTGGCCAACCTGATTGCCCCGTTTCACATCAGTGGTCTCAAAAACGGCTACAACATCAAGTATGTGATCAAGGTGCCGAAGGATTACTTCGATAAGGAAGGCGGGCGTACACTTGACCCGAAAGAAGTCCAGAAGAAGTGGGCCGACTGGACGCAGAAGATGTCGGACTGGCTGGCCGGTACCGATAATGTCAACAAGGCGCTGATTGTACGGTATCTGCGGGGCGATGACGGCAAGGCGCTGGATGCGATCGATGTGGTACCGCTCAAAAATGAGAATTCCGACGATGCCTACAGCAAGGTCTGGGAGATGGCCAACATCGGCATTACCAACGCGGTCGGTATTCTGCCGGTGCTGGGCGGGGTAACCCCCGGCAGCAAATCCGGTGACTCGGGCAGTCAGATACGGGTAGTGGCCAACTACCAGCAGAGCTACCGAACACCGGTGCACCGGAAGATCATTCTGGAGCCCATCAACTTTGCGCTCCGGGCGATGGGCTACACCGATGTGGTGCGGCTATTCAAAGACGTTCAACTCACCACGCTGGATGCGGCTCCTTCGGGCACTCAGCCAGCGGTTAACGCAAACACGGCG
>NZ_MORL01000190.1 GCF_001870735.1 Arsenicibacter rosenii | reverse complement strand
ATTCTGGAATCGCTTCGTGCCGGTCAGTTTTATGCCCGGCAGGATTTGCTGGTGAATGAAACGGATCTGGCAACGCTGGATTTTGCGAGGAAGGTCCACATCAACGGCATGGACTACCTGCTGGCATCGCTGTCGGGATCACTGCCCGTCACCGGCCCGTTTCAGGCGTTACTGGTCAGGGTTTAGGATGGTATAATAATACCACGCCGCCATCTTTTTCAGCCAGTAGTTTCGCTGGGCCAGCGTGATTTTTTCCGGCCAGATACGAAGTTCAACCAGGATAGGTAAACTTCTGACCTGTACCGTTGGGTATGAAGTCTCATACTGGTCTAATTGTAACAGGCTCCTGAACTCAATGACAGTTGCCATTAAGTTAGGAGCATCGTCATGAAAAAGAAAAGCCGCTTCGTTGGTCGAAGCGGCTTCATTATTTTCTATCCTGAATCGTTGTTTCATGCGTCAGGTAACCACCTGGCAAAATACACCTTGGGGTGTCTGATGTCCGGTGCTTTAATGATATACAAGCATTGTTCACCGGCTACTTCGGTGATATAATAGGGAATCCACAGCTGCTCCCGAATGAAAATCGGGATATTGCGGTGCTTCCATTTCTGCCCGCGCTGATCCAGCCGGGCAAAATTCCCCCTTCCCAGGGCCATGCCTTCTTCGAAAAAATCCATATGAAACCGGTTTTTGACCGCTCGGTGCTGCGGTATGACTATACAACGGTACAAAAAAATGTCCTTTCTCCCGATCAGGGCAGGCAGTTTTTTGCAGCCTTACTCTGTTTTACTCAACGCTATGTCAAAAGTGATTCCCCTGAACAGCGCAAAGCCGCTGCTCAAAACCCCTGTCAGCTACTATGGGGGCAAACAGATGATGCTGCGGCACAT
>NZ_MORL01000019.1 GCF_001870735.1 Arsenicibacter rosenii | reverse complement strand
TCTGGTTAAAAAATCCGTTGCCGGCATTGCGCTGTCCCGCATCGGTCACTCCGCTGAGGCGGTTGGTGTTGGTCACATAGCCGTAGCTCAGGTTATCGACCAGGGTGCCGCTGAATGTCCGGCTCAGGTTCAGGATATTGCCATTGTCGTCGTAACTGATTTTGCCACCGTCGTTGCCACCCATCGTAAACACCGTTGTGGCAGTATGCTGCGTCAGGGTAGCGCTTTTGAGCCGGTTCTGACTATCGTAGCCAAAGCTGTAGCCCATCAGCGGGTTCTGTGTCAGGGTATTACTGCCCGCATAGAGGCCCTGTTTCTGCCCCGAGCGATACGTCCAGGTCGTAATGTTTCCGATCCCGTCATAGCTCAGGCTCATCCCGAACAGGTCTTTGTCGGCATTTTGCGTAAGATCGGCGGGCTGATTCAATCCGGTCAGCCACCCGCGCATCTGATAGGTATAGTCCAGGTGCTGCAGGCTGCATCCCAGCGTTTTGCGGGTCAGCTCGCCAAGGCCATTGTAGGTATACCGCGCCACCGGCTCCCAATATTGGCCGGCTGTATTGGCGGCGGCAGACGCCGCATCGGTCACCCGCTGACAAACGGCTTTGGGCCGACCGGCACGGTCGTAGCTCTGCCGGGTTTCAACCGTTACATTGTTGATAGTAGTCAGCTTTGACTCCAGCACACGGCCAATAAAATCGAGTCGGGATGACGACTTATCCACGCCCCCCAGGTGATTGTCGGCCTGTGTCTGGATAACGCGCCCCAGGACATCATAATACATAACCGTTGTCAGCGTCAGGGTATTGGCGTTGCCCAGCCCCCACACCTTAGAGCCGGTCATCATTCCCTGCGTGGTTGTCAGTTGAGGCTGTGCATAGGCGTGTGCCTGATCGAACGTGCGGCTACCGGCAAAGGTGTAGCTATCGTAATAGGTTTCGGTCAGTGGCTGCCCACCCGCAATGCTCGTGCTGATAACCCGGTCGAGGGCATCATAGGTGGTTACAACGGTAGTGGCGTTGGCGTCGCGCATACGGATCAGCCGGTCGCGCAGGTCATAGCCCATCACCGATACGCCCGCCCCCGGCACCCGCTTGCGGATTTGCCGCCCCCGATGATCATAGTCGTAGCCAAACAGCAGGTCGTGGGCAGTATCGAACGGATTAAATCCGGTGCCGGTCAGCAATGCAGCCGCTTTGGGCGGTACCACACACCGCAACCGGCCAAAATCGTCGTAGGCATAAACAGTTCGCAGACCGGCTATATCCCGGCATACCACGCGCCCCTCAATATCCTTGAATTCTGTTGTTTTCTGGCCGTTTTCGTTTGTGGTTTCGGTTACGAACAAGACCCCGGCCGCATAGGCAGACACGGTAACGGCCGAAGTCGAAAACACATAGCTCAACGATTTGACGGCATCGGCCACGGTATTTGTCCGGTAACTGATCGTTACGGCCGTGCTGCTGCCGGGCGCGGTCTGACTGATGAGCCGGTTCAGCGGCGACGCTTCGTAACCGATAGCCGTAAAGGCATTGCCGGTTCGTTGCAGTGTATTGGCGTAGTACTCGCCGATTACTGCGGTTAAGGCGACAGGCCGGTAGCTGCCGCCGGTAGAAGCAGCGCTGTAGGGCAGGTAGTTCCGGACTTCGCGCCCGAAAGCATCGTATTCGTGGATCGACACAATATCCTGGCCGGGGTTATAAGCACCACCACCGGCCCCAACCTGTACCTGCTCAAGCGGCCGGCCGAGGCCATCAAAATACGAAACAGCCTGGTTAAACTCTGTGGCGGCGGCATTGAGGTAGACAGTTTCGGCCACGTAGTTCTGGGCATTGGAGGCCGAATGAACCACCGATAGATTGTCGGATACGGCGAGGGCCGGTAAATCACAGTCGGTACAGCCACAGGCAAACGGCTTAACCGTGAGCGACACCTCTTTAAAACAGCTGGTCCCCTGCGGCTGAATACGCAGCGGAAACGTACCGATAGCGTCAGGTGCGGTGTAAACTACATCGCCCGTTACAGAATAGCTCGTTGTGGTTGTATTGGTGGGGCTTTGTACAAAGAACTTACTGCCTGCCGGACCGGTCCAGATCAGTGGCGCAGTCTGACTCATCCCGGCCGACCGAACGGCCGTTACACTGAGTAGCGAACCGATCAGGATTGTATTGGACGCCGGCAACCCGTTAACGGTAATGTCACAGGCGGGGCTTTCGGTTACGGTAATGGCAAGGCTGTTCGAATTCGGGCTTGAACAGCCGTTTTGTTCACACCGGGCAACATAAATCTGCGACTGTATGGCTGTTATACTTACCGGATTCCCCTGCGCAACGTAACCGGCAGCACTATACCACCTGATCAGGCCGGCACAGCTCGTTGCGGTCGAAAGCGAAAAGAGGCTGTTTTTGGTAACGGTTGTGTTGGCAGGCCCGGCAATAACGGGCGTGTTCAGTTTCTGCATGGCGAAGCTTTTCGGGCCGCCAATCAGGCTTTGTCCGGTAGCTACTACTTTTATATCGACCTGCCGGGCCACCCCATCCAGAAACTGATCCGGCATTTTCCACCGGATGCCAAGCGGTGTCGTACAGCTTGGGCAACCTGCTGCGTCGGCGGCATCCTGCCGGAACCAGTTAGGCACCATCCGGACCTGTTCGGCATTATTGACCAGAATCCGGATTTCAACCGGCGTATTCAGGTTGTCGCGGTCGGCGATCCAGCCTACAATTGTCTCACAATCGGGGGCATCTACATAGCCGATCAGCCGGCCACCAACCGTCAGGGTATTACTTTTCGTAATGGTGATGGTATTAGAAAAAGGGCTGTCACAGGGCTGTTGTACGCATTTTACGTAGTAGCCTTTTGTGTCAGAAACCGTTACCGGCAGAATTGCCCCGGTTCCAGCCAGTGTATTTGTGCCTGAATACCAATAGATGGTATTAGCGGGGCAGCTTCCGGTTGCTGTCAGCGATACGACCATGCCCTCCGCTAACGTACGGTTGGCCGGACCGGCAATTGATGGTGCATCCGGTGCGGGTTGCGGAGCAAGGGTAATATTCCGCGAACAGGTGCCGAACCCATTGATCGTACAGTTCAGCACAAACGTTTTCGGAGGGCCATACGGTAATGTGGCGACGGCCGTTGCGTAGTTATTCTGTATCGGGAACGTTAAGCCCTCGTATTGATAAAAGTACAATGATCCGGCCGGACAAAAATCGCCTTGTAGTGTCCGCGCAGCACCGGCACAAATGGTAAATGATTCGGCCTCATTAACCCCGGTAACAGTTGTCAGGACATCGGTACCGGCAATCACTGAAATCTGAGGATTGATAATTGTTGTTGATCCGGATACCTGATTTGCTGACGAAAGCCCCGGATTTATGCCACACTCATTGCTGCAACTGACATAGAACGGTCTTATACCCTGTGCATCTTTCGGTGCCCACAGGGTTCCGTCTGTATTCAGGTCAAAAATGACCCCATTTGTTGTACTGAAGGCAAATTTTTCTTTATTATTGAGATTACACCCAAACGCGGCCAACGCCCGCGTGCCGGCACACTGATAAGCCGGTAACCCACTCAGAAACGGAACCGTTACCGGCGGCTGAATAACGGGGCTATTGGCGATAACAATTGAATTACTAACCTGCCAATTACTGCTCTGACATAAGCATTTGGCCTGAATTTCATAGATAGTCGGCGTTGTGCCATAGTCGCTCAGCGTTATACCTTCATTACCAGTTGCAACAGCGCTGTTTGTCCACGGAGCACTCGCATTGGCCCTCCACCATACCTCAATGGTGCTACAGTTCTGACTATTCAGAAAATCTACAGAAATAGCCGTAAAGCCGGAAGGGACGCTACAAACACGGTTTAGACTGATGGAGAAGCCGCTTATATTACAGGCACCGGCTGCCGTTTTATCGGCTAGCCGGTTCGACGACAGATTATAGGGAATAGCCTCTTTACAGGCCGGATTATCGGTATACCGGACAAATACATAGCCCTGGGTGATGGTAGTAGTCAGTAGCCCGGTAGTTTTGAAGTTTACGTTGTCGAGGCTATACGCCACATTGGTCACCCCCGGCCGGATAATGACCTGTAACGTATACCCGTTTGCAGCCTTTGCGTAGGATATGCCTTTAATCTGACTGCCAACATCACACGAAACCGCCGCACGGGCTGCGGCCAACGCCGGTCTGTTTTTCGGATGAATCGTCAGGTCGCCTTTTCGCATAAAAAGGCCGTTGACCACTGGATCTTTCGGACCCCGTAAAAGGGTAAAACGCCCCTCTGTATCAAGTTCGGTAAAGTACCCCTTGATTGTATATTCGTGGTGGGTATTACCTCCCGCACTAAACAAGTCGCCAATACCGTCCTGAAAATCCCCGCCTGTCTGCACAAATCCTTTCGGGAACAATACCTTCAGGCTAAAACCCCGCTGATCCTCGAAAAAGAAAAGCATTGCTGAGGTAACAGGCAACAAATCAGCCGTAATGGTTAACGTTACTTCTTCCCCTGCAACGATGCTGTCTTTATCCGCTTTTAGCCGGAAACGAATGGGATCATAATCTAAAGCAGAGACAGGCAATGTTTTCAGACCATGAGCAGTAAGGGGCCTTATGTCCGGCAAGTGCCGTGTTGCGTATCCGGCAGGAGTTGTGTTGTCTTCTCCGTTCTTTACCCCGCCAAAAGCATGGGCAAACAGCGCGACAAACCAGCAAAGTGTGGTTAACAACAAGCGACCGGCAACCCGGTCTATGGTGTAATGTGTTTTCATAGGCAGTAATGGTGTATACAGTATCCATGCAGGACGCTATACAGTCGACATTATGTATTGGATTTATGGACGACTCATAATCAGCCGTATATGTGGTTTTCCAGGCTTATTTATTTGCTCGCTCTACCCAAAAACCGACCGGTTAGCGCTTTCTTTCAGATTCTGCACCAAAGGAAAAAAATACACAATACATTAACATATTTACATTTAAGTATTTTATCTAACGGCAATCTTTATTGCATCCTGGCAACCGAATAAAAAAATAATTTATATGATCCTATATTTGCAGAAATGACCCTCGTATACTTATCTGTTTCTTGAATCCTATGTCGGCAAAAACACCAGACAATTCAAATCGCAAAAAATCACATCAACCTGATAGTCAGTTAGTTTCAAACAGAGTATTCCTTAACCGCACAACAGACGCGCCTGCCTCAAGCCCACTTTTTCATAATGCGGTCCTGCTTCTCATATGCCTGCTGATTGGCGGGGTGGTGTGGTGGATTATGAAACCCGCTATGCTGATGCCGCCTCAACGGGATTCCGGGGTCTTTGCCTACATCGGCCAACGGATCTTACGCGGCGAACTGCCTTATCGGGATATCTGGGACCACAAACCCCCGCTCGTGTATTACATCAATGCGCTGGGCCTGTGGCTTAAACCAACGATTGCGGGCGTGATCTACCTACAGGTGCTTTTTACGACGGCGGCAGCTTTCTTCATCTTTCTGACGCTGAAAAAGTTGGGTAGCCCGTCGGCCGGGCTGCTGGCAGCTGGCTTTTTCCTCATTAACATTCTTTATCTGAACGACTACGGCAACGAGACCGAACAGTGGGCGCTCCCGTTTCAGACACTGGCCCTATACCTCAGTATACGTCAGCCACGACGGCAACTGCTTACGCATGTAGCCATCGGCATTTGCGCCGGCATCGCTTTTTTTCTGCGGCAGAATCTGATAGGCTACTGGATTACCTATGCTCTTGTTCCGGGTATTCTATGGCTCAGAGGAGACCGTACGTCGTCGGTAATTATGCAATCGTTCGGGGGGCTTATGGCGGGGTTTGGTGCCGTAACAGCCATTGTGACGGCGTATATAGGCAGCAAAGGTATCTGGAGTGAATTTTATGACGCCGTCTTTACCTACAACTTCGCCTATATTTCTGTTTCGTTCTCCGACAAAGTAAAAACAGCCTTAAACGGCTGGGCTTCCGTTCAGCTAAGCACGGTGCCGGGGTTTGCCTACCTTCTAATCTTGTGGAGCGTTTTCACGAAAAAGTACGGCAGCTTGCCGCTCACGGGCTTGTTGATTGTCCTGATCGGATTACCGGTAGAAATCGGATTATCGGCCTTATCGGGCCGGATCGCCGGCCATTATTATCTTCCCTGGCTTCCGGTTAGTGCTTTGGCCATCGGCCTGGCCTGGATGTGGATGGAAACCCGTTGGCAGGATAAACTGACCGCGCGTCTGCGATGGGGAATTGTGGGCGTACTGACTATGGCCGCAACCATAAAACCATACCTCTATCTTCGGGAGGCGTTACACAATGTAGATGAATATCATGAGCGTTTCCGCCACCGCGAACAAATGGCCGAAGCCATTCTGCAATATACGGCACCGGAAGAGTATTTTCTGGAATGGGGAATTCCGGATGGTATGAATTTTCTGACAGACCGGAAAGCGCCCACCCGCTTCATCTATCAGTGGGCGCTGGATACACCGGGGTATACGTCTCCGGCCCTGGTCGATTTGTTTGTCGATGAAGTCATGCGCAACCCGCCGGTGATCATTATGGATTCGTCGCTCAGCGAGCACCTCCCTCCGCTTGACCCCGGAAAACGGTATGCGTTTTATCAGAATCATCCGGAGCGGATTCCGATGCTACCGCAGAATATCGTACGGTTTTATCAGTTTCTGGGCGACAACTATCAGCAGGTGGGCGGTAACCGGATTGGCTTTTATATGCGGAAGGACAGGGCCGCAACCCTGCCCCGCCAATAGTCATCACCTAACTCATTACTTTATCGGCCTTGCGGAAGATGCTGTCCGACTGCATCGGCATCGTGACCTCCGCACATACGACATCATCAGCTTCCTGATAAATGTCAAACTTAGCCGGACTACCATAGAGCAGCTCCAGCCGCTGGGCCGTATTTTTCAGCCCGAAGCCACCCGATTCTTCCTTGTCGCCCAGCTTACCGGTGTTCCGGATGCGGATGTGCAGCATCGAATCGCCTTTATCGGGTTCGTCCAGCCGTGAGGTCAGCTCCACAAAGCCACCGCCCATCACCTTCGAGACTCCGTGCTTGATCGCGTTTTCGACCAGTGTCTGGAGCATCATCGGCGGCACCTGCCAGTAGAGGGTACGCGGATCAAGGTCAATGTGGGCTTTCAGCCGGTCTTCGTAGCGTACTTTTTCAAGGGCCAGATAATCCTCAACGGTTTTGATCTCCTCCCGCAGTTCGACGGTTTTGCGGCGATCGGCCAGGAGCGAATTGCGGAGAATGTTGGATAGCTGCGTAATGCCCTGCTGGGCCTTCGACGGATCTTCGTAAACCAGTGCCCGGATACTGTTCAGGGCATTGAACACAAAATGCGGGTTCAGCTGCGACCGGAGCACCTTGGCCTCCGTCTCCCGGATCGACGATTTCAACAGAATCTTCTCAATCTCCGCATCACGGCTTTGCTCCACATAATGATAGGCCGTGTAGGTCAGCACCCACGTCAGCATGACCTTACCCCAGCTCAGCATATAGGCCAGAAAGGCCGACGTATTGTTCAGAATCATGTCTGGCAGCAGTTGCTTATCGACCGGAAAGTTGACCACCGTCATCACCAGGGCCAGTACCAGTACCGAAGCCAGCACCCGTGGGGCCAGCCGAAAGAAAGGCAGTTGCACCCAGTTCCAGCGCCGGATCGTCAGGCGGTAGAGGTGCGTCAGCGTTATACCCAGCACAATGTTTGCAATGGCCAGATAGAACATGTCAGGGTCGAAGCCTTCTTCAAGCCAATAGACGAAATACTCCACAGCGATGAGGAGCGTCCAGCCGAAGATTTGGCAAAACCAATATAGTTGATGTTTTGAGTATCCCATTAGTCACTTTTACCCATAATTGAGTAGTTAGCGAATATACGGGATTTTGCGAAAGATTGCTGTTTGTTATACACCAGCGGGAAAATACGGTGAACAAAACGGGCATGGCGGGGAGCAGTGGTTACCGCTCCCGACGCCTAGGCTATAGCTAATGTCAGCAGGTGGGTGCTGTCGTTGTTGAGGTCAATCGAGAACTGCTGCGTTTCGTAGTCGTACCGCAGTTTGTAGAGGCAAAGGTTACTGTGCTCGAACTGATCCATATTGGCAAGTGGCAGATTCATCAGCCACGACAGCAGAATCCGCATCGCGCGGCCGTGCATGGCTACCAGGATCGTTTCTTCGTCGGGACGTGACAGAATCAGGTCGATGACCACTTTCTGGCGGTCGCGGACCTGCTCGGGGCTTTCGCCACCATCGGTAGTCAGCGACGTTTCACCGGCATTCCATCGTTCAATCAGGTCGCGGTAGTACTCGTTATCGAAGTTATTCGGCACTTTGCCTTCCATAACGCCCCAGCTAATCTCATTCAGTCCTTCGTACTTCTCATACGGCAAGCCCAGGCCGATAAACGACTCAACGGTCTGGAATGTCCGTTTCAGGGCCGAAATGTAAATCTTGTCAAAAGCAACGTGCTGATAGGCCTGAAAAAAAGCGGCAGCCTGTGCGCGGCCCATATCATTCAGGTCGGCGTCCACGCCGCTTCCCTGCACAACTCCCCGACGGTTGTAGTCGGTTTCTCCGTGTCGGATTAAAAATATGGTTTTTGATTTCAAGCGCTTAGCTTTGCTTTTAAGATTTGTTGGATGATCTTGCCTTACCGTAAGCAGGCTTTGGGTTACCAAAGCAGCCGCAAAAATACACAAAAAAGGCATAAACGAGAAGTTAAGCCTGAATACAGGCTTGAAAACCATATATTTCAGATGAAAGCAACGGCTACACTTGAGCAATTAAATGCCATCAATGCGAATACGATCGGGGATCATCTGGGCATTGAATTTACGGAGATCGGCGAGGGGTACATTGTGGCCCGTATGCCGGTCGATCGCCGCACCCATCAGCCAATGGGTCTGTTACACGGCGGGGCCTCGGTGGTCCTGGCCGAAACCCTGGGGAGCGTAGCGTCATTTGTGATGATTGATGACCATACAACACACCATGCGGTTGGGCTGGAGATCAATGCCAACCACCTCCGGGGCGTGCGCAGCGGCTGGGTATACGGCCGCGTAACCCCCATTCACGTTGGCAAAAGCACCCACGTCTGGGACATCCGGATTACCGACGAACAAGGTAAGCCGGTTTGTGTCAGCCGCCTGACCTGTGCTGTCATTGCCGTACGTACTTAGCTTTTTTCACAAGTTCAGTGACTTTTTTGTTTTACAAACTGTTATTTGATTAACCGTAACAGTATAGGCGGTTCATGGTTCATGCACGTCACAACAACAGATATTTTTACGCGTACCCAGTGGCCGACACCCGACCAATTGTGGCAGACAGCCCGGTTGTCCGGCTTTCCGGCGGCTATCTGGCGCTTACCGAACGCAGATGAAAAGCACCTGATTCTCCAGACAGAATCAGCGCTGGCCGAAGCCCCCGTCGATTTCGACGAACTGTCTTCCGGGTTTGTTCTGAGCCGGTTCGACAATTTTGACCACGGGAATAGTGCGCCGTTTAAGGCCTTGTTTTTACGGGCCGATTTACACTTCTCCGCCACGGCCGGCGGCACTGACTGGCAACCGGCCAATGAGGCGAGTGCATCGTGGTGGTCGGCAACCGGCAGTCTTTTGTCTGTGGACAAGGCACCGGCCAGCGACCTGAGCGCGTTCACCACCAACGATAACCCTGCCGAAAAAGCACGCTTTGAGGAGATTGTGGCGGAGGCCGTCAGCCACATGAAAAAAGGCGGATTCCGGAAAGTGGTAGCCTCGCGAACAAAGACCATCACGTTCGGCCAGAAGCCCGATGTCCTGCGTCTGTTCGACCGCTTATGTCAGGCCTATCCGACAGCGTTTATTTCGGCGGTCTGGCTGCCTGAATACCAGCAAATCTGGATCAGCGCTACCCCCGAACGGCTCGTGAGCGTTGACCGGGACGGTTTTTTCCGGACCCTTTCGCTGGCAGGCACCCAATCCGCGTTTCATCCCGACGGAACGGAAAAACTACCTGCCGAAGCCCTCTGGTCACAGAAAGAAATAGAAGAACAGGCGCTGGTCAGCCGCTATATTATTGAGTGCTTTAAGAAAATCCGGTTGAGAGAATACCTCGAAGAAGGGCCCCGGACCATTCAGGCCGGTAACCTGATGCACCTGGGCAGCCACTTCACGGTGAATACCCGGGCCGTTCATTACCCGCAGCTGGGCACGGTTATGCTGCGGCTTCTGCACCCGACCTCAGCCGTATGCGGTATGCCACGCGCGGCGGCCTTTCAGTTTATTCAGCAACACGAAGGCTACGACCGCGAGTTTTACAGCGGCTTTTTAGGTCCGGTCAATATTCAGGAAGAAAGTCATTTGTTTGTTCACATCCGCTGCCTGAAGCTGGAAAACCGGCAGGCAACATTATACGCCGGAGCGGGCCTCACAGAAGATTCTGTGCCCGAGCGTGAGTGGCAGGAAACAGAAATGAAGTGCCAGACACTGCTGCGGTGCCTGACAGTTTCGTAATCATTGCCCTTCCGGGAAGTCTATAACTTCCCGGAAGGGCAAAATCCATATCAATTTCCTTCGGCTTTATCTTCAGAAGCATCGCCGCCCGTGTTTTCCTTACTCAGTTCAGCGTTGTTACGGTTTCCCTGAGCACTGGCTGCCGACGACTGTGTATCACTGTCAGGAGCTACCTCATCGATCTCAGGTGTTTCTGCCTGCTTATTCTGATTTTCCATAACGTTGTGTATTTATTTACGTTTACTTAATATAGACTGCTGTCATCATCGACATCATCTTTAAAATCATCATCTTCCTCCTCGAAATCCAGCACAGCGTCGTCGAAGTCGGTTTCTTCAAGAAATTCGTCGTTATCCGGATCACCGAAGCCACGACCGAAACGCGAGTCTTCGTCATGAAGTTCGTCATCAATGTCTTCTTCATCGAGAAAGTCATCATCTGCATCATCATCCAGATCATCGTCGTCATCATCCAGATCGTCGTCACTACGTCCGGCTGCGGTTATTCCATCATTCCAATACGCACCGCTCCGGCGAGGGCTCATCAATGCAGCATTATCGCGCTCGAAAAGGTGTTTAATCGCCATTTTTCTGTTTGGTTTTAAAGTAAAAAATCTGCTTTGTAACTATCCGGTTCAATGCCCTCAACACGTTATTAAGGCGGGTGGCAAAAGAACTGAGTGAATGGTCCTGAGAAGCTAAGTTACTATTTTTTTGGCACTCGTGCCTGCTCTCGTATCTTTACTCCTGATAACCCAGACTTAAACTAATTATTTCTCAGCTTAGTCCTTTTTTAACCGGATGATGAATCGTTACTGGCTATTGATATTGCTGTGTGTCTG
The DNA here is from genome assembly GCF_001870735.1 of Arsenicibacter rosenii. Classification (GTDB taxonomy): domain Bacteria; phylum Bacteroidota; class Bacteroidia; order Cytophagales; family Spirosomataceae; genus Arsenicibacter; species Arsenicibacter rosenii. The sequence goes on along the minus strand of NZ_MORL01000019.1, from coordinate 101,972 downwards.
TTTTGGAAGAGGGTATGCTCAGACGATTTATGGAGGAACAATGTTCAGGACGGTTTACTTTACCGATCCAAACCCGGACATGTTTACGTTACTGGCTCATTTTTACGTTACTGCCGGCGATGTCGCCAAAATGCCCGCCGAACTTCAGGTCAGTTTATATCGAAGTACTGATAAATCGCTACAGCTAACCTATAAATTAACAAAAACACCTTCTGACCCAGCGGTTTTCGGTAATCCCTGTAACCCGGACACAATCGCTAACCTGTATAATTTCCAATACCTTGGCGATATAAAATTACCACGAGCGACCTATAATGACCCGGGCGGATACTTCTTCGTGACAGAACCAATCGGAACACGTCCGCAAACGGCAAATATCCAGTCTGCTCCTGTCAGCTTATACTTGTGGTTTTCCCCTGACTTCCTGTCCGGTCAGCCAGATGGTTCCGGTCCGGGTAAAACGTCTACGTTTATGCTCGGCAATCCGATCCTCCGTTGCCAGAAGTCAAATCAAAGTTCACAATTCAATGCGTATGCCTATGATCAGCTCGTTATCAATGTACTTGGCCTGGCATCCCCTCCTCCTGTTCTGACAGTAAACATACGCCTTAGCTCTCCGCTAAAAAATGCTGCGGGCGGCACCTTAGACAACGTGAGCTGGAAAAACGGGTATAGTGCTGCCAACCCGCTTCCTGTTCCCTCCTCTACCTCACTGACAGCAGGCCCCAGCAACGGTCAGGCTACACTGACCATTACGCCCTCTCAGACTATTACCGGTGGTCAGTTTACGATTGCCGCTATCGCCGAACAATATAATGACGGGAAAAAAGTTTCGGAAAGCCTGACCGAATACACCCTCATCTACACCACCTGCCCCAAAATCGACCCGCCGGCCATTACCTATACCAAACAGGGCAGTACTCCCTCGCCAACACCGCCACCCATCTGCCCGGGACAGTCCCTGACGATCAGTGCACCAAACGGCAAAGCCAATCAGGATTACCGGTGGTTTAAAGACACCCAGCCCATCACTGGCCAAAGCAGTTCGACACTAACGGTAAATACCCCCGGCAATTACCGCGTCCGGATTACACAGGCCGGTGTCTGCGACTCGGCAAGCGTACAGTTTACGATTCCGGCCGCCGTCGCCCCGACCGTAACCATTAGTAATGTATCGGCAACCACTGGCTGCACCGCCTCCGGACCGGCCACGCTGAGCATCATCTCCCCACTGACCGGCAGCGCCCTCACCTGGTACCTGGGCAATAATCAATTTATCAGCAACCCTAACAGTCCATTTATACAAACCAACGTCAACGGCGTATACAGTGTTGTCATTACCAGTCCGGACGGCTGTACGGCACGCTCGAATGAAATCATCCTGAACGTTAGCGGCCCGCCATCGGTCAGCATTGCCCAACCCGCCAGCACCACCTTCTGCCCCGGCGCGACGGCCAACTTACAAACCAATCTGTTAAATGGCTACCAATATGAATGGTTCCGCGACGGGGTCACTACCGGTGTAACGACAAACACGATCAAAAGCATTGATTCGGGGGCTTACACGGTAAAAGTCACCGTGCCCGGCGGCTGCACGGCTCTCTCGGCACCGGTTACCATGAGCAGTCCCGTGCTGGCGAAACCGACCATAACCGGCGACCCTACGGTTTGCCTGGGGGCGAGCCTGATTTTATCAGCAAGCCCGACCGGTTTACCGGCTTACCAGTGGTTCAGAGACGGGACCATTGAACCCGGTGGCACGTCGCCGATACTCAGCACATCCTTTGCGGGCCAATACACCGTCAGGGTTACCTACCCCAATGGCTGTACCATCCTCTCCGACAGGCATCAGGTGCTGCAAAATTCAACAATACCGGTTTCGATTGTCCCGATCGGGCCGATCTGCGGGCCATCGTCTATACCGGTTCCGCTGTCGGCCACACCGGCAGGCGGCACTTTCAGCGGGCAGGGTGTTATCGGCAATTTATTTATTCCGCAGGCAGCCGGCGTCGGCAGTATTACGGTTACTTATGCCCCGCCAGCCAATCTCTCGGGCTGTGCGGCCGGTAATGCTACGATGGTGGTAGTCGTCAGACCGATGGCCTATCTCAACCTGCCACCGGTCCTGGAAACGGGTCCGGGTGTTCCTACGCTCCTGCCCGGCGACATTGGTACGGGGTATCAATACCGATGGACCCCTCCGCTTTATCTCGACAATCCGGCCATCGGGAATGCAACCAGTACACCCGCCGCCCCGATTACCTACACCCTGACGGTAACCGACAGTTTTGGCTGTTCGGTCAGCGACAGCGTACGGATCGAACTAGCTCTCGGCTTTTATGTGCCAACCGCATTTTCCCCTAACCGCGACGGCCTGAACGATACCTGGGTCTTAACCGGGATTAACGATTATCCGGATATTGAAGTTATTGTCTATAGCCGGTGGGGCGAAGTGGTCTTCTATTCAAAAGGCTATGCACAGCCCTTCGACGGCAACTATGCCGGAGAACCCTTATTGACAGGCACTTATACATACTTAATCCGTTTAAAACCAACAGAACCGCCCAAACGGGGAACCATAACCATTCTCCGTTAAGATCTCGATTACCAGCTCAACCATGAAAAATTATTCGCTGAAACGCCTTTTTGACCAACCCATTATCCAAACCCGCGACGTGAAACCGTCAGTAGACGGGTTCGATGTTTTAGGCGCGTTTAACCCGGCAGCCTGTCGCGTCGGTGATGAGTTTATCCTGCTGCTGCGCGTAGCCGAAGCGCCCCGCCCCGAAGCAGGCTGGCTTCATATTCCGGTGGTCGAAACCGTCGACGGCCTGCCAACCTTAACGGTCAAAACATTCCGTGAACCAGACGGGCCCTATGACCCGAGAGTGGTTACACTCAACGGTAAAACCTACCTGACATCGCTTAGTCACCTGCGGCTGGCCCGCAGTAAAGACGGTGTTCATTTTACCATCGACGAAAAACCCTTCCTGTTTCCGGCCCGCCCCGACGAAGCGTTTGGCATCGAAGATGCCCGGATTACCTTTCTGGACGGCAAATACTGGATTACCTATACGGCCGTATCGGAGCATGGTCCGGCAGTCGGGCTGGCCACAACAACCGATTTTAAGGACGTCACCCGTTTGGGCGTGATCCTGCCGCCACCCAACAAAGACGTCTGCCTGTTTCCGGAACGCATCAATGGTAAATACGTGCTGATGCACCGCCCGATGGTGCATGAAATCGGCAAACCGTCAGTCTGGCTGGCCGAATCCGTCGATGGAATTCACTGGGGGAATAACCGGTTTCTGTTTGGCCCGACGGCCGCCGAATGGGAAATTCAGAAGCTTGGCGCCGGACCGGAACCCATCCTGACCGACGAAGGATGGCTGGTGCTTTACCACGGTGCCAGCAGCACATCAGCCTACTCACTGGCCCTTGTGCTGCTCAACCGGAACAATCCCGACCATATTCTTGACCGGTCGGCCAACCCGCTCTTAACGCCTGAACTTACCTGGGAGCGCGAAGGCTTTTTCCCGAACGTAGTCTTCTCCAACGGCTGGGTCAGGTGGTTTGATCAGGATCAGAACCGCGAACGGATATGGGTTTATTACGGTGCGGCCGACGATGGGGTCGGGCTGGCCGAACTGACCCGGAACGATTAGCTTTTTAAGGCACGGATCAGGCTGTAGTCCATTTGGGTCGGAATGGTTTCGTCAGGTGTGGTTAAGTCCGCCTGACGAAACCATTTTCTGTATTCGGCGCGGCTGTAGCAACGGCCTTTGGTCACCCAAAACAGCTGCGCCGAATAATCGGTAACCGGCAGCGGCCCGTCCAGCGTATCGTTCAGGAAGGCGTCGTGCACCCACAACTCCCCGCCGGAGCGCAGCGCACCGGCAAAGCGGTCGGCCAGCAATTGGCAGGTATCGTCCGGCCAGTCGTGAAAGAGGCTGGCGGCCAGCAGCAGATCGGTTTCCGGCAACGGATCGGTCAGCATATCGCCGGGCAAAAACGTTACCCGTTCCCGCACCGTCTCCGCCCCCGGACGGCCGCTCTGACTGAACGCCGTCAGTAACTCATCGGCCACCGTCAAGACCGCCTCCCGGTCAAACAACGTGGCCGTCGCCTCCGGATTGACCAGCAGCCACTCGTAGGTAAAATAACCGCTCCCGCCCGCCACATCGAGCAAATGGCCGCTGTGGCGCGGCAGGTTAGCTGCCACAATCGGCGACAGCGCTTTGGCCCGACCGGCAAGGGCCAGCGTCAGTGTCCGGGCCAAAGTCGGATCATCCATCGGCGACGGACCTTCGCCCTCTTTCACGTAAGCAATGCCATCCGTACTATGTAGCGGGCCGTCGTTCCGCAACCGGTCCGTCATGTCGAGTACGCCGGGATCACCGGCCTCCAGACCGGTATAGCCGGTTATCGTCGGCGACGCCGACCGGGTCAGGTGTTGCCCGACAGCGGTCAGTGCCAGTTTATCGTCGGCTGTGCGGGTCAGCAGTTCCATGGCGCACAGAGCCGGAAACAGAACGGACGCAGGGCGGTCGGCAAGGCCGGTTTGCCGTTGCAACTCAGCTACCGGCAGCGGGCCGTACTGTAAGTACTCAAACACATGCAGGTGGTGAACAGCAGCCAGCAGCAGCCGCGAACTATACATGGCCCGCAGATGGCGCGTAATCGGGGCGAAATCAGGGTATTGCGTAAGGATCATCAGGACGTTTTTCGTTCGGCGGTCGTTTAGTATCGTATTGATTATGGTTTACCAGGCTCCGTTCATCCGGTTGAAGTATTCCAGTATGACGGCGTTGTTGGCCTCGGCACGGGCCGCGCTCGTTCCGAAGGTCAGTTCATTTTTTCCTTCCTTAAGCTGTGCAAAGATTGATTCAATAAAATCACTGACCGGCGGATATTCCGAATGCAGCCCTGGCTGCCCCAGATTGGTATTCAGCGCCGGTGGAATGATCTCGATTACTTCCTTACTGCCTTTCAGCAGGTGCCGCAGCGAGAGTGTGAATGAGCGCATAAAGGCTTTGGTAGCCGAATAGACCGCCACCTTCGCCAGCGGAATAAACGCTAGCCCCGAACTCACATTCATAATGGTCGTCAAGTGCGGTAACTGCAGAAAAAGCTGCGTCAGGTGCAGCGGCGCCGCGATGTTTATGCTGATTTCCTTTGCCGCTTTTTCGTAGAATGCCTCGTCGTTCAGGCCCATCCAGTTCTGGATACCGGCATTATTGACCAGCACGGTCAGATCGCTGTGGGCTTCGGCAACCCAGTCATACAAACGGGTACGTTCTGCCTCCTGTTCCAGATCACACTGAAACGTAATCAGCGCCGGAAAGGTCGCTTTTGCCTCGTCCAGTGCCTCCTGCCGGCGACCGCAGATCAGTACCGTATTGCCTTCCTGAATAAACCGGCCGGCCAGTCCCAGACCGATCCCCGTGGCACCTCCCGTAATGAGAATTTTGTTGTTTGCTAAGTGCATTGCTGTCAGATTTTGTCGGCGCAAAGATCGAAAGTTGACGCCAGAACCCCATTCCCGGATTGAGGTTTATCAAAGTAAATCAGAGGCAATGGCAATCTGGCGGAACCCAATACCCTGTTTCGGTTAAGGGCCGGTAAAAACCGGCTTCTGAGCTTCTCAGGACAACACATTTGGGCTTTACAGAACAATATTCAGCCAAAAATCCGCTGACCTTTGTCGGGTAAAAACAGCTCAGACAATGAACCAGACAACAACTGTATTAGTGACCGGCGGTACCGGATTTGTCGGCATGCAGATTATCCTGCAACTGCTGCAACGAGGCTACACTGTACGGACAACCGTGCGTAACCTCAACAACAAGGATAAACTGATCAACACCCTGAAAGACCACGGCATTACCTTCTTCGACAGGCTCTCGTTTGCAGAGGCTGAACTTACCCGGGATGATAACTGGGCTGAGGCCATGCGGGGCTGCACCTACGTCCTAAGCGTGGCTTCGCCGGTGTTTCTGGAATCCCCCGAAAACGAACAGGAGGCCATCCGGCCGGCGGTTGAAGGCATTCTGCGCGTACTCAGATTTGCCCGGAAAGAAGGTGTAAAACGGGTGGTAATGACCTCTAACTTCGGAGCCGTCGGGTTTAGCCATACGGATAAAACAACCGAAACCACTGAAGCCGACTGGACCGATATTACCCTGAAAGGGCTATCGATATATGAAAAATCGAAAACACTGGCGGAACAGGCCGCGCGGGAGTTTATCAAAAACGAAGGCGGTCCCCTGGAGTTTGCCACCATCAATCCGGTGGCTATTTTGGGACCCTCGCTGGATGCGCACATTTCCGGCAGTTTCCACCTGCTCGAAGCATTGCTGCACGGCACAATGAAAGCCGTTCCGCATATTCCGCTTAATGTAGTAGATGTACGCGATGTGGCCGATCTGCATATCCGAGCCATGCTCCACCCCGACGCAAACGGCGGGCGGTTTATTGCCACCACCGACGGCCAGATTTCGTTTCCGGAAATTGCGGCCCTGTTACGCAGCAAACGGCCTCAGGTAGCGGGTAAGGTTTCAGCCAGAACCATTCCCAACTGGATGCTCCGGCTGGCGGCACTGGTTAATCCGAAAGCACGGGAAGCGGTCATGCTGCTGAATGTGAACCGGCGGGTGAGCAATGCCAACGCAAAAAAAATACTGGGCTGGACACCCGTTGCTACGCAGGAACAGGCTATCCTTGCAGCTGTAGACAGTATGATCCGATACGGCCATATCCAATGAGAGCAATCACCACCGATACACGGTCGGGGCTGCTGAATGAGCAGTTTATTCCCGACCATGTGTTTATGTACATCGTCAAGGGAAGCGTTTGCTTTTTCGACGGCAACCAGACGCATACTTTTACCGAAGGCGAATGCGGCATTGCCCGGAAAAACCGGCTGATAAAATTCGTATTGCCGGATAGGGACGCCCCGTTTGAACCGGTTATTTTCTGCTTTGATACCCCCTTTCTTCAACAGTTTCAGGAAAAGCACAAGCTCCCCCGGCCAGCGGCTCCGAAAACAGATGAAGCACTGATCCGGCTTCCTGAAACTAGCCTGGCCGACGATTTTATCCGTTCACTGAAACCGTATCAACGAGGCGTAATGGAACTGGACGAAGCCTTTGAAAACCTGAAATATGAGGAACTGCTGGTGATTTTATTGAAAACTGCTCCTGATCTGGCCAGTATCCTGTTCGATTACGACATGCCCGAAAAGGTCAACCTGGAAGCGTTTATGCACCGTAACTTCCGGTTTAATGTGCCTATTGATCGCTTTGCCTACCTGACCGGCCGCAGTTTATCGGCTTTCAAGCGGGATTTTAAGGCTATCTTCCATGAAGCGCCCAACCGCTGGCTGATCCGGAAGCGGTTGCAGGAAGCCTATGTGCTCATCGGTCAGCACAAGCGCAAGCCCTCCGACCTGTACCTGGAACTGGGCTTTGAAACGCACTCCCACTTTTCGTTTTCGTTCCGGAAACAGTTTGGCATCACGCCCACTGAACTGGCTGAAAGAGAGCGGCAAACGTAACTGTCAGCGAATATTCCGTCGGATCCGGCTCAGCGAGGATTGGGTAATGCCTAAATACGACGCCATATACGCCAGCGGAATGCGGTTGGCAAGGGACGGGAAGTTGGTCAGAAAGTTCAGGTACCGCTCCGTAGCATCTTCCGTCATCATCGGACTGATCCGGTTTACTTTGTCGGCCAGCCCTTTGGCGGTTATTTTGGCAATGATCGCATCCCATCCGATTATGGTCATTGACAATTCGTCCAGGGCTTTTTTCGATAACGCGATATACTGGCAATCCGTAACGGCCTGCACGTATTCGGTCGACGGAATACCCTGATTATAGCTGTTGATGTCGGCCAGAAAATTGTTTTCATCAATGAAATACTTCGTGATTTCATCGCCTTTATTGTTGTAAAAACAAATCCGCATAATGCCTTCGTTAATAAAAATCACTTCGCGTGGTATTTTACCGGCCTCGTGGTAATAAGCATCTTTAGGCGTTTTTTTATTGATAGCCTTCGATTTTATCAGATCAATCTGCTGCTGATTCAGCTGGCCAAACTGCAGGATGTAATTGATAAGCTGCTCCATAGTTTCTTATTTCATCTGACTTATTATCAGTCGGTCAAAAAGTTTATCAGACAAAATTTTCCGAAAAAACAGCATCACGCCAGCCATGCCTCCACCTACGTATCGTGCACGGGGACGGCGGGCTTCGATACCTTTTTTGATCAACTTAGCAATCTCAACCGGCTCCACCGCATTTTTTTCGATGTCGTCATACATCTTCACGAGTCTGTCGGCCTGTGGTTTATAAACCGTCTTACCGGAAACCCGCTGTAAATCATTGCCCCCGATGCTTATCATTTCCGATTTTGTACCACCCGGCTCAATCACAATTACGTCGATACCGAACGGCCGCACTTCATTCCGGAGCGAATCGCTGAGCCCTTCGACCGCAAATTTACTGGCATGATACCAGCTTCCCATCGGCAGCCCTACTTTTCCGCCTACCGACGAAATATTGACAATCTTCCCCCACTTGTTTTTGCGCATTGCCGGCAATACCAGCTGAATGAGCCGGGCAGTGCCAAACAGATTAATGTCAATCTGATTTTTCGCTTCGGCCATCGGCACATCTTCCAGCGCACCGTATGAGCCTAAGCCTGCGTTGTTTACCAGCACATCAACCGCTCCGGCCTCGCGGGCTATCGTGGCGATGCAACCGGTCATACTGGCATCATCGGTCACATCAAGTGTTACCGGCCGGATACCGTAGACCGCTAACGCCTGCAATTTGTCGGTACGACGGGCTGCGCCATAAACCGTATACCCCGCCTGCGCCAGATAAATTGCCGTTGCTTCGCCAATGCCGGACGACGCGCCGGTTACTAAAACTGTCTTTGCCATGTTTACCCTTCGTTTTGTTAATGAACAGGGCAAAATTGCGACCGGGAACAGCAAACTATTTTGCCATTTGGCAAAAAGAGATGCAGGCATTATGCCTTCCTACACAATTACTGATCGCCGCTTTTCATCATCAACTGCCGGAACGAAAAGTCCGGCTCGCGCATGGCCTGTTCGTTCTGCGCAGACTCCTGCTGAGCCTCCGACGCATACACCCGCATGTGCGCCTCGTAATCGCGGATGGCGTCTGCGATGCTCCCAAAACGGCCGGTTGTCAGGTTCTCCGACAAAATCAGCGCATCCATCAAGCCCGTATTAACGCCCTGCCCGGCAAACGGCGGCATCAGGTGGGCGGCATCGCCGATGAGCGTAAGCGGTAAAGGCCGGTCCGGGCGCCACGGCTGGTCCAGGGGCAGCCTCCGCGCCGGCAGGCACCGGAACGCGGCCGTATGCCGGAACAATTCCTGAAAGCACGCATCCCACCCGCTGAAACGCCCTGCCAGATAGCTACGGATACCACTGTCTTCCCGGCATTCAACGTCTTGCTGCTGCAACCACGTTTCCGGGGCAGCAAACATGACGGCATACGTCAGCGCACCATCGTTGTCTGGGCTGGCTACCAGCAGATTACCGTTGGCGGCGGCCATCAGGATATGGCGATTGCAAAGCCGGTAAAAAGCCGGGCAACCGGTCTCCGGCTGCGGCACATCGCCCTGCATAATGACCGTACCGGTATAGCGGGGCACCGAATCTGTCAGATACTGCCGCACAGCCGATAGCCCGCCATTGGCTCCGATAACGACATCGGCCATAACCGGTTGCTGACCCGCGAAGTGCAGCTGCCATTTTCCGGCCCGGGCGGCGAGTCCGGTCAGCCTGTAGTTCCATACTACCGTCTTATCAGCCAGACTATCCAGCAGCATCGTTCTCAGTACATTACGGTTTATTTCAGGATTATCGGCTTGTGGTTCCCGTGTAAAGAAAGCAGCCCCCTGATCGTCGGTCAGGATTCGGCCCATTGGCCTGGCCAGGGCGAAATAACGTTCCAGCAGCCCTGCCTGTGCCATTACCTGCTGACCTGTGGCCGGATGCAGGTCAAGGGTGCCGCCCCATATCCGTGCCTGTGGGTCCTTATCCCGTTCATAGACGGTCACCATAACGCCTTTCTGCTGTAGTAACCGGGCCATCGTCAACCCAACGGGTCCCGCTCCGATAATGGCAACCTGTTTATTCTTAAGTAGCATCGTTTTGCTGTGTTTGATTATGTGGCAAAACTAGCTGGCATAGTATGGCTAAAATAGCTACTTTAGACCTAAAAATAGTCGTATATGACCAATGTACAGGCAGACATTACCCCCGCTGTGCTGCACCGGTTTGCGCAGATGACAGGGACGACCATAACCAACGGACGGCTGGACATTCCCGAACGGTATGGTAAAGGCTACTGTGCCGGATTTGTTTTCAGCGAGCACATCCGCCTGATGATTTTTAATTACGAACTGTATGAGGACATGGTTATTGACCACCACGGCCTGCACACGGCGGATAAAACAGTCCTCTTCAAGTTTCAGAACTGTTTTCTGCCGGTTGATGCAATCGGGTCAGAGCAGGCGATACCATCTGTTCTGATTGCCACCAGTACCCTGACTACGGATACCGCCATCCCCGTTCACAGCCATACCGCAACCATCAACATCGACGTAAGTGCCGACTACCTGAGCCGTCTGCCCGACACGGAAACGCCCTCGCCGGTATTGCAAAGCCTGCGCCAAAACACCCGTCCGCTGCTTTTCGAGCAAATGGTGTCGCCCGCGCTACAGGCCATTGTTACCGAACTACTAAACGGTGCCAACACCGCGCTGGGTTTATTCCTGCTGCGCATTAAGGCCGAAGAACTGGTTTGCCGGTTGCTGATGGAACTGGAAAAACGCGGCGAGACGCAATTCCATGCGTTGAATGGCCACGATATCCGGGCACTTTATGCCATAAAAGAACTTATTCTGAGCCGGTTAGACACGCCGCCGGTCATGCAGGAGCTGGCCGATACCGCCAACATGAGTCAGACCAAACTAAAACGTTTGTTTAAACAGATCTTCGGCCAAAGTATTTTCAGCTATTATCAGGCGTTCCGGATGCAGGAAGCCGCCCGCCTGCTGACCACCGGAACGCTGACGGTATCGGAGGTCGGCTACCAGCTGGGGTTCACCAACCTCAGCCACTTCACCCGCGTGTTTGAAGCCCACATCGGCCTGAAGCCAAAGAAATATGCCATGAATACCTTTTTCTGACCAGGTGTGTTTTTTATCAGGTTATGTCCGTAAAATGCACCCGTTATGCATGTACCGGCTGGTAACGGATTGGAGCCGGCCGGTGAACCCAATGCCCCGGAATACGTTATATAAACGGAGGGCTAACCACCGATTCCGTGCGCAGGTAGCGTGCAGGCAGCCCGACAACACATTACCACCATGAAAAAACAAGTCCGGGAGGTACGGTATTTTTTATTCGGCCAGCATTTTTCGGATGGACTACGGATTACCCTCGCCATTCTGATTCCGTCTGTCGTGCTGGCACAGTTCGGTCATTTTCAGCTAGGCATGATGGTGTCGATGGGCGCCTTGTGCGTCAGCATTGCAGATTCGCCGGGGCCGGTTATCCATAAGCGGAACGGGATGCTCGTCTGCTGGGGGTTGATTGTACTGGTGGCCCTGCTGACCGGTTTCCTGCGGGCCAGCAACTGGACGTTGGGTCCGGAAATTCTGGTGTTCAGTTTTCTTTTTTCCATGTTCGGCGTCTACGGCAACCGCGCCACGGCCATCGGCACCGCCGGGCTGCTGATCATGATCCTGATGATGGACCGGCCGCTGACCTACACCGAAGTCTGGCAGTATGCCGGCCTGATTGCCCTCGGCGGTTTCTGGTATCTGGCCATCAGCCTGTCGTCGGTGCAGCTGCTGCCCTACCGCGCAGCCCAGCAGGCACTGGGTGAGTGTGTGCACGCAATTTCTAAATTTCTGCTCATTAAAGCCGAGTTCTATAATACCAGTACGGACCTTGAAGAAGACTACCGGAAATTACTGGCGCAGCAGGTAACGGTTTCCGAAAAACAGGATGCTGTCCGTGAACTGCTGTTTAAGAGCCGCCAGATTGTGAAGGAATCGACCTCGACCGGCCGAGTACTGGTACTCACGTTCGTAGACGTGATCGATCTTTACGAACAGATCGTGGCGATGTATTACGACTACGCCTCGATCCGGGAGCGGTTCGGCCATACCGGCGTACTGCGCGACATCAGCCGCCTGATCCGGCGCATGGCCATTGAGCTGGATTACATTGGGCTGTCCATCCAGTCGAACCGGCCCCACAAAGGCCACACGGACCTGACCAACCACCTTGAAGCGCTGCGGCTCCGGATTGAGGACATCGGCAAAAAAGACCCCGAAACCAGTAATCTGGTGCTCCGGAAACTGCTCGTGAGCCTGCGGAATCTGCACCAGCGGCTCTATACGATCCAGCAGTATGCAGACCCGAACGCGAAAGTTGCCAAAGAAGCCCGTTATCCTGACGACTTTAACCGGTTTATTTCCCATCAGGAGGTTGACCCGAAGATGTTTGTGAACAACCTGACGCTGAATTCGTCGATTTTCCGGCATTCACTGCGGATGGCACTGGCCTGTATGGTCGGGTTCATTGTGGCCAAATCCTTTCCGCTGGGTCACCATAGTTACTGGATTCTGCTGACGATCACGGTGCTGATTAAACCCGGCTACAGCCTGACCAAGCAGCGTAATTACGAACGGCTGACCGGGACACTGGTCGGGGGCGGAATCGGTACGCTGATTTTACTGGCGACGGGCAACACCACCGTACTGTTTCTGGCCATGCTGATGTTCATGATCGGGGCGTTCAGTTTTCAGCGGACCAACTATGTCGTGATGGTTACGCTGATGACGCCCTACCTGCTGATCTTGTTTCACTTTCTGGGCATGGGCGGTTTCGGCATTCTGGAAGAGCGGGTGCTCGATACGGTAGTCGGGTCGGTGATTGCTTTTGCGGCCAGTTTTCTGTTGTTTCCGCGCTGGGAATCGGATCAGCTCAAGCCGCTGCTGGTCGATGTCGTCAAGGCCAACATTGCCTTTCTGAAAATCATGTCGGACGGGCTGTCGGGCAAATCCATTTCCATCACAGAGTATAAACTGGCCCGCAAAGACGTGTACGTAAGTTCGGCCAACCTTGCAGCGGCTTTTCAACGGATGACCTCCGAACCGTCGTGGAAGCAATGGCACCGCAGCGAAGTCCATCAGTTTGTGGTGCTGAACCACATTCTGTCGTCAAACGTCGCCACCATTACCTCAACCCTGGCCACCGGCTCACTGCCGAAACCGGCCACTGCCGATGGCATCCGGCTGGTAAAACGGTCGCTGGCCAGCCTCACCGAAAGCCTGCGCAAACTGAACGCTCCGGTAGCATCGACACCGGCCACAGCCGAACCGCAACCCGAGACTGTCACAGTGGCAAAAGTAGCCCCTACCGCCGACGACCGGCTTCTGCGCGGCCAGCTCGAATTTATCCAGAAAGTCAGCTTCGATGTCGGCAAGGTAACGGATACGTTGCTGGTATAAGCAAAAAGGGGGCAGTCTGTGACTGCCCCCTTCGCCTATTCTGTTTCTGCCTGATTTCTTAACGGCAAGGCATTTCGGTTACTGTAACCGGATATACGGCAGATCCGCAACCATCGCCTCCTGATACGGTTAACGTATACCCACCAGTTACCGGCAGATTCGGCGCTACGATTGGATAGGTACCCGGCGTACGGAATACATAACTGAATACATAGCCATCAGGGCCCGTGAATGTAAAGCGGGTGCCGGTAGCCGTGGCCGTCAGAACACTCATACAGCCACCCGTGCTCTTATTCATACTGCCCACCTGGACATTGGTTGCCGATGGGGTGATTCCCGCGTTGACGGTATGCGTAGCAACGGCAACGCAGCCCGTATTCACTAAACCACTTACCGTGTAACTACCTGTTTTGGTGATCACGAATACACCGGTTGTGTTCGTCTCCATAAAGTCCGGACCGACGGCTGTATAGCTGGTCGCCCCGCTGGCTGTCAACGTAACACTTGATGCCCCGCAACCAACAGCGCTTCCGGAAGCAACCATAGCCAATGGAGGCAATGTACCGGCGACAACCGTTGTCTGTGCCGTCGCGGTGCATCCGTTCACATTAGCCACGAGTACGGTATATGCTCCTGCCTGCGTAGCGATTGCGGTTGTACCGGTGCTGCTTACGACACCGTTCGGTCCGGTGAACGTGTAGCTGCTTCCGCCACTGGCCACCAGCGTAGCTACAGATGCACAGGTCACTGCGCCGTTCGCCGCCAGCGAAGCCATTGGTGCAATGGTGTTAGAAGTAACGCCCGCCGAAACAGTGGCGCTGCATGTATTGCTATACGACCCAATAACTGTGTATACTCCCTCAACACTTACGACAGCCGTGTTTCCGATAACCGGACTCGCCAGACCGGGACCGAGCAGCGTGTAGCTTGTTGCCCCGCTGGCCGTTAGCGTCGCACTGGTTTGCGCACAGGTCAATGTACCCGACACGACCAGACTTACCGATGGCACCGACTGATCGGCAGCAACCGTTACGGTTGTTGTTGACGGACAGCCGTTGGCATTGGCGACTGTTGCCGTGTATGATCCCGCCTGATTTACCACAACCATGCTGGTTGTCGCCGGTGTGGCCAGGCCAGGACCGGCAATCGTATAGCTCTGTCCGCCGGAAGCCGTCAGTGTCACGCTGGTTTGTGTACAGGTCAGGGTATTGCTGGCTACCAGGCTGGCCGTCGGGGTAACGGTATTTGACGTTACCGTAGCCGTGGCGCTAGCCGTAGCGCTCGTTACCTGATCCGTTACGATAACGGTATAGGTCCCTGCCTGATTTACGGTTGCTGACGTTGCACTTTGTGAAACTATACCTGCCCCGACGACTGTATAGGTAAACGGACCCGTTCCGGTCACGCTGGCGGTCAGGGTTACGGTCGGGTTAGCACAGGTCACCGTACCGCTCGCGGCCAGGGCCACGGTCGGTGCAGGCAGTTGCGACAGGTCGAAACGGGCAGCAATCGGGTTGTGGTCCGAGGTGGTCGTGCCATAGCCCGGGATGCTGAACGGCTGCAGTACATACATCGAATTGCTCAGGTAACCACGGTTCAGGTCATTCGACACAATCATGTGATCGATAAAGCTGGCCGACGAGTTAAATGTCGAGCAGTTTTGCAGTTCAAGCGGCTTCGTCAGCGTTGCGTAATTGGTTTCATCAGCCACGAAACTGTTGAACGACGAGATAGGCGATGCGGTGTAAATAGATGCCGTTGCCTTGTCGTTATAGTCGCCCAGCATCACAATGTTTGCGTTTGGATACTGTGTATCCAGCACGGTTTTCAGATCATTGTAATCCTGACGACGGCGTGTGAAGTCAGCCGATGCACTGCCTGATTTCGCGTGAATAACCACTACGTGAATTTTCCGCGTAACGCCGTTGATGGTTGCATTGGCCACAAACATATACGGCAAACGCCCTGACGCCCAGCCATTGCCGGTCGGATAGGTATAGGTAGAACTCGAATTAAGCAGCAACGCTTTCGTTTCCGATGGAATTGGCGTAATCGTAGCGGTATTGTAGATGACACATACTTTCTGACCGTATGCCGTCGGCCCGAATACTTTTCCGTTCGTTACCGTTTGCTGGCATTCGTCCTGGAAAAAGTACGAGAATTTGTCGGAGCAGGCATAACTGTAGCTGCCTGGAATACTGCTCACCATCTGGGCAAACAGGTTAATATCACTCACTTCCTCCGTAGCGATGATGTCGGCATTCAGTTTGTTGATTACCGTGGCCACGTTTGTTTTCTGGAGGGCTTCATTCAGCGGTCCCTGATCGTCGTAGGCATAGGTACCCTGCGCACAGGTGATTGATCCGGCATCGGCCCCGAAAAATTCCACGTTCCAGGCCGCAATGTCGAGGGTTTTATCAGCCGTCAGCGTCGTTGACCCCGGAATAGCACAGGTCAGATCGACCGGAGCCGTAGCGCCCGACACATCCGATAACAGACGCGGCATCAATTCATTGATATTGGTAACCCCGCTGGTGTAATGTTCACTGATCCCGATGATGGTAGCCGAAGCAGGCTTACCGGCGCCGTTGACACCCGACTGCGCTTTGATATATAAGGTACCGGACGCACCATCGGCCGTCAGCGGGTAAGTTGTCGGGGAGAAACTGGTACCCGTTCCGCCAATCGCCGCATTATCCACCTGAACCAGCCAGCCTTCGTTTGCCGTCAGCTGATCTAAGGTAACTACTTTCGGCGCCGGCGGGGTAAGTCCCGTCTGCACCACGGAGAAACTGGTGATTACCAGTTCACGGGCACCCTGATATACCGTTACCGAACCGGTTGCCTGTACCCTGTCGCCCAGCTGCACCTGATTTCCGTAAGCCGTTGAGGCATTATAAAACGCGATACCACCGGTTTCATCCTGTACATAGAACAGGTTACCGCCAAACTGACTGCTGACGGTCACCTGCCCGCGCAGCGTTACGACACTGTTTACGGCTACCGTACGGGCCTCTGCCATCGTAATCAAACCACCGATTGACACCGAGTTACTGACGGTACCACCTACCGTTACTGCCGCCGACAGACCGTTTGCGGCATGCGTAATTGAGCCATTCACGGATCCGACGGTTTCACCAGTCAGGTGAACATAGATGGTTGCCAGCGTAGTGGAGGCCGGCAGCGTTAACGACGAGGCAAAATCGATTCCTGACACCTCGCTTACTTCGACACCGGCCGGCGCAACGATAACAATGTCTTCAGTCAGGTTCGTCGCTGTAAGTGTATAGGTCTGTTCGTCAGACAATGTACCCTGGGTAGTGGTGAAGCTGTTCAGCGTAACGGGCTGGACCCGTAATACCTTCGTGCCGGCAGCCAGCACCGTACCACTGACCGGAATCATCACCGGCGTGGTGCCACCGCCCGAAATTGTCAGCGTAGTGGCATAGGTATCGCCGATGGCAATGCTGTTATTCAGCCGGACAATCAGGTTTGTGGCCGCCAGGGCAGAGCCGGTATAAGGCAGGCTGGCCGTGGCGCCGAATGCGGTTCCATCCGTCGACACGGCAAAGTTTGTGGCATCTGATGTGGTCACGGTGATATTACCGGCGTCCGGCGTCAGGAATTTACCGCTTACCGTAACCGTCCGGCTCGCCGGGCCGCTGCCGGCAAAATATTCCAGTCCGTTAGCGCCTGTTAATGACGCTGGTGTTACCGTCAGAACCGGCTGAACCGGGCTGTAGGTTAATGAAAAGTCGTCAATACCGGTAGTCGGGCGGTTTCCTGAGCCGCTGCTGGACGATAGGGCAACAATCCGCACCCAAACCGGTGTGTTTACATTATCCAGGGCAGTACCAAAATCAACACCGATGGTATTATTGCTGACAGCGCTCCCCCCCACTGTCAACGGGCCGGTTACCGTCAATGCGGTAAAAGAGGTTGGCGTCTCGCCGAATCCATAGTCAACCCGCCAGGTAGTTACCCGTGGCGACGAAGCATCAAGGCTTTGTAATTTAAAGGTCAGACTGAAACTTTGGAAGCCGGTTGTTCTGGCCAGTTTAGCCGTGAAAGCCGCCCCCGGATCGCCAAGTGATCCCGACTGCCGGACACCGAGTGCACGGTCGGTTGCGTTACCCTGATCAGTCGTTGATGCCGACAAACCAATGTCCCCGGATGCCAGGTTTTTGAAGGAGCCGCCGGTATTGTTCCAGAGCGTCGGTGCAACTGTCAGCAGTTGTGTTGATCCGAGACCGGTAGCCGTAGCTCCTGTCCGTACTGACCAGCCGGTTGGCAGTTGTGTGCCGATGCCGTCAAAATTCTGGGTGTAGCTTCCTCCGGTCAGGACAATCTCACCGGTTGAGCTAACCGAACCACTGACCGGAACAACGGCACTTAACGAGCCGCTCACGTTAGTGATATTTCCGCTGAATGCACCGGTGTTCAGTCCGGTAAGACGCGCCGTGATCGTCGCGCTGGTTGTTGATGACGCCAGCGTAAGCGACGAGCTGAATGAGGTACCATTTGAACTGATTTCAATGCCTGTCGGTGCAGAAACAACCAGTGCGGCTGTCAGGGCTGTTGCCGAAACAATATATGACTGGGTTGCCGACGGCGTTCCCTGGGTACCAGCTAAGGTTAAGCCTGCGCTATTGACTGTCAAGGCAGCCGGTGGGTTTACCGTACCGCTCACCGGTACCGTAGCCGTTAAGCCGGTACTGACATGAGTAACCGTCCCGGTGAAACTACCGACCGCGGCACCCGTCAGCCGGACAAATACGCCCTGACTTACCGAACCACTCACCGGCGAAACCGTTGTTGTACTGGCATATGCGGAGCCGTTCAGGCTGATTTCATACCCTGCTGGCGCCGAAACCGTTACCGGCCCTGTCAGATTTACGCCGTTAACGGTATAACTCTGGGCCGTTGACGGGGTGCCGATTGCGGTAAAAAAACCACTCAGGTTCACGGGGTTTGTGTTCAGTGCCGGAGCCGTATTTGATGTGACCGTGCCGGTTATTGGTACACTAGCGGTTGCCCCGCCCCCTTCGAAGGTTAATGTGGCAGAGTAAGTGCCGACTGACAAACCTGCCGCTAACGTAACAGTTAATGAAACAGGGGGTAAAGCTGAGCCGGAAAAAGGGATAGAGGTCGGCGAAACCGATACAGCTGTTGATGTGCTTAAGGCAGTTATTGTCCCTGTCGCTCCGGTAAATACCCCACCGGACAGTGAGACGGTTCTACTCGCCGGCCCACTGCTTTCCATGTAGGTAAACCCATTATTTCCTGTAAGCGCTGACGGTGTAGCCGTGAGCGTAGGCGTAGTTATACAAAGACTTACAGCAGTTGATGAATTTCGGGGATTAGGTGCTCCCTTAGCAAAATCTGCCGTATTATTATTATTATCAATACACCCATTAGAAGCCCTTAAGATAGCGCTGGTAGCACTTGGAGCAGAAGCGGAAGCAGTTCCTTCAAAACATGTTGTAGTACTTCCATATCCAACAAAATCAACTATTGTAGCTCCGGATGGACATGCTCCACTCAAGGCATTTGTTGTACTAACTAATGCAACTTTTCCATCTGTTGCACTTAAATTCATATTCCCGTTTACGTCTATTGCAGGCAAAGAAGCGCCAACAGTAGTATTATTTGAAGCTCCTGAAACTAACAAGTATCCTCCAACCGGAATAGTTATGTTGGGTAAGTCAGTTTTTGCAGTCCATGTAGTTCCATTGGATGATGTATACTGAACAGACCAACCACTTATATTGACCGGATAAGCTCCACGGTTAAATAACTCAACAAAATCATTTCGATACGTTGCGCCTGAGTTCCCGCCGCCTCCATATACCTGACTGATTACAATCTGCCCCCAAGCGCTCCCTCCGCCCAGAAAAACAATAAATACTAAAATAATCCAAAATTGCCTGTATAGACGTGTTGTCATGAAGTTATTCGGTTTAACTTAGACAAAACTACGTATATTCCAGTAATTCAGATGTTATCATAGTACTATTAAAAGCTAACTTTCACTTAATATTTAAGTAATACGCATAACAATAATTATTAAAAACAATAAAAAGTAACATTTTTACAAAACCAATATATAAAATAAAGTTACCACACCTACTCTAGCAAATAAAGAGTCTATCATTTTTTATTATAGTTTCTCAAACGAAAAAACGCTGAGGAATAACCGGTGAATAACAAAAAAATATATCTTCATAATCCTATTTTTTCTACCCATCTGACTATGCGTTTTGACTATATCATTGTGGGAGCGGGTTCGGCCGGTTGTGTATTGGCGAACCGGCTTTCTGAAAATCCTGCTACGACCGTACTATTGCTCGAAGCTGGCGGACCGGATACAAAAATGGAAATCCATATACCGGCGGGCTATGCGAAACTACACCGCTCCGCCGTCGACTGGGGATTCTGGAGCGAACCCCAGGCCGCACTCAACGGTACCCGAATTTACCTGCCCCGCGGAAAAACGCTGGGCGGCAGCAGTTCTACCAATGCCATGGCCTATGTCCGGGGGAATCGCGAGGACTACAATGACTGGGCAAGAGCCGGTAACACGGGCTGGCGCTACGACGACGTACTTCCGTATTTTATCCGTTCCGAGCACAATCAGCAGGCGGCTCAGCTTGACCCTGCCTATCATGGTACCGACGGGCCACTGTCGGTAGGCTATGCGACCCGCTTCCGGACGCCGCTCGCCGGCGCCTTTGTCAATGCCTGTCAGCAAACCGGTATTCCGCTCAACCATGACCCCAACGGCCCCGGGCAGAATGGCGCCGGACTACTCCAGTTTACCATCAAAGACGGCAAACGTCAAAGTACTGCAACTGCTTTTCTGAAACCAGTGCTCACCCGACCGAATTTGAAAGTGGTCACCAACGCCATGACCAAACAAGTATTACTCGACAAAGACAGAGCCGTTGGCGTTGAGTTTTTTACGGGTAAACATGCGACCGAAAAAGCCTATGCCAACCGCGAAGTGATCCTGTCGGCCGGGGCATTTCAGTCGCCGCATATTTTGCTGCTGTCCGGTGTCGGTCCTGCCCATACGTTGCGTCAGTACGGCATTCAGGTAAAACATGCGTTGCCGGGCGTCGGTAAAAACCTGCAGGACCATGCGTTTACCGGTGTCAGCGCACTGGCCTCACAACCCGTATCCACCAACCGTTTCCTGACGCCCTGGGGCCAGCTTTCGTCATTTATCCGGTATGCAATAACCAAAAGCGGGCCGCTCACCTGTAGCCCGCTCGAAGCCAATGCCTTCATCAACCTCGAAGCGCCGGACGACCGCGTCGATTTCCAGTTCCATTTTGCTCCCCTCCACCTCGGCAGCGATTACAAAGCTAATCTGTACGACATCAACACGCTGCCCCGCACCGATGGCTTCAGCATTCTGCCAATCCTGCTAAAACCCAAAAGCCGTGGCTGTGTCGGGCTGCGTTCGGCAAGTCCGCTGGATGCCCCCCTGATTCAGCCGAATTTCTACAGCCACGAAGACGACCGGCGGATGATGCTTAAGGGCATCCGGAAAGCCCTCGACATCATCGAAGCTGACGCCTTCAGTCAGTACCGCAAAAAAGTCATTATGCCGCCCAAACGCGTATCCGACGATGACCTGTGGCACCACGTACAGCGGCTGACTGAGGCACTTTACCACCCTGTCGGGACGTGCAAAATGGGCACCGACGAGCTGGCCGTCGTCGATCCCGAACTGCGGGTCCATGGCATCGGCGGGCTGCGTGTGGTTGACGCATCCATCATGCCGACCATCGTCTCGGGCAACACCAACGCGCCCGTCATCATGATCGCCGAAAAAGCGGCAGATTTAATAAAAAAATAATCAACTTTTGTCATCCCGACGCAGGAGGGATCTCTGGACGTAGAATGCGATAAGATCTGCGCAACGGCGACCCAGTCCTCCTGTCGGGACGACAGACATGTTGCTTTGGCTATTGAAAGTACTCATAATACAAAAAAGATAGCCCCTTTGCCCCGTTTTCCCGTAGTAGATGCAGGTTAGTAATCCGCTGGCCGGAAGTTATTTATGAAACTCCTGCGCGTTTTTTTCCGTATCCTGAAGGTCCTGTTTATTCTCCTCCTGATCGTCGCCGGATATCTGCTGGCAGAACCGCTCTGGAATCATTTTGTCACCTACCCCACGCTCGAAGCTGACCGCGAGGCGCTATGGCAACAGTACCGGAAACCGCAGCATCCCATCCCACTACCTGATTACCAAGGCGTATTGCATGCTCACTGCTACTGGTCGCACGACAGCCGTGGTGTGCTTTCGGAAATCGTCCCGGCGGCAAAACAGGCACAACTCGATTTTCTCTTTTTCTCCGACCACAAACGGGCACCCCTCGACACTTTCCCCCGCGCCTACCACGGCACCTTCGACGGGCTGATTGTGGAGTCCGGTACCGAATCCGACGGCCTGATGGTTACGCCCCTGCGCCCGACGGTTATTAACTGGAAGCAGAGTCTGGATACCGTTATCCGGAGCGTGGTGGAGCCGGGCGGGCTGGTGCTGTATGTCCATACCGAAGAGCCCCACGATTGGGGAAATCCCGACTATCAGGCAATGGAAATTTATAACATCCACACCGACCTGATCGACGAAAAAAGCGGTATTCTGCCGTTTGTGCTGAATAGTATGGTCAACAGCGGGCGGTTCAAACACTGGGGCTACCGCGAGCTGTACGATGAACAGACGGCAATTCTCGCCCGCTGGGACTCCCTCAATCAACACCGCCGGATTGTCGGTATGGGCGCCGCCGATGCCCATAACAACCAAAGTATCCGCGCCCGCTACACCAAAGACGGCATGGTGGAATGGGTAGGCTCAAACGCCAAAACGATGCGTATTGTCAAACCGGGTTTGCTGGAAAAGCTATTACTGGGCAAACCCGACGCGGCCGGCTGGGCCTACAAAGCCGAACTCGACACTTATTTTCACTCCTTTAACTTCATTAATACCCACATTTTCTGCGATACGCTGTCGAGCCGTGCCCTGAAAAACGGTCTCGTGAAGGGCCATGCCTACATTTCTTTCGAAAATCTGGCAAAGGCAAAAGGCTTTGGCTTTTACAGCACCGATGCCCGCAGCCAGCTGAATGCAATCATGGGCGACTCCGTCAAAGCAACATCAGTCAGCAGGCTCAAAGCGGTTTCGCCGTATCCCGTCACATTCGAACTTTTCCGCAACGGCAAGCAGATTGACCGCAAAGAAAATGCTTACGATTATGCGTATTCTAAGCCTGTAACGGCCGGCAACTACCGCCTTGTCGCACGCGTACACCTCGGCGACAAATGGGTTCCGTGGGTCTATACCAACCCGATTTACGTCTACTGATTATGAAAAAACGGCTGAAGAAAATCGGAAAAATACTGGGCCTGACCCTCGTCGGCCTGACCGTTTTGGGCTACGTTTATTTCATCCTGCCGTTCTGGGGCATTCCCTTCAATCAGCAGCGCCACGGCCATCCGCCCCTGACTCCGGCATGGGCGCTCGAATGCTGGCTTTGGGAGGATGACCGGAATACCGCAGGCTATGTCGACTCGTTGCTGGCCGGTTATGCCGCCCACGATATTCCGGTCCGGACCATCCTGATTGACAGCCCGTGGAGCCTCCGATACAATGATTTCACCGTCGATACCAGCCGTTATCCGTCACCCAAACGATGGTTTACCGGCTTACAGGATAAAGGCTACCGCGTTGTGCTCTGGATGACGTCGATGGTTAACAGGTACAGCAAGGACACCAGAATGCAGGAGTCGGGGCCCTGGTTTGAGGAGGCGAAAGCAAAGGGCTACCTGGCCGGGAACGGCGAACAGATTAAATGGTGGAAAGGCAAAGGCGGCTTTATCGACTACACCAGTCCGGAGGCGATGCGTTGGTGGCGGGGCCTGCAACAACAGGTTTTCGACTTCGGTATTGACGGCTGGAAACTCGACGGCACCGGTACCCTTTTCCGGCAACAGTTTGGCCCGCTGCCCTTTTTATACCAGAAAACCGCCGGTGGCTGGATGACCACACGGCAGTACATGGATCACTACTACCGCGATGAATACAAACACGGCCTTACGCAGAATCCGGAATTTGTGACCCTGGCGCGGGCGATGGACCGTGGGTTCCACCCCGAAGGCTTTGCCCCGATTGATGCCTCGCCCGTCAACTGGGTGGGCGACCAGAAGCACTACTGGCAGACACCGGCCCGCGCCGGTGGCGGGGAAGCATCCGGAAAAGACATTGCCCTCGGCGGTGTACAAGGGTTCGAATCGGCGATCCAAAGTATTCTGAAAAGCGCGGCCCTCGGCTACAATATCATTGGCTCCGACATTGCCGGTTTTTCCGGCGACAGCATTCCGCCACGGCTGTATATCCGCTGGGCGCAGTTTTCGGCCTTTTGCGGGCTGTTTCTGAACGGTGGCCACGGCGAACGGGCCCTCTGGAAACGCAGCCGTCAGGAACTCGGAATTATCCGGACCTATGCGTGGCTGCACACCGAGCTGATTCCGTATATGTACAGTTACGTGGTATCGGGGCATAAGGGAGGGCCTGTCCTGCAACGCCCCGTCGACGGCAAATACCATTATTTGTTTGGCGATCACCTGTTAGTCGCTCCGGTTTACAAAGATGATTTGACCAATACAGTGACGCTGCCGGCCGGTCAGTGGCGGTACTGGTTCGACGACGGCAAGCTACTGGACGGCGGGCAGACCCTGACCCGCGACTTCCCGCTGGCGCAGTTTCCGGTGTTTATCCGGGAAGGAGCCGTGATTCCGCTATCGGTCAAACGCGCCTACACGGGGCTGGGCGACAGTCTGTCGGCAGGTTACCTGACGTGGCTGGTGTATCCGAAGGGCAACACTGCCTTCACCACCTACGACACCAAAACGCAGGAACCCCTATCGCTGGCGGTTGGGCAACAAGGCAATACCATACGCATACAGTTTACGGGTAAAAAGCAACCGCATATTCTTCGCATCCATCTCGACAAACCACCCGTTAAACTTATCTGCGACGGTCACCTGCTCCGCAACGATGAGTACCAGTATCTGTCCGCGCAAAAGAAACTGATCATCAAAACCCGCACCTATGCGCAGGGAAGCTATAAAATCTTCTTATAAATCACAGCGGACAAAAAGAGCAGAATAAACCTCTGTGTCCTCGGTGCAAACCTCCGTGTTCTCCGTGGTTAAACGTAAACGTTATAATGCGCCAGCGCCGCCCTGAACGAATCTGCGATGGCCTTTGCCAGGCTGGCTGGTTGCAACACGGTCAGGTCTTCACCGTAGCTGCGCAGGTGCATCATCAGGTCACGGTTGGGAGCCAGCCGCAGCCGGACGACACAGGCCTCATCGGTATCGCTGAGCACTTCCTGCGTCTGGTGAATGGGTTTGGCCTTGACATAACGCCCCCGCAACGGCGTGAACGACAGAACAATATCTTCTACCGGGCCACTGCTGTCGGTAATGCCGTAAATATGGTTAAACAACTCACTGACGTTGTTCATGATGGATTCGGGTACGTTACAGGGCTCATCCAGAATTTCCAGATCGCTCATCCGGTCGAGCGCAAAGGTCCGCTCCTGCCCCGTTTTTTCATCATAACCAATCACATACCAGCTATCCCAGACCTCCCGCAGCAAAATCGGGTGCAGGGCCCGCAAGCGGGGTAACTCTTTTTCCTGAACCGCCTTCGGGTCGTTGTTATCGTACTTACTGTAGCGGAAGGCCACCTGCCGGTTCTGGTTCACAGCCCGGATCAGGACAGGTACGAAATGCCGGTTGCCGCCCAGTATGCGCTCTTCGACATAAACAACCCGCCGCGTAGGCGTATCCGTTTTCACCTCGCGGATAATGTCGAGGCTTTGGCGTACTTTCTGCAAGGCGTTACTGAGTTCGTCGGCTACCGAATCGCCCTGTGTCGCGGCCAACACTTCGCGCGCATAGTCAAGCGCCTCCATGTCGTCGGGGTTCAGCATCAGTGTCAGGAGCCTGAACTGTGGATCGGTGTAGTAATAACCGTCTCTTCTTTTATCATAGGCAATCGGCGCGTCGTGGTCCTCCCGCAATCGCTGTATGTCTTTTTCAAGCGACGACACCGAACGGATGCCGCATTTATCGCGGCAGATCTCGAACAACCGCTGTTTGGAAAACTGCTTTGGATACTGACTGATCAACTCATCAATCAGGCGGTAACGCTGAAAGGCAGATCGGGTAATGGGCATGGGCGAATGAGTGAATGAGCGATAGAGTGAATGAGCGACCCGTTATTGCGCTTAATGGGCATGACATCAATCCCTCGCTCAGGTATACTATTGCTACAATTTTACTAAAAAAATTATCTCCTGAAAAGAAGAACGTAAAAAGATTACGTTTTTGCTCCTGTACCTTTGTTCCATCAGTAAACAACAGATACCCATGAACGCCAAGAAAGCGCTGCCTCCGTTGAAGCAGCGCTTTCTTTTTCAGGATGCCTATGGGTTAGTTGGCCGTCAGCCAGCCCATGAGCGAGCTGCCGTCGGCGTATTTAATATTTTCAATTTTCCAGCGCTCCTTTTCCTGCCGCAGCAGGAACTGCACCTTCTGTTTCTCTCCGAAATTTTCGAACGACACCGTAACCGTGGCCAGTCCGTTCTGGATGGCGGCCTTGCCGAAAGACCGGTTTTTAATGTCGGTATCCTGCGCATTATACAGCGGATCGGCTCCGATGGCGCCGACTTCATCCTGGTGCGACACCACATCTTTCCAGATCAGATCGGCCAGTTTTCTGACAAAATAAGTATCAACCGATGCGCGGCTCCTGGTCTGAAAAAACGGACTTTGGTCCTGATCGTGGTGTTTGTAAAGGTCTTTAACAACCGATTCCGGCGTTTGCACAGGGGTTGGCTGTACTTGCGAAAAGGCACTAACGCACCCTAACCAACAGATTATGAGGGCAATAAAACGTGTATACATACGGCTTAGGCTTTAGACCGGAAATATGCAGAAAAAGAGCGGAAAAATATTTTCTGAGTAAAAAATTCAGAAAAAAAGAAGAACATAAAAAGATTACGTTCTTGTGGGTGAATCTTTGTATCACCAAGGACAACACGTAAACTGAATGCTAAACAACAAAGCGCATGAACACCTCATTCCAACTCCGATCATCGTTACCCGCCAGCCCGGTTATGGGCCGGTCAACTGGTTCAGCCGAAACACGGCCGCACCGTAAACCCGCCAGCTTATCGGCCAACCAGCTCATGGCCGTTGAACTTGGCCTTTACTTACTGGCAGAACTTACCCCGACAGCTTCTCCGGCTATACTCCCTGGTCTGCTGACCACCACCACACCCTCCGACGTTGTCCGGCCTGTCTGGACAGCGAAACAACTTCGTTACCTCAACCGCGCCCGCCTGCTGATCGGCCAGTTTATGCAGCCGGCCCTGTGGCAAAGCCAGCTTGAGCGCTATGCCAACCTGCCGGAACACCTGCAGGCGTATGATATCAGCCAGGACCGGGCACGGTTCTCGACCAAAAAAGTCGGCTTCAGCCGCAACCGCATCTTTACCCTGAAACGTTTGTTTGACTAATCGCCCGAACACAATGTACCGCATTAGCCTGCCCCCTGCACAAAACGCCCAAAATCAAGCCATAACCAACCACACAAACCCTATGCTTGGCTCTGTTATTCAACGCGTTAAAGACTGGATCAATCCGGCCGACGCCCTGAAAACCATCCAGACAGTTACCGTACCGGCAGCGTCGGTCGCGGCTACGGTGTCCTCTACCCTGACCCCGCAGCAGGCAGCCAGTGTCAGCCGGAAACCCGTTCTGCGCGTCAGCAAGCTGATTATGGTAACGGCCGAAAACAACAACAAATACTATGAAATGCGTGAGCAGGCCGACGGTACGTTTACGGTCGAATATGGCCGGATCGGCGGGTCAAAAGCCGTAGCGACTTACCCGATAAATCAGTGGGATAAAAAATTCCGGGAAAAAGTAGCCAAGGGTTATGTCGACCAGACCCACCTATTTGCCGTGCAGGGGCCGTCGACCGATGCCGGCAGTATTAAAGACGATGCCGTTCGGGGCCTGATCAGCCGGCTGATGGAACTGGCCAACCGGTCTATCTCGCAGAACTACGTGGTGACGGCCGATCAGGTAACGCGCAAGCAGGTAGAGCGGGCCCAGGAGATTCTCGATGAACTGGCAGCGATGCTCCGGCAGGATCTCGATCCGCAGGTATTCAACGCCAGACTGATTGAGCTCTTCAAGATCATTCCGCGCAAGATGGGAAAAGTTAATGACCACCTGCTGAAGATCAAACCCACGGACAAGGACGCGCTTCAGCAGTTGCACAACCAGGTATCGGGCGAACAGGATACGCTGGATGTCATGCGCGGCCAGGTGGAAATGAACGAGCAGCAGGCAGGCCCCGACGAAGCGCCCAAAGACCTGCTGGCCAGCCTTAACCTGACCGTTGCTCCGGTCACCGACGATCGGGTAATTACACTCATCAAGCGCATGATGGGCACCGATGCCGACAAATTCGATGCGGCGTTCAGCGTTCGTCAGGAGCTGACCCAAACCGCGTTTGATGCCCACGTTGGCCAGAGCCATAACCCGAAAACGCAGTTGCTCTGGCACGGCAGCCGCTCCGAAAACTGGATGTCGATTCTGAAAAACGGACTGGTACTGCGACCGGCCAGCGCTGTGATCACGGGCAAAATGTTTGGTTATGGCATCTATTTCGCCGACCAGTTCAGTAAATCGCTCAACTACACCTCACTCCACGGAGCCACGTGGGCACGGGGCAACCAGCGTGAAGGCTACCTGGCTATTTATGAAGTCCATGTCGGTGAACAACTCGAACTGACTCAGCACGAATTGTGGCATATGTCCCTGGATCAGGAAGCGTTACACAAGATCAACCGGCGCTACGATTCAGTATTTGCCCGCCGGGGTATCAGCCTGCTGAAGAATGAGTATATCGTGTATAACCAGGCGCAGTGCACCGTGCGCTACATGGTCAGAATTAAGCTATAATGAATTGGCAACAACGTATTCGAAACCTAATTAATCGCACTCGTGCGTATTTCTTTCCGATGAAAGCTGGACTGAAGAAAATCGACAAACAAGCCGTTCGAATGGCGGCCACCACCCTGATTCTGGCAGAAGGCAGCACCACCACGCTTGGCGTGAAGCTCTATCTGCGTCAACGCGGTTATGAAGTATATCAGTCCGACGTCTCTGAGTGCCTCTTCGACGTTGCCCGGCGCGAAGGCTGGTCGGTTAACGACAACGGATCGTTCCGGGTCTATTATTTCCCCAGCCTGCGACTGATGGCCCAATAAAACACGGCGCGGCCGCCGGTGATGGCCGGATTGAGGAGCATTGCGGATAGTATTCCGTTTTCAGATAATTACGGTAGTTTGGTTCTAACTAACAACCCCCGGTCAGTGTCTGGCCGGGGGTTTTCGTTTATGAGGATTTAACCACAAAGACGGGAAGCGTTACAAAGGATTTTTAACCACGAAGAAAGGAAGATAAGAAGCCGCACAAAGATTAAATAATTCCGGATACAGGAAACACATAAAGCATAATTTCACAGAAAACACCTTCGTGCTCCTTCCCGCCTTTCTCTCTTTGTGGTTATAAAAAAACTTCGTGCTGCTTCCCGTCTTCCCGTCTTCGTGGCTAATATTGAGCGACTTGCCGAAAAAAAAGTAAGAATTTTCTGACTATTTTCAGAAGAACGTAAAAAGATTACGTTTATGGGGTTGCATCTTTGTTATGTACAGTAAACAACAACCCTATGAACGTCATGCCAACTTCCGTAAATGCCACAAATCCTTACTCATACACGGCAAACCTGCTGCGTTGGCAGGAGCCGATGGCCTTTAGTCTGCGCTACCGGTATAACCTGCCGGGTCAGTTAGCAAACCGGATGCTGAACGTAGAACTAGGCTTATATGTACTTTCAGAACTGATGCCTTATGCGCCGGCCGAATCACTGCCGGACCTGTTAACCGGCGAAGGCTCGGCCTACCGGAACCGTCCGGTCTGGACACCCCGCCAACACAGTTATCTGCAGCGTGTGCGTGTGTTACTGGCGCCCTATCAGAATCGTCTTGTGTGGCAGAACGCCCTTCAGAAATACGGTACGCTTTCGCCGGAAGCGCGGCTGTTCTCGGTGCATCCGTTCAGCGGCCTGAACACCGAAATCAGCAGCTATTCCCTCCGCGAGCGCCTTGCCCTGCTTCGCAGAGCCTTGCTGGTATAATAAACCTGTACCACGGAATGATATTCCGTGGACCGTCAGGCCATAAAAGCCTGTGCGGCACAGAATATCATTCCGTGGTACAGGTTAAAACGCGTAACGCAGCGTAACGCCGTAGGTACGCGGGTCACCGACGATACCGGCATAGTGACCGGCACTGCCCGGCGCAGCCAGCAACTGCTCATAGTAGTTGACATTAAACAGGTTACGCCCCCACACAAAGATGGTTACCCCATTCGATGCCCGGAAACCTAAACGACTGTTGACGAGGCTATAGCCATCAATATTCAGGTATTTCGATGGTGACGGACTCGATGAGAACGATGACCGGTAGAAACCATCTACACCGAAGAAATAATTACCTTTCAGACTGATCAGGTTGCCACGGGCGGTTACTTCGCCGCCAACCGAACCCGACCATTTCGAGATACCGGGCAATACACCACCCGACACATCTTTGAATGCCTGCTCTCCACCGGTCTCTTCCAGCGGCACCGGCGCATTTTTAAAGGACACATATTTGCCGTCAGTATACGCTACTGCTGCATTCAGCGTCAGACGATTGGCCACACGGATATTGCCGTCCAGCTCAACGCCCAGTACCCGTACCTTCTCCGCATTGGCCAGGTAACCACGGTTCACACCCGGTTCCGGTGTCTGGACCTGTGTCTGGTAATCTTTGATATCGGTGTAATGGAAGGTCAGGTTCAGTACCGAATTTGGCGATGGTTTTGTTTTGAGGCCCAGCTCCCGGTGCGTCACAAACTCAGGTTTTACCTTCGCCAGATCCAGCAGTACCTGACCGCTCGCCGTCGGCAAACCACCAATGTTTACTCCAACCGGCTTGTAGCTTACCGAAAAGGTACCAAATGCATTAATGGCATTAGTGGCCTTGTATTGCAGCGTCAGCTGACCCGAGAAATTGCCGCCATCTACTTCTGTGTCGAACGCCTGATTGGTATAAACAGCATTTTTCAAGGCAACCAGAGCGGGGTCAGTGGTTTGCAGACCGCCGTAAGTCTGGCGGCTATAGTTGGCAATCTTCTTATCGTAGTTGTAGCGGACGCCAGGCAACAGGTGGATACGGCTGGTGATTGCCCAGTCGGCCTGGCCAAATACCGCCAGACTGGTACTACGAATCCGGTTGGTTGTCCGGATGCCGAAGTTATCGAACAGGCCCGGTGTTTTCCAGAGGGCACTAGTCGAACTCTGGGCAAAACGCCACTGCGCCGAACCTGCTTCTTCGGTCTGCACCGGATCCGATTTCAGATCCTGCCAAAGGCCGAATACGCCTACAACACCGCTCAGGCGTGGCGACACACGACCCGCATACCGGATCTCCTGCGACCACTGATCATGGATGGAGTTACCGGCCGAAATGGTAAACACCGGCAGACCAATGTAATCACGATCATTGAGCGGAGTCCAGTGCCAGTAGCGCCAGGCTGATGTTGAGGTCAGTGTTCCGCCACCGATTTTAATGTCAGCATTAACCGATACACCACCCAGCTGGTTATCTGCCTTCGACGGCGTATCCAGATCAACAATGCGTTCAAAAGCACTCGAATAAGGGAGTTTATAACCCAGATCGGCAATAATGGCGTTGAACTGACGATAAGCGGCTCGTTTTGTAGGCACTACACCCGCAACCGGCCAGCCATAACCATTTGGCTTCTGGTCAGACACGTCACCGATAAGGGTGATTTTAACGTTTTCTGTCGGCGTATAAAGAAGTTGGCCACGGAAACCGATGTTGTTGATGTCGTTGATCCGCTGTTGTGTATGAACGTTGTAAAATGTTCCGTTGCGTTGAGTACCGGTAAACGATACCCGGGCCGCCAGTTTTTTGCTCAGGGGCCCTGTTAACGAGCCTTTTGCCTGTAGAAAGCCATAGTTCCCATAACTCAGTTCAAAGCTTCCGCCAGGGGTGAACGCGGCAGCGCGGGTAGTAATGTTAAAGGCACCGGCCGTTGTATTTTTACCGAACAGCGTACCTTGTGGCCCACGCAATACTTCAACCTGCTCAATATCAACAAAATCAAGTGCCGTGGCGGCCGGACGGGCAAAGTAAACCCCGTCTACGTAAAACCCAACGCCGGGGTCAATGCCGTCATTGGTTAACCCGTAGGTTGAGCCCAGGCCACGGATGTTCAGGGTCGTATTCCGGGCATTTGATGCATACAGCTGAACGGTTGGCACCAGTTCTTTCAGCCGGTTTACGTTAAAGGCACCGGCATCTTCGGCCCGTGTACCGCCAATGACAGAAATCGGAATCGGTACATCCTGCGATGATTCCTGCCGACGGCGTGACGTAATGACCACGTCATCGAGCTGGTTTGTGCCTTCTGAAAGCTGAATTACCGTATTACTTTCATTGATGATTACCTCTTTCGTCTGAAAGCCAACAAAGGATATGACTACTGTAAACGGTAGTTTCTGGCCGGTAATGAGTTTAAACTGTCCGTCCTGATCGGTTGTACTGCCATTGGTGGTTCCTTTGATAGTGACGGTTGCTCCGATCAGTTGTTCTTTGGTGCGGGCATCCACAATTTTACCGCTAACCGTAGCATTAATTACCGGCGCATTCTGTGCCGATAAAAACAAGGGTGTCAGCAAAACCCCCAGTAACGCAAGTGATGTTAAAAATTGTCGCATAAAGGTAATTTTCTCCAAAATTCTCAGTGACAAATACAAGCTCTATAGAATTAATATTCTTTTAGAGTGGATTTTTGTTAGTCTAATTGCCCTACCTATTCTCCTAATACTCCTGGTACTAGATAGGGTTTTAGTGCTTTTAATCTATGATTTTTATAGATTTCTGCAAATTAAATGCCCTCAATACCTTTTATCCAAATCGATATCAGGAAAAAAGATAAAAAGTGGTCATTTTCTTGAATAATTACAATTATTTAAGCGTAGAGCCGCAAAATATTGCGGCTCCGCGTGCGTAAGATTTTGCGAAGGAATGCCCCATAGAGCCTGCTGACACAACATGAGACGCAATAGCTGGCGCAACATGAGACCGCAATAGCTGGCGCAACATGAGACGCAAAATGTTGCGTCTCTACAGGGCTTTTAACCAACTGATATTGCGTTCGACGATTTCGACCACGACGATGTCGGGTTTTTCGGTCTGTACCAGGGCGGGGTTCAGGTGGCTGCTGCGGACAAAATAGGCTTCCCGGAAGTAGCCGGGCAGAAACTGGGTCATGCTATGGCTGAATGAATCCCCGATAAAAAGCAATTTAGGGCGGTCGGGGGCGGTCCCGACAAAGCGTAGCGACGGAAATCCGTATTCATCATTCGGAACCGTGGCAGTTTGCGTGGAGGAAACTACCGGCGCCGGTTTAATTTCGTAGAAAACCGAGTCTTTCACTTCTTCCTGCAACGTCAGCATCTGCACCAAATCGCCACCGGCACCACGCATCTGTTTAATGGCATAATTGCCTGTAAACGGTACGGGGATCGCCGGCATATCCTGGCGAATGCGGTTCAGCAGGGCGGCACACCCAATGAGTGTCCCGTAATCGTTCCAATGGGTGTCGGTCTGGTAATAGACCACATGATCTTTTTTCGCCGCAATCAGTGTATCACGGATGTCGACCAGCGGGATCGTTGTATGGCTCGTCAGGTACTGTTTAAACACATCCAGCCGCGACGGTGCCGCTGAGGCGGCGACGTTGTCCGGCAGATTTTCAGGATAGATCGAGTGCGAGTCGGGGGCAATCATCACATAAAACCGGATGCCCTGTTTGGCCAGATCGCGCTGATAGGTCAGCAGACGGCTGGTAATGATCCGCGCCGAGTCGGCCGACAGCGGGTACAGGTTCCGGTGCTGATCGACGACGTTGTTGTAGCTGTTGCCCAGATAGTGCCAGCCGTTTTTACCAACAACTACTTTTTCGGGCAACGGCGATTCGCCCAGCAGCCGGTATTTCCAGCGGCTATAGGCGTAGAACAACGCATTCCGCCAGCCAAAGTTCTCTTTGTAATACTGATCGAACTGCCGGATAAAGGTATTGACATGCGGAAAGTGCAATACAGGCATCCCGCCTGTCCGGCGATTTTCGGTACTTTTAAACGCATTTGACAGCCCCAGCAACTGATCGGCCACTGGCATGATCAGCAGGGCAGCAAAGCCAAACGCCAGTATGGTAAAACGAGGTGATGACATCCGATTAGACTTGACTATTAG
The DNA here is from genome assembly GCF_001870735.1 of Arsenicibacter rosenii. Taxonomy (GTDB): domain Bacteria; phylum Bacteroidota; class Bacteroidia; order Cytophagales; family Spirosomataceae; genus Arsenicibacter; species Arsenicibacter rosenii. The sequence continues at coordinate 67,920 of NZ_MORL01000019.1, read as the reverse complement.
CTTTATCAAGTAACTTACATTTTTCGAATGGCGAATTTAGTTAATGTTTCATAAACGAGCTAGCTCATTCAGATTACGTTCTACTATCTCAATTACTACAATATCTGGTTTTTCATGCCTTATCAACTTAAGATCAACAGTTTTATGAGGGCAGAGTAATGTTTCCCGAAAAAAACCAGAAATAAGCCGGTTCATACTGTAACTAAACGAATCTCCGAAAAGTAACATTTTAGGTAATCGAGGATTTGACAAGGCAAACTGAGAAGACGGCAGCCCTCCTTCAGCGTTCGGAATACTATTTATCTGCCTTGCATTCAGTCTGGCTGGCAACATTATGTCATAATAATTAGGATCCTGAATATCATTATTCAAGGCTATCATTGTAACTAAATCCCCACCTGATCCTGTATATTTCTGCAGGGTATATTCTGAAGAGCTGACTTTTGGTATAGACGGAAAATCCTGCCGCAGGCGTTTGGCGAGCGTTAGCGATGCAATTAAAGCACCTAAATTATTCCAATGTGTATCCGTTTTATAATATATTTCTGCATGGGTTTTAGCAGTCATAAGTGTGTCTCTTACATTGACTAATTGTATAGAAGAATGTTGAATCAGATATGTTTCCAGCTGATCCATTTGAGTTCCACATTCATTAAGCTTTAAATGATCAGGTACATTTTCAGGATAAATGGTGTATGAATCAGGAGCAATCATCAGATACATGTGGATTCCTTGGCTTCTAAGTTCTCGTTGGTAGCTTTGTAAACGATTTTTAATTTTTTCCATTATCGCTTTTGACAAAGGAGCCATGCCGCGATGATTATCAACCGTATAATTGAAACTATTACCAGCATAAAACCAGCCATTTTTGCCGACAACCACTTTTTCTGGTAATGATGCCTGATGTAATAAGCGATATTTCCCTAAACTATACAAATAAAAAAGAATGTTTCGCCCCCCAAAATTCTCGCTATAGTATTTTTTGAACTCCCGTACGAAACGTTTTGGGTCTGATAAGTTGAAAAGAGGAACGCTGGCAAGTCGTCTCTTTTCTGTACTTTGATATTTGTTTGTAATATCTAATCCCTGTTCTAAAACCGGAAATATAATACACAATGAAAACCCTATAGACAATATGAAAAATCTTAAAATTCTCATATGATAATTTCTAATAAAAAAACAAAATAACCAAGCCTCGGTAAAAAAAATTAAAATCTGAAGTAGATAAACGGATTGTACGTGTCAGCCGCCATGTACATTACGGACAAAATAAAAAGGCCGAACAGCATACATGAATAGAGTATTTCTCTGAGATACAAAGCAGGTAATTTCTGCCAACGACTATGAAATACAAAATAAACCGGAGTAGCAACAATGAAGCTAATAATAAACGTTACGAGGTTTTCATCTGTCAGAAAATACGAGACTGGGTAGGCTATAGTTTCTTTCGAGGGTAGCAGCCCGGCCATTTTTTCTAAGTATGCTATTGCAACTGTCAGATTTTCCGCCCGGAAAAAGACCCATCCGATCAAGACAATAAGTAGCGTATAAGCATGAGCGAAAACAGGCCATATCCGCTCAAGTCGTCTGCCTAACCCAGCCCGCTCAATCAGCAAAAATAAACCGTGAAAAACTCCCCAAACAATAAAATTCCAGCTGGCTCCGTGCCAAAGCCCTGTCACAAAAAAAACAATTAACAGGTTTCTATATGTTTTAAACTCTCCTCCCCGATTTCCTCCTAACGGAATATATACATAATCACGAAACCAGCTTGAAAGCGAAATATGCCATCGACGCCAAAATTCCTGAATAGAACGGGAAATATATGGATAATTAAAATTTTCTTTAAAATCGAAGCCAACCATTTTGCCTAACCCAATGGCCATATCCGAGTATCCTGAAAAGTCAAAATAAATTTGCAGGCTGTATGACACAATACCTAACCAGGCGGTGGCGGTAGAAATCTGGTTCAGGTTTACTCCAAATATTTTATCTGCAATGACAGCAAATGTATTAGCTAACAACATCTTTTTAGCTAATCCAATAATAAAACGCTCTACTCCTACACCAAATTTTTCAATTGTTACTACCCGTTCGTCCAGTTCAGGTGCAATATCAGCATAACGTACAATCGGACCGGCAATCTGGTGCGGAAACATGGCAACATAGGTGCCATAATCAAGAAAACTTTTGTTTGCCCGAATCCGGCCCCAATAAATATCAAGTGTATAAGAAATACCCTGAAACGTATAAAAACTAATTCCGATGGGTAATGCTATTTGCGCCAGATGAACACTGCCGGAAACCGGTAAATGTAAGGCAACAGCCAAACTCTGAATAGTATCAAATGTGAAATTGGTATACTTAAAACAAAATAAAAGTGATAAACTCCCTAGTAATGAGAGCCATAACCCACCCTTCCGGTTCCCCTTTTCGATCAGTTTGCCAGCAATAAAATTAATAAATGCCGAAAGCAACAATATCAGCACAATCAAACCTTCACCCCAGGCATAAAATATTAAGCTGGCAATAAATAAAAACGCATTCCGAAGATTTATAGCTTTCCAACGTCCAGGTAATATAAAGTAAATTATCAAAAAAACAGGCAGGTACAAAAACAGAAACAGAGCCGAACTAAATAACATATTCTTATATGAAGAATTTTAGACAAATCTATGTAATTCCCGAAATGCAGCAATCAACTCAAGCGTCTTTTGATCGAGCGGCACAGGCAGAACACAGAAAATGTACCTTCAAAAATGATAAAAGCGAATGTTTACATACTATCCGGAGAATGTAGGTGGGACGACATAAAAGTAAAAAAGCTGAATTTTGGATCACAAAACCAGCTCTTTTATGTATCTACAGGCTCATGCAAAGATAAAAAAAAATCGAGTTGCCGGGCTGACCATTAATCTCATTCAATAAAAAATGCACCAGAGCGGTATAATTAATTTACCAGTATGCCTATACGCCAACTTTCTGTATACAATATAGCAAAATCGTAACAATATATACTATCAAATGAAGGGCGCTTTAACGACACATATCTTTTAAGACTCTCTGCCGTTAAAGCGCCCCCTCGTGAGTAGAGTAATAGCGGCCCGCTAAAAATCAGAAAAACGAAATTCGTAAGACCCAGGGACTTCCGTACACCTGAGTGGAACTAGTGGTATAATTCAGATTATACAAAGCCGACAGGTTAATGCCCGCCAGCCGCCCGATACGCTGCGAATAGGTTACGCCTACCAGCGGGCTGGCGATCCACGTCCGGTTCACCGGCAAACCGGCTCCGCTGTAGTTATCCTGCACGCTGATGCTTTCCAGCTCACCGTGTGCATACAGGTTCGGAATAATTTTCGGCACGATTTCATACATCCCGAATACACGCCCCCCATACTGGTTTGCCGTAAAATTATAACGCTGTCCGGCCGAATCGTACAATTTAAGGCGTGTGTATACATAATTGACCCCTACACCGAGCACGGCCCGCTCAGAGGCCTGATAGGCTACCACCGGCGATACACCAATGCTGAACGGATTACCGATAGACAAGCCGCTGATGCCCCCGCCAAAGCGCAGGCGCTGCATAAACGGCAACGGATTGCCTTCAGGTGTACGCGATCTTAACGGATCCTGAGCACCTCGTTCTCCCCGTTCTTCGGGGTCTGCGGTGATCTGTCCGAATGCCAGACTGCTGGTCAGTAATGAGGTCAGCAGCAGAAGTTTACCAATATGTCTCATAATGAACTGTTACGACGAAATAATTACTAAATACAAACGAAAAAAGTTCTTTTTTAGCGCCCGAAGCACAGGGCATGGAGCATAGTGCTGCGTGCTGTACTATGAAACCTACGCTCTATGCCCTAACACTCTACTCACTACGCCCTATGCTCTTAGCCTCATGCCCCTTTTAAAAATCAACCTCCTTGACTTCGGGGTCGCTCAGGAGCCGTTTAATGCATTTCTCATGGGCTTTTTCAGGGCCATGTACACGCCAGTGGCCGCTTATCTCATTACCTATACGCTGTTGGGTGCCGCGGTGTGGCGACAACCCGCATTCTCTGAAAAAATTCTCGTACTGCATCAGGGTTTTGTGACGAAACGGCGTTACAATCCGGTAATCCCGCACCTGATTCACCCGGCTGATCCATCTGGAGGCCTGCGTCAGCAACAACAGGGCGCACACCATAAAAACGGAGCCAATGATGGCAATGCCATACTCACCCGCGCCCAGACACATGCCCAGCGCCCCGATTCCCCAGACGGTAGCGGCCGTCGTCAGTCCCCGGACCCGGCTGTCTTCCTTAAAAATAATACCGGCGCCCAGAAAGCCGATGCCATTTACGATGTTGGCGGCAATCCGGTCACCGCTGTTGCCGATCCGCTCCGAGGCCAGCGTAAAGAGCGCCGATCCGACGCAGATCATAATCATGGTCCGGAAACCGGCCGATTTACCGTGGTACTCACGCTCGGCCCCAACAAGCCCCCCGATCAATACGGCCAAGCTCAGCCGGATAAAGTCTTCTGTATAAAATTCCATTGCCAGACATGTTACAAAACAGGTTCCGGGATCAGCCATTTTCCCACTAAATGTCCTTGCCCGTCAGAAACCCTTTTCGCCTGAAAACCGTTAGTCTTAAGATACAGTTTGTTAATTTCACTGAATGAATTCTGCTGTCGAGAATCTTACACCTACCGGCATAGATCACCTTGATCCCAAGAGCCATATTATCATTAAGGGAGCGAAGGTACACAATCTAAAAAATATAGACGTTGCCATCCCGCGTAACAAACTCGTTGTTATAACGGGTTTGTCCGGTTCGGGCAAATCGTCGCTGGCATTCGATACCCTTTTTGCCGAGGGACAACGTATGTATGTCGAAAGCCTGAGTTCGTATGCACGGCAGTTTCTGGGCCGCATGGAAAAACCCGAGGTCGAATACATCAAGGGCGTATCGCCGGCTATTGCCATCGAACAAAAAGTAACGAGTCGGAATCCACGGTCAACGGTTGGAACGACGACCGAAATTTATGACTATCTGAAGCTGCTTTTCGCACGGGTCGGCATTACCTATTCGCCGGTATCGGGGCAACCCGTCCGGAAAGATACGGTTACCAGTGTCGTGAATTACCTCTACACCTTTCCTGCCGGACAGCGTGTGATGGTGATGGCTCCGCTCCGGATCCGTGAAGGCCGCACCCTGGCCGATGAGCTTAAAATCCTGCTTCAGAAGGGCTATACCCGGATCGTGATTGACGAGAAAATGATTTTTCTGGAAGAAATTCTGGAAGCCGGCTTCATGATGCTGGAGGAGCAACAGATTGCTCTGGCCGACATCCGGTCGCAGGCACCGGAGATCTCCGTACTCATCGACCGCAGTACGGTCCGGTTTGATGACGAAGGCAAACCCGACGAAGACAACCAGTACCGCTTTTCGGACTCGGTCCAGACCGCTTTTAACGAAGGCGACGGCGTTTGCCAGGTTGACATCATGGGCGTTGAATCGCGGGTCTTTTCCGATAAATTCGAGCTTGACGGCATCCAGTTTGAGGAACCAAGCGTCAACCTGTTCACCTTTAATAACCCGTACGGGGCCTGCCGCCGTTGCGACGGTTTCGGCAAGGTCCTGGGTATTGACCCCGATCTGGTCTTTCCTGACAAAAGCCTCTCGGTGTTCGAAGGCGCCATTGCGCCGTGGCGCAGTGAGAAAATGAGCGACGAATGGCTACGTCCGCTGCTCCGGAACGGCATCCGCTTTGATTTCCCGATTCACCGGCCCTACCGCGACCTGAATGAGCAGGAAAAAGAAGTGCTCTGGACAGGCAACAAATACTTCAGCGGCCTGAATGCATTTTTCGACTACGTAGAAAGTCAGACCTTTAAGGTACAGTACCGCGTTATGCTGTCGCGGTATCGCGGCAAAACAACCTGCCCTGAATGCCGTGGCTCGCGGCTGCGGAAAGATGCCAGTTATGTAAAGTTGCCGGGAACCCCGGCACTGGAAAAGGAACATGTTTCGATTACCGACCTGGTGCTGATGCCGATCGGTCGTGTCGGCACCTATTTCCGTGAACTTGACCTGCCTGAAGGTCAGAAGCAGGTAGCTACCCGGATCCTGATCGAGATCCGGAACCGGCTTGATTACATGGAGCGCGTAGGCCTTGGTTATCTGACGCTGAACCGGCTCACCAACAGCCTGTCCGGCGGGGAATACCAGCGTATTAAGCTGGCCACGTCTCTTGGTTCGGCACTGGTGGGTTCGATGTATATTCTCGACGAACCGAGCATCGGCCTCCATCCGCGCGACACACAACGGCTCGTCAGTGTGCTCGAATCGCTGCGCGACATGGGCAACACCGTGATTGTTGTTGAACATGAGGAAGAAATGATGCGGGCGGCCGATCAGCTGATCGACATTGGCCCCGATGCCGGTGTACACGGTGGTCAGCTTATGTTCCAGGGTACCTGGCAGGACATCATGGACGATGCAGACCAAACCGGTACGGACAGTCCGGGGCGGGCATCGCATACGATCAACTTCCTGACAGGTCGCGATACCATTGCGACCCCATCGTTTCGCCGGAGTCCGGTGAATTATATTACTCTGAAAGGCGCTTCCGAAAATAACCTGAAAGATGTTGATGTACGCTTTCCGCTCAATACGCTCACGGTCGTAACCGGCGTATCGGGTTCCGGCAAAAGTACCCTGATCCGCAAGGTATTATATCCGGCCCTGAGCCGGCTGAAAGGTGAGGCGGCCGAAGAAGCCGGTAAGTTTACCGAACTGGAAGGCAGTGTGGACCTGATTAAGGCCATTGAAATGATTGACCAGAACCCGATCGGTAAATCGTCCCGGTCGAACCCGGTCACTTACATCAAGGCTTATGACTACCTGCGGCAGGTTATGGCTGAGCAGCCGCTGTCGAAAGCGCGGGGCTACAAACCCTCTCATTTTTCGTTCAACGTGGAAGGTGGCCGCTGTGAGGTGTGTCAGGGCGAAGGCGAGGTAAAAGTCGAAATGCAGTTTATGGCCGACATTTACCTCAAATGCGAAGGCTGTAACGGACGCCGGTTCAAACAGGAAGTGCTGGAGGTAACGCTGGCGGGTAAAAACGTGTCGGATATGCTCGACATGACTGTCGACGAAGCCATCGCTTTTTTCCGCGAAAACGAGCCCAAAATGGCGGATAAGCTGATGCCGCTGCAGGAAGTCGGACTGGGCTATATCGGACTGGGGCAATCGGCCAACACCTTATCGGGTGGTGAGGCGCAGCGGGTTAAACTGGCCTCATTCCTGAGTAAGGGCAACGCCAACAAAGGGCAGACCCTGTTTATTTTCGACGAACCAACCACGGGTCTGCATTTCCACGATATCCGTAAACTGCTGAAAGCCATTAATGCGCTGGTCGATCAGGGCGATTCGGTGATTATCATCGAACACAATACCGAGATCATCAAAAGTGCGGATTACATCATCGATCTGGGCCCCGAAGGCGGCGACGCTGGTGGGTACATTACCTTTACCGGTACACCCGAACAGATGACCCAACTGCCCGAAGGCCAGAATTTTACCGCCGATTTCTTACGCGGAAAGCTTTGATTAGTACTGGATGCTGGATACTGGATACTGGAATCCAGCATCCAGTAAACTTTTCAATGAAGCACATTTTTACCCTTGTACTAACCTTACTTTGCCGGTTCGGCCTGTAAAAAGGAACCGGCCGAACCAGCCTCGACCTCGAAAGGCTTAGCCATGGGCCTCAACAACCCCGGTCAGGCAGTAGCAACCGACGGCAGCGACAACTTTATTGTAGCCGGCGTGTTTGGCGGTGCCCTGGCAGGCCACAACCTGACGGCCACCGGAACCGCCGATACCCATCTGGCGAAATACGATAAAAACGGTGTCCTGCTCTGGGAACGTACTGCCGGTGGTACAGGCATCAGCACCACCCCGATAGGCGTCGAAACCGATGCGCAGGGTAATATCTACGTGTTGGGGTATTTTGGCGGTACCGGCAGCAACCTGACCGCTGCGTTTGGCAGCAAGACCGTCACAGCCAAAAGCGGCAACGATGCCTTTCTGGCGAAGTACGACCCGACCGGCGCTATCCTATGGGTGCTGAGCGTGGGCAATACAACCGGTGCTACGGATGAACGCGCCTGTGACCTGACCATCGACGGAGCCGGTAAATTTTACGGAAAAAGCGTTGATTTCGACCCGTCTGACCTCGCAGCTTACCTGTCGAGCGCCGGCCAGGATGATGCCTTTACCGGAAAATACACGTCCGAAGGGGCCCTCTGGACAAAATAATACCGGTCCGGAATTGTTTTGTTCGGCACCTGTTTGAAAAGTCATTTGATGAATACCCCTGTTTTCCCTAATTTTGGCCGATTTTTCAGCCATCGCTCATTCGGTGATCCGTCATACGAATAAGTAGATAAAGCCAGCATAAAGCACATAGCATGAGAGAGATACAATTCCGTGAAGCCCTGCGTGAGGGTATGTCGGAGGAGATGCGCCTGGATCCGAAAGTTTTCCTGATGGGCGAAGAAGTTGCCGAATACAACGGTGCTTACAAAGTGAGTCAGGGTATGTTAGACGAATTTGGTCCTGAGCGCGTCATTGATACCCCAATTGCCGAGTTAGGTTTTGGCGGTATTGGTGTAGGCGCGGCCATGAACGGTTTACGCCCTATTGTTGAGTTCATGACGTTCAACTTCTCGCTGGTGGCTATCGACCAGATCATCAACAGCGCAGCCAAGATGATGTCGATGTCGGGCGGTCAGTATTCAGTACCTATCGTTTTCCGTGGCCCAACGGGTAACGCCGGTATGCTGTCGTCGCAACACTCACAAAACTTTGAAAACTGGTATGCCAACACGCCGGGTTTGAAAGTGGTGGTTCCGTCGAATCCATACAACGCAAAAGGCCTGATTAAGTCAGCCATCCGCGACAATGATCCGGTAATTTTTATGGAATCGGAGCTGATGTACGGCGACAAGGGTCCGGTTCCTGAAGAAGAATACCTGATTCCGATCGGTAAAGCGCAGGTCGTTCGCGAAGGGTCTGACGTGACGCTGATTTCGTTCGGTAAAATGATGAAGGTAGCCAATCAGGCGGCTGAAGAACTGGCGAAAAACGGCGTTTCGGCCGAAGTAATCGACCTGCTGTCGGTTCGTCCGATTGATTACGATACCGTGCTGAAATCAGTGAAGAAAACAAACCGTTGCGTAATCGTTGAAGAAGCATGGCCGCTGGCCGCCATTTCGTCAGAACTGACCTACAACATCCAGCGTAACGCATTCGATTATCTGGACGCACCGGTTATCCGGGTCAACAGCCTTGACCTGCCCCTGCCGTATGCACCAACGCTGATCGAGGTGATTCTGCCAAACGTGAAGAAAACATTACAGGCTGTTGACGCTGTGATGTACAAAAAATAAGCGTTTCGTAGCGCTGATAAAAGGTTGAAGCTGCAAGGTTTCAGCCTTTTTTTATGGCATCTCCCCACGGTGACCCCTAAAACAGAAAGCCCGCTTTGCGGAAGGCAAAACGGGCTTTGTTGCTGTATATGGTGTTTAAACGCCGTAGTTCAGTAAAAAGTTTACGCCTTGAAAAATAGTTCAATTATTTTTCATATTATTCGCATTATGGATAATTATGCAAAAAGGGTAACATATATGCGTATCAAAACCACCACAAAAGTTATATACGAGATTACGATTCAGCATATCGGGTCATTAAATACCATTCGTCAACGGGAGCCGGTAACGATTTTTTTTTCGAACCTACGCAAAGCCGTTGATGCCATTACCACCGAGCTGACACTTAATAACTGGCCCCTCAAAATAAACTACACGGCTGTTTATCGGGGCGTTAAACAGCGTAACTTTTACACCTGCGATTTCGAGATTGCCGGTACAAAAGTCTTCCGCATCCGGATTGTCCCCCGTGTGCTCAACCCAGCCCTGCCACGGTTGGGGATCGATGAAAATCCGGTTCCGGTAAATTAGGGGTACGGCCCTGGCGTTTTGGAGATCTAAACCAGAAAAAACAGAAAGCCCGCTTTGCGGAGGGCAAAACGGGCTTCGTTGCTGTGTATGATGTTTAAACGCCGGTGTTCAGCAAAAAGTTTACATCCCGAAAAATTGTACGATTATTTTTCACATTATTCACTTTTATGCATCAGGGTAATACTTTTTATAAAAAACAGCCATTTTACATACAAATACAGAATTTATAAATATAATACATACATTTACGGAAAATATAGCAACTATATAATGACGTATGAAAGGAACTAACCTGGGTGAGTTTGAAGAGCTGGTATTACTAACCATAGCAGCACTGGGACGTGATGCGTACAGTGTGGCCATTTGTGATGAACTGGAGCGGTACACCGGCCGTGCCGCAAAACTGGGAGTGGTACATGCCGTTCTGAACAGGCTCGAAGAAAAAGGATTAGCGAAAAGCTATCTGGGTGAAGCCAGTGCCACGCGGGGCGGCAAACGGAAGCGGTTTTACGAAATCAGCCAGGCGGGTAAGGTGGCGCTGGTGCGGTCGAGAGAGATCCGCGAAACCATCTGGCAGCATATTTCGGGCCTCAATCTGGAAGGATTATCATGAAAAGAACCCGACAAGACGAAACGCCTCCACAATGGGCCGTCAGCTTTCTGAGATGGTATTGCCATCCGCGTCTCGCCGAGGATCTTGAAGGCGACCTTTACGAGTATTTCCAACGTAACATTACGGAAAAAGGGCTGCGCCGCGCCCGATTGATCTATGCCATTGATGTGATTAAGTTTCTGCGCCCTTATACCATCCGTCCTGTTCAACCGCTTACTTTTCTTTCCCGTTTCATCATGCTCAGCAGTTATCTCAAATCGTCCGGACGCAACCTGGTGCGGAATAAGTTATTTTCTTTTATCAACATTGCCGGCCTGGCCATTGGCATGTCGGTTGGCCTCCTGGTGATAGCGATTCTGAACGACCTGCTGGCCTACGATCAGTTCCACGAGAAAAAAGGCCGGATTTACCGGATTATTACCCACCATCAGGAGCACGGCAATCCGGAAATGAAACTGGCCTCAACATCGGTCAAAGCGGGCCGGCAAATCAGGGTCGCAATTCCCGGCATCGAAGATGTCACCATCCTGCGGAGCGGGTTCGGGGGAGATGCACAGATCGGGGAGAAAAAAATTCCGGTTGAAGGCAAATGGGCGGATAATTCCTTTTTCCGGGTCTTCTCCTTCCCGCTCGTAGCCGGTGATCCGAAAACAGCGCTGAATGAGCCTTATTCGCTGGTTATCACCGAACAAACTGCGAAGAAACTGTTTGGCGATGACAATGCGCTGGGCCGTACCGTTCGTTTTGACAGCCTGGCGTATACCGTAACCGGCATTGCCAGGGAGGTTCCCCATCAATCGCACCTGCGCTTAGACGTTCTTGTTTCATTTGCCTCCGCTGACGCCACGCTCGGGAAAAAACAACCGGATTTATACAACTGGGATAACATCTGGCAGAATTACGTATACCTCACCTTGCCCCCAACAACCACACCCGCCGCCGTTCAGCCTGCCCTCGACAAACTGTGTGCCGAAGAAAACAAAGCCTTGCATGACCTGAAGCTGACGGTTTCCCTGCAATCTCTCAGCGAGATTACATTCAGCAAAGGCCTGAATAATAACATCGGACCGACCGTTGATCCGCTCTGGTTGTGGGGGCTGGGCGGACTGGCGTTCATTGTCATTCTGTCGGCCTGCTTTAACTACACCAATCTCTCGGTCGCCCGCTCGCTGCGCCGGTCACGCGAAGTAAGTGTACGAAAAGTAATCGGCGCACGGCGAAGCCACATTATGGGGCAGTTCATGACCGAATCTGTCATTATTGCCTTAGCCAGCCTGCTGATTGCCTTTGGGTTATATATTTTTCTGCGAAAGGAGTTTCTGTCACTTACCCCCGAAATTACGGAGATGGTATCCCTTACCTTATCCGTTCGGACTATGCTTTATTTTATCGGGCTGGCAGTAGTTATCGGTCTGGCGGCCGGGTTCCTGCCTGCGGTTTTCTTCTCCGGAATCAACGCCCTGGCGGCCATGAAGACCAGGCTCGCCTTTAACCCGGGCAAACGCTTCGGACTACGCAAGGTGCTGATTGTTACCCAGTACACGTTCTCGCTGATTTTTATCTCAACGACTATTGTTGGGTATAGTCAGTACAAAAAGATCCTGCACTTCGACTTAGGGTTCACGACTGACAACGTTATCAACCTGAAACTGTACGGTGCTGATCCGGCAGCTCTGAAAAAGGACCTGGCCGGACTTCCGGAAGTTAAACAAATTTCGCAGTCGATGATGGTGACCAGTCTGGGCAGTTTCTTCGGGTTTACCATGAAGTACCAGCCCGGTGATTCGGCTCTGGTTTGGGAAAACCGGGTGGATGAGCATTATCTCCCGCTCCATGAGCATACGCTGCTGGCCGGAACCAACTTTACCGTACGCCCGGAAAAAGGCCAGGAGCGTGAAGTCATTGTTAATCAGCAAGTCTTGAAGCGGTTTAACATCGGCGGGCAGAGCCCGCGCAACGCCATTGGCCAGTTTGTAACAGTCGACGGACAGAAACTGGCGATTGTCGGGGTGTTGAAAGACTTCAATTACGGCACACTGGAGCAAAAAATTGACCCTGTAATGTTCCGCTATACCCGAAGTGAGCCGTGGGGCTTTCTGAATCTTAAGGTGACTACCGATGACATGGCCGCTACACTTGTGAAGCTTGACGAGGTCTGGAAAAAATATGACAAGGTTCACCCGATCAACGCCCGTTTTTATACGGATCAGATCGAAGCGGCTTACAGCCGGTATGCTATCATGGTGAAAGTAATCGGGTTTATTGCGGTACTGGCTATCTGTATTGCTTCGCTTGGTTTGTTCGGCATGGTCGTTTTTACCATCGAAACGAGGCTGAAGGAAGTCAGCATCCGGAAAGTGCTGGGCGCCGATGAGGCCGGACTGGTTTATTTGCTGTGCAAGAATTTTCTCCTGTTACTGCTGCTGGCCGCCGCGATTGCCCTACCCGTTACTTACCTGCTGTTTGACAAGCTGGTGCTGCCACGGTTTGTGTACCACAAACCAATTGGCTGGGGCGAATTGCTCATTGGTTCCCTGCTGGTGATGTTGTTTGCCTTGCTGATGATCGGCTCTCAGACAGCCCGGGCGGCCCGGATCAATCCGACTAATGTATTAAAAGGCGAATGAGGCCGTAGCAACATTATTTCGTAAAAACACAAAGCCCGCTTTGCGAGGGCAAAACGGGCTTTGTTGCTGTGTATGGTGGTAAAACGCCTGAGATTGGTAAAAAGTTTATGCAATGAAAAATAGTCTGATTATTTTCCACATTATTCACATTGTGCATAATTATGCATAAAAGGTAACGTCAATACCCTCATCTATGGGCCTGCAACGTACTCCTCACGGTAATTTTGACACGCGAATAAGGCGGTAAATCAATTCCCTGACGGCTTCTGAGCGGCACGCTGGTTTTCCACGGATAATTAAACAGCAGGTGGTTAACCGCCCCGCCGGCTAACTGAATCCGGAAACGTACGGCTCTACCATTCTGCAACCAGGTGAGCTCATTTGCTTTTCGGGTCAGCATGATACGTTCCTGCGTTGTGGTCCCCTGATGCTCAGCAACCCTGACAACATCCGGTGCCGACAGCCGGTGCATGGGTTCAGAAAAGGTGATCATAACAGTGGCGGTAGTGTCACTGACGGTTTGATCAGCCAGGTTACAGGCCTTAATCGCCGGTTTCCGCAGGGTTTGTTGCAGCTTGCCAAGCTGTTTGATAAACACCGGATAAATATCCCGGAGGGTCTGTCCGGCTTTGCGTTGCCGGTAAAGTGAGGTCAGTTTCTGCGTAAACAAAGCGCTTGCCCAAAAGCCACGGGTTTCATTCTGCAGTGTCCAGTCGGTACACACTGTTGACGGCACCGACGGGAAGTAACGCGCCACAAACAGGTCATACACAGCCCAGGTCATGTACTCGTTAAACGTTGCCAGGCTATCCCGCTCATAACCACTGCCTGCGTCCCACAACCGGTTGTCGAAACCGGTCTGCACCAGTGACCGGTACTGCTCCGTCAGCGGGTTAACAAAGGCATGATCCAGCTCGGTGAATAACATGTGAGTCCCCGAAGCGATTTCGGCCGGCGTAGCCTCCTGCACCGCTTTGCCCGACAGCAGAAAACCGGGTAGGGTGATAAAATCCGTACCAACCCCGCCGTTGGTGCGGTGGCAGTTCATCCGCCCCACCAACGGCGACATAACAATGGCATAGGTACCGGCAGCAGTTTGTTTCCCCAGCTCGGTTTCCAGAAACTGCCGCATTTCAGGATAATGCTGCGAAGCCAGATAGGCCGTTGCCAGGTTCTGATAATAAGGCAGATGCGCGCGGTAAAACTGCCGGAAGCCCGATACACGGGCAAACGCTTCGACCTGTGCCACATGCTCCTCAAACGGGTTAACCCCTTTATTGGTCATCAGCGGAAACTGCCGTACCAGCCGGCCGGTACTGTCGAAGGCAAAGGCATAGGCGTCGGTCCGGAAGCTGAGGTACTTTTCCCACTCCTTCCGCGAATAATTCACACTCGCCAGCAGCGGGTGGTTGGTAAAGGCGTCAAAATGGGTGCGGACTTCACGGTAATAGGCCGATTGCTGCGATACCTCCCACGGATCGGTTTTGCCGTAGTCGGTCAGCGCCAGAATGATATTGGCCAGCTCATAGGCTTCGGATAAACGAACGGGCGAATCCGTACCGGAAAGACCCTGCCCCATCGCACCGGAACCGCTCCAAAAGAGCATAAGCATAACAGCTGATAAGTATCTCATCAGAAAAAGGGAGTTAATAAATTGTAGAGAAAACTAAAACAGGGCGATGCTACAGCCGGAGCGCAGCTTTGACGGCCTCCTTTTTACCACGCGACACAGGCACCTGTGCTCCGTCGGTCATTTGCAGGAAGTCGCCGTATTCTTTCTGCCAGCTCCGGATAAATGCTTTATTGACCAGATGGGACTGGTGACAGCGGATGAATCCGTAAGGGGTCAACAGATCGTCGTATTCATAAATCGGTTTGCTGACCAGCAACGTCATACCGTCGCTCAGCCAGAAGGTCGTATAGTTATTGGCCGACTCGCAACGGATGATTTCCGTCGTTTTCACAAAGCGGGTTTCCTGCATCGTTGACAGGGCAATCCGGAGGTCTTCCTTCTGCGATTGTGCTTCCAGCCACTGCATCAGGTAGCCGACCTGCCGGTTCTGCGCCTTTAGCTGACGTTGCTTTGCCGCACGGTCTACCGCAGCCTGCAATTCGCTGATGCTAACCGGCTTCAACAGATAATCAACCGCCGAAAACCGCATGGCCTGAATGGCATACTGGTCGTAGGCGGTCACAAAAATGACTTCAAAATCATAGCTGCTCAGGCTACGCAGCAGCGAAAATCCATCCTGTTCCGGCATCTGAATATCCAGAAAAAGCAAATCTGGCTGATGAGTATACAACGCCGCTTTGCCCCCGGCGGCATGCTGCGCCATAGCACACACCTCAACCTGCGGGCAATAGGTTTCCAGCAACGCTTTCAGGTTGTGCAGGTTCGGTAGTTCATCATCAATCAGAATCGCTTTCATGCAAGCCAATGAGTAAGGGTCAGGACCGCTTCGGTACCGGTTGGCCGGTTAACGGCAAACGTCAGTGTGATCGGTTGTTCAGGATTGATTTCGTTTAACAACCGGATGCGGTTGCGGGTTAGCGGCAACCCATACCCGCCGGTCTTTTCCAGGCTCGGTATTCCGTTGCCATTATCAGTGATCGTAACAACCAGATTATCGGCCAGCCGGGTAACGCGAACTGAAATCCGGCCCGCCTCCTGCAAGGAAGCCACGCCATGCTTGACAGCATTTTCCAGCAACGGCTGCCAGAGCATAGGCGGCAGGTTATTACCGAACACATCCAGCTGTTTATCGACGTCAATGGCGTATTGAAACCCAAACCGGAGTTGCTCCAATTTCAGGTAGGTTTCCATCATTTGCAACTCCCTGCCCAGCGGAACCTCCTCTTTACTACCATTAGAAAGCGATTCCCGCATCAGCCGGGCAAAATCAGACAGATAGTCGTTAGCCGCTTTGAGGTCCTGCCGGTTAACCAGTCCCTGAATCGAACTGAGCGCGTTAAACACAAAATGCGGATTCAGTTGCGCATAGAGTACCTGCATTTCCATTTTTGCCTTTTGCTTCCGGACGGCTTCCAGCCGTGTTTTGGCCCGTTGCCGGATCAACAAAAGCACAAAGACAATCAGCGCCGTAACGGCCAGCAGGATACCTCCCATCGCCAGCCGGAACCAGATGGTCTGATACCAGGCGGGTTCGACGGTAAACCCACATTCAGTGATGTGCTGCGGCTGGGCGGTATACCGGATCTGAAGCCGGTACGTGCCGGGTTCAGCCTTGTTCAGCCAGATAAAACTGTTGTCGTACTCATTATCCCCCCAAGGCCGAATTACCTGCCCATCGTGTAACAACCGGTATTGCAGCTGCGTTTTTGCATAAATGTCGGCCTTGAGCACATAGACCAGGTTATCGTTTGTGGCCGGTAGCCGAAGCCCGTCCAGGGAATACGTCAGCCGGCTGGTTCTGGTTTTAGCCCAGGGATATTGCAGTTTTTGCAGAAAAATATCGAGATCGGGCGAGGCATAGATACCAGTAACTACGGGCCGGATCGACTCCCGGGCAATGAGATTCGTCGCTACAATAGCGCCGGTTGCCCGCCTGCAGACGTCAACAATCAGCATCTTGCCTAAAGATGTTTTATAACCGCCCAGATAAGCCATTTGCGGCAAACCTGAAACCTTGCTGAGTTCGGCATCGGTAAAACGGGTAATAGCCTGCCAGGGAACTACTACCCGCTTCGACGGATACTCTACTACCCGAAACTGGTAATCAGCGGCATTACGGGCATTGACACCATGGAGAAAAAACTGCGCCCGTGCCGTATCAAACGTGGTCCTCGCGACAGCTCCTTCCGGACGAATGCGGGTCATGGCCGAATCCCGCGCAAACTCCGTAAAGCGATCACTGCTTTCCTTTACCGTCCAGAACGAGTTGTTTTCCTTTGGAATAGCCAGGATCAGGGCTACCGTTTCCGGCTTGTCCATTGCTCCTTCCTTAAAACTCTGTGAGTAACGTCCCCACGGTATCTGTGCGTGAAGGCCGGCAGGCAGGAGGATAAGGTAAAGCAGAAAAAAGCGTATCGGGTTCATGACTAGTGTTACTGATACCTCAAAGGTCTGCGGTTTTTCCGGATCGTTTAGGCGAAACTGTGAATCTGGCAGAAACTACTGTGAATTCCGTGAGTCAATACTACCTTAACGCTTGCCAATAAATTACCATAACACACACAATTGTAACTTATCTCAGGCGTTATGCTACAAATCAACCATCCATCTATGTCATTAATCTACTCCCCACCCTATGTTCCGGCTTATTGTATTTATTTGTCTGCTGGCGGGCTGGCTGTCGGCATGTAGCAGCGGCCAAACCGCATTCCGGGAGGGTAATTATGACCTTGCGGTTCAGCGGGCGGCGTTCCGGCTCCAACAAGCTAAGGGGCCTTTCAAACGCGGGCACCGGCTTGCCCATATCATTATCAGGGAAGCGTTTGTCCGCGCCTATAACCAGCATCAGGCAGCGATCCGGCAGTTGTCTGCCCGGCCCGACCCCGCCAATCCGTTCCGGTGGGAACCGGTTTTTCAGCGGTACAC
The DNA here is from genome assembly GCF_001870735.1 of Arsenicibacter rosenii. Classification (GTDB taxonomy): domain Bacteria; phylum Bacteroidota; class Bacteroidia; order Cytophagales; family Spirosomataceae; genus Arsenicibacter; species Arsenicibacter rosenii. The sequence continues at coordinate 50,104 of NZ_MORL01000019.1, read as the reverse complement.
GCAGCTACAGTTGCTGACCGACAACGCACGCAGTGGCTCGCCCCATCAGTGTGATAGCTGTGCGGCATGGCTGGCTACCTATCCGGCATCGTATGCAACGCAACAGCATGAAGTCCGGCAGCTGGCGGCAGAAGATCGCTATCAGGCGGCCGAAGACGCCTTCGCGGAGCGTATCCGGGACCGGTTAGCCGCCAAAGAGGCGTATCTGAACTACAATAAAGCTACAGACTGGGTACCCGGTTATCGTGACTCGCGGGATAAATCGGCACAGGCCCTGCCGTTTGCCATTCTGCGGGTGGTTGTCGACCCGATTGGCCCTACCCGCGAAATCGACTCCGACGACAACCGTGAACTGGAACAGCTTATCTTCCGGAACATCGAACGTAACCCGACCCCTTCGACATTTGTCCGGCTATACCTGCCACAGCAGGCAGTGGATACAGATTTTAACGTTCATCAGGTAGTTCAGATGAAGGTAACCGATTATTCGCCGTTTAACGAAACCCTCTCGTCGTCATCGACCAAGGTGTATAGTAATCAAACCTACAAGGTTGGCGAGAAAAAGATCAATGACTCGACCAAGGTGGCGATTATGGAGAAAGTCAGCGGGACACTTACGACACACCGGCGCGAAATCAAGGCCGGTCTCGATTTGCGGATGCGGGCCCTCAACACATTTACGGACAAAGTCGTGTGGGAAGAAACCGTTTGGGAGACCCGCACCTGGGTAACGGAATGGGAAACGTTCAGCGGCGACGACCGGGCCCTCAACGGCAATTCGCTCAAGACCGCCGACCTGCATCCGCCTTCCCGCTGGCAGCTCTACAGCAGCATGCGCGACGAACTCGCCGACGACGTTGCCCGCCGCCTGCGGTCGCGGTATGCGAAGGATTAGCGCAACGTTGTTAGCGCACAGTACGGCGTATCTGACCTAATAAATTACTCCCGTTCCGGTTTGCATATTCAGTGTATTCCAGACTGAATGGCGTTAAAATAAGGTTTTCCCAGTTATACGTTGTAGCGGACTCCGTAATGCGAACCTTTGTTCGTTCTGCATTGACAAAATTCCAAGTAATTGGCTTCACAATTCCATCATTGGTGTACTCTCCTGTACCGTCGACAAAAAAACGGTATATATTGCTGTTATCATAGTTACTGGTATTACCGGTAGTCGCACCACGTTTGTAGTAGTCAATAACATTATTGGACATGCTCCTTAATTCATCAACCTGCCACGTATTCTGCGTCAGTAATGTATGAGGATCAGCCGTCATCGGATTACAAGGCTCTCCGCCTAGCCGCAGCAAACTACCTTTCTGAAACAAAATCCTGCCTCCCGGACCATAGGACACTTGTTTTGCCTGTCCCGCCACATAGTTTGGTACTGTCACGGTATGGCTAATCGTAACAGGGGTACTCAAATCAGGAACGCGTCCCCACAACCAGATCGACGGGCTATTCCACGGTCCCGACTGTACCGTAAAAAGGGCATTATTACAAACCAAGACATACGTCAATGATTTGCCAAAACACTCATTATCAGGATTATATTGCTGATCTCCGTTAAGGTCAATATAAGGTATTGCGGTCACACTTATCACTACTGTTACGGCAGGATCAGGTAATACAAATGGACCGACACTTCGGTCAAAATACCGGTTGTTGACCGTATTTGCTCCGGAACTAAAGGTCAGTGAAGCTGCCGTTATCAACCCAATATCGGTTATGACCGGGCTACTATAGGTTACTTTTTCAAGGAACCGCAGATTATTTAGCGGAACGTTTGAGGTACCCTGGCTAAATTGTAATGAACCGCCACTCCCGAGGATTATTGTCGGACTTACCGGACTAGTGTTAGAAAGCGGTACCGGCGTGTTGCCGGTTAATGTATAGCTGAATGTAACATCGGCACAAGCTATGGTCGTACTAACCGGCCTTTTAATTTGATATACAAGGTAGGCCGGTTTTCCCAGGCACTCTGTTCCCGCATTATACTGACCATCAAAATTCAGATCAAGATACGGTGTAATGGTTGAGCTAAGTACAACAGATATACTTGACTCGGGCAACATGTATGGTCCATATGTGCGGTTGAAATACGTACCAGCGCTTGTATTGAAGGTAAGTAACGGAGCTGTAATCAAGCCCATATCCGTAATAACGGGACCGCTGAAAGCAACATTTTCGATGAACCGGAGAGCTGCCACAGATGTGTTGGTTGTAAGCGCTCCTACCTGAAAATAGTCCCCGCTAGTCATCTGAATTGTCGAACTCGACGGGTTTGTATTGGCAACCGTCACCAGATTCGTTGTAGACGAACTGCTCGTTACGACATAACTAAATGTAACGTCAGTACAGTTTGTTGTACTGACAGGGGCGTTAATCACAAACGTAATCAATACAGGAGCTCCGATACACTCACTTGCTTCATCAAACTGCCCGTTATTATTAGCATCAATAAATGGCGTCATCGTCTGACTCGTAAACCCGCTTATTGCGGGGTTAATCCGCGAGTAGCTACCATACGAATTGCTGAAATAGCTCAAGTCTGATACCCCATCCGGACGACTGACCGGCAGTGGTATCCCGCGTTCTGCCACATTCCCGTTTGACGTCCATTTGGTTAAAAAGCGCAAGTTATTGGTTGATATTGTAGCCGTTAGCGGACTAACCTGCATCATTCCTTCATTAGCAATGACTACAGTTGTACTAACACCATTATTGTTTAAAGTAGATGCCGCTGCGCCAGTGATCGTAAAACTAACGCCAATAGAAGGACAGGTTTCGCTGACAACTGAGCTGGTTAAGGACTGATGAGGCTTGGCGGAAGCCATAACAATAACTGCGAAAAAAAGCAGTGTGAATAGCGTAGTGATCTTTTGCATAATCTTATGTCAATGAGTACTGAACTATTTAAAATATGATAAAAAAGCAAAAAGTTGTTGGATAGTCAATCTCTGCTCTTTGAAAAAGGACAGCTTCTTGTTATTCAGTCACAACACCTCCCGCAACACAATATACCCCGCCACCACCAGTACAAACCAGCCGAAGCCCCGGCGCAGATGGGCCGGATGAATGAACGGGGCCAGCCAGAGCCCGCCGAAAATACCTATTACTGACAGGCCAGTGAAGGGCAGCAGAAACTGGTAATTCAGGTCAGTATGGTGAATGTCACCCAGAAAGCCGACAAATGAGTTGGCCGCAATGATCAGCACAGACGTCGCAACGGCGCGGTGTACGGGCAGACCCGCCAGCAGAACCAGCATCGGCACAATCAGGAAACCACCACCGGCTCCGATGGTGCCCGTCAGCAAACCAACCGCCAGGCCATCAAGCGCCAGCGGTACATAGCGCGGGCGGCCGTCGGCCGCTTCACCGGCCTCGGGGCGCTGGTTCCGGATCATGGCGCGGGCGGCCATAATCATCACAAAGGCAAAGAAAAAGAGAATGGCTTCACTCTTAGGCAACGCATAAGTCCCGAACTGGAACAGCGGGTCGGGCAAAGCGGGGACCAGCAACCGGCGCGCCAGATATACCGATACAAACGAAGGCAGTGCAAACGCCGCCGTTACCCGTAAATCAACGCGGCCGGCGCGGAGATGGGCCACTGAGCCCACTAACGAGGTCACCCCAACCACAAAAAGCGAATAAGTAGTGGCCAATATCGGCGGAATAGAAAACAGGTAGACAAACACCGGAACCGTCAGAATCGACCCTCCCCCGCCTGCCAGACCAATGACAAGACCGACCACCAACGCTGCGATATATCCGATAATTTCCTGTGTGTTCATGCTGGGCAAAGCTAAAGGTTTAAACTAAATTTGTGCCCGGCACGTTTTGATTAAAAGAAGAAGAAATTATGTTAAAGTACCTTTTTATCGCCTTTTTGATTATCGTTTTTGTCCCGTCGGTCCGGCGGTTTCTGTTCTGGCTGCTGGTTGGCCGGCAATTGGTAAAAGAGCAAAAACGGCAGAATGAGCAATTCCGGCCACGTCGGGATGGCGAAACGTACGTGCAGCCCCGCACACCCGACCAGAAGCCGGGACAGGGCTTCAAAGGCGGGGAATACGTTGATTATGAAGAGGTAAAATAACTAGTTCTCCTGCCGGTAGCGAACGGCCGTTGCCGTCAGGGTATATCCGTTGACAGTAGCGGTGGTGTAGTAGGTATACTTAATATTGACCAGCGCAGTTGCTCCCAGCTTCTTGGCTTCCATCGACATTTTTGCCAGCAACAACTCTTTATCCTGCATATTATTTCCACGGCTGATCATCCGGCCGCTTTCCATCTGACGGCTGGTTACCAGGGTTTCCTGCGTCATTTCCAGCTTTTGTAATTCTTCAAATGACCGGTCGGGCCGCTGATTTTCGTAAAAGACATCAACGGGGTAATTAGGTTGCGTCGAAATCGGAATGGCCGGCCGGAAACACCCCGTCAACCCCGCCAGCAACCCTGCAATCAGTATTTTTCTCATCAGTCGTGTAAGAATAGTTATGGACCATGAATCATCAGAGGCCATCTTCCCGGAATCCTGTTGCTTCTAAACCACAGAGCTCACGGAGGTATAGCACAAAGAACACAGCGTTACAACATTAACGGGTTTCCGGTTTACCCTCATTATTCATCATGCATTTTACATTATTTTAACAATTCATCGACCACGCGGGGGAAGTGCTCGTGTTCGAGTACCTGCACCTTACGCGCTACATCGTCCGGCGTATCGGTCGGCTCTACCACACAGCTGGCCTGGAAAACCGGAGCCCCTTCGTCGTAGTGATTGTTTACAAAATGAATGGTAATCCCCGACTCCCTTTCACCCGCTGCCACAACAGCTTCATGCACGAAGTGGCCGTACATGCCTTTGCCGCCATATTTCGGCAACAACGCCGGATGGATATTGACAATTTTGTCCGGAAAAGCCGCTACCAGACCCGCCGGTACAAGCCACATAAATCCCGCTAATACAACCAGATCAACGTGCTGCGCCAGCAGGAATTGCGTGATGCGGTCGGTTTGGTAAAAAGTTGTCCGGTCGAAGAGCAGCACCGGAATATGCAGCCGCCGTGCGCGGTCGATGACACCTGCTTTGGGGTTATTGGAAAGGATAAGCGAGATCTCTACGTCTGTGCGACCCGCAAAATAGTCGGCAATCTTTTCGGCATTACTGCCTGAGCCCGAAGCAAAAATGGCAATACGTTTCATAATGGGCGAAATTACGAGTTTTGCGTAACTTTGTCCGAACCGTTGCCCCGACAAATCAACATGCTGACCACTCGTCAACTGACATTTTCCTACTCGCCAGCGAAACGATTTGCGTTTCCGGACCTGAATTGTGCCGACCGGGAAGCCTTGCTTATCCTCGGACGCTCAGGAACCGGCAAAACTACGTTTCTGCACTTACTGGCGCTGCTCCTCAAACCGGAAACCGGATCGGTGACCATCAACACAACCGACCTGACGAAGCTGAGCCCTGCTGAAACGGCCGCGTTCCGGGCACAGCATGTGGGTATTATTTACCAGAAACCGCACTTTGTCAGTTCGCTCTCCGTAATAGACAACCTGCTGTTAGCCAACTATCTGGCCCAGAAGCCACAGGACAAATCCCGTGCCCGTCAGCTGGCCGAACAGCTTGGCTTTGCCGAGCACCTGTCGAAGAAAACGAGTCAGCTGAGTCTGGGCGAGCAGCAACGGGTCAGCATTGCCCGCGCCATGATGAACCAGCCCAACATGATTCTGGCCGACGAACCGACCTCCAGTCTGGATGATGTAAATACGGAAAAGGTGATTGCCCTGCTGCGGCAACAGTCAGAACAGATCGGAGCCAGTCTGGTAGTAGTGACCCACGACCAACGGCTGAAAGATGCATTTGCCAACCGTGTTGAATTGTGATATGAAACAGGTATTACTGATATTGTGTCTGTTGCCGCTGACGCTGGTGGCCCAGAACAAAAAGAAAAAAGATTATCTGGTTAAACTAACCACCGACTACGGGACCATGCACCTGATCCTGTATGACCAGACGCCAAAGCACAAGGAAAACTTCATCAAGCTGGTTGATTCGTCCTTTTACAACGGGTTGTTGTTTCACCGGGTGATCCAGAATTTCATGATTCAGGGCGGAGACCCGAACTCAAAAAATGCGCAGCCAGGGCAGGCTCTGGGCAGTGGCGGCAAAAACTACCGCGTACCGGCAGAGTTTGTACCGGAGCTGTTTCACAAGAAAGGAACACTGGCAGCCGCCCGTGACAACAACCCTGAAAAAGCCTCCAGCAGCTGCCAGTTTTACATTGTGCAGGGCCGTGTCTGGGACGAAGCCTCGCTGGCTCAGCAACGCGACCGCATTAAAGGCATGAACGGCCACCTGCCTACCGAAGAGCAGGCCAACGTCTACAAAACGCTGGGCGGAACGCCCCACCTCGATGGGAATTACACGGTTTTCGGCGAGGTGATTGATGGCCTTGCGGTAGTAGACAGTATTGCAAAACAGCCCCGCGACAACCGCGACCGTCCACAGAAAGACGTCCGGATGAATATGGAGGGGAAATGGATAAAAAAGAAAAAGATCACGAAACAGTTCGGATATATCTACGCTAAAAAGTAACGGCACGTTTTGGCAACTCAACCGGTTAGCCCTTACTTGCACAGGACCTTTCTCATGCGTTACCTGATTTATGGCAAAACGAATCTTAATCACCGGCTCCAATGGGTTATTGGGCCAAAAACTGGTTGACCTCCTCGTTAACGAATCAACAGTTGAGCTCATCGCCACCGCACGCGGCGACAACCGGTTACCATATACGGAAGGCTACGAATACCGGCCGATGGATATTACGAGCAAGGAACAGGTCCTCGACGTGATTACCTCGGTAAAGCCCGATGTGGTGATCCATACCGCGGCAATGACAAATGTCGATCAGTGCGAGTTTGAAAAAGATGCCTGCTGGCAGCAAAACGTGCTGGCAGTTCACTATATCATTGAGGCCTGCAAGGCAACCGGCGCCTTTCTGTGCCACGTATCCACCGACTTTGTGTTTGACGGTACCGCAGGCCCATACACCGAAACCGACGAACCAAATCCGGTCAGTTTCTACGGCTGGAGCAAGTATGCGGCCGAAAAGGCCGTAATGCACTCCGGCATCAAATGGGCCATTGCACGCACCATGCTCGTCTACGGCATTGCCCACGACATGAGCCGGTCGAACATTATTCTCTGGGTGAAAAAGTCGCTGGAAGAAGGTAAAAACATTAAGGTCGTTACGGACCAATGGCGCTCCCCGACACTGGCCGAAGACCTTGCCATGGGCTGTTACCTGATTGCCGACAAAGAAGCCGAAGGTATTTTCAATATTTCGGGGAAAGGCGTACTGACACCCTACGAAATGGCGATTCAGACGGCCGACTATTTTGGTCTGGACAAATCGCTGATCGCTCAGGCGGATTCGTCAACGTTCACCCAACCAGCTCAGCGGCCGCCGCGTACCGGCTTTACGCTCGACAAGTCAAACGCCATACTGGGCTATGATCCGAAAACTTTTTCGGAAGGCATCGCCATTCTGGCCGGGCAGATTTCAGCAAACGCGTAGTATTCAGGTACCGTCTATATACTGCAGAAGCACGGCAACTGCCACTCGCAGTCATGTCGTGCTTTTGTTTATGAACCCCATGAGCCAGATAAAGATTTACGGAGTCAGAGAAGCTTTGCGAGGCGATGGCGTAACGCTCAACTATCGCATCAACGTCTGAGGTATGCAACTCCACGTGAAAGTAAAGCCAGGGAGCAAGATGGATGCCTTATTTTATGATGAGGCAGGGTTGTTGAACGTAAAAATCAAAGCTCCCGCTCAGGACGGGAAAGCCAACACCTATCTGACGGCTTTTCTGGCAAAACAGTTCGGTATTCCAAAGTCAGGGGTCACGATTCTTTCGGGTTTTACCAGCCAGCATAAGCGGCTTGAGATTGAGGCCGGTGAGGCCACGATCCGCGACATGCTGGACTCCCTGAAAAAATAAACTCCCTGAGGCAGGGAGTTTGTCGGAAGGCACTTTTATTCCGCTTCAGCAGAGGCTTCAACCGCTTTCGGATAGGGTTCCTGCGATTTAGGCCGGATATAATGCCGGAAGAAACTGCTGATTTTCATTTGTACCACGCCGAAGACCGCTTCCTTAAAAATACGGGTCGACATTTTAGAGACGCCTTTAGTCCGGTCGGTGAAGATAATCGGTACCTCAACAATCTGAAAACCATATTTCCAGCAGGTAAATTTCATCTCGATCTGGAAGGCATACCCCACGAAGTGAATCCGGTCCTGCAATAAAACCTCCAGCACCCGCCGCCGGTAACAGATAAACCCGGCAGTCGGATCCATCACCGATAAGCCGGTAATAAACCGCACGTATACCCCGGCAAAATAAGACATCAGTACCCGTCCCATCGGCCAGTTTACCACATTAACGCCTTTGATGTACCGGGAGCCCACCGCCACATCGGCTTCCTGATCGCGGCAGGTATAGTATAAACGCACCAGATCTTCCGGATTGTGCGAAAAATCGGCGTCCATCTCAAAAAAGTATTCGTAGCCATACGGCATTGCCCACCGGAATCCGTCCAGATAAGCGGTTCCCAGCCCCAGTTTGCCTTTCCGTTCCAGCAAATGCAGCCGGCCGGAAAACTCAACCTGAAGCCGGCGCACTACCTGAGCCGTACCATCGGGCGACCCATCGTCGACAATCAGCACGTCAAATGGCTCCGAAAGGCTGAATACTTTCCGGATAATGGCTTCAATATTTTCTATCTCGTTATAGGTCGGAATAACTACCAGGCAATTCTTCACAATCAGGTTCGCGCGCGTTAACGGTGCCGCTAATTTTAGAACAACAATTTTGCAAAGTTCGTACAAATCTGTTGTTAAAAAATCTAAATCTACGGTTTCCTGCCTACAATCATGGCGCGTCCGGGAAGTGTCCGGTACCAGACCTCCCGATGGTGCTTTAGTCCCGCGGCTCGATGCCAGGTCTTTATTTCGGCCAGACTATAATTCCCGGCAGCACTCGTGAGCCCGTAAAACAGATCGGTGCTGCTGCCGACAAGCTCCGGTTTGGCACCCGTACCCGGCCGTATAAACTCATTGATGATGTAGACACCGCCAGGCTTCAGGGCCGCCGAAACACGCTGTGCCACGGCCTGATTCTGTTCCGGCGTAAAATGGTGGGCAAGGCTCGACATCAGCACAATATCATACTGTTCCAGTCCGAAATCATCGGTTAATGCATTACCCGCCTGGTGCTGCACACGGTCGCCCATATCCGATTTTGCCAGATAGGGAGCCGCCTGCGCAATCGCTTCGGGAAGATCAAGAATGGTAGCGGTGAGGGCGGGCAACCGTTTACATAAGGCCACGGCATGTTGTCCGTGTGCTCCGCCAATGTCCAGCATGCGGGTAGCGTTTTTGGGTACCGGTGCGCGCCGGCCAAACTCTTTGGCTTCCGTTCCCGTGGCCGAACTCATGGCATGCTGGTAGTAGCCCCACTCCTCTGTATTAAGTTTGCTGTGGTAATCGATTCCTTCACCGGTTTGCAGGTAATTACCCAACTGCTCAAGCCAGGGCCACACCACACGATTGTTGTACAGCATCATACCAACAACTGATTCAGGGCTTTCCCTCAGCACCCATCGCCGGGCCGAATCCGTGATGGTAAAGGTTTCCTGCCGGAAGGTAAAATAGCCCAGGGCGGTGAGCAGGCCCATCAGTTCGCGCGTCGGTTTCGGCTGCAGGCCACAGACTGACGCAATGGCCTCAACCGTCTGATGTCCGTGATCAACCGCTTCGAACACGCCCTTGTCGGCCGCCTCCAGCACGGCTTTGCTGATGACGGGCATAATCTGGGCGTGCAACAACGGCCACGGCACCATATTAATTTTCAGGGCCAGCCATTCGAGCGGGTTGTCAGGGGTGATGCTTAGCTGCATAAGGTTGTTTGCGAAACGTCTATGGTCGTAAGCACATTCCGGCAAAAAATGTTTCCTTGATCTTTCTGTAGGACAGAATGGTGTTCCGTTTTACATTTACCCCGCCCAGTTCTCCCGATCCAGGCTCCGGTACTGAATCGCTTCGGCCAGGTGCTCAATCCGGATTTCTTCGGTACCGGCGAGGTCGGCGATGGTGCGTGCTACCTTTAGAATGCGGTCATAAGCACGCGCCGACAGGCCGAGGCGCTCCATCGCCGTTTTCAGGAGTACCTTTCCGGCCTGATTAATTTCACAAACGTCTTTTACCATCTGCGACGGCATCATGGCATTGGAATAAATGCCGTCTTTTTCCTCAAACCGTTTTGTCTGAATGTCCCGTGCCTTTATCACCCGCTCCCGGATCGTTTCGGAACTCTCGGCCGGCCGGTTGGCCGTCATCTGGTCAAACGAGACCGGAGTGACCTCCACATGCAGGTCAATCCGGTCGAGCAGCGGCCCGCTGACTTTGTTCAGATACCGCTGTACAACGCCCGGACCACACACGCATTCTTTTTCGGGGTGGTTGTAATAGCCACACGGGCAAGGATTCATGCTGGAAATCAGCATAAAATTTGCAGGAAACTCAACAGCCCATTTTGCCCGCGAAATGCTTACCTTACGTTCTTCCAGCGGCTGCCGCATCACTTCCAGGGCCGACCGCTTAAATTCCGGCAATTCGTCCAGAAACAGGACGCCGTTATGGGCCAGTGAGATCTCACCCGGTTGCGGAAAGCTCCCGCCACCGACCAGTGCGGCATCCGAAATCGTGTGGTGCGGACTGCGGTACGGGCGTTTTGACAATAATTGCGCCTGTTTACCCAGCTTCCCGGCCACCGAATGAATCTTGGTTGTTTCCAGGGCTTCTGCCAGCGTCAACGGCGGCAATATTGACGGTAGCCGCTTGGCCAGCATGGTTTTGCCCGCGCCCGGAGGCCCGATCATAATCACATTGTGCCCTCCGGCGGCAGCAATCTCCATCGCCCGCTTGATGTTTTCCTGCCCCTGCACGTGCGAGAAGTCAGCCTCATAATCGTTCTGGCTGTTGAAAAACAAATCGCGTGTATCGACCACGAGGGGTTCAATATCTTTTTTGCCTTCAAAAAAGGCTACCGCATCCTGAATGGTCCCGACCGGAATCACATCCAGATTATTGACAATGGCCGCTTCGCCGGCATTTTCAACCGGCAGCACAAAGCCCTTAAATTTCTGTTTACGTGCCTCAATGGCAATCGGTAACACGCCTTTTATAGGGCGCAGCTGCCCGTCGAGTGAGAGTTCGCCCATAATGACGTATTCACTCAGATTCCGCTGAAAAGTCGTCTGCTCCGACGCTTCCAGCACCCCAAGCGCAATGGGCAGGTCATAGGCAGATCCTTCCTTCCGGATATCGGCAGGTGCCAGGTTCACTACTACTTTTTGCCGTGGCATCCGGTAACCGGTATATTTCAGCGACGCCTCAACCCGCTGTTCACTTTCCTTCACCGCACTGTCGGGCAAGCCGACCATAAAGAAATGCAGGCCCTGTCCTGCCGAAACCTCTACTGTGATAATCGTTGCATTGACGCCGTAAACGGCCGCTCCAAACGTTTTTGCAAACATACAAGTTACTATTTGTACCGCCCCCGCCTTGTCTGAGACCCATCAGCTTCATCATCTGACACATCTTTAAACACCAGAGGCCTATATGACCAGAAAGGCGCCCCATCGAGCGCCTTTTACTTTTACTAACTCCGTGTTGGCACGACGTTGAGTCGTGCCAACACTACGAATACCTTCCAGAACATGGAGCCATCCATAACTCAGAACCGACGGAAGACTATTCCTTCCACCGCCACTCATTCGCAATCTGCAACGGCGTACGTAACCCCTGAGCAATGAGGTAATCACGGGTTTTGGTATCATCCAACCGTTTGGTGGGAATATCGTCGGCGTCAGCCAGCGCATAGAGCACCATCGACGTATAACGGACCGTATTGGTCATGTGGTCCTTATTCACCAGATTAATACGGTCGCAGTTAGCATGATAACAGTCCAGTACCTCTTTGGTCAGACTGCCGCTCATGCCAACCACCGGAATGCCTTCGATCATAAACGGCTGGTGGTCAGAATGTAATCCGGCCTGATTGGCAGATGTATTGGCAAAAGCCGGATCAACTTTCTGAATAACCTCCCCGATTGATTTAAAGAATGATACCATTTCTTCGCGACCAAAGGCATTGATTCCGCCGGGGTTGTTCGTCATGTCAAGGTTCATCATATACCGCACCTTGTCCATCTGACCGCTGTTTTTCAGGGCAGAAGCCATTGCTTTTGAACCCAGCAGCCCCTGCTCTTCGCCCATAAACATCACAAACTCGATGGTTCGCCGCGGCTTAATGTTCAGTGCCTTAAAGGTACGGGCAATATCCAGTACCGAAAACGACCCGATCCCGTTGTCGATGGCGCCCGTTGCCAGATCCCATGAGTCAAGATGGCCTCCGATAATAATCTTCTCATTCGGGAAATCGGTTCCGCGCAGGGTGGCGACCACGTTACGGGCGCGGATTTTCCGGCTTTTGTTGGTCATGTCGATTACCGCATGCAGCTTGTCTTCCTTTTCTTCCTCGATCCATTTCCGGAGTGCAACACCGCTTTCGTAGGAAATACAGACCGCCGGAATCGGAATCAGCTTCCCCGTTACGGATGCAGTACCGGTCAGGAGCACATCGCCCGGCACCAGATTGACCATAATCACCCCGACAGCACCATGCTGAATCGCCAGCGCCGTTTTTTCGGAGCGGTGCAGGTTACGGGCACCCTTAGCGCCGGCAAGCCCAATGTTGACAAGGGCAATTTTGCCTTTAATTTTGTCTTTAACGGCGCCAAAATCTCCCTCCAGGCCATTACCCACGTCGATGATCTCGCCACGGACATGCGCCGACACCGGCGAATGGGCCAGCGATACCACCTTCAGGTCACGGAAATTATCGCTTTTGTTGGGCACCACACTCAGCGTTACCGTATCCCGCATCCAGGATTCGACTTCGAACGGCTCATAACGAACCTCCTTAAAGCCATACGAACGGAGCAGGTCATAGGCATACGTCTCGGCTTTCGATCCGTTGGGGCTTCCCGTCAGGCGGTGGCCGATCTGCTGCGAGGCATCGGCCAGGGTAGTGTACGCCTTACCGTTTTTTAAAACCTCTTCGTTAATTTTGCCGAAAACTTTCTCAAGAGACGACCGACGATTGTTCGGGCCGGTGAAGGTAAATGCAGTAAGCATGCCTACTGCACTGATTAACAAAACAGTGGTCAACCGCGATTTACGGTAAAAGTACAGGTGCATAGAGTAGTAAAGCGTGAAATTCTCTTAAAAGTACAAAAAAACCATTTTTTCCGCTAAGACATTTTTTGCCTGGAAATTGTTACATACCGTATATCCTCCGTGCATACGATAGGTATATCCCGCGATATTGACCAAAAAACGAATTACTCCTTTAATTTAAACATTTTCATTTTACTGTCCGGCGACTGTTCGCTTATTTTACAGTATGAAACAATCATTTAAAGCACATCCGTGGCATGGAATCCCTATCGGGGACCAGGCTCCCGCCCTCGTAACAGCATTTATTGAAATCGTCCCCACTGATACGGTTAAGTACGAAATCGATAAGGCAACCGGTTACCTCAAAATTGACCGGCCGCAACAGTTTTCAAACATCATTCCTGCCCTGTACGGTTTCATTCCGCAAACATATTGTGGTGATAATATTGCCAAATTTGCCAGTGAGCAAGCCGGTTTTACCGTTGAAAAAGGCGACGGTGACCCAATCGATATCTGTGTACTGACCGAGCGTGAAATTACACACGGCAACATCATGTTACAGGCGATTCCGATCGGTGGTTTCCGGATGATCGACAAGGGCGAAGCCGACGACAAAATCATTGCTGTTCTGAAAGGTGATGCGATGTATGGCCAGTACCGCGAACTGAGCGACATGCCCGAAGCGGTTCTGAAGCGCCTTCAGCACTATTTCCTGACCTATAAAAACCTGCCGGGCGAGAAGTCAATGACACAGATCGCTAATGTATATGGACGCGAAGAAGCGCAGGAAGTCATCCGGATGTCGATGGAAGATTACGCGATTCTTTACGCTTAAACACTTTGTCCCTGACCCAGCGAAAGACTTCCGGATAGATGGTCGTTCCGTATGAGTAGTACGTACCATCATAATTCTGCTTAATATCGGTTTGTACGAGGGTGTAGCGGTAACCAAACTGACCACTGAGGCCAATGTAACGGGTTGCCCGCCACTCAACGTACAGACCGAGTTGAACAGGCAGAAAAATATCTCTTCCCAAACCGCCGGTCCGCTCACCGGTCTGCACTTTCTTCCGGAAAATATTCGACACGCCGCCGCCGATTTCACTCGGTACGGCCACCAGAAAACGCCGGTTATTCACGATGTTATACTGGTACATGAAACTCCCGAAGTAGATCTGATTACCAGTATACTGCGGTAATTTGCCGATAATGGCCGTAATCCGGGCCTTTTCCAGCAACTGCCGGTAAGATTCGGGCTGCAGGAAATAACACCCGAACGTAATCCGGTGCCGTTTTCCGTAGGCAAACCCCAGATTCCCACCCCAGATATTAACCGGTTTGTCGGCAATGAATGAATTCCGGGTATCCAGGCTGATAACAAAACGGGGACGTAACTTACCGGATGCGCGCAGACTATCCCCTCCTTTCCAGCGGGGTGTCTGTATCTCCACACTCGGAACCTGTGCATAGGCAGCCTGCAAACTGCCCAGACTTATGCATATGATCCAAACCCAATGACGCATTCAGTACTGATTATGACCAAGGCTTATTTGTTACTTTTTCTCCAACAGTGTTCTGCAACACTCTGTTCAGCCCTAACGTAAAAATTAATAGTTTCCTTATCTAACCACTTATCCTTTAAAGCAAACACTCAACACTTTTCTAAGCATAATGTGTCTTTTTACGTTTTATTTTTGTTATTGCTAAAGACTAACTTTTTAGTGTTTTAAATCATACATGCGACAGTTCCTGAAATATGTGCTGGCAACCATCGTCGGCCTTTTCCTTTTTTCATTTGTCGGGTTCCTGCTTCTGATCGGAATCAGCGCCGCATTCTCTTCGGCAGCTGACAAGCAGACCGAAGTAGCCGGTAATTCCGTTTTAAAATTAAATCTCAATGGCAATATTGAAGAACAGGGTGTTGATAACCCGTTCAACGGTGTCGGCCCGTTTAATGCGGAGGCGGATGTAATCGGGGTCATTGATCTGAAAGATGCCCTTAAAAACGCCAAAGCCGATCCGGCCATTAAAGGCGTTTACCTCCAGGCCGAATACCCACAGGGTGGCTGGGCTTCGCTTGAAGAAATCCGTAATGCCCTGATTGACTTCAAAAAATCAAAGAAATTTGTCTATGCCTACGGTGAGGTTATGACCGAAAAGGGGTATTACCTGGCTTCGGTAGCGGATAAAATCTACGTGAATCCGGCCGGTAGTATCGAATGGAACGGCCTGAACGCTGAACTGACGTTCTTTAAAGGTACGCTCGATAAACTGGGCATCAAACCGGAAATTTTCCGGGTCGGTGAGTTTAAGAGTGCCGTTGAGCCGTTCATCCTCGACAAAATGAGTGCGCCGAACCGCTTACAGGTTTCGTCCTTTCTGAATTCAGTTAACAGCTATTTTGTCGGAAACGTGGCGCAAAGCCGTGGCCTCACGGTGGCAGCCCTGAAAAATCTGGCCGATAGCCTGAAGGTTGAAACCCCGGCCGACGCACTGAAAGCCAAAATGATTACCGACGTGGCCTACCACGATCAGGTTGAGACCGATATCCGTAAACAACTGGGCATCGACGAAAAAAAGAAAATCAGCTACGTGACGCTGAGCAAATACAGCAAGGCCGAAAAGCACGTAAAAGAAGGTGATATCAACCAGCGGATCGCGGTTATTGTCGCTTCGGGCGACATCGTCAGCGGGAAGGCAGAGGACAGAAACATTGGTTCGGAAAGCTTTAACAGTGAGCTGCGCAAAGCCCGGCTCGACGACAAGGTGAAAGCCGTTGTGATCCGGATTAATTCGCCGGGCGGTAGTGCGCTGGCCTCAGATGTAATGTGGCGGGAAATCCAGCTGACCAAAAAAGTGAAGCCGGTTATTGCGTCTATGTCTGACTATGCTGCGTCGGGTGGTTATTACATGGCCATGGGTTGTGATAAAATCGTAGCCGAACCCAATACCATCACCGGGTCAATCGGCGTTTTCTCGCTGCTGTTTAACACCGAAACGTTCTTTAAGGATAAGCTGGGCATTACCTACGACCGCGTAAACACCAACGCCAATTCAGACTTTCCGGCCGTGACCCACGAAATGACACCGTTCCAGAAAAAAACCATGCAACAGAGCACCGAGCGGATCTACGCGGCCTTCACCCAAAAAGTGGCCGAGGGCCGTAAATTGCCGGTTGACAGCGTGCGGAAGATCGCGTCCGGCCGCGTCTGGACCGGTATTCAGGCTAAAGCCAACGGACTGGTCGACCAACTGGGCGGGCTGGACGATGCCGTTAAACTGGCCGCCAAATCGGCGAAGCTCGGAGACGGTGATTACCGCGTTAAGTATATGCCGCGGAAAAAAGACTTCTTCGAACAGTTGTTCAGTTCATTCAGCGACGACGAAGAAACAAAGCTCCGAGCGCAGCTCGGCGAACTGGCCCCTTACGTGTCGTACCTGAAAAAACTGAAAACCATGCAGGGTATTCAGGCCCGGATGCCATTCGAACTGAAAATAGACTAATTTTCTTATTCTTATAGTGGTAGTGCAAAATGGCCGGTTTACGAACTGGCCATTTTTGTTTACTTTTCCGGCATGATGCCGTCGCAGCCCCTCCACTTTGATGTTTTTGCGCTGATCATTCTGCTGGGAATGGTGCAGGGTGTTCTGCTGGGAATTTTCTTTCTGACAGGTAGCCGCCGCTTCGATGCCGGTAACCGCTGTCTGGGCTGGATGATGCTGGCCGTTGCCAGCATGACGACGGAAATCTTTCTGAACTACACCAATTACATGTTCCGGATGCTGACGCTCGTTGATTTTTCGGAACCAGCCAACTTTCTGCCCGGCCCCCTGTTTTTTCTGTTCGTGTATACCCGTACACACCTGACATTGCCTAAACGCTGGTGGCTGCACTTCGTTCCGGCGGGCATCTGGCTGCTGAATGCAGTGACCTGGCTTTACCAGCCCACCGTGTTTAAATACAACTCCTACCTTAACTCCCACCATCCCGAACTGCCGTTTGTTGAGCCCTGCCCCCATTATTTGCCGGAAGACTTCACTGGCTTACGCCCTTACGTCACCGAGCTGACCTTATTAAGCCTGGTTATCTACGTGATCTGGTCATTTATCATCATCGGGCAAACATTCCGGAAACTGGGCGGGCGTTTTTTCAGCAGCCAGCCTGCTTACTTGGCCCGCATCCGTAACCTTACCATTGGCATCAGCCTGTTACCCATCCTTATTGTAGTCGTCAAACCCAATTATCACCATGATGTCGGCGACTATATGCTGGCCTGTTACATCACCATCACGATCTACCTTACTACGATCATGGTCATGAGCGGTTCCAGTTTTTTCCGGCCCGAAGCCCTGCCTGTGCCGGCCGGGGAGAATGCGTTACCCGGAGAGCCGAAAAAAAAATACGGTAAATCGGCCCTGTCTGAAGAAGTGGAGGACACCCTGCTCAACCGGCTGACCCAACTGCTGACTACCGAACAACCGTACCTCGACAGCGACCTGACCCTGCCGAAACTGGCGCAACGGCTGAATACCTCACCCCACCACCTGTCGCAGGTACTTAACAACCGGCTTCAGCAAAGTTTTTTCGATATGCTGGCGCAGTACCGTGTGCAGGAAGCGCAACGCCTCCTGCAGGACCCTGCCAATGGTCATCTGAAAATCGACGAAATTGCGGAGCGGGTCGGCTAGAATTCTCCCTCGGCCTTTCATACAGCATTTAAGCGGCTGGCAGGGCAAACACCGGCCCAATACCGGGCCTCGCAGACGACCTCAGGCTCCTGATAGATGCCCACGGAGTGCTTACCAATCGGGATGAACTTCTTGATCGCCGGGAAATAGTGGTTTCAGGCCGGTGAGGCGGCAATTTTGGGGTATCTAATGCGTATAACAACAAATGCCATGATGCCCGATCAGACTGCTAATTCAACCACAATGATGCCTGCTCAACCACTGGCTTCGCGCCGCTATGACCTCGACTGGCTTCGTGTTTTTGCCATCATGATCTTACTCTTTTACCATACCGGTATGATCTATGTCAGCTGGGGCTGGCACATCCAGAGCCAGGAAACCAGTATCGTTTTTGAAACGGTCATGCGGTGGCTCCATCGCTGGCGGATGCCGCTGCTCTTTTTTATCTCGGGAGCCGGTACCTTTTTTGCGCTCAGAAAGCGGAGTTACGGGGCCTACGCCTCGGAACGGTTCAAGCGGTTGTTTGTGCCGCTCATATTCGGGATGTTTGTAATCGTGCCGCCGCAGATTTACCTCGAATGGCTGTTCCGGGGCCGTTTCTCGGGCTCCTATGCGGAGTTTTATCCCAACGTATTTCGCTTTCAGCCGTATCACGACGGCGGCACCGGCGGAGCCTTCAGCTGGCATCACCTCTGGTTTATCTGCTACCTGTTTCTGTATTCACTACTCAGCATTCCTTTTTTCATGTTTATCAGATCGGCCGGAGGCCAGCGGTTTGTGGATCGTATCGAACGGCTCACCGCGCGTAAAGGCGGCGCACTCTGGCTGGGTCTGCTGATCTTTATCAGCCAGCTGATGACCCGCCCCTTTTATCCCGACGAAACCCATGCGCTGCTCAACGACTGGGCTTATTTTGTCGAAAATCTGCTGCTGTTCTGGCTGGGGTATATACTGGTTAGCCGCCCTGTTTTCTGGCAGCAACTCGCGGATCAGGGCCGTATTTTTCTGGTGGCCACCCTCTTTTTTACCGCGATTATGTACGCCATGCCCCCCCTTTTCAGCTTCGATCGTATTGAGAATGAGCTACCGCTTGATGTTACTTACTTTTTCAACAACCTGATGCTGATGTGGGCATCGGTGCTGCTCTCTGTCGGGTATAGTTATCGCTATGTAAACCGGAACCACCGGCTGTTGCCCTACCTCAACGAAGCGGTTTATCCCTTTTACATCCTGCACCAGACCGTTATTGTTATGATCGGATATTGGGTATTGACACAAAACTTTGGTGTATACGGCGGCTTTTTATTTACAAGCCTAGCGACACTACTGGTTTGTGCTGGTCTTTACTGGTTTCTGATCCGTCCCTTCCGGCTTACCCGCTTTTTATTTGGCATGAAATCCTGATCTCTTAAAAAAGTACAGGTAACCTGAATGTGAGATTATGTAACGTAAAATAAATATTTTGTAAATTGTCCGTTCATTATGAACGCTCTGTATGATTCGTTTACTTCATCTCACAATTTTATTCTGTCTTCCGCTTTCCCTTTTTGCCCAAATCAACAAACGACCGCTGACGCATGCCGACTATGATCGCTGGCAAAGTGCACGGTCAGAAAAGATTGCAGACAACGGCCAATGGATCAGTTACCAGGTCGATGTTCAGGAAGGCGACGGCACGCTGTATGTTCGCCAGAGCAACCGCAGCTCAGCAGCCAATCTACCGCAGGAATTTACCTTTCCGCGCGGGTATCAGGCTCAGTTTACCGCCGACAGTAAGTTTCTGGTGGCCAAGCTGAAAGCGCCTTATGCCGACACGCGTAAGGCCAAACTGAAAAAGAAGAAACCAGACGAAATGCCGAAAGACAGTTTGCTGGTTCTGAACCTGTCAACGGGTCAGGTAACGCGCTTCCCGAACGCCAAATCGTTTGTCATCGGCAAAAACGGCGGCAACTGGCTGGCCTTTTTGCAGGAGCGCAAGGAGGCCGGTGCTTCCGGGCTGACCGCCGAGGCCCGGTCTGCGCCCACACGACGCCGAAACGATACCGATCTTGACGACGATCTGTCGGCAGAGGCCGACACAACGGCTCCGGCTCCGAAAACAGCCGCCCCGCGCTCACAGTCGGCAACCACGCGTGCCGCTGCCGCCAAAAAACCGAAAGGCGATGATTTGCTGATCGTCAACATGGCTGATGGTTCCAAACAGATGATCCGGTACGTCAGCAGCGTAGTGGCTTCCGATAATGGCCGGTCTATTTTCTTTAGCCGCGAATCGCACGTTGACTCCCTGAAAGCCGGGCAGAATCCGGTACCCGGTGTGTATTTGTTCGATACCCGTAGCCGGCAGATAGCCACCGTTGATACCAGCTCAAAACGCAAAATCTATAAGGGACTGGCCGTTGACACCACCGGCACCCATCTGGCCTGGATTGCTTCGGCCGACTCAGCCAATGCTGAAGTAAAGGTCTTTACGCTGTTTTACAAAAACATACAGCCGCTTACGGGAGCCGTTGCCGGTGGCAAAAAAGCAAAAATGACCAGTGTCGCGCCGGCAGTCTGGACCATTGCCGACACAACGACCAAAGCCTTGCCTAAAGGCTGGTCTATCAACGAATTTACGACACCGCGCTTCTCGAAAGACGGCAAACGCCTCTATTTTGCGACAGCACCGATTCCGCAGAAGGCAATCAAGGATACCCTGACGCCCGACGACGAAAAGGTTAAAATGGACATCTGGAGCTGGACTGACAGCCGGTTACAGCCGATGCAGCAAAAACGGTTGAAAGAAGAAAAAGAGCGTGGTTTCCTGACGGTCTGTGACCTGACCACCAACCTGCCCGCTACGGCTACCGCCCGGCCAGGCAATGTAGTAATGCTGGCCAGCCGCGAGGTGCCAAATGTACGACCTGACTACAGCAGAAACCCGCGGTATTTACTGGGTTCCAGCGACCTGCCGTATCAGGTAATCAGCTCATGGGACCCCGGCCATACGGATCTGTACCTGATTGATACCCAGACCGGCGACAAAAAGAAAATTGCGAACGACCTTATGGCGTCGGAAGTGCAGCTCTCGCCGGGCAACAAATATGCCTACTGGTTTGATGAGCGCGATTCGCTGTGGCGGGCGTATTCCATTGCCGACAGTAAACTGATCGACCTGACCAAAGGGCTGCCAGGCAAGTTTTTCGACGAAGAGCACGATACCCCGAACCTGCCGGGCAGCTACGGGGCCGCTGGCTGGACAACCAACGACAAGTACTTCTGGTTATACGACCGCTACGATATCTGGCAGCTTGACCCCACCGGCCGCGAAAAGCCGCTGAACCTGACCATGGGCTGGGGCCGCCAGAATAAGGTGCGTCTGCGCCGCGCCGATCTGCAGGAAAGCGAAGAACGTTTTGAGAACGAACCGATCAATGCGGCCGAATCGCTCTACCTGACCGGAATCTGGGAAAGTGATAAGCATACCGGTATTCTGAAAGCCATGCCGGCGAAAAATAACGAACGGCAAATCAGCATCCTGACGCAGAGCAACCACCGGTATTTCGGCTTGTCTAAGGCGAAAAACGCGCCGGTTGTCACGTACTATAAAGGCAACTTCCAGGAGCCGATCAACCTCTACCAAACCGATACCACGCTGGCCTCGCCGGTGAAACTGACCAAAGTTAACCCGCAGCAGGACAGCATCCGCTGGGGCAGTGTGGAACTGGTAAACTGGATGGGTACCAACGGCGTGAAGCTGGAAGGGCTGCTCTACAAACCGGAAGGCTTCGATCCGAAGAAAAAATACCCGATGCTGGTGTACTTCTACGAACGCAACAGCGAAACCCTGAACGACTACAAGGCTCCGTCGCCGAGCCGCTCGACGATTAACATCGCTTATTGTGTATCCAACGGGTACCTGGTATTCGTACCGGACATCGTGTACACAACCGGTCAGCCGGGACCGAATGCCTACGATTGTATTGTGCCGGGTGTACTGAGCCTGATCGACAAGGGATTTGTAAACCGCGACCGTATTGGTATTCAGGGACAAAGCTGGGGTGGTTACCAGACGGCTTACCTCATTACCCGCACGAACCTGTTCCGTGCGGCAGGTGCGGGCGCACCGGTAGCCAACATGACCAGTGCCTACGGCGGTATCCGCTGGGGAACGGGCATGAGCCGGATGTTCCAGTACGAAAAAACACAAAGCCGGATTGGCGGTACGCTCTGGGATAAGCCCCTGAACTACATCGAAAACTCGCCGTTATTCTTTGCTAACCGCGTGGAAACGCCGCTGTTTATGACACACAACGATGCCGACGGTGCCGTACCGTGGTATCAGGGCATTGAGTTCTTCACAGCCCTGCGCCGGTTGAACAAGCCGGTCTGGATGCTGGTCTATAACGGAGAAGACCATAACCTCGTGCAGCGCCATAATGCTAAAGACCTGAGCGTACGGATGTATCAGTTCTTCGATTACTACCTGAAAGATGCGCCGATGCCCCGCTGGATGAGCGAAGGGCGGTCGGCCGCCGAGAAAGACCGCGGCGAGATGAAATACTAAGTGTCTGCATCAAAACGCCCCGTCAGTTGGATCTGACGGGGCGTTTTGATGCGTTAACCGGTAAGTTTAATACCCTGCTATCTCTTAATACTTCATTTCTTCCAGTTCATGAACAGGCCTTTCCAAAAGTTCACCGGAATTGTCGTCAAAGTCGGACTTCGCATGTTTTATTAGCTCTTCTTTACTAGCATAAACACGAATGCGGTCGATTTTGCTACGCTGCTCTTTTGGTACATAAGTGTGAAGCATATCAATAAACACATCCGCTTTATCGAAACTATCCATTCCTTTCAGGGAAGGGGTGCTAACCCCTAATATAAAAGCATTATTTATCATTCCTCCATACGCAGGCGCCAGCAAAAATGCATCAACTTTAATGTGTTTATTATTGTACAGCTTTAAAAACATTTGTTTTAAAGCCTCTACCAGTGTGTCTGTATCCATTGGTAAAAAACGTTTATGGCATCAAGAAACTGTCTGCATTTTTCTTCACTGATGAATCGTTCGTATCTCCGTTCTTCACTCCATGCCGACACCCTGTTCCAGGCTTTCTGAAGATCTATATTACCATTGTTTATGTCTTCCTGATGTTGCTTTCTTAAGCCCGCAAACACAAGAAGCGTGGTTAACTTATGGATTTTAAATGGCTTCGAAATATCATCTCTGACATCATTACTATCGAACATTTCGACATTAAGCCGTGTACATATGGCTACTTTCAGAGCCATTTCAGCACAATAACCAGCAATATAGTAAGCACCATAAAACTTGCCGGTCTTGTAAAGAATTTCGGCCTCTTCAAGTCGATCGGCGGCAAGAAGCCTGCAATCTGCTACGGTAGGCATCGCTAACTACTAACGAAGATAATATAAGTTCTGCCTTCTTATTACACAATTACAAGCCTATTTGTCACCAGAAACCTTCATTGAATAAAAATATTTTCATATTTATTCAATAAGAAAAAAGAGCTTATCTATTGCGTAACCAACACGCGGTCACCATGGCTGGGTGGTACGGAAATAACCAGAAAAACCACCTCCTGATCAGCTTCATTCCGGACCTGATGAGCCTCGCCTGCCATGACCTGTAACCCTTCCCGGGCACTGAGCCGGTAGAGCCGGGAACCGACCTCAATGGTCAGCTCACCGTCGAGCACGTAAAAAAACTGAACCGTGTGTTGGTGATAATGCCAGACCTCGGCCCGGCCCGGTGGCACCCGCTCCTGAATAACACTTACGGCCGGGTTACTCATCAAATGCCAGCCGTCGCAGTCACCACCCCAGACATAATGCGGGGCATTCTGTATCGATATTGGGTTCATGAGGGAGTAGTAATCGTTAACTGAAACAGATCATCACGGGTGTAATGGCCGATTACGTCGAAATCGAGCTTACTCTTAATGACTTCATCCAGATCAAGGTCGGCAACCAGAACCCCTTCCTGATCCCAAAGCGGTCCGGCCAATATCTCGCCCTGCGGCGATACGATAACGCTTCCACCCCGGCAAATAATGTCTTCCGTGCTGTCGGCAATGCCTTCCCGATAAGCCGCCGGATAGTCTTCCACCCGGAAAAACTGGTTGCACCCCAGCACATAACAGCGTCCTTCGCAGGCAATGTGCTGCATGGTGGCCGTCCAGGTCGGGCGGGAGTCGGCGGTTGGGGCAATATAAATTTCTACACCTTGCCGGTACATCGCCATGCGGGCCAGCGGCATGTAGTTTTCCCAGCAGATCAGGCCCCCGAGTGTACCGATTTCGGTCATGAATGCCTTCAGACTATCGGCTCCGCCTTCGGCCCAGACCAGCCGTTCGACGCCGGTCGGTTTTATTTTCCGGTGTTTCCCTAACAACCCTTCCGATGGCGACACATAGACGGAGGTACAGTACAGGCTGCCATTGACCGGGTCCCGCTCGGTAATACCGACGACCAGCCAAACCCCGTACCGGCCCGCAATTTTTTCCAGCCGGGCAAGGTCTTCGCCACCCGCTTCCATACTCTGCTGCCAGTAGGTTTTATACAAGTCACGGCCTGTATCCGTCCGCCGGCCAATGGTTGCGCCAAACGTAAAACCGCGCGGATAACCGGGAATAAACGATTCAGGAAACACGACCAGCCGGACGCCTTGCCCTGCCTGTTCAGCAACCAGGCTTTCTAGTTTCTGTAGTGTTTTTTCACGGTCAAAAAATACAGGAGTAGCCTGAATTACAGCAACTTTTATAGACATACGATCTTTATTCAGGAGTATGAACCAACAATTAGCCTACGACCGGGCGGCCTGGAAGTGGCGACCGGCCGGTAATCACGTCACAGCTTGTAAAAATCAACAATTTTGGTACATCCGCCAAAGGAGTTTTTTTGTATAAATGTACCACATATAAATTTTCATTACCTTAGTAGCGAAGAAGGCATCAAGAACGCTTAGGTAAAAGTATTATGAGTGACAAACATGAATCGCCGTTGGATATCCTGCCTATCGTGTCAACCACAATGGCTGACCAGGTAGAAGAGCGACTGCGCGAATATATTACGAATAAAGCGTTTATACCAGGCGATGCGATTCCGAAAGAGCTTGAACTGGCAGAAGCACTGGGTGTGAGCCGGAATGTTGTGCGCGAAGCGCTGAGCAGGCTCCGCATGCTGGGGATGATTGAAACGAAAAAACGCCGTGGCATGGTACTGGCGCAACCCGATATCCTGAGCGGGATGGAGCGGATGCTGCACCCGCATATTCTGGGCATAGATACCCGTAAACAGATCTTTGAATTCCGGTTAGTGCTGGAAGTCGGTCAGGCCTCGCTGCTGTTTGCCCGGAAAACGGACGAAGGTATCCAGAAGCTGGAGGCTATCGTTCAGCGCGAAGCGCAGGTACAAACAACGAAGGAAAAGGTAGAATGTGAAATCGCGTTTCACTCCAGCCTGTATGAAATGGCCGGTAATGAAACCATCAAACGGTTTCAGGCCATGCTGATGCCCGTTTTTGAGTACGTCGTCGAGTATGAAACAGAGCATCAGTTCCATGCCGTCGGCTCGGTTACGCATCAGGACTTAGTTGATATTCTCAAAACCGGCACCGCTGCTGATTTTGCGAGCGGGATGCTCAAACACCTGGAACCCCATATCAGGCTGCTATCCTGATTATAGTTTACGAAAGCAGCCCTCCTGCCATACGCAAAACCGGTTTTCCGGGACTAGTCTCAGCCCCGGAAAACAGATGATCACTCCTTGAATCCATCAAGAGGCAGCTCCTTAAAGAAAATGCCTTCGTATGGCTTCTTCTGCCCCGCCTCATAAAAGCACGCCAGGGTGCCGTCAGGAGTTACGACCAGATTGGAATAGGCTGATGGCCCTTCATAGACAACCTGCTTCAGTTTCCAGGTTTTGCCCTGATCGTACGAAAGCCGGACGGTCATATTCACCCTCGCTTTCTGATTGGCCGGATTAGAAAAAGCCAGAAAGGGCTTCTTCCTTTTATAATTGTACGAGAGCAAACTCCCCTGACACACCGGCTCAATCAATGTAGTATCGCTCCGAAGCGCGGCCCACGATTGTCCCCCGTCGGTACTGGTCGACACCTGACGAACCCGGGTACTGGTATAATTCCGCATGTTCAGCATTAAGACCCCTTCAGGCAATTCCGCAATCGTACATTCGTTGACCTTATCGGTTGGCGTTGTGCCGCCTAACTGCCACGTTTTCCCGCCGTCGTCGGAGTGAATGCTGTGTGAGAAATACTTCTTCGTACCGGCTTCAATGTGATCACACGGAATGACTAACCGGCCTTTGTACCGTTTATGTTCCAGCTGGATCCCGTTGCAGGGGCCGGTCGCATACCAGGTCCAGCCGGGTTGTTTGACATCAGCGGTGATTTCACGCGCCGCCGACCAGCTGACACCGTCGTCAGCCGACGAGAGAACAAATACCCGGCGGGTATCCTTGCTGGTTCCTTCGATAATTTGCTTTTCGTGATCGCTGCCCAGATTCCAGGTCGTTACCAGTATGATGTTGCCGGTCTTTTTATCAACTACCGGCGCCGGGTTACCACATGTATTATCGGCATCATCCCAGACCACACGCATTTCCGACCACGTTTTACCGCCGTCCGACGAACGTTTCGACACAATATCAATATCACCGGCATCGCCGCAGCTATTCCGGCGTGCTTCGGCAAACGCCAGGAGCGTCCCTTTTTTAGTGGTGACGATGGCTGGTATACGAAAACAGGCATAGCCGCTGTCACCTGCCCTGAACAGGGCATTTCCTTCCTGAGCACAGGCGGCTATACTGACCAGACAGGCGGCCGCGATCCGAAACGCCTGCCAGAAGCGGAGAGGTCTTTGTGTGTGCTTACGGTTTACCGGTTCCATTTTATTCATCGTGAAAATCATCAGTTTGGGGTTTCAGGAAAATCAGTTGCAGGGCTACGGCTACGATAACCAGCACAACCAGCATGGCAAAGGCATCGCCTAAGCTGTTGCTATCGGAAAATTTACCTAATACGGTCGTAGCCACAGCCCCGGCAAATACACTTAACATATTCATCAGGCCGTAGGCGGTTGCCCGGTATCCGGCCGGTACGAACTGGCAGACAACCGGCATATTGTTGGCGTCGAACATTCCGAAACCAAAGCCAAAACAAACCGCTGCCAACACCGACTGCACCAGCGAATGCCCGTAGCCGACCAGCAGGAGGGCCGGAATGGTAAGCGACACACCGATTGCCCCCGTATACAAACGGGCGCGCAGGTTTTTCCGGCTCCACCGGTCCGATAGCCTTCCGCCAAACACAACCCCGATCAGGGCAGAAAACGAAATGGCAATTGTGGCGATGGGACCGGCTTTGGCCATCCCGATGCCGAGGTTTTCGGAGAACAAGGTTGGCAGCCAGTTTTTAACCGCCCATCCCGGAATACCCGGTAAAGTAAAATAGAGCAGGATAACCCAGAAAAAGGGATTTTTTAGCAGCAGGAATACGCCTTTGAATAACGGCGGCTTCGGCATACCTGATTGGTAATCAGCAGTATTTCTTTTTTTATCTTTCAGGAAAAGCAATAAGACGAGTGAATAGCCCATGCCGATGTATCCGAACAGGCTGAATGTAAACTGCCATGAAAACTGCTGCGCAATGGTTGCGCCAAAGCCGCCCAGGGCCTGCCCGATATAAATGCCCGTAACGTGTATAGCAATGGCCAGAGACCGGGTGCCCGAGGGGTGAAAATCGGCAATCATTGCCAGACTGGCCGGTATATACAATGCCTCGCTTACCCCCATCAGCGCCCGCAGGACGTATAACTGATCGAACGTGGTGGCATGACTCATGGCATAGGTAACCAGCGACCACACAAACAAACTACCCACAATCAGCCGTTTCCGGCTGAACTTATCGGCCACAATCCCGGCAACCGGACTCATTAACCCATAAATCCAGAGGAAAACGGCCATGAGCCGGCCAAAGTTGACCGCCGATTCTAATTCATGGATATCCAGCTGCATCCCCTCCCGCATCGTCGACAGCATTTGCCGGTCCAGGTAGTTGAGCATGGCTACCACCCAAAGTAAGCCCACCAGCACCCAGCGATATGTTTTTTCTGCCTGGTTATTCATCGATTACCCTGTTTTCTTTCCTCATTTAAACCAAAGTACCCCGGGCGTACGCGTCCCCGGACGGGCTTCTCCCCCCGGCATCACAAAGCCACCTTTCCACGGAACCAGCGGGGTCGTAACGGGCAGGTAGGTACTCGCATTAGGATTTGATGCCGCATCCGGCCGAATCACCGCCGGAAATTTTTGCCGTATCATCCATGGACCGGCAGGTAGCGGCAACGCAAGTATATCCGTACTGAAACCGGGATGGTTGTCTTTCAGCACCTGGGTCTGGCTGGCATATTCACCGGTATCCCCCCCGAAAATCACAACCTGACCATCCCTGACCAGTGCAGGGCCCACAGCCGCCACCGTCGGGTGCGGCATATCGGGTAAGCGGGTCCATTGCTTCTTGCTTATGTCGAAAACATGGGCATCGGTGAGGTACACCCGGCTCGCAGTTCCGGTCGTTTTATCCTGCACCAGGTCGGTTCCCGAAAACAGAAAGAACCGGTTTCCGGACCCGGCGGCCACGCTTAACATGCGGCCAGCGCCCTCCCAGACCGGCAGGGGCTGCCACGTACGGTTCGGCGCCGCCAGATCTAACGCGTAGAACTGCCGGAGTGTCTGCGTGGCATCCGGCTTTTCCAGACCACCTGCCACATACAATACATTACCGACCAGGGCGCCACAGGCGTTGGCAATGGGATGAGGGAAGGCCGGCAGTGGCTCAAACCCGATCTGTTGCTTTTTCCAGCGCATGAGAAAGGCCGCGGCGACATGCCCTTTTTCGTTGCTGCCCCCCACACAGACCACCGCATCTTTCCAGGAAACGGTAACCGCATATCCCAGTGGGAACGGCAGTTTGCCCGCCTCTTTCCACTGCCCGTCCGGCGATTCGAGCACCAAAATCCGGTCATACCATTTTTTAGTGTCACCACGCCAGGGCCGGCCGCCGTTGGGGAAGTTGCTCCCGCCGGCAACCACTAACGCTCCGTTTGAGACGCCCGCCAGGGAGCCCGCAAACCCATCGGCATCCGGAATAGGCGGCAGCTTTTTTACGGAAAAAGTACGCTGCGCCACAGCTGAACAGGAAAGCATCAGGAAAAACAGATAAAGGATACCATTAAGCCTCAGTAACTGCATCAGACCAGGTAGTAGAGGTGAACGTTTTCAGTGCCTCCCAGAAGCCAATCTCCTCCAATTCGCTTTTCAGGGCATCATAACTGGCCTGCGACAGGGTCACGAGCGGCAGACGGCACCCGCCCACATCCACTCCCAGCATATGCATGATGGCTTTCTGGGCCGGAATCGGCGGGTATTTGACAAACGCCCTGACCATATCGATCAGCATATTCATCGTTTTACGGGCCGCGTCCATCCGGCCGGCTTCGTAGTTCGTGATCACATCCAGGTAGAGCGGCGCCGCAAAATTGTAGGTGCTCCCGATGGCGGCGGTTGCCCCCGCTCCGAGCGCCGGCAGCAGCATTTCGTCAAAGCCGTACAAAATGTTGAACCGGTCGCCGAAATGGTTCAGGCAGGCCTGAAACTCCCAGATGGTGTTTGCCGTGTACTTAATCCCCTGCAGGTTTGGAATCTGTTGCCCGGCCAGCTCCAGAAACCGCAGCATATCCATACCGACCCCTGTCAGCATCGGTATATGGTAGTAATAGAACGGCAGTTGCGGGGCGGCCGACGCGATCTGCGCCATGCAATCGACCAGATTATCGACCGATGACGGCTTAAAATAAAACGCGGCCACGGCCGAGGCAGCATCGGCACCGATCTCACAGGCATGTTGCATCAGGGCGCGCGACTCGGCAATACTCGAATGCCCGACATGGACCCATATCTGTAAACGCCCGTTGGCTGCTCCGACAAATGCCTCGGCAACGGCCATTCGTTCGCTGATGGTTAAGTTAGGTCCTTCGCCGTTGGAACCACAAATAAAGGCGCCCGTCAATCCATCGGCGATGAGTTTTTCAACCAGGACCGGAATCATCTCCGGATTCACGCTACCATCAGGGTGCAGAGGCGTAAAAGGGGCGGCAAACAGCCCCTTAATGGGTGTATGTTGCATATTAATAACCTTCGGTTTGTACGAGTTTTGCGTTTTTCCCCAGGTTGGTAATTGTTATCGGCCAGTACAGCGGCGTGGTTTTCCCAACAAGGTTCGGAACAAATTTATAGATATCGATAGTACCTCCTTTATGAAATCTCACCAGATCATACCAGCGCTTGTTTTCAGCATACAACTCACGGCCGCGCTCCGTCAGAATGGCGGTTTCGAGGGTGATTTTATCCGTCGCGCCGGTATAGTCGCCGATCCCGGCGCGTTTCCGTATTTTGTTTAATTCCGTTACGGCATTTTGTGTATTACCCAACGCGGCATAGGCTTCGGCTTTCAGCAGGATAATGTCTGCAAGGCGATAAACCGGCAGATCATTATCGGCCACCCGGTCATCAGCGTATCGGGTTCCCGGATGCTTTACCACCCAAACCGACCCGGTTGGCCCGGTTGCCCGCCGTTCAGTCACATACGTAAACGGAATGCGTTTGTCGGCAGCGCTGGAAAACCACGACCTGGCTCCCGGGCTCATCAGATACCCCGACTGTGCATAGGCGGGCGATACAGCCGACACAATACTGTCGGCATTTATAACGCCGGTAATGGTGCTGGTGAGCGCCATCAGGTTAATGGCAAAATTGGTTGCGCCTTCATCGCGCAGAAAAAAAGCGGTCAGGATATGCTCCGGATTGGCCGCTCCTCTGACGGCAATGACATTTTTAAAGTCGGCATTGAGCGAAACACCGCTGGCTTCTACCTCGGCCGCCGCTGCCAGAGCAGCATTAAAATCCGCAGCCCCCCCACCCAGCACCTTGGCGCTCCACATCCGCGAATCCATTTTAAGTGCCTGCACGCCCGCGTAGCTAAACCGGTATTTCGTTGACGGAAACACATTTTTGGCAAAGTTTGTCATCGACGTAAAGTTCTGAACCGACGCCTCTATATCGCTCTGAATCTGCTTCATTACCTCGGTTTCAGCAGACCGTTCGAGCAGCGGGACATTATCGTCGGTTACGGCCTGCAACATCAGCGGGACCTTACCAAAAATGCGGGTAAGGGAAAAGTAAAAATAGGCCCTCAGCGCGTAGGTTTCGCCTAAAATACGTTTTTTGGTGTTAGGGCTGTCCGCAAACTCAAACCGCTGAATTTTGTCGAGCAGCAGATTGCAGTTCCCGATGGCAGTATACCAGGGTTGCCAGTCGGCCGCACCGTTGCTGGGACTCAGCTGATGCAGCGAGACCGCCGCATTTAGCCGGGCGTTGATGCCGTTCACGTATTCGTCGCCGCGCTGCGATCCGTATAAATCGGAATTGGCAAAGCTGCGCATGGCGCTGTAAATCCCGGTCAGATATGGTTCAAAATCGGCTTCGCTCGTAAAATAGGTCTGCTCGGTAATCGACGAGTCGGGTTTTACCTCCAGCAGCTTATCACAGCCCTGGAGGCACGGCATCGCTATCAGCGCCATCGCCATGACATATAGTTTCTTGTTCATTTCGTTTCGTGGCTTGTAAGGATGAGTCAGTTAAAACCGCAGGTTAGCCCCCAGTGAAATCTGGTGCGGACGTGGATAGCCACCCGGATCATAGCCCGTATACACTTCCGGATTCAGGCCCTTGTAGGCAGACAGATAGCCGAGGTTATAGATGCTTGCGAACACGTTGATATTGGCAGCTCCGATCTTCTTCGCCGCCGGCTTCGGCAGGTCATAGGCCACGGTCAGCTCGCGAAGCGCCAGAAAATCGCCTTTGTCAAACATAGCCGACACGTCGGACCCATACGAGTTGTTGATCCCGACGGATGACGCCCTGATGTAGTTTTTCTGCCCCACATCGGCATCGCCCAGCGAGAACCGCGCGTAACGCTTACCGGTATCCCCCTCTTTTTGCCAGATGTCATTGCCCAGCGCTTCCGACGGCGCTCCTTCGTTAAAGGCCCGTCCGGTACCCAGGGCGCGTGCCAGCGCACCGTTCGAAATCATGTGTCCCAAGGCATAATCGGCGTTAAACCGCACCGAAATGCCTTTGTAGGTAAACGTGTTCTGAATCCCGCCTATCATCGTCGGGGTCCGGTAACCGATGAAAACCACGTCTTTCTGGTCGATAATGTTGTCACCGTTCAGGTCGCGGAAGATGTAATCACCAGCGTGTTTTTTCACCGTCAGGCCATTGGTCGTCACCATGCGGTCAGTATATTGCGCATTCCATTTCTGGGCGGCCTCTTCGGTGGCAAATACTCCGTCGGTCTGGAACACATAGAGTGCATACGGCCGTTCGCCTTCAGCAAACCCGCCGACTTCACTGTCTTTTCCGGTCACCGGATCGGCAATGATCGTGCCGCCCTGACGGTTTTTCGCCCGGCCATTGTCCGGCAGTTTCAGGATTTTCTGGTTGTTTCTGGCAAACGTAGCGTTGATCCGCCATGAAAAATCACCGGCTCTCACGGCTTCGGCCCCCAATTCAATTTCAATCCCTTTGTTTTGCAGAATCCCGTTATTGAATACAATTGAACTAAACGGCGACTCGGCCGGCAGTGGCTTTGAGTCGAGCCGGTCTTTGGTCAGTTTATTGTACCAGTCAACCGTCAGGTTCACGCGGTTGTTGAACAGGCCCAGATCAAGGGCGATGTCCGTCACTTCGGTTTTTTCCCATTTCAGGTTCGGATTGGCCAGGTTGGCCCGCAGAACTCCCGGCGACTGGGCATACTGGCTGGCATTATAGCCGCCATAGGTATCCGTATAACTCAGTCCGCTCGTTCCGGATATGCCCCAGCTCGCTCTGAGTTTTAAGTTGCTGACAGGCTTGACGTTTGACAGGAAACTCTCCCGGTGGATGTTCCAGCCGCCCGAAACAGACGGGAAGGTCGCGTATTTATTGCCAGGGGCAAAATTTGAAAAGCCGTCATAGCGCATCGACGCCGCCAGCAGGTACCGGGCATCATAGTCGTACTGCAGCTGACCGAAAAACGAGGCTGATTTGGTGACCCCGATACCGGTCCCGAAGGCGGTAACGTTGGTCGTCGGCACTCCGTTGATGGAGGTAATCGAGGGTTCGTTAATGGTAAAAATATAATCATTCGTCGCCCGTTGCGAGCCAATCGTTATGGTATTGTTGTAGTTGCGGGTGAAGTTAAACCCGGCAAGCGCCGTGATGGTATGCAGCCGGTTAAAGGTATGGTCGTATTGCAGAATCTGGTCAACCATCAGCTGGCGGTAGAAGTCAACGTTTTCCCGTTTCTCACGGATGGTTGCGGGCTTTGAAAAGTCCGAATCCGGAACCCCTTTGCGCATAAACAGAAACCGGTAGTCGCTCATCACATACGACAGGGAAGGCCGGTATGACAGCCCCGGTATAATGTTGTAGGTTAAGCCAACCCGTGAGGTAATCCGCTCGGTGTTTACGCGGTACTCGTCGTATTTCAGCGTATGAAACCAGTTCCGGACCGAATAGCTCTCCCCCGATTGCGGGTTACCGTCTTCCTTGAACGTACGGATCAGCGGCGAAATCCGCATCCCGCGGATGGTGGCATTCAGGTAATTGTCCTCCACATTGTTCGGAATAACGTTCTGATAATTCACCATCGCGTCGAGTGTCACGTTTTTACTCAGCTTAAAGCCGAAATTGCCGAGGGCGTTATAGCGTTTGTAGCGGGTACCCACCAGCGTACCATCCTGAAGCGTATACCCCGCCGACACGTTGTAGTTGGCCACATCGCCACCGCCGCTGATACTCACGTTATTATCCTGCGTTACGCCTGTTTTCCAGAGCATATCCTGGTACCGGTTATCGTAGAAAAGCAGTTTTGTCCCCGGATTGACCGGGTCGTCTATCGTCTGATAGCCTTTTGCCAGCAGCGCGTCTACATATGCCTGCCCCTCAACGGCCACCATGTTATTGTAAAGCGCCGTGGTATACAGCCCGTTGCCGTAATCACCCCTGTTGGTATAAAGCCGTGTACCGGCCGAAAAGCCTCCGTTGTTTAAAAATGTATTTTTTTGTGTAGCACTGAGATCATAGGTTGTATTGGCCGTAGTTCGGGCCAGTTTCAGATAATCCGCTGCATTCAGGTAATTATAGCTTCGGCCGGGCTGTTCAAACGTTGTCCGGTGTGATACGCTGACACTCGTTCTGGCGTTGAATTTACCCGTCCGCGTTTTCACCACAATGACTCCGTTTGCGCCCCGGGCACCATAAATGGCAATGGAAGCCGCGTCTTTCATCACCTGCACACTTTCTATATCGTTCGGGTTGATATCGTTGAATTCGGAACGGGTACGAAACACGCCGTCGATTACAATCAGCGGGTTAACATCTGACGCATTCGACCCCAGCGCATTATTACCGTCAGTACCATATACGTTACTCTTCGTACCGCCCCGGATGATGATATTGGCAGACGCAAGACCTGGCTGCCCGGTAGAAACCGGAATCGATACGCCCGCCATTTTGCCCTGAAGTGACTGAACCGGGTTAGCGTTCGGTGTATTTTTCAGTTCGGTTGCACTCATTTTTGACACCGCCGACGTAACTTTTGCCTTCGACTGGGTGGTATAGCCCACCACCACCACTTCGGATAACGACGCTGCATCTGCCTGTAACCGGATGTCAATAGTGGTCCGGTTGTCAACGACTGCCTCCTGACTCAGATAGCCGATGTAGCTGAAAACCAGTATAGCACCGCCGGGTACTGCTACGCTATACTTCCCGTTTTCGTCCGTAACAACGCCGGTCGTGGTTCCCTTAACCAGTACGCTGGCGCCAGGCAGGCTGCTCCCGCCGGCATCAACTACCGTACCCGTGATCTGCCGGTTTTGAGCCATGGTTAAGGTGGCTGTAAAGCCAAACCAAAAGGCGGCGAGTAGCAGTAGCTGCCTGAAAATGCGTTTCCTGTTGCTAGCCGGCACCGACCCTTTCACCGGATTCATAGCGGATTGTCTACGCAGTAATGGCGGTTCAATTACCAATTGGTTGCTATAACATTCGTTCATAGTTACTGTAGACTTAAAAAATGATTGTCAATAATTATGTAGAACATAATGGCAAATGTAAATTCCCGAAAGCGTAAAATCCAACGGTTTTAGAAAAAAAGTGCAAAAATTTTCCAGAACAATGCAGTTATACGATATAGCTCCGGAAATGACAGGCTTAAAGCGGCGTTACCAACGGGAGATGTTCACCCAATCCGGCCATATGGTTCGCATCTGAACAGACAGTTGTCCGGACTGAATTGCGGGGTAGCCGGTTCGGGAGCCGACCTTACTTTATGGATGGAAAAGGCAATATGCAGACAACCACACCGTTATACTTATATTATCAATTTACTAGAGTTTTGTTAAAACAAGTTGGATTTTCTTTGCTCATGGCCGCAGTTAAACCGGCCCTGGCAGTAGCCCCTAAGATTGTCAATGTGTCAACCGCTCTCGCCGACGCAACCAGTGCAGGCAAATTCACAAAGACATTTAATGAGACCCGCGAAGGCAGCGAAGTCGAATTTCCGGTGTTAGACGTAAACTTCTGTGGTGAATGTGTGCCGTTTGAACAAGTCAGCGTTCTGGATCGCTGGAAACAGGTCATGACGACCTATGGCCGCCGGAATGATGACCTTGAACGGCTTCGTCAGCGTTCGGATAAGGTCTTTCCGCTGATTGAGCCCATTCTTGAGCGTCACGGCATTCCGAATGATTTTCTGTATGTGCCCGTAGCCGAAAGCAGTCTGAATGGCCGGGCGGTATCGAGGGTCGGGGCGGCCGGTTACTGGCAGCTGATGCCGGGCACGGCCCGCGATCTTGGCCTCAAAGTCGGCAAACGCGTCGACGAACGCTTTAATCTGGAGAAAGCCACCGACGCTGCCTGCCGGTATATCCGGCAACTGTACGACAAATTCGGTTCATGGTCGCTGGTCGCTGCGGCGTATAATGCCGGTCCGGGTTATATCAACAACCAGCTCGTCCGGCATAACCAGCGCGATTATTACCAGATGAAATTGCCGAAAGAAACGCGCCTGTATCTGTACCGGATTCTGTTTTACAAGGAGATATTAACCCGTCCTGAGTCGTATGTGCCCATCTTTGCGGCCCGTACGGTCGGGTACATGCTGCGTACGTTGTCGGCTCCCCTCCAGGGGTCGGGCCTCACGGCACATCCGTTCCGCGCGCTGACCGGCACGGCCGATGCCTGGGTGCAGCGGTTTTCGTGGCAGCTTCGGGCGGCGTAAGTTTATTTTTTGTCGCGAACGGGGTTAACCCATCAGAACAGTAATGGCCGGGTCAGAATATGTACACCCGACTCAGCCATTACTGTTTAATAGCTGATGAATCCCAACGATCATAGTTATTTGAGTTGATTAACACGCCAGATTACCGAAGCGCTGGCAGCCATTTGCCGTTGTCGGCCGGCAATCTGACTCCCCCCCCATTCGCTGTACGTCTCTGCTATTTTTCTGGTAATAACAAATTCACTATCCTGATAGACAAGCCGTTTAGCTTCATAAGGTATATTTCCCATACGGCGATTGGCATCCGCATTCATGATAGTCATATTCCCTAATCGAAAGACAAATTGTTCATGATCCTGATCACTGACAGACTCCCAGCCTTCGGCGGGATTTTCAGGAAGGATATGCTCAATATTATACCGCTCACTATCGAAGTCGTAATCATTAGCAGATTCATAGCTTTCGAGCTTAAAGAGTATATATCTGACAATCTGACGGTTACGCGGAGTTTTCAATACCTTATCAGCAAAGGCAATCTTAAATGAAGCATCCGTTGGATAAAGCGGTTTGAGCTCATGTATCAATGCCGGCAGCGTTGTTATTTTAGCGCTGGTTAAACTTTCTGCCAGTATAGGATATAAGCGATCCTGCTCATTTGTTGGCAGGTTACCGATTACATTATATCTAAATGACACAACACTGCTTATACGTAGTAGCTTTGTGAAATCTTCCTGGTTAAAACATCTGTAAGCGCTGATAAGCAACGGATAGATCTGCCGTACGTTAAATAGCTTTAATTCCCTGATATATTTACGCTGCTCCGGTGTCCAAAGCTCGTCATCAGGTTTTGACAAGGCAACGTAAACATCAACATCCATTTCCATCTCCCGCATCAGATTAAATACAGAAGAACGGTCTTTCATCGAATCCCGGATTCTTTTATAAAGTTCTGCATGTCGCAGGAAACGCCGGCGGCTATTCCAGTGAGTACGTAAAAAATCGGGGAAACTTTCACTCCCAAGTTTTGACACAATTCCCTCCCACCGGTTATCTAAATCGTTTAATTCCCATTCATTATGGTTCTGGTTATCAACTACCTGAAAGAGGTGGTTTTTCAATAAATCCGTTGAGGATAATTTTACGCCTCTCGCATTCAGTGTCTCAAAAACCTTATATGCATTTAATTCATCACTCACCGTAATCACGGTAAAAAACAGCTTATCCGATAGCTGATCAATAAACTTAGCGAGTGCCTCTCCGGTTGTGTATCGTTTATTCACCCGCTCATCAAACCAATCAAACGCTTTACGCATCAACTGCTCTGTGGCTTTAAGCCCGCGTTTGGGTGTCGGCTGTAGCGGAATAAGATATTGCTGAAACAGCGTGTTATTATTCCGGTTCAGGCTAAGTTTTGAACGGGAAATAAGGGTAACCGGATCAAGATACCCGATGAATGAACTGCGCAACTGCTGAAGGCGAAGCGTATTTGCCTCTGCATCAATCCCGCTGTCTATTAATTTACGCAAATTTGACAGTGCCGCCAGAACGACAATGCTGAGTGTTGTCAGGCGTTGCTGACCATCAATAATGCCAAAGTTTTTATTATCCTCCGTCTGTAATACTAAATAACCCATGTAGTGAACCGACTCGCCTTCTGGTAAAAAAAGCGCATCAATATCATGCCAAAGGTCATCCCAAAACTCATCTGTCCAACTATAATCACGTTGAAAACGAGGAACAGAATATAAGAGTCCATTCCCCATCAACATTCGATAGGTCTGATTTGATGTACTGAAACTGCCTACTGCCATACTTTTCTGTCACAATGTTACTTGTATACCTTACCCCTCTGCCAGTTTCAGCATATCCTGTAAAATAGCATCGCCGCTGCTCGGACGTTTGGCATTACCGTCAATGATCTGCCCTTTCTTGTCAATCAGCATATAGCGCGGAATGCTCGGGATGCCGAAATACTGGGCTGCGCCCGGATTCCAGCCCTGCTCGCCAATGAGTTGCAGAGCGTTCAGCGCATTTTTCCACGTAGGCTCCTTGTCGTCGATGGAGATGTAGAGGAACACAATTTTTTCCTTTTGCTTATCTGTCAGCCGTTCATGCAGTTGCTTTGAGAACGGAAATTCGGCACGGCAAGGCCCGCACCAGCTCGCCCAGAAATCGACGTATACAACTTTCCCTTTGAAATCGTCGAGAATCACTTTTTCGCCCTTCAGGTTAGTAAAAGTAAACGTATTCGGAGGAATATTCCGCTGTTTTGGGGTGGTGGCAGCCACTACCGGCTCATCCTTTTTATTCATTACATCGCCGATTCTGGCTTTTACCGCCTCTGCGTAAGCCGCTGAATTGGGCGTGGCGGTCAGCATGTTGTATACCGCCCGCACCGACGACGGCGCAACTTTGTCATAGTTTTCGAGCAGCAGCCGGGCAAGCGCATACTGATACGGGGCGCCGGTCAGGTGTTGTTTAGCGTAGGTTGCCTTGTCGCCCAGCGATTTGTTGATATCCTCCTGCGTATATTTCAGGAAACCACGGGCCCGCGAGTTAAAATAGGTCACGTAGTAGAGCAAAAAGTTGCGGTATGGTTCGGCAGCCAGTGCATCGGCGTCGTTTGCCTTTGCCTCATCAAACCCGTCGAGCATCACTTCCGGCAACGACATTACTTTGGTTTGGGTCGTCTGCGCATTGCCGCGCAGAATCGGGTAGGCCAGCATCAGATGCCAGTAATTCCAGCGGATCACCGACTCGGTATACTTCTTAAATGCGTCAGAAAAATCCCCCGCCTGCGGATAGCTTTTGTAAAACTCTGCCTGCGCTTTCCGGGCATTAAACAAACTCATTTCCCACTCATCGACGTTCGTGGCGCGGGCCTTCTCATACTGCGCTTTGGTATCAAAATCAGCCTTAAACTTATCGTCAAAAGCCTGCATAAAGCTTTTTTCGGCCGGTTTTGTAAATAAATTTCCGGCTTTGGGGCCGTGATAAATATCCTGTGCAACACTGCCGGTAAGTAGGAGTAAACCAAGCAGAAAGGTAAAGATGGTCGTCTTCATAGTATGGTGAAATTAGGCAAAAACGATACCAGTCGTACTATTCCTCCGGCAACTTTTTTCGTCCGGTGCAATCTAATCTCCCATCCGGTGCGTATATCTCCCCAACCATAAGCTATTTCATTATATCATGAATGTTTTACGCAAGACAGCAACCATTGCAGGCTGGACGGGCGTGGCCTGTCTGACCGGCCTGCTGACATGGGCTAACTGGGAAGCCCCGCCGCTCCATGCACAAGCGAAGCCAATCGGCGTAGCATTGCTGAAAGTCGACGGGTTGACCGACGAAGCCAGAGCGGCCGGCATTCGCCGCAAAATCGACGGATTGCCGGGCGTAACCGCCTGCTCAGCCAATCCGGCAAGCCGGTTACTGGGTGTTACGTACGATACCGATATTATTTCGGAAAAAGAACTGACAGCGTTTGTGAAAAAGCAGTTTAATCAGGTAAGCCAGCCATCGGTAGAGGAGACAACCGTTAAAGGTCCGCAGTGCCCTGTCC
The DNA here is from genome assembly GCF_001870735.1 of Arsenicibacter rosenii. Classification (GTDB taxonomy): domain Bacteria; phylum Bacteroidota; class Bacteroidia; order Cytophagales; family Spirosomataceae; genus Arsenicibacter; species Arsenicibacter rosenii. The sequence goes on along the minus strand of NZ_MORL01000019.1, from coordinate 10,137 downwards.
CGATGGAGTATATTCTGAAAATGGAGCGGTTGAAATACGCCCTTTGCTTCCGGCAATAACCATCAGCCTCGGTACCAGCTTAACTAGTTCATATTGGCTATCCGCAAAATAGCCGCCGGAGACGTATTGTCTTCACCTTAGATTTTTGTTCACCTATAACTATTTCATTCCGATGATCAGAAAGACATGGGCAGCAACGCTGTTGCTGGCCGGCACCCTCGCGTTTACAGGTTGTAAGAAAGACGAACCTGCTGCCCCGAAATCCCTGTATGACCGCTTAGGTGGTGTCAACGCCATCTCTGCCGTTGTTGATCAGTTTATGCTCAACGTGGCTGCTGACCCGAAAATGGCCCGTACGTTTGCTCCGCTGGTGCAGGATGTCGTAAAGAATGGCGGCGATCCGGCCAAATCAACCCGTTTTCAGTCACTCCGCAACAACCTGATCGACCAGATCGGACAGGCCAGCGGCGGGCCGCAGACCTACAAAGGCAAGGACATGGTAACTGCCCACAAAGGCATGGCGATTACGGACGATGAGTTTAACTCGCTGGTGAATGACCTGGTTGCTTCCCTCAACAAATTCAACGTTCCATCGACCGAACAAACTGAATTACTGACCGTTCTGGGTGGGTTGAAGCCACAAATCGTTGGCAAGTAATCCGTTTGTCCCCGGCATACAACTATGCCGGGGACAGCAACGTATACTACCGGCGTTAGAACCAGGCACTTCGCGTACTAACCCGTTTTTCTGCTCATACATCGTTATGATCGCTTATACAACCCATGTTGTTGCCCAGCCTGCAACGATTGATCTACCGGTTGCCTTCCGGTTGCCGGAGGCCTCTGCATCAGACACTCAACTTCCGGGAAGCCTGGTACTGAAGCGTTTCCGGGAAGCCTTGTTAGATATTCAGCAGTCAGAACTGTCGCGATACCGGAAAAAGTTATCGGATACAGAATATGCCTTGATTGAAGCCGTTGCCGGACAGATGATGCAGCGTATTGCTGTGCATCCGGCCAGCCAGCTTTTAGCCGCCAGTAAACAGGACGATACCGGCCTGACGGCTGAGCTCTTTGCCGGTCTTTTCTGTCTGACCCCTGCTAATCCATAAAAGCCAGGCCCCCTACATGGCCCGGCTTTCATCGTTGTCTGTTTACTGTTCCGTTTTATTCCGTTAGTTGCCGCTTGTCCCTGTGGCGTTGTTCACCACTTCGCCTTTGAACATCAGCGTTACCATACCACCTTCTGCATTCGATTCTACCGTTACCGTTTTGCTGAATGCGCCCATCGCTGCGGCATTGTAGGTAGCCTTCACCTCGCCGGTTTTGCCCGGCATCACCGGATCTTTCGGGTAATCAACGCCTGTGCAGCCACACGACCCGCGTGCATTGCTGATGATCAGCGGCGCTTCGCCTTTATTGGTAAACTTGAATACTGCCGTTACCGGCTTGTTTTGGGCAATTTTCCCGAAGTCATGTGAGGTGCTTGTCCAGCCGAAAGCGGCCATGAAGTTTGTATTCGCCAGAACCAGGGTAGCGGCCATCAACATCAGGCCGAAAGAGAAAAGGATAGTGCGTTTCATACAATTTTGTTGTTGTTGTTTAAATGACCCGCTGACGCGGAAAACCCTATCGAACATGTTCATGACAAAGGTATTCCGGCTTTCCGGGTTGGCTTGTTAACGGCTTGCTAACGTTTGTTAACGACTTGTTAATGCCTGAAGCTGAATCCATAGCCCGATTGTGAATGACCGGCGCTTTGGGTTATTTTGTATTACCCGTTCCTGAACACTACCTTAGTTATATGAATCTGTATTATCTATAATCAGTCATTTATACATGTCCCGGTCTGTCATACGCGTCCTTGTAGCGCTTTCTGTTGTATCCATTATCGGTATCCTGACCATCCAGGCGGTCTGGGTCCGGAAAGCATACGCCCTACGGGAACGCCAGTTCCGGCAAACTGCCTTTATCGCCCTACAGGAAGTAGCCATGCAGGTGGCCCGTTTCAATCACGTCATGCTTAACCGGTATGCGGTTAAGCAGTTGTCGTCCGATTATTTTATTGTCAATACCGATTCGCCGATTGACCCGGTAACGCTGGAGACGTTCATTCAGACTTCGCTCCGTAAACACAACCTGATAACCGACTTCGAATACGGGATTTACGACTGTTCGTCGGATCAGATGGTATACGGCGATTACGTAGCAACGGGTACACCCGGCAAACCGATGTGCCACATGCCGAAGTTTTCGGGATTTACCTACTATTTCGGGATCCGGTTTCCGAAGCAGACCGGCTATGTGGTCGAACAGCTCGACGGCTGGATCTGGTCGACGGCGGCCGTTCTGCTGCTGGTGGTTATTTTCGGTTATACCCTCAACATTGTCCTGAGGCAACGCCGGTTAACGGAAGTGCAGCGTGATTTTATCAACAACATCACGCACGAGCTCCAGACCCCCGTTTCAACCATCCGGATTGCGGCCGATGTGTTGCAGCAGGATGCCATCCGCCACCAGCCGGAGCGCTTCGGGCAGTATGTCCGGATTCTGAAAGAAGAAAGTCAGCGGTTGCAGAAGCAGGTAAACAATGTCTTACAACTGGCCCGCTCGGAGCACAACAGCCAGGCGAAGGGGCAGTTTAGTTTATCCTGTAGTGAACAAAACCTGCATACGGTCCTGACGGAGGCCTCCGGCTCTTATTCGGCCAGCCTGACCCTTGATTTGCAGGCAGATGTGCCGTTTATCTATGCCGACCGCTATCATCTCGACAATGTCATTCATAACCTGATTGACAATGCCGTCAAGTACACAAACGGTAAACCCGATATTCTGATCCGGACCCAAAACCGCGAAGGGAAGCTCGTCTGGTCGGTGCAGGACAATGGCATCGGCATTGCACCTGAGCACCATAAAGCCGTTTTCCGTCAGTTTTTCCGCGTCCCGACCGGTAATGTACATAATGCCAAAGGGTTCGGCCTCGGCCTTTATTACGTCCGGAAGATCATAAAAGCCCACCGCTGGCAGATCCGGCTCGACAGCGCCGTTGGCCGCGGTAGCTGCTTTGTCATCACCTGTCCGGTTATGGCCGGAGAGCAGAGAGCCAAAGAGCGAGAAAGTGAACGAGCGATGGAGTGAAAGAGCAACCGTTGCCACCTCTAACCCGGCAACAACCAGAACCATCAGTATTAAGCATCCCGTATTGAGTTATCAAACGTCCAGTATCAAACCTATGCCGAAAGCCCATATCCTTTACGTTGAAGATGATGTGAACCTGAGCTTTGTGACCAGAGACAACCTCGAAATGGCAGAATACGCCGTTACGCATTGCACTACGGGTGATGAGGCCAAAGCGATCTACAAGCCCGGACAGTTCGATGTCTGTCTGCTCGATGTCATGCTACCGCAGTGCGATGGTTTTTCAGTCGCCCAACACATCCGGCAACAGGATATGCAGGTACCGATTTTATTTCTGAGTGCCCTCGCAGACCGCGACAACCGCCTGCACGGCCTCCGGCTCGGGGCCGATGACTATCTCGGCAAACCATTCAGCGTGGAAGAGTTATTACTGAAAATCAATGTATTTCTGCGGCGCAGTGCCAGCCAGCAGGCCACGCCGAAACCGGCATCGGCCAGTACGACACTGCGGCAGGTGGGTGCCTTTGGGTATAATATGGCCGAGGGGGTTCTGTCGTATCAGGGTCAGTTACAGACGCTGACCCAACGGGAGGCTGAAGTGCTGACCTATCTGATCGACCGCCCCAATGAGCTGATCCGCCGCGATGATATTCTGAAGGCAATCTGGGGAGATGATGATTATTTTATGGGCCGTAGTCTGGATGTATTTATTTCCCGCCTTCGCAAACGCCTCGCTATAGACCCCGCCATCCGGATTGAAAATCTGCATGGCGTTGGCTTCCGGCTACGGCTCAACGGGTAATCACGATCAACGGGTAATCACGATCAACGGGTAATCACATGGGGTCGCCCCTACAAACATATGGGGGCGACCGTACAATTTATTGATAACCAAATACGATTTTGTATTACTCTTACGTTACGCAAGATTTTCGCTATTTAATACCCTCTTACAGTAGGAAAATTACGCATCTGGCTTATTTTTGCAAGACTACCAAAACCATCGGTATACAAAAATCTATAGCCAAAGACGCATGAAAAAACAAAATTTAACGATTGCTTTATCTATGCTGGCCGGGGCAGCATTTGCCCAGCAAGCCCCTATTCAATTTGCGGCAAAAGGAATTGTAGCGGTGTCGGATGCCGACATGGCCGCCTCTGCGCTGGTAGACGGTAACCTGTACAAAGATAAAGGCACGCGTGATGCCTTAACGCTGATCCAGTTCCCCCTCAACCGGAACGGACAAAACATTAACACCGCCCTCGTTTCTAACTCAATGACCCTTTCAGACAAAACCATTGCCATTACCAATAATGGCAAGCTGGCATTTGTCCTTGAAGGTCGCGGACAAGTATCTGACAGCTTACCCTCGCTCAAAAACGGTATCGCCGATTTTCCGGCGACCAACGCCATGTTCGTTGTTGACCTGAGCGGCGCCAAGCCTGCCGTTAAGTTTAAATTCCCGACGGGTCCGTCGCTTTCGGCCGTCACGCTGAACCCACAGGGCAGCACGATGCTGGTAGCCTCCAACGACGCGGGCAAAGAAATTAAAATCATTGATATCGACGCAACGGGTAAGCCGACCCGGGTGCTGGTTGCCGCCTCACCGACGCAGGGCCAACAAATCACGGACCTCGTTTTCCACCCGGGTGGTCAGTTCGCTGCTTACACCATCGGTGCAACCGGTGAAGTCGGTCTGCTGAAATATGCCATTGACGAGAAAACCAAAAAGCCATATGTTATTGCTCATGGCAAGCCGGTGAAAGTGGGTGCCATGCCGGGTTCAGGTAAGTTTACGCCGGACGGCAGCTTCTTCATTATTCCGGACGGCAAGAAAGCGTTAGGTGCTGGTGGAACCGGTGCCGGTGAGGTATTTGTCGTTCAGTTCAGTACGGAAGATACCGCGGGTGAGCACAAAATCGTTGCCCAGGCGGCTACCCCGGAAGCCCCGGAAGCGGTAGCGGTCAGCCCCGACGGATCGATGGTTGCCGTCGTATCTGCCGGCCAGTCGTATGCCCCGTTCGGTACTGCCGGAGCCGGCAAAAGCACAGTGGGTATTTATTCGCTGGCGAAAGACGGGAAACTGACCTTAGGCAATGAATATCCGTTTGAAGGCGTGCTGCCGCAAAGTGTTGAGTTCGACCGCGATGGCAGTGCCATTGCTGTAGCCGTCAGCGAGTACCTCGACTATGGCAACCGCAACGGCGGTATCGAGTTCTGGACCGTAACGAAAGGCGATAAACCGGCACTGGCGAAACAGCCCGGCCGTGTTGCTCTGACACGCGGCGCCCATGCACTGCGCGTGATTTACTAGTTTTTTTTTCAAACTTACCTGACATCCTGTAACTTCCCGACTGTTTACCGCATTCGGGAAGTTTTTTTTTACCCTTTTCCTTCGATGGCCTATATCCTTGGTGCCGACATTGGCACAACTAACGTTAAAATACTGGCCTATGACCCTGCCACTGATCAGCTTGTCGGTTCAGCCTCAACGCCAATAACGACGTATTATCCGGAACCTAACCAGTGCGAACAGTCCCCGACCGAAATCTGGGATGCGTTCGTAACGGTATTTAAAGAACTGATCGGTCAGCTGGAAAACCGGCAGCCTGTTCAGACCATTGCGTTCAGTACGGCAATGCACAGCATCATGGCGGTTGACGGCGAGGGGAAACCAATCACTAACGCCGTTATCTGGTCAGACAACCGGGCCGAGGAAGAGGCACATACGCTCAAGACAGAACAGGCGGCGCTGGGTCAGGCCATTTATCACCAGACCGGTGTGCCGGTTCACCCGATGATTCCGCTGTGTAAACTGGCTTACTGGCGGCATCATCAGCCGGACCTGCTGCATCAGGCGGCCCGCTTTATTTCGATCAAGGAGTACCTCTGGTTCCGGCTTACGGGCGAATATGAAATTGATTATTCCATCGCCAATGCCACCGGCCTGTTCGACCCCGAGCATAAGCAATGGAGCGATCTGGCTCTTTCCGTAGCCGGTATCCATACCAGCCAGCTGTCCAGACTGGTGCCAACTACGCATCAGCGCCCGTTTGTGCCATCGGTTATTGATAATGCGTTGCCATTGACGGGCGAGGTCTCGCTGCTGATCGGCGCCTCAGACGGCTGCCTGGCCAATCTCGGGGCCGGTGCCATCCCGACCGGCACCACCACCCTTACCATCGGTACGAGCGGTGCTATCCGCCAGACCGTCCGTCATCCATTGCGCGACAAGCAGGGACGGCTGTTCTGCTACTACCTCGACGAAGGCTACTATGTTGTCGGCGGTCCGACCAACAACGGCGCAAACGTATTGCAATGGCTGGCCGAGCGGTTTACCCAAACCGAAACAGAAGCCGTTCTGACAAAGGCCGCCAGCATTGACGCCGGAGCCGAAGGGTTACTGTTTTACCCCTACCTGCACGGCGAACGTGCACCACTGTGGGACGCAGCCGTGCGTGGCGCCTACCTGCATGTCGACTGGAATCACACGCAGGCCCACTTTCTGCGGGCGTCGCTGGAAGGGGTCTTGTTCAACCTCTGGAGTATTAATAAACTACTTACCCCGCACACCCACCCAACGCAGGTGATCCATGCCAACGGTGGTTTTGCACAGTCGGCGTTCTGGGTGCAGATGCTGGCCGACATTGCCGGTGTGCCTGTCCGGCTTAATGCCAGTAATGAAAGCGGAGCCATCGGGGCTATTTTGCTGGCAATCAAAGCCAACGGCACGGTTTCTACACTCGACGAAGCCGCCGGTTTAGTTACATTTGGCGAAACGTATCAGCCTGATGCCGAACGACATACAAAATACCGGCAGATTTTTGAGGAATGGAGTAAACGACTAACCCTGTCGGCACATGCGGAATTATTCCGCAATCAGTCCTATATTTGACAGTTAAAGTTGATCAGAAAACAGAGCTCCAACGTTGTGAATGATTTATCTCCTCCCACAACGCCTGGCTCGCATAACCACTGATAGTATGATTCGTACCGATTGGACCCGCAAGGAGATTACGGACATTTACAATACGCCGATTCTGGAGTTGATTTATCAGGCAGCAACGGTGCATCGGCAACATCATGATCCGCAGGAAGTACAGGTGTGTACCCTGTTGTCGGTTAAAACGGGGGGATGCCCTGAAGACTGCGCCTATTGCCCGCAGGCGGCCCGTTATCATACCAATGTCAAGGTGCACAAGCTCATGGAAGTGGATGAAGTACTCGACGCTGCTCAACGGGCAAAAGAATCCGGCAGTACCCGCTTTTGTATGGGTGCCGCCTGGCGCGAAGTCCGCGACAACCGCGACTTCGACAAGGTACTTGACATGGTGAAAGGCGTTAACGGTATGGGGATGGAAGTGTGCTGTACGCTCGGCATGCTGACTGATTCGCAGGCTCAGAAGCTGAAAGAAGCCGGGTTGTATGCCTACAACCACAATCTTGACACAAGCGAAGAATTTTACGACGATATTATCACAACCCGTACGTACGATGACCGGTTGGAAACGCTGGGTAGTGTCCGGAAGGCGGGCATTTCGGTCTGTTCGGGCGGTATTATTGGTATGGGCGAACAGCAGGAAGACCGGATCGGTATGCTGCTGACGCTGGCTACCCTACCGGAGCACCCTGAGTCGGTGCCGGTAAACGCCCTTGTACCGGTCGAAGGTACGCCGCTGGAAGATCAGGAGCGTGTTTCAGTCTGGGAAATGATCCGGATGATTGCCACCGCGCGTATCATTATGCCGAAAGCCATGGTTCGTCTGTCGGCGGGCCGCGTCCGGATGAATACGGAAGAGCAGGCACTGTGTTTCCTGGCGGGTGCCAACTCTATCTTTGCCGGCGACAAGCTGCTGACGACGCCAAACCCGGAAGAAGATGCCGATAAGCAATTGTTCCAGACGCTGAACATCCGGCCGCGCCCTTCGTTCAAAAACGGCGAAGCCCCTGTCAAGTTCGAACAAATCCCGGTACATGTGTAATGCGGAATGTCATTCCGCGCTACAGGTAAATAGTGGTGGCACCACTTGGACAGAAACGTCTGGCCGTGCCACCACTATCTTCCCGTCACCAGCCTTTCATGAACCTGCTCTTCGTTTGTAGCCGCAACCAGTGGCGCAGCCCCACCGCCGAAGCCATTTTCCGCAATCATCCCGTACATGAGGCTCGTTCGGCAGGCACCGAACCATCAGCCCGTATCCGGATTTCGGCCAGATTACTGACTTGGGCCGATCTGGTATTTGTCATGGAAAAACGCCACAAACAACGTCTTACCCAACGATTTCCGGATGAAATGGCCGGCAAGTCCGTGATTGTCCTTGATATTCCTGACGAGTATGGCTTTATGGACGAAGAACTTATTGATTCAATCAAAACAGCCGTTGCTCCTTATTTGTAGCCCGCTACACCGTCAGGTTCCAGCCATCGCGGTAGTCGCGTTTGACGTACTGATTAGCCAGATCGTAGTTGGTCACCTTCATATTAGCGGCATCCCAATAGAGCTTTTTACGTCCGTTGTATTTATCAACCGTCCGCTTGCCCGACGGGTTGTCGCGGAGCATCCAGCTACGGATAGCCAGGTTACCGATCAGGATACTTTCCGTAAACGGAGCTGCGTACTCAAACGGCGAACTGGTTTTTCCTTTGCCATACCCATCGATACAGGCATTCACCCATTGCAGGTAGTGATCTTCGTCAGGCACCCGGGCAATGGTTTCCGGGATATTCAGATACTGGTTGTCTTTCAGAGGCAGTAAGCGCGGATTGGCACCGTAGCAGTCAGCCATCAGCTTGCCTTTTGACCCGATAAACAGCACGCCGCCATCCGAATTACCAAAGCTTTCGCCAGGCAGCAATTCCTCCGGTAGCTCGGGCAACACGCCCCCGTCATACCAGCTCAGCTTAATATCCCCCTTGTTGTCCTTGCGCGGGTAGTTCAGGTGAATTGAGGTAGAGAACGGTGTCCAGTCCGGATTATCATCCTGCGGACGAAGCGTAAAGGTCCACGTACCGGCGACACTACATTCGACGGAATTCGGGTAGTCGACGGGCAGGATACGGAAAACAGGGTCCAGAATATGGCAGGCCATATCACCCAGCGCTCCTGTGCCGTATGGCCACCACCCCCGCCAGTTCCATGGCAGATAGGCCTGATTGTAAGGCACCTTCTTCGACGGTCCTAACCAGAGATCGAAATCCAGCTCTTTCGGAATCTCATACGTCTGTTCGGTCGGGATTGCCTGCGGCCATACAGGGCGATTGGTCCATGCCAGTACCTTGTGCACGTCGCCGATGATGCCGGAATTATAAATCTCCTGCATCCGCCGTACGCCGTTGCCCGACCCGCCCTGATTCCCCATCTGGGTAATGACCTTATACTTTTTCGCCGCCTGCGCCAATACGCGGGCTTCGTAAATGTCGTGGGTTAGCGGTTTTTGGGTATACACGTGCTTGCCCAGCTGCATGGCCGCCAGCGTCGCCACGGCATGGGTGTTGTCGGGCGTCGAAATGGAGCAGGCATCAATGTTTTTGCGCTCCTTACTCAGCATTTCCCGGAAATCCTTGTAATACGTTGCTTTCGGGAATTTTGCCCGTGAGTCGGCGGCCTGCCGGTCATCGACATCGCACAGGGCCACGATGTTTACATTGGGGCTTTTGGCAAACGACGCCAGATCGCTTTTGCCCTTGCCTCCGACACCAATACCGGCAATGTTAAGCTTGTCGCTGGGCGGAATGTAGCCTTTACCCAGTACATGACGCGGAACAATAAAAAACGACGAAGCGGCCAGTGTCGAGGCCTTGATAAAATCCCGGCGACTGGTGTTATCAGCAGTTGCATCCTGCTTGTTCATAAAAGAAAGGGTTGTAGGGGCGACCCCACGTGGTCGCCTGTTCATATAAAATCAGCAATACGGTCGACTGGTAATACCCTACGCAATACGGTCGACTGGTAATACCCTGGTCTCCAACCGCAATACGGGCGACTGGTAATACCCTGG
>NZ_MORL01000189.1 GCF_001870735.1 Arsenicibacter rosenii | reverse complement strand
GAATTATTTACTTAAAAAGCTGGAATTGCCAGACAATGATTAATACTGGAGAGGCTTATCCGGGACCGGGAAAGTTGGTGTTGGCTTAAAAATATCAATGATATTTATCAGCGAACCACCAGGAAAAACAGCACCACCCGCTACGGCTTCAAGTTGTTCTTCGTTCAGCTCAACATCTTCTGTATCAGGTTTTGCTGAAAGATTAATATATACGGCTTCTTCGTCGGTTTGGTCACGTACTACCAGTTTTTTACCTTCGGGTAAGTTCAGCTTTTGGCCAGTCAGTTTTTCGATGGCTGCCACGGGGTTTGCAATCAGTTCTGATTTGAATTGCGCATTTTCCCAGGCTTCATTTACCACCTGAGCATACAGCTTTTGTTCTTGTGTAAACTCCATTTTTTTGTTTGTTTTAGTTTATCTATATAGTTTATTAAAGGGTAATGCAATTTTTCAGGCTAGGAAATAAATTATTTACAAAATCACCCCAAATAGGTTGTCCTCCGCCTGCTACGGCTTCAAGTTGCTCTTCACTTAGTTCCATACTCTCTATTTCAGGTTCAGCAGGAATATTTACGTATATTTTTGATTTATCAGTTTGGTCGTTGACAACCAACGNTTTTCAATTGCTTTTATGGGGTCGGCAATGAGTTCTTTTCTGAAACCGGCATCTTCCCACGATTTGGAAATAATAGCTTCAATAATTTCTTGTTTACGCTGATCCATATCCTTTTTGTTTTAGTATTTAATTCAAAGATATAGTCTTATAGTCTTATAAATCTGCCAAAATCACTGAATGTATTGCCATCGCCGGCTTTCGATTTTACCTGACCGTGAAAGGTTATATGCATTCATTTTTTCCGACGAAGTACATGCCTATATCGCCTTTTCCTTTTG
>NZ_MORL01000188.1 GCF_001870735.1 Arsenicibacter rosenii | reverse complement strand
TTCAAACGCGTCCGGAATTTCTTTACGGGTGCAGTACACGGCCGTATCGCCAGGGTTCATACCGGCAGGGCGGGAGGTTGAGTTGGCCAGCCAGACCTGATTAAACGAACCTTCGTAGCGCGAGTCATCATCCGAATAAAGGTCGAGCAAAAAACGGGTAGGCATGTACCGGTTAAATGGCCGCCCGTTCAGGATGTCGCGGGTCATGCCGGGCCGGTCGTCGTATTTCATGATAAACAGCAGATGTCCGTTATTGCTGCCCCGGCTATGCCCGTATGGGTTGGAGACGCTGTTTGCTAAATCGTTTATGGCCAGGTTGGTCGAGTAATCCACGACATAAATTGCCTCTTTCGTTTTGAGGTTACTCATTTTCCAGAGATCGGCATAGCTGGCTTCAAGTTTGTAGCCGTAATTGCCCGTCAGCACAGCCTGTGCCATGTCCAGGGCTTCCTTGTTCAGATTCCGCGTCAGGTACATCCGGGCCAGAAACGACTGAGCCGCGCCTTTGGTCGCCCGGCCATACTGCTGGGACACCGGCAGGTTGGCGGCGGCAAACTTCAGGTCGTCAAAAATCTGGTTGTAAATCGTTTCAACCGACGTTTTATTGGCCGTCGAAATGATGCCGTTTGTTTCCTGAGTCGTAAAGTGGGTGGGTCCCCAGCTTTCGACAATATGCCAGTAATAAAAAGCCCGCAGGAAACGCAGTTCCCCTTCGCGGATTGGCCGCTGTGTAGCGCTCAGTCCGGCACCGGCAATGCGGTTGATACCGGCGTTACAGAGGTTAATGGCGGCATAAAATTCGCGCCATTCACTGGCCAGAGCGCCGTTGTTTCCCTGGAGGTTGAGGTACTGGGTCAGGTCGCGGTATACTTCGCCCGCGCCGCTTGTCCAGATGTCGGTACCGGTTTCGGCAATGTTGT
>NZ_MORL01000187.1 GCF_001870735.1 Arsenicibacter rosenii | reverse complement strand
ATCCAAGTTGCGAGATAGTTAATCTTCTAAACATCCATTGATGGTGAATGAAAGCAGAAATAAAAAAAGCTTTAACATAAACCCTTGGGCAGTGACCGCGTGAATTTTACGCGGAAACAGGTTGGTAATCTGGCTAAAAACAATCTCAATGGGCTTGCGATACGTTTTTTTGAGAAATACATCCCAAGGCTGGTCAGACCTCAGGGAGTTTTTCTTGCGATAGATCCTGAGATAGATTTGATCACACTCGGCATATAAATCTTCCTGCTCGTAGTCGGTATAGCCACTATCGCCATAGAGCTCACTACCAGCTGGTAAATTAAGCTGCATGGCCTGTAAAGCGGTGCTGTCATGAAAGCTGCCAGCGGTAATAAAGTAATCAACAGGCAGCCCATCAGCTGTGGTAATGAGTTGTACCTTGAAACCATAGAAATATTCTTTTTTCGCCTCGTTATAGCCATGATAGCTCCTGCCTTTCAGAAGTTTACAGACTGGAATCCGACAATTCCGGCAGACAGCTACCGGAAAAGAGTCGATCATATAGCGGGCGCTGGTATTGAGCTCTTTAAGACTGGCACCTAAGGCACTAAACACGGTAATAAGTTTAGCTTGAAGTCGGGACAGTCGTCGGTTGAAGCCTGATTTATGGATCATCTTCATACCATAATGGCGTTGCATATACCCACAGGCAGCCGCCTGATTTCCGTAAAACGAAAGGGCAGCAATTACAGCAACAGTGGCAATCTCAGCGTCATTAAGTTTACAATGGACGTCTGGTTTTGGACCCATTATCTTGAAGAGATCGTCAAAGAAACAGTAAATTGCAATGGTTTTGTCAGCCATCTTGAGAGTAATTTTAGAATGTGAGATACTCCAAAATTATCCAAGGGGCTGGCAAAACTCTATATCACGCAACTTGAATTA
>NZ_MORL01000186.1 GCF_001870735.1 Arsenicibacter rosenii | reverse complement strand
TCGTTAACTTATCCATTGTGGCCCCGCTGGTACAGACACTCACCAGTGTTGTGTGTCTGGGTCAGCCACTGTCATTAACCGTATTACCGCTTAATTTTGGGCTGACGAACCCGCTCGTCCAGGTTGCGGTAACCGGCCCTGTTGGTGCTACTATCTCGGCGCTTGGCCCCGATGGCGTGCTGACGGTCAATGGCCTGCCAACCGGCCCGTCGACGCTGACGGTTACGGTAAGTGTGCTGGGTAATCCTGTCCTGACGCTGCCGGTTCCGGTAAATGTCGGTAATTTGTTGCCGCCCTCATTACCAACTACCCTGACAACGGTGGTGGGTAGTACGCTGTCGCTTTCGGGCCTGTGTCCGACCGGTACGCTCGGTACGCTGCTGAATCCACTGCAAAATATCATTCCCATATCAACCACGGCCGTCGGGGTTCAGTCGCTGTCACTGATTTGCGGCAACGGCACCTGTGTGAGCCCGACATCGGTTATCAATCTCAGTGTCGTCGCGCCGTTGCTGCAAACGCTGACGTCGGGCATCGTCTGCCTCGGTCAGCCGCTGTCGGTCACGCTGTTGCCGGTCAATTTTAACCTGACGAATCCGCTGATTCAACTGGCGGTAACGGGTCCGGCAGGGGCTACGATTTCGGCCCTTGGCCCTGATGGGGTGCTGACAGTCAACGGCCTGCCAACCGGTCCGTCGACGCTGACGGTTACGGCCAGTGTATTAGGGACGCCATTACTGACGATTCCGGTTCCGGTGACGGTGGGCAATCTGCTGCCGCCTTCCTTGCCAACTACCCTGACCGCACTGACCGGGACACCGTTATCCTTGTCCGGCCTCTGCCCGACCGGTACGCTGGGTACGTTGCTGAATCCGCTGCAGGGCATTATACCGGTCTCAACCACGGCCGTTGGGGTACAGACCCT
>NZ_MORL01000185.1 GCF_001870735.1 Arsenicibacter rosenii | reverse complement strand
ATCGGTCGTTCCCTTTGCCGTAAGTTTCAGGGCAAAGGGAACAGCCCCGCCCATCTGATTGGCTGCCACCTGAATTTGAGGCTTACGGTTTCCGCCATTGTACTCAATCCGGATCAGCCGCGCGTCGTCATTCGCCGTAAACCAGCCTGAACCGTATTCGAGCATATATAANCATCGGATTGCTGAATTTATAGCTGGGCATAAACCGCTCCATAGACGCATAATTACCGTTTTTGTCGAAGGACACCGCCATCACCCAGCCACGCATCCACTCATAGGCGAAGAATTTACCATCATAGTATTTTGGGAACGCACGCGGCGCAGAAGCAAACATATCCTTGTAATACACAGGCCCTGCCATCGGATTACAGCCTCCACTGCCTAACAACGGAAACTCCTCACTCTTTGCATATGTGTACCAGATCATAGCGCCCTTTGCCGGTGGCAATTGAGTAAGCCCCGTATTGTTCGGTGAGTTATTGATGGGCTTCATCGCATCCCATTTTTCCCCTGCCTGTCCGGTTTCGAAGTTATAGAGGTTATACGCCTTGTTGTCACCGACAAAATAAGGCCATCCGTAATTTCCTGCGGAGGCCGCCTGTCCGAATTCACATGTCCCCGCCGGCCCTCGGTTCGGATCTGCTTTCGAAGCGTCCGGCCCCACATCACCCCAGTATAATTTGCTGTTTTTAGGATCAACGGCAATCCGGTACGGGTTCCGGTGGCCCATGGTATAAATTTCAGGCCGTGTTTTGTCGGTGCCTTTTGCAAAGAGGTTGCCTTCCGGAATGGTATATGTCCCGTCAGGCTGAGGCTTAATCCGGAGAATTTTACCGCGCAGATCGTTTGTATTAGCGCTTGATTTCTGCGCGTCCCACGGGCTACGTCCCTGCCGTTCATCGCTCGGGCTAAAGCCATTGGAAGCATGCGGGTT
>NZ_MORL01000184.1 GCF_001870735.1 Arsenicibacter rosenii | reverse complement strand
TATGTATATATTCCTGCTACTTGCTTATTAACAACGATATAGTACTGGCCATTGATAGTCTCATTATTAGGGCCTTGCCATGTAACAAACTGTTCAGAACAACCACTAGTTGCTAAGGTTACATTTGCGCCTACATTTGTTACTGAGTTAGCCGGAGATAAATTAAAAGCTGATAGCAGGTTTAAATCAACCACTTCCGATGCACAGTAACCGGCAAGACCTCCACATGCTGTACTTAAGCGTGTAGTAGCATAATGTACATGAACAAAATTGTTTAATGTAGTGTAGCAATTTGGCGCCAGAGGTATCGTACTATTGATTACAAAAGAAAAGCTCCCTGGCGGCACTGTTTCTTCATGTTCATATATGGAAGATTCATCTTTAAAGCATAAATACACGTAGATTTTTTTTGATGAACCACTCGTATTTTCCCCTTTAACCCTGAAGGGGATTACTTGATTTCTATTAATACAAGGATCGTCAACATAAAAGTTTTGCACATTAATTCCATCGCCACATGTTTTATTCGTAGGTGCTTCTGAGTATACGGCTACTCTCGCATTCCTCACATACTGCTGATAAGCTGCATTGGCTTTTGCTGATTTTACGCAAACCGTCTGCTTTTTCGTAAACAGATCAGCCTTTGTCGCATTGTATCCGCCCCGTAAAAGTGTAAAGTAATTACCGGTGAGGGTTTCGTTATATTTCCCCCGTATCGTATAGCTAACAGTTGGTGCGGCTCCCGTCAGCTTACCGCTGATGTAATCGTGATAATCCCCGCCCGTCTGCACAAAACCTTCCGGCATGATCACTTTCAGGGAGAAGCTCTTTTGTTCCTCAAAAAAGAACATCAGGTTGGAGGGTATATCCAGCAGTTCCGCTTTAATCGTCAGCTCAAACTCCTCCCCTACCGCTACGCTGTCCTTGCTGGCAGTCATCGTAAA
>NZ_MORL01000183.1 GCF_001870735.1 Arsenicibacter rosenii | reverse complement strand
GGCTACCTATCAATACACCGCCTGGATCATTGTTGCGGTGGCAGCTGCCATGCTTTATCCGCAGGCATTTACCAGATGGGGAGACGTTGACTTACGGAATAAGTGGCTCATTCTGATCATTATCCAGCTGGTCATGTTTGGCATGGGCATCCAGATGAGCATCCATGATTTTGCGGGACTCCGCTCATCGGGCAAAGGCGTACTTATCGGGCTTTTCTGCCACTTCACGGTGATGCCGCTGATGGGACTGCTGCTGACCAGGCTCTTCCGGTTTGAACCCGAAATTGCCGCGGGCGTCATCCTGATCGGCTCCTGTTCCAGTGGTCTGGCCTCAAACGTGATGGTGTATCTGGCCAAAGCGAATCTGGTTTTGTCGGTGGTCGTAACCGCCATGGCAACCTTAGCGGCTCCGTTTCTGACCCCGTTACTGCTTAAACTGCTGGCGGGTACGCTGATCAACATCAGCTTTATCAACATGATGATGGAAATCATCAAAATTGTCATTGTGCCCATTTTCGCCGCGCTCCTGCACGATTATCTGAAACAAGCCTCTCCGGCCGGAAAACGGGCAATCCGGATCGCTTCGCTGATCGCTGTCGGCTGGTTTATGTTTTTAACAGGCGGCGGCTGGCACCTGCTTGAGGAAACCGGTACGCAACCGCAAATCCTGCAGGCAATCGAAATCTTCAGCTTTCTGGCGGGTGCCGTTTTAACGGGTTTCCTCTATCACCAGCTAACCCTTCGGTTTCCGCGCCTGGACAGCATTATGCCCCTGCTCTCCATGTTCGGGATTATCTATTTTACAACCGTAACCACTGCAGCAGGCCGGGAAAACCTGATGCGCGTCGGCTTCCTGCTGTTTATCTGCTCCGTTATACACAATGGGGCCGGGTACTTTTTCGGGTATTGGCTCAGCCGTCTGTTCGGGCTCGATAACGATTCAGCCCGCACGGTAGCGTTTGAGGTTGGTCTGCAAAACGGCGGG
>NZ_MORL01000182.1 GCF_001870735.1 Arsenicibacter rosenii | reverse complement strand
CCCGGCGATGGCCAGATGCGGACGGGCGTTGGCCCTTACTTCGTCGATCTGCGAGGCAACTTTTGTTTCTTCTAACCGAGCCATCTGCACATTGCTGTTTTGCTGCATGGCCCGCTCCAGGAGTTGCTCCAGGCTCACACTTTGCCCGAAAACGGGCAAAGCAGTCACCAGCAAGGCTATCGGGAGATACCTTGTAAAGTTTTTCATCATTTTTTTACTATTTGATTTAACTAATCATTTAATTTAATCATTTGATTAAAGCAAAGTCAAAAAAATAGATCAACACGCAGGCTGAAATTCAAAAAGGTATGAACAGATGGATTCCTTAATCAGCTTGATATGCTGATCACAAAATAAAGCAAAGGTCTCCTCATTCATATTCCAGGTCAACTGCAATACAGGTTTCGAAATAAACGGAAACTGAATGTTGGCAATAATCATCATGAATACATGCTGCGCATTGACATTCCGGATAGTGCCGGCGGCAACGGCCTCATCGATCTGTTTCTGGAACGAATCTTCGATAATTCGTTTGGTGGGGCCAATCAGTTGGCTAAGCCGTTCCGGATTCCGGTGCAGCTCGTTCATGATAAAAATAGAAATCCGCGGGTTTTCCCGCATCATGGTATACTCATGATCGATCAGCGCTTCGATTTTCTCCCGCAGCGGAATGTTTGAGTTAAACATCTGGATCATGCCTTCAAAGAAAAGACCGCACATATCGGTGAAGATAGAATGAAACAGTTTTTCCTTACTCCGGAAGTAATAATTCATCAATGCGCTGTTGATGCCTGCTACTTTAGCAATGTCGCGGGTTGTTGTTCCATCAAACCCCTTCTCCATGAAGACTTCTTTCGCAGCCTCCTTGATCCGGTCTTCAGTTGGTTTTGATGAACAAAGCATAGTTTTTCCTTGATTTACGGCTCAAATGTACAATCCGGAAATAACGTATGCAAATTTTTAACCAAGAGATTTAATCAATTGATTAAAAAATG
>NZ_MORL01000181.1 GCF_001870735.1 Arsenicibacter rosenii | reverse complement strand
AGCAAATGAAAAAATACGTTTATTTACTTAGTTCAGCTGTATTGCTGATGTTCATGCTTACGTCATGCATCGAGGAATACCTGAACAAAGCCCCGGAATCCGGCCTGACGGAAGCCGATGTTTTTTCGAAATACGAAAACTTCAAAAAGTTTTTTGACACGATTTACGAGGGGACAAAACTCGACGGTTCGACCTGGCGGCAGTATAACATCAAGAATGCCTACTCGCTTTATTTCGACTTCTGGGATCAGAAATACAGCATGGAGTCGCTGACGGATATGAGCGATATGGGCCGTCTGATGGACTCGCAGGTGATCAAGAGTGGTCAGATTTCGGCGATTATCAACAAGATGACGTATGATCAGGCCCGTCGCCCTATTCTGGGGTCGATGTTCAACATCATCCGGATCTGCAACCTGTCGCTGAAAAACATCAATCAACTGAAGGATGTCAACGATGTAGATATCAATGATTTCAAAGGGCAGGCGCATTTTATCCGTGCCTTCGCGCACTTTGAGCTGTTCCGGTTGTGGGGCCCGATGCCTTATCTGAACAAGGTAATCGGCCCTGACGATCAGTGGGATATTCCGCGGTTATCCAAAAACGAGACACTGCTCCGGATCGCCAGTGATATGGATTCGGCGGCTATGTACTTTGAAAAAGCCAACATGATGCGCCGCGACCCGGGGCCTGGTGTTGCCGGTCACCTCAATAACCCGGAACAGAAACGGCCGACGGGTGTGGCTGCCATTGCGTTTAAAGCCCGTGCGCTGCTGTATGCTGCCAGCCCGCTCAATAACAAGAACGGCCAGAAAGACTGGGAAGAAGCCGCCAAAGCGAACTGGGAGGCCATCAAACTGGCAGAACAGTATGGCTATAGCCTGTTGTCGCTGGCTGATTACAAGAAAAACTACATCGGCACCACCTATTCAAATGAGCAGCTGTGGGCGTGGTACGCGGGTACGAAAGCCTATAACAGCTCCGACCTGAACGGGCA
>NZ_MORL01000180.1 GCF_001870735.1 Arsenicibacter rosenii | reverse complement strand
GAAAAAGATATGACCATCGGGTTTGAAGGAAACTATTTTCTGACGAGCGGAGGCACGGTNCAGAAACGGGCAGCCGCTGAACCTGAATTTCGAAACCGGCAACCTGAAAGACTGGACCGCCACGGGCGATGCCTTCACCAATCCCCTGATCTCGCAGGAGCCGTCGCCGGTGCATGAAAAAGATATGACCATCGGGTTTGAAGGAAACTATTTTCTGACGAGCGGAGGCACGGTAAATTACAAACAGACCGGAACGCTGACGTCGGTGCCGTTTCCGGTTTCCCACCCGTTTGCCTCGTTCCGGGTATCGGGTGGCGCTCTGGCCGATACGCGCGTTGAACTCGTTCAGGCGGCGACAAACAAGGTGATTTTTCAGAGCACAGGGCAGGGGCGCGCTACGCTCCAGCCGGTGGTCGTCGACTTACAACCCTATCTGAATCAGGATATTTTTATCCGGATTATCGACAATGAGACCGGCATTTCGCAGATACCGTACATACCCAACGATAAGCTGGCCCATATCAATTTCGATGAGTTTGTTTTTTACGATACCCGTCCGGTTTTTCCGAATGAACTCAAGCAAAAAGACATCATTATCCTGCCCCCGCTGGACCCGGTCCTGAATGCGGGTCTTTCCGGGGAAAAAGCTGCCGCCGCCATGACGCCGCCTAAGGGCTTTACAATTAAGCTGGCAGCGGCAGAACCTGACATTATCCGGCCAATCTGTTTCACCATTGACTGGCGGGGCCGGTTGTGGGTGGTCGAAGGGCATACGTATCCTGTGCCGGCTCCCGACGGCCTGGGCCGTGACCGGATTCTGATCTTTGAAGATACCAACGGCGACGGCACGCTCGATAGCCGCAAGGTTTTTGCCGAGGGCCTCAACCTCGTCAGTGGCATTGAAGTTGGTATGGGCGGGGTCTGGCTCGGGGCAGCACCTTATCTGCTGTTCATCCCGGCCGATTTTAAAACGGACAAACCGGCGGGCCCGGCCCAGAA
>NZ_MORL01000018.1 GCF_001870735.1 Arsenicibacter rosenii | reverse complement strand
TATCCGTACACGGTCTGCAACGCGGCCAATAAGTGTGCGAATGCTACGCTGAACATTGACGTGCAGCGACCGGCTAGTCAGCCACCAGTTCTGGTAGGTAAGCCAGTTGTGACGCCGCAAGGCAAGCCGGTGACAGTATGTATGCCGGTAGCTGACGGCGATCAGCCCGACAGCTTTACGGCAACGATTTGCGGACAGCCTGTAAGCGGCACCGCAGCGGTGAGTGCTAACAGCAACAGCCGTGAGGTCTGTCTGACCTACACGCCGACAGCGACGTTCAGTGGACCGACTACGGTTTGTGTGCAGGTTTGCGACAGCTACGGGAACTGTACCCAGACAATTATACCAATAACGGTGATCCCGGAAAGTGCGACCCAGCCAACTGGTCAGCCACCGGTGGTAGTAGTAATTCCGGTAGTGACACCGAAAAATACGACGGCGCAACTGTGTATGCCGATTGTAGACCCTAATGTGAGCGATACGCACTCGGTAACAGTCTGCGGCACTCCAGCAAAAGGTTCGGTGAGCGCGGTAGTGAACAACACGACTCATGAGGTTTGTATCACCTACACGCCGAATACCGGGGAAAAGGGTAATGATAGTTTCTGTCTGCGTGTGTGTGATCAGACAGGTCTGTGCACACAGGTGACGGTACCGGTAACGATCGTGGACCCGGTAGTACCAACACCGGGCACTCCTCCGGTAGTCGTACCGCCGTCGATTGTGACGCGGCCGAATGAGCCGGTAGTAGTTTGTACGGGTATTAGCGATACGCCGACAGACAGTCACACGGCTACAGTTTGCGGTGCGCCGGGCTTAGGGGGCGCGCAGGTAGGGGTCAACAACACGACGCATGTGTTGTGTGTGACCTACACACCGGGCAGCGTTCCGGGCAGCACATCGATGTGTGTGCAGGTGTGTGACCAGACGGGTCAGTGTACGCAGGTGATCATCCCGATCACGATTCTGCCGACACCGTGTACACTCGTCGCGCCGACAGTACAACCATCGTCGACAACCATCTGTAATACAGCCAGCCTGACCTTAACGGCTACGGGATCACCGGGTGCGGTATTTACATGGTCAGGTCCAAGCTTGACGGCTGCAACCGGTACGTCAGTAACAGTACTGCCTGCCGTCAGTGGATTACTAAGCTACACGGTAACACAAACGCTGAACAGTTGTACCAGCCCGCCACGCGTAGCTACTGTGCTTAGTACCTCAGCAGTGTGTCTCAAGGCACCGGTAGTGATAGGACAGTCACAGACAACAGAAAAGAACAATCCGGTAGTAGCCTGTATGCCGATCATTGATACGCCGACAGATACGCATAACGTAACCGTTTGTAGCCAACCTGCTCATGGCACAGTAAGTGCTGCGGTGAATAATGTTACGCGTCAAGTGTGTTACACGTATACGCCGGCGACGGACTATGTAGGAGAAGATCAGGTTTGTCTGATCGTTTGTGATCAGACTGGTCTTTGCGATACCGTTCGGGTACCAATTACAATTGTTGATCCGGTTAATCCGCCAACCGGTAATCCACAGATTGTCGTGACACCAATTACGTTGCCACAAAGTACATCGACAACTGTTTGTACGCCGGTTCTGAAGGTTTCTCCAACGGATCAACTGACGGCAACGATTTGCGGTGGTCCGCAGAAAGGAACAGCAACAGTAGCTATTGTGAACGGACAGTTGTGTATTACATATAATAACACAACCGGTATACCTGGTTCTGATACGGTTTGTGTAACAGTGTGTGATCAGTTGAATCGCTGTAGTTCGGCTGTCGTACCGATCACAATTACGGAAACACAGAAACCATCTAAGCCAATCCTGACAAATGCGCCGATTGTAGTGAAACCTGGACAAACCAAGCAGATTTGCCTGCCTTACAGAGATACCGAATCGGGTACACATACGGCTGCAATCTGTTCCGGCCCAACTAAGGGGACGGCAACTGTGAATGCGATTGAACTGCCGAAGCAGGTTTGTGTATCATACACGCCGAATCCGGGTGTAAACAACACAACCGATCAGATTTGTGTCGTATTGTGTAACAACCGGACAAACCTGTGTGACACTGTACGGGTACCGGTGACGATCCTGAGTAATCCGGCACAGACGCCATTGGCCATTGATGATATCAACACAACACCGATTAACCAGCCGGTACCAGGCAATGTGTTGACAAATGATCTTGGTTATGGTCTGCCACTAACGGCTACGCTACTCGGTCAGCCTACGTCAGGTACGGTAACGCTCACCAGCAACGGTAGCTATACCTATACACCGCCAACCGGCTTCACCGGAACTGTTACATTCCCATATCGGGCATGTAATACACCGACTAGTTGTGCAACGGCACTGGTGACAATCAAGGTGTTAAAAGAAAATGGTCCAGGGAATAATAAACCGGTTGCTAACAATGATAACGTCAGGACATTTGTAAATACGCCGATTGACATCAATGTTAAGGCAAATGACAGTGATCCCGATAATCCGGCAACCGATAATGGTACACTGGCAGATTTACCGGTGCAACTTACAAGTCCGGCAAACGGTAGTGTAGTGCTGAATACCTTAACCGGTAAGTTTATCTATACGCCGGCACCGAATTATCAGGGTAACGACAGTTTCAAATATAGTATCTGTGATAAGGGGAGCCCGGTGTTATGCGATACGGCAATTGTGACTATTATTATCAGACCACAAGGGCCAAACGAACCGCCTATTGCACTCGATGATCAGTATTTTACAAATGTCAATATACCGGTTAGCGGTTCTTTGGGAAATAATGATACAAATCCGTCTAACACTACACTG
Organism: Arsenicibacter rosenii; assembly: GCF_001870735.1. Lineage (GTDB taxonomy): Bacteria > Bacteroidota > Bacteroidia > Cytophagales > Spirosomataceae > Arsenicibacter > Arsenicibacter rosenii. The sequence goes on along the minus strand of NZ_MORL01000018.1, from coordinate 110,746 downwards.
ACCTATACCAGACAGCCGGTTACTGCACCAGTCCATGGCCAGGTAATCATCAATGCAAATGGTACGTTTAGCTATACTCCTGTTGCAGGATATACCGGAACAGATCAATTTGTGTATCAGGTTTGTAATGGAGCAGGGTGTGCGCAGGCGACAGCATATATCATTGTTTCGCCAAATCCACAGGCTTGTGTAACGGTAAATGTGAAAGTCTTGCTGGAAGGGCCATATAATGCGCTGACCGGAAGGATGAACACAATCCTGAATCAGCAAGGCTTGTTACCTGGCCAGCGGCGAACGAATACAAACTTCGGGGTAGCAACACCAGCTGGTCAGCCGTATAATACAGCACCGTGGAATTACACGGGAACCGAAGGGACACCGGTAAGCTTTACGTATGCATCGACGGTAGTAGATTGGGTGCTTGTGTCTCTGCGTAGCAGCGAACAGTCGCCGGCCGCAATCTGGCGCGCAGCAGGCTTGTTGCATGATGATGGCAGAATCACATTTGTGCAGCCTTGCTTCACCCTGCCAACCGGCAGCTACTATGTAGTAATTGAACATCGTAACCACGTTGGGGTAATGTCACCACAGAGTGTAGCGGTAACGAATAATACGATCAGTTTTGACTTTACTACACAAGACTCGTATATCGTGCTGGATCCACCGTCATTCGGTCAGATTCAGATTGGTAACAAGTGGCTCATGTATGCGGCTGACGGTAAGAAAAATACCTTCAACGATAACTTCGATATTAACTCGAAGGACTCTCAGTTGTGGCAGTCACAAAGTGGTCAGTTCCTGCAGTATCTGTTTGGCGACTTTAACATGGACGCCGACGTGAATGCGGAGGACAGTGTGTTGTGGAAGAAAAATAATGGTCGTTATTCACGCGTACCTCACTGATGAACAGAATAGCAGACCGGTGATGAGCCGGTCTGCTCCTCAATCATGATAAAACCCATTGAGCATATGAAAAAGATTCTGGTCTCATGCCTTATCGCTGCCAGTGCCTTATTGGCAGAGCGTGTTTACGGCCAAAACGGTCAGTATGATTTACGGATAACGCAGAAAAACATCAACTGTACGACGCAGAAAGCACAGGTCGATCTGGAAATTAAGGCGTCGTCTGCGACAACATCATTTCTGATCGGAAATGCAAACTTCCGGTTCCAGTATGATGCCAAAGTGTTCAAAAAACCGGTCCTTGTTAAACAACTGAATTTTTCGGGAAGCAATGACTATGGGGTACAGAACCTGAATGGCTCGCAGGAGAGTGCTGCTACAGGTATTGTGTCACTGAACATTTTCTATAATGGAGATGGCTTAAAAGCACAGAAAGTTCTGACGGAATGGACACCGATTGCAACAATCGAATTTGATGTTGACACGAAGACGACGATGCCAACCGAAATTGTCTGGTTAACCGATAAAAGCCTGCCCAAAACAGTGATGGAAGAATGGTTACCTTCGGAAACAGGTAAAGGGTATGTCTCAACGTTGGCTAAATCAGGTGGCGTATATACTAATCTGGCTATAGAGTCAATGAATAAGGTTTGTAGTAATGCCGGTGGTACAACGGATCTTACCGTTGACGAACCGTTATTTGTTCCGGAAGGATTTTCGCCGAACGGTGATATGATAAACGATAAGTTTGTTATCAAAAATACAAAAGGCCTTACAGTTGACCTGAAAGTATTTAACCGGTATGGTGCTGTAGTCTATACAAGTGATGACTATCAGAATGATTGGGATGGCCGGGGAACGACCGGACAGAATCTTCCCGACGGAACTTATTTTTATACGGTAAAACTAAGTGATGGCCGGAAAGTAACTCATTATCTGACAATTTCGCGATAATAGCAGAGTGAATAGGTTGAAAAGAAAAAAACGACTCTCAATACGGGGAGTCGTTTTTTTAGCACCTAAAGCAAGTAAAAGAGTAAACATCTTGATGGACTGTCTACAAGGGTTAATATCACCCGAATCACAGATGTAACAGAAAAATGACCATTTTTTTTATTTTTTTTTTATGATCATTTTAAGCTTGATGCTGACAGGCAATCAGGATCATTTAGTAAATGCAGAAAATAAAAATGTAGGTTACATAATGTATTGATATAGTCTATTGATTAACAATTGGTTGGCGTAATAGTGCAAAAAAAAACATGATCAGCATGTTACTTTATACGTCGTGATGATATTAACCGGTAAAAAAGTTAATATCGATTGGCTATGTACTTCCCTTATTTACGCGGACACCAAAGTGAACTATTGGCCTTAACAGAACTGTATACCAGAAACTCATATTATTCACACACTATACCAATTGTTGAACCCATACAAACAGGACGGGTGAATCCGTTCCGGAAATTAACAGAACAAGGCGTACCGTTTGTACTGGTTGTGAATCCGACAGTGGGTGCGCTGACAACAGCGGCTGGCCGGTATGCGATAGAGACAGCTATTCTGAAAAAAATACGAAAAAACTTTCAGCGTGGGATGCTGGGTATAATTGTAACGCCAGACACCCAACCCGATCTGATTGAATACTATTTTGATGTTTATCCGGCATTACCGAAAGTGATTATTCATCAGGCAGACTGCGTTAATCTGTCGCCGTTAGTGTACGATCCATCGGTAAAGTATCACATCTTTTTCGACAACCATACATCTGAAACATACCGGGAACGCTTCACAAATTACCCCCGTGTACTTGTACGCGATGGTTTCGTACGACGCGTTCCGGTGACGAATCATCCGCCGTTTGAGTTTTTCAGCGACCTGCCGCTGACTTACCGTCAGCTCGGCTATCAGGGGTTCGGGGATTTATTGACCGTAGGGCAGAACTATATCGAAAAACTCGGCGGTCCTAAAGCCGTGGCGATTCACTTTACGTTTGCAACCCGTAAGGCCGTTCGGATCGCACATTTTATTTCAGAAGAGGTAGAAGATACGTCTGTCTGTACAACATCCCGCTTCGGGGAGGCACTTGAGAAATTAATAAAGTTTATACAAGCCTACGGGCTCAATTCAAAAACAGCCGGCATAAAGGATTTTGAAGAATACTATCAACAACGGAGCTTTCCGGATATGGGTGGACTGAAAAAGGTTTGTCTGAAGCACCACCTTGAACTAATGCAGCAGTTTTTATAAGCACAAGGCCCGATAAAATCCGGGCCTTGTGCTTATAGATGACGGGACGGCGTTAATTTTTTTTTGTTTTTACGACTTCCAGTGCCTTTTTCTTGTTTTCCATTTCAGTCAGTGCGTTTGACTGATCGGTTTTATTCGTTTCGGTGTCTTTCAATAATTGGTCAAGCTCCTTGGCATTTTCGTCGATACGCCGCAGAAGAGTCTCTTTCTCCTTTTTATTACGATCCAGATCGCGTTGAAGGCGCTCTCCGTTGCGAACCATTTTCTGGTGATTTTTCTGCGCGTCATCCAATGCAGTCTCTGCCGTCCTTACTTCCTGATTGTATTGCACCTGGGCCGCAAAGTCTTTCAGCAATTGCTCCGCAGCAGCCGAATTTCCGTTGCCGGGCTTAATAAAATTACCGCTACCCAGATCAAACGCCACAAACAGCGTCGATGAACCCCGCGAGCTTTTTAACTGGCTGGTCAGGTTAAGCGGATCTGTCGATACCGACGGAATATCAGCATTGGTGACCCGATAAACACCGCGGGCGGTATTGACACGGCCAAACGTGCGTAGCTGCGCTTCCCACTCTTTTTCCAGTTGCTTGCTGTCTGCGGTGATGGTCAGAAAATATCCTTGCAGATTTACTTTTTCAACCGCTTGCTCACCGGCATAAACAGCCTGTGCCTGCGCCCCTGAGAAGGCAAAGGCAAAAGTGCAGAACAACACCAGACTCCGGATACCCGCCCCCCGGAGGGTATGCAGGATAGTACGTTTACGATTTTGTGGTTTCATGATTTAAAGGAGTTAATTTTTCAGTAATCAGTAACTTTTTGTCTCCGTTTTTTAGAGACGTAGCCAGTATGTAAATGTCACCACCGTCGCGTAAACCAAGCTTTTTTTTCAGCTCATCCACTTGTTGCGGAAAATTACGGACAGTCAGGTTTGCTTTTTTCTCTGCGGCTACATAAGGTTGGAGGGCTTTCCGGTCCGGCTTGCAGATTCCTTTCAGTAGAAACGTCCGCCCATACGGAAAAGTAACTGGTTCTGTTGAGGTATACAAGTGGCTGTGTGGCGCCAGCTTTTTCAGATTCAGCCGTGCCGCAAGGCTGCGGAAAGCGCCGGCTTTCAAAATAGCGGCGTTGGGCTCATAAATATATGATTCCGGGTCAGCAAACTGAACATCAACCGTCCGTTCTTCTTCGCGTTTAAAGGAAAACGAAACCGTTTGATCTGATAACAGATTGACCGCATGGAAACCAATCGGTTCGTCGGTTATCAACTGACGCTTAATCAGCAGTACTTCTTTAACCTCATTACGGACCGCAACAATGTAAATATCAGTCAGGCCGGGTAATTGCCGGATGGTGGTTTCCAGGTCTAGCAGAGGAGACGTTTTAATCATAATTGACCGGCCTTTTTCAAGCAACAAGGGCCATAGCGCTGTTACATCCGGTTCACAGTCGGTGAGTCGTACTACTTTTCCGCCATGCTCGTCGCGACGGGCGGGATCAAGGTAAATCCAGTCAGCGACACCTGGCTGTTGGCGGAGCAGTTCAGGTCCCTCTATAGCCTGTACAGACACATTCGTTGCGCCGAGTGCCTGCAGGTTATGAGCGGTTATCGCTGCCAGCTCAGCAACGCGCTCTGCGTATAGGACTACGTTAGCTTGCTTTGAAAAAGCCCAGGTATCAACACCCATGCCCCCTGTTAAATCAAGTAATATGTCACCGGAAATGAGCGATGCTTTATAGAGTGCCGTTTGCTCCGAGGATGCCTGTTCAACAGATAGGGGAGACGGGAAGAAAAGTGAAAAATTTTCGTACCATGACTGGAGCTTGTATCTGGCTTTTTGCCGGGCAGCAATCTGATTGGCTAACTTTTTTATATCCAGCGATTTATGCTTGCCCGACTTCAGGACTAACTGCTGTACATTATCCGTTAAATGCTCCCTGATGAAGTGTTGTTCAACCGGGTTGAGGAATATTTCTTCTGGTTTCAAGTAAATAAATGGTTTACTTTTAATCTCTTTTTAATTTTGTTCTGCCGGAATTTACATTCCGGTAAAACCACTCTATTCGTTATAACCGACTCATTGTAAAGAAACAATGTCAAACGTAAACCCTTTTCAAACATTTCGTGACTATCGGACCAACTTATTAAGTGCTGATTTGCCCGCAGGGCTATCCGTCTTTCTGGTTGCCTTACCGTTATGTCTGGGAATTGCTCTCGCATCGGGAGCCCCTTTATTCTCGGGATTGGTGGCAGGTATGATTGGCGGTATCATCATTGGTATACTGTCTGGTTCTGAAATAAGCGTTAGCGGCCCGGCTGCCGGATTAGCCGTCATTGTTGCTGATTCGATTGCAAAGTTAGGGTCTTATGAGGCTTTTCTGGTAGCGGTTGTGCTGGCAGGTGTGCTGCAACTGGTGCTCGGGCTTATAAAAGCCGGACGTTTCAGTAGTTTTTTTCCTGACAGCGTCATTAAAGGAATGCTGGTCGCCATTGGAATTGTCATTATTCTCAAGCAGATTCCGCATGCGCTGGGGCGGGATAATGATTATGAAGGCGAGTTTGAGTTTCAACAGCTGGCCGATGGCGAAAATACGCTTTCAGAAATTTACCGCGCTATGGTCACGGCAAGCCCCGGGGCAATTGTCATCAGCGCTTCTGCTCTTCTTGTGTTGATTATCTGGGAACGGATGGCAAGCCGGAAGGTTCGTTTTTTTCAAAACTTTCCCGGCGCGTTAGCAGTAGTTTGTCTGGGGGTAGGGCTGAATGAACTTTTCCGGGTCGTCAAACCGGATTGGTATATGGGCACCACAGCCCACCAGCACATGGTCCAGGTTCCGATTCTGAAACCTGGCCAGAGTATTCTGTCAATTTTTGATTTCCCTGATTTCAGTATGCTGGGTAATCCGCAGATTTATGCCGTGGCGGCCACTATTGCGCTGGTCGCCAGCCTGGAAACGCTGCTGAATCTGGAAGCTTCGGATCGTCTGGATCCGCAACGCCGGGTGTCGTCGTCGGATAAAGAGTTAGTAGCCCAGGGCATCGGCAATATGCTTTCCGGTCTGATTGGCGGATTACCGGTAACATCGGTTGTCGTCCGTACATCCGCAAATGTGTATGGAGGCGCCAAAACACGGGTATCGGCCATTACCCACGGTATATTATTGCTGTTAGCCGTTTTTCTGGGTGGTTTTGTCCTGAATATGATTCCGTTAGCCTGTCTCGCGGCCTTGTTGATAACCGTGGGCTACAAACTGGCAAAACCGGCCATTTTTCAGAAAATGTATAAAGATGGGGTCAACCAGTTTATCCCGTTTATGGTTACTGTTATAGGAATTGTGTTCACTGACTTATTAATTGGTATCCTGGTGGGATCCGTAGTAGGTATTTTTTTCGTATTGTATACGAATTACCAGTCTACATTCCGGGTTGTCCGGGACGGGCAGAAGGTGATGATAAAGTTTCAGAAAGACATGTATTTTCTCAGTAAACCACAGTTGAAAGAAGCCTTGAGCTCACTTCGCCCGGGAGACACTGTTTATGTGGATGGCAATGCTGCTTCGTTTATAGATCATGATATCTTCAGTATGCTGGAAGATTATGCAGAAACAGCGCGGTCGCAAAACATTAAGTATGAATTGATTAGTATAACTCAAAACAAACGCCTCATCCGAAATCATGCAAGAGTACGAGAAACTGCTGTTAGCTAATAAAGCGTGGGCCGCAGACAAAGTTGCATCAGACGCTGAATATTTTGATATACTGTCGGCTGATCAGAAGCCGAAATTCCTCTGGATTGGCTGTGCAGACAGCCGGGTTCCTGCTGAGCAGGTAACAGGGGCACAGCCCGGTGAAATTTTCGTTCAGCGTAACATCGCCAACCTGGTTGTTCATACAGATATGAACCTCTTAAGTGTGTTGCAGTATGCCGTTGAAGTCCTGAAAGTAAAACACGTCATTGTTTGCGGACATTATGGATGTGGTGGCGTGAAAACGGCTATGACCCCTAATAACCTGGGCTTAATTGATAACTGGATCCGTAATATAAAGGACGTTTATGCAAAGTTTCGTCCTGAATTAGAGAATATTGAGGATGAGGCCGAACGGTTTGACCGGCTGGTAGAACTAAACGTACAGGAACAGATCTATAATCTGGCCAAGACCGCTATTGTACAATCGGCCTGGAATAGTGAGCAGCGGCCGATTCTGCATGGCTGGGTATTTGACCTTCGCACGGGGTTAATCAAAGACATTGTTCGTCTGGAACCGGGAGCTGAAATAGATCCGATTTATCATTACAGCTTCCCGAATGTATTGTACTAAATGAGCATGGTTTACCCAATGGTTGCTTGATTGGGTAAATAATGTGTTTTAGAAAGCAAAATGGGAACGAAATAAACGGTGCTGAGACGTCTCGGCACCGTTTTTCTTTTTCGAGTAAATAGAACTATTTGGGGATTAAATTTTCTCATTTTGCTAAATTACTATATATTTGCTAAATAGCTATAGAAACCTCTATTAACCTGAACATGGCTGCTCCTAAGTGTCCGAAATGTGATTGTACAGATACAGTTCGAAACGGAATCATCAACGAAAGACAGCGATTCCGCTGTAAACAGTGTAACTATAACTTTACCGTCGATAAAGTTGGCAAAGGAATCAGCACGTACTATGTAATCAAAGCCTTACAGCTTTATATAGAGGGAGTTAGCTTTCGGGAGATTGAGCGTTTGTTGGGCGTTAGCCATGTTTCGGTTATGAACTGGGTGAAAAAATACCAGATCAAAGTACCCGAAAAAAATATCTACCACCCGACATATAAAATACTGAATCACAAAGAGTTGTCTGAGTTTTTTGCTAATCGGGAAAACGTGACCAGCGCCGGTATGATTGTGACCGAACTCGGGGATAAATTCATGCTCATCAAGTGGGAACGATTCAGAGATTAAACCACGGTTAACTGAGAGCTCACCGGTAAATGGCCCCGTTTAAACTGCCTATAGTCATTTAGCATAGCTATACCAATTATTTCGCCGATAGAGGGAAAGAGTACAGTTTTGAATCGAATTCTCGAAAAAACCAAAAACTACTCTTACCTACTGATGAAACGACTATTGCTATCTTTGGTGACTGCCCTCACCCTCTTCGGGGGCAGTCCCGACACTGCCCGGGCACAGGGCTCGTCTGAATACGGTTCCGGCCTGAAGTTTAACCTGAATCAGGAAGGTACCAAATACATGCGTCTGATTATGTGGAATCAAATCTGGTTCCGGTCGATGCAGATGAACCCGGGGACAGCCATTAACGGGCAGTCGGCAAGCAGTGTTACCGACATTGGCGCCCGACGCCTCCGGATGCTGGCCTACGCTCAGATTACTCCCCGTTACCTGATTCTGATGCACTTCGGGATTAACAACCAGACATTCCTGAACGGTGGTGCTGCCGGTACGAGCGGAACCGGCGGGTATGGGGCCGGAAAAAAGCCCGGCCTCTTCTTCCATGATGTTTGGAATGAATACGCAGTCGTACCAACTAAAAGCCCGGTGACGGGCAAGGCCAACAAATCGACCTTGTATCTGGGAGCCGGTCTGCACTACTGGCATGGTATTTCACGGATGACATCGGCCAGTACGCTGAATTTCCTGGCTGTTGATGCACCGATCTTTAACTGGCCGCTCATCGAAAACTCTGACCAGTTTGCCCGTTTGTTCGGGGTATATGCTAAAGGTAAACTCGGTAAGTTTGAATACCGGATGAACTGGAACAAACCCTTTGCGACTAATCTGGCACCTACAGAAGGTGCTGCCGTTGACAACAACGGGGTTAGCCGGATGTCGTACGGCGGGTATTTTGAATACCAGTTTCTGGATCAGGAAGCCAATATTCTGCCCTTTAAAGTCGGTACCTATGTGGGGACAAAACGAGTATTTAACATTGGTGCGGGCTTTTATCACCAGCCGGAGGGGACACAAAGCCTGAGCAACGGCGTAACCCAAAAACATGACATCAGCTTATTTGCGGTTGATATGTTTGCGGATCTGCCCTTTGGTGATAAAAAGAAAAATATGGCCTTCACCGCATACAGTACCTTCTACAGCAACAACTTCGGCCCCAATTACCTGCGTAACCTTGGCATTATGAACCCCGGCACCGTTGACCCTAAGTTTACCGACGCAAAAGCACTGGCAGGTCCCGGAAACCTGCAGCCAATGATCGGTACCGGTACGATCTGGTACACACAAGCTGGTCTGCTGTTACCCAAAGGCGATAATGCCAAAGCAAGAGTACAGCCATTTGCGGCATATACCTACAAAAATTTCGAAGCCTTGGGTAAGGCAAACAGTAGCTTTGACGTAGGGTGTAACTTTTACATCGACGGACACCACGCCAAAATTACGCCGCAGTATTCGACACGGCCGGTTTATACGGATAAGAACACAATTAGTGGCAGCAAAGGCAGCTTTATAGTACAGGCGCAGGTATATTTATAAACCTGATCATTCCGCAAAACAACCAACCAATAAACCCTGATACGTTTAACCTCTTTCTACAAACATGATTGCTGAACCTACAAACTCAAAAGCGTCGGCAGACGAGACCCGTTCACTAATCAGCGTAATTGGTGCCTCGTCGGTAGGTACGCTGATCGAATGGTACGACTTTTACATCTTTGGCTCGCTGGCGTCTGTTCTGGCAACAAAATTTTTCCCTGAAGGTAACCCCACAGCGGCTTTCCTGTCGACACTGGCTACGTTTGCCGCCGGATTCGTGGTACGACCTTTCGGCGCGCTGTTCTTCGGGCGTCTGGGCGACCTGATTGGCCGGAAATATACATTCATGGTAACTCTGCTGCTGATGGGGGGAGCTACTTTCGCCATCGGTCTGATCCCGAGCTACGAAACCATCGGCTTTCTGGCTCCGCTGCTGGTCCTTGTCCTGCGCCTGCTGCAAGGCCTTGCGTTGGGCGGAGAATATGGCGGTGCGGCAACCTATGTGGCCGAACACGCACCGGCAAACCGCCGTGGCTACTGGACATCATGGATCCAGACAACCGCAACTATCGGCTTGTTTGTATCGCTCCTGGTGATCATGTTGACCCGTATGTCGCTGTCGAAAGAGGCATTCAGTGACTGGGGCTGGCGGGTACCGTTCCTGGCGTCAATTCTGATGGTATTTGTTTCGTATATCATCCGCCGCAACATGAAGGAGTCTCCGCTGTTTGCGAAAGTAAAAGCCGAAGGCAAAGCGTCGGCAAACCCGCTGAAAGAAAGCTTCGGCAATAAATACAACTTTAAGTTTGTGTTGCTGGCTCTGTTCGGTGCTACCATGGGGCAGGGAGTTGTCTGGTATACCGGTCAGTTCTATGCCATGAGCTTCCTGGAAAAAGTATGTAATGTCGACAAGATGCAGTCAGATGCCCTGATGACAATTGCGCTCCTGCTGGGTACACCGTTCTTCGTCGTGTTCGGCTGGCTCTCAGACCGCATTGGCCGTAAAGGAATCATGATGGCAGGGATGCTGGTCGCTATCCTGTCGTACCGGACGCTCTACGAAAATATGTATCAGACTACCAACCTGAAAAACAAGCAGGAGATTGCCGCCAGTACAACGAAAGACTCAACCGTGGCGGCAGATCCTAAAGTGGTCGGCGGATCGATCCAGACCATTACCGTGAAGAAAGAATATACAGATGGTACGAAATATGAAGAAGTAACAAAACTTAAAATTTCGCCGGATCCGAACGCTGAGCCTGCTAAACCGGATGTGAAAAAGTCTGTCACCATCAACGACAGCGACAAGTGGACACTGATCTGGCTGGTATTTATTCAGGTATTATTTGTGACGATGGTATACGGCCCGATTGCTGCGTTCCTCGTAGAAATGTTCCCGACCCGGATCCGCTACACGTCCATGTCGTTGCCTTACCACATTGGTAACGGTGTGTTCGGGGGCTTGCTGCCGGCTGTTGCAACGTATCTGGCAACCAAGGCAAAAGATGCCAATACGGCCGCCGAGAAGGCAGGAGATGCGCTGCCGTATGCTGCGCCGTATCTCGAAGGGCTTTGGTACCCGATCATTGTGGCTGCCGTCTGCCTCGCCATTGGCGTCGTCTACATCAGCGGGAAAGACAAAAAAAATGCTGACTAATCATTCACAAGACCTTTAACGAACATACGTCATGAACGGATTAAAGAAAATATTAGGTGTCCTTTGGCTGGCTATTGCTGCTCTGACAGGATATTTCGGCATCGTACAGTTTGGTTTGCCAAAACTGGCGTCCGGTAAACAGGATGATCTGGTCTTTGGTATCATCATCTTATTTGTACTGATGCCGATTGTAGTAGGAGGCTTAGTGACTTTTGGCTTGTACGCCTTACAAGGCGAGTACAATACGGAGGAATAAGCTGGTAATGGGTTAGGTGATCACTAAGCCCGGTGAGCTTCTCGCCGGGCATTAGTTATAAACAACATCAGCATGAAATCATTGCGGTTATTACCTCTCACCATCCTGTTTTTTGTATTGTTTACGGAGCCTGTTATCTCCATCGTTAACCGTCCTGTCATGGTGGCCGGGATTCCGTTACTGTATATTTATGTGACCTGTATCTGGTTGTTAATGATCGGGTCGGTAAGTTGGGTGTTGCGCCGGAACCGGCAGAATGATGATTCCATGAATTCCGATGTCTAGTCTTACCCTTACGCTTTGCTCCTTACTGTACCTGAGTGTATTATTTAGTATTGCTTTCTGGGCCGAACGGCGTAGTAAGCGGGGGGGAAGCCTGCTGAATAGTCCTTATTTCTATGCCTTGTCGCTGGCCGTCTATTGCACCGCATGGACGTTTTATGGCAGCGTGGGGCGGGCCGCGTCGGGCGGTATTGAGTTTTTGTCGGTCTATATCGGCCCCACGCTTACCGTACCGCTCTGGTGGTCGGTGCTGCGTAAAATTATCCGTATCTGTAAAGTACAGCGTATCACGAGCATTGCCGACTTTATCTCGGCCCGCTACGGTAAAAATCGTGGTATCGGGGTAATGATTACCATACTCTGCGTGATCGGTATTATCCCGTATATTTCCATTCAGCTAAAGGCAATTGCCGAAAGTTTCGCCGTGTTGTCGGGCCAGTCACTGGTTGGCCCGACACCTGTCTGGCTCAGTGATCAGTCATTCTACATGACGCTGATTCTGGCAGCATTCACCATTCTGTTTGGTACCCGGAAACTTGAAGCTACCGAACGGCACGAGGGTCTGGTAACAGCTATCGCCTTTGAATCAGTTATTAAACTGGTTGCCTTCGTGGCGGTTGGGATCTACGTCACTTATGGTTTATTCGACGGGCCGGCCGACATTTTTCAGCAAGCCGAAAAGCTTCCCTCTCTGAAACAGCATTTTGTTTTCCATGCCGGTCATTCTACCTCCGAATGGCTGTGGTACATTATCCTGTCGATGCCTGCCATTCTGTTTTTACCCCGGCAATTTCAGGTAGCAGTCGTCGAAAATGTTGACGAGAAACACTTGAACAAAGCCATGTGGTTGTTCCCGTTGTATATGTTTGTGATCTGTCTGTTTGTGTTGCCGCTGGCTTTTGGCGGAAAACTGATTTTAAACAATCCGATAGACGACGCAGACGTATATGTTTTGTCGTTACCGCTGCATTTCGGCGAAAAGGGGCTGGCTCTCCTCGCCTATATCGGTGGTTTTTCGGCCGCTTCCAGCATGATTATCGTGGAGACAACCGCGCTGAGCGTCATGATTTCCAATAACCTGGTTATGCCGATTCTGGTTAGCCGGCCATCCTGGCAAAAGCAGATCGGGAATGCCTGGAGTACGGTTGTGATCAATATCCGGCGGCTGGCGATTCTGGCCATGTTGCTGCTGGCCTACGAATATTACCGGCAGGTGTCTCACCACTTTTCACTGGTCTCGGTCGGCATGATGTCCTTTGCCGCAGTGGCACAGTTTACGCCCGCTATCATTGGCGGGATTTACTGGAAACGCGGTACGCAGGCAGGCGCAAGGCTTGGCCTGATACTGGGGGCATCGGTCTGGTTCTATACCCTCATTGTTCCGACACTGGTCACAGCAGGCCTGTTACCTGCCCACTGGATGACTGAAGGGCCGCTTAATCAGGGCTGGTTACGGCCATATACCTTGTTTGGCCTGCACGGGTTTGACCCGATTTCGCACTCGGTTTTCTGGTCATTTTTTGTCAATATCGGAGGGTATATCTGGGGGTCATTATATCGCCCGCAAAGCCCGCTGGATCACAATCAGGCCGTATTGTTTGTCGATGTCTTTGAGTATGCCCGCCGGTATGACAGCTCCGTTGCCTGGAAAGGAAAGGTGCAGGTCAGTGACCTGAAAGCGTTGCTGACCACGTTTTTCGGGGAAGAACGGGCAACCAGAGCCATGGAACGATACATCCGGAAACACAAGATCAATACGCAGAATTACCTGGCGGATTCGAGGCTGGTTAATTACACCGAAAAGCTGTTGGCGGGTGCGGTCGGAACGGCATCGGCCCGGATTCTGATTGCCTCTGTGGCCAAAGAAGAACCCATTGCCCTGGATGAGGTTATTAAAATTCTGAAAGTATCACACGAACTCCTGACGGTAAACAAAGAGTTGCGGCGTAAATCAATCGAACTCGAAAAGCTGACAGAGCAGCTGCGCGAAGCCAATGAGCTGCTCAAAGCCGCCGATCAGCAAAAAGATGACTTCCTGTCGACGGTAACGCACGAAATCCGGACGCCTATTACTTCCATCCGCGCCTTGTCGGAGATTTTGCACGATAACGATGAAATGGATCAGGAAACGCGCCAGCATTTTCTCAGTACCATCATTAAGGAGTCGGAACGCTTAACCCGGCTTATCAATCAGGTGCTTGATTTAGAGCGTATTGAGTCGGGTCGTAACAAGCTGTCGATGGAGGTGACCGATATGGCAGCCGTCGTTCAGGATGCTGTGGAAAGTGTTGAGCAACTGGCGATTGATAAACGCATGGAGCTGGAAGTGGTGAATACCTGTCCTGAGGTTACGCTGATCGTTGACCGCGACCGCATCATGCAGGTACTGATTAATCTGCTTTCCAACGCCATCAAGTTCTGCGAAGAAGACAAAGGCCACATTTGGGTCAGAACGGAGTTACAGGGAATGTGGTACGTTGTCAGTGTGGCAGACAACGGTCACGGAATTGAACCGAAATACCATAGTCTGATCTTCGAGAAATTTTATCAGACACAGGACCGTAACACCCGGAAGCCCAAAGGAAGCGGGCTTGGCCTGGCCATTACCCGCAAAATTCTGGAACTACACCAGGGCAGTATTGAGGTACAAAGCGAGCCTGAACAGGGGGCAACCTTTATCTTCCGGTTGCCGTTAACACGGTTTGAACGAATTGCATCTGCGCAGGAACTTGGATAAGTCTTGTTCTATTTAAATATTTGCAGCTGAGTTGTGTAGAAATGGGAGCAGCCCGCTGCCGGGTGAGGTAAATAATTATAATATGCTGAAAGTACTGATTGCCGACGATGAACCTAATATTCTGATGTCTCTCGAGTTTCTGATGAAAAAAGAGGGATACAAGGTTTATATTGCCCGGGATGGGGGCGAGGCATTTGATTTGATTCAGCAGGAAAAACCGGATCTGTTGTTGCTCGATATTATGATGCCACGCATGGATGGCTACGAGCTTTGTCAGTTTGTGAAGCAGCATCCCGACTATCAACACGCGAAAGTGATCTTCTTAAGTGCCAAAAGTAAAGACCTGGACGTACAGAAAGGCTATGACGTTGGGGGAGACCTGTATATCCCGAAACCCTTTTCAACCCGCGATCTGATCGCAAAAATCAATCAGCTGAAAGCCGCCGCTGCCTGATATCCGGCAGTTTGCGTATCACAACTAATACATCCTGCTGCCGGAGAGCGGTTACCACCCGGTAATCGCTCTCCGGCGTTTAGTATGACTCTTAATTAACGGATAAGCAGCTGTTTAGCCGCTAACTACATCAAAATAGGTGTCTATATTAATTTAGCGAAGTTTTGTCGGCCAAATCCTGTCCTTTTTGCAAAGGGCTCTCTACCTTTAAGTGTAATTTGATAATTCCCCTAAATTTTTGACCTATGCATAGTCAGACTACACAATCCTATAAAGAGAGCTATGCCCGCAGTTTGACCGATCCTGAATCATTTTGGGCCGAACAGGCAGCGTATATTCCCTGGTACTCCGCTCCTGAGCAGATTCTGTCGGCCGATGAAGAGGGGCTGACACGCTGGTATGCCGGAGGGAAGCTGAACACCTGCTATGCGGCTGTCGATCACCATATTGAGCAGGGGCGGGGTACACAAACAGCCTTGATTTATGACTCCCCGGTGACGGATACTATCCGGAGGTTTACCTACAACGAATTACGGGATGAAGTAGCACGGCTTGCCGGGGTGTTACAGACGCTGGGGGTCGGAAAAGGGGATACCGTTGTCATTTACATGCCGATGATACCCGAAGCTGCATTTGCACTGCTGGCCTGTGCCCGGATTGGTGCCATACACTCGGTGGTATTCGGCGGGTTTGCTCCCCACGAGCTGGCAATCCGCATTGATGATGCCAAACCAAAGGTCATTCTGTCGGCATCGTGCGGGATCGAATTCGAAAAAGTGATTGCCTATAAACCACTACTGGACGAGGCGCTTCGCCAATCGGCGCATCAGCCGGTGCGTTGTCTGATTTGTCAGCGGCCCATGCTTCGGGCAGAACTGCATCCGCGCCGTGATCTGGACTGGCAGGAGGCCGTCGCGGCGGCCAATCCGGTGGCCTGTGTGCCGCTGGATGCAACCGATCCGCTTTATATCCTGTATACATCCGGCACAACCGGAAAACCAAAAGGGATTGTCCGGGATAATGGTGGCCACGCGGTGGCGCTTGCGTATAGCCTGCGCGCCATTTACGACGTGAAACCCGGCGAAGTTTTCTGGGCTGCTTCTGACATTGGCTGGGTCGTTGGCCACAGCTACATTGTATACGGGCCGCTGATTCAAGGGTGTACCACGGTATTGTTTGAGGGAAAACCTGTACGGACGCCGGATGCCGGCACGTTCTGGCGCGTCATTGAGCAGCATGGCGTCAGCGTGCTGTTTACGGCCCCGACGGCTTTCCGCGCAATCCGGAAAGAAGATCCGGAAGCCTTGTTGCGGAACAAGTACGATATAAGCAGCCTGCGATATCTTTTTCTGGCCGGAGAACGCTGCGATCCGCCGACGCTGCACTGGTTACAGGAGGTGGTGCCGGTGCCGGTCATCGACCACTGGTGGCAGACCGAATCCGGCTGGCCGATGGTCGCCAATCAGATGGGGATTGAACCGGTACCCATCAAAGCTGGTTCGGCTACGTGGCCGGTCTGTGGCTTCAATCTGCAGATTCTGGGCGAGAACGGCCAGCCACTCGGGGCAAACGAAGAAGGCTATGTCTGCCTGCAACTACCCCTGCCGCCGGGCAGTCTGCCGACGCTCTGGAAAGATACCCCACGCTTCCGGCAATCGTATCTGAGTCGTTTTCCGGGCTATTACCTGACGGGTGATGGCGGGTATGTCGACGAAGACGGGTACGTCTATATCATGGGGCGTGTCGACGATGTGATCAACGTAGCAGGGCATCGCTTGTCAACGGGCGAAATGGAAGAAATGGTAGGCAGCCATCCGGCCGTGGCCGAATGTGCCGTGGTCGGGATTGCTGACGAGCTGCGCGGGCAACGACCCATCGGGCTGGTGGTGCTTAAAGACGGGGTAGAAGCCGATGAGCCACATCTGGAAGCAGAGTTGGTCAGCATCATTCGTGAGCAGATCGGCGCCGTGGCCTATTTCCGGAATGCCCTGGTGGTGAAACGGCTTCCGAAAACCCGGTCAGGAAAAATTTTGCGCAAAACCATCCGGCAGATAGCCGATGGCGAGCCTTGCGTCGTACCATCTACAATTGATGATCCGGCAATTCTGGACGAAATCCGGGCAAAGCTGATGGCGCACAACATTGGCCATGCCTTCCGTTTCCAGGCGATATGATTGGACTATCCTCTCATGGAATTGCCAGATACTATCATTTTGGTTATTCTATACTATTTTAGCAAAGTTTTAACGTAGAAACGTTCCATTTTTCGGAGAGAGGTTTCTACCTTTAACCCAACATTTGACAATTCCTTTAAATTTTTGACCTATGCGTATCCGAACCTTTGACGAATACCAGGCTGCATATAACCATAGCGTAGAAGACCCGGAAGGTTTCTGGGCAGAAATTGCTCAGGAGTTCCAATGGCGGAAACCCTGGAAAAAAGTGCTTCAGTGGAACTTTGAAAAAGCGGAAACCAAATGGTTTCCGGGGGGTAAACTGAACATCACCGAAAACGCACTTGACCGTAATGTACGGGAGCGGCCAAACTACCCGGCCATCATCTGGGAGCCCAACGATCCGAATGAACCAAGCGTTACGTTTACCTATAAAATGCTGCATGAGTACGTTTGCCGGTTTGCTAACGTATTGAAAAGCAATGGTGTACAGAAAGGTGACCGTGTCTGTATCTACATGCCGATGGTACCGGAACTGGCCGTTGCCGTGCTGGCCTGTGCCCGGATTGGTGCCATTCATTCGGTGGTTTTCGGTGGTTTTTCGGCGCAGTCAATCGCCGACCGGATCAACGATTCGGCCTGCTCCATCGTGATCACCTCAGACGGCGCTTCCCGTGGCAACAAACAGATTCCGATGAAAGATACCGTTGATGATGCCCTGATCGGGTGCCCGACGGTGAAGAAAGTCATTGTCCTGACCCATACCCGGACGGCGGTGTCGATGCTGAAAGGCCGCGATGTGTGGTGGGAAGCCGAAATGAAGCAGGTGACCTCAGACTGCCCTGCCGAGGAGATGGACGCCGAAGATCCGCTCTTCATTCTCTATACTTCCGGATCAACCGGGAAGCCGAAAGGGGTGGTCCATACCTGCGGCGGCTATATGGTTTTTGCCGCCTATACCTTCCAGAATGTGTTCCAGTACGAACCCGGCGATATTCATTTCTGTACGGCTGATATTGGCTGGATTACCGGTCACAGCTACATCGTCTATGGTCCGCTGCTGACCGGTGCTACTTCGCTGATGTTCGAAGGGGTGCCGACGTATCCGGATGCCGGTCGTTTCTGGGACATTGTTGATAAACATAAAGTAAATATTCTCTATACGGCGCCAACGGCTATCCGTTCGCTGATGGGCTTTGGTCTGCAACCACTCGAAGGCAAAGATCTGAGCAGCCTGCGCGTACTGGGTTCGGTAGGGGAGCCGATCAACGAAGAAGCCTGGCACTGGTATAACGAACACATCGGCAAAGGCAACTGCCCGATCGTCGATACGTGGTGGCAGACCGAAACCGGCGGTATCCTGATTTCGCCGCTGGCTGGCATCACCAAAACCAAACCAACGTATGCTACCCTGCCCTTACCCGGTGTTCAGCCGATACTGGTCGACGAAAACGGGAAGGAGATCGAAGGCAACGGGGTGAGCGGTAACCTGTGTATTAAATTCCCGTGGCCGGGCATTATCCGGACCACCTGGGGCGATCACGAACGCTGCCGGACCAACTATTTCGCTGCCTATCCCGGCCTGTATTTTACCGGCGACGGCTGTCTGCGCGACGAAGACGGGTATTACCGGATTACCGGCCGTGTCGACGATGTGCTGAACGTATCGGGTCACCGGATCGGAACGGCTGAGGTCGAAAACGCGATCAATATGCACACCGGCGTGGTCGAAAGCGCCGTCGTTGGGTACCCGCACGACATCAAAGGGCAGGGCATTTACGCGTATGTGATTACGGAAAGCGATCCTGACCACGAGGTAGATCTGATTCGGCGTGATATTCTGGCAACGGTAAGCCGGATCATCGGGCCAATTGCGAAGCCGGATAAAATTCAGTTTGTTAAAGGCCTGCCAAAGACACGTTCAGGTAAAATCATGCGGCGTATCCTCCGCAAAATTGCCGAAGGGGATGTCTCGAATCTGGGCGATACCTCAACGCTGCTTGATCCGTCGGTGGTCGATGACATCAAGAGCGGTGCGTTAGTCGAAGTAAAAGCTTAATTAGTGTTTGTTTGATTTTCCCGGAACCCCGTCTGACGTTAAGTTGGGCGGGGTTTTTGTTTATCGCCGCATAAACTCTTCGGGCGTGATGCCTGTTCAAGGATAAAACAAAACCGACGATTTATGAAAGCAGTTGTTCTGACAGACTGGGGAGGAGCGGAAAACTTTACGGTGCAGGAGGTTGCTAAACCCGCCATTACGGCCGATGACGTATTGATAGAGGTCAAAGCCTTTGGCGTAAACCCGGCCGATTATAAAACCCGGAGCGGAGTGGCCCCTTATGCGAAAGCCTATTCGCACCCGATTATTCTGGGTTGGGACGCCGCCGGGGTGGTGGTCGAAACCGGCAGTAACGTCAGCCGGTTTGCTGTCGGTGATGCCGTGTATGGCATGATTAATTTTCCCTCGCCGGCTCATGCATACGCCGAGTACATTGCCGCTCCTGAAGCCCATCTGGCGATAAAGCCCGAAAGCCTGTCGTTCGAAGCGGCGGCGGCAGCCCCCTTGGCGGCCCTGACCGCCTTGCAGGGCTTGCTCGAACACGGCAAATTACAAGCCGGTGAAACGATCCTGATTCAGGCCGCGTCGGGTGGGGTTGGCCATCTGGCGGTTCAGATTGCCAAAGCATATGGATCCCGCGTGATCGGGACGGCATCTGGTAAAAACGAGGCATTTGTCAAATCACTGGGTGCCGACGAGTTCATTGATTACAAAACCACAAAGGTAGCCGATGCCGTCAGCAACGTCGATCTCGTGTTCGATTGTTCTGGGGCCGATACCATTTTTGAGTCGGCAAAGGTGCTCAAGCCGGGCGGGCGGCTGATTTCAATCGCTTATGGTGCCATGGACAAAGTACTGGCTGAGCGTCCGGACATTCATGCCGAACGGATGCTGGTGCACACAAGCGCTGCCGACATGGAAACGATTAGTAGCCTGATTAGTGAAGGAAAGCTGACGATTACGGTGCAGGATGTATTACCGGCAGAACGGATGCCTCAAGCGCACCAGCAACTCGAGAGCCGTCATACTTCCGGAAAAATAGTACTTCATTTTTAAAGAATTACGATAAAATAAATCAATAAAAAAGGCCCTGACGAAACGAAAGGGCCTTTTTTGTTTTGTGTAGACAATTCCCGCAACGATATTCGGCAACCTGGCGTATTAGACAAACGATTGTGGCGTCTTTAAGAACTATAGTGTCATAATAGTGAAGTAGAAGGAGTGTGAAGTAAGCAAGTATTTGGTTTAAGCGTCAACGTTTACTTTGTGTATTATGCGTCTGCCTGTCTCGCCGGTAATCCGCTGGTTTGTTCTGATGTGTTTGGCAATACCTGCTCTGGCAACGCACCAGGTCGGCGGGCATCTGGAAATGCGGGAGGTGGGGGATACACCCGGTCATTTCAAAATCATCGTCACGAATTATCTGGAGGATAATAATCGCGCAGCTCAGACAACCGGGGGGAACATCGGTATTTTCCGGATACGGGATAATACATTAATGTACTCCTTTGCCGTCAGCGAAGTATCGGGTACCCGTGCGCCGGTTGTCTACACGAATGTTCTGTGTGCAAACTCTCGTACTCAGAATATGATTGTCGTTACCTACAGTGCTGATATCCAGCTGGCGCCGGCAAGCTACAATGATGATCAGGGGTATTATATGTCTTTCCAGACGCAGAACCGTAATGGCGGTATTAACAATATTACCAATCCGTTAAATACCGGTTTTACCTTTTATCTGGAGTTTCCTGCGCTACAGCAGTCAGGATCGTATTTCAAAAATTCAACGCCTCGTTTTACTCCCGTCAACGGGGAATATATTTGTATTAATCAGCCGTTCAGCTATGCATTTGGCGGGGTCGATCCGGATGGTGATGAGTTACGGTACAGTATGATCACACCACTGGATCAGAAGAATGCCGGAAACCGGAACGGAACTACGGTCTCGGCTGGTCCTTATCCTGATGTGAACTGGGTTTCGGGATATACGGCAACCAATTCCATTACCGGTAATCCGCCGCTGAGTATTGATCCGGTGACCGGAAAACTCTCTGTTACGGCCGATCAGCTTGGTCTCTACGTATTTGCCGTCAAGGTAGAAGAATACCGCAACGGCGTCAAAATCGGGGAAGTGCGGCGGGATTTTCAGTTTCTGGTAATTGACTGTCCGCCACCGGTAAAACTGGATCCGGTCGCCAATATTGTCAGCCAGCCAATGTCGATGTCGTCGACAACTATTTGTCAGGGGGCAAGCATTAGCTTACAGGCTAATCCAAATCCGGCCTGGGTCTATCAATGGCGGCGGGATGGAACAAACCTGGCGAATGCTACGTCGACGACACTTACGGTCAAAGATCCCGGCAAATACACGGTGCTGGCTTCGTTGAGTACCACCTGCGGGATGTCCGTCGAATCTAACGCGATTCAGGTAACAGTAATTGATGTTAGCCCTGCTATCAGGGAGAGCGGGCACTTGTGCGCAACCGATGGCTCAGTCAGCTTCTCAACGACAGCCATGGACAATACGCGTTTCCAGTGGTATTACAATTACAATCCCATGCCAGGAAAAACACAGGACTCCATACGTGTTGATCAGCCCGGCGTTTATTTCGTGCAGGGAATCGAAACACGGTATGGCTGTGCGGGAAACAGCCAGTCGCTCACCATTACACGGTCGGCGGCAGTATCAGCTACCATCAGTTCGCTGGCGGGCCATAATAAGCTCTGTCCCGATGATTCGTTACAACTCGGTGCGGGCGGAGGCGTCAGTTACATCTGGAAGAAAGATAACCAGATAATGGCCGGGGTAACAGGCACAAACTATACCACAAAAGCAATTGGTATCTTCAGCCTTACCGCTATCGATAGCTATGGCTGTGTCGGTGTATCACCTTCGCTGACGGTTATTGCCGTGGCGCCCATTGTCGTGACTATGACGGCCGTGTCGGCTGTTTGCGGCTCGGCCGCCGCCGCCTACTCGCTGAGCGGGAGTCCGTCGGGCGGGGTATTTTCGGGCAGCGGCGTTACCGGTAATCAGTTCAGCCCTGCGCTGGCGGGTGTAGGCGATCATGTGCTTACGTATGGGGTGCGGCCCGCTCCCGAATGTGCGCCGACGACCGCAACCCGGGTAGCCGTGGTGTCGCCGGTGCCGGTCATTCAGATGCGGGATACCCTGACAACGTTTAAAGGGAATACGTTTGATTTGCAGCCTGTCCTGACCGGTAACCCGAACTGGTATAGCTGGCAGCCATCTACGTATTTATCCGCAACCAACGTGGCTGGTCCGACGGTCAACGATATTCAGAAAGATATCATCTATGAACTGTGGGTGAAAAACCAGTATGGCTGCGAAGCAAAAGACACCATTCTGATTATTGTCGTAGAACGTTTATGGGTGCCGGATGCCTTTACGCCTAATCGCGACGGGGTAAATGATGTCTGGGTAATCCATGGCATCGAGGCTTTTCCGGATGCAGAAATCACGGTTTTTAACCGTTGGGGAGAAGTCATTTACTGGTCTCAAAAAGGCTACACCGAACCGTTTAACGGTAGTTTTCAGGGAACCGAACTGGCAGCAGGCCCGTATCCCTATATTATCAAACCGGCTCCTAAACACCCCGGGCTGCGCGGCACTGTGTCAATCCTGCGCTGACAGACGGCACCCTGACTCACTTTTCTCTTAAAAGTTTGTTAGCAAGACGTTATTAATTCAGGTTGTCTTGTAGAGCCTTGTCACCACCACTGTAAGTTAAGGAAAGTATGAACTAAATTCCGCCGGAATGAAGGGGAGGAATTACCATCACATTGAATGTAATAATTTTTATATTTACATGTGACAATTAAAGTTTTTTGCCGTATAGAATTCAAGCATCGTTCGGTTGCTCATTCTAACCATTCACTCACTATGCGGCAATTGATAATCAACCTGTTGGTAGGCCTTTTACTGCTTTGCCATCCTAACCTGGCGAAATGTACTCATTTAGTGGGCGGTCAGCTTGAAATGCAGGCTACTGATAACAAACCTGGTCATTATAAACTTCTGGTGACTATTTATTTTGAAACGCGTTCACCCGCAGCATCGTCTTTGGTTCCGCAAGTCTTTGCCATTTATAGGAAAAGAGATAACCAAGAGATGTTTGTTGAGCGGGCAATTGAGGTTAAAAGCCGTCAAAAAGTGGTATATACAAATCCACTATGTGCCGGCAAAGGAGATCAACAGATCGGTATTGCTGTTTTTGAGAGAGACGTTGAATTAGATATTAATGAGTACACTGACTCCCAGGGGTATTATCTGGTTTACCACATGTTTGGTGGCCGGAGTGCTCAGTTAAATAACATCATTGCACCGGGCATAACAGGGTATATATATTATCTGGAATTCCCGGCACTGAAACAGGCAGGCCTATACGTTAACAATTCATCGCCTCATTTTGAGCCAATTAACGGAGAGCTGGCCTGCGTTAATCAATCTTTTACCTTTCCATTTGGCGGAACCGACCCCGATGGAGATGAGTTACGGTATTCAATGACCGAACCCTTGGTAAGCCCGAGTGCTTTTTCTTTGTCAATTAAGTCGGCTCCTTACCTAAGCGTTGATTGGTTGCCTGGTTTCGGCAGTACAAATGCAATTCCCGGCAACCCTTCCTTATCAGTCAACGCTAAAACCGGCGAACTATCCGTAACCGCCAGTCAGGTGGGCCTTTTCGTGTTTGCCGTGAAGATAGAAGAATTCCGGAACGGGGTAAAAATCGGGGAGGTGCATCGTGATTTCCAGATCCAGGTCATTGACTGTCCGCCACCACTCTCCGTCAGGCCGGATTTGGCAATTGCCGGCTATCCATTGACGGCCGTGGAAGCCTATGTCTGCGCAAATAATTCATTGACCCTGACAGCGGAAGCGAACCCGAACTGGCAATATCAATGGCGGCGGGATGAGCAGAACCTGACAGATGCAACCAGTCAAACCTTAGTTGTAAAAGAGCCCGGCCTGTATACGGTGCTGATAGCGGTGAAGAATATCTGTACAAAACCTACAGAATCCCGGCAAATTGCCGTAATAGCCGATGTGGGTAAAGCACCATTTGTTTTACTGAAAAGTGGTCAATTGTGTGCCGACGGTGGCGAGGTGCTGCTTCGGGCACCGTCAGAGAATGCCCAACGTTATGAATGGCGTAAAAATGGGTCTTTATTGGCCGGACAGACGGGAAAGGTTCTGTCGGTGCGCGAGCCTGGAGAGTATGAACTGGTAGTAAAAGATCAGAAAACCGGCTGTGAGACTAAAAGCGAATCGCTGACTATCACGCGTTCAGCTGCTATAAAAATAACTATGGCGGATACCGTGGTAGTGAAAACTAATGTGGTCGTTCGCCTGGAGCCTGTGATAAGCGGGAATGCTACCTGGTTCCGGTGGTATCCCTCCACCTACCTAAGCCGCTCTGATGTGGCCCAACCGGAAGTCAGCCGGAATATTCCGGGGATAATCCGCTATCAAATCGAGGCCCGAAACGCAGAAGGCTGCAATGCGAAGGATTCGGTAACCGTTATTCTTGAAGCGGATCCGATATGGGTGCCGAATGCGTTTACGCCAAACCTGGATGGGGTAAATGACGTGTGGGAACTGGCGGGCATTGATGCGTATCCGGAGGCCGAAGTAATGGTATTTAACCGCTGGGGCATGGTGATTTACTGGTCTGGTAAAGGATATAAAAAGCCTTTCGACGGCAAATTTAATGGTGTGAATCTGGAAACCGGTGTGTATACATACGTAATCCGCCCGGCTGCAAATTTTCCTGAGAGACGGGGAACGGTTACTATCCTGCGATAAGACTGTGTCTGGCCTGCCAACCCGATTTGTACAGGTCCGAAACCGTTGGTTAAAATTCCTGGTCTACTTAGGTATTTAAAGGTACTAACCGGTAATACTTACGTCTGAAGATAAGTCGTTTATGGCTTTGTACAACTGACACTGTGGTCATATTCGGGTTTGTGGAAATTTATCTTAACTTTTTATGCGGCTATTAATATACAGCATGCTGCCTGTATGGCTGCTTCTCGTTCTTTCATTGTCTGCCCGTGCGGATCATTTAGTTGGCGGACAGGTCGAGATGCAGGATGTCGGTGACCGGCAGGGGCACTTCAAGGTAACCATTACCATTTACTATGAGACGAGTGCCTACGGAGCTCGTTTCTTAGCTGCCGAACAAGGCTATGTTTTCCGCAAAAGGGATAACCAGCCAATGTTTGTTTTTAATACCAGTGAAACAAAGGCCCGTACACGTGTGATTTATTCAAACCCTGTCTGTGCAAGTCAGAGCGATCAGCAGGTCGGTATTGCCTTTTTTGACGCTGATATTCAGTTAGATCCTGACTTGTATGATGACCCGGGCGGCTATTATATTTCTTATCAGACCTCTGCCCGGAATGAACGGCTGAACAATATCATCAACCCTGCCGAAACCGGTTTTACCTTTTACCTGGAGTTTCCTGCACTGAAGCGTTCCGGAAGTTATCAAAAAAACTCATCGCCACATTTTGAGCCTATCAACGGAGAATTAATATGTGTTAATCAGCCCTTTGTCTTTTCGTTTGGTGGTACAGACACCGATGGGGATGAGCTGCGGTATTCGATGGTAAATCCGCTAAACAGCAAGACCATTAAGGGGGGGAACGGCTTGTCCGGACCTTACCTTAGTGTCGACTGGTTAACGGGATTTAGTGCGGAGGATGCGATACCGGGCATGCCTTCGTTAAGGGTGGATGCTAAAACCGGAGAACTATCTGTTACGGCTAATCGGGTTGGTTTGTTTGTTTTTGCCATTAATGTTGAAGAGTTCCGGAATGGGGTCAAAATCGGGGAGGTGCATCGTGATTTTCAGTTTCAGGTCATCGACTGCCCTGCGGCCGCCGTATTAGCTCCGAAAATATCAATCTCCGGCTATTCGGTAACGGCTGTTAAGGCCTCGCTCTGTAATGGTAATTCGCTGACGCTGGTGTCGGAAACAAATCCGAACTGGCAATATCAATGGCGCCGGGATGGGATGAATCTGTCGGACGCAACAAGTTCAGTTCTAATTGTAAAAGAGGCGGGCGTGTATTCTGTATTAGTATCGTTGAAGAATACGTGTAATCAGCCGAAAGAATCGCTGAAAGTTACTATTTCACTCATAGATACCGGTAACCCTTTTGCGATACAGAAAAGAGGTCAGTTATGTGCTAACGGTGGTACTGTCAGGCTGGAAGTGCCGCAGGGGGGGTATGATAGTTTCCAATGGTTACGCGACGGGAATGTGCTGGCAGGGCAAACGGCTGATTTCCTGCTGGTAAATGAACCCGGCCAATACGCGTTGCAGGCGCTTGACCTTCAGTCGGGTTGCCGCAATAAAAGTGAATCATTAACGATCAGCCGGTCACCGGTGCTGACCGCTACACTCCGGCCGGCTTCCGGGAGAAATGAACTTTGCCCGGGGGAAATCCTGCTACTGGAGGCTGGTGGAGGCGTTCGGTATCAGTGGCAGAAAGATAATCAGACTATCCCTGAGGTATCGGCCGCGAGTTATACCGTAAACGTTGCCGGTACCTATAGCCTTACTGCATTGGATGAAAACGGATGTATGGATGTGCCACCTCCGGTCGTAATCAGCGCATTGCCCTCGATGACCGTAACGATGGATTCTGTTCCCCGCCTTTGCGGATCGCATGCCACGGCCATACAACTGACCGGTAGCCCGGCTGGCGGGATTTTCAGCGGGCCGGGCGTAACAGGTACTATGTTTTCGCCGGTGTTGGCTGGTGTTGGCCGACATGTTCTGACATACGCAGTTAAGGCGGCACCGCAATGTGACCCTGTAAAGGCGCAGCGGACCGCCATCGTATCTCCGGGTGTAACGATTGATTTCCCTGATACAGTTATTCTGTTTTCGACCAGCCGTTTCCGGTTAGAGCCAGTGATTGGCGGAGGCGCAAACTGGTTTCAGTGGCAACCCGCTACTTACCTGAGCCGGGCAGACATAGGTCAGCCTGAACTGGTGAATATTAATCCGGACGGAATGACATATCAGCTCGAAGCCCGGAATGAATACGGGTGCAGTACCCGCGATACGGTAACGATAATAGTCAGACCGATATGGGTACCCGATGCGTTTTCGCCTAATAAAGACGGAGTGAATGATGTATGGGTATTGCCTGGTATAGCGTCATTTCCGGAAGCCGAGGTAAAGGTGTTTAACCGGTGGGGAACAATAATTTACTGGTCCGATAAAGGATATACACAGCCATTTGATGGTTATTTCGAGGGTGTCGCGCTTGAGCCGGGACCTTACCCTTACGTCATCCGGCCGGCAGCCAACATCCCCGAAATGCGCGGTACTGTCTCTATCCTGCGCTGACAGACGGTTGCAAAACAGAGGGTTGTTCGCTAATTTGCCCGGATTGGCCGTATGGCCCGTCAACAACCTGCATTAGCTGCTTACCCTCATGAAAAACAGCGCGCTCTCTGTTAGCCTGATTCTTGCGCTTTTAACCAGTCCGGCAACCTTGCCGACCCTGGCAAGACCCCGTCCAAAACCAACGCCTAAACCTGTGAGGCCTATACTCGAAACCGGTGTATCAAGCGTATTGGCTGCTCACCGGAAAGAAACCATCACAGACCTCGGCTACGCACTGACGTTTACCATCCCCGAAGCCAGAACAAGCCCCATTCCGGCTTCTGAAACGATTTCGTTCGACTGGAAAAAAACGGATATCCCGCTTCAGATTGACTTTAAGGAACAGCGGTCAGCTATTCAGCGGGTGGCAGTAAACGACGTTGAGATTCCCGTTGTTTTTGAAAAAGAACACATCGTTATTGCGCCGGCGCAGTTGAAAGCCGGTAAGAACCAGATCGCGATTCAGTTTACGGCGGGTAATCTGTCTCTCAACCGGAACGACGATTTCCTCTATACCCTCCTGGTGCCGGACCGCGCCAGAACAGTTTTCCCGTGCTTCGATCAGCCTAACCTGAAGGCCACGTTTCAACTGACCATGACCGTTCCGCCGTCATGGAAAGCCATGACCAATGCGCCTTTGCTTGATTCGGTGGCGGTGCCCGGAAAAACCACCTACCGCTTCGCGCCGACGGCCCGGATCAGTACGTATTTATTCTCGTTTGTGGCCGGCAAGTTCAATGCTGTAGAGCAAAAGCCGAAAGGCTGGCCGATGCGTTTTTTCCACCGTGAGACCGATACTACCAAAATCCGGTTAAGCATGGGGCCGGTGTTTGATATCCATGCCGATGCGCTGACGTTTCTGGAAGACTATACCCAGATCAAATACCCGTTTGACAAGTTCGATTTTGCGGCCATCCCTGATTTTCAGTACGGCGGGATGGAACATGTCGGCGCGATTCAGTATCGGTCGTCGAGCCTGTTTCTGGATAACGGAGCTACCCGCGATCAGAAGCTGGGGCGTGCTACACTGATTGCCCACGAAACAGCCCACATGTGGTTCGGGGATCTGGTGACGATGCAGTGGTTTAACGATGTTTGGATGAAAGAGGTGTTTGCCAATTTCATTGCCGACAAAATCACGCAGGTCAGCATGCCGGGCGGCAATTACGATCTTGAGTTTTTACTGTCCCACTTCCCGGCGGCCTACGATGTTGACCGTACCAAAGGGGCCAATCCTATTGAGCAGCCGCTGGCCAATCTACAGGAGGCCGGTACGCTCTATGGTGGAATTATTTACCACAAAGCCCCTATTATGATGCGGCAGCTGGAACGGCTGATGGGCAAGGATGCCCTGCGGGACGGTCTGCGCGACTACCTTAAAACGTACGCATTCAGCAATGCAACCTGGCCCGACCTGATTGCGATACTCGATGCCCGGACGCCGGTAGATTTGCAGAAGTGGAACCGCGTCTGGGTGAATGAGACCGGTCGGCCGCAGTTTAGTTATCAGTTGTTGTCGGACGATGGCAAAATTACGCGCTTGTCTGTCAGCCAGCGGGGCGAAGATGGGTCGGCCCGTATCTGGCCGCAGTTTTTCGAAGTGGCACTCGTCTATGCCGACCATGTAGAAGAACTGACAGTGGATATGAAGCAGGCAGGGTCGGTACTGGCTGAAGCAACCGGTAAGCCAACGCCGTTGTTTGTTTTGTTCAATTCATCGGGGCAGGGCTATGGCCTGTTTCCGGTCGACACGCGGATGCTGTCCGGCATGAGCAAACTGACCAACCCGGTCATGCGGGCGTCGGCCTACATTAACCTGTACGAAAATATGCTCAGCGGCAAATGGGTAAGTCCGGCGCAGATCGGGAAACTGTATACCGGTTTGCTGGCAACTGAAAAAGAAGAGCTGAATCTGCGGCTGCTAACCAATCAGCTGTCGGATATTTTCTGGCGTTTTACGAAGCCCGAAGGCCGTTCCGTATTAGCCCCTGAGCTGGAAACCGTTATCTGGAATACGATGCAGCAACAGCCGGATGCCAATAAAAAGAAACTGTTATTCCGTTGTTATCAGAGCATTGCATCGGGTACCGAAGCCAAAAACCGGCTGTATGCAATCTGGCAAGACCAGAAAGCGCCAAACGGGGTTAAATTGACCGAAGATGACTACACCAGTCTGGCGCTTGCGCTGGCTGTCCGGGATTACCCGGCCGAAGGTATTCTGGCCCGACAACTGAGCCGGATACAGAATACAGATCGCCGGAAGCGGCTGCAGTTTATGATGCCCGCCTTGTCGGCGAAGGTAGAAGAGCGGGATGCCTTTTTTGCGTCGCTGAAAGACCCCGCCAATCGTGAACGGGAGGCCTGGGTAACCGGAGCACTGGGCTATCTGCACCATCCGTTGCGGGCGGCTACATCGGTTAAGTATGTTGAGCCCAGCCTTGACCTGCTGGAAGAAATTCAGCGGACGGGTGATATTTTCTTTCCTGAATCCTGGCTCCGGGCGACCCTGGGCAGCTATCAGACGCCGGAGGTAGCCGGTATCGTTAAGACCTTCCTGCTGAAACGACCTCAGTATAATCCAAGGCTGAAAGCCAAGCTGTTGCAGGCGGCCGACGGTGTATTCCGGTCGTCGCGCCTGCTGTATTGATGGCTGAGAATGTACTAAATCCGTGGCTGTGCAGTGATTGCGTGGCCACGGATTTTTTATTGCCGTGCTTCCGGAAAGGCCTGACCAACCGTTGCCTGAATACCGGCACTAATGTCATCGAGTGGTAAGTCATTGGAGTCTGTGCCAAAGGGGTCTTCAATTTCTTCGGCGATTACCTCAAGACTGGCCAGTACGTAGAAGATGAAAATGACAAACGGAATAACCAGATAATGCAGGCTGAAGACGTAGCCGAGCGGAAGCGTAATGCAGTAAATAATGATGAATTTCTTCAGGAATGCACTGTAGGAGTAGGGGATAGGCGTTTTGCGGATACGTTCGCAGGCGCCGCAGACATCCATAAGGCTTTGTAGCTCCGGATTCAGGAAAATCAAATGCTCGGGTAGCAGAATACCCCGTCGCTGGAGATCGACAGTCTGGTTAAAGATAGCGCCTGCAATCTGGTTGGGAATATGGTCATGCTGACGAAGATCATATAGTTTAAATAATCCGGTCTCTGTAAATTCAGTCTCCAGAAAGTTACCTCGTAAATGATTCTTCAGCGCATACGCGAAATTAGGAATCATAAAACGATAGAAATTCCGTTCATTGACATGTTCTTCCGGTACTAGTGTGTTGATTTTCAGCGCCAGATTCCGGCTATTGTTAACCAGTGCGCCCCACAGGCGACGCCCTTCCCACCATCGGTCGTAGGCGGTATTTGTGCGGAACACGAGTAGCATTGAAATAACAAAGCCAAGCAAGGAGTGCATCAGCGAGATGTTTCGTAAATCAGATGTATCTTTTAGCTGCCAGACACCGATAATCAGGTACGAAATACCCAGTGAATATAAGCCCATAATGATCATGTAGGGCGTAAGTTTACGAACGGTATCGGCCTTCGGAAAGTTGATCAGGAAGCGAAGCCATTCTTTAGAATCGTAGTTTACCATCAGCCTTGGTTAGCGTTTAAAGCCCAAAAATACGGCTGTACTTAAAAAAGTTATAAGTACAGCGCCAAAACTCTGTATTATTAGCTGAAAAGCATACAAAGAATAGTATATTTGAACGCTATTGGAGACTGTCTCAAGGATGAAAACAGCTTGCTGTGATCCTTGATGTGTATACTTTATCCGTTTGACGATGAGATATTTGTGTACAGGTTTCCGGTGTTAAGGAGGTCAATAGGTACGCAGTACGATAAAGAGCAGGAGTATGAATGAACTGAAGCAGTCAACAGGTTATATAACGGCGCAAACTACTGCCGGGTCTGTTGATTATTTGGCATTATATAATCGTTTCGGAGCAATGGCTTACGGAATGATTCTGCAGATTGTTCCGCAAGAAACTGTTGCACAACAGGTTTTGGTTGATGTTTTTTCGTCTCCCGAGTTAAAGCACTGTTACGCGCAAACGGGTAGCGGACTTGCCTGCGTTATTAAGGTAACACGGCAAAAAGCATTGATGGCAAAAAAAGTACAGGAAGAAACATTGGCTGAAGCAGTGGAAACCAGTATGGATACGGATACTGTGACGCCTGAGTTATTGTTTAATTTATCATATAAGCAGGGATTATCACCGGATACCATTGCACAACAATATGGCCTGACAAAGGCTGATGTGCTGAAGGCTATTCGTGAGTATGTAAAATCTTTTCGTAAACTGTAACTTATCTTAACAACGTGAATACCCGGGAGTATATAACTAGTGGCGTTCTTGAAGCCTATTTACTTGGCGTGATTTCGGAAGAAGAAGAACAGGAAGTACAGGAAATGGCGTTTGCGTATCCGGAAGTTAAGGCATCGTTGCTGAGTCTGGAAGAAGAGATTGAATTACTCTGTTTAGAAAGTGCGGTCCCGCCACCAGCCCAGACCTGGACAAAGATTCAGGCCCGGATCGGCAAAAGTGAAATTCAGAAGCATCAGCCCTATGCCGACCCTTTTTCGGATGCAGGAGCCAAAAGTAAAGAACCCCCTAAACCGGAATACCTCGAAGTTGAAGTAAATGACACGCATTTGCGGGTGCACAAATACTGGCGGCCTGCATTCATTGCCGTTTTTATCCTTGGTAAGATCTTTCTGGCCTGTTTCCTGTATTATTACTTTAAATCAAACAGCCTGGAACAGGAAGTAGAACGCCTGAAAGCGGAAACGAAAGAAATCAGAGGACGATAGAGGATTCCCCGTTGACGATATTGACGCCTGCCTGCCGGTACATTGCCAGCAGAGCAGGCGTAATTTTTTTGTCAGTTATGATGGCGTGAAACGGCGATAGAGCAGCAAACTGAAAATACTTATCCTTCTCCAGCTTACTGGAATCACACAGGAGAATAGCCCGTCGGGCATTGGCTGCCATCGCCAGAGTCATTTCGGCTTCAGTCTCGCTGTTGGCACTAAGCCCATTTGCAACAGAAATACCGTCGACACCCAGAAAGGCCAGGTCGGCTTTGTAGCGATAGACATGCTCTGCCGCCATCAATCCGTGAGCAGCCTGCCGTTTATGGTCAATTTCTCCGCCCACCATATTGACCGTTACAGCAGAACCAAGTAGGGCATTAACCACCGGCAATGAGTTGGTAACCACGCGGATCGATAAATGCCGGATCAGCGGGCACATGAGAAAAGTTGTGCTGCCACAATCCAGAAAGATGGTATCCCCCTCCTTAATTTCCTTAACCGCAAGGTGGCAGATATACTCTTTCTGCTCCTGATTCACAGCCGCTTTGTTGATAAATGAAACCGGATCTTTCGCGAAACCGGGCCTTACGGCGCCGCCATGTGTCCGTACCAGTAATCCCTTTTCGGCCAGTAATGCTAAATCCCGCCGCACTGTAATGGCTGATGTATGTAGCAATTCAGCCAGTTCGCTTACCCCGGCACTGTCCTTTTGCTCAAGTGTTTGCAGAATTAACTGCTTGCGCATTTGAAAATTCATGAAGTCTCCTTTTATTTGCTCAAAAATAATCAAAATCGATCAAATACGAACAAGATGAACAAACGCATTCGCATATCGGAAGAAAAAGTGCTGTCGGATAATTGGTATGTACTGAAAAAAATCACGTTTGACTACCAGCGTAAAAACGGAAACTGGGAAACCCAGTCGCGGGAGGCCTATGATCGGGGCAACGGCGCAACAATTCTGCTGTACAACCGTGAGCAGGAAACCGTTATTCTGACCCGTCAGTTTCGTTTGCCGACCTATGTCAACGGAAATGCCAGCGGCATGCTGATTGAAGCCTGCGCCGGTTTACTCGACAATGATCAGCCGGATGTGGCGATTCGCCGGGAGGTAGAAGAGGAAACGGGGTATCGCCTGCACGCCGTAACGAAAGCGTTTGAAGCCTATATGAGCCCTGGCTCGGTTACCGAAAAGTTGTTTTTCTATGTCGCCGAATATAGCAGCGACAGCCGGATTGCCGATGGGGGCGGGGTCGAAGAAGAAGAGATTGATGTGCTTGAACTACCGTTTCAGGAAGCAGTCCGGATGGCCAATAGCGGTGAGATTATGGATGGCAAAACCCTGTTGTTAATTCAGCACCTGCAACTGAAAGGAGTACTACCGCTGAATTAATTCGAACTCCCCGAGGGTTTACCCCCGGGGAGTTGAACGCTGCGGTTACTTAATTCTTCGATGAACCAGCCTGAGCCGGTGCCGAGGCATTTTCTGTTGACGCGGTGGCTAGTGGTTTGCCTTCTTTATCCAATTCGACAATCTCGTAGCCAAGGCGTGATAAACCTGGTTTGATCAGGGCTTTGTCGCCGACTACCGTAATCACCATGTTGTTGACTGGCAGACGCTTCCGGGCAATGGCCTTGATTTCTTCCGGCGTAATGTTCTTGAGGATATCGCTTTGTTTCTGCACAAAATCCGACGGCAGGTTATAGTCGATGATCTGGCTCAGGAAGATGGCTTTCTGGAGCGAGGTCTCATATCGCAGTGCATCCCGCTGACCAATTGAACTCTTCGTAAAGGCCAGTTCTTCGGCCGTGATGCCGTCTTTCGCGTAGTTGGTAATTTCCTTCATGAATTCAACCACGGAGCTGTCGGTTGCGGCGGCTTTGACACCGGCCGAAGCTGTGAAGACCGCTGGCAGGCGGCTGCCGGCAAAACCCGAACGCGCGCCATACGTAAAGCCTTTGTCTTCGCGCAGGTTCATGTTGATCCGGCTGTTAAAAGCTCCGCCCAGGATATAATTAGCCAGGCCGGCGCGGTAATAGTCACCGGTGGCGTCGTACGGCATATCGGTGACGTAACCGATCCGGATTTCAGATTGCGCTGCTTTACCTTTGTCAATCAGGAAGATCCGGGTTTTGTCGGCTGCTTTTGCGGCGGGTACGGTTGGAATTGCCACTGGTTTTGCCTCCCATTTGGTCAGGAAGTTCAGTTTTGGCGTAATGTCTGCCTTGTCCACGTCACCGACAACAACCAGGTTCGTTACTGATGGCGAGAAATTTTTCGCATAGAATGCTTTTACGTCATCGAGGGTAATGCTCTTCACGCTCTCAGATGTACCACTTACCGGAATAGCACGGATATGATCGGCGCCAAACAACAGGCGGTTGTAGGCGCGGTTGGCAATCACGACCGGCTGTGTGCTCTGGTTTTCGATGTTTTCGAGCAACTGCTTCTTCAGGCGCGCAAAGTCTTCCGGCGCAAACTTCGGACGGAACAGCTTTTCTTCGAGAATCGCCAGAGTTGCATCCAGGTTTTTCGTCAGTGATTCGACCGAAACGCTGATTTCGTCGGTGCTGGCACCGATCGAAATGCTGCTGCCCAGTTTTTCCAGTTTGTTGCTGATATCTTCGGCGCTGAAGTTTTGGGTAGCCTCGTTCATCATAGAAGCAGTCAGCTGAGCAACACCCGCTTTCGACATATCGGTAGCTGATAATAAATGACCGCCTTTAATGGAGAAAAGCAGCGTTACCGTCGGGATCTCGTTGTTGCGTACCCCAATCATCTTGATGCCGTTGGCCAGACTGCCTGTCCAGAACGGTGGCACCTGCGTGGCCGGATTCGGGCCGGAAGCCGGTTTTTTGCTCCGGTCAAACGCATCGGTCGGTTTTTTGTACGTCAGTCCGTCATAGCCGTAATTCGGTGCTTTATAACCAGCCGATGATACCGTATAGTTATCGGCATGGGTGACGATGTCTTTCTTTCCGTTCGGATAAACCGTCAGAACAACCGCATTTTTGCCTTTAATGTACTGGTTATACACCCGCATCACGTCTTCCTTAGTCAATGCCTGGATGGTTTTCAGTTCCTGAGGCAGGTAGTTGGCCGTCGGCGCAAACGTCTGATAGGCGGCCAGCTGCGATACTTTGCCGGAAACACTGGCCAGGCCTTCGATCAGGCGGGTTTCGCGGGTGGCTTTAAACTGTGTAATGTCGTCGTCGGTGACCCCGCGGCGCTCAAACTCTGCCAGTGTGCGTTGCAGCAGCATCTCGGCGCTGTCCAGACGCATCGTCGGGAAAGGCAGTACAGTGAATGTAAACTCACCGGCCAGCTCAGTTGTCGGGTGGCTGGCGTTTGATTGAGCCGCTTTCTGCGTTTTTACAAAGTTCTTGTACAGCAGTGAGTTCCGGCCGCCGCCCAGAATTTCGGCGAGAGCGTCAAGGGCTACTTCATCTTTGTGATAGGTCGGAACCGACGGATAGGTCACACGTAGCATCGGGAACCGGATGTTGTCTTCGTACGAAACATACCGGTTTTTATCGAGCACAACGGCCGGAACGGTCGTTTTGGTTACGCCCGGACCTTTCGGAATCGGGCCGAAGTATTTCTCGGCCAGCTTAATCACATCTTTCGTCGAAACGTCACCGCCAACGGTCAGGACTGCGTTGTTAGGTCCGTACCAGCGGAGGAAGAAGTTTTTCAGGTCGTTTACGTTAACGCGGTTGAGGTCTTCCACATAACCGATCGTCAGCCATGAGTAGGGATGGCCATATGGATACAGATTTTTTGCGGTTGTTTCGCCCGCCAGACCATACGGACGGTTGTCGTAGTTCTGCCCCCGTTCGTTTTTAACGGTAGCGCGCTGAATTTCAAATTTCTTCTGGGTGACGGCGTCGAGCAGAAAACCCATCCGGTCGGCTTCAAGCCACAACGCCCGTTCCAGCTGATTGCTTGGCAGTGTTTCGTAATAGTTGGTCCGGTCGCGGTTGGTTGAGCCGTTGAGCGTCCCACCGGCTTCGGTAATGAGCTTAAAGTGCTCATCGTCGGCAACGTGGTCGGAGCCCTGGAACATCATGTGCTCAAAAAAGTGAGCAAATCCTGATTTACCGATTTCTTCACGAGCCGAACCGACGTGATAGGTTACGTCAACGTGAACAACCGGATCGGAGTGATCTTCATGTACAATAACGGTAAGGCCATTTGGCAAAACGTACTTTTCGTACGGGATGACCAGCTCATTGCCTTTGCGGGTTATTTTTTCAACAAGCTTAGTTTGTGAGAATGCGCCCTGTGTTACAACCAGACACGTCAGTAACGAGAGGGACAAGGTAAGTTTTCGCATGTAGACTTAATGTGTCTTAAAATTTACTAAAAATACGTATTTTGACTGATTTATGTGTAAAAATGCTGAAAAGTCGCAGAATAATACGATAAAACAGGCATAACCCCGAAGTTATATACTATAAAATGCGGTTTCCTGTCACATTGGTAGTTTTGTACCTTTGTGTGTTATGCGGTATTTTATTGAACTGAGTTACCGGGGGACCAATTACCATGGCTGGCAGATACAGCCTAATGGGGTGAGTGTTCAGGAAGTAATTGAAAACGTGCTGAAAATCCGGCTTCGGGAGCCGGTTAGTATTCTGGGCAGTGGCCGGACCGATACGGGCGTGCATGCATCACAGCAATATGCTCATTTTGATACAGAACAAACGTTGCCGGACCTAGGCCATTTACGCCATTCGTTGAACGCCATGCTGCCGCAGGATGTGGCCATTCATCGTATTTTTCCGGTGCGTCCTGACGATCATGCGCGGTTTACGGCTGTTTCGCGCTATTACCAGTATCAGATTATCCGGTCCAAAAACCCGTTTAAAACCGGTCTGGCCTACGTATTTCATCCTCTGCTTGATGTGATCGCCATGAACGAAGCCGCCAACCGGCTGACGCGCTATGCCGATTTTGAAAGCTTTAGTAAGGTCAAGACTGATGTGAAAACATTTAACTGCCGGATTGACTTTGCCTACTGGACCATGGCAGAAGCCGATGGCATGCCGGATGGTAACCTGACGTTCCATATCAAAGCCGATCGCTTTCTGCGCGGCATGGTGCGGGCCATTGTTGGTACCTTACTCGAAGTAGGGCAGGGGCGGATGACACCGGATCAGTTTGAGGCGATCATCCAGGCTAAAAACCGCAGTAAAGCGGGTCGGGCCGCTCCGCCGGAAGGATTATTTCTGGCCGAAGTCGGTTACCCCGACGAGGTATTTACGGAAAACACGAAAAATTGATGAAAATCGGAACGATCATATTGGCTGCCGGCGGATCAACGCGTATGGGCGGCCAGGCAAAACAGTTGATTGAGTACCAGGGTCAGACGCTGGTACAGCGAATTACAGATGCCGCTATTGCGCTGGAGGCCGGGCCGGTTGTGGTCGTGCTGGGCGCGCATCGCGTAGAGATTGGGACTGAACTCGCCGGTAAGCCCATCACCCTGGTCGATAATCCGGCATGGCAGACGGGGCTGGCCTCATCCCTGAAAACAGGGCTAGCCGCTCTCTATCTGACTCAAAAAGACGTGGATGCCGTAATGATTCTGCTGACTGATCAGCCGCACGTATCGTTTGGCTTACTGAAACACATGCTCTACGCAAAAGAAAAAACCGGTAAGGGTATTGTTGCTTGTTTATACGCAGATGAACTGGGGGTGCCGGTGCTCTTCGACCGGAAATACATGGAAGAACTGCTGCAGTTGCAGGGCGATAAGGGAGCAAAATCGGTAGTGCTGAAACACACCAACGATTGTGCTGCCATTCCGTTCGATCTCGGCAAAGTGGATCTGGATACGCAGGAGGACATTACC
This sequence comes from Arsenicibacter rosenii, assembly GCF_001870735.1. Taxonomy (GTDB): domain Bacteria; phylum Bacteroidota; class Bacteroidia; order Cytophagales; family Spirosomataceae; genus Arsenicibacter; species Arsenicibacter rosenii. The sequence goes on along the minus strand of NZ_MORL01000018.1, from coordinate 72,386 downwards.
CGGTTCAGACAGGAAAATCCGTAAACGAATCCGTATTATTTCGTGTTTAACAGATGAATACCTGACGGTATCTGAACGTAGCAGAACACGTAGCGGGAGACAATCATGAAAGAGTCATTCAACGATATAATCAAAGGAGATAAGCCGGTGCTGGTAGATTTTTACGCCGACTGGTGCGGGCCCTGTAAAATGCAGGCTCCGATTCTGAAACAATTTGCTGACCGGATGGGCGATAGCGTCCGTGTGGTGAAGGTCGACGTAGACCGCAGTAAGTCAGCGTCAATGACGTATCGCATTCAGGGGGTACCAACCCTGATTCTGTTTAAACAGGGTAAAATTGTCTGGCGGCAGTCGGGCGTGGCGCAGCTCGCCCAGCTGGAGAAAGTAGTTAAGCCGTTTCTGGGCTGATGACAGCGATAAAGCATTAAAAAAGGCGACCTGTTGAGGGTCGCCTTTTTGGTTTATAACATGCGCTTAATGAGCTGTTCGACGGAAATACCTTCGGCCTCAGCCTTAAAGTTCCGGACAATCCGGTGGCGGAGAATCGGGAGGGCAACCGCGCGGATATCTTCGATGTCAGGTGAGTATTTGCCGTTGAGAAGGGCATTACATTTCGCCGCCAGAATCAAGGCCTGCGAAGCCCGCGGACCAGCACCCCACTCCAGATAGGTATTGGCGTCTGATGAAGCCATTTCCGTATTCGGGCGGGTTTTGTGCACCAGTTTAACCGCATATTCCACTACATTATCAACAACCGGAACGCGACGCACAAGGTGCTGGAACTCCTGAATTTCTTCGGCCGAAATAACCTTATTGATCTGGGGCTTTTTGTCAGTTGTTGTGCTTTTGACGATCTCAAGCTCAGCCTGATACGACGGGTAGTCGAGCCAGATATTGAACATGAAACGGTCGAGCTGTGCTTCCGGCAGCGGATAGGTACCTTCCTGTTCGATCGGGTTTTGGGTCGCCAATACGAAGAACGGGCGGCTTAACGGGTATTTCTGGCCGGCAACGGTTACCGAATATTCCTGCATGGCTTCCAGCAGCGCCGACTGTGTTTTAGGCGGCGTCCGGTTGATTTCATCCGCAAGGATGATGTTGGCAAAAACAGGGCCTTTGATGAATTTAAAGTTCCGCTGCTGATCAAGTGTTTCCGAGCCTAAAATGTCGGAAGGCATCAGGTCAGGCGTAAACTGAATCCTGTTAAAACTTAAATGTAAAGCATCCGAAATCGTCTGAATCAACAGCGTTTTGGCCAATCCCGGCACCCCTACCAGCAGGCAGTGGCCCTGACAGAAAATAGCCGTCAATAACAGACGGACCGTATCTTCCTGACCAATAACAACTTTCCCGATTTCACTTTTCAGCTTTTTATACGAATCATTCAGGGCTTCCGCAGCCGCAACATCCGATGAATAAGGCACTGTTTTAGGGTTTGATTGGTGACGTAATGGTTGTAGTTGATGAACAATATATAATGATTAATGTAACATGTATAATGACCGGATACTGCGTGAGTAACTCCGTGACCCTTGTGCATTGTTCATTATGCATTATCCATTTTAAAACTAATCGTTTCCGCCGCTGGAGGCACTGCCACCGGCGGCACTCGACTGAGATGTCCCGAATACGCGACAATCGTTGTATTCAGGATCGACGGTAATATACACATCGCTGACGGATTTTCTAAACCAATCGTCGATTGCGCGGTTCTTTTTATTCGTTAAAACGATGTTCTGGAGCTTTTCAAAATCCAGTTTATAATCGGCCGTGTGCGGATTAGACTTACTTTTAAAGTAAAGAATCCGCATGGCGCTTTTACCATCTTCTGTACGATATGGAATCGGAGCAGAAATCTTGCCAACTTTTAAGGTATCCAGTAAGTGGAACAGCGCATATTCCATAGACGCATCCATGGCCAGCCGTGAGCCGTTGGTTTCCGGATTACGGAGCAGACCACCGGCATCGGCTGTGCTCTTGTCTTCTGAGAAATCTTTGGCCGCTTTCTCAAACTTGATGCTGTCGATCTCAATCTGGTGTTTTAAACTATCCAGAAAGCGGGTTGGCTCCGTAATATCAAGCCGGTTGTAGTCAGGACGCAGCAGGATGTGCCGGGCATGATATTCCGCCCCACGGATTTCCAGCAACTGAATTAAGTGGAAACCGAATTCCGATTCTACCACATCCGACATTTCGTTTGGCTTCAGTTTCAGCGCGGCAGCTTCAAAGGGAGCCACCATGGCCCCGCGTTTGGCAAACCCCAGATCACCACCCTGCTGACCGGATCCTACGTCTTCAGAATATTCTTTGGCCAGAGCGGCGAAATCACGGCCTTCTTCAACCAGCTTTTTAATATCCAGCAACCGCTTCCGCAGTACTTCTTTCTGTTCTTTGGTTGCTTTGGCAAACCGCACAATCTGACCAACTTCTACCTCTGCAGGCATGTAAGGCAAACTGTCTTTCGGAATACCGTCGAAGAATTTTTTCACTTCGCGCGGCGTCACTTTTACGTCCGACGTAATTTTCTGCTGCATTTTCTGAACGATCAGCTGGTCTTTCACCTGCTGACGCAGTTCACTCTTCAGCATTTCGAGGCTTTTACCGTAGGCTTCGACGATGTTTTTCTCCGAACCAAACTGCTGGATCATGTACGACATCCGCGTATCCAGCTGGCTGTCTACCTGCTTCTCGTCAACAACGACCGAGTCAATCTCGGCTTTGGCCAGCATCATTTTGTTAATGACCAGGCTTTCCAGCAGCTGACATTTGGCTGGTGGGGTCTGGTTCTGGGCAACATACGAATGATAGGATTCTTCCAGATCAGACCGTAATACGTAGTAATTATCGATTTTCGCAATAATCTTGTTTATACTAACGCCCTGTCCCTGAGCGAATACTGATTGGGAGAGCCAGCTGCTCGCTACCAGCAACAGACAAGCTATGAGTTGTTTTTTCATGCTAAAGGCTTTCATCACTGAGTAAAGAACGCCAATTTGAATGGATTGTGTTTCCTAAAAAATGTTAACCGTGAGGGTTTTAATGGATAATGAACAATGAATAATGATTAATGGATAGGGGGAACGCTCGTTCTCCATTACTTACCGGTCATTATTCATTGTACATTAATCATTACACATTACTCATTTATTTAACCAGTTTCCTTAGTTCGTCTTCGTTAATTTTTACCGGATATCTGGCCCGTAAGGTATCGAGCCACTGTTTTTCCAGTATGGCCTGATACTCATTAATCACGGTACCGCGGGCTTCGTCCAGCGTTTTCCGGCGCGACGGCTCAATGCGGCTGATCAGTACCTGAACGGTTTTGCCGTTTACGGTGCGGGTTGTGGTGTCAGGTTGCCAGGCAATCCCTTCCAGCAGCGGTTCTGCCCCTTTTGCGTAAAGGCCCTCCGTAATGGTAATAGCGGCCGGACCGGTCTGGCCAGGGCGTGTATTGAGCACCCGTGCCACATCTTCTTTCGCCGTAGAAAAATACTGGAACGTTACGCGCTGGTGATCCGCATCGGTTTTGGCACCCGTCCGGAAGCCTTTCTCGTCTTTTTCAATAATGCGGGTCAGCGGCACACCGTTATAGCGCAAATAGTTAATGACGGTCCGGAGCCGGTTAGCCGACACAGAATCTGCTTCTGACGGACTATGTGAACCGGTGATTTCTACAATATAATTCGGATTGCGCGATAATGCAACCAGTACATCAAACAAACGCTCTTTGAGGGCTGCCGTCATGCCGGTCTGATTTTTTTCATAAACCATCGGACCCGACGAACGACGCAGCTGATAGGGCAGTTGTTTCATCATATCGGTAGCCTGAGTCAGTACATCGTTGTTGGCCGCCACAATAATGGTGGCAACCGCCCGCTCCGGATAACGGTACTTGTCTTTATTCCGTTCGTAAAGCTGGCGCTGACCGAGGGTATCCGTCATTGATTTTTCCCAGACATTATCTTCCATCATCTGCGAGAGCAATACCCCGTCGCGGATTTCGGTCATGAGTGCCTTCAACTCCGGGTATTTTTTCTCCAGATTGGCATCTTCGGCTTCCATCAGTTTGTCGTCCTGAAAGCGTTTATAATACCGCTGCATCGCCACGGCCGGCACCGCTCCCGGGCCATTGGTAATTTTGCGTACCGGCTGCTGCTTTTGCTGTACATACGCAAAAAAGGCGTTGACAGTTGCGGGCTTCTGATTAATCGTAAACAAGGTTTTGCCCTCCAGCGCCGGTTCGAGAGGCGTACCGGCTTTCCATTTGCCGGCCAGCAGCGAAGAGTCCGCTTTGGCAAGAGCGGCCGAAACCACCGGGCGGTTCTCGTCTATTTTGTAGTCTTTCCGCAGCCGCTGTACGGTGGCCTGACGCAATACTTCGGCCCGTGTATCGGTCACAACTTTCTGCCGCAGGGCAGGGGCCAGTTCCTGGTAGGATTCGAGGGGCTTACGCTCCAGTAACTTAATAATATGCCAGCCGTAGTTTGTCCGGATTGGTTTCGTATACTGACCCGGCGTTGTCAGGCTGTAGGCTGCTTCTTCAAAGGCAGGTACCCAGCGGCCTGGTTCGAGCCATGCCAGAATACCACCGGTATTGCGGGTAGACGCGTCGTCGGACAGCTCGCGGCAAACCGCCTCAAATGATTCGCCGTTTTGCAGGCGCTGGTAAATTTCAGTAGCCCTGTTATAGGCACCTTCTTCGCCGGCCTTGTCCACGTTCGGGCTGATGCGGACGAGAATATGAGCTACGTGTACCTTTCCCCGGCTGGCGCGCCGGTCGGTCGGGCGAACGAGGTGGTAGCCAAAGCGCGACCGGACAGGCTGTGAAACGCCGCCTATTGTTGTCTGGTAGGCTGCCGATTCCAGCGGATAGGTCAGCTGAAAGGCGATGACATAGCCCAGATTACCACCTTTGTCGGCACTGAGCTGGTCTTTTGAATACTGTTTGGCCAGGGCGGCAAAGTCTTCACCCGCCAGAACCCGCTTGCGGAGTGCGAGCGCCTGATCGTAGGCAGCCAGGGTATCGGCTGGAGCGGCGTCTTCCGAAACCGGAATCAGAATGTGCGAGACATTTACCTCCTGCTGAATCCGCTGGTAGGCTTCGGCGGCCATGTTCTCAATCATGACCTTATCCGTCATGTAAGTCTGTGCCAGTTGTTTGCGGTATGTATCAAGCTCTTCCCGAAAGGCTTCAGTCGTGTCGCGCCCCTGATCTTCGGCGGCCACTACTTTCAGCTTCAGGTTTGTATACAGGGTCAGGTACTCTTTCAGGTCGGTGCGCTGGTTGGAGTCGGCCATCGCCTGATTTTTGGTAAACGACTGGAAGAAATCATCTGTTGAGAAATCTTTACTGCCAAGCGTTATGATAACGGGTTTAGATGGCGCGGCCTGCTGAACGACGGGCGGGGCCGTTTTGCAGCCACCGGCAATGGCTGCCAGCAGCAGGCCGGTGCCGGTAAACTGAGCAGCCCATAAAAGAGAAGAACGGTATTTGGCAGAAAAAAAACGTTTTGACGTTGTCATGCACACAGTGAACCGGCTGTTAACCGATGGGTAATTGATATAAAATAACGAACAAACCGCCGAAATATTGACCTGGGCACCATAAGATGATCGACAGGGGCATGCACCGGCATTTGTTATCCTATCTGACTTTAACAGTCTTCAGTAATACATCATACTCAAGCTCATAATCATACGAATCACGCATGTTTTCGCCCTTAAACCGGGCCGGAACATGGATAAACCGCTTCGCGCTGTCCTTTTTCAGATCTGCCTCCTTTATCTCCACATTACTCTGACCAAGCAGGTCGTCGTTGTCCAGATGGTCGGCCAGCTGCATGCCAATACCGGCTGCGGTCAGGCCGGCGGCCACGTATTTAAGCGGTGTCAGAATCTCCGTCGCCGTAATCAGAATGGCGGCCGGTGTACTGACCACATTATGTACCTTCCGGATTTTGGTCAGCATATCCTGCGCTTCCGACAGATCATCCACTTCGATCAGCACCACCGAGGCCATGATACGGCCGTTGCGCGGCATGGTCAGGCTGACGGGAGCGGCCGGTTTTTCGCCGACTGTTTTGGCAACGGGCTGCAGCTTGATCTGCTGTCCCTGCCGGATAGACGCAACGCCCCAGCCGCCACTCACCACGGCGGTTGGTTTATTTTGGGCATCAAAAGCCGTCAGCGAGTAGGCCAGCAAAATCTCGTCGCCCCGACTGAACGTCTCTTCGGTATCGATGGCTTTCACGGAACGGGGTTGCAGTTCGGCCACAAATGACTTTGGCACCGCGCAGGCCGTCAGAAAGGCGGCCAGGCCTCCCAACACGTATGTTGATGTTCGTTTTAACAGCATCAGAATGATTTACGATTTACAACGTGCGATTGCTTTCTGTTCGGGTGTATGCCCACAATAACGTACATAGTTCCGGCGCAAAACATCAGCCAACCTCTTCCACAATTGATTCTCCCGACGATTCATCACCGGAAGTCCACTGCCAGCGTTCATGAAGGCGGATGCGGCCATCGGGCAATCGTTCAGGCGTTGACAGGCAGCGGCCGGTCATCAGGACGCCCTGTGTATTGACGTGCTGATAGCGCATGTCCAGACGGTTATCGGGCCCTACCGTCGCGATCAGGAAGCCCTTTCGGATGGCACCGCCCCCGTATTCTGCCCAGACAAGCTGCCCGTCCTGCTGATAATGGAACCGTGTCTCATTGCCCACCTCGCCATTATCCGTATTGGTCACCGACCGGAATATTTTGTTGTGATACATGGATGAATTGTGATTGGGTGAAAGAGCGAATGAGTGATTGAATGGGGCAAGGTGCAGCTCACGCAATCACTCATTCACTCTTTCGCAATTATACAGGCTCCTGCTGGCTGAGGCAGTGGAAGCTGCCGAGGCCCCAGACGATGTCGGTTGAATCGATGCCGACGACCGGCCGGTCGGTGAAACACTGGCTCAGGATATCGAGTGCCTGCTGGTCTTTGTCGCAACGGAAGGTCGGGACAATAACCGCTGAGTTGGCAATGTAAAAATTGGCGTATGAGGCCGGCAACCGCAGTCCGTCGCTGACAACCGGGTCAGGCATGGGGAGCTCGATGATGTTGAGCTGTTTGCCGTTCAGTAACCGCATCTGCTTTAGTTCATGGTGAATGTCCTGCAGAATCGGGTAGTTTTCATCGTTTTTGTTTGTTTCGTAGGCCGCCACCACCGTGTCTTCGTTCACAAACCGGACGGTATCGTCGATATGGCCGTCGGTATCATCGCCCACGATGCCGTCTTCGACCCAAAGCACCTGCTGTACGCCATAGAATTTATGCAGGTAGTCTTCGATCTGTGCCTGGTTCAGGTGCGGATTCCGGTTTTCGTTCAGCAGGCAGGCACGGCTGGTCAGCAGCGTACCGGCACCGTTAAATTCAACCGAACCACCTTCCATGATAATGCCGGGCGTTACATACGGCAGGTTGCGGTAGTGGGCAATGAGAACCGGCAACAGATCGTCGTTGTCAAACGGCGGGTATTTGCCGCCCCATGCGTTGTAGCCCCAGTTCACGATCATCCGCTCACCCGTGGCCGGATTTTTCAGGAAGGCCGGACCGTGGTCGCGGCACCACGAATCGTTGGTCGGGTTGGGCAGCAGGTGAATGTTGGTCAGGTCGACACCGGCGAGCAGCAGGCGCAATTTAGCGGCCTGAATCACCGTTTCGTTATGGGCATTAATACATACCTCTTCACCCTGAGCAATGGTACGAATAAATTCAATGTATGACGGAAACATCAGCTCCTGACGCTCTTTGGTCCAGGACGCTTCTGTGTGTGGCCAGCTTAGCCAGGTGGCAACGTGTGGCTGCCATTCAGCGGGAAAAGAAAAGCCCGGCTGAGACGGATTGCTATTCGTTGACGACGCTTGTATATTCATGCCAGTTTTTTTGAACAGACTACAAAACTACGAAATTTATAGCCGCCGGGTGTTTTCCTTTGGTTATGAATGTACTGACCCTGTTACTACCACTGCCTATGAACCGATTAAGACAACCGCTACTGATTTGGGTAATTCTTTGGTTTTCAGCTTTTCAGGCTTTCTCACAGACGGCCGGAAAGGGGCAGGAAGCGAAAGGAATCTGGGAGGTTGGCATACCTGTGATTTTCGGCCCCGGAAACCGTCCTGCGGTAAACGGCACGGTTGTTAAAAACCTGAAAGAACTCATTGAGAAACAGCAGGAAGGCAAACCGGTATACACCGTTTCGCTGACAACGCGTAAGGCAACTCATGATGACTGGCATTTGCTCGCCCGGTGCCCGGAGATACGCACCGTGGCAGTAAGCCTGATGGTTGGCGATCGGATCGATTCGCTGTTTATGGCCTTGGAAACGTTGCCGAACCTTGAGGAACTGACGCTCAGCGTAACAACCTTTTCGATGAACCGGCCACGGCAGCAACTCATGCAGTTTCCTGCTTCGTTAGGCCGCTTAAAAGCCTTAAAGTCGGTGTATTTATATGGTGCTGCTTTTGATTATGATCAGGCTTTTCAGCTACTGGCAACCAATAATCGGCTGACAGCCCTCCATCTGGAACCGTTTCTGTCCGAAACAATTCAGTTGCCGCCCACAATGGGACAACTCAGGCAACTCGAATCACTGACAATTGGCGGAGCCTCAATGCTATTGCTGCCTGAAGAGATAACGGGTCTGAAAAACCTGAAAAAGCTATCCTTGTCTGGCTTATTACCGACCGAAGCCGGATCACTCCAATGGTTATCCCGACTGAAAAGCCTCGAAACAATTGACATAGCCTTTGCCGAAACCAATCAGATTCTGTCGCAGATGCGCATTCAGAATGGTCGGCTGACAATGCCGCCGAATGATGCAGGACAGAAACCGGCTACGTTTACATTTGCCTCCCTATCCGGGCTCACCAACCTGCGGTCGCTGAAGCTGACCGGCAACCGGACCCGCATTGCGTTTCCCGAAGACGGGTTTCGCGGATTGCCCCGGCTGGAGTCGGTTACGCTGAAAGGCCTTCGCATCCACCAGCCGCTGACCGGTCTGTGCGAACTAACCAACCTGAAGGAACTGCGCATTACCAAAAGCTTTCCGGGCGAATTGCCGGACTGCCTGCACCGGCTCTCAGTGCTGGAAGTGCTGGACCTGGAATCCGATTCGCTGACCGCCTTGCCGGCGGGTGTTTTTGGCCTGTCCAACCTGCGGGAGCTGAACCTGCGCGAAAATCCGTTACAGCAACTGCCGGCCGCCATCGGACAACTGAAAGAACTCAAGACGCTGGGGCTGAACGAAACCGGACTGACGACTTTACCGGCTTCTATCGGGCAACTGACAAAGCTGGAAGACCTCGACCTGCGCAATAACCAGCTGACGGCCCTGCCCGACGAACTGACCCGCCTGACCCGCCTGCGGAGCCTGAATGTGTTCGGCAACCAGCTGACCAGCCTGCCCGCTAACCTGACGCGGCTAACTCAACTGCGCTCACTGGTGGTGCTGGGAAACCAGCTGACGCAGTTACCGGCCGATTTGGGTAAACTACGCCTGTTGCATACGCTGAACATCGATCAGAATGCCATAACTGCCTTGCCCGAAAGCATCGGCACTCTTGACTCGCTACAGCGCCTGTTCATCGGCGAAAACCAGCTGACGCTTTTGCCGGAGGGGCTGGCCAAACTCCGGAATCTGCGGGAGCTTTACATTGGCCGGAACAAGCTGGGGGCGTTGCCTGCCTCGCTTGGTAGTCTGGCGAAGCTCGAAAGCTTTCACCTCTCAGAGAATCCGATCCGCGACCTGCCGGCTTCCATCGGCGATTGGCGGGCGATCCGGCAGGTGTATATACAACATGTGCCTGTTCGTTTTCTGCCCGCTACGGTTGGTAACTGGCAGAGACTGACCTCGCTGAATATTGAAGACAGTGATTTGATGACGCTGCCCCGCGAAATCGGTCAGTGTGCCCGGCTGGAACGGTTAATCATTAAACGGGGAAACGTCTTTGGCTTACCTGAATCGATGGGGCAGTTGTCGCAGTTGAATGAACTGATGGTAACCGGTAAAACAGGTGATCAGTCAGGCAGCAGCGGGCTGGGGGAAATGCAGAAACTGCCTGATAGCCTGAAATACTGTACCGGTTTACGGGCTCTCCGGATACAACATCAGCGGGAGTTCGATGCGTGGCATATGTGGCAATTACTGCCTTACATGCCGCAGCTTTCTGAACTGGATCTGACCAATTGTGGCCTTACCGAATTGCCATCTGCCGGGTATGAGCGATTAGGAATCAACCGGTTGGTGCTGGCCAACAACCGGCTGACGCGGGTCCCGGCCGAACTGGGGAACGTGCCGGAGCTGCGGTGGGTCGACCTGACAGATAATCCGGTGCCAACGGGCATGAGCCAGCCTTTCTCAAATATTGATCAGCTGGTGTTGCTGATTGCGCAGCAGGAGGGAACCACCGCCGGAACAAGTGTGGCCCTGACGCGGGCCTACATCAGCGGAGGCGTGCAGAAAATGGAGTACATGAATTCGGCGGAGGCACTGAATCTGTTTGACAAGGCCATGGCGGTTGCCCCCGATTCTCTGAAACCAATGGTGTATGGGTTTCGGGCAGACGTTCATTTTAGCCTGAAAAAATACGCCGAAGCCTTAGCCGACTATCAGAAAGCCATTGAGCAGGCCCCTCTGCTGCCGAAAGGATCAACGAACGGATTCAGTACCGTGATGGTATACCTGCCGGAGCATTATCTGGCCGGTTGGTTAGGTCGTAAAGGCATGGTTGAGGGCGAAATGGGTAATACGGAGGCGGCACTGGCGGATCTTAACGCATCGCTGAAGCGGTTACCCGAAAAAGGAGCGGACTATTCACGGGCTACCTTCCAGCTGGCCGAAGGCCGTTTGCTGGCGCAGCAAAACCAACTGGAAAAGGCCAGAGCCAGTTTTGCCAAAGCCCTTGACCTCTATGACACCGATCTGTTATACGAGCAGATGTCGTATCGCAGCCAGCGGGCCACCGCCGGAAGTGAGTTAATTGCGGCTGCCCTGGCCTTGCTCACCAATCAGCTCAGCCGTGCTGACGCCATCCTGACCCGCTACGAAAGCCGGACGACTCCCGAAAAAAACAGCGGCATTGGTACCTATTTCCGGCTTTGTCAGGAAATTCTGGCCGGTAAAAAAACGCAGGCACAGGCTATTGAATCGTTTACCAATCAACGACGCTTGCAGACAGAGTCGCTGTCTGAATGGATGTATACCTGGTACGATAAAACCCTGCTTTCGCTGCCCCTGCCGAAGGAGCAAAAAGAAGCCCTGACACAACTGACCGCGCTGGCGAAAAGCATGGTCCGGAAAAGTGAATAGATGATTACAGCAGCCTGACCCGGCTGTTATGATAGGCCTGTAATTGCGGCGAATTGGTCGGTAGTTCGGTAATCAGATAATCGATCTGGTCGAGGTCGGCGATTTTCATGCGCATGACCGTATTCATTTTCTCGGAGATGGCCAGAATCGCTACCTTGTTTGATGCCTTGATCATGGCTTTTTTGGCCTGGACCGTTTCCCAATCCGAATCGCTGAAACCCTCACGGGAGTCGATGGCGTTGGTGCCCATGATGCAAAGGTCTGCACGCAGTTCAGACAGCCGGTGGCTGACATCCCCGCCAACGCTCATCTGGCTATACCGCGAAATTTGTCCGCCAATCATGATAATTTCCAGATTGGGCTTATCCAGCAGTTCAACGGCCGTCAGCGGATTGACGGTAATAAACGTGGCCTTCAGCTCATTTGGTATCAGTTTGATCAGTTCCCGGATGGTTGTGCCCCCGCCGATCAGAATAAGCATACCTTCTTTGATCAGACCAAGGGCCTTTTCGGCAATAATGCGTTTGTTCTGATGGGCATACGTCTCCTGTAAGGCCGCCCCGTGGTGATAGGCCTTCGACATGGCACCGCCCCGGATTTTGATGACTTTATCCTCTTCGGCCAGTTCGTTTATATCCCGGCGAATAGTGTCTTCCGAAACATTGAGTGTGGATGCCAGATCGGCTAAATAGATGCGTGTGTGCAGGTTAATCTGTTTTAAGATCAGTTCTTTACGCTCATCTTTCAGCAGGATAACTGATGCGTCATTGGGTTGCATATTACTCCGGATAATTAAATAATTGATAATTCATTAAATGCAGCTGACAGTGCCTGTCAGGGCATTCAGGTCTTTGCTGATGATACCAGCAGATTTAATTAATTGCCTGTTTGCTACAAGTTAAGTTCCTAATCCTAATTAAACGTAACAGAGACAAAAATCTCCTGTAACTATTGATTAAACAGAAGGATATTTGCAATATTTGCAGTCATTATTGCAAATATTGCGGAATGATTAATTTGTCTGTTACAATAATCATCAGTCCCGCTAGCCAAAAATAGCGAATAAAAAACGAGCATTAAACGGGTATATGGCTAAATTTCAGGCTTATTCCAATATTTTATACTATTTTAATCAGTGCACTTTACGTTAGTGACACAAAATGCTAAAACACATGCAAACCGATCTGTTAACGCCCGAAGCTGCCTTTGCAACCCTAAACCTGTCGCTGCCACCTGCGCCACGGCCGCTGGGTGTCTATAAACCGTACCTGATTGACGGTAAATACCTGTACATATCGGGCCATGGACCGGTACAGGACGACAAGAGCCTTATTATCGGGCGTATTGGGGCTGATATGGATATCGAAGCCGGAAAGCTGGCAGCGCGTCAGGTGGGGTTAACGATCCTGTCCACTATCAAAACCCATCTGGGGAGTCTGGATCGGGTAAAGCGCGTTATTAAGGTGTTAGGAATGGTAAACTGTACGTCTGATTTTGAGCGCCATCCTTACGTTATCAACGGGTGCAGCGAGCTGTTTGCACAGGTATGGGGCGAAGAAAACGGCATCGGTGTGCGCTCTGCGGTTGGTATGGGTTCTTTGCCCGACAATATTCCGGTCGAAATTGAAGCCCTGTTTGAGTTAGTTTAATCCGCCAATTCTTATGTTTATCATTGATGCTCACCTCGATCTCAGCATGAATGCCATGGAGTGGAACCGGGATCTGCGGCAGTCTGTCGCACAGATCAGGGCCCGCGAACAGGGTATGACCGACAAGCCGGACCGGGGAAAAGCAACGGTTTCGCTGCCTGCTCTGCGCGAAGGCAACATTGGGCTGGTCGTAGCTACGCAGATTGCGCGTTATGTAGCGCCCGATAACCCGCTGCCGGGCTGGCAATCGCCCGAGCAGGCGTGGGCACAAACCCAGGCCCAGCGTTACTGGTATGAAGCCATGGAAGAAGCCGGTGAGATGGTGCAGATCCGTGATCTGGCCGGGTTAGAGGCGCACCTGACCCGCTGGCAGTCCGATGAGCCTGCATCCGCTAAACCGGTCGGGTATATACTGAGTCTGGAAGGAGCCGATTCGCTGATCACGACCGACCATGTACAACGGGCCTGGGCGTACGGGCTGCGTGCCATCGGACCTGCTCATTACGGGCCCGGACGATACGCGCAGGGCACCGACGCCACCGGGTTTATGGGCGAACGCGGCCAGGCGCTGCTACGCGAAATGGAGCGCCTGAACATTATTCTGGACGCAACGCATTTGTGCGACGATAGTTTTTGGGAAGCCATGGACCATTTTCATGGTCCGGTCTGGGCCAGCCATAACAATTGCCGGGCCCTGGTTAATCATAACCGCCAGTTCAGTGATGAACAGTTGAAAGAACTGATTGCCCGCGGGGCGGTTATCGGCGGGGCACTGGATGCCTGGATGATGGTACCGGGCTGGGTACGTGGCCAGTCGACGCCGGAAGGTACCAACTGCCGCCTGGACGTATTGCTCGATCACCTTGATCATATCTGTCAGCTAGCCGGCAATGCGCTGCATATCGGCATTGGTTCCGACCTTGATGGGGCATTTGGTAAGGAGCAGTGTCCGTATGATCTGGAAACCATCACCGACCTGCAGACGATTCCCGATAAGTTGCGGAAGCGTGGGTATTCGGAAACAGATATTGAACATATTATGCACGGTAACTGGCTGCGTTTCCTCCGGAACGCCTGGGCGTAAATGCATAACGGGGTATAAACGCCTTGCGTATTGCCGCTATCAAAACGGGAGTACGCAAGGCGTTCTGCTATTTACCGGCCAAAGACGAAATACTTATGCTGGCAGGAGTTACAGCAATAATACTTCAGCGGCAGAAAGAGGTATTTGATCAAAAGCGGGCGTTTAATGCGTTTCGGGGCTTCATGATGACACCGTGGACAAGTTTTATTACTGCTGAAAACTTTCATACCCTTGTTTAGTAGAAAAAAAAGCAGCAGCAATGCGCCAACGCCGATAAGTACAGGTGTTGGAACCAGCAAAAAATCAGCCATTAAAAGGTGGAATGTTTTTTTAAGATGAATACTTGCTTCAGTTAAACATAAGTCACATTGACTTATATTAAAGCTTCAAAATATTATATATTTTTTAGAATTGGGCTGTTTATTTATTATACGGTTTACGCACTTGATAGTCAGTATACTTACCCATAGAATAGATTAACGGTATGAGGCAGGTTGATAATGCAGTCTGCCTCTGACGAAAAACAGGTAAGTCATCTTCCGGCAATAGTTGAATTGAAGCGGGGCATACTTTATGCATAAGTTGTCAGTTAAAGCCTGTTCAGGCTTTAACTGATGGTATAAAAGAGAATGGTCAGCGAGGTACAGGCAGTTGCGCACTGACGGCAATCCGGTTCCAGGCGTTAATGGTTACCACCGCCAGCACCAGCTGCGCAACGTAGTGGTCATCAAAAAAAGCACTGACCCGCTCATAGGTTTCGTCGGACAGGCCGTGCTGATGGATCAAGGTTACTTCTTCAGTAAGCGCCAGAACGGCTTTTTCTTCGTCGGTAAACAGATCAGTTTCGCGCCATGCATTCAGCAGAAAAATGCGTTGCGGCGTTTCGCCGTATTTCAGCGCATCTTTGGTATGCATGTCAAGGCAAAACGCACATCCGTTGATTTGCGACGCTCTGATTTTCAGTAGTTCCTTGTGTGTTTTAGATAAGCCCGATGTGGCCAGAAATCCTTCCAGGGCCATGAGCGCTTTAGTGGCCTGTGGTTGTGTTTCGAGAATATTGATGCGTTTTTGCATGGTGTTATTTGTTTGGTTGAATGACCATGCAAAGGTCGGTACAGGCAGGGAGGAAAATCTTAAACTGGTTTAAGATCGGTTCCGGCTGCGGATTTCGCTGAGGTATTCCGGTGTAAAACCCAGAAAAGAAGCCAGTAAATATTGCGGAACACGCTGCACGAATTCAGGGTAACTCTGAGCAAAGTGCAGGTACATCTCTTCCCGTGTCATGTCATGCGTATACTGCTGCCGGTATTGTGCTGCGGCATGCGCCCGCTGATGTATGATCCGGAAGTATCGTTCAAGCACCGGAAACTGCTGTAGCATCCGTTCCTGTGCATGCACATCAATCGCCAGAACCTCCGATTTTTCAATGGCCTGAATAAAAAAAGCCGATGGTTTCTGATTGCTAAAGGACGTATAGTCGGCCAGCCACCAGTTTTCGAGGGCGAACTGAATGGTTTGCTCGATCCCTTTTTCATCGATAAAAAAGAGCCGCAGACAGCCTTTAACCACAAAATAGTGGTTACGGCATACCTGACCTGCTTCCATCAGGTTTTCCTTTTTCCGTAGACTGAGCGGTGTAAAGAAAACGCTGATTTCTCCGGCAGACTCCTCCGGCAAGGATATATACCGGCTTATGTGATTCAGCAGGGCATCGGTCATATATCAGAATAGCAGGAACGAGCCGTAAAGGTAAAGCAGATGTCAATACGGCTCATTCTGGCTGGCCAATCAAGCATCTCCCTTGATAATGGCCATACCGGTTTCGGGGTCAAACGGGACGGAGCTGTGTTCATGCGTAATCAGCCATTTACCGTTCATCCTGCTGAAGCAGGTGGTTGCCCGCCAGCGCATGTCGATGCGGTTGCCGTTTGCCAGATCACCCAGCACGTGGTTGAATGAATGGCAGAAGGCAACCTCCTCATCTGCAGTAATAGAAAGGGTTTCAATATGGTAGCTAAACGGCTCCGGAAATTGTGCCAGCCAGCTTTCCAGCCGTTCGCGGCAGGTTTTTATACCACGTTTCTGCAAGGTACTGACTACGTCAAACGACACCACATCGGGTGAATAGTGCTTCATTGCACCGTCAATGTCTTTAAGCCGGACGGCGCTCTCCTGAGCCTTTACAATCCGGTCAATTTCTTCATTAGGTAACATAAATATGCAGGTTGAGTGTATACGTTTAACGGTAAAAAAGCGGAGAAGTTTTTGAATAATAGGCAGTTGTCCCTGATAACGAGGTTCTGGTAAGCAGGCTGATGTGGAAAACCTATAAGGTAATATGGCAGCGGCATGTGTATATTTACGGAATTGTCCAATAACCCCGGCCCTTCCGCATGAAAACACTATTCACAACCACAGCCTGCGTTCTGTTTGCTTTATTTGCCATGGCTCAGGTAAGCAAGCCTGCTTCCGTGAGCCCTTATGAGCTATTTAATAACTACCAGGCCTATATCTATGACAAGCCGAATGCTGATTCAGCATACTACTGTGCCAGCCAATTAGGGTCAGATAAGCGATACATAGCCTTATGGCGAAGCTTGTTGTACAATAGCATCGCGCAGGCATTTCAAAAAAGTTCGAGAACCGAAGAACGTTATATCAGGTATCGTCAACTCACGGGGGACGTCCTGAAACGGCTGGTTGCTGATACCACCAGGCAAATCCGCGAAACCGTAAGGCCATTGCATTACTGGGTTCAGGCACAGCAATATGAAAACGATCCGCAGATGCTGAAGCAGCTGACCGGCGATTTTATACAGGATGAACTATCATCGGCCGACTTTTACGAGAACTACCGGGGCCGCTTCGGCATACTGATCTATCAGCTTACGTCTGTGCATACGGAGCTAAAGCCTTTGTCGGATAAATTGCTGGAAACGCTGTATACAAACTTCAGCCGTAACCAGGTGACGGTTACCGAAACGTCTTCCAGAGACATGCAGGAGACGCGGGCCTGGTACAGGTATTTGTTTGCCTATACCAACTACCTGAAAGCGCAACAGACCAGTGATGCGACGCTGAAAGGCAACTACCTGAAAAATGCTTTTGACTATAGTCCGGACCTCGCCGATAAAAACCGTTCGGCTGGCTATTTTTATGATATGGCCTTTTTCTGGGGAGAACGCCCGAAAAAAGACTTAAAAACAGTATACATTGACTATCTGACAGAGAGCGGTAACAAGCAGGTCAATTTGTTGCCAATGTTGTTGAGTATGGCATTGGCCGAACCGCAATATAAAACCAATCTGGAAGCGTATTACAATAAAACGGTTCCGGCCGGAAAACCATTCAGCGCCTGCTGGCTTGACGCCATCAACGCAAGCGGAAAGCAGGCTCCGGTAATTTCACTCCCTATGCTGGATGGTACGGTATATTCGAATCTGGCTGAGCAGCAGGCCGGCAAATGGGTACTGGTTGATTTCTGGGGTACGTGGTGCGGTCCTTGCCGGAAGGAACATCCGGTTATGCAGAAATTCATGGATACCATGCTGGCCCAGAACAAGGACCGGCTTTCGTTTCTGACTATAGCCTGCCGCGATGTGAAAGAAAAGGTAGTGGCGTACCTGAACGAGAAACAGTTCTCTTTCCCGGTTGCCATGTCTGATAATCAGATTGAAAACACGTATGTTGTTCAGGGTTACCCGACTAAAGTGCTGATAACGCCGCAGGGGAAGTATGTCGTTATACCGTTTAACACTGACTGGGTATCCTTTGTGAAGCTGTATTGCGGGCTGAGGTAATGAACCCGCTTATCGCCGGAGCGCGTAAGCGGAGAGAAGTCCTGACCGGTTATTCTTTCCGCAGCTCCCGGAACGCCAGTACACTGGCGGCTGTAAACGGCAGCGTAGACAGCAGAATGCGCCTGTTCTGGCTGAACAGGCCGATGATGGCCATGAAGTAAAGCAACAGGTCAATGCTTCCCGTCGCCAGCCGGATCAGCCAGCGCGGGGTACCTGGCCGGAAAGCAGCAACGAGCAGCAGGAGCTGACCGGCCATCGGCAGCAGAATGAAGGGATGGAGCACCGAAAGCGGGTCGGAAAGCAATTTACGGAGTACTTCCCATTTGCTTTCCCACAAAAACTGATGGTGGTCATGCCCTCATTCCGGATAGCCTGTCAAGGGGCTGAGAGCGAGTAAGACAAGGAGCAGGATTCGTTTCATGGTAACCTTAGAGACGCAATATGTTGCGTCTCTAAGGAATGTATTTAAAAAATCCGTTGCCAGGCAAAACGGATGATCAGCAGCAGCGCAACAAAACCAATGGCAATGTAGGCAAAGGGGATGTAGGTAATCGCGTAGATATGCGTGCGGTCAATGAACCACAGCATGCCCATAACGGCAAAAATCAGGGTCAGAAAGCCGGATAGTCTGCCGAAACCCGGCACATAACTGAATGGTAATTTTTTGCGTATAAGCATCAGCGTACCAACCATCGATAGGATAGGCAGTACCTGAATCACCAGATTCATGTCCCAGATGCTTTGTCGCTCAAACAGAAAGAGGTAGATATTCAGCGTAACGGCAAACATGCCCGGAATACAGGCCAGGTAAACCAGAACGGCATAAACGTACCGCCATTTCCAGATTTCCTCCGCCGTTTGCCCCGACCACAGGTTCGCCAGAAAGGCAATGGCCGGTACCGGTAACAGCAATAAAATGAGCAGCCCCGGATTATCCGAAACACTCTGAAACAGATCGCGTAAGGTCATGAGAGGCAGGAAAAGGGATAGCGGAAAACAACCGGCAGAACGAGCGGGATACGTTTCTCCTGCCCGTTCTGCCGGTTGTTTTCTTATTTCAGCGTCAGCAGGTAGCCAATGGTAAAGTTGGCGTCCCAGTCAAAGACAAACTGCTCGCAGCCGGTTGCATCCGCAATGGCTTTGTAGATGTTAATACCGGCTTTTTGTTTGGCGTTTTCGCCTTTGTAGTCGCCGGGGGCTTTCAGAACGGTATAACGCTCTTTGCCGTTGCGCACCTGCTTGGCCAGTTCAAACGGAATACCGCCGATGATAAAGCACGTTTTCCGTTTCGCCGACGGCACCTGCTTCGACTTGGCCGATACGTCGTCGTATACTTTCTGGTCGGTGTCGCCGTTCTGGAAGTATTTCGAACCGGCTGCTTCGAGGGCCGTTATGTCGCCGCCTTCTTTCCACGAAATCTTGGTATTACCCGAACCGATGTCGACGACAAACGCTTTGTCTTCAAAATCGCCGGGCAGCACCGAACGAAGGGCCAGACGGCCTTCCTGCTCCGGTGTAACGGTGTTTACAAAGTAGTTCAGCGACTTCAGTACCTTAATGATTTTCTGCGTGCCCTCGGCTTTGACGGCCCCCGAGCTAACCACAAAGTGGATGTCGCGCCCGCCAACGCCAAAATCAAGCATGGTGGCAATGTATTTTTTCAGGCCGTCGCGGATGTCCTGATCGGTTGCCATGTTCTCGATGACGAGGCTGTTGCCGAATTCGGCTTTTTCGAGTTTCCAGCGTTTCTGGTCGTCAACCCGGACGATGAAGGAGTTGAAACCGCTGGCACCCAGTTCGACTACGCCTTTCAGCTTACCGCCTACGGGTTCCTGCGCTGTATAGTCGAATGCCTTACGGGGGCCGCTGTCGCTGGCTTCCGATGCGCTTTCTGAACTGTTATCAGATGAGGCCGTATTGTCTGTGGATGCGCTGCTGGCTTCGTCATTATTGCCCGGCATCGACGGCGAATCCGTTTGTTCGGTTGTTTGCTGACGTGATTGCAGTTTTTTCAGCAAATCGACGCCCCCAACGTATTTCAGGCCAAAATAAAGGGCGGCTAAAATCAGGACCGTGATGAGCAGACGGCCGGCTACGGTTAATCGTTGCATGTGTTGAAAAGGGCTCCCCGCCCCCGCAGGGAGAAGTTTGGTGAAAGGAGCCCCCCGGGGGAGAGGGGGCTGGTTAGGTTAGTCTAAAAGATTGCGGTAACCGGCGTCTTTGGGCAGGCTGGTTTCGCCTGGTCGCAGGGCGGGTGCCGGTGCCGGTCCGTCGAGCTGGATCAGCTTAAAGTCACCTTTATTGTAGGCTTCCAGCATGGCCTGCCCTTTGTCTGACAAGACACCGTTCTGAATATCAACGCCGTTGATGAAATCCATGGACAGGTCCATGGCACGTTTCATTTCGCCGAGCTTGTTGCTCATGTCATCCTGAATGTATTCCATCGACTCGTCGAAGTAGAATTTCTTATCAGGATCACCTTTGAAGATGCTGATGGCTGTCCGCAGGGCGTTTGAGCTTTCTTTAACAATGTTGTATTCGGTTTCCTTCAGTTTGACCTTGATTTCGGTCTCCTTGATGATATAACCGGCACTGGTATTTACCTTTTCCATGAAATCCAGTACGGTTTTCATGTTGCGTTGCAGGGGCAGAAGCTTCTCGTTCATCTCCTGCAGGCCGGCGGCTTCGATGCTGGCCAGTGAGGCGGCTTCTTTCATGCCGGGGCGGTCGGTCATCTGGTTAGCGCGGTTGGCTTCGGCAAACTTTTGCTTGATCGCTTCGTTGTTTTCGCTTATTTTTTTGTTCAGCTTCACCAGTTGTCCCGCCAGCTGATTGATCTGGCTCTGCATTTTTTCGCGCTTATCTTTCAGATCCTGCACATAGATTTTCATGATTGCGATCGGGTTCAGCTGGATGATTGTTCCGGTGAGGGACCGCATCATCGATTTGAACAGAAAGAACACACCGGTCCGGATGTCTTTGCTCGTAATGAGGAAGATGATAAGCCCCAGAACCGCCAGAAGCCCGCCCAGATACAAGGTATTTTCGGTGACCTTGATCAGGAATTCGAGAATGTCATTGATCCGGTACAGGACAACGCCGCCGATTGCCAGCATGAAAAGCATACCAGCTACACCTTCGGGGCGGTTCCAGAACGAGCGTTTCTTATCGTCGTCTGCGCCGCCTAACTGCGAAAAATCAGGAGTTGATGCCATAGTATTGAGTGATTGGGCGAATGAGCGGTTTAGTGATTGATTTTGATATGAGTTACAAAAAATCACTCAATCACTAAACCACTCATTCACAAATTATTTCAGGTACGTTTGAATCTTATGAATATCGTCTTTGATCTGTTCGGTGAAGCTGCCGTATGTGGCTTCGAAGTTGCTGCGGTTTTGCGTCAGTTTCAAGCTTTGCTCGTCAATCTCGTCATTGATTTTGCTCAGCCTTTCGGTGTTCTGAGCCATCTGACGCTGTAAGTCGGCAATCTGTTTGGCCAGTGCTTCGTTGGTCGCCTGAAGCTGCTTCTGCTCGTTCTGCAAACCGCCGACACGTTCGGCCAGTGCGGTTTCCACACTTTTCAGAAACGCATCGCGGTCCTGACCGAGCGCGGTCAGATACTGGCTGGCCGTGTTAGTCAGTACAGACACATCGGCTTTTCCGCCCAGCGTTTTGAAACTGGCCCATGCTGCCTGAAAGCGCTTGTCTTCGTCTAAGCCCAGTTCGGCCAGGTTACGGAGCATTTCGCGGAATTCAAAGTAATCAGGCCCTTGAATGTTCGCCTTTTCGAGCACCGAAGCAAAATGCGTAACAAACTTCGTATCAATCGAACCGGCCGGCTGAGGAGCAGAAACGGGTCGTTGCGCAGGGGTGGCAGGAGCGGAGGCCGGTGACTGGGGTGAGGCCGGAGCGGGCGTGCCGGATGCGGGTGCGTTGGGCGCAGGCTCATCCTTGATGAAAAAACTCAGAATTTTGCGCCCCAAACTGTTGTCTGGTTCAGGCATCGTCGTTAAGTCGTTTAAGTGACATGACAATATTACTCGCTGCATGCTTACCCTGTTCAGGAAATCATACAAACGGTCAGCGGACTTGACAATGGGACCAAAACAAGGAGCAGTTTGTACGAAAAAAAATAGCCTTGTCTCTGGCAAGGCTATTTTTCCGAATATTTTTTCCAAACAATAATAATCGTTCCCCTGCGAAAAAAGCAGTATGCGTTTAAGAGGAAGAACAGTGCAAATTTACCGGTTTGGCGGGGGGGCGCTTTCACGCATATTGGGGGATTTATCGCCCGGAAATAGGCTGTATCTTTGTGAAACGCGGGATTTTAATCACCCATTGATGAAAAACTATTACCTCTGTCTTTGTTTGTGTCTGGGTTTGCTGATGCCGCTCTTTGGTCAACAGGTGCGTGGCCAGCTCAGCTCCGGCCCCGTGGCGCCCCCCTCTGTTGCACGCAGCATAACGGCCCGTGGCTATGCCGCCCGTGTCTTTCTGGACCAGCTTAGTGTCGACGACGGATTGTCGCAGAGTGAAGTACGGAGTATGTTGAAAGACAGCCGTGGCTACATGTGGCTCGGGACCGGCAACGGCCTGAACCGGTATGACGGCTATCAGATTACGGCCTTCAAAAACGATCCGTTTAACGAATATTCATTACCCAACGACGAAATCACAGCGCTGGCAGAAGGTCCGAACCATCAGATCTGGGTCGGAACGGCCGACGGGCTGGGCCGGCTCGATCCGATGACGGGCCGGGTAACCCGTCTGCCTGAGCTGGCCGGTCAGAAAATTGCGGCGATCACCTGCGACAGCAACCGGTCGGTGTGGGTGGCTACTGCCAGAGAACTTGTGCAGGTGGTCTGGCTGGCCCCGGGACCTACGCAGGTAAGACGATTCAGGGTTGGCAGCCAATGGGAGGATAAAAACGTGTTGCTGCGCTGTCTGCACTACGATGCCCGGCGGCAAATGCTCTGGATCGGTACAACAGCTGGTCTGGCGCGGTTGTCGCTGGCAAGGGTTCCGGCCCCCGCCGTACACTGGATTCCTTTACTGAATAATGAGCAAAACCGGCAATTACCCAATCCGTTTGTGCTGTCGGTTGTTTCCGACGCTGCCGGCCGGTTGTGGGCGGCAACGCCGCAG
Source organism: Arsenicibacter rosenii (assembly GCF_001870735.1). Lineage (GTDB taxonomy): Bacteria > Bacteroidota > Bacteroidia > Cytophagales > Spirosomataceae > Arsenicibacter > Arsenicibacter rosenii. The sequence goes on along the minus strand of NZ_MORL01000018.1, from coordinate 49,345 downwards.
GGGCTGGCTTGTCTGGATGGAGCCACGGGCGAAAGCATTGCCGTCCCCGAACTGGAGAAGTACCTGGCCGGGAAACTGATTAATGCGGTACTTATTGACCGTACACAAACCTTGTGGGTTGCTCAGGGGCAGGAGGGTGTATTGCGGTTTGATATCAGCCAAAGGGGTAAAGCGGTATTTCTGGAGGCCATCCAGCAGGATATGCTATCGGTAAAGGGTCTGAAATCGGGACATGTCGTGCACCTGTATGAAGGCCCCGATCCGGCCGAAGACATTGTCTGGATCGGAACGTACGATGCCGGCGTACATCTGTATAGCCGTACGAAAAACAGCTTCCGGCTCTGGAACCTGATCTCTGATCCCCGCCAGCCATCGACAGCCGCGGCTGTTTTTTCGATCTGCACCGACTATAACGGCGACCGGTGGTTCGGGACGTATTCTGGTTTGCTGCGCATCCGGACAGACGGGCAGCAGGACCGTTTCCTGAGTAACCCCAATGACCCGTTCAGCCTCAGCAATGATTTTATCCATTGTCTGCTGGTCGACCGTAACAAAACACTTTGGGTTGGCACGGCTGTCGGCCTGCAGCGGTTCGACCGTGCCCGCAACCGGTTTCTGCCGGTTTTTATGCCCATGGTCGACAAAGAAATGCCCCTGTTTCAGGCCGTCTTCAGCTTGCTGGAAGACCATAAAGGGCGAATCTGGGTGGGTGGTTCCCGAAGTCTGCGTTGTATTGACCCGAAAACCAACCGGTTGCTGGCAGCCTACTCCGACCAAATGGACGATGGACAGGCTATGCAGCTACGTACCGTCTCGGCCATCAGCGAAGATAAAAGCGGTAATCTCTGGGTTGGCACCTGGGCCGGATTATACCATTTCAACCCCGTTTCTGGCCAGTTTACGCAGTATACCTATGCGCCCCGGAAACCAGACGGTCTGCTGAGTAATCAGGTACTTGGCCTGCTCATCGATCGCAGGCAGCAACTCTGGGTATGCAGCAGTAAAGGGCTGAGCCGGCTGGTTTCGGGTAAAAACGGAAAAACGTTTAAGCACTACCAGCGTAAGGATGGATTGCCGAACAGCATGGTTTACGGTATTATGGAAGATAAGGCCGGTAAGCTATGGATGAGCACCAACTATGGTCTGGCGTCGTTTGACCCGGTCAACGGGCAGTTTCAGACCTACGATGCGGAAGACGGGCTGCTGACGAATGAGTTTAATATGGGCGCCTTTCATAAAAGCCCGGCCGGTGAACTGTTTTTCGGCGGTATCGGTAACGCCGTAAGCTTTGATCCGGCACATATGGTTGTCAACCGGCAGCAATCACCGGTCCGGCTGACCTCGTTCCGGGTGTTCGACCGGGTGCTGAATGTCGATAGCCTGATGCTGGATTCGGACCAGGTTGTTCTGCAACCCGGCGATGCCTTTTTCACGGTCGGGTTTACCTCCCTTGATTTCACCCAGCCGCAGAAAAATCAGTTTGCTTACCAACTGGAGGGGTTACAGGATGAGTGGGTGTCGAGCGGTAACCGGCGTTACGTAAGTTTTATTGATCTGGCTCCCGGCGATTATGTGCTCAAAATTAAAGGCGCCCGCCCCAATGGTGCCTGGAATGAAGCCGGAATGCTGCAGCTGCCCATCCGGATTCTGCCCCCCTTCTGGCGGACGTGGTGGTTTTATTTCCTGGTATTTACGGCCATCAGCTTTCTGTTCTGGACCATCTACAGTCTGCGGCTTCGGCAACGGATCGAAAATGCGCTGGTCATTGAGCGTATCAAGCTGGCTGAGAATGAACGCGTGCGCCGGTTAGCAGCACAGGACCTGCACGATGAGTTCGGCAATACCATCACCCGCATTTCGATGCTTACCGAACTGATCAGAGCGCAGCTCAACGGACAGGCAAAGGAAATAGACCCGTTGCTGACCAAAATCAGTGATAACAGCAGCCGCCTTTATCAGGGTACTAAAGATTTTATCTGGGCGATTAATCCGGAGCACGATAATCTGTACGAAGTGTTTATCCGGATCAAAGACTTCGGCGACGATATATTTGACAAGACGGGGATTGTGTTTCAGGCCGCTGAAGTATCCGAAACGCTGCGTCAGGTGCCCTTGCCGATGGGTGCCAGCCGTCATCTTATTTTTCTGTTTAAAGAGGCGATGAGCAACACCCTGAAACATGCCTCGGCTACATCGGTTTGTCTTTGGGTAGAAGCAGGAAAAGCAGACGTAAACATGTATTGGCGGGACAATGGTACGGGGATGACCCCAACGCCGGGGTATATGGGAAACGGCCTCCTGAATATGCAGAGCCGCGCACGCAGACTGGGCGGACAGGTCAGTTTTCACAGCCAGGCAGGGCAGGGGACGACCGTGTCGTTTACCATGTCAATCCCCCGGAATGCGGGATAAGCCATAAATAAAAAGATGGGCTGTGATGCAACAAACGGGCAATATAATCGTCTTTAGGCCATATCAATTTCTCCCTACACAGTTACAGATCACCTGACTAAACCCGGCTTGCGCTTATCCTCCCTATGCCCCTTTGGTGTAAAAAAGAAGAGCAACCTAGCGGAGTAAAGGTAATTTTGACTGAAATTCTTCGTGCAGAAAGCAAGATGATGACGATTACTCAACCCCAACCACTGCGATCGCAGCAGACCATCCGGATTTGTCTGATTGAAGACGATAATCTGATCCGCGACGGGTTTGCGCTGCTCATTAATAGTACTTTTGGCTTCCGTGTCGTCAATGCATATCAGCGTTGCGAAGATGCTCTCCGCAATCTGGATACCGACGCGCCGGATGTGGTCCTGATGGACATCAATCTGCCTGGTATGAGCGGCATCGAAGGCATTGCCCGGATCAAAAAAGTACGCCCCCGGACCAATATCATTGTGGTAACGGCTTACGACGATGATGAGGTGGTTTTCAAGGCGTTATGTGCCGGTGCGGGGGGCTATCTGACCAAAAACATGCAGCCTGCCCGTCTGCTGGACGCTATCCGTGATATTCAGGAAGGGGGCGCGCCGATGAGCACCAATATCGCCCGGATGGTAGTGGCATCGTTCCAGAAAAACCGGAATTCGCCCCTGACAACCCGCGAAACAGAGGTGCTTGAGCTACTGTCGAAAGGGAAAAGCTACACGAATATTGCCGAACAACTCTTCGTCGACAAGGAAACAATCCGAACACATATCAAGAATATTTACTGGAAACTGGAGGTTCATTCTAAGGCGGAGGCCATTGAAAAGGCCATCCGGGAAAAATTGATCTGAGGCGATAAAATCACCCTGTTTGCGGGAAAATTTACGGGACAACGCCCTCTACCTTTACAGCGAAAACTGCGTTGAACCATAAACAACAAATCTCATGATCCTTTTCCTGCATGCTTTATCCCTGGCCACCCTGCTGTCGGCCGTAAACCCTGAGGATGACAAAACCAAAGAAGCGGCGGCGGCTCCGTCAAACGTAGCGATTACGAAGTCGATGAGTCTTGCCATCTACCCGTCGGCCGATCATTCGAGAGTAAACCTGCACGTAGAGAACCACGCCGGCCGGAAACTGTCGGTGAATTTTCTGAATCAGCGCGGCGAACAGCTGGCAACTGATTACATTCCGGGCCGTAAGCAAAGCTACCATGCGAAATTTAACGTCGAAGCCCTGAATCGTGGCACCTACCAGATTACGGTTTCTGACGGTAAAGAAACGCTGACAAAGACATTTCAGATTAATGATACCCCGGCTGTAAATCCGTCGCGGGTAACACTGGTCGAGTAGGGGACCCCATCCCCGGCCCTTCCCCTGAATTCAGGGGAAGGGGGTAAAAAAAGTGGTGGCACGAACGGAGGGCCGCCCCCTCAACAGGTTCGCCTGCTGGTCGGGGACGCCTAGTCGTGCCACCACTGCAATCAGATTATATTTCTTCGCTTGCCTAAACGACAGCCAGCATAGATGTCGCTTTTGCTTCGAGCATACTTTCGCCCATCAGGTAGGTGTCTACCGCGCGGGCGGCTTCACGACCCTCTGAAATGGCCCATACGACCAGCGACTGACCACGACGCATATCACCGGCGGCGAATACATTCGGGATGCTTGTCTGGTAGTTATTGGCTTTTACGTTGCCGCGCTCGTCAAGTTCGACGCCCAGATCAGCCAGAAGGCCCTCTTTTTGCGGGAACAGGAAGCCCGCCGCCAGCAGGGCAAGTTCACACGGAATTTCACGTTCCGAACCTGGCACTTCGGCCATCTGCATCCGGCCGTTTGCGTTCGACCATTCCAGATCGACGATCTTCAGCGCTTTCAGGTTGCCGTTTTCGTCGCCGATAAATTCTTTCGTATTGATTGACCAGTGGCGGTCGCAGCCTTCCTCGTGTGAGGTAGACGTACGGAGCATCATCGGCCAGTTTGGCCATGGCGTGCTTTCGGCACGCTCTTTCGGCGGTACCGGCATCAGCTCGATTTGGGTCACCGAAGCTGCACCGTGGCGGTTTGAAGTACCCACACAGTCGGAGCCGGTATCACCCCCGCCGATAACGACCACGTTTTTACCGGTAGCCAGCAGCTCGCCGTTTTCGTAGGCAGCGCCACGATGATCCACTTCCACCGGACGTCCGGCCACCCGCTTGTTTTGCTGGCTCAGGAACTCCATGGCAAAATGAACCCCTTTCAGCTCACGGCCTTTGATCGGCAGGTCACGCGGTACAGTAGAACCACCGCTCAGAACCACCGCATCGAAACTATCGAGCAAGTCGGCAGCTTTGATGTCTTTACCAACGTTTACACCGGTTTTGAACGTGATGCCTTCGGCTTCCATCACCGCCAGACGACGGTCGATTACCGTTTTTTCCAGTTTAAAGTCCGGAATGCCGTACCGCAACAAACCACCAATCTGGTCAGCACGCTCAAAAACTGTTACGGTGTGACCCGCTTTGTTGAGCTGTGCGGCGGCTGCCATACCAGCCGGGCCGCCGCCGATCACAGCAACGGTTTTACCCGTACGCTGTGCCGGTGTTTTCGGCTGTACATACCCTTTGGCAAAGGCTGCCTCTACAATCGACTTCTCAATAAATTCGATGGCAACCGGTGGTTTGTTGATACCCAGTACACACGACGCTTCGCAGGGAGCAGGGCAGATGCGGCCCGTAAATTCCGGGAAGTTGTTGGTCGAACTCAGCAGTTCATACGCATACGCCCAGTTTTCCTCGTAAACGGCATCGTTGAATTCCGGAATGATATTACCCAGTGGACAGCCGCTGTGGCAGAACGGAGTGCCACAGTCCATACAGCGGGCAGCCTGCCGCTGCGAGTCAGACTCAGCAAACGGCATCTCAATTTCTTTATAGTCGTGAACCCGCTCCTGTACGTCACGCTTTTTAGGCAGTTCGCGGGCAAATTCTAAAAATCCTGTCGGTTTTCCCATGACTAATCATGAATGCTTTGTAATACTTCAGTATATAAACGCTCACTAATGGGCTGCACTAACTTACTCCTCAGCTGGTCTAAAAGAGGTGTTAGGGCGTCTATTAAGTGAGACTTCCTTGCCTGGTGTAATAACCCCAAAAGGCCAATTGAGATGATGCCGGCAGCCTTTGCTTCTTTTCGGATAATCCGGTCACTTGCTAACAAATAACAGTTTCCTAATTCAAAAGCCAGATTGACTGCATCTGCTTCAGCCTTTGTAAGGTGCGAATGAATATGTGGTGAAACAGGTTCATCTTCCCAACTACTGCGAACTTGTATTTCCCGATTCTTAACCGCAAGTAGTAAATCACTTGACGAAAGCGCTAAGTCACTAAATATAGGCATGACCTCTGCATAGAGCAAATGAGGAATGTATACTTCAGTATAGAGCTTTTTTAGTAAGCTTAGCTGCCCAAGCTGAACTAAGGCTATTACACTTGAGGCTTCACCAATAACAATCATCAGGACGTTTTCTGAAAAATCTTGTTCTGATCTAATGTATTTAAATCTTCGCGAAAATCTTCCGTATCGTAGCTAATTGGTATAGAACGTGATGCTAACACGCTCTGAAACAGGTAGACAGATAACCCTGACAGTTGACTTGCTTTGCCCAGCGAACAAACTTCGTGCTGGAAAAGCCAGATAGCTGCTTCAAGCTGTGCCTGGTTTTCAGGTAACTGCTCTCGGATAAATCGTTCACAGAGTAGTTCAAATAGCTCGTTCGCTAACGGTTTTTCCGGTATCGTTATCATTTGGCTGACTGCTGAAGGTTGTTCAAAATTAACAATCACACCTTGCTCTAACGGTTTGGAGGGTTCTTTAGAACGACTACTTAGTACATCACTTTCCTGTAATGCTCCCAGAAATTTCTCCTCCACGATAAAGGTAGCTATCGTTTTACCCAACGCGTTGAAGGCTTCGACATAGTAAGCATCCGGCAAGCCGCGACGGCCCTGGATAAACTCCACAGTCGTAACAATATCTCCTTTTTCAAAACCGGTCTCTGGTATATCTTTCAAGAGAATAACCCTTTCGTAAAGAGGTAACCGCATGGCGTTTATTTGTTTGGATACAAGGTTATAAATTTAGTTTTTTCCTCATCGATGTCTAGCATCCAAATGGTTTTTACTGATAATTTACGACCTGTGGGTCCTGTTAGCTCTCCTATTACCTGATAGGATTGGCCATAAACACTTGGTTTATCCAATACGGCATCGTTCGTTTCTACCAACCTGAGAAGATCTGCCAGCAGTAGCTCCCAATTGTCTAATGTGTAACCTGCTTGTCCTAAATAGTTTGATTTATCATCCTGATCACGAAATTTAAGCAGATAACCAGTCAGCTTAGATTCCGTGATCAGATAAGGAGGAGGTAAGCGCATGAAGCGTTAACCTTGCGTTACATCTACGACAATGTCCTGATAAACTACGTTTTTGTCACGGATCTGTTCCGAGAGCGAAACGCCGCGGCTCGCTAATGCCTGCTTAAAGTCGTTTGGCAGTACTTTCACGAACTGGCTGATGCTGTTGTCCCAATCCTGAATCAGCGCCAGGGCCACGTTGCTGGTTGTATACTGGAAATGTTTTTCCACGTATTCGCGCAGGATCGCCTGATCTTCTTCATTCAGCACATCGAGATTCACCATTTCGCGGTTTACTTTCGACGCAAACGAGCCGTCTTTATCCCAGACATAGGACACCCCGCCCGACATACCAGCGGCAAAGTTGCGGCCTGTTTGCCCGAGGATGATGGCCAGACCGCCGGTCATGTACTCCAGACCGTGATCACCGATCCCTTCTACAACGACTTTTGCCCCTGAGTTACGGACGCAGAAACGCTCACCGGCCATACCACGGATGAAGGCCTCACCCGATGTCGCTCCGTAGAACGATACGTTGCCGACGATGCTGTTTTCTTCCGGCTGGAAGGTTGCCGTGCGGTCAGGATAAACGATCAGTTTCGCACCGCAGAGGCCCTTACCGAAGTAGTCGTTGGCATCCCCTTCCAGTTCAAGCTTAATGCCGCTTGTGCTGAAAGCGCCAAGGCTCTGACCGGCCGTGCCGCGCAGTTTGAAGTGGATCGTGCTGTCCGGTAAGCCGGAGCCGCCGTACACTTTCGAAATCTCGTTCGACAGCATGGTACCTACCGAGCGGTTCAGGTTGTTTACGGCATATTCGCCATACACCGACTCGCCTTTTTCGAGGGCAGGCTGAGCAACCTTGATCAGTTCACGATCAAGTACCTGATCGATGCCGTGATCCTGCTCTTCCTGCTTGTAAAGCGATACGTCAAGGCTGACAGGCTCTTTGTAAAGCAGCGCGTTCAGGTTGACATTTTTGTATTTCCAGTGTTTGATGTTTTCGCGTGGCTCCAGTACCTGTACCTGACCGATCATTTCATCGACGGTACGGAAACCGAGTTCAGCCATAATCTCACGCAGTTCTGTTGCCATGAACTTGAACATGTTCACCACGTGCTCCGGTTTGCCGGTAAACATGGCGCGCAGTTCCTTGTTCTGGGTGGCTACCCCGACAGGGCAGGTGTTCAGGTGGCATTTCCGCATCATGATACAGCCCGCCGCAACCAGCGCTGCTGTGGCTACACCAAATTCTTCGGCACCCAGAAGGGCGGCAATCGCCAGGTCACGGCCGGTACGGATCTGTCCGTCGGCCTGCACCGTTACACGGCCACGCAGTTTGTTACGCACCAGTGTCTGGTGGGTTTCGGCCAGACCAAGCTCCCATGGCAGACCCGCGTGACGGATCGATGACAGCGGCGAGGCCCCCGTACCGCCATCGTAACCTGAAATCAGGATGTGGTCGGCATGGGCTTTGGCAACCCCCGTAGCAATTGTACCAACACCGGCTTCCGACACCAGCTTCACGCTGATTCGTGCGGCACGGTTGGCATTTTTGAGGTCGAAGATCAGCTGGGCTAAGTCTTCGATTGAATAAATATCGTGGTGAGGCGGCGGCGAAATCAAACCCACACCCGGCGTCGAGTGGCGGGTCCGGCCAATCCAGTCGTCAACCTTGTGCCCTGGCAGCTGACCACCTTCACCCGGCTTGGCACCCTGTGCCATTTTGATCTGAAGTTCCTGCGCGTTGGTCAGGTAATGGCTGGTTACCCCGAAGCGGCCCGACGCCACCTGCTTGATGGCCGAGTTCAGACTGTCGCCGTTGGCCAGCGGTGTAAACCGCAGCTCATCTTCACCACCCTCACCGGAATTGCTTCTCCCGCCAATGCGGTTCATGGCAATGGCCAGCGTTGTGTGGGCTTCCCACGAGATTGAGCCAAAGGACATGGCTCCCGTCGCAAAACGCTTGTAGATGTTTTCGATTGGTTCTACTTCGTCAATCGAAATCGGCATGCCTTTCTTGAACTTCAGCAGCCCACGCAGCGTAATGGCTTTTTCGGTCTGATCATTAATCAGTTTCGAATACCGCTTGAACAGCTGATAGTCGTCGCGCTTGGTCGATTCCTGCAACAGGTGGATGGTATCCGGATTGAAGATGTGCTTCTCCCCGCGTTGCTTCCACTGGTAGACACCACCGACTTCCAGACGCTGCACCGACAGGGACGGCGTTTCCGGGAAGGCAGTCCGGTGGCGGACCAGAATCTCTTTTGCAATTTCTTCCAGCCCCATACCGCCGATCCGCGATACTGTTCCGGTAAAATAGCGGTTAACGACATCTTCGTTCAGCCCCAGACATTCGAAGATCATCGCCCCCTGGTATGATTGCAGGGTTGAGATCCCCATCTTCGAGAAGATTTTGAGCAACTCGCCGTTAACGGCTTTAATATAGTTCTGGAATAGTTTTTCTTCCGGATAATCGACACCCAGCTGATTCTTCTCCCGCATCTGAGCGATGGTTTCGAAGGCCATGTACGGGTTCACACCCGACGCGCCGTACCCGATCAGGGTCGCTACGTGGTGTGTCTCCCAGACGTCACCGGCTTCAACCAGCAGCCCGATATTGCCGCGTAGCCCGCGACGGATCAGGTGGTGGTGAACGGCGGCTGTTGCCAGCAATGATCCCACCGGTGCGTGGTCGGAGTCAATGGCACGGTCAGACAGGATGATGATTTCAAAACCGTCTTCGATGGCGTCTTCGGCATAGCGGCAGATGCGCTCCAGAGCACGCTCCAGTCCCTGGCCACCCGCATCCGCACGGAAATACGTGTTGATGGTTTTGGCCTGGAAGTGGTGACGGTCAATAAACCGCAGTTTGTCGAATTCTTTTGTGGTCAGAACAGGCTGGTCCAGTTCGACCTGCTTGCAGTGTTCCGGCGATTCGTCGAGGAGGTTATAGGTAGCGCCTACGAACGAAATCAGCGACATGATAGACCGCTCCCGGATCGAGTCAATCGGCGGGTTGGTTACCTGCGCGAACAACTGCTTGAAGTAGTGGCTCATGTGCTGGCTCTGATCCGACAGCACCGCCAGCGGTGTATCGGTGCCCATTGAGCCGAGTGCTTCCTTACCGGTTTCGACCATTGGCGCCAGAATCATCCGGAGGTCTTCCGACGTAAAGCCGAATGCCTTCTGACGGGTCAGCAGCGCTTTTTCGTCGTAGCGGCTGTATTTACGGGCCGGGGCTTCCAGCTCAGAAATCTTGATTTTATACTGATCGATCCACTGCTGGTATGGCTGCCGTGAGCAGATGCCGGCTTTCAGTTCCTCATCGGCAATGATGCGGCCTGCTTCCATATCCACTACAAACATCTTGCCTGGCTGCAAACGGCCTTTTGACACGATTTTGGCAGGATCAATGTCGATCACACCGGCTTCAGAGGCCATGATTACGACATCGTCGTTGGTTACCCAGTAGCGCGACGGGCGCAGACCGTTCCGGTCGAGCGTGGCCCCGACGATTTTGCCATCGGTAAACGAAATTGAAGCCGGACCGTCCCATGGTTCGATCAGGGCCGCATGGTATTCATAGAATGCCCGGCGGTTATCGTCCATGTGTTCGTTGCCGTCCCATGCTTCCGGAATCAGCATCATCATGACGTGTGGCAGCGAGCGGCCGCTCATCACCAGCAGTTCGATGGCATTATCCAGGTTGGCGGAGTCCGATTGGCGGTGGTCGCAGATTGGCAGCAGCATGTCCATTTCCTCGTCGGTGAATTTCGACGATTTCAGCATGCGCTCGGCGGCCTTCATCCAGTTTACGTTTCCTTTTACGGTGTTGATTTCACCGTTGTGGGCAATGTAACGGAATGGCTGGGCCAGTTTCCACGACGGGAAGGTGTTGGTCGAGAAACGGGAGTGTACAACACCCAGGGCCGATACTACTTCTTCGCGCGACAGGTCAGGGAAGTACGCGTTTAACTGACCGGTCGTCAGCTGACCTTTATAGGTAATAACCCGGCACGACAGCGAAGCGAAGTAGAAGTCGTTGTTAACGCCTTTTACTGATTCGTTAATGATGCGAGTACTATAGTTCCGGAGAACGTAGAGTTTACGCTCAAAGTCCTCGTCGTTCGTAACCGTATCAGGGCGTTTGATAAACACCTGCTCCATCTGTGGTTCGCCCACGCGTGAGCCGTTACCCAGGTCGCTGCTATCGACAGGAACAACACGGTAGCCGAGCAACTCCATGCCAAGCCGCTTGATTTTCCGGTTCAGAATCGCACGGCATTCTTCGCGCAGCTTAGATTCTTTCGGGAAATACACCATACCCACGCCGTATTCCTGAGCGGCCGGCAGGTGAATAAATAATTTACGGCATTCATCCACAAAGAATTCGTGTGGAATCTGGATGAGTAAGCCCGCACCGTCACCTGTATTGGGTTCACAACCACAGGCACCACGATGCTCCATGCGGTGGAGCATGTGCAGGGCATCTGCTACGATCTGGTGCGATTTCCGGCCTTTGATGTCAGCCACAAAGCCGATGCCGCAGTTATCGTGTTCGTAATCCGGGCGGTAGAGGCCCAATTCATTTGTTTGCCCTTCCAGGCTGTGCCGGACATCGGTGATTCGGCATTCCGACTGGTCAATTTGATCAGACATGGGACGTAACTGCTACTGGTTATGTCCTCGCGTTGGTGGGTTGTACTCTTCGGCCACCATTGCTGCGACGATTATTAACAAATTAGAAAATCCAGGTGGTTCAAGCCGGTGCTAAAAGATTAAATTATTTAGCCGGTTCTACAGTAGTTTTTGACGAAGTGGTGCAAGATAATACAAAAAAATTTGGTAATAAAGCGTTTTGGCCGAACGAAGTTTTAGAAATCTTAAATTGTGACTTTGATTATAAATCATCTTAGTTAATGAATATTTTACAATGAAAATACGGTTATGTTGGGAAGTACAATTAACAAAACCCACCTGCGTGATTGAGTGACAAATGCGTTTCCGGCCATAAAAACGACATGAATGTGCATTTTTTAACGTATCGGCAGGCAAAAAAAAACGTTTCTGAAGTACGGATTATAGCATCTTGCCGCGCTTTATCGATTGAAACCAGAACGGCTCTTCTGCTTATAGTCGCTGACGTCCCGTTCATGGGCGGAGGAGCAAGACTCACGCTCTTCAGTCGTTGATTACATGAGCGCTGTAAGTACCGTTATTGGCGCCTGGCAAGGGGAGTGCCGGACGGTCCTGTCAGCTTCCGTTCGCCGGAAGTGGTCTGGCTGACTTTTGGCTGGCACAACGGCAAAAAGAAAAAGCCTCGTCGTGTGACGAGGCTTCTCTGGTGATCCGGCTGGGATTCAAGGTCTTCTTATAAGAAGTTCATTTAGACCGATATACATAGCGTTATACTATATATATATTACGACGTAACCGCGCATGTACCCTCAGTGCTGGCAAAAAAATAGCCGGAGCTATTTTTAAGCGATCTGGTAATCATTTACCTCCTCTTCGCTTTTTCTTGCGAAGGCAGGATGGACAATAATCTTTGGGTCGTCATGCCGGTCATCTGCTGTTACGTCGCTAGACTTTCCCACCAGAGCGTCAATAGTCCGTTGCATGCCCTCAAGTAGCTTATCCTTATTCTCTAACTGTCTGTCTTTATTTTCTAATTGCCTGTCTTTTGCCAAGAGTTGTTGGTTTTTTTGATTCAACTCTTCTTTAAAGACTTTTCTAAGTTCGTCTAAAACTTGTTCCCCGAAAGCACCTCCGTCGCCCGATTTCCTTTTATATGTATTAGAGGGCTGATCATAAAAGAAACCTACCTGAATCTCAAAGAATTCGGCAATTTTAGCAAGCCTGATTGCCGAAAAGGAGTTCTGCTTCATCATGTTATCGAAGCCTTGCGCAGTCATTTCGAGAAAGTCATATAGGCTCTTTTTCGTCTTGCCTGACTCTCTGATTAATAAATCGACTTTTTCAGAAAAGTTGTAATCCATTGTTAATCAGGATATTTATAGTGAATACCTAATTAAACTTTAAAAAAATTACATTTTTACTTGCAATCTGTTTAAAGTTAACATTATATTTGCTGCTGTTATTGCTACAGGACATGTAACAAACGTTGTAACAAATATTGCAGCAATATAAACAGAAATAGCAAGATATATGCTTTAGCGGTCGAAAAAGCCTATGAGCACCTTACAACAACATTATGAACGGCTCCGCCAGACCGACCTGGACCGATGGAACGAGATGAACTCGGTACTCGTCCGGCAGAGTCTGAAAGATGGTAACTGCCTGATCTACTTTGAGCGGTCGGTGCTGGGTAAGGAGCGGAAGAATCCGGAAAAGATCGACCTGCGGGTATTGCCCGGCTGGATACTGCATTGCTTGGTTGGCTTCCTTGGCTTCACCTGGGAGGACATCTGGAGCAACCGGATTCCGGAGCTGGAGCAGCTGGAGCTGGAAATTGAAAAAGCCGGGTAGTGACAGCTGCCCGGCCATAAATAAAGTGGTGTCGCTAAATGTCGGCTAAATACCGGCGACCATTTGCGGTCAGTTTTGCGCCGTAGGGGGTTAGGAAAATGAGGCCGTCGTCCGAAAGGCGGTCTAGGATAGCCCGGCCCTGCTCAATGAGCTTAATATGTTCGGTTTCCTGGTTTCTGTAATAGACATACAGGAATTCATAAACGGAGCCGGAAGGATAATTCCCTTTCTGCAGAAAGTGTAAGTATTCAGTGTCAAGCTTGTCTTGTTCACTGGCATTGGGAGCCACTATTGGCTCACGGATCGGGTCTGGACCGATCATGTTTTTGTAGGTCATGGTTGTGGATGTCGGGGTGCTTAGTCTCGTCCCGACATCTTACCAAACGAAGACTAAAAGCCTTTTATTGTCATGGCGCGACGCATTTTGACCACAGGAAAGACAAAAAACGCCTTATGGAGTCTATATGAGAGCGCTGATCCACTGGTACGGATGGAGATATTTCTGGAGTTAAAGAAAAACTCATTAGAGCGCCACTGGCGATCTGTTGCAAGTTATAGCCATTATGATCTTCGCCATGCTCCGTGGCCACTACGTGATGTATTTGTGCGGTTGATACCCGAAAGTAAAGCGTTATTTGAACAGCACCATGAAACCAAAGCGACTCAGTAAAACCAAGCGCGACCTGATTCGGTCGGTCGAGCGCGAGGTAGCCCGGAACGAACGTTTCCGGAAAGAACTGGAAGAAACGGAACGAGCCAGAACCCTAAAATCGGTTTAACTATGCCAACGTGGTATCAGGGTAGTATCAAGTACCAGAAAGAGGAAATCGTCACCGACCGGCAGGGCGATCAGGTGAAGATGAAAACCATCACTGAGTTTTACCTGCTGGATGCGGTGAGTTACACCGACGCCGAAGCGCGTTTGTATCAGGAAACGGCTGATAATACGCCGGAGTTTACGGTGGGCAAAATCAGCAAAATGAAGCTGGCCGATGTCTTTTTTATTGACGAAGGAGGCGAAACCTGGTATAAATGCAAGGTTGTTTTTACGACTGAAGATGACAAAGGCCGCGAGAAGAAGCTGGTCAATCTGATGCTGATCAACGCAGAGTCGGTCAAACAGGCCTATGAACGTCTGGAGACGAGTCTGAAGAGAATTCTGATGCCTTACGAGATTACCGACATTAACCGCACGCCCATACTGGATATTTTCCCTTACGAAGAAAATGGAGAAGGCAATTCAGATACTTAGCCGGCTGTGGCTGGTGTTCGTCGAACGGATCTATCCGGCGCCGCCGGGATTGTTTGTGCTGGGCGTGTTCATTGTCAGCCTGGTTCTGATTCAGCTGGTTCAGCTGCTGGTAGCCAAAGCCCATGACCGTAAACGACTTAAAGACCTGTTTAAAGACCTGTAACGTATATGCGTACCGTTGAGCAGCTTTTAGCACTGGAAAATCCTGATGCGTTTACGTGGGAGCAGCGCTGTGAGATCGTGGAAGAAGCTGATAAGCACATCGATCAGATGCAGGGCAGCATTACCCAGATGCATCCCCAGTGTCAGGCTTATGCCAGCCTGAGGCCACAACTGGAGAGTCTCCAGCGAAAGCGTCAGATCTTCCGGCTCTGGGCATCCACAACCCGAAAGTTCGGTGAAGTAGGTCTTAAACGGAGCGCATAATGGTACCGTCCCGACGAACAGCGGCACTGACCCGGATGGAGGAGCTGATGGAACGCATGCACGGCGTAGCCGCCAGCGACGAATCCATACAGCGGTCGATTCTGAACCTGCTGGGCATAGCCGCCCATAACGCAGGGGTTGCCGTCGGGGACTGGTTCCGGGAATATTATACAAAGAAATCAGGAGCGGGCCTGGCCGGTGGTCTCTGTACGGACGGGAATGCCGGGGCTCATGGAAAAGGTGGTGCGTGTGTGTACCCGCCTGCACCGGTCGTCAGGGAAGCGCCGGCCGCGCCTGCTCCGCAAGTACTGCCCGCCAGCGGGCTGGAGTGCCCCAAATGCGGGAGAGTCTTTGGTTCACCGGCGGCCCTGAAGGGCCACCAGAAAAAACACCGGTATGAATGAGCTTCGTCTGGCCTATCAAAAGTGGCTGATCTGGAAGCGGCGGGCGGAGTGGTTCGCCGGTCTTCCGAAATGGGCTTACCGGCTGCTGGGCGGCCACGCAACCTACAGCTTTCTCCTGTTTTGGGAGGATATGGCAGAGGCTGATTTTCTGGAAATTGAAATGAGTTATCACTAATGGAAACAACCGTTACGTTCAGGTCACTATCAGTGCTGTTTCTGCCGGAGCAGTGCACAACAGAACCGAAAGATTTCTTCGGGGTATCGGCCGAGTATGACCAAAAATTAACTGCCTGCATTCAGGAAGCCTCTAACCGTGCGTTTCGTCGCTTTGCCGCGAAAGCAGATCATGCCACCTGCGTTCAGACGGTAATGCGTGACCTTACTGCTCTGGTCGACGAGAGGTGCCCGCCTAAAAGCGCTGCCGAGCTGGCGCATGTATTTTACCTTGCCGGTATGGCCACCTATCACATCAACCGCACAATTGATGACCGACTGAAAATGGCCGCAGTTATGCAGGAAATCGGCCGTCCGGATCCAAACAATAACCCGGCCGGGTGGCATAAAAATGCAGGTGTGGCCTGATACCATTGAAGGACTCTGCCAGCGGATCAGACACATGATAGCCGAGCGCGAAGCGGATGCTATGAGTCATCGACGGCCGTCGGCGGTGGATATCCGGGAGGCCGACGAGCTGAAAAAAATATTAAGTCAGGTACGGAAAGCCTATGTACAGGCTGTACCGGACTGGAAGAGCGAATAGGTAAAGGGTTAAACGTAGTTTCAAACGGTAGGTTAGTCTGGGCCGGCCATCTTGAGCCGGCCTAAGATTCTCAGCAGTTCACAGGAGTACACGGAATATAGCCGGTCTGCCGGCGGAATCCGGTTCGGTTCAGCCGCGCGTCAGGATTATCTGGCCGGACAGATTTTTTACTGCGGGATAGAGCAGATGGAAGCTCGGGAGTATGGTACGCCATCGCGGTCATAAGCTCCAGGTCGCCGGTTCGAGTCCGGCTCCCGCAACCAACCCCACGCGGGGCGTTAAATGGTGTGGATATAGTCGTACTGCCGGGCCGGAATCGCAAAGGCCGGTCCGGCCAGTATAGTCCCGCCGAAAAATTTTCTGTGCTTTAATACGTCAGGTCTGGACGGGCCGTTTCGGCCCGCTCAGCTTCAGGAAAATACTCCCGCATAGGCAAAGGGTAAGTCGCCGGACAGCATCAGGTGTCGATGTCAGAAAACCTGTCCGGAGGTGCCGGTTCGACCCCGGCTGCAGGGAGCTAAATCCGTTTGCCAGGGTTTAAGGGAAAATTACAAGACGTAGTTTGGATAGGCCGGGATCACTGGTCCCGGCCCCATCTTGATGCCGTCTATGGAGAAGCAGCCGACGGCTGCCGCAGCGGGTTCGACTCCCGGAGCATCACCACCGAAGTAGGCCACAGCAGAGCTGTCTATTTCCGGGCCTGTCCCTCCGAAGGGGATGGGCCCAAATTCAACGACTTTTCAGTTCATTATGCGTAAACCAGTACGTTTACCGATTTCACAGGGCGATATGCTGCTACGCTGGCACAAACAGGTGCAGCAGCTGAACGAGGCGGTTCCGGTGCAGTATTACACCACTACCCGCCGTGGCCGGCCGGTTCAGATTCCCTGGCAGCCCAAAGAGATTTCTGCCAACGTGAAAGCCACCGGCGAGCGGCTGATCAAGGATTATGTCACCTACTGCGAAGCCCTGTTCATTAAGGCCGGCAAGGCGGCCTTTCTGGATCCGGCCGGTAATCCGCAGCTGCCGCCGCTGTTTACCAATTCCGTCAAAATCGGTGAGCGCCGCTCCCTGTCTGACCGGCAGGCCCGCGACCACGTCAGAAAGCTCCAGAAGGTCGGTCTGGTGAGCTTCTACAAGTGGCACGGCTCGCGCTCTGATTATGAAATCCGGATCAACGAGCAGGTGCTTTTCGGGCCCAAACAGGCCGAATTCTGGGAGCTGGTCGGTATTGCACAATTGCATGTGGATAGCGTTGTTTCTCAGACAGAAATACCGCAATTCGCTCAGTCATCAACGGAGCTTTCCTCCGCATACCAAGTCACTGTAACATACAGAGACAAAGAAACTGAAACATATAAACGTGGAAATGTGCACAGCGACAAGCAGCATACGCGCCTTATGTCTGAGCACAGCGACAATTACAGCGACACCGAACGGCCGCAGCAGAGGCAACTGACAGAAAGTCAGTCCCAACCTTCGGACAGCGCCGGAAACGGAGACAAGGGGCCGGGGGGGGCGCGGGCGGTGGAAAACGCAGTGGAAAACCCAAACGGGGCCGGTGCGAGGCTGAAAGCGAGGCTCACGGGTACACAGCGGCCCCGGCCGTCGATGAGCGAGCAAAAACGGCTGGAAATGCGCGAAGGCTATGTGCGCAGTTTCTGGGCGTATGCCAGACAGGTGCTCTACACCGCCCGCCGGTGGTCAGAGCAGGAAGAACGGGTCATTCTGCGCAGCATTCTCTTCGGCGTGTACGGCAATTTCCAGTCACCGCTCACCGACCGCGAATGGGACGGGTTTCAGGATAAGCTCTTTAAGCGCGTGGATCTGGTGGCGGCTTATTACCAGCGCCATCCGGACAAGTGGATTCCCGAGCCGTATGCGCAGGTAAAATCCGGAACGGGATTCTTTGACTGGGAAAACCTGCGCGGATTCCGGGCAACGGCCGGCTGGATCGACGAGAATTACCGCCATTACCGCCAGTCGTACGTTTCCCAGCGGGTGAGTCTGGCCGTCCGCAACCTGCACCGCCACCGCGTCGGCCGCGCCCCGAAGCAGCTTCAGCTGAAGACCTATATCGAGGCCTACCGGTTCCTTGAAAATCAGATTGCCCGCTACGGGGAAGCCGCCCTGAAGCGCTTCCACGAACTGGCAGCCGGTATCGGCGTGGATCTGAGACCAAATCAACCAATGTAACATTTTAAACCAGTTATAATCCATGACAATAAGCACACACCCCCCCGCATCACCCAAACCGCAGAATCCCGGCGCGGCCGATCCGCTGAAGCAGGAGGCCTGCATTCAGGTCGTCGTCCGGTTCATCGACGGGAACTCGGTTCTGCGCTACTCGTACGATGTGCAGCACCGGGGAAAGAAGATATACCAGAATGTCGGTTACTGGACATCGCTGTGGCAGAAGAAAATCGAATTCGAAACGCCGCCGGGCTGGAAGGGCAGGGTAGAAGCTGCGGCCATTTTTCATAGCTTTGACGGTAACCGGGGAGACAAGATCTGCCAGTTTGAACGACGGGCGGGCTGGACATGGAACCGGCATAACTGATCGGACTATGAATCTTGAATTACACCTGTATCCGGCCGAGCGGCTGGCCCTGGCCGAGTTTCTTAAACGGCACCTGCAGTATATCTACGTTACGGAGACCCGGAAGCTGACCATCGAGGTGCTGGTGCTACAGGAGTACGTGCAGCAGCGGTCGGCGTGGAATCTGGAGAGCTGGCACCGCAAACGCCACAACAAGCGCTTCCGGTTTAAGATCAGGCTGGTGGTAGCCAAAGTGCTGCACCAGCTGATGCAGCGGGTTCCGCTTTCAGTGGCCGAGCAGTCTTTCCTCAATCAGCTGGATATTGCCCTGGTTAATCTGGGCAACCGGCCGCTGAGCGTATATCAGGTAATTCTCAGTCAGCTGCCGGCCATTGTAAAAAGTCAGCTTCAGGATGATATATCCCGTCAGGACCCACCTGTTGGCCTGGATCAATGATCAGTACGGTAACCGGATGAATATCTGTCACCGGCTGGAGTTCTGCGCCAACAATGAGTGCCTGGCAGCACTGGAGGGCAGATGGCCGGATTTTCACTATATGGTCCGCGGGGCGTCGTTTCTGGTGCTGCCTGCCCGGAAACTGCTGAAAGCGGAAAACTACCGGGTAACCTACGATCAGCTGGGGAAAAGTCCGGAAGTATATAATCCCGAAGGGGTCTCCGATCCGGTGCGGATTGAGCTGAGTACCTACAGCTGGGTGGGCCTGCTGCAATTTCTGTCAGCTCATCCGGAGTGGTATACAGACGGAATCCACAGGGATCTGTTACCGGTGGAAACGCTGACAGCTGAAGGGCTGGCGGCCGTGATGAAAACGGTAGCCGGCTGCGATTACGCAACTTAATTTCTCACAATAAAAAAAGCCCCGGGTATCGCTTCCAACAACTACCCGGGGCCAACTTCAAAAACCATGACAAACGTACGGAAAACAACGCAACCGGCCAAAGCCGATCAGGTCGCTGTGTACCTGCTGGCAGCAAAAGCCCGCCTTGCTGCCAGGCAAATCAATAATCCGGAGCTGATCCGGGAGGCCGAAAACATCATGCAGCACATTCAGAAACGCCTCTGTCAACATCAACGCAACTAAACATGGAAGGTATCAAAATTGACTTCACCTACGAGGCCATTGTCCGGATCGACGCAACGGCCACCCAAAGTGGCACCACCAGTGCGCGACAGGTCGAAGTGGAATACAGCCATAACCTGCCATTGGACCAGTGGCATGACGGTGAAGGCCGGTATACAGAAATGGGGATTAATGCCCTGCTGTTCGGGTTCTGCAACGGCGTAACGGCGATAATCCATAATGCCGGCCAGCTGAATGGTATGGATGCGGCCGAACTTTTCCGCAAGGCTATTTCGATTATGGAAAGTCAGTTTGTTTCACAGGTTAAGGTTTCAATGCTTCAGAAAGATGAACGGAACACTTATTAATTCCACTGTCCCCGCTGAGCTGGAGGCGCTGCTTATGCCCGTGGGGAAACTAATACCGGTTCCCGCAGCGGATCTGGCCCGCTTCAGCCAGGAGCAGCTGTCGGCATTCTGTCACAAGCATGCAGTGTATCAGCTGCCGACCACGGAACTGATCCGTTTTCTGGAAGACGAGATCGGCGACCGCACGGCCATTGAGATCGGAGCCGGCAACGGGGCGGTCGGCCGTGCGCTGGGGATCCCCGTCACTGATTCCTGTTTACAGCAAAGCAATCTGCCGGGCGTCAGAGAACTGTACGATCTGAACGGCATCCCCCGAGTTCAGTATCCGGATGACGTGCTGAAGATAACCGGTAATCATGCGGTGATGCAGATGAAGCCTCAGGTTGTGGTGGGCTGCTGGATTACCGAGCGGTTTAATACGGAAACCGGTAAGGGTAATGTGTACGGCGTCGATGAGCTTCAGCTGGCCCGGCACACACAGACGTATATTCATGTGGGCAATGAACTGACTCACGGCGATAAGGGCCTGTTGAAAAAATACTACTACGAGGAAGTGAAGGCCGGCTGGCTCTACTCGCGCAGCATGCAGAAGGAGCACAACGTGATCTACATCTTCAATTTTCTGCGGGATGGAAAATAGCGATTTCCGCGTGCTGGTACTCCAGTACTGGCACGCAAAGCAGAAATATCAGCAGCACAGGCACCCGGAGAATAAGCGGATCATGGACAAGTTTGAGGCCATGATCGATAAGGAACTGGCCGCTGATCTGGCAAAACTAAATCAGACACCCACAAGTCAAACCTCTATATTCTGATGACCATCCAGACTTACACGGATATATTAATTACAGACTTTGCAACTGAACTGGTAAATGAAGCAGAGCACCAGAAGCAAGCCGACCCTGATCTACAGAAGTCCAATCTGTTCATCGACGTACTTTTTCTGATGGGCGAGATTGCCGCCCTGGAACGGCAGGCCCGGCCCCATCACGAGGTATATCCTGTTTCGCGCAGGCTGGCCGGCTATCTCATCCGCTATCTTGAGATGATGAGTCTGACTGTTAATCTGCACAAGACACCGGCGGAGATCGTAAGCAATTTTCTGAAAACCGGAAAACTCCGGCCCGGTGAAATCGGGGATTCGCTGAAACTGCTGACCAGCGAGGCGGGATACATGATGGTTGAAGAAGATAATGACCGTTTCCGGTCGCTGAATTGTATTACCTGGCATGCGATTCAGGCGTGTTTTACTGAATTTATCCACATTTATCCTGAAGCGGAATGATCAGAGAGCATTTTCTTTTCGAAAGACGCTATGGTCACCCGATGGCCATCGAGCACCCGGTTATTCTGATCGTAATTATCCTGATCTGTCTGATGCTGATCCTGTGGATTCTGTCATCTACCCGGACAGTGGTTTATCACGGTCTGAATAAGTGCGACCATGCGGTATTTATCATCGATGACAGATTTCACGGTGTACTCATCAGCTACCGGGCGAATTCAGCTGGGCTGACTGATACGGTAGTCTGCTACAAAACAAGGGCCTACGCCACGCCGGCTGAAGCTGCCCGCGCCATTGAACGGGTATTTCCCGCGCTACCTAAAAGAGTGCATAAGGAAAGTACCGCCAGCAGGTAAAGTAGTGCCGGACTAACAAAGCATACTTTCCTGAAGCCGTTATACAAAACGGCTTCAGGAAAGTATTACTTAATATCCGGTTTGTAGCCGGGCACCGGATTTCTGAATGATTCTGCCGGCTTTATAATACATAATGTACTCTGCCGTTCCCGTGGTGTTGTCCGGTATTGTGACCGTATGGCGTATGCCGACAGTATCTGTTTTATCCGGTATTCTGCGGGCTGACCAGGTATCGGGATTATCCCAGTTACCGTTGGTAACCGAGTAAATGGTTGCAGAACGGGTTAAGGAAGGAGGCAGCACATAAACGATACTTTGAACTTCCTGGCAATCGGATCTGTCAGGGAGTAGCTGGACCATATACATATCATTTGGGGTTAAGCCGGACATGCTGGCCGTGGGTGCTTTTTTGATAGATATCGATTGTGCGTCAGATCGTGAGCGATTTAATGATAAATAATAAATTTTTGTATCAAAGCCTATGGCACTATCGCTAAGGGTCATAGCTAATGAGGTAGATGACAGTGAGCTGATTGTATTGTCAGGCCAAATAAAGCCGCACTGAGTATTGGTACTAACTACACTGAAAAAGTTTTGAGCGCCTGGGCAGTTAGACTTAACTTCTACCTGATATGTCCGGAATGGCTTAAGTCCTTTGATTGTATATCTATTGGTATTAACAGTTGCACTGCCTTGCCAGGGCTGATTGAACTCTGCCCATCGAATAGTGTAACTTGTTCCTGTTTCCGGGCCTCCCCACCTTACACCTACACTTGTAGGCGTTTTAATTACTTCACTTAAATATCCAATGTAGCCGCATTGTGTTAAAAATGTTTGTGTATCTGAGAAGGATGAAGTACTGCCATCAGAGCAAAATGCCTGAACCTTTGCGTCATAAATTGTATACGGAGAGAGACCTGAGAGTTTATAAAAAGCTTTACCTGTATAACCCGGTGATACGTACTTTGATACATTCCAGTCGGTTGTACCAAGTTTGCGCCATGAGATTTGATACTTAACCCCGGGAAGACCTGACCAGTATATTTCGGCATCAGTATTAGTAGCATAAGAGATGCCGCTGAAAAAAAACTTATTAGAACATTCTGTAATAAACGTTTGAATGGTGGAAAAGTCAGAAATCATGTCCCGTCCACAACGAGATGCTACACGCCATTCATAGGTCTTACCAGCCATTAAGCCTGTCAGGTAATAATGGTCACCCTCTATAGTATCAGTAACCCACTCCGACTGGCCCTGAGATCGCCATTGCAGTATGTACTTTTCATCTTCCCATCTGTTCCAGTCCAAAATCGCGGCACCACCTTCAACGGAATAATAATTCAGGCTTACAGGAGGATTACATGAACCGGTTCGCATGGTAAAGATCGGAGACCAATCTGATGAAGTCTGACTGTTACATTGTACTCTGACACGCCACTCATACTGCGTGTTTGGGTTAACGCCGGGAAGGGTTGTTTCTGCTACTGTAGTTGTCATGCTATTGGTCCAGGTGCTTTGCCCTGACTGACGATACTGCACTTCGTATAGCAGGCCACTTCCTAAGGACTGCCAGGCTATCACGAATGTTTTTTTTTGATATCCGTACTTTGGCGCAGTACAGATGGTTGAGAAGTTTATAAAGTTAGTTATTGATGAAGAACCATCTGAGCAATTGATTTGAATGAAACTTTGATACGCCTGATTAGGCGATAGGCCTGTCAGGTTAAATGGCGATGTAGTTAAATTGCTGATAGATAGAAAGGGAGCACTGTTGCCGGACCGATAAAATAATGAATACTTTACATCCGGTTCTGCTATCCAGTTAAAGGTTGCCTGATTTAAAGATGATGAAACCTCTAATAAACTGGGTATACGGCAAGACGTAGTCGTAGTATAACTGGATGTAAATGTAGAAACATCATTCCGGTCGCAGGCAGTCTGTAGCTGAATCTCATAATTAGTATAACCTGTAAGTTTGTTGAGTGTATATACATTCTCCAGATCAGGGGCCTCAATACCAGTTATGACTGTCCAGTTTGACGGGCTGGTGGTGGGCCTATAGCGAAGGTTATAGGTATAATACCTGCTCCCTGTCCATTGTAGTTTAATAGTATTACTTGTAGGTGATTCTCCGTAAATTATGTTTGTCGCGCTGCAGGTTGTTGTAAATTGTCTTGACGGAGTGAAATCTGAAAACGTACCGTTGTTGCAATTTTTCTGGATTTGCCATTCATAAGTACGCCCTTTCTCCAGGTTCTCAAGCGTAAACGCTGTACAGCAAATGTTCGTTGCTGTTTGCCAGTCAGTTGCCCCGACGGCTCTCCACCGCAAATTATAATCTCCGGTATTATATATATGAAACCATTTAACAGTTGCCTTGTAGGAGCCAACATCTTCTGACAAGCCTGTTGGTATTCCACAGGCCAAAAAAGCAGTTTCAGCCTGCAGGCTATCATCTGTTAAATTATTTGGAGTAGTAGTACTACTGAACGTGCTATGATCACTAATAGAACTGACGGATGCTTTTTCGTAAAGCGAAGGGTTGTCAGTTCCGGAAATAACCTGTTGGGTTTGTCCCAAAAGCGGATAAGTGATCAGTAGTAGCAAAAAGGCATTCAGGTGGAAAAAGCGGATGAGTAGATGATGCTTTAATGAGATAGTAACTGGTTGTGAATGCATAAACCGGAATTATTGGATGTGTTTACGAGTGGAATTGAATTGAAAAATCCTGCAAAAGTAAGTGAAAATCCTGCTAATATATTGGTTAAAGCTGTTTGCAACTGTGACAAGAGCCGGTAGCTGAGTAAACTGCATGGTACAGTTCGGTTTGATAAAATGCAGGATTGCCGGTACCACTGGCGCGTTATTTGTGTAATCTGTACGCGAACACATTGGAAGTGCCGGCTGTTTTCGTTATATTATGACTATATTCCCCATTCATGACAGCTAATACTTCCCTGCACTACACGGTACCCGTATTGCCGCGCGTGCGTAAATTTCTCAGCGTAAAACTGGAGGGTAATCCCCTTGTCGCCCACGTGGACAATCCCCCGTTCGGCTCGATTCTGTGGGCGCTCTGTCAGATCGAAAAAACTACCGTAGTGGTCGGCCGCCATCAGCGCGATCACCGCCGGATTTACTTCGAGGCGCAGTACAGCGACAAACTGCACGTACTGATAGCCGGCCGTCATCATACCCGGCGCAACCTGCTGCTCAATCAGCTGGAGGCAGGTATTTTTAACCGGCTGGTGCTGCACAGCATGCACAATGAACTGGTGCAGCTGCTGGCCGCTAATGACCGGCGGTGTCAGTCCGATGCGGAAGTGCTGCGCGCCTGGGTGGACCGCTACGATCTCTCGGAAGACGACGTCACGGAAGACAGCCTGATGCACATCTACAAGCGGGTCCGCAGCGGGGTGCAGCACGCCTTTTCAGCGACCGTGCCGCAAATGCCGGAACCCGGCCCGTTTTCCTGAGCCTGGCGGCGATAGCTTCGCCCTATGCAGGATCTTCTTTATTCCAACACCGATAATCCGGGCAGCCTGGTCAGCGTTCAGGTATGCCCGACTTTTGGCTTTGCGTCCTTCCCCGCAGCGGCCGACGGGCAGGTCAGCGCCGCCGTTTCCTTCCGGCAGGGCTACCGCTGGTTTACCATTTATTCGACGGCCAATACGCCGGGCTTCGAGGAGCCGGAAGACGAGACGGACAACGGCCCCGTCTGGATGCCGAAAATCTCCCTGTTTCTGCCGTCTGACAATGCCGCCTACCGGCGGGAGCTGTTCCGCTGGGCTAATTACCGGTTCGTTGCGCAGATCTACGATCAGGCCGGCATTTACCGGCGCGTAGGGACAATTATCGAACCGCTCTCGCTGAAATCGGCCTTCAATACCGGCAGCGCCGTTCCCGACCGCAGGGGTTACAGCATTACCCTGTCGGGCAGCACGACTACACCGGCGCCGGTCATTATCTGATCGCCACCGAAAGTATGGCAGAACCAGGCCCGTCGGTTCAGGGGTGTTTTCGGGAATTTTCACCCCATGAACCGGCAATTCCGTACTATCTCTGCACTGCTCCGCCATACGTGGGCCATTGAGCCCACGTATGCGGGGCAGTACATGCCGCAGGTTGACGCATATTTTAACGGTCAATTAGACCTCAGAACCATTCTGGCCAGTGAACAATCAGACGACTCCGACACCGAAGAAGAAAGCGGTCCGCCGCCGCATGCCTTCTGCCTCCGTGCTGGCAGCGATTCCGGGAGTGCCGGAACTGCTACGCGATACAGCATCGACGATCCTGAACTCCCCGAAGGTTCAATCCTGATCCTGGATGTGCGCGGGCCGATCATGAAGGAGTCTAACTGCTGCACGATCGGTACCGAAGAATATGCACAGCTCATCCGCAAGGCATACGCGCACCCGGCTATTATCGGAGGAATTGCCCTGGTCGACACGCCGGGCGGTCAGCTTAACGGCACGCCGACGCTGTATGATGCGGTACGCGATCCGGCCAAGCCGTTTGTGACGGTAATCAATGAGGGCATGGCCTGCTCGGCCGGTGTGTGGGCGTTCTGCGGATCGGATTACATCTATGCCACTCAGAAAACCGATCAGGTCGGCTCCATCGGGGTATTTGTCCGCCTGCGGGATAACACCAAACAGCTGGAGCAGGACGGTATTAAGGAAATAGCCGTCTATTCCACCCTGTCGCCCGATAAGAACAAGCCCTACAAGGATGCCCTGAAAGGTGATACCAAACTGCTGGAGGAAGATCTGGATTACGCCGCAACGATGTTTCGTGAGGCGGTAACCGAAGGCCGTGGCGAGCGGCTGAATCTGAAAGCCGGCGATCCGTTCACCGGAAAAGTCTTTTACGCGGCAAAGGCCATTGAACTCGGTCTGATCGACGGATTCGGTAATCTGGATACCGCGATCGCAAAAGTACAGGAACTGCATGCCGCCCGGCAGGAAGGTTCGTCCGGCGCAACGGTAACCGTTGCCCCCCAAAGCGGCTCAGCCGCCCCAACCACGTCTCAATCTCAAAATACAGATATGTTAGGTTATGTAAAATTCAAAAGCCTGGCCGCTATTCACGGGCTGGCTGCCGCCGATATCACAGAAGCACATGTGAAGGCAATCAATCAGGAAATGGCGGAGCAGGGCTATAATGTGGCCGTTGTGAGTCAGAAAGAGATTGACGACGCAGGTACACTTCAGGGCCAGGTAAATGCCCTGAACGCGAAAGTGACGACGCTGGAAGGTCAGGTAACGACGCTGACCACCGAACGGGACACCCACAAGGCTAATGCTGAAAAGTATGCCAAACTGCCGGGCGCGGAAGCATCCGGTGACGGCAAGACAGAGGAGCAATCAACAGTCGGTGATCAGGAAACCTTTATCTCGGAAACCGACCGGGAATTGCAGAGACTGAAGGGCAAGGCCTGATCAGACAGCTGAACCAGACTGTATCCATACCATTTTTAAACCATTCATCTACACCCCATGGGAAAAGTAACAGCGGTGAACGACATCACCGCGATTAACAACTACGCCGGCCAGTATCGTTCGCAGATTATTACCAGTATTGTCAATAGTCTGGATGTTGTACAGGATTTAACGGTTTTGCGTAACCTGCGCGCCCCGCGCGTGCTGCCAAAGTATACCGGCAAAAAAGGCCTGCGGCCCTACGACTCCAGTGTCAACCGGGCATCGGGTCAGGCCGGTACGTGGAGCAAGCGGACCATCGTGCCGCGCACATCGATGAAAATCATCGAGGTCCTTCCGGAAGAGCTGCGCAAGACCTTCCTCAGTGAAGGCCTGGCGGCCAATGCCCCGACCTATCCCGGCGGCTTTGCCCAGTATTTCTGGGATGAACAGCAGAAAACGCTCAGCGCCGAGATCAACGACGAGTTCTACCTGTCGGTCGATCCCGAGGCGATTGCCGACTACGTGGCCGGTAACTCGTACACGGCCGGTCAGCGCGTTGCCTTCGGTACCGACTTCTTTGAGTGTACGGCTTCTGCAACGGCAAACCAGTCGCCGACGGCTAACCCGGAAAAGTGGGTCAACATCAACGGCAAGTGTCTGGGTGACGGTCTGGGAACGATCATCAATGCCGAGTACGCCAACCTGCCGGCTGCCAATAAGATTGCTACCGGTCTGCTGACGGAAACCAACTGCTACGACAAGGTAACGGGCTTCTACATGTCGATGCTGCCGGCCCACCAGAAGCTGGGCGGTACGATCTACTGCAGCTATAACGTAATGGGCAAATACCAGCTGGCACTGGCCGAGAAGTTCAAGAACGGTACGAGCATGTTCCAGGTGCCCGGCTCCGTCAGTCTGTACATTTTCGGTTCGGCCAACAAGTGGGTGCTGAAGCCGGTAACCTGGATGAACGGCTCGCAGCGGCTGATCGGTACCCAGAAGGAAAACCTGTATTTCGGTACGGATGTGACCTCGGATATGGACTCGATCGGAAAAATGATTGAGACCCTGCACGGGGCGAACTACATCTACAAGATGATCATTGCCAGTCAGATCGCTGACCTGTCAACGCTCTACCTGAACGACCAGGCGTAGGCCCGGCCGGTAATGAGTTAGCTAATTTATTGTCATCATCTGTCCGGACACCGCTACCGGTGTCCGGATTTTCTGAAAAAACACATGACCCAGGAGGAAAAAGTGGCCGGGCTGGAAGCACAGGTCAAAACACTGGAGAGCGGTCTGGAGGCCGCTACAAAGGCCCATAACGCTACAAAGGCCAAACTTGCCGAGACCACAAAGCAGCTCGACGAGCACAAGGTAAAGCTGAAGGATGCCGAAAAGCAGATCACGGCGCAGGCGGCAACCATCGCTGACATTGAAACGGACCTTGACCAGGCCGGCGCAATGATTGAAGAGCTCAAGAAAGCAGCTGCCAAAGGGCCCGGAGAAACTGCCAAAAAGAAGATACTGACCATCGACGCCACGGACTACGAGTTTGTTTCGGAGTTCCGCTGGAAGGGTGAGATTGTGACGTTTGAAAAGCTGCAGGAAAACACGAAGCTGGCCCGCGAGCTGATCAGCGAAGGGGTGGGTGATCTGAAACCGGTAGACTAAACGACCCTCACAGTATTCAGGACGCAGAAACGCTATATCCAACACCATTTTTTTTACGACAATGGCCTATAAAGATTTACTCGGTCCGGACGGGACCGAAAACAACATGGGCGGCACGGCGCAGATCGTCTACTACGCAAAAGTCAGCGAGATCCAGACCTATGCGGCACCGGCCCAGAATGCCACCAATCCCTACGTGCACACCCAGCCGTTTGTGATGAAGACCGGCAAGAAATTTTATCAGCTGTACACAACGCTGGATACGTCTCAACTCGATTACGGTGAAGTCGGGGAGTTTGACGGCAAGTCATTCAAACCCGAACTTAAAATGTTCTATCCGGGCCTGACTGAAGACTGGGTGCAGTTCATCAACGATGCTAAAAACGACAAGTTTGTATTCATCGTGCCGCTGCCGGACGGCAAAATGATTCAGATCGGTACCGATAAGTTCTTTGCCTACGTGATGGGACTACCCAAAACGGGTCTGGTGTCGGGCCGTGGCAAAGGCTCCGAGCTGACGGTGATGAGTTACCAGCCAAACATCCTGATCTATGCGGCAGCGGTCCCGCTCACAGCAGCTGCCTGATGAGCCGGCTCCGGAAGGAGTACAATATACGGCCACAGGCGAAACCGGCACGCAGGCCTATGCGATCATCGGTCTGGATATCACCGGTCCGGTCGTGATTGACTTCGGCGGCCGGTCGTATGATCTCAAGCAGCTCACGGCTGATGAGCTGAATTACCTGCTCGGGTTTCCGGAGCAGGTACCGTATCTGAAAGTTTAGTAACGTGTGTGTTTCACGATAAACCGGCAAAGAGGCCTGGCTGCTGCCGGGCCTCTTTCTTTTTTTAGATGGAAAACGAACTGTCCCTGCTGGCTGACTGGCTGGCCACCCCTGGCTACGATCAGGGCGTACTGCTCTACGAAAAGCTCATCGGCAGGGGTTTTCTGCTGACTATGCTGATGAAGGGCGCCGACGACTACAACCGGACCAAACTCCACCAGGCGCTGAAGGCCCGCCATGACCAGCTGGAGTCGGAGCTGAAGGCGAAAAAGTCCGCCTATCCGGATCACCTGAAAGAGGAGCTGGCCGGTGCGGGCCGGCTGATGGATGAGCGCGTAGTGCTTAAGGAGCAGATGCGCAGCCTGTGGCTGAGCGGCACTTCGCAGGGCGACGCATTGCGGGAAAAAGCCTTCCGCGTGCTGGATATTACCGCAGAGCTGGACGGTATCTACGGAAAGAAGGATTTCTTTCACGCCCACGGGTATATGCCCGATGAAGACGTCGTCGTCAGTCAGCTTACCGATGCCGAGCTGATTGCCCGGCGCAATACGCTGCGCACGTACTGCTCCCGGTTGCCCCGTCAGATTATACGGGCCACTTCGGAAAAACGAAAAGCGGAGCTGGCGGAGCGGCTGGAAGGCTACCGCAAGGAATTATACACCATTGAACGGCAGCTGACATGAGCCTTTTTGATGTAAGCAGTATCGGTGATTTCAGCGTGCCGCAGCACCGCGAGCCCTCCATTCTGGAGAAAACAACCGGTAATCCCGTGCAGAACCTGCTGCTGAAGGCTACGCAGACCCTGCAGGAACGCTGGCCGCCCGTTGCCCGGAATCAGGAGATTCATTACGCCACGGCCGGTCTGTGGTCATCGCACGATCTGCTGTTTCACCTGCTGGAGCAGACAGGTCCTGCCGACGTCTGGATCGCTACCTGGAGCATGACCGAAGAGCCGGCCCGTCAGCTGGTGCAGAAACTGGCGGACAACACGATCCGCTCGCTGCAGCTGCTGCTCGACGTGCGCGTACAGGTCCGCAATCCGGCGGTGTATGCGTTCATAAAACACCAGACGGCCACCATCCGCACCTCGATCTGTCACGCGAAGGTGACGGTGATTCAGAACGAGCACTGGAGCTTCAGTCTGATCGGCTCTGCCAACTATACCAATAATCCGCGCATCGAATGCGGCATCCTCAGGGAAGGCGCCGACGTGGCGGCCTTTCACCGCCAGTGGATCGAGGCCGAAATCGCTAAATCCAAACCATTTGACTAATCATGATCACCATCAATTTAGATCTCAACAAACTCACCGGCGACCCCATCATCAGTTTTGATGTGAGCGAAAACGCCCGGGCGGTCGATGAAAAACTGCTGATGCGGTTTGCACAGCTGGCCAGTGAAAACGGCGTTCGGTTTCTGCCGGTCGGTGCTGCACTTGATACGGAATCAGGTGATACAATTCACAAATACGAAATCCACACTAATTATGTTTCTGACCGTCGAACAGCTGGAGCAGACTGAGCAGCTGGCCAGCCTGCTGCTGGCTCCCGGCGAGATTGCCATTGTTCTGGCCGTCGATACCGATGAGTTTCTGGATGATCTGCTCTACGAGAGCAGCGATACCTACAAGGCCTACCAGCGCGGGAAGCTCAGGACCAAAGCCGAATTACATAAAACGATCCTCACCCAGGCAAAGCAGGGCTCAGGACCGGCCCAGACGATGGCCGCCCGCATCCTGCTCGACCTTGAATCCCGCGAATTATGACAACCGATCTGGAAAAAGCCGGCCAGAAATGGGCCGATAAGTTTGATCAGGTGCAGCGCTGGTGGAAAGACGGCACGGGCAGCGTGACGCTGCCCGCCGATCTGGAGCGTCAGGTGAAGTGGTGGGAGTGGATATACAATAAGCTCCATACCGGCCGCTACGCCCGCGATACCGAACTGGTGCAGGAGATTCTCCGCAAAGCGGAGATCGACGGACAGAGGGTCTCTCAGCGCACCGCCTACAACTACATCAACGACTGCCGGCGGTTCTACGGGGCCATCTCGGTTACCAATATTGATTTTGAGAAGGTGATGCAGGTTTCCGAGCTGAAGGATGATATCAAAAAAGCGAAGGCCCGCAATGATTTCCGGTCGGTGGCGGCGCTGAGAAAGCTGCTGGTGTCGATACTGGGGCTGGATCAGCCGACGCAGGCCGCCGAGCAGAAAACGGTGATCAATATTCTCAACTACAACCCCACGCAGCTGGGCGCGAAGGAGATTCCGGAAGATAAGCTCAATAAGCTCATTAAGGACATCATGGCCGAAGACCGCCGTAAGGAAGACGAACTGTTTGATGCATTTACCGATGTCAGCGACAAACCTGCCCGATAGCCTGGCTATATCCGGTCTCCTGGAAGGCGATCTGGATCTGCTGCTGGAGCTGGCCCACATCGGCCAGTACAAGGGGCTGTCTGCCGAAACCGAATCCCGCCAGCTGCACTACAATAAGCCCCAGCTGCGGTCGATGGCCGTGGAAGCCTGG
The DNA here is from genome assembly GCF_001870735.1 of Arsenicibacter rosenii. Lineage (GTDB taxonomy): Bacteria > Bacteroidota > Bacteroidia > Cytophagales > Spirosomataceae > Arsenicibacter > Arsenicibacter rosenii. Next base: position 17,149 of record NZ_MORL01000018.1, on the reverse strand, counting down.
GAAGAGTATGCCATCTGGGGTCGTGGTACCGGAAAGTCTGAAGGCCGCATTGCGCCCCGTACGTTCCGCAACGTGCAGGTGATGCCCCGTGGCCACGGCTGTTTTGTGGGGGCCACCTACCTGCAGTTGCTCGAACGGACGTTGCCGCCGGTGGTGAAGGGCTGGGAGAATATGGGCTGGAAGCGCGGCCGTGATTTCTGGATCCGCGAGCGCCCGCCGAAGAGCCTGAATATTCCCGAGCCGATTGTGGGGCCCCTGACGGCGGAGCACTGTATTTTCTTCCGGAATGGTGCCGTGGCCAGCATGGTCAGTCAGGACCGGCCGGGATCAGCCAACGGGAAAACCGTGCACTGGATCGTCGGCGACGAAGCCAAGCTGCTCAACAAGCAATCGCTGGATAACGAGTTGCTGATGACCAATAGGGGCGACGAGCGGTATTTCGGGGGAATCCCCGAGTTTCACAGCCTGTTGTTCTGTACCGATATGCCCACGACCGCATCAGCCCAGTGGATCCTGGAGCAGGAGAAGCGCATGGACCCCAAACGGATTCAGGCGCTGCTGGCCATTCAGGCGCAGCTGTATGAGCTGAACTCGGAACTGGTAGCGTCACCCGCGCGCCGGAAGAGCATCGTGGCGAAGATTAACCGTTTCCAGGCTCAGTGGGATGCCATACGGGCGAACACGGTTTATGTCTCTTATGCCAGCACATTTGACAACCTGCACGGCTTTGGTCTCAAGCAGCTCAAGGAACTGAAAGAGAAATTGCCGCCGTTTATTTTTTCGACGGCAATTCTCAACCGCAAACCCGCCGTGACCGAGCACGCATTCTATCCGGATCTGACCGATGAGCACGCCTATGATCACGTTGATTACAGCTATGTGGAGAGTCAGGAATTCGGGAAGGGTAACTTCAGCGATTCGCGTAAGGACGGGGATGTAAACCGCTATGCGCCCCTGGATATGGCAATGGATAATAACGCGCTGATTAATACACTGGCCGTTGGGCAGCTGTTTGGCCGGAGTTATAAGATTCTCAATGCGCTGTATGTGATGCACCCCCAGAAGCTGCGGCAGCTGATTGATCAGTTCTGTGCGTACTATACCCATCACCCGCGTAAAGAAGTCAACTTCTATTATGACCACACGGCAAACGTCACGACTGCCAAGGACCCCGTATCGTTTGCGGAAGATGTGGCCAACTGGCTGACCGGAAAGGGCTGGAAGGTGAACATGGTGTATATTGGCCAAACCACCAGCTATCAGTACCGGTATGAGCTGTGGGGACGGGCCTTGTCGGGCGGTGATCAGGATACGTATAGTGTGAGCTTCAACCGGCAGAATACCGAGTATCTGCGCACGTCCATGCAGCGCACGCAGGTTAAGCAGGGTAAGGAAGGCTACGAAAAGCAAAAGAAAGATGAAAAGACGCTTTCACTGGATCAGCGGGGCACGACCCACTTCTCGGATGCGGGGGATACACTACTGGTAGGGGCACACTATCAGCACAAGTTCAACCACGACCGGGTGGCAATGGATGCCGTGTTTGCCTTGTAAAAGTAGTTAGCCTAAAGGTTGGCTACTTTTACTGATGCCTGAATTGCCGGGCGTTGCTCAAGAGTTAATTGCTGGTAGTTAGCCAACTGTTTACACTAACATGTCTCACGCCTACGATCTTGGCGATAGCCTTTAAATCCGGCCGTCTGCTTGCAGTAATATAGTTTGGCGCCAATTTCGCAAACTATGGATGGCACTTTTTTCAAAGAGTGTCTCCGGTTTTGTCCGTTGTGATTCCGTTAGTGCCGGTGTATTGACTCGTCCTGTAAAGACGAACTTTTACAATAATATAAACCATTTCTGACGGACTACTTACCCCACAAATAAAACCCCTTTCCGGCTTTAGCATTGTGGTGATGCTCAAAGCCAGGAAAAGAGGTTCTTTTTTCTGAGTCTGCTTAAAATTCGGGATGTCTAATTTTTGTTAGACAGAACTGTGCGTCTATTGCACCGTAATGCTGCTGGTGGCCGGCGGGCAGCCTTCCGTACCGTATACAGTCAGCGTATAAACGCCGGGGGCGATGATGCCGTTGGCAATGACATTATACGTACCGGAAGACCGGTACACCGCCGAAAATACATATCCGTTGGGACCCGTAAAAACGAAGCGGACCCCGGTACCGGTGGCAGACAAACGTCCCGGATTGGCGGCATTGGGCTGACCGGATAGTGACATAGGACCTGCCACTGCACCCACTCCCTGATTGACGGTAGTCGTGCCGGATGACTGACAGCCCGCTCCCGTTCCATTGGCTGCAATTACGGTGTAGGAACCGGTTGAGGTAACCACAAACTGACCGCTGGCACTGCTCTGATTTGCTGGTAAGAGTGTATAGCTTACCGCCCCGGTGGCACTGGCTGACAACGTCACGCTGTTCGGTCCGCAGCCAATCGCACCGCTCTTATCTATTGAAACAGGACCGGGCGGGATCAGATTTTCACTTACTGTCAGCGATGTGGTACTAAAACAGCCGTTTGCCGGATTCAGGGCGCTTACGGAGTATTGCCCTGGCGCTGCAACAATAATGGAATTACCGGATGTTGTAAACGGATTGGTACCGGTGAAACTGTAGGAGACTCCGTTCGTCTGACTTCCTGCCGTTAAGGTCAGGGTCTGGGTTCCGCAGACAAGTACACCTCCGTTCGTCGCGGTGAGGCTAACTCCCGGCACTTCGGTGCTGCTTGTAACGGTGGCAGTTGTCGAGCTGACACAGCCATTCTGCGGATTCGTCGCTGTTACAGAATAAATTCCCGTTGTATTGACCGTGAGTAGGTTTGTGGTCTGGACCGCTCCGCCCGGACTGGTAAAGCTGAAACTGCTCCCGGCGGTCGGGCTGCCGGCTGTCAGCGTTACGGCTTGTGTGCTACAGGTAATTATGCCGCTATTGGACACCGATAAGCTTATACCGGGCGAAGCGGTATCGGCGAAAACAGACGTGGTGGCAGAAGCAGTACAACCCTCGGCACTAGTGACCGTAACGGTATAGGTACCTGCCTGACTGGCGATAGCTGTGGTACTGGTTGTGGTGGTGCTTAACCCGGGCCCGGCAAATACATAGGTTCCGCTGGTACCGCCACTTAAAGATGACGTTAGTACCTGATTCACGCAGGTTATAGTCCCGCTGTTACCGGCAGTCAGGCTGACAGAAGTTGGCACCTGTACTTCAAAGGCACCTGCATCAGGCGCACCGGTCCGGGGCTTATTATTGGCATCAGTGGTTGGGATAGTTACCGCTGTCGAAGAGGTGACTCCTGCATCTTTTGCCGGACTGCAATCACCGATGCTACATGTGGCAACGAGTCCGCCATTATTCTGTTGCAGAGGTCCGGCGAAAAGACGCAGGCCTGTTTTGTCGGTCGGATCTGTCAGCGTGCGGCTATCATCAGCATTGTCACTAACATTTCCCCCCAAAGTAGTCGGTTTTTGTCCTATTGTGAAAAGATTACGATTCTGGTTTCCAAGCAGAAGACAATTAAGCATCCGTGCACTTCCCCCATCCAGATCCAGAACCATGTCCCTACCAAGATTCCGGATAAAACTACAATGAATAACATCCATAGCAGTGCCGGGGTTCAGGTAAATGCAATTGGCAACAGAGGTCGCACTGTTGCCGGTAAATGTGCAGTTTGCCATCGTTGCATTGGTAGCGAAAGAATCCAACACACCTCCAAATCTTGCACTGTTTCCGGTAAACGTACATCGGTTCGCAGTGAAGGTAGAACAGTTAATTCCCAGAGCCCCCCCAAATACACCGGAGCCTGATGTATTTGTAGCGGTGTTGTTGGCAAACTGGCAGTCAGATAAAGTAAGCGTACCGGAAATTACTCTTGCCCCACCGCCGGAAATAGCGGTGGAATTACGGATCAGACAGCGGTTGATGGTCACATTACCGCCACCGGCATTGACATATAATGCCCCGCCTTCGCCACTGCCTGCTGCCCCGCCCTGTAACAGCAAATCCTGTAAGTAGACGGTTATCCCTGTCCCGTTAAACGATAACACACTGAAGTTTCCGGCTGAACCCGAACGTTCTATGGTGGTGCCGCCGGTAGCGGTGGCAGGTGTAAGTGTACTGAACCCGGTAATCGTACAGGATCGTGTGATTGCCGGCAGGGCAGCTGTCAGCGTGACCGGACCGGCAGTAGAAAAGGTAACGGTGTAAGGCGCGGCATCTGTTCCGCTGTTGATCCGTGAAATGGCCTCCCGCAACGTGTTGGGACCTGAGTCTGCTGCACTGCTCACTACATAGGTCGTTTGCGCGCTGGCAACGAATGAAAGGAGAAGAAAGCTGAGTAAGTAAACGTGTTGTTTCATTGGTTCAGGAATGGTATATTCAGAAGCTGAATAAGCGTTAGCCGTATATCAGGGCAGAGTAATTATACGATTTTCTGTAACTGTTTCGGCATGCAATAATAAAGAATTAATCGGATAAACTATAGAAATTGACAAATAGATAAAGTCTTGATTATAAGTATTATATATAAAAATGTATGGCTGTTAATTTATTTGTATTGACGGATTAGGTAGTGGTGATTTATCTACGGCAATATTTTGCAAGCCACTCTGAAATGCATGCTTTTCATCTACTCACAAAGAATAAAATTAAAGGTATTCAGGTTGCCTCCTGACCGCTTTTGACCTGTTCAGAAATATCATTAAAGACCAATGTTGTTTTCTGTTTAGGAGTCATTGGCTTATATCATTGATACGAGGCACTCCCACAACCTAGTTCTACTAGAGTCTTATTGTTCAAGCGATCTTCATATTCACTGGATTAGCGGAGAACGACCCACTTTTCCGATGCGGGGGATACGCTTTTGGTAGGGGCACACTATCAGCATAAGTTCAACAGCGACCGCGTGGCAATGGATGCCGTGTTCGCCTTGTAAGGATAGTCGTGCACATGCACTAGCCTGGCCTGTAAGGGCCGGGCTTTTTTATGCCCTGACCTGAGCCTTACTGCTAAGGGCGGGGCTGACATAGCGGGGCTGTAGTGCAGGTCTCACCGCTAAGGGCGGGGCTGACATAGCGGGTCTGTGGGGCAGGCCTCACCGCTAAGGGCGGGGCCGGACAGGGCCGGGCGGATGCCATCGACGTCGCCCAAAACCGGCCCAAAACGCATGATGACTTCATCATTTCATATGTCGCGGAAGCCACCCCCCTGCAATTGCATTTTCCCTCTGTGCGTGAACGGGGGGAGAGCTGACGCACAGACGCTTCGCGTTTTAGAAAAAAAATAGATAACAGGTTGATAATTAGGGGAAAGAGCGGCTTTTTGTTTGCAAAAAGCCGGAAGTTACCTTGGAATTTTCCAAGGTAATTTGTATATTTATAGTTTGATAATCAATCACTTACGTTACTTTTTACTTATAAAAATATGCAGAATCACACTACATTAAAACCGGTTGTTGAGACGACTCTCTCTCAGAATGAATCTATTGAAAAAATCCTTGGTGTAGGCGAAATTACCGTCCGTTACTGTCCCGATTTAACCCGGCCGCGTATCAGAATTGTCAGTAGTGTCAGCGCCTATGAGGTTATATCGACGCACTGGGTTAAAGATGCCATCGCCCACCGGGAAGATTTTTGTATTCTTTGTTTAAACCGGGCTAATGAGGTCATTGGCTACTACCGGGTTAGTCAGGGTGGTGTTTCAGGAACGGTCGCTGATCCGAAAATAATATTTCAGGTAGCTCTGGGATGTCATGCCAGTGGCATCATACTGGCTCATAATCACCCGTCCTGTAATCTGCAGCCATCACAGGCAGATAAGGATCTGACTTATAAGCTGAAACAGGTAGGGAAGTTTCTTGACTGCCCTGTTTTAGATCATATTATCCTTACCCCGGACCAGCGGTATTTCAGCTTCGCAGACGAAGGAATTTTATAACATTTAATTACTGACACTGATTTGCCCGCGCCGTCACTGGTGCGGGCTTTCGGGCGTTGGTGTGTTCGCCCGAAGGGCGCTACTTTCTTTCTTTTGGTTCGTTGCCAAAAGAAAGAAAGTAGCAAAGAAAGAAAAGCCAGTGAAACTTCCGTATGCTTATGCGACGGCTAACTGCCGTTTCATTTCTTCTGTGATGGGGTGTTTTGGTGAAGCTACAAACAAAAAACCTCCCCATCAGCGATCGGGAGGTTTAACAATTACTTTTTACTTATATTCTTTATGTCCCTTGGGGGATGTTCCAGACAATATCGGTTTTGATCGTGAAGCCAGCCTTCTGAAGCAGTTCCTGCATTTTGTCAAGTGTTATGGGCTTCTTACCTGTTTTTAACGCTGACCGGTAATACCAGCGCTTTTCGGTTGGCTCTCCTGTTAAGCTCCAGTAATAAGGAGTCTCCAGAAGCAATTCAAATGCTGCCCGTGTAGATTCGACCGATCTCATAATCAAAAATACCGTATTGCCGGGATATTTCCAAGCCAGGTAGTTGGATTCCGGCAGAACCCGGCCCGGCCTGATCCGGTGCAGCATGCGTACTTCCGGCATGATTACAGTCGCCGACATGATGCAGATCCTGCGCCAGAAACTCCCTAACGGAAAGCCCAGGCCGTGCGAGCTGGTATTTGTCTCGGCTAATACACAGAAGGGTACCGGCGGGCAGATCCGTGAGCTGTCGCGCGTCGTACTGGCCACCGGTAAACGCCAGGATGCCCGGCGTATTCTCATCAAGGCACGCGGGCTGAAACACCCCATGCCCGTTCACATCGATCTGATTCTCTACATCAATAACACACCCGTTGCCTGATGTCAAAAAAAAACGCAGCCGTTACCGCTGATCACTCCCCCGTTTTTTTCAGTAACGGCGGGGATTACGACGTGGCCATTATGGTCAGCACCGGAGCCATGTTCAGTTTTGAAACCGAGCGCATGGCAATGGCCCGCGCCGGGGGCAGTACTGCACCGGCAGCCGGGGCCAAACCATCGGCTGCAAAGCCCGATACCAATCTGCTGACCTCGCAGTTCGGTGACATCATGAACTGGGGTGATGACAACGCGCTCCCGCAGCGGATTATCGAACTCTACAACCGTGATCCGATTATTCCCGCTACGCTGGGCAAGCTGATGACCATGCTGGTGGGACGGGGAATCATGGCCGTGCAGGAAACCATCGACGATAACGGAAAGGATAAGGATATCCGCGTCAATGATCTGCAGATCAACCGGTTTCTGAGATCCATTCAGACAAAACAATACCTGCGGGAAATGTCGGGTGATCTCAGCTGGTTTTTCAACGGCTTTCCGGAGATGATTCTCTCCCGCGACCGGTCGGAGATCGTGCAGATCCACCCGCTGAATGCCGAAGAATGCCGCTACGGAAAAATGACCGATGCGGGTGATCTGCCCTACGTGTATCTCTCTTCCGAATGGGAAAAAGGCTACACCCGCGAGCCGAAGCAGCTGTCCGCTATCGATCCCTACCGGATCGACCGCGTGGACTGGCTCCGGGATTCGTCGCTCTATAAGTGTGTCTACCCGCTGAAGTTTCCCACGCCCGGCAAACGGGTGTATGCCCTGCCGCATCACTATGCCATCGTTGAATCGGGCTGGCTGGATGTGCACCTGGCGATTCCTACGTTTAAGAAATTTCTGCTTAAAAATCAGATTTCGATTAAGTACCACTGGAAGATCGATTTCGAGTACTGGAAAGTCCGCTACGGGGAAATCTGGGATAAGGCGGACGCCAAAAAACGCATGCAGATCCAGCGTGACTGGATTACCGAGCAGACCAGGGCGCTGGCCAATATGGAAAAAAGCGGGGTGTCCATTGTGACGCCGATGGCCTATGACCCCCGTGACCAGAAGGCCCAGCAGCGGGAACTGATCAAGATCGAGGAGATTAAGGATTCCAGCAAGGAAGGCAAATACATCGAAGACAACCTGGAAGCAGCGGCCAACATCTTCTACGCCCTGGGGCTTGATCCGGTCATATCCGGTTTTGCCGGCGGGGATAAAATGGGTTCCCGGTCGGGCGGCTCCGATAAGCGGGAAGGCTACCTGATTGCCCTGCAGATGCTGAATTTCTTCCGCGATCTGCTGCTGGAGCCGATCCAGTTTGTGGCCGAATACAACGGCTGGACGGACCGGCATCCGGATCTGGCGTTCCGCTTTAAGGATACCATTCTTACCACGCTCGACACCGGTGCGGGCTCTGCCAAAAAACTAAGCTGACATGCTGTTTTACGACGATACCGAACAACTCCGCCAGTTTCTGTCGGTCAACATCAACTTCACGGTCGACACCTTCCGCACGAGTCTGGAGCAGACCGAAGAGGCGCTCTTCAGCCGGTTTCTGGATGCCGGAACGGTGCAGGTACTACGGGAGATGGCCGGTGAGCTGGATCCGGACGGTCAGGCGGGCAAAGCCCTCAAACAGGCGCGTATTGCCGTGGCCAATCTGGCCATGTTTGACTACCTGCCCTTTGCCGAAGTGCAGATTGACGACGACGGCATTACCGTCTCGGCCAGCCAGACCCGCAAGCCGGCCTTCGACTACCAGACTAAAAAGCTGGGAAAGGCGCTGCTCAAACGCGGCTGGACAGCGGTCGATCAGCTGATTGCCGTGGTAGCCGATCCGGCGTCGGCTGAGCTGTTTCCGGGCTGGCCGGATTCGCCCTGGTATGCGGTATATACCGGCTCGCTGTTTCAGAATCCCGCTCAGTTCAGCCGCTATTATGGCATTTCAGACAGCTGGCTGACGTACTGGTCGCTCAGACCCTATATCGACGACATCGAGGACGGCCGCGCGGCTACGGCCAAAGCCCGTATTGCCGCCCTGTCGCTGGCTGATGGCGAAAAAGACCGGCTGACCCGGCTGCTGATGCGTGCCGTCGCCCGGCAGGCGGTGCTGGATGCCACGCCGAATCTGGCCCTGGATATCACGCAGGGCAGCGTGCAGATCAATTACACCAGCCAGTACTCGGGCGCCTATGATTATTTCCAGCCAACCACCGGTGATCTGCTGGCCGTGGCGCTGAGTAATCTGGAAAAACAGACGGCCCTTTCCTGGGAGCGCTTTGATACTGAACTGGAGCAGCTGACACCGGCTCCGGGTAACGATACTGACGACAGCGGTTTTTCGCCCGTCTTTGACGCGGGGCCGGTCGTCGGCTTTTAATGTTTGTTCAACCCCAAAAACAACTCGTATGAGAGCGTTACTGCTGATCGGCTGGCTATCCGGCCTGATCCTGTTTACCCTGCTGGAGCTGCGTGCTCCGGACCATCCCGCAGCGGCCCTGCCGCCGCAAACCCGCCTGTATGCACCGGCTGATGCCGGTCCGGATCTGTACTGTCATGTCAGCGACCGGATCACGGTCCGCTTCGGCCAACTGGTGGATAATCTAATGCCCCTGGATTCGGTGATTCACCGGTCTCCCTGCGCGGTAATCATTCAGCCTGGCTACACCAGTTACCGTCCGCGATCACAGGTGGCTAATCCGGATTCCGCATTAACCGATACCCGGAAACGAAGGTGGGTGGAGATGCCGGATGATAGTCCGCAGCTGACATAGGCAGAAAAAAAATAATGAGAAAATAAGCGGTGATACCCCCGCCCGGCGGGGCATCACCGCTTCTGACCGCCTCTATGAGACTATTCTACACAAATGAAAACCGTCGAGATTACCGTTCGCGGAACCTATAGCCGCTATACCGGCCCCGGCTGTTGGGGAGAACTGAAACCTGCGCAGGCCGTTGCCTGTATCCGGCTCAGAAAGCTGGCGGATAAAAAGCCGGAAGCCCTTTTTCCGGCTTTAAAGCTGCTTTTTGGCATCCCAAACAAGAAGCTGCGCTGGCTTTTCGACGATTACTACATCCGCTACAAATGGCTCTCTGAAGAAGAGCAGACCGACCACTTCAGTCAGGGGCTGGAGCTTCTCAAGGAACTAGGCTGGATCGGCGATCCGGATCCGGATGCGCATTTTAGCCTGCCGGATCTGCGGCTCTATGACTATCACTTCGGCCGGCCATCGGTGTGGCTTCGTCAGCTCCGGTACCGCACGCGGTTTATGGGCCCCGAAGCGGCGCTTTCTAACTGCACCTTCGGCGAGTTTATGGTGGCCGATCAGGCATACCGCGACGGGGATTTTGTGAAGCTGGCCGCCGTACTCTACCGGCCGGTGCAGCAGCTGGCCGGCCGCAAGGTGCGGGTGCCGTTTGACCACGATACGCTCGACGAACGGGCTGAGCTGTTCAGCCGCCTTGATCCGGCGGTGATCAGTCTGGTGGCGCAGAATTTCGGCGACAGCCTGCTGGTGATTGCCCCCTACTTCCGGTATGTTTTTCAGAATGCGGACGAGCAGAAGCGTGATGCCGGGAAAGGTGCAGCACCCTTCCGGTGGCTGGACGTGATCATCAATATGGCCCAGCTGGACGTGACGAAAATCCCGCTCATCGAGCAGCAGAATGTATACCTCGTTCTGAAAACACTCAATACGCAGATCCGGCAGGCGGAAGAAGAGGCCCAGCGGCTGGAAGCGCTTAAACAGAAACCAAAATGACCGAGCAGCAGTACATCGGCTACTTTGAGGCCCTTGCCGGCAAATCACGGCTTATCCGCCACAGTGTTGAAGAACCGCACTTTTTCATGGCCACCGGCGATAACTATCAGGAGGTCGAAAAAGCGGTGCGGTCCCGGCTGAATTTTCCGGCGCTGATTCTGGATCAGTACACGGATGATATTCTGACGACGCAGGATAATTGCCGCAGCCAGATCCGTGGGGGCTTTTCGGTGCTCTGCAAAATTGGTAAGGGGGCCGATGCCGTCCGGCTGGCACAGGCGGAAGCCCGTGCGCTGGCGCAGAAGATCTATTTCCGGCTGCGGCATGATGCCCGTCTGCGTCAGGAGCCCGGCCTGAAAGATGTTTTCCTGGATCCGGACCTACAGGGGCAGCCTGCCCCGCTCATCGGCGGCATTGCGGCCGGCTGGGCCTATGAATTTGAGCTGACCGCCCCGCTCAGCGTACGCGTTGACCCTGAAGACTGGTACGACCTGTGAAAAAATACCTGACCCTTGAAAACCTTGGCATTGCCGCCGGGGCACTGGCACTTTCTGCCCTGATCTGGTATCTGGCCTTATTTCTGGTAGACTGCGCGCAGGGAACCGACGTGGACACAAAGGCCTACATCTACGACCGCAGCTTCCGGGAGGCGTATTGGGAGCGGCATTACGTGGCCGAATCCTACACGGACCGCCGGGGTAACCGCCGCACCCGCCGGACACGGGTCAGTACCTGGCATCCGCCGGAATATCATCTATACATCCGGGACATGACCGGGAGCCGTTTCCTGTCTGTTACCCCGGAGCTGTATTACCACTACCGCACCGGTGATATGGTGCCAATTCGCAAACGGATTGGCAAAAAATGCGGCTGCACCTGCTGGGAGAGCGTTTTGTAGGCAAGACTACAAGCTTAACTACCGGTTTGACTACAAGTTTGGCTACAAGCCTGCTTTAGCCAGAACCCGGCCCCGTCCGTCGCCCTGAGAGCAGATAGCTTGCGGCTCATGCGCAAGCAGTTTCTTCTACACCTTCTCATGGCGTTTTCAATCCTCACCGCGCCCGATTCCCTGGCCCTGAGCCGGGGCGGGCGTGCTACGTACATTTTCCAGGGCAATGCGGCCGTAACCGTACCGGGCACAAAGGCCGTATCCGGCTTTGCCCTCACGGGCACTATTCCCGACGGGGCGCAGATTACCCTGCGCTGGAACGGTCAGCCCAAAGTATTCACCGCCCGCTCATCGCCCGCGCTGCCCGGCGAATTTCAGGCCGGCACGGTCAATGCCGGATATGTGAATGCACTGGCGGATTTCTTCCGCAGTAATTTCTACATCCGGTCCGACTTTACCGTGTCCCGCGATTCGCTGGGCGGTTTTGAGTCGGTAATTTTTACGGCCAGAGAGCCGGGCCCCGCCTACGAGGTGGCCGCATCGGCCTCGGTAACCGTGTCCATGTCGGCCGCCGTCATTACGCCCGGCATCCAGCCGGTGCTCAAGGAACGTTACGGCGTGCACGTGCAGCTGTTCAAGCTCAAATCGGGGCAGGTACGCAGCTCCGTTTTCGACGAAAGCCAGTATGAAGAAGTCTACCGTGGTCTGATCGAGGCCGATGCCACGGGCAAGGCCGTCTTCGACGCGGGCGACATGCTGCACAACGAAATGGAAGCCGAGCGGGCCGTCTGGGCGGGTAATCTCTCGGTTCCGGCCACAACCTCCAGACGGGACTACTATATTGCCTATGCCGAAAGCTACGGCTCGCCGCTGATTGTAGGCCAGATACTGCTCGACGAGCCGCGCACGGTCTATCTGGGCGGGGCCGATTTTCTCAATAAGGCGACGGGCTACCGGCTGAGCCAGAAGCTGAAGGGCATCGCCGCTTCTCAGGACCGCGCGCTGCGCTTCGGCCCGCGCCGGCGCTACGTGCTGCCCGATGAGCCGCAGTGGCTGACGTTTATCAATCAGCGCACGGCCGTTTCGGACGTAGGGCTGAGAATCCTGCTGCTTTTCGATGATAACACCAGCCAGTGGCGCTACGATACGGTAGCCACACGGGCGTTTGGAGCAGGGGACAAACTGACGTTTGCCGCCGGCCCGCAGCAGCTGGGGCTGCTCAGTGATCTGCCGGCGGGCAAGTCGCTGAAGGAATACCAGATCGAGCTCTACAGCACCGAACCCCTGAGCGTGGTCTACCGCTACACGCTTAACTATGCGTATCAGCCCTACGCGCGGTATCTGTCCTATCTTAACTCGCTGGGCGCTCCGGATACGATCACCACCTTCGGGAAAGGATCATCCGAGCTTCAGCTGTTTGCCGAGCAGGCTGAGCGGTATCTGGATGTGAATTATGACCCGAAGGGCGGTCAGTATATTCCCTATAACGTGCAGCTTCAGCAGCAGCAGCAGGTGACCACCGGCTTCCGCAGTCAGAAGGAGCTGCAGCGCTGGGATGATTTTTACCGTTCGCCGGTGAAGTTTCTGCATAGCGGCGGGCAGGCCATCTTTATCGGGATCGTGTCGGGCAGCATCAAACAGGCTAAAGACGGCGATACCCAGTTTGCCCATTCTTTTGAGTTTTCCCACCTGTACCGGCAGGAGTTTTACACCGGTGATGACAGCGATGAATCCGACGATCTGCCACCGGTGTATTTTGTGCCGGCCGGACAGGTCATTGTCAACATCGAATCCGGCAGCGGTACCGGTGGCAGCAGCATTGATCCGACAGTACCCGACGAGCTGCGCGACGTAACGCCGGCCATGATTTCGCAGTGGAATCTGGCCTACGCCTGGGGAAACCACGGCAATGCGGGCTATCTGACCCGTCAGGTGGCGGATAATCTCTACGCGTTGAAGGCTGATATTGCGGATGCCGACGAGATTGCCAATACGTATCTGCGTAAAGATGAGCTGAACTGGGATCTGACGGCGGAAGGCGGCGATGTGGCGCTGCTTAGTGAGCTGCCCGATCTGAAGGAAATGGCCGTCTGGGAAATGGTCGACGACGTGCGGGTGATCCGACGACTGCCGGTCAGTAAGCTGCCGCCGGGTTTTCTGTCGGGGGATGACGATCCGGAGCCGGAAACCGGCCAGACGGGTAATCTCTATTTCCAGAAAACCGACAAGCTGCTCTTCGGCCCGAAAACCGACGACGGCTGGGGTGAAGGCGTTCCGCTCAAAGGCGACAGGGGCGGTTCCATTCTGACGGGTACGGCCGATCCCACGGCTGATGACGGCGATGAAGGCGACCAGTGGTTTAACAAGACCACCAAAACCCTGTTTGGTCCCAAGACCGAAAGCGGCTGGGGCGCCGGCACGTCGCTGAAAGGCGACAAGGGCATGCCGATGCTGTCGGGCACGGTCGATCCGGATTCATCGGTGGGTCAGGAAGGCGACTGGTATTTTCAGAAAACCACAAAGATTATCTACGGGCCCAAAACCTCCGGGGCCTGGGGAACCGGTGTCGATCTGGGTGCTTCAGGTGGCGGCTCCGGAAGCGGTACCGGCACCCGCTGGTACAACGGGCTGGGCCTGCCCGGGTCAACCCTGGGCAGCAACGGAGATTACTACATTAACTTCAACACCGGCGACGTCTACGAGAAGGGTTCCGGTGTCTGGATCGTGGCCGGTAATATTAAGGGGCCGGCCGGATCGGGTGGCTCCGGCGGTACGGGCTCCGGATCGGTCTGGTACGACGGCAGTGCTGCCCCGTCAGCCGGTACCGGCACCGACGGCGATTATTACCTGCGTACGCTGAATGGCGATGTCTATAAGAAAGCCTCAGGCCTCTGGTCGGTGGTGGGTAACATTAAGGGGGCGGCCGGTGCGGCGGGCTCCCGCTGGTACTCCAATCCGGGCGCCCCGCCGGCCGGTACCGGTGTGGATGCGGATTTCTATCTGAATACCACCAACGGCGATATATACCAGAAGACATCCGGTGCCTGGCTGCCGGTAAGTAACCTGAAAGGCGTGGCCGGTACGGCCGGCTCGAAGTGGTACAATGCGGCCGGTGTGCCGTCGGCCGGTGCCGGGGTGTTGGGAGATTATTACCTGAACACGACCACCGGTGATGTGTATGAGAAACAATCGGGCGGCTGGACGGTGATCGGCAATATTAAGGGGCCGCAGGGACCGGCCGGATCAGGCGGCTCCGGGGGCACGGGATCCGTCTGGTATGACGGCACCGTGGTGCCGTCGACATCAACCGGCATCGACGGCGATTACTACCTGCGCAGCACGACGGGGGATGTCTATAAGAAAGCCTCCGGAACCTGGTCGGTCATCGGTAACATCAAGGGGGCAGCCGGTACGGCCGGCTCCCGGTTCTACGCCGGCTCCGGAGCGCCTTCGGCGGGTACGGGCACAAGCATTGACCTGTATCTGAATACAGCCAACGGCGATGTGTATGAGAAAACGTCAGGCTCCTGGGCCGTGTCGGGCAACATTAAGGGGGCGCAGGGTAATGCCGGTACCACCGGTTCGAAATGGTATTCCAATCCGGGGGCGCCATCGGCCGGTACGGGCGTGGACGGTGATTTTTATCTCAACACGGCCAACGGCGATACCTACCAGAAAACATCCGGAGCCTGGCTGTTGACGGGTAACCTGAAAGGCGCCGCCGGTGCGGCCGGTTCCCGGTTTTACTCAGCGGCCGGTGCGCCTGCGGCGGGTAACGGCACCAACGGTGATCTGTATCTGAACACGACCACCGGCGATGTCTACGAAAAGGCCTCGGGCAGCTGGTCGCTGACCGGTAATATCAAGGGCGCTACCGGCAATGCCGGTGCGGCGGGCTCGAAANTTAAGGGGGCGGCCGGTGCGGCGGGCTCCCGCTGGTACTCCAATCCGGGCGCCCCGCCGGCCGGTACCGGTGTGGATGCGGATTTCTATCTGAATACCACCAACGGCGATATATACCAGAAGACGGCCGGTGCCTGGCTGCCGGTAAGTAACCTGAAAGGCGTGGCCGGTACGGCCGGCTCGAAGTGGTACAATGCGGCCGGTGTACCGTCGGCGGGTACAGGGGTGTTGGGAGATTATTACCTGAACACGACCAACGGCGATGTCTACGAAAAGCAGTCCGGCGGCTGGACGGCGATCGGTAATATACGTGGTCCCCAGGGACCGGCCGGCTCGGGCGGCTCGGGTGGCACCGGATCTGTCTGGTATGACGGGGCGGCGGTGCCGTCAGCCGGTACGGGCATCGACGGCGATTATTACCTGCGCAGCTNTGTTGGGAGATTATTACCTGAACACGACCACCGGTGATGTGTATGAGAAACAATCGGGCGGCTGGACGGTGATCGGCAATATTAAGGGGCCGCAGGGACCGGCCGGATCAGGCGGCTCCGGGGGCACGGGATCCGTCTGGTATGACGGCACCGTGGTGCCGTCGACATCAACCGGCATCGACGGCGATTACTACCTGCGCAGCACGACGGGGGATGTCTATAAGAAAGCCTCCGGAACCTGGTCGGTCATCGGTAACATCAAGGGGGCAGCCGGTACGGCCGGCTCCCGGTTCTACGCCGGCTCCGGAGCGCCTTCGGCGGGTACGGGCACAAGCATTGACCTGTATCTGAATACAGCCAACGGCGATGTGTATGAGAAAACGTCAGGCTCCTGGGCCGTGTCGGGCAACATTAAGGGGGCGCAGGGTAATGCCGGTACCACCGGTTCGAAATGGTATTCCAATCCGGGGGCGCCATCGGCCGGTACGGGCGTGGACGGTGATTTTTATCTCAACACGGCCAACGGCGATACCTACCAGAAAACATCCGGAGCCTGGCTGTTGACGGGTAACCTGAAAGGCGCCGCCGGTGCGGCCGGTTCCCGGTTTTACTCAGCGGCCGGTGCGCCTGCGGCGGGTAACGGCACCAACGGTGATCTGTATCTGAACACGACCACCGGCGATGTCTACGAAAAGGCCTCGGGCAGCTGGTCGCTGACCGGTAATATCAAGGGCGCTACCGGCAATGCCGGTGCGGCGGGCTCGAAATGGTACTCCAATCCGGGCGCCCCGCCGGCCGGTACCGGTGTGGATGCGGATTTCTATCTGAATACCACCAACGGCGATGTCTACCAGAAGACGGCCGGTGCCTGGCTGCCGGTAAGTAACCTGAAAGGCGTGGCCGGTACGGCCGGCTCGAAGTGGTACAATGCGGCCGGTGTGCCGTCGGCCGGTGCCNGGCTCGGGTGGCACCGGATCTGTCTGGTATGACGGGGCGGCGGTGCCGTCAGCCGGTACGGGCATCGACGGCGATTATTACCTGCGCAGCTCGACGGGGGATGTCTATAAGAAAGCCTCCGGGGCCTGGTCGGTGATCGGTAACATTAAGGGCGCTACCGGCAATGCCGGCACGGCGGGCTCAAAATGGTTCTCCAATCCGGGTGCGCCGTCAGCCGGTACCGGTGTGGATACAGACTTTTACCTCAACACCACCAACGGCGATATCNACCACCAACGGCGATATCTACCAGAAAACATCCGGAGCCTGGCTGCTGGTGACTAACCTGAAAGGGGCGCAGGGCAATACCGGTACGGCCGGCGCAGCGGGTTCCCGTTTTTACAGCGGTGCCGGAGCACCTTCGGCCGGTACCG
>NZ_MORL01000179.1 GCF_001870735.1 Arsenicibacter rosenii | reverse complement strand
AGCAGCTTCAGTACCGCCAATCTGGAGCTTTTGGCCGGACAGGGCTGGTCACCGGTGTTTGCCGCGATTGTTTCCGGATCAAGAGTGGTACGGAAACTGGTGAGCTGGACCGGCGGGGCTGGTGTAGCGCCGGGCATCACCAGCGGCGGGCTGGATATGTATGAATCGTCTACGGGATTTACGACTGAGATCAGTGAAGCGACCGATATCCGTGGCGCTCAGGGCTATGCCGGGTGGACCGTAATTCTGGGCAATGTGAACGACGGCACCCGGGTGGTTCAGAAGGTAATCGACATGATTGGCGGAACGGGGACGAAGCCTTCCGTTACCGGTGAGGGCGGAGCAATTCTCTATCTGGGGACTACCGGATTCGTAACCGACATCAGCCAGGCTACTGACATCAGAGGTCCGATCGGCTTTAACTGGCGGGGGGATTATGCGGAGAATGCGAATTATGTTGTCGGTGATGCCTTTGTTTTCCGGGGATCGACCTACCGCGTAAATGCGGCGTTTACCGCTGCTTTCCCCTTTGTGCGGACAAACGTAACCCGCATCTTACGGGGCACCTGGCCGGTGGGTGACTGGGTTGCCAACACACAATACTACGAGGATGACATTGTCTATAATTCGGGCAGTACCTACCGGCGGCTGGTAGATGGAGTTTCCGGGGCAACCTTTACCGGCATCGGCACCAGCTGGGGCAACTGGTCACCGAAAGGTGATCCGGGCACGCTGACGGCGAGTGCCTTTGCGACCGTTTCGCTGCCGCTTGCTTCCACCGATAAGATTGCCATCCAGCGGGCGGACGGGTCGCTGGGCAAGATTGACCCGTTCACGACCGGTTTCCCGGACTTGNCCCGGACTTGCGGCCCAGTGTGTTGTTCGATTTCGCGGGGTCGGGTGTCGTTTCGCCGCGTCTGGTTTACAGCCGGTCAGGTCAGGCAACACGGTTTAACCGCGCGGGTAATCTGGAAACGGTGGGGCAAAACGTACCCCGGATCAGCCACGATCCGGTTAGTTT
>NZ_MORL01000178.1 GCF_001870735.1 Arsenicibacter rosenii | reverse complement strand
CGGACTTGCCGAATACCCAAACGGAACTGGTACTGTTGTTTTCAGTAGGATGAATATCTGCACCTACCTGGATCTGACTGCTAAACAGCTGGTCGAACTGAAGATTTCGCTCTTTCAGGAGAGGAAAATAAATTTTAAGACCTGATTGATGCTCACTTATATCGTCGGAGACAGCCATATCGAACTCCATCGTGAAATTTTCCGGCAAGGCATTGACAAATTCAGGGAAATAAATGCCCTGAGTGGCGAACTGAAGCCATTTCGCCTCACTGCCCTCGATCGTCACAATTTCACCGCTGGCATTCGTATTCCACTTTGCCGGGAAGTCGCCCACGGCATCCCGGGCAAAATCTTCATAAGCGATGGTTTTTTCACCTGGTATAAAATCGAATTTACTATAGGCTTTCAACGAGCCGGTGCTGCCTGCTGCCGTACCACCGGATTTAATAGTACCTGGTTTGCCGGTTGCGGTATTGTCTGTGCTTTCCGGCGCGTCATCATTACCGTACGCATCATCGGTTTTCTGCCCTTTTTTATCGGTTTTTTTTTCTTTTTTCTTGAAGATGTTGCCGATGCCTTGTTCAACCTTATCCAGACCACGGTTGATGCCCTGATCAATTTTAGTATTGACCCGTCCCTCTACACTGCGTTCGGCAGTTTCTTTAGGGCTGTTGACACGGATCTGGGCTTCGGCAGGAGCAGCTGCAAAATAAAAGGCTATGAGACTTATGGCTATCCGATAATTCATGGCTATGCGCAGTTAATCAGGCAGATTGTGATAATACTTGTCCCAAAGATTAGCCTTCTGTTGCGGAAACACCACCAGTAGTTTACCGGCATATGCTTTGAGTNATATGCTTTGAGTATACCAGGATACTTTTTCAGTAAATGGTTGAACGAACGGTAAGTGATATTAACTCAAAACCTGATCTGGCTCAGTCATAGGAAGGTATGATTAACTGACGTTTTTGCATGTGTACCCTTTTTTGTAACATTGGCAAAAAGGGCTGCTATGGGGAAGTGGT
>NZ_MORL01000177.1 GCF_001870735.1 Arsenicibacter rosenii | reverse complement strand
AACTGACCGGCACGAAGCGATTCCAGAATGGCCCAGTGATTGGCCCGTAAACCGCTCGCCCCGTTCCAGAATAATGAGTAGGTGCTCTGCACCGGTCCCGCCTTGGGAATCCCCCCGCTCAGCCCCTTCCAGAACAGGAGCCGCGGCGCAAAGGTGTTGCTCAGCTGGGCAAACTGACTGGTAATCCCGATCTGCCGGGTCTTCGCCGTTCCCGAGACATCCTCCAGCAGCGTCGAAAAAAGGGTCGTAATTTTGGCAATCCCCGGATCAGTGCCCGGCGTCAGATAATCCTCCAGTTCGGCGGGCTTGTCTTTCATCAGCCCGTCCCCGCCATCCGGCGTCATGATCAGCTGAATGCGGGTATTACTCTCGGGGGTTTTGGTGGGCTTTCCCACCGCCTTGCCGCTCCAGTCCAGAGTAGTCGGCTGAATCAGCGCATCCTGCCAGAACCCGATCACCAGCGTCCGGGCAACCAGATCAATATCATAGCGCAGGTTCAGCAGCTTTCTGAGCTCAATAAGCAGTTGTGCCGGTGTCAGATCGGGCAGGTGCCGGGCGATGGTAATCGTGGTGGCCGCATCCAGGGCGCGGGTATTGTAGAGAATCAGGTTCTGATAGGCCGGATGCGTAAAAAACGAACCACTGATTTTCACGCCTGTCAGCACCTCCAGCCGGTGAAACAGATACTTCAGAAAGACCATCGGCACTTTGGGTGTGTAACCGGCATACCCCCCGTCGTAGTGATTCACCCGCCCGTTAAAGCTGATGCCCGCTCCGTTATCGCCGTAAAAGTCCGGATTCAGAATCGTCGGAAACGCAATGGCATAATAGCTGCCGTCGCTGATCGTCGGGGTCAGCGTTGATGGAACCGCCAGCGAGCCCAGACTGAGCTCCGTCAGCGGCTTGTTGGTGTAGTCCCCGAAGAGCTCCCCGTAATTGTCTACAAACAGACCGGTATAACCGGCAGGTCCGGCTTCGGTCAGCAGGTAGGTACCTTCCTGAATCAGCTGGCCGTTGTAGTAATGCTGCAT
>NZ_MORL01000176.1 GCF_001870735.1 Arsenicibacter rosenii | reverse complement strand
GTCACCCTGCAGGTTGGTTGAGTTGTTGTTGTAATACAACCGGCCGAAGTTATCTTTGGTGATGCCCCACTGCCCCCGGTCGGTTGTTGGTTCCTTAATCCATTTACCATTCCGGCGCTGGTAGCGGAAATTATAATTGGCGTTGTAAATCCAGTTATCGATGTTCATCATCAGGCCGTTTGAGGTGTGTTCGACATTTCCGCCCTCGGCATACACCGGATCAACCAGCGTTTTTTTGCCGGGTTTGTCGTTGATAATCTCGACAAACCAGAGCTTAGGCCCATCCACATACAGTAAGCCCCCGTACACATGCGCGATGGAGCGCGGCAACACCAGGCCGTCCAGAAACACCTTTGCCTTATCGGCAACACCGTCTTTGTTCCGGTCTTCGAGAATAACGATCCGGCCACTGGGGTCTTCTTCGCCGATGCCTTCCAGGTTGGGCATGTAGCCGATCATTTCGACTACCCACATGCGGCCTTTGTCGTCGAAATCCATTCCGACAGGCGCGGTCAGCAGCGGTTCAGAGGCAATCAAACGTAACGAAAACCCTTCCTCTACCGTATAATCGGCAGGCGAAAAGCGGGGAATATCCGATGTATTGTTTTGAAAGCCCGCCAGCACAACAGAAAACGCCGCCAGCAGGATAAGCACTAATTTGAATGGTCTTTTTGGAGCCATGTTGGTCAAAGAGTTTATTTTCCGGGAATCATCCGCAACAGGACAACGCCATGGTGGCGTATGTCTGTTTTGAATATATCCGTAAAAATACCAAGGTCTTTTTGTCTCCAAACATCCCGCAGTGTATATCTGCGTACAGAACCGATTTTTGTGAAATCAAACGTGATGTTTCTGGCCGTTTCGTCGCCCCACCGGAAATAGGACTGGGGTGTTTTGCCGAAATCACCGACATGGAAGAGACCGACCGCCAGGGACCCATCCTGCAACGGTTTCACCCAGATCTGAATGCCCTCTGTCTCGTCGACCAACCGGGCCGATTTGCCCAGCGGGTCCTGATCGATGGCAATGACCTCGTCATTGGTCAGCAGGTTAAGGGTAAACGCATCCAGTTGCTCAATC
>NZ_MORL01000175.1 GCF_001870735.1 Arsenicibacter rosenii | reverse complement strand
GACCGCCGCAGCGGAGGTTTTGTTGTAGATCGGGTAAGAACCCGTGCTTATTTCAGCGCATCCAGCGCCACATTTAACTTCAGTACATTCACTTTCGACGGGCCGAACAGGCCCCAGAGTGGTCCTTCTGTCTGTTTTTCAACCAGCGCTTTCACCGCATTTTCCGGCAGATTCCGCGATTTAGCCACGCGGTTAACCTGAATCAGAGCCGCCTCCGGCGAAATATCCGGGTCAAGTCCGCTGCCTGATGCCGTTACCAGTTCAGACGGGATCTGCGCTTTCAGGATACCCGGGTTATGCACCAGAAATGTATCAATCCGTGCCTGAACCGTTTTCAGATAATCCGGATTCGAGGGACCTTTGTTTGAGCCCGCAGAACCGGCCGCATTGTAATCCACAGCCGATGGCCGGCCCTGAAAGTAATCATCCCGGGTAAATGCCTGACCAATGTTGGCATACCCGACCACGTTACCGTTTACCGTAATGGTTTCTCCTTTTCCTTCCCCAGGCGCAAACCGGGCAATCCCTGCCACGACCAGCGGATAAACCACGGCCAGTAAGACCAGCATGACAAGCGTTAACCGAATAGCAATTATTAAATGCGATTTCATGATTTTCAGTAGTTTGACGGCCGGTTGGCCAGGCCAACCGGCACCCGATGATTAAAAGAACAGACCTACGAGCAGGTCAATCAGCTTAATCCCGATGAATGGGACAACGATACCACCGACCCCGTACATCAGCAGGTTACGGCGCAGGAGTGCAGACGCACCGATAGGTTTGTAATCTACGCCTTTCAGAGCCAGCGGAATCAGCAACGGAATGATGATCGCATTAAAGATAACCGCCGACAAAATCGCCGATTCAGGCGAATGCAGCCGCATGATGTTCAGTTTCTGCAAGGCCGGAATGGAGCTGATAAACAGGGCCGGCACAATGGCAAAATATTTCGCAACATCGTTGGCAATCGAAAAAGTGGTCAGGGTTCCCCGCGTAATCAGCAGTTGCTTACCGATCTCCACGACTTCAATCAGTTTAGTCGGGTCGTTGTCCAGATCCACCATATTACCGGCTTCTTTGG
>NZ_MORL01000174.1 GCF_001870735.1 Arsenicibacter rosenii | reverse complement strand
CTATACGGAACAGGCGTTTCGGTATCCGTTTCTGAGCCGGCGTGATGAGGTGTCGACCTATAACAATACGGCCATGGTTTATCTGCGCCTGAAAAGATACACGAAAGCGGATTCCCTGTTTCACCGTACCATCAGCCTGGCCCGTAGTTACGGCGATACCACCTATGAAGGGATCGCTTCGGGTGAATACGGACGCTCCTTCCTGTTGCAGGGCCATACCCGGCAAGCACTGCCTTTTCTCTACCGGGCTTACCACCTGTGTATGGGCGAAGCGCCGGAACGGTCAGCAATTGCGGCCCTTGATCTGGCATCGGCCCTGCTTAGTATCGACAGTACGGCGAAGGCGGAGGCCTTCATACGGCAGGCGAGGGCAATACAAACGCACAATACCATCTGGGCAGATTACGCACTGGCTTATTACCAGACACAGACTTTGTATGAACGCAAGGCCGGGCATTATGTAAACGCACTGGCTTATCAGGACTCTGTCATGATGGTTAAAGATTCGCTACGGATACAGTTTAATGACCGGTTAGTAGCCAATACAGAAATCCGGACTAATGCCGAGCGTTATCTGAGCAGCCTTCAGCACCTGGAGGCTGAAAAAAGGGCGGCCATTCTGATCCGTAATATTATCTGCATCACCCTGCTGGTAGTAACGGCAGCAGGCGGGTATGCTCTACACCAGAACCGGCAGAAACGGCAGCGGGAAAAAGAAATTCTGCTGGAAAGACAAAAGAGGGCAGATGATGAACTGGTGCACGCAACGGCGCAGTTGCGTCAGCACATGCGCTACCTACAGGAAAAGAACGAACTTATTGAGCAACTGACCGCTGAGCTGGCACAACCGGCCATTCCGGAAGCACAACAAAGGATAGCCGCCGTTCCGGTTGAAGACTTGTTACAGCGAACGCTGCTTACGGAGGCTGACTGGCAGCGGTTCCGGCGACTGTTTGAGCAGGTTTATCCGGGCTTTTTCGAAACCCTGCAGCAGCAGTATCCAGACCTGACACCTGCCGATGTGCGCTTACTGGCCCTGTCGAAACTTGAACTCCCCTCCAAAGATATAGGTTTCATGCTGGGGGTCAGTC
>NZ_MORL01000173.1 GCF_001870735.1 Arsenicibacter rosenii | reverse complement strand
GCCAGTGTAGGCATCGGAACCAGTTCGCCTGCCAACAAACTAGAAGTAGTCAGCAGCACAACTGGCACATCGGGTTTACGATTGACCGGTTTAGCAGGCGTTACAAGCACCACTTCTACGGCAAGCCGTTTCTTAACGGTAAATGCCCAGGGAGATGTTATTCTGGCTACTTATTCGCCTGGAGCACGTACTGCAATTACAGATAGTTTCTGGCAGGCAAAAGGGAGCTTACTGCAAAACAATAACGAAGGTGGTGTTGTAATCGGTAATGATATCACAAAGTTGTCTGGAAACTATAACCTTTATGTGTCAAAAGGTATTCTGACAGAAAAGGTTAAAGTAGCTGTAAAAAACAGTAGCGAATGGAGTGACTACGTATTTGCATCTGATTATAAACTGCGCAGTTTGAGTGAAGTTGAACGCTTTGTGAAAACAAATAAGCATTTACCTGGGGTACCTTCTGCTGAAGAAGTTGTTAAAGAAGGCGTTGATATGGCTAAAATGGATGCCAAGCTATTAGAAAAAGTAGAAGAATTAACACTCTACGTTATTCAACAGCAAAAACAAATTCAACAATTACAGTTAGAGAACAAGCGTATCAAGCGCCAAATGGCTAACCGTCATCGTTAATCAACATGTANAAGATCTTCCGGCCTTTTCTTATTATATAACTATATCCTACCGATACATCAAATAGTACTAATTGTATCTCAGGAGTGTAGAAAACAAAATATATTTGCCTTATCTTTCGGATAAATAAAAAAAAAGAAACTTCTTGTTTAAGCAAACCGCTTGATAAAATGAGAAAACAACTTTTACACACCTTTTTGCTGGTTCTCGTATGTGCAGGTAGCTCTTATGCACAGATAATTGAAACACCGGCAAATACTGCTTTGTCAGTAACTAGTGATCTGACTTTACCTAGTGGTAAATCATTTCAAATCGACAGTAAACCCTTTATTCGTTTGGTTAGTCAGACTTCGGGTAACACGTTTATTGGTTATGGCTCAGGCGCAACAACTACCGGTACAGACAACGTATTTTTAGGTCTGAACACAGGCTTACGTAACACGGTTGGCAGCTTCAATTTG
>NZ_MORL01000172.1 GCF_001870735.1 Arsenicibacter rosenii | reverse complement strand
AGAACTCTCTGACGCTCGCTCAGCGCCTTGCCGGGCCAACGCCAAAACTGTTTCAAATTATCCGGTACGTCGGTGTAGTACTGGCAGGGATCAGCGGCATGCTGATGACCTTGCAGGCCGAAGGTGCCGTGCTGCCGGAATGGCTGATATTTCTGGCCGATAAGGCGTATCTGCTGGCAGGAGCCATCGCAACCCTGATCAGTTCGCTGACGGTCGATATGGAGGCATTCAAGAAAAAAAACGCGCTGAAATAATGGAATGGATTATGGGCATTCTGATAAGTATTTTCATCGTACTGCTGCTTATACTTATCCTGTTGTTTAACCTGACTCTGATTCGTGGAGCAAGGAAAGATATACCCAAAGACCCTGTTGATGTGCTTAACGAATCTAATCAGAAGGCATTCTTTGCCCTGTTTGAGCCCGAAGAAAAAAAGGCTGCCTTAAGGGTTATCAATCAACGGCTGAACCGGCAGATAAGGACCATACCTATGGGGTACGTTGAGTTTCAGACAGCACTTAACCAGCTTAAGCTGGTTGA
This sequence comes from Arsenicibacter rosenii, assembly GCF_001870735.1. Classification (GTDB taxonomy): domain Bacteria; phylum Bacteroidota; class Bacteroidia; order Cytophagales; family Spirosomataceae; genus Arsenicibacter; species Arsenicibacter rosenii. The sequence continues at coordinate 552 of NZ_MORL01000172.1, read as the reverse complement.
TAAGCTGTTAAAGGAAACCGATCAGGAGCTGGAAGAAAAGAACAATCTGATCGCACAGCTTCGCCGTCCGCAGACATCCCCGGCGCCGGATAAACCCCAGCCAGGATAGTGACATGGACAGAGCAACAGCGATACTAATCATTTTCCTTTTGTTGGTGATCATTTTCCTGCTGGCGTTCATTATCGCGCTACTTACTGAAGAAAAAGATACGCCTACTATTGATCCAGGCAACGCCCATGAAACCCGTACGAATTGATACGATGTCCTGCTTCCTTCCTGAAACATGGGAGGAAGTAGATGCCAACCGCCTGCCCCGGCTCATTCAGCTGGTGTACATGACTCCGGAAGGCCCCGCCATGTATCACGAGCTGATTCAGGTGGCGCTCAATATTAAGCCGCGTGTCTGGCAGAAGCTGATGAAAAAGCACTTTAACCGGCGGCTGACCGACGAATGCCGGGAGGCCAATGCGGCCATGCTTCAGCAGCTGATCATGGCCCTGCGCTGGCTCTGGCAGGATGCGCTGGATAAACAGCCGTTTGCCGGTCTGACG
>NZ_MORL01000171.1 GCF_001870735.1 Arsenicibacter rosenii | reverse complement strand
CCGAATATTTCTCTTTAAGCCACTGATTTCAAGCAAGGTTCATAACCTGCCTAAACGATATGTCAAGCTCACAAAAAGCCACCAGCCTGTTTCAGCGCGAGCTGGTGGGAGCCGCCATGCGCGACTCGTTTAAAAAATTAAATCCAGCCATGCTGATCAAGAACCCCGTTATGTTTACCGTCGAAATCGGGACGTTCGTGATGCTGCTGGTTACGGTCTATATTGCCCTTTCCGGAGACAACACGCAGGGGTCGTTCTGGTATAACCTCACCGTTACCCTGATTCTGCTGATTACGGTGCTGTTTGCCAACTTTGCCGAGGCCATTGCTGAAGCCCGCGGTAAAGCGCAGGCGGAATCCTTACGCAAAACGCGGGAAGAAACACCGGCTAAAGTGATCCGGCCGGTGGGCGAAATGAAGCTGAACGAAATGGAGATCGTGCCTTCGTCGCGCCTCAAAAAAGGCGATGTTTTTGTCTGTGAAGCCGGCGACATGATCCCGTCAGACGGCGAAATAATTGAAGGCCTTGCCACCATCGATGAATCGGCCATCACGGGGGAGTCGGCCCCGGTGATCCGCGAAGCCGGCGGTGACCGGTCGTCGGTAACGGGCGGGACCAAGGTCTTGTCTGACCAGATAAAGGTCCTTGTTACGACCCAGCCGGGCGAATCCTTCCTGGATAAAATGATTGCGCTGGTTGAGGGGGCTTCCCGTCAGAAAACACCGAATGAAATCGCCCTGACGATTCTGCTGGCCGGGTTTACCCTGATTTTTATCATTGTCTGCATTGCCCTGAAGCCGTTTGCCGACTATGCGAATACGCCGATTACCATTGCCGCCCTGATTTCGCTTTTTGTGTGTCTGATTCCGACAACGATCGGCGGATTGCTGTCGGCCATCGGGATTGCCGGAATGGACCGTGCGCTGCGGGCCAACGTGATTGCGAAATCAGGCCGTGCGGTAGAAACGGCCGGCGACGTTGATACGCTGTTGCTTGATAAAACCGGTACCATTACCATCGGCAACCGGAAAGCAACCCGCTTTTATCCGGCACCGGGCGTCCGGCTGAACGACATGGTGGTGGCCAGTACGCTGAGTTCACTGGCTGATGAGACAC
>NZ_MORL01000170.1 GCF_001870735.1 Arsenicibacter rosenii | reverse complement strand
ATCAAATTCATAAACCAACGTGCTTTTGCCTGCCCGTTTACGGGGGGAAAAGCCAACCTAACGGATAAAACATCAATGAAAACAACTACTTTTCTTGCTTCTATCGTTGCCGCTTTTGGCCTCATTGCCATTTGTTCAACATCCCTGTTTGCCCAGCTGAAAGTGGGCAACAACCCAACCACGATAAACCCCGGTTCTGTTATTGAAATGGAATCTACTAACAAGGGAATGATGTTACCCCGTGTTGCACTAACCTCAACTACAACCTGGGGATTAGCGGGTACTCCTTCTGCCGGGATGGTCGTATATAATACTGCCACTGCCGGTTCGGGAACATCAGCCGTTTCTGCCAATACGATTTACATGTGGAACGGTACGAATTGGGAACGATTGGTAAAAAGCTCAGATAATAATGCCGTTCCAACTAATCCGTTTGCCGTTGGTGAAATCAGAACCTCGAAAATAGTAGTACCGTTAAGCGTCTGGACAGCGAATACCCAAACGGTGTTGGTAATGACAAATAAATCATCAAACAGTTCAACCGCTACCACACGAACAGCCGCATTTCCGAATGCAACAAATAGTCCTGCTGCAATCGTTATCAGAGGGTTACGTCTGGACTTCATTCGCTCTACTCAATCCGCAGAAAATGTTGCTCCGAAATTTTTTAATACGACAGCAAACCCGGTTACCTATTCTGTCTCAGCACTTTCTACTAATGATGCTTACATCGCCGGAGCAGGTACAACCATCGCACCTAATGCATACTCCTATATAATTGATGGTGACGATAATTTCGCTACCTCGAATAATAACACTGCAGAATACGTAAATGCGATGGTAACGTTCTCCGACGGAGAGTGGTATAACTGTACCTGGCACGCAACAACAGATGGCATTAATTTATACATGTACGTCACTTCTCAGCGCTTAAACTAATCCAGACAGGTTAAGAAAATGGATCAAATAAGTCTGGATAATTACAGATAAGAGTCCAGCGATATACTGTTTATAAAATGAAAAAACGATGACTCGTAACCAGATAATCAAATACTTGCTGTGTTTGTTGGGGTGTTTGCCGGTATTTATTGAGGGTAGCCTTGCCCAATCGGCTAGCTT
>NZ_MORL01000017.1 GCF_001870735.1 Arsenicibacter rosenii | reverse complement strand
GCGGGCGACCACGTGGGGTCGCCCCTACAGATTGGTATACGCCTTTTGGCTGATTTTGTACTATCGGGGGGGTGAAATGGTTTATCTGCGACCCAGTTCAATGGCTTGCATATCAGAAATTTGCCCGTTGTGTAACGAAAAACGGAGGCAGGTGCGGACTACATGAAAACCGGTTTTTCCGGCCGCTCCCGGATTCATGTAAAGCAGGTTCCGCATCTTCGGGTCACGGACTACTTTAAGAATATGTGAATGGCCACAAATAAAGATATCCGGCGTATCAATCTGCAGGTTTGGCCGGACAATGGGGTTATATTTTGGCGGCGTACCGCCGATATGCGTAATCCAGATATCAAAACCCTCAAGCCGGAACCGCTGATGCGAAGGCAGATCGCTTGACTCACCGTCGATGTTGCCGCACACGACCCGCAACGGCTTAAAGGCTGTTAACTGGTCTAATACAGCACGTTGACCCACATCGCCTGCGTGCCAAACCTCATCACAATCATCAAAATGGCTCAAAATCTGCGGATCAAGATAACTGTGCGTGTCGGAAAGCAAGCCGATGCGGGTCATTGTCTGTACTGTGTTATGAATGGTAGCTGCCGCAAAATTAACCGTTCAGCAGCACATCTTTCATCTCACTGCGAATTCGTTTCTTATCTATTTTGCCAACACTCGTTTTCGGAATCTCAGGGACAAACACAATCCGGTCGGGCACATACCATTTATTGATTTCGCCGGCCGTTGCTTTCGCCTGTAACTGACTCCGCAATGCTTCGGCAGCGGCCTCAACGCCCGGCTTCAATACGACCAGTGCATAGGGCCGCTCGCCCCATTTCTCGTCCGGCAACCCGATAACAGCCGCTTCGGCAACGCCCGCCTGCTGCGACAGCAAGTCTTCAATATCGAGCGACGACACCCACTCCCCTCCTGTCTTGATTACATCTTTGGTCCGGTCGGCAATGTGAACCCAGTTATCAGGCGTAATACTGGCCACGTCACCGGTATGCAGCCAGCCATTCCGCCACAGGTCTTCGGCCCGCTCCGGTTCCTTGTAATAACCTTGTGTCAGCCACGGTCCGCGCGCCACAATTTCGCCCAGCGATTGCCCGTCGTGGGGCACAAACTGCCCGTTATCGTCCATGAGCCGCATATCTATAAAAGGAGAAATCCGGCCGGCCAGCGTACGCAGATCGACTTGCTCGTCGATAGGCAACGGCCGTTCCAGATCGTTCAGATACGTCACCGACATAATCGGCGCAGTTTCAGACATCCCATAACCGGCATACACCTGAATGCCCAGTTCAAGTGCGGCTTTGGCCAGCCCCTTCGTCAGGGCCGAACCGCCGATAATCACCTTCCATTTGCTCAGCTGCGGTTTAAACTGCTGCGCCGCCGGACTGCTAACCAGCATATTCAGGATAGTTGGCACGCAATGCGATAGCGTTACCCCTTCTTTCAGAAGCAGCCTCAGCAGCATTTCAGGCTCGTAACGTCCCGGATAAATCTGCTTTGTTGACAGCATCGTCGCCAGAAACGGAAAGCCCCAGGCATGGACGTGGAACATCGGTGTAATCGGCATATACACGTCGGCCAGCGCGCTGAACGGCACCGCCTGATAGCCACACACATAACTCATCAGGCCCATGGTGTGCATAAACAACTGCCGGTGCGAGAAGTATACACCCTTCGGATTACCGGTTGTCCCGGTTGTATAAAAGGTGGTCGCCCAGGTATTTTCGTCGAAGTCCGGGAAATCGCAGGCCTCAGACTGATCACTGAGCAGGGCCTCATACTCCCCGGCAAACCCTTCGGGCACCTCCACCGATCCGCCTTCGGCATAAACCTTGTCGCTGATGATAATGATTGATTCAACGGTTGTCAGCTGGCTTTTTACGGCATGCAGCAGTGGCAGAAAATCTTCATGAATGAGCAGAACCTTATCTTCGGCATGATTCATTGTATAGAGAATCTGCGCCGGCGATAAACGTACGTTGATGGTATGCAGGATTGCCCCGACACACGGCACGCCGAAAAAACATTCGAGGTAGCGATGGCTGTCCCAGTCCATTACTGCTACGGTATCGCCTCCCTTCACGCCCAGGCTACCCAGCAGATTCGCCAGTTTCCGGACCCGGCCGTTGAAGGTGACATAGTTCATCCGGAATAAATCGCGGTATATGATTTCGCGCTGTGGCTCGTATTTCAGTGATTGGGCCAGTAATTGTTTGATAAGCATGGGCGGCTCATGAGCCGATGCCGTACGTGGGATTAGTTTTGTCGTGATCATGACCAATTAGGCTATACCAGGAAATTCTTGAATGAAAGCTATACAAACAACGCGCATCAAACAAGCAATTGTTTAGCAAAAAGGGCGATCCGGGATAAAATGTGTATGAATTAACGAAAAAAGGCCATCCCTTCTTACCGAAAGGATGGCCTGGCTGTTTTGTTTGCTATGTATCAGAGCAGGAGCCCTGCCAGCGTAGCCGACATGTAGCTGGCTAAAGTACCACAGATAAGTGCTTTGAAGCCCAGACGCGCCAGATCACTGCGGCGGCTTGGGGCCAGCTCGCCGATGCCCCCTACCTGAATGGCAATGGAGCTGAAGTTGGCAAACCCGCACAGGGCAAAGCTGGTGATAGCTACTGTTTTCGGATCAAGCGTATCTTTCATCTTAATCAGATCAAGATAGGCAACAAACTCGTTGACTACCATCTTCGTACCCATCAGCGCACCGGCCGCCTGAATATCTTTGGTCGGAACGCCCATGGCCCAGGCAAATACCGAGAACAGGTTCCCCAACAGGAAATTAAGGCTTAGCGCCGGAAAACCAGCCACCTCTCCTAGTTTAAACAGAATCCCGTCGATCAGGGCGATCAGGGCGATAAACCCGATCAGCATCGCAATTACGTTGAACCCTACTTTAAGCCCTTCGCTGGCTCCTGCGGCAATGGCGTCCAGCAGGTTCGCGTGGTTTTTCTTAATATCAACTTTCGCCGACCCCTGTGTTTCAGATACTTCCGTTTCTGGAAAAACAATTTTACTGATTACCAGCGCCCCGGGGGCGGCCATGATACTGGCGGCCAGCAGGTACTCGGCCGGAATCCCGAACGAGATGTAGATGGCCATTACGCCACCGGCAATACACGCAAAACTACCCGCCATAGAAGCCAGCAGTTCGGAGTTGGTCATGCCTTTCAGGTACGGTTTTACCATGATCTGGGCCTCTACCTGCCCCACAAACGCACTCGATACGTTTGATAATGCTTCAGCACCACTCACACCCATCAGCCATTTCATGATCCGGGCCATAAAGGCGACAACCCGTTGCATGATGCCCAGGTGATAGAAAATATTCACCAGTACGGCTACGAAAATGATGGTCGGGATAATTTTAAAGAAAAAGATGGTTGGCTGTCCGAACGTCTTGCTGAGCAGGGTTGTGCTTACCAGCGGACCGAATACGAAATCGGCACCTTTATCGGCAAAATCCAGTAGTTTTTTGACAAAGTCGCCTAGTGCGCTGAACAGGTTCCGGCCGGCATCGGTTTTTAATACAAAAATCGCCAGACCAAATTGCAGGCCCAGTCCAACTCCTACGGTTCTTAAATTAATTGCACGGCGATTATTAGACATCAATAAGGCAATGCCCAGAATCAGGACAATGCCGATAAGCCCGGTGAAGCGCTCCATTTAGCGTTGTTAGATGATAAAAGTTTCAATTAGGTCCTGCGAAGATACAAAGTTTATGCCTTTACCGATGGGCTTTAGGAGAATACTTTGACAGACAGCCGGTCCTTCTCCCCTTTTTTAGTACTTTTTAAAGACACCCGGACATAAAAAAGCCGTATGCCCGGGTGGTTCCCGCATACGGCCTCAGCCTGAAAACAAATTATTTTTTCCTACAGGTTAGCAATTGCCTGAGCTGCCGATTCTTCAATTTGTGCTTCCGGCGTTTCCTCTTTTTCAGCTTCGTCTTTTCTGAACAGACACACCACATCCTTGATATCCGACTCGGTCATGTCGAAGAAACGTTTCTGCGCATTGAATGGCTCCTGCCCCTCCTCTACTTCACACTTTTTATAGTTGCCATCCTCATTCAGTTCATACGCGTTGATATTATCGCGCAGGTTAAATTCCAGGATCTGCATACACTGCTTGCGAACCCGCGGATCGGCCAGGAAAAACAGCGACTCAAGCCGCCGGTCGAAGCTGCGGACCATCACATCGGCACTGCCGCCGTAAATCTTCGGATTGCCGTTATTGTGGAAATAGAAAATCCGGGTGTGTTCCAGAAAATCCCCGACAATCGACCGGACAGTGACGTTTTCACTCAATCCAACCCGTTTGGGCCGCAAACAGCAGATACCCCGGACAATCAGCCGGACCGGTACACCGGCCTGCGACGCGCGGTACAACTCATCGATAACTTCCTTGTCTTCCAAAGAGTTAATCTTAATACAAATTCCGCTGTCCTTACCAGCCTGGGCATTTTCGGCCTCCGCCTGAATCAGCCGGATCAGCTGTTTACGCATATCCCGCGGGGCCGTAATCAGGTACTGATAATCATTGGGCAGCGAGTGGCCGGTAATGACGTTAAAGAACTCGGAGATGTCGTGTGTATAGACATCATCGGCGGTCAGTAAGCCAATGTCGGTATACAGTTTAGCGGTCTCTTCATTGTAGTTCCCGCTCGACAGGTGCGCATACCGCACCACGCGGCTTCCTTCATTCCGGACCACAAGCAGCAGTTTCGTATGGGTTTTAAAACTACTGATGCCGTAGATCACGAAGCAGCCTGCTTTTTGAAGCCGCTGGGCCTCGTGGATGTTATTTTCTTCGTCGAACCGGGCTTTTACCTCAAACAGTGCCGACACGTGTTTCCCGTTTTCGGCGGCTTTCAGAAGCGCATCCGTCACACGGGAGTTTTTCGCCAGCCGGTAAATAGTCAGTTTAATCGCCAGTACGTTCGGATCTTCGGCAGCCTGCTCCAGGAGTTGCAGTACGGCTTCGAAATTATTGTACGGATGATGCAGCAGTATATCCCGCTCCTTGATGGTCTCGAAAATATCCTTGATTTTTTCGCGGCCTAACCCAAGCGGCGGAACCGGCGAGTGTGGCGCCGGCATATTATCCTTAAAATCAGGATGTTTAATGAGTTGCCACAGGCTCGTAAAGTCGATCAGCGACGCCGCTTCAAACAGGTTATAATCGTCGATCTCCCATTTCTTTTTCAGCAGATTACTCATCCACTCCGACGCGCCCGGCTCTATTTCAACCCGTACCACGCGGCCAAGCCGCCGGTTTTTAATTTTTTGCCGGATCTCGTCGATAAAGTCAGCCTCAACGTCATCGCTTTCTTCCAGGGTAAAATCGCCGTTGCGGGTAATCCGGAACAGGTTTACCGAGAGAATTTCAACATTCCGGTATAGCTTTTTGATGTTATGCCGCACAATTTCTTCGATCGGCAGGAACAACATAATCGGGTCTTTGCCCTCCTCCTCGCGTTCGATGGTCAGGAAGCGGGGCAGGTTGGCGGGAATCTGCACAAACGATAGCCGGTGGTGATCGTCTTCTTCCGCAATCTGCTTTTTCTTAACCACCCTGGCTTCGGGGTTCTGCGTCACCACCCCGAAAATCAGGACCTTTGCCAGCAACACCGGAAACGTATGCGTGTAGTCATACAGCATCGGTGTCAGCGTTGGATAAATCGTCCGGTCGAAGTAATGATCTGCCTCTTCCTGCTCCTCCTGGCTCAGATCGCCATATTGTACTAATTGAAGACCGTTTTCCGGAAAAACAGGCAGCAGATCGTTCATCAGCAGGCTGTGCTGATCTTTATTAAACTGATGCACAGCCCGGAAGAGCGCTTTTTTAAACGGTAACTCCCGCAGCCCTGAGTAATCAACCCGTTCTTTGCCGTAGTCCAGGTAATTATACAGACTACCCACCCGGATCGTAAAAAACTCATCCAGGTTGGAGGCCGTGATCGCCAGAAACTTCAGGCGCTCCATAACCGTCCGGTCAGGGTTACGGGCCTGATCGAGTACACGTTCATTAAACTTCAGCCAACTCAGGTCGCGGCTCAGGTAATTACTCTGGTCGATGACACTGATTGCTTTTTCGGTGGCTTTCGCCGCAAGTTTACTATCCCCTTTCGCAGGTACGGGTTCTACAGTACGCTGACCGATCCGGGAGATAAGATTAGTTACTATTTTATGTGGATTCATGAGAATACGTTTAGGATTTTTACTATTTCAACCTGCACAGAGCGCTTATGAAATATATCGCCGACTGTATACAATCACACAGCTTTGACGGGTAGGTTTGCCGTCATTTTACAAATATAACTCTCATAGATAACAAATATTTCCGGCTGACTGCTAACAAATTGTAAAATTTCTATTTTCCGTTTTGTTGTTGACCAATCATTCAGGAACGGATACACAGAGCGCGTACTGATTTCCGCTTTTTGCAGGAAGGCGTTTTGTGGGGAGAAATGGTATTAAAACAATAGTGGTGGCACGACTTAAAGTCGTGCCACCACTATTTCGCTGTATACTCCGTTTGCTGTTTCGGGTGACCACGCGGGGGCGACCACATGGGGTCGCCCCTACGGTTGTGGTGTATTATGTTTTGGGCGACCGCGCGGGGACGATCCCACGGCATTAAATATCGATGCGGGCGTACTTCGCGTTGCGCTCGATGAAGTCACGGCGGGGAGCTACGTCATCACCCATCAGCATGGAGAATACGTGATCGGCGTCAGCGGCCGACTCAATCGTTACCTGCTTCAGGCTCCGTTTATCCGGATCCATGGTAGTACTCCAAAGCTGCTCAGGGTTCATCTCGCCAAGACCTTTGTAGCGCTGTACGTGAACGTTTTCTTCGCGACCGGCACCCGCAATCTCGCGGACGGCCACTTCACGCTGCGCCTCGGTCCAGCAATAACGCTCTTCCTTCCCTTTCTTCACCAGATAAAGAGGTGGCTGGGCAATATAGACATAGCCATGCTCGATCAGTAACCGCAGGTGACGGAAGAACAAGGTCAGAATCAGCGTCCGGATGTGGCTGCCGTCCACGTCGGCATCGGTCATGATAATGATCTTATGGTAGCGCAGCTTATCGAGATTCATCACCGTTTCGTCGCCAACGCGTTCCAGACGGATACCGAGCGCCGTGATGATGTTCTTAATTTCTTCGTTTTCGTAGATTTTGTGCTCCATGGCTTTTTCTACGTTCAGGATTTTACCCCGAAGCGGCAGAATAGCCTGGAACGCCCGGTTACGGCCTTGTTTGGCCGAACCGCCGGCCGAGTCACCTTCCACAAGATACAATTCGCAATGACGCGGATCGGTATCCGAGCAGTCGGCCAGTTTACCCGGCAGGCCCATACCACTCATGAAGTCCTTCCGGTCTGTCATGATGCGCTTATAGGCCAGTTCGGCAGCAATCCGTGCCTGTGCCGAAATCAGTACCTTACGGATAATAGACTGGGCGATTTTCGGATTTTCTTCCAGCCATGTTTCCAGCATATCCGACATGGCCTGGCTTACGGCGCTCACCACGTCGCTGTTCCCGAGCTTTGTTTTAGTCTGCCCTTCAAACTGAGGTTCAGCTACTTTTACCGAAATAACGGCGGTCAAGCCCTTCCGGAAGTCCCCCCCGTCGAACGTAACCTTTCCGGCATTTTTCGGCAGGTTTGCTGCGTTTTTATCGGCATAGTTTTTCAGTACGCGTGTCAGCGCCGTACGGAAGCCCTGTACGTGTGTCCCGCCTTCGATGGTATTGATGTTGTTCACATACGAGGAGATGTTTTCACCGGCCTCCATGTTATACACCAGTGCCACCTGAACCGGTGTACTGCCTTTATCACTTTCCATGTAAACCGGATCCATGCCTTCGAGCGATGGCCGGCTTTGATCGAGGTATTTAACAAATTCGATCAGACCACCTTCCGATAGAAATTCTGACCGGTTGATTGGCTCACCGTTTTCGTCTTTTTCACGCAGGTCAGTCAGTGTTATGCGGATACCTTTGTTGAGGAATGCCAGTTCGCGCAGACGGCCGGCAACGGTTTCGTAGCGGTAAACGGTTTCGGTAAAAATGCTGCCATCCGGCTTAAAACGGACAATCGTTCCCGTATCGTCAGCGGTACCGATCTCCCGTACGTCGTACATAGGGTGGCCGGTCTGGTATTCCTGCTCGAAAACTTTCCCGTCGCGGTGTACTTCAACCCGTAAATGCGTCGACAATGCGTTTACGCAGGATACCCCTACCCCGTGCAAACCACCCGATACCTTGTAGGTATCTTTATCAAACTTGCCGCCCGCGTGCAGAACAGTCATAACGACTTCCAGCGCCGATTTACCGGTTTTGTGCAATCCGGTCGGAATGCCCCGGCCGTTATCACGGACAGTAATCGAGTTATCTTCGTTGATTGTTACGTGGATTGTATCACAGTAGCCTGCTAAAGCCTCATCAATGGAATTATCTACAACCTCCCAGATCAGATGGTGTAATCCTTTTATGCCTACATCACCAATATACATCGCCGGGCGTTTGCGCACGGCTTCAAGCCCCTCAAGCACCTGGATATTGCTGGCACCATAGTTACTCCGGTCGTTTGCGTCGGTCAGGACGTCTGTGTCAATTATTTCGTTTGTCATACCATTCAGTAGGATCAATAATCCGTGTGTACAGGTAGTGATTATTCGTGCGTGTACTCTGCTTTAAGATTGTAAAAATACAAAAAAAACCGATCATTTCCTACCCATTTCCGGGCGAACGATTTAATATACACGTTTTTTCGCAAAACAAAAAAGTCTGACAAAAAGCCAGACTTTTACACCTTTTTCCATTTTCAGATTGATTTAACCATATTTTGCAACCGCCCGTCAGCCTTTGGCCCCGATTCAGCGGCGAATGGGTTAAAATCCAAAAAAAGTATTATTCCTGACCGTTGTTCGGCAAGATCGCAACCGGTCGGTTGGTACGCAGTTCGTCAACGGCCTTTTCCAGTTGCTGATCACGGCCTTTTGACAGTAACTCCGGCTCATTCCGTACCAGTACATCGGGCTCTAACTGGGTATTTTCCATGTACTTACCATCGGTCGTAACCATACCAACCTGCGGAATACCGAATACGAGACTCGGGTCGATCTGGCTTTCCCACCAAACCGCAGTCCCCGTTCCGGGTACCGGCATACCAACAATCTTGCCGATTTTGTTGGCCCGATAGGCATACGGAAACATGTGGGCATCGGAATAATTGCTTTCGCCAACCAGCACAACCGACGGTTTTATCCACTTCCGCATCGGCTCATGCCCCCCTTTCTGGCCACGCGGCACCATCTCAATGTATTTCTGACCGCTCAGCAGCGTTGCCAGATCGTCGTGCAGCCAGCCGCCGCCGTTGAACCGCGTATCGACAATGATGCTTTCCTTGTCGGCGCACTTACCCAGAATCTCTTCGTAGGCTGTCCGGTAGCTCGCGTCGTTCATGCCGCGGATGTGTACGTAACCGACCTTGCCGCCCGACAACCGTTCTGTTTCTTCGCGGCGGGTGCGCACCCAGCGCTGGTAACGCAGTTCATTTTCTTCACCCAGTGATATGGGCTTCAGGGTTTCTTCCCAGCGCACATTTACGGCCGGGTCATACAGCGACAACAAGGTGTTTTTACCGGCTTTGCGGTTTAACAGCTGGTTGTGATCCAGGGATGCCGTAATCGGCTGCCCGTCAATTTTTTCGATAATCACCCCCGCTTTCACTTTTGACGCGGCCAGGTCGAGCGGGCCCTTCCGGATCACTTCTGTCACTTTCAGCCCGTCGCCGGTAAAAGCCTGATCGTAGAACAAGCCCAGCGATGCCGTGGCATCCATGTTTTGTTGCGGATGCGCATACCGGCAACCCGTGTGCGACGCGTTCAGCTCACCCAGCAGTTCGCTCAGCATCTCGGCAAAATCGCGGTTGTTTGAAATAGACGGCAGAAACTTCCGGTACGCATCGCGATAATATTTCCAGTCGACGCCGTGCAGGTCGGTGACGTAAAACTTCTTCTGCACCTGCCGCCAGGCATGATCGAAAATGTACGTTTTTTCACCCAGATAACTCAGATTCATTTCACCATTGATCGTCACCGGTTCCTTTTTACCCGACTCTGCATCGACTTTGGTAATGCCCCGTTCCGACAGGATAAACAGGGATTTACCGTCTTTGCTGAGTTCCAGCTCCGAACCGGCGTCCTTAACCAGAATCTTTGTTTCTTTCGTGCGTAGCTCGGTCACCCACAGATCGGAGGTTTTCTCGAAGCGGGCGAGGTAAAACAGTTTCTCGCCATCTTTCGACATAACGGCATCGGCCAGGTTTGACGAGTGAATCGTCAGGCGCACCTTCCGGTCTTCGATCCCGTCGAGCTCGATTTTCAGCGCGGTATCGTCCTTCTTGTCAGTAGCAGCAACCCCGGCCTTACCGGCTTCTTTCTTCACCGTTTCTGCCTTTGCAGCTTTGGCTGCGTCCTCCTCTTTTTTCTCTTTTTCTTCTTTTTCTTTCAGCAGCGCAAAATCTTCCTTGCTGAGCTTGAACCGGTCAAAGGCTTCTCTGGTAAAGAACATGGCATATACATCGCCTTCGCCGCCCCAGCTGCCGTGGTTTTTCATGCCGTCGCGGTCGGAGCTCATGATCAATGCCTTACCGCCCAGCGACCATTTGGCCCCGCTTTCGTTGTAGCCGCTTTGGGTCAGATTCGCCACCGGGCTTTTGCCATCCGCAGCAATCAGGCCGACATCCGACGTAAAAATGTTGTAGGCGGCAAAATCGACCAGAAACCACTTCCCGTCCGGCGACCACTGGTAATATTGATCGCCATCAGAATACGAATAGTTTTTGTCTGCTGTCAGGATCGTACGCGTTGCTTTGGTAGCCAGATTAACAACCTTCAGCACGACCCGCTCTTCCAGATACGCTACTTCTTTCCCGTCGGGCGAAAAGGCGGGCTGAAACTCTTCGGCATCGGTCGCCACTACCGGCTCTTCGGTCAGCACCGTTGACGAATAGAAGTACGGCTCTTCTTTCCGGGCAACACTGCTTTTATAAATATTCCAGTTGTTGTTCCGCTCCGCAGCATACAACAGAGTACGGCCATCGGGACTAAAGCTCACCGACCGCTCCTGCTCCGGCGTATTGGTGATGCGTTTCGTGATGCCTCCTTCAACCGAAGTCACAAAGACTTCTCCTCTGACAATGAACGCAATTTCTTTTCCATTGGGCGACAGTGCCATTTCGGTAGCGCCACTACTCACGGGAACAATCTTTTCGCTCAGCAACCGGCCGTCGTTCATGATCTGAACAGCCACCTTTTGCGGCTGACCGCCGGGCGACAGGGTATAAATTTCGCCATCAAAACCAAAGCAGAGGGTACCGTTGTCGGCCAGCGACAGAAAACGCACCGGATGTTTGGTGAAGGTAGTGACCGGTTTGGTCTGAGCAGGATCGTCGAGCCGCATACGGTGCACATTGTACGAGCCGGTCTGCTCGCTGAGGTAGTAAATCGTTTGGCCGTCGGCAGCCAGCACCGGATTCCGGTCTTCACCGATAAAATTCGTCAGTTTGGTATGTTTTCCCGACGAGGCGTCATACGCCCACACATCACGGGTGACCGATGAGGTGTGGTGCTTGCGCATAGCATCTTCATAGCCTTTGATGTCGTGATAGAGCAATGTGCGGCCATCGCGGCTGTAACGGGCCATTTCGGCGGGCGTAGTCAGCTCCATTCTGGTCCGGCCACCAGCGACAGGAACGCTGTAGAGCTCGCCCAGTAACCCTATCGGAAACTGCGCGTTGGCAGCATCATCTGTACGCGCCGACGAAAAGATAATCCGCTGGTTATCCGGTGTAAAATCCGACGGCAGATCATTGGCCGAATGGAACGTCAACCGTTTTGCTTCACCACCGGCAGCCGGCATGACAAACACGTCAAAGTTCCCATACCGGTCTGAGGCAAAGGCAATTGACTTACCATCGTGTGACCAGACCGGCATGTAATCGTAGCTTTCATGAATGGTCAGCGGAACGGCCTGTCCGCCTGCGGCCGGAACTTTGTAAATGTCGCCCTGATAGCTGAAGACAATGGTTTGTCCGTCGGGCGAGATAGATGGATATCGCATCCAGAGCGGCTTTTGGGCATAGGCCGCCACCGACAGCGCAGCCGCCAGAAAAGTAGACAGTAATTTCATAGTGTACCTGAATCGTGAATCACCTTAAAGCTACAAAAAAAGCCAGACGCAATGGTCTGGCTCTCTGACTTTTCGCAACTATTTGTATGCAAACAGACTACTTGCAAAAGCGTCTGTTACAGGTTTACCACGATACGGCTAATCTTCCGGATAAGGAACGTAGATAAACCCGGCAAATTCGCCCTGTACCACAAACAGGCAGGCATATTCATCCGGATTTTTGTAGTTTTCCTTAAACAGATCAATCGATTCAGCACCAATGAGTTTGCGTTGCACAAACTCATCGATCAGGGTGGCTTTATAATTCCAGTCATTGCCTAAATCCCCGCTGCGGAACAGCAATTGACCCAGTTCGACGTCACGGCGGGAGGCCGTAAAAATCGGAAAGTCCGAAAAACCGCGTTTACGTATCTGATACGACGCTTCTTTGAGGTGATCGGCCACCAGCACAAAATCGGCCGACACCTCACCCATCAGCCGTTTGTTGAGGTCAGGCGAGTTGGCATCGTCGAGTAAGGTATTTTCGTTACTGTGATGAATCATGATGTTAAAAACGAGCGGCTAACAGCAATTCAAGATCCTTATACCGCATGTTGAATTTCTTAGCAATGTAGGCATTCGTCAGGGTGCCTTTATGACTGTAAACACCTTTCATAAACCAACGGTTCGCATACATCATTTCTTCGATGCCGCCAATGGTGCCGGTCTGGAGCAGAAAAGGCAGAAACACATTGCTCAGGGCCATGCTGGCGGTATGAGCTACCCGTGAGGCAATGTTGGGTACGCAGTAATGAATCACACCGTGTTGCCGGTAAATCGGGTGCTTGTGGGTACTCATACGCGACGTTTCGAAGTTACCGCCCTGATCAATCGCTACGTCGATGATGACCGAATCGGGCTTCATCTGTGCCACCATTTCTTCCGTGACCACTACCGGGCTCATGCCCTCTTCCGACCGCATGGAGCCAATGACAACATCGGCCCGCTGAATGGCTTCGGTCAGCGTATCCGAATCGATAATGGCCGTGTAAATATGCTGGCCAATCGAATATTTGAAGCGCTGCAACTTGTACAGGTACTTGTCGAATACCTTAATTTCGGCCCCCAGCCCTATGGCCGTACGGGCGGCATATTCGGCCACGGTTCCGGCGCCCAGAATCACAACTTTTGTTGGCGGAATACCCGTAATACCGCCCAGGATAATGCCCCGGCCATTGGCGCTGTTGAGGTACTCACTGGCGATAAGCATCACCGTACTGCCGGCAATTTCGGACATTGACCGGATAATCGGCAGGCCGCCGCCCCGGTCTTCGATGTACTCATAGCCCAGGCCCGTGATGTTACACTCGTTCAGCCGCTCGAAATAGCGCCGGTCGTGTGCCGGCAGGTTCAGGGCCGAAATCAGCGTGCTGCCTGATTTAATGAGTGAAAACTCCTCATCGATCAGCGGTTCGATCTTCAGAATCAGGTTGGCCTCGTAGACCTCCTTCGCCGACGGTGCAATCAGGGCACCGGCTTCGCTGTATTCGGTATCGGTAAACTTAGCGCCTTCTCCCGCGCCTTTTTCGACAATAACCTCATGGCCGTTACGTACCAGAATTGCCACCGCCTCGGGTGTCAGGGCAATCCGGTTTTCCTGCATGGCCACCTCTTTCGGAAGCCCGATCAATAAGCTGTTTTTGCTTGTTTTCAGGGCGACGGGTGCCTCCTGTGGATACAGCGCCGTTTGCTTGGCAAGTTCCTCGAATCCGGTCACTTTTAATGAAGTTTATAAGGGGGAAGCCAACACCTTAGTTGGCAGGCTAACCGACTTTTTGTGTTTCTACTGTTCTTTTTCCGGTAGCATCGGCGACAATGCTGACCTGGTAATAACTCGCTGGCCAGATCGATGTGATGCGCTCCGGCCATTCAACAAAGCAGTAATCGCCCGAGTAAAAGTATTCTTCGATACCGATATCGAGCGCTTCAGCCTCATTGCGCAGCCGGTAGCAGTCAAAATGATATACGGATTCGGCCTGTTGCGTCGTGTATTCATTGACAATCCCGAAAGTCGGGCTCTGCACCACGCTCACGACACCCAATGCCCGGCAGAGGGCCTTAATCAGCGTTGTTTTACCGGCACCCATTTCGCCTTCAAACAACCAGACCGGCCGGTCTCTCCCTTCGTCGAGTAGATGGCGCGCTACCTGATCAAGATCCGCCAATTGATCCATGTGCAATGTCATGTGACAAAGATAACCAAAAGACGGGACAGGTAAGTAATGAAGTTGCGCCGAAATCGCCTCATCGGCCCGTAAGTAAACAGGCAGGCCCCGAAATGCAAACTACCGGTTGGATGACGGGTAAAGAGTGCTTAGTTTCGGCCTTTACTAAGTGATTTTTTACCAAGAACGCGATTGCTATGCCTTCTCCCATTACTGTCGGCCTGATTGGTTTTGGTCTTTCGGGCCGTTATTTCCATGCGCCGTTTCTGCATACAAACCCTAATTTTACCCTGACGAAGGTGGTTGAACGTCACCGCAACGACGCGCAGTTGTTTGACCCGTCGATTGTTACGGTGCGGAGCCACGAAGCGTTGTACAGTGATCCCGACATTGATCTGGTGATTGTCGGGTCGCCGAACGATACGCACTTTTCATACGCCAAAGCGGCGCTCGAAGCCGGCAAACACGTACTGATCGAAAAGCCGTTTACAAACACCAGCGCCCAGGCCCGCGAACTGCTCGACCTCGCTCAGGCCAAAGGGCTCGTGGCCATTCCGTACCAGAACCGCCGCTACGATGCCGATTTCCTGACGATCCGGCAGGTACTGGCGAGCGGAAAGCTGGGTGAAATTAACGAATATGAAGGACATTTTGACCGGTACCGGCCGGTAGTCCTGGATTCATGGAAAGAACATGAACCGGATGGCGGCGGCAACCTCTACAACCTCGGTCCGCACCTGCTCGACCAGGCCATTGTGCTGTTCGGCCTTCCCGAAGCGGTTTCCGGCGACATCCGTATGATCCGTCAGGGCAGCACCAACGACGATTATTTTGAAATCCGGCTGTTCTATCCCGACAAACGGGTAATCGTGAAGTCAAACATGATGGCGCCCGAAAACCACCTGCGCTACATTATCCACGGCTCGGCAGGGTCGTTTGTGAAGTCGGGGCTGGATATTCAGGAAGAAACACAGCGAAAGGATATTCTGCCCGATACGCCGGACTGGGGCCACGAACCGGCCAGCCAATACGGCACACTGACGACAGAAGCGGGTAGGGAAACGATTGAGAGTGTAGCGGGCAACTACCACACATTCTACAACAACCTGGCGGCCGCGATCCGCGGGGAGCAACCGGCCGAAGTTCGTCCGGAGCAGATTTACGCCGTCATCCGGATTATGGAGCTGGCGCGCCAAAGCAGTCAGGAAGGGCGGGTACTAGCATTTGATTAACACACTGTTCATCAGACTTTTACCTACATAGTCTCATAGAAAAGAGCAGGGCGGTGTCACCTCCGCCCTGCTCTTGCTAATTCACCCGGCGCTGCTCGTCTTCCAGGCTGGTCCGGCGCTGACGGATACCTTTCAGATCACGTTTGCCGAGGTTATAGGTAAATGTCAGCCGCGCCACCCGCGTCTCCCAGCGGCTCGTAAAGCGGATGTACACGTCCGGATTGTTGACATAGCCCCCGAACTGCCCCGTTTTCAGTACATCGCTGACGTTAAGCTTCAGGCTGGCTTTCTTTTCCCAAAAGCTTTTCTGCAACCCAACCGAGAGCTGACCGGTGCCTTTCCCCTGAAACATGCCGTCGATGAACGGTGACCGGTAAAACGCAACAACTTCAGCCGTGATGCCGTGCGGCAACATCAGGTTGTGACTCATATTCAGGTTGGCCGCGATGCCTTTGTTGTTTAGCGGTTTACCGAGATACACCGCGTTATACTGATTGACAAACACGTCGGCCGACTGACGCATGTTCCACCACTTTGTAATGGTCAGCGGAAAGCTGATACTCAGGTTATAATTGTTCAGAACACTCAGGTTGATGGTGGTTTGTTTGAGTACTTCGCCCACCTGTTCGTTTACCTGACTGATTACATCGCTGGTGCGGTTGTAGCTCAGCGTTATGCTGGCTTCCTGTTTGTAGGTATAGCCCACGTCAAAAGCGTTGGTGTACTGGGGCCGCAGAAACGGGTTTCCTTCGTTGTAGGTATAGGGGTCCATGACATACACGAACGGGTTCAGGGTAAGGTAATTCGGCCGGTCGATTCGCCGGCTGTACGCAAAACGCAGCTGGTTGTTTTCGTTCAGCGAGCGGGTGAGGAACAGGCTCGGAAACAGGTTGGTATACGTCCGCTCCACCACCTTATTCATCGTAATGGAATTCCCCTTCGACTGCGTATGCTCCATACGTAAACCGGCCTGCAGGCCCCACTTTTTCCAGTCGCGGCTGCCGTTGATGTAGGCGGCATGGATGGTCTCGTCGTATACGAAATGATTGGTCCGGGCCGCATCCGGCACCCATTTGCCGTCGGTCAGGGTTTCAAACAGGACGTCGTTATCCGACGTTACATAGCTGCTTTTCCAGCCCGCCTCCAGTTTACCCGTTTTGCCGAACGGATGGACATAATCCAGCTTAGCCGCCCGAATCACAACCTCCGAAGGCGGGATATTACGCTGCAGCAGCGCCGTACCGGTTTCATCCCCGTTGGTCCGGAAACGCCGGGTCGTCATGTTGTCGGTCGGGCTGATCGCAACCTGCGAGTAATCGGCATCGAACGTCAACTCTCTGGGTCCCCCTTCGCGGTCTGGCTGATCGAAGCTATGCCGGACGTTGGCGTTCACCGCCATCCGGCCCATTTTCCGGGTAGAAGCGTTAACAAGCGTCACCAGACTTTGCTGCACCATGGCATTATTATAAACCAGATTCTGGTTATCGATCTGTGCCCGGTTGGCGTTAAACTGACCGTTCAGCATCAGCCCGAGAGTCGTTTGTTTCGAAGGGGAAAAATCAATACCGGCTTTTACGGTCTGGTTATTCGATTGGCCGGGCCGGTAGCCGAGGTTGCGGACTGTCTGCCGGTGGTCTCCCGTCCCGAACTCGCGCAGCGCATCCACCGAGCTGTACGTTTTCCGGTAGTCGTAGTTATAATTCCCGAACAGGCTCCATGGACCATTCCGGTGGTTGAGGGTTAAGCCGGCCGACCCTTTGCCGAAGCGGCCATAGCCTGCCCCCAGCAGAAGGCTTCCGTTGGTTCCGTTGGTGGTATTGTTGCGTTTCAGACGGATGTTGATGATGCCTGAGTTACCGGCGGCATCGTATTTGGCAGACGGCTTCGTAATCAGTTCAATACTCTGCACACTGTTGGCGGGGGTGTTGCGCAGCAGGTTCATCACATCGGCGGCCGACAGGTAGGTGGGTTTGCCGTCGATCATCACCAGCACACCGTCGCGGCCTTTCAGCTTGAGCTGATCGTTCTGAGAATCATACACCACCCCCGGCGATTTCTCCAGTACTTCGAGCGCCGTGCCCCCCGCCGAGGTAATGCTGTTTTCTACGTTGATAACCGTTTTATCGGGCAGTTGCTCAATAAACGGCTTTTTGGCGGCCACTTTCACCTCGGTCAGCATCCGGGTATCTTCGGCCATTACCAGCACCGGCACAGCCCCCCCCTCACCGGCCGTCAACGTAAAGACGGCCGAAACGGCCCGCCTGTACCCGACCTGCGTAACCACCACACGGTAAGTGCCGTCGGCAACCTGTTCGATAAGGTACTTACCGGCAGCATCCGTTATCGCGCCTTTTACCAGTGTTGAGTCGGCCGCCCGTTGTAAACGTACCGTAGCCAATTCGAGGGGCTTGCCGGTTGCATCCTGCACCTGTCCGGTGACCGTTTTAGCCGGTTGCCGGGCATAAAGCATGTGGGATAATAACAGGGTCAGCGCCAGGCTAATCCACAGGCTCAGAACCGGTGAAAAGCGTATTTGTTGTTTACCGTATGCGTTCATGGTAGTTGTTGTTTGCTGCCACAAAGTTGGGGGATCCGGCAACATCCATCAATCGCATGAAAATGTGAATCTGCCGTTTTTTTGGTCAACATTCCAACCGTGAACAACGACAGCGGGTCATACTGACGAACAACAATTTATTACCTCAATGTTGAACAGTAAACTTATTGCCGCCCTGTTGATTGGCGGCGCGCTGGCGGCAGGGTGCCAGAAAAACGAAGAGAATGCCTTACCGGCGGGAACCGTCTCGATTGGCAACAAGGGAGCAGCCCGTATCGGTCAGGATATTACGATCAAAGCCGACAGCATTTCAGACAGCCGTTGTCCGAAGAATGTGCAGTGTGTCTGGGCCGGCAATGCCCGGGTAGGCTTTACCCTGAGCAGCAGCACCGTCAGCAAAAAAGATACGCTGTGTGTGGGTGACTGCCGCACCACCAAAGGTAGTGTCGATACCCTGACCTTAGGCTCAGACCGGTATCAGGTCACGCTTGTAGACGTGACCCCTTACCCGGCCACAACCGATCCCAACCCTAAAGCCGAAGCCGTTTTTAAGGTTGTAAAACTGTAACAGAGAAAGTAATGGATAATGGTTAATGAACAATGTATAATGCCCATCCGGCAACTTACTGTCCGTTAACCATTATCCATCCCTCATTAACCATTTTACATTATCCATTCCCCTCCCCTCACACCAACCCCTCCCGCATGGCTTTCAGGATGGCTTCGGTTTTGGAGTTGACCTGTAGCTTATCGTATACACTCCGGATATGCGACCGGACGGTATCAATGCTGATATGCAGCTCGCCGGCAATGAGTTTGTAGCTGTACCCTGCCACCAACCCCTTGATAATGTCCAGCTCCCGGGCCGACAAGCGGTAATCATCCGGCTGTGCAGCCGTCATGGGCAGCGATGGTGGTTGCTGAAAATGCAGCAGCACTTTGCGGGCAATACTGGCGGTCATGGGTGAGCCGCCCCGATGCAGGTCGAAGATGGCAGCAATAATGTCGGCCGGTGCAGTGTGTTTCAGAAGGTACCCGCTCGCGCCGTTCCGGATGGCGCGGAAAATCTTATCCTCATCGTCGAAGACCGTCAACATCAGGATCTGCGTCTTGGGTGAGGTTGCCTTAACGAGCGGAACGGCATCAATTCCACTCAGCCCCGGCAGATCAATGTCCATCAAGGCCACATCAGGCTGTAGATCGCACAGGTCGTCCTGCACGTGCTGACAATTCGGGAATGCCCCGAGCAACATCAGCCCGGGGGTCGCCTGAATCAGAAACGAGATCCCTTCGCGGAGTTCGCGGTTATCTTCGTAATACACAATGGTGATCGGTGGTGTCATACACTATCCGGTTTTTGCCATTAGCCGAATGGTTGTTCCCTGCCCCCGCACTGACTCAATCGATAGCGTACCGTTGATTTCGAGGGCTCGTTGCCGGAGGTTCTGCAACCCGTTTCCTTCACGGACGGTTGCCGGGTCAAAGCCCTGTCCGTTGTCCTGAATCGTCAGTTGCAGCTGCCCGTGGATGACCCGCAGATCAACGTTGATGGCCGTGCATTGGGCATATTTAATGGCATTGTTGATACTTTCCTTAAAAATCAGGTACAGGTTACGACGCTGTGCCATGTCGGGTTTCAGCGGCTGAAAGCTTTCCATAACGTCCATCCGGAAGGCAATGTCTCTGGCTTCGGCCATTTTCAACCCAAACTCCCGCATCCGGATCACCACGTCATCCAGCGTATCCTGATGGGTCCGTATCGTCCAGATAATGTCCTGCATCGACTCCGACAAACTGGTAGCACTCTGGCTGATACGTTGTAAAACCGGTATAGCCTCAGGGGCAGACCCGGTCAGTTGTAACTGCAACACATCACTGAAGATCCGGATACTGCTTAACGTTGACCCCATATCATCGTGTAAATCCTTGGCTATCCGGTTCCGGATGGCTTCGATACGGGCTTTCTGCTGCGAGCGGTACCGGTACGCCAGATAGCCTGCTCCCGCCAGCAGCGCGATAATCAACAGGGTAAACCACCACGTCTGGTAATAAGCCGGGATAACCTCAACCGGTATCGTAAGACCGGTTGTGTTCCAGACGCCGTCGTTGTTAGCGGCCTTGATCACCAGCGCATAATGACCGGGAGCCAGATTGGTGTACGTCGCCTGCTGATTGTCGGTATCAACGGGTTTCCGGTCGAAGCCTGTGAGCTGATAGGTATAGCGATTGTGCTGGGCCCGGCTGAAGTTCAGGGCTGCGAATTCAACGGTCAGGGTTGTTTCGCCGGGATGCAGGGCCAGCGTTTCGCCGGGATGCCAGATCCGGCGCTGGTTGTTCACCCTGACCCCGGTAACGACCACCGGAGGCGGCAGGCTATTCCGGCGTAACCGGTCGGGGTGCACATAGTTAAAAGCCCCCTGGAAGCCAAAAAATAACTCACCCTGCCGGTTAACTGTAATCGCTGACGGCATAAATACAGCTTTTTCAATCAAGCCGTTTCCCTTGTCGTAATACCGGAAACGGCCGGTGGCGGGGTCCAGTTCATGCAGCATGTTGTCCGTCATCATCCAGATATGTCCCCGGTTATCGTCCTGGATGCCGAACACGTGGTCAGCCAACAGCCCATTTTCGAGTAAGTACGTCGAAAGCACATGGCCGTTGCTATCCGCACAGACAACAAAGCCAATGCCCGACTGCCAGATACGTCCCTGACGGTCAACATGAAAGCTGCTCTGTAAGCGATCCGACGTCTGAATAACCGGACGGGCGGTTTTCAGCCTGAGCTTCCGCAGCATGTTGCGGTCGGGATCGAACAGAAAAAGCCCCTCAAACGTGTGTATCCAGATACGGTGCTGCCGGTCGGCCAGCATACTGCCGAAATTAATAGGCTCCTCGTTGGGCCACAACAGTGCCCGGGGCTCAATCCGGTCTGTCAACGGATCGGCATAAAAGAGCCTTCCCTTACCGGCACCAATCCAGACACGGCCTTTGTCGTCGAGGCAGAGCGTCTGAATAAAATGCCCTTTCAGGGCTGAACGCCAGCTTTTCCGGGACGGATTGTAGATAAACACGCCATTGTTCGTCCCGATCCAGACGTTGCCATCGTGGTCCTGCGTCAGTCCGCGGACATCCCGTTCAGCCGGTTCTTCCGGAAACGGTACCAGGTGCGGTTCGTCTTTGCCCCGCTGCCAGACATACAGTCCTTTTTCGCGGACGAGGAGCCAGTATCGGTCATCTTGCCGGTTGTCTTGCTGTACGACAGGAATAAAATCACCGGTTGTGTTAACGGGTGTCCGGCTACGGAGCAGTTCCCGCCTGAATTTAATGGCAAACGGATCGACCTTTTCCAGCCCTTTGTTGGTCCCGATCCAGACAATACCCGACTTCGGATCACGGTATAAGCAGCCTACCACGCCGCCGTTATGGCTCATCGGGTCCTGTGTCTGCGACCGCACCGGCAGCGTTTTTTGCTGCGACGGTACGTAAACGACCAGCCCGCGACGTGTATCCCCCAGCCAGAAAAACGGTTCACCGCCCGGCTGCTGATCAGCGGTCATACTCAGCGCACCGGCATCGGTTCCGGGCAAGGGCAATAACCGGTCTGTCACCGGATCGTAAGCCATCGGCCCACGGTTGTAGAACAGTACAAAAAGCGTTTGCTGAGGTGTCTGGTACAGGGTCGATACCCATACCTGCTGATCGGGATGGTTCCTGTCATTTCCGATGATATGGGTGTATTGCCGGGTATGGGGATTGAAGCGGTAGAGTGCCCCTTCGTGTTGCACCCAGAAGTGACCCGACTGGTCAAAAAACGGATCGGCATAACTGTTCGGCTCCACAAACGGCACGGGAAAGGCGGTCAGTGCCAGGGTTTTCAGATCGATGCGGTATAGCTGTTCTTTCGTCGAGAACCAGCCATCTCCTTGCCGATCAATGGCAAGCGGCGATACGAAGTCATTATCCGCCAGCTGATCGCTGAGCGACGGCATCGGAATAACCTGAAACCGCTCCCGAACCGGATCAAACCGGTAGAGTCCGCGGTTGGTTGATACCCACAGGAAGCCATCCGGCGCTTCGGTTAGCCCGTGGTTTACCACATAATTACCCAGCAATCCGTCTTTATCTTTCCGGTAATAGCTATGCGTTCGTTTATACGCCTTAAAATGTAGTCCGTCGAACCGGTTGAGGCCATTACTGGTACCGATCCAGAGAAATCCGCGCCGGTCTTTCAGCAGCGCCGTGATGTAATTGCTTGACAGGCCCTCGTCGGTGGTATAGTGTTCAAACGATACATCGGTCCATTGGGCGTGGAGCCGCCCCGGCCATATCAGCAGCCAGCCGATGAATACCCCGACCAAACCAATCCGCATGTCTTTCATGACGTTTCTGCAATCATAAAAGCAAAGGTGGCAATCCTTTCAGAGGAAGACAACCCAACGGCCTCGCATAAAGATGTGAAACCGGTCTTTACAGACGCACAAACGTCCGGATGGCCGTGTGAGGCTTGTTAAACCCCAGCTCAAAAAAGTTACCCACCTTCAGCTCACCCTGTGACTGACCGATGGGATAACTGGTGTAAACCGACGAAGACGAAAGCATGTTGAGCAGGTAAATTTCGTCGTCCTTAATGTAGTAGGTATACAATCCGCTACCGATTTTCGGCAGCAGGTATCCTTCTGCCGTCAGTTCTTTTCCCCGTTTTACCAGCAGATTGCCTTCGGTTAGCCCCGCAGCAATAGCCTGATTGAAGACGAGTGTATCTTTCCGGTTTGTTTTTTCGATCCAGGTCCCTGTTAAACCGGCGGGCGTTGCCATTGATTCCAGCGCTTTATCAGAACAGGCTCCCGAAAAAATGCATACAGCCAATAACAGGTATAGTTTGTTGTTCATTGGTATTTCCTATTTCCTGTATGACCCGAATCAGGGGCGAATCGTTGGATTTGGGCAAAAAAAGTGGTGGCACGACTTTGAGTCGTGCCACCACTACTGCATAAGACATCAGCGATTAATACCCCGGATTCTGCGTCAGTGTCGGTTTACCGTCTTTCTGGCTGTTCAGAATTTCCTGCAACGGAATCGGGAAGTATTCGTGTTTGCCTTTTACAAACTGCACACCGTTCAGATATGACCGTTTTTTGGCTTCGGCCGAATAGTAGGTGTTTAATACCTGATCGGCAATGCCCCAGCGAACCAGGTCGAACCGGCGGTGCCCTTCCATCGCAAACTCCAGACGCTGCTCAAACTGAACGGCCTTGCGGGCTGCCGCCTTATCGGTCCAGGCGGCCGTATACTCCTTAATGAGGTAGTTGGCGGCCGGTGTCCCGTCTGCGTTTTTCACCCAGCCATCCGGATTGGCAGCACGACGGCGAATCTGGTTTACATACCCTCTGGCTTTTTCCAGGTCCCCGATTTCTACCTCAATTTCGGCCAGCCACAGCAGTACGTGTGAGTAACGGATCAGGCGATAGTTATTGGCGTTCAGCCGCGGGTTACCGGCAAAGGTGTTGGTACCCACATCTGAACGATACATGACGTGCTTCTTCGGCGAATAGGGTCCGCCATACGCCTGATCACGCACATAGGCCTTGCCCGGGTGTACGCCCCAGTCCAGATACGGGATACCACGACGGCCAACCGTCCAGTCGAGGCGCGGGTCGAGAGTGCGGGTTTCCGGCGTAAAGGCGGCCGTCGACTCAATACCCTGATCGTTCTTCACGTCATCGGCGTTGAACGTATCCGGTAGCGGCAGCCCATTGGCATCGGTTTTGAAGGCATTTACGAGGTTCTGTGATGGCTGGAAGAAACCGCAGCAGGTCGTTACGCCACCTCCACCATATGGGTAGTTGAGGGTTGATCCGGCATTTCCGTTTTCGCCACCCGACGCCCCGTCGTTTACCGAATACTGAATCTCAAAAATTGATTCGGTATTGTTGTTTGTCGTGGCTTTGAAGTTATCGTGGTAACGATCCATCAGCTTGTACTGGTTACTGGCCACAATGGCTTCCAGAAGCGTTTTGGCTTCGGCATATTTTTTCTGGTACAGATACGCCTTGGCCAGATCAGCTGCGGCCGCCCACTTTGTCGGCCGGCCAACCTGCGTTTGTTTCGCCGGCAGCACATCATAGGCTGCCTTCAGATCATCCACAATTTTTGGCCATATATCCGTGGTATTGGGCAGCTTTGTGCTTTCGAGGTTATTCGGATCGTACGTTTTCTCGTCGATGTACACCACATTGTTATACATCTTTTTGAGCTCAAAGTGGTAGTGGCCGCGCAGGAAACGGGCCTCGGCAATGACCTGTTTCGCCTCGGCATCGGTCAGGTCTTTGGCCAGAGCGAGTACCTGCAATACGTCGTTTGTCCGGGCAATTCCATCGTACATCCCCCGCCATTTGCCACGGAAATAAATGTTGTCCGACTGGATATTGCCCTGTTCGATGAGCGAAATTGGTGGCTGGTCACCGGCAATGGTGCCCTTGTAGGCATCATCAGATGCCACACTGCCATATACCCAGTTATCGGCTCCCACCTGATAGGAACGGTATGCTCCTTCGGGCGTGGCCCAGCCATCCAGCAGGGCATACGCACCGATCAGCAAGGCATTTACCCCCGCCTTATTTTGCAGCGCCGTCGACGACAAAGCGGCTTTGGGTTGTACGTCAAGAAATTTATCGGAGCAGGACGTAGCGAAAACCCCGCTGAGCAGAAGAAGAGATACGGTTATCTTTTTCATGGATTGATGTCAGATTAGAAGCTTAGGTTTAAACCAACCAGGTACGTTTTGGCAACCGGGTACATACCGCCGTCGACACCGATCTGACGGTCGTTTCCGGCTGAATAGCTACGCAGGTTCACCTCAGGATCCATACCGGAATACTTGGTAAACGTCGCCAGGTTTTGGCCCTGCACATAGACTGATGCCTGGCTCAGCCCCAGTTTCGACAACAAGGCAACCGGAATGCGGTAGGTCAGCTGGATGTTTTTGAAGCGGAAATACGATCCATCCTCCAGATAGTAGGTCGATGGCTGAATACTCACCTGATCCGATGACACCAACTGTGGCAGAACAGCGTCGGTTTTACCCGGGCGCCACGACTGATACAGCATCCGGGTACTGCGGTTGCCGCCGAACGTCGGAAAATCTGTCCAGTATTTCGTATAGTTAAAAATCTGGTTACCCTGTATGCCTTGCCCGAAGAACGTAAACCCAAAGTTTTTATAGTTCACACTCAGGTTCAGACCATACGTAAAATCAGGGTGCGGGTTGCCGATAATTGACAAGTCACCGGTGTTGATCACCCCATCGCCGTTGACGTCGCGGAATTTGAAACGGCCGGCTTTATTTTCGCTGGCGGCATTGCCAAACTGCACAGGGTGTTGTTTGGCTTCTTCATCACTCTGGAAAATCCCGTCGATGGTATATCCAAAGAACGATGAAATCGGATAACCCTGCTGCGTCACGACAAAGTTCTGAATCCGTTCGTCGTTGATACCGAAGTACTGCGTTTTAGGATCTCCGGTAGTTTTGGTAACCTCATTACGGTACGTGCCGAAGTTAAAATTAACATCGTAGGTCAGGTCTTTTACCCCTGTTTTGCCGCTGTAGCCCAGCATCAGGTCGACCCCTTTGTTGGTCATGGCCCCGATATTCTGGAAAGGAGTCGTGGCCACGCCCTGCGTCAGGGGAGCCTGTACCGGGAATAACATATCGCTTGTTTTCCGGGTATACCAGTCTAATGTCACATTGAGCTTGTTGTTCAGGAATGAGCCGTCGAGACCAATGTTAGTACTGGTAGTGGTCTCCCATTTTGCCTTTGCGTTACCAAACTGCGTCAGCTCATAACCCGGGGTTGCTGATGTCCGTGACCCGTTAATGTCGTAGAATGACGTAATCGGGTTGGTACTGAACTGGGTATACGGGTTATAGTTACCGATTTCCTGGTTACCTGTTTGCCCGTAACCAACCCGAAGTTTCAGGTCATTGATCCAGGTCATTGGTTGCAGGAACGCTTCTTTTGACAGACGCCAGCCCGCACTCACGGCCGGGAAGAACGCCGAGCGGTATTCTTTCGCGAAGCGCGACGACCGGTCACGGCGCACTGTAACGTCGAGCAGGTACTTATCACCGAGCGCGTAGTTCAGTTTCGCAAACTCAGACGCCAGACGCCAGTTAGAAGCCCCGCCATTGTTGGTCTGCACACCCGTACCGGCACTCAGGTAGCGGTTTTCGATATCGTCAACGGCGAAGTTGGTCCGGCTGGCATCGAAGAACTCAAAATAGTTTTTGATGGCCTCGGTCCCCGCGATAATGTTGAAGCGGTGATTTTCACCCAGGTTGAAATTGTACGTCAGCGTATTATACCACGTCCATGTCCACTCATAGTTATTGTTGGTTGTCAGGCTGTTTGATCCTCTGGCTTCGGCAGCTTCGATGTTCCGGATGGAGTAGTTCCGGAAGTTAAACAGGTTATAGTCGATCCCGAAACTGGTGCGGGCGACCAGGTTTTTCAGCAGATCGACCTCGGCATAGGCATTGCCGAAGAAGCGCATTTCTTTCTGTACGTTGTCTTTATTGCGGTACAGGTCCGCCATTGGGTTGAAGGCGTTATCAAGGTCTCCGCCACGTGTACCGGCAAAATTACCCGCTACGTCATAAACAGGGATAATGGGCTGAATCCGGTATGCAAACGAAACCGGGTTACTTTCGTTCCCGTTGCCGTTTGGCTGGTTTACCCGCTGCCCGAAAGCCGCCTGGAAATTTTCGCCGATCCGTACCCGCTTCGTTACGTTGAACTCCGTATTCGCCCGGAGCGAGTACCGCTTGTAGTTGGTGTATTTCATGATCCCTTGCTGATCGAAGTAGTTCAGCGACATGGCATACCGACCGCCTTCATTACCGCCTGATACACCCAGCTGATGGTTCTGAATCGGAGCCGGATCAAAGATTTCGTCCAGCCAGTTGGTACCCGTTTTGTTCGCCTTGGTAATGAGCCATTTGGTTTTGTTGAAATCGGCCGCGTCAATGTTTGTCGAGTAGTTGATGTAATTGCCATTGGCATCCTGCGCCACGCGCGGATCGCTGGCCGAAGCACCACTCGGGAAAATGTAGTCCGGAATGACCGGGGTTGCGCCGTTACCAAACTGTGAATGAACCGGATAGCCGTTGGTCCCCACCGCTTTTGAGTTGGTCCGCGATTCCCAGACGAGCTGTGCATACTCCTGCGTATTCAGCATGCTCAGTAATTTGCCCGGACGCTGTGTGCCATAGTAGGTATCGTACGTAAACTTCGGTTTACCGGCTTTCCCCTTTTTGGTGGTGATGATAACGACACCATTACCGGCCCGTGACCCGTAGATGGACGCCGCCGATGCATCTTTCAGCACCTGCATCGATTCAATATCGTTCAGGTTCAGGGTGTTCAGGTTACCTTTTGTCGGTGTGCCGTCGATGATATACAGCGGCGAGTTATCGTTGATCGTACCAAACCCCCGGATACGGACCATGACCCCGCCACCCGGCGAGTTCTCGTTACCGACCGTTACACCCGCCACACGGCCCTGTAATGCCTGCCCGACGTTCGTTGCCGGTACCGATAGCAGCTGTTTGGTATCGACCGTCGCCACCGCACCGGTGATGTCTTTTTTGGCCTGTGCCCCGTAGCCCGTCACCACGACCTCGGTCAGTGTTTTTACATCCGGCGATAACACAACGTCAATAGTGGTGCGGTTACCGATCGTTACCTCCTGGGCTAAAAAACCAATGCCCGAAATCGTCAGGACGTCTTTTCCGGCTGGTACGTTCAGGGTGAAACGGCCGTCGCTGCCCGTGGCAACTCCGATGGATGTGCCTTTTACAACGACATTAGCCCCGGGCAGCGGATTATTGTCGTTGCCATCGACAACACGTCCCGTAATTTTTTTGTCCTGTGCCACTGCTATAAGGGCAAACAGGCTCAGAACCATCAGCAGCGAGAGCCTGGCAGTTCTTAACAAGTAAACACGCTTCATAAATAAGACTATTTTTTATTGGTTATTTACTATTAACCATGACAAAAAGCAGTCATATATGATCAATTTACTGTCAGAAAACTATATTTTTTTTAACCGGTCAGGCGTAAAAAAGTGGTGGCACGACTTTGAGTCGTGCCACCACTACAAATACCGGTCAAAGAAGCTTATTTCAGATTCATATCCTCCACAATCCCCTGTACTTTTGCTTTCAGTTGTGCATATACCGAGTCAAAATCTTCTTTCCGGTTCAGCGGTTCCACCACGCTGACGTAGAACTTAATCTTCGGCTCTGTACCCGAGGGGCGGGCAGAAATTTTGCTGCCATCGGCCGTGAAGAACTGCAATACGTTAGACGACTCAATGCCGAGTTTACCCGATTCGATTGCTTCCACATCGCCGGTCTGCACATTGGTGCGGGTGAGTGCCTTGTAATCGTCCATCCGGATAACGTCCGAACCGGCGATTGACTTCGGCGGGTTGGCCCGGAAATCAGCCATCATCTGCTGAATTTCTTCGGCCCCGGTTTTGCCTTTTTTGGTCAGCGAAACGAGTCCTTCGTAGTAAAAGCCGTTTTCCTGATACATTTCCATCAACAGGTCAAACAGGCTCAGGCCGTTGTCTTTGGCGTAGGCCGTCAGCTCGGCAATCATCGCGCAGGACGCAATAGCGTCCTTATCGCGCACGAAATCACCGATCAGATAGCCGTAGCTTTCTTCGCCGCCACCAATAAACTGCTCTTTGCCTTCAAGCTCGCGGATTACCTGGGCAATGTATTTAAAGCCAGTCAGGGTGTTGTAGCATTTTACGCCGTAGCGCTCGCAGATTTTGTCGATGAGGTCGGTGGTTACGATGGTCTTCGCCACAAACTCTTTCCCCTGTAGTTTACCGGCATCTTTCCAGGCCCGCAACAGGTAGAAAATGATCAGGCTAGCCATCTGGTTACCGTTCAGCAGTTCAAATTCGCCGTGGTGGTTACGCGCTCCTGCTCCTACGCGGTCGGCGTCCGGGTCAGTAGCCATCACCAGATCGGCGTTCAGCTCCTGTGCCTTGTCAAGTGCCAGCTGCATAGCGGCCTTTTCTTCCGGGTTGGGCGATGCTACCGTCGGGAAGTTGCCGTCCGGCGTTGCCTGGGCTTCGAGGATGTGTACGTTATTGAAACCCAATGCATTCAGCACCGGCGGCACCTGTGTGATGCCCGTCCCGTGAATCGGTGTAAAGACAATACTCAGGTCTTTCTGACGCGCAATCACATCCGGATTCACCGCATTGGTTTTGATCCGGGCCACGTACTCACCATCAACCTCTTCGGCAATCAGGTGGATACGCTCCTCAACGCCATCAAACTTAATGTCGTCGACCGACTGAATGTTATTCACCTCCGCCACGATGTTTTTGTCGTGCGGGGCCACCACCTGTGAACCATCCACCCAATACGCCTTATAACCGTTGTATTCCGGCGGATTGTGCGAGGCTGTGATCACAACACCACTGTGGCAACCCAGATGACGGATCGCAAACGAAAGCTCCGGTGTCGGGCGCAGGGCTTTGAACAGGTATACGGTAATGCCGTTTGCCGAGAAGACATCGGCGGTGATGCGGGCAAATTCCGGCGACATCCGGCGGCTGTCGTGGGCAATGGCCACTTTAATTTCTTCGTTCGGGAAGGTCTGGTTCAGGTAGTTAGCCAGGCCCTGGGTAGCCGCGCCAACGGTGTATTTGTTGATCCGGTTCGAGCCGACGCCGATGATACCCCGTAGCCCGCCCGTACCGAACTCCAGAGTGCGGTAGAACGAGTCGGTCAGTTCGGTGTTCTGGCCTTCATCCAGCATTTTCTGAATGGCAGCTTTGGTGTCAGCGTCATAATTACCGTTGAGCCAGCGGTCTATTTCCTGTTGGGTTGTTGCGTCAAACGATGTTGTCATTTGGGTTTTTATATTGAATTGCGAGAGTTCAGATAAAATGGTGCTGCCAAAATTACAATTCTCCTTCATGTTGGCAAGTCCTGTCAGTAAACAGCCGGATCACCTGATTGATTATCATAAAATATTTATTGTTTATCAATAAAAATATATTGACTCTTATAAAAAAAGAATTCAGATTTGCAGGGAATTAACGATGACTTAACCGCCATGATGAAATCACCGTCTTTCGTACACTGGGCGTTCAGGACCTTCAACGCCTTATTTTACATTCAGCTTTTGCTTATCGCGATTTTTCCTGTAGCGATCTGGTATGCCTGGGTTTACTCAGCTACGACAGAACACCCCAACCATTTATCAGTGACATTGGGAACACATCTGCATACCGAGATTACACCAGCCAAACAACGTGCTGACTGGGATACACCAACTAAGTGGCAATACACTCTACAAGCCACTCCACATACATTTTTAACGCAAGGGTCAGGGCAATCCGGGTACTTGTTAACGTTCCAGGTAACGTCTGTCGAGGGTCTGATAGCTTTACCTGGTCCTATGTGGTTAACGATTGCCCTACATACCCTATCAATGCTTCTTTTGCTGTGGATTGTGTATTTTTTGAGACGTCTGTTCCGTGATTTACATTATGACAAACTATTCGGGGAGCATCAAACAAGATACATTCGTCATGTGGGAAAAGGCCTTGTGTGGTACGGTCTCTTAGAAATGGGTATAGTAGCCATACAGAACCAATTAGCAATCCGTTATCTGGAACAGCATGGTTTTCTTGTCAAATCAGTCTTTGCAATAAGTACCCAACTACCAGATGGGCTATTACCTGTGATTTGCGGAATCAGCATACTTGCCCTCGAACGGGTTTTTACCTATGGCAAACAGTTACAGCAAGAGCATGAATTAACTATTTAACCTTGAAAACTATGTCAACCAATTATTCCTATATTGTATCACTCCGCATCCTGAAAACCGGCGTTACCCTTCTCTTCTGGGCAAGCCTGCTGCTGTTCTGCGCTGTTCTGATTCAGGAAGCTAAAGATTGCCTGATTGGGAAGTACCACTTTTTTTCGATTAACCCGGCATTGGCAGTTGCCAACCCAAATGACCGCACTACACTTCGTGAAGGAGGGCGGCTTATTCATATAAATCCAGCAAGTTTATCTCTTTCGTTTGCGTATGACGATGCTAATGCATTTAGAAAAGACAGCTGGGTCTATGCAGCTATTTATATTCCTTATGCCTTTCAGGGCCTTATCTTTCTTTACCTACTCTGGTGTTTAAAAAAGGTGATAGATACGATAGGAACTGACTCAGTTTTTCAACACGCCAATGTTCGGCGTATCCGCTGGATTGGCGTGTGCCTGATTTTAAGCGAGGTCATTAGTAAGTTGCCCTGGTGGTTCATAAAGCCATTTATTGTTGGCTTGCTACGACAAAACAACATCGGTTACAGTAGCCCTGCTAGTTATAATGTAGTCGGCAACTGGCTGACAGGCCTGCTGATTATTGCCCTTGCCGAAGTATTCCGGCAGGGTGTGGAGCTGAAACAGGAAAATGAACTAACGATTTGATGACTCCCTCCTTCAACTTCCCGGAAGTTTTAAAAAGCCCCCCCCTATGAAATCAACACCACTGATCCGCTGGATTTACCGCATATTTGACACCCTCTTTTTCGGACAAATTACCATCTACTGCCTGGCACTCTGTCTTCCGCTGATAGTCGGCGTGGCGCATTGGTATGAAGCCCGAACCGGCGGCAATGCCGGACATAAAACAACCAGGAGCGGGGGGCTCCGTACGGCCCTTACGTTCCCGGTTGCAGGGCACCTTTCCCGCCCTCATACATTACCGGATCATCCGCGGAAAGATACCCTATCCGTCAACCCGCCCGTAGACATTAAGCTGGCAGAGAATAACGTTGCGCCCTATCTGTTAACGTTTACGATTGGCTCCTGGCAGGATTTCCGAACCATTCCGGCTGCCCTTATCATCCTTGGATACCTGCGATTGTTGCTCTATATCGGCAGTCTGCTTTGGGCAAACTATCTGCTGCGAAACATGTTCCGGGCACTTACCTATGAAATCTACTTTAGCCACCCGATCTGGAAACGATGTCAAACGGTGGGCTGGATCATCACGGGTTATTTTTTTGCGTACAATCTCATTATGAATCTGAGTCATGCGGCCGCCTGGCGTTATCTGGCGGCTAAAGGCTTCCACGAGGACTGGCAACAACCTTTTTTGTGGCCGGATAACTGGATGTGGCTGTGGGCAGGGTTAACTTTGCTCGTCTTTGCGCAGGCCTTCCGGTTCGGAACGCAGCTGCAACAGGAAAAAGACTTAACGATTTAGGAATATGCCGATTGTTGTGAACGTAGATGTGATGATGGCCCGTCGGAAAATGTCCCTGACCGAGCTGTCGGAGAAAGTCGGCATTACGATGGCAAACTTATCCATTCTGAAAACCGGCAAGGCACGGGCCATCCGCTTCGAAACCCTCGAAGCCCTCTGCGAAGCCCTCGACTGCCAGCCCGGCGACCTGCTGGAATACCAGCGGGAATAAGTTATTTGAACGCCAAAACAGAAGCGACAAGGCATGGCCTTGTCGCTTCTGCGCAAATAGAATGCTGTACTACAAGAATTAAACGTATTGCTCCGTAATATGCCGGAGCCGGTCGGCGGTTTCTGTCAGCAACGGATGCCGCGGCTGCGCCAGTGCCTGCTCCAGATCGGCGACCGTGTCTTTAAACAGCGCCCAGACAGCCAGCGTTGTTTTGCTGCCATCGGCGGCTTCGTATACCAGCTCCGGCCGCACCTGCCCTTCGGCGGCCAACCGGTTATAAGTGGCTTTAGCGTCGGCATAGGCTTCGTCACTGCCCCCGAAGCTCACCTCCTGTACCGGTAACGGACTGGCTTTGCGGGCAGCTAGTTGTCTGTCCAGTTCGGCCAGCATCGTTTTCAGGCGGAACGTGTCTTTACCGGTCCGGATGCGCTCCCGCAACGACTGCCGGATCAGGTACGTCAACGAGTTGGTCAGGTTCATGCCCACCTCAGCCATCTGTTTGAAAATCAGCGAGGCCGGCGACATACCCGGAATGGTATTCGGATCGTGCAGCAGCACGCGCCCGTCGGCCGTCAGAAAGCCGTCGATGCGTGAATACACGTTAATACCCAGTTTTGAGAACACCGTGCTGACTGCCTGCTGGATTTTGCGGTTGTTTTCGAGCGTAGTATCGACCGGAATCCGCTTTTTTGTCACGTTCGACAGGTATTTCGACGCAAAATCGAAGCTTTCGACGTTGTATACTTCCGTTGGCGGCAAGGCAATGGCGGTTCCGGTATCGTCCTGAATCACCCCGCATGAAAACTCCTGGCCGCTGATAAACTCCTCGAACAGAACCTCATCTTCGGCGTTCAGCGAGCTCAGCACGATGCTGTCCGCCGACTCCGCCGTCAGCTGATCCAGGCAGGCAATGAGCTGCACAGGCCCCATCAGGTATTCGCCCGTTTTTTCCAGGACCACCGGATAGCCGATACCCTGGTCCAGTTGTGCCACCTGCTGCGCAAAGGCCGCCTTTTCATCTCCGCTCAACGCCGTCCAGTCGGCCGGTTCAACGACTTGTTTGAAAAAGCATTGATCCACCGATTTGATAAACTTATCCAGATTCTTTTCCCGCACAATGGCTACCCCGATCGACGAGCCCTGGTGCGGGGCCTTTACCACCACCGGCAAGCCCAGGTGCTCTACCAGCGAATCGAAATAAGCGGCTTTATCGGCCTGCTCCCAATCCGTCCGGTTTACTACGGCGGTCTTTTTCTCCTGTCCGTTTACCAGTGCAATCAGGTGATTTTGCAGGATTTTATTGATCCCGATGGCCGAGCCGATCAGGCCGGGACCGGTATACGGTATCTTGAACCATTCGAACAGCCCCTGGATAGCACCATCCTCGCAGTCAGGACCATGCATGGCCAGAAACGCAATATCAAAGTAGTCTTCAAACCAGTCCGGTTCGATTGACTCCCCTTCGTCAAATTCGTCTTCTTCCAGTGATTCATCATAAACCGAGAAACCACCGTCTTTCGGCAGGGCGTCACGGATAGCACCATGTTCCAGAAACTCAGGCGAAACGTGATAGAACCGGCCCCAACCGCTCACAAAAATCAGAACGGGTTCGAACAACGATTTGTCTAAATAGTGGTAAGCCGTACGGCCTCCCATAAATGATACCTCGCGCTCACGCGACGGCCCTCCGAAGAAAATTCCTACTCTCACAATTAGTTGCTGAGTGATTGGGTGATTGAGCGTATTAGTGACGTGTCGTCATGCAAAGAAACGAAAAAGCCGCCTGTTTTAAGACAGACGGCCTTCCGGAAACATACGTTCCGGTAAAATATTAATCGCATAGCCCTACGCAACCGGCGTAATATTGATGGCTTCTACTTTCGTGATTTCAGGTACAGCTTTCAGCACGGCTTCTTCGAGACCGCCCTTAAAGGTCATGGCCGACATCGGACAGCTTCCGCAAGAGCCTTCCAGCTCCAGCCGCACAACGTTGGTTTCCGAAATATCCACAACCCGTACATTACCGCCATCTGCCTTCAGGTAAGGCCGGATACTGTCTAATGCACGTTCTACTCTATCTTTTAAATCGTGTCCTACCGCCGTTTGCATGAATTGTCTTATTTGTCGGTAAATTTACTATTAATTCGTCAGAAAGCGCAAGTTAAGCAACGAATATACGCCGCCGGCTACTACCCGCGAACGATTTCTACCCGTTTGGTCTGATCCTGGGTGGCATTACGAATTGCCACCTGCTGTGCCAGGGCTTCGGCCGCAGCCTTAAACGCTTCGGTTGCCGGATTGTCGTTACCGATTACCGCCGGTTTTCCTTCGTCACCGGCTTCACGTACGCTCTGCACCAGCGGCACCTGCGCCAGCAGCGGCACCGAAAACTTATCGGCCAGGGCCTGGCCTCCGCCTTTGCCGAAAATCGGGTATTTGTGGTCAGGGAGTTCGGCCGGTGTAAACCAGGCCATATTTTCGATCACACCCAGCACCGGCACATTAATTTGCGGTTGCCGGAACATGGCCAGCCCTTTTACAGCATCCGCCAGGGCTACTTTCTGCGGCGTCGTTACAATCACAGCACCCGTTACCGGCACAGTCTGTACCAGCGTCAGGTGAATATCACTTGTACCCGGCGGCAGGTCAATCAGCAGGTAATCCAGTTCGCCCCAGTTGGTATCAGCAAAAAACTGGCGTAATGCCTGACTCGCCATCGGCCCGCGCCATACAATTGCGCTGTCGGGCGGGGTCAGAAAACCGATTGACATAATCTTGACGCCGAACTGCTGTACCGGATGCAGCATATTCTTGCCATCAACCTGACTCACGCCGGGCTGAATATCTTCCGCCCCGAACATCACCGGCATCGAAGGGCCTGAAATATCGGCATCGATAATCCCTACCTTCGCCCCTGACTTATGCAGGGCCACCGCGAGGTTTGCCGTTACCGTTGATTTGCCGACCCCGCCTTTACCCGATGCAATGGCAATGATGTTTTTCACGCCCGGCAAAACCGGTGCATTATAGCGTGTCGACGTTACATCGGCCGTCAGATTTACCTTCACCTGAATGGCAGGACCGATATGTGTGTGAATGGCATCTTCACACCGTTTACGGATCAGTTCCTTAAGCGGGCAGGCAGGCGTTGTCAGCACTACCGTGAAGAAGACCTGATCGATCCCCAGTTCAATATCTTTAATCATGCCGAGCGACACCAGATCTTTTTTCAGATCCGGCTCCTCTACATGACTCAGAGCCGCCAATACCGACTCTTTGGTTAATTTATACGTAGACATGCTTATAATCAGTTAGACCACTGCGTACCAGGGCCAGTTCATCCGTTACATCAATGCGATCCTGTAAGCGTTCGAGTTTTGTCAGTAATTGCTGAAGAAACGCCTGATGTGCTTTCGTTGGCCCATGTAGTGGCCGGTGTGCCAACGATTTGCGGATACTATCCCACTCCGTTACGAAAGTGCGAAGTTCGGTATCAAACGCGCTCTGAACAAATTTTTCAAAGATGTATTCCTGTGCCTGCCCGTTCGGATGAATCAGATCAGCCTCGTAGAACCGGTAATCGCGGAGATCATCGACCATAATTTCATACGCCGGGAAGTAATACACGGCTTTTTCCCAAACAGTCAGCTCATGACAAATCAGCCGGAGCATCGACTTACTTACCTGATTAACCGGCAAGGTATCCCGCGTGTGCCGGACCGGACTTACGGTTAACAACACCCGGAGGTTCGGATTCGTTCGGCGCAATTTCCGGACTACCTGCTGTAGTTCGTCGCGGAGATGATCCTGTGCGTAGAGGTACTTTTCGAACAGGGATGCCGGCATTTTATGACAGTTGGCAACGACCGTCTCCGTCCCGGTATGCCGGTAAACCATGGCAGTCCCGAGGGTAATCATTAGCCAGTCGGCCCGGAGCAGTGCCTGCCGGGTCGTGTCCAGCAGGCCGGTCAGTTTGGTGCGCAACTCCTCCCGGCTACTTCCCCAACATGACGAGTGAAAGTCATAATGAAACCAGCTGCCGTCCCGTTCCGCATACAACGCTTCGTCGGGCATACCGCCGTCAATAGCCATTGTCAGGAGTTTACCGATCGAGACGGCATTAAATACAGTCCCGAAGGGGTTAGCCAGCACCGTCAGTTTATGATCAGCCAGCTGCCGGCCCATTACATCGGCGAAACAGGAGCCCATGGTCACAATCCGGTCGGTGAGCCGGAGTGATTCGGGCAGTTTTTCGGGTGTCAGTTCAGTATGGAATTGCATACGTATAAAACAAAAAAACGGACCGAATAGGTCCGTTTCTGCTACAAACTTTCACTCGGTAACGAGCTGCGTTTCAGCTTATTCGCTTATAACATCAACCTTTACTTTGTGCTTAACTTCTTTGTGAAGATCGATCGTCGCTTCGTACGTACCGATATTTTTCACGTCTTCGATAGCGATTTTCTTACGGTCGATGTCGAAGCCTTTTTCACGAAGGGCATCAGCGATCTGTGTGTTGGTTACACGACCGAAGATTTTACCGCTTTCACCTGCTTTGGCAGGGATTGTCAGGATCAGGTCACCGATGTTCTGAGCGATTGCCAGGGCATCGTTCTTGATTTTCTCGGCTTTGTGCGCAGCCTGACGGATGTTTTCAGCGATCATCTTCTTGTTAGAAGGAGTCGCCATGATCGCATACCCTTGCGGGATGAGATAGTTACGGCCGTAACCTGGTTTTACGTCTACAACGTCGTTTTTATAACCCAGGCCGGCGATATCAGTTTTGAGAATGATTTCCATTGTGTCTTAAACTGTTAGTGGTATGTGGTCAGAGCAGCAGTGTGTCTGCCACACTATCACTTATTTTAAAGAGTCCCCAACATAAGGCAGGATAGCAATATGGCGGGCACGTTTTACGGCCTGAGCCACTTTCCGCTGGTATTTCAGGCTTGTGCCTGTAATACGCCGAGGCAGGATTTTACCTTGCTCGTTCAGCAACTTCAGCAGGAAGTTAGCGTCTTTGTAGTCGATATACTTGATACCGGATTTTTTAAAACGGCAGTATTTTTTCCGGTTTTCGTTTTTTGCAACTGATTCGTTCTGCAAGCTCATGATTATTTGCCCTCCTCTGTGGTTTCAACTGATTTCTTCTTACCCACTAAGCCATTCCGCTTACGCTCGTTGTAATCAACAGCGTGCTTGTCAAGTGCAATAACCAGGTGACGCAGAATACGCTCATCGCGCAGATATTCTGTGTTCAGGCTTTCAACGATCGTACCAGGAGCTTTGAACTCAAACAGTTGGTAATAACCGGAATTTTTGTGCTGGATTGGATAGGCCAGTTTCCGCAGGCCCATGTTCTCTTCGTGAACCAGCTCCGCCCCGTTATCGGTCAGCACTTTGCGGAACTTATCAACGGTGTCCTTTATCTGTGATTCAGATAAAACGGGAGTCAGGATGAACACCGTTTCGTAATTCTTTTTAAACATTTCCTTAAATCGCTTAAAATGAGGGTGCAAAATTAGCACAAAAAAAGTAGAGACGCAAGATGTTGCGTCTCTATCTCTGTCAGAATTTCATAAATGCTATACCCGATAATACGGTACCGGCTTACGCCTAATGAGACGCAACATATTGCGTCTCTACTTGACGGTGAACTCGCCTTCGCCGATTTTGAAGCCTTCGCTGTAAATTTCAATTACATGCCGGCCTTCGTTGAAGCGTTGCTGTCCGCCCCGGCCATAAATAAAGTTTACGGTCTGACGGGTATTGTCAAACTGAACAGTTTGTGCCGATGTATAAATCATGCCTTTGCCTCCGTACATAAACTCGCCTGATCCCGTGGCCATATCAGCAATGACCGCCCCGGCCGGGTCAAGAATACGCATGTAAATTTCCTTGTCGTTGTGCTTAGCCAAACCGTTTGGTGCAAGCTGAAAAGACACTTTCACCTTATCGATCCGTTTGGCCTTGTAGCTGCCGCCGTCGCGTTCCTTACCCCGTGAGTTGAGGGCATTGACCACAATGTTCTCTGCCCTGAGCGCGGAAGCCACCGTTACCTTTTCCTCAAGCTCTTTATTCTTAACCGAATAGGTCGTAATCGAATCGCTTAACACCTGTTTTTCGTTTTTCAGACCGGTATTTTCTTCGGTAAGCGTCTGATTTTGCTGAGTCAGGATGCCGTTTTCTTCTTTCAGGCGGGCTATTTCCTGATCTTTCTGCACCAGCAGCGCCTCGTACGACTTGATTTTCTGATCGTACTTACGTGTATCAAAATTATTGACATTACGCAGGCTACGT
This sequence comes from Arsenicibacter rosenii, assembly GCF_001870735.1. Classification (GTDB taxonomy): domain Bacteria; phylum Bacteroidota; class Bacteroidia; order Cytophagales; family Spirosomataceae; genus Arsenicibacter; species Arsenicibacter rosenii. Next base: position 74,942 of record NZ_MORL01000017.1, on the reverse strand, counting down.
TTATCCTTCTCCAGTTCAGCCTTAATTTGCAGCAGGGAGTCGATGTTACCGCCTAACCGCTGAATTTCACTGATTTTAGCATCTAACTGGGTGGAGATCGAATCTAATTTAGCACGTGTGGCCAGTAACTCCTCTGTTTTGGCGTTAATGGTCGCATCTTTAGTCTTATTGGTTTCGCGTTCCTGATAGTAAAAATACAGTACCAGCACATTTAGGGCGGCTAAAATAAGCAACGCAGCAATCAGATAATTACGGCTGTTGTCGCGTCGGGGTTGCCGTGATTCCATAGAAAAATGGGTTAGTTTGTGTAATCAGGGTGAAAAACTACCAATTTGGAATCACTTCTCAAACCTATCTTTGTGTAATTTTTAGAAAATGGTCAAGAATCCGGATGATTGCAGATAATATACACCAGATAGAGGCAGCGCTGGAACGGTTTCCGCAAACCGTTCGGTTAGTAGCAGTAACTAAGACAAAACCGGTCGCTATGCTGCAGGAAGCCTATGATGCGGGGAGCCGCATTTTCGGTGAAAACAAAGTACAGGAGATGACCGATAAGTACCCGCAGCTGCCTCAGGATATTCAATGGCACCTGATCGGCCATCTTCAGTCAAACAAGGTCAAGTACATTGCACCCTTTGTGTCGCTTATTCACTCGGTTGATAGCCTGAAGCTGCTTCAGGAAATCAATAAGCAGGCGGCTAAACATAACCGTGTGATCGACTGTCTGCTCCAGATTCATATTGCAGAAGAAGAAACCAAGTTTGGTCTCTCGGCCGAAGAGGCCCGGGATCTTCTGCATTCGGCCGATGTGCAGCCACTAACGAACATCCGGCTTGTCGGCCTGATGGGTATGGCAACCAACACAGACGACGAAATTCAGATCCGGAAAGAGTTCCGTGGCCTGAAACAGTTATTTGATCAGCTTGGTCAGTTCCGGAGCGATAACGTGGCGTTCGCTGAGCTTTCTATGGGCATGAGCGGCGATTACCTGATTGCCGCCGAAGAAGGCAGCACGCTCGTACGGGTTGGCAGCGCCATTTTCGGCAACAGAAGCTATACTTAACGGATAATGGTTACTATGAACAATGGGCTTATGCCTGCCGGAACGGTTCATCGTACATTATTCATTTCCCATTACACATCGTACATTTCTAATTATACATTATTCATTGTTTATGAAGCTATTTATTCAGGCGGGGGCCGCATTGGGTTTACTGGGTGTAGCGATTGGCGCTTTCGGAGCGCACGCGCTGCGGGGTATGCTCGAAGCCACTAACCGCACGGCGACCTTCGAAACCGCCGTTAAATACCAGTTTTATCATGCGCTGGCGCTGATCGGGATCGGGATCCTGATGCAGCAATTTGGCGGCAACGCTACCATTGTCCGGCTGCTTGGCTGGTCGGGCTATTCATTTCTGGCCGGTGTCCTGATTTTTTCCGGATCACTGTATATCCTGTGTTTTACCGGCATCACGTGGCTGGGTGCCATCACGCCCATTGGCGGTGTGTTTATGATCATCGGCTGGGCACTGATGCTGTGGGCGTTTTTATAAAGAGTGAAAGAGATAAAGAGTGAACAGCACGGTGCGAAATAGCCGTTTACCCATTATCCCGCTCTTTCACCGCGCGGCGGCCGCTCTTTATCTCTTTCGCTCTTTAATTCCTCGACAGCATGCTGGTCCGGCGGGAGTCGAGTTTGAGGAAGATGAAGAGCAGCAGGGTAAATGACCAGAGCGATGAACCACCATAGCTGAAAAACGGTAACGGAATCCCGATTACCGGCATCAGTCCGATGGTCATCCCGATATTGACCATAAAGTGAAAGAAGAAAATTCCGGCCACGCAATAGCCATATATCCGGGCAAACCGGCTACGCTGTTTCTCCGCTAAAATGATCAACCGGCTCAACAGGCCGACAAACAGGAGTACAACAATTGCACTCCCCATAAAGCCGTGTTCTTCGCCAATGGTACAGAAAATAAAGTCTGTACTCTGTGCCGGTACAAAGTCGAATTTTGTCTGGGTTCCTTCCAGAAAACCTTTACCCTCAAAACGACCGGAGCCAATGGCGATTTTGGCCTGCGTTACGTTCCAGCCTACACCCAACGGATCAATATTCGGGTTAACAAGTACTTTAATGCGATTTTGCTGGTGGGTCTGCAAAACGTCATTTACGAAAAAATCGACCCCGGCCACGATACCCACCATAGCCAGTCCGATCAGCCCGATTCCGGCAATACTCCGTACGTTCCGGTTATACCGTGGCAGTAAGAATATGGCCACAACCGCTAATACCAGAATACCGATGAAGATATAGAATAACGGGAAAATCAGTGCTAATACAAATAAGGTCGTCAGGGTAATGCCGGCAATCGGGTAAATGGCCGGCAAGCCTTCCCGATACAGCATAATAATAAAGGCCGCAAACACCAGCGTCGAGCCGGTTTCATTCGACAGCAGGATTAAGACTGCCGGTAAGCCAATGATCCCCGCTACATACAGCTGATCTTTCTGCTTGGTGAGATTCACCCCGGGAACATCGAGATAGCGGGCCAGTGCCAGACTGGTAGCCAGCTTGGCAAATTCGGCAGGCTGTAAGGAAAAGGAGCCTATTTTGAACCACGAATGAGAGCCGTTGATGTTTGAGCCAGCCACCATAACCAATAGCAGCATGAAGATCATGAAGCCGTAGAATATGTAGGCAAACTGATCATAAAACCGGTGGTCAATAACCAGAACGCAAATAATTAGGATCACGCTGGTGCCGATCCACATCAGCTGCTTACCGGCATCTGTTGACATGTCAAATATGCTGGTTTTCATTTCCGGGCTATATACGGCAGCATATACGTTGAACCAGCCCATTAATACGCAGGCGATGTATAATGCCAGCGTCAGCCAGTCTATATTACGGGCAAAAGGATCATTACGAGCCATGAGAATATACCAGGTAGGTGGCAGACAGGCCAAACCTGTCTGCCGTATTTTATTAATTTCCGTTTACACCAGCGGTTGCTGTCCGGCTTACCGGTTTTGCAGGTGCTGCGTTGGTCATCAGCGGCTTTTTCACCGCTGATTTACGCGTTGTATCTTTGCGCAGGCTATCTACTTTTTTCTTCAGGCCGGGCTTACCGCCAATCACCCCTACATTCAGCATGTAGTTCTGAGCCTTCACCGACTCATCCAGTTTGAGGGCTTCCGTCTTGCGTTTCAGGTACCGTTCAACTACCAGCGCCGCCACCGAAGCGGCCGCCTTACCCCCCCAACCGGCGTTCTCTACGAAAACGGCAATGGCAATTTTAGGGTTGTTAACCGGCGCAAAGCCAATGAAAATGGAGTGGTCATATTTGTGGCCCATTTTCGCGTTCTGCGATGTACCGGTTTTTCCGCAAAGCTCCACGTCGGCAATATTGGCCAGGGGTGTTACGGTTCCGTGTACGACTGCGCCCCGCATACCTTCAATTACGGGTCCGAAATATTTCGGGTCAATATTTACCTGACGCTTTTCGTAATACGTTGCATCTATGCCTGAGCCTACTTTCCCAATCCCTTTCGCGTAGTGTGGCGGGATGTAATACCCCCTGTTGGCAATGATAGCCGCTACATTGGCCAGCTTAATCGGACTGATCAGCAACTCGCCTTCGCCAATGCTGAGGGAGTAAATGTTTGAGAACTTCCAGCGGTATTGACCATTGTATATTTTATCATAATAATCGACACTGGGCAGATTGCCTTTTAACTCAGTAGGCAAATCGATACCTAATTTTTGCCCGATACCAAATAGCTTCACGGCATCATACCACTGCTGCAAGCCGATGGCCGACGCTTTAAACGTATTCGAATTCCCGTTGAAGTAAATCATCTTCCGGAAAACGTAATAAAAATACGGGTTACACGAATACTGTACAGCCCCACTCAAACTTCTTACCCCGTGACAGTGGCAGCGCATTGGCGAACCGGCATGCGAGTAAGCCGTATTGGGAAACAGTGATCCCTGTTGCTGACCAATAAGCGCCTGAATCAGCTTAAAGGTTGAACCTGGCCGGTAACTGGCCATAATCGGCCGGTTAATGAGCGGCTTGTAGGGGTTTTTCAGCAGCTTAACATAGTTCTTTGAGAAGAAACGGCTCGACAACAGGTTCGGGTCATAGGTCGGGGCCGATACGGAGACGAGAATCTCGCCCGTTGCCGGCTCTATGGCGATTACGCTGCCCACTTTATTGGCCATCAGGCTATCAGCATACTGCTGCACATCCAGGTCAATGCCGGTATACAGGTTCTGTCCGGCTACCGCAATGGTATCGAATTCACCGTTCTTGTAAGAGCCCTTTACGACCCCCCGCACGTTCTGCATCACAAACCGGACCCCGCGTTTACCACGAAGCACCTCTTCATACTGCTCTTCCAGGCCGTTATGGCCAACATAATCACCCTGCCGGTAGTAGAATGTTGCCTGTTCTTCGAGTTGCTTTTTGCTGATTTCACTCACATATCCGAGTGCATTCGCCAGCGTATGGGCAGGATAGGTACGCATCGAACTCATGCGCGGCTCAAAGCCACGGTAGTCTACCAGGGCATCCTGAATACGGGCAAAATCTTCTTTGGAAAGCTGGCGTAAAAACAGGGAAGGCTTAAACGGCGAATAGGTAACCGCCAGATTAATCAGACTGTCGAACTCCTGCCGTGTAATGTTCATCATCCGGCAGAAGGCCAGCGTATCCGGCACCTTCATCTGCTTGGGAGTCACGTAGAGATCATAAACGGGTGTATTGTATACAATAAGCTTCCCGTTCCGATCATAAATCTGGCCCCGGTACGGAATCTCGATCACCCGTTTTACCGAGTTTTTCGACGACCCCAGCGAGTAACTGTCATCTAACACCTGTATGTAAAACAGGCGCGCTATATATATCAATCCGACCAGGCAGAAAGCGCCAATGACGATATATCTTCTATTCTCAAACATGGACAAGTCCGGTCAACACATATTCAACCCTTACAAAGTTAGTAATTCGGATGTAGCCCTTTGTTATCTGTCTTTAGAAAAATTATAAATCTTTTTAATGGAAGTGCCGACATCGGAATCAGCGTATTTTTTCCTTAAAATACACCTCGTGCCGTGGTCCGGATACGGCACAAATACATATCGGCCGTGATATAAAGCGTTGATCCATCGTCGCCCCAGCCGCAGTTGGCCGTATTTTCGCCGATATCAATGTGGCCCAGCAAGGTCCCGTCCGGAGCAATAATAAATACGCCCCGTGGCCCCGATGTCCAGATATTACCCTCTTTATCCGTCTTCAGGCCGTCGGGCGCTCCTTTCAGGCCATACTTCTCCAGCGCCTTCATGTCATAGAACACGTTACCGGCCCCGATACTGCCATCTGCCTTAACCGGATAGGCCATAATTACCGGCCGGTTCACGTCCGACTGAGCCACATACAGCGTTTTTTCATCAGGCGACAGGGCAATGCCGTTAGGCCGCGTCAGGTCATTGACCAGTAAGGAGACCTCACCCGACGGCGCAATGCGGTAGACGCCGAAAAGCGGGGTTTCGCGGGTCGGGTCGTTTTCTTTCAGCGGCATGCCGTATGGCGGATCGGTAAAGTAATAGCTGCCGTTCGAATGAGCCACCACATCGTTCGGGCTGTTGAACCGCTTCCCCTGAAAGTTATCGGCCAGTGTCCGCTTACCGCCCTGTCCGGTCAGCGGTAAAGCCGCCACGCGCCGGTCACCGTGTTCACAGGAGATGAGCCTGCCTTTGGCATCAATCGTCAGGCCGTTTGAGCCAGGCTCATCACCGTAAGGCGCTACACCGGTATAACCCGACGGCTTCATAAAGGGCGTCAGGCCCTCCTTTTCAGTCCATTTGTAAATGGTATTCCGAGGCACATCTGAAAAGAGCAGAAAACTGCCGTCTTTCACCCAAACCGGTCCTTCTGACCACACAAAACCGGACGCCAGCACCTCAACCGACGCATCCTTACCAATCAGCTTATCGAGCCGTGCGTCATAGCGGGTTACTTTACCAATCGTCGGGAAATGAGCCGTTTGGGCATACACAGAGGCGCCAGGCAACGCCAGGCTCAGCGCAGTAAACAGGGGCAGAAAACGGGTTATCATGAGGTTCAGGAAATTTTAGGCCAACTTACAAAGAATCCGGTTTGCCGACATCAGAATTTATGATTATTCCTGCCGCCTTTACCAACTACATTGCCGGGGTTGACGTGGATTTCACTATTAAACCCTTCCGGAAAAAACGCACGAAGGCCGGTTAGGGAATCTGTTCCTGATCGAGCAGGCTCTGCATCACAAACGCATGAGCACCGGCCAGTTTAGCCATTTCGCCCAGTTGAGAAATTTCAATAGACAGATTGTTACGGTAGTCGGCCAGGCAGTATTTGTCAATGGCCTGTTCAATTGGCCGGCGGATGAGTTTATCGGCTTTGGCGAGCACGCCGTTGATGATAATGCGTTCGGGGTTGAACAGGTGGACGGCTATCGATAGCCCGCGCCCCAGCTCACTACCGATCTCGGTGAGCATATCAATCGCAAAAGCATCACCGGCATTGGCCTGATCAATCACCATTTCGACATCAATTTTCTCAAAGTCTTCTTCGGCGAGTTTGGAGACGCGTCCTTCCAGCAAACCGGCTTTTACCCGTTGAATCAGGGCATAGGCAGAGGCCATGGTATCCAGGCAGCCAACTTTTCCGCAATAGCATAGCTGACCGCTCTCCTGAATCTGAATATGTCCGAGCTCACCGGCAAAGCCCGAAGCCCCCTGAAGCAGCTCCCCGTTCAGGATAGCCGCCAGCCCGATTCCCCAGTCAATGTTGATCGACAGGACGTGGTTTTTGCCTTTAGCCAGCCCAAACCGGTGTTCGCCGAGAATCGTGGCTTTCGTATCATTCAGGAGATAAGTGGGTGCGTTGAACAGCTCCTGCAACAAATCGGTCAGCGAGTGGTTGGGCCGGTTGAGGTGCGGATAGGTATAGTTGAGGCCACGCGCCGGATCAATTAAACCAGGGAGTGCCACGCCCACGCCGATTACATGCAGGTTCCGGACTTCTGCTTCGCGGACGATCTGCTCAAGCGGCTCCCGCAGAATAGACAGAAACGTCTCGGAGTCATCGAGATGCAGATCGACATCAAGGCGATAGATCACCTGATTGGCCAGGTTAAAAATAATCAGCTTAACGTCGTGGCGGTTAATGTCGGCCACAACCGTAACATAACGGGAAGGATCAAGCGCAAATAACGACGGTTTGCGGCCAAACTGAGCGGCACCGGTTCCTACCCCATGTGTCCACTGTCCGATGTTAAGCTCCTCAACCAGAGCCGTTACGGAAGGAATACTGGTGTGTAAAATCGTAGCCAGTTGCGATAAAGTCCGTGGACCCGACCGGTATAGCTCGTTGATGATATTTCGTTTTAGCTTATTCTTTTTCGCATCAATGACCGAAAAAACCGCGTTGTCTTGCATCATGTTAACCTCGTAAGCAGGGCTTGTTCAGGCATCCTCTGCTTTGGCGAACCCGCCTTTAATTTGTTCAGGATAGTCAGTCTCAACAAAAGTACCAACTATTTTGGTGATCCATCAGCCTAATTTAATACTATTTTATCTCTGCATCAGAATAAATCCCTCTATGACACTTATCATACCGTGCTCATATACAGCGAATTCATTTCCGTGTACTTAATAAAGGGCCGCCGCCGGCGTTCTTTACTCTATAAATGATATACCGGCCTATTGCACGGCCCTGTTTCTGCCCGTTTTCGATCGCATCCCGAAAGTGAATGCCACCATACAGGCGTGAAACCGACGCTTCCTCTGCTGCCTGCCGGAATGAGGTAAACGAGCGGGCAGGTAACTCAAAAATTTCTTCGGTTGTGTCCGTAAACCGGAATGAATCCCCTAAACAGTAGGTCAGCACTTCGGCGACAGCGCTCGAAATCACGCTGTGGCCGCTTGTATATTCGGGGAAAGGCGGCGTCTGTAATAACGGTTGCCAGCGTACGTCGATCAGGCGGTTAATGACCGTTTCGGGCCGGATCCGGTTGCTCCGGAACTTTTCGTCCCAGCAGCTGATGAAACTATCCCGCAGCGTCATCGCCACCAGCGAATGCATGTACACCGCCTGTTCAAACGGTACTTTTGCCTGCGCTGCTACCTGACTGGTAATGTTGATCCAGTGACCGCCCGGGCTGATTTTTTTAAACCCGATGGACATATGCCCTGCCGTATTGATCGCAAACGGATTACAGTCCCAGTACGAGGCAATTAACCGTTGTTCGGGGGTCAGGTTGCGACCTGTCTGATAGACCTCCTGTACCAGTTTACCAAACGGACTGGTAGTTTCCGCATCAAACGGCACCGGTGGTTCGGGTTTAAACTGACTGCAACTATCAATGAGCATCGGGCGGATAATGCGCCAGTGCGGCTCGATGGCCTCAATGTAGCCGGGGGGAGTCGGGTACCAGTAGCCGTCTTTTTTAGTCGGCCGGTAGCGCAGGCGGGAACTCAGCTTCTGATAATTGTCGTCGGCGGCGTAGGCGGCTACGGCTTTGGCAACCTGCTGCCCGGCCTGCCTTGCGGCTTCGGTTTCGGCAAGGCTATACCCTTCCTTACGCAGGTTAGCCGTCAGTTTCTGTATATCAGCCTCCAGCATACTCCCCGAAGGCAGCATCATACGGCCCGTTTCGAGCATACAGTACAGGGCGGCCATCTGATGATTACACGAGGCCGGTACCTGGGCCACCAGATCGGGCAGTTGCCGGATCAAGCGCTCAGGGGCCACAACGGCAGGGTCTTTTTTCGCTACAATCGCATGGCTCCCCAACAAACAATAGCTGTAAAAACGGCTGGCGGCAGGTGGATTGACAACATCGTGAATCATCACCATCGTCAGTGCAAAAACCGTTGGCTGCAGGTGTTTCTGCATCGCCGGTTTGGGAGCACTGAAGGCTACCCCACTCCAGGACAGCAAACAAATAATCAGGTAACGCCTCATGGCTGAGTTAATTTATAGATCTGTAACGGCAGGTAAGCAGCGCCGATCACCAGCATTTTCTGCCGGTTTACCTCCAGTTCCAGCACCGATTTAACATCCCCGACAACCGTCAGACCGGAGGCTGTCTGCGCCGTATATGTAAATTCACCGTTGCCGTTGCCCCGAAGCAGGCACCCGTAACTGGCATCCATACTGCCGATTTTCAGGCGGTTGTCTGATTTGTTGCCAAGCAGCAGTATATCCGGATTACCATCCTGATCCATATCCTGAACCAGCAGGTTCGTAACCGGCGAAAACTGGGCCTGTACCGGCAGCACCCGCTTTTCGAACGTGGCTCCGGCATTACTCAGGTAGCAAACCGTCTGCGGTTCCGAAACGCTTAGTTTTTTTGCCCGGCCCAGTTCTTCGGCAGTCAGAATGCGGTCGATGGTCGCATCGGCGTAATCCTTGTAAAAGCCGAACCGCTTGCGCATGGCGTAAATCTGATCGTTCAGCTCGTCACGGCTCACAAACGGGTACATGGTGCCCTGCACGTAGAAACAAAAGAAGGGATCAATCGACCCGTTGTTATCGAAGTCGGCATAAACCAGTTCGGCCGGTTCGTTCTGCGAAAACCGCAGCTGCGAATTGATGCCGAGGTTGCCGGCAATGATGTCGGGCTTATTGTCTTTATTCACATCGGCAATGGCAATTGACTGCCAGAACCCTTTATCGTCGGATGTAAAATACTGCGTGGTCTGATCGGCGAAGCCGGTGGTTGTGTTCAGCAACACCCGTACGGCCATGAACTCTCCGCAAACGATCAGGTCATGCCGGCCATCGCCGTTCATGTCGGCCCACCGTGCATCGGTCACCATCCCGATGTTGGCATATGGCCCGTCGACAAGCTGAAACTGGCCTTTGCCATTGTTCCGCAGCAGATATGACTGCGGTGTTTCCGGATACCGTCCGGGAATTACCCGCCCGCCGACAAACAGGTCCATATCGCCGTCGTTGTCATAATCCGACGGCCGGACACAGGATTTACTACTGCCCGTGAGGTTCGGCAGCGCACCCGGCACCGGCACCAAACGCCCCTTGCCATCGTTCAGGAACAGTTCATCCTGCAAGGAGGCTGAGCCTGCTTCAAACAGCGAATAGCCGCCTTTTGCCACATACAGATCATCGAAACCGTCGCCGTTAGCATCAAAGAAAACCGCCGCCGCCACCGTTGAGACAGACTCGTCGCCAATGGCCAGATCCGGAATCGGCAGAAAGGTGCCATTGGGCTGCTGGACCAGTACCATGCCCGGCTTCTTCTGGTCGCCGCTGATAAACAGGTCTGGCAGGCCGTCTTTGTTCACATCCCCTTTGGCCAGTACCGGTCCTGTGTGCGAATACATCCACAACATCAGCGGCTGCCGCTTGAAATCATTTTCGGCATAGCCTTCGTGCATGTAGTTCAGGATGGGTCTCGCCCGACTAAAAACGGGTTTTACCGTACCGGCTGACGGTGTTGTCCATTGGCCGGCATCGGCTGCCTGGTCAACATCCAGCAGCCGGTTTACGCCGACTGCGCGCACTACTTGTGTAGTCTGGTCAGGCCAGACGATCCGGATCGAATCAACCTGTGTGGCAGTACCCAGGCCGAAGTGCAGCACCGGCGTCTGAGTGGACAGATACCCCCGTACCGGACTCAGTTCCTGATATTGCTGCTGCCCGCCCGCATACACGGTTACCCGTGCCCCGATGCCCCGGTTTTTGGGATTCGTTGCCTTAAGCCGGATCTGGATATACCCGTTAGCCGTTTGCTCACGGGCCATGTTCCGGTAAATGTAGGCGGGCTCGTTGATGTTATTCACAATCAGTTCAAGGTCTCCGTCATTATCCAGGTCGGCGTAGGCTGCCCCGCCCGAAATCGACGGAATATCAATGCCCCACTCCTTCTGTTTGTTTTTAAACGTCAGATCGTGGTTATTCCGGAAGATGTAGTTCGGCACCTTGGTCGATGGCATGGCTTTGACCAGGTCCATCAGCTGAACCGGCTCGCGGTTAATGGCCTGTTTGATTTTGTAATCGCCCCAATAGCGCAGAAAGTCCTTGTTGGTATAATCGCGGAGGTAGCCGTTGGTGATAAACAGGTCTTTATAACCGTCGTTGTCGAAATCGGCCAGCAACGGCGCCCAGCTCCAGTCGGTGTTCGACACCCCGGCGGCCTGCGCAATCTCACTGAACGTACCGTTGCCGTTATTCAGCTGGAGCATGTTACGCATGTACTGCCGCTGAAGGCCCTGTTGCTGCATCAGCTCAAACGATTCATAATTTTCCTGGAGTTGCAGCAGCTTCTGCCGCCGGTTATCTTCCGGCAACATATCGAGCGACATGATATCCGGTAAGCCGTCGTTGTTGTAATCGGCAATGTCGACCCCCATCGAAAACTGGGGCAGGTGGCGGAACCACTGCGCGGTTTCGTCGCGGAACGTACCGTTACGCTGGTTGATGTAGAGGTAATCGGGCTCGTTGTAGTCGTTGGTGACGTAGAGGTCTGTCCAGCCGTCGCCGTTGACATCGGCCACCGCAACGCCCAGGCCAAACGTCAGCGGGTACTGGTGAATACCGGCCTGTTTCGAGACATCGGTAAAGCGGTTATTATCGTTCCGGAACAGTTTGTTGCCGGCCAGCGGGTCTGTTTCAAGATGTAGTTTAGCCAGCTCAAGGTTATCGTATTTTTTAACGTTGTGATTGAGCAGGAACATGTCCAGGTCGCCGTCCCGGTCATAGTCGAAGAAGACTGCCTGTGTGCTATAGCCCGGATCATCAAGGCCATATGCCTGTGCCTTCTCCACAAAGCGGGGCGTACTGCCGGGCGCCCCGCCCTGATTGATAAACAACTGATTACGGCGTCTGGCTTCATCGGTTTTGCCGGAGTAACACACGTAAATATCCAGCCAGCCATCGCCGTTGACATCGGCCAGGCTAACGCCCGTTTTCCAGCCGCCGGGCCGGCCGCCGAGTTGCGGGGCCGCTTCTTTCGTAATGTCTTTAAAAGTCAGCTTTCCGGTATTCAGGAACAGCTGATTGGGTTTCATGTTGGCGGTAAAAAACAGGTCAGTAAGGCCATCGTTGTTCAGGTCGCCGGCGGCCACACCACCGCCGTTGAAAAAGTATTCGTAGGCCAGCACGTTCAGGCTTTCCGTCTCGTCGATGGTATTGACAAAGCGAACGCGGGTTTGTTCAGGAGGGAGACGTTTGAAAAGCGGCTGGGCAAATGTCGGGGAGAAAACCAGCAAAAAAACAGTCCGCGTCAGCAACCGACGCAGGTTCGTAGAGTAGCAACGCGGAGACATGCTTCCTGAATTGACTTGATAAGTCGATAAAGATACAAAAAAAGGACAAGGCCCTCACGGGGAGGTCCTTGTCCTTTTCAGATGAAGAGGCTTATTTATCCCACCAGATGCGGGATGCCCAGGTGTCGCCACCCGTCAGTTTGCCAACCGCTGATTTATAGCTGTCTGTATTCAGCGTTGCTTCGCTGGTTGGATATGGCTGACGGCGCGGAATAGCACCGTTTGAGAAGTTACCTGTGTAGTTAACCGGCGTCAGCACAGGGAAGCCCGAACGCTTCCAGTTGTTCCATGCTTCCACGAAATTCAGTACCGTACCTTCTGTAGCCCAGTACTGCTCGTTGATTTGTTTCAGCGGGTTAGCCGTACCCAGCGGGTTAGCGGTAGCATAGGCATCCGCCGTAGCGGCATCAATCGTAGCCGCAGCGCCAAAGCGTGACAGCATCTGGATACCGGCCGAAACGGCGTTTTTGTAGTGGGTTGCTGCCGTGCCGCTTACGCTGAAGCCACGGGTAGCGGCTTCTGCCAGCAACAATTCTGTTTCAGCATACGTCAGCACAAAGAACGGCATCGACTGCGAGCGGTAGATAAACGCCGGACGCGAGTATTTGCCGATTGGCGTAACATCGGCACCGGTCCCGGTAGCACCCGGATAGCCTGGTGATTTTGAGATGTCGGTAGCACCGCCATTCAGATCGTATCCGTTTGGCAAACCAACCTGTACGGAAGCATCTGAGACACCACCTGTCATGAGTTGGTTAGCCGCCAGGCCGGCAGCCGGTACTTCGGCTACTTTCGACAGACGCGGGTCGTTTGTCGACTTCAGGAAGTCGATAAACGTTTTGCTCCAGCGTACCTGGTATACGTCAGCCGGTGTAATCAGGGCTGAACCGTTTCCGTTTGAATAGCCGTTTGCGTTATCCGCCAGCAAGTAAGCATCGTCTGACAGGCTGGTGAATACCCCCGCCGCCGCCGCTTTTTCAGCATATGTCTTGGCCGTAGCGGCATCGGATTTTACCAGACGCATCGCCAGTTTCAGCATCAGCGAGTAGCCGAATTTCTTCCATTTCGCCACATCGCCTTTGTATACGTACGCATCGTTTGTCGGACCGGCCGCAGCGGTGTTCAGGGCTGCAGTAGCCGTTTCCAGACGCGTCAGCAATGATTTATAGATGCTTTCCTGCGTATCGTAGGCCGGCAGTGTCACACCGGCTTTGCCCTGCAATGCCTGTGTATACGGGATGTCGCCATACACATCCGTGATGGTTGCCAGCGACAGCACCTGCATGATTACCGCAATGTTTTTCAGATTGGCCAGCGCCGGTTTATCCGTTGCCAGTTTCTCCATTTCGTAGGCGTAGCTGGCTGCGTTATAGCTGCCACTCCACGTACGTTGCTGGTAGTCAGTTGTATTGCTTGATTGAACGTATTTGTCGCCGTTTGAGTAGTAGTTGGCTGCACCCGATGTAGTCGAAGCAAACAGTTGTACCCACATGCTCTGAAACAGGATCGACCCGTTATAGCCCGTAATTGAGCTCACGTGGTTATACTGAATGCTTGGCAACAGAAGGTTCGGGTCAAACGTCGCCGACGATGCCCGGGTTGGATCGGTGTTGATTTGATCAAATTTATCAGTACAAGCAACCTGCAGCGACCCAACAAGAAGTGTTAATGCGATCAGTCTCTTTTTCATGGAAATGCTTATTTGAATTTGATGTTTACGTTAATGCCATAGTTACGTGACGAAGGCAAACTTGTTCCTTCGATACCGGCATAGCGGAGGTTAGCACCAAATGTTGCCTCTGGGTCGATGTTGGTCGTCTTTTTCATCAGGTAAGCCAGGTTACGGCCAACCAGTGAAACGTTTACACTGCGGATCAGCGGCACACCAGCTAACAGACGGGCAGGGACATTGAAGCCAAGAGTGACCTGACGTAATTTGATAAAGTCGCCGTCAACAACGCTCAGTTTGGTTACGTTGTTGGCAAGGGCAGTATAGTAATCCTGAGCACGGGCAGTTACCGTGTTGGCAGCCCCACCTTCTACAACACCTGTTTTGATACCGGTGTCGCGGCCTTCCAGCGTTGCCTGGTGTAAGCCACGGCGATACGCGTAGTTTTCTGTCGCTGACAGGATTTTGTTACCATAGTTATAGTCGAGCAGGAACGACAGGTTGAACGCACCGTAGGTCAGGTCGTTGTTCAGACCGCCGAACAGCGTTGGCAGTACGGTACCCATGTTGATCAGGTCACCACGAACCGGCAGACCTGACGCATCAACAATGATCTGGCCGTTCGACGAGTACTTGTAATCGTACGCACGGATCTGCGGACCCGCCTGGCCTACTACGAACGCCGTAATGGCATTACCCAGTGTTGCCCGGTTTGAACCCAGACCGATGGTATTGTTATTCTGGTCTGTCTGCAGAATCTTGTTGTGTACGGATGTCAGGTTCAGTGAAACGTTCCACTGCAGTTTTGACGATTTCACCGGCGTACCGTTCAGCATCAGCTCGATGCCTTGGTTCTGCGTTGACCCTGTACCGACGATACCGCTTGTATAACCCGTTGCCCAGCTGTAGTTGGCCGGCATGATCTCGTTGTGTGTCTTCTGGGTGAAGTACGCCAGGTCGAAGCCTAACCGGTTGTTGTAAAATTTCATTTCCAGACCCAGTTCCAGCTCGCTCTTTGTGAACGGCTTCAGGAACAGGTTTGGCAGGCTTGAGCTGAAGTTACCCGTCGCAATACCGTTGATTGAGTTACCAACACCGTAATAGATATTTGTACCATATGGTGTAGTTGGTTCACCGCTGGTGGTTGCATACGACGCACGGAATTTACCGAAGCTCAGGTTTGGTACGCTGAACAGATCCGTAAAGATCAAGGAACCGGTTACCGATGGCGTAAAGATCGAACGGGCCGAGCTTGGCAGCGTTGAATACGCATCGTAACGGCCGGTTGTGCTCAGGTTCAGAATGCCTT
Source organism: Arsenicibacter rosenii (assembly GCF_001870735.1). Taxonomy (GTDB): domain Bacteria; phylum Bacteroidota; class Bacteroidia; order Cytophagales; family Spirosomataceae; genus Arsenicibacter; species Arsenicibacter rosenii. Next base: position 59,621 of record NZ_MORL01000017.1, on the reverse strand, counting down.
TGTAGCTCAGGTCAACGTTGTAGTAGGCAGAATGTACTTCTGTGTTAGCCACTTCATACGAACGGCCGAAGTTCACCACGTTGTTGTAGCTGTACAGGTAAGGCAGTACGAACGGACTACCACTCACGCCCATTTTCTCGTAGTAGTTCTTACGGATGTTGCCACCGATAAGGGCGTCTACAGAAATGTCGCTGGTGATATTGCGGTTAATGCCGATCAGACCGTCAATGTTCAGTTCGGTGCGCTGTGCGTTCGACAATTCGTCCAGACCACCACGGCCCTGGTTTGAATAGCCTGTACCCCACGGCGTTACTTTGAAGATGCGGTCGTTTGAGTTGTCGTAACCCACACGGCCCTGTGCATAAATCCAGTCCGCAAACTGATATTTTGCCGATGCCATTGAGATCAGACGCTTCCGGTCGACATTGTTTACAAACTGATTAACCACGAAATACGGGTTAGTCACGTATTCGTCATCGCTGAAAACAACCTCACGGCCGGTTGTTGTATTGTAACCTGGTGCCAGAATACGCTCGTCGATGTTTGTTGCCAGGAACATACCGTTGTTGGCATTCATCGGACCGTCGCTCAGGATTGGCTTGTTTTTCACACGCTCATCGATGTAGTTAGCCAGCACGTTGATGCTCAGCTTCGATGTGATATTCTGATCGACCGTCAGGTTAATGGTCTTACGGGTCAGGCCGCTGTTCTCGATAATAGCCTTGTTATCCAGGTTAGACATTGACAGACGGAATGAGCCGTTGTCGCCGCCTTTCGTCACCGATACCGTATTTGTAAAGTTTGTACCGGTTCTGTAGAAGTTCTTAACATTGTCACGCTGCGCCGAATACGCATACTGGTTACCGTCGAACTGCGTCAGCATAGAGCCGTCCAGTTTAGCCCCCCAGCTCATACGGGCAGTCTGCTGAGCAGCGGCCTGCGTCGTTGGTTTCTGACCATATGTACCCTGACCATACACATACTGGAAATCCGTGAAGTCAATAGCTTTGTCGGCCGAGAAGTTCATGTTATAATCAACCGCAAAATCGCCTTTTTTACCGGCTTTGGTGGTGATCAGGATAACGCCGTTTGAGGCACGCGCCCCGTACAGTGCCGAAGCTGACTGGCCTTTCAGGACCGTGATTTTCTCAACGTCATCCGGGTTGATGTTACCCAGACCGTCACCACCATCGGCACCGCCCCACTCACCGGCGCTGCCACGCTGTGTATTGTCCATTGGTACCCCGTTGATAACGATCAGCGGCGAACCGGCTGAGTTCATACTTGGCATACCACGCAGTAACAGTTTTGATGTCCCCCCGGGACCACCATTGGTACCTTTGACCGACAGACCGGCTACCCGGCCAACCAGTGAGTTACCGATGTTTGTTTCGCGGGCCTTGGTCAGCATATTCCCATCAACCGTGGTAACGGCGTAACCTACTTTACGGGCATCTTTCGAAACACCAAGAGCCGTTACAACAACCTCATTCAGTATGGCACTGCCCGGATTCAGCGTGATGTTCACCACGGCCTTGTTTCCGACGGCTACCTCCTGTGTTTCATAACCGATGTATGAAAAGACCAGCACCGCATTGCCATCCGCAACCGATAACCGGTACTCACCGTTGGCTCCTGTCGTTGTACCTTTCGATGTACCCTTGACAGACACAGAAGCACCTGCTAACTTATTTCCTTTCTCGTCAGACACAACACCCGTGATGTCCTTGTCAGCCCCAAAAGAAAACGACATGGCGACGAAAATCCAGGCTCCCAGCAGGAGCATACCTTTAGAAAAGGCTTTTCGTAAAGTTGTTTTCATGAATTGTTTTGAGATTAGATAAACTTTCTTCTATAGGTACGTTGAGCAGACTGCATTCCCTTAATCAGTAACTTTTTCTTAACCGGCATCTGTACGTATTTACCTGCTTTGATCAAGACCTGTTACTTTTGGGTTAATATGCGCAAATATATCATGAATTTAAAAAAATTTAATAAATGAAGCTAATTTTTAAAAATTTTAATTTTGACATATAATCTTCTAAAAAGTAGACACAAATCGAATAGTATTATACAAGAAGTATATCTGGCAAAATATTCTTCTAATAAATGGACACTCATGTATGTATACTATCGGGTATAGCAAACCATTTTTTGTTATCTGTACGTTAACAATCAGCTAACGGCGTACTACCTGTATCTTTTTCCCGGATTACCGCTAGCTTTGTTCACCTTTCAGATCTCTCGTATCAATTTATGCGCGGTTTATTCACTCGTAAAACCTGTCATTTAGTTGCGTGTCTCTTTATTGCGGGCCTGTTTCGTTCACTTGTAGCCCAGCCTGCCGCCAGCCGGTATACCTATTTCAGCGGCACTATCGGAACGGTGCCCATCATTATGCACCTGCACCAATATGGGGATAAGGTATCGGGCTATTATTATTATCAGAAGCAACAACAGCCTATCTCCTGCCGCGGAACGGTGAGTAAAGACTCTCTGCATCTGGACGCGTATCTGGGAACCGCCATCGATGAAGCGTTTGACGGTATCTGGAAAGCCGGACAGTTTCAGGGCAAATGGACTAACAACGCCAAACAGTCGGGGCTTTCCTTTACCCTCCAGGCTAATGCCGCCAAATCCGATCAGTTTGTCTATATTTTTACCGAAGGCTCGAAGAAGCTCATTGAAAACAAAGGCAAGGCCGAAGTGCCCGCCGCCGATTATCTGGAAGGAACGATCTGGCCTACCGAACGCATGGCTACCGGTCAGGAGGCACTGACCGGTGTGATCCGTAAAAAATTAAAAATACCCGCAGGAGCAACGCCGGGTAATGTGTTTCTGCAACGCCGGAAGGCATATCTGGCCGCCTACGTCAAAGAAAACGCAGGTGTCTCACAGAAGGAATTGCTTGAATCAGTCGGACAATACAGCCTGTCGTCGCAGTCGAACCTGCAGCTGGTCTACTGGTCGGATCAGTATGCGGTACTGGCCTTGTCTTCGTATGAATACACCGGTGGAGCGCACGGCAACTATGGTACCGATTACACAACCGTTGACCTCAAAACCGGTAAGGTTGTTTCGCTCGCAGATATTCTGACACCGGTTGGCAGGCAGAAATTACCGGCACTGCTGGCCGCTAATTTCAGGAAGCAGTACGCTGTAAAATCGTCGGAGACCTTGCAGCAGGCCGGTCTCTTCGATAATTCGATTAAGCCTAACAGCAATTTTTACCTGACCGGTACCACGCTGACGTTCTGCTATACGCCCTACGAAATCGGGCCGTATGCTATGGGCGAAATCCAGATCCCGATTCCGCTGAGCCAGCTGGCAGGCGGTCTGGTGAAACCCTGACCTACCCCTCCACGGCCCGGAAGAAGTGCTCCAGTTTTTCCGGGTCCAGTTTACCGTTTGTCCGGACACTGCTGCACAAATCAAGGCCAAACGGCTGAACGCTCTCTATGGCCGCACGAACATTACCGGCGTTCAGGCCACCAGCCAGAAACACCGGCACGCGGCTCTGTGCCACAATCCGCCGGCTAATGCTCCAGTCGTGTGCCCGGCCGGTTCCTCCAAGTACTTTGACGGCCAGATTCGGGTTGCCGGAGTCGAGCAGCAAGGCGTCGACATGGTCAGCAGCGGCCAGTGCCTCGTCGATTGTCGCCTCATCCAGCACGTGAATTACCTGTACGAGCTTGACTGTCGGGAGTGCCGCGCGTATGTCTGCATACGTCCCTTCGCTGAGGGCATCCACAAGCTGGATGGTATTGGTCTGCACTTTCCGGTGGTGCGCAATAATGGCAGGAGCCGAAACTTCACTGGTCAGCAGAAAAGTGGCGATGGGGGGCGGCACGGTCCGGACGATGTCCCGGATCAGGTCATCGTCAATGACGCCCGGGCCGCTTGGCATATGGCCGACCAGCCCCAGTGCCGCAGCTCCATGCGACACGGCCGTTCCGGCTTCATCGATACTGCTGATACAGCAGATTTTAACACGTGGGTTCATAGACAGGATGTACAGAATTAAACGATTAATTCGCGTCAGGCGCAATATTCGGAAAATCCGGTTAATCTGGTACTGCTGTCGTAAAAATCAGGAAAAGCGTTTAAAAAATTCGGTTTCGTAACTCGCTCCGATTGGTATTTCTTCACCACCCAGGCTAATAATCCGGTTGCGGACACCGTCGATCCGGTGAAAAGGTACGATATACGACCGGTGTACCCGGATAAACTGTCCTTCAGCCCCTTCTGTCTCTTCCAGTTTCTGCGTCATTGCTTTCATGGTCATCCGGGCGACAATCGGCCGGCTGCCCTGAAGGTGCACCTTCAGGTAGTCGTCGAGCCCTTCAATGAACAGAATTTCATCAAGCGGGATTTTGTGCATCCGGTAATCAGCACGTATGTAGAGGTAAGCCGTTTTCGGTGACGCCGCACGGTGAATCAGTTCATGGTAGTCGACGGCTTTTTGTACGGCCTGTAGAAAACGGTCGCGGGTGAACGGTTTCAGCAGGTAATCCACGGCATTGAGGTTAAAGCCTTCTACGGCATATTCGGCGTAGGCAGTGGTAAAAATGACCATCAGCTGACTAAGCCCCTCCTGCTGCCGGGCCGCCTGATGGAAATCAATACCTGACATGGCCGGCATGTTGATGTCCAGAAACAGCAAGTCGACCGGATGCGCCCGCAGGTAAGCCAGTGCGTCGTCTGTCCGGGTAAACGTCTCTACCAGCTCAATGGTATCGGTCAGGCTACAGAAATGGGTCAGCAGACGAAGGGCAGGTGGTTCGTCATCAAGGGCAATGGCACGTATCATGAAAGATAAATCGTTAAATCAACGGTATAGTCCGTATCGGTGTCCGTAATGACCAGCAGATGTTTGTTCGGATAAAGCAGGTCTAAACGCGCTTTTGTATTTTTCACACCGATGCCGCCCGGCATTTCTTCTTCGTAAAACAACCGTAACTTTTTATTCGCGACGTTCATACTCAGTTTATCCTGCCCGACATTGATCACAATCCTGATCAGTGACCGTTCCTGCGGGTTGACTCCATATTTAAACGCATTTTCGATGAAGGATATCAGGATCAGCGGCGTAATTTTCCGGCCGTTAGGCGTACCGGTAACCGAAGCCTCAATCTGCACGGTTTCGCCAAGCCGCAGCTTTTGCAGGGCAATATAATGATTGATGTATTCCAGTTCTCTGGCCAGCGGTACCTGCTCGCCCTGAGCATCGCGGATCACATACCGCATCAGCGCCGATAACTCCACAATGGCTTCGGGCGTGCTGTCCGACTTTTCGATGGCCAGGGCATAAATAGTATTCAGGGTATTAAACAGAAAATGGGGGTTAATCTGCGCTTTCAGGTACGACAGTTCGGCATTCAGCTTTTCCTGTTGGGTTCTTCGCAGACGATTGTTCACCTGCAGGGCGAGTGACCCGAATACGCCTACCAGAAACAGAAACAGCGAGTGGCTTAATTCGAATCCGACCGGTGGCTTCTGTTTCTCGTTCTCAGGCCGGGGCGGCGGCATTTCCGGATACGGGTGCCCCGGCGGGTGTTCTTGCCGGGGCCCGCGGGTAATTTCCATCATCGGTGAAAAAACCGTTCGCCGGTCTACCCAGAACAATAAGCCAAAGATGATGATAAAGCAGGTAGCGATGCTGAGCCCATACGTCAGTAGCCGCTCCTGAAAGTAAAACCGCGGAATCAGCACGTAGTAATGTCCATAAAAAAAGGCCAGCATCAACAGGTACGACAGAAAGTTTGTCAGTTCGTGCGGATTGGATACGATCTGCCCGAGCTGTCCCAAACCATTGGGGGCAAAAATGTAGGGCAACGCCAGAAACGCCAGGCCAAACCCAATGTGTGATATGATAAAACGAGCCCGTTGCTTCATCGGCTATATGATTTGAAGTAATGTACAAAAGCCGTACATCCTGCAAAAATTTAGTCGGCAAACGGGTGGTTTGTGTCGGCAAACAAGGGCTAGCCGTTGATCGTTAACTTTGTATTTACCGGTATGGTAAGCTTCCCTCCTTCGTATACCACGCCTTTGGCCGTTCCGTTAACGTTCAGCAGAATGGCATGTCCGGGCTTAATGGTCACAATGTCCGTTGCTGTCGGCAGCCGCCCGCACGACCACACACTGATGTCATTCCAGTTGCCTGACTTCAGCGTGTACATCATGGAGCAGCCGTTTCCGGGACTGACCCGTACGAGCAGCGAGGAAGAGAACCCAACACAGGTGCCGCCAATAGTGCTGAAACTGGCAGCCGGAGTCAGGACAGGCGCTACACCAGCCTGGTCATAACTGATCCCATATAAAAGGTACGTTCCGGCAGCCACGTTACTGAAACCGGGCTGGACAGATGCGTAGGAAATGATATTTGTCTGCGTATTAACCAGTATATACCGGGTTGTATAGGCCGGATTACCGCCCGTATGCGAGAAGCTAAAAGAAGCCGGAGCGGTAAAATTCTGCCCCCGTACAGCACCTCCTCCTAAAAGGAGCCCCAATAAAGTGATCAATAAGACACTCGGTTTCATACGCTATGCTTATAAACGTTATCCGGAAAACAGAAATAAAAACGATGCCATTTTTCCTGAAACGAATATAGCATTCCGGCGCATTCAGGCATTACCTGCTCATAAACTTTCTATAACCACTCATCAAGTATTATTTTCGAAGGCACGTATCTGACTGTAAATTTGCGGGTTATTCGTTAACCTACCATGCATTTTCGTTTACTTACCACCTTTCTCTTTGTTTTACTGACTGGTGTAAGCGTGTTCGCTCAGGATGCCACCATATTTAAACCAGACTCGGTAAAACGCACGCTGACCGCGCAGGGCATCAGTACCAACCTCCGTATCGACGGTAAGCTGGATGAAGGGGCCTGGCAGCAGGCCGCGCCCGTGCGCAACTTTATCATGATTGAGCCGTTTCAGGGAAACACTGCGACCCACGATACAGAGGTCCGCGTGCTGTTCAACCGGCATTTTCTGTACATCGGTGCGTTCTGCCGGGATTCGCTGGGCCGGAAAAGCCTGCGGATTACGGATTTCAAACGCGATTTTAACGTCCGGACCCACGATCACTTCGGCATTGCCATCGACGGTTTCAACGACCGCCGCAACGCCATGATCATGGCAACGAATCCTTACGGCACCCAGCGCGATCTGCTCTCGTTCGACGATCTGCTTTATGACACCGACTGGGACGGGCTCTGGCGCGTCCGGACAAGCCGCACCGACTCCGGCTGGGTGGCCGAAATGGCCATTCCGTGGCAAACGCTGCGGTATCCGAAATCAGCGGATAGCACCCAGTCGTGGGGTATCAATTTTTTCCGGAACCGGCGCATGACCAACGAACTGACCAGCTGGTCGCGGTATCCCCGGTCGTTCTCCGCTTACCGTATGGACTATGCCGGCCGGATTACCGGTCTGCAACCGCCGCCCCCAACGGCAAACATCCGGTTTCAGCCGTATATCCTGACGTCGTTTAACCACAAAACCCAGGAAGGCTCGCCCGATGTGTCGGGTAGCTCGGTCAAACTCGGCGGTGAGGCAAAATGGGCGATCAATCCGAATACGGTCCTCGATCTTACCTTCAATACCGATTTTGCACAGGCCGACGCCGACCGGCAGGTCAATAATGTGACCCGGTTTTCGGTCTTTTTCCCCGAACGCCGCCAGTTTTTTCTGGAGAATGCAAGTTTGTTCGGCACCGGCGTAGGGCCAACCGAAGATATGTCGGGCGGGTCAATGCGGATTCAGCCGTTTTTCAGCCGCCGTATTGGTCTCGATGATTTTGGCAACCCCATCCCGATTGATGCCGGTGCCCGGCTGGTATACCGGTCGCTGAAACGGAACGTCGGGGGTATTGTGATGCGCCAGCGGGCAAACGGCTCATCCCCGGCTACCAACTTTGCCGTCGGCCGCTATTCGCAGAACTTCGGAGCCCAGAACCGGCTAGGGGCTTTGTTCACCATTCGTCAGGAAACAGACCTGGCTGTTGGCAAAGATTCCATCCGGCAAGGCACTACGTCGGTAGTGGGCGCGGTCGATGGTTTTTTCCGCTTCAACGAATCTCATTCCCTAAGCACCATGCTCATTCAATCGGCCTCAACCGACGGGAAACAGCGCGGTATGGCCGGTTATGCACAGTATTACTATACCTCAAACCAGTGGAAATTCTGGTGGACGCAGTCTGTTGTCACAAAGGATTTTAATCCCTCTGTCGGCTTTGTGTCGCGGAGCGATGTGATAGCCACGACTCCCGGCGTTTTCTTTTATAACCGTGGGAAGTGGATACCCTTTAAGAAAGTAATCCGCGCGTTTGAACCGGGCATTATGACGGAGTTTTATCACCAGGCCTCGACCGGCCGGCTGATTGAAAGCGTAATCAGCATCAACCCGATCTGGTTTAATTTCCAGCGCGGCGGCTATTTCGGGATTCTGGTCAACCCGACCTATCAGTACCTGACGGAAGTGTTTGACCCGCTCGGGGTAATCATTCAGCCGGGTACCTACCGCTATACCCGCTATCAGGTTTATGCCGCCACCAATCCGTCCCGCAAGGTGTCGTCGTCGCTGAATTATGAGGGTGGACGTTATTACAATGGTGCCCTGGGTACCTACGATTTCTCGGTGCGTTACTCCCCGATTCCGAACATTGCCCTGACGGGCCGTTATGTCTCAAACCGCTTCCGCGATGTAGGCGAATCAAAGACAACCACAACCGTCGACCTGTACTCGATTGAAGGCCGGATGGCACTCAATCCGCGGTTGCAGTTAATCGGGTTTTACCAGAAAAACAGCACAGCCAATCCGAACGGAGGGCTTCGGGACACGTACAACATCCGGTTAGCGTGGGAGTATCGTCCGCTTTCATTCCTCTACCTGGTGTTCAACCGCCGGGGCTTCAACAACCTTACCCGCCAGCAGGAGCAAAATGTCATTGCCAAACTGAGCTATCTGAAGCAGTTTTAACGTAAAGTGGTGGCACGACTTTAACAGGGCCGCCTGGCGGTCGTGCCACCACTCACCAACTCGACTGAACAGGAACACCTGGTGGTGCCACCACTATAGTCCTATCGCTTAACTTCCACAAACTCACGGCTGCTGCCCGGCATCCCATTGACCGCTGCCCCTTCGGTCACGATCCGCAACCGGGTCAGTGCATCTGAGGCAAAGAACGAAACCGACGATTTGCCGCTTTCACCGACTGTAATCATCGGCTGCCAGTGCAGGGTTGCGCGGTGATCAGGCCGGACGTGCTCCGGCTTACTGACATCGTAACGGGGCGCATAAAACTCCCGCCGTGGCTGGAAACCCGGAATTTTGGCCAGCAACGTACCCATTGGCGTATAGTTTGTGTTGACGGTACCACTGCCTCCCCGCTTCAGCAGAATGGCAATAACACCACCGGCCCCGCGGGAACCATACATCGCGGTCGAAGCGCCTTTGATCACATCTACGGCTTCTACATCCTGCACCGAAATCGTCAGGGCCGTTTCTTTGTCGACCGGCATACCATCCATCAGAAACAAGGGCTCAATAGCCCCCTGAAAGTTAGCCGCCCCGCGAATCTGAACCGTAGCGCTGGTACCCGAACCCGTCACCATTACCCCGGCCACACGGCTCCGGATGACATCCAGGATTGTCATAGCCCCGGCCGTATTCATCTGATCAAACTTAACCGATGCATCGGCCGCACCGTACATCATCCGGCGTGTATCGGTCGGTTCCAGCTTCTTTGCTTTTACCGTCACCTCTTTCAGCATCCGTTCGTTATTTTTCCGGAGCTGTTCTTCCAGTTCCAGATACTCGTTTGTCCGGCGTACAAAATCGCCCCATTCTTCCCGACGGACTACTATCGGATTAAACGGCACTTTGGTAAACATCACTTTCGCCGGCTCAAACGCATCCAGTGTTACGTTGTAATTCCGGTTGTTACCTTTCAGCGACGTGGCCTGAATAAATACGTTAGTGGTATCAGTCATGGCGAGGCCGAATAAGGCAAAATGGCCTTCGTCGTCCGTTTCACCCATCATAAAACTCCGGGTACTGTCTTTGCTTGTCGCTACGACTGTTAGTTTTACTTTATTAGGCGATGCTTTCGCCGAAGCTGCTTTATCCGGAATCAGCAGGCCGGGCGCGATTTCGCCCTCACCCGGTTTCCGCCTGGTTCTGGCCACCGGCCGGCCGGGTTTCACAGCCTGACCAGACAGCGTCAGCCCGGTTTCCACATCATAGGCCAGCGTCGGATAGTCGCCCGAAAGTACTTCGGGCCACGTAAACCGCCGCCATCCCTGAATCATCATCAGCAGGTCGAGTTTAATGTTGCGGGTATCGTTCTTTTCATCAAAATAATACCCGGGCTGCTCAATCTCGCCTTTAAGGTCAGATTCCAGTAACAGGTACGAGGCTATTGTTTGCGGTGCGGCTTCGGCTTCCGGTGCCAGTTTGGTATCCGTTACCGCCAGCGAGAAATTACCTTTTGCGGGCTTTCCTTCATTATCTGTAACCGTAATATCCAGCTTCACCTCTTCACGGGGTTTGTAACTGGCTTTATCTGCTTTTACGGTCACGTTCAGTCGTTCTTTATGATCGACAAAAAATAACCGTTCGGCCACCTGCTTATTGGTCTCATCAAACAGCGTAATCTGTCCGACGCCCTCCGGAAACTTCTCCCGCGGAATCTGCACCCAGAACGAGCGTTTAGTCAGCGGCAGTTTCGAGGCCTGCACCAGCAATCCCCGCGACTGGAAAATGAGTGATGCGTTGGTCTGCGCGGAAAGCGGTTTCGTATGGGCAATAAGCACGCGGATATTATCTTTATTACTCAGATTATCCACCATCATTACGTACCCGTCTGTCTGAACAGCCGGCAACGGAAACGCTTTATAGGCTTCGCCCTTGCGCTTCACATAGGCGGTGTAGCTCTGCCCGGCCTCCGGTGTCAGGCTGAAATAGCCCATTCCCAGGTGCATCGCCTCAAACCCGACAATGGTATCTTTTTTAGCATCGAGTACAAAACCGGCAATGTCAGCTCCCTTGCCGGTTTCGTCAACGGCTTTGAACCCAACCCGCCCTGCTAAACCAGCGATCAGGTTACCTCCTTCGGGCAGAAACTGAATATCAACGGCGTTGGGCTGAGCAGCCTGCTTAATCTCTTCATTTGCCTGAAAAAGCGTCAGTGTTTTGGTGTATACCTCATTAGGGAAGTTTCGCATCCAGCCCGTATAGGCCCGCAGTTGGTACGTACCGGCGGGTAACGAATCCGGCAGCGCCATATAGCCCGGTGCATAGCCATAATCCGCCTTCAGGTTTAGACGCATCCACTGTTTGCGGGTATTCATGTCGATCAGGTCGACATACAACACCCGGCTGGTCGAATCGGTTGTGTGGAGGGCGCCGTTAACGAGATACCCTTTCATCCAGATGGTTTCGCCCGGCATGTAAGTTTCACGGTCTGTGTGCAGATAGACTTTTTCGCGCGGTAGTTGTTGGTTATACGCCACTAGTTTCCCGGCAAGATGTTCAATAAATGAATCATCAGTCACTTTAAAGGCCACCAACGTTACTGCAATTGCCAGACCTGCAAACCAAATCACACGGTGAGGGGACTTGAGCATAAAATAGGTTTTTGTGGAAAAGATTGATAGATTATAATCAGGCCATAAATTAGCGAAAAACCTTACCAGAGATGACAAGTTCTCCATCAAAAGTTGCGTTAGTGCTCGGTGCAACCGGATTAGTTGGTGATCAACTGACCCACCGGCTCATTGACTCAATGGAATATGATAAAGTAAAAGTCCTGACACGGCGGCCGCTCAGCTGGCAACACCCCCGCCTGCAGGAGATTTCCTTTGACTTTGACCATCCGAACGGGCTGCTCACCCAAGCCGACGATATATTTTGCTGTCTGGGAACAACGATCAAAAAAGCAGGTTCAAAAGACGCCTTCCGGAAAGTCGATTACCAATACCCGCTCGACATTGCCCGGCTTGGTCTTGAGCAGGGTGCCCGGCAGTTTGCGCTGGTCAGCTCAATGGGTGCAGACAGTACGTCTTCTTTTTTTTACAACCGCGTTAAAGGCGACCTTGAGCGCGATCTGGCAGCACTTGGGTACCGGGCCCTGCTTATTTTCCGTCCGTCTCTGCTGTTAGGTAACCGGGGTGAATTCCGGCTTGGCGAACGTATTGGTGCGGGTTTTATGCGGTTGATGGCCCCGCTGATTCCGGCCAGGTATAAAGGCATTGAAGCGGCCAAAGTCGCCAATGCCATGTTCCGCACGGCCCAGGAGGGCCTGACGGGTAAGCACGTTTTTGAGTCAGACGTATTACAACGTTACTGATTCTGCTCAGGATGTGTGACAAACCCGCGTCCGGAATTGCATATCTGCCTGAATTGGCCGAAATTCAGGTTTCAGCCAAAAGCTCATCCGCGTGCCCATCATCACGAAAAAAAAACAGATTTACCGCATCGGCGAACCGCTCCGCGACTATCTCACAAAGTATAGTCGGGAGCAATCGCTGCCGGTTCAGTATGCCGACCTGCTTCGCTACGAAGATGCCATCACCCTCTACGATAACAAAGGGAATGACACGCTTTGGGAGACGATGCTGTACCCGGGCTCAGATGTGAATGATATTCTGATGGCCCTGAAAACCATCTATGCTCAGTTGAAGGCAGACGGCGATATGTCGGTTATGGGCCACCTGACCATCGATCGCGTTGATCTGTGCAGCTACGGCAACACCAAGCCGTTCCGCGTGCGCGTCCGGAACAAAGTCAACGATCTGTTTGATTACTTTTACGTTAAAAACGCCGATGCGTCCCGTATCTATGGCCTCGAACTGGAACACATTCTGTCGCCCAACCGCATCAGTTACCTCACCAACGACCATACGCTGATAGAAGAACACATTGCCGGTATTCCGGGTGATGCGTTTTTCAAAAACCAGATGCTTGATCCGAACCTGAACCCGACCCGTTTGTGTAAGGAGTTTGTCAAATTTAACGAACGCTGTTTTGTACGGCTGCTGGGTGATATGCATTCCAGTAATTTTGTGGTCGACATCACACCGGATTTTGACGAGGTGTATTACCGGATTCGGGCCATTGACTTTGATCAGCAGTCGTACGAAGGGCGGAAGTCGGTCTATATGCCACAGTATTACAAACAGAATCAGGCCATTATTGAGTTAGGCATGCAATACATGACGCCGGAAAGCGTGCGGCAGTATGAGATCGAAGAACGCTCGCTGATTGCCGGCCGCCTGCGTGTTGAACAGGTACGGCTTGGCGATCTGATGAGCGCTATGCGGAAAGATGTTATTTCAACACCGGCCCACACGGAGCAACTCAAGCAAGCCCTTGCCCGGCATTACCGCAATAATGGTTTCCTGACCTGTCAGACCATGGGCGACATTGTCTGGAAAAGCCTTGAACTTGTCGCCCTCCATTAACAGTACTCAACTTTTTATGCACATACGCCCTGCGACGCCCGCCGATGGTACGGTGATCTATACCTTTCTCTGCGATCTGGAAGAGGAAATCCTGGATCGGGAGCGGTTTGATACCGTTTTTCAAACGAATCTACAGCATCCGGACTATCACTATCTGGTGGCCGAAACCGGCCAGGCAGTGGTTGGCTACATCAGTTGCCATACCCAGTTGCTGCTTCATCATGTCGGGCGGGTCGGCGAAATTCAGGAGCTGTATGTGTTGCCGGCCTGCCGCAATCAGCGCATTGGCCGGCAACTGGTTGACCGGCTCCTCCAGCTGGCGGCGGCCGAAGGATGGGTTAATCTGGAAGTGACGACCAATAAAAAACGGCTCGACACCCAACGCTTTTACGAACAAACCGGCTTTTCGCCCACCCATATCAAATTTGTAAAACAACTGTAGTTCTGACGGGATTACGGGCTTTCCCGCTGAACCAATCCTGTCCCGATAGTATCAGCCAACAAACATTGTTTCTCATGACGCATTCTCTCCGTTCTTTTTTACTTCTCCTTGCCTTAATCACCGGCCCACAGGTTTTTGCCCGGAAAAATGATCCGAAACTGGAACGCCTGCTACGCGACGCGCTGGCGGGCTTCAGGGGCGATGTGGGGGTGTATGTTCATCATATCAAATCCGGTAAAACGGTTAGTATCAATGCCGATACAACCTTTCCGACCGCCAGTACTATCAAGATTCCGATTATGTGCGGCTTGTTTGATAAAATCAACAAGGGTGAATTAAAGTACCAGCAGGAAATCGTGTATAAAGATTCTCTCCATTATGACGACGGCATTGTGGGGTCGCTTAAAGACGGCGCCAAATTTCCGCTAAGCCAGATCGTGATGCTGATGGAAACAATCAGTGATAATACCGGAAGCCTCTGGTGCCAGGCGCTGGCCGGCGGTGGCACGGCGATCAACAGCTGGCTCGACGCCAACGGCTTCAGCAAAACCCGCGTCAACTCCCGCACGCCGGGCCGCGAAGCCTTCCGGCCAACGTATGGCTGGGGCCAAACCACACCGCATGAGCTTGCCGAATTGTTGCTGTATATCCGGCAAGGCAAAGCGATTAGCCCCGATGCCAGCGACCGGATGTACCGCAACCTGGGCCGGCAATTCTGGGATGGCGATGGGTTGTCGCAGCTTCCTGAGGGGATTAAGGTGGCGACAAAGAACGGAGCCGTCAACCGGTCACGATCGGAAGTGGTGCTGGTGCATGCGCCCCACGGCGAATACGTGTACTGCATCATGACCAAAAACCAGCAGGATGAGCGCTGGGAACGGACCAATGAAGGCGCTACCCTGCTCCGGAAAGTAGGGGCACTGCTCTGGCACTACTATGAGCCTAAATCGGACTGGAAACCGGCAGATGGGTACCAGAAGTGGTGGTAAGTCTTATTTCTTTTTCTTTAGCCGCTGTTTCTTTGCGCGCCATGCCTTATAGTCGGCATACATCCGGCTGACAAGCAACGTCGGGCCGGCTGAGTAATAAAATCCGTTGTATGAAATCGGTGCTTTCGGAATATCCGGCTGTAAGGTCAGCCGGTAGCCGACTTCGGCATTGAAACCTAGCCACCGGAACGGCCGGAACCGATGGAATGCCTGTGACTTCAGCGCAACGGTTACTCCGATTCCCATCGGATAGGCAACACTCCGTTTTTCTTCCGGCTGCAAATCCGCTACTTTATAAAGCTCATAGCGTGTGCGGCCTATACCCAGTTCAAGCGGCGTACTGAGTTCCCAGTACTTGCGCCGGAAATAATACGGTTCTACAAACAGCGTCAAATACTCCAGTTGCCGGCGTTGCAATATGTACCCGTCCCAGAAGCTTGACAAGCGCTGATTAGATATGTAGGCACCTGCTCCGATCTTGACATTAAACGGAAAGAAAACACCGGCCCGTACTCCGTAGACGCGCGTTACCAGCCGTTCGGGACCGGGAAACAGGTGACTCTTAAAGACAAAAAAACGCTGGTCGGTTTCGGCAATGAGTTTGGGTTCGACGGGGTGCAGATTTTGCCCTGCCTTCATGGTATCTTCGGGGGCAACAGGCAATTCGATACGTCCCGTTGACTGAGCCGTAGCCCATCCGGAAACGCAGCAGAAGATAGTGAACAGAAGATATTTAACGACGTTGAGCATAAAAGCAAATGGCAACTTTTAACTCAACTATTTTCCGGGCCGATTGGTTACCCCCAGAAACAAGTGAACCGCCTTGCGGGCGGTTCAGCATATCAGAAGTGACGATCGCCGGCTTCCCGTTTGCCGAGCATGACTGCCCCGACCATCGCAACAAGCAACAGCACTGATGCTAACTCAAACGGCAGCAGGTAATCACTGTAGAGCATAATACCGAGCTGCTCAACCAGGCCGGTTCTGGCATCGAAATTACCTTCGTTAACCGCCGGCAGCTGAACCGCGCGGAATACCAGCAACATCGTAACCATCAGAATACCGCCGACCACAACGGCCGCCATTTTCGTGAGGTTGGTTTTTGACTCTTCGTCTTCTCTACGCAGGTTCAGGAACATGATCGTAAAGAGGAACAAGACCATGATCGCACCGGCATAAACGATGATGTTTACCGCAGCCAGAAACTGCGCGTTCATCAGAATATAATGTCCCGACAGGCAGAAGAACGTTGCGATCAGCGCCAGTACACTGTGGATCGGGTTACGCGCTGTTACAACCGTGATGGCACTTAACAGGGTAATTCCGGTGAGTACGTAAAAAACTATTTCGATAGGTTTCATTTCTTAAAGCGTATCTATTCAGCCCGATGCAAATAAAGCCGGGAGGTACCCGGCTCCGTCTGCACGCGCCTGTTTTTAACTAACAGAACGGGAAAGACTTGGCTCCGTTGGGGTTGCCTGAACGTTCGGATTGGTACGGACATACCGGTCATCTGACTTTTCAACCAGTTTATCTTTCCCGTAAATAACTTCGTCACGGTCCGAGAAGACAGGAACAAACCGGTCATGACGGAGGTAGATAGCCTGCTTCGGACAAGCTTCTTCGCAAAGCCCGCAGAAAATACAGCGCAGCATATTAATCTCGTAAACGGCTGCGTATTTTTCTTCACGGTAGAGCGCTTCCTCGCCTTTTGTACGCTCGGCCGCAACCATTGAAATGGCTTCGGCCGGACAAGCCACGGCACACAGACCGCAGGCTGTACACCGCTCACGCCCCTGCTCATCGCGTTTCAGAACGTGATGCCCGCGGAACACCGGTCCCAGATACGTTTTAACGTCCGGGTAAGGCTTCGTGGCTTTCTTCAGGAAAAAGTGCTTTAACGTGATGCCGAGACCCTTCGTAATCGCAGGCAGATACATTTTCTCTGCCAGCGTCATTTCTTTATTGCTAACCTGCTTTGAACGATTCGTCAGTTGCATACTTTAATGAGTGATTAGGGTCAGACACCCGAAGGTGTCCGACCGGCTCGTTTAAGATCGTTGCGGAGAAACCTGTCCTTTAGGAGCACGTGAGTTCGACATAATGGCCAGCACCGTTGCAACAATAACGATCAGCCATGAGGCGTACTTCATGCCGTTGAACAATAACCCGCTGGCAGAGACAATGATGTTCAGTACCGATAAAGGAATCAGGATTTTCCAGCCCAGGTTCATCAACTGGTCATAACGGAAACGCGGAACAGTCCAGCGCACCCACATGAAGAAGAAAATAAAGAAGAAAATCTTGCCGAAGAACGCTGCCGTTCCGATCGCCGTAGCTACGTTATGGCCCGTTACCGCACCCAGTGAATTGGTCAGAGCATTGCTGATCTGCTCCATAAACGGATAGTGATACCCACCGAAGTACAGCGACGAAATAAATGCCGACGAAACGAACATGTTGATATACTCCGCAAACAGGTAGAAACCCAGTTTCATGGAGCTGTATTCGGTATGATACCCGCCAACGAGTTCGGTTTCACACTCGGGTAAGTCGAACGGTGTCCGGTTACATTCGGCAAACGCACAGGTCAGGAAAATAATAAAGCCCAGCGGTTGCGTAAACACGTTCCAGCCCAGAAAGCCGGCTTCGGCCTGCTGCTCTACGATAGCGCGGACAGACAGAGAGCCCGACATCATCAGAATCGCGATGATTGACAGACCCAGTGCCACTTCATAACTGATGTTCTGCGAAGCCGCCCGGATAGCACCCAGCAGGGAGAATTTATTGTTCGAGGCCCAGCCACCGACCATGATCCCGTATACCCCCAGCGACACAACGCCGAAGATATAAAGAACACCGATGTTGATTTCGATCCCCTGTACCGGAATGTCGTAGTTGTCGAACCGGATGCTGTCGCCGAACGGAATAACCGCACTCGACATCAGCGCCGTTAACATTGCCAGCGCAGGTCCCAGGATAAACAGCCACTTACTGGCCTGGGCCGGAATAAAGTCTTCCTTGAAAAACATTTTACCGGCGTCGGCAATCGGCTGAAGCAATCCCCAGGGGCCTGCCCGGTCAGGCCCGATCCGGTCCTGCATGAAGGCGGCGACCTTCCGCTCTACGTAAGTTGAGTACGTAGCAATCAACAGCGATATCCCGAAAACAGCCAGGATAATGATGCTTTTTACTATAAATATGGTTAAGTCCATGTCTGTAAATTATAAACCGGCAACAGGTTAGTTTGAGTTGGCAAACCGCTCAGGGGGTAATTGCTGAATCGACAGTTGCGAGGTATCCCGGGCATCGTCGATCGGCTTGTAGTTAGCGGCTGCTATCCGCGACACAAAATCCGGCTTGACCGTATCAGCACGGTATTTGTTAGCCGTTATGACCGAGCTGCGGGCAATTTTGGTTGGTCCCTCAATAACCCAGTCACTGGTTTTCTTCGTTTCGAAGCGGCATGTGTTACAGATAAACTCTTTTACTTCGTTCCATTCGTTTTTGCGGGCCGTTACGCGGATTACTTCTTCGCCACGATACCACAGCGTTACGTTACCCGAACAGGTCGGGCAATCGCGGTGCGCATCTACCGGACGCGAGAACCATACGCGGTTTTTGAAACGATACGTTTTATCGGTCAGGGCCCCTACCGGACATACATCAATCACGTTGCCCGAGAAATCGTTGTCGATTGCCTTCTCGATGTACGTGCTGATTTCGGCATGGTCGCCCCGGTTCATTACGCCATGGACCCGCTTGTTGGTAATCTGATCGGCCGTAAACACGCAGCGGTAGCACAGAATGCAACGCGTCATGTGCAGCTGGATATAGGGGCCAAGGTCATGTTTATCGAACGTACGGCGCTCTTCTTCATAGCGCGTTTTAGCCGCTCCGTGCTCAAACGCGAAGTTCTGCAGGTCGCACTCGCCGGCCTGATCACATACCGGGCAATCGAGCGGGTGATTAATGAGCAAAAACTCAACAACCCCTTTACGGGCTTCAAGTACCTGCGGACTTGTTGTATTTTCAACCACCATACCATCCTGAACGGGTGTGATGCAGGAGGCGACCAGTTTCGGCATCGGACGCGGATCTTTGGCCGAACCGGCTGCGACTTTCACCAGACAGGCACGGCACTTACCACCACTGCCTTTAAGCGGCTGATAGTAGCACATTGCCGGTGGCGCCACTTCCGGACCGATTTTACGGGCGGCCTGCAGGATGGTTGTTCCCGGTTCCACCTCTACCTCGATCCCATCGACAGTGACTTTGACTAGTTGCGGTTTGTTATCTTCCATAATTATGTAAAACGGATGGTCAGATCCGTCCGGTCAACTGACCTATAATTGATACAACTTAAATGTACAGCGATCGGCTGAACCACTTTACCGGTTACACCAGCGCCATTTCGCCCCGGTAAACGGCTCCCGGCTGCGTCGCTTCAACCGGATGCTTGATATGCCATTCGAACTCGTCGCGGAAATGGCGGATTGCACTGCCTACCGGCCATGCTGCCGCATCACCCAACGGACAAATGGTATTGCCTTCGATCTTTTTGGCTACGTCTACCAGCAGGTCAATGTCGTGCAGGCTGCCGTGGCCGTGCTCGATCCGGTGCAGTACTTTCTCCATCCAGCCGGTTCCTTCCCGACATGGGCTGCATTGGCCACACGATTCATGGTGGTAGAAGCGGGAAAAGTTCCAGGTGTTCCGGACAACACAAGCCGTTTCGTCCATGACGATGAAGCCACCCGAACCCAGCATCGTACCAGTCGCAAAGCCACCGTCCGACAGCGATTCGTAGGTCATCAGCCGTTTATCGCCGTTGGCCAGATTCAGAATCAGGTTGGCAGGCAGAATCGGAACCGATGAACCACCGGCCACAACAGCCTTCAGCTTATGTCCCGGACGGATACCGCCGCACCACTCATCCGCATAAATGAAGTCTTCTACCGAAACGCCCAGTTCGATTTCGTAAACACCCGGCTTATTGATATGCCCTGAAGCCGAAATCAGTTTGGTACCCGTTGACCGGCCAATACCGATTGCCGCATAGGCATCTCCGCCGTTGTTGACAATCCACGGTGTTGTTGAGATCGACTCAACGTTGTTGACTACCGTCGGGCACTGATAAAGACCCTTCACGGCAGGGAACGGAGGTTTGTTGCGCGGGTTACCGCGTTTGCCCTCCAGTGATTCCAGCAGCGCCGTTTCTTCACCACAGATGTAGGCACCGCCGCCCGGCTGAACAACCAGTTCAAGGTCGTAGCCGCTGCCCATGATATTTTTACCCAGGAAACCGGCAGCCTTCGCTTCGGCAATGGCTTTCTCCAGAATCCGGATGACGTACATCAGCTCACCACGTACGTAGATGAACGACTTATTGGCACCCAGTGCAAAGCTGGAAATAATCATCCCCTCAATCAGCAGGTGAGGGATATGCTTCATCAGATAGTGGTCTTTGAATGTACCCGGCTCCGATTCATCGGCGTTACACACCAGATAACGGGGAACGCCTTCCGGTTTTGCCAGAAAGCTCCACTTCATTCCCATCGGGAAGCCGGCACCACCCCGTCCGCGGACACCTGCTTTTTTAACTTCTTCCACCACTGAGTCAGGCGTCATTGTTTTCAGCGCCTTCTCAACGGCCGTATAGCCCCCTTGTTTGCGGTAGACGTCGTAGGTATCGATACCAGGGACGTCAATATGTTCAAGCAGAATTTTCTTTCCCATCGGTCAAAGCTTATTTCGACAGTTCTTCAATAATCTCATCGACCCGCTGATTGGTCAGGTGCATATAGTATTGCTCGCGGATCTGGAAAACAGGCCCCATACCGCAGGCTGCCAGACACTCAACCTCTTTCAGGGTAAATTTCCCGTCGGGGGTTGTCTGACCGGCGTCAATACCTAATTTTTGTTTCAGGTGCGCATAAACATCTTCGGCACCCATCAGGCAGCAAGGGCCCGTACGGCAATATTCAATCACGTGCTTGCCGACCGGATCCAGATGGAACATGGTATAGAATGTGGCCACTTCATATACCTCAACCGGCTCAATACTCAGCAAGCCGGCCACATAGTCCATCACCTCCGGACTTGTCCACCCCCACTGCTCCTGTGCCAGGTGCAGCAGCGGCAGTAAGGCCGACTTTTGTTTTCCTTCCGGATAGCGGGCAATGATCTCTTTCGCCAAAACCTGCCGTTCAGGAGTGAATTCTATCTTTGCGTTTGTTTCAGTTGTCATAGTTAATGAGTGATTGCGCGATTGAGTGATTGAGTGGTCACTTGCACAGTAGTCACTCAATCACTCAATCACTCAATGGTTTATGCATCCAGCTCGCCGGCAATAACGTTCATACTACTCATGATAACGATGGCGTCCGACAGGGTAGCTCCCTTGCACATCTCAGGATAGGCCTGATAGTAAATGAAGCATGGACGACGGAAATGCAGCCGGTAAGGCGCCCGCCCGCCATCACTGATCAGGTAGAAACCCAGTTCACCGTTACCGCCTTCTACGGCGTGGTATACCTCACCAACCGGTGCATCGATCTCACCCATTACAATCTTAAAGTGGTAGATCAGGGCTTCCATGTTTTTATATACTTCCTGCTTCGGAGGCAGGTAGTACTGTGGCGCATCGGCGAAGTGCGAACCTTCCGGCAGGTTATTGATAGCCTGCTCAATGATGCGGAGACTCTGCCAGATTTCTTCGTTACGGACCATATACCGGTCGAAGGTATCGCCGCTCTGCCCTACCGGAATGTCGAATTCAAAGTCTTCGTACGACGAGTATGGGTTCATCACCCGCACGTCGTAGTCAACCCCGGCAGCGCGGAGATTCGGCCCTGTAAAGCCGTAGCTCAGTGCCCGCTCGGCCGAGATACCGCCAACACCGACAATCCGGTCCATAAAGATCCGGTTGCGGTTTAACAGGCTTTCGAATTCGCGGAGGACTTTCGGGAATTCGGCAAGAAACTTCTTGATTTTCCGGATAGCTTCTGCCGACAGATCGCGTTCCATGCCACCGATCCGGCCCATGTTGGTCGTCAGACGGGCCCCGCACATTTCTTCGTAGATTTCGTAAATTTTTTCCCGCTCTTCAAACAGGTATACGAAGCCGGTCAGCGCGCCGGTATCTACGCCAAGAATCCCGTTACACACGAGGTGGTCGGCAATACGGGCCAGTTCCATCATGATGACACGGATGTACTGGGCGCGCTTGGGCACCTCAATGCCAAGCAGCTTTTCCACGGTCATGTGCCAGCCCATGTTGTTGATCGGCGACGAACAGTAGTTCATCCGGTCGGTCAGGGTGGTAATCTGGTAAAACGGCCGGCGTTCGGCGATCTTTTCGAAGGCACGGTGAATGTATCCGATAGTTTGCTCGCCCGACACGATTTTTTCCCCATCCATCTGCAGGATGTTCTGGAAAATGCCATGAGTTGCCGGGTGAGTTGGACCGAGGTTCAGCGTTGTCAGTTCGTTGACATATTGTACCGGTCCTTCGTCGGTCCGGGCCGGAACACCCGCTTTATTTGCTAAATCAAGTTCTTCAGTAGTCATCTGCTTCTATTGAGCGAATTGTGATTGAGTGATTGAGTGACCCAGAGCCGACAGGTGTCGCTCAATCACTCATTGGCTCAATCACTCAATTATTATCGTCCAAACAACGCATCAATTTTATCCTGGCGGGTGCTGTCTTCCAGTGGATATTCTTTCCGCATCGGGAAATAATCCATTTCGTCCATGTTCAGGATCCGGCGAAGATTGGGATGGCCGTCGAAGATAACACCGAACAGGTCAAACGTTTCGCGCTCCATCCAGTTGGCACATGCGTACAGTGACGTTGCTGTCGGGATATGCAGATCAGCTTCCGTCAGGTATACTTTGATCCGCACCCGGAAGTTTTGCACCAGGCTGTGTGCATGATACACCACACAATATTCCCGATCGGGGCTATCCGGATAGTGAATAGCGGTAATATCTGTCAGGAAGTTAATCCGGAATGCTGCGTGGTCCCTGAGGTATTCCAGCAGAGAAATAATTGTTTCCCGGTTCGTGGTGAACGTCAGCAGACCAAACGGGTCATCGAATTCACTGACGGCGTTCTCATACTTCCGGATTATATCTTGTGCTACTTCTTCGTTGGTAAGCATTGTCAGTTAGTGAATGAGTAAAAGCGCGGAAGCAACCCGTATAACGGGGCTTCCGCGCTTTTGCTATTGAATACTGTACGAGGCCAGCAGTTTCTGGTATTCGTCGGAATTGCGCCGGCGGAGTGATTCGTTATGGGCCAGTTCCTGAACCTGCATAACGGCTTCGAGGATTTGCTCCGGACGTGGCGGGCAGCCCGGCACATACACATCGACCGGGATAATACGGTCAATACCCTGTAAAACACTGTATGTATCGAAAATGCCACCGCTCGATGCACAGGCACCGATCGCAATCACCCAGCGGG
Organism: Arsenicibacter rosenii; assembly: GCF_001870735.1. GTDB lineage: Bacteria > Bacteroidota > Bacteroidia > Cytophagales > Spirosomataceae > Arsenicibacter > Arsenicibacter rosenii. Next base: position 36,246 of record NZ_MORL01000017.1, on the reverse strand, counting down.
GCTCAGCCATCTGCAGATAAACCTGCTTAACAACCGGCGCCATTTTCTTGGCAATGGTACCAGCCACTAAGAGCATATCTGCCTGACGTGGCGAGAAACTGATCCGTTCTGACCCGAAACGGGCAATGTCATAACGGGCAGCCATGGTCGCCATGAACTCGATACCGCAGCAAGAGGTTGCAAAAGGTAAAGGCCAAAGCGAATTCGCCCGGGCCAGACCAATAATTTTGTCAAATGAAGTTGCCTGAAACCCCGGGCCGTCATAGCTGGGGGGCGCTTCGGCTAATTTTATGTCTGATGCCATGATGCTAATGTAAAATGGATAATGAACAATGTAAACAGCAAATACACCGGCTGGTGTTTTGCAGGTTACAGGTAAATCGTTATTCCCACTTCAGCACGCCTTTACGGATGATATAGTAGAAGCCGGCTAACAGTAGCCCCATAAACAATACCATTTCGATAAAGCCAGTGACGCCCAGACCTTTGAAATTAACCGCCCATGGATACAGGAAGATAACTTCAACGTCGAACAGTACAAAAAGAATAGCGATCAGGAAGTATTTGATGGAAATAGGCGTCCGGGCATCCCCTTCTACAGGAATACCACACTCAAACGGATCGTCTTTTTTCTGGCTTTTCCGCTTAGGGCCAATCGAGTGCGTTACGATCATCGTCGTGATAATAAAACCCAGTGCGAGCCCTAGCTGAATCAGTACGGGGAGATAATCCGACGGCAAGTAAGATGCGTTCATAATAACTTATTGCGAAAGACGTCGCAAGTTAGTGATAATTTAAACACGGACAGATGTTCTGCCAGTGGTTTAGCCTGGCAAAATTGTTATCAAATATACCCTTTTTTTACGCTTTAATCAACCATAAACCGGAAGTTGCTACCTAAGGCCAAACAAAAAATGCCCTTCGGTCTGAAGGGCATTTTTTAGACTGAAAGCCGGAACATGGCTTACACCGGCGTTCCGCATTGTCGCCTTAATTTGTGAGAATAAAGCGTTTCGCCACATTAAAGCCGGGGGCTCTGACCCGTACCACATACTGCCCACCGGCCAGTCCCTGCATGTTTACTGTCCGGCGCACATTGAACAGATCAAAATGCTCCGAGTAGACCAGTTTACCATCGAGCGTATAGATGTGAAGATCAGCATTTTTCAGATCCTCCAGGGTTTCGACGGAAATCTGATGTGAGGTCGCCGGATTCGGGTATACCACCAGCCCACGGTTATTCGGATCAATCACATAATCAACCGAATTCGAATAGTTCGAGACGCAGGTCAGGCTATTGCCGTTCGACAGCGTAAAAATACCTTTGGAGCGGGCGGTATATACCCCGCTGATGGCCACTTTCGCCACCGACTGATTCTGATTGGCAACAAACGAGGCGTTATTCTGCCGCCAGTCATAGGTCAGCGTCGTTCCCGTTACGCTGAACGGAACCGTCGCCTCCAGCGAATATGGGCCAACCTGACGGATGGTAGGTTGCGGCAAGCGCGGCCGGACAACCAGGTTGACCGGCGCTGAGGCCGCGGAACGACAACCATACGGGCTTAGCGCCTGCAGGGTGAAACTCCCGGGACTAGCCACATTTAAGACCTTGGTTACCGGACCGCCATTCCATTGCAGGCGGTTCGCCACATCTGTTATACCGGTTAGCTGTAATACCGAGTCAGCACAGATCTGCTGATCGGTTGCTGCTGCCACAGACGCTGATTTTGCCAGAGCAATAGCCGGGGCCGCCGGCAGTATCGGGGCCTTTACTTCGACCAGGGGCGACAGGAAGGTATTGCCGAAGCGGTCTTTCATAGTGGCACGGTAAGAACCGGGTAAGCTCACTGTAAGTGTTTTTCCAGAAATACTGTTATTCCAGACATACGATGAATAGCCGTCCGGCAACGTCAGCGTAACACTGTTGTTGTTGGGTCCGCAACCCACAGCAACGGTCGGTTGCGGCAGCGGCAATACCGGCAAGGCGCTCACAAAAAATGTCGGGCTCATGCTCTGATACCAGGCCTGTGCCAGCTGACGCAGGCCATCCCCGCCAAAGTGTACATCCTCACCCGGCCGCGGAATCTGAATGTTATCTGTAACTGGCCCGGGCTGTACGTTGTTATTATAGGTGTTGATAACATCGTTCTGGGCATTAATCACATTCGAACTCACCCGGCCGGTGTTATACGATGAACGCGCGAGCACCCAGGCCGGATAGCGGTCACTGATAAAACCAGCGCCAACGTCTACCCGCGTTTTGTTAATGATATACTGCATGTTGTCGCGGTATTCTTCACGGGTAATGTTCAGCGGATAGTTATCGTTTTCACCCTGCTGCCAAAGAATGGCCCGTAAGCCCAGCAGCGAGTTATAGTAACGGAGCGCGATGATCAGGTTAGCATACGGCATTCCGGCCGGCAGGGCCAACGAGTTATTAAACCAGTAGACGGTTGATTTACCATCGGCACTTTCCCGCCAGTTGCGGCTGGTTGTTCCGAACCAGGCCGTGTTGATAAACAGAACCGGGCAGTTATACTGTCTGGCAATCAGATCACCGAGCGCGCCCCAGCACCAGGCACTTTGACCGCGGGGACCGATAATGGCGGTGCTGGTCAGTTGCTGAAACGAGGGTGCAGGCGGGTCTGCCAGGGAGTTGGCCACGGTGTTATCGTAGGCCACGCAGTTTACCCGGTCATCGGTTGCGCCGACCGCACCGAGATCCTGAAACCCCTGTGCATTTGATTGGCCTGTAACGATAAATACCTCGCCGATACCTACCTTACGCACCTCGTCCTGACCGATAATCGCCCCGCCCGCCATGACGCGGAGTTGCAGCCGATACCAACCGGTACGGCCTCTGACCGGGCCCTGAAAGACGCCGCCTGAGGGTAACCGCTGAATCGTCTGCCAATCGGTATCAATGCCCTGACCGGCCACCTCAGTTACGAGTCTGGCCTGTACGCTGTCTATCGGTTGATAGTAACTTCCCGAGACATAAATTGTACTGGTCTGATCGTTATTCCGCTGATAAACCGCCCGGGTTTCGGGGTAGGTAATCTTAACAACCGGGTTAGTTGTCTGTGCGAACGCCGGGATCAGACATGCACAAAGGAGCCCGAAAATAAATGTAATCTTCTGGGTAGTAGTGTTTTTCATGCTTGTTACGATGACAATACTGATTCGCCTTTCCTACCGCTCACCTCGGTAATGCCACACTTTTGGCAAAATTCACCATTTGCGCTGAAATAACCAATCCAGCAAGTAACATGCCTAAAGACAAGCATGTATCTGTTCTGACTAAAAACCGAGGAAGACCCGCTTTGCTACATTAAATCCGGCAGCCTGTACCTGAATAATATAAAAGCCGGAACGCAGATTACTTAAATCGAACGGACGCCGTACGGAGAAATCCGTAACCGTGTACAGCTGTACTTCCTGGCCGGCCAATGTGTAAATCCGGATGTTAGCGTTCTTTACATCCGTTAACGTCTCAATGGTAATTTTCTTGTCTGTACTGGGATTCGGGTAAATACTGAGGCCCTGATTGTTTTCAATCAGAATAAACGGCAGCAGCGACGAGTACGCTGAATAGCACGTCAGATCCGACGCATAAACGCGGTAGGCCTGTGCCGAATAGTTACCGGAGCGGTTGGCTTTGACCGAAGGGGTCTTCACCGTCAGGGAATCAGTATTGTACCGCCAGTTGTAGCCTGTATTCGGCTCGTTATTAATTACGTCAATGGTATAAGTCCCTGTCTGTTGTAACTGCGGGGTGGCTGGTAATGGCTTCACATCAACGGCAATCGCATTGCTGAACGGCGACAGACAACCATTGTTATCCTGAACCCGCGCCGTGAAGGTTCCGCTTGTTTTTACCGTCAGCTCCTGAGTAGTTACTCCACTTGACCAGATGGCATTCAACGGGCTGGCAGCGGTTAATACAACCTGATTGCCGTCGCAAAACGTGGTGCGGCCACGTGCTGAAATAACCGGCGCATCCGGCAACGGATTTACATTGACCGTAATTTCATTGGATGGTGCCGACAAACAGTTGAACACATTCCGGGTCCGTAACGAATAGCCTCCTGCCTGGCTTACGGTAATACTCCGGCTCGACTGTCCGTTACTCCATTGATAGGTATTTTCTTCGGTTGAGGTTAGGGTTACCCGTTGATCGGCGCAGAACGTTGTCGGACCACTGGCCTGAATAACCGGTGTCTGAGGCAGGTTGTTAACCACTACATTAATCCCGTTGGAGCGAGTGGACGTACACCCATTCTGATCGGTGACGGTAAGGAAATAATTACCTGACTGCCGTACCTCAATCGTCTGATTGCGCTCCCCGTTACTCCAGTTATACTGCACATCGGTTGTGTTTGTGCGCAGGGCTGTGCTTTCTCCCTGACAGAATGTTGCCGGACGATCACTGGTAATGGCGGGTGCGGCGGGTAACGGATTCACACGGATTGTCTGCACATCCGAGGTAAAATCGCAGCCGCTGACATCGCGGTAGCGCACATAAAAACTACCGGATGTACTGGTCGTAAATGCCTGAGCTGTCGAAACCGTGGCATTGGTCTGCTGGTTGACCCATGCAATGTTGGCATTGTAGCTGGAAGAAAGGCTAACCGTTCCCCCTTCACAAAACGTAGCGGGTCCTGAGAGGGCCACTGCGGGCGGTGCGGCAATCCGGACGGCTGCCGAATAGCTTGTGTTACCAAGACCGTCTTTTAGCTTCGCCCGATACCGAATGTTGCTGCCCCCTTTTACCAGCCGCTGACCGGCATCCAGACTGACTACCTGACCATTTTCATTCAGCCCCTCCCAAAGAATTGAACTGTATGAGCCATTGACGGTAATACCAAGGCTGTTGTTGCCGGCACAATCAATAGACACGCCTGCCAGCCCGCCAGGGGCCTGCGGCTGCGAATTATTCCAGAAATTATCGTCCAGACTAGCGCTCCAGGCATTTGCCAGGTCAACGAGGCCATTCGCATCAAAATGAGTTTCGTCGAAATAAGGTGCGCGGCTGCGGGGGACCTGAATATTGTCGGTAAATGGCCCGGCAAATACATTCCCTCCCTGCGCGATAATCTGATTCTGGGCATTGATAATTTCTGACCGCGTTTTTCCACCTGGTATGCCTCCGTCTTTTTCGTAAGATGCCCGTGAGACTACCCAGGCCAGGTTTTTTCCGATGTCCTGCCGGCTTTTATCAATAACGTACCGCAGGCTCCTGACATATTCATCCGTACTGGTTCCGAGATAGGTATCTGCTTCGCCCTGATGCCACAATACCGCCCTAACCCCCAGTAAATTTGTATAAAACTGCAACGCAATACGCAGGTTGGCATAAGGCTGACCTTGCGGATAGGGCAACCCGTTTACATAAATACTATAAGTGATTCCTCCGGCAGCCGTTTCCCGCCAGTTTCCGATTGACGTCCCCCCCCATGCGGTATTCATAAACAGTACCGGAACACCAAGACGCTGCACCAGCCGATCTCCTAAAAGACCCCAACACCAGGCACCATAGCCACGAGGGCTGATAAACGGCTGGCCGTTGATATTATCCTGATTCAGCTGCCGGAACTCAGGATACCCCGGATCTGCCGTATCCTGCTTATCTGAAGTAGCAGACACGTAATTTACACGATCATCACCCGCCGTTGGGGCTGTTTTTAACTGTGTTTCGATACCTTGCCCGTTTGACTGACCGGAAACAACAAACACCTCTCCCACGCCAACCCGTTCGACGATTGTATAGCCCACTTGCTGGTCGTTGTTCATTCCCCGGACTTCGAGGTTATACCAGCCTCCTTTGATATCCGGGAGGTCATTGGTAAAAACCCCCTTGCCTGGATTTGCTTCAATCACCCGCCAGTCAGTACTTGTTCCCTGCCCGTCGCGGGCTGTCACCTTTGCTTCAATGCGCGTTATTGGAACGGTATAAAAACCGGCGATACGCAGTGTGGCTGCATTGGCGTTGTTGCGCTGAAATACAGCGCGTGTAGTTGGGAAAGTAACCTGAATCTGTTGAGCGTTAAGTAGCAACGGAGCAGCCGCAAGCACTCCTACCAGCCAGACAAGCATGGTTTTGATCATAAACCAGGAAAATTGAAACAGTTAAAAGCAATAACCTATACTAAGACCGTGTCGGCAATAGTTCAGGCACATCGGTAATTGTCTGCCAGAGGGCATCTTTCAGTTCAGTTAAACCTTGCTGTAAAACCGCTGAAATAAAGACACAAGTAAGGTTAGACGGGAGCGTTTTTTTAAGAGCTGCAATCTCTTCGTCTGTCACCAGGTCCGTTTTTGAAACGGCCAGCAGACGTTTCTTATACATTAGTTCCGGATTGTACTGCTGTAATTCATTCAGCAATATTTTGTATTCAGCAGCGATATCTTCGACTGTAGCCGGAATCATAAACAACAAAACGGCATTACGCTCGATATGCCGCAGGAAGCGCAGGCCAAGTCCTTTGCCTTGAGAAGCGCCCTCAATAATACCCGGAATATCAGCCATCACGAATGACTTATAATCGCGGTATGAGACAACACCCAGATTAGGAACAAGGGTAGTAAACGGATAATCGCCGATTTCAGGACGTGCTGCCGACAAAACAGACAACAGGGTTGATTTACCTGCGTTAGGAAAGCCGACAAGCCCGACATCTGCCAACAGCTTTAATTCAAGAATAATCCAGGCCTCCTGCTTCGGTTCGCCGGGTTGTGCGTAATCAGGAGCCTGCTTTGTCGACGATTTAAAATGGGAGTTTCCTAAACCGCCACGACCGCCCGGCAACAGAATTACCTCCTGCCCGTCTTCAGTGATTTCGGCCATGAGTTCGTTGGTTTCGGCATGGCGGGCAATTGTTCCCAGAGGAACCTCTATAAATACATCCTCACCCTGAGCGCCGGTCCGGCGACCGCCTTCACCACCGTAGCCGGATTCGGCCTTAATGTGCTTCTGATATTTCAAATGTAGCAATGTCCAGTGCTGTGCATTGCCTTTCAGGATAATATGGCCGCCACGGCCGCCATCACCACCATCGGGTCCCCCTTTGTCAACGTACTTTTCGCGGCGAAAATGCACAGAGCCGGCGCCACCAGCTCCGGAGCGACAATTTATTTTTACGTAATCAATAAAATTTGAAGATGCCATCTTTCTGTTTCGCCTGTCCCTCAGCGCTATCAGGGCATTATAATGGAGTAACAAAAGGCTTTTAACCCGGTTGCCGGATCAAAAGCCTTTTATTAACGCGATTATGTTAACCGTCGATTCGCCTATGACTGCGCTGCCGCTTCAATCGCATCGCAAATCTGGCCGAAGATGGCTTCAATTTCGCCGATACCATTAATGGCAACGTACTTACCTTGCTGCTCGTAATAGCCAGCGACAGGCATTGTTTTTTCGTTATATTCCGTTACGCGCCGGCGAATCAGCGATTCGTTCTGATCATCAGGACGGCCTGATGTCTGCCCGCGCAGCAATAACCGTTTTGTTAATTCTTCTTCTTCCACGACCAGTGCTACCATGGTAGTAATAGCTGTGTTATACTGGCTTAACAGTACATCCAGTGCTTCTGCCTGTGGTACTGTCCGAGGGAAACCGTCGAAAATAAAACCGGCAGCGGCTTGGTTTTCGTTCAGTTTGCTGTCAATCATGCCGATAACAACTTCATCAGGTACTAAAATTCCCTGATCCATCAGCGACTTTGCTTTAAGGCCTAATTCCGTTCCGGCGGCAATCTGTGATCGTAGCAAATCACCGGTCGACAAGTGTACTAACTTGTATTTTTCAATTAACTTTTCGCTTTGGGTGCCTTTGCCTGCGCCCGGAGGGCCAAAAAGTACAAGATTGAGCATTAGACTAAAAGTGGGTGAAGGTCCGTAACTTTTTTTTCGCAAAGTTAAGATACCAGCGCGAAAATAATAGTTGTCAATCCTATCACCTTAGTCTTTTTATTTATTGGATAAAACAATGAAAGCAACCCTTGTGAGGTTGCCTTCATTATTTCATTCTGTAATGGTTATCCCTTAGCTTTTCTTAACCGGCTTAGCAGGTGCGCCCGGTGTAGCAGGCGTTGCCGGTGCGGCAGGCCCTTCTACCAGTTCCTTTGCATTTTTGTCATTAGCGTCCAGCTTCAGAATTTCCGTTGCGTAGTTTTTCGCTTTCGCATCGTCTTTCTGAGCAATTGCATCTGCGATCAGCAGGCGGTAAGAAGCAATAATGTTCTTCGAGTACTGCTGCTGTTTGCTGGCATCTGCCGCAATTTCTTTGTTGGCCAGCGCGATAAACTTCTCAGCATACGGAACGAATGCACGGTTGCTCAGGGCTTCTGCCGATGTCGGCGCAGCATAGTAGTTAGCCTGTGCACGATAGTAGTACGACGACGCATAAGCCGAGTCAATCTCCGACAGTTTCGCAAACACGGAGTCGGTACGCATCATGTTCTGCTTACGTACTGTCCGGGCCATCGCCGTGTCACTTGCATAAGCACGGGCAGCCTGCAGGCCGTTTGTGTAGAAAGATACACCACTGAAGATGTAATCGGCTTTTGCCGGAGCCCGATTCGCACTGATTGACTTCAGGTACATATTACCGGCTTTCTCATACTTCTTCATGCTGTAGAGCTTCTGAGCGGCTTCGCGGTACAGGTTATCAACCGTATCTTCAGGAGCTGCTTTCAGTAAGTATACTACGCTCAGAGAGTCGCCTTCCGGTGTCCCCTGCTGACCATACGCACGGCCAAGATACACATAATCATCATACAGTACTTTTTTCGGAGCAGCGGCAATAAAGCGGTTCAGTGCCTCGATCGACTGGCTTGTTTTGCCTAGTGCCGAATAAGCCCAGCCATACATCCGGTCAATGATCGGGTCATTTACTTTTCCTTTCAGCTGATCCAGATAGCTGATCGCCTTCAGGTAATCGTTAGACAGGAAGTAGAACTTCGCTACGTTGGTCAGGTATTCCGGATCTGTTGTACCACTTTTCTGTACGTACAGTTCCATGTTTTTAGCAGCACCTTTGTAGGCACGGGCACCGGCTAATGCATCTGCCAGCGAGCGGTATGTCAGCGCAAACTCAGGGTCATTGGCAATTGCCTTGTCAAAATATTCCTGAGCCAGTTTGTATTGCTTACCGCGCAGATACAGACGACCGATTTTATAGTTTGCTTCTGCCAGGTTAGGGCTGATCATCAGCGCATCCTCATAACGGCTAACGGCGCTGCCACCATCATTTTTGATGAAGTATGCATCACCCATCGCCATTTTGATATCGGCATTTGTATTCTTCTTGTCCAGCTTAGCAGCGGTTTCCAGATAAGATAACGCTTTGGCAGGGTCGTTTACGCCATTGTCGTCATAAAACAGCGTGTAAACTTCTCCGGCGCGGAACAAAACGTCCATGTTTTTGCTTTTCGTTGCCTTCACTGCATTATCAGTAAGGGCAATAGCCGCAGGAGCATCCTTTTTGGCAAGCGCAACACCGGCTAAACCAATGTTATTTAATTCGTTTTTAGGATCAATCGACAGGCCTTTTTCGAAAGCAGCTTTTGCTTTGTCAGGCTGATTAGTACGCAAGTAATAATAACCTAAATAGAACTGATTTTCAGCAGTGGGAGCACTTGTTGCCAGTTGGGTAAAAGTTTGCTCCGCTTTCGCTAACCGCTCCGATTCCAGGTCTTTCAAACCAGACTGTACATCCTGCGCAAACACGGGTGCTGTAAACATAGCACCAATAACCAGAGCCGCCAAAAGCGACTTTTTATGCATTTTCATCATGCAATTCAGGTTGAGAAATTGGGAAAAAAGTTGTGTTACTAAGAAACATTAAGCAAATCTAAAAAATTGCGGGCAAACCAAAAAATTTACTCACTTTCTGATATAAACCTCTCGGTTATATGGCTTAACAGGCCACAGGCCCAATTTTTCGATTAGCAGACTACCGGCGTCCCTTGCAATATAATTGATCAATCCACCACCCAGACCGGGGTGGGTCTCCCGGCTCAGGATATACACAGGCCGCCGCAGCGGGTACGTTTGCAGACCAAGATTCCGTTGGAACGGCTGATAATAGTCTTTAATCGAAGTAGGGTTATCCTTATCAGAAACCCCCAGAACACGCATATCGGCCGATAATTCGCCTGACAAAGGGCTGTCACCGTCGCTAATCCAGTTAACGCCGATGAAGCCAAGCGCTGTCGGATTTTTACGGACATACTCGATGACTTCTTTGTTAGAATGCGTCGTGAATATCCGTAGTTTACTCACATCAGTAATCGAAAATGTACGCAGGACAAAGTCCAGATTACTTGAATTATTATTGTCAAATACCAGGGTGATCGGGCCTGTTTCAGTAGCTCCTTTCAATTGTTGCCACTGAGTAAGCTGCCCGCTGAAAACAGCCTTCAGTTCTGCCATTGTAATCAGACTGTCGCGGTTGTTCTTACTTACAATCAGTGCGACGCCGTCGGTTCCGATCTTTTCGGCTTTGCCTATGATCTTTTGCTGGTCAAAGGCAATTTGTTCCTGCCTGGTCAAGGGTCTGGTCGTAAATGCCAGCCGTGCGCTGTCTTTGAGCAACATGGCAATTGATTCCCGTTCCGGCCGGTATTTCAGTTCAAAATGAGTATCCGGATAGATTCCGGAATACGCATCGGTCAATTGCATGGCCAATGGTTTAAACGATTCATCAACTGCTACGGTAATGGTCCCGCGTGAGGGCGAGTCGAGCGGCTTATCGCCTGAACACCCCGAAATACCGCCCATCAACAGTGCCAGGCAAGCACCTTTAAGTCCGTTTTTCATTAGATACATGTTATCTGTTAGAGCAGAAAATACCTCAATGGTTTAATGTATCTTCTGTAGTTAAAATTCCTCCCGGAATCGTTGATACGCCCTGAAAGCGCGGAAGGCGCCATAGGCAATCAGTAATACCGCCAGGCCATACCGCAGTACGCCGGGCGGCGGTAATATCCAGTAGGACTCTGTGGTAACAATCAAAAAAATGCCTGTTCCCAGATAAGTCACCGAAGCAAGCACGGCAATGATCAGGGTAAGGCGTTCCGGAATACGGCTTCTTTGCTGCATAGTCTTTATTGCCGGAAAGGCAGAGAGTTAAAAAGGGTGATCACCATGACAGCGATCACCCTTTTTGTTGATTCAGAGGAAAATCCTCATCGTTATCAGATTCGGCTTATTCCAGTGTAAAGTTGATAGGCAGGTTATATTTTACCCGTACCGCACGACCTGATTGTTTACCAGGGCGCCATTTTGGCATTGACTTAACAACGCGCATGGCTTCTTCGTCCGTACCGAAACCTAAACCCTTTAACACGGATACATCCTGAATACTACCGTCAGTATTAACAACGAAGCTTACGAATACGCGGCCTGAGATGTTAGCCCGCTGTGCAGCGGCCGGGTAGCGGATGTTCTTGCTCAGGAACTGGCCGAGTGCGCTCATCCCGCCCGGGAATTCAGGCTGCTGTTCTACGATCGTAAATACTTCTTCTTCTTTCGGAGCAGGGGCTTCAACGGCCGCTTCTACTTTTGTAGGGGCAGCGGTTTCTTCCGGTGCTACGATCACCTCTTCGGCGTTAGGATCACCTTCCTGCGTTTTTTCCGCAGCAACGGCTTCTTTCAGTTCCTCAACGGCCGGAGGCGGTGTTTCTTCCGGAACCTCTTCATCCGGCTTTACTTCCGGCGGAAGGAATTTCACCGTGTTCACCTTTGGTAATTCTACCGGCGGTGGCGGCGGTGGTGGTGGTTCGTTCGGATCGATTGGCGGCGGCGGTAACTTCATCAAGTCCACCTCTACCATTGCTTGTTCTTCGGCTTCAGGCGTCAGAACGCTGATGATCGTTGGCGAAAGAACGCCCAGTGTAAACAGCACACCACCAATAATGAGGGCACGGGTTACAATTTTCGGATATTCTTTTCGTAACGAGTACGCACCATAGGCCTTATTCCGGTTCGCAAAGACTATATCGTCAAGCGTTGCTTTTGGATCGATTGCTACTGCTTCTGCCATGGTTAGATGTCTAATTTTGCTTTATCCTTGAGAAGAGTCTTCTCGTCTGCCGTCAACTCATCCACAAGTGCATAGCGTTTTGTTTTTGTAATCGCCATTTCATCCAGCACGTCAACCATGTTACGATAGTTGGCCTGTTTGGTTGGTTTAATTACAACAACAAACTTATCTCCCGGAACAGTACGGGCATTGTTCTGAATCAATTGACGCAGTTCATAGCCGTAGCCTGTTGTCTTTATCTCCGGATCTTCATTGGCTGCTTTTCCGAAAATAGAGTAGGCTTTATTATCGTCTCCCAGGAAGATCGTCATTACGTTGGAGGCCTTGATAGGCTCCGTTTTCTCTTCTTTTGTCTTGTCCGGCACGTTAAGCGTCATTGACGACGGCTTACTTAAGGTGGTAGCAAGAATGAAGAAAGTGATAAGCAAAAAGCCAAGGTCCACCATTGGGGTCATATCCACGCGGGTTGACGCCTTTTTACTGCGGACTTTACCACCACCCTTCTTACCACCACCACCGGAGGTGTCTATTTCTGCCATAGTTTCGAAAAGTGTTCAGCTTACAAGGTTTGTAAACTGTACCTTATGACTTCAATTTTTATTCCTCGTCTGATTTCCAGCCAGCTGGCGGGGCTTCAGTACCGGTGATGAGGTTAAACTTATTAATATTCTGTGCCTGGAGTGTTGCCAGTACGTTTTTGAAGTTCGGGAACTTCGCCAGGTTATCACCTTTCAACGCAATCCGGAGATCGTTGTTGGCTTTACGGGCGTTGTAAACCCAATCTTTCAGTTCGTTTGACGGACCTGCACCAGTCGAATCAGTCGGAATACCCGACTGCTTGATTTTAGCCTTCTGCTCTTTTGGCAATGACAGGAACGATTTCAGCTGGTTGATCGGCAAACCGAAGTTTGACATCAGCATGAATTCTTTCTTCTCATTATCAGAAAAAGAGATTCCTTTTTCTGAAGCGATGTTGTCGAGCATAGCCAGGCGGTGTTGCTGATTGTCGATACCGAAGTAGACCTTACCGTCTTTATCAAGAGCAATGGTCATGATATCCTTATCAGGCACTTTAATGCCGGAGATCGATGATGGCGTTTCGATCGTTGCTGCATCCTGTGCCCGGAACTGGGCCGTCAGGATAAAGAATGTCAGCAGAAGGAACGCCACGTCACACATCGCCGTCATGTCTACCGCGGAACTGGCGCGTTTTACTTTGACCTTAGGCATATTGCGTTCGTTTCGGTTTGATTTGCCTTACAGGCTCAGGATTAATAGTGAGCAGCAAAGTTTTGCTGGATGCTCAGACCAATTTCGTCGATGTTGTACGTCAGTACGTCGATACGGCTAGTGAAGTAGCTGTACATGATCGTCGCGATCGCAGCTGTACCGATACCCAGAGCCGTGTTTACAAGGGCCTCAGAGATACCTGTTGACAGAGCGGCGGTGTCAGGCTGACCGGTAGCACCCATAGCCGCGAAGGCACGGATCATACCAAGTACGGTACCTAACAGGGCGATCAGGGTAGATACTGATGCCAGGGTCGCGATGATTGTCAGGTTTTTCTCCAGCATTGGCAGCTCCAGTGTAGTCGCTTCTTCTACTTCTTTCTGCAGCGCTACCAGCTTCTGCTCTTTGTTCAGCTCAGGATCCGTTGACAGCTGCTGATACTTCAACAGGGCTGTTTTCACAACGTTACCGATTGAACCTTTCTGACGGTCACACTCCTGAATAGCAGCGGCAACTTCATTTTTGTCCAGTTGGCTTTTCACTTTACGAACGAAATCATCGATTGAACCTGAACCGTTAGCACGGCCGATTGTGATGAAACGCTCAATTGAGAACACCAATACTGTCAGGAAGCACGTAAACAGGATAGGTACGATGAAACCACCTTTGTAAACGGTACCGAAGTAATCGCCTGGCAGAGGTTCTTTCGTGTTGTCACCTTCCTGGAAGTGGCTTCCGTCACCAAAAACAAAGATGTAAGTCAAAATACCGATAGCTAAAAGAACCGGAAGCACAAAAGCTGGGTTCAAGCCACCTGATTTCTTCTTAGGAGCTGCTGCTTTGGCGGGTGCTGAAGATGGAGTTTGTGTTTTCATTGAACTTACTGTAGGGTTAAATTGAAACTTGGTTTTGCTGGCAAAAAAAGTGAAAATTTTAAATTTGTTGTGATTCCTGAAATAAAATTTTGGGCGGTTTCCTTTCAGATTACTACAAAAGTATCAATTTGGAGATTATCTAATGCAAATCTTTCCGTCAAAATTTTACTTCATACGTTGCTTTGCCAGCCCGTTGTTGCACAATAGTAACTTTATTTTGCCCCTTAGTCTAGTTACATATTGGACAATAAGCCCTTGTTTTTCAGCTTAACAAAATGTCAAAGAGCGTATCTTCAGCACAAAATAATTTGGATTTTATGGGGGTGCTTTGTTCATAAAATAATTGTTAAGGTTCATCCGATAATGCTCCCATGCGTTGTTATAAGGCTGCCCGGAAGCCTTTACTTACCAGATGCAGCAGCCCTGAACATTCCATAAAAAAAAATCTTTTTCTTCAGGTTACCGGAAATTTCTTCGCCTCAACAGGGGTGTTCCGACCATGATCCGCTATAGTATATAGTAGGTTCAAAGCAGATTATCATAAAACCTGACTAACTTTAAGCCCAAAACTACCTCTTGTAATTTTACATGAAAAAAAGAGAGCTTTACTGGTTATTTCGATTGCTTGTGTTCGTGTGTTGGATCGGCAGTGGCAGCAGTTTTGCACAGACAATCAGCACAGGATCTGTAAGCACTAACAGTTTTTGCGGAGGTGATGCACTATCGGTTCCCTTCTCATTTACCGGCACGTTCAACAGCAGTACTGTTTTTCAGGCGCAGCTTTCCGATGCAACCGGAGGCTTCGCTTCACCTACCGTTATTGGTACACTCACGAATACCTTCACAAGCAGTATTGTCACTACGGCCATCGGCAGTAATATTCCGCTCAATACGCCGGCGGGTACCGCATATCGGATACGGGTAGTGTCGACAACCCCTGCGATAACGGGTAGTGTTGGTGCAGTGGTCATGACTATCAATCCGCGGCCAACACAGCCTTCGGCGGGAATTGCCAGCCCGACGAGCAGCCCGATCTGTAGCGGACAAACCGTTTCGCTGACGGCAACCTCTGGTACCAGTGGTTCTTCTATCCGGTGGTATTCAGGCAGTACATTAGTCGGCTCCGGACCGTCTTTCCAAACGCAAACCGCCGGGACTTATACCGCCCAGGCGGTAGTCGGTAGTTGTGTTAGCCTCAATAATACATTGGTTAGTGTAAACATTACCACTACACCCTCAACGCCATCACCGGCTTCCCAAACCGTTTGTCAGGGTTCGGCAGATCAGCTTCTTTCTCCTAATGGCAGCTCCTACAGATGGTATGACGGCAATAACAACCTGCTACCCAATAACGGCGCGGCCCCTACCGTGTCTGCTACAACACCGGGTACTACAACCTATAGAGTAGAACAAAATAATAATGGCTGTGTGAGCGGACGGGCAACGATGACCTACACCGTGCTGGAATCACCCGGGCAGCTGGCACCGGTTTCTATCGCTTATTGTGAGACGAACCGCCCCGGCTCTCTGACGGTGAATACCAGCAGTATCATCCGCTGGTACATTGATCCGGACGGAAGCATTCAGATACCAACGCCAACCCCACCGAATATTGCCCGTTCGGCCCCCTACAATTATTACATCCGTCAGGTGGGTGCCAACGGGTGTTTGGGAGCCCCTTCGCTCTATGCCATCCGTGTGAACGGCACGCCGGTTGCGCCTTCGGTAACAAGCTCAACCCAATATTGCCAGAATGTACCTGCCCAGCAACTGACGGCCAGTGGTCAGAATCTCACCTGGTATGACGCTTCCAATAACGTGCTGACGGCGGCACCGACTCCCCCAACGGCAACCACCGGAACAATCACTTACTACGTCACGCAAACAACCGGGGATGGTTGCGTGAGCGGGAAAGCTACCATCAACATCAATATCTCTGCGGTACCTGCTGCACCGACCGCTTCGGCCGTTTCGCCTTATTGTCAGGGCGTAACGGCGGCCATTCTGTCGGCTAACGGCCAGAACCTGCGTTGGTATGGTACAGATGCAAACGGCGGTACCGCAAGCTCAGTGGCGCCCCGTCCGGGAACCGGCACTCCGGGAACCACCAACTATTACGTTACCCAAACCGTCAGCGGTTGCGAAAGCACACGCCTGGCCATCCCGGTAACGGTTAAAACAACACCGGGTATCCCGGGCATTGCAGAAACTACATTCTGCCAGAACTATCCGGCACCAACGCTGACAGCGACACCGGTTACCAATGCAAGTATCAACTGGTACGGCAGCTCTTCAGGTGGTACGGCCTCCGCTACAGCACCCGTACCGCCCAACAACGTTGGAAACGTAACCTATACCTACTACGTAAGTCAGACACTCGACGGCTGTGAGAGTGCTCGCGGCTCGCTTAGTGTCCGGGTAAAACCAACACCGGGAGCCCCCGGCGTTACGGTGGTCAACATCTGTAACAACGCTCCTTCGCAGCCTTTAATCGCCTCCGGCACCAACCTGAGATGGTTTGATCCGAGCGGTAATAGCATCAGCGGCTCACCGGCACCGCCGACCAACAACGTCGGCACGTTTAACTACCAGGTAAGTCAGTCTCTGGATGGCTGCGAAAGCCCCCGGTCAACGTTACCGGTCAACATTATTGCGTTGCCACCCGCTCCGAATGTCGCGAATGTCGCCTATTGTCAGATTCAGCAGGACCAGCCTGCGCAAAGCGTAGTTCCGGTAAGTGCAGCAGGGGCTAACCTGCGCTGGTATAACGTCGACGGTAACCAGTTTCCGAACGCACCGACTCCGCCAATTAATCAGGCAGCCGTGATCAACTATCAGGTTACCCAGACCGTGAATAACTGCGAAAGCTCAAAGGCAACATTACAGGTCACCGTTCAGAGTACACCGGTTCCGGGTATTCCGATTCCGACAGTAACCTATTGCCGGAATGATGCGGCAGTTCCGTTAACAGCCGTTGCGGCGTCGGGTGCCAGTCTGCGCTGGATCGATCCGAACGGCACGCTTTCGAACGAAGCACCGACCCCGTTCACGCTTAATGCTACTCCGGCTGGCGGACGGTTATTCTACGTCTATCAGATCGGCCAGAATGGCTGCGCCAGCGCCAGGGCGTCGATCAAGCTGATTGTCAACACGAACCCGACGCTTTC
This sequence comes from Arsenicibacter rosenii, assembly GCF_001870735.1. Classification (GTDB taxonomy): domain Bacteria; phylum Bacteroidota; class Bacteroidia; order Cytophagales; family Spirosomataceae; genus Arsenicibacter; species Arsenicibacter rosenii. Next base: position 18,928 of record NZ_MORL01000017.1, on the reverse strand, counting down.
GCTGCTGGGTTCAACCACAGTCAACCTCGGCATCAGTGCACCGCTTCAACTGAAGTTTACCGGTGCACCACCGTTTAGCTATACGCTGTCTGACGGCACTTTCGGGGTGGCTCAGGATACCATTACGACGGTAAATGTGACCCCGGCGCAAACAACTATTTTTCAGGTTGCCAGCGTCTCTAATGTCTGCGGCAGCGGCTTACCAGGCAACCCGGCTACCGCTACAGTGACGGTCAAGATCCCGACCATCACAACCAGCAATCTGACGACAACTACGCTTTGTGCCGGCCTCAGCTTCTCGGTACCCTTCACTACCTCCGGCGAGTTCAATACCGGAAACGCGTTTAAAGTGCAGCTGGCAGATACCACGTCTAAGAAGTTCGTTGATATCTCGGCGGCAACAACCATCGGCCCGATTGTCGCTACCATACCAGCCTCCCAGGCAGGAGGCGTATATTTTGTACGCGTTATCGGTACCAATCCGTCTATCCCGGTATTGGGCCAGAACAGCCCGACCGTACTCTATGTTCGTCCTTACCCAACAGCATCCCTGACCGGCACCACCAGTGTCTATGAAGGCAGTCCGGGTAGCCTGAGCATAACATTTACCGGCGACGGCCCGTGGACGTTTGTGTATAACGACAGCCTGCGGAACCAGACTATTCAAACCAATGCAAACCCGCACCGGCTTGATATCCGGCCACTGAAAACCACAACATACCGCTTATTGTCTGTCAGCAATAACTGTGGTACGGGCACGGTCTCAGGTACGGCCATTACCGTGCAGGTATTGCCGTTGCTTGGTGTTGAGGATGATCTGTTAGGGACATCGGTTAACGCCTATCCGGTACCGACCGCTTCGGGGCTTACCATTGATATTGATGTGGCGCTGCAGAAAAATCCGGCAGTCATTGAACTGACTGATCTTACAGGCCGGACGGCTGTGCAGCAAACCACCCGGAACCGGCAAACACAGCTTGACTTGAGCAGTCAGCCAACCGGTATGTATATTCTGAAAATTCAGGTAGGCGACCGTAAAACGTTCCGCCGGATTCTCAAGCAGTAACGGAGCGCAGGGCTTAGAGCCGGGTGCGTAGTGTTAAGCCCTATGCACCCGGCTCTAAGCCCTCTGCCCTAAGCTCCCGGCCCCCATGTTCTCTGACGAGTATTTTATGAACCTTGCCCTGCAACAGGCTGAAATAGCCGCTGACAAGGGCGAAATCCCGGTCGGGGCGGTCATCGTTTGTCAAAACCGCGTGATTGCAAAGGCCCACAACCTGACCGAACAACTTACCGATGTTACGGCCCATGCCGAGTTGATGGCCGTTACCGCCGCTACCCATTACCTGGGTTCCAAATACCTGCCTGACTGCACATTGTATGTGACCCTGGAACCCTGCGTCATGTGTGCCGGTGTTTTATTCTGGGCCCAGATCGGCCGGATTGTCATCGGTGCTCCTGACGAAAAACGAGGCTATGCCCGTTTTCAACCCTCTTTATTACACCCAAAAACCAGGCTGACTACCGGCGTGCTGGCCGACGACTGTCAGGAGTTATTAACTGCCTTTTTCCGCCGGTTACGGAGCTAAGCAACGGGCCAAACAATCTATTTTTTAAGTTTAAATCCTTGCTTTTCAGTCAATAAACTTAAAAAATCATATCAGCAAAAACTTATACGAATAAGTTCGTGTTAACCAGAATGAGATTAATTTCAACCTAAATCTTACAAACAATGGCTTTTGTATTAGAACCACTACCCTACTCGAGCGATGCACTCGAGCCGCATATCGACAAGCAGACTATGGAAATTCACCATGGTAAGCACCACAATGCGTATGTTACCAATCTGAACAACGCAATTGCCGGGACCGAACTGGAAAACCAGTCGCTGGAAGATCTGCTGGCTAACATCAGCAAATATCCGGTAGCAGTGCGTAACAACGGGGGTGGTCATTATAACCATACTTTGTTCTGGAACATTTTGTCAGGCGATGGCGGCGGTGCTCCAACCGGCGAATTGGCTGAGGCGATTAACCAGAAATTCGGTTCATTTGACGCATTCAAAGAAGAATTCACCAAAGCAGCCACAACCCGTTTCGGCTCTGGCTGGGCATGGTTAATTGTGACAGCCGACGGCAGCGTAGCCGTGACGTCTACGCCGAACCAGGACAATCCGTTAATGGATATCGCCGACGCAAAAGGCTTCCCGATCATCGGCCTCGACGTTTGGGAACACGCTTATTACCTGAAATACCAGAACCGTCGTCCGGACTACATTTCTTCTTTCTGGAATGTTGTTGACTGGAACGCCGCAGAAAAACGCTATCAGTCGGCTAAGCAGAGCGCTTAGTTTTCCGGCATACCAATCCAAAGCCTGGTCCCCCCCGACCGGGCTTTTCTGTTTTTGGCGAAACCTTATCGGCCCGCCCGACTGTTGTATCAAAAAGTAGTTACGTGGTGTTGGTCCGGGCATGTGTAGATGGCCGGGCGTCTGGTTCTAACCTCTGAACCGACCATTCACCGCGCGGCAGCCCTCAATCACTCAATAAAAAATGGAAACCGAAATTGTTAACCGGGTTGCGAAAAGCGGCCTCATTACACTTGATCTCGAAGACTATTACCACCCGGGCGAACGGGTTATCTATGACCTGAAAGATAACCTGTTTATGGGCCTGATCCTGAAAGAAAAAGACTATCGGGAATTTCTGAAAACCCATGACTGGACCCAATACGAAGGCAAAAATGTAGCGGTCACCTGCACGGAGGATGCCATCGTCCCGACCTGGGCCTATATGCTGCTGACGCTGCACCTGCAACCCTATGCCAGTACCATTGTTTTCGGTTCGCTTCAGGATCTGGAAGAGAAACTCTATTTCGACGCCATCGCCGGCATTAATCCGGACGATTACCGCGATCTGCGGGTTGTGGTGAAAGGTTGCTCAAAAGTTGCGGTACCAACGGCGGCCTATCTCGAAATTACCCGCAAGCTGAAACCCGTTGTACAGGCACTGATGTTTGGCGAACCATGTAGTACCGTTCCGCTCTATAAACGTCCGAAACATTAATCCGGCCGGACTTTCGGGTCAAATAAGCCGGAAGCTCATGCGGTGCCATTCGCAGGGGCCATGCTCCTGAATGGCTTTGCGGTGGACCGGCGTCGGATAACCGGCATTGTTGGCCCAGCCATAGTGCGGAAACAAAGTGCCCAGGCGCTCCATCAGGTCGTCGCGGTAGCATTTGGCCAGAATAGAAGCAGCTGCAATTGGCATAAACGTTGCATCGCCCTTAACGATGCAGGTGTGCGGAATCATCGGGTAGGGAATAAACCGGTTACCGTCCACAAGCAGGTGTTCGGGCTTAACGCCGTCGGCTGTGGCCATAATGGTATCGAGGGCACGGTGCATGGCTAGAAAACTCGCCTTCAGGATATTGATCCGGTCGATCTCCTGGTTTGATACTTCGGCTACGGCCCACGCCAGTGCGTCCCGTTCAATATCCAGCCGAAGCCGTTCGCGCTGCGCGCGCGACACTTGCTTTGAATCGTTTAAAACAGGATGGCTATACTCTTTGGGCAAAATAACGGCAGCCGCGACTACAGGTCCTGCCAGGCACCCACGCCCGACTTCGTCGAGTCCTGCTTCAATATAATTTTCGTTATAAAAGGCTCTCAGCATGCGTAAAAAACGGTACCGGCACACGCCGGTCTGTCGGTTAATCTTCCAGAATATTGGCTAAAATGGTGTTTTTCAAAAACAACGTGAAAAGCAGAAAGCAGATGGCCCAGTAAAGATAAATGCGGTAAAAATCCTGTACGTGTTCATATACCTGCGTTCGTACGGGGGCTTTTTCCAGCCGGTCGATTTCTTTAAAAACTGTTTCCAGCCGTTTGGCATCGGTTGCCCGGAAGTAACTCCCGTTGCCGATCCGGGCAATGGATTTAAGTACTCCCTCATCAACCGCCGACGTGGCAACGGCCGGTGTGTCCGGCAAGCTATCGCGCCGGGCAGCAGCCACCGGCTCCACTTTACCAACCGCAATTGTATAAATCCGGATCCCGAACGCCCTACCCAGTTTTGCCGCCGTTACCGGATCCAGATTACCGGCGGTATTTTCTCCGTCGCTGAGCAGGATCACTACTTTAGTCCGCTTTTTACTGGCTGTATCAGCCAGGGCGGGCATCTCCGTTTCCCGCATCCGGTTGATACAGCGCGCCAGTGCGTCGCCAATGGCCGTCCCGGTTGTCGGAATCATATTTTCGCGCAGATCGGCAATGTACTGATCCAGCAGGGCATAATCGGTTGTGAGCGGGCAAAGCGAAAAGGCTTCTCCGGCAAACACAACCAGTCCGATCCGGTCGTTTTTGCGTCCTTTCACAAACATCTGTGCCATTTGACGGGCAGCAGCCAGCCGGTTCGGGGCCAGATCGGTCTCCGTCATGGACGATGAAACATCGAGTGCCAGCATAATGTCGATGCCATCTGATTGTTCGATGCGTTGTTCTTTAACAATCTGCGGACGGGCCAGTGCAACCAGAATCAGGCTGATTCCGGTAAAAAAAGCGATTGGTGTAATAAACCGCAGCCACCCAAGTAAGCTATTCACATACAGATAGGTACCAGTCGATACGTTTAGCTTTTGAGAACGGCCCTGGCTCAGTAAGTAGCGAAACAAAAACAGCAATGGCAGTGCCGGAATGGTATACAGGATCCAGCTGTTGGCAAAGCGAAACTGCTGCCACTGCCCGATTGTAAACCAATCTATTGAATACCAAGGCTCCATATACTACTACGCCGGCTTATGAAGGACGGCTTACCATTTACGTTTCTTTAGCTCACACGATCTGTCTGTAGTGAGCGCGTTGATTGACTACACATACTGAATCGCCGCCCGCCGACGGTCATATACCTGAATCGCGACATCCCGCAATAACCGCAGCGCGGCTGCCGACTGCGGGCTGAATACCCCTCCGTAAATCATACGGTCGGTCTGTTTGAGGGCATCAACCAGCTCGGCAGTTCCCTGACGTATCCGGCCCAGTTGGTTCTCCGTAATCCGCTCCGCAATCTCCCGCGTCGTCATCGAGGTAAACGGGTCTCCCTGAAGGCTTTCCAGATACATTTTCCACTGCACAATCGCTTTATTGGCGTTGTCGGTCGTGCTGTCAGCGTCAATACTGCGAATCAGGCGATTGTATTCCTGCAAAAAACGAAGGTGCCGCTGGTGAAGCCGGTACAGCCGCAGCTGACGCCGGATACTTTTGCCGAAGAGCAGGTATACGGCTCCGCTAATCACCAGTAAGGTACCGATTACCATCAGCAGTGCCGGGTAATTGAATTGCTGCCGGACTGGCAAAATCCGGGTTTCGGTGGCTAATGCCAGCGTATCAGGACGGGTTGTCTGTAGGCTCGACCGCAGGTAAACAGTATCCGGATCACTGTAGAGCGCCGTACTATCCGTTTCGCCAATGATCAGCACAGGTACCTGGAGGGTCTGAGCCGGCTGCGTTTCAAACGTAACCAGGGTATAGACGGCACTGTCGCGGCTTGTTCCCTGATCGGTCCGGGTAGGAAAAATACTGATACCCCTTACAACAAACGGCGAAAACGCGCGGGCGGTGTCCGGAAATACTATATCCTGAGCCTGCGTATGCCGGTAGCTGACCGCATACTGAAAAGGTTCACCAATGACGACCGTGTCCTGCAGGAAACGGCCAATGGGCTGATTCTGGGCATATACGGCCCTGAAACCAGACACTACAAAAGCAATAACCAGAAACCAGGTAATCTGCTGCCGCATGAATCATTTTCGTCAATAGCTGTGCAAAATACGCAAACTCCCAAAGAAAAGCCCACCCCGTTGCCGGGGTGGGCGCAAATTATGAAGCAGTTGACAGCGTATCTGAACTTACTTTGCACTGATCAGACGAACATCCGAGACCTTCCAGGATTCACCTTCCTGAATAGAGATTAATGTAAAAACCAACGTGTTATCAAAGGACTGGTTTTGTAACGTCCCTTTGAATTTAACCTTCCCGGTTACCAGGCCCGTATTCGCGCCCACAAGCCGGCTTTGGACATCACTCGTTGTGGCAGCATCAACTACTAAATGACCTCCGCTTAATGCCTGTCCAATCAGATCTTTATCGGCAGACTGGCCATCAGCGTTGGTTATCTGAAAATTATTGGCCAGAATTTTACTCATCGTACCGGTATCCTCATCCTGTAAGGCTTTAAAGAATACATTTGTCATTGTCTCCGGTACGGATTTATTCGCCGCATTGCTTTGCCCGAATGCTACATTGACCAGCCCCAAAACGAATGCTGTAAAGACTACTTTTTTCATCTCATGAAACGGTTTATAAATTATGGCCGGCAATTTTATCAAAAAAAATAACAATTAAATATTAAAAATATATTATTTAATCAGCCAGCATAATTACTAATTGATCACACGGAACAACCGGTTCCAGCGGATTTTGTGCCAGATATTTTCGGGAGCCGGATCGGCTGACATCCAGACAAATACTGCCTTACCAACCACGTGGTCTTCCGGTACAAAACCCCAATAACGGGAATCTTCGGAGTTGTGGCGGTTATCGCCCATCATAAAATAATAGTCCTGCTTAAAGGTATATTCCGTCACCGGTTTGCCGTCGATAGTGATACTTGTAGGCGTCTGTACAACCCGGGCATTATCTTCATAGCGGCTGATGACAGGCCCGTACACGGCAATCGTCTCCCGGTTTACCGGCACCGTCATGCCTTTTTTCGGTACGGTCAGCGGCCCGAAATTATCCTGATTCCAGGCGTAGACGGAACTGCCGTAAATGCCGGGGCCGGTCTGTCCCGCCGGTTCGGTCAGCGGTTCAACGCCTTTTACCCAGTCGAGCGCCTTAATTTTATCCAGCATCGCGCGGGTTGTATTAATCCGGTAACCGATCAGCTCAGAGGCGTTGGTGGCTGCGTTCTGCACTTCGACCGGCTGCCAGTTGATAAACGGCCCTTCCGGCGAGTTAAAATCGTTGACAATGTCATACTGCCGGAAAAAACGGTCATCCAGTACTTCGGTGGTTTTGATAAACCAGGTGGTTTGCGCCCGCTCCGGCAAGGCCGTTGCTTTTCCGTTGATGAAGACCTGCTCCTGCTTAATCTGCACCACATCGCCCGCAATACCGATACACCGCTTGATGTAGTTGGTCCGGAGGTCTTTCGGATAATCCGGCTCATTCGGACGCAGGGGCGGGTAGTTAAATACCACCACATCGCCGTTTTTTACGTGGGTAAAACCAGGAAGCCGGAAGGTTGGCAGTTGAATGGCGGTACTAAACGACGGAATGTTGGTTCCCCAGATTTTCTGGTGAGTCAGCGGCAGTTGTAACGGTGTCTGCGGTGTCCGGCTTCCGTAATGCAGTTTACTGACAAATAAATAGTCGCCCACCATCAGGTTGCTTTCCATCGATGGCGTCGGAATCGCAAATGCTTCCATGACCAGAAACCGGATCAGGGTCGCCGCGATGACGGCAAACAGTACAGAATCAACCCATTCGCGCAGCGGCGATTTGCGGGCACGGGACTTTTTTTCAGCCACGATCGTTTTCTTACCAAACATAAGCCTTTATGTAAACGGTTAAATGGTTCTCAATGCCCTGTAAGATAATGGCTTGTCCCGGCGTCGCGCCGGTATTATACACCAGTGGCAATATACGTTGTACAGCGGACGTACGTCCCCGTACTGAAGCCGGTTCAGGACACCGCAGCCTACTGGTTTTTAACAATAATCCGGATCGTTGTACTTCGCCCGCGATCATCGGCACAGGCAATATTCCAGACGCCGGGACGCGGCTTAAAAAATACCGCTTCAGTAGGTTTCGCCTTCCGGTACAACTTATCATTCAGGTACCAATATACCGCCTGCACATCGTTCGGAGCCTGACAGGCCAGTTGCAGATCGGACGGATTTTCAGAATCAATAAAATACTCACTACCATCGTTCGGGCTACTGATTAACAAGGCATTGGCTGCTGCGTCGGCGGCAAACACCCGCTCACAGGCCGGATTGTGGGGCGGAATACGATCATAGGGAATGTGCCGGTTTTCATAGTGGGCAATAAGCTCAGGCGATAAGGCAGGATAAAAACGCTTCACATAACCCGGCACCGAATCGCGTGGTTCGGGCAGGCAATGCACACAATAGGAAATGGTGCCGGCGAGGTTAGTATAGACCGGTTTCAGATGCTGGCAACGCTGTGCGCGCGACACACCCATAATGTAATAATCAACCGCCCGGCTATGGCAGAATTCATTCGGGACATCCCCGCTCTCGGGGCAAATCTGCCGGAGCGCCAGATTCCCTTTCGGCGCCTTGAACCAGCCCTTACCCGAATTATAATCAATGGCATTAAAAATCTGGAACAGCAACGGAGTGGCCGTATTCGCCCCGCTAAGTTCAGGCACCCCGACACCCGAAAAGTTACCGACCCAGACCCCGACCGTAAACCGGCGGTTATAGCCAATGCTCCAGGCATCCCGCCGCCCGTACGACGTTCCGGTTTTCCAGGCAATCCGGGGCAGGTGGTAGCTGTTGTCAAAATTGTTCGGCAGGTCGGGGCGCGTAATCTGCGTGAGGATATTGGTGGTCAGAAAAGCGGCCTCGGGCGACATCAGGTCGCTGCCGGTTCCGGCGGGAACGCCGGTTTGCCAGACCAGCGGTTTGATTTTCCCCTGATTAGCCAATGCGGTATAAAGCCGGGTCATTTCTTCGAGCGTCACCCCGCAACCACCCAAAATCATAGACAGCCCTAAGTCCCTGGCCTGCTTGCGGATGGTAGCAAATCCGGCTTTTTGCAGGGCTCGCACAAATGTCGGCGTACCGATGTCTTTCAGCAGCTTCACCGCCGGAATGTTGAGTGAATTGGCCAGGGCATAATCGACGGTTACGGCTCCGTTGAACCGCCGGTCATAATTTTCGGGCTCATAGCCGCCGAAGTTTGTCGGCACGTCATTGAGCTTACTTTTCGGCGTAACCAGACCCGCGTCGAAGGCCAGAGCATATAAAAACGGCTTCAGCGCACTCCCCGGCGACCGGACCGCCCGAACGCCATCGACCTGACCACCATCCAGCGTATTCCGGAAGTCGGCCGACCCGACATAGGCCATCACCTGCATGGTCTGGTTATCCACGACCAGCACTGCCGCATTCTGAACACCAACCGCCCGTACACGGTTGGTGTAATTTCCCGCCAATTGCTCAACCGCTGTCTGGATGGCCGGCCGGATGGTAGTCCGGATAATGGGCGTTGCCGGTTGTTCAGAACGCAGGCGCAGGCTCAGGTGCGGGACTTGTTGAGGAGCTTCCCGACGCCGCACAGTCAGGGGTTCCCCCACGGCATCGGCCACCACATCGGCGTCAAACAAGCCCGCCTTTTCCAGCCGTGTAAGCCATCGGTTGCGCTCCTGCAAAATGTAGGTATTGTTGCGCCCCAGCCGCAGACTCGACGGCCGGTTCGGGATAATGGTCAGGGTTGTAATTTCAGCCAGACTCAGAAGTTTGGGCGGTTTGTTGAAATACAGGAGCGACGCTGATTTGAGTCCCTCGATATTACTGCCGTATGGAATCAGGTTCAGGTATAATTGCAGAATTTCGGCCTTTGAATAATGCAGTTCCAGCTGAACCGCCCGCAGCAATTCTACCAGTTTACTGCCATAAGTCCGCTCGCGGGGTTCCAGCAACCGGACAACCTGCATGGTAATGGTCGATGCTCCCGACGTCCGGCGGCCTGCCAGCAGATTCCGCGCGAAGGCACGCAACAAGGCTACCGGATTCACGCCAGGGTGGTAATAGAAGTACTTATCTTCCTTAAACAGGATGGTTTTCTGTAAAGCCGGCGTAATTTCCTCCAGTGTTGCCGGCATACGCCAGCGGTCGTCCCGCGCCAGAAAGGCGTGCAGAATCGTCCCGTCATGTGCCGTAATGAGGGTTGAATAAGGTACATTGGTTTCCGGCGGAAATACCCGGTCCAGTATGACTGCCAGCAACAGACCCGCCAGCAGCAGCCGAACCATTTTCCGTTGCCACAGTTTTTTGGTGATGCTGATTATTTTTTCCAATATTCGCTCCAATCGCTCAAAATCAATACGTATCTGAAACTCCCCTGCCGTAGAGACGTTTTTCGTAGAAGGTCCAATCTACGCGTTGGCGGAGTATTTTTCTAAACCCGGCATACAAATGACCATACAATTTTTTGGGGCTGCCCGCACTGTAACGGGCAGTAAACACCTCATCACTACCGAAAAAGGCACCCGGATACTGCTCGATTGCGGTTTGTTTCAGGGGATTAATACCGACGAACTTAACCAGGAATTTGGCTTTGAACCAGCCAGCATCGATTATCTGATCCTGTCTCACGCCCACATCGACCATACCGGGCTGGTGCCACGGCTGATTCGTCAGGGGTTTGCCGGACCGATTTACTGCACACCGGCCACCGCCGACCTCTGCGAAATCATGCTCATGGACAGTGCGCACATCCAGCAAAAAGACCTTGAACGTATCAACGAACGGCGACACCGGCAGGGACGCGCGGAGCTGGATATGCTCTACGACGCCGACGATGTACAGGAAACGCTGAGCCGCTTCAAGACTGTTGGCTATAACGAAATTTTCTGGCTTACCGATGAAATTGAGGTACAGTTTACGGATACAGCCCACCTGCTGGGCAGCGCCGCCATCAACCTGACAATTCACGAAAAAGAAGGGCCGAAAAAGGTCTTTTTCAGCGGCGATATCGGCCGGCCAAACGACAAAATTCTGCCGATGCCGATGCCGTTCCCGCAGGCCGACTACATCATCTGCGAATCGACCTACGGCAATCAGTTGCACGAGCCTGAGCCCGACATGCGGTCGCACCTGCTCCGGATTGTGGAAGAAACCTGTGTACGCCGGCAGGGCAAGGTCATCATTCCTGCCTTTGCCGTTGACCGGACGCAGGAGCTGATTTATGCCCTTGACCAGCTCGAAAGCGAAGGCCGGTTGCCGGTTATTCCTGTTTTTGTCGACAGCCCGCTGGCGGTTAAGGCAACCAACGTTATGCGGCAGAACGAAGACTGTTTCAACCCCGAGATCCTGGCTTATATCAAAAAAGACGGCGATGCCTTTAATTTTAAGAACCTGCACTACGTTTCAGACGTACAGGAATCGAAAGACATCAACAACTGGCGGGGGCCGTGTATCATCATTTCGTCGTCGGGTATGGCCGAAGCGGGGCGCATCAAACACCACATCAAGAACAATATCGACGACAACCGGAATACGATTCTGATCGTAGGCTACTGCTCGCCCAATAGTTTAGGGGGTGCTCTAAAACGCGGCGACAGGCAAGTCCGGATTTTCGGCGAGACCTACGAGGTAAAAGCCAGGATTGCCGTTATGGACTCATTCAGTGCCCATGCCGATTACGCCGAAATGCTCGACTATTTAGGGTGCCAGGACCCTAAACTGGTCAAAAAAGTTTTTCTGGTACACGGCGATTACGATGAGCAGCTGGTCTGGAAAGAGAAGCTGGAAGCCGCTGGTTTTAAAAATGTTACCATTCCCGACATGCGCGAGAAGGTAACTTTATAGGGGCGTTTCCTGTGTTGGGCCGAAAAAAAATATCAAAAAAATGGTGTCAGGGCTTGCAAAAGCCGTTTTTGCCGCCGTATATTTGCATTCCCAACACAGGGGAAACGTTCTGCCGAAGTGGTGAAATTGGTAGACACGCACGTTTCAGGGGCGTGTGTCTTCGCGGACATGCGAGTTCGAGTCTCGCCTTCGGCACTTAAAAGTCAAACTCTTCCGGGTTTGACTTTTTGCTTTTTACGGCAACCGGGATTTTATAATCCATAAAAAAAGCCCCATACAGGGCTTACCGATAACTAACCGATAAAATACCCTACCCCGCCAGCTGAACACCCGACCGGGTCAATCCGCCGCCAATAAGGCCATTTTCGCCGGTAGCGTACAGATTCGTGTGTTTTACCAGGCTGTTTCCGATAAATCCACCGGCAAAAGGCCCGGCAAACCCGATAGTCCCTGCTCCCCCCTCTTTACTCTCTATACCCGCGCTGTTGGCCTGACGGCGCTTGTTTTTGATGTATGTATAAATACCGTAGCCGGCTCCGGCAAGCAAGGCGGCTGCGCCTAACGCAATGCCAACCGCGGTGGTCTGTTTTTTATCCATGATCATGATTCGTTGCTGGTTTTACTAGCATAACCATGTCGCGTCCAAATAGTTTTGCGCTAAAAGGCAGCGGTACTGCCCTCAAAACAGTTAACGTAACCGGACAAACCGGATCACGCGAGCCCGTAGTTGCCGGGGCCATACCAACGGTTTGACCGGATAAGACCGCCCGGCAGGTATGTTGTTTACAACGAGCGCCGTAAGGAATAAAATCAGTACCCCGCTAAGAACCGGCGTGAGTGTGTACCAGAAACCCAGACCGAGTATTTTAGCAGAACCGATATTGGCAATCAGCGCCGTTGCTCCCGCCGGTGGATGCATAGTCCGCGTAATCTGCATGCACACAATCGATGTGGAGACCGCCAGTGCAGACGCCAGCCACAACTGATCGGGCAGGAGTTTGTGCACGGCCACACCGATTAAAGAAGCCAGCACATGCCCGCCAATCAGATTCCTCGGCTGCGCCAGCGGACTGTTTGTCGCCCCGAATAGCAACACGCAGGATGCGCCGAATGACCCGATCAGAAACACACCGTCCTGCTGCGTAAAACCAGCCTGCTGCAACAGGCCAATTGATGCAATAGCGATGAACGTCCCCGCAAACGTCCAGAAATGATCGGCCGGTGATACAATCGTTTCCCGATACAGGACATACCTGACAATGCGGTACTGTCTTCGGATGCGTGCTCTCATACCCTTTCTACAAGCAAACCAATACGTTTAGTTCAGTAAAACAAAGGCCAAAATTATGGCAGATAGAGCAAACAAAAGTTACTAATATTCCGAGAAGTTTCACATCTTTGATAACAAAGGTAAAAACCTGACAAGTCAGCCGTCAAAAATATACATGATCAGCGATTCTCCTTCCGTAACCCGACGACCGTCTTCTTTCTCTGTCTGGAGCGCCAGACTTTTACAGTGGTCAACGACCATCCTCGGCACCAGCGTCTGGGTCAGTTCAGCCCTGTTTGGCCTGTACATCCTTGCCTTCTATGCAACCGCATTGTTACAGAACGATATGCAGCGATGGAATGGTGTACTCCCCCGGCTCTACACCCCGGGCGAATCAACATCGAATGGCAGTATGGGTCTGCACTTCGCAGCGGGCGGCATTATTCTGATTCTGGGCAGTATTCAGCTACTGGACAGCGTACGGCTCCGCTACCCGGCCCTGCACCGGTGGATCGGGCGATTTTATGTGCTGGCATGTCTTTCGGCAGCCATCGGTGGTCTGACGTTCATCCTGTTACAGGGCACCATTGGCGGTACGGTGATGAACATCGGGTTTGGCCTTTACGGGCTACTGATGGGCGTTGCGGCGGTGGAGACGTTCCGCCACGCGAGAGCCGGCCGGCTGGAAACCCACCGGATCTGGGCCCTGCGGCTGTATGCACTGGCCATCGGCTCCTGGCTCTATCGCATGGATTACGGTTTCTGGGTGATGCTGACCGATGCGGCCGGACATAACCAGACTTTTTCCGGCCCGTTTGACCAGTTTATGGCCTTCTTCTTCTACGTTCCGAATCTGCTCGTTGTTGAATTACTGGCCAGAGCCCGTAAGCCTGAAACATCAGCTGCCCTCCGGCTGACAGCCACCTTAGCCATCCTGTTTGCAACGTTTTTCATCGGTCTCGGCACCTATTATTTCACCAAAATCTACTGGGGGCCGCCTATTCTGGCTTGGTTTAGTTAGGCGTCTTTTCTGAGAATTTGTAGCGTCGCACTTCAGCAACGAAAGGGCTGTCCAGCGATTTACTACGGCGTTACCCGGAAAAGCTATCCGGGTAACGCCGTAGTAAATCGCTACTCCGATTTCAACGCCTTCACCGGATTGGCGAGCGCGGCTTTGGTTGTTTGATAACCAATCGTCAGCAGGGCAATGAGTACCAGTACCAGAATCGGAATAAACCAGACCAGTATATCCAGGCCGATCCGGAAGGCGTAGGTTTCCAGCCACTTATTAACCAGATACCACGACAACGGCACCGCCAGTACACTTGCCACCAGCACTAACCGTAGCGTATCCCACGCCAGCAGCGCCAGAATGCTGTTGACCGACGCTCCCAGCGACTTCCGCACGCCGATTTCCTTGGTCCGGCGGGCCGTACTGTACGATGTCAGGCCGAATAAACCGAGACAGGCAATCAGAATCGCCAGCGACGCAAACAACATAAAACTGCGGCCAAACTGCTGATCCTGCTTGTATTGGTTATTAAAAAATTCATCCAGAAAGAAGTAGTTCATCGGCGATTCCGGAAAGAAGGCCGTCCAGTTAGCCTGCACACCTTTTACAACCTTGTCAACATCCTTTGTCGATACCTTTACCGAATAAAAATCCGTGGGCAGCCATTTATAATCGGGGTCCATCAGCATGATAATGGGCGTAAACGACCGCTGCAGCCCCTGCTGGTGGTAATTTTTAACGACACCGATGATTTCGTTCGGCCGGTCGGTGGTCACTTCCAGCGCAATCCGCTGTCCGATAGCCTCCTGCGGAGATTTAAAGCCAAACTGCGCAACGGCCGCCTCGTTCAGCACCAGTCCGTAAACATCGGCGGCACGCCCCCGGTCAAAATTTCGGCCGGCCACCAGCTGCAGGCCGAAAAGCGACATAAAGTCGTAATCGACCGTCAGTGATTCATACAACCGGCTGGTACCGGCGTTTGCCCCGAAGCGCCGGTTGGCCAGCATTTGCCCCACTTCCAGCCCCGGCACGGAGCCAGAGCCGGTTACGGCCTCGACACCAGGCAGCCGCTTTACTTCGTTCCGGAAGCTTTCCAGTTTTCCGGCACTCCCCGTCGTACTGACCGGCGCGTGGAGCACCAGAATCTGATCGGTATTAACACCCAGTTTCTGGCTGGTCATAAACGAGAGCTGGCGATAAGCCACCACCGTACCGACCAGCAGAATCATGGACGCACAGAATTGCAGCACCACCAGCCCCTGGCGCAAATAACTGCCCGTTGATGAGAAGCGGTACCGGCCTTTGAGCGCCAACACGGGTTTTACGTTCGATAACACCAACGCCGGATACAGCCCCGACACCAGCACACCGACCAGCAGTATGGCCAGCATCGTCAGCCAGCGCACCGGATCGGTCCAGTCGATCAGCGGCAGGGATATGTCCAGGTAGGCCGGTAAGGTATAGCTGGCAACGGCCGCTACGGCCAGCGCAATCACCAGGGCCAGGGCATTAAGTACCAGCGATTCGGTCAGGAATTGAATGAGCAGATAACTTTTTTCGGCTCCGACCGCTTTCCGCACCCCGATTTCCCGCGTACGGTCCATCGCCCGGGCCGTCGACAGGTTGATGTAGTTGAACCAGCCCATCAGCAAAATCACCAGCGCCATAGCCGACAACCACGTAACAGCCTGCCGGTTGCCTTTAACTTCGACTTCGTTTGGCTTGGCCGGATTCAGGTGAATGTCATGCAGTGGTACCAGTTCAATGCCCCATTCGTGGTCGCGCATGGTTTCGGCGGTTTTGTACTTCTCGGCCAGTGCCGGAAACTGCGCTTCAATCTTATGCGGATCGGCCGACGGATGCAGGCGGACAAAGGTGTAGCTTTCGTGCTGGTACCAGAAGTCCCATACCTGTTTGTTCGACGTTGTCCACGACATCAGCATGTCGAACTGCATGGTTGAGTTGGCAGGCAGGTTGGCAAATACTCCGGTCACTTCGCAATCCAGTTGCCGGCTACCGGCGGTGATGTGCAGCATTTTGCCCATCGGGTCAGCGCCTTTGAAGTAGCGCTGTGCCGCTGCTTCGGAAATAACGACGGTATTCGGTGCTTTCAGGAACGTGTTCCGGTCACCTTTCATCACCGGATAGCTGAAAAACGTAAAGAAGTTTGAGTCGGCAAAGCAGACGTGTTCTTCCCGGAATTTCACGTCTTCGTAGCGTACTACCCGTGTGGAGCCCCGCCAGTTGATCCGGGTATAGTCTTCCAATTCGGGGAACGTAGCTTTGATGGCCGGTGCCATCCCGTTTGTACTGGTCGGCCAGTTTTCGGTGATTTCGCCGTTTTTCCGGAACAGTGTTTCGACGCGGTACATCCGGTCGCCATCCGCATGCATCCGGTCAAAGCTCCGCTGCCCGTCGACATAACCGCTGATGAGCAGATACGCTGTCATGGCAATGGCCAGCCCGCTGACGACAATGCCTGTATAACTTTTATGCCGGATGATATTCCGGAAAACGATTCTGGTATAATGCAGAAACATAACGTGTTGGAGGGAACAGGTTGTATTGATACAGGAAGGTATGCATTTTCCGTACAACTAGTATCTATAAAACCGATTTCTGTTTATTTATTGTAAGTTTCAGATATTCAGCCTATTTTTGCGCCCCTTTCGCAAAATACACCTCCTTATGCCTGCTGCAAATCAATTGGGTGAAGCCCCGATCAAGTCTTTGTTTTTCCGGTATTACGGCCCTGCTCTGATCAGCATTTTATCGTCGGCAGTGCATCAGATCATCAATGGCCTTATTCTGGGCCAGCAGGTCGGGAAAGAAGGGCTGGCCGCCGTCGGCCTCTACGGCCCGGTATTGATCGTCTTTGTTTCGCTGGCGTTGCCGGTCATGATCGGGGGCGGCGTGTTGATCGGCAAAAGTTTCGGCGCGGATAATACCGCCAAAGCCCAACAGGTATTTCAGTTCGCCACCACGCTTGTGCTGCTGACCGGCGGGATCATTGCCGCCTCTGCCCCGTTTATACACCAGCCATTAGCCCGTTTTCTGGCGGGCGATGCCAATCCACGCCTCGTTCAGCTTACGGCGGGGTATGCATTCTGGCAACTGCTGAGCCTGCCCTTTTTCTTTCTGGGTATGATCTGGGGCAATTTTGTACGGGCCGACAATGCACCAACCGTATCGCGGAATGCATCATTGCTGGCCGTGGCCGTCAATATCGTGCTTGATCTGGTCCTCATTGTCGGGCTGCACATGGGCGTTACAGGCGCGGCCATTGCAACGGGTATCGCCCTGTTTTCAGGCCCGGCCTATCTCTTTGGCTACATGCTGCGCGGGAAAACCCGTTACAGCCTTACCGGCTTCCGGTTTACGCTCCGGTTCGCCGCATGGAAAGAACTCCTCCGCATCGGCATTCCGTCATTCGCCTCCGAACTGGCCTTTTCGACGGGTCTCCTGCTCATCAACCGTACCCTCGTCGGCTATGGTCCGCTGGCCGTGTCGGCGTTCGGACTGGTCAACTACCTGAGTTTTATCCTGATCCGGTTGTTTACTGCCGCCATGATTGCCAGTATGCCCATTATGTCGTTCAACCTCGGCGCCAACCAACCGGCGCGGGTACTGGAAACACTGCGGTTTGCCATCAGCTTCACGGTCGTGCTCGGTGTTGTCATTACCCTGGCTGGCTTTTTGATACCAGACCTGTTCATCAGGCTTTTCTCCGGCGACCAGACGACGTCCTTCCGTGACGTAGCCACGCAGGCCATCTCGCTGTATTTTCTGCTGTTTCTGGCCGCGGGACCCAATTACCTGCTGGCGGCTTACCTCCAGAGTACCGGCCACTCAACGGTGTCCACCCTCATCAATCTGCTGAAAGGCATTGTCCTGATCAGTCTGTGTCTGCTGATATTGCCCGACCGGCTGGGCCTGACCGGCGTCTGGCTCTCCCGCTCCCTGGCCGAAATCGGAACGCTGGCACTCGTGGGTGGTTATACGCTTTTTTACCGCGAGCGGTATTATCAGACGGAGGGGATAAAGGGGTAACTCCTACTCCACCGGCACATACGGCTTACCGATCACCAGTTTGTCCCCGGAGAGATCGGCCTCGAACAGGTGTGGCACCCGGACCGTCCGGCCGTTGACGCTTTTATGGCTGTGCACCGACATCAGCAACTTGCCGCCGAAGGTGCGGAACAGCATGCCATGCCCGAAATTCGGGAGTGTAATCGGGTCGGGGTCCTGTAGCCACGGTCCGTCCAGCGTCCCGCTGGCGGAGTAGGCTACCCCCTGCGTATAGACGTCATAGATCCAGCTGGTCCAGATCATGCCCAGCCGGCCGGTGCCGGTGTTGAACAGATACGGCCCATCCGTCACCTTGTTGGGTTTGTCCTTCCCGGCCTCGTCTTTTTCGCGGCTCCAGGGCGAGTCACTGGCGCGGAACAGGACCTTACCTTTGCCGACAGAGCCGCTCAGGTCGGGTTTCAGTTCGATTTTTTCGATGGTGCCGTTCAGGTTCTGCAACCATTCGTAGCAATAGACCATATATGGTTTCCCGTCCTTGTCGACCCAGAACGTGCCGTCGAGCGTCGGTATATCCGCGGGCAGGTACGTGGCCTCCTGCATCGGCACATACGGCCCGTCGGGTGTATCGCTGACGAGGACATGGCTGGCCCGCCGTTCGATTTCACGCCCCTTGACGGTGTCGATTTTTACGGCGCGGTTGGTAAACGTGGCAAAGTAATAATACTTGTTTTTGTAGGCATGGAGTTCGGCCGCCCAGATCATCGGATTCGGGCCCATCCACGAAGCGGGGTCGGTTTGGGTCACCTTATACGGCCCATCCCACCGGCTGAGGTTTTTGCTTTTCCAGAGCAGGCCACCGGTGCCGGTCATGTAGTACGTATTGGTCGGCCGGTCGGCCAGGATAGCCGGATCGCTCAGCACAATCGAATCGAGTGGGACATTGGTCCGCAGCGGCCGTACCTGCGCCTGCTGATATGGTCCTAAAAATCCGGACACGA
>NZ_MORL01000169.1 GCF_001870735.1 Arsenicibacter rosenii | reverse complement strand
GAAACCCCCTTTGTTAATGAAGAATGTGGGGATACCATGTGGGATGAAGAAACCCTTAATCAGCTCACGCGGGTCATTACTATCCAGCCAAACGAAGATAAAGGTTCGGGATTAGATACGGATCAACCTGTGAAAAACGCTGTAAAAGAGGACGATACCGCGGCTATTGATTAAGTTAGTAAGGACTACGACGTATTTAAGGCGTTTATAAACCGGGTTTATTCATCAGGATGAAGGCAGCAGATCAGAACCGGAAGCCTTCATCTGTATCCAACTTTGAAAAATGGCACCAAACTATGCAACACTAGCCTTCACCGACGTAATTAAAACGTTACAGGAACGGTATGGCAGTCGGCAGACCTATGCCAGACTTGAGCAAAAAAAAGGGGTCAAGGAGTTAAGCGACCGGGAAATCAGGTTTATTGAAGCTCGTGATAACTTATATCTGGCTAGTATCGGCGAAAACGGCTTTCCCTATATTCAGCATCGGGGCGGTCCTAAAGGGTTTCTTCATGTTATCGATGCGAAGACACTGGGCTTTGTGGATTATCAGGGCAATAAGCAGTACATTTCGGCAGGCAATATAATGACCCGCCCGGAGGTATCGCTTATTTTAATGGATTATGCGCGCCGAAGCCGTTTGAAACTGTATGCCAGGGCCGAGGTCATTGAGCTGGAGGATCATGCTGATCTGCTGGCGCAACTTGCCCCGACGGATTATCCGCATACACCCGAACGGATGCTCCTGTTACATGTTGAAGCCTATGACTGGAACTGCCCTCAACACATTCACCCCAGGTATACGGCTGAAGAAATCAACGATGCCATAGTGCCTTTAAAAGCGTATATCGCTGAGTTAGAAGCTAAAGTGGCTGAACTAAGCAAAGAGAAATCACAAGAAGGAGAGCCATCGGGGTAGACCTCTGAATGGCCTGAGCCCCTGACTGCTGAGACGAGCCGGTTTTGCTGTTTACTTTTCGAACAGCCATGCGCCAATTGGTTACGCAAACCCATTCGCATGGAAAGCCGTGATTGTAACGACTGTTAATTGAAGGATTGGCGGAAAGCAAGGGGAGACACGTTAGTCCTGGCTTTAAAAAATTTACTGAACGATTGCGGATGTTC
>NZ_MORL01000168.1 GCF_001870735.1 Arsenicibacter rosenii | reverse complement strand
CTCCCAGCGCGTGACATCGCCGGTCGGGTTGTAGCGCGGACTTGCCCAGGTCAGGTAAACCATCGCCTTAATGGCCCGTGTCGTAATCCCGTCGAAACGGCCCCAGTACCGCGAACCGGCATAGACCCGGTCGTTTACGTTCGGCACCAGAAAATCACGGTGGGCAATTGGCAGGTATCGGTAGGCAGAATCGCAGTCGGCCAGAATTTGCTTTACACACTCGTCATACGTATTCCGCGCCAGGTTCACATCGCCTTTTACGTCGATCGGGTCCAGTACAATCGGGTACCCGAGCATCTGACCGTTTGTGCCTTTTCCGCCGAACTTCTGCAGCAAATCCCACTGAAACCAGGCACGAAGCGCATAGGCCTCGCCCTGCAACCGGTTCTTCACCAGACTGTCCAGATGGGCGTTTACCAGAAAGCGGGTATTATAGCCGCGACGGTCTTTCAGAAACAGGTTTACGAGATAGATCGACCGGTAGTCGCGATCCCAGTAGGTCCGGAACGGATCCTGGCTGGTTGGCAGCGCACCAACTGCCAGACGGGTCATGGCGTTTGTGGTACTGGTGATGACCACATCATCGGTAGTACCATCCAGATAAACCCCTTCGTTATCGTTGTAATTCCGGGGCATGTTGTCATAACACTGACCGACCAGCCCCTGAACCATATCCTGATACTTCCAGATGTCTTCTGTGGTCCGGTTTCCGTTCGGATACGGTTCCAGATAATTAACGCAGGAAGCCAGCCCCATGCCTGTGACGGCCAGCGCTAATAAGCTTTTTATAGTTACTGATTTAACATTCATTTTCCTGAAAACTAGAAGGTCAGTTTAACGCCACCGGAGAAAGTTTTAAACAACGGATAGGTTGTTACACCTGAGTTAATCGACTCCGGATCAACGTCTTTAATTTTTGACACCGTCAGCAGATTAGCCCCGCGAACATACACCCGCAGGCCACGGGCACCGATTACCTTACCCGGCGAAACCGGTACGTTCCNCCCGCCGTTGCGCAGCCAGAAATCAGAGGCGACGAAGTTATTGTTTACCTTATAATACGTGAGCCGCGGATACGCACCGTCGATGTTGTTCTTCACAAAATCAGAATAGTTGTTATCGCCCCAG
>NZ_MORL01000167.1 GCF_001870735.1 Arsenicibacter rosenii | reverse complement strand
TGAAAATAAGTACGTGGAGGTTAACCAAATCGTTCAACATAGCGTTCCAGACTCCCGGCAAAACGTTCAAACGAAAAGGGCTCTGTCAGAAAATCAAACGGCTGAAGTGCTAAATATCCGTACAGGTGTTGTGGATAGGGTGATGTAATGATCAGTCCGCGATGCTGCCGGAGAACAACCAGGAATGATTCGGGCAGCTCGGTATCCGGGTCAGGCAGTCGCAGAAATACCGGTGCGTAGTTACCTGATGTCAAATGTGCCAGCATCTCTCCTGTAAACGAACCTGCCTGCCCCAGATTCAGCCAGCCGGTCCGTTGGAGATAATGAGCAAGCTGGCTTCGGCTTGCCTTGGTGTGATTAATGGTAAGGCAGGTATGCAAGGATTAATTAATGTTGGTCCAGATGGAGGTGATTGTTTTGCCGTTTAGTTTAGGAGACACTGACGTAGTCAGGTTGACAAGGCGTTCTTTTTTCAGGATCAGACGAGGGGCGGTAGTAGTTAGTTCGTTTTTCATGATTATTTAGCGTTGGGGTTAAACGGGTATTTTTTAATGTCTCTGTTTTTCCCTGAAGGACGATACGAAGATAGGCTCTGCGGTATAGTCAATTCAACTAATTTAGATGAAATCCAGGCCGTTTTTCGACCAGTGAATGTTTTTTTTCGACCAATCAGCCCGGTGGTTATTCATCGGATCTTTTGAACAGCGTTATGGTAAGTTCAACCTTATAAATACCTTCATCGGGAGTGATCGATAAAGCGTAGAGATCCGGGTAGATCGCGTCTAACCTACGTTTCACATTGGTTAAACCAACACCGCCTCTGCGTTTATCGTCATTTTGCGGTTCCGCCCGACGGCGTACTGGCGGAATGCTGTTCTCAACCGAAAACGTAAGTAGGTTGCTCTGGATACTCGCCGTAACCTTTACAAATGCAGGACCGTTGGCGCCTTTGATACCGTGTTTAAACGCATTTTCAACAAAAGCTATCAACAAAAGGGGGGCAATTTGGTAAGACGAAGGATCGCCGAGCTGTTGATAGTCAATTTGTATGTCTTCGCCCAGCAGGCGGTTCTGTTCAAGGTCAATGTAGTTCTGTATATACGCTAATTCTTTGGTTAATCCGATGCGGGGGACAT
>NZ_MORL01000166.1 GCF_001870735.1 Arsenicibacter rosenii | reverse complement strand
TGTTCCCTGCATGTACACGTAGTATCCGTCAAAGCCGCCGTTCAGACTCCATTTCGGGGTAATGTTGGTATTGAAAAAGATGTTGGTTCCCACCGTCCGCTGCACCCCGATATTCTGAAACGATGTAATGATGCCGCCGGCAAGGGTATCGTTTGCCGACCGGACCTGAGTGATGGCATTGTTGGTCAACCGGCCGAAGACAGATGCATTCAGGTAGGTTTTTTTAATGTTGGTACTGAGGCTCAGCTCGGCATTATCGGTCAGTTCCGGCTTCAGGGTTGGGTTACCAACCATAATCTGTTGGGGATTGGCTGCGTTTACGTTCGGGTTCAGCTGCTGAAGACCCGGCCGCTGAATCCGGCGGTTATACGCTGCTTTCAGGGTCGTACCGCCTTTCAGCGATTTAGAGACGTTAACGCTCGGGACCAGATTGCCGTAGGCCGGAATATTCAGTGCTTTGGTATCGTTTGCCTTTGCCGTAATGCCTGTGTGCTCGTAGCGGGTACCTACCTTAAACGTATACTTGTTTTTAGTGGCATAGGTATAAGAGAGATAACCGGCGCCGATGTTCTGTTCATAGTTCAGCGAACCGGCGGGGTTTTTCGGGTCAAGATACAGGGAGCCGGAACCGTTGGCAATCTGATACTCAAACCGGCTGTCGACCTGCCGCATGATGGCTTTTGCACCAAACTCCAGTAACTGATTGGTTTTGATCGGGGTCTGGTAGTCGGTCTGTACGGTCAGTTCGCCGTTTGTGTTATTGTTGAGGTTGCGCTGGCGTCCGGTCAGCTCATTGCTGCCGTTCAACAGGTCGGCGTAGAAATTATTGACCAGACCCGTCCGGCTGTACTGGGTCGAAACGGACCATTCCTGCTGTGGTTTAAACGTCCGGATGTAGTCGACGTTCACATCCACAGAATTTGACAGATCTTTCCGGTCCACATCGCGGTTGGTCGTATTCGACAGCAGCCCGTTCATGTAAGAATTAGTCAGCTGATTCTGGGACTGGATAAAATTACGGGTACCAAACCGGACGTTCGCCGACAGCGATTGATTTTTGGCCAGGTCGTAGTCAAAACCTAACGTATACTGCCCAAATAACGGTTTATCAAATGCTGACCCTTCCTGCGTTGATTTCAGCAGCTG
>NZ_MORL01000165.1 GCF_001870735.1 Arsenicibacter rosenii | reverse complement strand
AACCACTGGTAACGAACATACCCCGCTGGTGCCGACAGCTCAATGGCGTAGTTGCTGCCCTTACATACCTTGATCGGAATCGACGTACAGACGCTCGCCGTATCGCCCGGAATCATCGCTTTGTTATACACCACACCCTCTGCCGTTGTACTGGCCGAGAAAATGATGGTGGCCGTCGAATTGGCCGGTAAGGTCGTGATATTCCAGATACTGATCGGGTCACCAAGGGTAAAGCTGTTGGCGACTGACGTCGTAACCGAACCCGGCAAGATCGTCAGCCCTGAACTGACCGAATCACGGACAATGACGTTGTTGGCCGGTCCGGTGCCGGTGTTGGCGATTACAATCGTGTACGTCAGCAAGTCGCCCAGCTGCGCTTTCGATTTGTTCACCAGTTTATCCAGCGACAGAAGCGGCGTCAATGACTGACCGACCGTTACCGTTACGCTGGCACTACCGACACATTGCGGACCGGCGGCGCAGGTCACCGCATAACCGGTTGTCATCGTCGGACTCACGACAATACTTGTTTTACCGTTATCGGCCGTTCCCGTCGACCAGGTCAGCGTACCGCTCTGGCAACCCGCTACTGTCAGCGTCGATGACTGACCCGGGGTAATGGCCGACGGCGAAGCACTAATCGTCAGGCTTGGCGCTGACGCAACTGTCACCTGAGCGACCACCTCAATGACCGACGTGCCGTTGGTACAGATGGCGGTATAGGATGTGGTCTGCGCCGGATTCACAACCACACTGGCTGTTGTTTGGCCATCCACCCCGCTACCGATCCAGTTGATGCTACCCAGACAGCCCGTTGCTGTCAGCGTCGCACTCTGACCGGCACAAATCACCGCATCATTCACCGTAAACTCGTTGGCACCGGCACTACCGACCATGATACGGCCGGTTGCTTTACAGCCAGGGCCGCTGGTACAGGTCACCGTGTAGATACTGCTCACGGCCGCTGGTACGACAATACTTGTTTTACCGTCATCGGCCGCCCCCGTTGACCAGGTCAGCGTACCGTTTGTACAGCCACGGGCGGAGATCGTTACCACCGTTGAACTGGCCACGGAGGTCCGGCTGACGGTCAGACTAACCGGAGCCAGCACCGTCGCCGTACCCACTGCCGAAGTAGCCGAGCCCGTCTGCGTCGT
>NZ_MORL01000164.1 GCF_001870735.1 Arsenicibacter rosenii | reverse complement strand
CACCACTACCACCTCGCCTTTTGTTTCGGTTGCTGATCTGCGTGTAAAGCCATGCGTGGGGGTAAACGGGATGAATATGGGAGATAATGGGGCCTATTCCGGACCGGCTGAAGATATAGCCGGTAAGGCACGGAAATATGCAGGGGGCGTAATTGATATGGGGGCGTATGAGTATCAGCAGCTTGGTGGTTCCGGTTTAACGGCAGCTGCACCGGCCATCAACACTGCCGGCGTAACGCAACCTTTTAGTCAGTCCTTTCTGGCTTCGGGAGGTGATGCCCCATACCAGTTTACGTTGAAAAGCGGCAGTTTACCACCCGGCCTTACGTTAAGTACTGCCGGTGTATTAAGCGGTACACCCACCCTTGCAATCAGTACCACGATGCTGATTGGCGTAACCGATGCCTATCAGTGCACATTTACGATACCGGTATACCGATTGACGATTGAGGCCGATCTGCGACAAATCCGTTACGTCAGACCGGTGGCAACCGGATCGGGCGACGGCAGCAGCTGGCAGAACGCGACGGCAGACCTACAGGGAGCCATTGATGCGGTATCGGCCCTGAACGGCGGGCAGGTGTGGGTGGCCGGCGGACTCTACAAGCCCACTACCGGCTCCGACCGTTCGGCAAGCTTCCGGCTGCGGAACGGGGTGCAGCTCTACGGGGGCTTTGCCGGTACGGAAGCCAGTCTCAGCGAGCGGGCTGTGATCCGTCCGGCGACGGGACAGCCCTCAAGCACCACGCTGTCGGGGGACATCGGTACATCGGGTGATGCTGCGGACAATGTCTACAAAGTGGTACGTAACGAGGGCAATGCGGGTACGGTCGTGCTGGACGGATTTGTCATCAGCGGGGGCTACAGCCGGGGAGACGGTAGTCTGGAGTCACTGGGTGCGGGGTTATATACCAACGGGGGCAGCCTGCTGGTGTCAGCCTGTGAGTTCAGCGATAATGTGGCTAAGGGTACGTCCGGTTTAGGCGGGGCGGTGTTCAACAATCAGTCGAGCCTGACGGTAACGGGCTGTCGTTTTGCCAACAATGTAGGCGAAGGCGGCGGGGGAGCGGTGTATGAGTACCAGAGCAGTGGTTACTACGTGAACAGTCTGTTTGTGAACAACAGGGGAATGACGGGCGGTGGCGTGATGACCGAGAGTG
>NZ_MORL01000163.1 GCF_001870735.1 Arsenicibacter rosenii | reverse complement strand
AGTCAGGGAAACTATATCAGAGCATTGGAGTATTTCCGGCAGGCTGCGTTTCTCTTTAAAGAAATTGACGATATAAAAAATCTGACTGCCGCAACCAATAACATTGGTTTAATTTATAGTAAAGTAAAAGATTACAGCAACGCGATGAAGTATTTTACGAAGGCCTATGCTGTATTTAAAAAGGAAAATAATCAGGAAAGAATTGCTCAGATACAAGATGCTATCGGCAATATTTACCTGAAACAAGGTAAGTATGATAAAGCGTTCCGGAGTTTTAATGAATCACTACAGATTGCTGACAGTAAAAAGGATAAGCAATTACAAATAATGGCTCTCAATAGCCTTGGTGATTTATTCTATGAACAGAGTGCCTACACCCGTGCGATGCCTTTTTATATCCGGTGTCTGGCTTACTCAAACGAAATCGGCAGCCTGCGTAGTCAGGCCGAATCACAGATTGCCATTGGTACGATACTTCATAAAACGGGGAATCAAACAAAGGCTGTAGTGAATTGCAGAATGGGTTTAGAGTCGGCCAGAAAGGTAGAATCCATATCATTAAAGAAACGGGGCTGCGATTGTCTTTATCAGTCTTATAAAGCCTTAGATAATACAAAGCAGGCCCTCTATTATTTTGAGCAGGCAAACACGCTTGAAGATAGTTTAAATTTATCCGAAACGGCCAATCAGGTCATGAACATAGAGTTTCAGAAACAACAATTGGTCGACAGTATCGCTTATGTACGGAAAGAACACGCTATACAACTGAAGCATAAAGAAGAGGTTCAGCGTCAGGAAAAGCAACGCAATATGATTATCCTGTCACTGGGTTTTATCCTTCTGGTAGCAGCAGGTTTGTGGGCACAGCTCAACTACGTCAGAAAATCAAGGGCCGCTCTGAAAATAGAAAAAGAACGTTCGGAAGCCTTACTACTGAATATTTTGCCTGAAGAAATTGCTGAGGAGCTGAAAGAAAAAGGACACGTTGATGCTAAAGAGTACAACCAGGTCTCGATCTTATTTACCGATTTTAAGTCCTTTACGCAGACAGCCGAGCAGATGTCTCCGCAATGCCTGGTAGCAGAGATACACACTTGTTTCAAAGCGTTTGATCTGATCGTGGAAAAGTATCAGATTGAAAAAATAAAAACGATTGGTGAT
>NZ_MORL01000162.1 GCF_001870735.1 Arsenicibacter rosenii | reverse complement strand
ACTACTCGTTTATTCTGCCGGCCTCGCTGGACATGCCGCCCTACGTCTACCTTGAAAACCAGAAACTGACCGATCAGCCAACGGCCTATACCGACGGCAATAAACTCCAGTCGGGGTATACCGGCCCGTTCTGGCGCGAAGGCAAGATGGCGCCTTCGTTTAACTTTTTTGAGGTACTGCCCACGTTTATCACCAAAGCGAACGCTTTCCTGCAACAGCAAACGGGGAAAAAGCCCTTTTTCCTCTACCTCCCGCTGGCGGCGCCGCATACCCCCTGGATGCCTAAACCAGAGTATGCCGGTAAATCCAGGGCCGGAGAATACGGCGATTTTGTGCAGCAGGTTGATGCGTCTATCGGGCAGGTGCTGAAAACGCTGGATGAGACCGGCCTCAGCAAAAACACCATCGTGATTTTTGCCAGCGACAACGGCCCCTACTGGCGCGAAAACTTTGTGAAGCAGTTTAATCACCGTGCGGCGGGCAACTTCCGTGGCATGAAGGGGGATGCCTTTGAAGGCGGCCACCGGATACCGTTCATTGTCCGCTGGCCGGGCATGGTCAAAGCAGGAACCGTTTCGGAGGCAACCACCACGCTGGCCAACCTGATGGCCACCTGCAAAGACATCACACGGAATGCCGACCCGAACTATGTTCCCGAAGACAGCTACAGCATTCTGCCGGTGCTGACAGGCAAGGCAAAGACCGTGGCCCGACAACCGGCAGTCGTTCACAGTTCTTCCATTGGCTATTTTGCCATCCGGAAAGGGAACTGGAAACTGATTCAGGGACTTGGCTCGGGTGGTTTTACCGAACCCCGGGACATTAAGCCTGCTGCCGGAGCGCCCGCCGGACAATTATATGACCTGGCCAACGACCCGCTCGAGACAACTAATCTATATCAGCAACAGCCGGAAAAAGTAAAGGAATTAGCCGACCTGCTGACCAGAATCCGGGAGACCAAACAACGGTTGTAGTCTTTAAGGATCTTTAACAGCCGAGCAGACAACGTTTGTGATATGTTTACGTTTGAAAAGAAACATTCTCGCCTTCTTTTATGAAACGATGTATATCCCTCCTCAGCTGCCTGAGCGGCACCGTGTATTGTCTGGCCCAAACACCGGAGAGCCCGTTTACCGCCAGAAACACCCTGTATGTTGAAGGCTTTGGCTCGGGCGGCC
>NZ_MORL01000161.1 GCF_001870735.1 Arsenicibacter rosenii | reverse complement strand
CGTTGCTGATAATCCGTGAACCGACTGCATTATTGTTCAGGTTGTTGATCAGGGCCAGATGGTTGTCGAAATTGCCGTATTTGGCATAGGAGCCATCGCTGTTAAAAACAGGCAGGTTTGTGCGCGGGAACAGGGCCGAATTGATAACCCCGGCAGGGTTATTATCGTTGCTGCTGACATTCCGGGTGGTACGTGCCAGAGCTGTACTTGTTCCCACCTTTAACCTGTCACTGACCCGATTATCTACATTGACCCGAAAGCTATACCGTTCAAAGTTCGAAGGCTTGACAATCGACTCCTGACGGAAGTAACCGCCACCGAGGTAAAACTGCGTCTTATCATTTCCGCCCGAAGCCGAAAGTTCATAATTCGCCGTACGCGCTGTCCGGAATAAGTCATTAATCCGGTCATAGGTTGGCTGCCCGGAAGGTAGCCCCTGCCCGCCGCTTGCTACAGACCGGAACGGAACGTTGTCCGGGCTGCCTCCGTCGTTTATGAACCGCTCGTTTTCAAGCTCAGCCAGTTGCGGTCCGGTTACCAGTTCAAACAGTCTGGCCGCCTTCGACCACCCCTGATAGGTATCAAAAGAAAGTTTCGTTTTTCCGGATTTTCCGCGTTTTGTCGTAATCAATACCACCCCGTTGGCACCTCTTGATCCATAAATGGCTGTTGCATTGGCATCTTTCAGGACTTCGATGCTTTCAATATCTGCCGGATTCAGATCGGCAAGCGGGTTCGACGGCACCTGATTACCCAGACCGGTAGCTACCAGATTTGTATTATTTATAAACACCCCGTCAATGATATACAATGGGTCATTGCCGGCATTTACGGAGTTTGTCCCCCTGACACGGATAAAAATACCGCCGCCCGGTACGCCTGAATTAGCCTGTACCTGAACCCCCGGCGCTTTTCCCTGCAATAACTGGTCAGGACTCGGTACGGGTATGTCTTTAATGTCAGTACCTCTGACTGTTGATATAGCACTTGTCAGGGATTTCCGGCTTTGCTCGCTGTAGCCTGTCACCACTACTTCAGAAAGTTGACGGATATCCGGTTGCAGGACTATTGTCAGCTCACTTCCTGCAGGCTTCACTTCGCTGGTTGTGTAGCCGATGGCGCTGATAATCAGGGCCGGATTACCGGTTGTCACGCCCAGGGAAAATCGTCCCTGCGCATCGGTAGTCGTAC
>NZ_MORL01000160.1 GCF_001870735.1 Arsenicibacter rosenii | reverse complement strand
TGGTTGACCTGAAAACCGTCAATGCAAACGGAGCCGCGCGCGAAGCCGCACTGGCCAATAACACCGGTACTGCACTGCGGACGTTCCGGCTGGCAATGGCCGCAACGGGTGAGTTTACCCAACGAAAGGGGGGCGGCAATGTCACGAATGCGTATAATGCGCTGGTGGCCTACGTAAACCGGATGAACGCCGTTTACCGCGCGGAGCTAAGCGTCGCCTTTACGCTGGTAACGGGTGAAAATATCGTTTATCCAAACCCGAATACAGACCCCTACAACAATGCGGATCAATCGGCGATGCTGACCGAAAACCAGCAGAATCTGGATAAAGTTATCGGCAGTGATAAATATGATGTCGGACACGTGTTAGGGGCTACCGGCGGCTCAGGCGGGGGCATTGCGGCTGCCGAGTCAGTGTGTAAGGCAGAAACGAAGGGACAAGGGGTTTCGGGAGTCGGCGACGGGTCTTTTGCCGCCGTTTTCGATGACCAGCTGATTAGCCACGAAGTCGGGCACCAGTTCGG
Source organism: Arsenicibacter rosenii (assembly GCF_001870735.1). Taxonomy (GTDB): domain Bacteria; phylum Bacteroidota; class Bacteroidia; order Cytophagales; family Spirosomataceae; genus Arsenicibacter; species Arsenicibacter rosenii. The sequence continues at coordinate 671 of NZ_MORL01000160.1, read as the reverse complement.
GATGAGCCATACGTTCAACAGCAGCATACCGGTTTGTACAACCCGTGAGGCCAAAACGTCGGTGGAACCCGGGTCTGGCACAACCATCATGAGCTATGGCTATACCTGTAGCGACAAAACGGGGAACGATGACTATGAGCCGACGTACCAGCCATTCCTGAACTTCCACACGGTCAGCTACGAACAGGCCGTTAATTACATCAACACCCAGTCGTGCTACAGCTCGTCTGCGCTGACAAATGCAGTGCCGGTGATCAACAAGTTCCCGTCGAATACTACCATTCCGAAATCGACACCCTTTACGCTGTCTGGCTCGGCCACCGATGCCAATGCCGGTGATAACCTGAGCTATTCATGGGAAGGAACCAACATTGGTGTTATTGTACCGGATCCGTCGGTTTTTCTGAATACAGCCCAACCGCCGTTTTTCCGGAGCTACCCGCCCGTATCAACCGGCACACGGACTTACCCGAGACTGGAAGCCATCCTGAACGGTTCAAATAATGCCCGTGGTGATAAACTGCCTTCGGTTAGTATCGCAACCACACACCGGATGACCGTCCGGGATAATGCCGGTGGATTGACCTATCAGACGGTTACGGTAACGATTGACGGTAATGCCGGTCCTTTCCTGGAAACGACAAACCTGTCAGGCCGCTACCAGGGCAGCA
>NZ_MORL01000016.1 GCF_001870735.1 Arsenicibacter rosenii | reverse complement strand
CACCACTACCACCTCGCCTTTTGTTTCGGCAAGCAGCGCCGTATTGGCGGTCACCGCTAGTGCCGTAAATCAGGGGAATACAGCGGCCTACACAAATGCAGGAGGTCCGCCGGATGATATAGCGGGTAATCCACGACTAACCGGACCCGGTTGTGCGATTGATATGGGGGCATATGAAGTACAAAACGGCGGCTTGATCTCAACCTTGATTCTGCAACAGCCGGTAAGTGCTACGGCCGTTTGCAGCGGTGGAAATGTAACCGCAGGCGTTAGTGTTACCGGCACGGGCCTGAGCTATCAGTGGTACAAGGACGGGCAACTTCTGAATCCGGCTCAATCCACCACGGCACTTTCGCTGACAGCTGTGACACCTGCCGATCAGGGGGCTTATCGACTGGGGATCACGGGTAACTGCCTCAGCACTACTTCAACAGCATTTAATCTGACCGTCCGGTCTGTGCCGTCGGCCACCGTTACCGCCGCCCCGTCGGCAACGCTTACCTGCGACGTAAGTAGTCTGACCCTGACGGCCAATACGGACGCAACGACATACGCCTGGCCCGATGGCAGTACAGGTAAGACGTATGTCGTTCAGCAAACGGGAACGTACTCAGTCAGTGTCACGGATGCAAACGGATGCAGCGCAGTCAGCAATTCCCTGACTGTAGACCAGAACCTGCAACCACCGGTAATCAGTATTCAGTCGGTCACGGTCTGCCAGGGCCAACCGGCCAGTTTATCTGTAACAGGCTGTCTGGCCGGCACCGTTCACTGGGCTTCAGGAGCTATCGGCCCGGTACTGACGATGACCAACCTGCTCAGTACAACGGTGATTTCGGCAACCTGTCTGGCCGGAAGCTGTTCAGCAACGGCAAGCGGGAGCGCTGTGGTGGGGCTGGTGTTGCCGGCGCCGGCGGTGATCCATGCGCTGTCGGTCAACGAGGCCGCCTGCCCGGTACGGTTGCAGGGCCTGGCTTCCGGTACATCATTTGTGGTGACCAATGCCAGCGGATACGTATTCAGTCAGGTATTCCGGCAAAGCGGTACGTACGATGTAGCGGCGGAGGGCCTCACAACGGCGGGCGTTTATACCCTGACCGTCACCAATGCCAATGCGTGCGGTACCGGTACGCCCGTCAGCCGTACCCTGACTGTCGGGCGTACATGTCCATAGGCATAGTCCGCATTACCCCCGAATCTCGCGCCGCATAAACGAGGCGTAGGCCAGGGCGAAACACACGACCGTGGCGGCCAGCAACCCGCTTACCTGCGGCCACACAATCAGCAGGCTCTCGCGGAAAGGCAGGGGCGTGGGAATGGCACCCGCCATCTGCTCAATCGTCAGCGGGCCCAGGCTGCGCACCGACGGCATGAGCAGTGTGGTCGTCGCATCGGTGTAGAGCTGTCCCGGGGCCAGCCGGAGCAGGTTCAGCACCAGATTGTTGTACCGGATGGCGTCGTGCGGCAGCACATAGGCAGGGTCGGGCAGAAATGCCTTGACCGCCAGATTGACACCGATGCTGTAAAATACCGTGAAAAACAGCCAGATACCAATGGCCGTCAGCGCCGAGGTCGACGTTTGCCGGAACCGGACCGATAACAGGATCGACAGGCTGAGCCAGAACCCGACATAGACAATGTTCAGCCCCACAAAGCTGATAATCCGCAGGATTTCTTCCGGCTCAATGCCGACGCCCGTTGTGAGCATTCCGGCACCGACCAGCAGCAGCGCCAGCGCAGCAAACAGGTAGCTGACCACCAGCAGGGCACTGGCAAACTTGGCCAGCAGCAGGTTGTCGCGGTAGACCGGCTGCGCCATCAGGCGGGTAAGCGTGCCGTTGTTTTGCTCGGCGTTGATGGCGTCGAACCCCAGGCTGATGCCCAGCAAGGGCCCCAGAAAGTTCATGAACACGTGGAAGGGCGGCAGGGTGCCGTCCGTAATGGTCAGAAATTTCAGGTAGAGATAAAACCGGTCGGTGTCGTCAGGATTGGCCACCACGGCGCGTATGTTGCTCAGTGACACATACATGGACCCCAGAAAGGTAAGACCGATCAGCGATAGCAGGACAATAAACCGCCAGCTGCGGATGTGGTCGGCCACCTCTTTCCGGACCATGACACCAAACGGCCCCGACGCAGACGCGGGGCGGGTAAACAGCTCAGGAAGCCTGCTGATAGGCAGTAAACGTCCTTTGGAAAAGACGGCCAGACTTTTCATGGGTATTGGTTTCGGTTGCATGATCGTCGAAATACTTCTGGTAAATGTCGTCGAGTTCGTACTGCTTCTTATGCACACCCATCACATCGAGGCCATGGTGTACGAAGAACCGGACAAGCTCGGGCGTGATGTCGGCATGGCAGGTAATCTCCGCTACCTGCCCGTTGACCGTCACGTGTTGCACCGCCGGAAGCTGCCGCAGAGGCTCGCTGAGCGGCCACGGCACCGGCAGTTTTTCGCCAACGGTAATGCTGACCATGTAACCCTCGCTCGTAGAGAGGTGGCGCGACAGTTTGTCCATGCTGCCCTCCGCCTGTAGCCGGCCACCGGCAAAAATGCCGACGCGGTCGCAGACCTGCTGCACCTGGTTGAGGTGGTGCGACGACAACAGCACCGTAAGGCCCTGCTCGCGGCTCAGGCGGTGAATGAGCGTCAGAAACTCCCTGACGCCGCTGGGGTCGATACCGAGCGTTGGTTCGTCCAGAATAATTACTTCGGGGCGTTTGAGCAGTACCTCGGCAAGGCCCAGCCGCTGCTTCATCCCCCGCGAAAAGGTGGCCGTTTTCTTGTGGGCCGACCCGCCCAGACCGATCACATCGAGCATCTCCAGAGCGCGGTCAGTGACGGCCGCCTCCGGAATGCCGTTGAGCCGGCCGATGTAAACCAGGTTATCGAGGGCCGACATGCTGTCGTAGAACCCGACGCTGTCCGGCATATACCCCACCTTTTTCTTGACGGCAATCGGGTTGGTGGTGGCATTGTAGCCGCAGACCGTGGCCGTGCCCGCTGTAGGTTCGGTCAGGCCCAGCATCATCAGAATGGTGGTTGTTTTGCCAGCGCCGTTAGGGCCGAGCAAGCCGAAAATTTCGCCTTTGCTGATCGACAGGTTCAGGTTATCAACGGCTTTCTGCGACCCATAGCATTTTGTCAAACCCTTCAAGTCAATGACAGGATTTTCCATAGTCCTTATCGTCTGCCGTATTTGCGGGTAAGGTTAAAGACAAGACCAACGGCGCCGAGGATGGTCAGCATGCCGAACCAGCCCGACAAGAGGGAGGTTTTGACGGTCATGCGGAAGGTAGCGTTGGCGGTTGAGTTGTTGTTTTTGGCGGTCAGGGTGGTGACATAATCCCCCGCGATGGTTTTGCCGGGCACCTTGATGGTTGCCGTCACGTCGGTGACCTTACCAGGGTCGAGGCGGCTGGTTTTGGCGGGGGCAAACGAAACGTCCCAGCCGGTCGGCGTCTGCGCGGTCAGCTCCAGGTTATCGAGCGGGAGCGTACCGGTGTTTTTCACGAGCAGATGCACTTCCTTGCTGCTGCCTTCGGTGATGTCGTCGCTGAGGCGGCCGGTCGGCGTGGTGAGTTCAAGGCCGTAAGCGCCCTTCACGACGGCTTCGAGGCTGAGGCTCAGGTTCTCGTCGGGGGCAGTGGCGGTAAACGGCACCGTGTATTTGGCCGGTTTGGTGTCGGGGCGCGCCAGCAGCTCCACCGTTACTTCCTGCGACTGCCCGGGCTCAACGTTGACCGCCGTCACCGGGCTGCCCATGACCCTGAACACACCGGCCCATCCGGCGGGTAGCTGCGCGTGCAGATCATACAGTTTGGCTTTCGGGGTTCCGTTGTGCAGCGAGGTCGAGAACCGGAACGTTTCGGTGGAGGCCGCCTCTAAGTTGACGAGGCCCGACTTGAGCGACGATTTGTCGCCGGACTTTGCGGGTGTTTGGGCGAAAAGGGGTGAGGTTGTGAGGAGTCCAGACAAAAAAAACACAACCAGCCCACGAGGGTTTACCTTGTTTTTTGTGATGTTTGAACGAAACGCAGACATAATCTAATAAATAAAAGATAGTGGTTAAATTTCATTTATTAAAGCATGACACCTGCCGCTACGTTTAGCGGTAGTACTCCCGCAAAATTAATACGGAAGACTCGTTTAGGTCAATACTACCCCCGCAAAATCTTCGCCATAGCCTTGCCCTTCGCCAGTTCATCAATCAGTTTATCCAGGTAACGGACCTTCTGTACGAGGGGGTCCTCAATGTCTTCGACCCGGTATCCGCAGATAACGCCGGTGATTTTAACCGCGTTGGGGTTAAGCTGCGGAGCCTCGGCGAAGAAGGTTTCGAAGTTGGTCCGGGCGTCGATCTGCGCTTGCAATGCTTCGGGCGAATAGCCGGTGAGCCAGCGGATAATGGTATCGACCTCGGCCCTGGTGCGGCCTTTTTTCTCCGCCTTCTGAATATAGTGCGGATAGACGCCGGCAAACGACATCTTGTAAATACGTGAATTGTCCATATGTATTGTGTTGACCGAAAGAGGATTATGAAGCAAGATACCTCCACTTCTCCGGATTTACATATCCGGAGTATAACGAAAGTAGATTACCAATCTGCTTGGAGAGGTACTTGTTGCGAATATTTCGTTTGTTGCGAATATTTTGTTTAAATTTGCTGGTAAAACAGCGATATATGGAAACTTTAGCACAAATAAAAAGGCCGACAAAAGCAGAGCAGAAGGTAGCTATTGAGTCTTATTCAGCTTTGGCATCCGTTCTGACGCTGCTTAAGGCCGAAGAAACAGAAATTGAAATCGAAGAAACGCATGAACGCATCCGGATTCCGTTACGGGCTTTGCAGTTATTAAGTGAAATTCTCAAGGCAATGAGTGAAGGAAAGCCAATGTCTATTGTTCCGGTTGCGGCAGAGGTAACAACACAGAAAGCCGCTGAAATTCTTGGTTGTTCCAGACCTCATCTAATTAAGCTCCTGGAAGAAGGGAAAATAGCCTTCACGAAAGTAGGTAAACACCGGCGAATTTTACTGGAAGATGTGATAACGTATAAGCAACAGATGAAAGAAGAACAGAGAAAACACATTATCGATATAATGAATTTTGACGAAGAAATAGGGCTTTATGATTCATAGTGTGCGGTTTACGGCCGTTCTTGATACAAATGTGGTTTTTCCGGTTGTTATCAGGGATTTACTGTTTTGGTTTGCATATTATGATTTATATACGCCAAAGTGGAGCCGTACTATTTTTGATGAGTGGCAAGAGGTTATGATACGAAAAGGCATATCTGAGCCGGAGGCAGCTAAGCGGGTAAATAAAGCCAATCTGGCATTTCCTGATGCCCTGGTACGGAATTATGAAAGCCTGATTCCCACATTAGCCTTACCGGATGAAAAAGACAGGCATGTGTTGGCTGCTGCTATTAGAGCGAATGCGAACATAATTGTAACCAATAACCTCAAAGATTTCCCGGATGAGTATTTAGCAACTTTTGATCTTAAAGCCGTTGCCGCAGATGATTTCCTGACAGACATTATTGATTTGAATCATGACAAAGCATTGCGGGCATTTAAGGAGTTAGTATTAAATAAACGTAATCCGGCAATGGACGAGTTTGCGGTATTAGAAAGTTTCAGGCGTAACGGGTTAATTAATACGGCAAATTATCTGCACGCACTTCTATAAGCCTAACGACGACCATTTTTATCCGCAATCACCTCAATAGCCTTCACCAGCACAGGATCTTTCCGGGCCGCGATGTCTTGTCGGGTGTTGATGATGGTAATGGTTGGGGGAACACCCTTGTCTTCCAGCATTTGGTTGTCTGCCGAGTAATAAACCTGATTGGAGAGGGTAAAGGCAATGTTGTCCGACAGCTCGCCGCTGAACATATCCGATAGCATACCGGACGTATGCGTCCCGATGGTCGTGACGTTGTCCTGCCGGTAGAGCGCAATCGTAAAGTCTTCGGCCGAACTCGCGGTCCGGTCACTGGTCAGGATAAGCAGCGGTTTCAGGTACTGAACTCCGGTGTTGGGCAGACTATACTGCGGTTCGGGCGCGGTAAAGGTATCATAACTGCCTTTTTGCCGGATGGCCTTATAATGGGTCAGCGTTTTGGCTTTGATAAACCGGGAAGCGAGTTCAAGGCCGCCGTGCCCGCCGCCGTTGGTCCGTACGTCAATAATCAGGGCTTTGGTGTGCCGGATCCGGTTCAGCAGGCTATCTGCCAGGTGAAGCATCAGTTTAAGGTCTTCCGCTTCCTTCCGGTCGTCGAAGAGGCTTTCCGGTGTGCCAAAACAGCGGGTGATCCGGAGGTAAGCAACGTCGGCCGATGTGGACAGGTAATAAAGGTGTTCGCCCTTAAACACCGGACCCACACCAGCGGGTTTCTGAAATCCATACCGTTGCAGCGTTGTGTCAACGGTTTGCCGGAACTGCTGTTCAATGCCCTTAAATTCCTGCCGGAACTGCGACTCGTGTTTGCCTTTGTACAGGATGTCGTCGCCTTTTGAGATGGTAATGTGGCCGTCTTTCAGCGGATCAACCATCTGCCCGAAAACAGAAAGTAATGCTTTTTGGGGCGTTTTCGGCGTAATCAGTGGTCTGTATGTCAGGTAGGTACTGTCCCAGTTCACGCCTTTGAGCCGAAAGAAGGCGTAGTTGTCTTTAAATGTTGTCCAGAAAGCCTCGAAATCGCGTTCCGGCCGGCTCAGCTTTTTCGGGGTTTGCCCGAATGCGCCGGCGCAAATCAGAATAAATAGTATGGTTAGCCGTCTCATTGCCGCAAAAGTACACAGCCGTCGTGAAAGGTCGTATACTCAGGCGCGTTCAAAGACATAGAGAGCCCCGTTGTCAATGGATCTGGACCAGTTGCCGGTAAAGTTACGTTTGATCAGTTCTTCCCGCATAATCCGCATCACAAACCAATGACTGACGATCAGGATATTGCCGTTGTTGTTGGCCAGCATGGTATCCAGAAACGCACAGATGTCATTCCGGAAAGCATCCATGTCGGCGTTGGACGAGTGTGATTTAATCCGGACGAGAAGCGCCCAGAGCAGGAACGGGAGCCGGATGCGGTCCGGCAACCGGTGCAGGATGTTCAGTTCCTGTAGTGCCGTTATTTCGCTGATAGGTCCGGAGTAAATATGCTGTGCGGTGCTGACGGCCCTGCGCATGGGGCTGGCATAACAGTGTTGCCAGGGAATGCCTGCCAGATCAACATGTTTATAGGCAAGGGTTTCGGTATGGTCGTATTCAGCAAACCATTGAATTACATCATCCTTTGACAAAAGCTTCTTTTCGGGGAATGGTTTCTGTACGTGAAAGTGTCTGACTAAGCCAATTTTCATATAAAGTTGTATAATTCAGCAAGAGGTACCCGTAAGGTATGGTAAAACCATATAACAGGCAAGCGGCAGCGAACGCATCAAATCCGACTATGCGGGATAGGATGGGGCTGGGTAGGACAGAGCGAACTGCTATTTGCCGGAGAATGTGAAGTTGGGTTACTAATCTGTATATCGGTGCAGTTCTGCGAAGTAGCCACCTGAAAAGTATTGCTCCCAGTGGCCGCTGCTGTCGTGCTCAAAATGGCCTTTAGGCGTGTCGCTGAATACTTTCAAGGGTATTGTGTTTAACCGGCCTTCGCAGATAATGCGGTTGGTGACAGGATCGAGCACTTTCAGCATATCGGTATCGTTCAGCCTATGCAATCCTTTTAAGTCCCACTGTTCTACAAACAGATTGTCTGAGGATACATGATATTGGGTTACCCCATCGTGCCACCTTACGGTAAATCTCATTTTGGTATCCGTGCTGATGCTATAAGGTCTTGAGGGCGTGGTAGTTGGCGTATCTCTCAAATGAACATGACTACCGTCGTTTAAGATAACAAACGGAAGGTGTCGGTCGATTCGCCAGTTGCCGTTTCCATATAGATCATTAAGCCGCTCGACGGCGTAGCTGATCGTAAAATGATATTTCCTGGAAAGCCGTCTGTCTGCCTCCCGGTCTCCTTTGGACTCGCCAAGGAAGAGCGACGACAGTTGATAGTCTTTATCGTGACAGATCGGATCAGGGAATGGCAACCACCTGTTGTCAAGGAAAGCTTCTGTCGCGGTAATTATTCCGGAGCGGTTGTTGTCGTTGTGGTCCCATACCTTACTGCCATTCGACAGGGTATAAGCCGCAGGCCCCAGACCTTTATATGTTTTCTCGACTATAATCAGATCACCGCCTTCCATTCCCTGTTCGTCATAGCGCATTAACTCGCCTGTAAGTATTTTCGTGGTCATGATGTCAGTGGTGTTTTTAAAACGTACTCTGTAGGTTATGGCTGAGCGGTTATCGGCCGGTCATCTGTTTAAATTTATTCAGGTCCAGGTACATGATCCCCCAGGTATGCCCGTCTAAATCGTCAATGTTGCGGAGTTGCATAAAGCCCTCATCCAGCATGGGCGTGTGTTCGGTTCCGCCTGCTTTCAGCCCGTTTCCGACGATTTCATGCACCTGCTCAATACTGTCTACCGGAAGCGTGAAGGTGGCGATGGTATGGCTGGCGGGGTCGGCAAGGGGCTTGGGGTTGCCCGACGAAAACATATCATAAGCCTGGAGCATGACATAGATTTGGTCGCTCCAGACCATGCAGGCCTGATCGTCGAAGGTAAACAACGGATTAACGGTAAACCCGAGCTGTGTATAAAAAGCTTTTGAGGCGTCGACATCCTTAACCGGCAGGTTGATAAATAGTTGTTTCATCAGACGTGTTGTTTAAAATGACTGTACCCTGCATTCGGGTAGGTATGGGTTTAGTCAATGGGTTGCCAAAGCTGCACTTTGTTGCCTTCACCGTCGAGAATATGCACGAACTTGCCATACGAATAGGTTTCGATGGCGTCAACGATGGTCACGCCTTCGTTTTTCAGCGTCTCAACCAGCGCTTCCAGGTTTTCCACCCGGTAATTAATCATGTAGTCCTTCTCAAAATAGCCGGAATCCTGTGGAAACGGTGTCCATTGCGTCTGTGCTTGTTGGGGGCTGTCCGGGCGTTCATACCACGCAAATGTTGCTCCGTATGGGTTGGTGTCGAGGCCGAGGTGTTTCTGATACCATTCGGTGGCTGCTTTGGGGTCTTTGCTTTTAAAGAAAATGCCCCCGATTCCTGTTACCTTTTTCATTGTATTGTTATTTCTGTTTGTTCGTACACCGTTTTTCGCGCCCGTTGCGTTACCGGAGTCCCGTGCTAACACACTGACTACGCAGGCGTTTCAGGCCTGTTCTGTTTGCCTGACGAAGCTACACCTTTTTGGGCAGACTCAGCCCTCCTCCGGACAGATACCTGGCGGTATTGTGCGGGGGCTTTGCGGTACCGTAGCTGGATCGATGTACGGCAGCTTATAGCGGGGATGGGTGAAAAACGCAAACCAGTTCCAGAACTGCCAGGCGTCTTTCCGGAACGTGCGATAGAGGACCGTATCGGCCGTAGTCGGGTGGCACTGCCTGTAGCGGTTGAAATGGGCTTCGATGGTAGCGTATTTTCGTTCTCCGGTTTTCCAGGATACTTCTTCCCTCATGTTGAATTCGGCCCGCCGCGTTGTGTACCTGAAGGAAACCGTGTTTTCAGGGGCAAACAGCGTGACTACAATCCGGCGATACATATAACTGTAGCTGCACAGGGCGAGCCATGCCATCAACAAAAGAAAGGCGGCGGTGATGTTGAGGTGTTTCATGTCTAAAGGTGTAAGATAATGGTTTGTTGCCTGGTCCACAAGCATCAGGTATGGGTTTCGCATCGGCACTATGCGTGGCTACGAGGCTTAAATCTATGCCAATCCGTTAATATGGAAACGTGAAATCTGTCCGGTTTTTATGTTTACAGTGACGGTAAAGTAGCAATTGCCACCGTCTTTACCCATTATCCGTCGGGTTTTCCAGTCATCGTTGTCGGGAGCTGAGCAGAAACAGTTTACTTCTACTTCTTTCTCTTTCCTGGCGTTTAATGTGGGAAAATACTGGCGTTTATATGTCGACAGGTCAATAAAGAATACTTTATCTGATTTGCGGTTGTGTGTGTCTATATGTCGTTGAAGCAGGCTGTCAATAAACTGAATCTCCTGTTCAGAGACCTGAAGGTTGGTATTGTTTTCATCAATCACCGTCCGGAATGGTTGCCCGTCACTTGTATCAATGGAAATGTATGCAGGTGGTAGGCTGGTATCAGGTTTCGTTGTGGACAGTGTTTCGGATTTTCGGCTAGTACAGCTCAATGGAATAGCTAATAAAAACAGAAAAGGTATTTGTCTCATAATGAAACGTTTGTGTGTATAATCGCATGCTGTGTAAGATTCTCATGTGTAAAAAAGCCCAAGGAGTTGATCCGCTCTTTATGTTGTTTTGTGACAGGCCAGCTTTCGGGCCGGAACGGTGCGCCGTAGCGAGCCCTTTTTGATATTTTCCACTCGCGGAACGCGAGCGAAAACGGGGCAAAACCCTTGTTAGCGGTAAGTGCTTATTATTTTTCGTTTCTCTTCATTCATAGTTCGCCACATTTCAATATCACTGTCAAACTCTTCTTCATCGTCTGATGGTGCGTATTCAAATTGAATGGAAGTTTTTGTAGAGTTTGTCAGTTCTGCAATTGTCTTTTCAATTTCAAGAGCTTTGTCGTAATTGTCAATTAGCTTTCCATTGTCAGATATTCTCTTTTCTTCAACAGATATTCCAAATATGATTTTTCCATCAAACGTAAACTTTAATATAATATTATTTACTCCTTCTTTTAGGTGGTTACTTATATAAAAAGCAAAACCCAAAGTTTTATTTTCAAGGCCGAAATCAATTACTTCTGTTAAAGAGTTTATTGATGTCCAGGTTTCTTTTATATTGTACTTCTCATTTTTGTGAACGGTAATTTCTTCCTCTTCTCTATTTTCAATATCTCCCCTTATTGAAAAATAGCTTAGAAACTTCTCAATGGTTTTTTTATTACGATGTCTTGAAAGTCCGTATATGTCGTAATATGGTGGCATCTCTTTTATTTCTTTGTTACATTAGCATTACCGCTAACGGTTTCAGGGCTTTGCGTTCGGGCGGATTTCGGAGTACAAAGCTGTCAACCTGCACTGAACTTGAATAGAAGCACAAAACGTCAAGTTCGTACATCACCCTGCCTGACTTAAAATCCGTGTTGTGCGGTCGTTGTTTCTTCACATGTCATACAGTTTGTCTTCCAGTTTTTAAAATAGTCTGTTATTATCTCATCAATATTTTCTCTTGTCGCTCCGTCCCAATACCATTGATTCTCTGAATAGGATAAGTCGTCTTTGGCGAAGTAAAGTAAATAAAAGTCGTATAAGTATTTTTCATAATCAAGTTCGATGCAAATGTCTTTCAATTTGTCAAGAACTTTGGCGTTGTCGAGTTCTCCCTCAAGTGATTTGTCAATGAGATAGCAAGCATACTTTTTAATGGTCTGGTTTTTGTCTGAATAGTCGAGCCGCAATTCGTCAAGAATCTTGCTCGTCAAGTCCTGCAGCTGAAATTGATTATAAGGCTCAAATTCACCAGCGAGTATTGCTAAGTTCTCTGTGTCGAAACCAGCCATAAGCATGTCAACAGCCCAATCAATCCAAGTCTTTTCTATGTCTCGGTTGAGTGCTTTAAAAGCCAATATTTCTGCTGTCGATTTTACTGGTTTCATATTGTCGGTTTAGTCGTCCTACAATGCCGCATAACGGATAGAGCTTTCCGTTCGGGCGGGTTTCGGAGCACAAAGTTTCAATTTATTACTAAAGTTTATTAGAGGCACAAAGCTTCAATTTTGAACGTCAACTTCGCCTGACGCAAAACCCGTGTTAATGGTTGGCTTTCTTGCCATTTCATTATCTATTATGTCAATTTGGTTAATAATGCCGATTTGTGATATTCATATGGATATGATTTCTTTTATGAGTTGTAATATGAGTCTTTTACTTCTTTTGTCAAAACGTCAATTTCAAAACGGAAGGGTTCATTACTCGTCTGATAATTCCAATAAGTCGCATACAGTTTCTTTTTTCTTATTTCATTGAGTTTTATGTTGTCAAAGTAGTAATTGTCAAAAAGCACAAAGTCGTTACCATTAATGTCCATATATCGTAGGTCAAAACCACTTGAATAGTAAATGTTTTCTTCTTTCTCGTCAACAATCGCTGTCTTGGTATCAGAGATTTCAGTTTTATTAAGTTGTTTTCGTGTATTTAGGTCTATTAAAAAGCTTTGTCCACCTGCTACAATAAATGCTTTTTCTTTACTTGTTAGTTTTATGATAAATGTTCCCTGCTCAATCCAACTTTGTTTAAATGAACCAACCCATACTTGTCCGTCTTTATCTTCAAACTTAACCCATAGACAATTTGGGGTTATCTGTCCAAAATGCTTCTCAGGATATTGTCCCGAAACAGGTCTGTATATAAATTCTGCGTTCATTTTGCTTTCTATATGACCAGTCTGTTAAGCTTGCCGCCAGTTCCACGAAGTTGGGAGAGTAGATAAGGGCCACCTGCAAACTAACCCCAAGCATTGACGAAGTGTTTTTTCATGGTTTTGGGCTAACTTCGGCGCTACCAAAACAAGCTTTACCCACGCCGAAGTTAGCGCCAAAACTGGCGCACTGCATTCCCCCTCCCAATTGCGTCGGAGCGGCTACGAATTGGCGATGGTGGGGCATTTGGAAAACATCAGCCCAACATTTGCACAAATACCCAATAGAATTACAAATGTTGAGTTTACAACTGTCAGCCCCACTATTGCCAATTCGATGTTAGACACAGTATTTTTTATTTTACTGTATTCAAAAAAATGTAAATCTCCATCATCCATTTTTTCTCTTTGCCAGCAAGAGCTGTACAGTCGTTGGAATTAAGTCCATATGTTGGTTCATCAAGGTCATATTTTATTTGATGGATGTCAATATGGTCGATGATATAAGTTTTGACTTCTGTCTCATCATTTTCATTTACCCAAGAAATTTCAATTCTTTCTCCTGTTTTAAAACGGCTAATGTCATATTCTGAGCCTTTTTCTTTTATAAATTTAAATAGTTCAAGATCTCCTGTTGTCAAACAATTTCCATCATCACAATTGAAAATAAATCTTGGATAGTAAGGTAACAAGTTAGCGTTTGTCATATTTTATTTTTTTAGATTGAATAGTTAAAATGCTTTGAATGTTGATAATCATACAGTGAAATAGAGTTTCCGTTGACACTTCCACTAAAATGGAAACTTGACCCATAATCATAACCATTAAATTCTTTACCCTTAATTTCAAAGCTAATATGGTGGGCGTCTCCATAATGATATAAATTAAACGAGGAATTACTTACATTTCCTGTCAAATGACATCCTTGGTCATGGTCATACAAATTAATGTTTGATCCATTGATAGTTCCAATTATTAATATATGTTTAGATTGTAGGTAATCGTAAACAGAAGAAGTTTGCTTATTTGAAATGATGCAGCCTGCAATAAATGCAATTGTTGCTCTTGAATTATTCTTCATACGGTGGTTTCTTAATATTGTGCCTAACGTTAAAGCATTGGCGATGTGGCGGTATTCTGTGTTACGTCTGCCCAGTGCCGCTGCTCATTAAAGATACTAAAGCTCATTGTTTATTCTGTTGCTCGGAGTTATTCGTCTGTTGAAACCGAAGCTGAGTAGCGAATAAAAAGATGAGAATATATTCGTCGCCCCGCCATATTGCCAATGCAATGTTAGACACAGTACTTATTCCTCGATATCAATCGTGTCAGTGTAATTTGTCTGCAAAATGCTTTTTATTATGTCGAAGTTAGTATCGCTACATCTTGGTCCTTTCGTGACTTTCTTCAGCTTGAATTCTGCAAGTCTTGAACTAAAAGGCAAAACGATGTAAGTAATGTCATTATTAAAGACTACTGGTACAAAGTCCCACGCATTGTAAATGTCTGAAGTCCGCTTCACCAAAAAACGATACTCTTGCTCATTGTCAAATTTCCCGTGAATATAAAATGCTCCAATCTTCGAGATGTAGGTGAAGTTTAAGGGGTAGTTATATTTTGAAAGAATAGTGTCAAAGAGGTCTGCTAAAAAAGGGATTTTTTGAGGATTGTCCTTATTTGAATAATATACTTCTCTAAAGTCTGGGATCTTGCTTTCAATTTCAAAAGTCAATTTTATTCCCGTTCCACTATAACCAAAATAATTCCATAGGTCAGGTGATGTGTTATTGTCAGATGTTAAACACAGAGAAAAAATTTCGCTCATCAAAGACCTATAATCCGTTTTAATTCCAAACGTCTCTTTAAAATGTTTGTAACCGTCTATATTATGCTCCTCGTAAAATAGCCGAAACTCATCTGCCCCAAAATTGTTTATTAGATTAAATAACCAAAGCTCTTTGTTCTTTAAGATGCTGCAAGCGGCATTAAAGTTTGTGAAATGAGAATAAAGTTTAAGGGTCGGTTTGGGGTAGATTTCGTTGAAAATTATTTCAGATAATTTCTTATCGTCAATTTTGACAATGTTGCCAATATAGTCCGCATTAAATCTTATATGGCTTTTGTCAATTCTGTCAACCACGTTATTCCTTGCGAATATTTCATTCACAAGGTCTACCAACTCGTCTAATTTTTCTCGATTAAGATTGTCAGCAATTTTAAGTCGCTCGTCGTAGCGTTGCATACGTTCAAAGCTTTCCTTGTATTGTTGAATTTGTTCTGGTGTCAGTTCTGTCATAGTATTGTGCCTAACTCTCAAATAGACGCAACTTACGCCTGTCTGAGATAAAATCAAGAAATGTCAAAATACTTCAAATATTCAGTTTTTCTTTTACGTAAGTTGTTGATATAGAGATCTGTAACCTGTTTTAGCTTCAGCAGCTTAGCTGAAACAATACGAAATGCGCATTCTGTATTGTCAGACCGTTTAATTCTCCATCAACAATGCAAAACGCGCATATGTTTCTATAAGAGAGTTCTTCCCAAAGCATCATCCTATCAGCTATTCCAAAAAACAAAACAGAAACCCTCGCCTGATTCAGGCGGGCGGAGAAGCAGACCGGTGTGTGTCAATGGGTGCAATGTGTTTACTTAGTGGTGGTTAAGCGCAAAGAAAGTAAATAGATTTTAAAAACAAAATACCATTTTAAGGTATGGTAATACTTTCTTTTGAGGCGTGGCATTACATCAGGCT
Organism: Arsenicibacter rosenii; assembly: GCF_001870735.1. Classification (GTDB taxonomy): domain Bacteria; phylum Bacteroidota; class Bacteroidia; order Cytophagales; family Spirosomataceae; genus Arsenicibacter; species Arsenicibacter rosenii. Next base: position 100,834 of record NZ_MORL01000016.1, on the reverse strand, counting down.
CACCACGGGCCGCGCTGCTTTACCTGGTAGAACCGGTTGCCGTCGAAGCGGTAAAGCCCTTGCCCTGTGCCCCACCACATATTGCCGGCCTTGTCCTGATACATGCTTTGTACACAGCAGGTTAAGCCGTCAGCCTGAGTGAATACCCTGAATGCCTTGGGGTTCGGTAAGGGCATAGTCGGGTCAAAGCGCGTGGTACTGCCCCGAGCCGTTACCCATATAATCCCCGATGTCTCGATGTAGATGCCCCAGAATTCGGTGCCGCCCAGGCCGTCTTTGGCCGTGTATTCGGTCAGCGTGTGGCCATCGTATTTGCAGATGCCGTTTTTAAAGGTAAACCACAGGTTGCCGGCCTTGTCCTGCGCGATGCCGCCCGCATAGTTTTCGCCGAGTTCTTCCTGTTGTACCGGCGTGGTAATGCTTTGGCCGTCGTAACGGAAAACGCCTTTGTCGGAGGTCGCAAACCAGATCGCCCCGCTGCGGTCTTCCAGGATGCCCGCCACGTTGACCGGCGGCAACGCCTGAAAAGGGGAAAAGGCCGGTGCGCCCTTCTGGTCGGCAACCGGATCGTACCGGAACACACCACGGTGCGTACCTACCCAAACCGCTCCCGTCCGGTCGACAAGGATGCCTTTGCGGGTAATGTCGGGGTGGGTCAGCCCGTCTTTCTGCGCATAGTTCCGGAAGGTTTTGCCGTCGTACCGGTAAACGCCCTGGTCGGTCCCGAACCACAGGTTGCCCTGCCGGTCTTCGTTGATGGCATAAACGGTGTTATTGATAAAGCCGGCGGGACGGGCAAAATAGGTCAGCGTTTTGCCGTCGTACCGCACCACGCCTTCGCCAATGGTGCCGAACCACAACTGCCCCTTCGAATCCTGAAAAATGCTCCGGATGTACTGACTGACGAGGGTTGTGTCGAAGTCGGGAAGGGCGGATGCCGCCTTAAACGGCCGGATGACGGTCGGGGCCGGTTTGGCGGCTTGCTGCGTATCGGTTTTCCTTTGCCCGTTACAGGCGGCGCCAATCGTCAGCAGGCAGACGGAGAGGAGGGTGTTCAGTAGCTTCATGGGGATTGCCGGGTGACATAAAGGGCTAAATACCACATAGCCACATAGAAAAACAAAGATTTTAACATGTTTTTGCCTCCTATATGGCTATGGTTAGCGCTCTTCCGGCATTCAGGCAGACAGACAATGGTAGCAGTCAGCCCCCAACGAGCTTACTTCAGCTTTCCTTTCAGCTCGTTCATCTCCGCGACGGGGGAGGCGCCTTCGTACAGAATCTGGTAGACAGCTTCGGTGATCGGCATCGATACGCCGTATTGCCGGTTCATCTCGTGAATGCTCTTGACGGCGTAGTAGCCCTCGGCAATCATCTTCATTTCGGCCTGCGCCGACTGAATGGTGTAGCCACGGCCAATCAGGTTGCCAAAGGTGCGGTTGCGGCTGAACGGGGAGTAGGCCGTCACGAGCAGGTCGCCGAGGTAGGCCGAACCGCTCAGGTCGCGGTGTTTGGGGTAGACCGCATCCACAAACCGCTTGATCTCCTGCATGGCGTTCGACACCAGTACGGCCTGGAAGTTGTCGCCGTAGCCGAGGCCGTGGGTGATCCCGCAGGCGAGGGCAATGATGTTTTTCATCACCGCGCTGTATTCAATGCCGTAGATGTCGTCGAGGGGAGAGGCCTGCACAAAGCGGCAGGTCAGCAGGCCGGCCACCGCGCCGGCACTGTCGGGCCCGGCCGAGCCGATGGTCAGGTACGATTGTTTTTCAAGGGCCACTTCTTCGGCGTGGCACGGCCCGGCAATCACCGCGACGTGGTCGGCCGGTACGCCGTACTGATCGGTAACCCAGTCGGTCACGAGCTGGTTGTTGTCCGGAATCATGCCTTTAATGGCCGAAATTACACATTTGCCGGCAAAGTCTTTGGCTGTCAGGGGGCTGAGCGCATCGGCAATAAAGGCGGCGGGCACCGCCAGAATGACGTACTCCGACTGGCGGAAGGCGTCGCGGATACGGGTGCAGACGCGGACTTTGCGGGGCGAAATCCGGACGTCGCTTAAATAACCGGGGTTGTGATGAAATTTCTTGATATGGTTGGCGTCGGCTTCATTCCGAAGCCACCACCGGATGTTGACGTTATTTTCCGACAAAATTTTGATGATGGCGGTCGCCCAGCTTCCTCCACCAACAACGGTAATGCGTACGGGTTGGTTATCCATGCCGTAAAAAAACGGAAAAACCACGACATGGCGGGTGTCGTGGTTTGTTTTTCGCGCAAGGGGAAAGGGAAGGACCCCACCCCAACCCCTCCCCTTGAATTAAGGGGAGGGGCCTTTTAGTGCCCGGAAAGTCCCTTTCCCTTAACCTAAATGGGGAAGTGTCAGTAAACACCCCCTCTCCTGTTTTTCTGGCCGGGCCGACGATTCGGGAGGGGGAAGGGGGTGAGTACAATTACCTCTAAAACTCCTGCAAGCTTAGCTGAAGGAAGGAGAGGGGCTTTTTAGTGCCCGGAAAGTCCCTTTTGCTTAACCTAAATGGGGAAGTGTCAGTAAACACCCCCTCTCCTGTTTTTCAGGCCGGGCCGACGATTCGGGAGGGGCAGGGGGTGAGTACAATTACCTCTAAAACTCCTGCAAGCTTAGCTGAAGGAAGGAGAGGGGCTTTTTAGTGCCCGGAAAGTCCCTTTTGCTTAACCTAAATGGGGAAGTGTCAGTAAACACCCCCTCTCCTGTTTTTCAGGCCGGGCCGACGATTCGGGAGGGGCAGGGGGGGAGTACAATTACCTCTAAAACTCCTGCAAGCTTAGCTGAAGGAAGGAGAGGGGCTTTTTAGTGCCCGGAAAGTCCCTTTTGCTTAACCTAAATGGGGAAGTGTCAGTAAACACCCCCTCTCCTGTTTTTCTGGCCGGGCCGACGATTCGGGAGGGGCAGGGGGTGAGTACAATTACCTCTAAAACTCCTGCAAGCTTAGCTGAAGGAAGGAGAGGGGCTTTTTAGTGCCCGGAAAGTCCCTTTTGCTTAAGTTAAAGGGGAAGTGTCAGTAAATACCCCCTCTCCTGAAAACAGGAGAGGGGGCAGGGGGTGAGGTAGCATGCCGGTCAACCCTGCGAAACCTCATCAATACCCCGGATTCTGCGTCAGTATCCCGCCGCTGAGCTGAATCTGCGTTTGCGGGATCGGGAATACCTCGTTTTTACCTTTTACGAACGTCTTGCCGTGGGCCGCATAGGCCTGCACCGCCCGACCCGACTGCACATCTTCCTGCCGCACAATGTCGAAGAAACGATCCTGCTCCATCGCCATTTCCACGCGGCGTTCGTGCCAGATTTTCGTGAGGTCAATACTCGTTTGTGCCGTCAGGCCGGCCCGCGCGCGCAGGCGGTTGATGTCGGTCAGGGCATCAGCACTGCGGCCGATACCGAGGGCTGCCTCGGCGTGAATCAGCAGAATTTCGCCCAGCCGCAGCACCCGCAGGTTTTTCGGCAGGCGGTCGTTGACACCGCAGTTGCGTTCGGCCGTCCGGCTGTGGTAGGCTTTGTAGTTATACCGGTCGTTTTCGACCGAGTCGCGGCTTGGCAGCCGGAAGCCATCCCACAGCACCGTGCCGCGCGGGGCAGGGTTGATAAAAATAATCGTTGCGTCGCGGCGGCGGTCGTTGACCTCGTACTCGTTCAGCAGCGACTGCGACGGCGTGTTGAAGCCGAAACCCAGATCAGACCAGCCGCGTTTGCCACCCGCCCGCGGGCCCTGCGACACTACATAGATCGGAATGGCCGCGTTACAAGCCAGGTTGATGCCGGTCTGAACTTCAAAGAGTGATTCCACGCTGTTGGCCCCGGTCTCCCGCCATATGTTGGCATACGTTGGCAGCAGGTCATAGCTACCCACCTGATTTTTAATGATCGAGTCGGTCAGGTTATAGGCCTGCTGCCAGTTTTTCTGGTACAGATACACTTTGGCGAGCATCCCCATTGCCGCTGCTTTGGTGGCACGGCCGGTCTGGGTCTGTGCTTTTACGGGCAGGTTGTTGGCCGCAAACCGCAGTTCGCTGATGATGAAGTCATAAACGGCCTGTTTGGTTGCGCGTGCCTGCAACTGGTTATTATTGATTTCTTCGACCGGCGGCACACTCGTAATCAGCGGTACCCCTCCGAAAAACCGGACCAGGTTAAAGTAAAAATAGGCCCGCAGAAACCGTACTTCGCCTTCGAGGCGGTTGCGTGTTGTCTGGTCAGCGGGGCTCAGCGGAATCAGGGCCAGCGCCTGATTGGCCTTGGCAACGGCGCGGAAATAAGCCGACCACACGTTGTTGAGGTTCCCGACACCGGCCGTCGGGTTCAGGTTGTCGAAGGTGCCGTAGGTATTGGCGCCGTCGGTGGCGGTGCTGCCCTTATCGGCATCGTCGGACGCGATATCGGTCATGCCGACATAGTCGAAGCCGTGCATGCTGCCGTCCCACATGGTGTTGTATACGCCCGTCACGAGGTTTTGGGCGGCAGCAGGGTCGTTCCGGATCGCCGTTTCTTCGATCTGACCCTGCGGAGCGGCATCCAGAAAGTTTTTACAAGCCGTTAAGCCCGCCGCCGAAGCCGCTGCTATGGCCAGTATGCCCAGTATGTTGCGTGTATGATTCATGGTTATGATGTCTTTGAATTAGAAGCCCAGGTTAAGCCCGACGGCAAACGTGCGGGTAGTCGGATACGCGTTCAGTTCGATGCCCGACTCCAGCGGACCGCCCTGCAATTCGGGGCTGAACCCGCTGAATTTTTTGGCCGTAAACAGGTTCTGTGAGGTCACATAGAGCCGCGCCGTCTGAATCTTTACCTTGCTCAGCACCGACGACGGAACCGTGTAGCCAAGCGTCAGGTTGTTGAGCCGGACAAACGAGCCGGATTCCACAAAGTAGGTGGATGCCGGTGTGGCGGAGGTGATGATGCGCGGGTCGGTCTGCGACGGGCGATCCTGCTGCCAGCGGGCATCGGCGTAGGCGGCTTCGATGTTGTCGGTGTTTTCGAAGCGGAAGGCTTTCTTGCCGTTGTAGATTTTGTTACCGGCGTTGCCGTACACATCGGCGGCCAGGTCAAAACCCAGGTAGCTCAGACTCAGGTTAATCCCGTAATACAGCTTAGGCTGGTACGAACCGGCATAGATCCGGTCGTCGGTATTGATGACGCCGTCGTTGTTGATGTCCTGGTACTTCAGATCCCCGGGACGGACGTTGGCGCGGGTGCCAAACACCGGCGAAGCGTCGATTTCGGCCTGATTCTGGAAAATGCCGATGGCATTCAGCACGTAGAAACTACCCACCGGCTGACCGTTGTCGGTCCGCGTCACGAGCCCCTGCTGCCCGACCGAACCGGCCAGCAGCGCCTGTCCGCCGTTGAGGCCGACGAGTTCGTTTTTGTTCAGTGTCAGGTTACCACCGATGCTGTAGGTAAAGCCCTTTTTGATCTCGTCTTTCCAGTTCAGCGAAAACTCAAAGCCACGGTTCCGGAACGACGCAATGTTGGTCAGCAACTGATTGTCCGGATCGCCGAAAATGGCCGGGATGATGCGGTAGGCGAGGGCATCGCGGGTGGTTTTGCTGTAGTAATCAATCTCCCCCGACAGTTTGTTGCCCAGCATCACAAACTCCAGACCGGCGTCGATCTGTTCAGTCCGTTCCCACTTCAACTGCTGGTCTTTGATGTCCTGAATGGCGGTGCCGAGGGTCTGACCGTTGTTGAAGAAGTACGGAATGTTGACGGCAGCGGTCAGGATGTAAGCACTGCTTTCGATGTTGTCGTTACCCAGAATCCCCCAGCTACCCCGCAGTTTCATGAAGTTAAACAGCGATTGGCTCTTCATGAAATTCTCCTCCGAGATCACCCAGCCGATACCTACCGTCGGGAAATAGCCCCAACGTTCGCGGAATTTAGAACTGCCGTCGGCCCGGATCGAGGCGTTGAGCAGGTAGCGGTCGTTGAGGCTGTAGTTGATGCGCGACACAAACGACTGCCGGGTCTGCAAATCGCCGCCGCTGTTGTTCGACGATTGCTGATCGGGATTGCCCAGGCCGAGATACCACTGATTGGGGTTGTTCGGTACGTTGATGCGCGAGCCGCTGATAAAATCAGACGTAAACTGTTCGGTCACCGACCCGACGAGGAACGTAACGCCGTGTTTGCCAAACGTTTTGTCGAACGTAACGGTATTATCGAAGATATACCGCAGGGATTTGTTTTCGGTCAGGCTCAGCTGACTGTTTTGCCGGCGCTGGTTACCGCCTGCGGTGATAAAGGTATTCGCGTCGTTTTCAAAACTGCGCAGGTAGGTCCGGTCACGGTTGAAAACAAGGTCGGTGTTAAAGCCCGAGTGCAGCCGCAGCCACTCGACGGGTTTGTAGTCGAGGGCGACGTTGCCCTGGAACCGGTTATTCAGAATCCGCTGGTTCCGTGATTCGATGCCCAGCAGCGGGTTGCCCACGTTGCCGAAGGCCGAGAGGTTACCATATTTTTCGCCCACCTTGCCTGGCACAATCGGTGAGGCCCGGTATACGCTGCGGTAGGTATCGCCCAGCTCAACCGGCCGCTCATTACCACGCGAAAACGACAGCTGGTTGCTGAATGTCAGCTTGTTTGAAATCTTAACCTCGTTGTTGGCACGGAAGGTCAGCCGTTTAAAATCGTTGGTATTCACCACACCATAGTCGGTGAAATAACCGCCGCTGATAAAGAACGTGTTCCGTTCGCCACCGCCTGAAATCGAGATGTTATGGCTTGATTGCGGCGCGTTCCGAAGTACCAGATCATACCAGTTGACAGTCTGATCGGTAGTCAGCGGCGGATTGCTGACGTTTTGGTTGGGGGCAGCATCGCGCAGGTAGCTGATGTACTGATCGCGGTTAGCCATCTGCACTAGGTTCGATGCCTGCCGGAAGCCGATATTGGCGTCGTAGCGCACCTGCGTGGCCCCCGACTTGCCTTTGCGGGTCGTGATGATCACCACCCCGTTGGCGGCCCGTACCCCGTAAATGGCGGCCGATGCATCTTTCAGTACCTCGATGCTGAGGATGTCCGTGTTGTTGATATTCCGGATATCATCGGTCAGCACCCCGTCGACTACATACAGCGGATTCACGCCGGCGAGGGCCGAGCCGGTTCCTCTGACACGGATCTGCGGCTGCGAGTTTGGCTGGCCTGAGGCAATGATCTGTACCCCCGCCATTTTGCTCTGAATGGCCTGAGTTGGCGTTTGTACAGGATACTTAATGATATCGTCGCCCTGCACTCTGGCAATCGAGCCGGTAACGTCGCGTTTTCGCTGGGTACCGTAGCCAACCACGACCACCTCGTTCAGAGTCTGGTTGTCTTCGGCCATGGTAATATTAAGTACGGTCTGCGTACCGACAACGACCTCTTGCGTGGTGTAGCCGATGAAGCTGAATACCAGCACATCTTCAGGTCCCGTAACGCTTAACTGAAACGTACCGTCGACATTGGAGGTAGTGCCGCGCGTGGTGCCTTTGATGGAAATGCTGACGCCGGGTAGTCCGCCGCCCTGTGCATCCACCACTTTACCCGACACCGTAATGTCGGCCACCGTAATGTCGGCCACCTTCACGGTCTTTGGTGTCGTAGCCGGCTTGGCAACAAGGAATGCGGTGGATGAAGCGATAGCTGTGTTGTGGTTGAATGCCGGAACCATACCGCGGACAGGCTGGCCCGAGCCGGTTTCGACGCACAGCACACTCAGAAGCAGTGGCAACGAAGCGGGCTTCGACCATTGCCGGAAGGAGTTGGATAGAGTTTTGCTGTTCATAACGCTTGAAACAATTTCCGGGAAAACTAACTTTTCCCCCGGAGTGTTCAGCCATTCCAGCGTGTGACCCTGTTGCCTATACCACATAGGCACATAGAAAAACAAAGAGTATAGTTTCTGATGTACTCTATGTGGTAAACTAGTTGGTTTAAGGGCGGACCGTTCAGCAACTTAATCAGGCTTGCCCGTAAATCTGCTCTACCACCTGCATGAGTCGTGCGCCCTGCTCAGCGGTGCAGACGGTTGAGGCTTTGCCTTCACAGGCATCCACGAAGGCTTCCGTGTTTTTGAGCTGAATGTCGGTGTCGGGCAGGTAGGGGAAATGTACATCGGCCAGCTCACCGGCGAGTTCAGTGTGCAGCACAAACGGAAACAGCCGTACGCCGCCCTTGCTGCCAAATAACTCCAGATTACGGTCGATGTCGGCCTGCTGATTCAGGGCAAACGAAGCCGAAAGGATAATGGACGCTTTGTTGGCAAACGACAGGTAGGCCATGCAGGCATCTTCGACCCCGAACTGTGCCGGATCCCAGCTGCCCATCAGGCCTTTGCCGCCCGCCTTCCCAATCACGTCGTAGGTATTGCCCAGAATCTGTGTCGGTAGTGCATAATCGAACGCCAGCAATGCCAGGTCGAGCACATGAACGCCAAGGTCCATAAGCGCCCCGCCGCCCTGCATTTCCTTGTTGGTAAAATAACCCCACCCCGGAATGCCGCGCCGGCGCAGGAAGCTGGCTTTGATGTGGTACAGATCGCCGAGGCGGCCTTCGGTTTTGCAACGGCTGAACAACTGCCATTCGGCGGTCTGCCGGAGCTGAAGGTTATAGCCCAGCATGAGCCCTTTGCCGGCAGCTACGTCGGCGAGGTGGCGGGCTTCGTGTGCGGTCAGGGTAGGCGGCTTTTCGCAAAAGACGTGGCAGCCCTGTTCGAGGGCCTGCAGGGCAAAGGGATAATGCAGCTTGTTGGGAGTACAGATCACCACCAGATTCGGGGCCGCAACGGCATACATAGCAGCGGCATCGGAAAAGGCGTGCGGGATATTATGCCGGTCGGCAAGAGCACGGGCTTTTGTCTGATCGCGGCTGCAAACGGCTACCACCTCAACGCGGCCGGTCAGGGCTTTTAGAGCAGGTATGTGATTGTTGTCGGCAATGCGGCCACCGCCGATGATGGCGGCACGGAAAGGTTCAGGTATCATATAACAAAGATAATGGCTGACAGATTGCGCTGCCAGCCATTTATAACTTCGTTCGAATATGATAAGATTAGAAAGAGTAGACTCGTTTAGTGACACACGTTAAAGCCTTCCTGTGTGCCTTACAATAACAAGATAGAAAGCGGCCTGAAATGGTTGTGTCAACGTGTAAAAAAATGTAAATTTTTTTTAGGGGTATTTGTAATATGCTGATAAGCAATTAATTGCCGGCCTTATTTTTTTTGTGTACACGTTTCGTAGCCGGTTTTGGCAACAACGGGGCCAGGTAATCAAACATCCGGAAAACAGACCAGCTATAGGGCTGTACGGCAGTACGCTGCAACTGACCGGCCCCGGTCTGCGGCTCGTTCAGGCTCCGGATGGGCGCCATCGGATAGGCCCCGGCCGGGGTTTGCGGCATCAGAACGGGCTGGTAGGTGGCATTGCTGCCGTCGGGCTGATGCATTAGCTCCGACTGGCTGTTGATGATCAGGTTATTTTCTGATTCAGGGGCAGTCGGAAGCATTTCGCTACCTTCAGGCATTTCGTCTTCCGCGCGGTTTTTGGTAGGCGCCAGGGCCGGTTCGGCTGTCCGTTCGGAATCATTACTGCTTTCTGCGGCCTCGTCGGCCTGGGCCGGGAGCGTTTCTGCCAGCTTGCTGTCCGGACGGCCTGTCAGGGTGGGCGAGGCGGCTTCCTGGGCTGGCTGAACAGCCCGTTTTTCGATAGCCGTTAACTGCCCACGATCTACGGTCATGCCCAGCGGCAGGCCCGCCCGGATTTGTGGTTTATCCGGCGAATCGCTGTCTGCATTGGTTGGGGCGCCGGTCGGGTTGGCCGGCTGCTGCTTCGTAGTGGCGGCCATTGATTTCCCGTCCGTAGCCGGGCTAACGGATTGCTTTCCCAGAAAATACAGTGCCAGCGCCAGACAGGCGGCCAGCAACGCCGTGGCTCCCCTCAGCCAGTTGTTGAGTATCCGTGTTTTAATCAGCTGTTTCTCCAGTGCCGTTGCCCGGACATTTGCCCAGACGGCCGGCGGAACGGGCATACGGCGGTCGTCCAGGGCCGACCGGAATGCTTCATCCAGTTCATTGTCGTCAAAGTTGTTCGTGGTGTTCATGATTAAGATAGATCAAACATTACTTTCGTAATACGCTCCTGTAAGATGCGCCGGGCCTGGGCCAGATTCGACTTGGAGGTCCCTTCGCTTATGCCCAGCTGTTCCGCGATTTCATGATGTTTCATGCCTTCAAAAACATAAAGGTTGAAAACCATGCGGTAGGCGGGCGTCAGTTGCTGAATCATCCGGAGCATATCATCAAACGCGATCTGTGCCGTAATTTCTTCGGCACGGAATGGCTGATCATCGTCGGTAAACTCAGCAGACAGACTTTTGGTTTGGCTACGTTCCGCGTGATGGCGCTGGTAGTTGGCCAGGGCGACCGACACAATCACGCGCCGGATCCAGCCTTCCAGTGAGCCTGCACCCTTAAACGTGTGAATCTGTTCGAATACGCGGATAAAACCTTCCTGCAACAGGTCGTGTGCTTCGTCGCGGTCGCGGGCATAGCGCGAGCATACCACCAGCATTTTCGGGGCATAGCGGTGGTAAAGCCGGTCGAAAGCAGCGCTGTCGCCCTCGGCACAAGACATGGCCAGTTGTTTATCGTTGTCCGGAAACATTGTATCGGTTCTACGTATAAGATAGAAAACTAACGGAAAAGGTTGTGTGCCGGATTGCTTTAAAAAAGAAAAAACGCCTGGAATGTCCCGGCGTCTTTTAACCAATTGTCCGTTATTATTAATCTGAGTTTTTCAGGCGTAGAAAACCTGCTTTTGGCGGTTTCTCCCTCGCCGGACCGGACTGCCGGAGCAGGGCCGGAGGGAGTATATCTCTTTAGCGTCTTGAGCGGGTTTAGTTTTCCTTCTCCGCTGGTTTCTGCTGTTTTTTCGGGTCGCGTTTCACTACCAGGTCATTGTTCTTAAGTTTCTTGGACACGACCAGGAAAGGACCCGATATAATTTGTTCCCCGTCTTTCAGCCCTGACTTGATTTCGATGTTTTCGAAGTCGCTGATGCCGGTTTTAACTTCGCGTTCGACGGCCTTGCCACCCTGATTGATGAAGACGATTTCCTTCACCGCTTCCTCTTTTTTTGGCTGATTTTCTTTCTGGTCCTGATTGCCGTTGTTGTCCGAACCGTTATTGTTGCCGGCATCCGGCGCCGGGGTGTTGCTACGGGTTGTGACAGCAGCAATCGGTACGGTCAGGATGTTGTTTTTCCGGTCGGTAATCACTTCTACGGAAGCCGTCATACCCGGTTTAAACGGATAGCCCTTCTTGCCTTTCTGAGCCGCCAGGTCGCGGTATGAACTGTTCAGGATTTTGATTTTAACCTCAAATTCCGTCACGGCGTCGGTCGACATCGAAGCCCCGGTGGCCGAGCTGGTCAGGCCGTTGGCTGTGTTGGCAATTTCGTAGACCACGCCTTTGAACTTCCGGCCGGCGGTGGTGTAGGAGTCGATTTCAATATCAGCCGTATCACCCATGCTGACCCGTACGATGTCGTTTTCGTTGACGTTGACCCGCACCTCCATGTTGTTGAGGTTGGCCAGCCGCATGATTTCGGTACCGGCCATCTGCGACGTACCGACCACGCGTTCGCCCTGTTCGACGTTCAGTTTGGAGACCGTACCGTTTACCGGCGAATAGATGGTTGTTTTCCGCAGGTTTTCTCTGGCGTCGCGGAGGCTGGCTTCAGCGCTCTGGATGCTGAACTGAGCCGCTTTTACGTTGGCGCGGGCGGCTTCTACTTCCTGCCGGGCCACGTTGAAGTTCGCTTCTGATTGTTCGAAGTCAGTACTGGCAATTACCTTGTCGGCAAGGAGTTTGCGGTTTCGCTCATAGTCGGTTTTGGCCCGGATAAGCCGTGCTTCCGACTGAGCGACGGAGGCTTTGGATTGTTCGAGCTGCGCACGGCTTTGGTTTACCGTAGCTTCAGCCCGCGACAGCAGCGATTCGTAGTTGTCAGGCCGGATTTTTACCAGCAGCTGACCCGCTTTCACCGAATCACCTTCATTGACGTATAAGCCAATGATCTCCCCCGATACGTCGGGGCTGATCTTTACTTCGACCTGCGGCTGTACGCGGCCCGAAGCGCTTACGCGTTCGATGATGTTTGTCCGTTTTGCCGTAGCAAAATCAACCTCTGTCGTTTTCGGCTTTCCAATCCAGCCCGCTTGTTTGGCCGCGACTAACCCGCCAACCAACACCACAACCACACCCCCCAGTATCCACCAGATACGGTTTGACTTCTTTTTCATATTGATCATTAATGAGTGAATGATTAACAGAATGATTGATTGACTATGGTGCTATTCACTCACTCAATCACTCATTCACTCAATCATTCAAATGTGAGCGGTTTATTCTGAAAGAAATCTAAGATTTTCGTTCTGAACACGTAATCGTATTTTGCCTGTACCAGACTGGCCCGCGCACGGTCGAGGTTGGTTTTGGCAATATTGTATTCGGTTGCGTTGAGGGCACCGGCGTTGAAGCGGCTCTCGGCTGCCTGGAAAGCCCGTTCCAGCGAAGTTACCTGAGCCTGGGTGGCCAGGTAGCGGTTTGCACCGGCCCGCATGTTGGTATAGGCCGTTTCGATTTGCTGGCGTAACTGCAACCGTATGTTCTGTGAGTTCAGTTCGGCGTTCTGCTGCTGAATCCGGGCCGTTGTAATGCGGTTACGTGCCTGGAAGTTCCCGAAGATCGGTACCCGCAGGAACAGCGATACGGATTCGTTCAGGTTGTTCTGTAACTGTTCGAAATAGTTAAAGCTTGAATACGATCCGTCGGGTGTCTGGGTCAGTACCTGAAACTGGGTACCGTCTGGCAGAGGAATAAAATAAGACGTCGGCACCGTAACTTTTTGCCCGTTTGAGATAAACCGCTGGCGGGCAGCACTGGAGTAAACGGTCGACAGGTTGCCGTTGATAGACAGCGACGGATACAAGCCCCCTTTGGCGGCCTCTACGCCGAATGCGGCACTTCGCACCCGCAGATCGGCCCCCTGCACATCCGGCAGAAACGAGCTTGCTGTTTCATAAATCTGCTGCACGCTTTCCATGTACGGGGCTGTGCTTGGATTCGGCACGTTGATCGGCTCTACCTCAATATTCTGGATCGGCACGTTCATGGCCTGCTGAAGCGCAACCTTAGCCAGTTCCAGGGTGTTCTGAGCATTAACAATGTCTACCTGGTTTTGTGCCAGCTGCGCCCGGAGGTCATACAGGTTGGCTTCGGGCAGTGTACCGGCCGTTACCAGACGCTGCGTACGGTCGAGCTGGGCCTGCGTTACTTCGGCCTGCCGCTGCGCGATAGCGTATTGTTCCTGACCGGTCAGCACATTCAGGTAATTCTGGGCCACCGTAATGGAGGTGTTATTCTGTGTAGCCTTCAGCTCCTGCTGCGACGCCTGAAGCGCCAGGTCATTTTGCTTGATCTGGTTTTTCAGCGCAAAACCGTTGAAGACGGTAACAGAGGTACCTAACTGGTAATTGCTGGAGGTAATGTTCTGCTGAACCGCCTGGTTCGTAAACGGATCGACGTTACGGCCGGAGTTGAATGCCTGACTGCCACTGAAGTTTGCCGTCGGGTATTGGTTCAGCCGTGCCTGACGCAACTGCAGGGCATTGTTTTCGACCTGCAACTGACCCTGGCGGATGGTTATGTTGTTCTTAAGGGCAATTTCAATACATTGCTGTAAGCTCAGCCGGTTTGCGGCCCCTGTTCCGGGCGATACGGCATTCGCGGCGGTTTGCGCAAACGTTGCCGGAGCAACAGCATACATAGAGAGGGCGACAGCCCAACAGATTCCTGCACGCACAAAATTCATACGTTGGCGTTGTTTAATGGTTCAATGTTACGAAGTTAAATCTGGCGCTTCTACCGATTTGGGATAAACGGTAATTTTGGCATATGTATTTGGTCTATAATTCGGACATAGTGCCGGAAACCGGTTTTGTGGCAAGCTCCCACAACCGGGCATTTCAATATGGAGACGGCTTGTTTGAAACCATTCGGTACGAACAAAACACCGTTTGGTTCTGGCCGGATCATATGGCCCGCCTCAGTGAGGGGATGCAGGCACTGCACCTGAACCGCCCTGCCGGTATGACAGCGGAGGCTCTGTACGCTGCCGTTTTACAACTGCTCGGGGCAAACCGGCTGACGGGTCAGCCGGCGCGTATCAAACTCCAGGTCTGGCGGCAGCCGGGCGGGTTGTATACGCCCGCAACCTGCGACGCCGACTGGCTGCTGACGGCGCGTCCGGGAGCGGCGTTTGCCGTGACGGTTAAGCAACGGCTCTGTCTTTTTCCGGATATCCGGCTGAGCCATTCAACGATCTCGGCCTGCAAAACCCTGAACGCTTTACCGTATGTGCTGGCGGGTCATTACCGGCAGCAACAGGGGGCCGGGGATGCTGTTTTGCTGGATACCGCCGGTCACCTGGCTGAGTGCGTGGCGTCGAACCTGTTCTGGGGTAAAAACGGAACCTGGTACACGCCGTCGCTGCAATCGGGCTGTATCAACGGCATAATCCGGCGGCAACTGCTGCGTAGCGGAATGCCGGTTCTGGAAGGCCTGTTTCTGCCGGATGTCCTGCAAGATGCCGATGTGATCTTCTGTGCCAACGTGGCCGGCATTCAGCTTTACAAAGGCACTGCTCCCGACATCATGCCGCTGCTCACCCGCGCCGGTATTGTCGTTTGACAGGATTACAGGGTTGGTTGTCTTTTTTATCCGGAACATCCTGTAATCCTGTCGGCAGAGCCGTTTTACAGCGTCGGGACGGGCGTTGATTCGAGCCAGCCGTCCTTGAGGTTCAGGATCCGGTTGCCATAGGCCGCATTCACGTCGGAGTGGGTCACCTGTACGATGGTTACCCCATCTTCCTGGTTCAGTTTTTTGAACAGTTCCATGATCTCTTTTGCCTGGTCGGAGTGCAGGTTGCCGGTGGGCTCATCGGCGAAAATAACCCGTGGCCGTGCGGCTACTGCCCGGGCAATGCCCACCAACTGCTGCTGACCGCCCGACAACTGATTCGGGAAAAGATCTTTTTTACCTACGATATTAAAACGGTCGAGCAGATCGGCCACGCGGCTTTTACGCTCCGAAGAGGACATGCCTTTGTAGAGCAGCGGCGTTTCGATGTTTTCGTATACGGTCAGTTCGTCGATCAGGTGATAGGCCTGAAAGACGAAACCAATGTGGTTGCGGTGCAGATCCGTCCGGCGTTTTTCGGACAGTTTCTGGACCGGCGTATCCAGAAACAGGTATTCGCCTTCAGACGGTTCTTCGAGCAGACCCAGGATATGGAGCAGTGTCGACTTACCGGAACCGGACGGACCCATGATGCTAACAAACTCACCTTCAGCAATGTCGAGGCTGATATTGCGCAGCACGTATACCCGTCCGAAGCCGGCAGGATAGTATTTGGAGATATTTTTAAGCGAAATCATAATAAGGTATATTTGATCGTATAACGGCAATTTAGCGATACCTGCATGTAATATAAGTTACCATACGTTAAACCATGTTGGGCGAAGAATCAGGACCAAACAGGTCAGGCGAAGGGGAGCTTGTTTCGGAGTCAGCGTTTTCGCCGCTTCTGCAACTTGACTTCAGCACCGTTCTCTACTCTGTTCAAGCACAGTGCCAAAGTGTTTTTATGGCTGATAGTCAGGCGTTTGTCTTGGTTTTTGGGTGGCTTCTGTCCGCTTTCGGACAACGCCATGACCATTAGCGGACGGACAAATCGGGGCTAATTCGGCAGGGGAGTAGCAAAAACGTTTAGCGTGTTGTTTATTTGAGTTATCATGATTCAACCTAAGCTCTCGGTATTTGACCTGATGATGATTGTTGTCAGTCTGGTCATCGGTATTGGTATTTTCCGGACGCCTGCCATTGTAGCGGAATCGGCCGGTTCGCCCACGATTTTTTTTGCAGCATGGATGGCCGGTGGCCTTGTCAGCCTGTGCGGGGCGCTTACCTACGCCGAAATCGGGGCCCGTTATCACTTTCCCGGCGGTTTCTACAAACTCATTTCGACCGCTTTTCATCCGGTTTTTGCCTTTATGCTGAACTGGGTGATCGTGCTCACCTACGGGGCCGGTAATGTAGGTGTGGCCCTGATTGGCGCCGAATACGTGAATCCGTTTTTGCCGGAAGACCTCCATACCCGGCTGGGTATCAACATGACCGCCATCGGTATGGTGCTCTTCTTTTACGTGGTCAATATGCTGGGCATTCGTTCCGGTGCCCGTACCCAGAATATCCTGAGCAGTCTGAAAGTCGGGCTGATGCTGGTGCTTTGCCTGGGCATTTTTATGTCGGGAGCCGGTGAGACTACGTTAACGGAAGCCGGACCAGGCTCTGCCATACCGGAAGCGCATGGGGCCGCATGGCGCTTTTTTGCGAGCCTGATTGCGGTGTTTTACACCTATGGCGGCTATCAGCAGGTGCTCAATTTCGGGGCCGACATTAAAGATCCGGTCCGGAATACGCCACGGGGCATTATCGGTGGTATGCTGTTGATCATGGCCCTGTATCTGGGACTAAACTACGCCTATTATCACCAGCTTGGCTTTACCGGACTAACCAACAGTAAACTGGTTGCTGCCGATCTGGCGCGGGCGATGTTTGGCGAATGGGGCGGAAAACTGGCGTCTGTTGCCATCTTTACGTCGGTGCTGGGCTACCTCAATGCCAGCTTGTTGTCGTTGCCACGGGTCTACTACGCGATGGCCGACGACGGGATTCTGCCACCGGCCTTTAAGCGGGTTAATGCCCGGACCCAGACGCAGGAATTCGCGCTGACATTCTTGCTGGCGATCATGCTCATTTCGCTTTTCTTCCTCGGCACGTTCGAGAAAATCGTGAATTATGTGATGTCGATTGACAGCATTGCCCTGGCCAGTGCGGCGGCAACCCTGTTTATTTTCCGCCGGCGGGTGGCGGGCAATGATCCGCACACGGGCTATAAAGTTTGGGCCTATCCCGTTATTCCATTACTGTTTATCCTGTTCCTGGTAGTCGTGTCGGTCAACGTAGTGATCAGTGATCCGTTGACGGCTGCCGTGGGCTGGGGGCTGTTTCTAAGCGGCTGGCCGCTGTATTATCTGCTAAAGCGAATATTTTAGCTTGATTAACAGGTTATTACTTTTTCAAAGCTCTGTTGGTTTACCTTGTAAATCGTACATCGTAATACGTACCTCGTAAATCATACATACCTTTATGGACCTTTCATACATCCTGAACGAATTAGGCGAAGAGCGCGGGAATTACTTCAACGCCATCGCACCGCCAATTATCCAGTCTTCCAACTTTACGTTCCCGAGTGTCGATGCGATGCGCAACGACATGCATTACGAGTACGAAAAGCATTTTTATACCCGCGGCAACAACCCGACCGTTGAGATTCTGCGGAAAAAGCTGGCCGCTCTCGAAGGTGCGGAGGATGCGCTGGTGGTGTCGAGCGGCAGCACGGCCATGTCGACCGCCATTCTGGCCAACGTACAGCAGGGCGATCACATCGTTTCGGTGAGTAAACCGTATTCGTGGACCTACCGGCTCATGACTGACTGGTTGCCCCGCTTCGGGGTGACGACCACTTTTGTCGACGGTACCGATCCGGCAAACTTCGAAAACGCCATTCAGCCGAACACGCGGATTATTTACCTCGAATCACCGAACTCCTTTACGTTTGAGTTGCAGGATCTGGCGGCGGTAGCTGCCATCGCAAAAGCGCGGAAAGAAGCTGGTCAGGAGATCGTGACGATGATTGATAACAGTTACTCAACGCCGCTGTATCAGCAGCCTATCGCACTGGGCATCGACCTGAGCCTGCATTCTGCATCGAAATACATCGGCGGGCATTCCGACCTGATTGCCGGTGTGATCTGCGGGACAAATGCCATGATGAAGAAGATTTTTCATGCGGAATACATGACTTTCGGCGGCATCATTTCGCCGCAGAATGCGTGGCTGATGATCCGTGGCCTCAGGACGCTTGAACTGCGGCTGGAACGAAGCAGTCAGAGTGCTTTGCAGGTGCTGGCCTTTCTGGAAAATCACCCGAAAGTAAAGCATGTCTATTTCCCGTTCTCGAAGCTGCACCCGCAGTATGAACTGGCTAAACGCCAGATGAAAGCCTGTGGCGGATTGCTGACCATCGCGCTGAATACCGGTCAGATAGACCGCGTTGATGCGTTTGCCGATGCCTTGCAGCGGTTCCTGCTGGGCGTATCGTGGGGCGGGCATGAATCGCTGGTATTTCCGGCGAGTGTGTCATTCTCCCGAACCACCGACACGCCGAACGCCAACCCCGACAATTTCAATAAAGTCCGGCTATATATTGGCCTGGAAGACCCCGCCGTGCTGATTGCTGATCTGGCGCAGGCACTGGAGATGGTCTGAATTTCAGTTGAATGAAAATGAAAATCCGTTTGCTATTGTTGTTCTGACGGCCTTGCTCGCGATACAGAAAAAGCAGCTGGATGATGAAAACCTGTATGCTTTAAAGTTTTCACTAGCCCGCCGGCTACTTTCCCGACAGTTGCCCCGCAAAAAAGTCAGCGATTTGTTGACGTTTTTGCCGTATTATGTTCGGTTTGCCGATCCAGCCTATAGTGTTAAATTTTAAGAGTCAATAGCAGGTTTAAGTGATAAGTCAGCAACTATGGGAATTCAGGAAATGATTATTGACCGGGCGAGAAAAGAAGGCTTGCAAAAAGGTATAGAGCAGGGTTTAGAAACAGCAAAAACGAGCATTGTAAAAAATCTGATTTTAACGATGACTGTATCAGATAGCCAGATTGCTGCTATTGCCGAAGTTCCTGTCGCTTTCGTGAAAAACATACGACAGGAACTCGGCAAATAGTCTTGCTTTACCCCTCTGCCCGCAGCACTTCCAGCGGCGGGCGTACCACCACATCGCGGCTGTTGAGCAGACCAATGAGGGTAGTTAGTACGCTGATGATCAGGATAATCAGCAGCAGCGGCACCACATCGGGGCGGAACGGCGATTCGAAGACAAAATACGCTAAGGCCCAGCTACCAAAGACTGACAACAAGATGCCTGACAACGCTGCCAGAACGCCCAGAAACAGGTATTCGATAGCCGTAATGTTCAGGATCTGGCGGCGGCTGGCCCCGAGCGTCCGGAGCAATACGCTTTCTTTGATCCGCTGATACCGGCTGATCACCACTGAACTGCCCAGCACCAGTAAGCCGGTGAAAATGCAGAACAGGGCCATAAACCGGATCACAAACGACACTTTGTCGAGCAGTTCGTCAACTGTTTTCAGAATCAGCCCCAGATCAATAGCGGATACGTTGGGGTAGAGCCGGACCAGATCCCGCTGGAAAGCCGCCGATTGTTTGTTGTCGGCCACGCGGGTCATCAGCACATGAAACTGCGGAGCCTGCTCAAGCACACCCGCCGGAAAGAGCACAAGGAAATTGGTCTGCACCCGGTTCCAGTCGATCTGACGGGTACCGCTGACGATGGTCTGAATCGGAGCCCCCTGCACGTTGAATGTGAGTGTATCACCTAATTTGAGCTTCAGCCGGGCGAAATAGTCTTTCTCCACCGAAATATGCGGAATACCGTCCTGCAGCGAAGGCGCTTTACCCGTCATCAGTTTTTCGGAGTCGATCAGCGAATCACGGTAGGTAACGCGGTACTCGCGGGTCAGGGCCGATTCCGGAATTTTAGACGCCGTATCCTGCCGGATCGCCTCTACCGACCGGCCATTGATGTCGGCCAGCCGCATCGTTACCACCGGCACCGACTGCACCACCGGCAGGTTATGTTGTTTCACCAGTTGCAAGACCCCGTTTTTCTGCTCGTTCTGAATGTCGAACAAGACCATATTGGGCCGGACGCTGCCTTCGCCGCCATTGGCAGAAAACGCCACACGGCTCAGCAGCAGGTTCTGGGTCAGGTATAACGTACTGATCAGAAAGGCGCCCAGGCCGATGGAAATAATCAGAATCAGGGTCTGGTTGTTGGGCCGGTACAGACTGGCCAGGCTTTGGCGCCATACAAAACTCCACGAAACGGGGAAAAAGCGTTTGACGGCCCACATCAGCAACTGCCCCATACCCGTCAGGATACCAAAAGCAACGAGCAGGCCGACGGTGAAGCCAAGGGCCGTTTTCCAGCTCATGGTTTGTAAAAAGGAAAACCCGAAAATGAACAGCAGAATCAGGATATAGACGCCCCACCGCAGCGGGTCGCGGCCTGATTGATCCGCGCTCTCGTCGTAACCGGCCCGCAGGGTCAGCAGCGGCGAAACGGTACGGATGCTCAGCAACGGCAGCAACGCAAACAGGACGGCCACCAGTAGACCGGTGCCGACGCCCTGACCAATGGCTACCCACGACAGGGACGTATCGACGGTGACGGGCAGGAAGCTGCCGAATACGTCGGGCAGAACGAGCTGTACCAGCGACCCCAGCGCCGATCCCAGTATGGCTCCGAACAAACCCATCAGCGAGGTCTGAATGAGGTAGATCAGGAAGGCCTGCCAGCCGCTGGTGCCCAGACAGCGCAGAATAGCTACCGACGCAATTTTTTCTTTGGCATACAGGTGAACGGCGCTCGCTACGCCCACACACCCAAGCAGAAGCGCCACAAATGCCACCAGATTCAGGAACTCACCGAGGTCTTCAAAGGCCCGGCCGGTCTGCCGTTTGCGTTCGGCAACGGTGTCGTAGTTAATACCTTGCTTGTCGAGAACCGGTTCAAACCGTTTAACCAGCCGTTCGACATTAGTCGTGTCGGGGAAGCGGTAATGAAACCGGTACGAGACACGGCTGCCTTTCTGGAGCAGGCCGGTTTGGGGCAGGAGCAGGGCCGGAATAAAGACGGTCGGTGCTACGGTGGTGGCGACTGCCGACTGGCCGGGCGTTTTCAGGACGCGGCCAACTACCAGAAACGACAGGTTACCGACGCGGACCGAGTCGCCGGGTTTGGCCCCGAACTGGATCAGCAGCGCATCGTCGACCAGGGCAATGCGCTGGCCTTTGGTCATTCCTTGCCGGAAGAGGTCGGGCGCGTTGGCCGGTTCAGATTCCCAGACGCCGTAGTACGGGAACCCGCCCTCCAGCCCTTTGACCTGCGCGAGCCGGACGCCTCCGGTGCGGGGAAACAACACCATCGACGCAAATGATATCTCCGTGCTGCGTTCGCTGCCGACCTTATTCAGCAGCGTCGACGAAACCGGTTTGCTGGCAGATAGCGACAAATCGGACCCCAGCAGTTCGCGGGCCTGATCGTCGATGCTTCGGGCGAGGTTGTGGCTGAATGAATTGATGGCGACCAGCGCCGCAATCCCTAGCACAATGGCCGACATAAATAAAAATAACCGGTGACGACTCCGGCGGCTATCCCGCCACGCCATCCGAAAAAGCCATGAGATATTCATAATGAGTGATTGAGTGAAAGAGTGATTGAGCGGAGCAGAGGTCGTGAACACACGCAATCGCTCAATCACTCAATCGCGCAATAGTATTTGTATCTCCGGTTGCATGTCCCCCCTTGATCCGGATGACGCGTTGGGTGCGGGCGGCGAGGTCGAGGTCGTGAGTGACGAGGACGAGCGTGGTGCCGGCTTCGCGGTTGAGTTCAAACAGCAGGTCCACAACGGTGGCGCTGGTGTCGGTGTCGAGATTGCCCGTCGGCTCGTCGGCAAAGAGGATTTTAGGGCGGTTAGCGAAGGCCCGGGCCAGGGAGACCCGTTGTTGTTCGCCGCCCGAGAGCTGGGTCGGGTAGTGGTGGCCGCGTTTGCCGAGGCCGACGCGTTCCAGCAGCTCGCGGGCTGTTTGCTCGATGCTGCGGCCGTTCTGACGACCCAGCCCGCTGAGTTCCATCGGAACCATTACGTTTTCGAGTGCCGTTAAGGTAGGCAGCAACTGAAAGTTCTGGAAAATAAAGCCCACATACTGATTCCGGACCGCGGCCCGCTGATCTTCGCTCAGGTTGTCGAGCTGAACGCCGTTGAGGTAAACGCTGCCCGAGGTGGCCCGGTCAAGCCCGGCACAAAGACCGAGTAATGTGGTTTTGCCGCTGCCCGATGGCCCGACGATGGAAAAGGTGTCGCCCGCTTCGAGTGCAAAACTGACACTATGTAAGACCGTCAGCGTCTGGCCTCCGCTTTGGTACGATTTTGTTAGATTGTCGACACGTAAGATGCTCATGGATGAAAAAAAGGCAGTGCCGGCAAGGCATTGCGAACGATGATCTGTTGGGTAACACTGATTTGGGCCGGATTCTTTCCATCTTTGACAGAAAATCGGATGAATGGACCAAAAGAACTGTTAAAGGGTAAAACCTCTGTTTAATTTCGTTGTTCAGATAAGAAAACTAATGATTTTTATGCAAAAGAAAGCGATGCCATATCTTCGTTGGAGACAGGTAGTTAGCGGCTTAACCGGTGCAGCCTTGGTGTGTACGTTGCTGGCTGGCTGTAACTCTAAATCATCGGGTGATGCGGAGACCGCTTCCGGTGAGAAACAGGCATCAGCACCGGCCGCTACGTCATCTGCGGCAGTTGCTAAAAAGGTAATCGTGTTTTACGGGAACAGTCTCGCGGCGGGCTACGGGCTTGATCCTTCGCAGGCCTTTCCGGCCCTGATCGGTAAACGGATTGATTCGCTCGGACTGCCGTATAAAGTGGTCAATGCCGGACTGAGTGGCGAGACATCGGCAGGCGGGAAGAGCCGGATCAGCTGGGTGCTGCGTCAGTCGGCCGATATTTTCGTGCTCGAACTGGGTGGCAACGATGGATTGCGCGGTTTACCGCTTTCATCTACCCGCGAAAACTTACAGGCGATCATGGATACCGTACGCCACAAAAATCCGGAAACTACGATTGTTATTGCCGGTATGCAGATCCCGCCTAATCTCGGTACGACCTACACGAAAGAGTTTCGTGAATTATTTAAACAGCTGGCCGACAAAAACAACGCCATTCTGATTCCTTTTCTGCTCGAAGGTGTCGGCGGAATTCCGCGTCTGAATCAGGCCGACGGGATTCACCCCACGGCCGAGGGTCACCGGATGGTAGCCGAAAACGTCTGGAAGGTACTGGAACCGGTTGTGCGTAAGGCCGAAACTAATCCATAAAGTAACGTGTTAATGAATAAGGCCCTTTGGGTCGCCACATGAAGAATAGTGAAAAAAGTGATGTTTTCGATGTGGCAACGTACGTATAATCAGTAAGCCCGGAAAACAAGTACGCCAATGATTCTGTAAACCGACCTTCTTTTGCTGCACAAGCCTGTGTATCCGCCTGTGTGGTGTCAAAAACGCCATCATACCGTACCGCTCTGTTCAGGGCTGCCGGTCTGTATGACATTCATCAAGCCAATATAATGCAAACCGGTAGCGACAGACATCGTGTCTGAACCGGTCTGTATTCCTTATTCAGATTACATGATCGAAACACATAAACAACCCGAAACGGCCGTATTAGTGGCCTTAGTCACCCAGAAACAGACCGCCGATCAGACGAAAGAATATCTCGACGAGCTGGCGTTTCTGGCGGAGACGTCGGGGGTGATTACCAAAAAAACATTTACCCAGAAGCTGGACCGTGCGGATACCCGTACGTTTGTCGGTAAGGGTAAACTGGAGGAGATTCAGCTTTATATTGCTGATAATCCGGTTGATACCATCATTTTTGACGATGACCTTACCCCGGCTCAGGTGCGTAACCTTGAAGCGGAGTTTAAGGAAATCAAGGTGCTGGACCGGAGTCTGCTGATTCTGAACATTTTCTCGATGCGGGCGCAGACCGCTCAGTCCCGCGTACAGGTAGAGCTGGCCCAGTACCAGTACATGTATCCACGCCTGACCCGGATGTGGACCCACTTAAGCCGTCAGAAAGGGGGCGTCGGGATGCGTGGTCCGGGGGAGAAGGAGCTCGAAACCGACCGCCGGATTGTGCAGGACCGGATTGCGTTCCTGAAAGAAAAGCTGGCCAAAATTGACAAGCAGAGTCAGACGCGCCGCAAAGAGCGTGACCGGCTGGTACGGGTAGCGCTGGTGGGCTACACCAACGTTGGCAAATCGACCCTGATGCGGACAATGGCCAAGGCCGACGTCTTTGCGGAGAACAAGCTGTTTGCCACGGTCGATTCGACGGTCCGTAAGGTGGTGTTGGGCAACATTCCGTTTTTGCTGACCGATACGGTCGGGTTTATCCGGAAGCTGCCGACGACGCTGATTGAGTCCTTTAAATCGACGCTGGACGAGGTACGGGAGGCCGACATTCTGTTGCATGTTGTCGATGTGTCTCATTCATCGTTTGAAGAGCACATTGACGTTGTACAGGCGACCTTAGCGGACATAAAGGCGGCTGATAAGCCAACGATTCTGGTCTTCAACAAAATTGATGCCTTTGTGCCGAAGGAAGAATGGTTGCCGGAACCGGTGCACGAAATAAGCGGGGACGAGAACGAGCCGGTGGCGGCAGTTGCTCCGCCATCAGCGGCAGAACAGAAGCAAACGGCACTGGCCTATCTGAAACGCACGTACCTGACGCGTCAATCGGACCACGTCGTGTTTATTTCGGCGCAGAACCGCGAGAACCTCGATGAGTTGCGGGAAACGCTCTTTAAGCTGGTAAAGGAAAAGCATTATACCATTTATCCGAACTGGACCTTTATTCCGCTCGGGGATGCGTATGAAGAAGATGCGGCCCCGCTTGGGTAGTTGCCGGATTTTAGCCAATTTTGTAATGGAAAGCCTATGGGGTCGATAAGACTCTATAGGTTTGTTTTTGTTGGGATCGCCTTTCCTGATAGGGGCGACCACATGGGGATGGGCGACCACATGGGGTCGCCCGTACGGTTGGATAGCAATCTCAACTTCCCAAAGTGTAAAACTTTCGGGAAGTTCCGGCCACGAATATTGGTCCCGTAGTTCAACGGATAGAACCGGAGCGCCAGCTCGGAGCCTTTTCCTGAACGTTTGCTATGGCCGGGGGCGCGTCCGCCTTCGATTCCCGTCGGGACAGCGATTGAAGAATAAGTACATATTGGTCCCGTAGTTCAACGGATAGAATAGACGTTTCCTAAACGTTTGATATGGGTTCGATTCCCGTCGGGACCACTAAAACCGTCAAAAACCCCCTAAAATCGCTGTTTAGGGGGTTTTTCTGTTTCAACATTATGACAACATGTATGGCACTTAGATCATAGGATGGTCAGGCACAATAGCTATTTTGTAACAGTTAATGGTAACGCTCAATAAGGTACTATACACATTTGGTTAACCCCACTCCCCGATGACTTCCCGTCTATCTCTCCTCATCCTCCTTCTCGCCAGCCTCCCCGCGTGGCGACCGCCGGCTGACCTCGCGCCGGGGCAGACAATCCGGGCGATGTATGTGGCCGATGTGGTAGCACTCGATTCGGCAACGGCAGGGCTGTACCGGGCGGTCAGCGGGGGGAAATCGCCAGGGGGGATCCGGCAACGCTTCCGGCAGGCGCGGCTGGCCTATAAACGGATTGAATGGCTGACCGAAGCACTCTACCCATATTCGGCCCGCCGGCTGAATGGTCCGCCGGTGCCCGAAGGTGAACTGGAAGGCGGGGTCGGGCAGCAGATTAATCCCGAAGGATTTCAGGTGATAGAAGAAACGCTGTTCCCGTATGATCCCGGCGAAAAAACAGCCGTACTCACCCAACTGACCCGAATCCGGCAAACCATCCGGTTGCTTTGGCAGGTGAGTACGTCGGTACAACTGACGGATAGCAAGGTGTTTGACGCCATGCGTCTGCAACTGTTCCGGATTATTACGCTTGGGATTTCCGGCTTCGACTCACCGGTCGACCGGCAGAGTCTGCCGGAGGCCAGCGTGAGCATG
Organism: Arsenicibacter rosenii; assembly: GCF_001870735.1. Classification (GTDB taxonomy): domain Bacteria; phylum Bacteroidota; class Bacteroidia; order Cytophagales; family Spirosomataceae; genus Arsenicibacter; species Arsenicibacter rosenii. Next base: position 74,902 of record NZ_MORL01000016.1, on the reverse strand, counting down.
CAGGCCCTCAGGCGTGTTCTGGCACACTATCCCGTGGCGGAGGCTGATCCGGCTCTGGCGGGTAAGCTTGACCGGTTGTTTGCCAAAGCCGGTCGCCTGTTGCGCCGGTCTTCGTTTGAGGGGTTCGATCGGCTGGTATTTATCCGGACCGTTGCTAATCCGTTAGGTGAGGCGCTGGCGGAAACACAGCAAAAACTGCACATTCCCGTGCTGACCGGGCGGCGGATGCTGGCAGCGTCGGCCCGGACGCTCAGCGATTCCGGTATTTTTGATCCCTATGTGTTTGCGCCCGTCGGTTCGCCGAAGCCGACCCCCGACCGTATTGCGCTGGGCAAAATGCTGTTTTCGGGTACGCTGCTGTCCGATAATGCCCGTCCGCTGACACGTCGTTCGTGCGCAGGTTGTCATCAGCCCGAACGGGCATTTACCGATGGGCAGACGACGGCACTGGTGCTCGGCTCGGCCCATGACCGGATCAGACGAAACACCCCGACGCTGTTGCAGGCTGGCTTACAGGTATTTCAGTTTCTGGATGCGCGGTCGCTGACCATCGAAGAGCAGATTCACGATGTACTCAACAATCCCCGTGAAATGGGCGGTTCGTGGCCTGCTGCGCTCAACGCCATTCAGGCCGATGCGGCGGTCATGGCGGCATTCAGGCGGGCCTATGGCGGACTGGCCGTTTCGCGCGAAACCATCAGCAATGCCATTGCTCACTATGTCCGGTCGCTGACCGGCTTTAACACGCGGTTTGACCGCTACATGCGCTGTGACCCGGCTACGCAGCTAACCACTGAGGAACAACAGGGATTTAACCTGTTTATGGGCAAGGCCAAATGTGGTACCTGTCATTTTTACCCGATTTTCAACGGTACGGTGCCGCCCGATTATACCCGCACAGAAAGTGAAGTAATCGGCGTACCGGCCACGGCCGATAATCGGAGCGTTAGCCCGGATTCGGGGCGGTATGGGGTTACGCGGCTGGCCATTCACTTGCGGGCATTCAAGATTCCGGGCATTCGGGAGGCGGCCAATACGGCCCCCTACATGCACAACGGCGTATACCCGACGCTGGAGCAGGTCATTGATTTTTACGATAAGGGCGGTGGGAATGGCCTTGGCTTCGGATTGCCCAACCAAACCCTGCCCGATCAGAAACTTTCTCTGACGCCCCACGAAAAACGGGCGCTCATTGCCTTTCTGCGTACGCTTTGAGGTTCTGGATTTTCTGGATGCTGGATTCTCTGAATGCTGCATGGAAAATCCAGCATCAAAAAACTCATCGATAGTAACGATGTCCTGACCTTCGGCGACACGACGACCACTGCCCGTGAACTCATTGCCCGATACCTGCCGCCACCCCCGGCCGAAGAAGCCGTTGCCAAAAAAGAGCCGCTTGACTTTACCGCCGAATTTGCGGCCCTGAAACAGGTTTACGAACAATATCCCCAACTCAAACGCGATTGCCGCAACCGTGAGCGTATGATCCGGACCGGCAGTGTCATACTGTCGTCGGTGGTCAGCGTCGGGGCTGTGCTGGGTTCGGGCGGGACCGCTCTTGGTTTTTTGCCGGTACTGTCGAGTGCAGGACTGAGTATGCTGGTACCAACCCTCTGCTCTACACTGCTGTCGACCGACGAAAAAATGGAAGTGATTGATAAAGAGTATCGTGAACGGTACCGGTGCCCTAATCCGGAGTGTCGTCTGCCTTTTTATAGCCAGGAATGGGCGCAGCTCGCCCAGCAGAAAACCTGCCGTCGCTGCAAGGCCATCTGGGTATCCTGAAAATTTTTTCAAAAAACTGACTTACCTTTTTTAACCTCACCGGATAAAGCATCAGAGAGCTTTATCCGGCTAATTGCTTTCCGGCTATGTCGAAATTGTACGCTAACTCAGAACCGCCAACCGATGCGTTTTCATCACATGTCGCGCAGGCGTCGGCGAACACACCTGCTTTACACAAATCAAAACTGGCCGGTATCACTACAGCCGCTCTGTTGCTGGGTGGTGCTACCTGGACCTTACTGGCTCAGCCGACAGAGGATGGTGAGCCGGACGCCGATCCGCAGCTACCCGTGCCCGGCGACGGGCCGGTAGCGGTAGCCGGTGGTAAACTGCACCTGGCGGACGTGACCGTTGCCCGTGAGGTGAACAGCAACCGTCCTTTTGGCGAGGCCTTTGCCGTCGCCCGTGACGAAATCGGGCCGGGCGGCGTGTTCGTCTGGAAAGGCGGATTGTTTAACACATTTACGAAAGAAGAATGGCAGGATTTATCCCTGCAGCAACGACATGAGTTTCTGGCAGGTGTCGGTTACGAGCCCGACAGCCAGAGCCAGAAACAACCATCGGCACCCGCCGATCCGATCATTATTGAGGGGGTTATGAACGATCAGCGGGTAATGGGCCTCGATTTTGATCATGATGGTGTGGTTGATACCCTGGTGCTTGAAGGGGCCGATGGTTTTACCTATAGGGTGGTGGACGCCACGGGTGATGAGGGGCTGGATGTGGTGTATCAGATCGATACCGCCAGCCACGAGATCCTGCAAAGCATACGGCTCGACGAACCGTTTATGCTCCCGAACAGTACACTACAGCAAGGCCTTGAAGAGGCAATGGCTAATGAGTTGATGGAGTCTGTATTTGATGAGCCGGTGGTAACACCGCTGCTAACGGTTGCTGAACATGAGGTCAGCGACGACGATGAAATGCCTTACCAGGAAGAGGAACATTATGATACCGGTGATGACGGGTACGTAACCGATACCGGTGCCGACGATATAGACGAACCGCAGGCGGTTTAATCAGATTTTCACAGGGTGTGCAACGGGCGGACCAGTTTTCCGGTCTGTCTCATAGACTATTGCCTGAAAAAACTTTGTTATGAAAAACCTTAACAGAATTGCTGCCCTGTGGCTAAGTGTTTTAGTACTTCTGATTGCGGGCCTGCTGGTGAGCGCAAAAGCCTGGGGACAGGCATCAACGATTGTCTCTGAACGGACGTTTACGTCGTCATCGGCCAACGCGCCCTCTATTACAGCCTGTGTAGGTGCCCCAACGCCGGACAACGGCGTGATGCTGGTGGTCGGTACCGGTGCCATCGACGGATTGCCGGTGCCGGACGGGCAGGCCAGCGGAGCAATGGTGGTCCGGTTGTCGGCTACCGGCGAGGTGATCAGCAGTGTGAAGCTGAAGGATAATTTTTCCGTACAGTTTTACACCTTGCTGTATCCGGTCGATATGAAAGCTGCCGTCGGGGGGGGGGATTTTGTCTATGGCCGTTATAGGGGTTTCAGCGGGGTGCAGGGCATCTTTCTGCTGAAACTGGATGAAGCCGGTCAAACGGTCTGGTATACCGATTTGTACCAGCTCCCGTTGGGGTCGCTTAATTCGTTTTCACCTGCCTTTATCCGTAGCCTGAGCGATGGCGGTTGCCTGGCTGCTTACACCGATTCGTATCCAAGGGCAACCCGGTATATCGGTATAAAACGTGTTGGCGCCGCGGGGAATGTAGTATTTTCGGCGAGCGTTGATGCGGTTGGTGAATCAGCGATCCGCGGCGCCAACACGGTCGGAGGCGGGTGTGAGTTTGATGACGGATATGTACTGACCGGCAAATACGTGACGCAAACCGATAGCCTCCCGAAAGGGTGGATCGTCCGGCTCGACGGGACGGGGCAGCAGTAGTGGCTGAAAAATACCGGATTGACCTATTACCAGGACATCATCCCGTCGGCAACGGGCGGATGGTTATGTAGCTGTCACCAATACATACGAAATCCGGCTGGAACGGCTCGCGCCCGATGGTACGCGGCTCAGCGGCAACCCGATTTTTGCCAGTCCACGGCCCGGCGCAACGGAAAACCACCAGCTCAGCCGCGACCGCGACGGGCGTTATCTGATCAGTGCTAATGTCATCAGCGCCCGCGAGGGGTCCGACTTTGCGGTATTTAAAGCCGGTTTCGACGGGAGCAGCTTTTTGGGTATCTGGAGCGAACTGATCAGCAAAGGCAACGACCGGCTTCAGGCGATGGCGGTATTACCCAACGGGAATTACCTTATCAGCGGTACAACGCAACCTGATTCAACCTCCACAATTTATGGCTACACCCGGGTTTTTGCCAAACAGACCTTACAGACAACAATCTATACGGTTAAGGAAGGAAGCTGGACGGATCCGGCTGTGTGGTCAACAGGTCAGTTGCCGTCTTCGGCAGATCCGGTTGTTTTACAACATGCCATAACGATTCCTGCCGGTACAACGGGTAATCTGGCTAAGCTGACGTATACCCTCGACGGACGCGTGATTTTCGGCGATACGTCGGCCCGGATAAGGGTAGGCTTTACTGCGAAATAGCTAATAGCGTTTCATTTATATATAGACCCTGCTCCGGTCAGGAGATTATCAAACGGCTTATAAGTTTCAGGCTTATGCATATATACTACCTGAATATATATGTAATATTGAAAAAAAAATATATGTACATCTTAACTTGTATTTGGATGACATAGCACAATTTTCACAAATTATTGCATACATATTACCATGAAAACATTGCCAACACTAACTTATGCCGAACCGCGATACGTTTCGGATCTGTCCGACTGTGTTTTTTACCATACTGTCGACTTGCCGGGCTTCGGAACTGTTGACGGTGAATGGGACCTGCGCCGGACTGCGGGCAACTACCTGGGTCATGTACCGCTGGCTGGCAAACACGTGCTCGAAATGGGGGCAGCCAACGGGTTTCTGACCTGGTACATGGAGTCGCAGGGCGCCCGGGTGACTTGCTATGACTTATCGCCAGACTTTGACTGGGATGTGGTACCGTTTGCTTGTATTGATACCGATGGCTTGGCCCAGGAAAGGAAAGAACACATCCGGAAGCAAAACAATGCATTCTGGCTTACCCACCGTTTACTTTCACTTAATGCCAAGGTTATTCATGGAACAGTTTACGGGATACCGGCCGGGGTGAATGAAGTGGATATTACAACTTTCGGCAGTATTCTGCTGCACACCCGCGACCCGCTGCTGGCTATTCAGCAGGCGGCCCGCGTGACCCGTGAGAAGATTATTATTACCGAGATTCTGGATAACCGCCGTCAAAGCATACTGCATACGTTTACCAGTGGATGGGCCGGCCGTCTGCTCAGCCGCATCCGGCAAAAAGTGTCTGGGCCCAGCATGATTTTACGGCCGAACCGGCAGGCACAGGGGCCGCTGGAAACGTGGTGGCACATCAGCCCTGAACTGCTGATTCAGTACCTGAACGTACTCGGTTTCGGCGATGTGAAAATGACCTACCACGAGCAAACCTACCGTTCCAACAATAACAAGCAGTTAATGTACACCCTGGTAGCGACACGGACTGAAAAAATGTAACTTTATTTTTCTGTTTGTTAGATTACCAGAATATGACACCGTACAAAAATACGTTAATGAAGTGCCGGCATTGTGGCCGGAGTCTGATGGTTAAACCCGCCGATCAGGCCAGAGGCGAAATTGTTTGTTCACACATCGGATGCGGGCAGGTTAATGTGCTGACGACCTCGTTTTATTACGATGAAAACAAGGCAAAGAACCTTCCCGGATTTGGCCGGCTTGTGTATACCGGTAATCCGGCGGTTTCGTATCCGATCCGGTACGGCCTAAACAGCCTGGGCACTTCAGAAACCTGTACGGTACGGATGGAGCGCTATTTACATGATAACCGTTGCTTCATCAGCCGGCGGCATTGCACACTGACGGTTGTATTTGATAAATGGAGCGGGCAGTTTCGCTATCAGTTGCAGGACGGTGCGGTTGAACCAGGTGCGGCGGCCGTAAAGCCAAGCCTGAACGGCACCTTTCTGGAACAGATCCGGTTGCTGCCAACCGATGTTGTGGACGTGCCGGATGGCGGCCTGATTACGCTGGGAGGGATTGACACCTTCCGGCTGGAGCATGTCCGTGTCAGTCCTGCCGTGCTGGAAACGTATAAAATTCCCATTGCGTTTGATCCCGACCAGACGCAGTAAACACCAATGTTAACTATGGAAACACACTTACCTTTATCCTTTACTGAAACCGGCCAGCGGCCAACGAATCAGGATGCACTTTATCCGGCAGCAGGCATTGCCAATCACCAGACGCGGGTGTTTGTGGTATGTGATGGCATGGGAGGAGCCGATAAGGGGGAGGTGGCCAGCCGATTACTTTGTGAGGCCTTTGCACGGTACGAGGCTGTTGTTTGTCCCGCCGTTTTTACGCGTGACCACCTCCGGGAAGTCGTTGAACAAGCATTGAGTCAGTATGGCCGGTTTATGCGGTCGAACCCGCTGATTAACCGCATCGGATCAACTGTTGCGTTTTTACACCTGCATGAACAGGGCGCGACCGTAGCCCATATCGGCGATAGCCGTGTATTCCAGGTGCGCAACGGCAAGGTTATTTTTCAGACCCGCGACCACAAACAGGTCAACGATATGGTTGATGCGGGGATTATCACGGCCGATCAGGCGTTGCGTCATCCGTGGCGGAACCGGTTGAGCCGTTCGGTGAGCCTGAGCAGTACCGACCTGACCGGCGGGCCTATCAGCGTTCCTGAGCCGGAGGTGGTTCACCTGAATGATGTCTGCGAAGACGATTACTTTGTGCTTTGTTCCGACGGGATGCTCGAACAGGTTGACGAACCGACGCTGGAAACCATCCTGAGCGCCCCCGTTTCTGACGAAGACAAACTCCGTATATTGCTGCAACGTTGTGAAAATCAGGTAAAAGATAATTATTCCGGGTATGTGGTCCATATCAAATCGGTTGGGAAACCCAAACCGGTCGCCACGGCCAGCCGGTTATTTGCATGGTTTTAAAAAACGACAGCAATAAACGCTGCATCTGGCGGCGTAACAAGGTGGTCTGGCGGGTAGTACGTTATCCATTTTTTGCGGGAAGTTTCCGGATAAAGAGCCTTTAGCCTATCTTTGAATCAAGAAATGTTGATTTAACGTGCCCGCCATGAACCAACACTTTACGTCTTTTCAGGAATTCCGGAAACGATACCCAATGCGGCCCAACGATGAGGGGATGCTGTTGGGAAGCGGGTCATATGGAAAAGTGATTAAGGTAGAAGATCAGGTTGAGACGGAATGGGTCGCTATTAAAATCAGTGAGTTTAAAGGCAACGACCCCAAATCACTGAAAGCCGAATTCGAACTGGCACAACGCGTGCCCCGGCAAGCCAATATCGCCCGTTACGACGCCTGCTACCGGCTCGAGACCGATACCGGAATCAGCGATTTTGCCCTCATGAAGTATTACCCCGATGGCAATCTCGCGGACCTGCTCAAACACCGGAAACTCTCTCCCGATGATATTTTTGACCTCACGCGGGGCATTTTGCTCGGCTTGCCGCACCTGCACCAGCACCGGATTGTCCATCGTGACTTTAAACCGGCGAACATCCTCATTTCCCGCGACAAACAAAACCGGTTCGTGCCTAAAATCGCCGATTTCGGGCTCAGTAAGCTAGTCAGCGACGACGAGATCGATAGCTCCGATTTTGATCTGAGCGACGGCCGCGGGACACCTTCCTGTAAGGCACCGGAGCAGATCGAAGGTAGCCGCGTAAGTTTTAACCTTGATTTGTGGGCCTTTGGTGTCATTCTCTACGAAATGCTGACGGGTGAAAAGCCCTTTGCGTCAGATGCACGCCAGGGCAGCGAGCAGCTTATTAAGCGGGAGATCGAAAAGAAAATTGTTAAGGTTACCTTGCCCAAAGACCTGGATCGTTTGCCGGAACCCTGCCGGACCATGGTGAAGCGGTGTCTGGTAAAAGATATCCGCAAACGGGCCCGCAAAGAAGAGGAACTCCTCGGGCTGCTTAACCGGCACCTGGTCGACGGATTGCTGCAAAAGGCGGAAAAGGCCATAGGGCAGCAGGATTTTGCCCGGGCGCAGTTGTGGTATGAAGAAGCCCTGTCGCACGAGCCCGGACATACCGGCGCGTTGCAAGGCATTCGCCGCTGTCAGGAGGAAATGCGGCCGAAGCCGGTTATGATTGCTGAAGATGCTACCGACTTGCGGCACGACGCCAGCGCCTTTACCGATGTGTACCAACCTCGCCCTGCTGTAATACCTTCTCTGACCGATAGCCCGTTGACGGATGTGTATGGCGGAAACAGCACGCCGCGTCCTGCGGCCAAACCGCGCTGGATCTGGGCCGCTCCTGTGGCGGCGGTGTTGCTTGGTGGGATAGTTGTCTGGAAAAGAACCGGTACGACCGACCAACCGGCCGGTGCGGCCATCGCTAAAACGGTAGATCGTACAACTGCTGCCCTGTCCGGCCCAACCCAGTCGGCTCCGGTTACCCAACCGGCAGTTAAATCACTGAAATCAGCAGAGACAGCCATCACGAAAGCCGCGCTACTAACTAAAACAACGGTTGGACCAGCCTTGCCGACACCCGTCGGCCCAACCGCAGAGGAACAGGCGGCGGCTGTAGCCAGGGCCCGCCGTGAGCAGGCACAGCAGGACTACGAAAAACTGATTTCGGAAGGAGAAAGCGCCATCAAAAACGGCAACAACAAAAGTGCGGCCATGACGGCCTTTGCCCGGGCCCGTCAGCTGGCAGAAGCGGAAGGGCTGATCACCGGCGCGGCTTCGGAGCTGTATAGCACGTACTTAACAAAGGCCGACCTGATTTTTCAGCGGGAAGAATACGAGGGCGCAAAATCGTGGTATCTGGTCGCGCAGACGCTGATGAACACGGCAGATGTGCGGGCCAAAATTAAGGAATGCGACCGTAATTTATAATTGTTAACCACCATAACTACAGACTGCTACAACAACAAGCAAGTATGAAACAACTGTACATCATGGCTGTGCTCCTCTTTATCGGGAGTGCGCTACCCGTTTTTGCCGCTACTCCCTCCGGAACGGTTCCGCACACGGTCCCCCGCCCGACGCTGGATGATGAGTATGACAAGTACAAAAAGAAAGCCGATGATCTGCTGAAACAAGGACGGTACCTGGAAGCCAGGCGGCAGTATCAGAACTGTCTGGAAGTACCCGGCTTTGAGAAAGATCCCTATGCCACCGCCCGGATTGCCGACATCGACCGTTGTCTGTATCTGCGTGATCAGGCCGTAAAGGCCATCAGCGCCCGACGGGGAGCAGAGGCCGTGGGTTTCTGGCAACAGGTCCTGACCATCAATCCGGGAGATATGATTACCAAAAGCAACCTGACCGATTACTGGACAGACCAGGGAAACATAGCCTATGCTTGGAAGAAATACGGCGAGGCTAAAAAGGCCTATACAGAAGCGCTGTCGTATGCCGTCAAGAAAGACATTCTGCAGATTCAGATTCAGAACAGCGACAATTACCTGAAAGAAGCACAGGCCGTACAGGCCGCGAAGGAGGCAGCAAAGCCGGTCGCTCAGACACCGGTAACGTCAGTTACCACCGCCGCGGTGCCCCCCTCGCCGGTGCCGTCTGTACCGGTTCGCAAACCGGCGCCCGTAAGCGTATCACTGGCCCGTACGGGAGTTATTGCCGCTATCGGCGTGGTCGGATTGGGGGCAAACATATATGCCTACACGCTCAAAAGCGAGTTTAACAATAAGTTGGGCGAATTAAAAAGCATCAATGCTTCGGTTGATCCTGACAATGACGGGACAATCCTGACACAGGCCGAAAAGGATCAGTGGGATAAAGCGTATAACGCTGCCGAAAAAGCCCGCAGCAAAAACAGTCTCTACAAAGCCTGTATCGGGGTAGCCTCTGCGGCTGTATTAGCCGAGGTATATTTCCTGATCAGAAAACCGAAAACCAACCGTAAGAGTCTTAGCTGGCAACCAGCCCCAACCGGGGTCGGGGTAGCGGCCCGCTACACGTTTTAGGGCGTACGGGCCGGTGTGATAAAATTCATGACATTGCCGTAGAACGGTTCGTTTTCTTTCAGCGGCGTGATGGCATAGGCCCGATAATAGTAGATTGTCGAAGGGGCGAGGTCTTTCAGTGCGAAGGTATTGAGCGACCGGAATTCAGCCGGTTTGTCAGTACGGACAACATTATCGGCCAGCGTCGGATTGGAATTGTTCAGCGAAAAGCTGATGCCGATTTCCTTTAAGGTAAGCTGACTGATATTGTTGATCTGCATCTGTGCCTGTGCGGAGGTGGATGCCGGAGAAGCGGGTAAGCTCAGGGTATGTATGTCCGGAACAATCTCTGCCGTCGTAAACGTCCGGATGATGCCGTAAAGGGGTACATTCGGATTGGTCACACTGATGGCAAAAGCGCTGAATGTTACCAAACCTCTGCAAGGGTGTTTCGGTAACATTCAGCGCCTTTGCCTGTACCGACACCGACGAATACCCCAGCGTAAGGGTTTCAACCTGAGGAGCCTGGTAGAGTTTTTTGCCGGGAATATTGACCGATCACTCCGAACATCCTGCCCCGAGTATACTCATCAGACAAAAGAGGACCAATCGGGCGTTTTTATGTTGCTTTTTCTTGACCATAAGTATAGTAACCGTGTGAATTCTCATAAATCAAACGCTAAAAGTAACGTGAAAAACCACGTCAAAAAAGTAAAAACCGATCTTGCCCACCGCATAATCGGTTACACCGCACTGCTCGTTCTGACGCTGAGCGTCGTGAGCTGTGCTACCTGGGAAGAACTCCCCGCCCAAAAGCAACTTCGCCAATGCAATCCGCTGTCTGCCAGTCTGGACGTTAAGGCCGACCGGCTGGTAACGACTATTTCGCTGCGGCAACCATCGGGCACCATCGATGAAATTCTCTGGGAATTTGGCGATGGTGACACGAAGCGGAACACGGAAACCATCATTCAGCACACCTACAAAAATGCCGGTAAATATGTTGTCAAAGCGACATTAAGCAACGGTTGTAAACAGTCGTTGCCGCTGAGTCTGAGTATCGAAGTCAGCGATGCCGTAGTACCTGCCGTGACAACATTAGACCCTGCGGCTATCGCTGTGTCATCAGCGACGCTCCGCATGATGCTGACCGACAATGGAAACGCAACCGTTACACGTTATGGCATCTGTTACTCGAGTACCAACAGCCTGCCAACCGTCGATGATCAGGTTATTCAGCTGACAGGAACTCCGTCGCTGAACGAAATCAAGTCTTTTGTTGTCAGTCAGTTAACCGCCAATACGGTGTATTACCTGCGGGCCTTTGCTGAAAACAAGGCCGGTAAGGGCTACGGCAACGTCAAGTCGATAACGACAGGCTCGCAGGCGGTCGTATCGGTGAGTGGCACACCCACCGTGGATGACAAAACGGCCAGGCTGTTTCTGCGTGTCGACAATCCCGGTTCACCGGCAGCGACACAGTTCGGTATCGTTTATTCATCGGCCAACACCAGCCCCGAGGTAACCAATTCGCCGTTCGTTGAAGTCACTAACCCGATTGTGGGCAGCAATGTGCCGGTGGTGCTGAACAACCTGACACCAAATACACCCTATACTTACCGCACCTATGCCCGTACGGCGCAGGGCGTGGTCTACGGAACACCGCCGCGCTCGTTTACCACGCAGGCCGAGGCTGTTTCCAATACAGGACTAGTCTTGTACCTGCCGTTTACAAACCGATCGACGGCCGATGCCAGCGGAACCGGCAATAACGCCCAAATGGTCGGTAAACCCACGTTTATCACCGATCGCAAAGGCAATCCGGACGGGGCCATCCTGCTGAATGGCCTTACCGACTATCTCACGATCGCGGATCATGCTTCCCTGCGGCCGGAAGCGATTTCAGTCAGCATGTGGGTCCGCCCGACAGTAGTCGGAACGGCCATGCAGCTCTTCAACAAGTCCCGTTTTGCCGACAGCAATTCGGAACAGTATGCCGCCCAGCTGAAACCCTCGGAAAACGGCGGGTCACAGCAAAAAGTCGTTGTCGCTTTTAAGCAAAACGGTGGCTGCCAGGTATCGAGAGGCTGGCAGGAGGTCGTGTTATACGGCCTGATTCAGGCAAATCAGTGGTATCACCTGACTTTTACCCTGGGCGGCAATGTCGCTAAACTCTACATCGGTGGTCAGCTTTTTGCTACTAATAACACCCTGCCGGGCAATGGTTACGACAACTGTTTGGGCGGTGAACTGCGTTTCGGTGCCCAGATTAAGGACTACGAATATTTCTTCAATGGCGCGATGGATGATATCCGCATCTATCAGCGCGTATTGACCGATACGGAGATTAAAACACTGACGAATCAGTAGCTGGCTGGCTGACCAGTTTTGTCATTCCGGGGTCACGAGGAATCTCATTGGCCAATACTATTGATAGCCTGAAGATCCCTCGTGATTCCGGAATGACAAAAAACTAAAACTTCGCCAGTACCTTTTCCGCCAGCCTACGATACGGATGGCTCGCTGATCCGGCAATGCGCTGTAAGGCTTCCCGTGCGTTGACCGTTTCGCCGTTTTTCAGGTAGGCCAGTGCCAGAAACCATTCCGATTTCTGGTGTAATGTTCTGGTGGGCGTTTTCAGGGCCGACGTCAGGTACGGAATCGCTTTGGACGGTTCTTTTTTGGCCAGATAGCTCAGGCCCAGCATATAATTCCGGTAATGGATCGTCTGCTGATCGGCAGGGAGCGTTTTCAGCTCGCGGATCACCGCGTCGTAATTCCCGGTCTGGTATTGGTGGTAGATCGCCCGGAACTGTGCCTGCTGACGCGGCCGCATATCGGTGCTGAAGCTTTGGCTCAGATCGCCGGACCGGTCAGGTTGGTAGGCTTCGTTGAACGCCAGACTGGTGGTACGTTCCGTTTGCTGCGACCGGTCTAGCCAGATCCCCAGGCTTACGGCCAGCAACACCGAAGCGGCTGCCAGCCAATACATCCGGTTGCTTGTCCGGGGCAGTGGCTGCGGCATCGGCCGGATGATTGTTTCCGGTGTGCTTTCGCGGGCCTGCGATACCTGCCAGCGTTCACGGGCCTGTTGCAGCTTGCGTTCCAGCCCAATGGCCCGGAAACTGTCCCTGACCTGCTGCTGCAGGGCAACGGCCTCGGCCAGGGCCGGATCCTGTGCCATGTCCTGCTCAAAAGTAGCCTGATCGGTGGGGGAGAGTTCCCGGTTCAGATAGGCTTCAATCAATTCATATTGTGCTTCGGTCAGTTTCATAGCCCTTTTCGGGTGGCGAGTTCGGCGTCCATGCCGGTTCCGTTATGCTGGATCACCCAATGCCGGAACCGGTGGGCCAGTTCGGCATAGAGGTAGTCAAACGCACGGTCATGGCGTTGTAGCAGGGCTTCGTATAAATCCCGGTCGTCGTGAAAACGGGGGAAAACATTCGGCATACAGCGGCTGTCTGGTAAAAATAAGCAACGGGCATTTACGTACCCGGCATGATGGGTAAACGCATTCTGTCACGTTGATTTACTGCCTTAATCTGTCGAAGTGCCAAAAGGTAAGTCAGAATTTTTAAAAAAATGGTGTGTACATCCATTGTCCCGTCAGGGACATAACAGCGGAGCGTCGGTAGCTGTCGGTAGCCACGGGTTATGAGCTATCGGATGGATGCATTCAGGTTCAAATGCCCTTTAACATGCTTTTTTTCTTTATTCCTGAGTGAAGCATTTGTCATAATCGCATGCTCCTGCTGTTTCATAGAAAGACGAAACCAGTCACGGGCAGAAATAAACTGATTAGAATGAAACTCTAACCGGATAAAAATATCTTCAGAAGGTTCCCGGCGTCCGGACAGGAGTTGGCTAAGCTTAGTTTGGTGAATATCAAGCTCAGATGCTATGTCGACCTTTTTTTTATGTTGAATATCAATGTACGACCTGAGGAAGTATGAAAAGTCTTTGTTGGGATCAAACGTGTCTTGCTTGATATAGTCTTCGATATGTATTTTCAATTGCAGCATCCGGCCATAGAGTATATCCTGCTCAGATTGTTCTGTGAATCTCTTCTGACGAATAGCGGCTAATTCCTGATCTGCCCGGCGTTTCTGTTCAGGAGTCATTCGGGCCGGTATCATAAAACCATCTGCTAGTTCTTCAGGAGTAAGTTCGTCAAGGTTCATGATCAATATACGTTTCTATAAGCTGATAAAGAGGGCGTCCATCAAGGTACAATTGTTGCCCACCACTCAGCATACCATACTTTTCCTGATAATGTTTTACTAAACGTGTTTTGGGTTTTAGTGATATTCCTGCCAGATGGGCATATTCCTTCACTGCCAGCCGGCATGCCCAGCCAATCAGACAACCGGCAACCCGATCATATTGCTTGTCTGATCCAGTGTTATCCCGTCGGCTGGCAATAAGATTAATTTCAATACGGTATTCAAGCGGGTAATACGTGAGCGACATGACACCGAGAATCTCTCTGCTTTCTGTCGTTCTTAATTTCCACAGTTCGGTTTCCAGAAAGTCTTTCCATACAAAATAGAAATCTTTTTTTGTCAGCTTTTTCAGGTCACTAATGGCCACAGGCTCTATGATAGCCTCGACAGGTACAGGTGGATCTGAACCCTTATTGAGCAAATACATCCCCACATAATTTAATTACGAATTTACAAAAAACGTAAATTTTTTACAATGTTGTAAATGAATTCACGTTTCACAGACTTGTCTCGTCAGGGACATAACAGCGGAGCGGTGGAAGCCGCCGGATGTTGAGCCACAATCGGGCTGCCGGTATGAAACCGGTATTGATGCAGGCTGCTGCAAAATGATTTTTCTGACAACATATGCCCTTCCAATGCCTGGGGGGCATATGCTTAACTATTTGGAGAAATAATAAAAAATTTCTGGGGGATTTGCGCCCTGACCTTGTCTTTAGTATGTCATACCCCTGAAGCGTATGTTATCGAAGCTCAACCCTGATCAGCCCTCAGAAAAATGGTCTACCCGTATTGTGCCCATGCATCCTGCCGACGAATTGGCCCAGGCCGACGACGATGGTGAGTTTTTTATCCGGCAGGCCTTCAGCCATAATCCGAGACAGGCGTGTGAATTATTATTCCGGCAATATTACGGGCCGTTGTGCAGCCATGCGGTTCGGTTTGTGCAAAACCGGGAGGTTGCCGAAGACCTCGTGAGTGATGTGTTTTATGCGTTCTGGGTTAAGGAAATTTACCTCAACGTGACGACTTCCTTCCGGGCTTACTTGTTCTACGCGGTCCGCAACCGCGCGTATAACTACATCCGCTGGGAACTAAACCGGCAGGAACCGATGCCCGATGATCTGGATCGCCCCGAAGCCGAAGCAGCTCAGCCCGACCGGCTCATGCAGCAGGATGAATTACAGGTAGCCCTCGACGAGGCTATGCGTCAGCTGACCCCTCAGCAGCAGCGTATCTTTCTGATGAGTCGCTTTGAAGGCAAGAAATACAAGGAAATTGCTGCCGAACTTAACCTCGCCCCTAAAACGGTTGAAAATCACTTGCTGCGGGCGATTGCCACGCTCAGAACAATTCTGACACAGAAAAATGTCCTGTTTCTTGCCCTGCTCGCCAACTGGATCGGGGAAAATTAATGAACAATGTAAAATGAACAATGGGGAAGAGTAATGAACAATGTAAAATGATAATCTGATTTGAGGCTCCATGAGTATGATGTGATGTCGTAAGTCGCTTTATGCCAAATCATTATACATTATTCATTGTCCATTATACATCAAGCTGACATGGTGACAAAAGAATTAATGCAGGCCTATTTTGCCGGTCAGGTCACACCGCTTCAACGGAAAATGATTGCTGACTGGCTGAAGCAGCAGCCCGCCAACCGCGAGCTGTATTTTCGATGGCTGGAAGAATGGGAACGACGCGTGCCCCAGTATGCGCCTGACATTGATCAGGCTCTCGGCCGATTTCGCCAGCGCATTGACCAGCCGCAGACTGCGGTAATCGATCCGTACGAGTACGAAGAACGACAACAACTGGTGCGGATTGGCCGCCGGACGTGGCTGTGGGCCGCTGCGGCGAGCCTGGTGCTGGGTGTGTTGGCCTATACTGGCCAGGATCTTGTCTGGTATAAGGTCTACGCAACGGATTTCGGGCAGACCCGCTTGCTGAAACTGCCTGACAGTTCGGTCGTTACGCTGAACGGACATTCAATGCTGTATATCCCGCGGTTTGGCTTCGGTGAGTCGACGCGCCGTGTCCGGCTGGAGGGAGAAGCCGTGTTTGATGTCCGCCACACCGTTACGCACCAGCGGTTTCTGGTCGAAACGCCGGATGGGGTCGAAGTGGAAGTGCTGGGCACTGAGTTTTCGGTTATGGCCCGCCCGCATGCGACAAAAGTGGCGCTGAACCGTGGTAAAGTGCAGCTAAGTTATCCGACTCTCAATGCGCAGCGGCAGCAGCTGATGATGAAACCCGGCGATTGGGTAACACTCTCGCAGCAGGGAGAATTGACGCAGGGCCGTAATACCCATCACGAGACCTTCGCGGCCTGGCGTTCGCACCAGTTTGTATTCGACAATACGCCCCTGCGCGAAATTGTCAATATGGTTAAGGAAACGTATGGCCTGACCGTTCGGCTGGCCGATACAACCCTGGCCGACCGTACACTGAGCGGTACCTACAAGGCCCGCACCTCAAATGACCTGATCCGGGCCATTGCCGAAGTGCTTGAGTTACAGGTGACCCGTTCCGGCAAAACCCTGACACTCTCTGCTATACCACCCAGACTGTAACCTCTTATACTACTTCCATTTCAGAAGAATGCCTTGAAAACGTGCTGAAAAAGAGATTTTCAGCATATCGTAAGTCGTCCTTCGTAAATCGTAATTAGTAGTTCAACCTTTAACTGATTAACAATGAAAAAGTTGTTACCAATAGCCTGGCTTACTGGTACCTTGTTGACTGGTTTTCCGTGTTGGGTGCAAGCTCAGACCTGGGCCTTTGCACAGGGAAAGAAACGGACTTCGACCGAAGCGTCCCGCAGGGAAAAACACTCCCTGAAGCAGCAGTTGCTGAACCTGAAAAATCACTATGGCATTGATATTCTGTTTGAGGATAAATTCGTGGCAGACCGGCAGACATCGGCCGTTATTGACCTGAATGCTCAACTGGAAACCAATCTGACTGCGCTGCTGAAAGCGCAGGGGCTCCGCTTTAAAAAACTGAATCAGAGTGCCTATATCATTACGCCCAAACGGCAGACGAATGAGGTAATGACTCCGTTCAGTGCCATGACCTACACAACGGCGCTGCCGGTGGGCGGGCAGAATATGGTGCCCGTGATGAATCAGCTCCAGTCGGTGCAGCCATCGGCTACGGCGGCTGATGAGCGGATCACCGGTAAGGTAACCGACAAAACCGGAAACGGGCTGCCGGGTGTGAGTGTGGTAGTGAAAGGCACCACCCGTGGCACCACCACCGATCAGGACGGCAACTACCTGCTGAACATACCGAACGGCAACGTTACGCTGATTTACTCGTTCATCGGCTACGAAACGCGCGAAGTAGAGGTAAAAAACCAGACACAGATTAATGTCGCGCTTGAAAACGACGTAAAATCGCTGGAAGAGGTGGTTGTCGTTGGCTACGGCACGCAGAAAAAGGTAAACCTGACCGGTGCCGTAGCGGCGGTCGATGGGGTCGAAATTGCCAAACGTCCGGTCGGACAAACGTCTTCGGCGCTGCAGGGCCTGATGCCGGGTGTCATCGTAAAAACGAGCTCGGGCCGGCCGGGCGGCGACGGAGCAACTATCCGGATCCGGAACAGTCTGGGAGGTATTGGACAGGCAGCACCACTGACACTGATCGACGGGATCGAAGGGTCAATTGATAACATTGATCCGAATCTGATCGAAACGATTTCGGTGCTGAAAGATGCCGCGTCCTCGTCCATTTACGGGTCACGGGCAGCTGGTGGGGTAATTCTGGTGACGACGAAACGGGCCAAAAGCAACCGGATTTCCGTGAACTACAACAATTATGTAGGCTGGCAGGCACCGACTAACCTGCCGAAAATGGCCAACGCGGTTGATCACATGCTGCTGACCAACGAAGCCTATGTGAACGTTGGCCGCTCTCCGCTGTATTCGGATGATCTGATCCAGAAATACCGTACAGAAGGAGCCACTAACCGTGATCTGTATCCGGACACCGACTGGCAGAAGGCCGTGCTGACCGGCTCCGGTTTACAGCAAAGCCACTTCCTGAGCATCAACGGTGGCAGCGACCGTATCCGGTTCCTGACATCAATCGGCTTTTTCGACCAGAAAGGCATCATCGAAAGTTCAAGCTTCCGGCGGTATACAATCCGGAACAACGCCGATATTCAGCTCTCGAAGAAATTCAGCGCCCGGGTCGATTTGCAGCTTGTCGCACCTACTACGATAGAACCGGGGCGGGGTACAGATGAGGTCTTTCACTGGATGAACCGGATTCCGGCCAACCAGATCGGCATTAACGCAAACGGAACATGGGGGGATGGCTGGAACGGTGATAATCCGATTGCCTTTTCACGCGACGGCGGTACCCGCAAAAACAACAGCCCGTATGTGCTGCTGAACAGCGCACTGACCTATCGCCCGACCAACTGGCTGACGGCCGAAGTGGCCTTTGCGCCAAAGTATGCCATCTCGTTCGACAAAAACTTCAATAAAGCCGTACAGACCTACAAGCCAAACGGGACGCTCAGCTTCCTGGCACCAGCCAAAAGTACGCTGACCGAAGCCAATAGCCGGTCGTTCTACAACACCCTGCGCGGTACCGTAACGGCCGACAAGGTATTCGGTGATCACGGGGTAAAAATGCTGCTGGGCTTCCAGCGCGAAGACTTCCGGAACGACAACAGTTCGGCCTATCGCGAAGGATTTATCCTGCCTGATTATCAGGTGCTGAATGCTGGTGCCTCAGATATTCAGCGGTCGTCGGGTAGTGCATCTGAGTGGGCGTTGCAGTCGCTCTTTGGCCGGATTAACTACGACTACAAACAGAAATACCTGCTCGAAGCCAATGCACGCTATGATGGTTCTTCACGGTTTGCGGCCGGTCGGCAATACGGTTTCTTCCCATCGATATCGGCCGGCTGGCGGATTTCGCAGGAGAACTTTATGCAGCCGTTGTCGCATGTGGTCAATGAACTGAAACTGCGCGGTTCGTGGGGGCGGTTGGGCAACCAGAATACGACCGGTACATACGGCTTTACGTCGTACCTGAATTTCGGCGCCTATACATTCGGTAAGCAGATTGTTAATGTGGCTGCCTTGAATACAATGGCGAATGCGGAAACTTCGTGGGAAACCAGTGAAATGACCGATGTAGGGCTCGACGCTACGCTGTTTTCGCATTTTACGCTGACGGCTGACTATTTCTACAAGCGCACATACGACATTCTGCTGACGCTGGATATTCCCGGCATCATCGGCCTGGGCGCACCAACGCAGAATGCGGGTATTGTCGACAACCGTGGCTGGGAGCTTGGTCTGAACTACCGCGCTGCTGTTAAGGACTTTAAGTTCGACGTGGGTTTCAATATCTCGGATCTGACAAACAAAGTCATTGACATGCGCGGGGTGAATCAAACCGGTCTGACCGTAAATCGTGAAGGCTATCCGTCCGCTTCGATTTACGGGCTGGTGGCCGAAGGGTTGTTCCAGACCGCCGATGAGGTGGCGAGCCACGCCCAGCAGTTCGGGGTAATCAAACCGGGCGATATTAAGTATAAGGACCAGAACAACGACGGAATCATTAACGCCAGCGACGAAGTGGTGCTGGGCAGTCAGCTGCCGCGGTTTACGTACGGAACCACCCTGAATGCGTCGTGGAAAGGCTTCAGCCTGAATGTCTTGGTGCAGGGTGTGGGCAAAGCCAATGGCTTCCTGTACCAGCAGGGTATTATGCCGTTCTACCTGGGCGGTACCGTGCAGGAACAGCACAAAAACCATTGGACACCGGAGAATCCGAACGCCATGTTCCCGCGTCTGGCCTTCAGCGAAGCCAACAACGAAAAGGTGTCGAGTTTCTGGATGAAAAACGCGGCATATCTGCGCCTGAAAAACGTGCAGCTGAGCTATACGATTCCGTCGAAGGTGGTACAGCGGGCAGGTATCAAAAACCTGCGGATTTTCGCCAATGGTCAGAACCTGTTCACCATCGATAAATTCTGGAACGGGTATGATGTGGAAACGCCGGTGGGCGTGGGCAACGCGTACCCGCAAGTGAAGCTCTATAGCTTTGGTATCGACGCAAACTTCTGATAAACAGCTGAACTCATCATGTTGAAATACATCAAATACGGAATGCTGGCGGCTGGTCTGATCCTTACCCTGCCCGCCTGTAACGACCATTATCTGGAGCGGTATCCGCTCGAAGGCCCGTCGGCCGAATCATTTTTCTCCAACGAAAGTGAGCTGCTGCTGGCGGTCAACGGGGCCTATAAAGCCATGACCTACACACCGAGCGACGGGATGCCGGTACCGCTGCTGCTCGATGTGGTGACCGATATTTCGTGGGACCGCAACAACAGCGCCTGGCAGCAGATCGGCAAAGGCAGCCACGACAGCAATAACTCGTTTGTGGTGTCGGTCTGGAAAGAATCGTACAAAACCATTGCGCGCTGTAATTTCATTCTGGACAATATCGACAAGCTGCAGGGCAAAATGGACGCAGCGCTGTTTGCGCGCTACAAGGCCGAAACACGGTTTGTCAGGGCTTACACCTATCATTATCTGGTCAGTTTGTTCGGAGAGGTGCCGTTGGTTACCCATGTGCTGGCCCTGTCGGAGGCACAGATACCCAAGAGCCCGAAGGCCGAACTGGTGACGTTTATGCTGGACGAACTCGATCAAGCCGCCAAAGATCTGCCGGTTAGCTATGATGCAAAAAATAACGGCCGTGCCACGAAAGGAGCGGCTCTGGCGACCAAAGCCCGGTTTGCGCTCTACAACGAAAAATGGGATATAGCAGCCTCGGCCGCAAAGGCCGTCATGGACCTTAACTACCACAAGCTGCACACCAACTTCGGGGAGTTATTTTCGTATAAAGGGCAGACAGCGACCGAGATTATTTTTGCGTTTCAGTACCTGAAAGGCACACAAACGCACGCCACGCCGCAGAACCTGCTGTCGCGGAATGCACAGGGAGCTTCCAACAAAGTGCCGGGGCAGTGCATGGTCGATTCCTACGAATGTACCGATGGCCTGTCAATCGACAAGTCGCCGTTGTATAACCCCAAAGATCCGTTTAAAAACCGTGACCCGCGCCTCGACTTTACAATGGCCGTACCCGGATCGAACTATTTTAATTTTAAGTTCGAAACGCACAAAGACAGTGTGAAGACCTGGAACTACAACACCACACCGGCCACGCGGATTGATAATCAGGACGCTATTCACGCCTTTGCGACCTACACGGGGTATTGCTGGCGGAAATACACGGATATGACCGACAAGGATGACCGCAGCAATTCGGAAATCAACGCGATTCTGATCCGGTATGCCGAGGTGCTGCTGATTTATGCCGAAGCTAAAATTGAAGCCAATCAGCTTGATCAGTCGGTATACGATGCCATCAACGCTGTGCGGCAGCGGGTGAACATGCCGGCCATCAAAACGGGTCAGTCACAGGCGGCGCTGCGGTCGGCAGTCCGGAAAGAACGGAAGTACGAACTGGCGAATGAGGGCTTGCGGTTGTTTGACATCCGCCGCTGGAAAATTGCCGATAAGGTAATGCCCGGTAACTTCCTCGGCCGGATTCCGAAGGGCTTACTGGCAACGGCACCGAAAATCGACGAAAACGGTACACCGGATTACAGCGTGGTGCCCAACCGTGCGGATATGCGGGTGGTGGAGGTGCGGGTGTTCAATACGAACCGCGATTACCTGTGGCCGATTCCGAACATCGAAACCGTTACCAATAAGGCGCTGACGCAAAATCCAGGCTATTAAGTATCAGGTAGATCGGTATAAAGCGACGGATGGGTGCTTACTTCAGAAACACGTTTTTATATTGGTTTAACGGATGACTCCACGTGGGGCGGAAACTTTTAATGGGCGACCACGTGGGGTGGAAACTTTTAATGGGCGACCACGTGGGGAAAATTTTAACGGGCGACCACGTGGGGTCGCCCCTACATACATATGCACGCAACACGACGCGAATTTATAAAACTGTCAGGGCTGGGTGGGCTGGCGCTGACAACCGGCTTATCTGCACTGTCTATCCATACGTCAGCCGCTCCGGCCCCCGCCGACTATGACCTGATCATTGTCGGCGGTACGCCCGGGGGCATCATGGCGGCGGTGGCAGCGGCCCGGCTGGGCAAAAAATCCCTGATTCTGGAGCGGACGGCCTACATGGGCGGATTACCAGCCAACGGCCTGGGGGCGACCGATATTGCTACCCGGGGTGCGACCGGCGGGCTGTTTCTGGAGTTTGTACAGCGCATCAAAAAGCAGTATGTCGATACGTACGGCGCTGATTCGCAGCAGGTAAAAGATTGCTCGGACGGCTATCACTTTGAGCCGTCGGTAGCGGCAAAGGTGTTCGAAGACCTGCTCCGCGAACATCCGGCCATTACGGTGCTGACGATGCGGCAGTTTGATTTTGAACCCGAAAACCTGACGATTCAGCAAAACCGGATTCAGGGCATTCGGGTTATTAACCGCAACACAGGGCAGCCGGAGACATATCAGGGGCGGATGTTTGTGGATGCCACCTACGAGGGCGACCTGATTGCAGCGGCGGGTGTGCCGTTTATGCTTGGTCGTGAAGGAAAATCGGAATACGACGAGATCGGTGCCGGCCGCGTTTATAAGCACTGGGGCGGGAAGGAAGGCCCCGGTTCAACATTTGAGGCTGATAATGCGGTCCAGGCCTACAACTACCGCCTGTGTGTGACCAACGATCCGAAAATCCGGACGAAAATTCAGAAACCGGCCCGCTATAACCGCGAAGAGTATATGTCGCTGGTGGATGATGTGAAAACCGGTATTCATACGGGTGTTGATGTCCTGAAACTGACCGACGCCCAAAAGGCTGAAAACGAGCGACTGGCAAAGGCGGGTATGCCGCCGGTTGTGCCGGGGATGCCGAAAGGGATTGCGTGGCTGACCAATATGGTGAAGCTGCCGAACGGCAAAAACGACGGGAACAACCAGCACCTGGCCTTTATTTCGACCGATCTGCCGGAAGAAAACTGGCCCTATCCAACATCGGCCTGGGAATGGCGCGACCGGTTTGCGCAACGTCTGCGGGAGTATACCGAAGGCTTGTTTTACTTCGCTCAGAACGACCCCGCCCTGCCGGAGTGGTTCCGGAAACAATGCTCGGAATGGGGTTGGGCTAAGGACGAATATACCGACAACGGCAACTTCCCGCGGCAGCTCTACGTGCGCGAAGGTCGCCGGATGAAAGGCAAATACATTTTCAAGGCCCACGACGCCCGGCCAACGCAACCAGGTGGTCGTCCGCCGGTACATGCCGACAGCATTACGGCCAGTCATTACGCCCTTGATTCGCATGCGGTCCGGAAGCGGGAAAAAGGCCGGATTCACCTCGACGGCTTCCTGAGCTATCCGTCGGCGGTCTACACCGTGCCCTATGGCGTGATTGTGCCCGACTCACCGATTGAGAACCTGCTGGCTCCGGTACCCGCCTCGGCCACGCACATCGGCTTTTCGACCCTCCGGATGGAACCGTGCTGGATGGCATTGGGACAGGCTGCCGGTACGGCCGGTGCGCTGTGCATTCAGCAGAATAAGACGGTACACACCCTGCCGGTGAAAGACCTGCAAAAGTCGCTCCTGCAACAAAAAGCGATTCTGATCTATCCGCCAAAACTCTCGCCCACCGACCCGACCTTTGAAACCGCTCAGTGGGAAGCACTGAATGGTAAGTGATTGATCTGTGTTTCGATATACAGGTCGGACCTTCCTGGAAGTTTTAAACTTCCAGGAAGGTCCGACCTGCACCATTACCCCCTCAAATCCCTATGCGAATCCTGAAAATCCTTTTCCTGAGCATGCTGGCGTCGGTAGCCGTGGCGCAGCAGCAAGTCGATATCTGTGTTTACGGTGGTACCTCCGGCGGGGTAATTGCCGCTTATACCGCCCGTAAAATGGGCAAAACCGTACTGCTCATTGAGCCCGGCCGGCATCTGGGCGGTATGACTTCCGGCGGCCTCGGCCTGACCGACATCGGCAATAAATACGCCATCACCGGCCTTGCCCGCGATTATTACCGGCGCATCGGTCAGCATTATGGTAAATTTGAACAATGGATTTTTGAGCCGCACGTGGCCGAAGACCTCTTCAACGACTATGTTAAGCGCGGAAACGTATCGGTGCTGTACAAACACCGGCTGGCCGGCGTGAAGAAAAAAGACGGCCTGATTCAGGAAATTGTGCTGGAGCAATCGGATGCACCGGCGAAAAAGCAGACTGTCCGCGCCAAAATGTTCATCGACTGCACCTACGAAGGGGATCTGATGGCCAAAGCCGGTGTGTCGTATTTCGTTGGTCGTGAAGATAATTCGGTGTATAACGAGACGCTGAGCGGTGTACAGCTCATGAATGGTCACCAGCTGCCCGATGGCCTTGATCCATACAGGGTACCGGGCAAACCGGAGTCCGGCTTGCTGTGGGGAATCAGCACCGCTAAACTCGCTCCCAACGGCACCGGTGATAAATCGGTACAGGCCTATAACTACCGCATCTGCCTGTCGTCGGACCCTGCCAATCAGGTGGCCATTACCCGCCCGGCTGGCTACGACTCTACCAAATACGAGTTGCTGGCCCGGCTGATGGCGGCTCAACCGCAGAAAAAAACACTGAACGACTATTTTATCTGGAGCGGAATGCCGAACAAAAAAACGGACATCAACAACCGCAACGGCTTTTCGACGGATATGATTGGCATGAATTACCGCTATCCGGATGCGGACTATGCCGAACGGGAACGCATCATCCGCGATCACGAGCTGTATACTAAAGGCTTGCTCTATTTTGTTGGTCATGACCCGCGCGTGCCGGAAGACTTGCGCAGGGAAATGCGGAAGTGGGGCTATCCGAAAGACGAATACACCGATACCGGCAACTGGAGCTCGCAGCTGTATGTGCGGGAAGCGCGCCGGATGATCGGGGCCTATGTCATGACGCAGGCCAACTGCCAGGCGAAGGAAGTCGTGACCGATGGCGTCGGGCTGGCGGCCTATACCATGGATTCTCACAACTGCCAGCGGCTGGTGATCGAAAAAGACGGTAAGCTGATCGTCAAAAACGAAGGAAATGTCGAAGTAGGCGGGTTTGGGCCGTATCCGATTTCGTATCGCTCCCTGATTCCGAAGGCAACCGAATGCCGGAACCTGCTGGTGCCGGTCTGTCTGTCGGCCAGCCACATTGCCTATGGTTCCATCCGGATGGAGCCGGTGTTTATGGTATTGGGTCAGTCGACAGCACTGGCCGCCGCCATGGCGATTGATGCCAAAACCGATGTGCATCACGTAGACATTGCCCGTTTGCAGCGGGAACTGAACATGAACCCGCTGGCCGACGGTTCGACGCCTGAAATTCTGGTGGATAACGAAGATAAAGACGGTATTACGGCGTCGGGCGAATGGAAAACCGACAAGAGTAAGGCCGGTTATGGCGCGTCGTATCTGGTCTATGAAGCGCAGAACGGCACCCCTTCAGTACGGTTTACCCCGACAATTACGCGTCCGGGAAAATATCAGGTGTTTACGTATTTCCCGCGACTAGCTAAAAGTGCCACCGAGCTGGGAATTACGGTGTCGGATGGTAAAGCCAAAAAGGAAATTAAAGTTAAACCGGCTGATATTGTGGTTGTTGGTCAAACGTCGGGCGAGTGGGTAGCTCTGGGTGAATATGATTTCAGCGCGGGTAAAAACGGCTTTGTGGAGATCGGCGCCAGCCAGCCCGACGGGCCTGTCGTGGCCGATGCCGTCCTGTTTGTTCCGGTCCGGAAGTAGGGAAGGTTTTTTTCGGTGTACTATTTTTCCGAACTTTGAGGAATAGTTCAACGTTGGCCATTGAGAGAGCCACGATTGGCTGCTAAAGCAGATAGTACATTGAAAACAAAAGGATTACGGACCAATAAAGTCAATATCGTTACGCTGGGCTGTTCAAAAAACCTGGTTGATTCCGAAGTTTTATTCACGCAGCTCAAAGGAAATGGCTACGATGTGACGCATGAGTCGAAAAAAGACGATGCCAATATTGTGGTCATTAACACCTGCGGATTTATTGACAACGCCAAAGAAGAATCGGTTAACACCATTTTGCGCTATGCCGACGCCAAAGAAGCGGGCATTGTTGATAAAGTGTATGTAACGGGCTGTTTGTCGCACCGGTACAAAGATGAACTGTCGGTCGAAATTCCGTCGGTAGACGCGTGGTTCGGGACCAACGAACTGCCCCGGCTGCTGAAAACGCTGAAAGCCGACTACAAACACGAACTGGTAGGCGAGCGGTTACTGACCACCCCGGCGCACTATGCCTACCTGAAAATCGCGGAAGGCTGCGACCGTCCGTGTTCATTCTGTGCCATTCCGCTGATGCGTGGTCACCACGTGTCGCGGTCAATCGATGAGCTCGTTCTCGAAGCCCGGTCGCTGGCCCGCCGAGGAACCAAAGAGCTGATTCTGATTGCGCAGGACCTGACCTATTACGGCCTTGATATTTACAAGAAACGAAATCTGGCCGACCTGATCAACCAACTGGCCGATGTCGAAGGCATCGACTGGATCCGGTTGCAGTACGCCTATCCGTCGGGCTTCCCGATGGACGTACTCGATGTGATGCGCGAGCGCCCGAACGTGGCTAAGTACCTCGATATGCCGCTTCAGACAGGCTCAACGGAGCTGCTGAAGCTGATGCGGCGCGGTATTACACGCGAAAAAACGGAAGAACTGGTGCATACCATCCGTGAGAAAGTACCCGGTATTGCCCTGCGGACGACCCTGATCGTGGGTCATCCGGGCGAAACCGAAGCCATGTTCGACGAAACCTATGATTTCGTCGAACGCATGCGGTTCGACCGCCTGGGCGTGTTTACGTATTCGCACGAAGAAAATACGCACTCGTTCTCGATGCCCGACGATGTGCCGGACGACATTAAGCAGGAGCGTGCCGATGCCATCATGGAAGTACAGCAGGGCGTTTCTTATGAACTGAACCAGGAGCGCGTCGGAAACACCTATAAAGTGCTGTTCGACCGTAAAGAGGGAGGCTACTTTATCGGCCGGACCGAATTTGATTCGCCGGAAGTGGATAATGAGGTGCTGGTGAAGGCCACACAGTTTGTTCGTCAGGGCGATTTTGCCAATGTCCGCATTACCGAAGCCCACGAGTTTGATCTGTACGGGGAGGTTGTGTAATCCTTAATGATGATGACGCTTACGCAAAATCAAATCCAGTCAATTAAACGCTATTTTCAGGATAAGCCTGTCTTGAAAGCATATCTGTTTGGTTCATTTGCGCGTGGGGATGCTGATGAGCAAAGCGATGTTGATATTCTGGTAGAACTTGATTATTCAGCACATATTGGGTTAGGTTTTGTGGGGATGAAGCTGGATCTGGAAGATCAACTGCATCGACCGGTCGATTTAGTATCATCAGAGGGAGTATCCGACAGGATTCTTCCTTATATACAAGCCGATAAGACATTGATTTATGAAAGGCCGCATCGGTGATCCGCAACGGTTAGGGCATATTCTTGATGCTATTACTGAACTGGAATCTTATACTAATCAGCAGGAATTCAGTGACTTCTGTGCGAGTTCAATGATGCGCTATGCCTGCATCAAACAGCTTGAAATTATAGGAGAAGCGTGTAATTGCCTGACTTCTCACTTGAGAGATGAATATACAAATGTAGAATGGCGCAAAGTGATAGGACTCAGACATTTGTTAGTTCATGAATATTTTGGCGTAGATGCAGCATTAATATGGAGTATCTTACAGACAGATTTACCTGTATTAAAAGAACAGATTCTGGATATTGCACAGGATATTGAATCAAGACTGTAACTACATTAACAAAGCATTAACAGCATGATTGGCGCCAGGGTGAACCTTGGCGCTTTTTCGTGTGTTGTGATAATTCGTAAACCTTACTCCTTCATGGACTGTCAGTACCTGCCACTTGACACTACAGGTCAGTTTTCGACTTTTTTTGTAGACTACATTACCCAGAATCCGGCGCTAACGCCATTCTACAACCGGTTCCCATCGATTGACGCCTTCGGACCCCAAATTCAGCAGAAAAAGACGTTTCCTGCCGCACACCGGCAAACGCTGGTTAGTGTGCTGGAACGGCAATATGCCGGTATTCAGCAGAAGCCGGACTTCGCTGTCCTGAATGATCCGAATACATTTACCGTAACCTCCGGGCATCAGCTCAATATCTTTACGGGGCCGTTATATGTGGTCTATAAGCTGGTGACGATTATTAATCTGGCGAAAAAGCTGAAGGAGACCTATCCGGATTACAACTTTGTGCCGGTTTACTGGATGGCTACCGAAGACCATGACTTCGACGAAATCAACCACTTCAGCCTCTTTGGCCGCAAACATACCTGGCAGACTACCCAAAAGGGAGCCGTTGGCCGCATGAATCCGGCGGAGCTGGCAGACCTGTTCAAAACCATTCCCGAAAAGCTGTTTCTGTTTGAAGAGGCCTATCTGAAGCATGATACGCTGGCCGATGCCGCCCGTTATTACATGAACGAGCTCTTCGGCAGCGAAGGGCTGATTTGTCTGGATGCCGACGATGCCGACCTGAAAAAGCTGTTTACGCCGGTGCTCCACGAAGAACTGTTTCAGCAGGCGTCGGCCGGGCTGGTGCAGCAAACCACGCAGGAGCTCGAAACACTGGGCTACCATTCCGTTATTTCACCCCGCGACATCAACCTGTTTTATCTGGACGATCAGCTGCGGGAACGCATAGAGCGTAAGGAAAACGGATCGTTCAGCGTCGTGAACACGAAACTGACGTTTACGGCCGAAGAAATGGACACGCTGGTGGCCGAATATCCGGAAAAGCTGAGCCCGAATGTGGTCCTGCGGCCGGTCTATCAGGAGACCATTCTGCCGAATCTGGCTTACATCGGCGGCCCGTCGGAGGTGCCGTACTGGATGCAGCTGAAATCGGTGTTTGACCACTACAACCTGCCGTTTCCGATCCTGATGCCACGGAACTTTGCGTTGTACGTACCACGGGTAAGCGCTAAGCGCATCGCCCGGCTGGGCATTACTCCCGAAGATTTGTTCCGGAATACGTTCGAACTCAAACGCGATTTTGTGGAGCAACACGCTCACAACGCCCTGAAATTCGGTAAAGAAAGCAAGCTGGTGAATCAGGCGCTGGAGATGATGCTGCAGAAGGCGATGCTGGTAGACCCGACGCTGGAAAAAGCCGTGCTGGCCGAGACCAAACGGTTTGCCAACGCCGTAACCAACCTTGAAAAGAAAATGCGCCGTGCCGAAGAACGGAATCAGGCCGTAGGTGTGAGCCAGTTGCTGGCCGTGAAAAACGAACTGTTTCCCGGCGACGGCCTGCAGGAACGCAGCGAAAACTACCTGACGTTCTACCTGAACGACAAGGATTTCCTGAAAAAACTGCTGCATAATTTCGACCCGTTTGATTTCCGGATGCAGATTTGTCTGGAAAGCTAAAAACCAATGCACGATTCCGGACACGATAAGGCATCACTGCGGAAAACGTATCTGGCGCGACGTAAAGCACTGAGCCGCGACACGGTCAATGCCTGGAGTGCGCAGATTGCCGGAACGGTCATGGCGCAGTTTCCGGTATGGCAACAGTCCTTTCCAGAGCCGGTACGGGTGCATTGCTTCCTGCCCATTACCCGTCAGAATGAAGTCGATACGTGGCCGGTGATTCGCTGGCTCTGGCAACAGCCGGGGGCAGAAGTCATCGTGCCGGTGACCGATTTTGGCGGGGGGAGTTTAGCTCATGTCCGCTTACAACCCGATACGCCCCTGATCACAAACGCATACGGCATTCAGGAACCCGATCTGACACACCACAAACCGGTTTCACCCGATGCTCTGGATGTGGTGCTGGTCCCTTTGCTGGTCGCCGACCAACAAGGGCAGCGGGTCGGGTATGGTGGTGGCTTCTACGACCGGTTTCTGGCCCAATGTCGCCCCGATTGCCTGAAAACCGGCCTTTCTTTTTTTGACCCTGTTGAGCGGATCGCCGATTCCTTTGCCGGCGATATCCCGCTTGACAGCTGTATCATACGTAGCCACATCAGTTACTTTTAGGGCTTCTATAGTTACCGTCTACTAGAAATAATCGCTGGCGAGTAAATCAAAAAGGCTATATTGGGTCAATATAACAACAGCCCATATGGTTAGTAATGACCGGCTTTTCATCGAAAGACTACATCGGTTGATTGATGAAAACCTTAACAATCCGGCATTTTCGGTTGATATGATCTGCCAGATGCTTGGCGTCAGCCGCTCGCAGCTACACCGGGTTATTAAAGAGTACACAGGGCTTTCAACGTCGCTTTATATCCGGAAATACCGCCTGGAGAAGGCTGGCGGCTTATTGCTGGACACCGATCTGCGTATCTCCGAAATCAGCGACCTGGTTGGCATTCAGAATCCTCAGAATTTCAGTACCTACTTTATTGAGGAATATAAGGTAAGCCCTACGGAGTACCGGAAACAGTACCGGAAAGCCCCGCAACCTGCCGGATCTCCCCCGCCACAACCCGCTGAGGACCCCGGTATTGGCGCTGAGACCATTCTGCCGCCAATACCGGTTAGCACAAAAAAGAAACAGTGGCGTCCGGTTGTCATTGCGGTATTGCTGTTGCTGGTAACTGGTTTTAGCCTGTACCGGTGGTTTTTCCGGCCGTCGGACCGTACACCGGATACGTCAGAACAATCAATCGCCATGTTGCCGTTTACCAGTTTGGGGATGGCAAATGATGACCCTACCAGCGAAGCCATCATGAATGAGATTCATACATCATTGCTGGGCTTCAGAAAGCTGAAGGTGATTTCGCGTTCGTCGTCGGAAAAGTACCGGGATACACAGAAAAGCATCTGGCAGATCGGCGATGAACTTCACGTCGCTACCGTACTGCGGGGCAGTGTGCTGAAAACGGCTGATCAGCTACAGGTTAAAGTAGAAATCATGGATACCCGGGACGATATCCGGTTATGGGCACATACGTATCAATCGGCCTATAAAAACCTCTTTACCCTGACGGAGCAGATCGTCCGTGATGTGACCCGTGAACTGAAACTGACCACTATTCCGTCGGTCTCCGAAAAGCTGGCTCATATCCGGACCCATAACCTCAGCGCCTACAATCTGTTTGTCCAGGGGAAGCAACTGCTGGTGAGCCGGCTGGAACCGGATCTGATGGAGGCGCGGAACCGGTTTGATCAGGCACTTCGCCTTGACTCAACATTTGCCGAAGCCTATGCCCAGAAGGCAATTGCCTGTCACCTGCTGATCGGGTCAGAGAAAATTGATACCCCGACGCTGAACCGGCTGACGGAAGAAAATGCGCTGAAGGCCATTGAACTCGATCCGGCCAACAGTTCGGCCTATGCGGTACTGGGTAGCCTGTATTATTCAACGTATCAGTGGCAGGCTTCGGCCAACGCCTACCGGATTGCCCTGCAATATAACCCGAATGATGCCCAGACCTGTCATTGGTTCGGCCTGCTGATGCGTACCACCGGTCAGCTTGGCGAGGCTGTCCGGTACAGTACCCGGGCCATTGCGCTGGATCCGCTCCATCCGATCATGATGGGCGCACATATTATGAACTGTGCGTTGGCGGGCCGGTTTGATTCTGCCCGTGCCGGCATTGATGCGGGGCACGGGTTGTTTGATAAGTCGTTCGCCTTTCAGATGAGTATCGCTTACTACTGGCTGGCGCGGGAAGACTACACCCGGGCAACTGCTTGTTTCCGGCAGATGATGGTACTGAATCCGGATGACCGCGGGCAGATTCCGCTATTACTCTATTGCGAAGCACGGCGCGGTGACCGGCAGAAGGCCATTCAGTTTCTCCGGAATCTGACGGCCGACACACCCCGGGCCGACTATGAACGGGCCGTTGTGTATGCCGGCCTCAACCAGACAGACAGCAGCCTCTACTACCTTAAAAGGTCGGCCGACGGCGGGTATTTGTACCGTGATACCAGGGTTATGCCACCCTTCCGTAACTACCATACACAGCCGGTGTTTAAGGCGGTTCTGCGGCGGTTTAACCTGCCGGAAAACTAACAGACTCCCCCTGCAACAATAGACGAAGCTTTTCTGCTTTCTGCACTAATAAACGAAGTTTCTGACACAATAGCAGAGCCCTTTTTGCCGGTTTAACCTCACCTTGTGGCCGCAACATAGCCCTTGCTGCTACCATGAACTGCGCCTGTCTGTCACGTATGCCTGTCCGCGTCAGGTTCCTTTTTTCCGGTTACATGCTGTTAGTGCTGGCTGCCTGTCAGTCCGGTGATTCCCCGGGGCTGGAACAGCAGCAGACGGCCAATATGCAGCTGACAAAAACGCTGCATAAACACCTGAACGATCAGAACTGGCAGGCGGCCGGTACACTATGTGCCGATCGGATACGCTATCGGGACCGCACCATGCTGCTTGCCGACGTAGAAGAGTCCAGAGCCTGGTTACTGGACCACTACCGGCACCTGCGCTATGCCGGCGTCCGCCGCGCGCTGGAAATCCGGCAGCTTTATCCGGCTGGTAAATACCATGTGATTGTCGAAGGCCTTGCCCGGGGCGATCCGCCTGATACCATACAGCCCGTCTGCCTGATTTATACCATCGAACATAACCACATTACCCGGCTCTATGCCTATTGATTACTTCTGTTTAATCTGTCAGTTAGCAAAACTTATATGACAAAAAGACCTGTACATTCTATGGCAGCCCTGTGTTTGCTGCTGGCGGTATGTTTGTTACCGCTGACCACCCTGATGGCCCAGACTACAAACTGGACGGGCGGTTCCGGCAATGCCTGGAACAATGCCGGTAACTGGGACAACGGCGTTCCCACGGCAACGCTGAATGCGGTCATTTCCGGTACCGCCACCGTACAGCCGGTACTTAGTACGATGGCAGAGGCTAAATACGTAGAAGTAAAAGACGGTGCATCACTGACAATCACCGCTACGGGAAGCCTGAGCCTGAATGGCTCAACGACATATGGTTTGTTGAATTCAGGAACGGTCCTGAGTGCGGGTGCTATATCCATCGGAAACTCCGTAGCGGTTACGTTGAGCGGTATTCTGAACGGAGGTACAGGGAGCTTTACAAACGCTGTAGGCGGATCAATAACTATCAACCGGGCGGGAGGGTCTGGCGGATTGAATAACTCAGGAACGTTTGTGAACGATGGTCTGATTACCATCGGAAATATTGAGTTTAATAACCAGAATGATATCGAAAATTACGCCACGTTTATCAATTCAGCGACGGGGATAATCCGGATGGATCGGGGAACAAGCAATGGCCTCTGGAATCTTTCGGGGAGTTTTACTAATGACGGTAAAATCTTTGTCGGCCTTATAGCCAACACCGGTACCGGTATCCTGAATTATGCCCCTTTCCGGAACAATACCGGCGCTGAAATTCATATTACCAGGGTACCGAATGCCATTGTTACCACTAGCGGGTTTGTAAATTCGGCTACGATTACCGTTGGGGCTTCGGCATCTGTCAGCAGTTCAGGTGTAAGGCTGACCAGTACGGGATCGTTTACAAATACGGGTGCCGGTCTGATTCAGATTGATAATACCGGCAGCACAGCAATACTGACCGCCGGTGTTTTGGCCAATAGCGCCGGCATCCGGATTGGCAGCCTGGGTACGGTTGCCGGACAGGGAATTTCCAACAGCGGATCATTCACAAACGCTTCGGGGGGCAACATCAGCATCAACCGGACCGGTACGGGTGTTGGCGGTGACGGGGTGTTCAATGGTGGTTCCGCAACATTTGTCAACGCATCGGCCCTGACGATTGGCGACGTTGCTTTTGTGGGGCAGGATGATATCTACAATGCAGGGAGTTTTACCAATACTACAACCGGTATCATCCGGCTGGACCGGGCGCTTGGTAATGGCCTCTGGAACCTGCCGAACAGCCGGTTCCGCAACGATGGCAAGCTGATAATCGGCTCCGTTACCAATATGGGGGTGGGTATGCTTTGCACCGGTACGCTGTTCATGAACAGTGCAGGTGCCGAAATTCATATTGACCGGGTAACGCGGGGAATGACCAATGTAGAAGTCTTTTCCAACGCGGGTCTGATGCGTATCGGGGCCGTTGTTCCGCCGTCTGAGCTGGCTATTCTGAATGTTAAAACGCAATCCGGTCATCAAGCCCTGTTTACGAATCAGGTCTGCGGGATTATTGAGGCGTTTGCGCCGGTTTCGCATCAGGATGGTTCGTTTACCAACGACGGTCTGCTGACGGTAAGCAGTTCACAGATCAGTCAGGAACTGCCTGTATCGGCTACAATAATCAACAACGGAACCATCAGTTATCCGCAGGGTAATCCGATTGCCAATGTGGAAAACAATGACCTGATAATTCCGCAGGTTACCTCCTGTAGTGCGGTATATGCCAATGCCCTTCAGATCGGCGGAAGCAATAGCTTTAGTATCGGTACGACCTGGTACCGTGATGCTGCCCTGACGCAACCGGCCGGTACCTATAACCCGGCAACGAATACGTTTACGGCCAACAGTCTGCCCGCGGGCGTAACGATCCTGTACGCTTCGGTAACCGACAATGTCAATACGTGTACCCGGACAGTGGCCGTCGGCGTGAACCAGCAGCAGCCCGGTTCAGCGTCGATCCAGAGTTTGCTGGCAGCTACTTCGGCGTGTCCCTACCGGCTTGAGGCCGTCGCAACGGGGACATCCTTCGTCTTTACGGGGCCGGGCGTCGCTACGCCGGGCGTAGCGACGCCCGGCAGATATGTGTTTAGTACTATCTATCGGAATCCCGGAACGTATTCAGTAGAGGGGCTGGTCGTTAAGGAGCCTGGTACCTACACCCTGACCGTGATGTCGGGCAACAGCTGCGGTGTCGGCACGGCTAGTCAAAGCGTAACTATTTCGGCTAACCGATGCCCTTAGAGGGTACTAATGAACGCGGTTGGTAATGTACCGGTCGTTGATGAACCGATCAGGATGGACAACGACCGGTACGTTTGAAAAACCAGTGCGGAAATCATTGCAGCAAACGGGGTTCCCTGGTATTTTTAGGTGCAAACCACCTGAAATATGCTAGCCACCGAAAAACCTGCTTATAAAACCCGTACGCATACGATCCGGCACCGGCTCTATCGTGCGCTCGAAACATCCTATGGCAAGCGCCGTGGGGTTAATTTATATTTTAACCTGATTCTGGTCACGGTCATTTCCCTGAATGCCCTGGCCATTGTGCTGCACACCGTACCGGCCTACAATCTGAAGTATGAAAAGCTGTTTTACGACTTTGAGCTGTTTTCGGTCACGTTTTTTACCATTGAATACCTGCTCCGCATCTGGGTGTGTGTCGAGAACGAGAAGTACCAGCATCCCGTAAAAGGGCGCCTGCGCTACATTTTTTCGACCTCGGCCATCATCGACTTTCTGGCCATTTTTCCGTTTTTCTTTACGTTATTTGCGGCCGATCTGGCCATTATCCGGATTCTTCGTCTGTTCCGGATTTTCCGGTTATTCCGTATTTCGCGTTATTCGCACGCCTTCCGGATGATTCAGCATGCCGTAGCCGACCGCAAGGAAGAACTGGTACTGAGTGTGGTCCTGATTGTGTTTATGCTGATTATTGTGTCGAGCCTGATGTATTACGTCGAACATAACGTACAGCCGAAGCTGTTTTCCAGCATTCCGGCGACGATGTGGTGGGGCGTTACGGCAATGACTACGGTGGGCTACGGCGACATTTACCCGATTACCCCGTTGGGTAAGCTGCTCGGCGGACTGGTGGCTATTATGGGCGTTGGCTTGTTTGCGCTGCCGACCGGTATTCTGGTATCCGGTTTTCTCGACCACGTCCGGACCACTAAGACCGCTTCCCAAAAACGCTTTTGTCCGCACTGCGGCAAGGAATTGTAAATCGATAACCGAGTACCACACATGTTGTTAGCATTCGACACGTATTATACCGGCCATACTGCCAAAACCGTTTGCATTGCCTTCAAGGGCTGGCAGGATAACGAACCGGCTCATGTGTACACCGAAGACCGTGACGGTATTGAAGACTATGTGTCAGGGGAATTCTACCGGCGGGAGTTACCGTGTCTGCTAAGTTTACTGGAAAAGATACCGCAGGAAGACATAGACGCCATTCTGGTAGATGGATACGTGTATCTGGACGATGCCGGATCATTTGGACTGGGTGGGCGTCTGTACCAGGCTTTAGGTGGCAGAATTCCCGTGATCGGCATCGCTAAAACCAATTTTGTTCGTATCACGACCGCGAAACGAGCATTGATACGAGGCAATAGTCAGAAACCGTTATACATTACGGCCATCGGCGTAGAGGTCGATCAGGCCGCTGAGTGGGTCAGCAGTATGGACGGTCCGTACCGTATGCCGACTCTGTTGAAATATGTGGATACCCTGACCAGAGCTTAGTCTGTTTTCTGCACCTGACAGGCTTCCTGCAAGGTCTTAAGGCACGTTATGCATAAACAGTCTGTAAACTGCGAACGGATATAGGCCCGTTCGGGCTCCGTCAGAACAATACCGGCGCAGGGGCAGTGACCGATGGCGCTGACCCCGCAGCTAACTGGTTCTCCGCATCGCGGGCAGGTAGTTGGTCGTGTTTGCATAAGATTGACAGGAGAACTGTGTAGTGGTGGCACGACTCTGACAGGGACGCCCATTCGTGCCACCTTATAATTAATTCCGTATTCCCATCAGATTCAGGACAAAGGCAAAGTCCAGCGCAATGTCTTTCAGGGCCTGAAAACGCCCCGACGCCCCTCCGTGACCAGCCTCCATATTGGTATGTAGCAGCAGCTGGTTGTTGTCGGTTTTCAAGGTACGTAGCTTGGCTACCCATTTGGCCGGTTCCCAGTACTGTACCTGCGAGTCATGCAGACCGGTCGTAACGAGCAGGTTGGGATAGGCTTTGGCCTCAACATTGTCGTAGGGCGAATACGAAAGCATATAATCGTAATAAACTTTCTGTTTTGGATTACCCCATTCCTCAAATTCGCCGGTCGTGAGCGGGATGCTTTCGTCGAGCATGGTCGTAACCACATCGACAAACGGCACGGCGGCCACAACGCCTTTGTACAGGTCGGGACGCAGGTTAATAACCGCACCCATCAATAAGCCACCCGCGCTGCCACCCATGGCAAACAGACGGTCGGTTCGGGTGTAACCTGCTTTTATCAAATGCTCCGAACAATCGACAAAATCGGTGAACGTATTCCGTTTTTTCAGCATCTTACCATCTTCATACCACCGGCGTCCCATTTCCTGACCGCCCCGGATGTGAGCAATGGCATAGATAAAGCCGCGGTTGAGCAGGCTCAGACGGGTTGAACTAAACGTCGGGTCAATGGAGTAGCCATAGGAGCCATAGGCATACTGGAGCAGCGGAGCCGAACCGTCTCTGGGCGTATCTTTCCGGTACACAATCGAGACGGGCACCTGTGCGCCGTCGCGGGCGGTGGCATAAATCCGTTCCGAAACATAGTTGGTCCGGTCAAAATCGCCCAGGACTTCCTGCTGTTTCAGAAGCGTTTTTTCGCGGCTGTCCATGTTATAGTCAAACGTCGAACCCGGTGTTGTCAGCGATGAATAGCCGAACCGGAGCACATTGGTATTGAAGTCGGCATTCACCGAAATCCCGGCGTCGTAAGCCGGCTCGCCGAAGTCGAGGTAATGTTCTTCCCGGGTCTGCTGGTTAATCACCCGCAACTGTACCAGACCCTCGCGGCGCTCGCCCAGCACCAGGTGATTGGCAAACACCTCCATTTGCTCGAGATACACATCGGGCCGATGCGCAATAACTTCCTGCCAGTTGGCTTTATCGGCCTGTTTCCCTTCTGTCACGGCCATAAGCCGGAAGTTCTCCGCCTCGTCGTTGGTACGGATATAAAACGTATCCTGAAAATGTTCCAGGCTGTATTCGTGGCCGCGCTCACGGGGGTAAAAGGTCGTGAAGGGCGCTGTCGGCTCGCTGGCATTGAGCAACTGGTATTCCGTCGAAACGCCGTTATGGTCCGACACAATAGCAATGTATTTCTTCGACTTCATGCGGTACAGGCCCATATAAAACTGGTTATCCTGTTCTTCGTATACCAGCACATCCTGCGCCGGATCGGTGCCGAGCTCATGGCGGTATACCTGATAACCCAGCAGCGTTTGCTGGTCGCGGAGGATATAAAAGAGGTGTTTGTTGTCGGCTGCCCATGCGTAGCTGCCTCCTTCGGTATTCGGGATACTTTCGGGATAGATTTCGCCCGTTGCCAGGTTTTTGATCCGGAGCGTGTAGTTGCGCCGGCTGACGGTGTCTTCGCCGAAAGCGGCCAGCTCGTCGTTGTCCGAAATTTCGTAGCCGCCCAGATTGTAATAGTCGTGGCCGGCTGCCAATGCATTGCAGTCAAAAATGACATCTTCCGCTGCGGTCAGAGACCCTTTTTTACGACACAGAACCGGATATTCACCCCCAACTTCAAAGCGTGAATAGTAGAAATAGTCCCCGTCTTTGTAGGGCACTGACTCATCCTGCTCCTTAATCCGGTTTTTCATCTCCGTAAATAAGGCTTCGCGGAATTCCTTCACGGGAGCCAGCACCTGTTCCAGATAGTCGTTTTCGGCGTTGAGGTAGTTAATAACGTCCGGATTTTCGCGGTCGTTAAGGTAATAATATGGGTCGATACGGGTATGCCCGTGAGTAGTCAGTTCGGTTGGTTTGGGGACCGCCACGGGCGGAGTCAGCGTATTTGTCATGGTAAAAGGTACTGATGTATGTGTTTAACACTGCTTTGTGCCGGAAAGGTTGCTACTGGTGCCCGGCCTCGGTCATCTTGCCCGTAAAAAACGGAAAATAGCTGGTAAAATGCGGAGAAAAACCTACTTTTCAGCAGGTAAAATGATGGTATGATTGTTTTCTATACATTGGCATTACTCGCCGAAATTATCGGTACAGTCGGAGGCTTCGGCTCATCGCTATTCTTTGTCCCGCTCGCCATTCACTTCTTCGGCTTCCATCGGGCGCTGGGGATTACGGCTATGCTTCACCTTTTCAGCAATGTGTCTAAAATTGCGTTGTTTCGGGAAGGTATTGACTGGTCACTGTTTCTCCGGATCGGAATAACGAGTATCCTGCTGGTAATTGTAGGGGCCTGGCTGTCGCGATATATTCCGGGCGATACGGCCACCTTGGTACTGGGTATTTTTATGTGTTTGTTTGCCGGCTTTCTGTTGCTGCGTCCGGGGTTTGTTATTTCACCTACGAATACGAATGCTGCTGTCGGCGGCGGACTTGCCGGTTTTATGGCGGGTCTGGTTGGTACAGGCGGTGCCATACGCGGACTGACGCTTTCGGCCTTCAGAGTTGATAAGGCCGTATTTCTGGCGACCTCGGCGCTGATTGATCTTGGCGTAGATGCGACGCGGTTCGGCGTCTATGTGGCACAGGATTATCTGGTATCAGACGATCTGATGCTGGCGATACCGCTGTTACTGGTTTCCGGTATGGGTTCCTACATGGGCAAAATCATTCTGGACCGGCTAACGTACGAGCGCTTCCGGCTGATTTCATTGCTCCTGATTTTACTGGTAGGATTGTATACGCTGCTTAATCCGTAAGAACTACTTCAACTGTAGCATTTCAAAGGCTTTCTCGGCGGCGGACTGTTCGGCTTTCTTTTTTGAGTAGCCGCTGCCGGTCGTATAAGGCTCATCATCAACCATGACCTGGGCAATAAACTCGCGGTAGTGGCTATTGCCTTTTTCCGAAATGATCTCAAACCGGATTTCTTTGCCTTCACGCTGTGCCCACTCAATCAGACGGCTCTTGAAATTGGCGTTGTTGTTCACAACGGCATCAAGATCGTAGTGGGTCAGCAACTCCTTAAGGATAAACCGGCGCGTAAACCGGAAGCCTTTGTCGAGGTAAACGGCCCCGACCAGGGCTTCGAGCGCATCGCCGTACATGGATGTACGGGCGGGGAGATTGCGCGTACGGCTGCCGTCGTACTCGATCAGCCGGTCGAGCCCGATTTTACGCGAAATGCCGTTAAGCACTTCCCGGTTCACGATGCGGGAGCGGATTTCGGTCAGAAAGCCCTCGTCTTTGTAAGGGTATTTTTTAAAGAGAAACTCGGCGATAACCATGCCAAGCACGGCATCGCCTAAGTACTCAAGACGTTCATTTGACTCGCGGAATCCCTGAATAACAGTCTCTTTCGAGGCAGAAGAGTGGCGCAGCGCCATTTGATACAACCCGATATTAGAAGGTCGTTCGCCGATAATATGCGTAATAGACTTCTTCAGCTTTTGTTTTGACTCGAGGTCAGAAAGCCGGAGGAAACTCAGTATGGGGTGAAAAACGCTGCGCGACAAAGCAAACTGCACTATTCAGAAAGTTTTCGGAAAATAACGGAAGCATTATGCCCACCGAAGCCAAAACCGTTGCTCATAACTGTCGTCATTTTGCGGGGCTGGGCCTGATTCAGCGTCAGATTAAAACGCGGATCAATCTCAGGATCAGCCGTAAAATGGTTGATAGTAGGCGGAACGATCTGGCGTTCTAACGCAAACAAACACGCGATGGCTTCAACAGCGCCGGCGGCACCCAGTAAGTGACCGATCTGCGATTTGGTTGAGCTGATGTTCATCCTGAACGCGTGCTCACCAAAGATTTTTTCAATCGCTTTCAGCTCCTGCGGGTCACCGATCGGGGTCGATGTGCCATGCGTATTAATGTAATCAATGTCTTCAGGCTTGATGCCGGCATCATCCATGGCATCCTGCATACCCAGGTAAGCACCAAGGCCATCAGGGTGTGGCGCGGTGATGTGGTAAGCGTCAGATGACATACCGCCACCGATCAGCTCGGCGTAGATTTTGGCACCACGCGCTTTGGCATGTTCGTATTCCTCCAGAATCAGGGCGCCGGCGCCTTCTCCCAACACAAACCCGTCACGGTCTTTGTCGTACGGACGTGAGGCGGTTTCCGGCGAATCGTTACGCTCCGACAAGGCGCGGTTGGCGTTAAATCCGCCGACACCGGCACGGGTTACCGCTGCCTCAGAACCACCTGTCACACAGATGTTGATCCGGCCCAGGCGGATGTAGTTAAACGCATCGATCATCGCGTTCAGACTCGACGCACAGGCCGAAACCGTTACGTAGTTTGGTCCGCGGAAACCGTAGCGCATCGAAATCTGGCCGGGTGCACTGTCGGCAATCATCCGGACAATGAAGAACGGGTTCAGACGAGGCGTACCATCGCCCTGAGCGTAGTTAATAACTTCTTCTTCGAATGACTTAAGACCGCCAATGCCCGACCCCCAGATAACGCCAACTTTGTTTTTGTTGATGGTATCCAGATTTAACCCTGAGTCACGTACAGCCTGATCGGCAGCGATCAACGCATAATGCGTGAAAGGATCCATCTTGCGTGCATCCTGACGAGGAATGTACTGTGTAACATCCAGCCCTTTCAATTCACAGGCAAACTGTGTTTTGAATTTGCTGGCGTCAAATTTGGTGATGGGGCCAGCACCACTGGTACCGGCAGCTAAATTATCCCAGTAAGTAGGAACGTCGTTGCCTATCGGTGTTAATGCACCGAGGCCCGTCACGACAACTCGTCTAAGCGTCATACAGATGGACTGTAGGGGAAAAATCAAAAGAGCTCATTCTGAACTCTGTAAAGTAACTGGAAAAAGTTTTATAGTTGTAGAGTGAGACCAGACTACAGAGTTGTTTTAGCGAACGCTGAACCGTAACAACTCTACAACTTTAAAACATAATTACTTGCCGGCGTTTTCTTCCAGATAAGTAATTGCCTGACCAACAGTGCCGATGTTTTCAGCCTGATCGTCAGGAATAGAAATGTTAAATTCTTTCTCGAATTCCATGATCAACTCAACTGTGTCCAGTGAGTCAGCACCCAGGTCATTAGTGAAGCTTGCCTCAGGCGTAACCTCAGACTCTTCTACACCCAGTTTTTCAACGATAATCGCTTTAACTTTAGTTGCAATTTCCGACATTTTAGTAGTCCATTGGGGTTAAAAAACGACGCAAAGAAAACCATTTATCTCTTTATTGTCAAACAATTTTTTGGATGGTAAAACGTTAATCTCTTTTGTTAGTAAGTGGTCTAGTGCTCTTACAGTCAATGGCTTATGTGTGTAAAAGGAGTGGTTTCTTCGGACACTCCGGATCAGGCATTCCTATGGAATTATCCACTTTTCTAGTATAAAACCAGTAGTCGCCAAGGATTGCTCACCAAAGAATCGTTGGCTTTTTGCAAACTTTGCATTTCTGAAAAATTCCGTAAAACATGCAGCTGACCAAGTTAAAACATACCGATTCGCCTAACTTTTTTCTGATGGCAGGCCCCTGTGCCATTGAGGGGCGTGATATGGCCTTACGCATTGCTGAACAGATCGTTACCATAACCGATAAGCTCCGCATTCCCTATATTTTCAAAGGGTCATACCGGAAAGCAAACCGCACAAAAGCGAATTCCTTCACGGGCATCGGCGATGAACTGGCCTTATCGATCCTGGCTGAAGTAGGCCGTACGTTCGATATTCCGACCGTGACCGATATCCACGAGTCAGAAGAAGCAGCCATGGCGGCTGAAGCCGTTGATGTACTCCAGATTCCGGCGTTTTTGTGCCGCCAGACCGAGCTGCTGGAGGCGGCTGCGAAAACCGGTAAGGCCGTGAATATCAAAAAAGGGCAGTTCCTGTCGGGCGAGAGCATGGGCTTTGCCGCCGAAAAGGTAAAATCCGTAAACCCCGATGCTACCGTGATTCTGACCGACCGTGGTAACTCATTCGGCTATGGCGATCTGGTGGTCGATTACCGGAATATACCGGCCATGCAGCAGTTTGGCGTACCGGTTGTAATGGATTGTACGCACTCCCTGCAACAGCCCAATCAATCGTCTGGTGTGACGGGCGGCAAACCGGCGCTGATCGCTACCATTTCTAAAGCCGCTATTGCCGTCGGAGCCGACGGGCTGTTTATCGAAACGCACCCTGTACCGGCCGAAGCGAAATCAGACGGCGCCAACATGCTGCCGCTCGACCAGCTGCAGGGCTTGCTCGAACGCCTGGTGCGGGTGCGCGAAAGCATTCTTTAAGGATGTACCCGGACGTCGGCCCGGGCGGTATCATCTTCACCGTTATCGGTGCCGTTGTCGGGCGTTGAATCGGGGTCAGCGGGCGACGCAGCCGTGATCTGAATCTTCACGATGCTTTGCCCGCTGCCTGTTACCTGACTTCTGAAAGCCAGCCAGGTGGTGCTGTTGGCTCCCAGACTGCCAATCGTCGCCGTCAGCGCATTGCCGTTCTGACTGAATGCGTTACCGGCCACAAACTGCTGCGTGGGCGGCAAATAGGCACCCAGACTGATGTTGTTTGCCGTTGCGCCACCGGCATTGCTCACCAGAACCGTATAAGTCAGTACCTCATTGAGTGCCGGGGCCCGGTTACTGGCCACTAACTGAACCGACAAATCGGCCAGATTGGGGTTTGGCGTTGGCTGATTAGACTGGACAGCGGGGACCGGAAACTGGTTTGGGTTCGGGGAGGTAAAGACGGCGGCGTCGCTGACCGGAGTAGTCCGGATGTCGATGATGGCGGTATCA
Source organism: Arsenicibacter rosenii (assembly GCF_001870735.1). Taxonomy (GTDB): domain Bacteria; phylum Bacteroidota; class Bacteroidia; order Cytophagales; family Spirosomataceae; genus Arsenicibacter; species Arsenicibacter rosenii. Next base: position 31,097 of record NZ_MORL01000016.1, on the reverse strand, counting down.
TCTTCGCCGTCGGCCGTGCCGGAGCCGGGACGGCTGTCGGGGTCGGCATTGTCGGCAAGCATGATTTCCGCAGCGTTCCGGTAGATGCCCGCTGCCGTCAGGCGAACCCTGAATGTAACTGATACGCTGGAGCCCGACGGAATCTGGGTAAAGGTGGTAGAAACCACACCGTTCTGATGGGCAATACCCGAGCCGGCGTCAAAGACCATATTGCCCGGTAAGCGATCCTGAACGACTACATTTGTTGCCGTTGCCGGCCCCTGGTTCTGAACGCGCAGGGTAATGGTTGCTGTGTCATTAATAGGAACCGTCCGGCGGCTGGGGGTCTGTGTTAACTGAAGGTCAGTGGAGGCCGGCGGGGTACCGATCTGAAAGACAGCTGATGGGACACCCGGCAGAACCGGATTGGTTGCCACGACACGGATCCGGTAACTTCCGGATGAAACCGAGCCGGGTAGACTGACCGTTATAGGGCTGCTGCTACCGCCACCCAGCAGCGTCACAAAACGCCCCTGTGCGTCCAGAAGCTGCACCTGCCATTGATTATCGTTGTTGAATGTCCCTGCTGTAACAAACGCTACACTCAGGCTGCTGCCTGCCGGGATGATTTTGGCCACAGGGCCGGTAACAGCCAGCTGATCGGGCAGAACCGGCGTGGCCGACTGGAAAAACGAATTGTCGAGGCTGGTATTCCAGTTACGGGCAAAACGCGAGAGGCCCATGTCGGCCGGAATACCGTTAGGGTTCAGATAATAATACGGAAACGGTGTGACACGCTGGCTGTTACGGAAGTGAACGTCGACCGAGCCCGCGTTCCGGTTAATGATCGTGTCGTTGAAGGGCCCCAGAAAAGCGTTGAGCCCGCCTGTGTTGACAACCTCAATCTGTTTGGTAATCAAATCCGGTTTATTGACCGATCCGTCGAACGATACCCTGGCAATCATCCAGGGTACATTCCGGTTGTTGAAATCCTGTCGGCTGCGCTGAATCAGTTGCCGCAGCCGGTCTACATAAAACGGTACGCTCCCGCTGCCGTTATCGCCATATTCAGCTTCTCCCTGATGCCATAAAACCGCCCGGACCCCGCCCGTTGACCCGTAATACTGTAACAGATTTTTGAGGTTAGTATACGGCTGGAGGTTCGGCCAGTCGCCGTTACACCAGTAGCGGTTGCAGGCCGGAATGCCATTGGCGGTATTGATCCAGTTTTCGATGGTCGACGAATCCCAGCCGGCATCATAGAACGCAACCGGCACATTGTAGCGATTGACGATATAATCGCCTAATTCCCCCCATCCCCACGAACTTTCGCCCATCGGGAAAACACGCCGCGTGGCTGATAAGGCCTTATAGGCCGGATACGGCATCGGATCGCCGGACGAAAACAGGGGTGAGTTGCCGGGAGGATAATAGTGGTTGATGGTGTCAATGGTGCTGACGCGGTCGCTGATGGCCCCAAGGTCGTTATCGCCGATACCTAAGCCACGGGAGTTCGATTGTCCGGCCGTAATAAACACCTCGCCGATACCGACGGGTTGCAGGGTGGTCTGACTGATCAGGGCGCCGTTGAGCGTGGCCCGTACGGTCAGTATATACCAGCCGCCGGAGCCGGTAATAAAGCCGTAAAACAAATTTTTCTGCGGATCGAGCCGGAGTGTCTGCCAGCCGGTTGTCACACCCTGATTGGCCGCAACGGGGGTGAGCCGGGCGTCAATCTGATCGGCGGCCACGCCGTTAATCAGGCCGCTTACCAGCAGCTTACCGGTGCCGTCGCTGCCGCGCTGGACAACCAGCCGGGCAACCGGAGCCGTGAGCTGCAGTTGTGCAAAAACAGGTGTAGTTATCAGGAGCAATAGCCAGATCAGACGTCGCATTTATGTAAATGAAGGAAAACATGGACGAGTACTCCGTCAGGCAACGGTGAAATCGTTGACCGGAATCCGGATCACGTTTAACCAGCCGGCCCTGCTTAATGGCTCACTCGTTCACAAAGATGCAGTCTAATTTGGCAAAAAGCGATTGATTTGAGTGTATGGTTCGGGCAGAATTACTGATTGATAACCGCGCAGATGAATAATTTTTCGGCTTAATTATATCGCAGGGCTTGGCTTAACCGTTGTTTAATGGAATTTTTGCCTGTCCGTTTTCGACAAAAATTACCGAATGAGAAAAATTCCGGTTCGCGGGCTTGTCCTGCTCTTACTGACTTCGATGGTGGCCTGCCACCGTCCGTATGCGTTACTTCAGCGCACCCCGACAGACCATTATGCCGCAAAACAAGCCGCCGCACCGACGGCTTCTGCCGACATACCCGTTGATACAACCCGGGCAGACATCGCTTTTGAGGCGCTGCCCGCCGAACCCGTAACGCCTGAAGCGGTGGCTACTGTTGACCGGCAACTGACTACTTCGTCGGCAAACAAGCAGGTGCAGCGTCGTTTGCAGCATATTCAGCGGTTACTGAACGTGTCGGCCAATACACCGGTGTCTGAGCCGCAGCAACCCCGTCCGAGACCAAAGACGCAGAAAAAAGGGATGACCCTGCGGGAGTTTTTTGGCCTGCCGGAAAAAAAGCCGAAAACCGCCTGGGAGCGGATCAACTGGAACCTGAAAGCGGGGGTGGTACTGGTTTTGTTTGCCATCGTATTTGCGTTGCTGAAGATCAATCTGCTGGCTATTCTGTTCGGTATTTTCGCCATTCTGATCCTTCTGCGCGGTATGCGCAAGACGTGGAAAGGCGGCGGTTTCCTCGGGCTATAAATCCTGTACATCCGGTACCGAATCCTGTACAAAAGGCAGGGTGAACCGGCCTTACCTTTGTCATGTTAGTAAAAAGCATAGTTCCCTATTGCTTCCAGACATGGCAACCATCACAAAGGGTCCCGTTCGCGGGCCTCAGCAACATATACGGAAAACGCTGCCCGTGCTCGAAATGAGTTGTGCGGCCTGTGCCGTCAGCGTAGAAAGTACCTTAAAATATACGCCCGGGGTGTTCGATGCCTCGGTCAATTTTGCTACACAGACCGTAGCCGTCGACTATGATCCGGCGGCTACGGATCTGCCCTCCCTCCAACAGGCCGTTCAGCAGGCGGGCTATGACCTCGTGATTGAAGACGATGAGGAAGAAAGCCGCCGGCAAGCCGAAGCCGCCCGTCAGCAGCATTATCAGTCGCTTACCCGACGCCTGACCGGCGCCGCTGTTTTGTCGGTTCCTGTCGTGATTCTGGGCATGTTTCTGATGGATCTGCCGTATGCCAACTACATCATGCTGGTGCTCAGTACGCCTGTGGTATTCGGTTTTGGCTGGCCGTTTTTTGTGAACGCCTGGAAGCAGGCGCGCCACGGCAAGGCCAACATGGATACGCTGGTGGCGCTTTCGACCGGTATTGCCTATCTCTACAGTGCTTTCAACACGCTTTTTCCGGAAGCCTGGCATACGTTCGGGCAGGCGGGCCATCCGCACGTTTATTTTGAGTCGGCGACGGTGGTTATTGCCTTTATCCTGCTGGGGAAATGGCTCGAAGAACGGGCAAAGGCGAATACGACAGCGTCCCTGAAAAAGCTGATGGGCCTTCAGCCAAAGACCGTGCGGATCATGGCCGACGGGCAGGAGCAGACCATTCCGCTGGCACAGGTGCAGGCGGGTATGGTGGTGCAGGTGCGGCCCGGCGAGCAGATTGCGGTCGATGGCCGCGTGCAGTCCGGACAGTCATTTGTCGATGAAAGCCTGATTTCCGGCGAACCCGTGCCGGTCGAAAAAACGGCAGGCAGTCCGGTATTTGCCGGTACGCTGAATCAGAAAGGCAGTTTTCTGTTTGTGGCTGAACAAGTTGGCGGCAAAACTATTCTGGCGCAGATCATCCGCCGGGTACAGGAAGCGCAGGGAAGTAAGGCCCCTGTGCAGCAACTGGTCGATAAAATCGCCGGTATCTTTGTGCCGGTAGTAATAGGCATTGCCGTGCTGACCGGCATTGCCTGGCTGGTCTTTGGTGGTCAACAGGCGCTGCCGCAGGCGCTGATGTCGATGGTGACGGTGCTGGTCATTGCCTGTCCCTGTGCATTGGGTCTGGCAACGCCCACGGCGGTTATGGTCGGTATCGGCAAGGGGGCAGACCTTAACATCCTGATCAAAGATGCCGAAAGCCTGGAGCTCGGGCACAAGGTAGATACGGTCGTGCTCGATAAAACGGGTACGATTACGGTTGGCAAACCAACAGTGACCGATTGGTACTGGGCGGATGGCGTAGAGGTATCGACGGTTTCCGGTGTACTCCGTGCCCTGGAAAGCCGGTCAGAACACCCGCTGGCCGCCGCCGTTGTGGAGGCGCTGACTGTTCCGGATGCCGCTCTGTCGGGTTTTGAGAGCCTGACGGGCCGGGGGGCAAAAGGTATTGCCGGTGATAAAACGTACCGGGTCGGAAATCAGCGGCTGATGGACGAAGAGCACATTTCGCTGCCGGATCAACTATCGCAACAAGCCGCGTTGTTACGGCAGTTGGCGAAGACCGTCGTCTTTTTTGCGGATTCAACGCAGGTACTGGCGGTTCTGGGCATTACCGATCCGGTAAAACCAACGGCAAAAGCGGCGATTGACGAATTGCAGCAACAAGGCATCGAGGTCTGGATGCTGACCGGCGATAATGAGCAGACGGCAAAGGCAGTTGCCGGACAGGTGGGCATAACACACGTCCGGGCCGGTGTGTTACCCGACGATAAGGAACAACTGGTAGTGCAGCTGCAACGCGAAGGCAGGGTAGTGGCCATGGTCGGCGACGGTATCAACGACTCGCAGGCGCTGGCGCGGGCAAACGTGAGCATGGCGATGGGCAAAGGTTCAGACATTGCGATGGACGTGGCCCACATGACCCTGATCAGTTCTGATCTGTTGCTGGTGGCGAAAGCGCTGCGGTTGTCCCGCCGGACTGTGCAGACCATCCGGCAGAATTTATTCTGGGCATTTATTTACAACCTGATTGGTATCCCGATTGCGGCCGGAGCGTTGTATCCGTCATTCGGGTTTCTGCTAAGCCCGATGATTGCGGGGGCAGCGATGGCTCTCAGCTCGGTATCGGTCGTGACCAACAGCTTACGATTACGGTTCATTAAACTATAAAATAATGGAAACACTAACGTTCAAAACCAATATCAAATGTGGCGCCTGCGTCGCGAAAGTAACCCCGGGACTGGATGCGCTCGAAGGCGTTGCAAAATGGTCAGTCGATTTAACCAGTCCGCAGCGGGTGCTTACCGTTGAAGCCGATGGCGCTACGCCCGAAGCCATACAGGAAGCCCTTGCCGGAGCCGGTTATAAGGGAGAAAAAATCTGATGTAAACCGGAATGATAGTCCGGTTGTTGTCATGTATGTATCGTGGTGGCACCACTGAAGCAGATCACTGGATTCAGTGGTGCCATTATTTTTTTTACGCGGACTATCATTCCGCGCTACATCAGCTGATAAACCGTATCGTAAGCGGGTATCGGTAATACTCGCCGTTGTTGGCTTTTATACCGGCAACAACGGTAAGCACCAGCGCGGCCACACCTACCACCCAGATCAGAAAAAGACCGACCAGAATAATCATCAGGATAATACAGGCGACCACGGCAAGGGCGATCGTAATGTGAAAGTTCAACGATTCTTTAGCATGGTAAGTAACATAGGCTGACCTGTCTTTGTAGACCTGCCAAACCACAAGCGGGGCTATGATACTGCCAAAAGGAATCATAAGACCGGTCAGGGCCAGCAGGTGAGCCAGCATGGCCCAGGTACGTTCGTCCTGCGGACTGAGCGGTTGAGCCGGTGGTAGTGGAGGAGGCAATTGTTGGTTTTCCATGTTGCAGAGGTTTCCGGTTTGATTAACAGCGTAATAGTCGCTTATTTTCAGCGAAATGACAATAATTTTTGGGGCTGTAAAATAAAAAAGGGACAGCCGGTCCGGCTGCCCCTCAGAAGGTATAAAATCGTGACTGATATTTTAATAAGTCCACGAAGTGTTCTGTCAATAATGACCAACGCAGGAAATAACAGTAATGTCCTCGTCAGTAACTTTATAAATAAGCCGGTGCTCATCCGTTATCCGGCGAGACCAATACCCCTTATATTGATGCTTCAATGGCTCGGGCTTTCCTTTACCACTAAAGGGATTACGTTGTACCTCATTCAGAAGCTCCACAATACGCAACCAAACCTTACGGTCACGATTGTTCCAGCCGGTAAATTCATCCCAGCCATCAGGATCAAACCGGATAAATCTCATCAGCTCAATCCGTTCTCCTGCTGAATGGTTTCCCAGTCAGGTGTAACCACAGTTGTTTTCCCGGCCTCTAATCGTTCAATACGGCGATCAATCTCTGCACGCCTGTCGTTTACATCAGCCTCGCTGATGGTAAACTGAAGTGCAGTTGCCAGTTCGCGTAGAACGCCGATATACTGAGGAGCCACATTATCAAGAACAAGTCGCATAATCTGATGTTGTCTGTCGGTTTAAAACCATTTCTGCTGTCAGACAAGTTCCACTACCCAGTCATCCTGCTCGACAACGACGCCTTCGCGGAGAATAACCTGCTTGACGGTGCCCTCGCGCGGGGCGGCCACGATGCTTTCCATCTTCATGGCTTCGATCACAAACAGCGGCTGGTTTTTCTTCACCACATCGCCGGCTTTCACCATGATTTTCGACAGACGACCCTGCAGCGGTGTCCCGACGTCGCCGTCCTTGCTGACTTTCTGGTTTTGCGGGCGGTCAACCTTCTGCGACTTATCACGGACTTTTACCTGACGGCTTTGTCCGTTCAGCTCAAACGTAATCGTTCGCATTCCCTGATCGTCGGCCTCGGACATGAACAGCAAGCGAACCAGAATATTCTTGCCTTCATCAATCGGGATCATGATCTCCTCGTTTTCTTTCAGACCGTACAGGAACGCCGGTGTCGGAATAATACTCACTTCGCCGTACTGTTCGCGGGCTTTGTAGTATTCGTCGTACACTTTCGGGTACATCTGGAATGACAGGTAGTCGAGGAAGCCTTCATTGTTCGGGTATTTGGCCTGGAACTTCGCGAAGTCTTCGTCAAAGTTGATCGGTGCCAGGTGTTCGTTCGGGCGTCCGGTCAGCGGCTCGTCACCTTTCAGCACTACGTCCTGCACTTCTTTCGGGAAACCGCCGTATGGCTGCCCCAGAATGCCTTTCATCAGTTCTTTTACCGACTCAGGGAACGACAGCGATTCGCCGCGGCTAAGCACATCCTGCGCCGTCAGGTTGTTCGAGGTCATGAAGAGGGCCATATCGCCGACTACTTTCGACGATGGCGTAACCTTTACAATGTCGCCGAACAACTGGTTGGCCACCGAGTAATTTTTCTTCAGGGTTTCGAACTTGTCGCCCAGACCGAGGGCAATAGCCTGTGGTTTCAGGTTGGAGTACTGACCGCCCGGAATCTCGTTTTCGTATACCTCGGCGCTGCTGGCTTTCATGCCCGACTCAAACGGATAGTACCATTCGCGGACATCTTCCCAGTAGTTTGAGTAAGCATTCAATGAGTGCTGATCAACCGGGCATTCGCGTTCATGACCTTTCATCATCGCCACAACCGAGTTGAAGTTCGGCTGTGAGGTCAGTCCGGATAGAGCACCCAGCGCGCAGTCAACGATGTCGACACCTGCGTCGATGGCTTTCAGGTACGTTGCCGCCTGAATACCCGCCGTATCGTGGGTGTGCAGGTGAATCGGGATGTTAACCGCTTTCTTCAGTTCCGTTACAAGTTTCTCCGCAGCTAACGGCTTCAGCAGACCGGCCATGTCTTTGATGGCCAGCATGTGTGCGCCTTCGTCTTCGAGCTGACGCGCCATATCGAGGTAGTACTGAAGCGTGTATTTATGCTGATTCGGGTCGAGGATGTCGCCGGTGTAACAGATGGCGGCTTCGGCAATACCGGTCGTCCGCTCGCGCACGGCACGGATACTGACCTTCATCGCTTCCACCCAGTTCAGGGAGTCAAAAATCCGGAAGACGTCGATGCCGTTTTCCCACGATTTTTCCACAAATTCTTCGATCAGGTTGTCGGGATAGGCTGAGTAGCCAACCGCATTGGAGCCACGGAACAGCATTTGCAGCAACATGTTCGGCATGGCTTCACGGAAGGCCTGCAGGCGTTTCCACGGGTTCTCGTGCAGGAAGCGCATCGTTACATCGAAGGTAGCACCGCCCCAGACTTCCATCGAGAACAGCTCCGGATGGCTTTTGGCAAACCCTTCGGCTACTGCCAGCATGTCCTTCGTCCGGACGCGGGTGGCGAGCAGCGACTGGTGGCCATCGCGGAAGGTGGTATCGGTATAAAGTACCTGCTTCTGATCACGAACCCACTGCGTAAATTTCTCCGGCCCCATGTCACGGAGCAGGTCTTTACTGCCTTTCGGATACGCAGCATACGGGTCGAAGGCAGGGACTACCGGCTGACGGAAAACCTTTGTCGGATCCTTAAATTTCACTTCCGGATTGCCGTTAACAATCACCTCGGCCAGGTAACGCAGGGCGCGTGTTGACCGGTCGTTGGTTTTCCGGAGATTAAACAGCTCAGGATGATTCTCGATGAACGAAACCCGTGCTTCACCGCGCTGGAAAATCGGGTGGCTGATCACGTTCAGCAGGAACGAAATGTTGGTTTTTACACCGCGGATCCGGAATTCGATCAGGGCGCGGGTCAGCCGCTGGGTAGCGCCTTTCAGCGTCCGTCCGCGGGCGGAAACCTTCACGATCATCGAGTCGAAGTACGGCGAAATCCGCATACCGGCGTAGCTGCTGCCTTCGTCAAGACGGATGCCGAAACCGGCCGCGTTCCGGTAGGCTGTAATCGTGCCGAAATCCGGTTTGAAGCCGTTGCCCGGGTCTTCGGTCGTAATCCGGCACTGAATGGCGTAGCCGTTGAGCGGTACCTCGTCCTGGTGGTTGATATAAATGCCGTTGTCCGACAGTTTATACCCCATCGCCACCAGAATCTGCGTTCTGACCAGATCGATGCCCGTGACTTCTTCCGTAATCGTGTGCTCAACCTGAATCCGTGGGTTTACTTCGATGAAGTAGATATTTTCGTGCCGGTCGACCAGGAACTCAACGGTACCGGCGTTGTAATAGCCGGCTTGCTTCCCGATCTTCAGGGCATATTCATACAGCTTATTCTTAGTATCCTGCCGAAGGCCGAAGGATGGCGCTACTTCAACTACTTTCTGGAAGCGACGCTGTACCGAACAATCACGCTCGTAGAGGTGAATCAGGTTGCCATGCTGGTCGCCCAGGAGCTGTACCTCAATGTGTTTCGGGTCTTCGATGAATTTTTCGAGGAAGATCGTGTCGTCGCCGAACGCGTTTTTCGCTTCGTTCCGGGCTTCATTGTACGACCGCTCGAAATCATCCGGATTCCGGACCACCCGCATTCCCCGGCCACCGCCACCGGCTGCCGCCTTAATCATCACCGGAAAGCCGATCCGCTCTACTTCTGACTGGGCTACACTGAAATCTGACAGATCCAGCCGGGTATCCGGAATCATCGGTACATTGGCCTTGGTTGCGAGGTTCTTCGCGCGGACCTTGTCGCCCAGGGCATCCATGGCTTCCGGAGACGGCCCTACGAAAATAATTCCCTCTTCGCGGCACCGGCGGGCCAGCGTTACGTTTTCAGATAAGAAGCCATAGCCAGGGTGAATGGCGTCGATCCGTTTATGTTTGGCCAGCGCAATGATACTTTCAATATCGAGGTAAGGCTTGAGCGTTTCGTCATCGCGGCCGATCTGGTAAGCTTCATCGGCTTTGTAGCGGTGAAGCGAGTAGCGGTCTTCGTACGTGTAAACGGCAACAGTTGTAATGCCTAATTCTGTCGCGGCCCGCATGATGCGGATCGCGATTTCGCCCCGGTTGGCAACCAGCAAACGATTAATCGGACGGATGTATTCTTTCATGTTGGATTCATGACCGGTTATCCGGCAAACGAAAGAGTGAATGACCACATAAACAACTTGTACCCGAAGGGTAAAAAATGTTTACAATTACTACATAATTTTCAATTAAGGCGGATGCTGATCGAAGTGTTTGCTAATGGTTGAGCAATTTCATTGAAAATTTTGAAAAAACCTTAATTTGCCGAAGGATATAAGGTAAAGTCAAGTTTTTATAAGAATATTGCAGTCGTACTATGATACTGATTATAAATGAAAAATAATGGCTGTATCGGGCAGAGTGGCTGTTAACAGATTGGCCAGTGTGTTTATTCCCTGCCGTTCACAGCGTTCATGGCCAACTGCAATAACCGATACGGCGGGCTCTTGCCTGACGGCAGCAGAACGATACTGCCCGGTAGTGTACAGGTCGACTCCGCGATGCTCTGCTTCTTCCAGTAAAGCCTCCGACATGGCACCGACAACAGCAACCCGCCGGATTGGTCCGGTCGGCCGTATAGCCGATACATCCAGGCCGCAGAAGATACCTTCGAGTTCTTTCACCCAATATTCTGGGGGGCGGGTTATCACATTACCGATCATACCTATGGGGCGGTGCAGCCCGTTTACCGATTGTTTATAGCCAAATTCTTCCAGGCCTGTCAGCTGTAGCTGATCCGCCAGATGGATATTGTATCCCATGGTTAGCTGCTCATCAAACGGGAGGTGGTGGTACAAGACCGGAACCGGCAGGGCATTGGGAGGGAGTTTCCAGGGGCGGTGCAGCCAGAGGGCTTCTATCTGATGCTGCCTGACCCAACCCGGTAAGCCCGGCCACGGGTCGAGGGCCACACCCAGACGGGTGACCGGATGTCCGGATGACATGCCGGCATAAAGGCCGCCGGCTTCATCTGAATCGTAGCGGTCGGTGTGCATCAGTTCGTCGAGATGCTGAAGTAAGCGGTTTAGCGTAGGTGCAGACATGTTGTATCTACGAAACAGCCTGTGATGACTGTTTCGTAGATACTGATAACATCGTTAGGGACGTATTGTTAGACCTGAACCAGTTTCCATTTGCCTTGCCGGAAAATAATCACGGCAATAACTGCGAGCAGTGACTCGCTGATGGCTACCGACCAGAACACGCCCGACGGCCCGAAATCCAGCCATTCGGCCAGCGCATAGGCCAGCGGAATTTCGATCAGCCAGAAGCAGACAATGTTAATGATAGTCGGCGTTTTGGTATCACCGGCCCCGTTGAAAGACTGACTGATCACCATACCATAGGCCCAGAATACATACCCAAGGCAGAAAATCCGCAGACACTGCACGGCAACGCCGACCACGGCCGGGGTATCGTTGAACAACCGCACAATGGGTTCTGCACCAAGGTAAAACCCAACGCCCACCAGCAACAAAAAGACAAAATTGCAGAAAGCTGCCCGCCACGCTGAGGCTTCGGCCCGGTCGGGCTGGTTCGCGCCCAGATTCTGGCCCACCAGCGTAGCCGCTGCGTTGGCCATACCCCACGACGGCAGAATGGTAAAGATGATGATCCGGATCGCAATGGTATACCCGGCGACCACATCGCTGCCGAACGTCGACAGGATACGTGTCAGGAATACCCAGCTGGCCGAGCTGATCAGGAATTGCCCTGTACCCCCGGCGGCCAGCCCCAGCAACTGCCGGATCATATCTGCGTTCGGGCGGAGGTCTTTGCCAAAGACAGTAATCGTCTTTTTATTGCCGAGAAACGCACTGAGCTGGTAAATCATCCCGACCGACCGGCCGGCCGTTGTGGCGATGGCTGACCCCATGACGCCCATGGCGGGAATCGGTCCCCAGCCAAAGATCATAATCGGGCACAGAACAATGTTGATGCCGTTGGCGATCCAGAGCGACCGCATCGCTACGGACGCCTCACCGGCACCACGTAAGGCCCCGCTGAGGGTATACAGCAGCATAATGGCCGGCGAACTGGCAAATATCATGCGGGTGAAGCCAGAGCCGTTGGCAATCAGGCGTTCGTCGCCGCCCATGAGCCGCAGGATTTCGTCGCCCCAAAGCAGTCCCGGAATACCGAGCAGGAGCGAGGCCGCCAGCGAGACCAGAATGACCTGACCCACGGCCATGCCTGCCGACCGGTGATCGCCTTCGCCCACACGGCGGGAGACAAGCGCCGTTGCGGCCGTACTGAGACCAATGGCAATGGAGTAGACCAGCGTCAGCACCGACTCAGTCAGCCCGACGGTGGCCACGGCTTCGGTGCCGATTTTGGCGACAAAAAACACGTCAACGACTGCAAAGAGCGATTCCATCACCATTTCCAGAATCATCGGAACGGAGAGCAGAAAGATCGCCTTATTGATGCTGACGGTCGTGTAATTTTTTTCTGAGCCGCGTAGTGCAGCCAGTAGTAGCTTAAGAAACTTTTTCATGATGCAAAGGCACTTTGCGGCCTATGATCGTGGTCCGGTTTGCCGCAGACCGATACAGCGGTTGCTGCGCAAACCAGCAGACCAACGCGACACGGTAATGCCGGATTGACAGATGGATGAATGATAAAAAAGAAAACAGGAAAGCGTGCGTCACGACAGGGAGCGCGTGACGGCGGTAACAGGAAGTGGTCACCCGTGCGGGACGCCTTGCACCCGGACGGGACTTAGCAGGTGATCAGAACCATGGATTGTTGAAGTTGAGGGGCAAAGGTAGGGATAAGTTTCTGATTTTTATTTATTGGGGTTTAGCCTTTATCTAAAGGCTAAACCAATGTCCATGATTACACCTTAATAATAATCCCTTTCCGATACATTACCCACAAAATTCCCAGCCAGATCAGGACGAAGGTGAGCGCGCCGGCGAGGGAGGCATTGATAGGCTCGGCGAAGTAGGGAACAAAAAAGGTCTGGTACATCCACTCTTTGGCACCTAGTTCTTTTCCGTCGGGTGTGGTGACGTGGATCATGTTCAGGATACGCGGAATTAGGCCGGAGAGAAAGAAAACGGTGATGGCATTGACACCATAGGCCACGAACGGCTTAGCCCACGTGCGGTAGCCCAGCACATCAATCAGGTAGTAGCAGGTTGCCAGCCCGATCATGGCCAGTCCACCGGCCAACAGTACAAACGAGCTGGTCCACAGGGATTTGTTGATCGGGAAAATGCCGTCGAAGCAGAGGCCGCCGATAGTGAGTAATACCCCGGCGGTAAATAGACCCGCCAGCCGCTCAGTGACGGGCTTGTCCTGCCGCCGTAGCCACGTGCCGGTCAACATACCCAGCAGACCGGTACCGATAGCCGGCATAGTGCTCAGCAGCCCTTCGGGATCCCATACTTTCGAACTCTTCCAGAGGTGGTTGCCCAACAGGCTCCGGTCGAACCAGGCTCCCAGATTGGTCTCCGGCTCCAGATTGGCGTAGCCGACGCCCGGCACCGGCACCAGCGTCATTAGCAGCCAATAGCCGATCAACAGAATGGCAGCAAGCTGTATCTGCTGACGGGTGTTTGTGCGGAGGTAAATAAGGGAGCAGATGGTATACACCAGGGCAATGCGCTGCAAAACGCCCGGTATCCGGAAACTGCTGAAATCAAAACGCGGGAAGAGGTTCAGAAAAGCCCCCAACCCAAACAGGATCAGCCCCCGCTTCACAATCTTCCACTGCGCACCTCGCATACTCTCTATGCCTTTTGCTCCCTGCCCGCTATTGCCCAGCGCGAACGTAATCGATACGCCGACGATGAACAGGAAAAACGGGAAAATAAGGTCAGTAGGTGTCCAGCCGTTCCAGGGTGCATGTTCCAGCGGCGGGTAGATGTGGCCCCAATCGCCGGGATTGTTTACCAGAATCATGGCAGCTACGGTAATGCCCCGGAAGGCATCGAGGGATAAAAGGCGTTGGCGGGCCGTACCGGCAGATACAGGTGTGGTGGTTGGCGTTGAGGTTGCTTGCATGTGCGCGAAACGTAAGGTCAGAAACGAATACGGGATTACCGGATTCTGTGATACTAAGTTCAGCAAAATCCCCGTAATCCCGTACTCCTGTTCTAAAATTAGTACTGCCAGCGTACAAAAGCCTCCATGGCTTCGTATTCGGCGAGGCCTAAGCGGTTGTATAATTCAGCGGTGCCGCGGTTACGCTCTTCAGCCCGTTGCCAGAACTCGCGCGAATCGGCGCCCTGGTAGACCACACCGTCTTTCTGCGACTGGTGTTTGAAGATACCGAACCGCTTCTTCATCACCTGATCCGGCGACATTGGTACCGCCATTTCAATTTCGTGAATATCCCATTCGGCCCAGGCACCACGGTAGAGCCACACCCAGCAGTCTTTCATGAAGTCCTTGCCTTTCAATCGGCGAACGGCTTCCATGATGGCATCCAGACACACCTTGTGCGTACCGTGCGGATCGGCAAGGTCACCGGCGGCGTAAATCTGATGCGGCTTCACTTCTTCGATCAGCTTCATCACAACCAGAATGTCTTCTTCGCCCAGTGGTTTCTTTTCGACCTTACCGGTCTCGTAGAACGGCATGTTCATGAAGTGGGCGTTTTCGACCGGAATCCCTACGAAGCGACACGTTGATTTAGCTTCACCTTTACGGATCAGCCCTTTCACATAACGCACTTCGTCAGTATCCATTTCGCTGTCTTTCTTCGTCCGCAGGAACGCAGCGGCATCCTGGAAAATCCGCGTTGCTTCAGGGCTGTTGATGCCGAATTTTTCGTTGAAGTCAACCACGTAATCCGCAAAGCGCAGGGCTTCATCATCGGCTACCGCAATGTTGCCCGAAGTCTGGTAACCAACGTGAACCTCATGGCCCTGATCCTGCAGACGCTGAAACGTACCACCCATGGAAATAATATCATCGTCGGGGTGCGGGCTGAAAATCAGACACCGTTTGCTGGTTGGCAGGGCACGCTCCGGCCGGAAGGTATCGTCGGCGTTTGGCTTACCGCCCGGCCATCCGGTGATGGTGCGCTGAAGCTGGTTAAAGACGTCAATATTGATGTCGTACGCCTGCCCGTACTGTGCGAGCAGATCGCTCATACCGTTGTCGTTGTAATCGCGGTCAGTCAGCTTCAGGATCGGCTTACCCAGTGTCAGCGACAGGTGAGTAACCGCCTTTTTCTTCATCTTGTTGTCCCAGATAACCGAGTCAACCAGCCACGGCGCTTTCATCCGGGTCAGGCCCGACGCAGCGGCTCCGTCAATGACAAACAGGGTATTCGGATGCGTTTGCAGGTACGATGCCGGGTTATGTTCCGTTACGGTGCCTTCAACCGCGCTGCTGATAACCGGAGCCTTACGCTCACCCCATGCCAGCAGGACTACCCGTTTGGCGTTCAGGATGCTGGCGACCCCCATAGTGATAGCTTTACGCGGTGTCCGCGGCAGTCCGCCGAAGTCCATCGATGCGGCCGCCCGGGTCGAGTGGTCAAGCATCATCAGACGGGTGCGGGAATTGCTCAGTGAACCCGGTTCGTTAAAGCCGATATGACCGTTACCCCCGATCCCCAATAGCTGGAAATCAAGGCCGCCGGCCGCTTCAATCATGTCTTCGTAATGGCGGCAGAATTCGGCAACTTTATCATACGCTACCGTGCCGTCCGGAATGTGGTAGTTTCCTGCCGGAATATCTACATGGTCAAATAACTGTTCTTTCATGAAGCGCCAGTAACTCTGTAGCGAGTCAGGCTCCATCGGATAATATTCATCCAGGTTGAAAGAAACCACATTTTGAAAGCTTAGCCCTTCTTCGCGGTGCATCCGAACGAGTTCGGCATAGACCGTTTTGGGTGAAGAACCGGTGGCGAGGCCCAGGATACATGGCAAACCTTCACTTTGTTTCTGCCGGATCAGAGCGGCAATCTCACGCGCTACAGCCCGTGAGGCAGCCTTAGCGTCTGAGTAAATGTGCGTCGGGATTTTTTCGTACGTGATCGCCGACTGAACGGGGCCGCCCGTTGGCGTCTCAAGTACTGATGATTCGGTAATCATATCGTTGACTTTGACGATGATTGAAAGTGAATTGCAAAGTTCAGGAAAAACAATGTATTAGCGAATGTTCTCCCTGTAAATTTTTAAAATTTTTTAAAAACTATTGCTTAAAGTAATCAGGCTTGGTAAAATGTAGATAATCAGTGAGATAAAGACAGAATGCTGCTGACTTCGGGAGACAGGCTATTACCTAAATAATTTTTTGAGTCAAACATACTCTTTTGACCACGGTCAAATTCGCTCAGTGCTTTATGGGGAAAAGCATGATTGTGTATTGATTTATTGCATTTGTTTTGTCATATTTCTACTTCAAATCATCTCACCAATTGTATGCTTCCATTTATACGAAAAAAAATTTCAGCAGGATTATTGATTCCGCTTCTTGCGGTGGGGGTAACGGCGTTAACCGCCTCTGCCCAAACGGTTATCGGACAACTAAAACAGCGCTCGGCAGAGGCGAAACTGGCTACGGTACTTCTGCCTCCCGATAAGGCGTTTACTGAGCCTGGGAACGGTGATCTGAAAACAGATGCAGGCTTGTGGAGTAAAAACGGCCTGATTGCGATCAATGCCTATGCAACGGATGCCAATGCCAGTGAGTTGCTGAGTACGCTGCAGGCTGCCGGGCTTCAGGGAGCTAAGGTAAAAGGCCGGTCAATCTTTGGTTTCTTTCCACAGGCAAAGCTGGGTGACTTGAAAAATCTGCCCGGTCTGGCATTTGTCTCTCAGGTCTACAAACCCAGATTACAGACCGGATCGGTTAACTCGCAAGGCGATAGAGCTATGCGGGCCGACATGGCGCGGGCTCAGGCTAACGTAACGGGCAAAGGAGTCAAGGTCGGGATTCTGTCAGACTCTTTTGATGGGTTAGGCGGGGCGGCCAGTGGCGTTGCATCCGGCGACCTGCCGCCTAACGTACAGGTACTGGAAGATTACCTGTTTGACGACGCAACAGACGAAGGCCGGGCCATGGCCGAAATCGTCCATGATGTAGCGCCGGGGGCAGATATTGCCTTCCATACAGCGTTTAACGGGCAGGAAGGTTTTGCCGAAGGCATCATTAAACTGGCAGAAGCAGGCTGTAAAGTTATTGTCGATGACATTATCTATTTCGCCGAGCCTATGTTTCAGGACGGTATTGTGGCACAGGCTGTTGATTATGTAGTGAAAAAATTCGGAGTTTCCTACTTCTCGGCGGCAGGTAATAATGGCCGTAATTCCTATGAAGCTCCTTTTAAAAGCTCAGGAAG
The DNA here is from genome assembly GCF_001870735.1 of Arsenicibacter rosenii. Taxonomy (GTDB): domain Bacteria; phylum Bacteroidota; class Bacteroidia; order Cytophagales; family Spirosomataceae; genus Arsenicibacter; species Arsenicibacter rosenii. The sequence continues at coordinate 13,921 of NZ_MORL01000016.1, read as the reverse complement.
AGTGGTATCCGATCCTTTTCTGGGAACGTTAGGGGTAGCTCATGACTTCGGGACCAATGCGATTGCCCAACGAATCATTATACCGGCACGCGGATCGTTTGATGCGATTTTACAATGGACCGATTCGTTTTATGCCCTGAACGGCAATACAGCTAAAACGGATCTGGACCTGTTGGTTTACTACAACAACGTGTTGCGGCCAGATCTGTCGAGCCTGGACGGAAATTCCTTTTCCGGCCCTTTTGAGCGCATATCGGTCACTAATGCTACCTCAACAACGGTTGCCATTGATCTGGTTGTGGTGCGGTATAGCGGCCCGAATCCGGCCCGGATTAAATGGGTAAATTTCGGCTCCAATGTAAGTGTGGCCTTCGACACAAAAAGCGGGACAAGCTACGGACATGCCAATGCTGAAAATGCAATCGCGGTCGGTGCTGCACGCTATACACTGACACCGGCTTTTAATACAACATTAGCCGCTCCGGTTATCGAAACGTTTTCGTCGGGGGGCGGTGTGCCCATTCTGTTTGATGGCAGTGATGCTGCCATCAGCGCGGTATATCGCCGGAAACCGGAAATTGTGGCGCCGGACGGAGGAAATACTACATTTTTTTACGCAGCTAGTAACGATCTGGAAAAAGATGGTATCCCCAATTTCTTCGGGACCTCAGCGGCAGCACCACATGCAGCGGCAGTCGGTGCATTACTGATCGAAAAAGCGAAAGGGAATCTGTCTCCGGTTCTGATGAAAGATTACCTGCAGCGGTCTACGCTGGACATGGATGATCCCTTAACACCAGATTTTGATACCGGTTTTGATTACCTGACCGGCTATGGCTTGATACAGGCCGATAAGGCCATGACGTTTATTCAGCAACTGGCCCTGGTTCAGCCACAATTCGATTGCCAGACCGGTAAGCTGACTTTTCAGACAACCGGCGGCGACGGATCACCAATTGACTATATGGCTATCGGGGTGACCGGCTGGACAACGAATCCGACCCATACCATTGAGGCGGCAATTCTCGGTGACCCGAATACAAAGGTGCTGAACCTGATGGCCCGCCAGAACGGTCAGGTGGTATCATACCTGTTTAATTTCCGTACGTATTGCCAGGGGAGCGGAGCCAATCAGCCCCCTGTACTGGTAATGCCGTTAACGAATCAGGTGGTACAACTAGGAGCGGCCTTTAGTTTCCAGATTCCGGTAAACACATTTGCGGATCCCAACAACGATGGACTGACTTATGGTGCAATAGGTTTACCGGCTGGTTTAACGTTTAATGCTGCCAGCCGTACTATTTCCGGAACGGCTACCGTATCGGGCAACTATCCGGTTATTATTACCGCTACTGATCCGGGTAATTTGTCGGCCCAGGCAATGTTTAACATCATCGTATCGCCGACGGGTGGAATGCAGCCGCTGGTATTGACTGCACCTTTATATGACTGCGCTACCGGGGCTATTACGTTCCGGACAACCGGTGGAGACGGCAGCCCGATCAATTACATTGCCATCGGTGTGCAGCGGGCATCGCTCAGCAATCCGACCGGCATTGTGGAGCCAGGGCTACGGGCCGATCCGAAACCACTGATGATCTATGCAACGCAAAACGGGGTGACGGTCAACTATACCTTCAACTTCGCTGCGTTCTGTTCAGGTGCTGCACGGATTACTGCGGGTGAGCCGGCCGGTAATCTGACACTGACTGTGCTCGAAAATCCAACCAACAAAGAGCAGGTTGCCGTTGAGGTGCAGGGTGCAGTAGGTAACGAACTGACCCTCCGGATGATGAACGCACAGGGCGAACTGCTGCACGATCAGGTGATTCAGGCCGCATCGGCCACCGAACGCCGAATCATTCCGCTAAAACGGGCGGCGGGCATTTATTTTGTGCAGGCGATCAGCGGCAATAGCCGGCAGGTTGTTAAAGTGATTAAACAGTAAACGGTTTACAGATAAAAAAACGGCTGTCCGGTTTTCCGGACAGCCGTTTTTTTATCTGATCTGAGAGACTTAAACAGGCACGGCGTAGTAGTACATCCGTGAGCTGTTCGGATACATACCGATCAACATCAGTCCTTCCCCTTCCTGAACATTAGCCAGAATGGCTTGCAGATCCTTAACCGATTTTACGTTTTTGCCATTCGCTTTCACGATGATGAAACCTTCTTCAATATCCGTCTCTGCCAGTTTACCGTCGGTGATTTGTTTCACACGAACCCCGCCGCTGACACCTAACTGCTTGGCATCGTTTTGGGTCAGGTCTTCGAACTGAGCACCCAGTACGCCTAACGAGGTAGCGGCTACTTCTTCGCGTTTGATGACTTCGTTCCCCCCGTTGCGGTTCCGCAGTACTACTTTGACATCGCGCTCAGAACCATTCCGGTTAACGGTTACGGTAATGGCATCTCCCGGACGACGACGGCCGATAATTTCACGCATCTGCGCATCTGAGTCAATGCTCTGGCCTTCCATTTTCACGATCACGTCGCCTTTCTGCAGACCGGCAGCTTTCGCTGCACCGTTGTCAGTTACTTCATTCACGTAGATACCACGACCTACTTTTGCCCCCAGCTCCTGCGCTTTTTTGCTGTCAAGTTCTATAGGTAATACACCAAGATAACCCCGTTGTACGTTACCAAACTTCACAATATCAGCGGTTACTTTTTTCACCAGCGATACTGGTACGGCAAAACCGTAACCACTGTAATAGCCGGTTGCAGAAGCGATGGCGGAGTTAATACCGACCAGTTCACCGCGCAGGTTTACCAGTGCACCACCTGAGTTACCAGGGTTGATGGCGGCATCAGTCTGGATAAAGGCCTCTACCGGTGTGTCAACCGCCTTTTGCTGGCCGGAGCCCTGACCCTGGCGTTGCTGACGCTGGGCAAAATCCTGCTCCAGAATACCGATCCGGCGGCCTTTCGCGCTCACAATACCGGCCGTTACCGTCGATTCCAGATCGAGCGGATAACCAACAGCCAGTACCCATTCCCCTAATTTCAGCCCATCTGAGTCACCTAATGTGATGGCAGGCAGGTTAGCGGCTTCGATTTTCACAACGGCAAGGTCAGTCAGCGGGTCAGTACCGATTACTTTGGCCTTAAAGCTACGTTTATCCGTTAAAACGACTTCAACCTGGTCGGCGTCCTGCACAACGTGGTTGTTTGTGACAATATAACCATCCTTGCTGATGATCACGCCCGAACCGGACGCCTGGCCCTGCTGGCGCTGCTGACGGGGTGCCCCGCCAAAATCATCACCGAAGAAATCGCGGAAAATATCAGGAACCTGTTGCTGACGAACGGTACGGGTCATCGTTGTACGAATGTGTACAACCGTTGGCGAAGCCAGTTCGGCCGCGTATGAGAAATCACCGGGAGCACCGGCAGTAGTTGCACCGCCAGGCATAGAGACTAAACGACTAATGGGGTTGCCGCCCGATTCACTAAAGATAACGTCCTTGTTGTTAAAACCCAGGAAGTTATAGGCAGCCAGTGTTAAACCGCTTGATAACAGCGAAATTAACGTTAATGCTTTCCAGTTACTTTTCATGGTCAATTTACTAGGGTGTATTTTACTGTTCCTTTTGTGTTGTTCTGAAGAAAACCTTCGACAAAATAACGAAAACAAGCGCTCGAAAAATTTCAGCTATTTAGCTACTTAACAAATTTTAACAAGCGCTTGTTAAAGGGCTTTAGATAATCTCAATTTGCCGGGCGGCTTTCGGTTTTGCCTCTTCCCGTTTTGGTAAGTCAACCGACAAAATACCGTCTTTGTAGCCCGCCTGAATTTTATCGCTGTCTACCGTGTCCGGCAACGTAAAACTACGTTTGAACGATGAATAACTAAACTCACGGCGGGTATAATTCTCACCATCGTTTGTTTCTTTTTTTGCTTCAGAAACGGCAGTGATGGTTAACGTGCGCTGGTCAAGGTTCAGTGAAAATGCTTCTTTAGGTAAGCCTGGTGCTGCAACATCAATCCGGAAGCCGTTCTCGTGTTCGACCACGTTAACAGACGGAGTTGCGGTACCGTTGGTCCAGGCGCTGCTTAGCTCACGGCCAAACGAAAAGTTGTCAAAAAAAGACGGAATATGATTATGGAAGCGTGCTATTGATTTCATGACTTTGTTCGTTGGTTGTTGTTTAAAGACATCGCTAATCTAACAAACCATGTACCAAACCGGATTAAGTGACAATCTGTCGTAAAACAGGACGCTGTTTGCTGTTTCTTTGTCAAAATGTCTGCTTTGGGCGCCTGCTACCGTTATATGCCTGTTCTGCTGCAGGTCATTACTGCTTTCCGGAATGCCGGTCGGCAAACCGGATATATTGCTGCCAGTCATAGGCTGTGATGTCGTGACCGCCCGTCCGGATGTGGTAACCGATGGTTTGTCCGACCGGCTGGTCAACCGGTGGCATGTCCGTTATGCCCAGCCCCTGTTTACCAAAAAGTGCCCAGACCGGTTCTGCTGCTCTCGCGCCCAGGAACTCGCCTTTCGGGTCGGCCCACTGATCGTCTTTGGCACTCGCCACATAAAGCGGCCGTGGCGCTACCAGAGCCAGCAGCATGTGCTGGTCGGTTGGCATGGCGTTTTCGTTTTGATTGTAGCTTTTGAACTTCCCGACAAACCAGTACGGAAATGAGGTATTAATCCGCTCAATGGTTTCACCGAACATCCGGCGGGCAATGGCTGCTCCGCCTTCCCCCGAATCGTTTGAAATCACCATAGCGAACCGTGGGTCATTAGCGCCGGCCCAAAGCGCGGCTTTGCCCAGCCGTGAGTGACCGTGTAGCATCACCCGCTTTGCATCGACAGCCGGATCTGTCTCCAGATAGTCCATCAGGCGGCTGAGGCCCCAGGCCCATGCACCAATGGCCGACCAGTCTTCGGGAGCTGTGTGCAGGTCGTTTTTCAGCGTAGTCCGGATACCGGTTTGCCAGCCCGTTGCGTGGTCTGGTTCGAGGTCTCCATAATAAACCGTAGCCGTTCCGTATCCGCGGGCGATAAGTTCCTCTACCTGCCAGCGACTAGCCTGCATACCCCGCGCCTTTTCCGTTGCTTTGTTGTTGACGACTTCTTCATTGCGGTTCGGCAACCAGCGCGTTGACAGCAGAATGCCCGGATCATTGCTGACGCAGTGATTCCCGAAAAAGTTGAGTCCGGCAAAAACGGGGGCCGGTTTTGCAGTTTTGGGCAGATAAAGCAATACCTCCATACCTGGGGCGTCGTCGCCGTTACCAAAAAACAGGGTAAGTTGCTTCCGGATAGCCTTTCCGCCTAATGCCTGCTTGTCTACTGACCGCACTACGGAACGAACTACGCGGGGGTTACCAGGCATCTGGCCATACACATGCTCTTTAAAAAGTTGCAGAATGGCTGGCCGCTGAACGCTTGTCCATTGCTTTGCCGAAGCCACCCGTTGCCCGTCCGGCATCTTCAGGACATCAGGCAGGGTATAGGCCGGTACCTTACTTTCGTCGTAATTGGGTTTAAACGAAGATTGCGCCATGGCACAGGTAGCTAGGGTGATCAGGATAACAGAAAGCCGTATTTTCACAGGAATAACGTTTCGTTGGTATACAGAAAAGGCTGAAAACCTGTTTATTTACCGCTGTTTTTACCGTTTAACCCGATAAGCTATGACGATTACATTCCGCAACGACCGCCTGGACGAGTTTATCACTGTGTTACGCGAAGTCGGGCAATGGCTGATCGATAACGGGCAGGTGATGTGGGATATAGAGGACCTGTCTGTTGAAACGCTGGTCGATGACTACACACGCGATAACTGCTATGTGATGTATGTCGATGGGGTGCCTGCGGCTACGTTTATCCTTCAGTGGAAAGATCCGCTGTATTATGATAACGTCCCTGACGGCACGGCCGGATTTGTGCATAAAGTCGCTATTCGCCGCACTTTTGCCGGGCAGAATCTCTTTCAGAGGATGCTTGATTTTTGTCTGGCGGAGGGACGAAAAAAGGGCGTTCGCGAAATCCAGCTAGAAACGGATGCGACACGCCCTAAATTAATGGCTTTTTATGAACGCTACGGGTTTGAACCCACGTATCGCCGGTCTATTGAAGAGTTTGGTAAGGTGTATTACTGTCAGTATTACCGCATTGGCCTGCTTACCGGAGCAGTGACAGGTCAAAGCTGAAATCAGGCAGAATGTCTTCACCGGATAAATGATTGTCAAACCCCTGAACGACGCTGACCGAACCATCCTTGCGGTAAATGTAAGCCGTTTCTGTTTTTGGATAGATAAGCCAGCCAAGCAGGCAGCCATTATCCATATATTCCAGCATCTTTTTCCGGCCTTCTGTGAGTGAATCTGACTCCGAAAGCAATTCTACCAGGAAGTCCGGGCACAAGGGCGGGAATTTTTTACGTTCTTCTGCTGTCAGGGCATTCCGGCGGTCAGCTGAGACCCATGCTACATCCGGCGACCGTGTGGCGCCGTTCGGTAGCCGGAAACCGGTTGACGAATCATACACAAAGCCTGTCCGGTCTTTGCGGTTCCAGAGCCCAAGCTCTGCATTTAACTCGCTGTTGCGTTCGCCGGTTTCACCGCCTGTTGGTCCTAGGATGTCAATATTACCCAAAGCGTCCCTTTCAAACTTGTAGTCAGCATTGTCCTGACAGAAGTAATAAAACTCATCATCCGTCATCTGTCGGATTTCCTCGGCCAGACGATGGTGATCGCCCGGCTCAAGCTGAATCGGTAGTTGTAACTGAATCGTAGGCATGAGCGGATGCAGGTTAGCTGGTCAAATATAAGCATTTATCCCTTCATAAACCGGACGAGGGCGATCTCAAACAGCAGGAAACCAAGCGCTGCCAGCAGGAAGTATTTCCACAGACTTTTGCCCAGATTTTCCTGTTCCAGAACCTGAACAAAATCATTGTCGGTAATACTGTCGAATACTTCTACATTCGGTTGCCCGCTGAAGGCCTGCCGCAACTCATCGGCCGAATAGAAGCTCATCGCCGACTCTTCGTTGCCGTGGTTCAGCGCCAGCAACCGCTCGGTTTTGCCATTGTTGTCCTGCAATTCATAGTAACCGGCTTCCACATTCTGACCGGCTGCCAGCTGATTGCTCTTCGGCATTTCCAGCACCAGCTGGTTGCTGATAACCCGCTGTACCGGAATAATCTCCAGCTTATCTTTCTTCAGTTTATAAACGGCCTTCTCCGACGGATTCGCAACCGGGATCGTGACTACGTTTTCGTCGAACGAATAAGCGGTTCGCTGCGCCTGCACGCTCAGGGCGGCAATTTTGTACATAATCGGCACAAACAGCGCATGCTCGGCCAGATTGCCGTACTGGCTGCCGAGCGGGTTCGCAAATACATACACCTTACCCTGCCGGCCGTTTGTACTGCCAACGGTGGTTTGGGTCAGAAACGGATTACCGTCGCGGATGGCCAGCAACCGCTGACCGGCATTCCAGCGCCAGACCGGCAAGGCCCCCGGCAAGTTGAGCGGTTCCGATTGAAAACTCTGCTGGAACACATCCGCAAAGAACGGGTTGCGCCGGTCGGGGTCGTTGAGGGGCAGGGTAGGCGCATTGGCCGCCGGTGGTGTCACCTGCAGGCCGCTTATGCCCAGACCAGCCAGAAACGGGCCATAGCTGTTTACATCCGGCGTCGAGGGCGGAATAACGGCTAAACTGCCGCCCTGGCGTACAAAACGGTCCAGTTCGGTACGAAGTGTACCGGCAATCTGGCTGACGCCTTCCAGCACAACCAGATCCGTCTCTTTTAACTGACCGACATCAAAGTTCTGCGCAGAAAAACTCCGGCGGACAAACAGACTGTCGTTTGAGTATACGGTCGATACATAATCGATACCATTGCCGCCCGCCCGTTCGCCATACAGGTGCAGGACCCGGATTGAGGGTGAGGCTTCAATGACAAAGTAATATTCGTTGTCGAACGTGATCGGGTAATCTTCGAACACAATCCGGCCGCGGTGGTAGCCTTTCGACGTTACGTTGAAGTTCAGGGCAATGGTCGCGCTACCTTCGCTGTCGAGGTTGGCCGTACCGGTCGAGGTTTGTGTATTGTCAATATAAAGCCGTACCGGAAGGTTTTTGACCGTTTCGCGGCCACCGTTGCTGAGTTTAATGTTGAGGCTGTTGTTCTGCATTTCCCGGATAAACGGCGTAGCCAGCCAGACAGAATCGACATAGACGTTTTTGGTCTGTTTGGCGTTCATAGGCACCAGAAAAACACGGTCGGAGGTATCCGTCTTGAGTCGCGAGAGCTCACCGGCTGTACTTTTCTGAAAATCCGAAAACCAGAACAACTGATTTTTTCCGCCCGGGTTCAGGGTGGCCATCAGGTTGCGCTGCCGCCGGTAAACCGATTCGAGGCTACGGGGCGTATGAGCAAACCGCACCGAAGTGACCCGGTCGCGGATGGCTTCGGCACTGCCCGGCCGCTGTTCGTCGGCCGAAAAGTCGTTCGTAATTAACTGGAGAGAGGTGGCGTTGCGGAACAGGGTCAGCAGCTCATCAAGCTTGCCGGTGGCCATATCCAGATACCGCTTTTCATTCTGCTCGTTCTGCATGCTGTACGAATTATCAACGTACAGGCTGGTAACACCCTGACGGGACAGGCCAAGCTTACTCTTGCTGGGAATAAACGGCTGGGCAAACGCCAGGGCCAGACATGCCAGAAACAGGCAGCGTGCCAGCAGGATCAGTAAATGCTTCAGCCGCCGGAACGACTTGGTTTCTGTCTGAACATTCTTCAGTAACGCAACATTCGTAAACAGAACCCGGCGTGTCCGGCGAAAGTTGAACAGGTGAATGGCAATGGGTACAGAAACGGCCAGCAGGCCAAAAAGAAACTGAGGATATAAAAAGTTCATCAGGTTGCCTTGAACGAAAACAGCTTACAAATGCAGTCAGTAAGTGACTAAAAACGTAATATAAATGAGAAACCCAAAAACATCTAACGTTTTCCGGACCTAAATTAGTGATGGGCGGGCAATAATCGTGCAGAATTTGCGCAGATTAACGCCCTAACAGCCCGGAAACTGTATTTATGGTTAACGCAACGATCAGTGCATTGAACAGAAACGACAGTAAGCCGTGTAACAGCGCAAGCCGCCGCATGGGTTTCGACGAAATCTGCACATCCGACACCTGACTGGTCATCCCGATCACAAACGAGAAGTAGGCAAAGTCGAGGTAGTCAGGTGCTTCACCGCCGGGAAAGTCTAAGCCACCGGATTTACCTTTTTCCGTGCTGTCATAATATATATGTGCATAATGAATTGTAAAGAGCGTATGTACCAGGAACCACGAACAGCTAATTGAGAACAAGGACAGGATAATATGCTCGGCAATCATGTTCTGCGACTCATTCTGCACCGAGCTGATGAGGTACATTACAGCAAAAAGACTAACCATCGCTGCTACTACCACAATTATATAGATCAGTGACCGTTTGGCATCCTGAAGTTGTACCATCCGGCAAATATCTGCCGGATGGGCTAATAGCATGGTTGTCCAGGTTAGTGATAAAGCTGTACTTGCATACGAGACCCAGGCAATTACTGCCTGGGCAATCCAGGATAAGCTGCCATGAATAATCAACAGTGATAATCCGCCAACCGATACACTAATCAGTAAACGTTGGTGGGCATCGAAATAAATGATATGATGTAAAATCCGGTTAGCTGCTTTCATCTTATACCCGTGGTTTCCAGGCTACTTCTTCACTGCCCAGTTCCTGTGCCATTTTGCGGCTAAGGACAAACAGATAATCAGACAGCCGGTTCATGTACTGAATCACCAGCTCATCAACCGGGCTTTGTTCGCTCAGGTGAATCACCAGCCGTTCGGCACGGCGGCAGACCGTACGGGCCAGGTGGCAGTACGATACCGAGGCATGACCACCCGGCAATACAAACGCACGGAGTGGCGGCAGTTGCGTATCCATCTCGTCCATGCTCTGTTCAAGCAAGGTGATGTCATCCGGAATAATGTCCGGAATCGCCTTTTTTACCGCTTTTTCCGGATCGGTAGCGAGGGTAGCGCCAACTGTAAACAGCCGGTCCTGAATTTCTTTCAGTACTTCTTTCCGGGGTTCATTAACGGGTTGATCCCGCAGGAGACCAATCCACGAATTCAGCTCGTCGACGGTTCCGTAAGCGTCAATCCGCAGATCGGCCTTGCTGACCCGCCGGCCGCCGATGAGTGAGGTTTGTCCTTTGTCTCCCGTTTTCGTGTAAATCTTCATGAGTCAGGTGATAATCCTTATTGGTTCGTAAATATGCGGTTAAATACAGACAAACTCAGGCTATCTGTAAATATCTGTGTAAAACCGGTTAATCTGTGGCTAACTTTGCAGCTTAATTAACTGAACAGATTCTTGTATATCCGGCCGGAGCGGGATAAACACCGTATTACTCCTGTGCTTTGGTCAGGTAACATGTTAAATGTATTATGAAAGTAGGAACGTTTTTTGTCCGCGTATGGCGTTTCGGGTCTATTCTGGGGGTAGCTGTTTCACTAATCAGTTGTTACATAGCCTATCCGGCCGAGGTGGCAGTCTTATTCAACGATATTGGTCAGGCAACAAAGTATATTGACCGGGAAACAATATTTTATGCGAGCGTTGCCATATTCCTTATCAACAACACGCTGATTAATTCAATTGCACGCCTGTTTCCGAAGCTGCCCAATGAGCGGTTACCGTTTGCCCCGCACTGGATAGCCCACCGGGATCAGCTGAACGAAGTTATCCTGAACTGGTTTTATGCCCTGATGGCTGCTATTAATACCATTCTGGCCCTTGCCTTGTTTGTTCTTTCTATGTTGAACCGGTCGGATATCCAGAACGACTCGATGAACTATAGCTGGCTTTTACCGCTGAGTACCGCGATTATTGCTCTTGTGTTCATTTCGTTACCAGTGCGGCTTCTGCTAATGAAGCCGGATGCTGAGGAGGTACTTGGCTAAGTTGATTATATAAGGAAATGGAGGAGTTGAGTAATAAACAGTTTTTGTATGACCTGCCCGACGAGCGGATTGCCCGCTTTCCGCTGGCGGTGCGGGATCAGTCAAAACTGTTAGTATATCAGGGCGGCAAGATCAGCCATGAGCGTTTTTATGCATTGGCCGAATGGGTACCGCCGCACAGCTATCTTGTTTTTAATAATACGAAGGTAATACCGGCCCGTCTGTTGTTCTCCCGGGCAACCGGTGCCGTTATTGAACTGTTTTTGCTGAACCCGGTCCCTGCTGACCGCTCCATGAGCGAGGCCATGCAGGACACCGCTACGACCGTCTGGCAGTGCATGATCGGAAACCGGAAGCGCTGGAAAGACGATGAGGTGCTACAGATGCAGATTCCTGCCGGTGATCGGACGATTGTCTTATCGGCCGCCCGGGAACATAAAGAGGACTCGCTCATTCGGTTTAGCTGGCAGCCTGCGGAGGAATCCTTCGCGCATGTTATTCAGCTGGCCGGACAGATGCCGTTACCGCCTTATCTGAAGCGGGACGCCACCCGTGCCGATGACGATACCTACCAGACTGTATATTCTAAGGAAGAAGGGGCCGTTGCTGCACCGACTGCCGGCCTCCATTTTACGGACCGGGTGTTTGCTGACCTCGCGGAGAAAAACATCGGGCACGATTTCCTGACGCTGCACGTCGGGGCCGGTACCTTTCAGCCGATTAAAACGGATAATGTGCGGGAACATCAGATGCATGTCGAGCAGGTAGTATATACCCGTCAGAACGTGGAGCATTTTATCGCGCATGCCGGCCATCTGCTACCGGTCGGAACAACGTCTATGCGGTCGCTGGAAAGCCTGTACTGGATGGGCGTCAAGTTAATCCGTCAGGATACCGATCCGTTCCGGCTCGATCAGCATTATGCCTATTCGGTGCCTGAACCAGAGCGGCCGGCACCGGTTCAGGCATTGGGCGCAGTATTAACTTATATGGATAAGGCACACAAAGAGCAGGTGATTGCCCATACGGGTATTTACATTATGCCGGGATACCGGTTTATGATGTGTCGCGGAATCATAACCAATTTCCATCAGCCAAACTCAACACTGATTCTGCTGGTAGCTGCACTACTGGGCGAAGGTTGGCGTACAGTATATGATGAAGCATTGGCCAACGATTACCGGTTTCTGAGTTATGGCGACTCATCCCTGCTTTTACCATAAACTACTATTTTATGAATTTTATTGAAGAACTACGCTGGCGGGGCATGTTGCACGACATGACTCCCGGTACCGAAGAACAACTGGTAAAGGAAATGACGGCCGGCTATATCGGTTTCGACCCGACGGCTTCGTCGTTACATATCGGTAATCTTGCAACCATTATGCTGCTGGTGCATCTGCAGCGGGCCGGTCACAAACCATTTGCCCTCGTGGGCGGGGCTACGGGCATGATCGGAGATCCGTCCGGTAAAGCCGCAGAACGGGAATTCCTGTCCGAAGAGACCCTGCGCAAAAACCAGGAAGGCATTAAGGCACAACTGGAGAAATTTCTTGATTTCGACTGTGGTGCCAATTCGGCTGAAATGGTAAACAACTACGACTGGTTTAAAAACATTTCATTCCTTGGCTTTTTGCGGGAGGCCGGCAAGCACATTACCGTCAATTATATGATGGCAAAAGACTCGGTGAAGAAACGGCTTGAGACCGGGATTTCATTCACTGAGTTTTCGTACCAGATGCTACAGGGGTACGATTTTCACTGGTTATATAAGAATAAGGGCGTACGGCTGCAGATGGGTGGGTCGGATCAGTGGGGAAACATCACGACTGGGACCGAACTGATCCGGCGGATTGATAATGCCAACGGAGAACAGCAGGAAGAAAGCAAGGCCTTTGCCCTGACGACACCGCTGGTGACGAAGTCAGACGGCACAAAGTTCGGAAAAAGCGAAAGCGGAAACGTCTGGCTGGACCCCGGCATGACAACACCGTACCAGTTTTACCAGTTCTGGATTAATGCTGCCGATGAAGATTGCAGCCGGCTGATCCGGGTGTATACCTTATTGTCGAAAGACGAGATTGAGGATTTAGAACGTCAGCACGCTGAAGCACCCCATCTGCGGGTTCTGCAAAAAGCCATTGCCAGAGAGGTAACAACCCGTGTTCATTCGGAAGCAGGATATGAACTAGCCGTGAAAGCGTCTGAGGTATTATTCGGGAAAGCCACATTAGACACGCTGCGGTCAATTAAAGCCGACGAATTTGATATCATCTTTGAGGGCGTACCGCAAACGGAAGTCACGGAAAGCGAATTGGCGGAAGCACAAACGATAACAGATCTGTTATCGGTCATATCCAAAGGAGAGATCTACGCCTCAAAAGGCGAAGCCAGACGGGCAATTACCCAAAATGCAGTCAGTTTAAACAAAACAAAGATTTCAGATCCGAATTTAGCTCTTAATCTGGAGTGGTTGCAGGGACGATATTTACTCGTTTCAAAAGGCAAGAAGAACCATCTTCTGAAAAAAGTTTAAGAAAACAATCCGGCCAATCGTCTGTTAACCAAATGATTGGCCGGATTGTTTGAAATCGTAAGAACTTTTTTTTGAAAAAGGCTTGACAAGAGGGTAGAAAATGCCCTACCTTTGCAGTCCCAAATGAGGGGAACGATTGAGAAAACAAAGCAAACGCTCTGACTATCAATTAATTATTGACAAGTTGTTTTTCAGAAAGGTTAAAAAAAATATTTTGAAAAACGCTTGACACGAAATTTGAAAAATACTAATTTTGCACTCCCAAATGAGGGAAAGCAGCCGACACGAAAGAGTCCTCCTGATACGGCGTTTGACAAGCTGAATTTCGAAATAAAAATTGAAAAAAATATTTTGAAAAACGCTTGACAACGAATTTGAAAAACACTAATTTTGCACTCCC
>NZ_MORL01000159.1 GCF_001870735.1 Arsenicibacter rosenii | reverse complement strand
AACCACTGGTAACGAACATACCCCGCTGGGGCCGACAGGACAATGGTGTAGTTTGTANCTGGTCCCCGACCGACGGAACCACTGGTAACGAACATACCCCGCTGGGGCCGACAGGACAATGGTGTAGTTTGTACCCTTACATACCTTGATCGGAATCGACGTACAGACGCTCGCCGTATCGCCCGGAATCATCGCTTTGTTATACACAACCCCTTCAGCAGTAGTACTGGCAGAAAACACAATTGTTGCCGTGGTATTGGCAGGCAGTGTCGTAATCTTCCAGACACTAACCGGATTACCTAATGTAAAGCTGTTGGCGACTGACGTCGTAACCGAACCCGGCAAGATCGTCAGCCCCGAACTGACCGAATCACGGACAATGACGTTGTTGGCTGGTCCGGTACCGGTGTTAGCCACGACAATCGTGTACGTCAGCAAGTCGCCCAGCTGCGCTTTCGATTTGTTCACCAGTTTATCCAGCGACAGAAGCGGCGTAGGCGACTGAGAGACTGCCACCGCTACGCTGGTATTACCCGTGCATTGCGGACCGGCTATACAAGTCACGGTATAACTGGTAGTCATTGTCGGACTCACGACAATACTTGTTTTTCCATTATCGGCCGTTCCCGTCGACCAGGTCAGCGTACCGTTCTGGCAACCCGCTACTGTCAGCGTCGATGACTGCCCGGAGGTAATGGCCGATGGCAAGGCACTAATCGTCAGGCTAGGGGCGGAGGCAACCGTTATCTGAGCAACCACCTCAACCACCGACGTGCCGTTCGTACAAACAGCGGCATACGATGTAGTCTGGGCCGGATTCACAATTACGCTGGCCGTTGTTTGCCCGTTGATACCGTTACCAGTCCAGTTAATGCTACCCAGACAGCCCGTTGCCGTCAGTGTCGCACTTTGACCGGCGCAGATCACTGCATCATTCACCGTAAATTCATTGGCACCGGCACTACCGACCATGATACGGCCGGTTGCTTTACAGCCAGGACCACTGGTACAGGTCACCGTGTAGATGCTGCTTATAGCTGCCGGTACAACAATGCTTGTTTTACCGTTATCGGCCGCCCCCGTTGACCAGGTCAGCGTACCGTTTGTACAGCCACGCGCGGAGATCGTCACCGCCGTTGAACTGGCCACGGAGGTCCGGCTGACGGTCAGACTAACCGGAGCCAGCACCGTCGCCGT
>NZ_MORL01000158.1 GCF_001870735.1 Arsenicibacter rosenii | reverse complement strand
AAATTAATGATTATCAGTCGTTTAATTGTTGTAAAATAACACGGAAAGGGTGCCTTAAGAAGCTGCTGTAAACGGCAAATCTGAAAAAAACAATTAACAGGTTTGTGATTATTTACCAAATAATAAAGGTGAAAATTCTTGTAAATTAACACAAATAAAGGGGCCATTAAATAGGAAAAGGCATCTGGATTATTCAAATGCCTTTTCCTTAATGTGTTAATTTAGTTAATTTGTGTTGTTAGTAACATGCTAACATAAACGATATAGTTAGAAAAGCATTCTCGCATTGAAGTTTGTTTTTTTTTGAGCATACTATTATCAATTCGGCACCTTTGCGGGTAATGGTTGATTTTAGTATGCTTTTTGCTTAAATACGTTGCTATTCATTTCAATTATAGTAGTTTATTTTCAATACTCGTATATGACAGCTACTATTTGACAAAACAATTGATCTTACGGTATCGGAATAGTATTTATCTCAGTTTTATAATTTATTATGTTTACGTATAAACCGGATCATACAGATCTTTCCCGCTGTTAATTGACGTAAATAAGAAAAGAGAGCTAGACAGGAATACCTGCATCGCTCTCTTTTGAATAGTAGGAATTGACTATTTTTTATCAATCTTATAAAGGCGTCCCTGATCGGTAATGGCATAGAGTGCGCCATCTTTACCTACGGTAATATCACGGAAGCGCTGGAATTCTTTTTCCAGCAATCGTTCTTCACCCACCACTTTGTTATTAACAATAACCAGCCGGGCAATATGCATACCACTTAACGCACTGACAAACAGGTTGTTTTTCCATTCCGGAATCCGGTTTCCTGAATAAAAGGTTATACCGCTCGGCGAAACAGACGGATCCCAGTAATAAACCGGCTGCTCTAATCCATCTTTCTGTTGAAGCGCATCTCCGACTTTATCGCCGCTGTATTCAATACCATACGTAATGGTTGGCCAGCCATAGTTTTTACCCGGTTTTACCAGGTTGACTTCATCACCACCGCGAGGGCCAAACTCGGTTTCCCATAAGTCGCCGGTAACGGGATGAAGCGCAAGACCCTGCACGTTGCGGTGGCCTAATGAATAAAGTTCAGGAATGGCTTCTTTATTAGAGGCAAACGGATTACCTGCTGCCGGTTTACCCTCTTTAGTAATACGAACCACTTTACCCAGTCCGGAATTAACCGATTGAG
>NZ_MORL01000157.1 GCF_001870735.1 Arsenicibacter rosenii | reverse complement strand
ATGAACAGGGGCATACCCTGATTATCAAGACCCCGAAAACCCCAGGCGGTTTCGGCTCCGCTTTGCCGGGCAAATCCTTTCCGCCGGGCGTTGACGGCTAAGGTATTCCCGTAGGTGTCGGCCGAGAACGTTGCCCATACTTTTTCAAGTTCACCGGCATCCAGCATGCTGAGTTGTTTGATCTGAACGTGGGTTGCCTTACCCTGAAACACGGGCAGCAACAGTCCGCACAGCAGCAGTCCGGTCAGCCAGCAGGCAGCGCTGAAATTCAGGTGGAAGTTGTTGACAGGCTGAATCATGGGTCAAAATTGGCCACAATCTCAGCAAAAAAAATCGGGGAATATCCCGAAAATGAAAATTCAGGGTTTTCCCTGAGAAGCAAAGAGGCCGTTAAACCAATCCTTTTTCGAGCGCAATTTTGACAAGGCCGGCCACATTCCGGGCGCCCAGTTTCTGGAGTAAATTGGTCCGGTGGGTTTCTACGGTTTTGGTTGTGACAAATAACTTGTCGGCGATCTCCTGCGTCGTCATTTCGTTTACAATCAGTGTCAGCACTTCCTGTTCGCGCTGGGTCAGCGTCGGGATGTAGGCGAGCCGTGGCGTCTGCCCGAAGCCCATTGAGCTGGAAAGCAGAATTTCCTGAACCTGTGGCTGCACATACCGGCGACCGCTGCGGGCGGTTGTGATGGCTTCCTGAATTTCGCGGTAGCCGGCGTTTTTCAGCAAATAGCCGGCAGCGCCGTTCTGAAAGGCTGCTTTAATTAACGGCGGTTCAGCGTAGGAGGTCAGCATCAGAATCTGCAGGGCCGGAAACCGCATCCGGAAATCGCGGCAGAGTTTAATACCGTCCAGCTGATCCAGGTGTATATCCAGCAGCAATACATCTACCGGCGACTCCAGCATCTTTTTTTCACAGTCGGCCAGGGTGGTTGTTCCCCAGCCGGCCAGTATTTCCGGATTTGTTTTAAACAAACTGAGTAAGCCCTCTACCACCAGCGGATGGTCATCTAAAATGCCGAAGTGAATCATGTTATACAAAATGTTTTGAATCGCAATACGTAAGTTCCAGCAGGATGGTGGTTCCTTGACCGGGTACGGACTGAATACGGAACGTTCCTCCCAGATCCTGAATCCGTTTCTGGCAGTTTTTCAGGCCGTTTCCCCTTGCCTGCCCGGCTTCATCTGTATTAAAGCCTTTACCGT
>NZ_MORL01000156.1 GCF_001870735.1 Arsenicibacter rosenii | reverse complement strand
CAATCGCGGTAGGGAGACATGTCGCGCAGCCGGTCAACCGTGTAGCCATGAGAATCGGCATATCGGGCCAGGTCGAGCCAGTCGGTAGCCATGCGTTCGCCAAAATGCGGGGAAGCAAGGAGCCGGTCAACCTGTTTTTCATACGCATTGCCGCTTTTATCGGCCAGAAACGCGTCCGTTTCGGCGACAGTAGGGGGCAGGCCGGTCAGGTCAAGGGATAACCGGCGAAGCAGCAGATCGCGGGGGGCTTCAGCTGAAGGACGAAGGCCTTCATACTCCAGACGGCTGAAAATAAACCGGTCAATCTCGTTGATAGCGAGGCTATTGGCTGTTGGGTTAAGCGTCGGCAACGCTTTTTTCTCCGGTTTCACAAAGGCCCAGTGCGGTTTATAAACGGCGCCGGTTTTAATCCATTTCAGTAAAATCGCTTTCTCTTCCGCCGATAAGGTCAGATGCGATTGCGGGGTCGGCATCTGATAAGTCGGGTCGGAGGAAAGAATACGGTGGACCAGTTCACTTTTTGCCGGATTACCCGGCTTTACGGCTACTTTGCCGGGGTTTTCCGGCAGTTGCCCGTAAGCGCCCTGCGAAATGTCCAGACGGAGACCGGCTTTCTGTTTGGCTTTGTCGGGGCCATGGCAGGCAAAGCACTTGTCTGACAATATCGGCTTAACATGCTGGTTATAATCCAGTTCGGCCGGCAGTTTTTCGTAAGCAGCTGCCACGTCGGCGGGTACCTTGACCCCGTCGATAGGTTTAGGCGCCGGCAACCAGAAGGGCGCACTGGTCAGTAAAAAAAGAAGATACCGGATCATGGCGTTAACGTTGCGTTTTCAGAAGTTTATTCGTGTCGGGTCGGGTGAGCTGCTGTTGACCATCGTCGATTTTTAAAGCCGGATTGGCCCGTTTTAGCCGTTCAATACCTTGTGGGGTCGTTTTCGTTTGCCACAAGTACAGTACTTTCAGAGCAGGCAGCGAGGCCAGTTTATCAAGTCCGGCATCGGTTACTGCCGTTCCGTACAGGTTTAGCTGTTCAAGTTTGGGTAAGGCTTTCAGCGTTTCCAGACCGGCATCCGTGATCTGCGTATTTTCCAGGTTCAGTCGATTCAGGTTACTGAAAACAGACAACTGATTGAGGTCTTCATCCCGGACCGGTTGATTGGAAAGCCGGAGCCTGACCAGTTGAGACCTGACCCGGGCAAG
>NZ_MORL01000155.1 GCF_001870735.1 Arsenicibacter rosenii | reverse complement strand
GGATAAGGATTGCGCCTGAACCTGCGGCGGATCAGGGGCAGGAGCTGCCTCAGCGAGCGGACGGTATCAGGGCGGAACGTCTGACTGACCAGCACATAGTCATTAAGGGGGACATGGTCGGGCAGGGCCGATAGCGTATATGTAGTGCCGTCAGCCTGCGGTATAGCACGGACCGGCTGGTGGAACTGATCCCGGACGGCAAATCCTACACTGATCGCTAAAAGTACGGCCCATACATAAATCCTTATCCTGTCATTCATACGGCGACAAAAAAGAGACACACTGCAAGCCTGCGGCCGTGCCCCCTGTTAACGGCTGCAAAGTTCTTAACTGGCCGGATACGCAAAAATACCTCGTACGAGGTATTTTTTTTTTGTTCTGTTCGCCGGAGCTTTGTCCTGTGAACAATCAACACCCCAACAGATCATTTGCCGACAGCGACAATACCGGCAACCTCTGCTCTGCAACTGGCTGATTGGCAATCGTCTGTGTCCGGACACAGGCGTCTGACACGTATCATCCATTGTCGTACGGTAAAACACAATCGTGAAGCCATATGAGCTACACTGGCGTTGTATTGTCCTTGTCTAACCGGCCTCATGGCCGCTAAACACCTGTGTACAAACAAATGAAAAATCAATTCTGTGTTATACGAAAGGACTGTTAGCTAGTCTGAGTCCCCGTTATCTACTCAGTACTCATCAAAAATTTCTGTCGCAGGTCATAGACATTTGTGCGCTTAAGTTTTACCCGATAATGTTCAGGTAATCATTCTCAACCTATTTAATTTTTTATCAGACTATGTATTTCCCCTATACGCAAAAAACATTTTACCCCCTTTCTTTTCGTTCACTTTTCCTGAAATGCAGTCTAAATAAATGGCTGGTCCGGAGTCTTTTGTTTTGCTTACTGTTAAGCACCGGCATCAGTGGTTTTGCACAGTCTTATCAACCACTTTCTGTTTCTGGTTTTAATCATGACGTTGTTGCGAATGGAGCCCAAAAGTCACAGAATACTACAACAGTGGACTTAGATGATATTGGTTCTGTCCTTTATGAGAAAGGATATAGCTGTTCCCCGCTAAACCTTAATTATGGCTTGCCTACAAACCGGATAATTAACAGTTCATTATATAGCGGATTATCTTACCAGCTGGCCGATTATTCAACAACTAATGCGCTGGTCCTTCGAAATCCGGCTACCAGTACGGGCATACTT
>NZ_MORL01000154.1 GCF_001870735.1 Arsenicibacter rosenii | reverse complement strand
CGGTAAATGGGGCACCGGCGGTGCCGTCTACGCCGACGGCGGATGTGGTGCAGCCGACGTGTTCGGTACCGACCGGTACGATTACGATAATAACCTCCCAAACCGGTGTGGACTACAGCTTCGACAACGGGGCCAGCTATCAATCAGGCAATTCAAAAAGCGGATTGGCCTCAGGCGTGTATTTGGTGAAGGTACGCTTATTGGCGTCGGGTTGTGAGTCGGGGCCGGTAAGTGTGACGGTAAATGGAGCTCCGGCGGTGCCGTCTACGCCGACGGCGTATGTCGTGCAGCCGACGTGTTCGGTACCGACCGGTACGATTACGATAATAACCTCCCAGACCGGTGTGGACTACAGCTTCGACAACGGGGCCAGCTATCAATCAGGCAGTTCAAAAAGCGGGTTAGCTTCAGGCGTGTATTTGGTGAAGGTGCGCTTATTGGCGTCGGGTTGTGAGTCGGGGCCGGTAAGTGTGACGGTAAATGGAGCTCCGGCGGTGCCGTCTACGCCGACGGCGTATGTCGTGCAGCCGACGTGTTCGGTGGCGACGGGCACGATTACGATAATAACCTCTCAGACCGGTGTGGACTATAGTTTTGATAACGGGTTGAGTTATGAGCCTATTAGCAGTAAAAGTGGATTGGTTGCCGGCATCTATCAAATCCGACTTTACTCATTGGCCTCGGGCTGTGAGTCAGATCTGGTGAGTGTGACGGTGAATGGGGCACCGGCGGTGCCGTCCACGCCGACGGTAGATGTGGTGCAGCCGACGTGCTCGCTGTCGACGGGCGCGATGACGGTCACGGCCCCGGCCAGTGGTGTTGAGTACAGTTTCGACAACGGAGCGAGTTATCAATCAGGCAATTCAAAAAGCGGGTTAGTCTCGGGCGTGTATTTGGTGAAGGTACGCTTATTGGCCTCGGGCTGTGAGTCGGGGCCAGTGAGTGTGACGGTAAATGGGGTACCGGCGGTGCCGTCTACGCCGACGGCCAGTGTCGTGCAGCCGACGTGTTCGCTGTCGACGGGCACGATTACGATAATAACCTCCCAGACCGGTGTGGACTATAGTTTTGATAACGGGGCCAGTTATGAGCCTATTAGCAGTAAAAGTGGATTGGTTGCCGGCATCTANTGTGAGTCGGGGCCGGTGAGCGTAACGGTGAATGGGGCTCCGGACGGGCCGTTTACCCCGACGGTAGATGTCGTGCAGCCGACGTGTTCGCTGTCGA
>NZ_MORL01000153.1 GCF_001870735.1 Arsenicibacter rosenii | reverse complement strand
TGATATGGTCCTAAAAATCCGGACACGAAACTTTTTTAACTTCGTGTACCATGAACCAATCCCAACGTCCCAAACGAAAGTATACAGCCGAGTTTAAGGCCGATGTGCTACGGCTAATTGCCAATGGTGAACCTATCATGGCCGTAGCCCGTAAGATGGGCATTAGCGATAGCCTAATTCACGCTTGGCGGAAAGCCAATGACAAAGGGGAAAAGAAAACCGATCAAACTCTTCAACAAGAAGTTGATAGCCTACGTCGGCAACTGCGGCAAACCGAGATGGAGCGCGAGATACTAAAAAAAGCTGTGGCCATTTTCAGCCGACAAACCTGACCCAGATTTACCGGTTTATTCAGTCTGAAGAAGCCAATTTTTCAGTACGACTACTCTGTAAAACTCTGAATGTCAGCAAGACTGCGTATTACACATATCGTAATGGAACAACATTCACTCAGTCCGTTAGGGATCTAACCATGACCACAGCAATCGACAAGATCTTCTGGGAAAACTCTCGACGCTATGGCAGCCGTCGGGTGCTGGAAGCCCTGAAAGAACAGGGTATCAAGGCCGGTCGACATCGGGTGCGTCGTTTAATGCAAGAGCAGGATTGGCGGGCTATTCAGCCTCGTAGTTTCGTGCCCAAAACGACTAATTCCAAGCATGGTTTAACGGCTTGTCCTAACCGCTTAATCGAGTTTGGCAAACCTACTACACCTAACCAAGCTTGGGTTGGCGATATCACGTATTTGCCTTTGACAGACGGGAGCTGGGGCTATTTGGCCAGTTGGATGGACTTGTTTTCTCGGCGTATTGTAGGCTGGTGGGTCGACAAGACGATGAAGGAAAGCTTGATTATCAAGGCTTTTGATCAAGCCATTGAACAACGTCAGCCCAATCCCGGCTTGATTGTTCACTCAGACCGAGGTGGTCAGTATTTTGGTCAGCGTTTCCGCCAACGGCTGGATAAATGGCATTGTCGGCAAAGTATGGCCGAAGCGGACAATCCGTATCAAAATGCTCATGCTGAGTCCTTTTGGGGTCGGTTGAAAGCTGAGTTGCTGGAGGATGGTTGTTTTATGAACCTTCAAGATGCTCATGATGAGCTATTTAACTATATTGAAGGATATTATAACGTGCGTCGGTTGCATTCGGGCTTAGGCTACCGATCTCCGATTGATTTTGAAAACCAATTTTATCAAACTAGTCAATTAAACTCTCATAAGTAAAGTGTCCGGCCAAACAGGACCACCCCA
>NZ_MORL01000152.1 GCF_001870735.1 Arsenicibacter rosenii | reverse complement strand
CTACCCGACACCGGCCAAGGCGATAGTTCAATCCTGTATCTTCAGGATGAGTCGCTGGAAGGGTTCAGTGATATGGTTGATGGCATACTGAAACTGGCCGACAAACACCTGCAAAAGCTCAACCAGCGGCAACGGACAACCTGCCCGGCCTCGGATCTGGTGGTGGGTATGCAGTGTGGCGGCAGTGATGCCTTTTCCGGACTGACGGGCAATCCGGTTTCGGGCTTTGCGGCCGATCTGATCGTCCGGGCGGGTGGTACCGTGTTTTTTTCGGAGGTAACCGAAGTACGCGATGCGATTCATCTGCTGGTACCCCGCGCGGCCGATGCTTCGGTTGCCAGGGCGTTAAAAGATGAAATGGCCTGGTACGATAATTACCTGATGCAGGGGCGTGCCGACCGCAGCGCCAATACCACCCCCGGCAACAAAGGTGGCGGGCTGAGCAATATTGTGGAGAAAGCCCTTGGCTCCATCGCTAAATCCGGAAGCAGCCCGATTGTGGATGTGGTTTCGCCCGGCGACAGAATCCGGAAAAAGGGGCTGAACTTTGTTGCCACCCCGGCCAGCGATTTTGTCTGCGGAACATTACAGCTGGCCGCCGGTATGAACATGCACGTTTTCATTACCGGACGGGGCACGCCTTATGGCCTGAATATGGTACCGGTTATCAAAGTCAGCTCCAACACCAGACTCAGCCAGCGCTGGCACGATTTGATCGATTTCGACGCCGGTCCGGTTGCATTTGGTTTTAAAACCATTGAGGAGATGGGGTGGGAATTGTTTCACCTGATACTAGACATCGCCAGTGGCCGCAAAAAAGTAGCGACCGACACAATTGGTTTGTACAACGACCTGGTCCTGTTTAATCCCGGACCGTTAACCTAGTGCTTTCACTGTTTATTACTGATACAACCATGGCCTTTACCCCTTCGCTGTCCGGCCTGAACGGACCGAAAATTAAAGCGTTTCACATCACCCCGATTGCCGTCGTGGACCCTCCCCTGCTCAATGCGGCCGGACTACATGCCCCTTATGCCCTGCGGACAGTGGTTGAGCTGGTTACCGACGATAATATCAGCGGCATCAGCGAAATACCCGGCAACCTTGCCATTGATCGTTCACTCGAGGCCAGTAAACCGCTGATCATTGGTCAGGACCCTTTTCAGCTGAATACCATCCGCGACATATTACTGGCCCATTTCGGCCAGGATAAAGCCTCTGAACGCGGCGACACGCCCTGGGACCAACGGACACTGGTGCATATTTTCAGCGC
>NZ_MORL01000151.1 GCF_001870735.1 Arsenicibacter rosenii | reverse complement strand
AAAACGCTCACGGACCAATACCCCACTTCAGGCGCTGGTTATGCTCAATGACCCGATGGTGCTGGAGTCGGCACGGGTACTGGCCCAGCGATTATCCCTTGAAAAAACGACCGGCGACGAAAAAATAGAAAAAGCCTTCCGGCTGATTTTATGCCGTACTCCCAAAGACCGGGAACTGAAGATCCTCCGGCAATACTATGCCGGCGAAAAAGAAACATTTGTGGCCATACCTAAAAAAGCGGTAAATCTGCTGGCCGTAGGCGAGACTCCGCAGGCGAAACTTGCCGACAAACCGGCGGCAGCGGCCCTGATGCAGACGATTATGATGCTCTATAACCTGGAAGAAACCATTATGTTATGAATGAATTCATCGAAAACCGGCTGAATGTAAACCGCCGTCATTTTTTAGGCAAAATGGCCACAGGTATCGGTAGTCTGGCACTGGGGTCGCTACTGGTACCCGACTTGTTCCGTGGTACAGCAGACGAAGCAGACAGCTTTCCGCTTGGCTTGCCGCACTTTGCGCCGAAAGCCAAACGGGTCATCTACCTGTTTCAGAACGGAGCCCCCTCTCAATACGAAAGTTTTGAATACAAACCTCTGCTGAACAAACGGGCCGGAGAGGAGCTGCCGGCGTCTATCCGGAACGGGCAGCGCCTGACGGGCATGACAGCCAATCAGGCTAAATTCCCGCTGGTAGGTTCACATTTCAACTTCAGGCAGTATGGGCAGTCGGGCATGTGGGTCAGCGAGTTATTTCCCAACATCGGCAACATTGCCGATGACCTGTGTCTGATCAAAANTTCAGACGGGTGCGCAGCAGGGCAACCGGCCGAGCATGGGAGCCTGGGTGAGCTACGGGCTTGGCAGCGACAACAAAAACCTGCCGGCCTTTTCGGTTTTGTTGTCACGCGGGAAAGGTAACGGGCAGGGCGTTTACTCTAAATTATGGACCAACGGTTTTCTCGACTCTACCCATCAGGGTGTTGTCTTCAGCAGCGGCGAAGAACCGATTCTATACCTCAATAACCCCGAAGGAACCGACCGGACCGACCGCCGGAAGATGCTCGACAAACTCGCCGAACTTNATGTCGGCGACGCGGAAATCAAAGCCAAAGTGCAGCAGTACGAGATGGCGTACCGGATGCAGACAGCTGTTCCTGAATTAACGGACCTCAGCAAGGAGCCCGACCATATCATCAAACTCTACGGACCGGAATGTCTGGTGCCGGGTACCTATGCCGCGAACTGCCTGCTGGCCCGGAAGCTTTCGG
>NZ_MORL01000150.1 GCF_001870735.1 Arsenicibacter rosenii | reverse complement strand
CCTATTATCTGACAGCCTCTACTTCGCCGGAAGTAGCTAAATGGCTGACAGAATCCGTGGTTACGATTGATCCGGCCGAAAACCCCGACGGCCGCGACCGGGCAACGCAGTGGTTTAACCAGTACAAATCGTTTCCGGCCGTTACCGACCCTGCCGACCGGGAACACAACGAGTACTGGCCCAACGGTCGCTACAATCATTATCTGAACGACCTGAACCGCGACTGGCTCCCGCTGGTACACGTCGAGAGCCGGAACCGGATTAAATTCCATCATGCCTGGCTGCCGAATGTGATGATCGATTTTCACGAGATGGGAACCAGCAGCACCTATTATTTTGAACCATCGAAACCCTACAGTACCGAAAATGACCTGATTCCGCGGGCTACCTACGATGTTCTGAACGTGCGGCTGGCGAACTATTTTGCCCGGGCGCTCGATGGTATCGGTGTGCTCTATTTCACCAAAGAACAGTTCGATAACCTCTCCCCCATTTACGGTTCCACCTATCCTGATTTCACAGGCGGAGTCGGGGTAACGTTTGAACTGGGCAGTTCGCGGGGCCTGGCACAGGAGGGCAGTAATGGGGTGGTTACGTTCCCCTTTACCATCCGGAACCACTTGCGGACAGGGCTGGCAGCCGTACAGGGAGCCGTTGAGGAAAAAGACCTGTACCTGAAACATCAGCGTGACTTCTTTGCGTCGGCGATCACTGAAGCAGCAAAGTTTCCGACGAAAGCCTATGTATTTGGTTCGGCGGCTGATCCTAACCTGACCCGTCGTTTTGCCGACCTGTTGCTGCAGCACAATATTCAGTTTTATCCGCTTCAGCAGACAACGCAGGCAAACGGAAAAACCTTTGACGCGGGATCCGCTTATGTCGTGCCTTCGTCGCAACCCAATTACCGGATTGTACATTCGGTTTTTGAAGAAGTGACGGCCTTCCACGACAGCGTATTTTATGACGTGACGGGGTGGTCGCTGATCCATGGGTATGGCCTGCCTTTTGCTAAACTGAAAGAGGCAACGCTCGTCAAGGGAGAACCGGTTAAAACGCTGCCGGCAATCGAAGGAGGCATTGCCGGAGGACGTGCAACGGTCGCGTATTTGCTGAACGGAGCCGATTACCATGCCGCTAAAGCAATTTCCCTGCTCCAACAGGCCGGTGTTCTCACGAAGGTTTCCTTCAAACCATTCAGTATTCAGCCTGGCGCCATTGCGACGGGTTCAGGTGCTCAGTCTGTACCAAAGCAAACGAAAGCGGTCACCGATTTCG
>NZ_MORL01000015.1 GCF_001870735.1 Arsenicibacter rosenii | reverse complement strand
AAAGTGTCCGGCCAAACAGGACCACCCCACATCACCTGCTATTCAATCCGCCTGTACACAGTTTTCTGGAATAGAAGTCATGAACAGCAAGACCAAACTGTTTTTGAGAACCTTGCCTCTTTCCGCCAAAGAGCGAATAGATTCTCCCTCGCCGAATGGTTACGAGTAGTTTGCGCTGTAAAACATCGCAAATCTTTTTACCTGCCTTAACCCCAAGCGATTTTTCTTCCTCCCTTTCCAATACCTGTCATAACCCAGTGACAGGTCATCACGGGTCATTGACCCGCCCACAAACGTCCTTAGCACCGCTAAGGGAAGACGTCTGAGCGAAACACTTTTTTACCATACACTCAAAAGCAAGTCATTAATATGCTACGCGTGACACAAAACAGCAGTGCCGAGGCCGCTACGAGGTATTTCGATGAGGGCTTGTCCAAGTCGGATTATTACGCGGCAGAGTCCATCGCAGGCCAGTGGGGTGGTCGTGCGGCGACAGCCCTTGGCCTTTCGGGAGACGTATCCCGACACGAATTTCAACAGCTATCTCACAACATCAATCCGGCAACCGGAAAACGACTTACCGCCAGAACCGATACCAAACGGACCGTCGGCTATGACTTTACGTTCAATGTGCCCAAAAGTGTTTCCATTGTTCATGGACAGACCAGCGATCCCGATATCGTCAGTGCCCTTAATTCGGCAGTGACCTATGCGATGGGTGAAGCCGAGCAGAATGCCCAGGCGAGGGTACGTAAAAACGGGCAGAATGAAAACGTAACCACGGGCAATTTGCTATATGCTTCCTTTGTGCATTCGGAAGCACGGCCTGTCAAGGGACAGTTCCCCGATCCTCATCTGCATACGCATTGCTTTGTATTCAATGCAACCTACGACGATCACGAAAAGCTATTCAAGGCTGGTCAATTCAGGAATCTTAAGGCTAGCGCTCCCTACTACGAAGCTTTATTTCACTCGAAGTTGGCTTATGAACTGCAAAAGGTAGGCTACCGGGTCGAACGCAGCGGGAAGACTTTTGAACTGAGTGGATTTAGCCGGGAAACCATTGAGAAGTTTTCCCGCCGGACGCAAGAGATCAATGAGAAGATCAACGAGCTGGGTTTGGAGTATGCCGAAGACAAAGCCCAAATGGGTGCCAAGACCCGAGCGGGGAAACGCTCCGATCTTAGCCGCGAAGCGTTACAAAAAGAGTGGGCAAGCAGGCTGAATGACTCGGAGTGGAAATTGATCCAGCAGGCCAAAGGCCCAAAGCCCATTGCCGTTCATCAGGGTGAAAAAGAAGCTGCCGAAAAAGCGGTCAGCTTTGCCCTAGCCCACCTGCTTGAGCGAAAATCCGTGGTCGAACACCGGGAATGGATGACCCTGTCCCTGAAACACGCCACAGGAACGGCGGGCAAGGAGGCCATCGAAAAAGCTATCGCTTCTAGGAAAGATCTGCTTTCCAAACAAAAAGGGAATGAGACGCTTTACACCAACCGTCAAACGCTGGCCGAGGAGCAGAAATTAATCCAGTCGGCTCGGCAAGGACAAAACCAATTTAAAGCCATTGACAAGGGGTATGTACCTGATAATCCCCTGCTAAATCAGGAGCAAAAGGATGCCGTCAAATACGTATTGGAATCGCGGGACTTTATTACGCTAGTCGTCGGACGCGCCGGAACCGGGAAGACCTGGACGATGAAAGAGATTGCAAAATCAATCGAAAGCAAGCAGGTCGGCTTTCATGCCTTTGCTCCTTCCGCCACCGCTTCCCGTGAGGTGCAGCGTCAGGAGGGCTTTTCAAACGCAACCACGATTGCCGCCCTCCTGAAAGACCAGAAGCTGCAAGACGGGATCAGACCGGGAGATGTGATCTGGCTGGATGAAGCCGGGCTGGTAGGCTGCGAAACGTTCAACAACGTAGTCGATCTGGCCAAGCGGCAAAAGGCCAGGGTGCTGCTCTCAGGCGACGCCCGGCAACATTCCAGTGTCGAACGGGGCGATGCTCTCCGGCTGCTCCAGACCTTCGGTGGACTGAAAGCGGCTACCATCCAGTCGATCCAGCGGCAGAAAAACGACCTTTATAGAAAGGCGGTGAAAAGCCTGTCGGAGGGCGATATGGGCAAAGGGTACCGGATACTCGACGAAATGGGGGCCATCAAACAGAGTGGTTCCATTGAGGAGTCCATTAAGGCTCTAAGCGAGGAATACGTTTCGGCCCGGCTTAAAAACGAAGAGGTACTGGTGGTATCCACGACCCATAGCCAAGGAAAGGCCCTGACGGATTCGGTGCGGGAATTGCTCAAAAAAGAAGGCAAACTAACCGTGAAGGAAAAGCTCTTCGAAACCCAAACGAACCTTTCCTTCACGGAAGCCGAGAAAAAACAGCCGTCCAGTTATATAAAAGGTCAATCGGTGCAGTTCCATCAAAACGCCACCGGCTTTGTCCGAGGTGAGAAATACAACGTGGTCGGCAAGGATGATAACGGACAGATACTGCTTGAAAAGGACGGACAGACTAAAGTACTTCCTCTGAAAGAAGCTAAAAAGTTCAGTGTGTATGAGAAGGTTCAAAGCCCAATTGCCAAAGGCGATTTAATCCGCATTACCCAGAATGCCTACTCGTTGGAGAACAAGCGGCTGAACAATGGCTGTATCCTGACCGTGTCGGGCTTCGATACCAAAGGAAATATTCTGGCCAAAACCAGCCGGAACCAGGTAACGCTGGGGAAAGACTTTGGCCATTTCACCCATGGCTATTATAGCACCTCTCCAGGATCGCAAGGGAAATCGGTAAACCGGGTGCTGGTCCTGCAAACCTCCACCTCAGGCAGGGCGGCTAGTCAACAGCAATTCTACGTTTCCACGAGCCGTGCCCGTTTTCAGGTGGCTGTGCATACGGACGACAAAGCGCGGCTGCTGGAATCGATCCATGAAAGCTCGGCTCGGTTGTCGGCCACCGAACTCATGTCCCCGGCTCGGCAACGAAGCCGGGTCAGTGCGATCAAGGAAAGAGTGCAGGAACTGGGGGAAAGTGCAAAAGAATGGGCGTCTGACCGGCGGGATGCCCTTCGGGAGCGGTTTTCAACCCCTAAACGGGAGAATGAAATTTCCCGATGAAACGTAAACTAAACCATACGACGATGAGAAATGTATTTTCCGGGGACCGGATGGGCACGCCTTTTGGGAAGGCCGCACAGTCCGGCCATGTTGACGTTCCGAAAGAAGCGGCCAGCCTTCTACCCGCTCAGGCGTGTTTTGGGCTGGCCCCCAACCATGGTACAGCCTACGGTTTTAAGATGCTCTTTTCCGATGACAAGATTGCCGCCATCTATTACCATGATCTCGTCTCCCCGGTCAGTTATGATCCAGCGGGGATCATTGACATTCACCTTTCGACCCGCACGATCCGTATTACGGGCCGGAACCTGAAAGGGCTCTTCGAACATTTTTTTGACAATCGGGTGCTTTGGGTGAAGGAGCCGGACAGTTTGTTTTCCCTGGCAAGCGACAATCAGGCCGAAATCGAAACGATACGGATCGAAGAAAATGGGTAAACTTTGTGGCAGTCTAAATAGCAGTTCTCTGACAAACAGGGCCTCTTCTGGGGTAGCCATACGGTATTTCCGCATTACTTTTCGCCTAACTATGCCTAAAACGATGGATAGGGAAAATACTATCTATGTTTGGGCGATCAACCGAATAAGGAGCCTCAATGCCAGCACCGTGTATGAAACAGATGAACGGGTCAATGTAAAACCGGCAGGGACGGACTGACACGCAAAGCAAGTCGTGCCAGAAGAGTTACTTCACTGGGCAGACTATATAATCGTAATGGAGCGATACCATCGGAACTGGCTCAGGGCGAGGTTTTCGGGTATTTATCAAACTAGTGTTCCAGGCTGTTAAACCGTTCGACAGACTGTCCTTTGGCGATATCCAATGCATGAGGCATGCCGAAGGTGGGGCGCTCGTACTCCATCTGTGCCCTTTTCTGTTGCTGTTGAGCCTCTCTTTGTTGTTTTAGTTGGGTCACCAGCGCATCACTAGCCCCATAAACCACTTCTCTTTCAGCAAGTCGTCCCCACGTTTGTCCAAAAACCTGCCGTTCAGCCAGTTCAGCAGCTCGTTGTTTTTTTTGAGCAAGCTGACGTTCCAGGAACGCCTGCCGTTGTTTCTCTTTTTTCTTAAGAGCCTCTTCGGGATGCAGGGTTTCTTTCCCATTGCCCCCATGTACCCGTTGCTTGAGTCGCAGGTTCATGCGGGTCTGTGTTTGATTGCGCTCCACCTTTTGTCGGTACTGCTTTTCCCGCTCGGCAAATTCAGTATCGATGGTTTGATGCATTTCGGCGAGAGCAGTTTGGTAAGCCTCTTCCCGCAGGTCGTATTCTCCTTTTTCCATGGCTTTGAAAATCAGATTATAATACTCTCTAAACGCAAAAATGGCAGAAACCGTTTAGAAAGAGGACCGTTTAATGGCGTTCAGCCGTAAAGCGTTAGAATGTATCGAACTGGCGAGCCAGATTGAAGCTGACTTTGATCAGCAGGCTCATCAGGTAATCCATCGCTTTATGGATCTACACGAGCTGAACGGTCGCTACGAGATCACGGAATTTACGAGACAGTGCGTATCGGCCTTTCTAATGGAGTGGTACGTAAACGCTGCTATTGAACGGTTGCCCGAGGGGACATGGGTAACCGTCATCGAAATGTATATGGGATTGTCTGAAATGGACTATGAGTATTTGGATACTGTTCACCATAGGATGAATCAAAGGGACTGACCATCCGTATTGTTTCCAGTATCTGTACCTCCTACATCGTTGATGAGTAGGCTCATTGGATTTTTCTTCTCGGAAGAAGCAGTCGGAATGGATGGGTGATTTTCGTGAGCGAAAATCACCCATCCATTCCGTACATTTAACTACCCGTAGGCACTTAGTTACTGTCTCCTTTCAGGACATTGTTCCAGTCTGCCCCCTCCTTTTTCGGTATGTGCCGGACAATCGTTCCGGCACATTTTCCGGCAAGATAGCTTTTAATCCGGCTGGCGATCTTCTGTCCGCCGGGGTCATGGTCAACCGCAAGGACGATGGTTTGTAGGCTCGGCAATTTCTGTATAATCGCTGTCAGGTAAGAAAGCTGGTGATCACTCATCCCACCGGAAACCGCACCATAGAAGGCATCCCGTGGTCTGAATAAGGCAAAGTGGCTCAAGGCATCGATAGCGGCTTCCGCAAGAATGAAAGTCGTATCGGCGGAGCTGCCATTGCCAAGCCATAAGGCTTTTTCGCTCCCACGCATGAAAACGTTTTTGTCGGTATTTTTTAGTTCAAGGCCGCAAACGCCTTGCCCGTTCTGGTGTGGAAAAACGACGTTTCCATACCGGTCTTGAAAGATGCATCCTGCAAAGCGGGGATCGTTCAGCACATCGGCGGGAATTTTACGTTCGCCGATCAGATAAGGATGGCAGTAAGTGGGCTTCATCCATTGGAAAGCCCGACGAATGCGTCCCAGGTCATATACCGGCTGGCGAATGTCGGGCATCTTATAGACCGGCAGGGTTCCTGATCCGCCTGACCACGCTGCAAGTTCCCTGCCGATTTCCGGCAGGGTCTTGTGGGTGCGGTTTTTGATAAAATCGACAATCGTTCCGTTGTCCAGCTCGTCATGGACGGAAAAATAAACCCAGACCACGCCTTTTTTGGAGACAATGATCTTATCCCCCCTTGTCACATGACGCATGACAAGGGATGATGGCGTGCTTTTCTTCCGGTCGAGTACGTAGCCTTGCCAGGCAGCGTACTGGCCCAGATGGACGGACTGTTTCAAGGTAGCGAAGTCATATTTTTGCAAAACAGCCTCCCTTAGTATTCACTGGTTAAAAGCAGCGTGTCATGAATAAAGAACATCTTGACTTTGGGCAGTGGAAAGTCCGTAAAGGTCAGATGATGGGTAAAAACCAGATCACAATTGCCATTTTCGCAGGTGAGCGTAGCAGTCTTATTGTCATGAACGATTAAATCCCATGCCTGAAAGTACCCGGCATTTCTGATTACGGGTTTTGTCTGAAAGGCGAAAATCATTTCGATCAGCCAGTACGCTTCCGCTTCTTCGGCTAAAAACCGGACGCCTTCCGTGTAAAGGTATTTGGGAAAAAGAATATGCCGAAACCATGTCACTGTTCCCGTGAAACGCCGTAGTTCTTTTGTGAGATGATCGGCTTTTTCCGCCGGAGTTATGACTATCCGTTCGTTTGTTTCCATGATTGCCTCCTTACGCTTGCATGGTGGTGTTGTAAAATGCCTGTGCTTCGGCAAGCAGGCTTTCCATCTGTGACAAAGCCGCTTGATTGGCTGTTTCAAGGGATTTTCCAGTCACCCGGTTGCAAGCCGTGGGAGCGATACCGGATTTAAAAAAGTCCTGAAAAAGAATGGTGGTATCGACCGCATAGCCCGTTTTCAGGGAGCGGATAAAAACGCTTGCGGTAGAGGCCAGTCCTTGCCGTGTTTTAGATGTTCGCAGGCTCAACAGTCTGGTGCCTTTGGGAGTTTGGCCTAAAACGGCCTCACTTTTGGCTTGCCATCCGTCATAGCCTTTGTCGATTTTAGTTTGGTAGGTCATTACTTTCTCCTTAAAAATTGGAAATGGGTGCGTCATGCACCCTTGGCTCCCGCCGAGGGTGGGGGTAGCAACCGCAAGGGCGGTTTATTGAGAATTTTGAACGCGAAGCTGCCGCGAGGAATGGTCCGCTCAGCGGGCCAGGGGAAAATTGTCAATAAACCGGAAGCGCAAGCGCCTTTACCCTTGCGGGCGCGAGGGCCGACGGCCCTTAGCTAAAACAGAAGAGCCTCCATTGGAGACAGATTAAATGTTCTGACGAATAGGATATTTCAACAATCATTAGTTGAAGGAAATAGCACCACCCGCTACAAGTGCGGATGGTGCGTGCAGGTTAGGCGTAGTTTTGTCCCTATCACCTAGTTCTTTATGGTAGAGGCTGATTTTGATTGGGAAGTCCACAAGGTACTCCATCATCTATGGATCTTTATACGTTGAGCGGTCTGTATGAAATCACGGAATTTACGCTACAGTACGTATCCTCTCAGTGCAGAGTACGTGAATGCCCCGCCAAACGGCTGCCCAAAGGAACGTGGGTAACTGTTTAGAGCAGGTTCAGCATCGCATGGCTCAGCGAGGTTAGTCTTCAAAAGTATTTGAACTGTTTCCCGCAGGTTTTAAGTAGCGAACTTCTCAAATTCTCTGATCGGTTTTTCACCAATTTTGCGTTAATTGGTATCCAGTGTCGTATAGACCATTGCCGCCGAAGCGAAGCGTATCGGTTTACTTGTCGTGCCAAACGCAAGTCTTATTTGCGGTATTCATTTCGGTTCATTTGTTAGCATTCGATCCCATGACATCCCTCAACAAAGTAGCCATCATTGTGGGCTATAGTCTGCTGTTCAGTATCCCTTCATTAAGTCTGGTCTACCTCATTCACACGGGACAGAAGACAAGTCTTCTTTTTCCATTGTTCGCCTTTGTCATAGGTATTGCGTTGTTTTTGGCCTCTAAGTGGCTGGGAGCAGGCCAGTCTCAATTCATTCCTCGCAAGCAGGACCGTATTTATATCCGCTTGCTTGCCGTGGGAGCGTTGATATGCCTGATCTCCGCTATCATCTTTTTGATCAATCACTGGGTCAACTTATGGAAACTCGACAAGGAAGCCGTTATTCGATTCAGCTCCGTCATTAGTCTGGGGCTCGCTTTTATTTTTACCTGGCAGGAATGGGGTAACCTAAAAAGATGGGAGCGGGTTGGCTATTTTCTAACGCTGGCGGGTTCTCCACCGGCCTTAATTTCTTCCCTGTTTTTCTAACGCATTCATTAGGGTTATGAAATTTGATCCTACTCAGTTGGCCGATGAAAGCCTTCGAAGGCTTTATGAATACCAGATCATTCGTGTAAATGAGATTTACAGCTCATTTGTAAACCATTATTTACCCCAAAAGACCCAGAGAACGCACGTATTTGACTATTTTGTTGATACCAATTTGAATGCGTCCACGGGCACTCGGTTGGGGAAAGATTATATTCGGGTATCCTCCCCAACCATTTACCTGCTGAGAAGCTTTTTCGACCACTTACTGGCAGATGATCGGTTTTTAAGTGAAATCAGCCCTTCAACGGTTCAGATCGATATTGGAACAACCCGGACTCCCAACCTGATTATTGATCCGGAAGATGTTACCAAAGTCAGGGAGGGGAACCTGTCAACGGACCAAAATCGACTGCTGTTCTCGACAACCATGGCCGATTTATGCATGACCTTCATCTCCTGTCATGAGGTTGGGCACATTGTGTACGGTCATACGCGATACACGAGATTGTTTTTCAAAGAAGACTGTTTGAATTTTTTCGACTTTTGGAAAAGGCCGAAACGGATCGATATCAATCATGCTATGGAATATGATGCTGATTTGTTGGCCGCTACGCTAATCGTCCAATATCTCGAAGATGTGTACAGGGCTGCCTTTAAATATGCTCGGCATGCTGAAGTATATGCCGGTCTGATCAAAAAGGGAAAGCTGCTGGAAGACATTACCATCTTCTGTATTTTGTTTATTTACGCCCTTTTCGTCTATTTATCCAATGGAGCCCCAGATCAGGATAGTACGCACCCTCAGCCGCTGGTCAGAGCTCTCTATATTAAGGATGTCATGTTAGCCCAAATGGGCCGAAGGCATCCTAATCTGGACATGGCCTATCTTCTGGATGCGATGCCCAGGTATTGGGACGAATTTGATCAGCAACTGGGACAGTTGGGGTTCTATCAACCGGAATCCGTGTTGGAAAAGATTACGGAGCTTATTGATGAGAAAAACAATGTGTTAGGAAAGAAAGCTTCCACCATACGGCCTCTTTGGCAAAAGTATT
Source organism: Arsenicibacter rosenii (assembly GCF_001870735.1). Taxonomy (GTDB): domain Bacteria; phylum Bacteroidota; class Bacteroidia; order Cytophagales; family Spirosomataceae; genus Arsenicibacter; species Arsenicibacter rosenii. Next base: position 113,927 of record NZ_MORL01000015.1, on the reverse strand, counting down.
CCTGGATTCCGTCGGATGACTGGAGCTAAGGCGAAAGCGGTTTCCAGGTATATTGTTCGGGAGCCATATACGGTTTTAACAAAGAAGCGATGCGATTAAAGTTACTTCGAGCTAAATGCAGGGGAATGCGATAAACCAAATACGTAGGCTCTTCTGAGCTATCTTGCGTGGTATAGGAAAGCGTCCCTTCCTTTGCGTCCAACTCACGAAGGAAAGGAAGGTCTAGTGCTTTTTTAAATTCCAGTTTAAGTAATTCAGCCCTCAATTTCATCAAATCGTGCGAAGATACATTGCTCAGGTCATGGGATAACATAGTTCCCCGCCCTCCCCATCCGGTTACGGCGAACATCCTGAGGGTTGCATCGTTTGGAACCATAAAATTGGGCATGGCGATCTCCTTTGTCCCGATCTCATAGCACCCCGTCTGAATTATGTCAACATGGAAAGATCACCTGTCCGGTTGGCCTCTATCGCTCGAAGACCTTACTGAAAAGAACCTGTTTTTTGTCGATCAAAAAAGGGTAAGCTGTGTGCTATCCGTTATTTTCTTTTGCGTAGGAGGCTTCTGCGAGGTCAAAGCAGGACCGACTTCGTTTGGTGGAGCAGTCCAAATAAACGACTGTTCTTTTTCGATAGGCAAAATACCCAGACCAGTCGTATTGATCTGCCAGCCGCCATACCATTCCATCGAAAGACTGTCCATCCAGGCGACTTCACCGCGAAGACCGTTTAGAAAGAAATTCAGGACAGTCATTTTGGCACAGGTGATGCTGTTATCTGCTCCAAAAAAGTAGTTGTCAGGGTTGAGCTTGGCAAATTGAAGCATCAGGCGACCCGAGCCACAAGCTGGGTCAAGCACTCTTTTCCCTTGTATCGAATGAGGATCTCCCTGTATAGCAGCCATCATCTGGCAAACGGGTTCCGGCGTAAAAAACTGGCCGTTTTGCCCATGAGTAATCTGCTGCATAAAATATTCGCCCAATAGGTCCGTATAAGGGTTGTCCTGCACATTCAGCATCAATAGTCCCATGATTGGAGAAAAAAGACTGATTTCTTCCGGCTGATAAGGGTCAATGATCTTCAGATACATTTCTTCGTTATCCGGGTCTTTTTCAGTTAGTCGGCTCTGAAGATTGGTCTGGTGAAAGCTACAAAGCGATAGGGTTAGAAGATCATTGAAAACCGTCGAAAGCTCATGCCTGCGACCTAGTTGATCCAACTGTTTGGATAGCTCGTTAAAATAATCGGTCACGGTTCATACTCCTCTTGATAGGAATTAAAACAGGGTCAGTTGGCGGGATTGCTCGTTTTGGGCTTTCCATTCGGGCTGCTCGGCATCTTTGTCGAGCCACGCTTTAACGAATTCAAGTGGCCCTCCCCACTCCTCAATGTGCGAAACAGGCGTAAAATAGGAGCAATAGCCAGTGCTGGTGATGGGAAGCGGGTCATGGCAACGGACTTCTAAATGGCCAAGCTGTACCCGGTATATTTCATGATAGCTGGCCGAATAATCGGGGTTATATCGAACGGTGAGGCTGATACCACGCCAGTTCATTGGATAGGTTTGATAGGCTCCCATGCAAGCATCTCCTTCTTTATGAGGTCGTTAAAGCAGATTAAGCGTACCAGGAGCGGTGAAGTGGCTTGCCGTCATAACGGGTTGCGGTACGGCAACGATCCAGTGTGACTTGGTTGAAGCCATCGGCTCGTTTTTTAAATTCCACGCCGATTTTAATCGTAGGATCAGCAATGACCCGATCTGATGCCCAGCCCGTTGTTTCGACGCTGGTTGCACCAATTTCCTGTAGGGTCAGCGTTTTGGATTTCACGGCAATGATCTGAAAAAAGTCGATATTGGTTTGCTCCCAGCCCCACGATGAATAAAGTATGTCTCCTTCTTTTAGGGTATGAAGGGCATTTTTCTGCTCGCTCATTTTCCGTTTTTGTTCTTCGGCTTCACGAACCGATTGCAGGAAATTCTGCTCGTATTGCTGCTGAGCCTCTGCTGATTTAAAGCGGTAATGCCAGGCAGGTTTTTGCGATTTTCCCCGAAAAGCCATCCCAATCAGATTACCGTTCCGTTCATACCGGTAAATCACAGCCGTCGAAAACTCATCTTTCAGGTGGAGTTTAGCATCTAATGGTAGGTAATATTCTCTGGTCGGCTTCATGGACAGTCTCCTTTTAAACTAAGAAATGGGTTATGAATAACCCTTGGCCCCCGCCGAGGGTGGGGTAGCAAACGCAAGGGCGGTTTGCGGGGAATTTTGGAGCGGAGCGGCCCGCGAGGAATTTCCCGAAGGGGAAAGGGGAAAATTCCCCGCAAACCGGAAACGACAGTGTCTTTACCCTTGCGTACGCGAGGGCGAAGCCCTTAGCCCCTTAAACATGAAAAAGGGCATGAGCCGTTAAGCTCATGCCCAGTCTGTAGGGTCTATTACAGGCTATCAGATACTTCTTCTTCATCCTTTGGAAGTGGTTTTCGGAAAGAAAGCCTGCCCTCAAAAGGAATGCAGTTCAAGCGAACGTTGAGGGTACTTTGGTCTTCATTAAACCAGGCGGCTCCGATTTTAGTCCATACGCCTTCATTTTTGCCATTCTTCTGGACAGTGAACACGTGGAAATCCGGGCTATTCGTTTTTTGCGTTTTAGGAGATGTCCATAATTATTTCCTTTCAATAATATGTTTCTGACGATCCCGAAGGGAAGCGAGCCGGATGAGTGCAGCGGTCAAATGAAGCGAAAGACTGCTGGCAGCCGGTGAGGATACGAATGAGTATTTGACGGCAAACACGGATCGCTAAACCGGATATACAGAAACAGGTATGAAAGGAGTGACAAATGTGTATAAATTAAACGCGGTAAATGAGATACCCCTGTTCAAAAGGGTAACTATCACCGATTAATAAAAACATAACCCCTGTTTTTTATATACAATTTATAATAGGTAATTTACTATTTTGTTCATTGTTATCCCTGTAGCTTTACTGAATTTAAATGAAAATTGAAAAAATTGCCGGAAATTTTGTCAAGCAGGATATTGATCCTCATACCCCTTTTCAGCCAACAAATCTGGTTACTAGTTCATGGGCAGATAACTGTTTTATTATCAGAGAAGCTTCTAAAAATGGGATTAAGAAGGATGGATTGCGTAATCCTCAGGTCGGAGCAATTTATGCTGCATTAAGCCATTGGGCGTGTTCATCGGAACTAGCAACAGTAGTCATGCCCACGGGTACAGGTAAGACAGAAACCATGCTTACCTTACTTCTATTACAGCAATGCGAAAAGCTGCTTGTAATAGTACCGACAGACCCACTCAGGGAACAGATTGCTGAAAAGTTTGTTTCGTTAGGAATATTAAAAAGCTTGGGTATTATAAATGACAACGTTATTTATCCCGTTGTTGGAATATTTAGTAAAAAAATATCAACTGAACAGGAAGCTAAATCTTTTGTCGATAAGTGTAATGTAATTGTAGCTACTGCAAGTATTTTAAATAAGTGTAATCCCGAAGTATTTACAGTATTTAAAGAACATTTCTCTCATATATTTATTGATGAAGCCCACCATTCAGAGGCATTAACCTGGTTTAAAATTAGGGATAAGTTCTCTGATAAGGTGATATTGCAATTTACAGCTACTCCATTCAGAAATGACTCAAAGCGAATTGATGGAAAACATATATTTAATTTCCCCTTAAAAAAGGCCCAAGAAGAAGGGTATTATAAGGAAATAAAATTCAAACCTGTTTACGTATACGATGATGCATTAAGAGATGAAAAGATTGCAGAATTAGCGATTGAACAACTCAGAGAAGATAAAAAGTCTTTCAAGCATGTTTTAATGGCAAGAGCTGAAAATAAGAATAAAGCAGAAAAAGTTCATGCTATCTATCAACGATACACTGAGTTTACATCTGCCTGCATTCATTCCGGTTTGTCAGCAACAGAGAAGAAGTCAATTAAAGCCAAGCTCCTAAAAGGTGAGATAGATATAATAGTCTGCGTAGATATGTTGGGCGAAGGCTTTGATTACCCTTATCTTAAAATTGCTGCTTTTCATGATATAAGAAAGAGTTTGCCCGTTACATTACAATTCGCTGGAAGATTTACCAGAACGAAGCGTGATGAAGAACTAGGCAATGCAACTTTTATAGCCAGTGTTTTGGATGCAGACGTTAAAGAAGAGTTGGGACAGTTATATGCAGAGGATACCGATTGGAATTATCTATTACCAAGATTTAGCGAACAAAAAACACAAGAAGAAATAAATAAGAAAAGATTTTTTGATTCTTTTAAAGCATTTAAAGATAAAAAAATACCCATTGCTGATATTAAACCTGCCCTTAGTACTGTTATTTTCGACAACTATTCCCAAAAGTGGAATCCTTCAAATTTCAGGAAAGGACTAGAAGATAAGGACAGCATTACGGAAATATATGAAGACCTGAATACGCAAGATAAGGTACTTGTTTTTATCACTGAAAGAAAAACTTACATTGACTGGGGAAATATAAAAGATATTGGAAATACAACATGGGATTTATATGTTGTGTATTGGGACACAAAAACAAACCTTCTGTTTATTCATAGTTCAGACAAGAGCTCTCATCATCAGAAATTAGCAAAAGCAATAGCAGGAGAAAACGCCAGACTACTTACTGGGCAAGACTTGTTTAAATGTTTTTATGGAATAGATCGCTTAAAATTACAGAACGTTGGGCTAGCAGAGCATCTTGGCAAATTAATTCGGTTCATAATGAGAGTTGGGACCGATATTGAACAGGCATTAACTGATGCTGATAAAGATAATGCTGAAAAATCTGTAATATTTGGTGCTGGATACGAAGCAGGTAAAGAGGTAACAATGGGCTGTTCTTATAAGGGCCGCATTTGGTCTAAAAGGACAAATGATTTAGAGAGCCTTATTACCTGGTCCAGTGATGTGGGGCGAAAGGTAATTGATAAATCTATTAGTGTTGAAAATTTACTAAAAAGAACATTAATTCCAAAATCAGTCGATTCTATACCCAAAAAATATCCTGTTACGATTGATTGGAATGACGACGTATATCGTAAATATGAAACAAGATTTACGTTTACTATTAATGGCATCAATTATGAGCTATATAATTCTGAGTTGCAGCTAGTAAATCCTGACGATTCTGGAAATATACGTTTTAATTTTATATCAAAGGGTCTTGTGCTAGCCGAATTCGAGTTAGTTTTGTTTAAAAAGGACTATGAAGACTTTAAATTCATTCAAAGAACACCGACCCAAAAATTACATATTACCCATGGTAAAAAGACAGAAACAGTAGAAGAGTTCTTTTACAGAAGCACGCCAAAGATTTGGTTCGTGGATGGCTCGTCGCTAGAGGGCAACAAGTATGTTAAATTAAAGGAAAATACAACGCCTTACTCAGTTGACAAGATTATAGCCTGGGACTGGTCAGGCGTAAATTTAAGAGCAGAAGCTCAGGATGTCTATCCTAAAATTACTGACTCAATACAATATTTCTGTGTTCAGAAATTTATAGCAGAAGACTATGATATTGTTTATGACGATGATTATTCCGGTGAAATTGCAGACGTAGTAACTATAAAGGAAAATTCTAACGAGATTATTATGGAGTTGTATCATCTTAAGTTTGCCAAAAATGGTAAGCCAGCGGGTGATATTAAAGACTTGTATGAGGTATGTGGCCAAGCCCAAAAGTCATATCATTGGAAGCATAAAGAGCCCAAAGAGCTTTTTGATCATATGCTAAGACGGTTAACAAAGACCTATAAGGGCAACACATGCAGTCGATTGGAAAAAGGTTCAGAGGAAGAACTCATTAAACTTCTCACAAAAGTTAAGAAGAGTTTTCCGCTAGAGCTTAAAGTTTACATTGTTCAGCCAGGGATATCGCCGAGATTGGTTACGCAAGAACAGTTAACTCTGTTAGCTGTTACTGAAAACCATTTGATGAAGCAGGCAAATATTCCATTAACAGTGATTGGTAGTAAGTAGAATATGATTATCTAGCCCTATTCCTCGTAGAATCAGTAGAGAATGGCTAAAGCACCTTAGCTTCGGGAGGTGCCGAGGGGGATCTCAGCTCTATCCTGTTCCGAGCTTGTATTCTACCTAAATTGCCCATGAAAGGCTCAAATTCCCTTATATTTTAGTATTTTTCGAGATTTAGCTCTAAGTATATCCACAAAGATTCGTTTGGTATCTTTGCTTTTGGTGGTACTTAGGTAATAATAAAAAAACATTTTGTCGTTGGAAAAGCCCACAATGCCCTATTTATCAGAGGAAGACCGTCTTGACATGGCTAGTCCCGATCAGGTGAGTAAGAACCTGGAAGCACTGGCTGCCCTATTTCCTAACTGTATCACTGAGACAGAAAACGGCAAGGCCGTTGATTTTGATCTGTTGAAGCAGGAACTCAGTCATCAGGTGATTGAAGGCAACAAAGAACGTTATCGTCTGGAATGGCCCGGTAAGCGGGAGGCCATCGTCACGGCGAACCTGCCTACAACGAAGACGCTACGTCCGGTCCGTGAAGACTCCGTCAACTTTGATGATACAGAAAACCTGTATATAGAGGGCGATAACCTGGAAGTGTTGAAGCTTTTGCAGGAAAGCTACTTCGGGAAGATCAAGATGATCTACATTGACCCACCTTACAACACTGGTAAAGACTTTATATATGTAGATAACTTTGCCAAGAGGTTAAATGAATTCAATGAAGAGTCTGGCCATGTTAATGAAGAAGGGGAGCGACTGATTGCTAATCCCGAAACCAGTGGAAGATATCACTCCGATTGGCTGAGTATGATGTATCCTAGGCTGAAGCTTGCGCGTAATTTGTTAAGGAACGATGGAATTTTATTTGTTTCAATAAATGATAAGGAAGTCCATAATCTAAGAAAATTATGCGACGAGATATTTGGTGCAAAAAATTTCTTGGCATGTTTGATTTGGAACTCAGAAGGGAATACGGATAATCAGTTAGAGATTAAGATAAACCATGAATACATTTTATGTTACCTAAGAGACATACAATATAAAAATGTTGCAATAGGTAACGTTATTGATCCTAACACTAGAGAAGATAGCAACCTGCATGCAGGTGTGGTTGATAATAATATAAATAAGAATAGTCCGGCAAATCCTCCTGCTATTTTGGAACTTCCTGCTGGTTTCCCTTCGTCAGAGGAAGAATTCTTTTATAAGGGGAAAGAGCTAGATGATAGATTCTTTGAAATTACTCAGGCTGAGAAATATATATCGGAAGATATTAAAAAAGAATATAACATTGAAAGCTTGTCGGGGTTACCAGTCAAAATTGATGACCTAGTAGTATCCGGATACCAGCTTGTAAAGCCTTGTAGAATATATGGAGGCTTTGCTAATAGGAATAAGCTTAAAGAGTTTATTTCAGGTGGCTTCGTTCCTGTTGAAGAAGATGGTTCACCAATACATTTTTATATAAATAGTAATGGTGCTATAAGATATAGAAAGGAAAATGTTGAATCTAGAAATATACTTTCTGTATTGCGGAACTTGGGCACAACTGAAAAGTCTAAAACGTATTTAAAGAAGATGGGCATCCATTTTAGTTATCCAAAGCCCGTGGATTTAATTAAGTATTTAATCAAAATTGGATGCCAGGATTCGACCGGAATTGTACTAGACTTTTTTGCTGGGTCAACATCTACCGCAGAGTCATTAATGAGGCTTAACACTTCTGATAACGGTAAACGTAAGTTCATAATGGTGCAATTACCAGAGCTAACGGAAGAAGGTAGTGAAGCATATAAAGTTGGCTTCAAAAATATATGTGAAATTGGTAAGGACCGAATTCGAAAGGTTGGAAGCCAAGTAAGTAAAGATCATGGGCTTCAATTAAGAAATAAAACTTCATTGCTAAACTTCGATCAAGCCAACATAATCGATGAGCTTACAGTGGATGCTTTAGATACCGGCTTTCGTGTCTATCGCTTGGACTCCAGTAATATGCAGGATGTGTATTATCGACCCCAAGATTACCAGCAGGATCAACTGGACATATTCGCCGACAATATCAAACCTGATCGTACCGCTGATGATCTATTGGCTCAGGTAATGCTAGATTGGGGCTTGCCGCTTTCCTATAAGATTGAGCAACTACTGGTACTCGATAAAAAGGTGTTCCGCGTAGCCCAGGACTCATTGCTGGCCTGCTTTGATAAGGGAATAGATGAGGCCTTTGCAAAGGAAGTAGCATCCTATAAACCGCTGCGTATCGTGTTTCGGGATCAGAGTTTCAAAGATGATACGGCCAAGGAAAATGTTCGCCAGTTGTTGAAGCAATTGAGCCCTGATACTGAAATGCGTGTGATTTAAAGTATGAAACTACAATTTAAAGAACAAAGCTTTCAGTTAGATGCTGTTCAGGCCATCACCGACTGCTTTCTGGGGCAACCCAGAGAAACGAACCGTTTTACGCTGGAAAAAAGCAAGGAACTGATTGCCAAAGCGAGGTCAGCAAGCAAAGGTCAGTTTGGCATGGATCTGGAAGTAGAGGAGCTTATCGGTTACCGGAACCGCCAGATCCAGATTACCGAAGATCAGTTACTGGAGAACATTCAGCAGGTTCAGCGGCAAAATGATATCACTCAAAGTAAATCCCTTGAAAAGCCCAAAGGTGTAAAAAAAGGCTACCAGCTCACCATCGAAATGGAGACGGGTACGGGTAAAACGTACACCTATATCCGTACCATGTATGAGCTGCATCAGCTTTACGGCTGGAGTAAGTTTATTGTGGTTGTTCCCAGCATTGCAATCCGCGAAGGGGTTTATAAGTCGTTCCAGGTGATGCAAGACCATTTTCAGGAACGATATGGACATCGCATTAGCCCCTTTATTTATAATTCGACTCGTCCGCAGGATATTGAGAGTTTTGCATCGGATAGCCGCATCAGTGTGATGATCATCAATACGCAGGCATTTAATGCTAAAGGTAAAGATGCCCGCCGTATTTATATGGAGCTTGATCAGTTCGGCACGCGAAAACCCATTGAAATTATCGCTCAGACAAATCCAATTCTGATTATTGATGAACCCCAATCAGTAGAAGGTGATAGGACATTGGAGAGTATGCAGGATTTCAATCCGCTTTGTACGCTCCGTTACTCGGCCACCCATAAATATGAATACAACAAAGTATATCGCCTGGACGCACTGGATGCCTATAACAAGAAGCTGGTAAAGAAAATCCAGGTGAAAGGTATCAACATCAAAGGGGCCACCGGCACCAGCGGATATTTATATCTGGAGCAAATTCAGCTTTCTACCTCAAAGCCCCCGCTTGCCGTCTTGGAGTATGAAAAGCGTAGTGGAACAGGTGTCAGGCGGGTACGAGAGAAACTTGAAAAAGGGGCTAACCTGTTTGAACTTTCCGGCGAAATGCCCCAGTATAGAAACTGGCTTTTAGAGGAGGTCGATGGCTATTTTAACCGTGTGGTAATCAACGGAAAAGTGATTGAAGCCGGAGAGGCTATTGGCGATCTGGACGAAAAGGCATTCCGTCGAATACAAATCCGGGAAACGATCAGTTCTCATTTAAAAAAAGAGCGCGAGCTTTTTGATAAGGGAATTAAGGTACTTTCGCTCTTCTTCATCGATACAGTAGATAAATACCGTGTATATGATAAGGATGGCAATCCTGGTTTGGGTGAATATGCCCAGATGTTTGAGGAGGAATACGTTCAGTTGAGGAGCGAATATTTGGATCTGTTCCATCCCGACTACAATCAATATCTGCAACGCGATCCGGCAGAGAGGGTGCACAATGGGTATTTCTCCATTGATAAGCAACGGAAAATGATTGATCCCTCAGTAAAGCGGGGAAGTGAAGAGACGGATGATATCAGTGCTTATGACTTGATTATGAAGGATAAGGAGCGATTGTTGAGTTTTGATGAACCCACCCGCTTCATTTTTTCGCATTCTGCCTTGAAAGAAGGATGGGACAATCCGAACGTCTTTCAAATTTGTACCCTCAAGCATTCTGATGCTTCCATTCGTCGCCGTCAGGAGGTTGGGCGTGGTATGCGTCTTTCGGTCAATAAACATGGCATACGGCAGGACGAAGAGGCCATTGGAGAGCAGGTACATGAAATCAATAAACTGACTATCATAGCCTCTGAAAGCTATGAAGAATTCGCCAGAGGCCTGCAATCAGAAATTGCCGCTACCTTAAAAGATAGACCTCAAAAAGCGACCGTTGAATTTTTAACAGGTAAACTTTTGACTGACGAGCATGGAAATCAAAAACGCCTGACCTCCGAAGAAGCGAAAAAGTTGAACAAGTATCTTTATAAAGAGGATGTTTTGGACGACGACGATAAAATTACGGAGGACGGACGGAGATTGATTGATGAAAATAAGATCCCTCTTCCTGCTCATCTAGAAGGATTTCGGGATAGCGTGAATCAATTGCTACGATCCGTTTATATGGGTGAAGCCATCAAACCTGAGAATGACCGGCAAAGCATTACAATTCAGACGAACAGTAACTTTCATAAGAAGGAATTTCAGGAGCTTTGGAATAAGATCAACCTGAAAACCATTTATGAAGTACAGTTTAACTCGGAAAAGTTGGTTGCTGATGCCAAAATTCGGATCAACGCTGATTTGAACATTTCGGAGCGTACGTATGAAATCCGCAGCGGAGAGCTGGAGGAGAGTACGAAAGAGCAGTTGCAGGAAAAGAATGCCTTTCAGGAGACTTCCCGCCAACACAAGAAGCTCAATTCCGATGTCTATACAAATACAAGATATGATGTGGTTGGAGAGGTTGTCAAACATACCAACCTTACCCGAAAAACCATCGTAGAGATATTAAAGGGCATTGACACGGGCAAGTTCCTGATGATACGGAAAAATCCAGAGGAGTTTATCGCCCGAACCAGCAAGCTAATCAATGAAGTAAAGGCCAGTCTAATCATCAATAACATCGTCTATCACAAAGTTGATGACAGGCATGACGCTAAAACCGTATTTGTGAATGACAAATCCGTTATTCGGCAGTCAGAAATATTGAAAAAGCATGTTTATGACTTCCTGACTACTGATTCACAAACCGAAGCCCGTTTTGCCGAAGCATTGGAAAACAGCAACCACGTTCAGGTATACGCTAAGCTTCCGAAAAGTTTTTACATTACCACGCCTGTCGCTAATTATAGTCCTGACTGGGCAATTGTGTTTGATAAGGACACCATCCGCCACATCTATTTTGTAGCAGAAACCAAGGGTACGGATTCAGACCTAGAGCTACGCGAGATAGAAAAGCTGAAAATCCATTGTGCCGGGGAACATTTTAAAGCAATCAGCGGACAGGAAGTGAAGTTTTCAAAAGTCAGCAGTTATGAACAAATGCTGGAAATAGTACAGGTTAAATAGTCTTGGATGAAAATCTTCAATAACATTGATAATCGTCTGGGAGATGATTTGAAGCTGGAGTTCAGAAAGGGTAGTAAGCTCAGTATAGCCGCTTCTGCCTTTTCAATCTATGCGTTTGAAGCATTAAGGAAAGAACTGAAGAGCATTGAAGAGCTTCGGTTTATTTTTACAACTCCGACTTTCCTGGAGGAGAAGTCCAAACCAAAGCTGCGGGAATTTTATATTCCGAACATCTGGAAAGAAGCTGATTTGTGTGGCGGTGAATTTGAGCTTCGTTTAAAAAACGAGATGACTCAGAGAGCCATCTCAAGGGAGTGCGCCCAGTGGGTGAAGGACAAGGCTGTGTTTAAAACAAACGCCCTTGGCAATTCGCCATTGAATAGCCTGATTCATGTTGATAATGGGCCTGAGGATAGTGCATCCTATTCTGGATTTGCTGGATTTACATCGCCCGATCTGGGTTTTACTTCTCGCAAAGGCCATCGCTCAATGATAACAAAAGTTAACTATCCAATGGCTGAGGGCTATTTGGAGTGGTTTGACGAGATATGGAATAACGACGAAAATACGGATGTAGTAACGGAAAGCGTGCTCCGTTATCTGGCGGGAGCCTACCAGGAAAACAGCCCGGAATTTGTCTATTTTGTAACGCTCTACAATATTTTCCACGACTTCCTCAGTGACTTGTCACTGGATAACCTACCGAATGACAGCATCGGTTTTAAAGAGACTGTCATCTGGAATAAGCTGTTCAATTTTCAGCAGGATGCTGTTATTGGCGGTATTAACAAGCTTGAAAAGTACAACGGCTGTATCATCGCCGACAGTGTGGGTTTGGGAAAGACCTTTACAGCTCTGGGAATTATCAAATACTACGAGAAGCGAAATAAAGATGTTCTGGTATTATGCCCTAAAAAGCTTGAGGCCAACTGGAACACCTACCGACACAACGATAAGAACAACATCTTAGGGAAAGATCGTTTTCGATACGACGTTTTGTTTCATACAGACCTTTCACGAGACAAAGGAATTAGCAATGGGAGGAGCCTCGAAAGTGTTAACTGGGGGAACTACGGCTTAGTCGTCATTGATGAATCACACAATTTTCGTAACAACAACACAGTCGTAGGGAAAGAAAACCGCTATCAGAAATTACTTCGGAAGATCGTTCAGGAAGGTATTGAAACGAAAGTATTGATGCTCTCGGCCACTCCTGTCAATAACCGCTTTAATGATTTGCGTAATCAGCTTGCCCTGGCCTACGAAGGTGCCGCAGGGCAAATTGATGAAAAACTAGATACAGATCTTGGAATCGAACTGGTTTTCCGGAGGGCGCAACAGGCCTTCAATAGTTGGTCCAAACTATCTACCGAAGAAAGAACCTCAGACCGGCTATTGGAAGCGCTGGATTTTGATTTTTTCCAAATATTAGATAGCCTTACGATTGCCCGCTCCCGTAAACATATCACCAATTATTACGACACGACAGCAATCGGGAAATTCCCTCAACGGAATAAACCAATCTCGATTTACAGCCCATTAAAAGAAGGAACGGAGTTAAATTACAAACATATCGCCGATTGGTTAGAGTTTCTGAACCTTTCGATTTATTCGCCCTTAAATTACATTCTGCCAAGCAAAATTCCGTTTTATGCGGAGAAATATGATAAGCGCGTAAAGTCGGGAACCTTCAAGCAAAGGGACCGTGAAAAGAGCTTACAGCTTCTGATGCGCATCAATCTTTTAAAGCGAATAGAAAGTTCTGTAGATTCTTTTGCTCTGACTCTTCAGAATATTCGAGGCTTAATTGAAGAAGGACTAAGCGCGATCACGCGAGGTGATGCTAACACGTATTCCGGCCTTCAGGCTGACCCTACATCTGAAGAGTTTGATTGGGAACCGGACTGGGGAGAAGAGGAAAATGTTTTTGGGAGTAAGGTCAAAGTTCATATCGCTGATATGGATAAAGTAAGATGGCAGGAAGACCTTACTGCTGATCTCTTGGTGATCAATGAACTCTTGAAAGAAATTGAATTACTGAGAGGGAAAGATGATCTGAAACTGGGTAAGCTTAGAGAAATTATTGTAGATAAGATCCAAAACCCGGTTAATGCCGGGAACAAAAAAGTGATCGTATTTACCGCTTTTGCAGACACAGCAAATTATCTTTATTCAGAGCTGAAAGATTATTTTAGGAATGAGCATGGTCTGAATACCGCTCTAATTACGGGATCAAAACGAGCTTGTTCATCCAAGACTGTTCCATCTGATCTGAATACGCTATTAACTTGCTTTTCACCACGATCTAAAGGGAAAGCAATCATTTATCCTGATATTCAGGAAGAAATCGATATTCTGATTGCAACAGATTGCATTTCGGAAGGGCAGAACTTACAAGATTGTGATTACCTGATTAATTACGATATTCATTGGAACCCCGTTCGTATCATTCAGCGGTTTGGTCGTATTGATAGGATTGGCTCAGTGAACGACACCATCACCATGGTTAATTTCTGGCCGGACGTCACACTGGATGCCTATATTAATCTCAAGCAGCGCGTAGAGAATAAAATGGCCATCAGTAACCTGGCAAGCACAGGCGATGACAATATACTCAATGCCGATGAGAAAGATCTGGAATACAGAAAAATCCAACTGAAAAGGCTGCAAGAAGAAGTTGTTGACCTGGAAGATCTCCGTGAAGGAGTCAGTATAACTGATCTTGGATTAAATGATTTTAGGGTGGATCTGGCTAATTTCGTTAAAATATATCCAAATCCGGATTCTATTCCCTTGGGATTGCATGCCGTTACGCGAGCAAGTGATGCTGATCAACGCGGGGTAATTTTTGTTTTAAAGAACATAAGTGATTCTGTAGACAAGGATAAACTGAACCGGTTAGCCCCGTATTACGTGGTGTACATTCAGGAAAATGAGAATGTATTACATGGCTATTTAGAAGCGAAGAAATCATTGGATATGCTACGGCTACTTTGCAAGGGCAAAACTGAACCGTTGAAGGAACTTTGCCAGCAGCTTAATCTTGAAACACGGGATTTCCGTGATATGCACGATTATTCCCAGTTATTGCAAAAAAGTATCCGTTCCATTCTAAAAACCGGAGATGAGAAAGAAGTACTCAGCCTATTTAAAGCAGGTGGCACCGCAACAATAGGAATGCCCAAGGGAATTGAAGACTTCACCCTTGTAAGTTTTATTGTCGTAAAATGATGGATGTATTTAACCTTCCTTCAAGAACTATGATCGGCAGGAGCATTCCCAAAAATGCTTTTGATACCCAAGCTACGTCGCAACAAAAAAAGTTATTTGTTGATGTGATTGAGCGAATGCGGTGGATAAACAAGCTCAGTTTCGATACAATTAATTTAACAGGAGATGAAATTCAGGAAATACAGATTTTCAGCCTCGAACTGAGAAAGAAAGAAGGGATTGAAGCTGTCCTTGAAGTCATTAATAAAGCAATTCCTTATCACTTGATTTGCTGTGCCACCTATGGACATGAATTATTGATATCCGCCTGCCAGAAGCATCCTAATCCTCTGAATGCAGATAGTGCTGTGATTGACTGGATGTTTAACAGTGCCTGGATAAGTATTGATAGTCATCCATTTTCCCTGAATTTACGAAAAAACTTAGATCTGGTTTATTTGGATATTTGCCAGCAAATAAGTGGATCAACAGAACCCACTTTGAAAGATTTGGTAACAATTGAGCGAAACAGGAAAGAAGTACAAAGCACTATCACGAAGTTAGAGTCTCAAATCGCAAAATGTAAGCAGTTCAATAGAAAAGTAGAGCTGAATATTGAATTACAGAAGCAGAAAGATAGGCTCAACACTATTTCGAGGTAGTCAGGACTATCCCATTCCTACATTGGCCTTTGTGCTTCAGACATTCGAGTTTATCCTAAAATTTTTTCATTGTAGTCATCCAGGACATTGACTGGCAGCCCTTTTAGATAGATTTCTGTAGTTTTTACACTGGAATGGCCAAGCATCGTACTGATAGCCGTGAGCGGAATATCATGTAGCATTGCCTGGGTGGCAAATGAGTGACGGCTCACATAGCTTGTCAGGTTTGAATCAATCCCGCATAGCGAGGCCAGTAGCTTTAGCTTTTTATTGTACCGTTTTCTGGCCCATTGTATGTCCTTTTCACGCAGGGTTGGCGAGTCCCGTTTCAGGATCGGAAAGACGAACTTGGAATCGGGAGTTTGTTGCATATAGTGAACCAATATGCTTTCAAGCTGCGGGGTAATCTTAATATCGTAGAGCTTGCCCGTTTTTCTCCGGCGATACCTCACGCGCCCGTTTTCCACAGAGCTTTTTTCCAGGTAAGCCATATCCGCAAAGTTCATCCCGTACATCATATAGCTAGCAATGAAATAATTCCGCGTATTAAAGCACAGGTGGGTAACCGGAATGTCTAATTGAATAATCTTTTTGAGAAACTCTCCATCTAAAGCCCGTTTTTCGGTGGGAGCAGTCTTGATTTTGTAATCATCGAACGGATACAGTTCTTTGTCGGCTACCCCAGACTTAATGGCCTTGTTGTAGATGGCCCTGATTGTCCGCATATAGACGGCCAAGCCATTCGCGCCATTGCCTTTGCTTTTATGATTGGTCTCGAATCTGGCAAGGAAATCGTAGGTGATCTCCTTGAACAATAAATCCTTACCCTTGCGGTATTCTTTCAAAACGCTAATCAAGCCTTTATACGATCTGGCCGTACCAACCCGATGCGCTTTAACTAGTTCATCCACACATTGACTGGCGAACTGCAAAAAAGAATCCTTGGCTTCCTTCTGTGTAATCCGGTCTTTTAAGGAAGTGATCGATAAGATTTGAAGTGTGCCCAATTCATGGAGTTTGAGGATAATGTCCATTGCGTCGGTCTTCTCCTTCTCAATCTGATTGTTTAGTCGGGTAACGGAAGTGACACCCTTGTAGCTTTTTTTAATAGCCCGTTTTTTCTCATCCCAATCTGCTGCTGCAACGCTTATTCCAATGGGGATAGAGGTTGTTTGCGCATTATGGCCCAGCCGCATAATGACCGGATAAGTACCATCTTTTTTGGCACGGCGTGTATCTAAGGAAATCACGACATTGGTGTTCATGAATTAAAGATACAAAAAATTTGCACAAGATTTGCACAAGAAATCAGTGTTTATACGGTTTGAATTAAAATTATATGACTTATAAATTACTAATAATGAGGCATTTATAAATTATATTAAACCACATCAAACCAATAATCCGCTGACTATTAATCAGAGGGGTCGCTGGTTCGAGCCCAGCTTCGGAAGCCACTTAAGCAAAAGCCGCTGAATTCAGCGGCTTTTGCTTAAGTGGCTTCCCCAAAAATGCCTGCACCATCCGCCGTACCCCACCCCTAAATCTCTTTAAAATACCCCACCGGACAGATATAAGTCGGATTGTATGAGTACATAGAACGCATGCCTTTGCCGCCTTCAATGGGCGTACGGCTCCGGTGTTGCAGGAACGCATTGATTTCAATACGTTTCCAGCCAATAAATGCCCGGTCGTGCTGATTACGAATGTGCCGAACTACCAACGAGTATCGAAGGCCGGTACGGTCCGAGATCTGCTTCATCGCCCGCATCCGGTGCTCGTCGAGCCCGAAACCGGAAATGGTTTTAGCTAAATCCTTCTCCTTCACTTCGATCAGTACAAGCTGCTCCGTGCCGGGCTGTCTGACAATGACATCAATATCGGTCGGTACACCTTTGGTTTTCTGCCTGCCGATCAACACGTCAAAAATGAACCGGTCTACGTAGCGCGCAAACAGTTCTGCGGCAGATAGAAACGCCAGGTGGTGCCGGGCAACCTCAACCAGTTGCTCGCTGACCGGGTGATAAACCGCAGGCTGGTTAGTATCGGTGAACAGATTTAATAAGGCATCTATACCGGTTGGCTCCGCGACAAATGCCCCGTCCCGAAAACGATACACTTGCCAGACAGGTAACGGAAAGTGCCGTCCTGCGACATCCACAACGGCATCATCAGCGAATCTCTCGTTTTCGTAAACAATCAGAAACTGGCAGACGGGTCTAAGGGGCAGAAGCGCCTGATAGATCGGTTGGTAATCGGCTGGCTCCTCTGTGTTGCTGATGCAGGTAAAATAAACAAAATTGTCCAGCGCAGACGATTTTTTCCGGACAGGCACCAGATAACCGCCCTGATAACTGGTAATTTGCCTGTCGCTCAGGTAGCGGCTGAAAAAGGACTCAGACGCAAAGCCGTTCATACGGGTTTTGTATGCATTGTCGTGAATGATGTTCATGCGCAGGGCATCGGAAAGCAGATTAAACAGGTGCATACGGGAGAGGTAAAGGCTTGATGGTTAATCTTAATACGCCGATATTCATCGTCTGTCACGGTCGCCCTGAAAATAAAAGGGTCGCTCTAAACCAGAGCGACCCGAAGAGGGGGCAATGATGCGTATGTAGGATTAAGATGCTTCCTGCGTCAGCATGACAAAAAAGGGGAGCATGACAAAATCTTGAATTACTGTAGAATCTGCTGCTTTATTTCGTTGGCAATGGCTTTGATAACCGGTACCGAAACGCTGTTGCCGAATTGTTTGTAGGCTTGTACATCTGTCACCGGAATAATGAAGCCGTCGGGGTAGCCCTGCAACTTCCGTGCTTCGTCGGGGGTAAGTTTGCGCGGGTTTTTGTGCTCGCCCTGGTCAATCAGAATTTCGCTGCCATCTTTGTAATAGCGTGCCGAAATGGTGCTGGTATAGGGTGCATCGGGCTTGAAGAGTGAAAACCCAAATCCGTTGCCTTTAACGGCATGTTCCTGACGACGGCGCAGGTGACCCTGATAAAGCCGGTCGGAAATGGTATATTTTTCCGGCGGATTCGGGTCAAGAATGTTACCGACGCGCGTTGGTTTGGCCAGTTCCAGATCAGCGGGTTCGTAGATCGGAAACCCTTCTTTGGTCAGGCCAAACGGAAACTGGAAGGTCAGGCCGGTGCTGTTGTCGACGGCCACAATAAAGAGTCGCTCACGGTTTTGCGGCACTCCGAAATATTTGGAGTTAAGCACTACCGTCTTCTGGTTGTAGCCAAGGTCGTCTTCCAGAATTTCCTGAATCCGCCGCAGCGTATTGCCTTTATCGTGTGATTTCAGTCCTTTTACATTTTCCAGAAACAGTACCTTTGGTTTTTTGCCGGTATCCGTTTTATGCTTCACAATCTCGGCCAGCCGGAAAAAAAGGGTTCCCCGTGTATCTTCAAACCCTTTTTTCAGTCCTGCATGCGAAAACGGCTGACAGGGAAAACCGGCGCACATAACGTCAAAATCCGGAATGTCGTCCGGTGCTGCCTGGTTGATGTCCCAGTTAAACCGGTTGCTGTCAAATAATCCGGGGTTGTGTGGCCGGTAATTGGCCTCGTAGGTCATTCGGGCAAACTTATCCCATTCCGACGCAAATACACAGTGCCCGCCAACCGACGACATGGCAATGTGAAAACCGCCGATACCGGCAAACAGGTCAATGAATGTAAACGCGGCCGGGTTGCTTCCGCCATCGTTCGGGATACTCGTACGTGTTGTATTCTCTGCCAGCATTGGTTAAGTCTGCTTTTGCCTGCTTATGTTCGGAAAGGCATTAAAGCGATGGCGGTGCTTGCTGCCGGATCGCGTCTTCCAGCCTGCTGAGGCCTTCTTCCCGCACTTTAGGCTTGAGCTCGCATTCGTACACAATAATTACCTTCCATCCTGACGCGCGTAGTGCGGCCAGGTTACGGTTGTCCCGTTCTTTATTGCCGCTTATTTTGGCTTCCCACCAGTCTGTTTTCGTTTTGGGGAGAATAAAGTACCGGCACCCTTCGTGCCCGTGCCAGAAACAGCCGTGTACAAATATAACGGTTCTGTATCTGGGTAAGACAATGTCGGGCTTGCCGGGCAGGTCTTTGTTGTGAAGCCGGTAGCGGAACCCTCTGGCATGCAGATATTTCCGGACAATCATCTCTGGTTTTGTATCTTTCCCTTTTATTCGGGACATGTTGTAGCTCCGTTGCTGCGGGGTGTGTACGTCTGTCATGGCAGATAGAAATCATAGGCGTTTACATAACTTTTGAGCGGCCGCTACGTCTCAACCAAAGACGCAACTATTCACTAAAACCAGTTCACCTGTATGCATGTTGGTAAATCGTATACATTTCCGGAGTTTGTTGTCTGGACCCGGCGAAATATTTACAGACTGCTCTTCATCAGTACCATTCCGGTGGTGCTGTACCATGTAATTGGACTCACATGGCTGGCTATTCCCTGGACGGTGGTAGCCTTGCTCGGTACGGCAACGGCGTTTCTGATTGGTTTTAAAAACACACAGACCTATAACCGTACGTGGGAGGCGCGTCAGATCTGGGGCGCTATTCTGAACAACAGCCGTGCGTGGGGGACGATGAGCCGTGATTTTGTCGGCCACCCCGGCCATACCCAAACGCTGGTTTACCGGCATTTTGCCTGGCTGACGGCCCTGCGTTACCAAATGCGGGAGCCTAAAGCGTGGGAGAATACCACGAAGGCCCACAATCTGGAGTACGCTCAGTTTTACGTAGTGCCGGAAAAGGAAACGCCGCTGGAAGAGGCCTTGAAAGCATATTTATCGGCCGACGAAACAGCCTATGTCCTACAGACGAAAAACCGGGCCGCGCAGCTCATGAGCCTACAAAGTAAAACGACCCGCCAGCTGTTCGATGAACAGTTAATCGACAGCTATCAGTTTGTGGAAATGCAGCGCATGATTGCGGCCTTTTATGACCAGCAGGGGCGTAGCGAACGCATCAAAAATTTTCCCTATCCCCGTCAGCTGGCCACAATCAATACCTTTTTTGTACGGCTTTTTTGCCTGATGCTGCCGTTCGGGATGCTCAGCGATTTTGAAAAACTGAACAACCAGATTACCGGCCCGCTGCAGGGCTACATGGTATGGCTGGTCATTCCGTTCAGCGCGCTTATTTCGTGGGTCTACACCTCACTCGAACAGGTAGGCGAAAGTACCGAAAACCCGTTTGAGGGTGGCCCTAACGATGTGCCGATTTCTCAGATCAGCCGCACCATCGAAATTGATCTCCGCGAAATGCTGGGCGAAACCGATCTGCCGCCGGCACTCCAGCCAAAAAATAATATTGTTTTATAAACTCACCTCTATACAGTAATCCTATGCTGAAAAAAGAGAAACTGGCGATCATTCACCAGTGGTACCCGAATGCAATGACTACTATCGACAGTGTGAACCGCCTGATCGATTTTGTCGAAGAAGAACTTGAGCTGGAGCCGGGGCAGGTGATGCTGGCCGATAGTGTTTGCAGCGATGATGTCAACAGTATTCAGTATCCGGCAAGGGCCAGCGAGTTTCTGGGCCCTTTTAAAATGGGCGGGCTCGATGGGTTTCCATTTACCGGCCTGACGGGGATGGGCGCTTTTGCCAGCCATGTGCCCGACTGCGGCGCGGTACTGATTTACTATGGCCCGCATATAGGCATTACAAAAAACGGGACCATCGGCGAAATTCACCGCATCGGGCAAAGTAAAAACAGTGGTTGCTGCGGGGCGGCAAAAGGAGCGCTGGCTAAACTTGCCAGCGGGCAGATTGTACCGGGGCATGTGACCGATCTGGACTATCAGATGAATACCCTCGAACAGATTCTGCTGCGTCAGAAAGACCGGATTCTAAGCGCGCCGACACCGTTGTACGAAGCAACAGACGTGATTTACGAGGCCATTGACGAGCGTATCAATGAACTGGTCAGTAAAACAACATACAATTGCCGGTATGTTATCCTGATTGGCGCCATTCTAATTAATAGTGACAGCGATATGGGCTCGTATACGTCGATCAAGCGGTTTGATGTCATTGATCTGGCTAGCCGGGAGCGGCAACAATTAGTGGAGCGCTTCAACTGAGGGAAAACGTATTGCCGCCAGTCTGAAAACTTCCGGGAAATGCTTAGACTGGCGGCAATACGCACTCCGAATAATAAGTCCTTTTCTTTCTTCCGGGCTGAAACTTGACAAGCACGATGCGTTTCTCCATCTTTCTGCGTTTTAAACGCGTAGATCACGCTTCTGTCATGAAACCCTTCCTTGCCGGTTGTTGCCTGCTCCTTTTTTCCTTTTTATTAGCTGATTGTTCGCGGTTGGCGAACCTGAATTCGGTTGCTGTGATTGGCCGTAATTTCGACGACGAAATCCAGCGAACCCAGAACCTGACGTTTTCCTTTAACAAAAACATCGGACCGGAAGGTCATCTCAACGAGTGGGATTCGACCCAATATATTCGCTTCAAACCGGCTGTTCGGGGTAAGTTTAAATGGACCTCGCCGAGCGAACTGGTGTTTTCGCCCTCAACCGCGTTTGACCCTGCCACCGACTACCGCGCCGAACTGACCAATGAGGTACTGGCCCATGCTGCCGATAAAGACCTTGGCGTGTCTGCCGATGAAATGGCGTTTCATACCCCTTACCTGCAACTCGCCGGTACCGAAACCTGGTGGACCCGTTCGCGGGAAACGGGCCAGCCGGTGGCCCGCACAAAGCTGAACTTTAATTATCCGGTTTCGTCGGCCGAGGTATCCTCGAAGCTCCGTATTGCAACGGAGGAAGGGGCACAGACAACTCAGATTACGTCAACCGACAATCAGGCGCAGGTTAGTCTGCTGCTGCCTGAAGCACCTGCCTCTAAACAAGAGGTACCGCTGGCAATCAGGATCGATAAAGGGATTAAAGTACCCAACACGGCCTATCAGAGCCAGGAACCGATTGAAGCAAATGCAGCGTTGCCGTCGCGGTATAAAGTAGACGTGGTCGATGTAGAGACCGGTTATGAAAATAATCGGGGTACCGTGCGGGTAATTACCACCCAGGAATTACAGCCCGGCAACCTGAGCCAGTACTACAGCATTCAGCCGCAGGTCGAAACAACGGTGGAGTTAACCGAAAACGGATTCCTGATCCATGGCGATTTCAACGAAACCGATACCTATGTCCTGACGCTGACTGACCAGATTCGCGGGGTCCTGAATACAAAGCTGGACCAGCCGGTTAACCGTGATCTGTTTTTCGGTAAAATGCCCGCCAGCATTCAGTTTGCCAGCAAAAAGGCCTTGTATCTCTCGTCGAAAGGCGCGCGTAACATTGGCCTGACGGTGGTCAACGTGCCCAACGTGCAGGTTAAGATTGCCAGGGTCTACGAAAACAACATTATCCAGTTTCTGAAAAACGGCCGTTACGAAGAATATGCCGAAAACGGGAGTGGTGAGTGGATGCCATCCGGGGCCTATAACTACAATCAGGATGAACAGGATCAGTATGGCAATGTGCTGGTAGACAAAACGGTCGATACGCAGGACCTGCCGAAAGTCCGTGGGCTCTCCGCCCTGAACGTGGCCGTTCCGGATCAGGTGGTTGGCAACGGACAACAGCCCTTGCGCGGGGTTTATCTGGTATCGGTAAGTTCGAAAGACGAGGCCTATTTGCAGGCAACCCAGCTGGTGTCGGTGTCTGATCTTGGCCTGATTACCCGCCAGACGAAAGACGAGGTACTGGTATGGGCCAACTCCATCCGTACGGCTGAGCCCTTGAAAGACGTGGAGATCACCCTTGTGAGCGCCAATAACCAGACAATGGTTTCCCTGAAAACAGACGGTGAAGGATTTGCCCGCTTCGATAAGGTTACCGAAAAAGCGCCCGGTTTTCAGGTTGGTATGGTAACCGCCCGCACTGCCGACGACTTTAATTTTCTTTATTTGCCCGATACGCAGGTGGAAACATCGCGGTTTGATGTAGAAGGGAAACGAGATAATGCATCGGGATTTGAGGCATTTGTGTATGGCGACCGCGATATTTACCGCCCCGGTGAAACGATTCATGTCAATACCATTGTCCGGACCGAAACCTGGCAATCTGTCGGACAGGTACCGCTGACGGTTAAGCTGCTGCTGCCCAATGGCCGTGAGTACACTACGCTCCGGAAAACCACTAACGAGGCCGGTGCTGTCGCCACGGATATTGCACTCGACCCCGCTGCCGTTACCGGAACCTATACATTTGAGGTACTGAATGCCAACAACGTGCTGCTGACCTCGCAATCGATCAGTGTGGAGGAATTTATTCCCGACCGCATCAAGGTAGATGTTGCCACTGACCGGACGGTGTACCGCACGGGCCAGACCATTACCGCATCGGCTACGGCCATGAACCTGTTCGGGCCACCGGCCGCCGACCGTGCCTATGAAATGGAATTACAGTTGAAACGCAAGGTCTTTGCCCCGAAAGGCTACGGCGAATACACCTTCGATATACCCGATGGCGGTAGCCGGAGCGGCGAAGCGGGTCAACCCTACAAATTTGAGAAAGACCTGCGTCAGGCGCGGACCAATGCCAATGGCCAGGCAACTGAGCGTTTTCAGCTTCCCGCAACCTATCAGGATATGGGCCTGCTGGAAGCCAAACTATTTGTGACGGTATTCGACGAAAACGGGAGGCCGGTAAACCGGCTCCGGAAACTTGATGTGCTGACGCAGGATATCTTCTACGGCATCCGGCTGGCGGACCATTACGTGACCACCAACGCGCCGCTGGCCATTGGGTTGGTGGGTGTAAATAAAGATGGACAGCTGCGGCCCGGCGCGGTAGCGGCGGTAGACATTGTCCGCTACGAATACCAGACCGTGATCGAGAAGAATGGTGAAGGCGAAAACGCGCAGTTGAAATACATTACCAAACGGCGGGAAAAGCAGGTGTACTCAAATACGGTGACCATGAAAGGCGGCAAGGCTGATTTCTCGTATGTGCCTACGGTATCGGGAGAATATGAGGTCCGTGTGCGTCGTCAGGGAGCCATGGGTTACACCGCCACGAGTTTTTACGCCTACGGTTATGGGAGTACGGTGGCGTCATCGTTCGAGGTCAGCCAGGAGGGGCAGGTGTTGATGGAGTTTGATAAGCCGGTGTATGAAACCGGAGATAAAGCCAACGTCTTGTTCAAAGCACCCTTCAACGGTAAGCTGTTAGTGACGGTTGAGCGGAATAAAGTATTTGAACAACATTGGCTGACCACCGAAAACAAGTCGGCCGAATGGAGTTTCTCCGTCGGAGAGGGGCATTTGCCGAATGTCTACATAACGGCTACCCTGATCCGGCCAATGGATGAAACCAACCTGCCGCTGACGGTGGCGCACGGTTTTGCGCCGGTGTTGGTGCAGGACGGCGATACAAAACTGCCGGTTGAGGTCGTTGCGGCGACAAGCTCCCGTTCTAAAACAAAGCAGACGATCCGTATTAAAACAAAGGCTAATTCGCAGGTGACGGTTGCGGTCGTTGATGAAGGGATTTTGCAGCTGAAAAACTTTAAAACCCCCGATCCACACGGCTTTTTCTACCAGAAGCGGGCGCTCGAAGTCGGTAGCCATGATTTGTATGCCCTGCTCTTCCCTGAACTATCGCTTGCTTCCCGCTCAAGCTCGGGCGGTGACGGCTACGACCTCGAACGGCGGGTGAATCCGCTCAGCAACGGACGGGTCCGGCTGGTGGCGCTCTGGAGCGGTATTCTGGAAACAGGCTTTGACGGAGAGGCTGAATTTACCGTTGACATTCCACAGTTTTCGGGGGATTTACGGGTAATGGCCGTGGCCTACAAGGAGGGTGCTTTTGGCTCGGCTACCCATAACATGAAAGTGGCCGATCCGATAGTGATCAGTAGCGGCGTGCCCCGTTTCCTGAGTCCCGGAGACGAGCTGCAACTGCCCGTAAACCTGAGTAATACCACCAATAAGCCGGCCGTTGTACAGGCAAAGCTAGGCGTAAGCGGCCCATTGATGGTCGTAAGCGATAGTAGCGTGCGGGCCGTTCAGAAGCTGACGATTCCGGCGGGCCGGGAGGTAAGGGCGGTATTCCGCGTCCGGGCGCAGCAGGCCACGGGAGCCGGGGCTATTTCAGTCGCTGTGTCTGGTTTTGGCAATGAAGTGTTCAGCGAAAAAACAGACGTTACGGTTCGTCCGGCGGCATCGCTTCAGAAAATCACGCAGGCCGGTATGGTTGCGGGTGGCAAAAGCCTCGCTATCGGTCAGGCCACGAATAACTTTTTGCCCGGCACCAGCCGTACTACCCTGACGGTGAGCCGGTCGCCGGTGATGCAGTACGGCCGCGAGCTGGCTTATTTGCTGGGCTATCCGCATGGTTGCCTGGAACAGACGATTTCAAAAGCTTTCCCGCAGATTTACTTTGCTGACCTGACGAGGACCATGGGTGCCAACGGCGTATATTTTGTCCGGAGCGGTGGCGAGTCAGACCTGAATCCGGCTACCAATGTGCGGCAGGCAATTCAGAAAATTGAAGCCCGGCAGGTGTACAACGGTGGTTTTGCCATGTGGCCAGGCCAGACTCAGTCAGAAGACTGGGCGTCGGCTTATGCCGTGCATTTCCTGACAGAAGCCGGTCAGGCCGGTTATGAGGTGCGGAGTGCCGTACTGAGCAAAGCCATTGATTTCCTGACGGCTAAAAGCAGTACGCCGGCGATGGAAGACATGGTGTCATACGACGAAAGCGGTACGCGGACCGTCCGTCAGGTTGCGGGCCGGACGAATATTTACAGCCTGTATGTGCTGGCCAATGCTGGTAAACCCAACCGCGCGGCTATGAATTATTACAAGCAGAATGTCAATACGCTGACGACCGACAGCCGGTATGTGTTGGCCGCTGCGTTTTTCCGGACCGGTGATGTGCGGAGCTACAATGCTCTGTTGCCAAAGCGGTTTATTGGCAACAGCACCGAGCGTGAAACCGGCGGCAGCTATGCCTCCCCGCTGCGTAATCTGGCATTGGTCCTGCAAACGCTGGTCGATGCGGATCCGGATAACATCCAGATTCCGGCGCTGGCGCGGCAGCTGTCCGGTGCGTTGCGGCAGGCTGGCGATCTGAATACGCAGGAGGCCGCCTATGCGTTTCTGGCCTTGGGTAAGCTGGCCCGCCAGAACGCTAATAGTACCGCAACCGCAACCATTATGTCTGGTAAACAGGTGGCAGGCAACTTCACCGGCGCTGATTTATTCCTGAAACGGGTAGGGCAACCGCTGGTACTTACAGCTAAAGGAACAGGCAATGTATATTATTTCTGGCAGAGTGAGGGTGTGCCGGCAACGGGCGGTATTGCCGACGAAGACAATGGGTTGCAGGTGCGCCGTACGTTCCTGAGCCGCGATGGTCAGCCACTGAGCCGTTTCCGGCAAAATGATCTGATCGTCGTAAAAATTACAGTAAACAGTACTGATGGCTTGCCGGTAAAGAATGTAGTGATAACCGATTTGCTGCCGGCCGGGTTTGAAATTGAGAATCCCCGGATTACCGAACCGCGTGATATGGACTGGCTGCAGAAACCAGCAGTTCCTGATTATTTTGATGTGCGCGATGACCGGATAAATTTCTATACCGACGCAACCGGTAAGCAGCAGGACTTCTATTATATGGTACGGGCTGTTTCGAAAGGTAAGTTTGTTTTGGGCCCTGTTTCGGCCGATGCGATGTACAATGCAGCCTATCGCAGTTATTCGGGTAGTGGCAGTGTAATCGTAGAATAGTACAAAAAAGAACCGTTCGGATGTCAGCCTGGGAAGTTGCCCGTTTACGTTTAGGCAGCGGCATCCGAACGGTTCGATACGAAAGTCGGGGGAAGGTACGATATCTCCTTGTAAGCCCGACTGATAAAAGCAGGATAAACCTGCACGCCAATCAATTGCGGTTCACTGACTCAGCTGATGAAAGGAACTGAGTTTCGGTGGCGGGAACCGTGGCGGGGGCTGCCAGTGCAACGACCCCATTTTCGCCGACAACCCGAAGTTGTACGTTAGCAACACCTTTCTGAACGATGCCTAACGCTTTAGCAGCTGCATAAGTCATATCAATTATGCGGCCTTTAGAGAATGGCCCTCTGTCGTTAATACGAACAATGACAGAGCGTTGATTGTCAAGATTTTTAACCTCGACCATCGTGTTGAACGGCAGGTTCCGGTGAGCGGCTTCAAAAGCCAGACTATTCACCTTTTCTCCTCCTGCGGTTCTGCGGCCATGGAACTTTTTAGAGTAAAACGACGCCTTACCCTTCTGTATGAGGCCCGATTGAGCCTCCGTCGGTTTGATGGTGCTAAACAGCAGCATCAGTGACATGATTATGCTCATACAGCGTACGGTTAAGTTTAACAAGCAAAGAGGGGTATGTCTCTATCGCTGACACATACCCCTCTCCCTAAAAAGTGCAACTTCCACAAAACAAAGTTACGAAAAAAAACGTTAAGGCCCAAATGTCTGTCTGTCAGCCGTCCACTCAAAAATCTGCCGCCTGCTAAAGAGTCTGTATACTGATCTTAAAATTTATTTAATAATATTCTTTTGTTCCTGATACTATTGCACTTAATTTGGCGTTTAGAGCAACTCTAAACCTCACTGTAATTGTGGAAGAACGAGAGAAGGAAAAAATCTACTCTAAGCGGGTACGGGCCGGGAAACGAACATATTTCTTTGACGTTAAGTCGACCCGTGCGAATGATTATTACCTGACTATTACTGAAAGTCGCCGCCACCCGCAGGGCGATGGGTTTACCTACGAGAAGCATAAAATGTTCATTTATAAGGAGGACTTCGATAAATTTATCGAGGCGCTGCGGGGAACCGTAGATCACATAAAAAATGAACTCATGCCCGATGTTGACTTCTCTCAGTTTAACCAGCGGGAAGAATTTGACGACTTCAACAGCGATCTGAAGTGGGATTAACCTGTGTCGGACGATAAACCGGCGGTTGTTTTACGATTTTTCTTACGTATTAGATTATTTCTTTCCACTGAAATGCAGATCGTAAGCAATAATTGACCGTTGTCGCCTGTAAATCATTACTACCCTTAGCCTGGACTCATCGTCGCAGGCTTTTTTGTTGTACTTTTGCGGAAATTTTAATGAGTGAATGAGCGATTGAATGATTGAGCGGCAGCCTTACGATAAGTGAGTGGCAAGCCGGAAACAGTCACTCAATCACTCAATCGCTCATTCACAAATCATATGGGACTTCAATGTGGAATTGTGGGCTTGCCAAACGTGGGTAAGTCAACACTGTTTAATGCAATCTCGAGCGGTAAGGCTGAGGCCGCAAACTATCCGTTCTGTACCATAGACCCGAACGTAGGGGTCGTAACCGTGCCGGATGAGCGGCTGGATACGCTGGAAACACTGGTTAAACCTCAGAAAGTAGTACCGACAATCATTGAGTTTGTCGATATCGCCGGTCTGGTTAAAGGCGCGAGCCAGGGACAGGGTCTGGGTAATAAATTCCTGGCCAATATCCGCGAGGTTGATGCCATCGTACACGTGATCCGGTGCTTCGAAGACGACAATATCGTGCACGTGGAAGGTCGTGTCAATCCGATTTTTGACAAAGACATCATTGACACCGAATTGCAGCTGAAAGATCTTGAGTCGGTTGATAAAAAACTGCAACGGATTGAAAAAGCAGCCCGTGTAAGCGGCGATGCCAAAGCAAAGGCGGAACTGGAGGTTTTACTGCGGTATAAAAATGCGCTGGAAGATGGTAAAAACGCCCGTCTGGTCGACGCAACGGAAGAAGAAAAACGGGCGGCTGTCGGTGATCTGCACCTCCTGACAATCAAGCCGGTTATTTATGTGGCTAACGTAGACGAAGGTTCTCTGCCAAACGGGAATAAATATTCGGATCAACTGCGGGAAGCTGTAAAAGCCGAAGGTGCTGACGTACTGGTGATTTGCGCCAATATCGAGTCGCAGATTTCGGAAATGTCGGAGCCGGAAGAACAGCAGATGTTCCTGGAAGAATATGGTTTGACCGAATCGGGCCTTAGCCAGCTGATTAAGGCGTCGTATAGCCTGTTGAACCTGATTACCTACTTCACCGCCGGCGTAAAGGAAGTACGCGCCTGGACGATTCAGCGCGGCTGGAAAGCACCTCAGGCAGCCGGTGTTATTCATACCGACTTTGAGCGGGGCTTTATTCGGGCTGAGGTAATTAAACTGCCGGACTACGTACAGTATAAATCTGAAGCCGCTATCAAGGACGCCGGTAAAATGTCAGTTGAAGGCAAGGAATATGTCGTTCAGGACGGCGATATCATGCACTTCCGGTTTAACGTGTAGACGGATTAACTCATTCATAAAAAAAGGCGGACATTTGATGTCCGCCTTTTTTATGGGCATCTATTTCCGCTTATTCACGCCGAGCCGCTTGTAGGCAATCAGCTGATCGGCGCGGGCAGCGGGCGGGCGGTGATAGACCAGAACTTCGTAATCGTTTTCGGTGCCCGAATAGCTACCTTCAATCAGAAGCTCATCAGCCGTAGGTCGTGGACTGTTGCGTTTGACAACGTAATCATAGTTATAAACACCTTGTTTCAGCCAGATGGATGCCCGGTACGAACGAATCGCCGGATCATAGGTCATGCGGTTGGCGTCGGTCAGTTGCCAGAAATTGAACGCGCCGTTGACATACGGCTCGCCATCGGGCAATTCGTTGATATTAAGCGTAAAAACGGTTTCAATGTAATCAGCACTGACTCCCGGATTGCCGGATTCGCGGTGATCGATTACGAACAGCCCGTTGAAGTCGTCGGCCTGAATATAGGCGCCCTGTATACGTGGCTGATCCGGCGAGATAAACGCAATCGTGCGGTCGGGCTGGTACTGTACGCGGTCGACATAGTTACCGCGGGAAAGTACCGTACGGGTGTCAAAAAAACGGAACTCATTACCGCCCGGTATGGTATTGCTGAGGTCAAACAGATTATAATCAATCTGCTGCTCAAACACGCGGACGTTGTTGGGCTTCAGCCCCGTAATGACCTTATCGTCGCGGTAATTCTGACGGATAACAACCTTGAAATCGTCCTGTGGTGATACTACCTGATAATTGCGGTAGTCGATGCTCATATCAATCTGCTGGTCCTGAAACTGCCGCTGCGGACTGGTTGAGAAACGGATACCGGCCGTTACGTTCACTTTGTTGGCATACGTCATAAACCGGCGTGTAAAGAGAATTTTACGCGGGTTCCGCTCATCAAAAACAACCAGAATGTAGTTGCCCGGTAACTTTACACGTGGAACAGTAAACCGATAATGATAATATAAGACTTTGGTATTCAGGGAAGTCTGGTATTCGCTGATCGGATAATCGTTGTATTCATACGTAAATTCAATGTCGTTCAGGGCTGATTTCTGCCAGTCGGCGTTGCAGTGAATAAACTTTGCCCGGAACATCCGGTAACTGCCCGTCAGATCGTCAAATTCGAGTTGCAGCTGCTGCCCGTTCATGGCGTCTTCGCTGGTCAGCACTATGGGTGGGTTCAAGGTTTTACCGGGGCTGTCGGGGGTGGAGCCAATCAGCGGGTACAGCAAAACCGTATGGATTTTGGGGTCAAGGATCTGGTCTGTTGTCGGAATTGTCTGCGCGGTTGCCTGCATGGTTAACAACCACGAAAGAGCAATCCAGATACGGTGGAAGGCGTTGGGCATACAAAAAGTGGTTATGTGCTGCTGAATATGACCTTCTGGGGTCTCAAAAAAAAGAAGAACTCACGGAAGGTTAACAGAAAACGATCCTGAGTTCTTCTTTCGTCAGTCAGACAAAAATATAGGTAATTGGCCGGATGCAGAAACAAACTTAGTAGGCCAGGTAAGGATCGCCTTTATCGGTTGTATCCGTTTCGTCGTTGAGCCGGTCGATTTCCTCTTCGCTCAGGGCTTCATTGGTCGGAAGCTTGTCATAATCGACATCGTTCGAGACATTGTCAAACGCATGCTGAGCGGTTGCCGTATCGGTATACAAAACGGAGTCGGTCGCCTCTTCCGAGGCCGGATTCCATTCATCGGTACTGTCGCTGTTCAGGCCGAGGCCGGCGTAGATGGCGCTCTCTTCCGGATCACCGGCTGCGTCTTTGGCCAGGTTTTCCTGGCTGGCGTTGTTGCGTGGCGAAAGGCCTTCGAGCGGTCCGCCGGTCTGCTGGTCAACGGGTTGTTGGTCGGCGTTGTTGGTATTTTCCATAACGTTCTGAAGTGATTTTACGAACTGCATTTGACGAGCTATATCCGGCAATGGGTTGCTGATCAGACACCGTCAGACGCAGGCTTGTTCATACAGAACCGGAAACTACTGGGCAAGGTTTATTTCCAGACCACAACCTTCTGAATCAGCGGCGGTTTTCCGTCGGATAAGAGCCGGATAAGATACGTGCCATCGCCCAGAGCGCCGAGGTCCAGTAGGGTTTCGTTATGGGCTCTGACAGACAGTCCCTGCATCAGTTGCTGCCCGCTGAGCGAAATAACTTCGGCGATCCCGTCGCGGGGTGGGCGGATCGTGACGTAGCGCTCGGTCGGGTTGGGATAGGCCCATGGCAGCACAGGCTCACCGTTGTCTGTACCGGTAATGACTACTTTTTCGGACGTATTTTTCAGGTACCGGAGCCCGCCGCCTGCTGTCCCGATCATCAGGTCGGGGAGCTGATCGCCATCCAGATCGCCGGTGGCCAGCATCAGGTCATGACCAGGTGTTCCCAGGGCGGCCAGTGTATCCAGCAGCACCAACGACTGATTGGGCTGATCCGGAAAACGATATAGCTTCATCTTTCCCCATTGATCCCCCGAAACAAGTTCCGGCCGCTGATCGCCGTTGAGATCAACAATAGCCAGTGACGGGCCGCCGGCAAGCGTGTTAACCTTTGAGCCGCCATACTCTTCGGTCTGGAGCTGGAAAGCAGGGCTTGAGGCCGTGCCGGTATTACGGTAGTAGGCAATGTTGCCGATAGATCGGCCAACGAGCATATCGGGCAATCCGTCCTTGTCAACGTCGGCAAACGCCGGAATGTCGCCCGGCCCCAGCAGGTTAGGTGTTGGAATCAGTCTGACGCTGGCCAGCGTATATTTAGCAGCCGCTCTGGCACCTGATTGGTTAAAAAAGGTACGGATTTCAATACCGCGTGCGGAGTTGCTGAACACAATCAGATCTAGCCCCCCGTTGCCATCCAGGTCAGCAAAGCGCGGCATCAGGTCGGTCAGAACAGTGGAACTTCCCAACCCGAGATAATCACTGGAAACCAGATCAAAGTAAGCTTCCTGGGCCGTGCCTTTGTTTTCGAAATAAAACAGGCTTCCACGAAAACCCTGGTTAGTCAGCATACCGCCGTTACCAACCAGCAGGTCAAGGTCGCCGTCACCGTCCAGATCGGCCAGGGCCGGAGCTGCCCGTTCGCCGAGGTCCAGCATATCCTTTTGCAGGAAATCTTTCTGTACTAACTGAAAGTCAGGTTTTTGGTTGGTGCCGACATTGCGATAAAACCAGTTCGACGACTGAAAGTTGATCAGATTGCCTTCATTGCTGAGTACGTTTGGGGTGGCCAGTAAATCTTTTTTGCCGTCGCCGTCGACATCTTCCCAGAAAACCGCCGGAAAGTTCTGGAAGTTGATCGGATCTTTGGCCGGGAAGTTAGCCTCGAAGGACGTGAATTTGGCTTCGGCCGTATTCGGGCCTCCATTTTTGACGAGGGCAATATTCTGGCAGCTGACAAAGCCCGCCAGCAGGTCTTTGGTGCCGTCGCCGTTGGTATCGAACAGCGTAATGGTGTTGCCGGTATGGGCGGGCGTGGCCGGGCGTGCAGCGCCGGTAACGGCTATGCGACCGCCGAGACTGCAATCAACGCCAAACACAAAATCATTGCAGTATTCTTTCTGAAAACCACCCCAGCAACTGCCGATCCGTTTGAAGGTCAGACCCGAAACGCCCTGTTGTTCGCGGCTGAGGTTTTGCTGTAGCGTAAGCAGGTTGCCCGAAGCATCGAAGGTCAGAATGTCGATGTCGCCGTCGTCGTCGAGGTCAACGATGGCCGGAATGTCTG
This sequence comes from Arsenicibacter rosenii, assembly GCF_001870735.1. Lineage (GTDB taxonomy): Bacteria > Bacteroidota > Bacteroidia > Cytophagales > Spirosomataceae > Arsenicibacter > Arsenicibacter rosenii. The sequence goes on along the minus strand of NZ_MORL01000015.1, from coordinate 80,531 downwards.
ACGAGGCTACGTACAGGTTCTGGCGGCCACCTAAGCCCTCTGTAATCAGCGGGTTGGCGGCCACCTGCCAGCTTACCTTGCCACCCACCGACGTATTGCGTAATACCTGAATGCCAAATGTGCTTTGGGCAAAAAGATCTTTTTTGCCGTCGCCGTCATAATCAACCAGCAGCATCCAGTTCTGGATGGCCGGAAAGGCGGTTTCGTACGACGGATCATATTGCCAGCCCTTATCGGTCCATAGAAACGTGCTGATTTTCCGGTTACTGCGGTCATACACCACCAGATCGTCGAACGTATCATTGTTGAGTTTCATGGTCGAAAACTGGCAGGCGTTCATGCCACCTACCCATGGATTGGGTAAGGTCCGGCCATTTACTGTCAGCGCAGGTTTCAGATCATACCGGAAAGAGAGCGATTGTGCGTAGTTAAGCAACGGAAAAGCAACCAGCAGGGCTGCAATATAGTTTTTCATGTATTTTTGGGCATCTATGGGCAGAGCGGGTGTACCTGTCTGTAGCTGCGCGGGTAAATGACCATGCGCCAAACCTGTACATTAAGCTAACAACGAACAAGACTCTGTTCTTATGACATCAACGGCTCAACTATACCATAAATTTTTGGAGTGCACGAGTGTTTCGACCGATACCCGGAAGATTTTGCCGGCATGTTTGTTTGTTGCCCTGAAAGGCCCTGCTTTCGACGGAAATCAGTTTGCGGCGGATGCTCTGGCGAAAGGGGCGCGCTATGCCGTGGTAGACGATCCCGCCGTGGCGGCTTCTGATCAGCGCTGTCTGCTGGTTGACGATGGGCTGACAGCCTTGCAGGACCTGGCGCGGTATCATCGGCGGACACTCACTATCCCGGTAGTGGCTATGACAGGCTCAAACGGCAAAACAACCACTAAAGAACTGATTGCTGCCGTGTTGTCGAAGCGCTATAAAACCTACGCTACCCTTGGCAACTTCAATAACCACATTGGCGTACCGCTGACGCTGCTCTCCATTCGGGGCGACGGCGATGACCGGTACGAAATGGCTGTGATTGAAATGGGCGCGAACCATCAGCAGGAAATTGCGTTGCTCTGTTCGATTGCCGAGCCGACCCACGGCATGATTACCAACATCGGGAAAGCACACCTCGAAGGCTTTGGCGGCGTTGAGGGCGTCCGGAAAGGCAAGGGGGAGCTGTTTGACTGGCTGGCCAAATCGGGCGGAACGGTGTTTGTGAATGCGCAGGATGCCACGATTATGGCCATGAAAGAAGAGCGGTCGTTTAAGGAAGTCGTGACGTATTTAACCGACGGCCCGACTCTGCTTGACGAAACGCCGGTGGTGGTATATCGGGATGCCGCCGGTCATGAAGTCAAAACCCATCTGCCCGGCCGGTATAATTTTGATAACATGGCCGCGGCCCTGGCAATAGGCGCTTATTTCGGCGTAACGAGCGAAGAAGCCAACCGCGCCGTGGCCGATTATAACCCGACCAACAACCGGTCGCAGGTAGTGCACAAAGGGTCGAACACGATTTTGCTGGATGCCTATAATGCCAACCCAAGTTCGATGGCCGCTGCGATCCGGCAGTTCATGAACCTGCCGGCAGAAAGGAAAGCGGTAATTCTGGGCGATATGTACGAACTGGGGCCCGAAAGTGAAGCGGAACACGCGGCTCTGGGCGAGCTGGTCGCTACCGGTAAGTTTGATCTGGTCATTCTGGCCGGAAAAGACATGAAATACGCGTTGCCAGCACTGCCTAAGGCGTATTTTTTTCCGGACAAGTTCTCGCTGCACAACTGGATTATGGACTATCCCTTTGAGAATACACATATCCTCATTAAAGGCTCCCGCGGTATGGGGCTGGAGACCGTCGTGCCGTTTATTTAATCTGACCCTGACAACATGAAACTCAACACAACCCGTTACATTACCCAACTGTTCCTGTTTTTATTTCCCCTGTGCGTTTTTGCCCAGAATAAGTTTGAATCCGACATCAACGCCTTTGAGGAAAAAGACAAAACTACGCCGCCGCCTGTTCATCCGATTGTATTTACCGGCAGTTCGTCGATCCGGTACTGGGAAAGCCTTGCTGCCGATTTTCCGGATAAACCGGTTCTAAACCGTGGTTTTGGCGGATCAGGGCTGGCTGATGCCCGTTACTTCGCCGACCGTATCATTATCAGATACCAGCCGAAACAGGTGGTCTTGTATTCGGGTGAGAACGATGTTGCCGCCGGTAAGTCGGCGCAGTATGTCTATGACCAGTTTGTGGATCTGTTTCAGTACGTCCGCAAGGCGTTGCCGAAAGTGTCGTTTGTCTACATTGCTATGAAACCAAGCCCGTCGCGCCGGAAGTACTGGCCTGTTGTTCAGGAAGCTAACGCAATGATTAAAGGCTACCTGAAAAAGCAGAAGCGAACAAAATACGTAGACACTTATACCCCGATGCTCTATGCCAACGGACAGCCACACGGGGAGTACTACAAGGGAGATAGCCTGCACATGCTGCCAAACGGCTATGCACTCTGGACCAAACTGGTAAAACCGGCGTTGAAATAGACAGTTTATGTCCGGATCTCTGGCATAATTTGTGATTTACCGGCTTAGCATACCGGCGAACGAGGAAGCGGTTTAGGTATTCTGCCGGGACTTCTATAATTTTGTATTTTACTAAGAAACAAGCCAGTTTGCCGCACTGGCAAACAACCATAAACGTAAACTGACAAACCATGTCAACGCAAACATCTGCCTACGTCCCCTACAAAGTTAAGGACATCGCCCTCGCTGAATGGGGCCGCAAGGAAATCCGGCTGGCAGAAGCCGAAATGCCAGGTTTAATGGCACTTCGTCAGGAATTTGGCCCGTCGAAACCACTGGCTGGTGCCCGGATCGCAGGCTGTCTGCACATGACCATTCAAACGGCTGTTCTGATTGAAACGCTGGTTGAACTGGGTGCCGACGTAACCTGGTCTTCATGTAATATCTTCTCCACACAAGACCACGCGGCAGCAGCGATTGCGGCAGCGGGTATCCCTGTTTATGCCTGGAAAGGAATGAACGAGGAAGAATTTAACTGGTGTATTGAACAAACCCTGTTTTTCGGAGAAGACCGTCAGCCACTGAACATGATTCTGGATGATGGTGGTGACCTGACCAACATGGTATTTGATGTTTATCCGGAACTGATTCCGAACATCAAAGGCCTGTCAGAAGAGACAACAACAGGTGTTCACCGGTTGTATGAGCGGATGAAGAACGGTACGCTGCACCTGCCTGCTATCAACGTAAACGACTCGGTTACCAAGTCGAAGTTTGATAACAAATATGGTTGCCGCGAATCACTGGTTGACGCCATCCGTCGTGCCACTGACCTGATGCTGGCTGGTAAAGTAGCCGTTGTGGCTGGTTATGGTGACGTAGGCAAAGGCTCGGCCGAATCGCTGCGTGGTGCCGGTTGCCGCGTACTGGTTACTGAAATCGACCCGATCTGCGCCCTGCAGGCAGCTATGGACGGTTATGAAGTGGTGCCGATGGACGAAGCCGTTAGTCGTGCCAACATCTTCGTAACAGCTACCGGTAACATCGGTATCATCAAAGATCGTCACTTCAAAAATATGCGTGACAAAGCTGTTGTTTGTAACATCGGCCACTTCGACAACGAAATCGATATGGCATGGTTGAACGAAAACTACGGCCATACAAAATCGGCCATCAAACCACAGGTAGATATGTATGAGGTTGACGGCAAGGAAATCATCGTACTGGCTGAAGGCCGTCTGGTGAACCTGGGTTGTGCAATGGGCCACCCGTCGTTCGTTATGTCTTGCTCATTCTCGAACCAGACACTGGCTCAGCTTGAACTGTGGCAGAATGCCGCCAAGTACGAAAACAAAGTATACGTACTGCCGAAGAAACTGGACGAAAAAGTAGCCGCCCTTCACCTGGCACACGTAGGGGCTAAGCTTGACTCGCTCGACTCAGAGCAGGCTGCTTACATTGGTGTAACAACCGAAGGTCCTTTCAAATCAGAAATGTACCGCTACTAGTCGGTCAGACAGATAACACGCGAGCGCGCAGTGCCGGTAACGGGGCTGCGCGCTCGCGTGTTTAATAGGCCCTGATGGTCAGCTGTGCGGTATCGTCTTCGCCTTTATCAAACCCGTTGTTTGGTGTAGAATTCGGGTCGCCGGGAGAGGCTGCCGTAATCTGACCAATAAAAAGGTAGTTGGTACTGATTGCCGGTACGGCTGTAATGACCAGCCGGACGGAGCTGTTCGGCGGGAGCGTAGTGATGGTTGTTGTTGCCTGTTGCCCGTTGATTGAAAAGGTTTCGCTGTAATAGGCATAGAGCGACGAGGGCAGCTGGCAGACCACCTGGATATTTGAGGCAGTCGCGCCGCCCAGGTTCGTAACCACAACGCTGATCGCGACCGGCTGAAAAGTACGGCTCACCAGAGCCGCTGAAATAAGGTCCAGCCGGAGATTAGCACTGTTGTTATCAATGGCCGGCTGGTTGCTGATAACCGTCGGGGTCGGATCAACGTTGGCCGAAGGCGTGAGCGAATAGACCGTGGTGCCGCCGTCTATAGTCCGGAAATCCAGCCAAACCATGTCGTCTTGCCCGTCGAAAAAGCTGGTATTAGGCTGTGAATCCGGATCGAGCTGGTCGGCTTTAATAATCTCGGCAGCTATGCGGTAAAGGCCCGCTGCTGCCGGATAGGCCGTGAAGGTAAGGGCGGCCTGCTGTCCGGCACCGATCTGATTGATGGTGCCCAGCAAAACGCCTTTTCGGTAGGTTAGCTGCGGGCTGCTGACAAAGGCGACATTGGCGGGCAACTGACACCGTAACCGGATGTTTGTGGCCGCATTGGCCCCTTTGTTAGTAACAAGGAGCGTAAAGATAACCGGGCTGCCAATCGCTGCCAGGCGGTGGCTGGTCCGGCCATCTAACCGTAAATTGGTAACCGTAATGGTTTTGGGTAGCAGTGGCGTGGCGGCGTTGAAAAAATCGTTGGTCAGCTGAACGTTCCAGGCATTAGCCAGATCAATCAGACCTTGCCCTGAGAAGTGAACGCCATCGGTCCGGGGTATCTGAACGTAATCGGTAATGGGCCCGAAAAAGACCCGGTCGGTCGTTTGAATCACCCGCGTCTGGGCATTCGTAACCGGTTCATACAGGCCGGAGGGATAAAATGTTGCTGTCCAGTTATCAACAGAGGCGCGGGCTACCATCCATGGAATCGCCACATTACCGGCATCAGTCCGGCTTTGGGCAATAACAAATTTAAGGTCCGCTTCGTAGTTCGGGGATTTGGCTGGTGTACCCTGTAAATTGGCTGGTGTCGGAATGGTATCATAGGCTTCAGCCTCTCCCTGGTGCCAGAGAACAGCGCGTAGCCCTGTCAGCGGCACATAATCCTGAAGCACGCGTTTCAGGTTGGCATACGGCATTTTAGGCATAAAATATTCACCCCAGGCGGTTGCCGTGCTGTCTGTAACGATACTTTCCCGCCAGTTTCTGACGGCGGTACCCGACCAGGCTGCATTATAAAACAAGACCGGCACATTGAGTCGCTGCGTCAGTAAATCGCCTAGTCGGCCCCAGCACCAGCTCGTCAGGCCACGGGGCGAAATGGTCATGTCTTTGGTAATCTGGCTGAATGTCGGTGGCAGCGGTAACCGGATAGTATCCGAAAAATTGAAGTGGGTAGCCGCACTGACCCGGTCGTCGGTGGCTGCAACGGTTTCGCGGTTGGGTAATACGCCCTGTCCGTTTGATTGGCCGGCGATGGCAAACACCTCACCGACGCCGATGGGACTCACGCGTGTGCTGCCGGTAACCTGCTCGTTGCTGATGGCTCTGACATCCAGATGGTACCAGCCGCCCGAAAGCGTAATCTGGCCGGAAAACTGTCCGTTTTGCGGTTGGCTGTCGAGCGTAACGAAACCGTTGGTTGAGGAGCCATACCCGGCCGCTGTGGCCGTCAGCATGACTTCTATCCGCTGCGTATTGGCCGGACACAGGCCCGTTATCGTAATCGGCGACTGATTGGCATTGTTACGCTGAAACACAATGCGGGAGACGGGAAACGTAACCTGTACCTGCGCAGATGCAGCGTATGAACAGATTAACGCGACGGCTAAAGCGCTGAAAAATAGCCTTCCCGGTAGTGTAGAGGTAAGGATCATAGCTGGCATAATGTATAGAAACAGTTATGGTACTACATCTGTTAATATACACTATGACGCAGGAAATTGTTGCAGGGATACCTGATTTCAGATAAAAATCATATTTCGCGGAGCAGGGTTTGGAACGTATAGATGTTTCCTATGTAACGGCGCTGCATCTGCGGGTGTAATTTCGGGGCGTAAATGGTCTCGTAAGCATCGTATGTTGCCTGATCGGGGAATATAAGCTGAATGGTATACGTGCAGCCTCCGTTATCGATCTCGGTCAGTAATTCGAGCAGTTGGTGCCGGGTAGGCAGGCCGGTCGCCATGATGTCGGGAAGGTGTTCGGTGCGTACCCAGTGTAACCAATCAGGGGCTACGTTTTTACTGATATTTACGGTGACGTTGTAGAGAAGCATAAAGTTCGGTTTATTTGCTGTACAAACTACAAAGATACTATGTACTCAGGACTCCTACATGCCCACTCGGGACTTCGCTGGCTGGCCCTTATTCTGTTGCTGGCAGCCGTATTTGTTTCCATGCAAAAGCGTTCGGGACAGGCGGGTTATACCGATGGCGACCGTAAACTTTATCTGTTTACGCTGATTTCGGTACACACTCAGCTACTGATCGGGCTGGTTTTGTTCTTCATCAGCCCTAAGGTTGATTTCGGTATGATGAGCGATAAGCTCTATCGCTTCTACACGGCCGAACACTCGCTGGGTATGCTGATTGCCATTGCGCTCATTACGGTTGGTTACTCAAAACATAAGCGCCAGACCAACAGCGCGGCGAAGCACAAGGCCGTATTTACTTTTTATGCCATCGGTCTGCTGGTTATTCTGGCTTCTATTCCGTGGCCGTTCCGGATTCCGGGCGCAGGCTGGTTCTGATCCGGTCAGGCGAAACATAAATCGGGGGATCTGAAGAATACCATGCCGGTATTCTTCAGATCCCCCGATTTGATTTTATCTTATCAGCACCGGATTATACGGCGAAGCTTTCGCCGCAACCGCAGGTACGGGTAGCGTTCGGGTTTTTAAACTGAAACCCTTTGCCATTTAAACCGTCCGAAAAGTCGAGCTCCGTACCGGCCAGATACAGCAGACTTTTACGGTCAACAAAGATTTTGATGCCTTTGTCTTCGACAATGTGATCTGTCGGTTGCTGAGCGGTATCAAACTGCAAGTCATACATCAGGCCTGAGCAACCGCCCCCTTCTACTGCCACCCGAATCGCGTAATTGTCGGTTAACCCTTCTTTCTGGCGCAACTCAACGATTTTTTCTTTTGCTTTATCTGATACCGATACCATTGTTGACAGAAATCTATAGCTGGTTATGAGAAATGTCTTTTGCTAATTTAATAACTTATCGCCGTTTTGAAAAGTTCGGTTCCCGGGCCGGACTCTTTTTATCTTTCAAAAGCATTTATTGATCTCATGCTGACAAACGTCGAACATCTGGGTATTGCGGTAAAGGATCTGGCCGCATCGAATGACCTTTTTACGAAGCTGCTGGGAGTACCTCCCTACAAATCCGAAGCCGTTGAATCGGAAGGTGTTACTACCTCTTTTTTTAAAATCAATCAGACCAAAATAGAGTTGCTCGAAGCAACCCGCCCCGAGAGTGCCATTGCTAAATTTATCGACAAAAAGGGCGAAGGAATTCACCATGTGGCCTTTGAGGTCGACGATATACTGGCGGAAATGGAACGTCTGAAAGGCGAAGGCTTTACGTTGCTCAACGAAACCCCGAAACAAGGAGCTGATAACAAACTGGTTTGTTTTCTCCATCCGAAAGGGACAAACGGGGTTTTGATCGAGCTTTGCCAGGAACGGATATAAAAAAGGCCGCTTATTCCAATAAGTTGCCTTGCCGGAGGGGGGCAAATAGCCTAAACCAGGTTGTTTTTAAAGGCGTAGGCTACCATGCCGGCCGTATTTTTAGTACCTGTTTTTTCCAGAATCCGCAGCCGGTGTCCTTCAACCGTGCGCGGGCTCAAAAAGAGCTTCTCACTGATTTCTGCCGTCGACAGACCTTCGCAGATCAGCTTGAGTACTTCTTTTTCACGCTCTGAGAGTAAGACCTTGCTATTGTAAAACGTCGATGGCTGCTTAACAACCGTAGTCCGGTTGGTCATTTTCCGGAGCATGGCCTTCGACACAAACTCATTAAGATAAACCCCTTCGTCGATTACTTTGCGAATGGCCAGTTCTACCTCGTCGGGCTCAGCATCTTTGAGCAGATAGCCGCTGACGCCTTTCTCCAGCAGGTGCAGTACCATGCGGTCTTCGTCGTGCATGGTCAGCACAATAATTTTGATGAGCGGATAATGCTCACGCAGCCAATCGGCGGTTGCCGTGCCGTCGAGAACGGGCATCTGCAGATCGAGCAGGACAACATCGGGCGTTTTGCGGGGTACTTTGTCAATTAATTCCTGACCGTTTGAGGCCTCCAGGAGCAACTCAAAATCAGCAACCTGACTTAGAATGGTAGCCATGCCTACCCGAAATAAATTATGGTCGTCGCACAGGGCTAGTTTTATCTTACGCATGGTCGAAATCGCATTAGGTCAAAAGCGGAACAAGTTTAGCATTTTCGAGCGGAACTTGCACATAAATATGTGATCCGCGGCCAGGCGCTACATCAAACGTCACGTGTCCGTCGACCACACTCAGCCGGCTTTCGATGTTCCGGATACCCAGTCCGCGCTGCTTATTCTGAAGCACTTCATCCAGATCGAAACCGCGGCCATCGTCGAATACATTAAGCCGGATTTCTTTCTGAGCCGGAAACAACTGAATCACGATGCTGCCTGCTCCCGAATGTTTAATGGCATTGCTGACCAGTTCCTGTACGATACGGTAAATCATAATTTCGACGGCAGACGTCAGGGGGGGCAGGGTTTCGGGCCGTTCGAGCCGTACATCAACCAGATCATTGCTGGCATTACTAACAAGCTCTTCAAGGGAGGCCAGCAGGCCGAACCGTTCAAGGGTAGTCGGAACCAGATCGCGGCTGATCCGGCGAACGTTTTTCAGGGTATCATCCAGCAACTGACGCGTTTTACGGGCCTGGTGCGACGGCGGTGTCTCGGGCGTCAGCTGGCGTTCGAGCTGATTCAGGGTCAGTTTGGCCACCGACAGCATGGTCCCGATGTCGTCGTGCAGATCCTGGGCCAACCGGCGGCGCTCGGCCTCCTGCCCGTGAAAGGTTGCCGCCATTAGTTCCTGGCGGTGGCGTTCCTGCATTTCTTTCAGCGCCAACCGTTGCTGTGACTGCTTATGCTGGTAATAGGCCACGAAGATGATGATAAAAATCGCCATCATCAGCAAAACTGCCGTACCAATTGCAATGACTAGGCCCGCACTCATTTCAGCATAAAATTTTCAGGTTGGCGTATCCGGACAGAACTGTGTTATTGTCAGTTAGAAAGGCAGAATCAGTTAAATATGCAGAAGTTGAGACGGAATGACAAATCCCGTTTAGGATACGGTCATAAAAACGGGTAAAATGGACACATGATTTATTATTTGGCTGTGCCTGAAAGCAAAAGCCCGGCAATGCACAGGCATTGCCGGGCCATATCAGCCTGAAAAAAGACGGCTACTAAGCTAATTTAGCCTGCAGGTTCGCGTCCAGTGCTTCCAGGAAATCTTCTGTATACAGGTAATGTTCGCCAGGGATCAGTTTCGTACCGGCAGGATATGCCGACAGGGCCAGATCTTTCGTCATTTTACCGCTTTCAACCGTTTCCACACAAACGGCTTCCAGGGCATGGCAGAAGTCGATCAGCGCCTGATTGCCGTCCAGTTTACCACGGAATGCCAGACCACGCGTCCAGGCGTAGATTGAAGCGATCGGGTTGGTCGACGTTTTGTTGCCTTTCTGGTGTTCGCGGTAGTGGCGGGTTACCGTACCGTGAGCGGCCTCGGCTTCCATCGTCTGTCCGTCCGGCGTAACCAGTACCGATGTCATCAGGCCCAGTGAGCCAAAGCCCTGTGCTACGGTATCCGACTGAACGTCACCGTCATAGTTTTTACAGGCCCATACGAACGAACCTTCCCACTTCAGGGCAGAGGCCACCATGTCATCGATCAGACGGTGCTCGTAGTGAACGCCTGAATCGCTGAATTCTGTTTCGTAAATCTCCTGGAAAATATCTTTGAAACGACCGTCGTATTTTTTCAGGATCGTGTTTTTCGTAGACAGGTACAGCGGCCATCCTTTTTGCTGCGCCATGTTGAAGCAGGCACGGGCAAACCCACGGATCGACTCGTCAACGTTGTACATAGCCATGGCTACACCCGGACCGTTGAATTTGTAGACCTCGTACTCCATCACGGTTCCGTCTTCACCTTCGAACTTCACCGTCAGTTTTCCTTTGCCCGGTACAACGAAATCCGTTGCGCGGTATTGGTCACCGAACGCGTGGCGGCCAACGATGATTGGCTGTGACCAGTTCGTCACCAGACGGGGTACGTTGTTGATAACGATTGGCTCGCGGAATACCGTACCGTCCAGAATGTTCCGGATTGTTCCGTTCGGCGACTTCCACATTTGCTTCAGATTGAACTCTGTCACACGGGCTTCGTCAGGTGTGATGGTTGCACATTTGATACCAACACCGTATTCCTTGATAGCGTTAGCCGCGTCGATCGTCACCTGATCGTTTGTCTCGTCGCGGTATTCGATACCAAGATCATAATATTTAATATCTACGTCGATGTAGGGGAGAATAAGCTTGTCTTTGATGAACTTCCAGATAATTCGCGTCATTTCGTCGCCATCCAGTTCAACCACCGGATTAGCTACTTTGATTTTCTCCATTTTATGTTCTGTCAATCAGTTGGAAAATTGAAATTCACCGCAAAAGTACTCAGAAAGGTGTTACATGAAAACGAAAGTTTAAACGAGTCGCCTGCAAAGTTTTACAGAAGCCGGTAATCAGCAATCCGGGTCATTATTTTTTGCCGTCTGTCCGAAATAATATGTGGCTGAAAGTGGGTGTTTTAGTATATTTCATCCTGTTTTACAGAGTTAACCTAAGCTATATATGGCAATTATGAAAAATTCTACAACAAAGTGGATTGTTCTGCTTTCATTAGTGCCTGCCCTTCTGTTCGGCCAGTCGAAGAGACCAAAAGCGCCGGCTGACCGAACAGAAAAACTAAAGCAGGAAGTGATGGCTGCGATTGATGCCCGTAAGGATCAGGCGCAGCAAATCAACGATATGCTGTTCAGTTTTTCCGAACTGGGTTTTCAGGAAGAGGAGTCGTTTAAATACCTGACCACACTGCTCGAAAAGGAAGGGTTTACGGTACAGAAAGGAATTGCCAACATGCCTACCGCCTGGATTGCTACCTGGGGGAACGGAAAACCACTGATCGCCATCGGCTCTGATGTCGACTGTATTCCGAAAGCGAGCCAGAAGCCGGGCGTTGCCTACCATGACCCGATTGTCGAGGGCGCACCGGGGCATGGCGAAGGCCATAACTCAGGGCAGGCGCTGAACATCGTGGCAGCCCTGGCCGTGAAGCAGATCATGGAGCGTGAAAAAATTCCGGGCACGCTGATGCTGTGGCCGGGCGTGGCCGAAGAACTGGTAGGCGCCAAAGCCTTCTTCGTGCGTGACGGTTATTTTAAGGATGTCGACGCCTGTATCTTTACGCACGTCGGCAACAACCTGGGCGTTTCGTGGGGTGATGCCGGCAACAACGGGCTGGTGTCGGTCCGGTTCAACTTTGAAGGCCAGGCCGCACACGCCGCCGGTGCGCCATGGCGTGGCCGTAGTGCACTGGATGCGGTGGAACTGATGAACGTCGGCTGGAACTTCCGCCGCGAGCACCTCGAAGTAACCCAACGATCGCATTATGTGATCTCCGACGGTGGCGATCAGCCGAACGTAGTACCGTCGAAAGCGGCTGTCTGGTATTACTTCCGTGAACGTACGTATCCGAAAATCAAGAAATTATACGAGACCGGGCTGAAAATCGCTGAAGGTGCGGCGATGATGACCGATACCAAATTTACCTACGAAGTACTGGGCTCAGCCTGGCCCGGCCATTTTAACAAACCCATTGCGGAGGCCATGCACGAAAATATCCGTAAGGTAGGGTTGCCGACATGGTCGCCGGAGGATCAGCTGCTGGCCAAGGCGTCGCAGATCGAATTACAGGCTCCGAAAGTAGAAGGGCTGGCCACTAAGATTGACTCAATCGGAATGCCGGTATCGGCCGCGCCGGTCATGATGGGTGGTCAGATGATGACCGCCATGGGCGGCGGATCCGACGATATTGCCGACATCTCATGGTCACTGCCAACGGTTGTGCTGCGTTATCCGTCGAACATTCCCGGGCTGCCGGGCCATCACTGGGCCAATGCGATTTCGATGGCCACGCCGATTGCCCATAAAGGCATTGTGGCGGGAGCCAAGGCTGAAGCGATGACCTTGATCGATATGCTGATGAAGCCGGAAATCATCAAAAATGCGTGGGATTATTACCGCAACGAACAGACAAAAGAGATTAAGTACACCCCGCTGATTTCGCCGAAAGAGCAGCCTGCGGTTTTCCTGAATAAGAAGATTATGACGGAATATAAGCCGAAACTGGAGAAGTACTATTACGATCCGTCGAAGTATAAGACGTATCTGGAACAGTTAGGTATTAAATACCCGACCGTCCGGGACGATCAGCGCGCCGCCATCAAAGAGAAGGAGTCGAAAGAAACCAGTGCCAGTAAAGTGAGCGGAGGGAAGTAGGGGCAGGGATGCTGGATGCTGGATAGAGTTGATGCCGTAGACCCTGAATATCCAGTATCCGACCATCTAGTATCCAGCATCATTTCGTCTTTATCCCATGATATTGTTCCGGTTCCTGATAGCCTTTGCGGAGGGGATGGCCGTCCCAGTCGGCGGGCATCAGGATGCGGCGCAGGTCGGGGTGATTGGTAAAGGAAATACCGACCAGGTCGTAGGCTTCACGCTCGTGCCAGTCGGCAGTACGCCAGATATGGCTGACCGTCGGTACGGCCGGTAACGGCATGCCGGGCTGGTTGCGGGCGACCGTTACTTTCAGCATCAGGTCATGCTCAAACGGGATGGATGTAAAATTGTAAATCACCTCCATGGTATTAACCTGTGGCCCGTTGTCGATGGCGGTGATGCAGGCGAGTAAGTCGAAGAACAAACGTTCGTCGTCGCGCAGGAATTGACAGACATTGACCAGCACGTCTGCCGATACCGCAACTGCCGGTGAGGCCGTCTGTACCTGAATGGTTGAGCCAAATTGTTCCTGAAGAATAGCGGCGATATCGTCGAAAGACATGCTTAGTAGGGGTAAAGAAACGTTGCTATAAGCGTTCCGGGTTTTCACCCGTAAGGGCCGTGCCCGTCAGCGGCTTCTCCTGCCGGATTTTTTCCTGTAGTTTCAGAAATCCGTCGATCAGCGCTTCGGGGCGGGGCGGACAACCGGGTACGTAGACATCCACCGGAATAATCTTATCCACGCCTTTTACGACATGATACCCGTGCTGCCAGTAAGGCCCGCCACAGTTGGAACACGAGCCCATCGAAATCACATAGCGCGGCTCAGCCATCTGCTCATATAACCGGCGGATCCGGTCGGCCATCTTGTAGGTTACCGTCCCTGAAATAATCATGATATCCGACTGCCGCGGCGAGGGTCGCGGAAAAATCCCGAAGCGCTCGAGGTCATAGCTCGATGCCATGGAGCCCATCATTTCGATGGCGCAGCAGGCCAGCCCGAATGTAAGGGGCCATAACGACGACTCCCGCGACCAGTTCAGGAGCTCCTCCGAACGGAGCAGCACAATGCCGTGGTCACCGGATTTATTGGTTGGGGAAGATGCGTTCATCGGATATGTCATTGTCTGTACCGGTGTAACGAGCCGGGGCCGTCAAACGGTTCCGCTTGCCGGCTGGGAGGCCTTCGCTTTCGGCTGGTACTTTTTATTTACCTGATCGTAGAGCGACTGAGGCACTTTTGTATCAACGGTTGGTATCTTTTGTTGTGGTTTTACCCAGCTCAGATAGCCTTTGACCCAGGCATAGGCCAGGCCGAGGGCGAGTGTGAGGACGAAGATGCTCATTTCGGCCAGCGAAAACCAGCCCCAAAGCCCTTTCGTTTCGTTAATAAGCGTTTTTTGGCCGAAAACGGTAGCCCATGGAAAGAGAAAGACCAGTTCGACGTCGAACAAAACAAAGATCAGCGCCACTACATAAAACCGGATATTAAACTGCACATTCGCATTGCCTACCGGTTCTTCGCCCGACTCATACGTACTCATCTTCTCGACATTGGGCCGGTCCGGGCGCAGAAAGCTGGCTCCGAACAAGACAAGGGAGATGAAGGCAAAGGCGGCCAGAATAAACAGCAGAATAATGCCGAAGTCAGAAAGCATGGCGATACAGGCAGCAGGCCACGGACAATAGCGGCCGTGGCCTGCTGCTTATTTTTTCTTTTTGTAAAAATTATAGACAAACGCTACCTGAAGCACACGGTTGCGGTAGTTCAGATCGATGCCCGTAGCGGTAGCCGGTGCCACATTGGTCAGGCCGTGGATGTAGCGTACCTGAAGACTGAACTTATCCAGCATATCCAGAAAATCGTAGTGAGCGCCGATCACGATACCCATGTCGTTTTTGGTGCCCGGGCCATACGTCGATCCGGCATTAACGGCATAGCTGAATTGCGGGCCGGCCTGTAGGGCAATTCCCTCTGTCGGAATCCAGCCAAACAGCACGGGGAGAGCAATGTAGCTGAAGTTATTCCGGACGATTTCTGTCCGGCCAACGCGCTGCACCTTAAGCGTCCCGCCTTCTTTTGAATACAACAGTTCCGGCTGTACCGTAAAGTTTTTATACCGGAGCTGATACATGGCACCGAGGCTGAAGTCTATTTTTTGCTTGGGAACGCTGGTGGTCACCCCCGAAAGGGCTAAGCGGGTAATAGACGGCCCGGCTTTAATCCCAAAATGTCCCGAAAGAGCATTAGTTTGTGCAAAGACTACCGAAGGGCAGACCAGCGCAAGCATGAAAAGTAGCTGTTTAATACGCATGAATGAAGCAGCAGAAGGTTTGTTACCTTCTCTTAACGATAGATCCGGCTGCAAAATTGGTTAAAAAAAGTTAATTCAACCGAGGATCAACCGGGTAGTTTGACAGAACCTTGAATTCTCCGCCCATTCGTTTCAGAATTCCGCGCCAGAACTGATCCGCAGGCGTATTAAACAGGAAGTCAGTATCGGCTTTTGAGACGATCCATGCTTTTTCATTCAGTTCACCGTCCAACTGTCCTTCGCTCCAGCCGGAGTAGCCGACAAAAAAGCGGATATCCTCCTCAGACAGCGTGCCGATATTGATCGCCTGTTTAATCTGTTCAAAGTCACCGCTCCAGTAAAGACCGTCCTGAATCCGGATTGAGTGCTCGATCAGGTCGGGCCGCCGGTGAATAAAATGCAGCGTATTCTGCTGGACAGGACCGCCCAGAAAAAGAGGAACATCGCTGTAGATATCATCAATGACATCGCTCAGCATTAGATTGGTGGTCTGATTCAACACTAACCCGAACGTCCCTTCCTCACTGTGTTCGCAGACCAGCACCACGCTGCGCTCAAAATTAGCATCGCCCAGAAACGGCTCCGCAATCAGAATACTTCCGTTGGTAACAGTTGTTGTTTTCATAGCGCAGATCGATGTTAGGTGGAATACGGTAAAACCCGTCGTTAGGTTTGTAAGTATAGCGTATTTTTATCGAAAACGCAGAATCAGGGGAAGTTGGTATGGGGGAGAGAGTAGTGAGCAGAGAGCTTAGGGTGGCAAGCAAGGAACTGAGTGGTGGCACGACCGCCAGGCGGCCCTGTCAAAGTCGTGCCACCACTTGTACTGAGGAGGCTTAATTTTTCTTCAGCCGCATCTTTCCGTCTTTCAGTATGACCGTATCGGTCTTATCCTGCTTTTTGTAGCCGTTTCCTTCCGGGTCAATATTGTTGTCGTAGCCGGTCGCCGAGGTTACGACTTTGTCTTCGATTTTATCGCGCAGCCGGCCTAACCCGCCGAATACGGTGGCTGAGGCCTTTTCTTTCCAGTACGTACCCGAGAGCGTGGCGTTGAAGGAAAGCTCAATAAACCCGTCGCTTACCGACTTTACCTCCAGTGTTTCGTTGTTGTTCTGCGAATCGCCGACGTGGTATTCCATGCGTGGTGTTTTGGTTTCTTCCACATAGCGGATAGCCGCAATGCCTCTGTATTTACCCAGATCCTGGGCCCGTTTAATGTTCTCGCGGGTATCGGGGCGGTCAGCATTCACAATCAGGTAAAGACCTGGCTCGCTCACGGCACGGCCATTGAAATCGCCGAGCCAGACACGGAGCATACGGTCGGGTTTGGTGCTGTTGCCGGTAAAGTAGGCATAATTGCCAATCTGGATCTGGCGGGGCTGGGTTTTGTATTCCTTACCGTCAATCTGGACCGCCAATGTATTGTCGTTGGCCAGTTGCGCCTGAGCGCTGAAAATGGTCAGGAGGGCAAATACTAGGGAAAAAGTCGCTTTCATCTGTGTTCATTTCGTTTTGTTCCGGCCCGAAGGTAGGTGACAACCCGTTAGATCCACATTTCTTTTGAGGAAGCGGAACGTCTTTGAGGCAGTTGCTTTTAAGTGACTGGTTGTTGCTGATTGTGCGGATGGCGGTGTGCCATTATTAGTTTTCCGCAACAGTAAGTTTTGATGTGTCAACGACTTTAAACCTGAAACACCATGCTTCAGTTATGAAATACCACCAGATAGAGGAGCCCTCCGTAATGCAGCAACCCTCAGCAGCAAAAAGTACCAACCCCCTTGTGTGAAAATTTGTTAAAAAGGAGAAAGGCTTTCCAACCGTTTTAGGAAAGGGTGGGTCTTTATGGTGTCGACGTTAATATGCTTGATGATTACGGATTAGTTGAAGGATGCCGGCGGCAGGACCGTTCAGTGCAGCGACAGCTCTATGAGCGGTTTGCCGGGAAGCTCTTTGTCATTTGTAAACGATACACCAAAGATGTGGAAGAGGCCGAAGATGTGTTGCAGGATGCCTTTGTCAAAATCTTTCAGCACATTGGCTCATTCCGGTTTGAGTGTCCGCTTGAAGCATGGCTGAAACGGGTTGTTATCAATACGGCACTGAAGCAGATCAGGCAGCAGAAGCCGTGGGAGCAAACCACCGACATCGCCGATATGGCTCCGTTTATCGGGCAGGCCGACGAAAGTCTGCCGTCGCTGAACTATCAGTTTTTGTTGCAGTTGGTGCAGGAGTTGCCACCCGGTTGCCGGGCTGTTTTTAACCTGTACGCGATTGAAGGGTACAATCACCTCGAAATTGCCGAAATGCTTTCTATTTCAGAAGGAACCTCAAAATCGCAGTACGCCAGGGCACGACAATTACTTCAGCAGAAATTACAGAAAGAATATAAATTACCATCCGGCGGAATGCCGCCATTAAGAAATGAGTCAGTTTGACGAACATACACCAGGGAAACGTCCTGAAGAGCCGGGTGAAGCTCTATGGAGAAAGGCGTTCGGGGAGGCATCAGAAATGCCTTCAGCCCGTGTGTGGGATGCTATCGAACGCCGGCTCGACGAGGAGGACGATCGTGGAGTAATGCCACTGTGGGGAGGAACGCCAATGGCCGGAGGTACCGGCGCTGCCGAAAGGGGGGGGCTGATAACCGTACGGCCATGGATGCGCTGGAGTGCAGCGGCGTCGGCGGCCGTTTTGTTGCTGAGCCTTGGCTGGTGGGCACTCAATACCGGAACCGGTGAAAAACCAGCATTATCATCAACAAAAACGACCGGAACGCCATCTGACCAAATTACAAAACGACCGGAGGCACTGGTTGCGGCATCGGACCCGGCGGGCAAACAAAAGTTATCCACAATGGCTGTGGATAACTCAGGAAAAATGCCCCGTAATGTGAATAACTCGTCGCCGGAAGAGCAATTAGCGGCGCTACAGGTAAAAGGTAGTCTCCGGAAGCCGGAAGCCGATGCAGCCACACAAGTGCGGGTAGCCGGTACGTATCGGGAAAAAATACAAAATCCGGCCGAAGTACTGGCTGGTGTTGAGGCAGGAAAACTACAGAAAAGTGTAGCTTTTGTAACGAGACGAACGGTGAAAGAAGCTGGTAGCGAAACCATTACGGAAAATGGTGCTATAGGTTATGAAGCACCGGCGCGTATGCTGGTTCAAGCCGAATCCGCAGAAGAAGCAACGGTGATTGCCTCGATTGAGCCGTTGGCCAGCCGGCCGTTGCACAACCGTATGTATGGCACACAGCGCATTGTCTGGTACCGGATCTCAGACGCTGTGCTGGAGGAAAACAGCAGTCAGCCGAAGGAACACCGCGAACTGTGGGCGTCGGCCAGCGTTATGCCGGGGGCCTTCAACCCATCGGTGTCTATTCCGTCGTCGCAGCCTGGGGTAGTGTATGCCAACTATGTGGCAAATACACGAGTCGCTTCACCGACACAAAGTGTCAACAGCCGGGCTGACCTCTCAATCGCTTATCAACTATCGACCGGAATGAAGCTTGGTAACCGCTGGACTATCGAAACCGGCGTTGGTTATCTGGAGGCTAATTCGACGGTGAACAGCCCGGCTCAGACAATTGTTGCTAACCTGCAGTCGGCGATGCTCGGCGAAATACGTACATCGAACCTGTATGCTGATGCTTTGCGGGGGGCTGTTTCGGGAGCGAACAGTAACTATGCGCAGGCGACGTTTGACAAGAGCAATTCGTTTATTCCAAGCAACAACGCGTATTCGACCGAACAGGTACAGAAAATCAGCAATACCTATCAGTTTGTGCAGGTTCCGGTGCAGGTTGGCTACCAGTTACGTCCGCGTAAACGCTTAGGAATCGCTATGCTTGGTGGTTTCCTGACAAACTGGTTTGTTAAGAATCAGGTTGATAAAAGTGTGACAATCAAATCAGGAGACGATGTGTACCGTCCTGTTACGCTGTCGGCAACAACCGGCCTGCGTTTCCGCTACCGTCCGACACAACGCTGGTCGGCTTCGTTTGCCGGTATGTATCAGCAGGCGTTGCAGAATGCGACCAAAGCGAGTGTAGATGTCCGTACAAAACCGCAGACGCTGGGGATGAGTATGGGAATCGATTATCACTTCTAAGGCTATGTTTAACAGTAAACAACACATACGATGAAAGCATTGATCTTAGCCGGTATGGTGGCGCTGATGGCGGCCCAATGCGGCACACAGGAAAGCGTTGATGCCGAAGTAAAAGGAGCATCAACCGATGTCATTATCCGCAGCGGCACCTCTTACGGGTTCTGCATTGGCTACTGCAAGCGTCAGCTGGACCTCACAGCTACCGACGCTACATTCATTATGAAAGACAACCGGGAGGAATTGCCGGTGAAATCATGCAAAGGAACGGTAACGGCGGATGAGTGGAAAACGCTGGCCGCCCAGGCTGACCTGGCCGCCCTGAAAAAACAACCGGAGCGCATCGGCTGCCCGGATTGTGCCGATGGCGGTGCTGAGTTTCTGGAAATTGAGCGCTCGGGGGATAAATACCGCGTAACCTTTGAGGCGGGTAAAACCATTCCTGGTTTCGAATCGCTGGTAGAAACCTTGCGGAAGCGCCGGACTGCGTTCAATGATTGTCAATAAAATAACCGAACAACAAAGAACATGAAACGCCTTTTTGCCTCAGCCATGGCTGTTACGGCGGTGACCGTCGCGGCGCTGACGCTGGCGACGGTAGGTTGTCAGAAGAACAATTCATCGCCTTCGCCGGGCGGAAGTACGGCCGGTGCCCTTCGGGTATCGACGAAATTTGCGGGCCAGACCAATGATTTTGCCTTTGACTTCTTCAAAAAAGTATATGCTGAAGAAGCAAAAACAGAAAACGCCTTTGTATCACCGCTGAGCCTGCATATTGCGCTGGGTATGCTGATGAACGGTGCCGGCGGGCAGACACAGACCGAAATTCAGAAAACACTGAAACTGGACGCGCAGACATTGTCAGAAGCGAATGATACCTACGCCAACCTGATGACGAACCTGCCGGGCGTTGATCCGAACGTCAAACTGTCGATTGCCAACTCGATGTGGTATCGGAACGGGTTTACGGTCGAGACGTCGTTTCAGGATGTGTTGCGGAAAACATTTCAGGCCGACATAACGGGGCTTGACTTCAACAGCCCGACGGCTAAAGACCGGATCAATCAGTGGGCGAGCGATAAAACCAACGGTAAAATCCCGAATGTAATTTCGGAGGTGAAGCCCGAGCATGTGATGTTCCTGCTCAATGCGCTCTATTTTAAAGGCGACTGGAAGACAAAATTCGATACCAAACAAACGTACGATACAGACTTCAGGTTATTGTCGGGACAAACCAAAAGCGTCAAAATGATGCGGCTGGATGTACCGCTGCGCCGGGTTTTCCGTCCTTCATATACCGCTTTCGAGTTGCCTTACAGTCAGGGAAACTATGTGATGACTGTGCTGTTACCTAACGAGAATTCTTCGCTGGATGCGATGATAAACACGTTGAACGGTACGGAGTGGGCGGCTCTGCAACAAGGGATGGCCGAAGGGAAAATCGACATCGGTCTGCCACGTTTCGGGATGAAATACAGTATTAAGCTAAACAGCATCCTGTCGGGTATGGGTATGCCAACGGCTTTCTCGAACTCGGCTGATTTGTCGGGCATTAGCAAGGGCAAACAGCTTTATGTCGATTTTGTAAAGCAGGATACCTATGTTGCCGTCGACGAGTCAGGAACTGAAGCGGCGGCTGTGACCAGCATCGGTGTCGGCGTAACCTCAGCGGGTATGTCTTACATCTGCAACCGGCCTTTTGCGTTCGTGATTCACGAAAAAACAACCGGTACGGTCTTGTTTATGGGTAAAATCGTAAATCCGGATACAAACTCATGAAAACGATCCTGCTCTTTTTCGCATCGCTGATCGCCATGGCGTTCAGCTGCGAGCGGAATGATGAAACGGTCGTGGCACTGAGTGCGGCAACGGCTAAACTTGACGGTACCTGGAAGCTGGTAGAACCGGCTACGCCTTATACCATTACGCTTGAGTTGAATTTAATGCCGGCCACTGCAACGGCATTGACTGCTTCGAACGTATATGAAGCTACAGGCAAGGCACCCATAAATTCCTATTTCACGAAACTGACTCAGCCAAAGCCCGCGGAGTCGGATCAGGTAATTGTAGATGGCATTGGCTCCACCAAAGTAGGTGGTCCGGCCGAAGTCATGCAGGCGGAACAGACGTATTTCACGAACCTGAAAAACGTAACCCGTTATGAATTAACGACACAGAACAGGCTGCGGCTCCACCATAGTAGTGGCGTATTGGTCTACGAAAAAATAAAATAGCTGCAGTGGCCGATAAGGTCATGCACGCATACAGTAAACAGTAATTTTTTTAGGTGATAATTGCTGACTTTTTGTGTAAGATAAATCGCCCGATGGCCTTGCCGTCGGGCGATTTTTTTTGCCAGGCTTCCAACCTGAGTAATAGAAAATGACTCTTGGTTACATACTATAAATTCTTCCTAACTGTATGAAATTTAAACAACTACTCCTACTGATGAGCTGGTTAGCACTTGTGACCACCGGTTGTACCGACAATTGCCGGCAAGTGCGGACCTATCGCAAACAGATACCGGTGAAGGTAACCCTTGAGGAGCTGCGCAAACCGGTTGTGTCAACAGCACCGCAGCAACTGATCGAGCCCGGTAAGATTTATGCCAAGGATAATTACCTGTTCATCGTTGAGGTGAAAAAGGGGATTCACGTGATTGATAATGCGAATCCGTCGAGCCCGAAATTTATTTCCTTCCTGCCGATTCCGGGCAATGTCGATCTGGCCGTCGCCGATAACACCTTATATGCCGACAGCTACATCGATGTGGTAGCGCTGGACATCAGCAATCCGGCAGCTATCAAAGAAGCAGGCCGCGTCGAAAGCGGATTTTCGTACGGACAGGTAGGCCGGACAAGCTGGTCGTATGATAACCAGACCCGAACCATAAACGATTACAAGCAAGAAATTACGACCGAAACCTTTGATACCGACTGTGAGGGCAATTACGGGTTTATACCGTATCCGATCGCGTTGTATTGGTTTGGCCGGGCCTACTTGCAGTCTGATTTTGTTAATTTCAGTGTCGGCAGCAAGAGTAATTCCGGCACAACCAGCCCCTCAACAACAGGCCAGGGCGGTTCTATGGCACGGTTCGCTATTATGAACAACCAGCTGTATGTCGTGAACTCATCGGTGATGCAGTTATTTGACATTTCAACGCTGTCAAAGCCGGTAAAAGGCAAGACGATCAATCTGGGCTGGGGGGGCATTGAAACGATTTTCCCGTATCAGGACAAGCTGTTTATCGGTGCGCAGGATGGCATGCATATTTATGATGCCTCAACGCCAACTGATCCAAAGCAGCTGTCGTTGTATCGTCATATCCGGTCATGCGATCCGGTGGTGGTGCAGGGCAATTACGCCTACGTGACCTTACGGGGTGGGGGCTTTTGCGGCGGTGCCCAGAACGTACTGGATGTAGTCGACATATCGAACCCATCCATGCCAACCCTGGCGAAGTCGTATCCGATGGACGGACCGTACGGGCTGGGCGTCGACTTCCCGAACCTGTTTGTGTGCGAAGGCCAGAAAGGATTGAAGGTCCTGAAAATGACCGATGCAACAAATCTGACGCAAGTGCAGAGCTTCGGCGATATGAATGCCTACGATGTTATCCCGCTGCGGAATACGCTGATGCTGATCGGTAAAGATGGTCTGTATCAGTACGACTACACAAATCCGACGAATCTGCGCCAACTGAGTAAAATTGCCGTTCAACCCGCCTACTGATCATGCGCCGACTTATTTGCTTACTTATCGCCGCTACGGCGTCAGGATCATACGCCATGGCCCAAACCACTGATGCGTCACGCTGGCAAACAACCGTTCAGGTTGGCGTTCAGGCTGGGCAGGTGCGCCCGGATGTGAATGTCAGCAACGGGGGCTGGTATTACCCGTACTATCCTGTGCGGCCGGCTGGTAACCGCTACAGCCTGTCCATTTACGGAACAACCAATTATGCGGTACGTCCGTGGTTGCGGACGGGTGTTTCGGCCGGCGTAGACTGGTATAGCCAGACGCAGTTGTTTCCGGTTGCGGGCAGTCTTGAGGGCCGTCTGCCGAAGAAAAACCAGCGTGTAAGTCCGTTCGTCAATCTGGAGTCGGGGTACGCCTTTCGGGGCATCAATCCGCATGGCAAAGACCTCAGCGGAGGCTGGCTGGTTTCGTCGGGGGCAGGGCTCCGGATCAATACCGGTAACCACACCGGTTTTGTCATCAGCGCGGGTTATAAGCACCAGCGTGCCAGCCAGCGAACCCCTGTTGACGGGACCTATACGCTCTCGCAGGTCGAATACCGTCATTACAACCGCATCTACTTCCGGATGGGCTTTTCGTTTTAAAGAGTGAAAGAGCGGCCGCCATGCGGCAAAAGAGATAAAGAGTGAAAGAGTGAACCTTGCGGTTAGCATACCTTGCACCTTTCGCTCTTTCACTCTTTATCTCTTTCGCTCTTTAACTTATCTTGCTGCAACCATTCATATGCAATTCTATGCAGCCTCGTTCCGTAGCGTTTTCCCGGACAACCATTACAGAGTTGATGATTCCGGCATATGCCAATTTTGGCGGTAAAATTCACGGGGGCATTCTGCTCTCACTCATGGATAAAGTTGCTTATGCGTGCTCGGCCAAACATGCCGGCACGTATTGCGTAACGGTATCGGTCGATGAGGTCAACTTTCTGATGCCGGTAGAAGTCGGCGATCTGGTGTCGCTGCTGGCCTCGGTCAATTATGTGGGCCGGACATCGTTAGTCGTCGGGATCCGGGTTATTGCCGAAAACGTGCGGACCGGCATTATCAAGCATACGAATACCTCGTATTTCACGATGGTAGCCAAAGGCGATGATGACCGGCCAACGGAAGTGCCGCCATTGCAACTCGAATCCCGCGACGACGCGCGCCGGTTTCTGGAGGCCATCAAGCGCCGCGAACTGAAGGCAGGCTACCGCGACGCATTCGATAATGAAAAATCAAGTCTGGCTGTCGACGAAAACCTGAGCCGGCTGGCCAGCGAACGCTGTGTGATTACTTTTTCAGGTGAATAGGTGCAGACAGAGTCGCCGGTGTTTTCTGAACCCGGCGACTTTTCATTTATCCTGCTATCCGGCCGTTTATCCCGCCATATTGCCGTTCTTCGGCCTCTCCTAAAATATTCTCCGTTCTGAGCCGACTATACTAATAAACAGGCAGGTTGCCTGACACGCTGAGCACAACATGGATATGTCGGTAAATCAACTAAGCAACACCGCAGACGAAAGCGGACAACCAGACCTTCGCGAGACCGTACGGCGCGAGCGTCCCCGGTTGCTCGATTTCATCCGCCGACGGCTCCCCGATCCCGACGATGCAGAAGACCTGCTGCAGGATGTCTTTTACGAACTGACCCTGGCCTATCAGCTGACAAAACCCGTTGAACGCGTAGCCTCCTGGCTATTTGCCGTGGCCCGTAACAAAATCAACGATTGGTACCGGAAACCTAAAATGCAGTCGCTGGATGCACCGGCATCCGGCGACGACGACGATGAAGCGCCGGTATTGGGCGAGTGGCTGGCCATTGCCGATGATAACGGCGACGATGGCGGCTTGCTGCGGGAGTCGCTGATGGACGCCATTGCTGATGCGCTGGAAGAGTTGCCCGACGAACAGCGGGAAGTTTTTGTCCGTCATGAAATTGAAGGGCAATCGTTCCGGCAGATTTCGGAGGCGCTGGGTGTATCACAGAATACACTGCTGTCGCGTAAGCATTATGCGGTTCGTTCCCTGCGTGAGCGTTTGCAGACATATTATGAAGACCTGCTTGACTAAACCATTAAACAACAAAAAAAATGACATCTTTTGCAATCATGGGCTTTGTCGCTCTCGGCATTATCGCCTTTCTGGGCATGACTTTTGTCACTATGGCGCTCTGGAACTGGCTGGTACCTTCCTTGTTTAAGGGGCCTCGCCTACGCTTTGTCCAGGCATTGGGGCTGGTTTTCCTGACCCGGCTATTCATCGGGTTCGGAGGGCCGGGCCATGTAGGCGGCCACGCTGGCCCGTGGATGAAACACGGGAAGGAGCACCCTGCTGTAACGAAAGAAGCACCTTACTGTAAGCCTGAAGAAGGGATACAGAAAAAATCAACCACAACTGAACTGTAACAACAAAGAAAAATCAACATGAAACGTTTTTGGATTCGTCGGGGAATAGGTTTCCTCGCTTTTGGAATAGGGATCGCCGCTTTGTTCGGCTTCATCGTCATGAATCTCTGGAATGGAATTTTACCGGCCGTATTGGGCGTTAGCACCATCACCTTCGGACAAGCATTCGGCATACTGGTGTTATCACGCATTCTGTTCGGCGGTTTTGGCCGGCCGGGCTGGGGCGGACCACGACACAATCACCCCTTCAAGGCCCAGTGGAAACACAAAATGGCCGAACGCTTCGAAAAAATGACGCCCGAAGAGCGCGACGCCTTCCGCCAGAAAATGCAGAGCCGCTGCGGTGGCGAAGGGCCGTGGGCGAAGAGCTTTAGTAAAGAGTGAAAGAGATAAAGAGCGAAAGAGCGGATCGCTTCGCAGCAATCTGACCGGAAGGGTCACTCTTTCGCTCTTTATTTTTTCCACCCTAATTGATTTACGTTCTCTCCGATTTTTTTGCCTTCTGCAAGGCCGGTTTCGTTATCCTGCCGGGTATGAATACCGCCCGGAAAGCGCGACCAGGCCGACTCTTCGGCCGTTTGCCAGAACGAAGTAAACGAGCGTGCTTTGTAATCGACATGCCGCAGTTCATCGCGGGCACGGCCAACGTGGGAGTTATCGACAAACGAAACATTGGCCCCGTAGAGGTCAGTAAGTACGGTAGCTGCGGCGGCTCCCTGCGTTGA
The DNA here is from genome assembly GCF_001870735.1 of Arsenicibacter rosenii. Classification (GTDB taxonomy): domain Bacteria; phylum Bacteroidota; class Bacteroidia; order Cytophagales; family Spirosomataceae; genus Arsenicibacter; species Arsenicibacter rosenii. The sequence goes on along the minus strand of NZ_MORL01000015.1, from coordinate 54,308 downwards.
ATGGCCTGACGGGAAAGCGGGAAACGGCGGCTCGGGCCAGAACGGCGTCCATGCGGCATTAACATTGGCACGGACAAACGTCGATGGGCGCTCGTTGTGGTAAGTATATTTACACTTCCAGCAGTTCATAAAGGCGTCGGCGACGGCCATGCCGGTTCGGGCATAGGTTTCAATGGCCCTGGCTAATGTCGCTTTTGTCGTCCGGACGGTAATGGTTGCCTGATTATAGGAGTGGCCAGGCGGAGTAAACGTCTGGCTCGGATCGTCGCCCCACCAGGCGGCGATTTCTTTTTCTTCCTGTGTCAGCGAAATATTCTTGTCGTAAACGGCTTTATATAGTTTGTCGTAATTCGCGGCCGGATCTTTGGTATAAGCCTCCGGTTTCGGGATGGGCAGATTACCGTTGGCCGCGACAAACCGGCGGTTATTGCCCTGGTACGGATGCAGGGCCCGGCGAATAGCCACCTGCCCGTCGGTCGGCGGAATCCAGTTGCCGGGAGCGGTTGGCAGAACATAGTCGAGCGGAAACGGATCCTTATATCCCTGATGGCCGCCGTCCGTTTTCGACTAATCATAAATCGCCTGAGCGACGGCCAGCCCGAATTTCTCCGACCGGTCGGCTACGTCGGCATCGGTGATACGGCTTGCTTTGATGGCTATGCTTAATGAATCAATCGCTTGCTTATTTTTGTCGGCCGTATTCTCGTATAGCTGTTTGAGCGGGAGGCAAAGGTCGGCGTACTGCCGGGCGTATTTTTGGCCAGCCGCAGTGTCATGTCGCCCCATTTGGCCGCGACGTCGGCAGGCATACCGGTAATGGCATCCCCAAGCGGAGTAACCGGGTCGGGAGTATCGTTGTTTTGTTTACAGCCGGCGAAGGCTAATAGTACTAAAAGCACATAGCCTGAACGTTGAGGAGATACTGATACTAACTGTGGTAAATACTTGTGCATGAACAGCGTACTTGAAAATACGCCCCTAAGTTATTAACATTTGAGTAATCCGGCAGCACCATAGGTATTTTAATAAGAAGCTAATAAACCGTTTTTTGTACGCATGTCGACCTCGTTACTGAAGAAACCCCAAACAGCAAAGGAATGGGTGATCCGGATTGCCGCAGGGTTTGTTCTTTTTTTATTTGTCTGGATACTGGCGGATATCTACATCCCGGTACGGTCTGATATCCGCAATTTTGAACCGAAACAGGTCGGGCAGCTGGAAGCAGGCATGTGGCGGTCTTATTACGAACGCCGGCCGCTGCGCCTGATCGGTCAGCTGACCGATCTCATCCGCTCGCAGTACCGCGCGCCCTACTGGCGTTCCTGGCAGTTAGGATACCGTGCCGGTAAGGCAGCCTTTGTCTTTAAGGATGGTAAAAATCAGCAGGATTACGCCAAAGCCCTGCCCTATATTCAGAGGTTTTACGAAGGGATCAACGACTTGTCGGAAACTCCGTTCCCGGCCGGTAAAGTGGCAGCACTTGAACTGAAGTGGTGGATGATCCGCCGTGAGAAAAACGGCTTCCGGCCCGGTGACTGGGAAACGATTCTTAAACAGGAATCCTCCGCTATTTTTAATGTACCTGCCGAACGGTTTCAGGAGCATGCCCAGCTGCGGGTCCGGGCGATGATGTACCGTGACTACCGCGGAAAAGACATTACTGAATCTGACTGGAAGTACATTGAAGAGCTGCTGGAGCAGTCGTGGACGGCCTTGCATAAAGTCGTTAATACGCCGTCGCCGGTCAACTGAACCCATGGTTTCACCGTATATAGCCGTGCATACTGACAAAAGTCATTTGTATCCGGTTTTCATGGTAATGATTATTCCGGCAAATTTGTAGAATAAAGCAGAAAGGGCGCTTCAAAGGCGGGTGCCTCTTTTTTGAATGATCTAGTTGACGCAGACCTATGAAACCTATTGATGCACTGCAACGGGCAGTGGAACAGGTGCTGACTGACAAAGAGCAGGCCTGGCTGGCAACAAAAAGCGCACAGGGGCAGCAGGCCACGCTGATCGCTTTCGTGGCCGCTCCCCGTTTTGTGACCCGCCGGCCGGTTGCCGGTGAGGCGCTGACCCAACTTGCCGCGGCCGTTCCCGGCTGGCAACCGGAGACCTGGACCGCCGACCGGCTGGCACGGGTATATCTCCTGGCTGGTTTGCCGGACAGCGATCAGGCTGTCTACATACAGGCTATCGAAAATCTGTTTGGGACAGCCGAGTTGCAGGAACTGGTTGCGCTGTATACCGCGCTGCCCGTCCTGTCGTACCCGGATCACTGGCTCTACCGCGCTACCGAAGCCGTGCGGTCGAACATGGGGCCGGTTTTCGAAGCCATTGCCTTTTTTAATCCGTACCCGAGGCTGCATTTTTCACAGCCGGCCTGGAATCAGCTGATCCTCAAATGTATTTTCAACGACAAGCCGATGCACCTGATTGACGGGTTAATGGCCCGCGCTAATGACGAGCTGGCCCATAATCTGTCGGATCTGGCCCACGAGCGGTGGGCGGCCGGCCGGCAGTTACCGGCCCAGGCCTGGCGTTTAGTGAGTAGTTTTGTCGACGATGTAATTTTTGAGGATATACAAACTTTATTCCGCTCGCCGGATGTTCTGAATCAGCAGGCTGCTGCATTGGTCTGTTCAGAAACAAATTACGAACCGGCCCGTCAATTGTTAACGCAGCATTCGTTATGGCACCAAGCGATTATGGATGGCTCACTAACCTGGCAGAATCTGGAAGCATAATCATGAATTCAGCAGAATCTCAACTTAACCCGTCACACCTGGCAGATAGTCTGCCGGAAGTGGCCCCCAATATTCCTGATCAGGTTAATTTCATGGACTATGTGAAGGGCATGAAATTTTTCGATCCGCACGTCCACATGACCTCGCGGACTACCGACGACTATCAGGCGATGGCCGATGCCGGTGTGGTGGCCCTGATTGAACCGGCCTTCTGGCTGGGTCAGCCGCGTACCGGTCTGGCAACATTCAAGGATTATTACAACAGCCTGATCGGCTGGGAACGCTTCCGGTCGTCGCAGTTTGGTATCAAACATTATTGCACCATTGGCCTGAACTCCCGCGAAGCTAACAACGAAGTCCTGGCCGCGGAGGTTATGGACATACTGCCGTTGTTTATCTATAAAGAAGGCGTGGTGGGTATCGGCGAAATCGGGTTTGATGACCAGACGGAGGCCGAAGACAAATACTATCGCCTTCAGCTCGAACTGGCCAAAGAAGCCAATCTGCCGGTGCAGATTCATACGCCGCACCGGAACAAGAAGCAGGGCACGGAGCGGAGCATGGCCATCGCCCTGGAGCACGGCCTTGACCCCGGTATGGTCATTGTTGACCACAACAACGAAGAAACCGTAAAATCGGTGCTGGATCAGGGATTCTGGGCGGCCTTTACCATTTATCCGTTTACCAAAATGGGGAACGAGCGGATGGTAGAGATCGTGCAGCAATATGGTCCAGAGCGGATTATGGTGAACTCGGCTGCTGACTGGGGCATCAGTGATCCGCTGGCGATTCCGAAAACGGCCGCGCTGATGAAAATCAAAGGCATTCCCGACGAAGCGATCCGGTTGGTGACCTACCAGAACGCCATTGATGCGTTTGCACAGAGCGGTCAGATCAACGTGGCTGACTTCGAAAACCCGCAGGCGATTGATCAAAGCCTGAAGTTCAATGGCAATACCGTCCTTCGCGGCGGTCAGCAGCCACGGGTCGATAAAAACTCAATTGTGATTCGTTAGGTGAGAGCATATTTGCAACTGATGCGGCCGGCCAATCTGGTGACGGCTGTTGCCGATGTGCTGGCGGGTGCTGCGCTGGGCAGCGTACTGACCAATACGCCGATCACCGATCTCCATGGGCTGGTACACCTGATGCTGGCAACGATTTGTCTGTACGGCGGGGGCGTGGTGATGAACGACGTTTTCGACGCAGAACTGGATGCCGTTGAGCGGCCGGAGCGCCCGATCCCGGGCGGGCGGGTGTCGAAGCAAGGCGCAACCCTCCTGGGCGTCGGCTTATTGCTGGCCGGCATTGTCATTGCGGCGTTGTTCCGCGAAATCAGCGGGTTGCTCGCCGTGCTGATTGCGTTGCTGGCGGTTGTATATGATCGCTACGGGAAGCACCATCCGGTAATCGGCCCTATCAACATGGGCCTTTGCCGGGGCGTTAACCTGCAATTGGGAATGACATTGATTATCACCGGATACAGCGCAGCAAAGTGGCTCGGATTGATTCCGGTGATTTACATTGCGGCCATTACCATGATCAGCCGTGATGAAGTACACGGCGGAAAACGAAAAACTTTGTATTGGGCAGGGATACTTTATGCCCTGGTTAGTGTTTCCCAGTTAGTAGTAGCCACTCAAACGGGCAACATCTACCTCACGGCTGCGTTTGTTGTATTGCACCTGTTCCTGATTCTGAAACCGCTGCTGACCGCCATCCGGCAACCGATCGGCCCGAATATCGGCAAAGCGGTAAAAGCAGGGGTACTGTCGCTGATTGTGATGGATGCTGCGTGGGTGAGCGTTTCCGGAAACTGGATGCTGGCCTTAGGCGTACTGGCCCTGTTGCCGGTATCTATGCTACTGGCAAAAGCGTTTGCGGTAACCTGACTTGTCGCACGGACCGGGTCGCCTGGCAATCCCATGCCGTGCAATACTCTAATTTATACCATGCACGGAATATCATTCCGTGTTACAAGTGATATGACGGTTCTTCATCAAGCCTTTAAGGTTTCATTTTCATATCCGGTCGCGTTTACCGAACAGCTGTTCGCTCCGGAGAACGCCACCTTCCGGAACTTCCTGCAAACGGCGGGGGATCCGCAGTTTCAGAAAAAGATCCTGTTTTTGATTGATGCCGGTGTTTCGGATCATCACCCGGGTCTGGTCGCTGCTATCACGCACTATGTTGACACCGTTCCGGGCGTTACTTTAGCCACGGCACCGGTTATAATGCCGGGAGGAGAGCAGGTGAAGAACCAACCGGAGCTGGTGACTCAAATTCTGGAGGCCGTCGATGAATTTGGTATTGACCGGCATTCTTATCTGGCGGCCATCGGTGGCGGAGCCTTTCTGGACATGGCGGGTTATGCGGCGGCTATTGCACACCGTGGCGTCAAGCACATCCGGATTCCAACAACGGTGTTGTCGCAGAATGACTCCGGCATTGGGGTGAAAAACAGCGTTAACTTCCACGGTAAAAAGAACTTCCTCGGTACGTTTGTGCCACCGGTTGCGGTGTTCAACGACCTGGCGTTCCTGCGTACGCTCGAAGACCGGGACTGGCGCTCGGGCATTTCGGAAGCCATTAAGGTGGCCTTGATCAAGGATTTAGCCTTTTTCGAGTGGATTGAAGCACATGCCGCTGCACTCGCCAATCGGGAAGAAGGCCCGATGCAGGAGCTGATTATCCGCTGCGCCGATCTGCACCTGAAACACATTGCCGGAGGCGACCCGTTTGAAATGGGGTCGGCCCGCCCGCTGGATTTTGGCCACTGGGCTGCCCACAAACTCGAATACCTCACAAACTTCAGCCTGCGTCACGGCGAAGCTGTGGCCATTGGCATTGTGCTCGATACTGTTTACTCACACCGGCAAGGGTATCTGACCGAAGAGGAGGTGCAGCGGGTAGTACGGGTCTTCCAGCAGCTTGGTTTTGACTTGTTCCATCCGGCGTTGGCCGAAAATGATAAAATCAACCTGATCAACGGGTTACGCGAATTTCGTGAACACCTCGGCGGCCGTCTGACCATTACCCTGCTCGAAGCACTCGGCAAGGGCCTCGAAGTCCACGAAATGGATCTCACCCACGTCAAAGCCTCCGTCGATTACCTCGAAAAACTGCAATCGTTAGTCACTAATGATTGAGTGATTGGGTGAATGAGCGGTTGAGTGAATTTTTTAAACACCCAATCGCTCATTCACCCAATCACTCAATTACTCAATAGTTATGCACATCGGTTATTGTACAAATATTCATCTCGGCGAAGACTGGGTTAGCCATTTTGCTATTTTACAGGACAGCCTGCCGTCGGTAAAAGGGCGTATAAGTCCGGATAAGCCGATGGGTGTGGGACTGCGGCTGGCCAATCAGGCAAGCCATGACCTGCAGGATACGGCCTTGGTGGCAACACTCCGGCAATGGCTGGATGATAACGGGTTGTATGTTTTCACCATGAACGGCTTTCCGTATGGTGGCTTTCACAACACACGGGTGAAAGACCAGGTCCACGCGCCGGACTGGACAACCGATGACCGGGTGGACTATACCATCCGGATGTTCAGGGTCCTGGCGCAGCTACTACCCGACACCTTAACCGATGGTGGTATTTCTACCTCGCCGATCTCATATCGGTACTGGTGGAAAACCCCCGATGAGCTGGCCGCGGCCACCGAAACCGGCACCCGTCAGATGCTGCGGGTGGTGGAAGAGTTGATTGCGCTCCGTCAGCAAACGGGCAAGTGGCTCCATCTGGATATTGAACCCGAGCCCGACGGCATTCTGGAAAGCGGCCCTGAATTCCTGGACTGGTATCAGACATGGCTGTTGCCCGTCGGTATTACTCATTTAGGTGAAAAGCTCGGTTTGTCGGCCGACGAAGCTGCTGCGGCTATCCGCGACCATATTCAGTTGTGTTACGATGTCTGCCACTTTGCAGTGGGTTATGAAAACCCGGCATCCGTGCTGGATCAGTTGCAGGCACGCGGCATCCGGGTTGGTAAAATTCAGGTGAGTTCGGCGCTGAAAGTCGATTTCTCGTCGCAGGCAGAGGAGAAGCTGGCCGCCATCGCCGGTTTTGACGAACCAACTTACCTGCATCAGGTTGTGGCCCGGCTGACGGATGGTTCGCTCAAACGGTTTGCCGATTTGCCGGAAGCCTTACAGGCGTTTGATGCCGCTACGCATCTGGAGTGGCGGGTGCATTTTCACGTTCCGCTGTTTGTCGACAACTACGGTTTACTCGAATCAACCCAATCGGCGATCCGTGACGTACTGGCTCTGAATCAGAAACGGCCGTTTACCGATCAGCTCGAACTGGAAACCTATACATGGGGGGTATTGCCGGAATCAATGCAATTGCCGCTGAATGAGTCCATCAGCCGCGAAATGGCGTGGGTCATGGCCCTGCACCAATAACCCCCCGGGCCTACTCAGCGTACTCCTTGGATCAGAAAAAATGAAAAAGACCGTTGTTATTGATATCGTCGGGTTGAGCAGCAGCGTCATTGGTGAGCATACGCCCTTCCTGAAAAAATACGTTGCCGACCGGAACCTGGCACTGATTAAACCGGTGTTGCCGGCGGTCACGACTACCTCACAAAGTTGTTATATTACAGGCAAGTGGCCGGCTGAGCACGGCATTGTCGGCAATGGCTGGTATGACCGGGAAGATGCTGAGGTGAAGTTCTGGAAACAGTCGAACAAGCTGGTGCATGCCGAAAAAATCTGGGAAGCGGCCCGCCGGGAAGATCCGTCGTTTACGTGTTCCAAGATGTTCTGGTGGTATAATATGTACTCCACTGCCGACTGGTCGGTAACGCCCCGGCCGCAGTACCATGCCGATGGCGTAAAAATGCCGGACTGTTATGCCTATCCGATGGAACTGCGCGATATACTTCAGGAGAAGCTGGGGACATTTCCGCTCTTTAGCTTCTGGGGGCCCAATGCCAACATCAAATCATCGAAGTGGATAGCGGATGCGTCGATGTACGTCGATGACCTCAATAACCCCACACTGACCCTGATTTACCTGCCTCATCTGGATTACTGCCTGCAAAAATTCGGTGTCGATTTTACGAAAATCAGTAAGGAACTGGGCGAAATTGACCGGTTGGTGCAGGAGCTCGTCACGTTTTATGAGCGCAAAAAGGCGCGGGTAATTCTGTTATCGGAGTATGGCATCAACAATGTGAACCGGCCTGTACATATCAACCGTCTGCTGCGGGAGGCTGGTCTGATTTCGGTTCGGGTAGAGCAGGGGCTGGAGCTGCTGGATGCCGGAACCTGTAAGGCCTTCGCCACGCCCGATCACCAGATTGCACATGTCTACGTGCAGGACGACGCAACGAAAGCACAGGTAAAGGCGATGCTCGAAAAAACGCCGGGGATTGCTTATGTGCTGGACGATGAAGGGAAAAGGCAGCACCACCTCGACCATGAGCGCTCGGGCGATCTGGTCGCCGTTGCGGAGACCGACAGCTGGTTTACGTATTATTACTGGCTGGATGATGCCAAAGCGCCTGATTATGCGCGGCTGGTTGATATTCACCGCAAACCGGGCTATGATCCGGTCGAGATGTTTATGGACCCCGCAAACCCGCTGATTAAACTACGGGCGGGGTATAAACTAGCCCGGAAACTGCTCGGGTTCCGGTACCTGATGGATGTTATACCGCTGGATGCAACACTGATCAAAGGATCGCACGGGGCTATTAATCCGCCGAAAGAATACTATCCAATCCTGATTACGGACCAGCCGACAGGCAAGCCCGAACTAGATGCCATTGATGTCTACGACGTCATCTGGGATCATCTGTTTTAATAAATGAGGAGTGATTGAGTGACGAACGATTGAATATCGGTCCTTTTTATTCAATCGTTCGTCACTCCATTACTCAATCCTTATTGCTTATCCCACCAGACACGGGTGTCGAGATTGTCGGCCCCCTGGCGTGTTGTCGCCTCGGTCAGGTTTGCCTTGTTTACCGACAGTTCCAGGTCAGGGTAAGTCAGCCGGTTAATGAAACTGCCTTTGATTTCTTTGCCCGGATACGGGTTTGGTGTCAGTTTCGGGAAACCGCTCCGGCGGAAATTCGCAAATGCTTCCGGACCGTTCAGCAGCGAAGCCATCCAGTATTGCGTATTGATCTGCTCCAGCGCATTGGCGGCCACATAAGGATTCTTCTGCAAATACGCTGTGATCGACGCGGCCGGTATTGCCGAATTGGCGTCGACATCGCCCAATTGCTGCATGTGGGCTGTTACACCTGCCGCATAAAAATCCGCCGCGCTACCCGTTGTCCAGCCGCGCACAACGGCTTCTGCCAGTAACAGCTGCGTTTGCGCGTAGGTCACCAGGAAGGTTGGCGCATCAAGTTTCGCCAGCCGCGTACGGTCCAGCTGCGAATAATCGTAGAAGCTGGCCAGGCCGTCTTTGGTTGCCTGTGCCGGAACGGTGCCGTTATCGAAACCGAGCGGCATCCCGATCTGTATCGCCGGGTCGCGGTTCATCCGGGCGGCGGTGTGTTCCGAACCACTCTTAGCACCCACATACCGTACCGCAATCGAACTCAGCCGCGGGTCGGCAGTTGACTTCAGGAGGTTGACAAAATACGCCGTCAGGTAGAAGTTGGCGGCTTCGGTTGAGTTCAGCGTCACACCCACCGGATTCTGATAGTTGGCATTGTTGCGGACGGCTGCATTATCGGCGTTCGACGTCATGACGCCACCAGCAATCGCTTTCTGCACGGTTGCCTGTGCCAGCGTCGGGTTAACTTTTGTCAGACGCATACCGGCCCGCAGCAAGGTTGAGTACCCGAATCTTTTCCAGCGGGGAATATTACCGCCAAACATAATTTCACCGGCTTCGGTCGCCTTGTTGGCGTCGAGGGCGGCTGTGGCATCGGTCAGCTCCTTAATAATATCGTCGTAAATGCTTTGCTGCGTGTCGTATTTCGGCGTTACGTTGCCACCTATATACCCCAGACCTGCGTCTTTATACGGAATATCGCCGTAAGAGTCGGTCAACACCATAAAGGCATAGGCTTTCCAGATGCGGGCCATGTTGTAGAGGTTTGTCCGGTTGGCATCGGTTTTGGTCTGGTTAATGACATCGACCAGATACCGGATTACGTCGCGGTAGTACCGTTGCCAGAGTGCGGCATTGGGGCCGGCCGCCCCGCGGTTGTCGACATTGAAGTTGCCGCCCGCCAGAACCCCGGAGTTCGGCGAGTACATAAACTGCACAATCGGATGCTCAAATACCAGCGACGAAGCCGGAAATGAGGTGTTAACCATGGCGTTATTAAACGTAAACACCGGATTGAGCGAGGTCGCTGCCGTTGGGTTGATATTCAGTTGGTCAAAACCCTTGTCGCAGCTACTGGCAACCAACAAAAGTGCAAAAAGCGGTATATAAAAAAGGATCTTTTTCATCGTGATATCGAATTAAATGCCTGATGTGAATGGGTTTAGAAACGTACATTCAGGTTAAAACCAATGCTGCGTGTTGTCGGCAGACCCGTCGCCTCAAGGCCGATAAGGTTATCGGAGCTGAAACCGAACTGCTCCGGATCGATGTTCGGTACCCATTTTTTCAGCATAGCCACGTTGTTGGCCACAGCGCTGAAACGAATACCTTTGATAAACAGGCTTTTCGGCAGGTATTTCGTGAAATCGTACCCCAGCGATACCTGACGTAGTTTCCAGAAACCGGCATCATAAATCACCTGCTCGCCTAAGCTTTTTGACCGGCCCACCGAGTAGTAGTCCTGTACAAATGCCCGCACGGCATTGGGTTCGCCTTTTTCGTTGACGCCAACACCCACCATTTTGTTATCAGCATCGCCCCGGCCCACCAGCGTTTCTTTCTGCAAACCATGACGGAACAGGTTCAGGTTGGTACCCGACATCATTTTGCCGCCTAGTTTGAAGTCGATCAGGAACGACAGGTTAATGCCTTTGTAGGTAAACGAGTTGGTAATCCCGCCTACGTATTTCGGCAGGGCCGAGCCGAACGAGATCGGTGCCGATGTCCGGAGCGGTAAGCCATCGCCACCGTGGATAATGCGGCCCTGGGCGTCGCGGGCGTAGCCGAACGTATACAACTGGGCAAGTGGCTGACCTACCACGTGGCGCAGGTCGCCGACGAAAACACCGTTACCGACCACGATCTGCTCGGCCTGTTTGTCTTTGTTGTAGTCTTTGTCCGGTGTTCCGTCATCGTCTGTCAGCAACCGCAGGAGTTTAGTTTGGTTATAAGACCCGTTCAGCGTAATGTCCCATGAGAAATCTTTGCTCCGGATCGGGGCCAGGTTTACCAGTAATTCAATACCACGGTTACGGCTTTGCCCGCTGTTAATCAGTGTATTTGTGTATCCTGATGCATCCGACGACTGGGCCGCAACGATCTGATCGCTGGTGATTTTGTTGTAAACGGCTACGTCAACGCCGACGCGGTTGTTAAAAAGTTTTAGTTCCAGACCAACTTCGGTTTCGGCCGTCCGGCTTGGCTTCAGGGTAGCACTTGGTACCGTGTTCGACGTAATGAAGCCCACCGGCTGTCCTTGTCCGGCCGGATTCGGGAACAGGTTGGCATTAACACCATAAAACAGGTTGTTTGAGTAGGGGGCTACGTCGCCGTCGCTGCCCACTTCGGCATAGGCCGCGCGGATCTTGCCGAAATTCAGCCAGGACGGCATTGCGCTGAACGCCTGTGAGAAGACAAAGCTACCGGTAACAGACGGGTACAGAATGCTCCGGTTGGCAGGGGCGAGGGTCGAAAACCAGTCGTTCCGGCCCGTTACGTTCAGGTACAGGAAGTCGTTGTATGAAAATTCAGCCGCAGCATACAGGGAGTTCACGCGGCGTTCGCTGAGGCCATAGGTTGGATCCTTTACGCGGCCGTTTTGCGGTACATACAGCCCTCGTACGATGAAGTCGGTTGCCAGAACACTGTTCACATCGCTCCGGCGATAAAGCTGGTTGCCACCGGCCGTAATGTCGATCCCCAGTTTACCGAACTTGCGGTTGGCGCCGATCAGGAAATCGCTGTTGATCTCGCGGAACCGGCGGGCTTCCTGCACATACGCTCCGTTAACGAAACCGGCCGGTGCAGCAGCGAGTGATGCCTGACCGGTCGGGAAGTTGTAGTCCTGATCCCGTGACCAGAAATCCTGACCTACCCGAACCTGGGCATACAGCCAGTCGGTGAAGTTATAACGGGCGGCCAGGTTGCCGAACAGACGGTCGCGCCGGATGTTTTCGAACTTGTTATTCAGGACAAAATACGGGTTTGTCCGGTTCTGGAAACGCGAGTAAATAAACTCGTTGCCGGTAGCCGGGTTGATCTGGTTGGCTTCCAGCACATCGAGCGGCATCGAATTGGCCAGGGTATAAATAACTGTCGGAATACTGTTATCCTGCTGGGCGATCTGCGGCGGGTTGCGGTTATACTCGTTGGAGTAGTTGATGGTTCCCGTAATGTTCAGTTTGCTCGACAGGTTGTAGCTGAAACCAAGGTTGATGGTTTTCCGGTTGAAGGAGTTATTCGGCGTAATACCCTTATTGTCAGTATTAGCAACCGACAAGTTGAAGCCGCCACGGTCGCTGCCCGACGACAACGAAATGGAGTTTGTCCAGGTAGAGCCAGTGCGGTAGAATTTGCGGATCCGGTTGTAAACCGGTGCATAAGGCACGGTCACCCCACCGAACAGCACTTGTGTCTGGCCATTGAATTTTTCGCCGAAGCTCCACACACCGGAGGTCGGGTTGGCAGCCGTTGGCCGGACACCATATTCGCCCTGTCCATATTCGTACTGATAATCCGTGAAATCAAGTGGCTGATCGGTTGTGAAGTTGGTGTTATAGACAACACCGATGCCCTGGCCGCTGCCTTTGGTTTTGGTCGTAATCATGATGACCCCGTCTTTCGCCCGTGAGCCGTAGAGGGCCGCAGCCGTACCGCCTTTCAGAATGGTCATTCCCTCAATATCGTCCGGGTTAATCGACGACAGACCGTCACCGCCGTCGGAGTAGTTCCGGTCGCGGTTACTGATGGAGTTATCGCTGCCGGCATTTCCGTTGTTCTGGCCAAAGTTGGTGTTATCAATCGGCACACCGTTAACGACGATCAGCGGGTTATTCTGACCGGAAAACGACGATTGGCCGCGGATCCGGATTTTGCTGGTACCGGCCGCGCCCGTACCCAGACCGGAAATATTTACGCCCGCTACTTTACCCTGCAAGGCATTCATAAAGTTAACGGTCCGGTTGGTCGAAATCTGCTCTGAGCTGACGTTGGCGGTCGCATAGCCGAGTCGTTTCGCTTCCTTCTTGATACCAAGGGCGGTAACTACCACTTCGTTCAGGTTTTGCGAGGTTTCGGTCAGAGCGAGCGTAATCTGGGTCTGACTGCCAATCGTTACTTCCTGCGACTGGTAGCCAATGGCACTGAACACCAGTATGGTTGTGCGGAGGTCTCGGTTTGCCGGAATACTCATGGAAAAATCTCCGTCTGCATTGGTACTGCTGCCGGTCTGCGTACCCTTGATGACCACGTTGACCCCTGGAAGCGGTTTCTGATCAAGTGCCGAAATAATCTTGCCAGAGATTTTCCGGTCCTGCGCCAGCCCTAAAAAACTGAGCAGGCAAAAACAGAAGACAAGAAGTAAACGTCTGTCCGGTTGGTTGTAGAACACATGTTTCATGAATTAAACGATTTAGAAAGAATGAAAAGATGGCAATGGAATAAGGCAAAAAAATATTTGCTTATTTATGGTTAATAAGTGTCTGATTGACGTATTATACTGTTTAACCGATTGTTTTTTAGAAAATTAACAATATGAACAATTTATAATATTATATTGTTGGGATATTATAATATTTACTAAAAAGAAAGAGCTGTCAACAATATCTACCAAAAGGTATAAATAGCCGGTAGGCTGTATATATATTTGCTAAAATCAAGGAAATAATTGGGTTCTATTTTTGAACCGTTTATTTTCGGACAGAAATTTCCGAACTTGTTCATTTGACCGATTTATACCGCTATTATGGCCAAACTCATCATTGTTGATGACGAAAAAAGCATCCGGGCCGCACTACGCGACATTCTCGAGTACGAAGGGTACGACGTAGAAGAAGCGAAGGACGGTGAGGAGGGCTTAGACATGATTTTGAGGGGCTCATATGATGTTGCTTTGTGTGACATTAAGATGCCCAAAATGGACGGCTTGGAGGTGTTGCTAAAAGCTGGGGAGGCCGGGAAGCAAACTCAATTTGTGATGATTTCGGCATTCGGCAACGTTGAAAATGCCGTAGAGGCCACGAAACGCGGCGCATTTGACTTCATTACCAAGCCGCCTGATCTGAACCGCTTACTGATTACGGTTCGTAACGCCATTGAGCGTACCAAGATGGTTCAGGAAACCAAAACACTGCGTCGTAAGATTTACAAACTCAATGAAATCATTGGGGAATCGTTGCCGATCCAGAAGGTGAAGGAAACCATTAACCGTGTGGCAGCCACCGAAGCACGGGTACTGATTACCGGCCCCAATGGATCCGGCAAAGAGATGGTCGCCAAGCAGATACACGAGAAAGGTACGCGTGCCGCCATGCCGCTGGTCGAAGTGAACTGCGCAGCTATTCCGAGTGAACTGATCGAAAGCGAGCTGTTTGGTCACGAAAAAGGCGCCTTCACAGGAGCCATGAGCAAACGGATCGGTAAGTTCGAACAGGCAGACGGCGGTACGCTGTTTCTGGATGAAATCGGCGACATGAGCCTTTCGGCGCAAGCCAAGGTGTTGCGGGCCTTGCAGGAAAGTAAAATCACACGTGTGGGCGGCGACAAGGAAATCCGGGTAAACGTCCGGGTGATTGCCGCGACCAACAAAGACCTGCGCCGGGAAATTGCGGAAGGCAACTTCCGCGAAGACCTTTTCCACCGGTTAAGCGTTATTGTGATTCATGTGCCGCCGCTGGCAGAGCGTCGCGAAGACGTGCCGCAGCTGGCCGACAAATTCCTGAATGACATTGCCGGCGAATATGGTTCTCCGGTAAAAGAAATTGAACCGGCGGCAATGCAGCACCTGCAATCATTACCGTGGACCGGTAACGTTCGGGAGCTGCGCAACGTGGTTGAGCGTTTAGTCATCATGTGCGGCGACCGTATTTCGCTCGAGGATGTGAAATTATACGCCTAAGTCATCCGGCTTATCAAAGGGCAGTAGTCAGCAGGCTACTGCCCTTTTTAGTTATAGGCTGGCCATCAGATTACAGCCACGAATATCTGAGTTGTCGAACCGGCCAATGACGCGGAAGGTGCCGTCGGGACCGAACTGGCCCAGATCCTGCGTTTCAATAAAGGAACAGGAGTCCAGATTGGCCAGATCAATGACATTGATGCCGCCCGTGCGGGTATAGGTTTCCGGATAGATACAGAACGGATCGTTGGTGTCGCGCAGCAACACCCGCATGGTGGCTCCCGGATAAAAGAGACCTTCGCCCGGCGAGTAGGCCTGTGAGAGTAGTTCGGTCATGCCATATTCGGAGTGAATGGCAGGCAGCGCCAGCTTGTCGGTCAGCAGTGCGTGTACCTCTTCCCGCAGGAGTTCTTTCCGGCGGCCTTTCATTCCGCCCGTCTCCATAACAATCACGCGGTTACTTTTGCCGACAAAGTGCAGGTCGGCGCCCTCCTCAATCCAGTCGAGCAGTCCGAAGGTAACGCCGATCAGCAAAACCGTCCGGTCGTCCTGTTGGAGCAGCGTCCGCAGGTGGCCGGTGAGAGCGTCGCGGTCGTTCAGATAAAAACCTGACTGAGCGGAACCGGAATCCTGAATAAACTGCTGAACCATATACACTAACGAAGAGTTATTTCGTTCAAGGTATGACGGCAGTAAGGCAAGGATGTGGAAGTTGGTCAGCGGGCCATACTGTTGCTCAAAAATGCGCCGGCTAACGTCGGCGTACAGAGCGGTGTCGGGCACAATATGGCGACTCGTCTGCGTGCCCGTCGTCCCGCTACTGGCAAAGGTTGTTGTGGGTTCCGTTATCCCGACTCCGGCCAGGCTCAGCACCGGATGCTGTTTAAAAAAGCCGATGGGCATAAACGGAATCTGCGCTAAACCGGTAACTTGTCCGGGAGTTATGCCGAGCAAAGACAGATAGGTTTTATAGACCGGATTATAAACAGCCTGATACCGGAAAACAGCCAGTGCAGTTGCGTTAAAATCCGCTGCGGTGACCGACAAAATGCGCTCCCGCAACGTATGGCGCTGCCGGAGGAGTTCGGGCGGTAAATTATTTAGCGTTTGCAAACGAAAAAATTGAGTAATTTGGAGTTCGTTACGATTACAACATTATGCAACGACAACTAATTCAATGTGGTTTCCTGCTGGCAAGTTTAACCCTTATGCTGACTGCTTGCTGGAATGAACCCAATTTTAGTGATGTACCAGCCATTAGCTACAAAGCCATTGATAAAATTACGCTGCCGGCCAGCGAAGACCGGCGCACACCCAGGCGTGATTCGGTGATCATTACCATTGGTTTTCAGGACGGGACCGGTGATTTGGGCGAGGATGTTGGTAAAGCCGATTCAACGCGGCTGAGAACCGTTTTTGCGAAAGAAACCTGGGGAAACTACAGGATTACGGCCTACCGGCTCAACAATACTACATCTACATACGAAGAATTACCGCTGGCCGTCAATGCCAAACTCTTCTTTCCGCGTCTGACCAAAGAAGGTCAGCGGGGACCGATCGAAGGCACACTTGATTTCCGCCAGAACTTTACCTACTCAAACAGTTCGGTGATTACACCGGTAAAGTTTACGATTAAAATACGGGATCGTAAGCTCCAGGAAAGTACGATTATTGAAACGGATACCGTACACGTACCGCTTCTGCTCCGATAAACAAAAAAGGAAACCACGACGGTTTCCTTTTTTTATGCCTGTTTACGGTGTCTGCTGTTTGAGTGTAATCCGGAAAGTAGTGCCTTTCCCAACCTCTGAGTGTTTTACAAACAGCTTTCCGTTATGATACTCCTCCACAATTCGTTTCGCCAGTGTAAGACCTAACCCCCAACCCCGCTTTTTAGTACTGAAGCCGGGAGAGAAAACTTTCTGCAGACTGGCTTTAGGAATGCCTTTGCCGGTATCCGTAATATCAATGGCTACTTCGTTCTGCGGCAGGGCCAGAATGTTGAGCCGTAGCTCACCGACGCCGGCCATGGCATCCACGGCGTTTTTACAGATATTTTCAATAACCCACTCAAACAAAAGCCGGTTAATCTGGACGTTTTGCTGAGCCCTGGGCAGGTTATTCTCAACGCTCATTTTTACCTTCGTGGAAATACGGCGTGAGAGGTAGCTGGTAAAATTCTGCACAACTTCCGTCAGGTTTTCGGTTTTCAGCGTCGGGATAGATCCGATGCTGGAGAAGCGGGCCGTGATGGTTTCCAGCCGGTGTACATCCTTTTCAATCTCGTCGGTTACTTCCTGCTCATATTGTTCGGGCATCGACCGCATGTACTCAACCCAGGCCAGTAACGACGACAAGGGGGTGCCCAGCTGGTGAGCCGTTTCTTTCGCCAGCCCGACCCAAACGCGGTTTTGCTCCGCCCGCCGTGACGAACTGAAAGCCAGATACGCCAGGAAGCCCAGTACCGTCAGCACAATCAGCTGCACATAAGGCAGATACCGGAGCTGTTGCAGGAGGGTTGAGTAGCCGTAGTAAATCAGCCCGAAGTTGCCGTTGCGGAAGTCGACCACAATCGGCGGATGTTCCTGTTTCAGCTCCTGAACCTCTTTCCGCAGAAATTCCCGCTTTCCGGCCAATGTTGTATCACCGGAAAATTCAATGTTGGCCGACTCCGCCGGTTCGTTACGTTCGTTGATGTAAATGACCGGAATCGTGCTGTTTTTGTTGATCGACAGGATTTCCTGCACGACAAAGTTGATGTCTTCGTTCTGGTCGGAAGTGAGCGCACTCTCAATAGCCTTGGCATAAAGATTCACGTACTGCTGTTCGCGGACCTCCAGCCGTTCGATGATCCGGTTCGTATAAAACAAAGAAGCCGTGCCAACCAGCATCAGGTTGATGGCTACAATGATCTTTAAAATATTATTCTGACTATAAATGTCGAATGACTTGAGCATGTGTATGGAAAAGACTGTCTTCTATCAGTAGCGCCATGTGATTTTCGTCACATTTATCTAACGTTTTAACAACCAATTTTGGCACTTTAACGTACATTATTTAGGACAACGGAGCAAAAGTAGGTTGCTTTACCAGGGTAAACTAAAAAGGCGGTTAAAATATCACCACAACTGAACGAGCGGAGAGGGGCTTGTGTTCTTAAAATAGGACAGATAGAAGAAATAAAATCTTGTTGTTTGTACTAATTCTAAATAAGCCCTTCAGTCAATTAGTTGTTTCTTGTCCGCCAACTGTAGCGTAATTTTGTATACTGAAGTGAATTTAGGTTATGCTTGACAATTTTAAATCAGTTAGTTTGTCATACAAAACGGCACCTCTTGCCGTGCGCGAACTAATTGCACTTAACGAAGAGGAGGCAAAGCGGTTTATGCTGCGTTTGCGTGACTTTTTCGGCATCACGGAATTGTTAGTTGTTTCGACCTGTAACCGTACCGAAGTATATTACTCGTTCGGCCAAGAGCGCGTAACGCCGGATGTAAACGAAGAAATCGTTCGTCTGCTACTGATCGAAAAAGGAATTACCGATACCGAAAATTATTTACCTTATTTCCAGTTGTATCCCGGTTATGCGGATGCCGTACAACACTTATTTGAAGTGTGTGTCGGATTACATTCACAGGTGATCGGCGATATGCAGATCCCGAACCAGGTAAAGCAGGCCTATCAATGGTCGGCCGATCTGGGCATGGCCGGTCCGTTTCTACACCGGTTGATGCACACCATTTTCTTCACCAACAAGCGGGTTGCGCAGGAAACATGCTTCCGCGACGGGGCAGCTTCGTCTTCATACGCCGCTGTTGAACTTATTGAAGAACTGGTTGGTGAGCATGCGCAGCCAAATGTACTGGTGGTTGGTCTCGGCGAAATCGGAACAGATGTCTGCAAGAATCTGGCCGACCGCGGACTGAAAAATATTACCCTGTGTAACCGTACGGCCGCGAAAGCCGAAGTGCTGGCGTCACAGTATAACTTCCACGTAGCCGATTTTGGCCGGCTGATTGACGAAATCCGCCGGGCGGATGTAATTATTTCGTCGGTAGCCCGCGAGGAGCCGTTATTTAACCTGGATCTGATGAAGCAGGTAAGCGTCTTAACGTTTAAATACTTCCTCGATTTATCGGTGCCCCGCAGCGTTGATGTGGCACTGGAGCAGATTCCGGGTGTATTGGTGTACAACATTGATCATATCCGTGGCCGCGCCGACGAGGCGCTGAACCGCCGCCTGGCATCAATTCCGCAGGTTGAATCCATCATTGCTCAGTCGATTGTTGAATTCAATGACTGGTCGAAGGAGATGATGGTGTCGCCGACGATCAACAAGCTCAAAAATGCACTGGAGCAGATCCGGAAGGAAGAGATGGCACGTTACATGAAAAACATGTCGCCGGAAGAATCTGAAAAAATTGATAAAATTACCCGTGGCATGATGCAGAAAATCATCAAGCTGCCGGTGCTGCAATTAAAGGCGGCCTGCAAACGTGGCGAAGCCGAAACCCTTATTGACGTACTGAACGATCTGTTTAATCTCGAGCAGGTTGCTGAGGGAACCGACAAGCACTAGTACCTGTCTATGATCGATACATACAACCGAAAGTCCCGGACTGCTTTGTGGTCCGGGACTTTTTTATATTCATGTAGAGACGCAAGATCTTGCGTCTCTGCTGCTGTGCAACTTTTGATGTGTTTATAATAACATGAGACGCAAGATATTGCGTCTCTACTGATACGTATGCGCTTATTACGATTTATATTCCGCCTGCTGTTGCTGGTATTAATAGTACTGGGTTTATTAACTGCCTGGGAGCAGTTACGGGGCTGGAGCGGATTCGGGTGGCTGGCTAAACGCGAAGAGACTACCCAAATGGTGGTGTTGCAGGAAATTACCGCTATGGGCAAGGTAGAGCTGGTCAAATACCGGTTTAAGGACATTGTCGAGCATAGCCAGATCCGGACGCTGCTGCCGAATGCCAAAGCGGTTCTGATTGTGGAAGGCGAAGCCGTTGGCTGTATCGACCTGACACGTCTGACGGCCGGTGACATTAGTCCGGAAGGCGATACGGTTGTGGTCCGGTTACCACAGCCAGAGCTGTGCAGCTGGAAAATTGATCACCAGCGGTCGCGGGTATATGATACCGAATACGGCTTTATGGACGAATCGGCGCTGGTGAATAACGCCTTTAAACTGGCCGAAAAACAGATACAGCAATCAGCCCTGAACAGCGGGATTCTGGAGCAGACAAAGCAAAACGCCGACCGGATTCTGAGACCCGTTCTGGAAAAAGTATCGGGGAAGAAAGTGATACTGACCTACCAGACTCCCCCGACACGGTTAGGGCCACTGCGGTAATTACGGTTTCACCGTTACCCGCCAGTCGGCACCGCTTGTTACGTTGTAGGTTTTGGCGAAATCGCCCATGTTGATGGCAACCGAAAAATTGAGCAGGCTGTTGAAATAAGCCACATCACTGCCAACGGCGGCTTCTCCGAAGGTATTGACGAGCGTAACGGCTTTGCTGTATACCAGTCGGTTCCCCTGAAAAATCTGTACGTTCAGTTTCTGACCCGCTTTGGCGGGTAGCTGATCGACCAGCTCTTTGGGAATGTTGGTCCAGACATTGCCATACTGCACGTCCAGTGCCGGAATGTTTCCTTTCAGCACCCCTTTGCTTAGCTCCGCTTTCTGATACGGTAACCGCACAACCTCATTGGTCAGCTTCGGACCGACCTGTTCGTAGGAAATGGCTTTTGCGGCAAGCCGTGCCGCCGTGTAGGCATAGACATCCCGGCCGTGGAAGGTGTACGACGCCTGAGAACCGGGCAGCCGGTTTGTCGTTTCATCGATTTGCCGCAGTTCCCGGACCCCCAGCTGTTCGGCCACTAAGGTCAGCGTGCCATTATCCGGTGTCACAAAATAATGCCCCGACTCCGACAGCATCACTACCGAACGCCGGTTTGTGCCGACACCCGGATCGCATACCGAAACGAAAACCGTGCCTTTGGGATAATACGATGCCGTCTGATAGAGCCGATAAGCGGCATCCCAGATGTTGTAGGCCGGAATTTCGTGGGTCAGGTCGTAGAGTTTAAGATCGGTGGAGACACCCAGTGCCACGCCCTTCATGGCGGCTACAGCCCCGTCTTTCAGGCCGAAATCTGTCTGGAAAACAACGACGCCGTTCTGGGCGCGGCCCGTCAGTGACAGGCTCAGACCAACAAGGAGTAAAAGGAAACGCATATATGGATCAGGTTGTTGGAAACGCGCTTAGCCACTCTTCTTCTTTCTGGCGCATACGCTTTGCTTCCTCCTCTGATTTATCGCCGTACCCGCATAAGTGAAGCAAGCCATGCGCCAGCACCCGCCGGAGTTCCGTATCGGCCGGCACATTCAGCTGCCCGGCATTGTCGGTAACGCGGTCGATACTGATAAACAGATCGCCGTCAATTTTACCCTCTTCCTCCGAGTTATCAAACGTAATGATATCGGTGTAATAGTCGTGGTCGAGGTGCTCACGGTTGACGTTGAGCAGGTACTCGTCTGAACAAAAAATATAGTTGAGTTCGCCCAGATCATAGCCTTCCAGCTTAGCCTGCTGTTTAAGCCACTGTCGGGTCACCTGTTTTTTCGGCAGGTTATAGGTAATGTCTTCGGTAAAAAAACGGATCATACTGGGAATAATGTAAAATGGATAATGTAGAATGAATAACTGATTTTGAAACATGAAGCAGCTTCGCCATTGGTCATTCTACATTATCCATTGATCATTTTACTCAACAATGCGCAGCTTGGCAAAACTTAATAGTAATGTCTTCTCGCCGACGGTTTCAAACTGAATAACGGCCTTGCGTTCGGTACCGTTGATATCCAGTGATTTCACCTTACCGAAGCCGAATTTCATGTGCTCAACGCGCATACCGGCAGTCAGCCCCGAGGTGTCGCTTGGCGCAAAATCGGCCGACGGGACGTGGTTACCGGTGGGTTGGGTACCTTGTTTTTGTGCCGTACGCTGCGCCAGCGTCTTCACAAACGACATCGACCCCGCCGATGGCATATCGTTCCGGTCGCGTGAGTTCCGTTCAAAATTGTTGATGTCGCTGTTGCGCTCCGGCCTGGCGGCTTCCATACGCATACGGGCCATTTTCAGGAAGCGCGGGTCAATTTCCATCAGGAAACGGCTTGGCTCACACACCTTCAGACGACCGTAATTATATCGGGATTCGGCAAAAGACAGCGTCAGACGCTTTTCGGCCCGCGTGATGGCTACGTAGAATAACCGGCGTTCTTCTTCCAGATCTTCCCGGCTTTCGAGCATCATCTGGCTGGGAAACAGGTCTTCTTCCATCCCGACAATGTACACGTTCTTAAACTCAAGCCCCTTGGCGGCGTGAATGGTCATCAGCGTCACCTTGTCGTTGTCGCCGTCGTCTTCTTTTTCATCGGCCGTCGTCAGGAGCGAAACCGTTTGGAGGAAGGACCCCAGGCTTTTGTCGTCGTTCTCCGGATTGTCGACAAACTCCTTAATCGCGTTGAGCAATTCCTGGACGTTCTCGTAGCGCGCCAGCCCCTCCACGGTTTTATCTTCGTAGAGCTCTTTCAGAATACCCGATGCCTTCGCAATGTGGGCCGCTACATCATAGGCATCCTTTTTGTCGAGCATCAGCTTGAAGCTCTTGATCAGGTGGGCAAAACCTTCAATGGCCAGACCGGCGCGGCCAGCCACGTATTTACTGATGTTGGCGACTACCTCCCAGATCCCGACACTATGTTCGGCCGCAACCACAAACAGTTTGGCAATGGTTGTATCGCCGATGCCGCGTTTGGGCAGGTTGATAATCCGCTTAAACGCTTCCTCGTCCTGCTGATTGACCGTAAACCGCAGATAGGCAATCAGGTCTTTAATTTCTTTCCGCTGGTAGAACGACAGACCGCCGATGATCCGGTACTTGATGCTGACCTTGCGCAGGGCTTCTTCAAACGCCCGGGACTGGGCATTGGTCCGGTACAGGATCGCAACGTCATTGTTGGCCAGATTGTCTTGCATCTTAGCCTCAAAAATCGACGTGGCAATCAGACGGCCTTCTTCATTATCCGACGACGCTTTGATCAGATCGATCAGCGAACCTTCTTCGTTGTCGGTAAAGACATTTTTCTCCAGCTGGTTTTTGTTCCGGCGAATGATCGAATTGGCTGCCTGAACGATGTTATTGGTCGACCGGTAGTTTTGCTCCAGCTTGACAATCTTTACGTTCTCCTTGCCATAATCGCGCTGGAAGTTCAGGATATTTTCGATGTCGGCACCGCGGAAGGCATAGATACTCTGCGCATCATCCCCTACCACACAAATATTCTGGTGGACCGCTGCGAGTTTACGCGTGATGAGGTACTGCGAAATGTTGGTATCCTGAAACTCATCAACCAGTACGTGCTGAAACTTATGCTGGTACTTGTTCAGAATATCCAGGTGATCGCGGAATAAGACGTTCGTATTAAACAACAGATCATCGAAATCCATTGCGTTGGCCGAAAAACACCGGCGGGCATACTCCTTATAGATCCGGCCGATTTCCGGCATGCGGGCAGCCAGATCATCGGCCAGAATGACGGTATTGGCCAGATAATCTTCCGGACCGATCAGCCGGTTTTTGGCTCCTGAAATACGGCTGAATACGCTGTTGATGCGGTACGTTTTATCGTCGAGCCCCATTTCTTTAACGATGCTCCGCAAGAGCGACTTTGAGTCGTCGGTATCGTAAATCGAAAAGTTACTGGTATAACCAATCGCCCGGGCTTCGATCCGGAGTATTTTGGCAAATACCGAGTGGAAAGTGCCCATCCAGATATTGCGGGCATCCGTACCGACAACCCGCTCAATCCGGTGCCGCATTTCGCCGGCAGCCTTATTGGTAAAGGTCAGGGCCAGAATACGGAACGGATCAACACCTTGTTCGATCAGATAGGCAATCCGATAGGTCAGGACGCGGGTTTTGCCCGAACCTGCGCCGGCTATAATCATCAGCGGGCCATTGCCGTGCATCACGGCCTGCCGCTGCGGTTCGTTCAAACCAGATATGTAGTCAATCATTAATACGTTGCTCCCCGAATGGATAACAATCAAAATTACGGAAAAATTTGCATCCGGCCTGAGAATCCATACATGAAGAAAGGCTATGTAACGGGGCGTTACTAACTATATTGCAATAAGTTGGCGAAAATTTTTAGCTTACCTTGCAACGTTTACAAACCGGTGGTGTCTTTAGCTTGTAATTCACTCAAACCGGCAGCGTTTGTCAGATACGTATCTTTTGGAGACTAAAGTGTACATAGACCGTAATACAGAGTTAGTTGAACGCTGCAAACTGGGCGAGCGGAAGGCGCAGTATGAGTTGTATCGTCAATATGCCAAGGCTATGTACAACGTCTGTGTCCGGATACTGAATCACGACGCCGAAGCAGAAGATGTGTTGCAGGAAGCCTTTATCGATGCCTTCAACCATATTCAGTCGTTTCGGGGACAAAGTACCTTCGGGGCCTGGCTGAAACAGATCGTAGTAAACCGTGCGATTAATCACCTCCGCAGTCGCCGGTTAACGTTGGTCGATCTTGATTCGAGCCGCTTAGGCGATGACGAAGGGCCGGATATTGCGGATGACGAACCATTTGACGAAGACGGAGTTCAATACGAAGTCGAGCGAATCAGAAAGTCTATGGAAAGGCTTTCTGAAGGGTACCGGATTGTTCTGTCGCTCTATCTCTTTGAGGGATACGACCATGAGGAGATAGGCCATATTCTGAATATCAGCGAGACCACATCGCGGACGCAGTACCTGCGGGCCAAGAAACGGTTGCTGGAACTAATGAAATAATTGTGAATTAGTGATTGAGCGAATGATTTGCTCTAATTCACTCACTAATTCGCGCATTCACAAATTGAATTATGAAAAAGAACCTTGAACGATTTGTTCGTGACAACCGCGAGGATTTCGACGCCTTTGAGCCGTCGGGCGACTTGTGGGCACGTATCGAGACGGGCCTGGCTACGGATACAACTGCCGGCCCGTTCAGCGGCCCGATTGTACCGGAAGCACCCATGCCGCGCCCCGGTAAAGAAAAGCCGTTCGGTTCCCGGTTTGCCATCTGGCGGGGCCTCGACTGGCGGGTAGCTGCTTCGGTGGCTGTGCTGCTGCTGGCAGGTGCATTTTTTTACGCCAATCACCGGTATGGCGTAACAGAGCAGCCGGAAGTGGTGGCGGTTAACCCGTCGTATGCCAGAGAGTTTGTACAGTATACCCGATTGGTCGACCTGAAGCGGGAAGAACTGAAACAAATGACGGCCAGTAATCCGGAACTTTACAAAACCTTCGCAAAAGACCTTGACCGGCTGGAGCGGAATTACCAGACGCTGAAAGCTGACCTGCCCGAAAATCCGAATCAGGAAGTTCTGGTGCAGGCCATGATTCAGAACTTACAGCTGCAGATTGATCTGCTCAATGAACAGTTACGCGTGATTCAGCGCATTAAACAACAAAGCCAGAACACAGATGAACATCTTATTTAACATACTTTTCCTCGCCCTGCTCCCGATGGCGCTGGTAGCGGCTCCCCGAGTGGACGCTCCCCGAGTGGACGCTCCCCGAGTGGATGCTCCCGGAGTGGACGCTCCCGGCGGGCCGGAAGGCGGAGCGGTAGAAAAGCGGAAGACCATCATCAAAATGTATGATGTGACCCCGAAGGATAACCTGGTAATTGATAATCAATACGGTAAAGTTAATGTGGCCCTTTGGGATAAAGACGAAATCAGGGTGCAGATTACCATAACCGCCAATGCCGGCAGCGATGACAAGGTGCAGGACAACCTGGCACTGGTTGACATTGAAGAGCGGCGCGTGGGTGATCAGATCATGCTGAGAACACAGATCCGGAAGCCGGCGGCCTCCGCCTGGATGTGGGCAAGCAACAACGAGAAGAATAACGTAAAGATTGATTACGACATTTCGATGCCGCGCCGGAATCCCTTGAATGTCCGTAATCAGTTCGGGACAACCAATATTCCTGCTTTCAGTGCGCCACTGACCGTACATAGCCGGTACGGCAGCTTTTATGCCAATGACCTGCAAAGCCGTCAGAATACAATTGATGTCGCCTACGGAAAGGCAGAAATCAAGAATCTCGAATCCGGAAAGCTCGATATTGCCTACTCAAGTCTGGAACTGGACAAAGCCAATGTGCTGATTTTGTCGAATAAATCGGGGAGTATGAACATTGGTGAGGTGGGCAAACTGGATGCCGATATCGGGTATTCGGGCGGGAAAGTTGGTACGGTACGTGAGTCGGGTAAAATCCGCCTGAGCTTTGCCAGTGGCTTCCGCATTGATCAGTTGCCGAAATCGGTCGATAACCTGGATATCCAGGCTAATTACTCAACCGTTACGCTGCCGATCACGGAGTCAAGCGACTGCAATTTTGATGTGACCGTAAGCTACGGGGGCTTTCAGTATCCGACCGGCCAGAACATTCATTTCTTTTTGCAACCCGACAACAACGATAGTAAAGGGCCTAAACTGATCAAGCAGTATTCCGGAAAAGTCGGCAATGGCTCCGGCACCAAAGTCAAAGTCGTGTCGAAATACGGAAGCGTGAGATTTAAATAATTGGTGATTGAGCGAATGAGTGATTGAGTGGGGTTGTATTGCTTCGCCAATTCGTCTCACTCAATCACTCATTCGCTCAATCACCACTACCACGGCTCATCGAGGCAATCAGCGCCGCATGCTGCGGGTAGCGGCTGGTGAGCTGGTCGCGGTCGGCGAGTTCGAAGTCGGCAAAGTCGAAGCCGGGCGCCACGGTGCAGCCGACCAGTGAATAGGGGGGCAGCCCATCGGCGGATGCGTCCGGGACCGGTCGTGAGCCAAACCAGCTCCCCGCCGGTACGACTGCCTGAAACACTTCGCCCCGTGCCGGATTGTTGCCCAGCCGG
Organism: Arsenicibacter rosenii; assembly: GCF_001870735.1. GTDB lineage: Bacteria > Bacteroidota > Bacteroidia > Cytophagales > Spirosomataceae > Arsenicibacter > Arsenicibacter rosenii. The sequence continues at coordinate 27,365 of NZ_MORL01000015.1, read as the reverse complement.
ATGACCGACAGTGTGCCGTCTTCCGCAATCACATACACGTTCAGCGGACGCCCTGTGTAGAAATGCCAGACCTCATCGGCCTGAATGCGGTGAAACGCCGACACGTGATGCGTTTCGAGGAGAAAGTATATGGCCGTACTGAAACTACGGTCACCGCCAAACCGGTCTGGCAACGCCGAATGCGGAATCACCTCGCCGGCCCGATACGTTTCTGCATAATACCCACCTTCCGGATGAGCCTGCATCTTATAGGCGAATACCCAGTCTTGCGCGGTCATAGTGTAATGGTGAATGAGTGATTGAGCGATTGAGTGAAACGTAGGCGTCAGCTCACTCAATCGCTCAATCACTCATTCGCAACTATTATTGTCTTGCTTTCACAACCGTTGTAAAATCGCGGGATTTGAGGGAAGCGCCACCAATGAGGCCTCCGTCAACGTCGGGCTGGGCGAATAACTCGGCAGCATTAGCGGCGTTAGCGCTGCCACCGTACAGGATCGTTGTATTCTGCGCTACCTCGTCGCCGTACTGGCCGGCAATGTGCTGACGCAGTTCGAAGTGCATATCCTGCGCCTGGGCCGAGCTGGCGGTCAGGCCTGTGCCGATAGCCCAGATTGGTTCGTAGGCGATCACCACATTGGCAAACTGTTCGGCGCTCAGGTGGAACAGGCTGGCGGTCAGCTGATCCTTCACAAAGCCAACGTAATCGCCGTTTTCGCGCAGGTCCAGTGATTCACCGCAGCAGAAGATCGGCGTAAGGCCGTTTTCCAGAGCAATGTTTACTTTCGCCGCCAGCTGTTCGTTTGTTTCGTTGAAGTACTGACGACGCTCGCTGTGGCCCAGAATCACGTAAGGAACCGACAACGACTGCAGCATCGGGGCAGAAATTTCGCCGGTATAGGCGCCCGATGCCTTCTCGTGGCAGTTCTGAGCCCCTAATGAAATCCGGCCACCGGCAGGAATATACTGCTTCAGTACGGACAGATACACCGAAGGCGGGCAGAGCACCACGTCGACGTTGCCCGTCACTTCGTCGTTTATCATATTAACAACCTCCGACACCAGCGCGACCGCTTCGTCGAGGGTTTTATTCATCTTCCAGTTGCCGGCAACAATGAGTTTACGCATGAGAATAAAACAAAGGGTAAACGTTTGTATTTAATTACGCCGGCGAAATTAATGGTTTTCACGCAACCCATTGGCCACTTTATCCGTAAAAACCTCAGCTTGAAGCCATAAAATCTGCCGTTCTCATAAAAAAGCATGGACCGGCCAATCCTTTTTCGTAACTATATTGTTATTATTTTGTAAATTTCCTTTCACTCACATATAAATACGGATGAAAACGCTAGGTTGGATACTCGCATTGATGGGAATCTGGCTTACGGCTGCCGGAAAGGATAAGGAAAAGCCGGATAAAGACCGCTTCGGCTTCCATTTGTCCGGCAACCGCCAGTGGACGCGCATTCCTTTTCAGCTCCACTCAAACCTGATTATCATTCCTGTTCAAATCAACGGCTCTGATACACTGCGGTTTATTCTGGATACGGGCGTCAGCTCTACCATCATTACAGACCCTTCGGTACTGAAACGACAAAAACTGGCCCTTACCCGGAAGGTCAATCTCGCGGGTGCAGGGGAGGGAGGCACGCTGACCGCCTCGGTGGCGATTGATAACCAGATGAATATCGGGCATGTCAGGGCATCGCACCACAACGTTGTCGTACTGGATGAAGATATTCTGAAGCTGTCAGAATATGTAGGTACGCCGATTCACGGCATTTTCGGGTTTGAACTGTTTAATAATTTCGTGGTATCGATTGATTTTCTGCACCGTGAGATCCTGCTCATGAACCCCAAAAAATACCGGTACCGTAAAAGTAAAGGCGATAAATACCCCATTGTTATTCAGGATGCAAAACCATATACAGATGTAGTTGCCGTTTTCGACGGCAAAGCCGAAATGCCCATGCGGGTGGTGCTGGATACCGGTGCGGGTCATGCCCTGTTGCTCGACCGTACACGCAGTGGCAATCAGGCGGGTGTGGCGTTGCCGGAAAAGGTTGTCCGTGCCCAGTTAGGCCGCGGCCTGAGCGGTGTCATCAACGGAAGCCTCGGCCGGATTCAGAAAATCCGTTTTGGCCGTTACGAAATGGATGATATTCTGGCGTCGTTTCCCGACAGTATGTCGTTCGGGATGAAAATCAATTCCCGTGAGCGACAGGGTAACGTCGGTTGCGAACTGCTGCGCCGCTTCTACGTGACTTTTAATTATCAGGATCAGTATGTGGTCCTGAAACCAGTGAAGAGGCTGCTGCGGGAGAGCTTTGAGCACGACATGAGCGGCATGGAGCTCCGGGCAAAGGGCGAGCAATACCGGACCTATTACGTTGACCGCGTTATCGAAGGATCACCGGCTGATTCGGCAGGGCTGGCCGAGGGCGACGAACTGATGTTTATCAACAGCCAGGCGGCGGCGGATCTGACCATCAGCGATATTTATAAAATGCTCCAGAAAGGAGAGGGAAAAGAGATTGTTCTGATGGTCAGGCGGCGCGGACAGCTGGTAATCACGCAGTTTGCCCTGAAACGACTCATCTGAGCGACATTAAAAAAGCCTCTTTCATCGCTGAAAGGGGCTTTTTTATGTTGATTTCTTGACGCGGGGACGCAACTTCGTCATCTTATAACGAAAGTGTGCCTTTTTTGTGAGCATCGCGCAGGGTAGCTTCCAGACCGTTCTTGTTGATGGTCTTGATCGCCTTCGTCGAAACTTTCAAAACTACCCACTCTCCGGTTGATTCTACGAAGAATTTCTTCTTCTGGAGGTTAGGGTAAAATTTACGTTTCGTTTTATTGTTGGCGTGAGAAACGTTGTTCCCTGTCTGCGTCCGTTTTCCTGTAATTTGACAAACTCTGGCCATGACCTTATAGCTTTCCTTCGAATTAAGGGTGCAAAATTCGGAAATTACTTGATAACGTGCAACCTATGTTCCATTTTTTTTAGTAGTATACGGACAATGGCGGCACTGGTTCTTGCAGCAGTAGCCTCTTTTAAGGTGATAAACAGCCGTAAAGACTACAAAACCTTCTTTTGTGATATAATAATCTTCATCGGCTAAACCGGGTATTTTTCGCTTTTTCTGACCTGCATCCATCGTGTTTGGCGGGTGGGGGAAATCCTCGTATTTTTGACTGCAACCGAACGTTTAACCATTTAGTTATCCGAATCTGACTTTTTTTGCTCACCTAACACAACCTGTCATGAAAACGACCCTACCAACCCGCAACGCTGCCGAGATGGCTATTGAACTAGAGCATACCTATGGTGCGCACAACTACCATCCGATCCCGGTCGTTCTGGCAAGGGGGGAGGGGGCCTTTGTATGGGATGTAGACGGAAAACGGTATTTCGATTTTCTGTCGGCCTACAGCGCCGTCAGTCAGGGACATTGCCATCCGCGCATTATTCAGGCGCTGATTGAACAGGCGCAGCAGCTGACGCTAACCTCCCGGGCGTTTTACAACGATAAGCTGGGACTTTGCGAAAAATACCTCTGCGACTATTTCGGCTACGACAAAGTGCTGATGATGAACTCCGGGGCCGAAGCCGGTGAAACCGCGCTGAAGCTGACCCGTAAATGGGCGTATCTGGTGAAAGGTATTCCCGACAATCAGGCGAAGACGGTGTATGCAACCGGTAATTTCTGGGGACGTACGCTGGCCGCTATCTCCTCGTCTACCGACCCGAGCAGTACCCGCGATTTCGGGCCGCTGCTACCGGGGTATAAACTGGTACCCTATAACGATCTGGCTACTCTGGAAGAAACGTTCCGCGAAGATCCGCACATTGCCGGCTTTATGGTCGAGCCAATTCAGGGGGAGGCGGGTGTGATCGTCCCCGATGAAGGGTATCTGCGCGGTGTGCGTGAGCTATGCACGCGCTACAACGTACTGTTTATTGCCGATGAGGTACAGACCGGCATTGGCCGGACGGGCCGTCGGCTGGCCTGCGACCACGAAGGCGTAAAGCCGGATCTGCTGGTGCTGGGCAAAGCGCTGTCGGGCGGGGTGCTGCCGGTGTCGGCGGTGCTGGCCGACGATGCGGTCATGATGACCCTGAAGCCGGGCGAACACGGGTCGACCTACGGGGGCAATCCATTGGCCTGTGCCGTGACGATGGCCGCGCTGGATGTTGTCAGGGACGAACAACTGGCCGAAAATGCAGAAGCCGTGGGGCAGATTTTCCGGGCACGGATGGAGGCCCTTCGTGAACGTACCGACCTGATCACGCTCGTACGCGGTAAAGGGCTGCTCAACGCCATTGAGATTCAGGAACGCCCCGGTCTTGGCGACGAAACCGCCTGGGAACTCTGTCTGCGGTTTATGGACAACGGCCTGTTGTGCAAGCCCACGCACGGCGACAAAATCCGGTTTGCGCCCCCCCTGGTGATTACCGGAGCGCAGATGCACGAAGCCTGCGACATCATCGAAAAGACCGTACTGGCGTTTTAGCAGCGCAAAACTGATAAATTATGCCTGTTTCGGGGGCGAATACTTGACTTTTTGGGGGATGCATTGCACATTTGCCATCTCCATTAGCGGGAGTAGCTCAGTTGGTAGAGCGGCAGCTTCCCAAGCTGCAGGCCGTGGGTTCGAGACCCATTTCCCGCTCTTACGGTTTTTATGACAAAGACGCCAACAGGCGTCTTTGTTTGTTTTAGACTGCTACCGACGCTGCGCTGTTGTGTCCCTGACGGGACAATGGATGTTGGGGATATTGCCGATGTGCTACCGGCTACCGACGCTGCGCTGTTGTGTCCCTGACGGGACAATGGATATTGGGGATATTGCCGATGTGCTACCGGCTACCGACGCTGCGCTGTTGTGTCCCTACGGGACAATGGATGGGTGATATTGCCGACCTGCTACCGGCTACCGATGCTGCGCTGTTGTGTCCCTACGGGACAATGGATGGGTGATGTTGCCGACCTGCTACCGGCTACCGATGCTGCGCTGTTGTGTCCCTACGGGACAATGGATAACGCATGGGATTCCGGCAATTTGAATTGCCGGGCAAAACAGGCCCGTAGGGCCGTAACAGCGTAGCGTCGGTAGCAGGGCAGGGCGATAACGTCGTGAACGGCCATCGTCCCGGATCCATGCGTGCCGTCAGGTACGCAACACATTACAGGGTTATCTACCGGAGTTATGTTACAAACACAGTATAAGAACGTCTCAGGGGCATAACCTTTTCTGCTATGGCCAATACATACACCCAATTGCATGTTCAATTTGTGTTTGCCGTGAAATTCCGGGCGGCAGTTATTGATCCGTCGTGGAAATACCGGTTGTACACCTACATAACTGGTATTATTCAGCATCATGGCCATACGATGATCGCTATTAACGGTATGCCCGACCATATCCATCTGCTTGTTGGCATGCGGCCGGACCAAAGTATTGCTGAACTGATGCAAAAAACAAAGCAGAGTTCCTCAAAATGGATTAATACGGAGCGGTTAACGGCCGGCCGGTTTGCATGGCAGGAAGGATACGGTGCCTTTTCGTACAGCAAAAGCCAGTTGCCTGCCGTTATCCGATACATCGAACGCCAGGAAGAACACCACCGCGACCGGCCATTTACCGAAGAATATCAGCATTTTTTAGACCGTGCCGGCATTAACTATGATCAGCGGTATCTGTTTAAAATCCCTGACTAACCTACCAGAACTCCCCTTCATAATAGGCCCCCAACCCCTGATCGAGCAGGAAGTCGGCGAGGTCGAGGCCGGCGTCTTTTTCGGGCTGGGTGGCGTTTTCTTCCAGATAGGTCGAGACCGTGATGCGGAAACCGAGGCCTATGAGCTCATTGGCCACCCGGTTCCAGCGCTCAAAGGCACTGCCGTCTTTAGACAGATCAGGAAACAACTCAATGCGGCGGTTACGGACGGGAGCCAGCCGGTCGGCGTTGAGGTACGACAGGGCCCCCACCGCCATCCAGATAAAATCAGGGAAATAGGGCGTGCTGACTACGGCCGTTTTAGGCGCTTCTACAATGGCGACGGGCTTATCCGACGGGGCATCCTGTAACTGCGGTAACCCGAACAGGCAGGGCGATTTCTGCACATCGTTCTGCTCATCCAGATACTCGGCCAGCCACTCAGGGTAGGGCAGGTTCTGCTGGTCGCAGCGGCGGGCATAGGCCGAATGTACCCACGTTGTGGCGCTCCGTTTTTCGCCGTCCCTGAAAATATACTTCACGGTATGAAACGTCTCATCGAACAGCTTGATCTGACCACCCCGTACCCGTTGCCGTTCGTCGATGTACCAAAACACACACGCACCCGGCCAGCGCCCCGAGGTACCGATGTTGAACCGCTTCAGCAGGTCATCGGCCACTTCCGTGCCGAAATGATTCCGCAGCAGCATGGCAAACTGGTTGCGGTCGTAATGACCCAATGACTGCTTTAATACCTCCCGCGGAATGGTACACAGCTTGCCCGCAGGAGCGGCCGGTAACGGCGGGCGGGAAGATGCCGCCGGCTGGTCAAAAAGGTAGGCAACGACGCGTTCGGCCTGCTCCAGCGTAGCGCCTTCCATCTGAATCAGGTCTGCCAGGATAGTTTGCCGGCTGATGCCGCGGTATTTCTGCCGCCCTGCAATGGTAAACCACTCTTTCGGGATAGGCCCCACCGAATTACGGGCCCATACTTCCTCGGCATACGACTTCCCCGACGGGCCTTTCTGGTAGGGACTGAGGTGATACCCGCAGTTGCTCTCGCGGTCGCAGCGGCCGTATTGGTCGGGCAGCGGCTCGCCGGTAGTCGTGTCTATGTAGCGGCTGAGCGTACGCCGGTGTTTCGGGCCGCAGTTCGGGCAGTCAGACTTAATTGCTTTTTTGGGGAGCTGGTAACGGTACGTATTCGCAGGCATAACGCAGAGCTCGTAAGGGCTTTGCAATAATACAGGGATCGCCTGAAAATAGTTTGTAGCAACGCGAAATTGACAGACCCGCCAACGACCTGAAAACGGTAAGTAAAAACGTTGCCCTTTAACTATATTTTTTATTTAAAAGATTGATTATTAGTCGATTGAATTGATGTTTGTAAACAGATAAAAAACAAAAATAGCCAGCGGTCCTACACCACTGGCTATTCTAACCACTCTATTAATCGTTACCTAAAACACTCTCTGAGTCAGCTCATGGCTTACGCTCGAAAACGGGAAGGCCGACGGCAGGGCCGACCGGTTGGCCGGAGCTTTGAAGAAAATCAGGTGAATGTTGCGCGCCTGCGCCGTCGCCTTGAAATTCCTGATCAGCTCCAGCACATCGTTGTCGATGTAGGTTGATCGTGAACTGTCAATTTCTACAATGGCATTGTCGGGTACGTTGCGGAGCATATCCGCAATGCCGGCTTTATTTAAAAAGGAAACGTGTTCGCCTAACCGGATGCGGATATGCGGTTTCCCGTCGGTTTGTGTCGTGTCGATCTGGTGGCCTTTGCGGTAGTTGTCGCGCAGGATAAAGAAAATCCCGACGGCCATTCCAATGGCAATCCCTGTCAGCAGGTCGGTCAGCAGAATAGCGGCGACCGTTGTGGCAAAGGGCAAAAACTTCGACAGGCCTTGTTCAAATAACTGCCGGAAAATCGTCAGGCTGGCCAGCCGGTAGCCGGTAATCAGTAAAATAGATGCCAGTGAGGCCCATGGAATCAGGTTCAGTGTTGTCGGAATGGCCAGCACGCAGACCAGCAGCAGTGAACCGTGAACCAGGGCTGCTATTTTTGTACGGGCACCGGCGTTCAGGCTGACGGTACTGCGGACAATAACCGAAGTCAGCGGCAGTCCGCCGACAAGTCCGCTGATTATGTTTCCGATTCCCTGAGCTTTCAGCTCGTGGTCGGTCGGCGTCTTGCGTTTCAGCGGGTCCAGATTGTCGGTCGCTTCAATAGCCAGCAGCGCTTCCAGACTGGCAACCATGGCAATCGACAGGGCAGCGGTATAAACCATCGGATTCGTCAGCTGCGAAAAGTCCGGAAAGGTCAGCAGCTTCAGGTATTCCTCCGAACTGCCGGGTACCGGCAGCTGTACCAGATGGTTGCCGCGCAGGGCCATATCCGGAAAAAAGGTCTTCAGGATCTCATTGATAAGAATCCCCATAATAACCACCACTAAAGCCGTCGGCACGCTCTTCAGTAGCCGATGCTCTTTGATGGCCGGTTTATCAAACAGCCAGAACAGACTCAGCGATACGGCCGCAATGAGTATGGCGGCAAGGTTGAATTGGCCGAACGCCAGTATAAACTGATCAACAATGTCGATACCCTGGTTGGGGAGCAGAATATATTCTTCGGCTGCATCGGCGTCGTAGCCGACGAGGTGCGGAATCTGCTTCATAATCAGGATGATACCAATGCCAGCCAGCATGCCCTTGATCACCGTCGACGGGAAAAAGTTGCTGATGATACCGACACGGGCAAATCCGAAACCGATCTGCATAACGCCAGCCAGACTGGTCGCCAGCAAAACGGCCGGGAACGAGCCGAGCGTTTCGAGAGCGCCCAATACCACCACGATCAACCCTGCTTCGGGTCCCGAGATGCTGAGCGATGACCGGCTGAAAGCACCGACTACCAGCCCTCCCACGATTCCCGCCAGAATCCCCGAGAAAAGGGGAGCGCCGGAAGCCAGAGCGATGCCCAGACAGAGCGGTACGGCTACCAGAAAGGAAATAACGCCTCCCCGGATATCGCCCTGAAGGTATTGCTGCGTAAGCCCTTGATTTTGTTGTAGCCGATTCATTCGTAACTTGTTAAGGGTGATGTAAAGCGCGCTCTCTTGCCTGGTCGTGCTGCGTTAATACCCCGTAGGTAACATAGTTGACTGATTGTCCGTTGCCGGGCTGGTACGTGACGTCTGACATTGGTTCAGGGCCGATTTGGTTTCCATGAGCCGTTGATTCAGACGGGCGCGGGCGGCCTGCAACGAGTCGATGGCGCGGTTCTGTGCCTCAATCTGTGCGCGGTAAGTCCGCCTTGTCCTGACATCCTGCCGGTATTCGGTATAGAGATTAAAGCCGACGATAGCCGCAATCAAGCCCCAGACAGAGACCCAATTCACCAGCGCGCCGGATGGTTTATAGTCATTGCTTATTGTGCTGTTCATACATGTATATCGTCCAATCTTCTACCGGCAAAAATACACGCTATGATGACGGGCCTGGTTAAAGGTTCGTTAGAAGCTCATGAGAGTTCGGTTAGAATCCGATTAGAATTCGATTAGAGAAGTTTGGGAAGCTTAAAGGTGATGACGGTCCCCTTGTTAATTTCAGAAAAAACGGCGAGCTGGCCGTTGTGCATCTGGGCAATGCGGAGCGTAAGCGGCAGGCCGATGCCATGGCCTTTGATATGCCGGATTGTTTCGGCGCGGAAAAACGGCTCAAAAATATGCGGCAAATCTGATTTATCAATGCCTACTCCGCGATCTTTAAACCGGATCAGTACCCACCGGTCATCAGCACCCAGCTCCACCTCCACCTTCTGGTTGGCCGAAAACTTGCAGGCGTTTTCCATCAGGTTCAGAAAGGCGGTGGTCAGCAGCGATTCGTCGCCGGTAACGCGGAAGTCAGGCTCATCGGTATCTGTCTGAATGGTAAACGTGACCTGATAGTCGGGGTGGCGGGTGGTCAGTAGCTTCATGGCGCTGTAAATAACCTCATCAACCGGTATTTCACGGTCGATTTTGTCGGCTTTATCGACGCTTACCTGGGCCAGCTGCAGCAGTCCGTTCGCCAGTTTGTTGAGCTGGTGAATGGTTTCCAGCACCGCCCGCCATTTGGCTTCGTGTTCGTCAACGGTACGGGGTTTAATGAGGGTCGTCTCGATCTGACCGGTAATGACCGTGAGCGGTGTCCGCAGCTCATGAGAGGCATTGGCCACAAAGCTTCGCTGCAGGTCAAAGGCAGCCTGAAGCCGGTCGAGCATCCGGTTGAAGGTATGGGCAAGCTGGTCAATTTCGTCACCGTCGTAACTGGCTTTTACCCGCTTGTTGAGTTTGGAGGCAGTAATGGTGTCGACCTGCCGGATCACATCGGTAATCGGCCGCAGGGTACGGCCGGCATAAAACCAGCCCGTCAGGCCCACGAGGGTGAGGCTGATAAAGAGCCCGACAATGATAATGGCACGGAGCTGGTAAAGTTCGGCCAGGCCGAATTCGTCATAGGCCGAGGCCACAATTACCAGTTTTTGCTGATCGAAGGTGTAATACAGGCCGATTACCTGCCGGTCGTTGTGCTGCAGCCAGACTTCTTTCTCGCGCCGGATCTGGCTGAGGAGCTCCTTGCTTTCATCGATCTCATCGGGGCGGTCGTCGCTGGCGTAGACAACGCGGTTGTTCTGGTCATAAACCGTAATCTGCTCTTCGGGGAGCGCCGTCAGGTTATACCGGTCAATCACACGCAGCAGCGGTTCGTTGACCTTACTCAGTTCAAACAGCCGGGTAGTGGCAACCGCTTTTTCGGCCAGCCGCTTGTAGAAATCACTGCGCCGGTAATACGACGAGGTAACGTAAATAACCAGCGAGAAAATAATCAGGTTGGCAGCGACAACAAGCAAAAAGTTGATCGAAAGGCGGGCGCGGATATTCATAGGTTATTCTTCTGCTTCTTTCATGATGTAGCCAATGCCGGGAATGGTATGAATCAGCTTCGGCGTAAAGTGCTTATCTATCTTTTTCCGGAGGTAATTCACATATACATCAACCACGTTGGTGCCGGTATCAAAGTTAATATCCCACACATTTTCGGCAATCTCGACACGGGTCAGGGCTTTGTCAGTATTTTTCATGAAAAATTCGAGCAAAGCCAGTTCGCGGGCGGTCAGGCTTATTTTCTGGCCGTTTCGCCGGACTTCCTTGCTTTTCTGGTTGAATTCAAGGTCGGCCATCTTCAAGGTGACCGAATCGGCCGGAATCGTCATGCGGCGCCGGTTAAGGGCGCGCAGGCGCGCCATCAGCTCCCTGAACTCAAACGGTTTGACCAGGTAATCATCGGCCCCCACGTCGAAGCCGGCCAGCTTGTGTTCGGTGCTGTCGAGAGCGGTCAGCATCAATACCGACACCTCGTCGTACCGGTCGCGGATGATCCGGCAGAATTCGTAACCGTTCATCATCGGCAGGTTCACGTCCAGAATGACCGTTGAATAAGCCGTTTCGGCCATCATTTTCTGCCCGATAAGGGCATCGGGCGCTGTATCAGCCTGAATACCGTAATCCTCCAGACCGCTTTTTATGAACGAGGCGACGTCTTTTTCATCTTCAACAATCAGTACACGCATACAATCGTCGTAGTAGAACAGGTATAACCGCCCGGTATCCGGCTTGCGGCGGGCCGGAGCCATTATACCTGTCCGATCAGAAAGGCTTTACATTAATACTGTAAAGAAAGCACCTAAACGGCAGACGGCCATCAGGCCAGCCATTTTCTGAAGAATGTCAGTGTACGGTCCCAGGCTAGTTTCGCCGCCGCTTCGTTGTAGCGGGTCGGGGCCGTATCGTTATGGAAAGCATGGTTAACGTTGTCGTATACGTACAGTTCATACGGAACCTTTGCCTGCTTCAGGGCTTCTTCGTAGGCCGGAATGCCGGCATTGATCCGTTCGTCGAGGCCACCGTAGTGGAGTTGTACGGCTGCTTTAATGTTCGGCACCTGCGCGACTTCCGGCTGCCGGCCATAAAACGCAACGGCTGCTTTCAGGTCGGGCACGTTGACTGCCAGTTGGTTGGCCATGGCGCCGCCCCAGCAAAAGCCGACACAACCGACTTTGCCGGTGCTGTCGGGCCGTCCTTTGAGATAGGCCACTGCATTTTTGAAGTTAGTCAGGTTTTTGGCGGCATCAAGCTTCCCGAAGTTCTCACGGACCTGCGCTTCGTCGGTTGGCGTACCGCCGAACACCGAGAGGGCATCGGGGGCCATGGCCAGAAAACCGGACAGGGCCAGCCGGCGGGTTACGTCTTCGATATGGGGGTTGAGCCCCCGGTTTTCATGAATCACAACAACGGCAGGGTACTTGCCGACAGCGGTGGGGCGGGCCACATAGCCTTTCATCGTAGTACCGTCGCCCGGGTACTCGATGCGCTCGGTTTTGATCCGGTCATCGTCGGTCGGAACGGTTTCGGCTTTGGCGTAATTGATTTCGAGCATTGGCAATACGGCCAGTGCCGCCGCCATGCCACCGGTCAGGTTTGCCAGCCGTTTCAGGAAGTCTTCCCGCTTGAGCGGCTTGTGGGTGTACTCATCGAAGAGGTTAATAATGCGCTGATCCATAAGGTAAAGGTTTTCAACAAAGATAAGTAAATAAGAACTTCTAACTTTGTCTGCGTTTTTTACTACACAAGTCTGTTTTTTATACTTAATATACACGAATGAAGCCACAGGCTATACACTTCATATCGATTGGTGGCAGTGCGATGCACAACCTGGCCATTGCGCTCCATCAACAAGGTCATACCATTACCGGATCTGATGATGAAATTTATGAGCCGTCGCGCACCCGCCTGGCACAACATGGTTTGTTGCCGGAAACGGAAGGATGGTTTCCCGAAAAAATAAGCGACCGGCTGGATGCCGTAATTGTGGGTATGCACGCCCGCAAAGACAATCCGGAACTGGCCCGCGCACAGGCACTGGGTATCCCGATGTATTCGTATCCGGAATACATCTACCGCCACAGCGAAAACAAACAGCGGGTGGTGATTGCCGGCAGCCATGGCAAAACGACGATTACGTCGATGATCCTGCACGTGCTGAAGTACCACAAGCGGGAGTTCGATTACCTGGTAGGGGCTCAGCTCGAAGGCTTCGACAACATGGTGAAGCTGACGCAGCGCGCGCCGGTGATCGTGATCGAAGGCGATGAATATGCGTCGTCGCCGGTGGATTCGCGTCCGAAATTTCTGCACTACCAGCCCCATATTGCCCTCATCAGCGGGATTGCCTGGGACCATGTCAACATCTACCCGACCTACGAAGTGTATGTGGATCAGTTTGAGCTGCTGGCTGATGCTATGCCGAAAGGCGGTATTCTGGTGTTCGACCAGACCGACGATATGCTCGATGTAATCGGCCAGAAAGAGCGCGAAGACGTACACCGGTTGCCGTATAAAGCACATCCGTACGAAATTAAAGACGGACAGACGTTCCTGCTGACCAAACAGAATACGCGGTTGCCGCTCCTGATTTTCGGCGAGCACAACATGAAAAACCTGTCAGGAGCTATGACTGTCTGCGACCGGCTGGGCATTACCGAAGATATGTTCTACGAAGCGATTCAGTCGTTTAAGGGCGCATCCCGCCGGCTGGAGCGGGTCACGACGCAAGGCAGCAAAACGGTTTTTCGTGATTTTGCCCATGCTCCGTCAAAGGTAGAAGCCACCACAGAAGCCGTTCGTGAGCAATTCCCCGACAAGAAAATCCTGGCCTGTGTGGAACTGCATACCTTCAGCAGTCTGAACAAAAACTTCCTCAGCCAGTATAAAAACCGGCTGGATGCTGCGGATGTGGCAGTCGTGTACTACAATGCCCATACGCTGGCTGTCAAGCGGCTGGAGCCGATTACGCCGGACGATGTAAAAGCCGCTTTCGGCCGCGCCGACCTGCAGGTGTTTACCGAAACAGCCGATCTGCAAACCTGGCTGTTACAGCAATTGCCGCAGGCCGATGTGCTGCTGCTGATGTCGTCGGGCACCTTTGGCGGTCTTGATCTGAATACATTGATTTAACCATTTGACATTTAGCTGTTAACCATGCAAAGCATTGTTGTGTACTGCGGATCCAGCCCCGGTACAAATCCGATATACAAAGAAGTGGCGGCTGAGCTGGGCCGTGAGCTGGCTGCCCGTAAAATCCGGCTGATTTATGGCGGAGGCGGTTTCGGCCTCATGGGTACCGTTGCCGATACCGTTATTCTGAGCGGCGGCGAAGTCACGGGTGTAATCCCGAATTTCCTGGCCGAACTGGAAGTGGCTCACCAGACCCTGACTGAGCTGCATTTTGTGGAGACCATGCACGAACGGAAATTTAAGATGGTGCAGCTGGCCCGCGGAGTGATTGCCCTGCCGGGCGGATATGGTACTCTCGACGAACTGTTTGAGATTCTGGCGTGGCGGCAGCTGAAACTATATGATGGGCCGGTGGCGGTAATCAACATCAACGGCTATTACGATCTGATGCTGAAACAGCTTGACCGTATGGTAGACGATGGGTTTCTGAAGGCCGAAAACCGCGAATTACTCATCGTGGCGACCTCGGTTACGGAGGCGCTGGAGAAGATGATCGGGTCGGATGAAGACGAGCCGGCAGTATAAAACGTATTCGCAGTAGTCACTCAGACTAATTTTTGGTTTCAATCGTTAAATGTAAGACAACATAAACCAAGCCAGCCCGGTTTTATGTATCTTGGGCAAAATCGGTTGATTCCTTCTTCAAACGACATGAAAATCAGTACTTCCTATACCTGGTTGTTGGCAGTAGGCGTGGCAGCTGGCCTGGCTGGCTGCAATTCGGCCATGCAGGCTTACAAAAAGGGTGTGCATTACTACGATGCCGGTGAATATAACCTGGCGCTGACGCAATTCGAAAAGGCGAACAAGGGCGACCTCGACCCAAAGCGGGTAAACTATTACCTGGGTGAGTCGTACCGGTTGTCGAACCGTTTTGCAGAGTCAGCCCCTTTTTACCAGAAGGCCATTGACGCAGGCACCATTGAACCCGATGTGCGTTTTCATTATGCATATGCCCTGAAGGCACAGGGACGCTATCCGGAAGCTTTGCAGCAGTTGCAGCAGTATGTAGATGGCAAGCCGTCGGGTAAAATCTTTGCCGATAAGGCCCGCCGGGAAATAGAAACACTGAAAGCCATCGACATCATCGCCTCGAAGAAGACGCCCTATGAAATCAAAAATATGGGTGGTCTGAACACGGCCGGTGCCGAATTCTCGCCAATGGCGCGCAACGGAGAACTGATTTTCACGGCTTCACGCAAAGACCAGATTTACAAGAACAACGGCCAGCCAATGCTGGGTCTGTATAAAATTAAACTGGGTCAGAATCCGGATGAAACCGGCAACAATGCGCAGGTATTCAGCAACACGGTTTTTCAGAGCGATGTAAACGAAGGAACACCGACGTTTTCGAAAGATGGTAAGGTAATGGTGTTTGCCCGGGGCAACAACGGTAAGAAAAAAGGTGGCCTTGATGTCGATCTGTTCGTTAGCCGTCAGGATGCTAACGGGGCATGGGGGGCGCCGATTCGTCTGCCCATCAGTGACTCTACCGCCTGGGACGGCTCACCGGCGTTTTCTGCCGATGGCCGGACGCTCTACTTCGCGTCGAACCGCGCCGGTGGTGCCGGTGGGATTGACATCTACCGGACCAACATTGATGCATCGGGCCGCTTCAGCCGTCCGGTGAATATGGGCCGCGACATCAATACGCCGGGCGACGAAATGTTTCCGTACGTGGCAAGCGACGGGAAACTGTATTTTGCCTCAGACGGTCATCCGGGCCTTGGCAAGCTGGATATTTTTGTTGCTACCCGATCGCAGGGTGTTATCCGCGTCGAAAATCTGGGCCAGCCAATTAACTCGCCGGCCGACGACTTTGGCCTGATGTTCTTCGACGACGGTCAGGGGTATTTTGCGTCAAACCGGACCGGTGGTAAGGGTGATGATGATATCTACTTTATCAACGATACCTCCGTACAGGAAGATTCAACCACGATCGCGAAAAATACGCCGCCGGCGGGGGCGCCGAAAATTGTTCACTACTTCCTGGCCGGAACCGTTTCCGCCAAAGAAGAAGCACCGGTGTTGCTGGATTCTGTACGGGTCCGCATTTTTGACGAATCAACCGGTGAAGCCATTGCCGAAGGTACTACCGGCAAACCTGGTACATTTGGTAAATATCCATTGCAGGAAGGTAAAGACTATTCGATTCTGGCCGAGCGTCGCGGATACCTGGCCAAACGGGAGCCGTTTACGATGCAGGGCCGCCGGATTCCGGAGATCTTCCTGAAAAAAGCCGAAACCGATACTACGTTTACGGTCGACCTGCTGCTGGACCGGCTGGAACTGAACAAAACGTTTGTTCTGGATAACATATACTATGACTTAAACAAATACAATATTCGTCCTGACGCAGCTATTGAACTTGATAAGCTGGTAACGATCATGAAAGATAACCCGACACTCAAAATTGAATTAGGGTCTCATACCGATGTGCGTTCGAGCGATGCATATAACATGAAACTTTCAGAGAACCGGGCTAAGTCGGCAGTGGATTACATCGTGTCAAAGGGCGTCGAGGCTGAGCGGATTACGGCAAAAGGGTACGGCGAAACCGAGCTGATTGTGAAAAATGCGAAAACCGAAGAGGAGCACCAGCGCAACCGCCGGACCGAATTCAAAATTCTGGAATATTGACAAGGCATGCCTTGTCTCTACGATAGAAACACGGGAAATTGCCCGAACATAACCGAAAGCCATTAGTTGAGTAAAAATCAATTAGTGGCTTTTGTTATGTTGAACGATAAACTACGTCAGATTTTAGTGGTAGTGAGCGTGGTTACGCTGCTCGTCATGAACTACCTGTCGAATACCGGTGCTTTTGGCGGACAAACCAACGGCGATGTCTCCAACAAGTATCACACACTGATTACCCCGGCCGGCTACGCGTTTTCGATCTGGGGAATTATTTTTCTGGGCCTGATCGGTTTTGCCGTGTATCAGGCGCTTCCGGCTCAACGACACAACCCCCGTTTCCGGGCTGCCGGGCACTGGGTCATTATAAACGGGTTTCTGAATGCGATCTGGAGCCCGATCTTCAATCAGGAATGGATCAGTGTTTCGGTGCTGGTTATTCTGGCCATGCTGCTCAGCCTCTGGAAGGTTATTGAAGCCTTGCAGATTCGTACGCGCCCCGTCAATGCCACCGAGACCTGGCTGGCCCGTGTGCCGTTTTCAATCTATTTCGGCTGGCTGACGGTAGCGACGATTCTAAACGTGACGGTGCTGCTGAAGGCCACGGATTTTAGTCTGGCAAGCCTGCCCGAAGCCGGATGGGCGCTTAGCATACTGGTTATAGGAATCTTAATCGGGGCTTACCTCTTTAACCGTTACCGCGATGTGGCGTATATCCTGGTATTTGTCTGGGCTTATATCGCCATTGCCGTTGAGCAACAGACGCTGTCGATTCAGGTAATTGCCGGCCTTGGCGCTGCCAGTGCGTTTGTGATGGCCGTGGTGGGATTGTTCTCCCGGAAAACCCCCGCTTACACGTAGCCGAACGGTTGTCGTATTACCTTTGTGCATGCATACTGTGTTTATTCTGCTCGGCGCGAATCTGGGCGACCGGGTTAATACCCTGCAAAAAGCCCGTACCCTGCTCGGTGACCGGGTTGGAAACGTAACCCGCGCATCGGCGTTCTACGAAACGGCCGCCTGGGGGCTGACCGATCAACCTGCGTTTCTGAATCAGGTTCTTTTGGTTGAAACGACGGATGCACCGGAGGTGGTACTGACCAAAACACAGGCCATTGAGCAGGAGCTGGGCCGGGTGCGCCACGAGAAATGGGGTGCCCGGCTGATTGATATTGACCTGCTTTACTACGATCAGCTGATCTGCCAGAGCGACCGGCTTACGTTGCCGCATCCATACCTGCATGTCCGCCGGTTTACGTTGGTACCGTTGGCCGAGGTAGCCCCGGACGTTGTTCACCCGCTCCTGCATCAGACAAACCAAATCCTGCTCGACACCTGTAGCGACACCGGTGAGGTGGTCAGGGTAATGGATATTTCCTGATGAGGGACAGTGATAGCCACCTTTAGGTGAGGTATTCAGCCAAAGGCCACCGTCGCTCCTTCATTCTTTGGCCGCCAAAGCGGCCCGCTCTTTCGCTCTTTACTTCAGCCACGCCGCCCAGTTGCCCTGGGCTTTCATCACCTGCTCAATAACGTCCCTGACCGCACCCTGACCACCCCCTTTCGGCGAAATGTAGTCGCAGACAGACTGAATTTCCTCGACGGCATCGGCGGGGCAGGCGCTCAGTAAGGCCGGACGCGCCAGAATCTGATAATCGGGCAGGTCGTCGCCCATGTACAGAATTTCGTCTTCTACCAGGCTGTCACGCGTCATCAGGCCGAGGTATGCATTGATCTTCTGATCGGTTGGCCCGCCCATAAAAATGTCCTTGATCTTCAGGAATTCGAGCCGCTTGCGAACCCCTTCCTGATTGCCGGCCGAAATGATGGCGACTTTGAACCCGGCCTTAATGGCCTGCTCAATGCCGTAGCCATCCTTAATATTAAACGTACGATACATTTCGCCGGAAGCCAGACAGTTTACACTGCCATCCGTCAATACACCATCGACGTCGAAAATGAAGGTTTTAATGCGGCTGAAACGCTCCGTTAATTGATTCATTGGTTCTTGAGGCATGTGCTCCGATTCAGATTGATTGCTTTGTGTGCAAAGAAACAGATTACCAAACCGTTTTACAAAAGAGTACCTTTGTGGTATGAACGTGTCGAATCTTCCTGCTGCGTTTGAGGCAGCTATGCAAGCGCAATTGGGTGACGAATTCCCTGCCTTTGTGGCTGCTCTGCGTGAACCAACACCTGTCAGTATTCGGATCAATCCACGCAAACCAGCGTTTAAGACCGAGGGGCTGGCAACGGTTCCCTGGTGTACGGAGGGTATTTATTTGCCCGAACGGCCTGTATTTACGCTCGATCCGGCTTTTCAGGCGGGCGCCTATTATGTGCAGGAAGCGTCGTCGATGCTCCTGGCGGAGGCCATGCGGCAAACCGTAAAAACCAATTATCCCATCCGTGCGCTTGACCTGTGTGCGGCCCCCGGCGGGAAAAGTACACTCATGGCCTCAACACTGCATCCCGATTCGTTGCTGGTTTGTAATGAGGTGATCCGGACACGGGTGCCGGTGCTGCGGGAAAATATTGAAAAATGGGGTTATCCGAATGTGGTCGTGGCCAATCATGATCCTGAAGATTTTAAAGCCCTGACCGGGTTCTTTGACCTGGTAATGGTCGATGCCCCGTGTTCGGGCGAGGGGCTGTTCCGCAAAGATCCGGAAGCCATGCGGGAATGGTCGCCGGATAGCGTGCAGTTATGCGCCGGTCGCCAGAAGCGCATTCTGACCGCCGCCGCGCCACTGATCGATGAAGGAGGTGTGCTGATTTACAGTACCTGTACCTATAATGATTCCGAAAACACCGAAAACCTGCAATGGCTGACGGAGCATGGTTTCGAATGCATCCCGCTGTCGTTGCCTGCTGCCTGGCAGATTGTGGAAAAAACGGTCGGGAAGGCTGTCGGCTACCAGTGTTATCCGCATCGGGTAAAGGGAGAGGGGTTCTTTATCAGTGTATTCCGCAAAAAAGCGGCGGATTATCAGACCAGCAAACAACCTCCGCGCGGTTTTAAAAACCTGAAACCGCTCCGGCCCCGGGAAACCGGGCAGGTAAAGAGCTTCCTGACAGACGAACAGGCGTTTTCATACTGGCAAAAACCGAATCAGGATGTGATGGCGATACCAAAGGCGCTTGAAAAAGATCTGATTCTGCTGGATGCTGCCCTGCACAACAAAGGCTTCGGCCTTGACATGGGCCTGTTCAAAGGCAATGATTTTATCCCTTCGCATTCGCTGGCGCTCAGTACAGCCATCCGGGCAGATGTGGCCGGGGTTGATCTGAGCCGCGAAGAAGCACTGCATTACTTTAAAAAAGAAAATCTGGTGCTGGATGAATCGGTGCGGGGCTGGATCGTAGCCCGCTACGAAGGCCTGAATCTGGGCTGGCTCAAGGGCATCGGCAATCGGGTGAACAACTATCTGCCTAAAGACTGGCGTATCCGGATGGATATCAAGGAATACAGTTAATGCTATGAAACGCTTTTTCAAACGGGCCGGTATCCTGATGGCCATTCTAGGAATAGGATATATGGCAGGACCGAGGTTTACATTTCCGGATGAGCAGATCCGGACTGCTCCGGTCGAAACCGATCTGGCTAAGCTCGACCGGCAGATTGCTGCCTCGGAGGCCAAAGCGGATCTGAAGCCCGACAATCAGGCCCGGATCGTCTGGGCGGATAGCAACCGGAAAGTCAGAACCCCCTACAGTATGGTATATATTCCGGGGTTTGCGGCGAGCTGGGCCGAGGGGGATCCGGTGCATAAACAGCTGGCCAAAACCTTCGGGTGTAATCTCTATCTGGGACGAACCTATGAGCATGGTCTGAAATCGCCGGATGCCATGGAGCACATGACACCGGCCCGGTACCTGGCGTCGGCCGAGGAGGCGCTGGCCATCGGGCGGGCCCTGGGCGATAAGGTAATTGTGATCGGAACGTCGGCGGGAGGGATGCTGACGCTTTGTCTGGCGGCAAAACACCCCGATCTGGCGGGCATTGTACTCTACTCACCCTGTATTGCCGTGGCGGTTCCGGCCTTAAAGCTCGTAACAGGGCCCTGGGGTAAGCAGATCGGGCAGACCGTATTGCTGGGCAATCATGTGGTCGTTACAAAATATACACCCGACCGGGCGCAGTACTGGCTGACACAATACCACATCAACGGATTCCTGACGCTGCAAACCATGCTGGACACGTACATGACCCCGGAAACGTTTGCCATGGTGAAGCAGCCGCTGTTCATGGGGTATTATTACAAGGACGAAGAACACCAGGATAAGGTGGTGTCGGTGGCAGCCATGCAGGAGATGTACGAGGCGCTGGGTACACCCGCCGGATTGAAACGCAGACAGGCATTCCCCGATGCCGGTGCCCACGTGATCGCTTCGCACTTTACATCTAAATCGCTGAGTGCTGTCTATCAGTCGACCAAACAGTTTTTGGAAGAGGTGCTACATCTGCAACCGGTTGCACCATCCGCCACGAAATTCGCATTAGCCCGAAAAAAGTAATTACCTTTGACGCGATTTCATCAATGTACAATGAATAATGTACAATGGACAATAAAGACCACATGGTGGAGTAGAAAGCCCTTCATTATTCATTATTCATTTTCCATTATACATTAAACAAATGGCTTACGGATTACTCAAAGGAAAACGCGGTATCATCTCTGGTGCCCTCGACGAAAAATCAATTGCCTGGAAGGTTGCCCTGAAGGCAAAAGAAGAAGGAGCTACCTTCACACTGACGAATGCCCCGATCGCCATGCGGATGGGCGCGATCAAACAACTGGCTGAGCAGTGCGAAGCGGAAATTATCCCGGCGGATGCCACGTCTACCGACGACCTGACGAACCTCTTTACGAAGTCGCAGGAAGTTTTGGGCGGTAAAGTTGACTTTGTCCTGCACTCAATCGGTATGAGCCCGAATATCCGGAAAGGCCGTGCCTACACCGACCTGAACTATGACTGGTTCAAGCAAAGTGTGGACATCTCTGCGCTGTCTTTCCACAAAATGCTGCAGACAGCCTATAAAATGGATGCTATCAGCGAGTGGGGCTCTGTTGTGGCACTGACCTACATGGCAGCCCAGCGGACATTCCCGTTCTATACCGATATGGCTGAAGCGAAAGCCATGCTGGAATCAATCGCCCGCAGCTTTGGCTACCACTATGGTAAATACCGGAAAGTACGCGTCAACACCGTGTCGCAGTCACCAACCGTTACAACGGCGGGTTCGGGCATCGGCGGGTTCGATAAGTTCTATGGTTTTGCCGACAGTATGGCGCCGCTAGGCAATGCATCGGCCGAAGATTGTGCAAACTACGTGGTGTCGCTGTTCTCTGACTTTACACGGATGGTAACGATGCAGAACCTGTTCCACGATGGTGGTTTTGCCATGACCGGTGTGTCAGAAGAAGTAATGCAGATGATGCAGAACCAGCAGTAATCCTGTCTGATTGATACCAAAAAAGGCGGGGCGTCCGGTAATCCGGAATGCCCCGCCTTTTTTGGTTTGATGTCTGTAAAATTAAGCGTGTTCTACCTCCAGATGCTGTAAAACAAGATCACTCAATTGACGTGCTGTGCGAACCTGATTCACCTCTTCCTCATGTAGCTCGATACGGAACCGGTCTTCTACATAATTGAGTAACTCTAAAAAGTCGGTACGGAACAAATGTAAATGCCGGAATAAATCATAGTCAGGCCGGAATGTGCCCGGACGGACAAATAATTTACGAGTAAGTATGCGTTCAATTTCAGCGATAGGGGCTGTCTGTTGCCCGATAGTTCGTGTGTTCATGGTAGTTGGCTGCAATATGAAATACACATATTCTGGTATACGCTTTTCCGCTCAAAAATGTTGCATAAGCAAGTAAATCGAAACTAATTTCGGATGAAGCGTCCCGGGAATAAGGTGGAACGGTCATATATGTGGGTGAACGTCCCACCGCTCGGGCAGTTGAAAATTAATCCCAGCTGCATTTAATCACGCTGCCATGCTCCGAATGCACCGTCCGGATATAGGTATCAATTTCCTGCTGTAATTCTTCAACGTGTGAGATGATACCAACAATCCGGTTTTCGCGCCGCAGCGATTTTAAGGTGTCAAACACGGTTTCCAGTGAGTTTTTATCCAGACTGCCGAACCCTTCGTCCAGAAAAAAGAGGTTTTGCTTTGACTGGGTCAGGTGCTGGATGTTGTCTGACAGGGCCAGTGCCAGCGACAAGGCCGCCTGAAACATCTGCCCCCCTGATAAGGTCTTGGCCAGACGGGTTTTGCCACCATTCAGAAAATCGCGGATAACAAAGTTATTATCGTCATACTCAAGCCGGAGCTGATTCTTCGTCAAACGCATAAACCGCTCATTGGCCGTCTGGCAGAGTTCATTCAGGTAAACCGTCGATACGTATTTAACAAAGCCTTGCCCACGGAACAGACCTTCCAGCTCTTTCAGATCTTTCTGCCGGATGGTCAGTGCATCAAACTGCTTCTGGATATCCTGTTTCAGTTCCCACTGCTGTACCAGCTCCTTGTGGGCGTTCTGTTTTGTTCCTAATGACTGATGAAGGGCGTTGCTATCCTGCTGCATCTGCCGGAGTCTGGCAGTTACTGCCTGCAGAAGGGCTGCATCAAACGGCTGACCGGCGAGTTCGTCACTCAGTTTCTCAACGGTCCGGCGGCAGGCTTCCAGTTCGGCATAAAAGCTGTCCAGGTTTTTCTTTTCATGGGCTACGTTCAGGTCGGCCCGCAGAATCTGCTCAACTGCCGGCCGGTCGTAGGCATGGCCGGCCAGGGTTTGTTCCAGCTCCCGTGTCGTTTTGGCCAGTTCGGTTTGCAGCGTCTGTAGCTGTTTGGTAAGCTCCTCCAGTTGTCCGTCCAGCCGGGCATTCTGCTGCCGGGCCTTGTCCAGGTTTTGTGTAATATCGTCAAACTGCTCTTTAGCCCGCGTGTATTTCGTGCTTAACTTGTCTTTCAGATCACTGATTTCCGTAATGTCCAGGGGGGCAATCTGATTTTCCTGAAAATGCCGGAGTGTGTTGAGCTTTTCCTGAATGGTTTCACGCAGGCTGGCAATGAGGGTTACCGTCTCAGTTTGTTTTGTTAAGAGCGAAAAACGGTCTTTCTCGGCTTTCGCCAACTGCTCATTAAGCGCATCCAGCTGTTTCCGTGCTTCGCCCAGTTGCTTCTGCTTTTCCTGCTCCCGGAACAGCGCCTGCTTAACCTCCTGTTCCTGATCGGTGGTAAACTCCTGCCAGACGAATAGCCGCTCGTGTTCGTTTTTCGCCATTACGGCCTCCGCTTTTTCGTTGATCAGCTGCCTGGTTTGTCCGAACACCGTTTTGATTTCGCCCAAAAGCCCGGTAATGGCCGCTTTCAGGTTCATTGTTTGATCAAGACGGTTTTCCCAGCGCACCAGCATGCCCTGCGCTTTGGTCACCTCATCATCAATGGTACTATCCTGATGAACGGCCGGGTGGTGCTCCGAGCCACAGAGCGGGCAGGGTTTACCGTCGGTCAGGGCATTTGCGTAGCGCTGGAGGTGTTGTTTCAGCAGTAAATCATCCAGCAGCCGCTTACGCTCGTCGCGCTGACTTTTGAGACGGGAGAAGGCTTCTTCAATGGTGTCCGGCAGAACTTTCAGCTGTAGATCGGCCCATTCGGCAGGGAAGCCCTGAAGTGCTTCGTCTTTCCGTTGCTTAATCTGTTCCTGTGCTTTTTCGTTTTCCGCAATCTTGCGGTCGAACCCGTCAATTTTTTCCTTCAATGGCCGATATCCCGTAAACCACAACCGGATTTCGTTCAGCTGGTCAATTCTCGACTCGTCCTGACTGAACGCGCTGACTTTTTTCTGTAACGCTGTCTGCTGCCCGGTTTGTTGTTCGATCTCACGTGTGATCGTCTCCACGTCTCTTTTAGCGCGCGCCAGGTCTTTTTCGTGTCTGGAAATGGCATTCCGGTTATTTTGAATTAAAATGACCGTATCCAGTTCGTCCAGTTGTTCCCGAATGACCTCCCGTTGTTCATAGGCGATTTTGGCCTTGTCGTAATCCTGCTGTAGTGTGGTTAGGGTCTGCCGGGCAATCGACAGTTCGTGCTGTATCGCCTGAATGGACCGGTTCGTACTATTCTGCTTATTTGTCTGTTCGTTAATCTGCGACAGCAACGGCTTAAACAGTACCAGACACTGCTCATATTGCCGGACCCGGCGCTGTAACTCATCATAGCGGGCTTGCTGACCGGCGAGGGCGGTTAACTCCTGCTGTGCTTTTGCCAGCTCATCATGCCGTTTTTTAAGACCGATCAGCTGCTCTTCCTGCTTTTTTTGGACGCCGATTTGCTGATCAAGTGCCTGAATGTCGCTAATTACCTGCTGAATCTGCTTCCACGCGTCATCGATCGCCTCCGGCGAGGCCTGTCCCAGGCCATCAAGCTGCCCTTTGACGAAATCCAGTTCGGTATTGTTCTTTTTCTCCAGACTGGCTACCTGCGCCGACAAATCAAACTTATTAAGCTGGAACAACCGGCTCATCATGTCGGTGCGTTCCTTAGGGCTCAGTTCCAGAAATTCGCGGAACTGGTTCTGGGGAATGATAATGGTGCGCTTAAAATTATCATAGTCGAGGCCAATCAACTGTTGAGTAAACTGACCGATGTCTTCCCGTTCAATGGATACGGGAACCCAGCCGGTCTCCTGCCATTGGAATACACGCCGTTCGCCGGCCTTTATTTCCTGATGCTTTTTCGCATTCCGCTTTGCTTCGTAAACGTACTTATACAGCTCATGGCCGGCACCAGCCCGGAACTCAAAATCAATGACCATGTGGCCCGATTTGAGGTTCATCATATTATACTGACGATTGTCCCGGCCATTAAGCCGCTCGGTTTCGCCATACAGCACAAAGCTGATGGCTTCCAGCAACGAGGTCTTACCACTGCCGACCTGTCCGAAAATGCCGAATAAACTGGTATTGGTTAACTTCTGAAAATCTACTTCCTGCCGTTCCTGATAAGAATATAAACCCTGAACGGCCAATCGAACCGGAATCATTCAATAGTTGTGTTTAGTACTTCTTTAAACAGGTCCAGTAAACGCTCGTTGGGGACCTGATTCTTTTTTTGGGTTTTAAAATACCCGGTAAACAAATCTGTCATCGATTGGGTGAGGTCAATCTGAGAACCGGCCGACTCCGCAGTCGGCTCACCGGCTTCAGGACGAATATCCGGAATAATAGCTACCAGCCGGTCATGAGAGCGGGCCAGCTGCTGGCGTTCTTCACTGGTCAGATAGGTTTCGGTTTGCAATGTCACTTCCGGAAAGCAATCCGGATTAGCGGTCAGCCATTCAATGGCGTCGGTCAGTTGCGTAAACCGCTTCCGTAATAAGCGGCGTCCTTTAGTGAGGGGGACCGGCTGATACGAAACCGGCTGTCCGGGGACTGCATCGATCAGGACAACGTATTTCTGCTGATCGGCCTCGGCAAAGCTATAGGCCAGCGGGCTACTACTATATATAACAGGACACGGCCCGCCGTCCAGCGACTGATACCGGTGAAGGTGTCCGAGCGCCGCATATTGTACCTGTGCCGGAATCAGGTCAGTGAAGATCATAGACGCCCCGCCCACCTGTAGAATACTACGTTCTTCCTCGGGCTCCTCAGGCTGTTCGCCATCCCGCTTCATGAAAAACAGGTGAGCGACTAATAAGTTAACCCCTTCCTCATCCATATACTGGTCGGCCAGCTGCTGCCAGTGCGTATGGAGGTGTTGCCGTAATTCATCATCGGCCTGATCGATGCCTAAAAAGCGCCGCATCCGGGTTTCATTGGCATAAGGTGTCAGTAGAATGCGTACCGGAGCCGCATGATCGGGCAACCGGAGTTCTACGAATCCGGGTGCTGTCCGGATCACCCGCGCATTACAGCTTAGCTGAAACGGATTGACAATGGTCGTCGGATAGCCGGTGAAGACAATGCCGCACTCACGGGCAAAATGGTCCTGTGCCTCGATGCGGTCAGGATTGTCGTGATTACCGGCAATAGCAATAACAGGGCGTCGTCCTCCGTCTGACAGCGTTTTCAGCGTACTATACAGCAAGTCTTCTGCTTCTGCTGAAGGCGTAAAGGTGTCGAACAGATCTCCGGCAACCAGAATCAGGTCAACATTTTCATTAGTTGCAATGGAAATGATCTCTTCCAATACATCTTTTTGTTCCTGTGCCCGGGATTTATCAAAGAGCTTTTTGCCGAGATGCCAGTCAGCGGTGTGCAGTATTTTCATAAAAAAGGTACTAAATCATATAAGATAATATTCTGCTATAGCTGCATGATTGCCGTCATATTGTCCGGTATACCCTTATTTGACGGGAGATATGCCATATAATAACTAAAATGGCCAAATATCCTGTAGATCTAAGCCGGCTATATACCGGAAAAATACAATTTTTTTGATTCTGGAAGAAGCATAATGACGGGCAAAAAAAACGTATTTTTTTTAACGATATAAGTTTCGAAAAACCAGCCAGTTAAGTTGATATGAGTAAACTATTTTGAAGTTTTTTTAAGTAAAGGCTTGACAAGAGGGTGAAAAATGCCCTACCTTTGCAGTCCCAAATGAGGGAAACGGCTGAAAAACAAAGCGAAAGCAGAAATAGAAGCCACAAACTGACAAGCNAAGGTTAAAAAAAATATTTTGAAAAACGCTTGACACGAAATTTGAAAAATACTAATTTTGCACTCCCAAATGAGGGAAAGCAGCCGACACGAAAGAGTCCTCCTGATACGGCGTTTGACAAGCTGAATTTCGGAATAAAGATTAAAAAAAAATATTTTGAAAAACACTTGACAACAAATTTGAAAAACACTAATTTTGCACTCCC
>NZ_MORL01000149.1 GCF_001870735.1 Arsenicibacter rosenii | reverse complement strand
CGCTGGCATCATGTTTGCGCCCGACGCAGCCACATATCATTTGATGTAAGTAAATACATGGTTTCAGATGCTCTATACCCGGTTTCGTGTAATCGGCCGGAAAAAACAGGCGGCGATCCAGAAATTAGCCCTCATTTTTGCACACTTGGTTAACAAGTTCATGCAGGTAAATGATATGAAAATTTATATCAAAACAAGTTGCGTATATACGCAACCGTCAGGCGCTTGTTGTCTTGGCGACAACTGTAGCGGTGACCGGTTGACACAACAGCAGGCACTTAATTCCTGACATATCTCCGTGCATGGGCCACTCTCTTCCCTGTATGGGCAGGGTAGGGGACTAACCAGTTAAGTACAGCAAGTCCTGTACGGCTATACCCGTACAGGATAGTATTTATAATTCATCTAATTTCTTACGCAAACCAATGAAAACAACTACCCTTTTTAGATCAATTGTAGCCGCAGTGGCTATCCTCACGTTTTCTTCGACGAGTTTGTGGGCGCAGGTAAAGATCGGCACCACGCCTGGCACCCCTGACCCGTCGGCTATGCTCGAAGTGCAGTCGGCCAATAAGGGCTTTTTACCGCCAAGGGTACAACTTACATCAAGTGATAATGCCGCTCCTATTACCTCACCGGCAATCGGTCTGATGGTCGTGAATATCAATGCGGCCGGCAGTGGGTCTACGGCTGTTGATGCAAACACATTGTACATGTGGGATGGAACAAGATGGGGTAAATTAAATATCCAGACGGAAACCCAGAAATTCCTGAGTTTTGGATCAAAAACAATTTCTCCAATTCCATCGTCAACGGATGCTGAGGTTCAGGCTGCCACCGAGTTTACATTTGGTAATATTAAAGTTCGTTACTCAGGTCTGCCTGCGAATGTAAAAGATAATTTAAGCAGTGTTCAGATTGCTCAGGTTACGGGAGCCACAACTGCCGTTACAGTTTTTGCGGAGCTTTCTGGCCAAGGGCAAAATTCAGGAGCAACACTGCAACCTCAACATTCTGTTTTTAATAATGTAACGTCTGGTACATGGCTCCCCTGGAATAAGTCCTTCAACCCTACTCAGCGAGACATGGGCCGAATGTTGATCATGCTGCATACAACCAAAGAAATTTACAGAATCACCTTGCTGTGTAATGACTATATCGCTGCTCCGGCAACCTTCGGGCAGATTACGTGGTTTGTTGAGCGTTTGCAGTAATAGTGACCTTTCTCCAACGGGATACAGAATCCCTTTGAACTCAATGTAACATCATGTCAACTAATCATACATTTCC
>NZ_MORL01000148.1 GCF_001870735.1 Arsenicibacter rosenii | reverse complement strand
CCGTCAGGGTCCGTAAAGGCATTGACATAAAAATCAACCGGTGTATTGACGGTCAGATCCTGATCCGGTGTCGGATTAACAATAAGCCCCTGATTGGCCCGCAGGGTAACCGAACCGCTTACCACGGCCCCGGAACAGGTGGCCGAACCGACGGTTTCGGCACACCGTGCCTGATAGGTAACCGGCACATTGATGTTTGTCAGGGTATAGGGTGCATTCGTCCATTGGTTGCTTAGAAAGACCTGAGCCGTTCCGGATGAACAGGATGGCGAGAGCATGAAGGATTCGCCGCTCCGAACACTAACATTCTGTACCTGCGGGGCGGGCAGGGACTTATTGATGCAGGGGTTATCTATAACATTTACCCTGATGACATTCGACGGGTCGCCTTCGCACTGATTACTATCGACACACTTTGCCTTGACCTCAACCTGTCCGGTACCGGTAAAATCATATTGACGGGTTGACCAGCTGCCGGCTACGTTGCAGTTGAGACAACTATTGCCATTATACCAATGCGTTGTATAGTTTGTCGGACACGACGAGGTGAATGTAATAGCCGTATTAAGCTGCACGGTTGTTCCGTCAGCCGCCCCTGATATCGCCGGTGTCGGTACTGATGCGTTTATACACGGATTGCAGGTGGTGACTTGGATGGTTTTCTGACGAATCCGCTGGCACCCCCCACTGAGTGTGCAGGTAAAACTATATGTTGTTGTAGTTGCCGGTGAATCAGATACAGATACTTGTGTACCTAAGCCATGACTCCATGTTACCGTTCCCTGACAGTTATTGGCGCTTAGACTAACCGGACTCCCCGGACAGATATTTTCTGAAGAAGCCAGTAGCTGTTGATCATCCGGTTTTTCAAAACAGGGGTCAGTAGGTGTACAGTTTACTGTAAAGGTTCCTTGCGCTAAATCACTGTCACTACACTGATCACCTGTCCCATCCCAAACGCAACGGGCTGTATAGGTGTAACTTTGATTATTGACTAAGGCACCGGTGGTAAAACTACTCCCTTTGTCCTGGCCATTCCAGTAAATATGAGCCGTGCTATTGGTTAGGCAGGCTGCGGTGATGGTATAAGTCAGGCCATTACAATTAGGTGTATTCGTAAAAGAAGGTGTCTGGTAGGAACAATTTGTACAATGAAGCTGAGCAGGCGTAAATGTAGCGGAGCTTTGACAGGCTCCGGATGTACAGATAGCTGTGTACACATTAACCGCAGTTGGTCTAATCGTATTGCCGGTAAATTCCTGCCATCCGGCTGTCCCTGTCTGACAGGTTGCC
>NZ_MORL01000147.1 GCF_001870735.1 Arsenicibacter rosenii | reverse complement strand
CCTAAAAATACATTGTCTGTACCGGTAGTATTACCTCGGCCTGCCTGATAACCAATAAATGTATTAGCACCACCCTTCGATGTATAACCACTTTGAAATCCAACAAACGTATTTAAGGCTCCATCTGTGTTACCGAAACCAGCACGGCTTCCAAGAAATGTGTTACCGGCAGCCGTGTTGTTATACCCGGCACTATCGCCGACAGCTACGTTGAAGCTAGATGTCGAGTTATTAAAACCAGATGCAGTTCCCAGATACGAGTTGTTGTTACCTGAAAAGTTTAACAAGCCAGAACCAGACCCCAAAAACATATTGTTAGTTCCTTTTCCGTTGGTTGTACCGGTAAAGTAACCAATAAACACGTTGTTGTTTCCTTCTGTGTTAACACTCCCTGCAAATGAACCAATAAATGCGTTGCTACGGCCGGTTGTATTTGTACTTCCGGTAGAATAACCAATAAATGCATTATTAGATCCAACTGTGTTGCTAACCCCGGATTGTGATCCAATCATCAGGTTATTACGACCGGACGTATTCGAAGCTCCAGCCAAATAACCCACAGACACGTTGTCTGTACCGGTATTCGCCGTTGACGAATTGACTGCCCCCACACCAATATACGTATTTTGGGAGCCTGGTGTTGAGCTAGCTGGCGTAGTAACCACCAGATTGGTTTGAGCTACCAGCGGTAGCGTTGCGCACAATAACCCCAGCGTTAGGCAAGAGGTGTAGAAACGTACCATACAAACGTGTTTTATGGATAAAAAATAGTTAATACTTTTTGATGAATTCCATTTCAAAATTGTGAAAAAAGGAATTCTTAAGCAATGTCCGGTCTATACATCACCAGGCTTTGTTTAGCTAATGGGTACGACAAACCCGCAAATTCAGTTATAATATACTAATAGCTAGCACATTACAATAGATAAAAAATGAGCCGACAAAGGCTCACTTTAATTATATTACCTGTTAATGCGATGAAACATGCCTACTTTTTTTCTAACAGCTTAAGAATTTTCTCCAGTTGTTGTTTCATCTCTTTGTTTTCTTGTTTCAACTGATCTACATCTTTAGCTTTTTTCTCCAGANCTTCGATCTTCTCCAGGAGCTTAGCGTTCATCTTCACCACATCTATGCCCTCTTCCACCACCTGTTCCGCACTCGGTAAACCCGGCAGGTGCTTGTGCGCCTTCACATAAGCCTCCACCTCACTCAGGGCACGTAGCTTGTAACCCGATGAAAACACGTAGTCACTCCACTCGCTGCTGTTCTTCACCGCTACCTTGATCCGCT
>NZ_MORL01000146.1 GCF_001870735.1 Arsenicibacter rosenii | reverse complement strand
GGTTTTCTGTATTATCAGGCAAACGCTCAATGGATGGAATTCCGGGAATGACCTTCGCTTTTGGCTTTGCGTAAACTTCCCAGAAAAAATAATCTGAATTTTTATCGTTTAAAATAGTAGCCCATATTGGAGCAAATTTATCTTTATCATTATGTATTCCTTTTTGCATGGAGTGGACATGCTTACTATTTCTATATTTATTATTTATAGACCGGAATATGCCTGTACGTTGTATCGAAACTCTGGGAATATTATTGTCTTCAGCAATTAAAGGCGTTAAAAAAGCATTATCTTCAATTATCACTGTTGGTTTAACTGTGTCGTAAGCATCTCTTTCCATTTTTACGATACTGTCTCTTATATCTTTAGCATTAGATGCAGGAAGAAAGGTTTGCTCAACTGAATAATCAATTTTCAGAGAATCTATATTCTGTATAGAAAGAAATTTACTCAGGTTGTTGTTGACCAGAAAATTATTTTTTATTCCATAGTAGTTATTTAAATATTTTTTTTGGAGAACATACAAAGGAATAAAATGTGAAAGACCACCGGCGATATAAGGTATAGTTAGAATATTCATATTATTCTCAATTATATGTTGCAAGTTAATAGCGACAAAGAAAAGTATATAAAAAACAATTAATTTGATCTTGTAATCTGAAGCCATTTAGTAATATGCTCTATTTGTGCATGCTGGTGTGCTTCAGATAAACGTTGTAATCTATAAATAATATTTTCAATGCTATTGTATTGAAAGATAGTTGCTGTTTCATTATTATTTAGACAACAACTTACACTATTGAGGCTGAAATAGGGAATATTTCCATCCAGCATTTGTTTTATTTCCGACTCAAGAATAAAGTAATATTTATCGAATTGTCCTTTTTTGTAAGCAATTGATAATAAATTCCGTAATTTATTTTTGTATTCTTCAGCGTCTGACATAAAAACATGGCTATGCATATGTTTATGTATTTTATAATACACAAGCGTTGGCCGCCATACATAGCGGATCTCTACGTTTTTAAAATTGATAATAGGTGATAGCGGCGAATGTACTAATTCATTGGTTGAGTTTAAAAATAATTTATAAGCTACAGAAAAGCCTTTTATAAAATGATCAGCATATTCATTCGCAAATCTATACGTATTATGATATAAAGGAATATTATTTTTTAATCTGTTCTTAAAAATTAAATGGCTTGTCTTTTTAGAATGTATTGTGTTTGAATGCACAAATTTATTTTCCAAATTGAGTGTAACAGCGTCTCCTTTTACGCCAAATCCGGCATGATCAAGCTGGACCCCG
>NZ_MORL01000145.1 GCF_001870735.1 Arsenicibacter rosenii | reverse complement strand
TGGGTTTCGATGAGTGTCTGGTTTTGTTCTGTCAGACGGAGTTGTTCCAGTATGGCCTCATCCTGCTTCTTTTTAAGCTGGTTGATTTTATAGGTAAGGCCCAGCAGATAGATTATGGTTTCTGAAATAAAGCCAATGAACAGGCTATTGCGAACCCAGAAGGTAAATGGGATAAAACCATTGTGGCCTAATGTAAAAACGATAACAAAAACGTAAATGAAAAACTGTCCGAAGCAAAAAAATAAGGCTGGTACATACCGTTTAAAGGAAACAGTAATGCCTGCTATTACCCCATATAAAGGCCCGGTAAAAGCGACCAGAAAAGCAAAATAATATTGTAGTTTTTGATCAGGTAGCCCTGTCAGGTAAATGCATAGAATACTCAGGCTTCCGGCAGCAAATAGTACAGACAGCCCTACCCCCGGCCAGTACAACCACCTGGCTCGTTGCCGTATTTGTAAGAAGGATATAGTAAAGAAAATGCCGATGCTGTTGCCGATACCTAAGAGAACACCATAATTATGCTTAAGTGTAATTGGCCAGGTACCTGAAAATTCAAGGAAGACTCCATAATTCTGCGCGGAGTTTAACAAGGACATGATAACGACAAAGGCGTACAGTACATTATCACGGTCCTTTAAGCGAATGCCTAAAAACAAGCTATAGATGGTAATAATGAAGAAAAAACCAAACCCGATTCCGTAAAATAAATCCTGGTAATGCGTATCCTCTGTCAGCTTTTGCGACGACATCAACTCTGCATGTAGTGTTGGAATGCCATTTCGGTGAACGAAAATAAACAGCGTGTGCGCTTGCCCTTGCCGGATTAATAACGGAATTATTCCACGGCTTCGATAGAATAAATTACTGATATCCACTCCATTATGATCAACCTCCCAGCGCTTGATTAATCGGGTTTTGTCTGCTTCGAACCCCTGATACCGCATATCGCCCATGAAAAGAAAACGCAGGAAGTAGTTGTCTGGCGTCGGATTGACCAAATCGACTTTGAGCCAATACATTCGTTTGTCATTCGGCTCTATGGCTTTTCGGTCAAGTGGGCGGAAGGGATACTTTTCCGGGTGTAGCAGTAAGGAGTCGATCGTGATTTTTTGCCCGGGCTGCACCGGAAGCGCAGCGCAGTGTTCAGTAATATCATAAACATGATCCGGATTGTTCAGCACCACCGGCTGTGCATAAGCAAGACCACCAGACCACCAGAGGCAGAGAATAAGGAAAAATGGTTTCATGTACGGTTAAGGGAAAAGGGTATTTTCAATGATAATCAGCAGGGAATTGTTACAATAAACACCGCCCCCTCACCCTCGCGGCT
>NZ_MORL01000144.1 GCF_001870735.1 Arsenicibacter rosenii | reverse complement strand
TATTTTTTTTGACAGACAATGGCAGTAATCGGCGAATTAATCCGGAAAGCAATCGATTTTTATGGGTTTGTCAGTTCAGACCCGGACCCGCAGGAAGCCCAGCGGGCAGTGCTGTTACAGATGCTGAACAAAGCAAAATTAACAGCCTTTGGTAAAAAGTTCGGGTTTGCCGGTATCCTCGACAGCGACGATCCGGTCAACGCCTTTCAGGCGCAGGTGCCGGTGCATGATTATGATAAAATGCACGCCGACTGGTGGCATTATCTGCTCGAAGGCCATCAGAACGTGACGTGGCCCGGCGGCCAGGATTATTTTGCGCTGAGCAGCGGAACAACGAGCAACAGCAAAGCCATTCCGGTGACGGAAGACATGCTGGAAGCCATCCGGAAAGCAGGCATGCAGCAGGTCCTGAGTCTGAAAAATTTCGACTTACCCGGCGATGTTTTCCAGAAGCAGATTCTGATGCTGGGCAGCAGCACGTCGCTGATTCAGAAAGAAGACCATCAGGAAGGGGAGATCAGCGGGATCAGCGCTGCCAATATTCCGGCCTGGTTCCGGACATTTTACAAACCCGGCGCAGATATTGCCGCCATCGCTGACTGGGATGAAAAAGTAAAACGCATTGCCGAAGAAGCCCCGAAATGGGATATCGGTAGCCTGAGCGGTATTCCCTCCTGGGTCGAAATGATGCTGAAGGAGATTATCCGGTATAACCGTCTGGAAACCATTCACGACATCTGGCCCAATCTGCAGGTCTACACCACGGGCGGCGTGGCCTTTGAGCCTTACCAGCAAAGTTTTGAGAAACTGCTTGCCCGTCCGTTAACCTACATCGATACCTATCTTACGTCGGAGGGCTACCTGGCCACTCAGAAACGACCTGAAACCAACGCCATGGCGCTGATGGTCGATAACGGCATTTTCTTTGAGTTTGTCCCCTTCAATGACGACAACATGGATGAAGACGGCCGTGTACGCGAAGGAGCAACCGTACTGACCCTGGCCGGAGCGGAAGAAAACGAGAACTATGTGCTTCTGATTTCGACCGTTTCCGGAACATGGCGCTACATGATCGGCGATACCGTCATGATTACCGACAAGGAACGGGCGGAAATCCGGATTACCGGGCGGACCAAACATTTCCTGAATGTGGTAGGCGAACAGTTGTCGGTTTTCCACATGAATGAGGCGATGAAAAAAATGCAGGAGGCCTTTGCTGTCGATATTAAGGAGTTTGTGGTAGCGGCCGTTCAAAAGGATGGCGCGTACATCAACAAATGGTTTATCGGTACGGATCATGCTGTAGATGCGGCTGCGCTGATGGAGCAGCTGGATGCAGCCCTTTGTGCGGCTA
>NZ_MORL01000143.1 GCF_001870735.1 Arsenicibacter rosenii | reverse complement strand
CTGCCTTTGCGTTCGCAAAAAACAAAACAATACTTAGCAGCCAGGTCAGCAATAACCGCCCTGCCGCCCCGCTTACAGTCGAGGTGGTGATCATCTTCGTGAATGGTGTGTACATTATCGGGCTCCTATCGGTGCAGATACTGTACGGTCACTTTATGGGTTATATATTGAGGCTGCCGAAGCAGCTGATCAATCTTATCTAAACCAAGTGCTCTTCCCCTCTTCCGCCGTCACAAACGTTCAACTAACTTAATTTAGTTTGGCACAAAACTAGTCATATATGATTTCCCGCCTTATCCCTACGGTAGGGATATAATCAATGCATTAGAATGTATTGATAAACAACAGCGTTCAGATATAAGCAAGTGAAGTACAGATATAAGTAACTGATAATGAATGATATATTAGATAAAATATTCCCGTTGCCGAGAATCTTCCCGCTTTATCAAAGCTACTTACAATTTATCAAGATGTTGGCTTTAGGTGCTCAGCTAGCTGACTTATTTGCTAACTGGTACGACAAAACAAGTAAAAACGAATGAATCAGAAAAATGTTCTATGTAATTTTTTTTTAACATATGCTTACTTATCTATTTCAGTAATTTGGTGTATAACCAGAATATATATTGATCAACAAGGTGTTATTTGTTTTATTAATTTAACAACGACGTATTGTTAAGATTGACAAGGCCTTGTTATTAAATCGTTAATACCAGACATCTTATCAGACAGTATGGTTAGTCACTTGATTGTCGGTAGCATAGCTTTCCGATAACCATTCCGGAGAATGTTCAATTGTGCTCAAATAAACTGATACCATCCCTTACCCATTTCAAAACACGGACTGGTCATTGCTCTGTCTACCTTTTGCAACGGATGCGGGAGAAATGCTTATAAAGCAGCTATAAAAGGCAATCATTTCTTCAGGTAAATTATTTTTCAGAATAGTATCACCCCCGTTTCCCTATATCCCTGTGGCTACCCTTAGATATAACCGTATAAAACGACTATGCAATCCTCCAAAAAAATCAGAAATGCATAAGTCCCATTTTGGGACTTATGCATTTCTGATTGATTATCAAGACAATAAGTTATTTATTTAAGATGCATTTTTAAGGCCGTTGCCTTTTCAATGAGCTGATCAATCCGTTTACGCGTATAGTTTTTTGATGTAATCAGTTCCTGCATATGTATCATCAGGCCTTCTTCGGCTCGTTGCTTCAGTACTTTTTTGTTATCTGTAACTGCCGGCGCAGCGGCATCATCAGCAACCAGTTGCCGGAGGGTGTCGAGATTCTCAACAGGCACGTCAACCGGCGTTTTGCCTAATTTTTGAATCTGAGACTTTTCTACCTTCACCGATCCGGT
>NZ_MORL01000142.1 GCF_001870735.1 Arsenicibacter rosenii | reverse complement strand
CCCTGTACCAACAACACCAAACGTTCAGCGAATACAATTCACCGACGTATTACGGGGTTACACTCGTAGCCATTGCCCTGTGGCGGGAGCTGGCTTTTTCAGAAGAAATGAAAGGCATGGGCAAAACCCTGGAAGCCGCGTTCTGGCACGAAGCCGCTACCTTCTACAACCCCGCCCTTAAAAACATGGCCGGTCCCTACTTCAGGGGCTATGGTATGGACATGCAGCAGTACACGTCGATCATGGGGTTGTGGATCGCCGTTGCCCTGAACAATGAGGCTGCTTCGCCCCTGCCCATTCCGATAAAATCGCCGAAATACGGCGAAATGAGCAACATAGCGCCGATTTACCTGTTAGGGCTTTCGATTCCGACAGCCGACCTGTCTGCCCTGCATACCTTTACTGCCCCCCGGTTTCTGGAGCGGCTGGTACCCAACGCCTACAAAGGGGAGGCCCTTAAACGGGTAACGGCCGTCATAAACCGTGACTGGATGATGGGGGGCGTTGCGGGTATGCGCCGGAAATGGGATCAGATCAAAACAGGTACCATCCACTGGAAGACCGCAAACGGCAAAACCGGCTGGCTGCTGGTGCCCGGCGACGGCATGACCAATGTGGTGGTCAGTCAGACAACGATGCAGGTGTTCAGCAGCGACCCGCAGGCCCGTCGGCTCGACCTGCTGGTCTACGACCCAGATGCAACTACGGATACCTTTTCCGGTGCCGTATGGGCGTTTTCAACGTTCGGGTTGGGTATCCGGACCACCCTTACCCTGATTGGTAAAGAACGCCTTGACGCAAAAGCCGGGCAAAAAGACTTCGCCATTGCCGAGCCGTATGCGAACCTGATAAAGATTAGTTACGAAATTCCGGTAGACCAGGACCTGTCGAAGCCTTTGCTTCAAATTACCCCGACTCCTTAAACCGGACGTTTAATCGTCTGATCCTAAACCCGACACGAGAACATTTCCATGAAATCGACGTACATTTTCCTGTATGTTTCCGGACTGACGGCGCTGATTTATGCCTGCAAGGTACAAACCACGACGACCATCACCACAACATCTACCACCACGGTCGCCCAAAGAACCGAAACAGTCCGGCAAACCGACAAGGACGAAGCCCTGCCGCTTGCCCCGTTTTCGACCGTTCCGCTGACGCCCGAACAAAGCCGCCAGGCGTTTGTGCTGCCCCCGGGCTACCACATGGAACTGGTGGCCGCCGAGCCCATGATTACCGAACCCGTGGCCATTGCCTGGGACGGCAACGCCCGCATGTATGTCGCGCAGATGGAAACCTATACCCAGGACGCCGACGGTACGGGCACCAAAGATGCGAAGAGCCGCGTCATGCTGCTGGAAGACACCAACAACGACGGCAAAATGGA
>NZ_MORL01000141.1 GCF_001870735.1 Arsenicibacter rosenii | reverse complement strand
CAGGGCCTTCTCCCCAGGTAGATTTATTCAGTTTATCCCCCCAGGTAGGTAACAGGGCAATCACCAGACCATAGCTGGCAGCCAGATCAATGATACGGTCGACATGGGTAAAATAGGCTTCATTGGGTTTCGTCGGGTCATTATTCACCAGCGGTTTTTCGCCCGGTGCATTGGGTGTATTCAGGCCGTCCAGTTCGGCCAGCGCAACCGCCTGAATCACGGTAAAACCTTGTTCCGCCCGTCGTTTCAGGTACTTGTCGGCGTCTGCTTCGTTCAGCCGGTGGAACAGCTCCCAGGCCGTATCGCCCATCCAGAAAAACGGGGTTCCGTCCTGATGAACAAGATACCGCTGATTGGCTGATACGTTGAGCGGGCCATGCGTGAAAGGCGCCTGGGCTAACGATACCAGGCTACAAACGAAGAGTGCCACTGCGCTTAACCAACATTTCATAATTTTTTTCCGGAAGAATGACAGATAACCCTAAATGAAGCGATCGGCCGGAATCTACTCGCCGGTCCGGCAGTGCCTTGTACAATGGCAGACAGACTAAGATTCCCGGCGGTTATGAGTAATCAGCCATGCATCGAATCTTTGTCCAGTATACAGTAATCTGACCCCCCTCACGCTCAGGTATGATAATCCGGAAAATAAAGCAATGCCTTGTAAACCAGTATACTGCCGCCGGTATGTATGGCGGCTGGCTGGCCGTTTTCTTAACGGTGGCCCAATGTCCCGGGCAAACCATTCCTAAGACCGTTTCGCTGTTCGATGGCAAAACGCTGGCCGGCTGGAAAACGGTCGATCCGGCTCAGCAGAAGCAATGGTATGTGGCCGATAGCATGATTATCAGCGGCGACCGGCAACATAAAATTCCCGAAAATACCTACTTGCAGACGACCCGGGCATACGGGGATTTTGAATTCCGGTGCCTGTTCCGGCTGACCGGCGACCCGAAAACCGGCATGATCAACAGCGGTATTCAATATCGTTCGGTGATCGAAGGCACAAAAATCATCGGCTATCAGGCAGATATCGGCGATGGCTACTGGGGTGATATCTATGACGAACACCGTCGGGGTAAACTGGTTGGGGGAGATCTCAGTGTGCTGAAACGCGTGTTGAAACCCGACGGCTGGAACAGCTACATCATCCGCTGTACCGGTAAACGGCATGAACTCTATATTAACGGTGTAAAAACCTGTGATTATTTAGAGCAGGACAACAACATCCCGCAGAAAGGGGTAATCGCCGTTCAGATTCACAGCGGCGGGGCGGCGCAGGTTGAATTCCGTGACCTGACAATCACGGAATTGTAGTTTTTAATTTAATTCCGGATACTCAACGGATCGTTTCCTAACCACTCTTAACCCTTTAATCAACATGAAACTACTCTCTC
>NZ_MORL01000140.1 GCF_001870735.1 Arsenicibacter rosenii | reverse complement strand
AATCAGTTTACTCGTAAATAGTTTATATGACCAGATAGATATGCCGCCAATTTTTAAAAAATCATCCGGCAACTTGACTGTCCATGTACAAAAAGGGTAGCTCCTTGCATAAAAAGCATAATTCCCGGCTGAAAACGCGTGTGAACGGCTCGCCTGCATTATGCCGGACGCTTATTGGCAAAGGACAGGTGTGAAAAATCGGGCGGGAGACAAGGCCCTGCACCCCGTGTTTCTATAGGGCTCAGAANAGTCGGTTAGCATGGCTACTATTGCAATCGGCAGGTTATGCCTTTGTTGAGTGCATGCTTTGCGCCGAATGCCGGAATATTAAAGAAAGACGCGTTGTAAATTCCTAATAAATAGGCGATTATTGTTTAGTACACATATGTCTGAAAAACTTACTTGCTATCTTATTGACGACGAAGGAGCTGCGCACCACATCATGTCTAAGTATATTGAGCGGGTACCCTACTTACATTTGCTGGGCAAAAATACAGATCCTTTCGATGGTCTGGACAAAGTGCAGGAATATCGTCCTGACATTCTGTTCCTGGATGTCGAAATGCCTTACATGACGGGCGTTGAGTTTCTTCGGTCGCTGCCACAACCACATCCGGAAGTAATTATGGTAACGGCATCCCCTCAATTTGCGGCCGAAACCTATAGCTTCGAGTCAGTAGCGCACTACCTGCTTAAACCCGTTGGATTTGATAAGTTTCTGGAAGCGATCAATCGTGTTACAAAACGACTGGGTTTTTCGGTAGATCCAACAGCTTCTATACCTACACGCCCTCTTGCTAAGAGATCGCTTCAGGAAAAGATTGATCCTCGCGAGAATGTGCCTTATTTTCTGATCAAGACTGACAAAAAACTGGTACGCGTTGCACCGGCAGATATTCTTTTTGCTGAGGGCATGAAAGATTATATCCGGCTGCAACTTGCTGATCAGCTGCTTATTGCCCACATGACCATGACCAAAATGGAAGAAATGTTGCCGCCTTCACAGTTTCTGCGGGTACATCGGTCGTTTATTGTGCGAATGGAAGCGATCAAAGAGATTGATGGTAACATGATCACAACTCTTGACGGACAAAAACGCGTACAGATTGGCGTTACCTACCGTGAAACTGTCCTCGAAAAATTAAAACGTAATATGGTATAAGTCACTTTAGCAGGCCGTATGAATGAGCCTGTCAGGAGACTTGTTGACGGACGACAGTAATGACCAGTTCCTGAAGATTTAAGTTAATCAGGTCCATTAAGCTGATGCCGTACAGGGCCGAAACCTGTTGCAATACGCTCAAGGTAAGTTCAGTCCGGCCGGTTTCCTTTTTACTGTAAGCGGCCTGACTAACACCCAGATGAAAGGCAACATATTCCTGCGGATATCCATGAATTTCGCGGAGTTTGCGGAGCT
>NZ_MORL01000014.1 GCF_001870735.1 Arsenicibacter rosenii | reverse complement strand
GAAGATTAACTATCTCGCAACTTGGATTACGTCTACTATACCGGTAACTTCCCCGATACTCACCTCCGGCAAACATTTTATTTATTGACAATGGATCGGAATTCGTTCCGATTCTATGCCATTGGCAACAATATGTATGAGGCCGTTCGCCGGGGTGGAACCAATGACTTTTTCGGGGCTTATCAGGGCGTTATGCCTGAATTTACCAACATCGAAAACGGATATGGGGTGTTTGGTGCCTATTTACGGACAAAAAAGGATGTAGTCATACCATGAAGCAGTTACTCTTCCTATTGATGTTTAGCGCCGGCCACGTAGCGGCGCAAAAACTACATCTTAGCGTCAGTGTACGTAGCCAAACCAGTGGTCAGGCATTACCAGGTGCATCCGTACAATTACTTAAAACGAATGCCGCCGGTATAACCGATGATGATGGAAATTTCTTTCCGGAGCGTATCCGGAGCGGTCAGTATGACCTGGTCATCCGGTATGTGGGCTATCTGACGGTCAAAAAAAAGGTTCTGATCAGCCGTGATACTACCCTTACGGTTTCTCTGATGCCTTTTACTACCGACCTCGACGAAGTCACCATAGACGGCCAACATACCGATTTTACCGACAGACCGCTTAGCAGCCTTGCTTCGTTTAGCACACAGCAATTACGTACGGTTCCGTCGATTGACGGAGAACACGACCTTGCCCGTATACTGACACTAACTCCGGGGGTTAAGGCCGACAACGAAGCCAATGCCGGGTTGTTTGTCCGTGGAGGAACGTCAGACCAGAATTTGTTTCTGCTTGATAATGTCCCCTTGTATAAAAACAGCCATTTTTTCGGGTTTCTTTCGCCGTTTAACAGTGATATCATTCGCCAGGCCGATCTATACCGGGGCGGTTTTCCGGCGCGGTTCGGCGGACGGCTTTCGTCGGTGCTGGATGTCCGGCTAAAATCGGCGTCGATGGAAGCCCTTCGGGTTCAGGGCTCTACCGGCATTCTGAACTCCCGCCTTGCAATCGAAGTACCCCTGATTAACGATAAGCTGTCGGTGTTGCTGGCCGGTCGCCGGAGTTATTTTGATATTTTTACCAGACTATTTACCGGCTCCGGTACAACCTCAAGCCCTGATTATCATTTCTATGACCTGAACGGGAAGCTATCTGCCCGGTTGGGCAAACAAAGTCAGCTACAGCTGTTTGCCTATCAGGACCAGGACCGGTTACAGGCCGGCGCTCAAAATAACCTGGAAGATTTCCGCTATGATCAGCGCTGGACAAGCCGTATTCTGGGCCTGTCGCTCACGTCTATCCTAAGCCGGCAGGTGTCAAACCAACTGGAGATCAACACATCTGACTACGCACTGAACCAACAAACCACACAAATTCAGCAAGGTATCGGCACGGTATATAATTTTACCAACAGTCTTCGTACCCAAACCGTACGTAACTCGATTGACTACACCCCCTTCGACAGCTATAAACTTCGTATTGGCGCTTCTGGTACATGTTATCGTTTTCAACCCGGTAATTTAACCTTTGCGGACAAACAGCAAACCGTTAACAAATCAATTGATAGTACGGATATCACCGAACTCAGCAGTTTTCTGGAAAATGAGTGGAAAACCTCATGGCTAACCATTCAGGCAGGGCTCCGGTATGCAAATTACCATACCGCTGGTCAGCAGCGATATTCTTTTTGGGAGCCCCGGCTGATGATGGCCTTTAAAATTACCCCGCTTGCCTCACTTATCGTTACGTATTCGCGGATGAATCAGCCCATTCACTTATTGACCAATCCGGGGTTTGGTATTCCGGTTGATTTATGGTTTCCCACTAAAGGCAGCATACAGCCTCAATCATCCCATCTGATCTCGGTGGGGTATCAAAAAACGATTGCTCCCGCGACCCGGCATCCGTTAACGTTTTCAGCCGAAAGCTATTACAAAACCTTAGACCACATCATTACGTATCAGGACGGATATAGCTCTCAGGATTTCACAACATTTAAGCAAAATGCTACCCGTAAATGGGAAGACATTATGGCTACGGGGCAGGGGTGGTCGTATGGGGCAGAACTGTTACTGCAAAAAAAACAGGGACGTTTAACCGGATGGCTGGGCTACACACTTTCATGGACGAAACACCGGTTTGGTGCTTTAAATCAGGGGAACGCTTTTTTTGCCCGTCATGACCGACGGCACGACCTGTCAATTGTAAGCTCATGGCAACTCAACAAACGGTGGTTGCTCAATGCCACCTGGATTTACCAGACCGGGCAGGCGGTTACGCTGCCTCAGGCGGTTTATTCGCAAACTGACTATAACTTTCTGACTAACCAGTTCGGCAATAGTGGGCCTGTTCTATACGCCTACGGCGAACGCAATAGCTACCGGATGAAGGCAATCCACCGCATGGATGTGAGCATTCAGCGAAAAACAACCCACCGGTGGGGCGTTGGTCAAATCGACATCAGTGTCTACAATCTCTATAACCGGCAGAATCCCTACTTCTATTACCTGGCCCCCGGAAACAGGGTTAAAGCCGTCTCACTGTTACCAATTATCCCGTCGCTTTCGTATACATTCAACATTTTCACCGGCCCTAAAACAAAACAATAATTTTTCCCCATCTGCCGCGTTACTTTTTCATGCACAGCCTGATTGTATATCAGGGAACAGACACACCACACCATTTTTCTTTGTATGCGCCGCTGGCTATTACTGCTACCTATCCTCCTTATCCCTCATCTTCTTCCGGCCCAAGCCATTACCATCAGCGGGTTTGTGCGCGACAGCCTTTCCGGCGAAAACCTGTCGGGAGCGGTTGTGCAGATCGGCAATAGTACCCGGCAAACAAACGGCTATGGATTCTTTAGCCTGCGCGTCGCCAAAAGCACAGCATCCCGCACACTTTCGACTCATTTCCTCGGCTATCAGACTCACCATCAGCGGCTTGCTCCGGCCAAAGACACGACCCTAACTATCTGGCTGACAGTGCAGGCTAAACAGCTGGAGGCAGTTACGGTGCAGAGCGATTTGCTGCAACGCGATGTCGCACCCGGCACCTACCGGCTTCCGCTGACCCTGCTCCGGCAAGCTCCTGCCTTGCTGGGCGAAGCCGACCTGCTCAAATTTGTACAGACGCTCCCCGGCGTTCAGGGAGGCACCGAAGGTACTGCCGGCATGTACGTACGCGGAGGCAGCCCCGACCAGAATCTCATCCTGCTCGACGGCATGCCCGTCTACAATGCCTCGCACCTGTTCGGGTTCTTTTCGGTCTTTAATCCGGAGGCTATTGCTACGGCCGATTTTTACAAAGGAGCCATTCCCGCCCGATACAGCGGCCGTCTGTCGTCGGTACTCGATCTGAGCATGAAAGAAGGTAACCGGCAAAAAACGCACGGGCGCTTTGCCCTGAGCCCCGTTGCCGGTAACCTGCTGCTCGAAGGGCCTTTGGTCA
The DNA here is from genome assembly GCF_001870735.1 of Arsenicibacter rosenii. Classification (GTDB taxonomy): domain Bacteria; phylum Bacteroidota; class Bacteroidia; order Cytophagales; family Spirosomataceae; genus Arsenicibacter; species Arsenicibacter rosenii. Next base: position 133,419 of record NZ_MORL01000014.1, on the reverse strand, counting down.
AAAACAAACTATCCTACATGATCTCGGGACGGCGAACATGGCTTGATGCGTTTACCAATCTGCTCAGCCTGATCAATAACCGCAACCGGCTGGGCTATCATTTCGACGACATTAATGCAAAAATCAATGCGGAACTATCGCCCAAACGGCATCTGTACGTAAGCTGGTACCGGAGCAAGGACCGGTTCCTGAACGTTTTTACCGATTCGCGCTATAAGTCGGTTTATGGCTACGACTGGGCCAACAGCACCCTCTCGGCACGGTATACGCAGCTGTTTTCTGAGAAACTCTTTGGCCGGTTTCAGCTCGGGCTCGTCAAGTATCACTATGCCCTCAATACCCGTTCAGAAACCGCCGAAGGTACGATTCATTTCGATACCCGCTCGGCCATCCGGGACGTACTGCTGAAAACTGATTTTGACCTGTCGGCGGCATCGTCGGTACAGCTTCAGTTTGGTACGCAGCTTTCGTTACGGCGGTTTACGCCTGAAATCCGTACCGCGCAGGGTAATGTGCCGGTTGACGAAAGCGCCGCACCCGCGCAACCCGCCTACAGCCATGAAGCGTCGGCCTATGTCGACGCTACGCTGACCTTCGCCGAACACATGTCGGCCAACGTGGGGCTCGTACAATCGGTCAATCTGGTTCCTGACCGAACCTACGCCAACCTGCAACCCCGGCTGAGTATACAGTATGGCCTGTCGGATCATCTGTCGCTCAAAGCGGCCTACAACACCCAGGTACAGTACCTGCATCTGCTGACCAACTCTTCGCTGGGCCTGCCCACCGATCTGTGGGTGCCTACCAATGCCGCTATTCTGCCACAAACAAGCCAACAGGTTTCTTTAGGCATTTACCAGGGCAACCGAAAAGGATTTTCGGGTTCGGTTGAGGGCTACTACAAATGGCTCGACAACGTGCTGGAATACAAAACGGGCAGTAACCTGTTTCTAACCCGGGCCAGTGAGTGGACGGACCGGGTACTGGTCGGTGCGGGCCGGTCATATGGCCTCGAAACCTACCTGAAAAAAACAACCGGTGCCTGGACCGGCTGGGTTAGCTATACCCTGTCATGGCATCAGCGGTTATTCGCCGGCCTTAACGGGGGACAATGGTTTCCGTACACCTATGACCGGCGACACGTGGTCAGCGCTGTGGTCACGAAAACGACCCGACCCAACCAGCAGCTGACAGCCAATTTTCAGTTCAATACCGGCGCAACCGCCACGCTGCCAACCAGCCGTGTCAGCCTGCCGCAGCCCGATGCGGGCATCAGTCCCATCTATCAGGGTAGCTTTCAGCAGTACTTTTCGCAGATAGACGTACTGAACAACCGCAATAATTTCCGGCTACCTGCCTACCATCGGTTAGACCTCAGTTACCGGTTCGACAAGGTAAAGAAGCGGGGCACCCGTAGCTGGATTCTGGCCTGTTACAACGTGTATAACCGTAACAATCCGTTTATTGTCTACCTGCAGGACGGTCAGCTGAAACAGTTTAGTCTCTTCACCATTCTTCCCTCAGCTACGTACAGTTATGCGTTTTAAGCTCTTTCTGGTTTGTCTGATCAGCCTTGGTTTGTGGGGCTGTACCAAAACGATTACGCTGACGCCCCCTGCCTTCGTGCGGGAGCCGGTGGTAGCCGCCTTATTGTCGCCGGACAGTACGCTTCAGGTAACGCTTACCTACAGTTACCCGACCACGGCTACTGACGTTACGCCAACGCCCATCCGGAACGCGCAGGTATTCATCGCCGACAACGGGCAGCGCCTTGCGCCGTTGGCGGAGCAGCAACCGGGTGTGTACCGGCTGAATTACCACCCCCAGCCGGGTCATGTCTATGCCTTGACGGCCATTACGCCGGAAGGGAAAACACTCACGGCGCAGGACCGGATGCCGGTTGCTTCGGTGTTATCGGTCACGCTCACCGGCCCGAATGCCGGCAATGTAAACAACAACCCTGACATTATCCTGCAAACACAGCCGCTGCCCGCCAACGAGGCCGTGCAATGGCTTTCGGTCTATATGCGGACGGAGTCGTTCAGCACCCGTCAGCTCACCACAACCATCGAAGGTATTCAGAGCAACAGCCTGTTGCTGGACGAGTTTAACAGTAACCTGTCGGGCTTTAACTACAAACGCTCCTACTGGCCCTACGCCCGGATTACCCCCATCGTGGCAGACAACCTGACCCATCCGACCATTACGTTCAATACCGGCAATCAGGTGGCGAACCTCAAAAAGCCCGGCGACCGCTACCAGCTAACGATCTGGACCGGAAGCCCGGCATTTGACCGGTACCTGCGCTCGGTGATTACGGCCTACCAAAACCGCCTCAGCGATGGGGGCGGCATCGGCGATAACCCTTTTGCCCAGCCGTCGCCGGTGGCCGGCAATGTCTCGGGCGGCCAGGGTGTCTTCGCCGCCTATGTCACACAGGTAGTGGTGTTGAAGGAAGTGAATTAGTTGACTTCGTATCCTGCCTATCACTCACATTTAATAATTGCGTTGTCGCTACTGAAATTTATGTCAGTAGCAGCAACGGCTTGCATGCACAATTAAGTTAGCTTTGCAAATTGTAACCTTCAATACATTTAACTTAACTATTTGTATGCTTCATCTTATCTTATCAAATGTTAGAATGAAAGTTCGTAACCTTTCATTTTCATCCCTTTCCTTAATAGTCCTTGTTTGCTGGCTCAACACCGGCGTGGCAGCAATACCCGGACGACCCAAAAGTGCAAATATCCCTCCTGTAAACCGGTCATATATGACCACAATTTACCGACCACTAAACATGGCTAACATGGTGCCGGTATCCAGTCTATACAACGGTCCTCAAGGAGCCCCGGATGCGGTTGGGCCAAGTGGTGGTACCAATGATGACTTTACCAATAAATCCAGCCTTATACCAACAGCCACGACACCAGGATCAACGATTGACCCTCAATCAGTTGGCTTCACAAACACCGTTATCAACAGGTTCTCAGAGGCGAGAAGCATTTCCCTGACACCCACCCCTCCTACTCCCACCGACCTGTTACCGGCAAATACCAAAGTTACCATATCGTATCAAAGCAGCTCAGCTGTTTATACCTATAACGGCACAGGCTTTATTTTCACCAGTGGTACGGGTGTAGTGGCCGGCAATCCGGTGTCGGCAACCAATCCGATTCAGATTGCCAGTCTCGCCAGTAATGCACAGGCCACTTACGGAGTTGAAATAGACCTGCCTTCAGGGACACCATTGTCTACTGATGTCAACATTGAGCGTGGCTTCCCGGTTACCATTACAGCCTTCGTTGACGACAATGGTGACGGCTTTCCCAACGGAAGTGAGGCAACCGACAAAACCATTGACCGCGTATATACGGGCTTTTTGCAGCTACAAAAACAGTCACAGGTTTTAGCTGGTACTGGTCCCGCCGTTCAGGGAAGCGACGGCATATTGAGTGCTCTGCCCAAAAAACCGGCCCCGGGCAATAGCATCCGGTATGAAATCAGTTATAAAAATATTTCCGAACCACAGTCAGGCGTCGGAAATGTGACACTATCCGCCGATAAGGTCGTACTTATCGAAGAAGGCAATGCCGGTGCGAATAACTGGGCGAAGGATAATGACAGCGATGGTAAACTGGATACCAGCCATTCGTTCTCAATAGCTGTTTCCTCAAATGTTACCATGCAGTATTTCAGCGGCTCGCCGGCCACCAATCTGTTGGGAGGCGAACAGTCCGGAACTACGCCGGCGACAGACGTAACAAAGTATGTATTGAGTCAGACCGGCGTGATAAGCCCGGGCGTAACGCTTACCTTTAGTTTTACCCGTAGTGTTAATAACACGCTGGCCGGTACATCTATTGATAACGAAGTGAAGGCAACATACGAGGCCCCTGATAACCCTGGCACAATCATCAATACTACATCAAACAAAGTATCCGTTACGATCCCGGAAGTTGCCGGTCTGCGGATAGCAGCCGGAACGCTCATTGATAATAACGGAGGCAGTGTCCAGCCAGGCGACCGGCTTCTTTTTCCGTTCACCATCACCAATGCCGGTAACGATCCGACCCGCGTTCAGTTGCCCGCACAGGCAGGCATAACCGGTCCGGCATCTGTCAGCCTGCTGGAATACAGCCTGGACAACGGTACCAGCTGGAGCGCGGTCACAGCAGGTGGCTTCACCACACCTTCCCTGTCCGTAACCGGCTCGGTGCTGATGCGTGTTGTCGTCAATGTGAATTCGGGCGCAACACCACAGCAGGTTATTAAAGTTGTATTGGGAGAGACCAACCCGGCCGAAACAACAGCCAATGCAGGGCGTGCGGGTTCAGTTAATGACTCCCGGGACGTGTATACAGTTGACAATCCGGATGGTGCAGAACCGGGCGAAGTTACGGGCACACCTGTTAACGGCGTTGTTGAAGTCAGCACATCCTTATCCGTTGCGGTCGGTCCCCGGGAATACGCCCTTGCTACGTTGCTTACTATCCGCACCGCTTATAACAATAACAATACGGGTAATGATATTACGGATGACCAGCTCACCTATTCGCTTGGTTTACGCGTAGAATCGACCGATCCTACCGGCCTGAGTATTACGGCAACCGACATGGCAGGAACCGGTATACCCGGAATTTCCGGAAACAATATTCTGGTTTCCTTTGCTATTCCAAACGGCACATCCTTAGCTTCACTACCGACCGCGCCAACCGGCTGGGCGTGTGTGTATACCACGGCTCCGGTCAGTACTGCGGCTAATGCTGCCACCTGGACGACATCGGCCCCGGGAAGTCTGTCAACCATCACACGGGTTGGTTTCGCGAAAGTGACCGTCGACGGTAATGCAAGCACGTATTTAGCTGCACAGAGTAATCAGACAACAACATTTCCCGTTACCATAAAGATACAGTCCGGGCAAACGGCCCCGCTGACCGTGGCTGCCCTGGGGCAGGTATTTGGTAAAACACCCGGCACCAATGCGCCGGTAATGGATGAATCCGGAGATACTAACCCCGGCAACTTTGATGGCCCGCTGAACAACATGACCCCTCCGGCAGGCACCGACCTGAACGGCAATGGCGTTCCGGATCAGCTTCCGGCTACGGTTCCGGATGGTTTCATCAACGATGCTGCTGATCTGACAGCCACCGGAACGGATACTAACGGCGATAACGGGGGAGACCTCAACAATCCGGCTGCTAATGCACAGGGCGAGGCAAACGTTTTCACCATCAACAGCTTAAACATTAGCCTCAGCGGTACTGTCGCCATTTGTGCGGGACAGCCTGCCAGCTTTACACCGGCTATTACCGGCGGAAATGCGCCCTATAGCCTCACGCTCAGCGATGGTACAGCCACTACCGTTCTGTCAAACTATACCATCGGGCAGGGAATTATTGTTAGTCCGGCCATTAGCCGTACGTACACCATCGCGGGGATGACAGATGCCAACGGTACCTTTACAACGGGCAGCGGGTCCGTAGTTGTTACAATAAATCCATCCAATGCTGCATCCATCCGCGACCTGACTTACCAGCCCGACGGATCTACACCGTGCCGCGGCAAGTTGACGGCAATCGCTTCGGGAGCATCGTTTGTCGTTAAAGGCCCGAATAGCTACGCGTTTACTAACGTCTATCGCTCGTCCGGTTCAGATGTCAGTCTGTTATTTCCTGAAATCAAAGAAACGGGCACGTATATTTTGCGGGTAACCGATGGTGCCGGCTGCGCTACCGTTACGCGTTCTATCACCATACAGGATTTGTGTACGAAACAGTAAGCAGCCAGAAGACGTAACAGCCAGCGAGCCAACCGGCGGGCGGCGTCTCTGATACTATTTTTGAAACCGTACAGGAGCCGGTATGCAACGCAGCCGGATCTGTACGGTTTCTGCTTTACAGACCTAAGCATTGGTTGCTTGTCTGCTACGCCAACGGCTCCCCGCTCCAGATCACCCGCATAACCATGCCTGCCACGCCGATGGTTGCCCGAAAGAAATTAATACCGGTCAGAAATTGTTATCTTTACTGAGATCAAACAGAAGGGATTATGTCAACGATTGAGCTGAAACAACATATACATCAGACCATTGAGTCGCTGCCGGACAGCGCCTTGCTTGAAGTTGAGCAATTGCTGAAAATGCTGAAAATCAAGCACACAGCAACAAATCCCCCAGTGAATCAGCGTCAATTTGGTTTTATGAAAGGCAATGTCATTCATATGGCAGACGATTTTGACGCTCCTCTTGACGATTTTACAGAGTACATGTAGCATGAACTTTCTCTTAGACACCCATACTTTTATCTGGTTTGCAGAAGGCGATGAACAACTATCCTCAACGGCACTGACGCTTATTCAAGATCCGAATAACAGAATTCTTGTCAGCACAATATCGGTTTGGAAAATGGCGATAAAAATCAACCTGGGTAAATTGACGCTCGTCAACCCGCTACAGCAGTTAGTAGACAACCTACAGCAGCAGCAGATTGAATTGATTGCACCAACCCTTGATGCCATTTATTCAATCCAAAATCTGCCATTATTTCATAGAGATCCTTTTGATCGTATGCTAATTGCCCTGGCTATCGATCAAAAGCTTTCGATTATTGGCCGGGATGTTGTTTTTGACCGTTACGCCGTTTCACGTGTTTGGTAGCTCCCCGCTCCAGATCACCCGCAGAACCATGCCTGTCACGCCAATGGTCTGAAAAAACTCCAGCCAGTGCAGTTGCTGCGCGCCGAGATGATCGGTAGGCGATTTAACCTCGACAAACGCATATTCGCCGGAGTCGCGCCACACCAGCAGGTCGGGAAAACCGCGGGTATGTTCGCGTACGTTACGCGCCATTTCCAGCAGAATCAACCGCAGCTGCGCCACATCCAGCACCGCAATCAGCTGATTAACCAGCGCCAGCAGGCTATCACTCCAGTCGACCAGCATATTGGCCATCCCGAATTTGGCGTTGAACATCCGGCCGACATGCACCCGCCAGTCGTCTTTTGTTGCCAGTTCGGTCAGCCGTTTTTTGATCAGCTCTTCGCGTTTCAGGTAAAAATCGGGCAGGTACATGTCCGACGGGGCACGCTGCAGCGGATTATGAATCGCCTGCACGCCGGCATCGTAGATAATATCCCAGAAGACCAGCCCAAACAGCCCGCGCCAGGGGTAATTCTCTGTAAAAGCCGCGTGATAGCCCGAGGCCATGTAATGCGCCATCACACCAGCTTCGACATGGTGCCGGAATGCCGCCGGAATCTGCACCGATTCGGCATCCGACAAAAACCGGGTCGTTGCTTTCCGGCTGCGCTTTTTCAGACCGGCATTCAGTATCTTTTCCTTAAAATCACTGGCAAAATAACGTTCTTCGGCATTCTGAGGTGCTTCGGCAATTTCATCGCATAGGGCCATCGCTTCGTCGACCAGGCCGTTTTTAAACAACAGCCGTACACGCCGCTCGCGGGCCGGCACCAGATCCGAAAGCTCATAGACCGTCAGCGCCTGATCGGGTAGTTTCTGCCGTTCCAGGTAAGCGCCGACCCGGCAAACCAGCTTCTGATAACTCTGCAGGGCAATGTCAGCCAGCTCAGGCTTGTTTTCGTTCCAGTTCAGAAACCAGTTGTAAATATCTTCCGGTGGCGTTTCACTGTCTCTCAGCTCGTAAAAAGCCTCATTCGTCAGCGATACCATGAGTTTATCTTCTACCTCTTTACGGGTCTGGAAACGGGCCGTCAGCTTACTTTCGTCATACCGCTCGAAATTAACCATGCCCAGGTCACGGATTACAAACTCGGTCATGTCTGCCCCGCGATGACCAAAAAACAGGTATTTGATCATCATCACCTCTACCTCAAAACTGACCTTTACGACCGGCTCAACTGCCGTCAGACTCCGGACAACCTCCGCAAACGATAACTCATGCAGCACATACCGCACCACTTCCTCCTTCTTCAGCTTCGCCAGCGGTTTTACCTCTTCGGCCGACAGCGGCAACCGTTCCAGCAGTTCGGCTTTCGTAAAAACAGTCAGGATATCTTCTGCCCAAGGCTCATGCGCGACCGATACATACTCCGCAAAGCCGTTAGCCAATAATTCAGCAGCGGCTGCCGTTAAATCAGGGATTTCGGCATATTGTAGTTTATTTATCCGGAAAAACAGTCCTTTGCGATTACTGAACCGCACGAAAAGACACTGAGCCTCTTCGGATAAGGCGCCCAACCGGAGGATAAAGTCTTTCTCGGCCTCATTTAACAAACCGCCGTACAGTCGTTTCACAAAATCAACGACGTACTGAAAGTTGTTGAGGTAATATCTGGGTGGCAAGATTATTTTCATCGCGGACAACGCTGTACAACGGAAGAACATTCCGTTAAACGATCAGGGATATGAATCACGGAGCGGAATGCCATTCCGTTTTACAATTAAATAACAAAAAAATACGCATATATGTCCCCACACGACATTTTACAGGCACTTTCACAGCAGGGCCTGCTTGCCGGCGACCAGCAGAAAATTATCCGCGATGTTGAAGACAAAAAACCCTTTTCGGTACACTGGGAGCTCAGGGCTGTGTTATACGCCGGCGTCGTTTTACTAAGCTCCGGCCTGGGCCTGCTCATCTACGAAAACTATGACCGGATCGGCCACGGCTTTTTGCTCGGGGCAATTGCCACCTTGTGTCTGGGCTGCTTTGGTTTTGCGGCATACTACCGCGCACCGTGGTCGCCCGCACAAACCCGCAGCCGGTCGCCCTTCGGCGATTATGCGCTGTTGCTGGGCTGTCTGCTTTTTCTTTCGCTGGAAGGCTATGCCCAGTATGAGTATACCATATTCGGCACCCGCTATGGTCTGGTCACGTTCATTCCGGCAATGCTGTTTCTGGCACTGGCCTATCTCTTCGACCATCGGGGCGTGCTGAGTATGGCCCTGACCGCTCTGATTTCGTGGGTAGGCCTTACCGTTCGCCCGCTGGACTTTTTCTTCAAGACCAACTTCTTTGATCAGGGCATTACCCTGTCGGCCATTGGCCTGAGTCTGCTCCTGATTGCCGCCGCCCTGCTGCTCGAACGCCGGCAGCTTAAAGCGCATTTTACGTTCACGTATCTGCTCATGGCGGGTAACCTGCTGCTCGTAGCCCTGGTGGCAGGCATGTTCAATTTTGAGACCTGGCGGTTTGCATTTATCGCAGCGTTGTTCGGCTCCTGCGTGGCCTTTGACCGGTATGCCCGCAATCAGCGGTCATTTTTGTTTCTGCTGATGAGTGCGGTTTACGGATATATCGGCCTTACCTACCTCGTTTTTCATTTCGGAAAACCCGGCAACTACCTCGCCACTTTCTATTTCCTGACCAGTGGCATCGGCCTGGTTATTTACCTGCTTTTCAACCGCAGGGCCGTTAGCTGATTGCCGGCTAAAACCGGATCACTCTTTCTCTCTTCCGCTCTTTCACTCTTTATGCAAAAGGCTTACAACATACAATGGATTTATAACAAGGTAATCCGGTTGCAGACCGAACGCTGGCAAGCGCAGGGGCTGCTGACGCCGGAACAATCGCAGACTATTTTCAATGCCTGTCCGATTGGTTTCCGGCAATCAAACGCCTTTGTCGAAATCGGCGCGTTTCTATTTACCAACATTGCTGTAGCAGGTGGTTATGCCCTGTTAGGGCTTTTGCTGAGTCCGGCTAATGCCACCGCCAATGCGATCTATAGCTGTCTGTTTGGCATCGGCCTTGTCTTTCTGAATCAGGTATTGATCAGGCAGCAAAGCCTGTACCGGAGCGGCATTGATAACGCACTGGTTGTATCTTCGGTCGCTCTGATTGCTCTGGGTATTAACGTAGCCTTACCCAACGAAACCAGCCTTTGGGCGCGATGTCTGTGGTGCCTGCCCGTCATGATGCTGGCCATCTGGCACTATGGCGACACCATTGTGACATTCGTAGCCTGGCTCACCCTCTACTGGGCTATTTACGACGGCTTACTAACGTTCAGTTGGGGCAAAGCCATTTTGCCGTTTATGTTCATGGCACTGTCGCTGTGCATCTACTTCCTGTGTCATTTTGCCTTTATCGTTCCGACACGAGGCCCTGGCAGACGGGCAGGCGTATTCAGCCGGACGGCAGGCCGGAGTGCCGATAAACCAGCGACGGAGACTATCATGCAGAATCTGGTCTATTACGACGATGCGATCACCATTACCCAATGGATTGCCCTATCGATGCTGTTGGTCAGCAGCAATTATTTCATCGTGCGGGAGTTAAATGCGCAGTTGCTGCGGCCGGTACCGGCTGTTTCGCCGGACATAAGCCTGCCCTGGTTGTTCTGGGCTTTCACTTTTCTGATTCCGGTGGGGTATGCTTTTGTCGGTTTACGCTACCGGAACCGCGTTTTTCTGATTCTGGCGGCCATCGGCATTGCCGGTGCCCTGAGTACATTCCGGCATTATCACGGGTTTCTGCCCCTCTCGGTGCATCTGACCTTATGCGGCGTATTCACCATCGGGTTTGCGGGTTTTATGATCTGGCTGCTGCGACGGCCCGGCCACGAAACCCAACCGCATGGGTTCACCGATATTCCTGATGAGGATTCGCCTCGTGAATTCTTCCTGAATGCCGAATTGCTGGCTACCATTCAGGCTTCGGCATCGGTTCACCATCCGGACCCGCTCCGCTACGGCGGCGGTGATTTCGGAGGAGGAGGGAGCAGCGGCAAATATTGACCGCTACCCCTGGTAAATACATTGATGTTCATGTACCTTGCATCGTCATCATTAACCAACGACGAGTCCGATGAACAAACTCTCTTTGCTTTTTTTGCTGCTCCTCACAGCACCGGCATTTGCTCAGTCTCCCGACGAAACGGCTGTCCGCGCGACCATCGACCAGATGTTTACCGGTATGCGCAAATCCGACACGACGATGTTTAAATCAGTTTTTGCACCGGCCGCGTCCCTGCAGTCAGTAGCAAAAACGAAAGAAGGCGCCGTAAGTGTGCGGCAGGAATCCATCGCCGGCTTTATTGCGTCCGTGGGCAAACAAACACCCGGTGACCTTGACGAACGCCTGACGGGCTACGACATCAAGATTGACGCCGAACTCGCTGTTGCCTGGACACCTTACACGTTCTATTACAAAGGCCAGAAAAGCCACTGCGGCGTGAATGTATTTACGCTGGTAAAGATTAATGGCAGCTGGAAAATCCAGTCGATTATCGACACACGCCGCCGCGACGGCTGCTAGTCATACGCTGCCTGTTTACTGCCCGGTCCAGACCGGCGGGCGCTTTTCCAGAAACGCGGTCATTCCCTCTTTTGCATCGGCCGTTTGCTGAATCAGTTGAAACTGCTGGTGCAGAAAAGCCTGCTGCTGATCCGGTGGCAGGCTTTTTAGTTGCTGATAAGCCCGCAAGCCAAACTGCATCGCTGCGGGCGAATACTGCTTTAATTCCGTCACCAGAGTCGCTATGGCGGCATCCAGTGCCGGCTGGTCAACCACCTGCGTCACAAGGCCCAGCGCGGCGGCATCCTGTGCGGTCAACGTGTGCGCCCGCAGGCACAAATCCAGCACGGTCCGCGCCGGCATAATCTCCATCAGGCTTGCCATCACCTGAAACGGGAAAAGTCCCCGCTTTACTTCCGGCAGGCTAAAGGTGGCATTTCCGGCCGCGACAACGTATGTACTTCCCGCCACCAGCAGAAACCCGCCGGCATAGACAGGACCCTGCACCCGCGCGATACAGGGCTTATGCAACCCGGCCATCAATTCGCCCAGCCGGACGGGGCCCGACGGCTCCGGCACACTCGCGCCATCGGCATTGCCACTGACCAGGCTTTTCAGATCCATACCGGCGCAGAACGTGTCACCATCGGCGGCCAGTACCACCAGCCATACATCCGTCGTATAATGCGCAAAGGCCATGGCATAGGCCAGTTCATGCAACATGGGCGGGTGTAAGGCATTCTTTTTTGCCGGCCGGTTCAGTGTAATCGTAAACACATGGTCTACAAGCGTTGTGCGGACAAACTGCAGGCCCGCCAACCGGCTGGTATCTATCTGATTGTCTGAATAAAGCATGGTTGAGCAGGAGTTTATTTATCAGACTAATTATGTAACATTCCGGATAATATAATTAACAATTTTCAGTTAAAGAATCAGAAACATCCACGTAATAACACCGCATGCCATGAAATTTCTTACCACTACCTTTCTTTTTTTATGTCTTGTCTATCAGGCTGCAGCCACACACCTGCTTGGCGGCTATATTCAGGCAAAGCCAGTGAATGGATTACAGTATGAAGTAACGGTTACCCTGTTTATGGACGGCATCAGAGGCGCAGAAGCCATACGTTTTGCTTCTGAAACAAAAATTTGTTTCGGGGACGGTATGACGGGGATTCTTCCCAGAATTTCTGTCACCGACTTCAAAAACGATCCGGCGATAAAAGTCAGTGTTTACCGAACCGTGCATACTTTCCCGGGAGCCGGCAGTTATTATCTGGCACTTTCAGAGCAAAACCGGACCGGAACAACGAATTTCCGCGATGGAGACATGGTCTCCTTAGCGCTTACAACAGCCTTGCGTATTGATACACAACCCAATACTACTCCAGAGATCGTTTTGCCGGATAATATTTTTCAGGCAGCTGTTAACCAGCGGACAGTTTTTAGTTTTCCGGTTACAGATACGGATGGCGATAGTCTTGTTTATTTTTTAAGCCGGCCAATTACCACTAAAAACAGTTGTGACCAGACCATGCAGACGGTTTCCAACTACGTGTATCCTAATGAAGTTTCACGGCAGGGCACCTTTAAACTGAACAGCCGGACGGGGCAGCTCATCTGGGATGCGCCTACCGCACAAGGTAATTATACCTTCGCTATGATTGTCCGGGAGTTCCGGCGGGGTGCATTTCTGAGTGAGACGCGTTTTGAAATGATTCTACAGGTAACGGATAAACAGCTGACTCCTCAGCCGCTGCCCCCTTACGAGCCGGTTGTAGAGCAGATGCTCGTACTCGGCGTTTCAGAGCAGCATCCGGAAGCCCTCTTAACACTGCATGTTTACCCCAATCCGGCGCAGGATCAGGTGACGGTCCGGCTGAATTCGCAAAAACCGTCGAAGCCTCGTTTTCAGCTCATCAATCAGAACGGGCAGTTACTGGACGATATCCGCATCGAAACACCCCGCCCCGAGCATGAGCAGCGGTTTGACATCAAGCATTTACCTGCCGGTATGTATTTTATTCAGGCAGAAAGCGACGGACGGTTTGTGCGGCAGAAACTGATACGGCAATAAAAACGAAAGGGGCGCTTAAGGCCCCATTCGTTTTCTTATTGAAGCATTTTCAGCAAGCTGGTCAGCTTATCTTTCAAATCTTTACGGTCGACAATAAAGTCGAGGAAGCCATGGTCGAGGACGAACTCCGCACTCTGGAAGCCTTTCGGCAGATCCTTCCCGATTGTTTCGCGGATAACCCGTGGACCGGCAAAACCAATCAGTGCCTCTGGTTCGGCAATGTTAAAATCACCCAACATGGCAAAGGAGGCAGTAACACCACCGGTTGTCGGGTCTGTTAACAAGGACACATACGGAACTTTAGCCTGGGCTAGCAGCGCCAGTTTTGCGGATGTTTTAGCCATCTGCATCAGCGAAAAGCCGGCTTCCATCATCCGTGCCCCGCCCGACCGCGAAATCATCAGAAACGGCTGCTTGTGCTTCAGTGAATGATCGATGGCCCGCGCAATTTTTTCACCGACAACCGAGCCCATTGACCCGCCGATAAAGCCAAAGTCCATACAGGCAATGGTAATATCGAGATCATTCATTTTACCGTAACCCGTCCGGACAGCGTCTTTCAGACCGGTTTTGGCAATCGTTGTTTTAATCCGGTCCGTATAGGCTTTGGTATCCCGGAATGTCAGCGGGTCACCCGAGATCATATCCGGATCCAGTTCAGTAAATGTATTGTTATCAAATAAAACGGCGAAGTACGCGTCTGAGCCAATTTTTTCGTGATAATTGCAATGTACACAGGTATATGCATTCAGTTTATGCTCCCGTGTATGCATCACTTTTTTGCAATTCGGGCACTGGTACCATAGCCCGTCAGGGGCCTCCCGTTTCATTTCGGTTGGCGTTTGAATACCCTTATCTTTGCGGATGAACCAAGACATATCTTAGTTTTCTTGTTTTCGTTTGTCGTCAATTATTCCGGGTGGGATCAGAAATAGGGCGTAAAGATACGACAAAATGTATCCCGCCATACAAGGACCGGATTGAGCTTTTAAAATTGGGAGAGCAAAAAACGATTTTACGCGGATTGTGATCCGTCCAGTAAGCGCGACCGCTTGGTTGCGTTGCATAAAAAAAGTCTGTTTTCGCTCGGATAAATTGCCTAAGTTGTTGAAAAAAGTGTTAAGATTGAAAAAGAATTCAGTCCGCAACCGTCTTCTGACAAAGCAATATGAAAAAAAGTTTACTGTTTTCCGCCGCCCTGCTTATGGGAATGAGCGCGGCTTTTGCACAAGAATATCCTGTAAGTCAGGAAATTGCTCGTTCAATGAAGTCTGGAGCCGCTGTTCAGGAGAAGGCGGTTGAATATATCGTAGCCCGTAACGAAGTACAATCAGGTGCTTCTGTCAGCTACGAAGCCGGACGTTCTATTGTGCTGCAACCCGGGTTTACAGCACAGCCAGGTGCCGTTTTCGAAGCTACAATTGCTAATGTAGTTTCGCGGCCGGCCAGTCCGGAAGCTAATGCAGTTATGACGGTTGCTGCCGCTCCTAACCCGTTTGCCGATCAGACTATTGTTGAGTACCGTTTACCTGAGTCATCTCGTGTAAGCCGTACCTTAACTGATGTAAGAGGAAATATTATTGAACAGACCAGCACTGAAGATGTTCAGGCGGCTGGTCAGTACAAAGTAAACGTACGAGGAGGCAATCTTCCAACCGGTATTTACATTTATCAGATTCATACTGACAAAGGGACAAAGTCGGTACGCCTGATGAAGCAGTAAGCGTTCAGCATTTATCATAAAACGCTGCTGCAAATGCCTTTATATTAAGCCACCTCCTGAGGGTGGCTTTTTTTATTGCCTCCTCAACTCAACTAAAGCATTGTAAAAAGGTGTAAGTTTGCGCCGTTCATTGATAAAGCGTGCTCATTTTTAAATGTCTGAATTGTCTAAGGTTGCTTTATGGCTATGTGCTTTCGGTTTAACCACACCACTTGTCAAGGCACAAATTCAAACGGTAAAAGCTCCGACACAGTATAGCGGTGAACTCGGCAGCTATTTTTCATCATCGGCCAGAACTCCTTTCTGGCTCCGGAGCAACGAATACGGAATCGTTCCGCTTAAGTCTCCGGCCGCCACTGCCCGCTTCGGATTATACAGTGACTATGATTCCGCAAAAGTTGCCAAC
The DNA here is from genome assembly GCF_001870735.1 of Arsenicibacter rosenii. Lineage (GTDB taxonomy): Bacteria > Bacteroidota > Bacteroidia > Cytophagales > Spirosomataceae > Arsenicibacter > Arsenicibacter rosenii. The sequence continues at coordinate 117,994 of NZ_MORL01000014.1, read as the reverse complement.
CGGAAAACAGACTATGGGTATGGCATAAATCTTGTCGGCAACATAGGACCCGCAGGCGGCGTGCTGTTACCCGAGCTATACGCTAAGATTCGTTTTAACATTTTCGAAATTTATGCCGGTCGCCGCCGTGAACATTTTGGTCTGGCAGATACGTCACTGACATCAGGGTCCTATGCCTGGTCGGGTAATGCCCTGCCAATCCCGAAAATTCAGATCAGTATTCCACAATTTACGCCCCTTCGTTTTACCAAGGGATGGTTATCCGTGATGGGCACGTTTGCCCATGGCTGGATGCAGCCGAAGGGCTATGTCAATCACTCGCTTCTACACCAGAAAACCCTCTATTTCAGACTAGGACGCCCGCATGATGTTGTCCGGCTTTACGCCGGTTTCAACCACCAAGCCATCTGGGGTGGGGAAAGTAAAGAGCTTCAGCGACTTGGTCTTACCGTAGGCCCGACCCTGCCCTCATCTTTCAGGGACTATATTTATGTAGTTACCGGACTACTTAATAAGAAAGATACAACAAAACTGACCAATTTTGATATTACTAATAGAGTGGGTAATCATCTCGGTACAATTGATCTGGGCGCTGAGATTGATCTGGTACGATATTCGCTCTTTTTGTACCGGCAGAATATCTATGAAGATGGTTCACTTTTTTACCTGATCAACATAACTGATGGTCTGAACGGCATCCGGTTACGCAGCAGCGATGCTAATTCTTTTTTCAGAGAAGTAGTTTTTGAGTTGTTGAATACCAAAAGCCAGGGTGGACCCGAGTTTGTTATTGAAGATCCGTTAAAGCGCGGAAAAGACGATTATTTCAATCATTCTCAGTTCCGCGACGGCTGGGGTTATTATGGTCGGGGTATCGGAACGCCTTTTATTCCACCGAATATGGGACCGAACGATGCCAATCCTAAAAATCCTTTTACACTCAATAATCGAGTCACTGTCTGGCATTTGGGTATATCTGGTACCTTAGTACCTCTCAAGGCCTCGTTTTTAGAAAGCCCGGTTACATACCAGACAAAGTTGTCAATCAGCAATAGCCTGGGAACGTATAATTTCCCGTTTGCACGGCCTAAAAACCAGTTTTCGGGCATAGTGTCTCTGATTGCCCCGACAACCTGGCTTGGCGGCCTGAATATCAGAGGGTCGGTTGCGATTGATGCCGGTGACTTATATCCGAATAGCGTTGGTGCGTATATCGGTTTGCAAAAAGTATGGCAAAGCAAATAAACTCCTGACGGGAACCTGTTTAAACACAAAATAGTACAATTCCGGATTTAACTTTTTTCAGTTGGAATCGTTTACTTTGCATTTTGACAGTTAACAGCGCCGTTAACTAAAAAATACGTGTATAGTATTGGTTTGCTACCGTACTTTATATGCCTTATTCCGTAACTGTCTCCAAATGAAGCCTTACAAAAGTTGTAAGATTAGTCGAATGCTGTTTTAAATATAGAATGAGACACCGATACTCAATATTGTTTTTACCATTACATGTCCTGTTTGATTTCCTTTGCCTTAATGCGTCGTTTATCAGTGCATACTGGCTTCACTTCAAGGAAATCGATGGCGCATTGCAGCCACCGCATTTGATATTATGGTATGTATTCAATTTTGTATGGGCCATTCTCGTTATCCTGCTTAAACCCTACACATTTCCGCGACAGCTCTTCAAAATCAGACACTTAATCCCTAAATTAGGACTTCTTACAACCTTACACATTGCCGTAATTTCGCTCTATCTGGTCTTTTTTCAAGAGTCGTTCTACTCCAGGGAGCACCTGCTGATTACCTACATTCTGTTTTTTATCCTTGGCTCAGCCTACCGTGTCGGCGGTTTACTGTTTTTACGGGAGTTCAGAGCGCGGGGCTATAATAACCGTCGTTTTATTGTTGTCGGTTACGGTAATCTGTCAAAAACCATTACCCGTTTTTATGAAATCCATCCGGAGATGGGTTTTCGTTTTGCCGGCTATTTTGACCACATCTCCGACGGAAACCGTGATATAATTACCGGTAATTACGAACAGTTACCGGACTTTATCCGCCGTAACCGTATAGACTGCGTTTATTGCTGCCTGCCCCATATTGATAACACCCGCCTGCATAACATTGTCGAGGACGCAGAAATCGCTGATTATCAGGTAAAACTACTTGTTGATTTCCGCGGATTTCTGGCCAAGGGCGCTTCTGTGGAGTATCATGATATTCTACCCGTTCTGAACCTTTCATCGCAAATGCTGGCGGATTTCCGGGTCAACACGCTGAAACGGGCCTTTGACATTACCTTTTCGCTAGGGGTTATTTTTATGGGTTTTCCCGCCTTTCTGCTCGTTGGTCTGATAACCAGGCTTACGTCACGGGGGCCGGTATTGTATGCTCAGGAGCGTATCGGCCGTGGAGGTGTTCCCTTCCGGATTTATAAATTCCGGAGTATGTATGTGGATGCAGAAGCAGGCGGCCCCTCACTTTCCCAAGGTCTTGGCGACTCCCGTATTACACCATGGGGCCGGTTTATGCGCCGTACCCGTCTGGATGAACTGCCCCAGTTTTTCAACGTACTAAAAGGCGATATGTCCGTAGTTGGGCCTCGTCCGGAACGGCAATACTTCATTGACCAAATTGTTGAAATCGCGCCTGAGTACAAAAACCTGCTTAAGGTAAAACCTGGCATTACCTCCATCGGGCAAATCAAATTCGGCTATGCCGGCAATGTGCAGGAAATGGTGAAGCGCCTGCGTTACGATGTCCTTTATCCGGAGCGCCGCTCGTTCTGGTTCGATGCCTGGATTATTCTGCAAACCGTCCGCGTCATGATGCAGGGCAGGGGCCGTTAAGCTTCTTTTCTGTTTACAGGCCTCATTTTTCGCTTGCGTTCGTGTCCTAAATCAATATTTTTGTAAATAGTTAGTTTTAGTCTATTTAATTAATAGTGAAGGGACGGATTGTGTTGAGAACACTCATTCATCATTGGGTTACGTTTACCGGTATTATTCTTACCAGCATTGCCTGTAACCAAAGCGGGCAGAATCAGTTGAATCGGTCAGCTCAGGCCATGAACAATTGTGCTGATGGCCAGAAACTGAGTTCAACCGAAGAAGCCTCCATCCGCCAGTCCATCCAGGCAGATGATAAAATCCGGAAAATTGATGAAATCATTCAGCAGAAGGTAAGAGGGGGGTTTAACGGCAACGTACTGATTGCCCAGAAAGGCGTTGTTCTCTACCAGAAATGCTTTGGTTTCGGCCACTTCGAGAAGAGCTGCCGCGATTCGTTGATTCCCGATTCTAAATTCCAGCTGGCTTCATTATCAAAAACCTTCACGGCTGTTGGTGTCTTAAAACTGATCGAAGCCAAAAAGCTCTCGCTGGAGGATACTATCCAGAAATTCTACCCGGATTTTCCTTACCATGGCATTACCATCCGCGATTTGCTGAGCCACCGGAGCGGCCTGCCCAATTATGCCTACGCGTTTGACGACAGCATGAAGGTTAACTTTTATAAGAAAGAAAAGCCTTATCCAACCAATGCGACCATTATGCATTGGTTTGCAACGGTCCAACCAACGCCAAAGCCTTACAACGTTCCCGGCCGTAATTTCAGCTATTCCAACACAAACTACATGGTGTTGGCTTCTATCGTTGAAAAAGCCACCGGACAACCGTTCGAGACCTTCATCCGGAAAAACATATTTGAACCGCTCGGCATGCGCAATACCTTTGTTGCCACTACCCAAAACGATTCGATTAATCGCTACCGGACCGCAGGGTATCAATGGAACCGGCGCATACCCAAAGACTATTACGACGACGTTGTAGGCGACAAAGGCGTTTATTCGACCATTAGCGACCTTTTCCGCTGGTATCGGGCGTTAAACGGAGATTGTGTGCTTACACGCAAAACACTCGCTGAAGCCTTTATTCCGCGCAGTTTTGAGAAGAAGGGAGCCAAAAACTACGGCTACGGCTTCCGGATGCAGCTAAATGACCTGAATGAGCCGGAATTTATCTACCATACAGGCTGGTGGAAAGGCTACAATACGATGTTCTGGTTTAGCCCTAAAGACGAATACGTCATTATTATGCTGGGCAACAAATACAACAAAAGCGTATACCGCGTGAAAGAACTGGTTGATGTGCTTCACGGAAGTCCTCACGGTGTCAATGAGGAAGACGGTGAAGTAGAGTTATAAAAAAGGCCCCTTGCGGGGCCTTTTCCGTATTTATTACATGTCGAATAACAACCGGGAAGGATCTTCAAGGATTTGTTTTACACGCACCAGGAAGCCTACCGATTCTTTACCGTCGATAATGCGGTGGTCGTAAGACAGGGCCACGTACATGATCGGACGAACAACGATTTCACCGTTTACGACAACCGGACGTTCTACAATATTGTGCATACCCAGAATCGCCGACTGCGGAGCGTTGATGATTGGTGTCGACAGCATTGAGCCGAAGATACCACCGTTCGTGATCGTGAACGTACCACCCTGCATCTGATCGATTGTCAGTTTGTTGTCACGTGCCAGACCGGCCAGACGGATGATTTCTTTTTCGATCTGAGCAAAGCTCATTTGGTCGGCATTCCGCACAACCGGCACCACCAGACCACGTTCTGTAGATACCGCAATCGAAATATCGCAGTAGTCGTTGAATACAATCTGATCGCCATCGATCATCGCATTTACGGCCGGGAAGTCCCGCAGGGCAATACAAACCGCTTTCGTAAAGAACGACATAAAGCCTAAGCCTACGCCATGTTTCTCCTTGAACTTGTCTTTAAACTTGTTGCGGAGATCCATTACCGGCTTCATATCTACCTCATTGAAGGTAGTCAGCATTGCCGTTTCGTTTTTCACCGCTACCAGACGACGGGCGATTGTTTTCCGCAGTGACGTCATTTTCTCCCGACGCTGTCCACGTGCACCGGCAACCGGCGCAGCAGCAGGTGCTGGCGCAGGAGTCGCTGCAGGTTTGGCAGGAGCGGGGGCAGCGGCAGGCTGTAGCGCAGGGGCAGCTTTAGCGTTGGCCGCGTCTTCTTTCGTGATACGTCCGCCAACACCTGAACCCTGAACCTGCTGCGGATCAATGCCTTTTTCAGACAGAATCTTGGCAGCGGCCGGAGACGGATGGTTAGCCGCATAACCTGCCTGACCGTTTGTTGGAGCTACTGCCGCCGGTGCAGCAGCTGGTGCAGGAGCCGCAGCTGGCTGTGAGGCAGCCGCACCGACTTCAATCCGTGCGATAACCGCGCCAATCGGCAGGGTGGCACCGGCTTCCGCAACGATACGCAGGGTACCGGCCGCTTCGGCAGGCAGTTCAAACGTAGCCTTATCAGACTCCAGTTCACACAGCACTTCGTCAAGTGCTACCTGATCGCCATCTTTCTTATTCCATGAAGCGATGGTAACTTCTGTGATTGACTCACCAACCGCAGGTACCTTCATATCGACTACCTGAGCGGTCGCCGCAGCGGCAGCCGGGGCAGGGGCCGCAGCTGCCGCCGGAGCGGCGGCGGGTTCAGCCGCAGGAGCCGGGGCTGCCGGAGCTGCAGATGGCGTTGAACCACTTGGTTCGATGGTACAAACAACAGCTCCGATTGGCAATACATCGCCTTCCTGAGCCAGAATGTGTAAAGTCCCTTCTGCTTCGGCAGGTAGTTCAAAGGTGGCCTTATCGGATTCAAGGTCGCAAACGACCTCGTCCACTTTTACATAATCGCCTTCTTTTTTACGCCAGGCGCCGACAGTAACTTCCGTAATTGATTCCCCTACCGAGGGGACTTTTATTTCAACGGCCATATTGTTTAGTGGTTCGTGGTCCAGAAAACGGGCCGTCGACATTTGTTAACAGCCCGCTTTCATTACTCACTTACATTTATTCAAACGCTTTATTAACTAATTCAGCTTGTTCTTTGGCATGCATTTTTGAGTAGCCCGTTGCTGGCGACGCTGCGGCATGGCGTGAGACTACCCGCAGTTTCAGATCGGATGCAACACGCATCAGGTATGTCCAGTAGCCCATGTTTTCCGGCTCTTCCTGAACCCACACCAGATCGGCTTTTTTGTACTGACCCAACACGGCTTCCAGTTGCTTTTTCGGCAGGGGAGCCAATTGTTCCAGACGAACGATAGCCACGTCGTCGCGCTTGTCGGCCGTACGTTTTTCGTTCAGTTCGTAGTACACTTTACCGGTACACAGCAATACCCGTTTTACCTTTTTCGGGTCTACTGTTGTATCACCGATTACTTCCTGGAAGCTGCCTTTAGTCAGGTCTTCCAGCGGCGATACAACCTGCGGATGGCGCAGCAATGACTTCGGCGACATAACAACCAGCGGCTTCCGGAACGTCCATGTGAGCTGACGACGCATCATATGGAACAGGTTTGCCGGTGTGGTTACGTTGGCGACAATCATATTGTTCTCGGCACACAGCTGCAGATACCGCTCAGGGCGGGCATTTGAGTGCTCAGGCCCCTGTCCTTCGTAACCATGCGGCAATAACAGTACCAGACCATTCATGCGGTTCCACTTGGTTTCACAACACGAAATAAACTGGTCGATCATAACCTGAGCGCCGTTTGAGAAATCCCCGAACTGCGCTTCCCAGATGACCAGGGCATTCGGGTTTGCCAGGGCATAACCGAATTCAAACCCTAATACACCATATTCAGAAAGCAGCGAGTTATAGACATTGAAGCTCTCCTGATCCTGCTGGATGTAGTTCAGGCTGTTGTATGATTCGTTGGTTTCAACATCGTGCAGAACGGCATGACGGTGCGAGAAAGTCCCCCGCTGAACGTCCTGGCCGCTTAGCCGCACAACCTTACCTTCGGTCAGAATCGAGCCATACGCAAGCAGTTCAGCAGTTCCCCAGTTAACTTGTTTCGTTTCGAACAACATAGTCTGGCGGTCTTTCAGCAGCTTTTCAATCTGCTTCAGCGGTTTGAAGCCTTCCGGTACTTTCACCAGTGCCTGACCGATTTTTTCCAGCTGCTCAAGCGCAACGCCCGTTTCCGGCGACTGGTCAAAGTCGGCCGGCGTTGCCCGTTGCAGGCTCCGCCATTCCTGTTCCATTTTCGGATACTTGTATGGCAGGGCTTTCTGCTTCACCAGATCCAGCCGATCCTGCAGCATAGCCTTAAACTCCGCATCCATTTTACCGGCCAGTTCCGCATCCACTTCACCGCGCTCAATCAACTGCTTGTTGTAAAGCTCGCGTGGGTTCTGATGTTTACCGATCAGGTTATACAACGTCGGCTGCGTAAATTTAGGCTCGTCTGACTCGTTGTGTCCGTGACGGCGGTAGCACACCATATCGACGAAAATATCGCGGTTGAACTGCTCACGGAACTCCACGGCCAGTTTCATACAGAAAACAACCGCCTCAGGATCGTCACCGTTTACGTGTAGTACCGGCGCGTCGATGATTTTGGCAACGTCCGAACAATAAATCGACGAACGGGCGTCTTCCCAGTCTGTTGTAAAACCGACCTGGTTGTTGATCACAAAATGGAAGGTACCACCCGTGTGATAACCGTTCAGTTTCGACATCTGGGTTACTTCGTATACGATACCCTGACCGGCAAAGGCGGCATCACCATGGATCAGTACCGGCATTACCTTATCGTAATCGCTGCCGAAATGTCCGTCGGCACGGGCCCGCACAAAGCCTTCGACTACCGGATTAACGGCTTCGAGATGCGACGGGTTTGGTGCCAGTTTCAGGTTAATGGTTTTACCGTTCGGCGTTGTTTGCTGGCTTGAGTACCCGATGTGGTATTTAACGTCACCATCACCGTATACTTCTTCCGGCAGGTTTCCTTCGAATTCGTTGAAGATCGCGTCGTAGGTTTTACCAAGGGTATTTGCCAGCACGTTCAGACGACCGCGGTGGGCCATACCGATCATGATTTCTTCCACACCCATATCCGCCGCCTGCGTAATCATCGCGTCAAGGGCGGCAATGGTTGTTTCGCCGCCTTCCAGCGAGAAACGCTTCTGGCCAAGATATTTGGTATGCAGGAAGTTTTCGAAAACGACTGCTTCGTTCAGTTTTGTCAGAATACGCGTTTTCTCATTGATAGATGGCTTGTAGGTAGGCCATTCTTTCTCAATCTTATTTTTAAACCACTCCAATACGGCCGGTTCCCGAATGTACATGTATTCGAAGCCGATCGGACCGGTATAAACAGTCTTTAAGGTATCAAGGATTACCCGCAGCGTCGACGGGCCGATGCCGGTCCGTAATTGAGTTGCTGCTTCAAATGTAGTATCCAGATCGGCTTCTGTCAGGCCAAAATCGCTTAAATCAAGCAGCGGCTGACGATCTTTCCGTTCGCGGATCGGGTTTGTTTTCGAAAGGAGGTGACCACGGGAGCGGTAACCAAGAATCAGGTTACGAACTTTCAGTTCTTTCTCTACGTGTGCTTTATCAACTGTACCAGAGGCTGTTGCAGTGCCATTAGCAGCAACCGCAGCCTTACCATTGCCATTTCCGTTTGTGAGCCCTGACGGGGCGTTTTCCCCGTAGGTAAGCGAAAATTCAAATCCTTCAAAAAATTTCTGCCAGCTTTCATCGACCGAGGTCGGGTTCTGCTTATACGCCTGATACAACTGATCGACGTAAGCAGCTTCTGAGTTAGCTATATACGAAAATTTATCCATAAAAAACAACGCGTCAGTATTCAACTCGCAAAGTTACGGTATACGTCCGAAGTAGTTCGCAAAAATTTTGCCTTTTTATGCAAATAAACTATAGACGAATCCATTGCTTCTCAGGCACAACAAAAGTTTTGGCGGATAAGTTGTTTTACATAAAGTAAGCTCCTGAGGGCGACCATCAGGAGTTAAGGTAAAAATCCGTACACTTGCACCATACAGACTCCGTTACCCGTATGCTGAAGCTGAAGCGCGTTGGTAACGGAATACACTTCATTCAACAAAACCAGCAGGAACCATGAATTACCATGCGTCAATCGTTGACACCATCGGCAATACGCCGTTAGTCAAGCTAAATAAAGTTACCCGCGGCATTCAGGGTACGATTCTGGCTAAAGTCGAGTACTTTAACCCTGGCAACTCAGTCAAAGACCGCATCGCCATCCGGATGATCGAAGACGCCGAAGCCCGTGGCATCATTAAACCCGGCGGCACCATCATCGAAGGTACGAGCGGCAATACCGGCATGGGCCTCGCTCTGGCAGCCATCGGCAAAGGCTATAAGTGCATCTTTACCATGGCCGACAAACAGTCGAAGGAAAAAATCGACATCCTGCGGGCAGTCGGAGCGGAGGTCATCGTGTGCCCGACCAACGTTTCTCCCGATGATCCGCGTTCGTACTATTCTGTGGCCAAACGCCTTAACCGCGAAATTCCCAACTCGCTGTACCCGAATCAATACGATAACCTATCGAATGCTGCCGCGCACTACGATACGACAGGCCCCGAGATCTGGCGCGATACCGACGGGCGCATTACCCATCTGGCCGCGGGTGTCGGCACCGGCGGTACACTCTGCGGCACAGCTAAGTTTCTGAAAGAAAAAAATCCGGATGTCGTTTCTGTCGGGATTGATACGTACGGCTCCGTCTTCAAGAAATATAAGGAAACCGGCGTTTTCGACGAAGGGGAGATTTATCCGTATCTGACCGAAGGCATCGGCGAAGACATTCTGCCGCAAAACGTTGATTTCAGCCTGATCGACCAGTTCGTGAAGGTGACCGATAAAGACGCGGCGATTATGGCCCGCCGGTTATCGCGCGAAGAAGGGTTGTTTGTCGGTTGGTCGTGCGGCTCGGCCGTGCACGGCGCGCTCGAATGGGCCCGCGATCACCTGACCGCCGACGATGTGATGGTCATTATCCTGCCCGACCACGGGACCCGCTACCTGGCCAAAATTTACAATGATGTCTGGATGAAGGACCACGGCTTTCTGGAAGACCGGACCTTTAAGACGGCCCGTGATATCATCCACAGTAAATCGCATCGCGGCGGTGAGCAGCCCTCCATGCTGACGACCCTTGGCAAAAGCGTTACCATCGCCCAGGCCATTCAGGTTCTCAACCGCCACAGCATTTCGCAATTGCCGGTTGTCGACGAAAACGATCACATTGTGGGTAGCCTGACCGACTCTACCATTCTCAACAAGCTGATTGAAGACCCGAGTATTAAAGACCGGACCGTCGAAGAAGTTATGGACAAACCCTTTAAGTTTGTGGGGCTTGATAACACCGTCGATGTGCTGTCGTCACTGATCGACCGTGAGAACAAGGCTCTGCTTGTCCGCGACGAAAAAGAGCAGGTGCATATCATCACACAGGCCGATTTGCTCGCTGCCATGACCGTCTAAAACGCAAACGGACGACAGTTTTAAGGCTGCCGTCCGTTTGCTTTATTATGCTCTTTTTTTTAGTCCTTATTCAAATTGCTGTGTCTACGGCCGTAGAGGAAGTAAACGATCAGCCCTAGTGAACCCCAAACCACAAACGCGATTTTTGTATCTACGCGCAGGTTCCACATCAGGTACAGGTTTGCCAGGATACCCAGTGTAGCGACAACCGGCAGGGCTGGTGTTCTGTACGGACGCTCCAGATTCGGCTCCCGCACGCGCAGCAACCATACCGCACCGCAAATCATGGCAAAGGCAAGCAGCGTTCCTGATGAACAAAGCTCAGATACCTTGTCAATCGGTGTCAACGCAGCGACAACCGACACGATACCACCTACCAGGATAGTGCTTTTCCACGGCGTTTTGAACGTTGGGTGCACGGCGCTGAAGAATTTAGGCAGCAGACCATCTTTGGCCATACCTAAGAAGATACGCGTCTGGCCCAGCATCATCACGAGCATTACCGATGTCAGACCGGCAATAGCGGCAATCGTAATCAGGTAAACGGCCCACGTCAGACCGGCATCGGCAAAGGCCTGCGCTACCGGTGCTTTCAGGTCAAGGTTTGTGTATTTCACCATGCCCGTCAGAACCAGTGAAACCAGGATGTACAACAGCGTACAGATAATCAGGGAAGCAATGATCGCAAACGGAACGTCTTTCTTCGGGTTAATGGCTTCACCGGCCTGCGTTGATACCGCATCGAAACCGATGTAAGCAAAAAACACGATACTGGCTGCCGTTACAATCCCATTAAAGCCATAGTGAATCTGGCCGGTCTCGTCGGTTACCGGCGCAGGGATGAATGGTGTCCAGTTGGCGGTGTCTATGTAGAAAGCACCAACAACAATAACAAAGATAACGGTGGCCACTTTGACAATAACAATCAGGTTGTTTGTGCTGGCCGCTTCTTTAATTCCTTTTACCAGAATATAGGTTACCACCCAAACGATCAGGAGCGCAGGCAGGTTAATTGCGAAAGCAAAATCGGGAACAGCCTCACCGGCAGCCCGCAGCTTTTCGGCTTTTTCCCGCGCGGTAATCGGGTCATTCATCAACCAGATCGGCAGGTCGGCATGGAACAGGTGCAGCAGTTTTTCAAAATACCCCGACCAGCTTACCGCTACCGTGGTGGCTCCCATCATGTATTCCAGAATAAGGTTCCAGCCAATAAACCAGGCAAAAATCTCACCAACTGTACCGTAGGAGTAAGCATAGGCAGACCCTTCTACCGGCAGAATTGAAGCAAATTCGGCGTAGCAAAGGGCAGCAAACGTACACGCAATCCCGGCAAGGACAAACGCCAGCGCAAGGGCCGGGCCAGCCCAATCGTGAGCCGCAATCCCCGTCAATACGAAGATACCACCACCGATTACGGCACCGATCCCCAGCGAGGTTAATCCCCAACGGGTTAATACGCGCTTCAGCTCACTCTTTTTCATGTCAGCCTCGTAGGCCTCAAGCGGTTTTTTCCGCCAAACACTCATGTCTTTGGGTTTCAATCGGGTTTCCATATAAGGGAAAGATAGTTAGGCTTTTTGCTTAGTCAATGAAATTATTAATTGATTTTACCAGACAAGGTACGTAATTATTTCGGACAAACATAAATAGGGCAATCAGGGGATTGAGAAGAAAGTAAAATCGTACAGTACTTTCTTCTCATTAACCTAATTACCCTATTTATTTACTCTCACGCACAAATTATGCTTGTGACGGACGAATTTTTGGTTTCGGAACCTTCACCGCCGGCTCGCCCTCAGCAACCGCCAGTGGGTCTGGTGTCACTTTAGGACCTGTACCGGCTGCCGGTGTCGATGGCTTGTCCTGATCCTGCGTCAGTGAGTCAACCACGATTGGCGTCGCCACGAACAGAGATGAGTATGTACCAACGATAACCCCGATCAACATCGCGAACGAGAACCCACGGATGGTGGCGCCACCGAAGATGAACAGGATGATCAGTACCAGCATAGTCGAAAGACCCGTTACGGCCGTACGGCTCAGGGTGCTGTTCAAGGCATTGTTGATCACGGCAGCCATGCTTTCCTTCTTCCCTTTGTTCTCGGCCAGGTATTCACGGACACGGTCAAAGACAACGACGGTATCGTTCATTGAGTAACCCATGATCGTCAGCAAGGCACCGACAAACGCCTGGTCAACATCAAGCGAGAACGGCAGCCAGCCATTGAAGATCGAGAATACCGCCAGAATTACCAATACGTCGTGGAAGAGAGCAACCACCGCACCGTAACCGAAGGCCAGTTTCTTAAACCGGATCAGGATGAAGACGAATACGACCGCAACCGCCAGCAGGATTGACCACAGGGCCGAGTAAATCAGGTCTTTCGCAATGGTAGGACCTACTTTCTGCGAGCTCTCGATTTTCGCCTTGTTTCCGCTGATCTTCGTTAAGCCTTTGTTCATCGCTGCCTCTACCTGCTTATCGGCATTGGCATCGTCGTTATCAATCATGTAGTCAGTCGTAACCTTCATCTGGTTCGAGTTAACGCCTGTACCACCATATGTTTTTACTTCCGGAGCATCGCCACCCAGCGCATCTGTCAGGGCACTGCGGACATCTTCCGTACCGATCGGCTGCTCAAAACGAACCACGTATGAACGACCACCTTTGAAGTCTACACCCAGACCGAAGCCTTTGAAAATAACCGAAATAATACCCAGACCGATGATCACCGATGAAATGGTGTAATACAGTTTCCGGCGCGATACGAAGTCGAAGTCAGAATCCTTGAACAGGTTCTTCGTCCACGGTGCTGAGAAGCTAACCGTCTTGCCGTCTTTTGTATAGGCTTCCAGAATCAGACGGGTAATCAGAATAGCGGCGAAAAGCGATGTGAAGATACCAATCACCAGCGTTACGGCGAAACCACGGATCAGACCAGTACCGAACAACAACAGGATGAAACCAGTCAGTAAGGTAGTGATGTTCGAGTCGAAGATCGACGAGTACGCGTTTTTGAAACCATCGGCGACCGCTACTTTAAAGCCTTTTCCGAGCGCAAGTTCTTCTTTAATCCGTTCGAAGATCAGTACGTTGGCATCGACCGCCATACCGATTGACAGTACCATACCGGCAATACCCGGCATTGTCAGTACCGTACCCGGTACCGCTGCCATTACGCCTAACAGGAAGAACGTGTTCACTAACAGAGCGGCATCAGCAATCACACCGGCACGGTTGTAATAGAAAATCACAAACGCCAGGATGACAAACAAACCGGCCACTGACGAAAGCAGACCATCCTGAATCGCTTCAGAACCCAAGGTTGACCCAACGATGCTTTCTTCAACAATCGTTGTAGGCGCAGGCAGTTTACCGGCTTTCAGTACGTTGGCTAAGTCTTTTGTCTCTTCAACCGTAAAGCTACCTGAGATGCTTGAACGGCCGTTAGGGATTTCATTCTGTACGTTTGGTGCTGTATACACCAGGTTATCCAGCAAGATCGCTACCTGACGGTTTACGTTAGCAGCCGTCAGTGAACGCCATTTGCGGGCACCTTCGGCATTCATGCTCATGGTAACTTCCGGCTGACCGCGGTCATCGTAGTCGTTAGCGGCATCTGTGATAACATCACCTTCCAGCGGAGCCACGTTACCAGCCTTTTTCAGGAAGTAAATCGGCAGAATTTCCTTGTTGTCGGTAGTCGGGAACGACTTACGGTCCCACGCATATACCATGTCACCAGGAAACATCGCCTTCACCTGCGGATCGTTCAGAGTCGCGTTTGCACGGGCCGTATCCTTCAGGTAAACACCCAGCTGGTTTTGTGAGATCGGTACAAACAGCTGTGTCAGCGCCTGGCCAGCAGCTGCTGTATCTTTTTTCGCAGAATCTGCTTTGCTCGACAGCTGAGACGCCAGGTTACCGGCAGTTCCGGAAGCCGGCGCAGTCGGCGATGCTTTGGCCGCAGCTTTACGGGCCGCTTCCTGCTCCAGTAAGAAGGCACCCAGGCCTTCCAGACCCGTTGAGATTTCACCCAACTGATATACTTCGCAGAATTCCAGTTTCGCAGCTCCCGTTAACAGGCGGCGAACACGCTCAGGGTTATCCACACCTGGTAATTCGATCAATACGCGGCCAGAGTTCGGCAGACGCTGGATGTTGGCGTTCGACACACCGAATTTATCCACACGAGCCTGAATGATCTTAAACGCACGGCCAATCGCGCCTTCAACTTCTTCGTTCAGCAAACGGCGAACTTCCGTATCTGTCGACTGGTAGTTAATTTTACCACGGTTGGCGCTTGTTGCAAACAGGCTGGCCAGACGGGCGTTAGGAACCAGATCCTTGTAGGCATCGATGAACAGGTCAACGAAGCTTGACCGGCTCGTTTTCTGTGCCTCAGCAGCGGCTTTCAGCGCCTGGTTGAATTTCGGATCACGGGTGTTACCGGCCATTCCTTTCAGGATGTCGGCAGGAGCCACCTCCAGTACAACGTGCATACCGCCCTGTAAGTCAAGACCTAAGCCTAACTCACGCTCCGTTACTTCCTGCAAGGTGTTACCCAGATACACCGGTTCTTTCCAGAGCGAATCCAGATACCGTTGTTTTTTTGTCAGGTTAACAACACCCTGCTTATTCGTTGCATACGCCGTTGCATCGTCCTTAATGCTGCGTGAAACGAACGTAAACGACAGATAATAAATGCTCAGGAGCGCAATTATCCCTGTCAGAATCAAAATACCGTTACGATTTTGCATAACAATGGTTTTCGGCCGAACCCGTACTCAACGGTTCAGACGGATTGAAAAAGTAAACGATTGGTAATAAAGACTGGTAGTAAGAAAAATGGAGAGATTGGAAAACCTGCGTTTCCGGAGAAAGGCGTTAGGGCGCGTTGGGGGCAATGAAATGACCGAAAACGTGCCTGAAATAACTAAAATAGAAATAAGGTATTGTAAAAATGCGAAGGAGGGAAGCCGCAACCAGCAATAAAAAGACAAATACCGGCGCGGGTAACAGATAAATGGCCTGTGTAAAGTCAAACGATGAGGCCGGCGTTACCACGGCTTCGAACGAAGCTGCCTGGATCTTTGCTTCGGCTGGTGCGCCTGCTTTCTTCCCGGTTTGCGGCTGCGTTGTTGCTTTTCTGGCATTTCCCGACGCGGGCAACGGCAGTTCGTGGCTCCATCCAGCCAGGAACAACATCAGGCTTGCCAGAAGCAGGCTTGACCAACGAACCAGTATGTTGCGCGAACTTTTCATGGAAATACAAAAGGGATGACAAATTTCGTACCATTTTTGCAGTAATGCAAGTGCTTTTTTTAGCCTGTGGTCAGGCAGTAAGCGAGGTGGTTCTGATTCTTTTAGAACAAATACGCTACGTCATGAAACTGCCGAATGTTAATCGCCGGGAATTTGCCCGCCAGACTACCTTAGCCGTTGGAGCCGCACTCGCAGCACCCGGTACCCTTTTCAGTAAAAACCGCACTGCCGAACCAACGGTCGTTGGTCATAATTCGCACAAATACCGTGTTGTGCCGAACTGGGGGGTGTTGGATGCCGGTAAAAACCCCGTTAATGACTGCCACGAAATGGTGCAGGATGCGAAAGGGCGTATTTTTCTGTTGACGAACGAAACACGCAACAACATCCTGATCTATGACAAATCAGGTAAACTGCTGGATGCCTGGGGAACGACCTATCCGGGCGCACACGGCCTGACACTGTCTAACGAAGGCGGTGAGCAGTTCCTGTTTATCTGCGACCCGAACCGGCATCAGGTCATTAAAACCGACCTCAAAGGCAAGGAACTGTTTAAAATCGACTACCCCAAAGAAACCGGTGTCTATGACCATCCGGCCCAGTTTTTACCCACCGAAACCGCCGTTAACCCGGTCAACGGCGATATTTATGTAGCCGACGGATATGGGGCCAACTACATTACCCAATACGACGCCAAAGGCCGCTACATCCGTCACTGGGGTGGAAAAGGGGCCGAGAACGGTCAGTTTGACTGCTGCCACGGCATTGTCGTAGATACGCGCAACAAAACGAACCCGACCTTGCTGATTACCGACCGCCGGCATAACTGCCTGAAGCGATTTACGCTCGACGGTAAGTACCTGTCTACCATTGCGGTACCGGGGACCTATATCTGCCGGCCGGTTCTGCACGGCGACTATATATTTGCAGCGGCCTTCCGGAGTACGTCTGACGCCTATCCGGACTCAGGGTATGTACAGATTTTCGATAAAAACGATAAGGTAATTTCGACGCCCGGCGGCACAGAACCGGTCTACCAGAACGGACAGTTACAGGAACAGCGCAAAGACCGGACCTTCTCTGCCTTTCTGCATCCGCATGATGTGCTGGTGGACGGCGACGAGAGCCTGTATGTAGCTCAGTGGGCTTCCCGAAAAACGTATCCGATCAAGTTAGAGCGCGTCGGATAATTGCGGATCCAGGCGGGATAACTCTTATTTTACTCAATTGCTATGCTTTTATTACAGGCATCAACTACCCCTCAGGTTTCTGACTGGGTACTTTTCTTTGGTCACTTTCACCCGCTGATTGTTCACCTGCCGATTGGCTTTTTACTGATTGCCGGTATTCTGGAAATCGGTCGCCGGCTGGGCAACGTCAATATTTCTGATAGCGGCATTGCCGGTATTCTGTTCTGGTCGGCCATCAGTGCTACCTTTGCCTGCGTCTTCGGCTACATGCTGTCGCTGGGTGGCGGATATGAGGCCGACACGCTGTCAGCACATCAGTGGCAGGGCATCGGCGTCGCCGTTTTCGCGTGGCTGGCGTGGCTGGCCAAATCCAGTCGTTTCGGCGAAAAAATACCATTTGGCTCACTCGTTTATAGTCTTTCTCTGCTGGCGGGGATTGGGCTGCTTATGTCGGCAGGTCACCTTGGCGGGTCCTTAACCCATGGTTCCGACTATCTGACGCAATATACGCCGGAGCCAATCCGTACGCTGGCGGGGATTCCGCCACGCGAGCAGGAGGTAGCGATTAAACCGATTGCCGATGTCAACCAGGCACTCGTTTACGATCAGATTGTGAATCCGATTCTGAAAAGCCGCTGTGTTCAGTGCCATAACCCCGAAAAGTCAAAAGGTGATCTCCGGCTGGATACCCCTGATATGGTGCGGAAAGGCGGAGAAGATGGTCCTGTTTTCGTTGCTGGTAAAGGGGGAGAAAGCGAGCTGGTAAAACGGTGTCTGCTGCCTTTGGAAGATGATCACCACATGCCGCCCAAAGGCAAAACCCAGCTCACCGACAGCCAGGTAGCCATTCTGACCTGGTGGATCGACCAGGGCGCCCCGTTTGACAAAAAGGTTGCGGACCTGACCGTAACAGATGCCGTTAAGCCCGCTTTAGCGTCACTGGGTTCGGGAGGCAGCCCGTCAGCCAATCCGGCCGCTAAGCCATCGCTTCCGGAATCGCCGGTGCTGAGCATGAAACTGGCACCGGCCGATGCCTCAGCCCTGAACGAGCTGAAGACGCAGGGTTTACTGGTGATGCCCTTGTCGAAAGAGCAGAATCAGCTGGAAGTCAGCGCCGTCAATAACCGGAATTTCAGTGACCAGCAGGCAGCCAGACTGACGAAAGCGGCCGGGCAGATTGTCTGGCTGAAACTGGGAGACACCAAAATCACCGATGCCGCCCTTGCGCAGGTAGCCCAACTGAAAAACCTGCAAAAATTACATTTGGAGCAAACGGCCGTAACGGATGCTGGTCTGAAACAATTGACGGCATTACCTTATCTGGAGTACCTGAACCTTTACGGCACCAAAATCACCGATGCCGGCCTGAAACAGCTGGCAGGCATTAAAAGCCTGCGTACCGTTTACATCTGGCAAACCGGCATAACCGAAAAAGGGCTGGCCGAAGCCAGACAGGCAATGCCGGGTGTTGAGTTTATCGGCGGCCTCACCGAAGCCCGCATCGCTGAGTTTACGCAGACTACGGCCGTGGCAGAAGGCAAAACAGAAAAGAAATAAATGTTCCGGGTTACGGTGTCCAGTACCTCTGATCGCCGTAACCCGGAACGAAATGGTTACGCCGCCCGGCTCGTGAAGTAGTCCATTACTTCATTGGGGTGCACCTCAAGCACGTTGGCCAACACCAGCAGGACCAGAGTCCGGGAAGCAATCTTTCGTGAAATACCGGCAACGGAAGCAAACAGGTCCACCGTTATCCGGTCGTGCTCCCCCAGATGTTTCATCAACATGCGCTCCTTATCGCCGTAGCTGAACCGGATGTTGCGCGCATCCCGCTCCCCTTTCAGGATTTCGCGTACCTCTTTGCTGGCCTGCACTGATTTGTCAGCGACACGCACATACGCTTTTTTTTCTTCCGGTTTCTGAGGGTCAGGCACGATGTAGTGAGGGCGTGACGGGCTTCGCGGCACCCGAAACATCAGGACCTCCCGTTCGCCCGGAATACTGATCCGCTCCAGAGTATATGAGATGGCAGGAAAGCAAAACTTTTCGAGCGCCCGCACAAGCAGGTATTCGTCTTCATCGGCGTATTTAAGGCCCTGCACCGACTTATCATCTCCTACGCCAATCAGCAAAATACCACCTTCGGTATTGGCAAAGGCGACCATTTCGCGAATAATTTTTTCGGGGTGGTTGGATTTGAGTTTAAACTCCAACTGGCTGCCTTCCCCGTGTCTAACCAAATCCTTGAGTGCCCGGTAGTCCATAGATGGCTTACAAAATAGTGTGAGCACTGATTAATGATCAATAAGCTACAGCCTATTAACGCTATAGCCAAATAAAGGTTGTACGACGTAATTGTCAAGGCATAAAACCAGAAAAAAGAGCATTCGCTAACTTTTCCGTAACACAATTAGTTATCAGGATGTCGGTGTCTGCTATTTCTCGGCTGCCCGAATCAGTATCAACCCAAATCGTTGTACTTTTATACAATAATAACACAAAAATGCTGCTAAACGTTGCCCTCGTTATTGGTACATTTCTGTTCATGGAAGGTGTCGCCTGGTTTACACATAAGTACATCATGCATGGCTGGCTCTGGAGCTGGCACCAGGATCATCATAACCACCACAAAGGTTTTTTTGAGTGGAATGACTTATTTGCGGTCGTTTTCAGTGCCGTTGCCATTACCTTAATTGTGGTTGGTATTGAAGTAGCTTCGCTGAATTACCTGACCTGGATAGGGGCCGGTGTGACACTCTATGGGGCCTTCTATTTTGTTTTTCATGACGTTATTGTTCATCAACGCGTTAAATTCAAGCACAAATTCCAAAGCCGGTATATGAAGCGGATTATCCGGGCACATTACATTCATCATAAAGTGCATACCAAAGAAGGCGCTCAGGCGTTCGGTTTTTTATATGCACCCAAGCAATATGATGTGCCGGTGAAAACGGCAAAGACCGACCAATCCTTATCCTGATGAACCGCGTAAAGCACCTTAACCGTCTTCGTTCTGAATCTTTCGACATTTGTATAATCGGTGCCGGGGCAACGGGTGCAGGCTGTGCACTCGATGCTGCCTCCCGCGGCCTGAAAACGGCCCTGATTGATCAGGGTGATTTTTGTTCGGTAACCTCGGGCACCTCGACAAAGCTTGTCCATGGCGGAGTCCGCTATCTGGAACAGGCTTTTAAAAAATTAGACCCCAAACAGTTATCCCTGGTGCGGAAGGCCCTTCACGAGCGCATGACGCTGCTGAAAATTGCCCCGCATCTGGCTCATCCGCTGGCACTGCTGACTCCCTGCAAAAGCTGGTTCGATGGTATGTATTACTCCGTCGGCCTCAAACTATATGATCTGCTGGCCGGTAACCGTCAGTTAAAGCCCAGCCAGTGGCTGTCGAAAAAAGAAGCCCTTGCTCATTTCCCGGCGTTTAATCCGGATAAGCTTCATAGTGCTGTATTATACTACGATGGTCAGTTCGACGATACACGCCTGAACCTTGCCCTTGTGCAGACAGCCGCACAGAAAGGCGCTGCCGTTGCCAATTACCTGAAAGCCGTTCATTTCCGGAAAAATGAAACCGGCAAACTGACCGCTATCGAGGTAGAGGATACCTTGACCGGGGAAACGTTTACCATCCGGGCAACGGTGTTTGTGAATGCTACCGGCACCCTTGCCGATCAGATGCGGCAGGATGCCAGCCCCGGAAAAAGCCAGCGCATGCGAGCCAGTAAAGGCTCGCACGTGGTAATGCCTATGGCAGCCGTTGGCAAAGCACAGGCTGCTTTACTGGTACCTTCTACATCTGACGGACGTGTGCTGTTTGCCATTCCCTGGCGTGGTCATTATCTGATTGGTACAACGGATACCGAAGCCCACCCCAACGATGTACCACATCTGGTGCCGGAAGAAGCCGCCTATCTGACTGAACACGTTAACCAATATCTGGCCAATCCGCTGTCGACAAGCCAGATTACCGGAGGTTTTGCCGGTCTGCGCCCATTACTCCAGCCCGATCATGACAATGCCGCCACGGAAAGCCGGAGCGTGGTCCGGGATCACGAAGTAGAAGTAGATCAGACATCAGGGCTGGTGAGTATTATGGGTGGCAAATGGACAACCTACCGCCTTATGGCAGAAGAGACCATTGACCGGTGTTGCCAGTTGTCAGGGCATACGGTAAAAAGTAACACCGAAACACTGGCGGTTGCGGGCGGGGATGGTTTTACCGGCAGCTTTCAGAGCGAATTCCGTAAGGCATTTTCCCATTTGCCGGCTGATACGGTTGAGCACCTGCTCTTTACGTACGGCACCAACGCAGCAAAAATTGCCGGACTGGCTCGTGAACAGGCCAGTTATGGGCAACTGCTCGTTGAAGGGCATCCGTTTATACGAGCGGAAGTGATTTACGCCCTGACTGAAGAAATGGCACAAACGATGGACGATGTGCTCATGCGCCGGATCCGGCTGGGCCTTGTCGACTGGGAGGCCGCGCTGGCAGCCAGTCGGCCGACCGGCGAAATAATGGGGCATTTTCTGAATTGGTCAGCGGAACAAACCCAGCAGGCAGTACAGGCCTTTACCCAAACCATTCAATTACTGGCCGGGCAGGCAGGCGTTTGGTTACGGACAAAAGAAAAGGCATAGCCGGTTAGACTATGCCTTTCATACTACCTGAGACCAGATCAGTACTCATCTTCGTTGAAGAAGAAGTCGTCTTTCGTCGGATAATCAGGCCAAATCTCTTCAATGCTTTCGTAAGGTTGTCCGTCGTCTTCGAGTTCCTGCAGGTTTTCAACAACTTCGAGTGGGGCACCTGAGCGGATAGAATAATCGATCAGCTCGTCTTTTGTTGCCGGCCACGGTGCGTCTTCCAAGTACGATGCTAGTTCAAGAGTCCAGTACATAGTAATTGTTCGTTTAGTCTCTAAATTTATAAGGCTGCAAAAGTAAAAAAAATTACATATCCAAGTTCTTTTTTCAAAAAATCTTGCATGATGCAATCAAACTATTTTTAACGCCATTAACAAGGCTATACCTGAATTGTTTGACTACTTTTTTTCTGATGTTAGTTTATTACTCCTGAGCCCTGCATACCCTGATTGCTAACCAGCTGAGAATACTATACTTATTGTAATTTAGGGTTATCCAGATGGCGGGTTTTATCCCGGATGTTTTTCTTGTCCAGGTTTTTCGAAAACGCTTCTGTTAAATCCACCCCGGTTTGATTGGCCAGACAGATCAGCACCCATAACACATCGGCCATTTCGTCGCCCAGATCGCGGTTTTTATCCGATTCCTTTTCGGATTGCTCCCCATAGCGGCGGGCCATAATCCGGGCTAATTCTCCGACTTCTTCGGTCAGAATAGCCATATTCGTCAGCTCGTTAAAATAGCGGACACCGACTGTTTTTATCCAGTTATCTACAACGTCCTGTGATTCGCGGATTGTCATGTCTAAATGATGATCTAGCGTAAATAAAGACAGGCGGCTTTTCCGGAGAAACAGCCGCCTGACCAATAAAAACCGGCTAATTAATAGCCCATATCTGTTAATTCTTTCTGAAACTCTATCAGGATGGTTTCTTTCATTGCAATTTTACGTTTCTGCGTATTTATCTTGTTCAGAATCTGCTTGTCTTCAAGCTTATTCGGGTCAAGATGTTCGGCATCCTGTAAGGCAAATTGCAGGTCACTTTTTTCACGGCGAACGAGGTACTCCATTTCACGGATTTTTGTCCGAAGCTGTTCTGCAACACTTTTCAGGGAGAAGGCAGGATACTTCCGTGACAGTACACGCCCTAAATAACTCAGCTCAAAAATCTTATCACACGCCGACCGGAACCGCTCGTTTAACTGACGATCCTGATTTTTAGGCGGAATTTTGATTTCTTTCCAGCTGTTAAGTAAGACTTTTGCCCGTTCTGCAGCAGCAAATATATCGCTTGATTTTGCAAGACGCTCGGCTTCTTCCACCATGCGTGTCTGTGCTTCGATCCGCGGATCAACCCGTTTCTGGATAACGATGCCTTTGGCATCATTGTAGCGGGTATATACCAGCGTTGTCGCTTTTTTAAACTGTTTGTACAGTTTACCGCTTTTTTTAATCGGCACCTCACCAATCAGCTTCCACGCATTCTGCAGTTGCCGGACCTCACGGTAGGCAGCATCGACATCCGGATTCCGGTTTGCCCGGAAAGCCAGCCGGATCAGATGGTCATACTGATCCAGACGTTCCTGAATAATCTTGTTCTGCTCGTTGAAGAACTCGCGGCGACGCTGGAAGAAGTTATCGAGCAACTCCTGGAAACGACCTTCTACCTCAGCATCCAGTTCTTTGTCGACCGGGCCGGTTTTGATCCATTTCTGCTTGATGTCCTGCAACTTATCAGCCGTATCTTTCCAGTCGTCGCTGGCTGCCAGGGGTTCAGTTTCGCCCAGCAACGCCCGCTTGATCTCAAGATTCTTGAGCTGATTTGTCCGGATGAGTTCCGTCAGATACGTCTCCTGCGCATCGAGCCGCTCGAGCAGCGGCACAAAGTCACCGATGGCGTCAAAGCCAATCAGCTTTTTCCGAAGTTGCACCAACTTAGTCAGGTAAGAGCCTTTGTTCTGAGCCTCTTCGATCTCCTGTTCTAATTGGTTAACCTTGTTTTGAGCAATAATGAAGCGGTTCTTAAAGTAATCGAGCGCTTCCTGCTCTGTTCGTTTCACTTCGCCAATCTGGCGGTCTGGATAGTCGAGGTAGCCCTTTAAAAATACCTTTCCGTCTTTGACGTAACCGTATTCGTCTACCAATGAAGCGGTTTCCATTATTTAACCTCAGTTAAGGCTGAGCATTGGGTTTATTTATAGATATTTGCCACCACAAAATTACATACAAATAATGAGCCAAGAAACCATTATATTTTCGATGGCGGGTGTCAGTAAAATTATTCCGCCCAACCGACAAATCCTAAAGAATATATACCTTTCCTTCTTTTACGGCGCAAAAATTGGCGTTTTGGGCCTGAATGGCTCCGGAAAGTCCACCTTGCTCCGCATTATCGCCGGTGTCGACAAGAACTACAACGGAGAAGTAGTTTTCTCTCCCGGATACTCTGTTGGTTTACTGGAACAAGAGCCCCAGCTCGATCCGGCCAAAACCGTAAAGGAGGTCGTTGAAGAAGGGGTACAGCAAATTGTTGACCTTTTAAAAGAATTCGATCAGATCAACGAAGCTTTCGGCGACCCGGATGCTGATTTCGACAAACTGATTGCCCGCCAGTCGGAGGTACAGGAAAAACTGGACCACTACAATGCGTGGGAGCTTGACACACGGCTCGAACGCGCGATGGACGCCCTGCGTACCCCGCCGTCGGATGCCCTGATCGCAAACCTTTCCGGTGGTGAAAAACGCCGCGTAGCCCTGTGCCGCCTGCTGTTGCAGGAGCCCGACGTGCTGCTGCTCGACGAACCGACCAACCACCTCGATGCCGAATCGGTATTGTGGCTGGAAGAACACCTGCGTCAATATAAAGGAACCGTTATCGCCGTTACCCACGACCGTTATTTCCTCGATAACGTTGCCGGCTGGATTCTGGAACTCGACCGGGGCGAAGGTATCCCGTGGAAAGGTAATTACTCTTCATGGCTGGAGCAGAAACAAAACCGGCTGGCAAAAGAGGAGAAATCGGAATCGAAACGCCAGAAAACCTTACAGCGCGAGCTGGAGTGGGTCCGGATGGCCCCGAAAGCGCGTCAGGCTAAATCGAAAGCCCGTCTGGGTGCCTACGAAAAACTGATGAGCGAAGAAACGCGTCAGAAAGAAGAAAAGCTCGAAATCTTTATTCCGGCCGGGCCGCGCCTGGGTACCAAAGTCATCGAAGCCCATGGCGTGTCGAAAGCCTTCGGCGACCGGATTCTGTTTGAAAACCTTGAGTTTGCGCTGCCGCAGGGTGGTATTGTGGGCATCATCGGACCCAACGGTGCGGGTAAAACAACGTTATTCCGCCTCATTACCGGCCAGGAAAAGCCGGATTCGGGTACATTCGACGTTGGAGAAACCGTGCAGTGGGCCTACGTTGATCAAAGCCACGATAACCTCGATTCGGCAAAATCGGTGTATGAGACCATATCGGGCGGCAACGACTGGATTATGCTCGGCGGTAAACAAGCCAATGCCCGTGCGTATGTCAGCCGCTTCAACTTTGCCGGTGCCGACCAGGAGAAGAAAATCGGAACCCTGTCAGGCGGAGAACGCAACCGGGTACACCTGGCCATGACCCTGAAAGAAGGCGCTAACCTGCTGCTGCTTGATGAACCGACCAACGACCTCGACGTAAACACGTTGCGGGCCCTTGAAGAAGGTCTGGAAAACTTTGCCGGTTGTGCGGTAGTTATCTCTCACGACCGTTGGTTCCTCGACCGGATTGCCACGCATATTCTGGCCTTCGAGGGCGATTCGCAGGTATACTGGTTTGAAGGCAACTTCTCGGAATACGAAGAAAACCGCCGGAAACGGCTTGGTTCGGACGCAACCCCGAAACGCATCAAATACAAAAAACTCGGTTAGCCGGGCTGTACCATGGTTATGAACGACGTCGATTTTCATCTGTTAATTGCCAGTGTGAAGGATTACGGCATTTTTATGCTGGATCCGACAGGGCATATTTCAAGCTGGAATGAAGGCGCACGCCGTATCAAAGGCTACGAAGAAGCAGAAATTCTGGGAAAGCACTTTTCCGTTTTTTATACTCCGGAAGACCTTGATGCCGGTAAACCACCCTTTGAACTGGAACATGCGGTCCGGACCGGAAAGTATGAAGAAGAAGGGTGGCGGCTTCGTAAGGATGGTACACGATTCTGGGCCAATGTAGTCATCACGGCCCTGTTCGATCAGCAAAACCGGCACGTCGGCTTCGCCAAAGTCACCCGTGATCTGACGGAGCGCCGGCGGGCCGAACAAGCCCTCCGGGAAAGTGAGGAACGGTATCGGCAGCAGTCAATTCAGTTGACGGCTGCCAATGCCGAACTCAGGCAAATCAATCAGGAACTGGAGTCGTTTGCCTACATTGCCTCGCACGACCTGCAGGAACCACTCCGCAAAATTCAGGCATTCGGCGACCTGCTGAAAGCGCAGCAAGCCGACTTGCTGAACGATTCCGGCAAAGATTTGATTGACCGCATGCAGGCAGCAACCGGCCGGATGCAGACACTCATCAGAGACCTGCTTACCTATTCACAGGTCAATAACGCCCGGCAACCCTTTGACCTTGTCAGCCTGAACGACGTTCTGACTACTGTACTAAACGACCTGGACGAGAGCATCCAGGAAAAAAAGGCACAGTTACTCATTGAACCCCTACCAGATTTGCGGGGCAGCCGTTTTCAGCTTCAGCAACTTTTTCAGAACCTGCTGTCGAACGCCCTTAAGTTTCAGGCAACCGACAACTTCCCCGTCATCCGGATAACGGTCAGGACCGCCCCCGACGGCCACACCATTCAGGTAGCTGACAACGGCATTGGCTTCGAAAGCCAGTATAAAGACCAGATCTTTAAAATGTTTCAGCGGCTCAATTCGGCAAGCCAGTATAAAGGAACCGGTATCGGTCTGGCCATTTGTAAGCGGGTTGTCGAAAACCACGGCGGTACCATCGCCGTCGACAGTATACCGGGCCAGGGGACTACATTTACCCTCTTTTTCCCGACACCTCACGAATAGTTCGCTCAGAATCCCGCCTGTCTCTTCGCTCAAGGCATTATCTTTGTGCCAGACAACCTGACGATCTGAGTAATGACACATTTTGGTTATTTCAATGGCACGGTGCTCCCCGCCGATCAAATTGGTGTTGGGGTAACCGATCTGAGCCTGCTGCGCGGCTACGGCTTATTCGACTATTTTCTGACCTATAACGGCCGGCCGTTTCAATGGGACTGGTACTGGGAACGCTTTGCCAATTCTGCCATGTGCATGCATCTGCCTTTGCCCATTACAAAGGAAGAAGGCTATCAGATTGTTATGGACCTGATCGAACGCAGTGGTCAGCCCGATGTAGCGCTCCGGTTTGTGATGACCGGCGGCTATGCTCCCGACAGCATCACCATCCGGAAACCGAACCTGCTGATTATGTCGGAAGACATTCATCCGACGGCCCCGCAGCAATATGCGGATGGTATCCGGGTGATTCTGGATGAGTATGTCCGCGAAATGGCCGAAGTAAAAAGCACCGATTACAAGCGGCTGATTTTACTGGCCGATGAAATTCGGGCGGCCGGTGCACAGGATGTACTTTTCTGCAAAGACGGTGAGATCAGTGAGCTGAGTCGTAGTAACTTCTTTATTGTTAAAGGCGAAAAGCTCATCACACCCGACCGCCATATCCTGCGGGGTATTACCCGCCGGACGGTTATCCAGCTGGCCCGTACTGATTTTGAGGTTGAAGAGCGCCCCGTACTGCTGTCGGAATTATATGATGCCGACGAGGCCTTTACGACCAGCTCGACCAAGAAGGTGCTACCGATTGTTCAAGTGGGTGACCTGACGATAGCCGACAGCAAGCCCGGCCCGAAATCAGCCTGGCTGCTGAGCCAGTTCAACGAGCTGGTGACCAGGTGGTAATTTGGCTTTTTAATTCGTTATCTATACTTTTGTTCTATGTTTATCAGCAAAAAAATCCGTCATCATCGTCATGTCGCATACTAATGCAGGCAGGACGGATTGTTTTTGTCGTTAACCGAAGATGTAACTACGAACACGACACGATATAACACGACGCCCGATTCTGCCGAAGAGTCGGGCGTTTGCTTTTTCATGAAAACCGTTATCATTAAGTACAATGCGGGCAATGTGCAGTCGGTGATGTATGCCCTCGACCGGATCGGGGCCAGCTACCTGCTCACCGACGATGAGGCCGAAATCCGCTCGGCGGATAAAGTCATCTTTCCCGGCGTCGGGGAGGCCAGTACGGCCATGGCATATTTACGGGCAAGGGGCCTGGATAAGCTCATCCCGTCCCTGAAACAGCCCGTGCTCGGTACATGCATCGGCATGCAGCTGCTCTGCCGGTATTCGGAAGAAAACGATACAACCTGTATGGGAGTGTTCGATGTGGATATCCGCCGCTTTCCGGGCGACCTTGGGCTGAAAGTACCGCATGTCGGCTGGAACAACATCAATGACCTGAAAGGGCCGCTTACGAAAGGCCTGCCCGAAAACGCGTTTATGTATTTCGTGCACAGCTACTGCGCTGACGTCTGCGATTACACGGTGGCCACCTGCGACTATGGCCGGCCATTCAGCGCCATGCTCCAGAAAGATAATTTTTACGCCGCCCAGTTTCACGCCGAAATCAGCGGCAACGTTGGTCAACGTATTTTAGAGAACTTCCTGACATTATAACCTTGTCCGGAACCCCGTTCCGGCCTACCGATTATGTACATTATTCCGGCTATCGACCTGATCGAAGGCAAAGCCGTCCGGCTGACGCAGGGCGACTACAACCAGAAAAAAGAATACAATGCCCGCCCGCTCGAAGTGGCTCAACAGTTTGAAGATGCCGGTCTGACCCGACTGCACCTGGTCGACCTTGACGGGGCAAAAGAAAAGCGGGTAATCAACTGGAAGGTGCTCGAAACCATTGCGACAAAAACAAAGCTTCACATTGATTTCGGCGGCGGTGTTCAGTCTGACGACGACCTGCGGATTGTGTTTAACAGCGGGGCGAAACAGGTCACCGGCGGCAGTATCGCCGTTAAAAAGCCCGACTTGTTTGAACAGTGGCTGAAAGAATACGGCGCCGAAGCCATCATTCTGGGTGCCGATGCCCGCAACGAAAAAATCGCCGTCAGCGGCTGGGAAGAAGCAACCGAAGTCTGGGTTTACGACTTTGTGGAGCAGTGGATGGAAAAAGGTGCCCGTTACGTGATCAGTACCGATGTTGCCAAGGACGGGTTATTGCAGGGGCCGTCATTCGACCTGTACAAGAATTTGCAGGAGCGGGGCGAAGCCCTCCACATCATTGCCAGCGGTGGTGTCAGCAACATGGACGATATCGAAAAACTGGCCGAAATGAACCTCTTTGGTGTCATTGTCGGTAAAGCAATTTACGAGGGCCGCGTGACGCTGAAACAACTGATGCAGTTTTCTAACCCCTGAGCTGCCGGACAATGGAAAACGCGTATACAATCAGCACCGATAAGTCGCGGCTGAACCGCACCCTGATTCACCGGTTTCTGAGCCAGGATTCATATTGGGCGCAAAATATCCCGATGGACATTGTCGAACGCGCTATTCAAGGCGCACTGTGTTTCGGCGTGTATCACGGCGAAGAGCAGGTTGGCTATGCCCGCGTGATTACGGACGAAGCTACATTTGCCTATCTATCTGATGTATTCATCGTGGCCGAACACCGTGGTAAAGGGCTATCGAAGTACCTGATGGAAACCATTTCCGGCTGGCCGACCCTTCAGGGCCTGCGCCGGTGGGTACTGGCCACGCGCGACGCCCATACGCTGTATGCGCAGTTTGGCTTTACCGAATTAGATCACCCCGAATGGTTTATGCAACGTAAACTGATCGAGAAATATTAATCTCATGCTGACGAAACGAATCATTCCCTGCCTGGATATAAAGGACGGCCGCACCGTTAAAGGCACCAATTTCGTAAACCTCCGCGACGCCGGTGACCCCGTTGAACTAGGAGCCATCTACGCGCAGGAAGGGGCCGATGAGCTGGTTTTTCTGGACATTACCGCTACCGTCGATGAGCGGAAGACACTGATTGATCTGGTCCGGAAAGTGGCCCATGCGGTGAATATTCCCTTTACGGTTGGCGGTGGCATTTCGTCGGTCGCCGACGTATCGGCGCTGCTGAACGCCGGTGCTGACAAAGTGTCGATCAACTCATCCGCCGTTCGCAACCCTGATCTGATCAACGAACTGGCGCTCGAATTCGGCAGTCAGTGTATTGTTGTCGCTATTGATACCCGGTATATCCGTGTAGAGCCGGGAGCTGAGGGCTTAGGGCAAGGTGAAACCGATCTTAACGCTACGCCCTCTGCTCTTAACTCTCAGCTCTTTGACCACATCGTGCACACGCATGGCGGACGGAAGCCAACCGCTTTACGGACCATTACGTGGGCCAAAGAAGTGGAAGAGCGCGGGGCCGGCGAAATTCTGCTGACATCAATGGATACCGACGGGACCAAGGCCGGTTTCGCCCTTGACCTGACCGCCCGTATCTCGGCAGCGGCCAATATTCCGGTTATTGCCTCGGGCGGAGCCGGTTCGATGGACCATTTTGTGGATGTCTTTACGACCGGTAAGGCTGATGCCGGACTGGCAGCCAGCATCTTCCACTTCAAAGAAATTGATATTCCGGAGCTGAAAGGGTATCTCCACCAGCAAGGCATTCCGATGCGCCTGACGCTATAGCGTCTCCGATGGATATGGGACCGCTTTGATTAATTTCAGATCATTCAGCTCAGGAATTTCGATAATGTTTTGAGCAGGAATTATTCCCCTGCTGATCCAGTTGCTGACAATGTTTGTACTTTTTAAATCAAATCGGCGGGCATACTCCTTGATGGTAATCCATTCATCAAGCGAGTATGCTGTTCCATTATGCTGTAAATAGTTTTCAGCCTGTGCGATTAGCTCATTGCCCTTAGCCAGCAACCGGGCGACTTCAGGAGATACTGTTCTTTGCGTTTCCATAAAACAAGTCAAGTATTTTGGCAGGATTATTCATCCTCCCGGTTTGGTTCTTCAAGTTTTCTGAGTATGTCTGTTAGCCTGATAATCTGATCTAGTATCAGGTTTGTTTCGTCATCAGTAAGGGTTTCTGCCATATCGCGTAACCACTGACGGAGAGCCGCCAGTTGCATACGGATTTGCAGAATTAGTTGTTCGTTCATATCAGGCATCGGTGGTAACGCCGTAAAGATAAAAACCGTTACGTTACGTAACAAGAACACGGGATATGTCTCATTGGAAAAGGAAGTCATTCGCTTCGTGCCGGCCGGATCGTTGGCCGGCACAAAGATTTCCTATTTTTATCCTACCAAACAGCGATTAATTTCTATATTGAGCCAGTTTTAGCATTAACCCTTTTCCGGTAAACATGGCTTCTTATATCGCTGCGATTGACCAGGGAACAACCAGTACCCGCTGCATTATTTTTGACCGGCAGGGTAATATTGTTTCGGTCGGCCAAAAAGAGCATAAACAAATCTATCCGCAGCCAGGCTGGGTGGAACACGACCCCGACGAAATCTGGCAGAATACCCTCGAAGTTGTTGCCCTCTCCCGCATTAACGCCCGCATTCAAACCAGTGATATTGCCGCCATCGGCATCACCAACCAGCGCGAAACCACCGTTGTCTGGAACCGGCGGACGGGCAAACCCTATTACAATGCCCTGGTCTGGCAGGATACCCGGACCGGCGATCTGGTCAACCAGTTTGCACAGCATGAACTGGGGCAGGATCGTTTCCGCGAAAAAACCGGCCTGCCGCTGGCGACCTATTTCAGCAGCCTGAAACTGAAATGGCTGCTGGATAATGTGCCCGAACTACGCGAAGATGCCGAACGCGGTTATGCCCTTTTCGGTACCATGGACACCTTTGTGATGTGGCACCTGACCGGTGGACGCTACAATGGCCAGCACCTGACCGATGTAACAAATGCCAGCCGTACGCAGCTGATGAACCTGAAAACCCTTGACTGGGACGACGAACTACTCGAAGCGTTTGATATTCCCCGTGCGATGCTGCCGAAAATCCGGCCCAGTAGTGAGGTCTACGGTACGGTTGCGTCAGAGGTAATGCCGGGTGTACCGGTGGCCGGTATTCTGGGCGATCAGCAGGCGGCACTCGTCGGACAGACATGCTTTGAACCAGGGCAAGCCAAAAATACGTACGGTACCGGTTGTTTTCTGCTCATGAATACCGGCACAACACTCCGGAAATCGACCTGCGGCCTGCTGACTACAGTGGCGTATCAGTTTGGTAACCAGCCGGTCAATTATGCATTGGAAGGCAGCGTGGCCATTACCGGTGCATTGGTCCAATGGCTCCGCGACAACCTCGGTATCATCGAAAAGAGTTCAGATATCGAATCACTGGCACTGACGGTTGAGGACAACGGCGGGGCCTACTTCGTACCGGCGTTCTCGGGCCTGTATGCTCCGTACTGGAAAGCCGATGCCCGCGGGGTGGTGGCTGGTCTGACGCGTTTTGTCAACAAAGGGCATATTGCCCGGGCCGTACTGGAAGCAACCGCCTACCAGACGCTGGATGTGGTGAAAGCGATGGAACAGGACGCCGATATTCAGTTGAGTTCACTGCGTGTTGACGGCGGCATGACGATCAATGAGCTCTTGATGCAGTTTCAGGCCAACATGCTTAATACGCCCGTCGTACGTCCGAAAGTGACCGAAACAACGGCCCTTGGCGCCGCGTACGCGGCTGGTTTAGCCGTTGGTTACTGGAGCAGTTTCGACGATTTACGCCAGAACTGGGGAATCGACCATACGTTCGAACCGCAACTCGGCGAAGAAGACCGCAACCGATTGTATCGCGGCTGGCAGAAAGCCGTTGAGCGCTCTTTCGGCTGGGAGTCATAGCAGCCATTCAGTGGTGGCACGACTGAGAGTCGTGCCACCACTATATATATCAATAATCAGCCTAACTTCGGCTCCAGCCACAGCGCTGTCAGGCATCCCAGAAACAGGAGCAGCCATACCCACATTGGCACACGGACTTCGCGCCAGTGGGTAGTATCACCGACACCGGTTGTCAGCTGATTAGCCGTCTGTGCCAGCGCGTAGGCATGGACCTGCTGCGTTTGCTGCCATGCGCCTTTGCCTTCCACGTACACATCAACCGAGTCCTGCACTGAAGTCCAGCCTGCTTTGCTGAACACATACGACGCCTCACCCGACAGCGGGTTAATCGGCGAATACCGGACCCGTGCCGTATCTCCGGCAACCCGCAGCGTAGCAGGTTTCACAGTCCAGTTATTGAGCTGAATCCGGTTTACGATGCCGCTTATCACCGGTCCGTCTACCAGAATACTGTTTTTATCGGCAGGCTGCAGCGGGGCCAGAATCGCGGTCCAGAGCTTGCTGTAGGCCACGCTATCACCACTTAGCTTTAGCGGAAACGTTTCGGCTATCAGGCTAACGGCCACATTTGTCTGTCCGTATTGCACGGCCACCGGAACGCCCGCCACCGGCTGCTGGTGCAGCGCATCGGCAAACGAAAACGGCAGCGCGTTCAGCCCCGACGCCACCACGACGTGATCTTCGTTGGAAATCCGGCGCAGCGACCAGTTGCTGCCCGTCGCCTGATTAATCGCCCGGATATCAGTATCGGGGTTTGCCAGATTCAGAAACAAGACCGGCTTTCCCTGGCTGACGGCTTTCTTCACCACGGCATGCTGCCCGTTATCGGCGTCGGTGATAATAATATCCGGTACGGCACCACTTTTTTTGTTGATGGCTACGCTGGTTTGTAAATCCTTAGACACCGTACTGGTCAGCAATACGGAATTCCCTTGCTGGCCCAGCCAGTCGGCGAGGGTTTTGGTTTCGAAATCAGGGCTTCCGAGCACAAACTGATAGGTCAGTTTTTTGGCTGGCCGGGTAAAATAACGGAGCGTATCCAGCGCCTCTCCGTTCAGCACCAACACCGCTTCTGAGCGACCGGCCGCAAACGCCGGAAACCGGAGCCGGAAGGCATTCGTACCCGCCGTTACCGCTACACTATCCAGTACCTGCGCCCCGAATACCAGTTTCAGCCAGCCTTTTTCCGTAGCCTGCAAACGGCCGGTTACCTGCTGTAACTCACCGCGCCGGACAACTTCTTTCCACTGAATGGACTGAATCACATCCGGCTGAAAGTACGGAATCCATTGTACAAAGGTAGCGCTCAGCTGACTCAGCAAACTGGCCGGAACCTGCTGACCAACCAGCGTAACGGTTTCAAACTGGCCTTTAAAATCATCAGCGTGAAAGCTTTCAGCTATTCTCAGGCTGTCTTTCAGGCGGTTAATATAGTCGCGGGGGACGTTCCCGGCGGCAACAATGGCTTGCTTACTATCAACCGTTACCCGCCAGCGGGGTTGCCAGATATAGCCTGCAACAATAAGCCAGAGCAGGATATTCAGAGACAGCCGGACCAGTTTCCGGCCGGTCGTCAGGGTAGTATTGCGGAGGAGTAAACCAACCTGTATGCCCAATAGCATCAGCAGCAAACCGCCGATTATCCATGAGGTTGGTTCTGACCAGTTAAGGTTCATGACAAAGCGTTATTTGAGGGCCGGACTGATAGCAGCACCGGCCCCCGACTGAGATTTCTTAGCGGAGTCGTTTCCGGAATGCCTGTTGCAACCTGCGTTCACTGGTATACGACGTGGTGGTTTGTACGGAGGCACCCGTAAGCTTATAGAGCTTTGTTTGCAGTTGAGCCTTTTCGGTATCCGACAGCCCTTTACCGCTTGCCAGTTTCTGGAGCGATGTCAGAACCGACCAGTTGGACAGGCCGCTGTTGACAACCTGTAGTGACAAGGCCGAACCCAGTTGCTGCACCGTGCCCCGTTGCCCAGCCGACAGCGCCGGCAGGTCCAGATAGCCCAGCACAACCGAAACCAGCTGTTCAATCCGCTGCTGACTGAACGAGCGCTCCTGCGACGGTGTCGTATTCACGTTCTTGAGCTCGCCTGTCAGGCGCATTTCCTTTTCCTTGATCGGCGGCGGGTCGTAGCCGCTTTTTTTAACGAACGTACGGGCTTTCTGCTGGGCTGCTTTCAGGTATTCAAGGGCTTTCTGCTCAAACGGAATGGCTTTTTCCGGCTCATACATCCGCAGATGCAGCTCCGACTGCCACATTTGTTCCAGCGCCATTTTCAGCAGGCTCCGCGTTGATTGCTCATAAAACGTATTGGCCTCGCCATCGTCGTGGGAGTGTACATACTGCTCCATGAGCGCGGCCAGCGGATCGCTGTTTTCAGTCGCAGCCCCGTGGCCATGATCGTGTCCGTGCTCATGCTCGTGTTCATGTTCCTCGTGTTCCTTGCCGTGCGTTTCGTGCTCGCCCTCGCCGGAGTCGTGTTTGTGCATAAAACCATCCAGCACGTTGCCGCCTTCGGCATCATCCGGAATCCCGCCACCGGCACCGATATTGGTTTCAAACTCTTCGCCCAGATACTGCCCGTAGCGTAACCGTAACAGCTTCTGATCGTAGCCGATTTCATTCGACTGGCTGTTAAATGCTTTCTTATCCAGCTTTTTACGTTTCGCCAGCAGTTTTTCGGTATCAATAATAATCTGTCGCTGACTCCGGAAATACTCCGGCATGATGTTCACTGCCATCGTCGCCAGCTCCGACTCTTCAACCTTAGTCGTATCCTTGTAAACCAGAAAATACGTGTCCGACTTCGAAAAGTTCGGTTCGGGCTGCCTGTTGTCAAAGGCTGCCCAGTAATAGTATAGTTCGTCACCCGGCGCGAAGTTCAGGCCTTTCAGGTCGATCACTTTCGACAGATGAGACTCCTTGAAATTGCTTTGCCCCAGCGGTATTTTCACCTCCCGGAACTTTACATTTTCGCCAGCCCCTCTGGCTACGGTGGCGACAATAAACGCCTGACTTACGCTGAAATCGTCGGAAATTTTTGCTGAAACGGTCAGTTTTTTCGGGTCTTTCAGGTAATGAAACTGATAGAGTTCCCTGGAGTCAGGCTGGATTTTCGGCGCCATATCCGGTTTGGCTTCCAGCCGGTAAAAATCAGACTGATAGATCAGGGAATCTTTACTGCCCAGCTTCCAGTAAGCCTTGATTGCATAGAGGCCGGAGCTCATCAGCTTATCGGTATGGACAAAACCGCCTTTTTCCCGCGTAAATGCCAGTTCATTGCCCCGGCTGTTGACCAATCGCACCGACACGTTCTGCTGATCCGACAGGTTCACTGTCCAGCGCAGGGTTGACCCACTCACTGCTATGGCATTCAGGTCTGTGGTTTCGGTGACCGGCAGGCGGGTGTACGCCGGTGGCTGAATGGTCAGTTCCGCCGACTCAAATTCGGGCACCACGATTTTCTCACCGGTAACGGCGGCAATGTAGCGGGCCGCCTTATGGCGCTCCGGCGAATCGGGCTGAAGCATCGGATAGGTATAGGCAAACCCCAGCGCAACGGCCAGCACACTGACGTACAGACCAATATTGGTAAACGCCACGACCGGCACCCGCACCCCCTGAACCCGTTCGTTCAGGCGGTCAATCTGTAATTGCTCTGCGATGTTTAAGGCAGGTTTATCGAACAGGTCAAGGCTGTACTCGGTATCGCCCACGGCCTGATGCAGCAGGTGAATTGCCTGCGTTTTTTTGGGCTCATACAACCGGTTAATCCATGCACCCACCCCGAAACCGACCAATGCAATCACTGACATCAGTAGGGTAGAGGCATCAGCCGCACGCGCAAAAATGCCGCAGGAAACGCCCAGCAACAGGCTGTTTACCCACGCATTGGCATGCAGCTGGTAAATAACAGACGATATGGTTCGTTTTAGTTCGTTCATGCGTTTTTCGTTAAAGCCACCCAACGTTCAAGGCCAACCAGTACCACAAAGCCGATCAGGAGCCAGGGTGAGGTACGCGCTTCATGATGGCCGTCGCCTGGTGTTGCCGGTTTGAACAGAGCGTTCAGTTCAGTTTTGCTCAGCGGCAAAGTGGCCGGATTCAGGTTATAGTGCGCAATCAGTTGCTCTCCCAGCCATTCGGGCAACCGGCCCATCTGAATGAGGTCATCCGGCTCCGGCATATACACTACATTTGGTGTCGTGGCTGGCGCTATGGTACCGGACACGATGTATACCGTTTGGGGCAACAACGTAGCCGGCTTCTGATCCGTTATAACCCAATCAACGGATTTACCGGCATCAGCGTTTCCGTTTACCGAAACCTGAATGTCGTATATATCCGACAAAGCCTGTACGGCGGCAATCATCGTTTTTTGCATTGCCTTGTCCTGATAAGCGACTGAGACCGTCAGTGGCCGGTCAACAACAGGCGCCTGTTTAAATGACTTGCCGGCTTCGAGTGCGGGCTGTGACACCAATGTATTTGCCTGATTGACAAATAGTTTTTTACCCTCAGCGGCCAGGTAAGCGGCCGCCGTTTTCTGATCCGGGTTTACCGGCGCATGCAGGCTGAATGCGGTTGGCGTATAAATATGCGGAATGGCCGCCAGATGCCGGTCGTTCACTACATAGACATGCAGTTCGGTTTGCTGCGGATCACCGGCGTTCTGCATCACCCGGTTGATGGCCGCCTGCACCTGCAACGGGCTCGTTACCGTCACCGGCGGCAGGTCGCTGACCGACTCCACAGCATCGGTTTGGGGCGACATCCAGTATACCCGTTCACCTTTTTTCTGCGCCTCTTCCAGTTCAAACCGGAAATTCTGCGTCAGAAAGGCGTCCGGCTGAATCAGGTGAATCCGCTGCCGGGTTTCTGTTCCGGCCATGTGTCTCCAGACCGGCTGACTCAGCAGAAAGGCGACCAACAGCAGCAGCAGACAGCGGATGATCAGCAACGGTACATTATCGAGCTGTATGCCCCGGTTTTGTTGCTGATTTTTTTCGCTGAGCCATTGCATGGCCGCCCAGACCATTACCTTTCCCTTTTTCTGATGCCAGAAATGGATCAGAACCGGGATGGCAACCGCCAGCGCGCTCCATAAAAAATAAGGTTTTAGTAACTCCATTTATGTAATCGGGTGAGGCTAATCACCCCTATCCATGAGGCTTCGGTACGTAACTAGTATACAAAAACGGAACAGCATCACTGTGTGATCCGGCCCGCCTTACATCAAAAATGATTTCAGAACCATGGCAATGGGATCGCTGAGCCGGACCCTGACCAGCCGGACGTGCGGAATACGCAGTGCTTCTTCCAGCCGGGTCATGTACTGCGCCGACGCCTGCCGGACGGTTTCGCGGATCGCATCCGCATCCAGTTCCACCTCCCTGCCCGACTCAAGGTCCTTGAACCGGTAAAAGCCCCGCAGGTCGAAGTTCAGCTCCTGATCGCCCAGAATCTGAAAAATGACGATTTCGCGGCGCGGGTTGGCGGCGTGTTTGATCAGCGTCAGCCACTCATCGCCGACCTGCAGAAAATCGGACGCCATGATCAGCATCTCTTTCTGTTTCTGCATAAACTCCGGAAACCGGGGATCGCTGTTCGACCAGTCGCCGTTGGCTTCGGCAATCTGGAGCGCGGCCAGAATTTTCTGAAACGATTGTTTTCCGGAGGGAGCCAGCGTCTGGAGCACACCCGCCTGCAACCCGTACAGGCTCATTTGGTCGCCCTGCCGATAACCCAGATAAGCCAGTGAGGCCAGCAGGATTTTCGCATAATCCAGCCGCCGGACGGCTCCTTCGCCGTAATTCATCGAACCCGACAGATCAATCAGGAAACGGACGTGCAGATTACTTTCCGTCGCCGACTCGCGGACGAGGTGCTTACCGGTCCGTGCAAACAGTTTCCAGTCGATGCGTTTGGGGTCATCGCCCGGCTCGTAATGCCGGTATTGTTCAAACTCCGTTCCGATGCCTGACCGTTTACTGCCGTGAATCCCCAGCAACAGCTCATCGCTTACCAGCTTGCCGGCCAGTTGCAGGTTGTTGAGTTTGATAAGGTCGGTTGCTAATTGCGCCATTGATTTTCTCCGCTATGCCTGCCCGCCGGACCCGGATTACCGGCCACGGGCCGGCAATTATTTTGCCTTCAACAGCTCTGCAATCACCTTATCGGTTGTAATGCCTTCGGCCTCTGCCCTGAAGTTGAGCGCCATCCGGTGACGCAGAATCGGAAAGGCCAGTGCCTGGATATCGTCCGGAATGACCGAGAAACGTCCGTTCAGCACGGCGCGGCCTTTGGCACACAGCACCAATGCCTGACCAGCCCGCGGCCCCGCGCCCCAGTCGCACCACTGTTTGACATACTCAGACGATGTACTGTCCGGCCGCGTCGACCGCACCAGCTTGTTGATGTAGCTGATCAGTTCGTCGCTGATGTGCACCTGACGGGTTAGCTTCTGGAGTTCAATAATGTCCTGGTCGCTTAGAATAGCGTTCAGCTCCGGACGGCCGGTTCCGGTGGTGCTTTTCAGGACGTTCAGTTCTTCCTGCTCCGACGGATAGCTGAGTTTGATGTACAGCAAAAAGCGGTCGAGCTGCGCTTCGGGCAGAGGATAGGTACCGGCCTGTTCAATCGGGTTTTGCGTGGCAATGATCAGAAACGGCTTTGGCAGGGGGTAATCGTTACCGGCATAGGTCACTTTATACTCCTGCATGGCCTCCAGCAGGGCCGCCTGCGTTTTAGGCGGTGTCCGGTTGATCTCATCGGCCAGCACGACGTTGGCGAAAATGGGGCCACGGTTAAATTTAAAGAACTTTTTACCGGTCTCGTGGTCTTCTTCCAGAATTTCGGTTCCGACAATATCGCCCGGCATCAGGTCAGGCGTGAACTGCACCCGTTTAAAGCTCATGTCCAGCGCTTCCGACATGGTTTTGACCATCAGTGTTTTCGCCAGTCCCGGAACGCCCTCCAGCAGACAATGGCCACCGGCCAGCAGCGAAATCAGGATTTCGTCGATGGCTTCCTGCTGTCCGACAATGATTTTACCAATCTCCTTTTTCAGATCCGGGAGCTTGGCCACTAACGCTTTATAGTGTGTTAATGATTGTGTTTCCAAGTTGTAATAGTTGTCAATGTCCGTTTATCGAATGTGTCGGGTCAGGCGGTCAGGGCATACATGACGATGTTGACGCCAAACTTCGTGTTGTCCTCGGCCAGAAAACGCTTGTTGCGGAAGTCGTAATCCCATTCGCAGCCGTAATCCTTATTGCTGTAGAGTACGCCGATGCGGCCGTTTACCATAACAGCCTTCAGATAATCGTGTACCAGGTCGTCGCCCCAGCCGTTGAGTTCGAAGGAAGTCGTTGGCGGCCCTTCCTCAAATTTAAAAAACGAGGTGTAGAGCGAGTGGTTGTTCGGGATTTTCTGCAAGGCCTTCGGGCCGAACGTCCGGCCCATTTCCTGCTCAAACGATTTGGCAAACAGCCCGTCGATGTCATGGTTGCAGTCATCGACAAACACAAAGCCGCCGTTATCCACATAGCGCCGGAACACATCCCGCTCCTGACTCGAAAATTCGACCAGTTTATGCCCGCTCAGGTAGCAGAACGGGCTTCTGAAAATATCGTTACTCCCCAGCTTGACCACTTTTTCCTTCTCATCAACCGGCACAGTCGTATACTCAACCAGCGAGTGAAGCAGATTAGAAGGCATCCGCTGGTCAGTATCCCAGTCGCCGGAAGCGTATTGTAATCGGGTAAAAAAAAATGGTTTCATCATAAAATATCCCCGTACGGGCGACCCCACGTGGCCGCCCTACATAAAATCACCCCGCGTACGGGCGACCCCATGTGGTCGCCCTACATAAAATCACCCCCGTACGGGCGACCCCACGTGGTCGCCCAACATAAACCCGAAAACGGTGTTACACCGCGTCGGATAAGGAGGTAAAGGTGAAATCCCGGATTTTCATCGGCGGAATCAGGTGACCGCTCACGCGCATGGGTTTGCCCATGGCCTCCAGATTATTCAGCATGATTACCGGGCTTTCATTAAAACGAAAATTCTTAACCGGGAATTTGATCTGGCCGTTTTCGATATAGAACGTTCCGTCGCGGGTCAGGCCGGTATAAAGCTGCGTTTGCGGGTCAACGGCGCGGATGTACCAGAACCGCGTCACCAGAATACCTTTTTCTGTGCTTTTGATCAGGTCGGCAAGCGACTGCGAACCGCCCTGGATGATAATTCCTGACGGCGGCGGAATGGCTTTTACGCCTTTTTTCTCCGCCCAATAGCGCGAATAGCTCAGGTTTTTAACCACACCGTTTTCTACCCAGACGGTCTTTTCCTGCGGACGACCATCGGGGCCGCCACCACCACCGCCCGGGCCGCCGCCGCCAAAACGACCACCACCGCCCGCAAACGGCGAGCTCGGAATTTCGGCATTCGTCGGATCGGAAATGATATTAACGCGTTCATCAAAGAACTTTTCACCGATACGGGTCCCGCCGCCTTTTTTGCTCATAAACGAGCGACCTTCGTCGGCCGAGCGGGCGTCGAGGTTGAACAGCATGGGCTGAATCAGGTTGCCGGCCGCGGTCGGTTCCAGAATCACGGTGTATTTGCCGGGTTCCAGCGCGCGGGCATTGGTCGAAGCCAGGGCTTTCTGGATCGCAATGTTTGTGGCGTCTTTAGTACTCAGCTTCGCGGTATCCGTAAAGTCCCGCGCTACGTATCCTGAGCCGGTGCCGTCGGCTGTACGGGCCGTAATGGAGAAATCAACGCTTGTCGAACGGTTATAGCCGAACAGGCCTTTACTGTTACCGATGGCCGAAAATCCGGTTGTATCTTCCAGATAGCCGGCTGCGGTCAGCTTCTTTTTTTCGCAGGGGTCGATGCTGTCAAAAGCCGCCTGCGCGCGGTAAAGCGGGTCGATTTTAGCCGTACTTTCGGCAAAGGTCGGTGTATCGAGGTATTTCTGCGGACCGAGCATCGGCACATATTCCGGACTTTCCGGTGCTAACCGTGCCAGCTCTTCGGCCCGGCGTACCGCCTTTTCCAGTGAGGCGTTATCGAATTCGTTAATGGTCGTGGTGCCGGTCCGTTTCCCCATAACGGCAGTCACGATGAGCGACAGATTTTCGGCCTCGCCGCTGGTCGAGACCGTATTGCGGGCATACCGGATGTTGCCTGTCCGTTCGCCGGTGAGATTCACACTCAGTTCATCGGCTTTCGAATAGCTCAACACCTTATCAATGATCTTTTTTGCTTCTTCTTTGGTTAAGATGGCCATGTTTATTTACTATCTTGATGATGAAGTTCTCTGTCAAATCTTCCGTGCGGTATTGATTACGTTGACACCGTTGAAACGGGCGGTGGAGCTGCCGTGCGATACGGCGCTCGACTGCGAAGGCTGGCCTTTGCCGTCAAAGAACGAGCCGCCCATCCGGTAATCATTCTGATCGCAGACCTGCACACAAGAATTCCAGAACTCCTGGGTGTTCGACTGGTAGGCCACATCTTTCAGCATACCGGCAATCTGACCATCTTTAATTTCATAGAACAGCTGACCGCCAAACTGGAAGTTATAACGCTGCTGGTCAATCGAGAACGAACCATCACCGATGATGTAAATCCCTTTCTTCACATCTTTGATCATCTCCTGCACCGACAGCGGTGTTTTGCCCGCCAGTAGTGACACGTTGGCCATGCGCTGAAACTGTACCGAATCCCAGCTATCGGCGTAGCAGCAGCCCTGCGACTCTTTTTCGCCGATGATGTGCACCTGATCGCGGATCGCCTGATAGTTGACCAGCGTACCGTCTTTGACCAGATCCCACTGTTTGGTTTTCACCCCTTCATCGTCCCAGCCGACAGCACCCAATGAACCGACCTGCGTTTTATCAGCGATGAAGTTTACTTTATTGCTACCGTAATTAAAGTTTTTTGACTGCCACTTGTCCAGGGTTGCAAAGCTCGTACCGGCAAAGTTGGCTTCATAACCCAGCACGCGGTCAAGCTCCAGCGGGTGACCGACCGACTCGTGGATGGTCAGCCAGAG
Source organism: Arsenicibacter rosenii (assembly GCF_001870735.1). Lineage (GTDB taxonomy): Bacteria > Bacteroidota > Bacteroidia > Cytophagales > Spirosomataceae > Arsenicibacter > Arsenicibacter rosenii. The sequence continues at coordinate 75,489 of NZ_MORL01000014.1, read as the reverse complement.
GTGCGACGGATCGAGCACCAGATCGTACTTACCAGCTTCAACCGATTTGGCGGTAATTTTCTGTTTTGCCTGCTTTGCCGCCGCTACAACGTCTTCGAGCATGTCGTAGCCCATTTTGTAGCGCGTCGTCACGCCGTCTACCTTGTCCGACGGGTTGGTTTGCAGGTATTCGTAGCTCATGCCTACCGGCGCGCTTAACGAGTTGCGGGTCTGGAATTTACCGGACGCCGGATCAACGGCGGTGACGGTAAAGTTCGGCCAGATCCGGTGCACATCCTGGTCGATATATGAGCCGTCGGTGGAAGCGAAGTACTTCTGCTCGTTTACCATAAAAAGGACCGAATTGACGAAGTTTGCCCCGTTTTTCATCGCCGCGTCGTTGACCGACAGCAGCAGATCAACCTTCTCCTTGATGGGTACTTCGAAGGCGTTTTTCGTAATCGGTGCTTTCCAGCTTACCTCACCAAAGCCCTTTTGCGGTGCCAGCTGAACGGGTTCTTTTACAAGCCGCGCATTCGCCTTCGCAATCGCGACGGCTTTATCGGCCGCTTTAGCAATGTCGGCTTCGCTCTGTGTATCACCAATGGCCGCAAAACCCCAGCACCCGTTGACAATCACACGGATACCCACGCCATACGACTCGGTATTGACGATATTCTGGACTTTGTTTTCACGGGTAATCACAAACTGGTTGAGGTAGCGCCCGATCCGGACATCGGCATAACTCGCCCCTTTTGCCTTAGCCGTGTTAAGGGCAGCATCTGCCAGCCGCTTTTTCAACGCTACGTCCATTCCGGACGACAAAAACGCTTCGGGAGGTACTGACCGCCCTTGCAGGGGAATCCCCGCAGCGGACAGATGGGGCAGCATAAGCCCCCCCATCCCCATACCTGTTAACTGAAGAAAATCACGACGATTCACTGTATATGCGTATGTTTAGGTTAAACGCTAACTGATTAAAACGGCACAAAAAGCCTCTGCTGGCACCTGCTCAGGCGTCTGATAAAGGGGTGTTCATAAATAAGATCAGATCGTTTGCGGGCTTCCTGGATATGGGGGATATGCTAATTTTCAGAATAATAAACTAATAAACAAATCATTGTCAACCTATTATTCTGCCTTATTAGCAAAAACAAACTCTTTGTTTGCTAAGTACTAATCTGAGGTATTAACCACGTGGCCAAATAACAGGGCGACCACGTGGGGTCGCCCATACATGTGCCATGCCGGATAATTAAACGGCGTCGGACAATGACGAGAAGGTGAATTCCCGGATTTTCATTGGCGGCAACAGATAATTCTGGTTTGATTCGGTGCTGACGACCCGCTCCGGTTTGCCCAGGGCATCCAGGTTATTCAACATAATGATCGGGCTTTCGTTGAACCGGAAGTTTTTGATCGGATGCTTGATCTTGCCGTTTTCGATGTAGAACGTTCCGTCGCGGGTCAGGCCGGTAAGGAGCAGGGTTTGCGGATCCACATCACGGATATACCACAACTTGGTTACCAGAATACCGCGCTGGGTGCTTTTGATCATGTCTTCAAGCGACATGGTGCCGCCGTTCATGATCACGTTGTTCGGGCCGGGCAAGGGCTTTTTGCCTTGCTTTTGCGCCCAGTACCGTGAATACGACAGATTTTTTACCACGCCTTTTTCGATCCAGTTGACCTTGCCTTGCGGTTGCCCATCACCCGACCACGGAGAGGCCGGCAGTTCAGGGTGCGTCGGATCGGAGTAGATCGTAACGCGCTCATCCACAATCTTCTCGCCCAGCTTGGTTTTACCGCCCGGCTTACTCATAAATGACCGTCCTTCATCGGCCGAACGGGCATCCATGTCGAAGAAAACGCGTTCCAGCAACACCGCTACCGCCGTCGGTTCCAGAATAACGGTGTATTTCCCCGGTTCGAGCGCCTTAGCGCCTACTGAGCCAATGCACTTCTGAATCGCAATGCGGGTCGAGGCCGCCGGATCAAACTTAGCGAAGTCGCTATAGCCACGGATTACGTAGCCTGAGCCCTTGCCGTCTTCGGTCCGGACGGTCAGGGAAAAGTTAATGTTTGTGCTTGGGTAGTAGGCAAACAGCCCTTTCGAGTTCATCATGGCCGAATAGCCTTTGTAGTCCTCTTCGAAGCCCGCTGCGGTCAGTTTTGCCTGGCTGATACCACGGCACATTTCGAGGCTTTTACCCACCGCCTCAGCGCGTTTAGCCGGTGTAATGCTGGCCGTTGATTCAAAATAGCCGTTTGCTTTCAGATAGGTCTGCGGACCCAGTAAGCCCACGTATTCAGGGTTTTCAGGTGCCAGCCGTGCCAGTTCCTCTGACCGCCGCACTACTTTTTCCAGTGAGGCATCGTCAAATTCGTCAATGGTTGCAATACCCACTTTTTTGCCAAATGCCGACTGTACCTGCAAATTCTGATTAATCAGTGAGCCGCTGGTCGATACTTCGTTCCGGGCATACCGGATATTTCCACGCTCATCACCCGACAGGTTTGCCTCGCACTCGTCGGCTTTCGAATAGCTTAACACCTTTTTCAGTAAGGCTTTCGCTTCTGCTTCTGTTAGTATGGTTGACATGATCGGTTCAGGATTAGATTTTACGGGCTGTATTAATGACGTTGACACCATTGAAACGGGCCGTGGCACTACCGTGCGATACCGCACTTACCTGCATCGGCTGTCCTTTACCGTCAAAGAACGATCCCCCCAGACGGTAATCGCGCTGGTCGCAGACCTGTGCGCAAGAATTCCAGAACTCCTGGGTGTTCGACTGGTAAGCCACATCTTTCAGCATTCCGGCAATTTTCCCGTCCTTAATCTCGTAGTACAACTGACCGCCAAACTGGAAGTTATAGCGCTGCTGGTCAATCGAGAACGAGCCGTCACCGATGATGTAAATCCCTTTCTTCACATCCTTAATCATCTCCTCAACCGAGAGTGGTGTATTGCCGGCTGCCAGCGACACGTTGGCCATGCGCTGAAACTGCACCGAGCTCCAGCTGTCGGCATAGCAGCAGCCCTGCGACTCTTTTTCACCGATGATGTGCACCTGATCGCGGATTGCCTGATAGTTGACCAGCGTACCGTCTTTGACCAGATCCCACTGTTTGGTTTGCACGCCTTCATCGTCCCAGCCGACGGCACCCAGTGAGCCAACCTGTGTTTTGTCGGCAAACAGGTTCACCTGCTTACTGCCGTAATTAAAGTTCTTCGACTGCCATTTGTCCAGGGTCGCAAAGCTGGTACCGGCAAAGTTGGCTTCGTAACCCAGTACACGGTCGAGCTCCAGCGGGTGACCGACCGATTCGTGAATGGTCAGCCAGAGGTGCGACGGATCGAGCACCAGATCGTACTTACCCGCTTCAACCGACTTAGCCGTCAGTTTTTCTTTAGCCTGCTTTGCCCCGGCAATGGCGTCTTCGAGCATGTCGTAGCCTTTGTTGTAACGCGTCGTCACGCCCGTAACCTTGTCCGACGGATTGGCCTGGAGGTATTCATAGCCCATGCCCATCGGTGCGCTCAGCGCCTGCCGCGTTTCAAATTTGCCCGATTTCGGATCAATACACGTAACGCCGAATGTCGGCCAGATCCGGTGGATATCCTGATCTACGTACGAACCGTCGGTGGAGGCGAAATACTTCTGCTCGTTCACCATGAACAGGACCGAGTTCACGTAATTCGCGCCGTTTTTCATCGCTGCGTCGTTGACCGACAACAGCAGATCGACCTTCTCCTTGATGGGTACCTCAAAGGCATTTTTGGTGATCGGTGCCTTCCAGCTTACCTCACCAAAGCCTTTTTGTGGTGCCAGCTGCACCGGCTGCGTCATCAGTTTGGCGTTCGCCTTTGCGATGGCCACCGCTTCTTCGGCGGCGCGGGCTGTTTGTGCCTCGTTTTTGGCATCCACCACAGCGGCAAAGCCCCAGCATCCGTTGACAATCACCCGTACGCCCACACCATACGACTCCGTATTGACAATGTTCTGAACTTTGTCTTCGCGGGTAACCACGTACTGGTTCAGGTAGCGGCCGATCCGGATATCGGCATACGTTGCGCCTTTTGCCTTGGCAGCATTCAGGGCAGCATCCGCCAGCCGCTTTTTTACAGCGACATCAAGGCCGGTTTCCAGCAGCGCTTCCGGCGCCACAGGCCGGCCGGAGACAGGAATACCCGGCAGCATAATGCCCCCGATACCCATCCCGGACAATTGGATGAAATTACGACGGTTCATAAGTAGGGACGACCCCATGTGGTCGCCTGTTTTGTTGGTTTGAAAAATGATACAGGAACGGTCGCCTGTTTTGTTGGTTTAATGATTAGAAAGAAGGGCGACGGATTTTGAAAAAAGGGCGACCACGTGGGGTCGCCCGTACGGGTACAGGCATCTCGTAGGGGCGACCCCACGTGGTCGCCCAAAACGTGTGCAATCGCCCAAAACATGTGCAATCGCCCAAAACATGTGCAATCGCCCAAAACATGTGCAATCGCCCAAAACGTGTGCAATCGCCCAAAACATGTGCAATCGCCCAAAACATGTGCAATCGCCCAAAACCACGTGGTCGCCCAAAACGTGTGCACACGCCCAACCTGGATATCCGCATCCCGATTACACCGCGTCCGAAAGCGACGTAAACGTAAAGTCGCGGATTTTCATCGGCGGAATCAGGTTGCCGTCGGCGCGGACAGGCTTGCCCATCGCTTCGACATTATTCAGCATGATGACCGGACTTTCGTTGAAGCGGAAGTTTTTAACCGGGTATTTAATCTGGCCGTTTTCGATGTAGAACGTCCCGTCGCGGGTCAGGCCGGTATAGAGTAAGGTTTGCGGATCAACGGCGCGGATATACCAGAACCGCGTCACCAGAATGCCCTTCTCTGTACTCTTGATCAGGTCAGCGAGCGATTGGGTGCCGCCTTCCAGGATAAACCGTGAGGGAGGTGGGGTAGCCGCTACGCCTTTTTTCTCGGCCCAATAGCGCGAATAGCCCATGTTTTTAACAACCCCTTTTTCAATCCAGGTCGTTTTCTGCTGCGGACGACCATCACCGGTATAGGGCGAACCCGGAATTTCAGGGTTCCACGGATCAGAGTAGATGGTAATGCGCTCGTCGAACAGTTTTTCGCCAAGACGCGTACCACCGCCTTTTTTGCTCAGAAAACTGCGGCCTTCGTCGGCGTTACGGGCATCGAAGCTGCGCATCATGTTCTGCAGCAGTTCGGCCGACGCGGTTGGCTCCAGAATAACGGTATATTTCCCCGGTTCCAGGGCCCGTGCGTTGCTTGAAGCAAGTGCCTTTTGTACCGCGATGTTGGTTGCTTCGCGGGCGTTCAGCTTGGTCGTATCGTTATAGTCGCGGGTAACGTAGCCCGAGCCGGTGCCGTCGGCTGTGCGGACCGTTACGGAAAAGTCAACGCTGGTAGCGCGGTTATACCCGAACAGCCCCTTGCTGTTGCCAATGGCTGAGAACCCGGCTGAATCTTCCAGATAACCGGCAGCGGTCAGGTTTTTCTTCGCGCAGGCATCGATGCTGTCGAAGGCAACTTTCGCGCGGTACTCAGGGTCGATTTTCGCCGTCGAATCGACAAAGCCTTTGGTATCCTGATAGTTTTGTGGGCCGAGCGCCGCTACGAACTCAGGGTTTTCCGGCGCCAGCCGGGCGATTTCTTCGGCCCGGCGAACGGTTTTCTCCAGCGACTTATCGTCGAATTCGTTGATGGTTGCGGTGCCTGAACGTTTGCCAAATACCGCTGTAACGGCTAGTGACAGGTTATTTGACTCACCGCTGGTTGATACGGTATTCCGTGCATACCGAATGTTGCCTGTCCGGTCACCATTCAGGCCCACGGTCATTTCATCGGCCTTCGAATAGGCCAGTACCTTATCTATAATTTTTTTTGCTTCTTCTCTGCTTAGAATTGCCATGTTCGTTTGATGAGTTTGGGAAGACTTGATGACGGATGCTGGATACTTGATATTGGATTTTGTATCCAGCATCAAGTATCCAGCTTATCCGGCATCTTCAAAATCCAGTATTCAGATTATCAGATCTTCCGTCCGGTGTTGATTACGTTAACGCCGTTGAAACGTGTCGTCGGGCAACCATGCGAAACAGCGCTAACCTGCGAAGGCTGTCCCTTTCCGTCAAAAAACGACCCAAACGTCCGGTAATCGTCCTGGTCGCAGAGCTGGGCACACGAGTTCCAGAACTCCTGCGTGTTCGACTGGTAAGCCACATCTTCGAGCATACCGGCGATCTCACCGTTTTTGATTTCGTAGAACAACTGACCGCCAAACTGGAAGTTATAACGCTGCTGATCAATTGAATAGGAACCACGACCAATGATATAGATGCCTTTTTCGACACCTTTGATCATGTCGGTTACGCTGCGTTTTTCCGTACCCGGCTGTAGCGAGACGTTCGGCATCCGCTGGAACTGCACCGAATTCCAGTTATCGGCATAGCAGCAGCCATGCGATTCTTTTTCGCCCAGGATGCTCACCTGATCACGGATCGCCTGGTAGTTTACCAGCACACCGTCTTTAATCAGATCCCATTTTTTACAAGGCACGCCTTCATCATCGTACCCGACCGTACCGAGCGTATAAGGCTGCGTTTTGTCGGCTACGATATTAACCAGTTTACTGCCGTAGTTGAAGCTTTTGGTTTTCCACTTATCGAGGGTCGCGAAGCTTGTACCGGCGTAATTGGCCTCGTAGCCCAGTACACGATCAAGTTCCAGCGGGTGACCAACCGATTCGTGGATGGTCAGGCCAAGGTGGTTCGGGTCAAGTACGAGATCGTACTTACCGGCCTGCACACTTTTGGCGGTCATTTTTTCCTTTGCCTGCTTAGCAGCCAGAATAGCGTCCTCGACCATGTCGTAGGAATTCCGGTAGCCGACCAGCCCGTTCGGTGCCGGAATTTTTTCCGAAGCCAGGCCATCCAGATACTCGTAGCCCATGCCCATCGGTGAGCTCAGGGCGTCGCGGGTTTTGAATTTACCGGCCTGCCGGTCAACGGCCGTCACGGTAAACGTCGGCCAGATCCGGTGGATATCCTGATCAATATAGGACCCGTCGGTGGAGGCAAAATATTTCTGCTCGTTAACAAAGAAGAGGTTCGAGGTCACGAAGCCCGCCCCGTTTTTCATGGCCTCACCGTTGACGTTCATCAACAGGTTAATTTTTTCCTGAATCGGGATTTCGAAGGCGTTCTTTTTAATCGGTGTTTTCCAGCTTACCTCGCCAACGCCCTTTTGCGGGGCCAGCTGAACTGGTTCCTTCTGGATTTTAGCATTCGCTTTGGCGATGGCTACGGCCGTTTCCGCGGCTTTGGCGATGCCTTCTGTAGTCACATCGCTCGTTGACGCAAAACCCCAGGTCCCGTTAGCAATTACCCGTATACCGACACCATACGATTCGGCATTTACGATATTCTGCACGCGCGTTTCGCGGGTGAACAGGAATTGCTGCAGATAGCGGCCGATCCGGACATCGGTATAGGTAGCGCCTTTGCTTTTCGCAGCGTTCAGGGCGATGTCGGCCATCTTCTTTTTAAACGCTACATCAGCACCTGGCTCCAGCAGTTTTTCCAGCGAAACAGCATTGCCCAGTACAGGAACGGATGACGCCATTAAGGCTCCGAAACCCATACCCGACAAGTGCATAAAGTCTCTTCTCTTCATTGACTGTTGACGATTTGGTAAACTCAGTTAGTTTATTCAGTAGAAAATTTGGCAAAAAACGTCTTGAAATTGGCTCTTTTTGCACATATTCTCAATGAAATCGTCAAAAATGTTTAGAAGAACAACAAATAGCAAAACATTTGTGATGAACGGAAAGCGGTCACTTAAATATACTATTGCGCTGATAGTGTATCAATAAAGTCTGTTTTCCCTTTTAGTTCGGCCGCTTTCAGCTGGTTATAGCGGTCAATGAGCATAAGCTGTGCCATAGGCTCGCGCAAATTCAGCTGGTGGGCACGGGCAAATTCGTCAAGCGTCGGCTGATAATCGGCCATGAGGGGCTCAATGTCGCGGTAGAAATAGAACAGATTACGGAATGCCTTACCGTCGTACACAAAATAATCGAAGTGGTCGCGGTCACCGGCAAAATCCTGCTGGTTGGCAACGTTACCCGGCCGCTTCGGGCGGATATATAAAAAGCCGTGCTTTTTCTGCATACGCCGGAAAACCGGATAATGGCCGGTCAGATGGGTTTCCAGAAAAACCAGCCGGTCCGGATGTCGTGATTGATGGCCCAGCGCTTTTGCCGGTACCGGAAATGCGCCGAACACCCGCGCCGATTTCGTCGATGTGGCCCAGGTAAACGTCTGTACCTGAGCCGGTGAAAATGCCCGGATACGGCCGTCAGTCAGCCGTACCTGCACAACATCACCGTCCCAGTTAAAGCTGATCAGGCCAGCCAGCGTCTGATTCGATGCCAGCGTAATTTTTCCTTCGTACCATCCTTTGTCCTGTGCTCCGGTAATTGTTGCCAGTAAACACAGACCCAGTAAGATTCCATAAGTAAAGACATTTTTCATACGCTTCAGGTTGTTGATTTTTGTCTTTTTCCGGCACTTTATTGACACTAACCCATTGGTTAAAATACTATGACCGGTGTCAGAGCCGATAGTCAACAACCAAGATACTCCAAAGTCAATCACTTGGTTTGCAGCATATTAATAGCATACGCTTCAGTACAATTTTTATTTTGTAGGCATTTGGTGAGTTTGTATAACTTTTACTATAATGTCTTTTATTTTCTGGTACAAAACATATATCAAACGGACAAAATGCCAGGTCTGGACGGGTACTTATTTTTTTGTCGATTTTTGTAGATTCTTTGGATAATACAAAACGCCACAGGATATCCTGTGGCGTTTTGCGTATTGAACGATATAAATTAAACGTACTTGGGCTATAGACGTTTGATCCCTACGGGATCTCGTTTTGTGACGAGATGTAGGCTTACCGGACTTTTACGCGGCTGCCGGTTGAATGGGCCGTGAATTCAGGGGCATAAAAGCATTGTACGGTGGCTACCCCCGCCGAGAAATCACCGGTGATCGATACCCGCAGTTCGTACTCGAATACGTGTGTGCCTTTGTTGAGGTACGAGATAAAGAAATCGGTGCTGGCATCGCGCGGCGCTTCGTAATAGCCTAACCCGTTCTGGAAATTGTAGCCCGATAAGGCCGATACCGGCTCAAAACCGGCCGCACGGCTGTCTTTGAGATGCACATACTCCAGATCGCGGTCAGTAGCCAGTACTACCCGCACCTTAATCAGGTCGCCGGGCTTCAGGCTCGTGTTCGGATCGACCGGCGTAATAACCGGACCGGCCGGCGAATCGCGCTGGATATACAGTGTTTTCTGCACGCTCAGGCCGGTGCTGCCGGCTACCACTTTGTCGAGTGGCTCGAAGTGCTGCCAGTACATGGCGCCGAATGCCGGGCCGTTGCCTTTTTTCTGCACCTCAATCCGGCCCATAGCCGGTTGAATCTCGCCCGGGCCGAACGTGGCCTTCTGGTAGCCGGTCAGTGCTTCTGTTTTATCTGCCCGGCTAGCCAGTGCGATGCTGCCGACGTTTACAGCGACCGTATTCGACGGATTTGTCCAGTCGTCCGTGCGCAGCAGCAAGGCATAGACCGCCTCGGTCGTGGCCTTTGTCGATGGCCAGGCCTGGGTTTGCTTCTGGCGCAGTAACCACTTGCACAGGTTGTCGAGCTGCTTTTTATCCGCGCCCATATCGTCGAAGGCTTCGATCAGCAGTGCCTGCGTTTCGACAGGTGCCTGATACCAGCGGAGACCAGCCTTATTTTCGGCCCAGTACATGCCCATCTCCGGATCATTGGTCGCCCGCTCACGCAGCGACGCCATGATCGCCGCCGACGTTTTCTTATCGCCCAGCCGGTTAAGCGTAATCATCGACATCGCCTGACCTTGCAGGCTTTCGTTCAGCCATTTTTCGACCACTTTCGGCTTAAAATACGTCAACAGGTCAGCCGGAACCGGGTGTTGCAGGTAAAAACTGCGGGCATAGAGATATTGCAGCGCCGAATAGCCAATCCAGGCATTTTTTGCCTTCTCCCGGCTGACCCAGTCCTTCATCTGGGTATCGACATACTTAATGGCATTGTCCATCATGTTGTCAACTTTCGGTTGCAGATCGCCCGGGAAACGGACACCCAGTTTGGCCAGATGGCCGAAACCTGCCACAATATGCATCGTAATGGTCGGATTGGCTTCCATACCGCCAAACCAGCGGAAGCCACCTTCGGCCGTTTGCAGGGCGTTGAGCTTGTCAATAGCCTGTTGCTGTTCGTTAGCCAGGCGATTGACGTCGAAGAATTCGGCCAGACGTGCCTGCCGGTCTTTCTGACTTTTGGCATCCCGCAACCAGGGCGTATTTTCCAGTAACAGCGCTTTCAGTTCGGCATTGGCTTCGAGCGGATTGTTGACCGGATCCGTTTTCCAGCGTTCAATGGCCTGCCGGAATACCGGTTTCTGGTCCAGAATATACGCCGCCAGGCTGTTGGCATACAACCGGCTGAATAGCTGCTCCGAGCATTCATACGGGTACTCCATCAGGTACGGAATGCTTTGCAGCGCCGACCAGACCGGATTTGCCGAGACCTCGACTGTCAGACGTTCGTGCCGCACAGGCATTTCAGGATTCAGTTTGGCCAGGGCATCCAGCGTAAAGGTCCGCTTCTCATTACCATCCACCCAGAACGGCAGTGCATCGGTCACCAGCATCCGGTTCGGTAATACCGGAATCGTTTGCTCTTCGCCGTCGCTGAACGAGCCGGATTGTGCCGTCAGGCGATACGTAACAGCTTCAATGCCCGAAGGCACCACCAGTACCCAACCCAGTGCCGTACTTTGCTGCGGGGCCGTAGTAAAGGTCTGGGTAGTTTGTTTCAGCAACTTGTCGGTGATGATGTCGCCGGTCAGAGCGTTGATCAGGTCAAGGCGCGCCGTGCCCGACAGGCTTTTTTCGGTCAGGTTATTAATCCGCGCGGCCAGCCGCAAGGTATCGCCTTCGCGCAGGAAACGCGGTGAGTTGGCGGTGATCATCAGTTCCTTCTGCGTAACCACTTCTTTCTCCAGCGTCCCGACCAGCATGTCTTTCGTATGCGCAAACGCCAGTAACCGCCAGCGCGTCAGGGCTTCCGGCATCGTAAACTTCAGCAGAATCCGGCCTTCCTTGTCGGTCTGAAGCTGCGGGAAGAAAAACGCCGTTTCAGAGAAATTCCGGCGGATCGACGGCGTAACTGGCTTAGCAGCGCCGGTTCCTTCACCCGTCTCTTCCAGAGAAGATTTTCCCCGAATCCGGATAGGGCCCCCATCATTCACATCAGCACTCATAGCAGCTTCCGCAGCCGGAGCAGCAGCCATCCTTGCATTAACCGTTTGTACAGATCCGGTTATATCTCTTTTCTGCTTAACACCATAACCAAGGACCACGACTTCGTTGAGCGACTGTGCATCCGGCCGCATCGTCACTTTTTGGTGCGCTTTCGTGATGGTAACCGTCACCGGAACAAAGCCAACCATGCTGATCGATAGTTCAGGCTTTTTCACTGCTGTTTCAAGGCTGAATTCACCATCCTGATCAGTAACCGTGCCTTTTTGAGTGCCCTTCAGTACAATATTAATACCTGGCACCGGCTGTCCCTCACTGTCAAGCGCCCGGCCGGTGATCGTGTTCTTTTTACGGTCAATGGCAACCTGTACGCTACCGTTCGCAATAGTGCCTGCTTTTGTAAACGGCTGGTATTGGAACGGCCGCGAAAAACCACCGGTAAACACAAAATTACCCCAGGTCAGGAACGGGTAGTAATGCCGCGCTGTCGGAGGCCAGCTCTGGTTTTTCCAGAAGGGTACCCAGGCCATGTGTGTATCGAACGACTGCGAGTGCCAGCCCTGGCTGAAGTCATCGGTGCTGGCATAAAAAGACGCCGGCCAGTTCAGCGGCGCAAAGGCATCCAGCGAGGCATCGTAGAGGGTAGCCACCATTTCGGCGGCAATGCGGTCTTTCTGCGTACCACTCACCCGTAACGTCCATTCTTCCGGCTGCCCCGGTTTCAGCTTATCGCGGAAGGTCAGCGTTTCGATTTTCAGCTCTTTGTTATCGGCCGGTATCCGGATATTCTGCGTCCGGGTGTACAACCGGCCGAAACGAATAGTAGCAAAATGCACGACAAACCCACGGCGGTATTTGGCGGTCTGGTGGCGCGGCAGCACCGGCAGCTCAATGCGCTTCGGACTGTCGCCAATCTGTAGCCATTCTTCCCGCACTGTCTTGCCCTGCTCTTCAACCGTCATCAGTACCCAGCCGTTAGCGGGCTGACTGCCTATCCAGAACACGGCGTTCTGCCCGACCGGCACTTCTGCCTTCTCAACCTGCACAAAATTTTCGGTCCGGACCGACAAATCCGGTTTTTCCGGATTCAGTACTGAGAAATAAGCCGTTTTCGTGGCTTTTGCGCCGGTTTTGGCATCGGTAGCCAGCAGTTCGGCCCTGTATTCGCCCGGGGCATAGCCTTTGGCCAGCGTAACCGACCCCGGATTACTGATGTGGGCAACTTCCTGCTTCGGCCAGTTAACGATATCGTCTTCTTCGTCGTAGATATCGTGCGGAAACTGTCGCTCGTATTCAGCGCGGCTCAGCAGCTGGTAGTCCGGTTTTTCCCAGAGGCGCTTACGCAGGGAGCGCGCCGGCGGGGTTAGCCGGTAAATCACAAGCTCACTTTGCACCTGCACCGGCTTGTTAGCCGTGTTCGTAATCTTTACCTCAACCGGCTGTCCCGACCGGTTATCAATCTGAGCCGGTATCGGCAGCGTCAGTTCAAGGCCCGAGTAACTGACCCGTACCATTTGCGACGTGCTGCGGGTTTCGCCGTTCCGGTCGGTCACGTCGAAGGTTACGTCAAATTCAAACACCGGATTACTTTTCTCATCGACCGACAAGTCGGGGGCAGCCGTGAAGGTAATACTGGTTTCGCCTTTGGTATTCGTAGTCGCAACGCCACTGGCAATCTCGGCCGCATTGGCGACTACCGGCCGCGGCCGCCACCAGCCCCATTCCCACCACGGCTGATATAGCTTACGGGTAACCCGATACCGCACCGATGCACCGTCGAGCACGGCTCCGGCAAAGGTTTTGGCGTTGGCACTGACCGAAACAGGCTGCCCGAGCCGGAACGTACCTTCCACCGGTGGTGAGGTCACCTCAAAGGTCGGGCGTTTGTATTCCTCGACCCTAACCCGGGTTGAACCGATGTCGGTGCCGATGGTCATGATGCCGGTCAGCTTACCGGCTTTCGCGATAAAACTGCCCTGGAAAGTGCCGAATTCGTTTGTTTTCAGGGTCATTTTAGACACCTGCTCGCTGTTGGCATCCAGCAGGACCACCTCAACAGACTCATTCGGAACTACTTTGTAGGCGTTATTACCGCCTTCGAAATACAGCCCTTTAAAATAGATCGGTTGTCCCGGCCGGTAAATGGCCCGATCGGTAAACAGGCGGATTTCTTTAACGTTCCGGTCTTCCTGATTTTCGGCGGGCCGGTAGTTGTTGCTGTAGAACTGTTCGGTATTGAGGGTATCGTTTCCCTGAATCAGCCGGAAATAGTATTGGCCCACCGGCAGCGTTTTGCGAATGGCAATCCGGCCGCCGGCCTGATTCAGGCTGGCCGTATTGACTTTGTCGATTACCCATGCACCCTGCTGTAGCTGATGGTAGAGTACCGCCGTCACATCCTTTTGCGGCTCACCCGTCTGCCGGTGAACGACATATAGCTGATAGTCCTGGCGGTCATATTCGTTATCGGTTAAATAACTCAGATTAGAGACCACAAGGTCAGCAAACCGGATTTCATCAGTTTGGGCCGAGAACTTATCCGAAGAGCTTGCCACCATCCGGTAGTGCCCGACCGGCAGCGCTCCCAGCGGAATTTCGATGGTATGCCGCTGTAAATCGCCGTCGTCGGTCAAACTGGCCTGACCCTCCGCAACCGCTTTGGTTTTGGCCAGTGTAGCAATACGCTTTGCCAGTTCGGTTTCTGTGGAAGACTGCTGATTGTAGGTCGGCGACAAAACCGGTACACGGTAAATCCGGTAATAAAGCGTATTCACATTCTGATAGCCTACCAGCGCACGGAACGGCTTCAGGGGCTCCAAAACACCCTCAACAGTTATATCCAGCTGCTTGCTGCTCAGGCGGGCCAGCAGATTACGGGCATTCTGGCCGGGCACCGTTTCCGGATACTGCCGGATCAGCTCCCGGCAGATCTCAGCAGCCCGTTTTTTATCCCATTTACCTGATTTGTCGGCCGGAGCGTTGCTGTTCTCAACGCCGCGGCGTAACGGGCGCACCGGCGGATTAGCGTCGGCCAGCAGTTCGGCCAGCGCAAAGAGGTAGTCACCTTCGGCAGGTTTACCGGCATACCGCTTGCCTTCTGCCTGCAATACCTGCTTGTACCGTTCTTCTTTATCCGGCAGCACGCTGTACTGATGAACAAATTTCAGCCGCAACACATCAACATCCGCCAGCGCTGACGGATCGGCATCGTTCAGGTGAAAGCGGATTAGTTGCTGATACGTTTCCAGCGCCAGAAATCGCCCCGACAATGAATCCTGGCTTTGCAGGTTCAGCCGCGCAAACGTCTGCGGATCGCTCAGGTAGTTTGCCTGATCCAGGTCAAACCGGAACACCGGCCGCTGGATATCGGCTTCGGTATTCTGAAAAAAGGAGATCGCCCGGTGCGCCATTACATCAAACAACGTCGGCCGGAGCGGGGTAGAGGCCTTGTAGGGTTCCGCTTTTTCGTACGACAAAATCACTGCGCTGTACGAGGTTACCGGCGTCTGCTGCAACAGGCTTGCGTTCCGGATCGACGCCAGATAGGCCTGTGTGGTCGCCGCCACCAGTTGTCTGGCATCCCAGGTATCTACCGCCAGCTCAGCAGACTTGCCTGGCGCCACTGCCGTGCGGTTCATCAGTTTCCAGCGGTTCTGCTGATAGTACTGCCAATACACTTCGCCCAGCACCGACGACAGCACCGACCGTGCCGGTTCCGGCACCTCCTTTACATCGGCCTGTAACGAACTGATGAGGGAGAGATACGCCTTATTGCTGTCCAGAAATGAGTTATAGATACCCCGCTGCATGGCAGCTTTGATCAGCTCCGGGTAATTGGCATCGGCTTTTGCCTGTGCATAAATCCGGTTCGCAATGTCAAATGCTGAGCGGTATAAACCTTTGGCAGCCAGCGAGTCGGCCTGTTTCCAGTCGGTCTGATAGGGCGTTGTCATCTTCTTTTTTTGGGCCTGTGCGGATATACCGATCAGCAAAAGCCAACAGATGGTGAGTAGTTTATGCATAGTCTTAAGACGCGGTTTGCGTGCCGATGGTTGTAACAGAGATGCTATTTCCGGTTTGATTCCTCACTGCCATCGCCTCAACCTGGTAAGATTTGACTAAATTGACTACAAAACAGACAATTTCCCACCGGAAACGTTTAATAGATTACTTTACGCAAGCGTTAATTTTTATGAAATACATCCTGGTAGCCGCTGCACTGCTGGCCGGGTGGTTTACAGCCAATGCCCAGACCGGTCGGGATGATCTGTTATCGGTCAGCAGCCAGAACCCTCACTACTTCACCTACAAAGGAAAACCCACGCTGATCATCGGCTCCGGTGAACACTACGGTGCAGTCATCAACGCCGATTTCGATTATAAGACCTACCTCCGGACCCTCAGCCAGGACGGCCTGAACGTTACCCGGTTGTTTCCCGGCGCGTATTTTGAAGTACCCGGTGCGTTTGGTATCGAAAAAAATACGCTGGCTCCGAAACCGGAAAAACTCATGTTGCCCTGGGCCCGCTCCGATCAGCCGGGATATGTACTGGGTGGCATGAACGGGGCCGACCGCAAATTTGACCTGAGCAAGTGGAACGATGCCTATTTCGAGCGCCTGACCGATTTTATGCGGGAGGCTGAAAAACATAACGTCATCGTAGAAATCACGCTTTTCTCGTCGTACTACGGCGCGGGGTGGGCACACGCTCCGTTCAACCGGCAAAACAACATCAATGGTACCGAAAGTATCGAAGCGTTTAACGCCAATACACCATTCAACGGCAATATCCTGACGTTTCAGGAGCAGTATGTCCGCAAGCTGGTGCGCGAGCTGAACCGTTTTCCGAACCTGTATTTTGAAATTCAGAACGAGCCCTGGGCCGATCAGAAAGATACGGTGCTGGTCTTGAATGAGTACTTTCCGAAAAATGAAGTGAAGGATAATGCCTGGAAAGCTACCCTGGAAATCGTGGCTGAACGGTCTAACGACTGGCAGCGACGTGTGGCCGGATGGGTTAAAGATGAAGAATCGGCTCTGCCCAACCAGCACATTATTTCGCAGAATATCAGCAACTTTCATTATCCCATTGCCGATCCGGATCCAAATGTTTCGCTGTTTACATTCCATTATGCCTTTCCGCAGGCGGTGATGGAAAACTATCACCTGGGCAAACCCGTGGGCTTTAACGAAACAGGTTTTGCCGGTAGCCGCAATGACACTTACCGGCGGCAGGCGTGGCGGTTTATGCTGGCGGGCGGTGCCTTGTTCAACCACCTCGACTATTCATTTTCGGTGGGTGCCGAAACCGGTACTGATACCACCTATAAAGCTCCCGGCGGCGGCAGCGTAGCACTTAGGAAACAACTCGGCCTGCTGAAACAATACATGGAGCAGCTGGATCTGGTCCGGTTACGGCCGACACCGGCATGTGTCGTGGCCTCGCCGGGTGCGCAGGCATGGGGTATGCACAACGGCCGATCTCAGTGGGTAATTTACACTGAACCACTTGCCGTCCGGAAATCCGAGCTGGTGCTGGAGCTGCCACGGGGCAGCTACCGCGCCGACTGGACCGACGTAGAAACCGGTGAGCTGGTGAAAAGCGAGACCTTTTCCGTAGCAGGCCGGCAAAAGAAACTACAGAATGACGTCATGCGTGACCTGGTCATCAAGATCATTCGTCAATAACAAAGAAAGCCACTCCTCATGCCGGGAGTGGCTTTAAAAATCATTTTCTTAACCTAAACTAAAACCCTACTACATAAGAGCTCTATTGTCTTACCTGCCCCCGCAGGCCTATAGCTTAGAGCATCGAAATTTTGCGGGCAGTTTGTTGGGTAGCCGTTTTCAGCTCAACCTGTTTTTTAATGCTGCCGTCTTTCGATGCTACTTCCAGTTCGTATTTGCCGTCGGTCAGTTCGCTCATGTCAAACTGTACCGAGATCTTCATGTCTTTTTTGCTGATCTGTTTTGAGTACACAACCTGTTGCTGGTTGTCACGTACCGTCAGTGTCAGGGTTTCCGGCGTTGTTTTCTCAACCGCCATCCGGACTTTATTTTGTGTTGTTACATAGACGCTGGCGTCAAATGAAAGGGTTTTGGCAGGGATTGTCGTTCCGCCTTCGCCCAGCAGGCTGGCAGCGCTTAACATAATGCCGGTTACGATACCTTTTGATTTTGCAGCTAATCCGATTTGTGAGATGAAAGTTAACATAGTCGTTCGTCGTTTATTGTTGTTTACTTGTTTCTTAAAGTTGTTCAGTATTGTTGTTGTTCACTGTTGCTAATAGATATGCCAACAGCGTGCCAACATAATGGCACAATATACCAAACACTGACAATCAGCTAATTAAGTATTTTTAACATAGAACTACCTGTACGAAGCCGGACATTTTTTGTTCGTTTCCGAACAAACCGTACACATAACCGCACTAGCTCCGGACAGTCAGCCGGAGGCCGGTTGCCAGGAAAACGGCATTCGGAATGGCAGGAAACAAGGCGGGGAGGATAGCCGCCAGCCATTCGGATTCGGCGGGCAGGTGTACCATAACTGTTTTGCGGCGGATACCGGCAAAAGGCATCAGCAGGGTAGCGGCCGGTGTAAGCGGCAGAAGGGTGCGACGGATTTGTTCGCCAAAACCCGGCATCGGTTTCGGGCACAGGTTCTGTATAACCGCAGAAACAGCATTCCCGCTGCCCGCCAGCGTCTGGCCGGGACAGAGTATCAACGGGCAAAGCGCCTCATCAGCAAGGGAGACAAGCAACGTTTCCAGCCCGGCGACATCATGCTGTGCCACGGTGTATTCTTTTATCCGGCACCCTTCAACAAGCTTCGGAGCGATAAATCCGGTCAACACCGCAGCGGCCTGCCTGGTAGCAGCGGTTGTATTCTCTGAATGAATAAGGGCAATCTGTACTTGCGGGTTCATGCGATCCGGATACTGAGACACAGGTAATAAAAGACTTTTTTAGCCCCCAAATCTAAAACTTTCCGGAGCAGAAGGAGTTATTATCTTATTAATCTATTTGATCTATCGTTATGAAGAACATACTCATCATTGCCGGTCTGATCCTGGCAATAACGGCTTGCGCACCACGTGTGGCAGTCGACAAGGCAAACGTAAACTTTAACAAATACCGGACTTTTGCGTGGATGGACTCAGATGTAAAGGCCGGGCAGAACCCGCTGTATTATAACGATCTGGCTAGCCAAAACGTTGAAACTGCGGTCAATAAAGTATTAAATGACAAAGGCCTGAAACAGGCAAACCGCCGCCCTGATTTACTGATCGGTTATCACTTCTTTGTGGAAGAGAAAACCCGGACTGTTGCCAACAATACCGGCCCGCTCTACGGACCGTATTACGGCTGGGGCCGTTGGGGCTGGTCTGGCTGGGGGCCATCGTGGTGGGGCTGGGGTGGTCCGCAATACACCCAGGAGCAGTATCAGGCTGGTACGCTGGTTGTCGATATGGTTGATGCGCGCACCAAACAACTGGTTTGGCGGGGTTCTATCCAGGATGCGGTCAGTAATCCGGCACGGATCGGTGAGCAGCTGACCCGTCAGGTAAAAGACATTGTTGAGAAGTTTCCGGACCGCAGCAACAGTTAATGACAAAGGGAGCGTTTGCTCCCTTTTTTTAGGCTAGTTGGCCGTTACAAAACTGTACATCAGATCGGCGACAAACTGGTTGCCGGTATCGTTGAGGTGTACGCGGTCAGTCGTCAGAATACCTTGTTCTTTATTACCGGGGTTATTTTTCAGGTTGTAGTCCAGAAATGCCTTCCGCAGATCGCAGAGGGGCAGATTCCGGCGTTTGGCCAGATCACGGATCAGCTGACTGTACTGGTTCAGGTCGCCGTCCTGCTCATTTGAGAAATCCGTTTTTTCGCCGATAACTGCCGGTGTACACAAAATTACCCTGGCATTGGCGGCCTGCAGTTTCGTAATCAACGCTTCGTAGAAGCCGACAAATTTGTTGGCATCCGTACCGGTACCCGATGTGCGCTTGTGCCAGACATCGTTAACGCCGATGTAGACAAACACCACATCCGGTTGTTTGGCCAGTACATCGTTTTCCATCCGCAGGTACAGGTCATATATTTTGTTTCCGCCGATACCGGCGCCGATCAGCTCATAATCAGACCCTTTTCCTTTTTGTGTCAGCATATCCGTAAGGCGGGTAATATAACCACCCGGCTTAACGGCGGCCTGCGTAATGGAGTCTCCGAAGAAAACAACCCGTTTCGGGCGATTAATAAAGGCAGCTGACACCATAACCAGCGCGATAAGCAAAGCGGCCAAACGCATTAGGCCGGTAAAACGATTCGTCATCATTCGTGAAAAATAGGTATACGAGTTGGTTTTCTTCACAAAAGTAACCGGGTTGGCAAATACTACCGATTACGGAAAGGTATTTGGCTCTTTCAGGGTTTGGGCGTAAATTAGGAACGTATTGAATAACAACCTTTTTAGACCTGAAATCCAATCATCAACTACCTGACGGCATGAACACAAATTCTCCTATTTCCCGTCGTGACTGGCTCCGTTCGAGCGGTCTGCTGGCAGCCAGCCTACCCGCCCTTGCTAACCTGACGCCTGCCATGGCCAATGCCCTGCCATCAACCGAAGCATCGGCGGCAATGCCAATGGTCGATGAGTTCGCTCCGTTGCAGACCGGTGCCATGCCCAAACTGAAAGCCCGGCTGTTTGCCAACGAGAATCCGCTCGGCATTTCTCAGAAAGCGCGGGAAGCCCTCATTAAGGCCATCGATATCGGCAACCGGTATGCCTGGGAAGAGTTTGACGAAATGAAAAAACTGATCGCCGACAAAGAAGGAGTCAAGCCGGAAAATATCATGCTGACACCGGGTTCGTCGGAAGTACTCCTGATTACGGCCATGCACTTTGCGGCTAACAGCGGCACCGTTGTGACGAGCCGCCCGACCTACGACGACCTGCTGGATAAAACGGAAGTGTTTAAAGGCCGGATCGTCAGTGTTCCGCTTACAAAGACCTATCAGTATGATCTGGCCGCGATGAAGGCCAAAATCAACGCCGATACAAAGCTGGCTTACATCTGCAATCCGAATAATCCGACCGGCACCATTGTGCCGCCGGCCGATCTGGCAGCCTTTGCGCAGGAGGTATCACCGACCGTTCCGGTATTTATCGACGAAGCCTACATTGATTTCCTGGAGCCGGGCGACCGGCCGCAGCTCGGTAAGCTCGTAGCTGAAGGTAAAAACGTGATGCTGGCCCGGACCTTCTCAAAAATTCACGGGTTTGCCGGCATTCGTCTGGGATACGTTATTGCGCAGCCGGATATGCTGAAAACACTGGAAAAATACACGACCGGTGAGTTTGGTATCAGCATTGCCACCCTGATGGCCGGTATTGCCAGCTTTAAAGACCTCGACTGGCAGAACCACTGCCGGACCGAAAACGCCAGAGCCCGCGAATATACCACCAAAGCACTGACCGAAATGGGTTACGAAGTGATTCCGTCGTATACCAACTTTATGCTGTTTCCGATCCGGATGAAGCCTAAGACGTTTGAGGGCCAGATGTTTGCCAATGGCGTCGGTATTCAGACCAGAACCTTCGGCGGCCAATCGTGGTGCCGGGTTAGTATCGGGACAATGGACGAAATGAAAACGTTTGTCGATGCGTTTAAAAAAGTAACCTCATAACCTTATGTATTCCGGCAGGTAGCCTTTACGGCGTTCACCTGCCGGAATCTGTTACCTAAGGTCTCTCGATAATTCAGCGCCTTTGTCATTCTGACGCTCAAGGCTCCAGCGCCTGGTATAGGCGGTTTCGAGCCAGGTGTATCCGGATCGACGTAATACTCTGCACGGCAGCCCCATTTCATACTGAAACGCCATCTCCAGTTCGTCAACAGTCATATCCGGAACAATGTCAAAACTGTTCGGCACGGTTAACCGGCTGAGCGCTGAAAGCGGCCGGTCAATGAACGATTTATGTCCGGATTCTACGTCAAGCCGCAGATAGGGGAATAAATCGTTAAACACCTGTTGCAGGTCGCGCCATTTCATGTCTGGATATACTCGTATTGGCTGCATACACTCCTCGTTTTTCCCTCCCTTTGACTCCTCAGGGATACGCCTGATCGTTGATTCAAACTTCGTTTTTTTCCGGAACCCGAAATATGAGTTTTATCAGTCCTTTCTCTGATTTTATGGATGCAGAGTCGTAATTTTGATGGTTTGCGGGCGCATTTTATTACTTTATGACGCTTATCATACCTTCTGAAACACAAACCCTGTAAGTTGCCATGCTCCAGAACGAACCAAATTCATCCGGCTTTTCCAGCGAAATGGACATACTAAATCAGGCCGAAGCGGTGTTTCAATTTGCCACTGAGGGTATGTTGATCACTGACAACAAAGGCCAAATTGTAAAAATCAATCCGAGCGCTGAGCAATTATTCGGGTACGGTCCCGGCGAACTACTGGGTAAGGAGGTCGAAGTTTTAATACCCAATACGCATCAGGCACTTCATCGTAATCATCGTACCGAATTTTTTGCCCATGCCTCACCCCGCCGGATGGGCAAAGGCCGTGACCTGTTTGGCCAGCGGAAAGATGGCTCTGCTTTTCCGATCGAAATCAGCCTGAGTCCTTTCCAGAACTCACAGGGTAGTTTTGTCATCGCGTTTATCATCGATATTACCGTCCGGAAGCAAGCCGAAATTCACCTCCGCGAATACAACAACCGGCTCGAACAGGAGGTAGAAGACCGCACGTTGATTCTGAAAGAAGCTATTCAGAAACTCGAACATACGAAAGAAGAACTGCATCATGCGCTCCAGCGGGAAATGGATCTGAACCGCATGAAATCTAATTTTATCTCGCTGGCTTCGCACGAGTTCCGGACACCGCTTGCCACCGTCCTGTCGTCGCTTTCGCTGGTGGAGAAATACGCAGACATGCAGGAGACCGTCAAGCGCGACAAGCACATCAGCCGTATTCAGTCATCAGTAAAACACCTGAACGATATTCTGAACGATTTTCTGTCGGTTAGCAAACTGGAAGAAGGCAAAGTGGTTTGCCAGCCGGCCTGGACCAGCCTGTCAGCGGTAGTACAGCAGGTGATTCCACAAATGCAGGAAATCGCCAAGCAGGGCCAGACCTTTGCCGTATCGTATACAATCCGGCCGGAGGTCAACACCGATCAGGTTTACATTGATCCGGCTCTGGTACGGAATATTCTGTTCAACCTGCTCTCCAACGCCATTAAGTATTCGCCGCCACAGTCTGCCATAAGCTTACGGGCCGAAATCAGTACGAGTGTATTACGGATTGCCATTCAGGATCAGGGAATTGGTATACCACCCGAAGATCAGGGCCATTTGTTTGAGCGCTTCTTCCGCGCCAGCAATGCGGGTAATATTGCCGGTACGGGCCTTGGCCTCCACATTGTCGGCAGCTACGTACGGCTGATGAACGGCGGGGTTTCGTTTAACAGTCAGGTCAATGAGGGTACCGAATTTATTGTGGAGATTCCTCAGCCCGTTGCCGCTCCGAAACCGGTAGCCGAACCTGTCGACTGAACACACAAAAAAGGGCAGGAGCCATAGATCACCTACCCTTTTCATCTCCTGTTTATCTACATTTGGCTATACAGTCTGGCTGAAGAGTGTCGTCTCCGGCAGATTTTCCCACAGTCTGGCATCAAAAGCCATACAAACGTTGCGGACAAAGGAGCGGCCTTTCGGGGTTACCCGAAGCCGGTATGGTTCTACCTCAACCAGACCATCGGCTTCCAGCTCCTCAATCCGGTGCAGGCCTTCATACACACCTTCTGACTGTAGTGTTTTATCCATCCAGCTCGTCTCAAAACGACACATCAGGTTCAGGATATGTCTGCGGATCACCAGATCGTCTTCGGTCAGCAAATGACCTTTAAAGAACGGAAACTGCCCGTCGCGCAGGCGTTCGTAGTAGGCTTCCACCGATTTGGCATTCTGCACATAGGCTCCCCAGCTGTCGCTGATCGACGATGCGCCTAAACCAATCAGCAGTTTGGTCGGTGTGTCGGTATAGCCCATAAAATTCCGGTGTAACCGGCCATTTTTTTCGGCTTCGGAAAGACTATCTGTCGCCAGCGCAAAGTGATCCATCCCGATTTCCTGGTAGCCTGACAACTCCAGCCAGTTACGGCAGGTTTCATAAATGGCCAGTTTCTTCGACGCATCCGGCAGATCCTGTTCCGAGAAACGGCGTTGCCCGGGCTTTACCCACGGCACGTGCGCGTAACTGTACAGGGCCAGCCGGTCGGGTTTCAGGTTGGTGATATTCATAATGGTCTGGGTCATGGAACAGACACGCTGCTGCGGTAACCCATACACCATATCGATATTTACGGATGTATACCCGATTTCCCGCGCTTTCAGGATCAGGTGTTCAACCTGCTCATAGGTCTGATGGCGGTTGATTAATTCAAGAACGAGCGGATTGGTATCCTGTACGCCGACACTCACCCGACGGAAGCCGAGGTCGTAAAGCGTTTGCAGGTGTTCATCAGTCGTGTTGCCGGGGTGTGCTTCGAAGCTAAAACAGGCTTTTTCGTGAATTTCGGCACCTGCCAGCAGGCCTTCAATAAGCCGGCGCAGGTTTTCGGCGCTGAAAAATGTCGGTGTCCCTCCGCCCAGGTGAAGCTCACGGATTTTAGGGGTCTCACTGAAATGAGACCGGTACATGGCCCATTCCGTCAGGACAGCATAGATGTAAGGTTCTTCCACACGGTGATTAACCGTAATCCGCGTGTTGCAACCGCAATACGTACAGAGACTTTCACAAAAAGGAAGGTGAATATACAGGCTGATCCCATCCGTACTGTTGGTGGCGGCAAATGTATCGGAAACGGTTTGCAGCCACTCCCCGGCAGCAGGTGCGGTTTTATTCCAGTAAGGGACCGTAGGGTAGCTGGTATAACGTGGTCCGGGAACGTTGTATTTCTGAAGTAAGGCGGTATCCATATCTATTGATGCTTAATGGGTAACATCAAAATTAGGCGACACCGCAGGGGCGAACTATGACGAATATCAGGGTGTTGGCTGGCAGATGTCAGCGACAAGGGGATATTGTTATCTGCCAGCCAATCGTTACCTATTCTTTTTTCAGCCGCTCGCGGAGCTGGAAGAGTTCATCGCGCAGGCGGGCTGCTTCCATGAAATCCAGCTCTTTGGCCGCTTTCTCCATTTTTGACTGGGTTTCCTTGATCAGTTGTTCGAGATCATGTTTACCCATATACTGCACAACCGGATCGGCAGCTACCCGAATCTCCTCTGGTTCAACGTAATAGTGCTTATTCAGCGGTTTCACATCGGCCACTTTGGTCTGCCCCATGATCGATTCCCGCGATTTCAGGACGGTGGTTGGCGTTATACCATGTTCTTCGTTATACGCCATCTGTATCACCCGGCGGCGGTTGGTTTCCTCAATGGCTTTCTGCATCGATTTGGTGATCGTATCGGCATACATCAGTACCCGTCCGTTGGCATTCCGTGCAGCACGGCCAATGGTCTGAATCAGCGACCGGATATCACGCAGGAAGCCTTCCTTGTCGGCATCCATGATCGCCACCAGCGATACCTCAGGCAAATCGAGCCCCTCACGCAGCAGGTTTACCCCGACCAGTACATCAAAATTACCCAGACGCAGATCACGGAGGATTTCGACCCGTTCGAGGGTTTTCACTTCGGAGTGGATGTACCGCGTTTTGATACCTACCCGATCCAGGTATTTACTGAGTTCCTCAGCCATCCGCTTGGTCAGAGTCGTAACCAGTACCCGCTCCGATCGTTTCACCCGCGCGTCGATTTCTTCGAGCAGGTCATCAATCTGGTTCAGACTTGGCCGTACCTGAATTTCAGGATCTAATAAGCCTGTCGGGCGGATTAACTGTTCGACCACTACGCCCTCACTCCGCCGCAGTTCATAATCGGCCGGGGTGGCCGATACAAAAATGGTCTGGCCGGCCAGCTCCTCGAATTCCTGAAAGGTCAGTGGCCGGTTATCCAGCGCCGACGGCAACCGGAAACCATAATCTACCAGCGACTCCTTGCGGGAGCGGTCTCCGCCCCACATGGCCCGGATCTGGGGGATCGTTACGTGGCTCTCGTCGATAACCAACAGGTAATCATCGGGGAAGTAGTCGAGCAGGCAGAATGGCCGCTGTCCGGGTTTGCGCTGATCAAAATACCGCGAGTAGTTTTCAATACCGGAGCAATAACCCAGTTCCCGCATCATCTCCAGATCGAACTCGGTTCGTTCCTTGATTCGTCCGGCTTCCATTTCGCGGAAATCCTTTTCAAAATACCGGATTTGAGAGACCAGATCATCCTGAATCTCATAAATGGCGCGGTTGAGCGTATCCCGCCCCGTTACGAACAGGTTCGCCGGGAAAATAGCGACCATTCGTTCATCAGAAATTTTCTTACCGGTCGACGGGTCGATCCGCTGGATGGTTTCAATCTCATCGCCGAAGAAAATAATGCGGTACGCAAAATCGGCATAGGCTACATAGATATCGACCGTATCGCCTTTTACCCGGAAATTTCCGCGCTGAAACTCCCCTTCAGTACGGCTGTAAAGGATTTCAACAAGCCGGTGCAGGAAGTGATTGCGGCTCATGAGTTCGCCGACGCCAATCCGCACTACGTTGTTTTTAAATTCTTCCGGATTTCCCATACCATAGATACAGGAAACCGACGCAATCACAATCACATCGCGGCGGCCGCTCATGAGCGCAGACGTAGCCGCCAGCCGTAACTTGTCAATCTCTTCGTTGATTGCCAGGTCTTTTTCAATGTATGTGTTCGTGGTTGCGATATACGCCTCCGGCTGGTAATAGTCGTAATAGCTGATGAAGTATTCGACCGCATTGTCAGGAAAAAACTGCTTGAACTCGCCGTAAAGCTGGGCGGCCAGCGTTTTGTTATGACTCAGAATAAGCGTCGGCCGGTTTGTCTGAGCGATAACGTTGGCCACCGAAAACGTTTTGCCGGACCCCGTAACCCCAAGTAATACCTGCGCCGGTTCCCGTTCATTTATTCCTTTCACCAACTCCGCAATCGCCTTTGGCTGATCGCCGGTTGGCTCAAATTCTGATGTGAGTTTGAAGTTCATTAGTCGCGTTTGTAATCTGGCTAATTTACAGAAAAACGCCCTGAACGGCAAACGTGTTTTTGTTTTCCTCTATGCCGGGCCGCTTACCGGTGCCTCCTTTTCTGCCCGGTGTTTCCGTACGTATTCAGAGGGGGACACGCCATGCACCTGCTGAAAAGCTTTCCGGAAATACTTCAGGTCTTCGAGGCCGACCAGCGTACATACCTCAAACACCCTGAGTTGACTGGATATCAGCAATTTGGCGGCCCGCCGCATCCGTATATCATTGATAAACTCAACTACCGACTGCCCGGTAATGCTCTTAATTTTCCGGTAGAAAACCGACCGGCTCATCGCCATGGCCTTGACCAGTTCCTGCACCGAGAAATCCGGTTCCATCAGGTTCTTTTCGACAATAGCCATCGCCGTTTCCAGAAATAGTTTGTCGGCATCCGGAATACAGATATCCGTTGGCTCCAGCAGAATCTTTTGCTGATAATACTGCCTCATTTTCAGCCGGTTATACACCAGTGTACTTACCCTGGCCGTCAGCATATCCGGATTAAACGGCTTGCTTATGTATTCATCAGCGCCTAGCTCCAATCCTTCAATCTCATGGATAACCGCCGCTCTGGCCGTCAGCAGCACCACCGGAATATGCATGGTTTTAGGCTCCTGTTTGATTTTTTTACACAGTTCCAGCCCGTCACTTTGCGGCATCATGATATCACTGATAATAAGATCAGGCAGGAGATGAATTGCTTTTTCCCAGCCTTCCAGACCATCTGATGCCGTATGGACCTCAAACTTAGCCTCAAACAATTGAGTGATATACTCCCGCACATCGCTGTTATCTTCGACAACCAGCAAGCGCAGGGTAGCGGGTACAACCACCGTCGGATCAACAATAAAGGTATAATCGGCCGGGGAGGGCTGTGTTTGCGGTAAACAGGCTTCCTGTACGGTTAAATCGGCCGGATTCAGGTGCTGCTTCCCGAACGGCAGCCGGATGATAAATGTAGTGCCGGCATTGACCCGGCTGGTTATACGAACCTCCCCGCCATGCCGCTCAACAAACTGTTTTACCAGCGACAAACCGATGCCGGTACCGACAACCCGCATTGACGCCGAATGGGAGGCCTGATAATAAACATCAAATACCCGCTCCAGCTCTTCCGGCTTAATACCGACACCTTCATCGGCAATGCTGATTTCCAGAAAGTTGTGCTGAAGTCTATGCTGTTCATCATACCGGGCATCTTCCTCCGCATTGCCGACAACAACTACCCGCAGTTGAACACCTCGCTCAGCAGGTGTGTATTTCAGGGCATTTGACAACACATTGATAATGGCGACTTCGAGTTTATTGCGGTCAAAATATACCCCTACCGCCCCGGGCGGCACCTCAATCGTATACCGCAGCCGTTGTTCTTCGGCTTTTAGCTGAAACATCAGAAACAGCTCCTTTACAAACGGAATAATGTCGTTGCGGGAAGCCTGCAACGCGATCTGCTGCGACTCCATTTTCCGGAAGTCCAGCAACTGGTTAATGAGCGACAACAACCGGCGGGTCTGCTGGTGCACGAGCAAGACCTTGTCTTTCATGCCGTTGAACTTCCAGGCCGATGCGGCCAGTTCTTCCATCGGCCCCAGAATCAGGGTTAAAGGCGTGCGTATCTCGTGTGAAACATGGGTAAAAAATTCAAGTTTCAGATGACTCAGTTCTTTTTCCTTTTCATACTGAAAATGCTCAAAAGCCACCTTATTTTCCAGCGCCTGCTGCTTCAGTAAAATATGCCGGGCGAGCAATAAAACCGTAATCAGGAGTAGGCTATAGATACCGTAAGCCACGCCGGTTTTCCACCATGGCGGCAATATGGTCAGGCGCAGCGTGGCCGGCTGATGTGTCCAGACGCCCTCCCCGTTATCGGCTTTTACCTGAAACGTATAGTTACCGGCGGGTAAATTGGTGAAGCTAACCGTCCGCTGGTTACCCGGGAGCGGAATCCATTTGTCGTTATAGCCAACCAGCTGATAGGCATAGCGGTTTTTTCGGGGATTGGCGAAGTTCAGGCCGACAAACGAAATCGAAAAGTCATTTTCGTTATCCTTAATCTGCAGGCCCTGCGTATGGTTAAGCGACTCACGCACCAACACACGCCCGTTGATTTCCTGACCGACATGCACCGGCTGATTCTGAACGGCAAATCCGGTAATCTGCACAAAAGGAGGGTAGGGGTTCGACTGAATCAGGCAGGGTTTCAAAAAGGTGATGCCATTAATACCGCCAAAGAAGAGCGTCTCGTCATGTGCGCGGCATGCCGCTCCGATTTTAAACGAATTACTCTGCACACCATCCACTACGTTATAGCGCAGCACACGGTGCGTGGCAACGTTCACCCGGATCAACCCTTCGCTGCCTAACCACAGGTTGCCTTCGTTATCCTCCAGTATGCTTTCTACGTCGCTGTCGGGCAACCAGGAAGTACATCGTCTGACTTCTTCCTGCCCTCTTTTATTGGTAATAATCTGATGCAGGCCGCCGCCAATGGTGCCTACCCAGATAATCCCACGCCGGTCTTTCAGCAAAGGCCAGGCATAGTTAACCCTGAAGCTTCCCGGATCATGAATGTCATGTTTAAACTGACGGAGCAATTCGATTTTATCGGGTCGTACTTTCAGCTTCAGCACACCGGCATTCTGGGTGCTTGCCCAGAGAATATTTGTCGGTTTGTCATAGAGCAGAAACGTAAACCGGTTGGTAGGCAACCGGCTGTTATGCATGTTGTAGGTCGCCAGCACCTTTCCTTCGTGGTTCAGGCGCGTCAGGCCGTGGTCAAAAGAAGCGACCCAGATCGTCCCGAATTTATCTTCGACAATACTCTCTACCTCCTGAAACAGGTCATCTTTTGCCGCATACGTCGTAAAACGGGGCTGCCCATGTTGCCGCCGGAGGGAAATCAGACCATCATTTTGTGTACCAAACCAAAGCGTACTGTCTGTATCCTGAAAAATGCAGGAGACATCCATACCGGTAACGTTTCCCGGCAACGGACGGCTGAAGTAATTCTGATAGACTTTATGGGTGAGGTCATAACTGGAAATGCCGTTGCGGGTAGCAATCCAGAGCAGATTCCGGGCATCCTCCTTATAAACGGCATTGATGTAATTATTGGCTAACGTAGGATGCTGGCTCGGCTGCCGGGACAAATGGCCGAACGGCTTTTGCCGCAGGTCAATTTTGTTCAGTCCGCCTGCGGATGCAGCCAGCCAAAGTACCTGAAACCGATCTTCAAAGATGCAGTGAATACGGCCGGAGTTAATACTGAACGGATCGGTATCCAGCGGTAAATAAGTCGTGATTTTATCCGTAACGATTGGCGGCCGGCCATCCTGTAACCGGATCGGTGCCATCAACAGACCAAAATTTGTACCGATCCATAACCGGCCAAATGAGTCTCTGTGGATACAGTCGATACTCCGGAACATCTGAGGCAGAACAACCGGATCGGCAACCGGTCTTTTATGTACCATTTCATCAGAAAGCCACATCACCTGGCTATCGGTGGCTACCCAAAGCCCGTTTTGCCGGTCAGGAGCCAGGGCCATCACATTTCGTTTGGCAAACGCCGTTACTAATCCGGCAACGGCTTCAGGCTGATTGATCGATAGCCTGAAAAGCCCTTCATTAGCCGCCGCAATCCAGAGTGTTCCTGATTTATCAATAACCAGATCGGTTATGCTACAAAAGCGGCTGCGGGGCGTATCCAGTTTAACCTGTTTCAGCCACTGTACGTCTCCATCCGTACCGGCCTGCACAATAAACACCCCGTGTTGCTTCGTCCCGGCCCAGATTCTGCCTTGTTTATCGACGGCAAGCGCCACTATTTCTGACTGATTCAGTAGTTGTAACAACTCACGGCTACGCCCGCCCGGCTTCATATGGAGGCAAATAAACCGATCCTGATTCAGGTTATAGACATTCAGCCCGCCGCCTTCCGTACCAGCCCAAAGGACGCCTTCGGGGCTCACATGCAGCGCACGGACACGGTTGTTGGAAAGACCGTTTTCATTATCAATCGGCAGCAGATAGGGCTTAATTTCATAGCCGTCATAACGATCAATGCCTTTATTGGTTGCGACCCAGATGAACCCCTGCTGATCCTGTACAACCGCCATGGCATCGCTGTGCGACAGGCCTTCATTGACGGTAAGATGTTCAAACCGGAACTGAACCGGATCGGTCTGGGCATACACAGGTATACCCAGTGTGGCAAAGAGAAAAATGACAAGGAGCCTATAAGTATACACATTTTCCATATATGGTGAGCAGTCATCATTAAGGGTGAATGTAACTGATTATAAACCTACTGAATATGTAACGGCCTGCCGTTTATTTATTCAAAAAGCGACCAGAGTGGTCATTTTACCCCCCTATATTGATCATTTCACCCCTCCATGAATTGTGTTATACCAACATAAATTTGCAATAACTCCGCAACCCGGCTGATAGGCTCTGGTTAACGTACACAATCTATCCCTGTTCTTCCATCTATCCCCTCCCGAGAAAAAACCTGACAGCAAGTACCTGTAACCAACACACCCGATCCGTGAATATTCATACCGCTCTTTTGACTAAAGTTTTTTAATACCCAATACCAATTAATCAATACCAAAACAAAGCTTATGCAAAAAACATGTACATGCCAGAAGGTCTTCATGACCCGCAGAAATGGCGATCCATCACATGCCCTGGCAACCATACGGCTAATGGCACACGCTATGTTTCTGTTTTTCCTGCTTATGTCGGCCGGTGCGTTTGCACAGGGTAAAATCACCGGGAAGGTTGTCGACGCGCAGGGGATTGCACTGCCCGGAGTAAGCATTGTTATCAAAGGCACCTCAGTCGGTACCATCTCATCGGCGCAGGGCGATTACTCCCTGAACGTACCGAACCGGAATGCAACACTGGTGTTTTCGTTCATCGGCTTTACTACCCGGGAAATCCCGATGAACGGCCAGTCGGAAATCAACGTTACGCTGGCTTCCGACGACCGGATGCTGAATGAAGTCGTTGTGGTCGGGTACGGTGAGCAGAAAAAGGAAACCGTCACCGGCTCGGTAGCGACTGTCAAAGGCGGCGACCTTGTAAAATCACCGGCAGTAAACCTGAGTAACTCGATTGCCGGCCGGATGCCGGGCGTTATCGCGACGAACTCAAGCGGTGAACCGGGCTATGACGGATCGGCCATCCGTATCCGTGGGTCAAACACGCTCGGTAACAACGACGCTCTCATCGTTATTGATGGGGTCCCAGCCCGTGCGGGTGGTATTGACCGCCTCAACCCGAATGATATCGAAAGCATCTCGGTCCTGAAAGATGCCTCGGCAGCTATCTACGGATCGCGGGCGGCCAACGGGGTTATTCTGGTAACGACAAAACGCGGAAAAACCGGAAAACCGGAAATTTCATACAGCTTTAATCAGGGATGGTCTCAGCCAACGGTTATTCCCAAAATGGCAACGGCAGCCCAATATGCTGAACTGAACAACGAAATTAACCTCTATAACCTGCCGTCTCAATACTGGAAAGATGCTTCGGCTGCGTTCAGGACGACAGGTAGCTACACCCGTCCGGACAACGGGGCGATTGCCAAGGCTGCCTTCACGCCGGATGATATCAAGAAGTTTCAGGATGGCTCTGATCCGTGGGGACACCCTAACACGGACTGGTTTTCGGCAGCCCTGAAAACGTGGTCTCCTCAGACACGCCACACACTGCAGTTAGTCGGTGGCGGCGAAAACATCAAGTACCTCGCCTCGGCTAACTATCAGAATCAGGATGGTTATTACAAAAATTCGGCGACCGGCTACAAGCAGTATGACTTCCGCCTGAATCTGGACGCCAAAATCAATAAATACATCAATACTGTAGTGGGTGTTGTAGGTCGTCAGGAAAACCGCTTTTTCCCGACGGTCGATGCCGGATCTATTTTCCGGATGCTGATGCGGGGGTATCCCAACAAACCGGCTTTCTGGCCGAATGGTCTGCCTGCGCCGGATATTGAAAACGGTCAGCAGCCTGTGCTGGTGACGACCAGCGCAACCGGGTATAACAAAGACACCCGGTATTATGTGCAGAGCAATGCCAGCGTTAATATCACCAACCCATGGGTACCAGGCCTGAAGTTTACGGGTAGTGTTGCGCTTGATAAGTATATCCAGCAGGGGAAAACCTGGCAGACACCATGGTATGTTTACAGCTGGGATTACACGTCGTATGATGCCAACAAGCAGCCAATTCTGCAAAAAGTAGCGAAAGGGCCGGCGCAGGCCACCCTGAACCAGTATACAAACGACCAGTTTAACTCGCTGCTGTCGGGGATTCTCTCCTACGATCATACATTTGCGGGGAATCATGCCATCACGCTGTTAGCGGGTATTACGCAGGAGCGCGCCAACTCAAACGGCTTCTCTGCCTTCCGTAAATATTTCGCCTCAACAGCGATTGATCAGCTGTTTGCGGGCGGAAATGCAGAGAAAAACAGCAACACAACCGCCGCCTGGGAACGTGCCCGGATGAGCTATTTTGGTCGGGCAGCCTACAACTACAAGGAAAAGTATCTCGCCGAATTCCTGTGGCGTTATGACGGCTCGTACATGTTCCCGGCGGCCAGCCGCTGGGGCTTTTTCCCTGGTGTAACAGCCGGCTGGCGTATTTCCGAAGAAAGTTTCTTCAAGAAAAGCGTACCAGCTATCAGCTCGCTGAAATTACGGGCCTCATGGGGTCAGCTGGGTAATGACCAGGTCTATTTCAACGGCTCACTGCGTGAATATGATTACCTGCCAACCTACGCCTACGGTGATGTTGTCAACTCAAACTGGGGCTATGTAATGGGTGGTCAGGTGGCACAGACCTTGTACGAAAACGGGGTACCAAACACCACCCTGACGTGGGAAGTAGCCAACAACGCCGATATCGGTCTGGAAGGCTCTGCGCTGAACGGCAAGATTTTCTTCGAATTCGACGTATTCCAGAACAAGCGGTCGAACATCCTGTGGCGGAAAAGCGCGTCTATCCCACAAACGACAGGTATGACGTTGCCGGCAACCAATATCGGTAAAGTGAGCAACAAAGGGTATGAATTCCGCGTCGGTTACAACGGACAGGCGGGTCAGCTGAAATATAGCGTCAGCGTAAACGGTGGTTACGCGAAAAACCAGATTACCTTCTGGGACGAGACACCAGGTGCGCCTGAATGGCAGCGGTCAACCGGTAAACCGATCCCGACCAACGTAAACGACCCTAACCAGGCCAACGGTACGCTGATGTACCAGTATGACGGTATCTTCTCGACCCAGGCCGATATCGATGCCAACAAAGTTGATTACAGCGGTGTAGGGGCAAGTGTATTACGCCCCGGCGACATGCGGCTGAAAGACATCAACGGCGATGGTAAAATCAATGGCGATGACCGTGTGCGGGCCGACCGGAATAACCAGCCACGGTTTCAGGGTGGGCTTAACGCTAACCTGCGCTGGAAAAACTTTGACCTGAGCTTACTCTTCCAGGCATCAACCGGTGGTCAGATTTTCCTGCAGACTGAATCCGGCACAATCGGTAACTTCCTGGCCTGGAGCTATGACCACCGCTGGACAGTAGACAACCCGAGTACAAAGGATCCGCGTATTGTTGACCGGAGCAATCAGTATTTCTCAAACGGCAATACCTACTGGCTTAAGCGCACCGATTACATCCGTCTGAAAAACCTCGAACTGGGCTATACGCTGCCAACGACACTCTCCAGCCGGATTGGCCTGAACAACCTGCGGGTTTACGTCAACGGATTAAACCTGCTCACGTATTCACCGACGATGAAGGGACTTTTCGATCCGGAATCGACCAGCGGCAGTGCACAGTACTACCCTCAGTCGCGGTTAATCAACACCGGCCTATCAGTTAGCTTCTAAACGATCCATCTGAATTTTATGAAGAATATTATAATAAACTATTTTTTGCTGATTCTGGTCGTGGGCGTATCACTCAACGCCTGTAACTCAGACTTTCTGAACACCAAGCCCCTCGATAAAGTATCCGGCGATGCGGTTTGGTCAGATCAGGCGCTTTCAGAAGCCTTCATAAACGATGTGTACAACGGCATCCGGGACGGTATTCTGGATCAGATGAGTCTGGACTGCCAGACCGACAATGCTTTGTACAGCTTCGGAAAACAGGATGTCAACGAGGCCAACGTAAGCCCGTCGAACTTAGGAACGGTCAAGAATACAATGGAATGGAGCGCCATGTACCAGCGTATCCGCGCGACTAATATTGCGCTGGCTAATTTAGCGAAGCCTAAGTTTGATAATAAGACCGTTTCTGACCGCATGAAAGGCGAAATGTATTTCCTGCGTGGTTATTATTACAACCAGTTGCTGCGTTACTACGGCGGTATCCCGATCATTAAATCAGCCTATACGCTCGATAATCCGGATTTTGGCATTGCCCGGAATACCTACGAGGAGTGTGTCAATGCCATTGTCAGCGACCTGGATTCGGCCGCTCTGTTGCTTCAGGGCAAAACACTGGATGCCGGCCGGGCTACTCAGGGAGCAGCCATGGCGCTGAAAGCCCGGGTACTGCTTTACGCAGCCAGCGATCTGCACGACATCCCGACGGCAAAAACCAAATCAAGCGTTATTGCAGGCTTCAGCAAACCGGAATTACTGGGCTATACCAGCGGCGACCGCAAAACGCGCTGGCAGAAAGCTAAGGATGCTGCCAAAGCGGTTATGGACCTCAATAAATACGGCTATAAGCTGAATCTCAGCAGCCCGACCACGGCCGCCGACGGTCAGCAGAATTACATTAACCTTTATCTGTCACGCAATGGCGGCGAAACGGATGGTATCTTCCTGAAGTATTACATCCGGGCATCCCCTGATGACTGGGGTTCATGGTTCCCGCGGAATAACATGCCGAACGGCTATCATGGCTGGACATCCAGCCAGCCAACCCAGCAACTGGTTGACAGCTATGAAATGATGGACGGTACCAAATTCGACTGGAGCAACCCGACCCACGCCAGCGCGCCATACGAAAACCGCGATCCTCGTTTCTACGCGTCTATTCTGTATGACGGCGCTCAGTGGAAACCGCGTACGCCGGACGGTGCCGGTATCGATCCGGCTGGGCAAATTCAGATGGGCTTCTATGAAGTCGGAACCGGCGGCGGTGCCACAACACCGTATGCAGGTCTGGATACCCGTAACAGTACCATCGAAAACTGGAACGGTACCTGGACCGGTTACGGCATCCGGAAGTTTATGGACCCCGATCCGGCGCTGGTCGATATGAGCATCCGCCAGGAAGTGCCTTCGATCCAGATCCGTTTTACTGAAGTTGTACTGAACTATGCTGAGGCTTGTCTGGCGCTGGGCGAGGAAGCCGAGGCCAAAACATGGATCAACCGCGTTCGTTACCGCGTTGGTATGCCGGCTATTACGGAGTCGGGAGCCGCACTGGTTACCCGCTATCAGAATGAACGGAATGTTGAGATGTTGTTCGAAGATCAGCGTTTTTATGATGTCCGCCGCTGGATGACGGCGCCGACAGCACTGGGTAAACAGGCGAAAATCATTGTGATCACGGGCAAACTCAAATCCGGCAAAACGGTAAGCACCTATAAGTACAGCAAAGACAACTATACCTATAGCTACAGCGTACAGGATCTGGGAACAGGTAAGGAAAACCGGAAATGGGATGATAAAATCTATTTCCTGCCGATCAGCCGCGACGAAGTTAACCGGAATAATAAGTTAGTCCAGAACCCGGGATATAACTAATAGTAGTATATTATGGGGTGGTTGGATCAGGCATCATTTTTTTGCCTGACTCAACCACCCTATTTTTGTTGATCAGTACTATACTAAGCTCATTTCTTGTGAAAATCCGTATTTGTGCAGGCCTGCTGCTTCTTGCGTCCGGCCTCGTTGGCTGTCACTCCAGCGATCAGTCATCCGATAATACATCGCCTCTGTTTACCTCCCTGTCTCCGGAACAAACCGGTATCACCTTCGCCAACAACCTGACTGAAGGCGTAAACACTAACGTGCTGATATACGAGTATTTCTACAACGGGGGAGGGGTAGCCGTCGGTGACCTGAACAATGACGGATTAGACGATATCTATTTCAGCGGCAACATGGTCCCGAATCAGCTCTACCTGAATAAGGGCCAGATGAAATTTGCCGATATAACCAATGCTGCCGGCGTGGCCGGGCGCGAAGGACCGTGGCGTACCGGCGTTTCTATGGCCGATGTTAACGCAGACGGCCGGCTCGATATATTTGTCTGTTATTCGGGCAGCATGCCCCCTTACAAACGAACGCCCCAGCTCTTCATCAACGAAGGCAATGACTCGCAGGGTGTGCCCCACTTCTCGGATCAGACCATGGCATGGGGCCTGGCGCTGCCGGGACAAACAACTCAGGCGACCTTTTTTGACTACGACCGCGACGGTGACCTGGACTTGTTTCTGCTCAATCATAACCCACGGTTATTACCCGTTCTGGACCCTGGCCCAACGGCAGCTCTCATGCAGCGCAGCAATCCGGAAATCGGGGTACGGCTCATGCGCAACATGGGGAATCATTTTGATGACGTTACGGAAAAAGCCGGTATCAGCAGCTCGGTGTTAAGCTACGGTCTGGGCCTGGGCGTGTCGGATTTTAACGGCGACGGCTGGCCGGACTTTTATATCTCCAATGACTATACCATTCCTGATTATCTGTACATTAACAACCATGACGACCATGGCAACGGCCCTACCTTTACGAATCAGCTAAAGGCTGGCATCCGCCATACGTCGCATTTTTCGATGGGTAACGACGTGGCCGATGTCAACAACGACGCCCGCCCCGATATTTTTACCCTCGACATGCTTCCCGAAGATAACCGGCGGCAGAAACTGTTGATGGCACCGGATAACTACGACAAGTTTAACCTGGCCGTTTCGTCGGGATTCCATTACCAGCATATGCGCAATATGCTGCAACTTAACCTTGGCGCAGAACCAACGACCGGCAAGGCAACCAGTACGCCTTTATTCGCCGAAGTAGGACAGATGGCAGGCATTTCAAATACCGACTGGAGCTGGTCGCCGCTGCTGGCCGACTACGACAATGATGGCTGGAAAGACCTCTTCATCACCAACGGCTATGTCCGCGATTACACCAATCAGGACTTCCTGAAGTACATGACAGACTACATGCAGAATCGTCCGGCCAATTTCAGCCGCGAAGATGTTCTGGAGCTGGTGCATAAAATTCCGGCGTCGAACGTGCTCAATTACATGTTCCGTAACCAGGGTGCAGATTCATCGGCCCAGGTCCGCTTCGAAAATGTCGGGCAAGCCTGGGGCCTCAATCAGGCATCAAACAGTACCGGTGCTGCCTACGCTGACCTGGATAATGACGGCGATCTGGACCTGATTGTGAACAATACCAATCAGCCGGCCTTTATTTTCCAGAACGAAACCAGCCGCGAACGCAAACACCATTACCTGTCGGTCAAACTAGTGGGCCTGGGAGGCAACACCCAGGGCATCGGTGCAAAAGTAACGGCCTACCAGGCGGGGCGGCAGCAATACATTGAGCAAATGCCGATCCGTGGCTACCAGTCCAGCGTTTCTCCACGAATGCACCTTGGTCTGGGCAACAATCCGGTTATCGACTCTCTGCGGATTGTCTGGCCAAGCGGGAAACAGCAACTCCTCAAAAACGTAAAGGCCGACCAGTTGCTGACCTTGCAGGAAAAAGACGCCCGGACAGTTTATCAGGCCCTACCGGCCGTACAGCCGCTTTTCAGCGAAACTAAATCACCGGTAGCCTATACGGATCCGGTTGACCCTTCCAACGATTTCAAGCAGCAGATTCTGCTGGTTAATGCCCAGTCGTTCAACGGTCCGGCCATGACCAAAGCCGATGTAAACGGCGATGGGCTGGAGGATGTTTTTGTAGGCGGAAACGCCGGACAGGCAGGTAGTTTATTCATTCAGCAGCCGGATCATCAGTTCCGCAAACTGGCGCAACCCGCGTTTGAGGCCAATAAAGGCGGACAGGATACCGACGCGCTCTTCTTCGACGCCAATGCCGACGGATTTCCTGATCTGTACGTATGTAGCGGCGGATACGGTACCCTTCAGCCTAATGATCCGAGGCTTCAGGACCATCTGTACCTGAACAATGGGAAAGGCCAGTTTACGGCAAGCCCGAATGCCTTACCGGCCATGCTTACCAGCAAAAGCTGTATCCGCGCCGCTGATTGTAACGGCGACGGCAAACCCGATTTGTTCGTTGGCGGGCGAGTGGTGCCGGGTCGCTATCCGGAAACGCCCCGCAGTTACCTGCTGATTAATAACGGCAAAGGCCAGTTTACGGACCAGACGGCAAAACTGGCCCCCATGCTTGCCAGCATCGGCATGGTTACCGACGCCGCCTGGACCGACCTGAACAATGACCGCAAAGCCGAGCTGGTACTGGTAGGCGAGTGGATGCCGGTAACCGTCCTTGGCTGGGCCAATAACCAGCTTGCCGACCAGACAAGAACCTACTTCGATAAACCTTATCAGGGCTGGTGGAATACGCTCCTGGTTGATGACCTGAACAGCGACGGCCGGCCGGATCTGGTGGCAGGCAATCACGGCCTGAATGCGCAATGCCGCGCGAGCGATCAGGAGCCGGCCGAACTGATTTACAAAGACTTTGACAAAAATGGAAAGGTCGACCCTATTCTATGCTTTTACATTCAGG
Source organism: Arsenicibacter rosenii (assembly GCF_001870735.1). Classification (GTDB taxonomy): domain Bacteria; phylum Bacteroidota; class Bacteroidia; order Cytophagales; family Spirosomataceae; genus Arsenicibacter; species Arsenicibacter rosenii. Next base: position 36,162 of record NZ_MORL01000014.1, on the reverse strand, counting down.
GAAAAAGCTACCCGCATCCTACCCGCGATGAACTGCTTGACCAGGTAGGTATGCTGCGTCACCGGTTTACCAACTACGACAGCTATTCGAATGCCACGATGACGGATATTTTCACCAGCGAGGAGTTAAAGGATGCGTCGAAATTAACGGCCAATGAGCTCCGGACAGTCTGTTTTATGAGCAATGGGTCCGGTAAGCTGACCGAAAAAGCGCTGCCACTTGCGGCTCAGGTGTCGCCGGTTTTCACCGCCACGTCGCTAGACTACGATCAGGACGGACACAAAGACCTGTTGTTATGCGGCAATACGAACCAGGTGCGGCTGCGTTTCGGCCGTGCCGACGCAAACTACGGGGTGCTCCTGAAAGGCGACGGGCGGGGCGGTTTTACAGCCATTCCGCAGACCCAATCCGGTTTCCGGCTAACGGGCGACGTACGGCGCGTATTACGTGTCGGCAATACGCTGCTGTTTGGTATCAATCAGCAGGCCATCCGGGCTTATCAGCCCCAGCCATCCGCGCAACGGCCGTTGCTGACGCAGGCAAAGCGATAGTGTTTTGAAAGGTTCAGATCAAGATAACAAACGCGGCTGGCAGGGATGCCAGCCGCGTTTGTTATATCCACAGCAGATCAGTCTCACTACATCGCCAGAAACGCCTTCCGGCGCTTCGGATCGAAACGTTCGATGGCGTAGCGAAGGGCCGTACGCGGCATCTGGCGGATATGATCGGTCAGAAATTCTTCCAGCGCCAGCTCATCTTTCTTACCCGCTTCGCGCAGCATCCAGCCAATGGCTTTATGAATCAGGTCGTGCTGATGGGAGAGCAGTTGTTCCGCCAGCGCAAAGGTGTCTCCGAATTGCCCCTTGCGGATAAAGGTCAGCGTAGATATGATAGCCATCCGCTGACTCCACAGACTCTGTTCGGCTGCTAATTCATATAATACCGACCGGTCATTATGAAGCAGATAGCCGCCGACGATGGTCGGGCAGGTAACATCGACCAGGTCCCAGTTATTGATATGGGCCCGGTGTTCGAGATAGCCCATGTAAATTGCTTCTTTACCGTATGAACTCGTTGCCCGGCTACGGAACTGATTTACCCAGATCACCAGCCCCACCATCCGGCACTCGTGGTATTGGTCCTTTACCAGCTTTTCCACTTCTGTGAAGGGTAAATCCGCAAACTGACGGGCAATCTCCCGTTGCTGAGGCATTGTCAGTCCCAGAAACTGATCACCCTCGCCATACTGGCCGGGGCCGGTTTTAAAAAAACGGGCGATCAATTCTGCCCGTTCCGGCTGCATCAGATCAAAAATTGTTTCTTTAACGTATTCTGCCGTCATGATTTTCCCGAACTTATTCGACAATGGCTTGTTATGAGAGCAAAAGTAACAAGTCAGGTACAGATTAATTCATAGCTTGGGGTCTTTACTGTAACATGGACAATTTTGACAGTCATCCGATTACTGATCAGACCATTCTGATTATCGTCGGAACCAACCGCCGTAATTCACTTTCACGACAAATTGCTGATTACTACCATAGCCTGCTGACGGCCTATCATGCCGATAGCGTTATTATGGACCTTAGCGGCCTTCCCGCAGATTTTACATCAACCGCCTTATATGAGCATACCGGCAAAAACCCTGCTTTTAACCGGTTTAAAGATGTTGTTGAGCAAGCCCACAAAATGGTATTCATTGTTCCGGAGTATAATAACTCCTATCCGGGTGTGCTGAAATCATTCATTGACGGTATGACTTATCCGAGCGGGCTGGCAAACAAAAAAATGGCGCTTGTCGGTCTGTCTGCCAGTCATCAGGGCGGGGCCCTGGCGCTTAGCCACCTCAATGATATTTTCAGCTATTTAGGCTCAAATACGCTGGCATTGCGTGTTAAACTGGCTCAGATCCGTGCCTACTGGAAAGATGGAAAGCTTGAACACGATTTATATAACGAGTTACTGCATTCGCAGATAAAGCAACTGATTGCGTTTTAGACTGGCTATAAAAAGAACAGGAGCCGATGCTTAACGCCCAGCTCCTGTTACCCGCTACTCTCTGTTTTACCCGCTACGTTAATCGTTATTAATCATTGAGCCGTACTCTGATCAGTTCATGATCCGGTACCAGCATCATATCGTGTAATACCACTTTATGTCTCAGATAAGCCGGCGAATCCATATCAAAGTCCTGATAACGGCCTTTGGCCTGGATAAACACGCCCAGCATTCGCTGAATTTGTTCGTTTACTTCCTGCTTTTCTTCTGACACATATATATCCGTCAGAACAGGTTCTTGTGGAACAACGTTCACTTTAGGTGCCGGTTGTGGCACATAAATAGTTGTTCCTCCGTTAGTTATTGTTGCCGGCTGTTTAACACCTGACAAATCGATAACGGGATGACCATTGACGGGCTTATGTTGCAGATTGACAGGCGAAGGCTCCTGAGCCGTAACCTGTGCAGGGGTTGACTCAGTAACAACAGCTTCTTCAAATTCAGCAACATTTTCGGGCTCCGGTTCTGGCTCCGGCTCTACAGCCGGGGTAGGCGGTGGTACCGGCAGGCTGATTTCTCCGTTTGTATCAAACCCGGCGGCAATAACCGTTACCCGCAGTTTAGGTCCCAGATTCTTGTCGAAGATGGCACCCAGTTTAAACATACGGGCTTCCGAGCCGATTTTTTCGATGATATAATTGGCAATTATTTCCTGTTCATCGACAGTTGCCTCATATTCTTCGATTTCGCTGGAAGCGATTGTCAACAGAATTCGCTTGGCACCACGGATATCACGGTCGTTCAGCAACGGCGAATTCAGGGCATTCTGAATAGCCAGCAATGCCCGGTCTTCACCTTCTGCTTCAGCAGCCCCCATTACGGATTGTCCTGCTTTTTCAAGGACTTTTTTAACGTCCATGAAGTCCGCATTGATATCACCACGGGTTGTGATAATTTCGGCAATACTTTTTACGGCCGTTGCCAGTACATTATCAGCATGCGCAAATGCCTTCCGCATAGGTAACTTACCATAAAGTTCGGCAAGTTTATCGTTAAGTACAACTAAAACTGTATCGCAGCTTTTCTTTAATGCTTCGATACCCCGCATTGCCTGTTCTTTTTTATCCAGTCCCTCGTATCGGTTAGGTGCCGTTACAACCGCAACGGTCAGCAAACCCATTTCGCGGGCCAGTTCAGCAATTACCGGAGCAGCACCAGTACCCGTACCACCACCCATACCGGCCGTGATAAATACCATTTTGATTGGCTCCCGGAGCAGGTTCCGCAATTCCTCGATACTGCTCAGTGCCGACTCTCTGCCGACCTCGGCATCCGTACCAGCTCCTAAACCCTGCCCAAGCTGAATTCTTGTCTTTACAGGGCTACTCAAAAGCGCTTGCCGGTCTGTATTACAGATGGCAAATTCAACGTCAGCTACGCCCATTTCGACCATGTGCTTGACCGCGTTGCTACCAGCGCCCCCAACCCCGATTACCTTAATAATCGGGAGATTATCATTTGGGATGTCAAATGTATATCCGTGATCCAGCATATATCAATAATGGCGTATACCCTTTATTTTAAGTGTTAATGTTCTGTCAAACATTTGACATTATCTTTCTTCTACTTGTTATTCGTAGCGATCTGAGTCCGGATTATAGTTATCACCCGTCAAAAAATCGCGTATTGCGCCAAAAAGTCCGCGCTTTGGCGGTTCTTTTGGTTTCTCTTTGGGTGCAGGTTTCGGGGTGGGCGCCGTAACTCTCGGCGGCTCCTCCACAACCACGCGGCCCGGGTCACTGAAAAAGGAAATACGCTCATCAACTTGCTTAAATCCGGCCCAGACCAGCCCTAAAGCAGTTGCATAAGCCGGATCACTGACCAGATCAGCACGGGCATTCCGTTCCAGTTGATCAGGATAGCCGATACGAATATCCATACCCGTCACACGGTTAAACACCCGCTCAATACCTGGCGTCGATGCGGTTCCTCCTGTCAGGACAATACCACCAAGCAGTTTATGCTCATAGCCTGCCCGAACAATTTCAGCCTGCACCAGTGCAGCCAGTTCCTTCAGCCGTTCTTCAATTATAATTGAGACGTTCTTGAGCAACACATCTTTGGGTGGCCGGTTTACTAATCCGGGTACGGAAACAACCTCATTGAATTTATAATCCGTCGGATCGGCTGTCCCGAATTTGGTTTTCAGTATTTCTGCCTGATTAGGCAGTACCTTACAGCCTACCTCAATATCATCGGTCAAACTCCGGCCTGCCCATGGCAATACAGAAACAAACCTGAGTACATTCCGGTGATAGATAGCAATATCAGTCGTCCCTCCGCCAATGTCAACCAGGGCTACACCTGCCCGTTTTTCATCTTCCGTCAAAACCGCCATTCCGGAAGCCAGCGGTGAAAGCAGGATCTGCTCCCGCTGTAAACCACCTGACGCTCTCTCCAAACACTTACGTATGTTAATAGCAGCAGCCACAGGAGCCGTAATTATCTGAAATTCAGCACCTAACTTCACTCCGTTTCTACCAACCGGATCTTCGACTCCGGGTTCATTATCCACGGTAAAATCCATTGGCAATACATGCACAATTTCTTTACCCGGAGAAACCGGATTCCGGTACATATCACCCAATAAATGATCAATATCCAGCGAGGTTACCTCATCTCCCGGCGAACTCCGCGTAATATTTCCATTTTGTTTACGGGCTTCAATATCTTTACCGCTAAAGCCGACATTAACCGCACCAATGTCAATATCCGATTGGTTACCGGCTTCTTCAATCGCCCGGTTAATTGCTTCAACAGTTCTGTTAATATTAACGACAGCCCCTTTTGCAACTCCTTCCGACTCCACTCTCCCAACACCTAAAACCTCAAGAGTTGCGTGATCTTTATGACGAACCATACGCCCGGCAACGGCACAGATTTTTGTGCTGCCGATGTCGAGCCCTACCACGATCTTATCATCCATCAACGTTGTCATTCGCACACAATTTGGTTACGGTATTGAACATTTACCCGCTTATATCCTTCAGCGTCCTTCAGTGAAAGAACGTGTTTATAAAATAACTTCAGTTTTTCGAGCTTCATCGGTATGTCTGTCGGCTGACCAAGTTCAAACTGCTGACTGCCGTACTGCGGCCACATAATGACATTACGTACCTCATCAACCGATACCTCAGTAATTAACGCACGCCAAAAAGGATCCTCTTTGAGTGCTATCAGCAAATCCAGTACTGGCTGACTCAACGAATCCTTTAATGTACTTCTGTGGCTAAAATACGTTCCTTTCAAAAGAGGTACTCTGGCCGTATAATTCATTGAAACCGGGAAAAACGTACCGGCTTCACTCACGTAATTTCCCTCAACATAGCCGTTACGGCCATCGAGGGTCAAAAGTCGTGCAACCGGAACGGGCTCAGTTATAGTGACTATTAAGTTTCCGAAAAGGTCACGTGATACCTGACATTTTTCTATAAATCCGTGTTGCAACAGCCGCTTTTCCAGTTTTCTAAAATCTAAGCTACTGTATGGTTCTCCAACAATAGGGTCTGTGCCCTGATTGGTCAGATACCCTTTTATGTCACGCTTTGTGATAAACCGTTTTACACTCTCATCTGTAAACTCAATAACAATGGATTTACAGGTCTTCTGCTCTTGTTTTATTTCGGTAAACGCGATCAGAAAAAAAAGTGCAATAATTCCCGCCAAAGTGAACAAATAGCCTGGTTTTAGCTTAAATGTAGAAAACATCTGTAAATAAGCTAAGTAAGGAGACCAATATTTTTATCTATTGGCTCGTTAATATATCCTTTAGATCTGGTAACATTTGATCTATATCTCCCGCACCTATTGTCACTAAAAGTGAAGGCTTTTCACTTTTTACGATCGTTAGCAACTCCTTTTTACTACATAATTGCTTCTTTTCTGCAGTAATTTCCGCAAAGATAATATTAGACGTAACGCCTTCTATTGGTAATTCTCTCGCAGGATAAATATCCAGCAAAAATACGCTGTCAGCAATAGACAGGCTTTGCGCAAACTCCGGGGCGAAATCCCGTGTTCGGGTAAATAAGTGCGGCTGGAAAACCGCCGTTAGCTCCCTGTCCGGGTATAATGCCTTAACGGATGTCAAAAAAGCGTCTACTTCTGCCGGATGATGGGCATAGTCATCAATCAGCACGTGAGCATCCGTCTCAACAATGTATTCAAAGCGTCTTTTTACACCACGATACGTACTTAACGCTTCACAGATTGTATCCGGTCCGACTCCTAATGCAAGAGCTACAGCACCAGCTGCAATTGCATTTTCTACATTATGGAACCCGGGTACAATCATTTTGATGGATGCAATGACACCGCCAGGGTACACTAAATCAAAAACAAACCGGGCATCCTCTATACGCAGATTCTTACTGAAGTAATCACCTTCGTGCAGGGAATACTCATAAACAGTTGCCTTTGTTTTATCTTTTAGCAACAAGCCTTTTTTCTGAAACAGAACACCTTCCGGCTCAATCTGGCTCACATAGGCACTGAATGATTCCAGGACGGCATTTTTATCCCCATAAATATCCAGATGGTCTGCATCCGTTGATGTTACCACGGCTATATTCGGATAAAGGGTCAGAAAAGACCGGTCAAACTCATCCGCTTCCACTACACAAACGACCGATTTTAAATCTTCTGTCGGTTCGTTCAATAAGAAATTGGTTCCGTAATTTTGGGTAATACCTCCGAGGAATGCAGCACTGTTTACCTGCGCCACCCGGAGGATATGAGCGACCATTGACGACGTCGTGGTTTTTCCATGTGTCCCGGCAATGCCTGCTGTACGCATCTGCCCTGCTAACAAACCTAATACCTGTGACCGCTTTTGAAGCGTAAATCCGTTTTCGGTCAGATATAGTAGCTCCCGATGTGTTTTCGGAATAGCAGGCGTATAAATGATCAGCGTCTCATGAGGATTAGCCAGAAAATGTTCCGGGATTAAATCAATGTCATCTTCGAAATGAATAGACATTCCTTCTTCTTGCAAGGTTTTTGTTAAAGCGGTCGGAGTCCGGTCATAACCGGCAACCTCAAATCCGTTAATACCGAACCACCGGGCTAACGCGCTCATTCCGATCCCGCCAATCCCTAAGAAATAAACATACTTTATCGTATCCAGACTCATTTGGCTAATCTGATTACCTCCTCTGCAATTTCACGTGCAGCATTTGGTTTACCTAATTGCTTAATATTATGTTTTAACTCAGCACATTTAGCATTATTTCCTAAAAGCTGAATTGCTTTATGCACTAATTCAGTACGGGCTACCTGATCTTTGACAAGTAAAGCTGCATTTCGTTCAACCAGGCTCATTGCATTTTTTGTCTGATGATCTTCGGCGGCCGTCGGCAAAGGCACCAGAATCGCCGGCCGGCCAACCAGACAGAGCTCAGAAACTGACAGAGCGCCGGCTCTTGACACTACGACATCGGCTACGGCATAAGCCTTATCCATTTCGTAGATAAAGTCAAAAGGCCTGATCAAATCCGTTTTTGCTTCAGCAACAGCCATCCGGGCACGATCAATAAAGCCGGTGCCCGTTTGCCAAAGTACCTGTATACCGGCCTTAACAAAGGCAGATATACCCTGTTCTATACTTTCATTTAATGTTCTGGCTCCCTGGCTGCCACCAATCACCAATACCGTGGGCAGGTCTGGTTTTAAGGCAAAGAACTGTCTTCCTGTATCAACCTGCTGATCGGCAAACTGAATGTCTTTACGCACCGGATTGCCGGTAAGTTTTATTTTATCGGCCGAAAAGAAAGTATCCATTTCCGGATAAGCCACACAGACTTTTTTTGCCCATCTGGCTAATACTTTATTGGTCAATCCGGCATACGAATTTTGCTCCTGAATTAAGGTTGGAATTCCGGCCAGCGAAGCGGATAATAAGACAGGTCCGCTGGCATAGCCCCCGACACCAACTACTACATCCGGCTTAAAGTCACTGACTACGGCCTTTGCTTTTAACAAACTACGCCCTAATTTGACGGGAAAAACCAGATTAGTAACAGTAAGTTCTCTTCTTATACCTACTACCGGCAATCCAATAATTGAGTAGCCTGCTTTAGGTACCTTTTCCATCTCCATTTTTCCTTCTGCGCCAACAAAAAGAATTTCTGTTGATGGATTGATTGATTTCAGTTCATTGGCAATGGCAATAGCAGGGTAAATATGCCCGCCTGTACCACCTCCGCTTATGATTACTCTCATGCAATTGCTATGCTTTTTTGCTCTGAATCAGCTGTTTAAATTTTACTCTCATCTACTTCATCCTTGCTAACGCTGATAACGATACCAATCGCGATTCCAGTAAAGATCAATGATGTACCACCCATACTCAATAACGGTAACGGTTGTCCCGTCACCGGAACTAATCCAACAGCTACAGCCATATTTACCATAGCCTGCAAAACTAAACTAAATGTTAGTCCCGCGGACAATAATCCGCCGAAAGGACGCGTACTTATTCGCATGGCGCGCATACCACGAGCCAGCAACCAGACATAGGCAGCAACGGTAAGCACTCCTCCCCACAAGCCGTATTCTTCGACAATAATGGCAAATATAAAATCAGAATAAGGGTGGGGAAGTGTATTTCGCTGATGACTGCGGCCCGGGCCCTGGCCTTGAAGCCCGCCGTTGGCTAAAGCAATAAAGGATTGGTGGCTCTGAAAAAGCTGGCGCTTCGCCTCAGCTTCATCAGCTTTGCTCCGCTTTTGCTTTTGGGTATCCCCAAAAAATGTTTTTACACGGTTTATGGCCGTTGGTAAACGTTGCCCGACAGCCAGCGCAAGCCCTCCGACTACGACGCAGAAAACAACCATGCCCATCAGGTAAGAAAAAGGTACCCGTCCGATAAACATGAGCAGAAAGCAGGTTACACCCAATAGCAAGGCTGTTGATGTATTGGTCAGGATAATCAGGGCGCAGATAATACCAATCCAGCCAATCATATTAACCAGTACCTTGGGTTCATACTTTACCCGCTGCCTTTTAGCCAGCATAGCCGCCAGATTAGCAATCAATGATAGTTTAGCCAAATCCGAGGGCTGAAAAGTCTGATTAATGATTGGGATGGTAATCCAGCGGGAAGCATCATTTGCATTTACGCCTTTGAAATAGGCCCACAAAAGCAACGGAACTGAAAGCCACATGCCAAACTTCGACAGCCGTGCATAATAGACATAGTTAATTTTATGGGCAAAATACATGCACACGAGCCCCGCCACAACCAGTGATGAGTGTTTAAACAGATACGATTCTGTATTCCCCTGCATTTTCTGAAACGCAATTGTCCCCGTGGCGCTATAGACTACCAGAACACTCATGATAGACAAAAACAGTACAATCCACCAAATCTGGCGATCGCCTTTCAGATTAATTTTTAACCAGTCTCCAATCGAGAAAGTCATATGGTTCTTGCGTTATCCAGCTCTTACGCTACTATTTAATTACTTCCCCGCACTTGCCTTGGCTGCTTTTTTGACGGCTTCTTTAAACTGGTCTCCCCGGTCTTCATAGTTTCTGAATAAATCGAAACTCGCACAGGCAGGTGATAACAACACCACATCACCCGGTACAGCCCACGTTAATGCCTTCTGAACGAGATCACTGACATCCTGTGTTTCAGTGATAGCCGGTATTTTTCCGGTATAATAGCTGATCAGTTTCTGATTATCTTTACCTAAACAGATCAATGCTTTTACTTTTTGCCGCACCGGCTCATCCAGTTGCCCATAGTCATTACCTTTATCCTGACCACCGGCAATCCAGATGGTTGGAGCCGTCATGCTTTCCAGCGCATAATACACCGAATCAACGTTTGTTGCTTTTGAATCATTAATGAATTGAACACCGTTAATTACGGCTACAGGCTCAAGACGATGCGCTGCATTTTTAAAGCTCATCAGGCCTTGTTCAATAGCATCTGGTTTCACGCCAACTGTTAAAGCAGCCAATGAAGCAGCCAGCATATTTACTATATTGTGTTTGCCTTTTAATGGCAGCAGATTTACATCAATCGTTAAGGGTGATGTACCATCAATTGATGCAACTAACGTCTCATTTACCAGGTATCCGCCGGTGGCAACTCTATTTAACAGCGAAACAGGCAGTTTTTTAACATCAACAGAACGGCTGGTAAGCCCATCTTTAATGACTTCACTGTCGTCAAAGTAGATAAAGTGATCATTCGGAGTCATATTCTGTAGAATACGGAACTTGGAATTTACATAATTTGAGAACGTATATGCATACCGATCAAGGTGGTCAGGCGTAATATTCAATAAAATTGCCGTATGCAGATGCGTTCCGAACATCCCGTCAAGCTGAAAGCTACTTAGTTCAAGAACATAATAATCGAATTGGTCGTCGATAACCTGCTTTGCGAAGCTATCGCCGATATTACCGGCTAAGCCAACATTCAAACCGGCCTCTTTTAAAAGGTGATAGGTGAGTAACGTTGTCGTAGTCTTGCCATTACTACCCGTAATACCAATCAGTCTGGCCTTCGTATACCGGGCAGCAAACTCAATCTCTGAAATTACCGGAATACCAGCCTGAACTAACTCAACTACTAACGGTACCGTATCAGGTATACCCGGACTTTTTACAACTATATCAGCTTCTAAAACGCGTGTCTTAGTATGGGTTCCTTCTTCAAAATCAATGGAAGCTTCTTCTAATGCACGTTTGTATGAATCTTTCAGAGATCCACGATCAGATAAAAACACACTGTAGCCTTTCGCTTTTCCAAGCAAGGCAGACCCGACTCCACTTTCTCCACCGCCCAGAATAACCAATTTCTGCTTTTCCATACCTGACTATACGATACACCGATGACTGTAATGCGCACTAAATAGCCGATCAGGCTAAATGCGCATCAAAATTAATGTAAATAAAAAAGCCCCGTCGAAAAGACAGGGCTTTTATCATCAGGTAATAACTACTATTCTTTCGGAGCCATTGAGTTTGATAGCCTCATTTTGTTGGCAGCCTTTACAATCAGGAAAATTACCCATGCCAGAATAACAAACTGAATTACCTGGTTGAGAAAGTTGCCATACCGTATCGCTACCTCGGCCTGGCCGTCTGCGGCCTCTTTCAGTACAACTTTCATCTCGCTAAAATCAACGTTGCCCAGAATAAGGCCCAATATAGGGTTGATAACATCCTCAACCAGCGAATTAACAATTTTTCCGAAGGCAGCGCCAATGATCACACCAACCGCCAGATCCAGCACATTGCCTTGTGCCATGAAAGTACGAAACTCTTTAAGCATAGTTTTTCAAGGTTTTAAGTTACTATGGAACGGTTGGTAAGTTATAGACTTATTTAATAAATCAGCGAAAGCAATGCTATTTTTTTCGGAATGTACTGATGTTGTAGGAAAGTCCGATTGCCAGTGTCTGCTGGATTTGTAATTTATCGGCAAAGTCTTTGTCATACAGTAAAATCAGGCCAAGTGTTGTACTCAGGTACTTACTTACCTTAGCCGTTAGTACAGCATCTAAGCGATGATCGATAGCATTTAGATTCTTATAATTTGCATACAATTGGTAGCGAGCATTGAGGCTTACATTTTCACCCAATTTTTTATTTAAAGCAACCTGCAACTGAAGTGCCAGCCACTCCATTCGTGTTGTTTTACCGGGATCGACGCCAAAAGCGGCTACATTCGGGTCCTTTACATAGATACCATTTACTTGCTTTACGCGCACATCAGCGTCATTAACTATAGTTAAACGCGGAGAAAATGGACTCAGACGAAGGGAAAACCAGTCATTCGGGCGGAAAGCAGCGCCCCAGGCAAGCGTTATCTGAGCAGGTGCCAGGAAGTTCGATACAAGTAAACGTTTCTGATCTGTTGCCAGCTTGTCATATCGATAACCGGGCGCAAAAAACGTATTAAACGTACCGGAACCGAATAACTCCATTTTTTTAGTCAGCTTATGACCTACGACCGAATTAATAAAAATCTGGTCCGCTGCTTTACGGGTATCGCCCCGCTGCGTTACGTAGCCTAACTGTAGATCAGCTGTGTTATCCCATGATGTCAGGCCTTTTTCATAAAGTGCACGGGCATTTACGACTGTACTTAGTGCGATTGAATTTATGCCTCCTCCGGTCCAGTTACTAAACGATGCCTGATTGAGATTAAGACCACCCGCAAATGACTTTTGCCAGTAGGTGGTATCTTTTCTGACACTCAATGTATCGGCAAAATTTGTTGTAATAACCGGTGATGTTTGTGCATTCGCTATAGAAGAAAGCGCAAGTATGAGTAGGGTAATTGATGGGTAAAAAAGCTTCATTTTAACAACTGTTCTGTTACGTTATCCGTTAGTTCAGGAAATATATCAACCCGTTTTGATTGGAGCGCCTGAAGCGGAAAAACCGACGTAGCTGCATCAGTCTTAAGGGTAATTGATGTATTATCCATTTTTGTGATCACTCCTTTTACGTCATCAATCTGAATGGTCTGGCCTTCGCTAAATTTATTTTTAGAGTAAAATGATGACAGGATATTGGCCATAACATCCCTTGAAGCATAGCCATAGCCGGCAGCAAACGCAAATATGATTCCACCAATCAGCAGATTAAAGCTGGACTCCAACAACTCGGTGTTGATGCCTGCCTGACCAAGTGCACTGATAATGGTAATAATCAGGAAGAAGAAAAACACAATCATTCCCAACAACTTACCAGACGCAATCCTGAATGTCTGACAAATAGAGATTACGGCCTTCTTCATGGCATCAGCCACCAGCACACCTATCTGGAGCATGATCGCTGCCGCAATTACTTTAGGTATAAAGTTTACCAGCGACAAAACCATATCTGAAATAGCTTTGACACCTAAGGTTTCTGTAGCGGCAGTGATAAATACAAGCAGAATAAAGTAATACAGCACTTTGGCAACAATCTCACTAAGCTTTATTTCTGTCTGTAGCTGTTTTATGAAGTCAATTTCATTTAGTTTATCACCTATTTTGTCAAAGCCAACACGCCCTAAGACATTCTTTACAACGATTGAGGACACTCTGGCAACTAAAACACCAATAAACAGGACGACAATAGCTCCGATTAATTTTGGAACAAAATCAACAAACTGATTAATGAGTGTACGAAAGGTATTAATTAAGATTTCTGTCAGGTTGGGTAGTTTTTCCATCTTTCAAGGCGTTTAGGTTAGGCGTCTTCCTGAGAATTTGCTAAAACAGATAAAACGCCAAAGAAGTCTCCGGCAAACAGTTCAACTACTTGCAAAGCATTCCGGATCAAATCTATTTCAGAAATGATTTCTGTTTTTAGATGGGCAGGGCAGCTGTCTTCAGGTTCCAGCTGTTTGAATACACTTTCTATCATTTTAGAACCATCGTACTGGGAACTTCGACGAAATCCATCTTAGTGTTACTAAAATTCCAAATACAACGCTTTCTAAATATCGCTTTTTCAGTTTGTCTTTTGCCCGTTTCAGACGCATTTTGACGGCACTATCTGTCAGATTGAGAATTTCAGCCATATCCCGGATTGTTACATCATCCTGATATTTGAGCAGGAGCAGGCTTCGCTCTTCAGTCGTCATTTTCTCCATAGCTTTCCGCAGGCCCTGGATTGACATCTCGGAGAGATCCAGATCATTGTCTTCATCGCTGTAGTTAAACAATCGTTCATGATCGTCATCAACCAGGACTTCAACATTTTTTTTACTTCGTACATGGTCCATACAGTGATTATAAGTTACTGAATATAGCCATGTAGAAAATCTCGACTGTTCCTTGAAGCCACCTAACTTAACAATTAGCTTCAGGAATATATCGTGTGTGAAATCTTCGGCCCTTGCAGGGTCTTTTGTAAAGGATAAGCATTTGCGATAAACTTTATCACAATAGCGGCTGTACAGCACTTCGAAATATTGATTTCGTTGTGTCTCTACGTACAGTTTTACCAGTTCTTCGTCAGTGTATGATTTCATAGGACAAGTTCTCCTATAAGACAAAAATTCATTCAAAAAGTAACGCCACGCTCCTATATTCTTTTCATAAATATTAAAAATATTAACGTTTGTCAATATTAGTTATCTCTTTTTCAAAAAGAAAGCCCGGACTGATAGTCAGTCCGGGCTTTCGTATACTAATAAAGATGTTATATTTATTTAACCGATAGCAACACGTTTGAATACAGAAACAGTCAAACCTTTGCTTGTTTTGTCAAGTAACTGAGCAATAGTCAATGAGTTATCTTTAACAAACTCTTGATTTAACAAGGTATTCTCCTTGTAGAATTTGTTCAGTTTACCCATAGCAATTTTTTCAAGCATGGCTTCTGGTTTGCCTTCTGCACGAGCCTGCTCTTTACCGATTTCGATCTCACGGCTGATGATGCTGGCATCAACGCCGTCTTTATCGATGGCAACCGGCTTCATAGCGGCTACCTGCATAGCTACGTCACGGCCTACTTCAGATACGTCTGTGCCGTTTGTATTCACAAGGCCTACCAATACACCTAATTTGCCGTTTGAGTGAATATAAGCGACCACTTGATCCGCTGATACAACCTCGAAAGAAACCACATCAATTTTTTCACCGATTTTACCCATCAGATCAGTGATGTGCTCTTGCAAAGTGCGGCCGTCGGCCTGAGTAACAGCTAATAATGCATCTTTGGTAGTAGCGCCTGATGCGGCAGCAGATTCCAGAGTCGCTTTTGCCAGTGACTGGAAATCAGCAACCTTAGAAACCGGTTCAGTTTCGCAAGCCAGAGCGACAACGATACCGCTCTTGCCATCTTCGCTTACCTGTGCTAAAACAGCACCTTCTGCCGTAGCATTGTCAGCACGCTTATCAGCGATTTTCTGACCTTGCTTACGCAGAATCTCTTTTGCTTTTTCGAAATCGCCGTCTGCTTCGGTCAGAGCCTTCTTACAGTCCATCATACCGGCTCCGGTTTCTTGCCGAAGTTTGTTAACGTCTGCTGCGGTGATTGCCATATTAAGTTTTATAAAATAATAAATTGTCGAAATTAACAATAAGCCAACAATAGGCTTTAAATTATAATGGAATAGCCCATAGCGGCTGGCTACGGGCTATTCTCAAAAGTTTACGATACAGGCATATTATTCTCAGATGCCTGTATCGGTAAACTCAGATTATTCTCCCTGCTCTGTAGCAACAGTTTCTGAACCTTCAGAAGCTTCAGCTACAGGTTGAGCAGCTTGACGAACATCTTCAGCACGTTTTGCTTCTTCTTCTTCCTGCAAACGCTGATCATCTTTATCCTGCTTACGTTCCATAAGGCCTTCTTCAATAGCCTTACCCATAGCAAGCGTGATCAGAGCGATTGACTTATAAGCATCATCGTTAGCCGGGATGGGGAAATCAACCAAATCCGGATTCGAGTTCGTATCACACATTGCAAAAACCGGGATACCCAGGCGCTTTGCTTCTGCAACGGCGATATGTTCCCGCTTCACATCAACAATAAACAGTGCCGCCGGCAAACGAGTCAGGTCGGTGATACCGCCTAATACGCGTTCCAGCTTATCTTTTTCGCGAGTCAGCGTCAAAAGCTCACGCTTTGCCATGTTACCGGCAGTCGCTTCGTCTTTCAACATTTTCTCAATAGTCTGCAGTTTTTTCAACGACTTGCGGATAGTCGCGAAGTTAGTCAGCATACCACCTAACCAACGATCCGTAACGTATGGCATTTTCAGACGACGTGCTTCTTCAGCAACGATCTCCTGAGCTTGCTTTTTCGTAGCCACAAACATCACTTTACGGCCTGAACGAACAATACCACGAATCGCGTTTTGAGCTTCCTGCAGGCTCGCGAGCGTTTTATTCAAGTCAATGATATGGATACCGTTCTTCTCCATGAAGATGTACGGAGCCATACGAGGATCCCACTTACGCGTAAGGTGACCGAAGTGCACACCTGCGTCGAGTAGGTCTTTATATTCCACTTGTGCCATTTTCTGTTAGTGAAATTGAAATTTTGAAAATTAGTTACGCAGCACCACCCGTCGGCAACATCTAAGGGCGGTCTGGACGATTTTTTAATACTTAATTCAGAATGAACAGGACCAATCTATCTGTTAAAAAGATCGTTTGCTCATTCCGGTGATTAACGTTTAGAGAACTGGAACCGGCGACGGGCCTTAGCACGACCGTATTTTTTCCGTTCAACCATACGGGAATCCCGTGTCAGGAAGCCTTCTTTCTTCAGGGCAGGACGGAACTCTGCATTTACTTCGCAAAGAGCCCGTGAGATTGCCATGCGAGTGGCTTCGGCTTGACCAGTAACACCACCGCCACGAACGTTTACTTTCACGTCGTATGCGCCCAGACCATTGATCGTAGCAAAGGGCTGGTTTGTGATGATCTGAAGAACTTCAGAAGGGAAGTACTGCTTGTAGTCTTTCCCGTTTACCGTGATGGCTCCGTTACCAGCTGTCATGTACACACGAGACACAGCTGTTTTCCGGCGACCAATGGCATTAATTCTTTCCATGTGTTTTGCGCCTGTTAGAATTTAATTTCTTTAGGTTGCTGAGCTGCATGCGGGTGTTCACCTCCGGCATAAACATACAGGTTTGTGAACAACCGGCGGCCTAAACGGTTTTTAGGCAACATGCCACGAATAGCGTGCTCAAGTACACGTTCCGGATGTTTTTCCAACAGCAGACGTGGCGTAGCAAAACGCTGACCACCAGGGTAACCAGTGTGACGTACGTACACTTTGTCTGTCAGTTTCTTGCCGGTCAGACGGATCTTGTCAGCATTGATAATGATCACGTTGTCTCCGCAGTCAACGTGTGGTGTAAAATTCGGCTTGTGTTTGCCGCGAATCATGAAGGCAACCTGGCTGGCCAGCCGACCCAGCACTTGTCCTTCTGCGTCAATCACAACCCAGTCTTTTTGCACCGTCTCTTTGTTAGCGGAGATGGTTTTATAACTGAGTGTATTCACTGTTTGTATTGATAATTGGTTGATTTCGAATTAATTGCTAAGGGCAATCTGTTCCCGCCCAAAAACGGGAGTGCAAATATAGAGGTTATTGTGCTGAAAAACAACTATTTTCAACTTTTTCAGTTAAGGGTTTGTTGTTCTGTAAAAACAACCGGTAACCTCTCCGCTGCTATGGAATTTGGAAAAACCACTAATCTGGACGCCATAAACCCCGTACTTCCGCCCGGACCGGCTTTTAATGCCAGAATCTGGACGGCTGTCGAGCGAACCAGTCATCCTGAAATTTTTATAGGTGGCCCGGTTTGGGCCAATAAGCAATATGTCGGTAAAATTTATCCCTCTACGGCTAAAGAGAAGGATTTTTTACACCATTATGTGCAGCAGTTTAATACAATTGAGCTCAATCTCACTCATTATCAGATTCCGACGGAAAGCATGATCGACAAGTGGAAAACCGAGGCCCGTACTTCACCCTTCCGGTCCGGATTTACATTTTGTCCTAAATTCCCGCAGACGATCAGTCATGAACGCATGCTGCTCGCTACTGAATTTATTACCGAAGAATTTGTCAGTGCGATTTTATCCCTTGAAGAGTTTCTGGGCATGTCGTTTTTACAGCTCCCGCCAACGTTTTCACCTGATAAATGGCCCGTTCTTGAAAGCTACCTGAAAAGTCTGCCTGACGAATTAAATGTAGCCGTCGAGTTCAGACATCCCGATTGGTTTAAACGTTCGGAGGTCTGGCAACATACCCTTGAAAAGCTACATGGCTTACACCGGCATGTGGTCATTACTGATGTCGCCGGCCGGCGCGATGTGCTGCATATGGGGCTGAGCAGTCCTGTTCTGACCTTACGCTTTATTGCCAATGAAGGCCATGAATCTGACTATACCCGAACTGATGCCTGGATTCAGCGGTTAAAAACCTGGCTCGACAAAGGCTTGCAGACAGCCTACATTTTCGTTCATGGCGGAGGCGATAATAACGATACTGCTCCTGAATTGATCCGATACTGGATCCGTGAATTAAACAAACATTGTGGGCTAACCTTAAAAGAGCCAACTTTACAACCTCAAGTTATTCAGGGAAATCTGTTCTGAACAACATTTCTCTGTAATATCGGTTAACTTTTTGCCGCGTAGATTGCGTCTCCGCGGCTTTTTGTGCGTTCGTTATCACATTAACTAAAGGTATTTTGAAACCGGAAGAATTAATTGGGCTTTATGCTGATGACAGCTTCATTCAGCTACTTGCCGAACCGCTGATACATCCTCCCGGTGAGCCCATGCGGTTACAGATTAAGGGATTAGTCGGTAGTATTGATGCCGTCCTTGCCTCAGCTATTGCCAGACTTACTACTGGAAATCAGCTTTTTATCTTAAATGACCGCGACGAAGCTTCTTACTTTTATAACGACTTACAAAACCTGACCGGAAAAGACGTTCTGCTCTTTCCCATGTCTTATAAAAAGCCTTATCAGTACGAAGAAGTTGAAAATGCAAACGTATTGATGCGGGCCGAAGTACTGAATAAACTTAATGCAACAGCCAAACAAAACCTCCTTATTGTTACTTATCCGGAGGCATTATCTGAAAAGGTAATTAACAAACGATCTCTTCAGGCAAACACGTTGACGATCCGTGTCGGAGACCGGCTGGATACGAATTTCGTTTCCGAACTTTTGCAGGATTACGAATTTGAAAAAACGGATTTCGTTTATGAAGCAGGACAGTTTTCGTTAAGAGGTGGCATTATCGACGTTTTTTCGTTTGCTACCGAGTTTCCGGTCCGGATTGATCTGTTTGACGATGAAGTAGAAAGCATCCGCTTTTTCAACCCGGAAACACAGTTATCCACAACCAGTGTCGACTTTATCAACATTATTCCCAACATTCAGACCAAACTGATTCAGGAAAGCCGGGAACCCTTCTTCGATTTTCTACCGGAAAACACGTATGTCTGGCTCAGAGATGTGGATTTCGCCCTGGATATTGTGGATAAGTGCTTCGAAAAAGCAGAACAAAGTTTCGAAGCGGTATTGGCGGGCAGTGGTGGTATAAAAGTCGTTTCTGATCCGAATCAGCTTTTTGAAACGCGCCGTTCCCTCCTTAATCAACTGAAACAATTTACGACGGTTGAGTTTGGGCGTAAGTTTTATTTTAAAACCGATACCAGGCAGCTTTATCAGGCCAAAGCCCAGCCATCATTCAATAAAGACTTTAAGCGCCTTGTTGAAAATCTGGCAGAAAATCAGTCAAAAGGATTCACCAACATCATAGCCGCTGAATCATTCAAGCAACTGGAGCGCTTGCGGACCATTTTTGATGAATTGGATCCGTTTGTCAAATTTCAGCCGCTGAATATCGGGCTGCGTGAAGGCTTTATTGATGAATCCCTTAAAATAGCCTGCTTCACCGATCATCAGATTTTCGACCGGTATTTCAAATATCGGGTTCAGGACAAATTCTCAAAATCAAAGGCACTCACGCTCAGAGAATTAAAAACGCTGCAACCTGGTGATTATGTGACGCATATTGATCATGGGATAGGGCGTTTTGCCGGCCTGGAAAAAGTAGACGTCGGCGGTAAAATGCAGGAAGCGATCCGGCTTATCTACCGGGATAATGACGTTCTGCTGGTCAGTATTCATAGCTTACACAAAATTGCCAAGTATAGTGGCAAGGAAGGTGGTCCGCCGACGATGAGTAAACTGGGTTCGCAGGAATGGGAGCTCAAAAAATCACGGGTTAAGAAGCAGGTAAAAGATATTGCGAAGGAGCTTATTTCGCTCTATGCCAAACGTCGGCAGGCGCCGGGCTATGCATTTAGCCGCGACAGTTTCCTGCAGGCCGAACTCGAATCTTCGTTTATTTACGAAGATACGCCGGATCAGGCCAAAGCAACCGCCGATGTCAAGGTCGATATGGAGCAACCACATCCGATGGACAGGCTGGTATGCGGTGACGTTGGTTTTGGTAAAACCGAAGTAGCTATACGGGCAGCGTTTAAAGCCGTTTCTGATAATAAACAGGTAGCCGTTCTGGTGCCGACTACGATTCTGGCGATGCAGCATTACCGGACGTTTTCCGAACGTCTGTCTGATTTTCCGGTTAAGATTGAGTATATCAACCGGTTTCGTACAGCAGGTCAGATCAAAGACATTCTGAAAGAAACGGCCAATGGCCAAATCGGCATTCTGATCGGGACACACCGCATTGTCAATAAAGACATTAAGTTTAAGGACCTGGGCCTGCTTATTATTGATGAAGAGCAGAAATTTGGTGTAAAAACAAAGGACCGGCTCAAAGAAATGCGGGTAGAAGTGGATGTTCTGACGCTGACGGCCACCCCAATTCCTAGAACACTGCACTTCTCGCTGATGGGTGCCCGCGACTTGTCTGTCATTGCCACGCCGCCGCCTAACCGTCAGCCGGTTACTACAGAAGTGCATACATTTAGCGAAACCGTCGTGCGGGATGCTATCAGTTACGAATTGCGCCGTGGCGGACAAGTCTTTTTTGTACACAATCGGGTAGGCGATATTGAATCAATCGGGAATCTGATTTTACGGCTGGTTCCGGATGCCCGCGTGTGTGTGGCACATGGTCAAATGGAAGGAGAGAAGCTGGAAAAGGTCATGACCCGATTCATAGAAGGTGATTATGATGTACTGGTATCGACGAATATTATCGAGTCGGGCCTGGATATTCCTAACGCCAATACTATTCTGATTAATACAGCCCATATGTTCGGGATGTCGGATCTCCATCAGATGCGGGGTAGGGTAGGGCGTTCCAACCGAAAGGCCTTCTGTTATCTGCTGACTCCTCCGCAGTCATCACTGACATCGGATGCCCGCAAGCGCCTGCAAACGCTGGAAGACTTTTCTGATCTAGGGGAAGGGTTCAAAATTGCCATGCGTGATCTTGATATCCGCGGGGCCGGAAACCTGCTTGGAGCCGAACAAAGCGGATTTATCAACGATCTGGGCTACGAAATGTATCACAAAATTCTTGATGAGGCCGTACAGGAACTGCGTGAAAACGAGTTTAAAGACCTATTTTTACCAGATTCAAATCCATTTAAGGCGGCCGTTCCGGATACCGTTATCGAAACCGATTTACAGGTTGTGATTCCTGAAAAATACGTATCGAATATATCGGAGCGTTTGTCGTTATATACTCGGTTAGATAATATCCGGAATCAGGAAGAACTGGCTGCCTTCCGCAAAGAAGTTGAGGATCGGTTCGGACCGCTGCCGGAAGAAGTTGAAAACCTGATTAAGATGGTGAACATTAGGTGGAAAGCCGAAAGCCTTTACCTCGAAAAACTAACCCTGAAGAATAATATCCTGAAGGGGTACTTCGTTTCTTCCGAGAATGGTTCCGGAACGGCGGAACGTTTCTTTCAGTCAGAGCAGTTTGGCAAAGTTATTGATTACATCAAACTGAATCCACTCAAGTGCTCGCTGAAAGACGTCAAAAACCGGCTGATTTTTACGCATAGCAACGTTTCTTCGGTCGTACAAATGGATGAAGTGCTGACAGCATTAACGGATTAGTTATCAATATTACATACTTTTGCAATTCCGACTTACACAGATACAGCGATGATTAAAACGTATCACTTGCAACGAGCGGCTTATGTCCTGCTGGCTACCTTGGCACTAGCAGCTTGTAGTAAACAAAAACACCCGACCAGCGTGAAGCCAGGGAAGAAGAGTACGGCTACGGGTATAGCATACAACCAGAAAGAAGGTTTTCAGGTAAAATCCTTCAAAGCACCGAATGGTGGTCCGAACCTGGTTTTCATCGAGGGTGGCCGTTTTACAATGGGTGCTTTGGAAGAGGACGTCATGAACACGCGTGATAACCGCGAGCGTACAGTCAGCGTACAGTCATTCTACATGGACGAGACAGAAATGGCAAACGTTCACTACTTAGAATATCTGGATGCACTTAAGCGTGATTCCTCGGAGGAAGTAGTTCGTGCAGCCCTGCCGGATACAACTGTCTGGGCTAATCCGCTCTCGTTTAACGACTCTTATGTTACCCAATATCTGCGTTATCCTGCTTTCCGTTATTATCCTGTTGTTGGTGTTTCATGGGTTCAGGCCAATGACTATGCTGCATGGCGGACAAATGCTGTTAATGCAGAGTTAGCTAAAGGTGGTACCAGCACAAAGAAAAAAGGAGGAGGATTCTCGCTGAAGCGTAAATCGAAGAAAGATGATGCCGCCGCGGCAGCTGTTGCTGAAGCGTCAACATCATCAGCTCGTCCGGGTATTGAAAGTGGTTTAGTATTACCAGAATATCGTTTGCCAACAGAAGCCGAGTGGGAATATGCAGCGAAAGCCATGATAGGTACGCAGTATGTTGACGAAAATCAGGCAAACCAGCGTATCTATCCGTGGGATGGTTCATCTGTCCGTAATCCTAAAAAAGGGCGTAAGCAAGGCCAGATGCTTGCTAACTTCAAGCGTGGCCGCGGTGACTACGCTGGTATTGCAGGCCGCTCTAACGATAAAGCTATCATTACAGCTGAGATATGGGAGTATCCGGCCAATGATTTTGGTCTTTATAATATGGCTGGTAACGTAAATGAGTGGGTATATGACGTTTATCGTCCGCTGTCTTATCAGGACGTAAGCGATTTGAACCCGATCCGCCGGAACGGTTATTTAGATGATGCTAAAAACTATAATGCCAAAGAATCACTGGTAAATGATAAGCTTCGTGTTTACAAAGGCGGATCATGGAATGACGTAGCTTACTGGCTTTCACCAGGTACACGCCGTTTCCTCGATCAGGATTCTGCAACCGCCGCAATTGGCTTCCGTTGTGCCATGATCGGTCTGGGGCGTAATAAATAACTGATTAATAAAATAAAAAGCGGCCGTTCTGAATAAGAGCGGCCGCTTTTATTTTGTCACAGCTAAGGTAATGACAGCAACCGAAGAACATCCTGCCTCTAACAAGGTATGCGCACACGCTTCCAGGGTTGCCCCCGTGGTCAGTACATCATCGACCAGAATAACCCGTTGCCCCGAAAGTCTGTTATTGGCGGCTACCGAAAAAACAGACCGTACGTTCTCCCACCGCTCTACCTTACTCTTTTTTGTCTGAGATCCCTGAAACGCATGCCGTTTCAGCAAATCCGTAGAAAAAGGTATATGCAAGGCCTCTGATAAGCCCTCTGCAATCCAGTCTGCCTGATTATATCCCCGTTGTTTTAAACGGCTCGTATGCAGCGGAACTCCTATTAATAAATCACTTTCCCGAATCAGATCCGATTCACTTTTCAGGACCTTTCCGTACCAGTAACCTAACTGCCGGGCAGCTTCTTTTTTTCCCCGGTACTTAATCTGGTGGATCAGTTTTTGCGCAATACCTCCTTTAGTGAAATGTAAATAAGATACTGAAAAATCGACCGGCACTTTGCCCGTAAACTTTGTTATAACAGAAGGAACAACATGCAGGTTTGTTTCAGGTAAATGCAAGCGGCATGATGTACAAAGCAACGCTTCGCTTGTTTCCAGCGTCTTTAGACAAGCAAGACATGAACGTGGCAGTAGCAGGTCAACAAAATCAATTAGTGCCTGGCGTAGTAATCGAATCATACAAAATATTCGTTATTAATTAACTTATATGTTGTAACTTAGAGAGTCTATGGATACATCAGAAGAACTGACGGCTAAAGCATTAGACGCAAATTGGGAGAATTTGATAGGGCAGCTGGAAAAATTTATCGGCAAGCGTCCGGCAGATCTTAACAGTGTCTTATTTTTAATAGGCATGCAGGAGCTTGGCCGTGGTCCTAAGCGCTTTACCAAAGAGCAAAAGCAAGATCTCCTTCACATAGCAACGTGCAGTGTACTCAGCCTTCGGGGCTATTACCGGTTTGATGGATTTGATCTGGACGGATGGCCGCAGTACTCATTGCAAAAGCCTGTTCCCCGACATGATCTATCAGAACAGGAAGTTTTTTTAAAGGAGCATGTGATTTTATACTTCGAACATCATCAGCTAATCTAAACAGCATTTATCGATACACCTTTGACAACCGTTTTTCTATATGGAATCATACAATATTCTGCTGCAACGGCTCGAAGAATATAAAAAACGCTTTTACTTAAATCAGTTGGTAAAAGGGAGTCTATTCTTCTTTGCCATTTTAGGCACCTTATACCTGTTGATTAATACTGCCGAATTTGTCGGACGGTTTAGTTCAGCGGGCCGTGGTATCTTATTCTTTTCTTTTGTACTGACGAGTTTAGCCAGCCTTTTTATTTTTATCATTAAGCCCTTACTAAGCTTATATGGCCTTCGTAAATCGCTTACGGATGATGAAGCAGCAGCACAGATTGGCCGTTTCTTTCCTGAAGTGGGCGATAAGCTACTGAATACGCTTCAGCTTCGCAGGATCAGTCTTTCCGAGAGTGACCTTCTACAGGCTAGTTTGCAGCAACGTTCTCAACAACTGCTGATTAACCGGTTTGCTAATGCGATTCAAATTGATAAAAACCGGCAGTTTTTGAAGTATGCGGTTCCGCCACTTGCGCTGATTCTGTTTATTTTTCTGGTGAACCCGGCATTCTTTTCAAAACCATCGGCACGGATTGTTAACTACAATAAAGAATTTGCTGAGGAAGCGCCGTTTAAGTTTGTCATTCAGAATAAATCGCTGAAAGCATTTCGTAATGAAGATTTCCCGCTTACGGTTAAGTTAACCGGTGATGCACTGCCACAATCTGTTTATCTGGTTGCCAACGGGACACGGTTTAAACTAGACCAATCAAACGGGCTTTATCAATATACATTTGATAATGTGCAGCGTGATCTTGACTTTCATCTGGAAGCGTCAGGGTTTAATTCCGATCAGTACACACTATCGCTGATTGACCGCCCGTCGGTATTGAACTTTGACGTTAAGCTTACTTATCCTGCCTATCTTAATAAACCTGCGGAGCAGTTATCAAATGTAGGCAACCTGCTGGTTCCTCAGGGAACGGTAATTGACTGGAATTTTACCGCCGATCATACAGATTCGTTAGGCTTACGATTTAACACAGAATCCGCGATTGCCTGGAGTAAATCTGCAGAAACCAATGAGTTTGCGATTTCCCGACGCGTAATGCAAAATGCGGTATACACAGTTTCCCTGAAGAATAAAGAGGTGGCAACTCCCTCCAACATTCAGTATAATATTCAGGTAATACCGGACCGGATTCCAACCATATCCGTTGAGCGGATACAGGATACAGTGACTTATAATTACATTGCTCTATCCGGGTTAATTTCAGATGACTATGGGTTTACGAAGCTAAAGCTCAATTACCGTATTCAGAAGGGTGGAAAATTTTCGCCGATGTTTTCAAAGGATATTCCTGTTAACAAGAATACAACGTCGCAGAACTATTCCTATAACTGGTATCTCGATAGTCTGCAGTTGGGGCAGGAAGATCGTATTGAATACTTTGTTCAGGTTTGGGATAACGACGGCGTTAACGGCCCTAAATCAGCACGTTCTAATCCGTTAAACTTTGCCATTCCATCGAACCGCGAAGTTCAGAAGCAGATTGATGAATCTGCTAAGAAGACAGAACAGCAGATTGATGAGGCGCTGAGCAAAACGCAGAATATCAAGAAAGAGCTGAATCAGATGGAAGATCGTTTACGGACAAAGAAGACATCCGATTTTCAGGACAAGAAACAGTTGAATGAAGTTCTTCAAAAACGGGAAGAACTTTTGAAAGAAATTCAGCAACTACAGGAGCAATTTCAGAAAACGAACGATACACAGCAACGCTTTAACCAGAAAGACCAGCAGCTGCAGGAAAAAATGCAGCAACTGCAAAAGCTTTTTAACGAGCTGCTGGACCCTGAGTCGAAAAAATTATATGATGAGCTAAAGCAGCTTCTGGAACGTAAGCAAGATGATAAAGCATCTGAGATGCTGGATCGCCTGAGTCGTAAGGAGCGGAATATGGAGCGTGATTTAGAGCGTGCGCTTAAGTTATTCAAACAAATGCAGTTGGAACAGAAAATTTCAAACACGCTGGAAGAGCTGGAAAAACAGGCACAACAACAGGAGAAAGAAGCTCAGGAAAATAACAAGGACGGAAAGCAGGATAAGCAAGACGGAAAGCAGGATAAGCAAGACGGAAAGCAGGATAAGCAAGACGGAAAGCAGGATAAGCAGGACGGAAAACAAGATAAGCAGGACGGAAACGATCTGGAGCAGCAAAAGAAAGATCAGGAGAAGGCCATGGAAGACTTTAAGAAGCTTCAGGAGCAGCTTAAAGAAATTCAGAAACAGGCCGAGAAAGATAATCTTAAAATGCCGGATCAGCAGCAGGATGAACAGCAGGACATTGAGCAGCAAATGCAGGATGCAAAGCAACAACTGAATCAGAAAAAGAGTAAGAATGCATCGTCATCGCAAAGCAAAACAGCTAAGGCAATGCGAAAAATGAAGCAGCAGATGCAGGAAGCGATGGAGTCAGCTGAAATGGAAGAAGCTCAGGAAAATATTGATGATCTGCGTAACATTCTGGAAAACCTCATCACACTCTCGTTCTCTCAAGAACGAATCATGAAGGATTTTAAGGGTATGACCTTGCAGGATCCACGTGTTATTAAGTTATCACAGGAGCAACTCAAATTACAGGATGACGCCAAAGTAATCGAAGATAGTTTGAATTCGCTTGCCAGTCGTGTTGTGCAAATCCAGTCCTTCGTGACCCGTGAGGTAAATAATATGAAAGGCTATATGGATGAAAGTGTGCTACAGATTCGTGAACGTCGGCTGAATCAGGCCGCCTCCAAGCAACAGTATGCAATGACATCCATGAACAATTTATCCTTGATGCTGAGTGATGCATTGAAAAATATGCAGCAGCAGATGAATGCCATGGCTATGCCTGGTGCCAGCGGAAAAGGCAAAAAAGGCCAGAAACCTGATGGCAACATGGGAGAGATGCAGAAACAACTGAACGGTAAAATGCAGAAAATGCAGCAGGGCGGGCAGTCTGGCAGAGCTTTATCAGAAGAGCTTTCGCGTTTAGCTGCGGAACAAGCCATGATCCGGAATATGCTTAAACAACTTCAGGAGAAGAGCAAAGGTACTGAGGCTGGCAAGCAGATGGAAAAGCAGGTTAATGAGCTAATGGAAAAAATGGACGAGACAGAAACCGATCTTGTGAATAAACGCGTCAATCAGAATACGATTAATCGCCAGAACGAAATCATGGTTCGTTTACTTGAATCTGAAAAGGCACTGAAGCAGCAGGAAGAAGACCCTAAGCGTCAGGCAGAGACCGCAAAATCAGCTAAACGAAGCACACCTCCGTTTTTTGACTCGCTAACGAATAAACAACAGGTAAAACAGGTCGAGGTTTTACGGTCTGTTACCCCTAATTATAATTCTTTTTATAAGAAAGAAGCTAATCAGTATTTACAAAAAGTATCTAAGTAATTGATCATTAGCTTTTTTCATGAGGTGTCACCTAAGCAGTGGCACCTTTTTTTTATGGCTATTGTTCCAGAATAGTTCTTTTAATTTCTATGAATTCACCAACTTTGTAAAAGTTTCCACGTGAAACATTTTACAAAAACCGCAAAAATGTTCGCTTCATACGATATCATAGTAGTAGGTGCAGGGCACGCAGGATGTGAGGCAGCGCATGCAGCAGGGGTAATGGGTTCAAAAGTTTTGCTCATTACTATGAATATGCAAACGATAGCCCAGATGTCATGTAATCCTGCAATGGGGGGAGTAGCTAAAGGGCAAATTGTTCGGGAGGTTGATGCGCTGGGTGGTATGTCTGGCATCATCAGTGATAAAAGCATGATACAGTTCAGAATGCTGAACCGGTCGAAGGGACCTGCTATGTGGAGCCCGCGTTGCCAAAGTGACCGGATGCTGTTTGCCAATGAATGGCGGATGACGCTGGAACAAAATAAAAACGTTGATTTCTGGCAGGATACCGTAAATGAAATCCTTGTTGAGAACGATCAGGTAACGGGCGTTAAAACAAGTATGGGCATTACGTTCCACGCTAAAGCAGTTGTATTAACAAACGGAACGTTCCTCAACGGACGGATTTTCATTGGTGAAAAAATCTTTGGCGGAGGCCGGACGGCAGAAAAAGCAGCCACAGGTTTGACAGAGCAATTGATTAGTCTTGGTTTTGAATCAGGCCGGATGAAAACAGGAACACCTCCACGGGTCGATGGCCGGAGCCTTAACTATGCCGCTATGGAAGAGCAAAAAGGCGATGAAGATCCGGACAAGTTTTCGTATATGGATACACCGGCGTTAACCAAGCAGCGTAGTTGCTGGATTACATATACCGATCAGCATGTTCACGATATACTTAAAACCGGATTTGAAAAATCTCCGATGTTTACAGGCCGGATAAAAGGCCTTGGTCCCAGATATTGTCCGTCCATTGAAGATAAAATCAATCGTTTTGCAGATAAAGACCGGCACCAGATTTTCGTTGAACCAGAAGGTTGGGATACTGTCGAAGTCTATGTAAATGGTTTTTCAACCTCTTTACCGGAAGACGTCCAATACGAAGCGCTGCGTAAAATCGCCGGTTTTGAACAGGTGAAAATGTTCAGGCCCGGTTACGCTGTGGAATATGATTTCTTTCCACCGACGCAGTTAAGCAATACGCTTGAAACTAAACTAGTCCATAATCTTTTCTTTGCAGGTCAGATAAACGGAACAACCGGGTACGAAGAAGCTGCTTGTCAGGGACTGATTGCCGGTATAAATGCACATCAGAATGTAGTGGAAAAAGATCCGTTCACCATTTCACGGTCTGAAGGATATATTGGTGTACTGATTGATGACCTGATTACCAAAGGCACAGAAGAGCCATATCGCATGTTTACGTCGAGAGCCGAATACAGAACGCTTTTACGACAGGATAATGCAGATTTGCGGCTTACAGAAAAAGGTTATTCAATCGGGCTGGCAAGTGAAGAACGTTATCAGAAACTACAAGCCAAACGAGCCCTGGTCGCTAGTCTGATCGATGATGTTAAAGCGACTAAAGTCAAACCTGATGAAATTAATTCATGGCTGACCGAAAAAAGCAGTGCCGCTATACGCGAAAAAAGCCCGTTATATACGCTGATTAAACGGCCGGAGATCGGCTTTGATGACGTTGCTGAGTTGTTGAAATGGTTACCGGAAAACCAATATTATACAGAAATCCCCCAAAAAGCCGTTGAACAGGTAGCTATTGAAATTAAGTATGAAGACTACCTGAATCGCGAAAGGCTGAATGCCGAAAAGATCACCCGCTGGGAAGGTCTGGAAATAAATCCGGCATTTGACTACGATCGTATACACGCGCTTTCGTTTGAAGGACGTGATAAACTAAAACGGTTGCGGCCGGCTACCATCGGTCAGGCAATGCGGATAAGTGGTGTAAGCCCGTCTGATATTTCAATTCTTCTGGTTTACCTGGGCCGATAGTATAAAAAAGAATATTCCCCTGATGACAGCATTATACCTGTTATCAGGGGATTTTTGTAACATATTGATTTAACTTTTTTATGAGTACAGAAACTTTAACCGCCTGTCCGGTTTGCGGATCAAGCCAACTCAGCCATTTTCTCACTTGCAAAGATTATCTGGTTAGCCAGTCTGATTTTACCATTCAGGAATGTACGGAATGCAGCTTTCGATTCACTAATCCCAGACCAGATCAGCATTCAATAGGACAGTTTTACAAATCTGAACAATATGTTTCGCACAATGACGAGAGTAAGGGATTTATCAACTTTCTATACCGGACAGTTCGTCAGTACACGCTGAAAGGAAAAGTGAATCTGATCAATGACTTAAATAAAGGAACGGGAAGTATTCTGGACATTGGGTGCGGTACAGGTAGTTTTTTAGAAGCATGTAGTAAACGTGGATGGGTCATTCAGGGAATGGAACCCGACTCTGATGCCCGGAAAATCGCATCGGAGAGATTAAACAGTAGGATAGGGGAGAGCTTGCAGGAATTTGATCCGGATAAAAAGTATGATGTTATCACGTTGTGGCATGTTCTCGAACATGTCGCAGAACTTGATCAGGTAGCTTATAAGCTTAAGCAATTATTGAAGCCCGAAGGCACATTACTTATTGCGGTTCCGAACAATGTATCTGCTGACGCAATACATTACAAGCAGTATTGGGCGGCTTATGATGTACCGAGACACCTGCATCATTTTACACCCGCTACTATTAAACGACTAATGGCAACGCACTCCCTTACGTTAAAAGACCAGCAGCCCATGTACTTCGATTCGTTTTACATTGCCATGCTCAGCACTAAGTATCGGGATGGGCGAACGAATCTGGTAGAAAGTTTTATACAAGGCCTGAAATCTAACCTGTCTGCCCGCAACTCCGGAAATTATTCCAGCGTGATTTACATCTTTCGCCATCAATAGTATTAAGCCGGTTTAACTAGTTTTCTGTATGGTAATCCACAGGGGTACGAGCGTTTTCAGTCGTCTGGATAAAAGGTCAATGTAAAATTAAAAAAGTGAAAGTTTTTTGTGGACAAGGCTGTGAATAACTCCATAAACCCTGTGGATAACTATCAGCTCACCAGCCGACAGAATGTGAATAACTGTATAGATATTCACTTTCAGACTTATCCACATTCAGGTTTCAGGAAAAACTACATGTCATAAACATAGAAGACACACGTTATACGCATAGTCGTCCTGTGGATGTTTTGACTTGGTGGATTTGTGCATAAACATTTCACCTAAATGTGGACAACATGTTAATTCACTTTAAAACAAGCGATTACACGTGGATAGGTAATGTGCAAAAAGGGGATAACTATGTTGATTACTATTTGTTAAATGTGTATAATGTGTGCATAGTCTGGTAATACACATTTCCACACAGCTAAATCTTATAATAATGTTCTTTAAAAAAGATATTTATAAAATGAAAAATAGGGTTGTTAATAATTTGTTAGGGTTGTTGATGCTTGTGAGTGGTGTCGCAGCAGGGCAGTCTGTGTCAGATGAGCTGGCGAATGAGTATTACAAAAAGGAGGAGTATACAAAAGCTGCTGCTGAATACGCAAAGGTCTTGAAAGAGAAAACCAGCTGGCCTGTGGGGTTTCGTTATGTGAATAGTTTGTTGAAAACTAAACGGGAAGATGAAGCCTTGAAGTTTTTGAAAAAGCAAACGCGTTCAGACGACGTGAACGCGCCAATCTTTGAAGTGTTAACCGGGATGGTATACAACCAACAGGGAGACACAACAGAAACGCAAAAACATTTTCAGGCAGGTCTGGATCTGGCCAAAAAATCGCAGGCGAAGCTCGAGCAGGTTACTATCGCGTTTAACGACATCGGAGAAAGCCGGTGGGCTATCAAGGCACTCGAAATGGCGCGGATACAAAGTGGGACACCGAATGCCTACAGTGAAGAGCTAGCCAGGCTCTACAAGGGAACCGGCCAGACAGAAAAGTGGATTAATGAATTAATATCCCTGAACCGGCAAATTGATAAAAAAGAGGTTGTTCTAGCAGGCTTGCAGGGACTTATCAACACCAAAGAAGAAGAGTTGTTGGAAAAAGTACTTTACAGCCGAATCCAACAAGAGCCGATGGAATTAGGGCATAGCGAACTCTTAACCTGGTATTTTGTACAGAAACAGAAGTTCAGCCGTGCGCTATTGCAGGAAAAGGCGACTGATAAACGATTGAAGCTAAGTGGAAGCCGTGTATATGACCTGGGAGTAATTGCGCTCAATAACAAAGAATACAAAACGGCTGCAGATGCGTTTGACTATGTAGCCACAACTTATCCACAAGGACAGTTATATGCCTTTGCACGGCGGATGGTCATAAACGCCCGTGAAGAGCAAGTGAAGAACACATACCCTGTTGATAAATCAGAAATCAGGAAATTAATAACCGACTACCAGAAAATGCTTCAGGAAGTAGGGACAAGCGCCAAAACGCTTGAAGCATTACGCAGTACGGCAAACTTATATGCCAATTACCTGGATGAAAAAGATACGGCATTAACCGTGCTGGATCTGGCAATCAACTTAAGCAAAGGCGATAAAAACTTTATTGATCGCTGTAAAATCGACAAGGGAGATGTTTATCTGTTAAAAGCAGAACCTTGGGAGGCTACGCTGCTATATGCACAAGTAGAGAAATCACAGAAAGAAGAACCGCTGGGCCATGAAGCAAAGCTAAAAAATGCTAAACTGCATTACTACAGCGGAAACTTTGCGGTAGCCAAAGACATTCTGGATATCCTCAAGCTGGCAACATCCAGAGAGATTGCTAATGACGCCGAATCGCTGAGTCTGCTGATTCTGGATAATACAGGCCTTGACAGTAATGAAACAGCTTTGCGGGAATATGCTGCTATAGAATTAATGCTCTTTCAGAACAAAACAGATGAGGCTGTGGATAACCTGACAGAAATGTTGAAAAAGTATCAGAACCACATGCTGGCCGATGAAATTCTTTGGTTACGGGCAAATACATACCTCAAGCAAGGCAAAACAGATGAGGGGCTGGAAGATCTGAAACAATTGCTAAACCAGTATGCACAGGATATTCTGGGAGATGATGCATTATTTCTGGAAGCAAAAATTATAGAAGAGCGTAAGAAAGACAAAGCGGCAGCAATGGCATTATATCAAAAGCTTCTGACTGATTATCCGGCCAGTATTCACGGAGCCGAAGCCAGAAAGCGCTTCAGGGCATTGCGAGGAGATGTGTTAAACTAAAAATAAAAGAGGGCCGGATTAAATCTCCGGCCCTCTTTTGTCAGATAGTGGCAAGTAATGCTTCTTTGAAACTTCCGTAATCCGGATCAATCAGATACGATTGTTTTTTACGCGTTGCCAAAACTGCGAGCCGCTCAGGAACGTCAACGTCAATATTCAGCACCTGCTCAACAAGTGGTTTGAATTTAGACGGATGGGCCGTGGCCAAAGCAATATGATAAACATCCTGAGTAGATCTGATTTTATCTTGCTGAGCCCCCATAATGCCGATAGCAGTGTGTGGACAAGCGACATAGCCATACTGACTGTAAATTTGCTGCATTCCGGCTTCAGTGGATGGATCGTCAAAGTAATATCCCTTAACATGTTCTGCAACCGTATCAAACTGATCACCATAAAGGTGCGTAAGGCGCACAAAATTGCTGGGGCTGCCAACATCCATGGCATTTGAAATCGTTGCTACTGACTCTTTAGGGGCATAAGTGCCGGTGTGTAAATAGTCAGGAACGACATGATTTAAGTTCGTAGAAGCAATAAAATGGTGAACAGGTAAGCCCATTTTACTTGCCAGGATACCAGCACTTAAGTTTCCGAAATTGCCACTTGGCGTTGAGAACACAATTGGTTTACCAACCCGTTTCGACTGGCCATATGCACTCACGTAATAAAAGCTTTGTGGGATCAACCGGAAAATGTTAATTGAATTAGCCGATGAAAGCGCTATGCGGTTCGTTAACGAAGTATCCAGAAATGCTTGCTTAACAAGAGCCTGACAATCATCAAATGACCCCTTTACCTCAAAAGCCTGCACATTTCCGCCAAGGGTGGTTAACTGCTTTTCCTGTAAATCGCTTACACGTCCGGTAGGATACAGGATTGATACCCTGACCCCGGGAACGTTATGGAACCCCATGGCAACGGCTCCGCCGGTATCACCGGATGT
Organism: Arsenicibacter rosenii; assembly: GCF_001870735.1. Taxonomy (GTDB): domain Bacteria; phylum Bacteroidota; class Bacteroidia; order Cytophagales; family Spirosomataceae; genus Arsenicibacter; species Arsenicibacter rosenii. The sequence continues at coordinate 2,399 of NZ_MORL01000014.1, read as the reverse complement.
AGCAACGAGTATATGGACCTCCTGATCTGACTTGCCGGAAAAATAAGACATCAGACTGGCCATAAAACGGGCACCTACATCTTTGAAGGCAAGCGAAGGTCCGTGAAACAGCTCAAGAACGCCCAGCGCGCCATCTTCAAGAGCCACGACCGGCGTTTCAAACGGAAAAGCCTGATGAGTAATTTGCTGAAGGTCAGCATCAGCTATTTCACCTGCAAAAAGTGCCTTGCAAATTTCGTAGCCAACATCAGCAAGTGAACCACCTGCAATCTTATCAAAGAATGAAATATCCTGATAAGGAATCGACACAGGCATATAGAGGCCTTTATCCACAGGCATACTGTGGAAAAGTGCTTGTTTTGTGGAAACCCTTGAAGAGTTATTATTCGTACTGTAAAACTGCATGATGATTAACGAAAACGTCGGCAAGTTACAGGAAATCACCCAAAAGGCCCTCTTATAAAAGTAATTAGCCCAAAACGGTGTGCTGATAGTGTGATGAAAAAGTAGGAGGATATACTAAATTTGAAAAAAAAAGCACTTCGATTATGTCTTACGGAATCAGTAAAGTTCCAACTCCAGCAAACGAGCCTGTAAAAGAATATCGCCCCGGCTCTCCGGAACGTGAAGCACTCAAGGAGGCGATCAAAGAATTACGTTCTAAAGAGGTTGATATTCCGATGTACATTGGCAGTGAGCAGGTGTTTACCGGAAATAAAATTCGTTTATCTCCGCCACACGATCATCAGCATACACTGGGTTATTTTCATGAAGGAGAGGCTGCTCACGTCCATCAGGCAATTAAGGCTGCTTTGAGTGCACGGGATAGCTGGGCAAATTTGTCATGGGAAAGCCGGGCAGCCATCTTTTTAAAAGCAGCCGATCTGATTGCCGGTCCATACCGGGCTAAGATTAATGCGGCAACCATGCTGGGTCAATCAAAAAATGCGTATCAGGCTGAGATAGACTCTGCATGTGAATTAATAGATTTCCTGCGGTTCAATGTGAGTTATATGACGCAGATTTATCAGGAACAGCCAAACTCTGCCCCTGGTATCTGGAACCGCCTTGAATACCGTCCGCTGGAAGGATTTGTATTTGCATTGACACCATTCAATTTCACAGCAATTGCCGGAAACCTGCCTACATCAGCGGCGTTAATGGGGAATGTTGCCGTATGGAAGCCAGCCTATACGCAGGTATACTCGGCACAGGTGATTATGGAAGTATTGCAGAAAGCTGGTTTGCCTGATGGAGTGATTAACCTCATTTATGTAGATGGGCCGGTTGCAGGCGATATTATTTTCAGTCATCCTGAGTTTGCCGGTATTCACTTTACAGGCAGCACAAAGGTATTCCAGCAGATTTGGTCGACGATTGGGGCCAACATACATAAATACAAATCATACCCGCGTATCGTAGGTGAAACCGGTGGGAAAGACTTTGTTTTAGTGCATCAATCTGCAAATGTGGACGAAGTAGTCACAGGCTTGCTACGTGGTGCATTCGAATACCAGGGGCAGAAATGTTCGGCTGCCTCAAGAGCGTATTTACCAGAATCATTATGGCCAGAAATTGAAGCGAAACTTAAAGAACAGGTGGCAGGGCTAAAAATGGGCGGTACTGAAGATTTTTCAAATTTTATCAATGCTGTCATAGATGAACGCTCCTTTAGAAAAATAGCCGGCTATATTGATGAGGCAAAGCAAAATCCGGCAGTAACGGTGATAACAGGTGGTCACTATGATAGCAGCGTTGGCTATTTTATTGAGCCAACAATCTTAAAAGTTGAGGATCCATCTTACCGTACAATGTGTGAAGAGATCTTTGGTCCGGTACTTTCGATATACGTGTATAATGATGAGGCTTTTGATGATGTGATAAACATTATCAACACAACCTCCCCATATGCATTAACAGGCTCTATCTTTTCAAAAGATCGGTATGTGGTTGAAAAGGTCACAAAAGCACTGGAAAATGCAGCCGGTAACTTTTATATCAACGATAAACCAACAGGGGCGGTAGTAGGCCAGCAGCCATTTGGTGGGGCGAGAGCATCAGGAACAAACGACAAAGCAGGCTCTCTGCTAAATTTATTTCGCTGGATTTCAGCAAGAACAATAAAGGAAACCTTCTCACCACCAATAGCTTACGGATATCCATTTTTGCAACAGGAATAAAATTTTAATTTTTTTTGACAAAGGTATTGACAAACGCAAAAAATGCCCCTACCTTTGCAGTCCCAATCAACAACAACGGGCTAACAAACGGTTAGCCGCCATCCTGAAAAGGAACCAGTTCTTTGACGTATTGATATCAGTTATAAAGCACTAAATCTTGGCTATAAGATTGTAATCTTCGGATTACGCAAATTATTTACGATGGAGAGTTTGATCCTG
>NZ_MORL01000139.1 GCF_001870735.1 Arsenicibacter rosenii | reverse complement strand
GGCTCAGCTCAATCTGGGCCGGAAAGACTCGGCAGCCTACTACGTGAATCAGGTCAGAACGCGGGCAGCGGTAACCGGCCGGCAATCAGCGATGCAGGTTTCGGCGGCGGATATAACGCTTGATTTCATTCTCGACGAACGCGCCCGGGAGCTGGCTGGTGAACAATACCGCTGGTTTGACCTGAAACGAACCAATAAACTGCTGGAGCGCGTCCGGAAATACAATCCGGATGCGGGCAAATATGTGCAGGATTTCCATCTGTTGCGGCCCATTCCGCAAAGTGAAATAGATGCAGTAACCACCAAAGGGACGTTTACCCAGAATCCGGGTTATTGATGTCAGCCGCTTCTGTTCCGGGAAAGGTTAACCTTTCCCGGAACAGAAGCGGCATTTTGTTTTTTCAGGTAGCAATAATGAGCTCGATCTCATTATCATGAAACACCTGTTTGTGTTTTTCTTCGATGCCGGCATCGGTTATGATGTAGTCAATCAGCGACAGCGCCCCCAGACTCGCAAAGGCCGACTTGCCCATTTTCGTTGAATCGGCAACCAGGTAGGTTGTGTCGGCGGCATCAATCATGGCTTTTTTAACGACTAAGTCGCTGATACTCGGATACGTAAGGCCTGACTTTAAGGAGATACCTGCTGTTGCCAGAAAAAGCTTCTGCACGTTCAGCCCTTTAAAGAAATCAGCTGCTTTCTGCCCGGTCAGCGACAAGGTCGGGGGTTTGAATTCGCCGCCGGTTACGATGAGTTCAATGCCAGGTTCCGCGCCAAGCATCACCGCAATGTTCAGCGCATTGGTGATGACGGTCAGGTTTTTAAACCCACGCAGTTTTTTAGCGATTTCAGTCGTCGTGGATCCGGAATCCAGAATAATGGCATCGCCAACATCAATGAACTCCATGCACTTACTGGCAATGATTTCTTTTTTGTCGATATGATCCTGGTTACCAAGCGAAAAGGATCGCAGCTGGTCTTCAACATTTTTCAGATAAGCGCCCCCGTGTTCCTTGATAACCAGGCCATCTTTCTCCAGCTTATCCAGATCCTGCCGGATCGTAACTTCGGTGACTTTAAATATGCGGGCCAGATCGATTACCTTGGCCGATCCATCCTCCTTTAACAACTCCAGTATTTTATCCCGTCTTTGATTGGGAAGCATATGTCTTGTTTTTCGTTTGCCGGAAAATTCAAAAGTAACGAAAAGAATCTGAACCCGGCAAGCCCGATACCGCAAGTATCCGCAACCTGTGTACGCTGCTGCTGCGGTTATTTCGGCGGATCACAGACTTTGTTTCCTTTATCGAATAGAATTCGCCACGTATCCGGGGCTTCCAGCCGCCAGATTGAGGTGAACGTACTGACAACCTGACCGGATGCATCCCTGACCGGGCCCGAGCTCAGAGCCAGAGT
>NZ_MORL01000138.1 GCF_001870735.1 Arsenicibacter rosenii | reverse complement strand
GGACACTAATTGACTTTCACTTTTTTAATAAAATGGCAGCAGACAAAACGCTCGATTTTAGCTCCTTTGACACTAACCTGCTTCGTACGGTTGAAGGATTAGGTAATGTGGTCATCATTGATGCCATGATGGACGGGGCAGCCGCATTGCGCAATGATTTTGCCGTCCGGACCATGCGGGATAAAGCCGCGCTGGTGTCGGTCGAATTCCAGGACGCTTTTAAGGCCGCTTCGGATTCATTCGAAGGCCGCAAAGGGGCAACCATCCGCTCACGGTACGTATCGTTTACGGAAGGCGATATCGACATCGAAATCAAGATGTCGGATGTAAAAGAGCTTTACCGCTCGTATCTGGGCTGGATCATAGCTCCCGATCGTTCGGAAGCCGAAATCCGCGATAATCCGTTTGAGGTGTTCTTTATCCGCCGGATCATCGCCAACCACTTTGCCTTTATCCGTACGAAGACCGCCTGGAAGGGTGCGATCAACAACGCAAACATCGGAGCGAACAATATCGCCGATGGTTTGCTGGTAAAAACGGCCGCATCACGCACATCAGGAGAGATTGTGGCCAGTCATGTATTTACAGCGGCCACGACGATCGATGTAACCAACGCCTATGATCAGGTGAACGGCGTGGCTGATCTGATTAAGTCAACACGGCCTGAAATGCTGAACATGGAACTGGAGTGCAAGCTGAGCCAGTCGGTCTATGACCTGTACCGTAAGAACCGCCGGGCACTCTTTTCACAGCACGTCGGACCGGGTGAAAAACCAACGGAACTCGATGACTACAGCAACATCAAGTTCAAAATTGATCCGGGCTTAGCGGGCAAATCAACGATCATGGTAACGCCGCATGATAACCTGGTATTCGCCGGGAATGAAGATCCGGGCACGTACTACATCAACATTGTCCGGCAGGTAAAAAGCTGGCAGCTGACGGTACGGGTTTCGCTTGCGTTTGATTTTGCGTCGCCGGACCTGATCTTCCTGAACGACAAGGTTTAATTCAGCCATCCATTCACTACACGGCTTTCCCGGAAAAACGGGAAGGCCATTTTCTGAAAATTTATTTCCGGAGGTTTTCCTCAGACAGCTATGAAATTTTTAAAGATTGTTCTCTCATTCAGCCTCCTGCTTATCGGGGCAGTGGTAGCGGTCGCTACCGACAATGTTTTGCTTGGCGTGGCATCAGTGCCCGCCACGACGTACGCGTTTCAGCGGGTAACGGGCCTGTCTCTCTTTGACAGCCACACGGCGGCTTACCTGACCCTTGCTGCCATTCCGCGAACCGCGCAGGGTGTTCCGAACCCGGGCGGTAACAATAAGCTCTATCTGATCGGTACTGACCAGATCACCGGTGAATGGCCGCGAAAAGACCTGATCGTTAGCGGTGAGCTGGCTACGGCACCAACGCT
>NZ_MORL01000137.1 GCF_001870735.1 Arsenicibacter rosenii | reverse complement strand
GCCGGATTTCGTCTTTACTGATTTTATTCTTGGACGGATTATTCAGAAAGTCGCTCCCCTGATCGTCTAACTGGGCATCCAGCTTATCGGCCACGTATGCCTCATTCCGGAGGCGGGGGCATGAAATAGATGCGCAAACCAGGGCAAAGTGAATGCGTGGATCGTTATATTTTTTACGCAGAATGCCGTGTTCAATATTATCCAGACTCATTTTTTCGCCGCCAATCGTAAAAAACTTCGCCGCCCAGGGCGTTGTCACAAACGGAATCTTGATTTTGGAACCAATATCCTTAATACTTTTTACGGGATAATGGTCGAGAATGAGCCGGATGGTATACGCGTTATAGGCATTTATCCAGTACGCCATCTGCTCGTTTTTGCTCCACGAAGCAGCCGGCGCATTTTTGCTGAGCATAGCCAGGTAGTCATTAAATGCTTTCTCTTCCGATTTAAAGCCCTTATAATTGACCAGGCCTTTTTCGTTGACATATTTTTTCAGCAGGCGGTCATAGGCACTGTGATCAACGGGGGCGGCCGTTGGTTCAGTGAACGCTGAAGTCAGTAACCAGAACAGACCAAAAAGCAGGAATGTATACTTAGGATGTATTTTCATCATGAGCGTTAATTTTTCTACAATCAGATATACGCGCCAACCCACCGAATAGTTTTAAAAATGCCGGATTCAAACCCTGCGGGGTAACTTTTCGTATTATGAGTATACGCAATTTATATTCCATATGTTTCTATCGTCGCTGGTAACTGCCCTGCTCATTTCGGTTCCGGCCGACAGTGTCCCCAAAGCATTTAGTGTTCTGCCGCTTCCCCTGATCTATTACACGCCCGAAACCCGGCTGGCGTATGGGGCAGCAGCGACGGCTACGTTTCGTTTTAAGCGGGATATGGCTTTTTTGCGGGCAGATTCATCCGGTCAGGCCAGGGCTTCGGTTCGTCCGTCGCAGATTACCCTTGGGTTTGCCTATACACAGAATAAACAAATACTGGTTTACCTGCCGTTTCAGATCTTTTACGATCAGGACAAGTACTATATCAATGGCGAGGCCGGGTATTATCGCTACAATTATTATTTTTATGGAGTTGGCCGGCAGGAGGTTGCCCGTGAGCTGTACGCTGTAAATTTTCCGCGTGTACGGATTAATGCTTTCCGGCGGATCAGTCCCGGTGTAAGCCGGGGAAAGCTTTATGCCGGAATTCGGTATCAGTATGAAGATTATCAGGTCACCAGCGTCGAACCGGGCGGGTTGCTGGCTTCAGGAACCGTAGCCGGCGGATCAGGCAGCCGATTGTCAGGGGCAGGGTTAGGCTTGTTTTACGACTCGCGCAACGTCATTTTCTTTCCAACAAAAGGCGTTGTGGCCGATATCGCCTATCTGGCTCAGAATCAATCATTAGGCGGTAATGTCCGCTTCGGACGCTACACGGCAGACG
>NZ_MORL01000136.1 GCF_001870735.1 Arsenicibacter rosenii | reverse complement strand
CAATATTAGCGGCCTGTTTGGCCAGTAGTGCGGGACTATGAAACGTAGGCCGTACGGCAACCATGAGCTCAATCCGTTTCGTAACGGCAGCCAGTGCGGCGGCTGTCGACCAGGCATCCAGTGAAGGCGCTTCTTCCCCTTTAATATCATTCAGGTTCAGCTCGGCAATTAGGGTGAGAGCATACCCCCAGTCTTCGGATTTCTGGGCCAGATGCTTTACATAGCTCCAGTCCGGCTGCATGTTTTCGTCGTCAACATTCCGGAGCCAGCCTCCGAAAACCGGTAACCAATAGCCATATTTCATGGGATGCACGCCAGATTTAAAGGTAAAACAGGATCTTTCGTTTTCGCCGGTGCAGAATGTACGCTTGCTATCTCGGCCTCCAGATAGTCAACAAAGCGGGCGTACGGGTCAAATCCGACAACCTGAACCGCATTAGCCACAAAATTGGACAGCGCGTTGATGTCATAAAACAACACGTCCCCTGTTTCATCAGAAACCAGGTACTCGACACCGCCGACATCGATTCCGGCCGCTTTGACAATTCGTTCAACATCGTTGATGAGTTGGGTCGGAGGGCGGAAGGCTTCCACCTGAATCCCTTTTTTCGGCGCTTCGGTCAGACAGAAGTCAACAGCTGGTTCGTCCGGGATTGCACATAGTTCTGCGGGGCACAGGTTAAAACGTTGACCTGCCGTAAATACCTTCATGGCATACAGGAAACGGCCATTCAGTGTTTCAACCCGTACAATGTGCCCGCCCCGGGGCTGAACAAACTCCTGTACGAGGGCTGTCTGATCGATGCCCAGATCAATTTGTCCGGCATCAACTGCTGCCTGCAACCCCTCCGGTGTATCAAAACGAACAATACCCGCTCCGGCCCCTCCGATGTTTACCTTGACAACCAGCGGAAACCGGAGCGCTCCCGCAGCCTTTGTAATCTGCGAAACATGATTTACTACGCGGGTTTCGGGAAACGAGAGCCCGAGTCCGGCGAGTAAGGAAAGCTGTCGGGCTTTGTTGGTTTCGATGCCGGTTGCCAGCGTTCCGTTGATTACCCTGACGCCAATCCGTTCAAGATGAGTCAGATAGCCGGCGGTATGAAAAATGCCCTGTCCGTTTCCCCTCAAATAGGCCGATGAACTCATCCGGTTCACCACCAGGCTATACCGGCTTTCCGTTGCACCGGGGTCGTACTGGTGGCGGGAGGCATCAATGCGCTCATAGCGTATCCCGCGCCGTTCCAGTTCCGCAAACAGCGGTTTAAACCACCCGGGATGCTCATAATAAATACCAATCGGTTTTTGCATCTGACTCATCTTATTTTATTGTTGACGTTAAACGTTAATAACCTGGATTCTGAACCAGATCAGGGTCGGCAGCGATATCATTAAACGGAATCGGAAATACCCATTTACGTTGATCGGTAATGCCCAGAACGGTTCCTGCACGGCCGGTCCGGACAAG
>NZ_MORL01000135.1 GCF_001870735.1 Arsenicibacter rosenii | reverse complement strand
GCACTGCGTTTATTATGCTGAATGAACCAACCCGGCACCTTCTGGTTGTCGAAGATGAGCCCAAAGTAGCCACCTTTATAAAAAAAGGGCTGCAAACACAGGCCTACCGGGTCGATGTGGCCCTGACCGGTACAGAAGGCAAAACTTTATTCGACACTAACCCGTATGACCTCATCATTATGGATGTGAATCTGCCGGATATCAGCGGACTGGAACTTACGGAGTATGTCCGTTCACAAAACAGGCACATCCCCATTCTGATGCTGACAGCACTTGATACCACGGCCGACAAACTGCTCGGTTTCGACGCGGGCGCAGACGATTACCTGGCCAAACCCTTTGATTTTCTGGAGCTCATTGCCCGTATTAAAGCCCTGTTGCGGCGGTCTATCCCCCACGATGAGCAAAGCAATGTGCTGAAGGTGGCCGATCTGGAACTGAACCTCGACGAACGCGTAGCCAAACGACACGGGCAGACCATTGACCTGACCGCCCGCGAATATGCCCTCCTTGAGTATCTCATGCGCAACGCCGGCCGTGTCGTGTCCAGGGTCGATATTGCCGAACAGGTATGGGATGTCGGGTTCGACACCGGCACCAATGTCATCGACGTTTATATCAGCTATTTACGGGCAAAGATTGACAAAGACTCCCCCAAAAAGCTCATTCATACGCTGATCGGGATGGGGTATGTACTGAAAGAAAAATGAGTCTCCGCAACCAGCTAACCTTACTGTTTACGGCCATCGTTTCGGTTTTACTGGCCTTCTCCTGCCTGGTCCTTTACTGGGTAGCCGACAAATACCGTGGCCGCGAGTTTGAAAACCGGCTTAAAGCCGAAGCCACGTCGGCGGGTCATTTTCTGGTGGGACCGAAACGGATCGGACCGGCGCTCTATAAACTGATGGATCAGAATCAGCTGACGGTATTGCCACGGGAGGAGATTGTTATCTACGACCCTGCCGACAGGCTGGTGTACGAAAGCGGTAACGACTACCTGTCTATTTCGGCCCAAACGCTGGCGCTGGTCAGGGAACGGAAGGTCTATCATTTTGAACAGGATGCGCGTGAAATTGTCGGGGTGGTCTTCAGGGAAGACAAGGTGCCGTACGTCATTTTTGCGTCGGGTGTCGATGTATATGGCCTGCGGATGACTAAGAATCTGGCACAGATCCTGTTCAGTGGCTGGATTCTGATGACAGCCATCATGCTGGTGGCAGGCCGGTTTTACACCGGACGCATGCTCCAGCCGATCTCCGACATCAACCAGCGCATCGACCGGATTACGGCATCGAATTTATCCCTGCGCCTGCCGGTAGGCGAAAAAAATGACGAAATCACTCAACTCGCTCAGCGGTTTAACCGCATGCTTAACCGCCTCGAAGACGCATTCCGGCTACAGCGAACATTTGTCTCGAACGCCTCCCACGAACTCCGGACACCCCTGACGGCCATTACCGGTCAGCTCGAAGTAT
>NZ_MORL01000134.1 GCF_001870735.1 Arsenicibacter rosenii | reverse complement strand
CGGAAGCCTGCTCAGGGCGAGGATGACCATCATTTTCATCGGCGAACGTCCCGGACTTAGTTCGGCCGACAGCATGGGCGCTTACCTGACCTTTGCCCCGCAGATCGGCCTTACCGACGAGCGGCGTAACTGCATCTCCAACATCCGCCCGCAGGGGTTGTCGACTGCCCTGGCCGTTGACAAGATCATGTATCTGGTGCAGGAGGCGTTCCGGTTACAGTTGTCGGGGGTACAGCTCAAGGATAAGGATGATGTAAATGCACCATTGCTCTGACCCATTCAAACCGGCGGGCCTCGCCGGTTTATAACCTAACTGTCCATGATCCGGTCTACTTTCTTTTGCCTGCTGACAGGGCTGATCTGCTGCGGTCAGCTCCGTGTTGTTGCCCAAACACCATCCGTGGCTAAACCAAACATTATTGTGTTTCTGGTCGATGATATGGGCTGGCAGGATACATCTGTTCCGTTCTGGAAGGAGAAGACCCCGTTAAACAAACGGTTCCATACACCGAACATGGAACGAATGGCGCGGGAAGGCATGGTTTTCACCAATGGCTATGCAACACCCCTCTGCACCCCGTCGCGGGTTAGTCTGATGACCGGCCTGAATGCCACCCGTCACCGCATTACCAACTGGGTATCGCCGAATGCCGATACCAATACAGACTACCCTGACCCTGATCTGCAACCGGTCGACTGGAACATAAACGGGTTCAGCCCCGTTGGTGGCGTAAGGCATACCATGACCGCGCAGGCTTTACCGGCCATTCTGGCGGCCAACGGGTATCACACCATCCATTGCGGAAAGGCTCATTTCGGTTCAGCTACCACACCTGGTGCTGATCCGCTGAATCTGGGCTTTGCCGTGTCGATTGCGGGCAGTGAAATCGGGCATCCGGCCAGTTATCTGGGAACCGACAGGTATGACCGGCCCGTAAACGGAAAACCGAACCGGAATGCCGTGCCGGGTCTGGAGGCCTATCACGGCACGGACACGTTCTTATCGGATGCCCTGACCACCGAAGCTCTGAAAGCGGTGGAGGCGTCGGTGACCAGGAAGCAGCCTTTTTTTCTGTATCTCGCTCATTATGCCGTCCATACGCCGATCATGGCGGATAAGCGGTTTGTTGATAAATACCTGAAAGCGGGCCTACCGGTCAATGAAGCCAATTATGCATCGCTGGTAGAAGGCATGGATAAGAGTCTGGGCGATGTCATGGATTATCTGGATGCCCGTCAGCTTTCTGATAATACCCTGATTTTATTCATGTCAGATAATGGCGGACTAAGCACCGTACCTGCCCGAAGTGCCCCGGCCTACACCCACAATCTGCCATTGCGCGCCGGAAAAGGATCCGTTTATGAAGGTGGGATCCGCGAGCCTATGCTGGCCCGCTGGCCCAACACAATCCGGAAGGGAAGCCGCACCGAAGCACCGGTTATCATCGAAGATTTCTTCCCGACCCTGCTGGACGTGGCCGGGGTCCGGCAAACCGGT
>NZ_MORL01000133.1 GCF_001870735.1 Arsenicibacter rosenii | reverse complement strand
ACACCAACGGTTTTGAGGTTTTCCTCCGGAATATTGGGAAAACAAGAAATAAAGGGGTTGAACTTGACCTTAAAACCCGAAACATTGAGCAGAAAAACTGGTCCTGGAATACCAATTTTGCCTTTTCGCTCAATAGAAACAAGATCATTCAATTAACGGGTCGCGATATTAATAACGATGGGGTAGAAGACGATGACATTGCCAGTGGCTGGTTTATAGGGAAACCTCTCGGCGCGAATTATGACTATGTATTTGACGGTATTTTTCAGCAGGGCGATGATTTAACCCTGATACCCGGATCCAAAGCAGGGGATATTAAGTTTAAAGATATAAGCGGGCCAAATGGCGTGCCTGATGGCAAAATTACTCCGTTGGACCGGGCTGTGCTGCACAGCAATCAGCCCAATTTCAATCTTGGAATCACCAGTATCCTTCAATACAAAAATTTTAGCCTGTCCTCAACCCTGAATATCAGAGAAGGTGGCTACAGTCCTAATCCGTTGATTAACCCCGGGTCTAACTTTTTTGATCAGGCCAATTTCCTGAATACGCCATACTGGACACCCGAAAACCCCATTAATACCCATCCCAGAATAAACTACCGGAATCCCCTGGCATATGGCTTTTATGAGAGCCGAAGTTTTGCCCGGCTACAGGATGTTTCGCTATCGTATACGTTTTCAGAGGCGTTGATAAAGAAGTTAAAACTGTCCACGCTCCAGGTATATGTGAGTGGCAAAAACCTGTATACCTGGACTAAATGGAATGGATGGGATCCTGAATTTGGGGGTGGAGGGCGTGACCCCGGAACAAATGGCCCGTTGCTAAAGACATTTATCGGAGGTATTAATGTGACCTTTTAACCGTCAAAAAAATGAAAGCATCAGTCAATATATTGATCACTTGTGTCCTTCTTAGTATGTCAACGGCCTGTCAGGATGACTTCCTCAAGGAGGTGCCGCTCGATCGGTTCAGTCCGGAGAACTTACTAACCAACACGGCGGGGTTTGATGCTGCTGTAGTTGGCTTATACGAAGGCGCACGGCAGGAGCATATCATCGCATCGAATAATTTCGAGTATATGACGGTAGGAACTGATCAAACCCAGTGGGGTCGAAATGATTCGCGGGGCAATAAAGATTATAGCCTGCTCAATTCAAACCTGGATGCGACCATTGTTTATTGGGATTGGGCGTATAAAATAATGCTGTTACGGGCCAATACCATTCTGGATGGACTTACCAAGCCAGGCCTGACCATTAAAGCTGACGACTTAAATACTATTAAAGGGCAGGCTTTATTCTTCCGGGCGTACACCTACAATTTTTTGGCCAATATTTATGGCGGAGTCCCCATCGTAAAAGATAAAATTACGGAGCCAAAATTTGATTTTGTGCGAAATTCGAGGCTCGAAGTATTAAACTTTGCTGCCAAAGATTTAGAGGAGGCGGTCAATTTGTTGCCACTACAGGTAAAGGACGGACGCATTCCCCGCGCGGCTGCATTTCAC
>NZ_MORL01000131.1 GCF_001870735.1 Arsenicibacter rosenii | reverse complement strand
GGCCTGAATGTGAAGCAGGCAGGCACCTATACCCTGACGGCTACCTACACCAACAGTTGCAGCACCAGTGCGCCGGTAACCCGGACGGTAACCGTTAACCGCAATTGCCCGTAAAATAATCACTACCTGTAGTCGGGTTTCTGCTGGTCAGAGCCCGGCCGCAGGTAGCCATTCTTTACCCGAAAGTGTTTATCAACTCATCTTTTCTTATCTCAGTATGTCGTATTCAACTCAAGCCTGTCCAACGCATTATTGTCTTCTCAGCGTTTTTTACCGTGACCGGTATCTGATGCGGTTCATCATAGCCATCATCGTTGCAGTATTGGCATTCAGCAACCTGAATACGTATGCCGGTCAGGTAGACAAACCAAGGTTGTTGATTTTCTATTCAAATTCCTGCGGGCATTGTCAGCAAATGCAGCAAGCCCTTCAACAAAACCCTTCTTTTGTTAAGGATCTGGAGAGCAGGTATCAGGTATCATCCATCGAGATTAACTCTCCGGAGGGACAAGCCGTTGCGCAACACTGGAAGGTGTCATCTGTACCGGCAATGATTATCAATACTCCGCAGTATGGTATTGACCGGATTAACGGTTTTTCAACATTAGACAGACTGAAAACACAGTTGCTCCGGACATCTTCTGAAACAAATAGGCTAACCGGCATACACCGTGATATAACCGGAACAGCAGCCCTCTTCCGGCGTCCTAAACAGGCAGACCTTAGCTGCAACAGCACTATTCCGCACCCCGATACACCATGCCTTCGGGAGCTTTTGGCAGTTGATTCATTCTGCTGTACTAATAACTGGGATAACACATGTGAGCAAGAATATCAGGTAACTTTTCAATGTAGCATACAAAGCACGCCACTGGCATCCCAGACCCTTTGCGTAAATACATCTGCGGTGCCGCTATCTTTTTCCATATCCGGAAGCGGATTCTCCTACCAATGGTATTCCAGCAATACGCCTGTAACCAGCAATTCCAGTGGTACTCTGATAAATGGTGCACAATCGACGACCTATAGCCCACCAACAAGTACATCAGGAACGACCTATTATTACGCCATCGCAACAGGTGACGGAAAAACCCAGACTACATCTATCGCAAGCGTATTCGTCCAGCCTTTGCCTGCTGTTACTGTTACGGGCAACAGTCTTTTATCCTGCACCAATCCCAGCCTGACCCTAACCGCCACGGCATCAACCACCGCCCTTCGCTGGTCAACCGGCCAGACGACGGCGACCATCAGCGTCAGCCAGACCGGTACCTATTCGGTCACCGCTACGGGCGCCAACGGCTGCACTGCGCTCAGCAACAACCTGTCTGTGACGGAGGATTTCAACCTGCCGCCGTTTACCATCTCGTCTGCCACCGTCTGCACCGGGCAGACCATTAACCTTACCGCCAGCGGTTGCAGCGGCCAAATCCTGTGGTCAACCGGTGCGACTACGGCCATGATCACGCTGACCGCGGGCAGCAGCACCAGCGCCCTGACGGCCACCTGCACTGTGGGCAGCTG
>NZ_MORL01000130.1 GCF_001870735.1 Arsenicibacter rosenii | reverse complement strand
TTTTCACCATGCCCTGTATGTATTGGTTGATCCTGCGGGTAAAAGCCGGTATCGGGATTTTGGCCGGATCGAGCAACTGGCAAAAGCCTATACGGATGGCTTTGTCGTCAGCGGAGAGTTTGTTTCGTTCCGGCAGCGTAAGTTTGGCCGCTCAACGGCGGGGATGGATGCTGATAAGTTTGTGGTGTTCAGCCTGAATCATGATCAGGTCGGAAACCGGGTCGGGGGAGAACGGCTTTCGAAACTGGTTAACCTGAAATTACAGAAACTGTCGGCGGCGGCGGTCCTGCTCTCGCCGTATGTCCCCATGTTGTTTATGGGTGAGGAATACGGTGAAGAAGCACCCTTCTATTATTTCGTGGATCACTCCGACCCGGAGCTGATTCAGGCCGTGAAGGAAGGACGGAGAAATGACTTTGCTGCGTTCGGCGACAGTGAGTATAAAGATCCGTTTGACGAAGACGTATACCGGCAATCGGTACTGAACTGGGAAAGCCGCTATACGGGTAAACATGCTGAGTTACTAGACTGGCATAAGGCATTACTAACGCTGCGGAGGGAAGAACCCGCTCTACAGAATGTCCGGAAAAATGATATCCGTGTTTCTATTCTGGACGACGGGGGATTGATGCTGCACCGCCAGTGTGTTCACGGTCTTTATCATGTGGTTGCGTTTTTTAACCTGACCCAAAAAAGCATAGTTGCCCGGCTGCCCGGCTGGCTGGAGAACGCTGAGGTACGGCTACACTCCGGTCGAGAGGCCGTTATTACGAAAAACAAACAACTAACCCTGGAACCTCATCAGGTGGTGGTCGTTAGCGGCGCTTCGTCACTAACCGAATAAAAAAAGCCGCCTCGGTTGAGGCGGCTTACCCGTTTTAACGCGGTAAAATTATTTTGGCTGAGCCTTGGCAAACTCACCGGCTGCCTTAATTTCAACCTCTTCACTAACGACAGCAGATCCGCTGCTACCAACACCAAAGTCGGTGCGTTTGATGGTGCCGTTAATTTTCAGACCTAATTTTTCTGTTTTTCCGCGCGGACTATCCATGGTTACCGGACCCGTCAGCGTGGCATCGAACGTTACCGGTTTCGTAACACCATGCAGTGTCAGGTCGCCCGTAATTTTGTATTTTTTACCTTCTACTTTCTGAACAGACTTGCTCTTGAAAGTAAAGGTCGGAAATTTTGCCGCGTCAAAGAAATCAGGACTTTTCAGGTGGCCATCACGGCGCTCGTTGTCCGTGTTGATTGAGTTCACATCGGCCGTTACTTCAATGACCGCATCTGAAAAATCAGGTTTGCTGGAGGTAATTGACGCATCAAATGTTTTAAAGTTACCGTCAACATCCGTTAACATAAGGTGAGTAACTGTAAAGCCAACACGAGAGTGAGATTTGTCGACTGTCCAGTTTTGGGCAAATGCGGTTGTCAGGCTAAGCAGTGTTACTACAGTTAATGCAAGCTTCTTCATGCGATTAGAGTTGGTTTAACTTGACTAAGATAGATGGAAATTTATTTAAAAACTA
>NZ_MORL01000013.1 GCF_001870735.1 Arsenicibacter rosenii | reverse complement strand
AAAACTCTATATCACGCAACTTGAATTAGCAATTAATAGCTTCTGCATAGTCGGGATTACCGGTTAGCCGTAGCGATTTAGCTCTGAACGCTGCTGCGTGAGATGAAAGTTTGTAAATTAGTTGCCAGTCAGAGATTGGCTGACGTAGGAGATTAGGATATACTATCCTCAATGAGGGGGAAGGCAATAAAGAATATTGATTATTAAGTAAGTATTGGGTTTATCCTGGCCCTTAAGGGCGTTGGTTGCGCCAGACAACAAAGTATGCCTGTGGACCTTATAAGACAGGCGATAAATAACAGGACGGTTGTGCTCATTGGTCCGTTGCGGTCGGCACTAGAAACGACCTCGTTGAGAAGATAAATGGTACAAGGTAAATTCTTTGACACGAAAATTATTAACATGACTTACAGTTTAGAGCGGCTTATTCAGGATTTCGAAAGGGGGAAACGAGTAAAATACCTTTTTTTCTGGGGCCATCAAAAAAGCAAAAGTGGTGATTTGACCGCATCTTGTTTTAGCCAGTGGTGGACTTCGCCATTTGTTGTTAATCAGGTGAGGTATAATACGGCTGAACATTGGATGATGGCTCAAAAAGCCTTGCTATTCGGCGACAAAGAAATTTATGACAAAATTATCCTTGCTAAATCGCCCGCAGAAGCCAAAACGCTTGGTAGACAAGTTCAGAATTTCGATGAGGCTACCTGGAATGCCAAACGATTTGCCATCGTAGTTGAAGGGAGTGTACAGAAGTTTAGTCAGCATCCAGATCTGAAGGATTTTCTGCTTAACACTAAAGAACGAGTATTGGTCGAAGCCAGCCCGGTAGACAGGATTTGGGGAATTGGCTTGGCGGCTGACAGCGAGAAGGCTGAAAACCCCAGGCGTTGGAACGGCTTAAATCTGTTAGGTTTTGCGTTAATGGAAGTGCGCGACATACTGAAAGGCTAGTAGGGGTCGAGGGGAGTTTTCCGGCGACAGGGAGCACGTCCCGAAGTAAGTTAAACCAAATAAGGGTGTAATGGTTGATGATATCTCTGTTATGTTGACTTGTTCACTTATCCATCAGCCATTTGGCGTGCGACAGCGGAAACGCCTGAATAATTTTGATCTTATTCACTTTCAAATGGCAGCAATTGACCAGTATAAGCATCGACTTATACATACCATTGAATGTCCGGCAGATGATGATTTTGTTTACGGTTCGCCAACCCGAACGATTGCCATCTACGAATTATTAGAGGATATCCCATCCAGCGAAAAGGATTTTGACGGTAAGACCGGAGACATTTTAGTGGGCGGTGGCAGCGGAGAAGCAATGGCTTTACGTATCTCAATCCCTGAAGTCTTTGTTGACGGTGATGAGAGAAGGCAAGTTTTCAAACCATTTTGGAGTTCAGCTTTTGCTTATAAGGTTGGGGTTGGCTTCCGGAAAATTGGCTGGAAACCCGGCGAGTCGGATTTAGAAGCCTGGCTGGTTAATTATGTAGTTCAAGAGGTTTTATTGAAGGATAATCGATAGTCTATGCTCAACCTGGGCAGCTTTCCGTCGAAAGGGAGCACCTCCCGGAGGGAGAGGGTTTATAGCCCAACCCATTGAGAATGTAAAGATTGTTATTACGTTTGTTATCTTCTGTTATTTGCCAATTTATATATATTAACCCTCATGGTCGGTGGTCAGGCCTAAGATGGGGATGTATTTCGGCGGCCGGCCGACGCGGGCCACGACTCAGACGGCGAGCTTTTAAGCGTCCATTTCCGCTCTTTTGGACACGGGAATCGTCCTTTTTGGTCGCTTTAGGTTTTCCATATCGGACTAGTCTGCTACAGCGAAAACGCTCCGATTGGTCAGGTTTAGGCTTTCGTTTTAGGGTTATGCATAACCAGACAAATGCCTCAGTTATCCAATCTTGATATTATTAACCTTTTGTATTGTGAATTGGCAAAGAGACAAAAAGCGTATAATCACCTACTCACCCGACAAATTACAGGCTTTTGAAGTAATAATGTATGAGTGGATTGACAACCTTAATTTTACAATTGACCCCAAAGAATGCATCGACAATGCCGGTGAATATATTGCCGTAGTGAAAGGAACGTTTTTAGAAGCGGGTTGGGACGGCGATGGAGAAGTAGAACTCATGTGGATACCTCCCTTTATGTTTAAAGGAATGAGAACACCAGAATTTACAATGGGCGTAACTATCTGGCACGTTAAACAACGCGACGATGGACTTTCCTGGCTACTAACCCCTATTGAATTACCTTGCCAATCAGAATTTTGATTTTATGTATGCCGTTTCTCGGTCGACATGCAGCATGTCTTGCAGGAAAGTGGGCTGCCCAACCAAACAGGGGTAAATGTTAACGCTCCGTATGTTCAGGGATGTCGCACCCACATCCATCAATCCCCATTGGGCGTAATGTAAACTACCCTCAGCAAGTAACTTCTGCACTACGTTGATGATTCTTCCGGATGGATATAGTCACTCGGTGTCATTCCGTACTGCTTTTTAAACTCTTTGCTGAAATATTTCCGGTCACTGAAGCCGACGGCATAGGCAACTTCGTAGATGGTCAGCTGTTTCTGCCGGAGCAACTGAGTGGCTTTCTGGAGTCGTACGGATTTGACAAAATCATTGACCGACATATCCGTCAGAGCCTTTACTTTTTTGTAAAGCACGGTCCGGCTCATGCCCACTTCGTTGGCCAGCATATCTACGTCAAAGGCAGGATTGTCGAGGTTTTGCTCGATGGCGTGCATGGCTTTTTTCAGAAACTGTTCGTCGACGGTGCTGACCTGAATTTCCTGTGGTTGCAGCGTGATCTCGCGGCTGTAGCGTTGCCGCATTTTTTCGCGGGTAGCCAGCAGGTTGCGGACGTGCAGGCCCAGCACCTGCAGGCTGAACGGCTTGGTCAGATACACATCGGCGCCCATGGCCAGTCCGTTTACCTGATTCGCTACGGCGCTTTTTGCGGTCAACAGAATTACCGGAATGTGGCTGGTGCGTTCATCGGCCTTCAGCTTGTTGCAGAGCGTAAACCCATCCATTTCCGGCATCATCACATCGCTGATAATCAGATCGGGAATCAGTTCGATGGCCGTTTCCCAGCCACGCTGTCCGTTGCCGGCTTGTATAACCTGATAGGTGGGGGCAAGCGCATCGGCCACAAACGCGCGGACAGACGGGTTGTCTTCAATATATAAGATGGTGTATTGCTTCGGCGGGAAAGGACCTGAGTCTGTGTCCGGTAAAAGTGGCTCGAAATCAATGGCTTCCGGTTGATCAGGCAGGCCATTAGTTACTACATGCTCCTGCATGAGAGCGAAATCCGGCGAAGGCCGGTCATCGGACTGAACCGGAAACTGACCGGAAAAATGGGCCATTCCGGTTTTGAGCAACACCGTAAAACAGGTACGGTTCTGGTGAGGGTCTGCTGCCAGTTGACTTTCGACAGAAAGCTGTCCGCTGTGGAGCTCCACGATGGTTTTCGCCAGGGCCAGCCCGATGCCGTACCCCGTATTCTGGATGCCGTGATCATCGACCTGAAAGAAGTTGTCGAACAGCTTATCCAGAAATTCAGGAGCAATCCCGCGACCATTGTCTGTAATCTGAACCGAAATCCGGTCGTGACCGGCTTTTATCGCCAGGTCGATGCTCCCGTTGTCCGGTGTAAACTTATATGCGTTTGACAGCAGGTTGAAAAAAACCTTTTCCAGCTGCTCGCGATCGGCATAAACTATGATTGATTCGTGGTCGCAGCAAAAGGTGGTATTAATGTTTTTGGACAGGGAAACTTCTCTGAAAAAGGCATAAATGTCGGTCAGGAAAGGGACCAGATCAAATTTTGTGATATGGAGCTTCAGGTGATTGGTTTCGGCTTTCCGGAAGTCCATCAGTTCGTTGACCAGTTTGAGTAAGCGGTCGGCGTCATGCTGCACATAGCCGAGTTGTTGCTGCACCAGCGGGTCTTCTTTACGGGCGAGCATGATGCGTTCGATAGGGCCGGCAATGAGCGTAAGGTGCGTCCGGATCTCGTGTGATACATTGGTGAAAAAGTTCAGTTTGATCTGGTTCAGCTCGTGGTCGCGTTTCAGCAGGGCACGCAGGACGAAAAACCGGATAATCAGGGCGATGATACCGGCAATGACCAGCGTATAGATGAGATAAGCCCACCACGTTTTCCAGAATGGAGGCAATACCTCGATTTGCAGCTGAATCGGGGCACTCCACAGGCCGTCGTTGTTGGCTCCCTTTACCCGGAAGGTGTACTGACCGGCCGGGAGGTTTGTGTAGGTGGCAGAGGGAATCGTTGCCTGTCGCCAGTCGTTGTCGAAACCATCCAGTTTATACGCGTACTTGTTTTTATTGGGCTTGATAAAATTCAGCAGCGCAAAATCAATCGTAAAGACGTTCTGATCATGCCGGAACGTCAGCTGCCGCGTCAGGCTGATGTCCTGATCAAGGAGCGTATGCCGGTCGTTGGCCAGCACCGGCGTATTGAACAGCCGCAGGCCGGTAATAACTACCGGAGAGGCCTGCCGGAAAATGCTCAGGCGTTCCGGATTGAATGCGGTGATGCCCTGATACCCGCCGAAAAACAGTTCTCCGGCTGCTGTTTTCAGCGAGGCATTGTAGTTGAAGTCATTGCCCGCCAGCCCGTCGCTGGTGGTGTAGTTGATAAAGGTTTCGTGCGTGGGGTCGAAGCGTGACAAACCGTTGCCGGTGCTGATCCAGATCCGCCCCCGGTTATCTTCCTGAATCGCCGCAATATCGTTGTTAGGCAACCCGTCGCGTGTGGTATAGCCTTTGGTGGTCTGACGAACCGGGTCATACAGAAAAATACCCTCATGCGAAGTGCCGATCCAGAGCCGGCCGTGCCGGTCTTCTTTCAGGGCGTTTACATTAACATGTTCCAGCACAGAGCCCCTGATTTTCTGTACGGTTTTCCGGTCAGGGCCGATCTGGAAAACACCCCACGAGGAGCCGATCCAGATTGTCCGGTTCCGGCTTTCAATCAGCACCTTAACGCTTGACCGGCCAATGGTCTGCTCCTGATCGGGCATGAGCTGAACAGGTAAAAGGGGAGGCACCGCCTGCCGGAACGCAAGCAGCCCCTGATTGGTGCCTACCAGAAATAAGCCCTGACTGTCTTCGAGCAGCGACAACACTTCTGCGTTTGGCGTTTGCGGATCGTTTTGATTCAACAGAAAGTGCTCAAAAGTATGGGCGCCGGGAGCGAGCCGGTTGAGCCCCCCGCCGTGCGTACCGGCCCACACATTTCCGTGTCGGTCCTGATAAACGGTTTTGATCAGATTAGAGCCCAGTGATGCCGGTTGTGACGGGTTGTGTTTGTAAGCCGTAAACCGGCCGGTCTGCCGGTCAAGGTAATTCAGGCCACCCCCTTCGGTGCCAATCCAGAGGTTTCGGACGGGGCCTTTGGTGTGCCGGTCTTCGACAAACGAACTGACCACATCATCGCTGAGCGCACCCGGCTTACTGGTATTCTGAATGGTAGTAAAATCGGTATGATGCGCGTACGAAACATTGACCCCGCCATAATAGGTACCAACCCAGACGGAGCCCTGATTGTCCTCAAAAATGCTGTAGACCGAGTTTTTGTTCAGGCTTTTCTTATTGAGCGCATCATGCTGGTAATTGTCGAAACTCGCTTTGCCGGGGTCAAAAAGGCTTAGTCCTTCCTGGGTGCCAATCCAGAGGCGGCCACGGGAATCGGGCAGCATCTGCCGGATGTTATTGTGAACCAGTCCGTCTGGCTCACTAACGGAATGGGTGAAGCGGGTAAACGTCTGGTTATCGGGATTGTACCGGTGAAGCCCGCCGCTGATGGTGCCTATCCACAGGGTGTGCCGGTTATCGCCGGTAATGGCCGTAATGTAATTATCGGCCAGGCTCTCACGGACGGCGTTGTCGTGCCTGAACGTACGGACGGTGATCTTGCCGCCTGTCCGGGTCATTTGAGCCAACCCTTTGGTCGTACCGATCCAGATGGTGCCGGTATGGTCCTGAAAAATGGACCGGATGTTGTTATCGGGCAACCCGCTGGCGGTCGTGAATACCTGAAATCGCATGTGCTCCGGATCTTCCAGGCAGTGAAGCCCGTTTGTCGTACCGATCCACAGCCGTCCGCTGCGATCTTCGGACAGACAACTAATGACATTACCGGCGAGGCTACCCGGCTGGTCACGTGCCACGATACGGGTAAATGAATCCGTCAGCGGATTATATCGGTTCAGCCCGTTCTGGGTGCCGATCCAGAGCTTTTTGTGCCGGTCAGACAACAGGCAGAGGATGTAGTTACCGGTCAGCGAAGTCGTGTCGCCGGGAATAGTCCGGTAGTTTTTGAAGGCAAAGCCATCAAAGCGGTTCAGCCCGAGGCGGGTGCCAAACCACATGAAGCCCCGATAGTCCTGGGCGATAGACAGCACCGAGTTCTGCGACAGACCATTTTCCGCTGTCAGGTGCTCAAACGCAGCTTTTTGTGCGTACCCCGCACGGCCGGCCAGACCGGCCAGACTTATTACAAGCCAAAAACTTGTTAGCCTGATCCAATTATGTGAAACGTTGAGCATAAGAGCGGGAAAACCCTGAATTAAGACAAGAAAAGCCGATTAAAGTTAAAGAAAATACAAAAACAACCCTATTCCGGTACGATTTTACCCCCTTGTTTCTGCGTCGTTCCGTCAATTTTGCCGTAAACCTGCCGGAGAAGTTCTGCGTTCGGCCAGCAGAAAAAAACCAGCAGCGCATACTTGACGAAAACCAACTGAGACGCATGAAACAAATTGTACGAACCCCATTTTATCAGCATTGCCTGTCGCTCGGGCTGCTGATTCCGGTGGTAGGTGTTTGCGGTTTCCAGGACCTGCTGGCAGCCGCGCCTCCGAAACAGAAAACCGTGCTGGTCGCTAAAGCCACGGCCGAAACAACCGTTTCCGGTGTCATTACCGATGAAAACGGGAAGGGCTTGCCGGGCGTCAGTATCCAGATAAAAGGTACTGCGCGCGGAACCACATCAGATGCCGGCGGCAACTATAAAATCTCCGCTGATAAGGGAACGACCCTTGTCTTTTCATTTATCGGGTATGTCCGGCAGGAGATCGTCCTCGGCGACCAGACCGCGCTGAACATTACGATGGCTCCCGATGCCCAGTCGCTCAGCGAGGTCGTTGTGGTGGGCTACGGGACGCAGAAAAAAGTGAACCTGACCGGGTCGGTCGCTACCGTTACCGCCAAAAATATTGAAGCCCGGCCAGTCACCAACGTATCGTCGTCGCTGGCAGGGCTGGCGCCCGGGGTGTTTGTGCGGCAAGGCTCCGGCAAGCCGGGTTCCGACGGGGCAACGATCCGTATCCGGGGAACGGGTACGCTCAACAACAGCGACGCGCTCGTGATCATCGATGGCGTACAGGGGTCGATGGATGCCGTTAACCCGAACGATATTGAAAGCATTTCGATCCTGAAAGATGCCGCTTCGGCGTCAATCTACGGGTCTCTGGCCGCCAACGGGGTCATCCTGATTACAACCAAAAAGGGCTCTCCGAAAAAAACAACCGTTACGTATACAGGCCTGATATCGTCGGCACGCCCGAGTAACCTGCCCGATTTTGTGTCGGACTATGTGCGTTACATGCGGTTGTTCAACGAAAGCAACCGGAACGTCGGCGTAGCTGAAACCTATTCGGCCAACACGATTTCGCTGTGGGAGGCCGCGCAGAAGGACCCGAACGGCATTGCCGCCAGCGGTTTTCCGAACTACGTAGCCTACCCGAATACCGACTGGGCAAAGTGGGTCTTCCGCAATGAGGTGGTACAGAACCACAACATTTCCGTCAACGGCGGCAGCGACAAAGCGTTGTATAACGTATCGCTGGGCTACCTCGATAACCGTGGGGTAATGCAGAATACCGGTATCAGACGGTACCAGCTACGGGCTAACATTGAGTCGAAAATCAATAAATTCCTGACGCTGGGGACGCAGACGTTTGCCTCGACGCAGTCGGCAGGCAAAGCCAATACCGATAACGCGTTTACCTATCTGTGGCAGACCAACCCCGGCATTTATCCGTACTATCAGGGTAAGTATGGTTTCCCGGCGGCGGTTGAGGAACCCACTACAGTAAACAACATTCTGGGGTATCTCGACGGCACCGGCGGCCTCGACCGTACATCGCGTTTCAATACAACCTTGTATGGTGTGCTGACACTGGCCAAAGGCCTGACGCTTGAGCCAAAGGTAAACTACCAGACGCGGTTTAATGAATCGAACTCGTTTGCGTTGCCGGGGCCGGGCGAACGCTGGGACTTCTCGACGAATACCCAGAAGGTACAGCTGACACCGACCGATCAGTTGCGGACCAGTTATGGTTTCAACCGCGATTACCTGCTGACGCTCGATAATGTCCTGCGCTACAACACGACCTTCGGGCGTGACCACGATTTCGGGGCGCTGGTGGGTTATAACCAGTTCTATTTCCGCTATTACGACTTCAGTGCATCTAAACTCGGGCTGATCGACTACAGCACAACGACGCTGGGGTCGGCCGGGGAAACGTCGAACACGGCCGGTGGTCAGGAATATGACCGGGCAATGCGGTCGGTTTTCGGGCGCGTAAACTATGCGTTCCAGTCGAAATACCTGGTGGAAGCCAACCTGCGGTACGATGGTTCGTCGCGGTTTGCGTCGGAGAGCCGGTGGGGGGTATTCCCGTCGTTCTCGGCAGGCTGGCGGATTTCGGAAGAAGCCTTCATGCGCAACCTGGCCGATAAGGTCCAGAACCTGAAACTGCGGGCATCGTGGGGTATGCTGGGTAACAACGCCTCCGGCGACTACGACTACCAGGCTACCTACAGCAAGGTGCCGTATTCGTTCAACAACATTGCGGTAACCGGGCTGGTACAGGCTAAATATGCCAACCCGCTCCTGCGCTGGGAATCAACGGCGGTAACCGACATCGGTCTGGAAGGAGCGTTGTTTAAAAACCGCATGAACGTCGAAATCGACCTGTACCATAAACTGACCGACGGTATCCTGACCACGCCGCCGATTTACCTGACCTCCGGTACGAAAGCCGCACCGACCCAGAACACGGCAGCGGTCCTGAACAAGGGGATTGAACTGACACTCGGCTGGCGCGAAAAAATCGGTCAGGTCGATTTCTCGGTCAGCGGCAACGTGGCGTATAACATCAACCGGGTCACCAACTACCGCGGGACGCTGGCAGAAGGCTACACGACCGACGCCAGCGGCAATAAAGTGTATAGCTCCAACATCGGTCAGGTGTCGAGTGGCGGCGATACGCGGATTCTGCAAGGGCACATGATCAATGAGTATTACCTGCTGGATGTATACCGGGGGAATGGAACCTATTCCAACTCCGACGGAACGGTTAATATCAACGGCGGGCCGAAAGACGGGATGATCCGGACACCGGAAGACCTGGCCTGGGTGCGGGCGATGCTGGCCGCCGGCTACAAATTCCAGCCGGTAGGCACCGTTGGCAAGGGGCAGCTGTACTACGGTGATCTGATCTATGCCGACCTGAACGGCGACGGAACCTACGGCAATAACTTCGACAAACGTTTTACCAATGTCAGTTCAACACCGCGCTACATCGTTGGCCTGAACCTGAGTGCCAACTGGAAAGGATTCGATTTCTCGATGCTATGGGCCGGTGCCCTGGGGATGCAGTACCTCTACAATCAGGCAGGGGTAAACAACACCCGTACCACACTGACGAACTCCATCGGGACCCGCATCGCCGACGACCACTACTACTATAACGAAGGCAACCCAACCGATCCGGCCAATAACGTCAACGCCTCGTTTCCCCGCCTGAAAAACGGTACGGATAACCAGACCAACATTTCCAGCTCATTCTGGCTATACGATGCGTCGTATATCAAGCTGAAAAACATTCAGGTCGGCTATACGATCCCGTCGGGGCTGACAAACCGGATCGGCATGAGCCGGGCACGGGTGTTCTTCTCGGGTGAAAATGTGCTGACCATTACCCGCTTCCCTGGGCTTGACCCGGAAGTCGGCTCGGGCTTAGGCTATCCGACCATGAAACAGTACGCCGCCGGTATCAACGTGACTTTTTAACCGAACAGACGACGAACCATGACTTTGCAACAATACATAGTTAGACTGAATACTTCGGCTATCAGAAAAACGGCGGTCTGCTTACTGGCCGCCATTAGCCTGGGCAGCTGCCGGAACGATCTGCTGGATACGACTCCCTACGGGTCTATCAGTTCCGGAAACATGTGGAACAGCGATAACCTGACCGACCTCGGGGTGTCGGGTGTTTACAATGCCCTGCGGCTGGGTACCCAGACCGGCGGTCCGTCGGAACGGGAATTGTACCAGATGGATGGTCTCGGGTTTACGTCCTATACACGGGGCGGTAACGACCTGATCAACGGTACATCCAACACATCCGGCGGCCGCTACAGCAATACCTGGCGGGAGCTGTACGAAGGGGTACACCGGGCCAACGATGCCATTGCCAACATCACCACCAAATCGCCGTCGGCGGCCGATAAAAAGGCGCGGCTTATTGCGGAGTGTAAATTCCTGCGGGCCTACTTCTACCTGCGCCTGAACCAGTTATATAAGGGCGTTCCGGTGTATCTGGAGCCGGTTTCTGTTACGGAAATGAACCGTGCCCGTGAGACCGAAGCGGCCGTATGGGAGGTGGTGGTTAAGGATTTAACCGACGCCATCAACGAGCCGAACCTGCCGGCCAAATACGCCGCCAAATCGACGGGTTACGGGCGTATTACCAAAGGAGCGGCCTATGCCCTGCGCGGTAAAGCATATCTGTACCAGAAAAAATACGCCGAAGCAGCTGCCGATTTTGCGAAGGTAAAAGACGCGGGCTACAAGCTGTTTGCCGACTATACAAAGCTCTTCAAGGAGGCAAACGAGCAGAGCGATGAAATGATTTTCTCGATCCAGAATACCGGCATTGACACCTACGGGTCAACCACGCAGTGGTATTGCGGCACCCGTTCTTCGTTTGGCTCCTGCTGGAATAACTATTACGTATCGAATCAGGTGGTAGACCTGTACGAGAACAAGGATGGCAGCAAGTTCAGCTGGGATGCCGTTATTCCGGGATACAGCAGCATGCCGGTCGATAAACGGGAAGTATTCTTTTACCGCAACAACCTGACGGCAGCCGAGATCAGTACGGGCCGGTCAAAAGGGCTGGACATGAACCTGTATCTGCCCACCGGCAACGAAGAGCGGATTGCCAAAGCCTATCAGAACCGTGACCCGCGCCTGCTGGCCAACGTCATTGTGCCGTATGCGACGTATCTGGGCCGTCCGCAGAACGGGGCCGATCAGGTATACACCAACCGGTGGCCGTCGCGCAGCGAAACGCCGCCAACGCTCGACTTATTCACCGATTCACGGAGTCAGTTGTTTTACCTGCACCGTAAGTTTGTCTACGAAGGGTCGGTGGAACTGCTGAACCGCCAGTACGGACCAATTGACTTTCCGCTGATCCGGTATGCCGATGTGCTGCTGATGTGGGCCGAGGCGTTGAATGAGCAAGGTAAAACCGCCGAAGCAGTAGCGCTGGTAAACGAAGTGCGTGCGCGGGCAGGCATTGCGTTACTAAACTCCTCGGCGGCTACTACGGTATCAGGGCAGAGCGATCTGCGGGAGCGCATCCGTAATGAGCGCCGGGTTGAATTTGTGAATGAAGGCATCAGCTATTTTGATGAACTGCGTTGGGGAACGTTAAAGGAAAAGGTATTTGCCCCGGGTAGCGGCATTAACCAGATCTGGGGAAGTGTGGTCGTACCGTATACCTGGAAAGATAACATCACTACCTGGCCGATTCCGCAAACCGAAATTGAAATGAATCCGAAACTGACCCAGAATCCGGGTTGGTAGGGATTACCGTCTTCCTCATAGGATGTTAAGTAACGGAAAGGCTGGCGGGGCTTACTTGCCAGCCTTTTTTTGAAAAAAGTCCGGAAAAGGCCTGAATGCCCTATACTGGTGCCGGTGTTCCGGTAGTCGGGTCCGTTATGTTTTACTTTTTTGCTAAACCATTATCTAGTTCAATCCCTACATGAGATCATTGTTGATGTGTGTGCCGGTGGCCGTTTTTTTGAGCATAGCAACCACCCCGCCGGTAACCGAACAAACGTTTATTCAGGAAAATGTGACCCATGCTGATCAAATGCTGAAACGTATGCTGAAAGAAGCCGGCGGACTGGCGTTTCCCCGGTCGTCGAAGCCGGACGGCTCCCTGCGGTCGACCAATATGTATGACTGGACATCGGGTTTCTTTCCGGGAACGTTGTGGTATACCTACGAAGCGACCAAAGATGAAAACCTGAAAAAAGCCGCTATCGAGTGGACCGAAAAGCTGGAGCCGCTGAAAACATTCACCGAGCACCACGACCTTGGGTTTATGATGTATTGCAGTTACGGCAATGCCTACCGGCTGACCAATAACCCGGCCTACAAAGACATCCTGGTACAGTCGGCTAAGTCGCTCAGTACGCGCTTCTGCCCGAAAACCGGCAGTATTAAATCCTGGAACAGGTTTGTGTCGTGGCATGGCGAACCGACGTATACCTTTCCCGTCATCATCGACAACATGATGAACCTGGAGCTGCTGTTTTTTGCCTCAAAAGTCACCGGTGACCCGTCGTTCCGGGAGATCGCTGTCAGGCATGCCGATACGGCGCTGAAACATCAGATCCGCAGCGATTACAGTTGTTATCATGTGGTTTGTTATGATCCTGAAACCGGCAAGGTGCTCGGCCGCGAGACCGCCCAGGGCTATGCCGACAATTCGACCTGGTCGCGGGGGCAGGCATGGGGCATTTATGGTTACACGGTCATGTATCGCGAAACAAAGGATAAAAAATACCTGGAGACCGCCCGGAAAATGGCTGATTACTACCTCAACAACCCGACACTACCGGCCGACAAAATCCCGCTCTGGGATTTCAATGTGGCGCAGGCAGGGTATGAACCGGGCGTTAAGTCGCACACGAAAGAGGTAACTGCTCCGTTGCGGGATGCGTCGGCGGCGGCCATTACGGCCTCGGCATTATTCGAACTGAGCGATTTCCTGGGGAAGGCCGGAGACCGGTACCGGCAGGCGGCCATTACGATGGTACACTCGCTGGCGGGCCCCGGCTACCGGGCGAATCCGGGCGAAAATGCCAACTTCCTGCTCAAACATTGTGTCGGCAGTATTCCGCATGGTGTCGAAAAGGATGTGCCGCTGGTTTATGCCGACTATTACTTTGTTGAAGCCCTGAACCGGTATCAGAATTATCTGAAGAAGAGTTGACTGGGGGTTTGGTTCTCGCTTCTGAGGTAGATCTTGCCGAGTGTATCGTTCAGCCCCAAACTTCAGTTTGGGGCTCCTGACAAGCTTTCGGAACCGGCCTTACATGGCTATGGGTGTTGCCGTGACGCAGTATATTCGTGCTTCGATATCAACACCATGCCTGTTTGAAAGGGATGTCCGCCAGCATCCCTGAGCTAAAGCACAGGGATGGTTTAGCAAGGGCAAACTCTTACAAGGATGGCTCTTGAAGGAAATGAAGTCAGGCAATCAAAAGGATATAACAAAACAGTACCACGTGCTTTTATGAAAAAACTTTTCTTTTTATTCGCTTTCTGCTGGTCGTGTGCTAAAAGCAGCGAACCAAAGCCGGTGTCGCTGCCCGATTCCGACGACACTCCGCTGGCACAGACGTTTATCAAAGACGGCTACAAACGGGTCTGGCAGGATGAGTTCAACGGGACGGCCCTCGACCTGACCAAATGGGAATACCGGCAGGCCGGTGTTGTCCGGAATCTGGGACGGGTAGCGAAAGAAACCGTTTCGCTCGACGGCAAAGGTAATCTGGTGATCCAACTGCTGAAGACCGACGGCGAATACAAAATCGGGCAGATCGGCACCGAAAAAACGTATAAAACCAAATACGGTTACTACGAATGCCGCGCCCGTATGAACCACGAACCCGGCCCCCACGTTGCCTTCTGGCTGCAATCGCCGACGCTGGGGAAATACCTGAACGATCCGGTCAGGTCGGGCACGGAGATTGACATCTTTGAGTACCATCGCAAAGAACCCACAACCGTACACCATAACCTGCACTGGGATGGGTACGGGACGGATCACAAAACAACGGGACAGAAAACTACGACTCCGTCGATTGAAACCGGATTTCATACGTTCGGGTTGCTCTGGACGGAGAAAGAGTACGTTTTTTACGTAGACGGCAAGGAAACATGGCGCACGACGACGGCCGTTTCGAACGTTGACGAATACATCATTCTGAGCCTTGAACTGACCGGCTGGGGCGGCGATCCGGCGAAGGCTACCTTGCCGGATGAGGTAGTGTATGATTATGTCCGGGTCTATCAGAAGCCGTAGCGAAAACGGGAATGGAGACGGGTAGGGCGGGTATTTTCTCCGTTTTCTGCTTCCGCCATTCCCCCTTTTTTCGTAATTTAGGGGTATGAATGACACCCAAACGGCGGCCGCGTTACTGGCCAAACGTTTCCCGTTTACCCCTACGGCGGGCCAGTTGCAGTTCTTCGAACAGATTGGTCAGTTTATTACTCCTGAGGAATTTGAAAACTACCGTGACTGCTTTCTTCTGCGCGGTTATGCCGGTACCGGTAAAACCACATTGATCGGTACACTCATCAAAGTATTGCCTCGTTTCGGGTTGAAATCCATCCTGTTGGCGCCCACCGGCCGGGCCGCCAAGGTGATGTCGGGCTATGCGAAAAAGCCCGCCCAGACCATACACCGGAAAATCTACCGGCAGGTCGCCGACCCGTCGTCGGGAAACCTGAGCTTTCAGCGGCAGAAAAATTACCACGAAAATACACTGTTCATTGTCGATGAGGCCTCCATGATCTCCGACGAAGCCGAATTTGGCGGTAAAGGCCTGCTGACCGACCTGATTGAATATGTTTTCGAAAACGACGGCAATAAACTGATGATCGTGGGCGACACGGCCCAGCTGCCGCCGGTCGGGCGCGACATCAGCCCGGCGCTGGATCAGGAGTTTCTGCGCCGGACGTTCGATATGGTCGTTACGGAGCAGGAACTGACCGAAGTTATGCGGCAGGACGAGGCATCGGGGATTCTGCATAATGCGACGGAACTCCGCCAGCTGCTGACGCGGGGCAGCGGCGATCCGCTGGCAATCCGGCTGGCAACGAAGCCTTTTCGTGACATTTATAAAATGCCGCTGGCGAAGCTGGAAGACGGCATCCGGTATGCCTACGGGAAATACGGGCGCGAGAATACGGCCATTGTCTGCCGCTCCAACAAGGTTGCGGGCCAGTTTAACCAGTTTGTGCGGCGGGTGATCAACCAGTGTGAAGATGAGCTGGATGCGGGCGACATGCTCATGATTGCGCGCAACAACTATACGACGCTGGATGAAGATTCGCCGGCGGGTTTTCTGGCCAACGGCGAGTTTGTGGAGGTGATGCGTATCCGGAAGACCGAAGAAATTCACGGCCTCCGGTTTGCCAACGTAACGCTCCGTCTGGTCGATTTTGAGGAGCAGAATGATTTCGAAGCGAAGATTATCCTCAACACGCTGCATTCGGCCGCCCCGACGCTCACGAAGGAAGAGCAGCGGGGGCTGTACGACAGTGTGTCGAAGGATTATTTCTACATAAAGTCAAAAAAAGAGCGTGCGGAAGCCATCCGGAAAGACCCGTATCTGAACGCGCTGCAGGTCAAATTCGCCTACGCCCTGACCTGCCATAAAGCCCAGGGCGGGCAGTGGAATGCGGTCTTTGTCGATCAGGGCTTTTTGCCGGACGGACAGGTAAATCAGGAGTTTATCCGCTGGCTTTACACGGCCATTACCCGTTCGACCAGTGAATTGTTTCTGATGAACTTCAACCCGCTGTTTTTTGAATAATCGTTAGTTTTGACAGCATATGGCAGGTCAGCATCTTATCCGCTTCGATTGGGCAATCAAACGGCTTCTCCGGCAGAAGTCCAATTACGTAATTCTGGAAGGGTTCCTGTCGGAGTTGTTGCGTGAAGACATCCGGATTGAACAAATCCTGGAGTCTGAGTCAAATCAGGAAGCAGAGTCCGACAAGTTTAACCGCGTTGATGTATTAGCGTTAAACGAGAAAAAGGAGCTCATTATCATTGAAATACAAAATAACCGCGAGCAGGATTACTTTCAGCGTATGCTCTACGGGGTCGCCAAAACCACCGCAGAGCACATGCAGCTGGGGCAGAAATACAGCGACATTAAAAAAGTCTATTCGGTCAATATCGTCTATTTTGATCTGGGTCAGGGTGAGGATTATGTCTACCACGGTAAGACGGAATACAGAGGGATACATGCCAATGATGTACTGAGTCTGTCGGCCAAACAAAAGGAGTTATTTAGTAAGGAGGCGGTATTTCAGTTGTTTCCTGAGTATTATGTCCTGAAAGTGAACCGCTTTAACGACGTGGCAAAGGACAAGCTCGACGAGTGGATTTATTACCTGAAAAACAATGAAGTTAAAGATGAGTTCAGGGCCAAAGGATTACCGGAAGTGCGCCGTAAACTGATGATTGACTCGCTGAGTGAGCGTGATCGTGCGGTTTATTACCGGCATTTGGATAATAACCGGCTGGCATTGAGTGTACTGGAAACGGCGCGCATGGAAGGGAAGGACGAGGGGCTGGAAGAAGGCAGACACAAGGCGCAGGCGGATATGATTCGCCGGATGAAAAATAAGGGGCTTGATGAACAGACGATTTCAGAACTGACCGGATTGACTGTTGACGAAATCAGGGCGTTAACAGGAGATTGAGCACCGGAAATACCTTTATAGTTAAAACCGTGTTACTTTGTGGCACGGTTTTAACCATTTTCTGATCACTGACAAATGAGTGCTTTGCCTTTTGGTGCGCTGTTCGATATGGACGGCGTTATTATCCATAATCACCAATACCATACAGACTCCTGGCTGGCGTTTGCTGCCCGGTATGGTCATACGATTACACACGAGGATTACGCCCGGTACATCAACGGTCGCGTTGCCAAAGAATCCCTGCCGTTTGTGTTTAAACGGGCATTGACCCCTGACGAAGTCGTCGCCCTGACGGAAGAGAAAGAAGAAATCTACCGCGCGCTGTACGGCCCGCATCAGGTACCGACTACCGGCCTGTTTGCGTTTCTGGACGACCTGAAAGCGAACGGTGTCCGGATGGCCGTGGGTACCTCCGCGCCTGTGAGTAATATCAGCTTTACGCTCGACGGTATCGGGGTCCGTCCGTACTACGATGCGGTGGTGGATGCATCGATGATTCAGCATGGAAAGCCCGACCCCGAAATATACCTTACTGCCGCCGCCCGGATCGGGGTTACGCCTGACCGCTGTGTTGTTTTTGAAGATGCGTTCTCGGGCATCGAAGCCGGCTTGCGTGCCGGGATGAAGGTCATTGCCCTGGCCACAACGCATACCCGCGACGAGCTGGCTCAAACCGGGGCATCTTTGATTATCGACGATTTTACACAGTTAACAGCCGGCATGATGATCGCAATCATCACCGGAGCCTGATAGCTGATATACTTTCCGTGATTTACCCGCTTTTTCTTTGACCGTACGCGTCAGCCCGGTGCGAATGAACACGCAGGCGTAGTTTTTTTATAAACATTCCGGTGTAGAGAAAGCGCCCGTAAGTCACTCATTAACTGTACAGTTTCATGAAATTAGGTATTGAAATAGGAGGTACTAAACTCCAGATAGTGACCGGCGATAATACCGGCAAAATAGTCCAGCGCCACCGGTTTGTCGTAGATAAAGTAGCCGGTGCCGGTGGTATCCTGACGCATATTGAAGAAACCATTCGTCAGTTACGTCAACCTGTTTCGGCTATCGGCGTTGGTTTTGGCGGACCGGTAAACTGGCAGACGGGTCAGATTGCGACTTCTCACCAGATTGAAGGCTGGTCGGGATTTAATCTGGGCGAATGGCTGTATGAGCTCACCGGTGCACCAACCATCCGGATCGAGAATGACGCCAATGCGGCCTCGCTCGGCGAGGCCTTACACGGAGGTGGTCGCGGGTTCAAAAACGTGTTTTACGTAACAGTCGGCAGCGGCGTGGGCGGAGGTATGGTCATTGACGGACAGATTTACCACGGAGCGGTGCCCGGCGAGGCCGAAATCGGTCACCTGTGGCTGGTGCCGCCCGGCGACGATTTTCCGGGGCAGACTGTCGAACAAACGTGCTCAGGCTGGGCGGTTGATCAGCAGATCCGGGAACTGCTGCCGCAACTGCCGGCCGACTCGCCGCTGAAACAACTGGTGGGCGATCAGGTAGGGGGAGAGGCACGTTTCCTGCATCCGGCCTATGAGCAGAATGATCCCGTGGCCAATATGCTGATCACGCAGGTGGGCTCGGTACTGGCTCTGGGTCTGTCGCATGTGGTACACCTGTTCCACCCCGACGCGATTGTGATCGGCGGCGGATTGTCACTGATCGGCGAACCGCTGCGGGCGTCAGTCCGTACGGCGTTGCCACGGTTTGTGATGAAGGCGTTTCAGCCGGCGCCGGTCATTCTGATGGCTAAGCTGGGTGAAGATGCGGTACCGGTTGGTGCCCTAAGTATGGTATAACTCAACTTTATATGTCTTATTTTACAGAGTACCTGGCGCAGCAAAAAGCCGCCTATGATTCGATTCCGGCCGAAAAAGTGGCGCATCTCGTCGAGTTATTAAAAAAATGCTGGGCCGAAGACCGTCAGTTGTTTGCTTTCGGGAATGGAGGCAGCGGGACGAATACATCGCACTTTATCACCGATCTGGGCAAAAGTTCGTCGGACAAACTGGGCAAACGTTTCCGGTGTCTGTCTCTGAACGAAAACGTTGCCTGGATTACCGCTCTTGGCAACGATTACAGCTATGAAGACGTGTTTGCCGGACAACTGCAGAACTATGGTCGCCCGGGTGATCTGGTCCTGACGATGAGTGTCAGCGGCAGCTCCCCGAATCTGGTAAAAGCCATTCAATGGGCCAAAGACAACGGCCTGACTACCATCGCCCTCGTCGGCGGCAAAAAAGGTAAACTGGCAGAAATTGCCGACGAAGTCATTGTGATTGATTCGGAGCACTACGGCCGCGTCGAAGATGCACACATGACAATTTGCCACATGCTCTGCTATTATTTCATCGAAAATACTCCGTAGAGACGCAATATCTTGCGTCTCATCCAGCGTAAGCAACCGGAAGCTGATTTTTCAGTAGGTTGCTTACGCGGATTTAATTAGGCATTCCTTATACCGGCGCAATTTGAGACGCAAGATATTGCGTCTCTACTCTCTACCGCTAGCTATAGCGGTCGTTGCGCCACGGGTAAGCGGTGTTGGAATAGCCGCGTTCTTCCCAGAAACCAAGGCGGTTGCCGTTCAGGAATTCAATGCGTTTAATCCATTTTGCGCCTTTCCAGGCGTATAACTGGGGGGTGATCATGCGGAGCGGACCGCCGTGCTCGCGGGTAAGCGGCTGCCCGTCGGCCGTATGAACGAGCAACACATCCGGTTTCAGGGCTTCTTCCAGAGAAATATTGGTGCTGTAGCCATCGAAGCCGTAGCACATGACATGCGTGGCCGACGCTTTGGGCATTACCAGCGCGGCCAGATCCATAAACCGCACCCCAACCCAGGGAACATCCAGCCGCGACCAGGTCGTTACGCAGTGAAAATCGCTGGTATCCTCGACCTGGGGCAAGGCCATAAAATCTTCCCATTTCAGCCGGATCGGCGCTTCTACTTCACCATCAACCGACAGCTGCCATTTGTCAAGCGGAATGTGGGGCTGATAGCCCAGATCAAGTACCGGCCATTTGGCCGTCACTGTCTGGCCGACCGGCACCTGGGGCATGCCATGGCGGTTGGTCGGGCCTTTCCCGCGCGGTGCATCATCAGCCAGCGACGGTGTGTTGGCCATTTTTTGGTCAAAACGGCTTTTGAGTTTCATCCGCGCCTCAATGATGCGGTCCAGTTTATCGTTTGCTTCCATGTTAGTCCTTATTCGACTGCATAACATTCCGGAGTTCCCGTTGGTTTCTGTTCAAAAATCTGCTTGTAACTGATTTTCGATGGAACTTACCAAAGGTTACGAATCAATGCTTTCTGTTGCTTTACAGACGTTTTCTGTTGCCAAAACCAGATTTATCTCAATATTCTCCATCACAAAGCTGCGAAAAAAAATTACCTCCCGATTAAACGTTGGGTGGCTGGTTGCCTCTAACCGATAGAAACAACAAAAAAGCGAAATAATACCATGAAAAAGGCAATCCTGACCATCGCAACGTTAGCCCTGCTCACTACCGGAACTGTATTGGCGCAACGCGGCTATGACCCGAATTATGACAACCGCAACCGCTATCCGAATCAGGGTATGCAAAACCCACGTGCCGATGATGCACGGGATGAGTACCGGATTGACCGGCTGGATGCCATCGTTGGCCTGACCCGTCGTCAGGAACGTGAGCTGCGCCGCATCGAAAACCATTATGACCGTCTGGGCCTGATGCCGGGCAACCGCCTCGATCCGCGCGAGTTTCAGCGGCTCAGCTGGCAGAAACAGCATGATGTAATGGATGTGCTGACACCGGCCCAACGCGATAGGTTATATACCTACCAGCACAGTAACCGCTACAACCGTGGGTATGACCGCGGCTATGACCGTGACCGCGGGTATGGCTATCCTGACCGTGGTGGTTATGGTGGCCGTGGTAAATAATCCGGTGTTGCGATTGGTTAACTATCTATAAACAAAAAGCCCGGGGCAGCGCCCCGGGCTTTTTGTTTATAGATGATACTACGTCTAGCCTTATACCAGAACCCCGGCTTCTGCCACTTCCATGTGTCCGTCAGGGTTCAGACCGGTCATCTGTACGCGCATAGTTTCATTAATCAGCAGCGGGTCGTATTTGGCAATCACCCGCACATAGTTTTCGGTGAAGCCAAACATCAGTCCCTCGTTGCGGTCGGCATTCTCGGCGTCTTCTTCAAATAAGACAGTCGCCTCGCGGCCCACCTGCGTTTCGTAGAAGGCCCGCCGTTTTTTATCCGACAGAATATGGAGCATTTTTGACCGCTCAGCCCGCTTATTTCCCGGCACTACCGGCTTGATGCTCAGGGCGTGGGTATTCGGGCGTTCCGAGTAGGTAAATACGTGCAGATACGATACCGGCAACTCGTTCAGGAAGGTATACGTTTCTTTAAACAATTCGTCGGTCTCGCCCGGATGCCCCACAATGACGTCGACACCGATGCAGGCGTGCGGCATCAGTTCCTTGATCTTAGCGACGCGGTTGGCATACAACTCCCGCTTGTAGCGGCGACGCATGAAACCCAGTACGGTATTGCTGCCCGATTGCAGCGGTACGTGAAAATGCGGGACAAACCGCTTTGATTGGGCCGCAAAGGCAATGATTTCGTCGGTGAGCAGATTGGGTTCGATGGATGAAATCCGGAAGCGCTCGATCCCCTCGACTTCATCCAGGGCCTTAATCAGATCGAAGAACGTTTCCGTGCGCTCGCCGTTGTGCAGACCGAAATCGCCGATGTTTACCCCCGTCAGTACAATTTCCTTTACCCCGCGGGCAGCAATGTCCTGTGCGGCCTTCACCACATTCGTAATGGTATCAGACCGGCTGCGGCCCCTCGCCAGTGGAATCGTACAATATGAACACGGGTAGTCGCAACCGTCCTGCACCTTCAGAAACGTGCGGGTCCGGTCGTTGAGCGAGTACGAAGCGTGGTAGTCGATCACTTCCTCAATCGACGAATTGAAGACGCGGGCCTGTCCCGTCGGCTCCTTTTCGAACGAATGGATCAGCTCATGCAGCCGGAATTTTTCGGCCGCTCCCAGCACCACGTCCACCCCCGGAAT
Source organism: Arsenicibacter rosenii (assembly GCF_001870735.1). Classification (GTDB taxonomy): domain Bacteria; phylum Bacteroidota; class Bacteroidia; order Cytophagales; family Spirosomataceae; genus Arsenicibacter; species Arsenicibacter rosenii. The sequence goes on along the minus strand of NZ_MORL01000013.1, from coordinate 122,061 downwards.
GGTAGCAATTTCCTGTGGTTTCAGCTGGGCATAGCACCCGAGAATGGCCACGTAGCCGTCCGGATTGATTTTTTGTGCTTCGCGGACAATTTTCCGGCATTTTTTATCGGCATTGTCAGTCACGGAGCAGGTGTTGATGATAAAGATGTCGGGCTGCTGGTTGAATTCGACCCGTTGATACCCTTCGCCTTCGAGAATACGGGCGATGGTAGAGGTTTCCGAGAAGTTCAGCTTACAGCCTAGTGTATAGAAAGCAACTTTTTTCATGAAATATGGCGAACCCGTAATCCGGTGATTCGTTAACGCTCATGCAAAAGTACAAATTTTTGTCGGTAGGGGTTCCGGTCAGGTCAATCAGGATGAAAAATAGGCAGGTCAACAGCCAGATTATCAACGAATAAAATAGTTAGGCGTTATTTTATCCGTTTTAGCGGTTTTTTTGCTGCAAATTCCGGAAAAGAGGATTCAAAAGGCAGGATGTATGGCTACGAAATTGCTATATGATAAAAAACTGGTTAAAATTAAAATTGCATGAATGGGAAACAAAATCTTAAGTATTATTGTAATAAACGAATTATTATTGTAATTTTTCTAAAAAACAGTCAAAAAATATGGTGAAAATCACAATGAGCATATATTTATTTTGTGAAATGCTTATTACATTTGCGAAACGATGTTCGTTTGATTCTTTTACCAGGTACTTAATCTCCCTCAGTAAACCATGTCAAAAGCTAAACTTGAGTACATTTGGCTCGACGGTTACAAGCCTACACAAAGTCTTCGTTCTAAGACAAAAATTGAGAACAACTTTTCAGGTAAATTAGAAGACTGCGGTATGTGGTCTTTCGATGGATCATCAACTGAGCAGGCTCCGGGCGGTTCGTCTGACTGTTTGCTGAAGCCGGTATTCATCTGCCCTGATCCACAGCGTAAAAACGGTTACCTTGTTATGTGTGAGGTACTGAACGCGGATGGTACGCCACATGAAACAAACGGCCGTGCTACGATCGAAGACGACGACAACGATTTCTGGTTTGGCTTTGAGCAGGAGTACTTCCTGTGGGATGAAAGCATCGATAAGCCGGTTGGTTTCCCGGCGGAAGGTTTCCCTACGCGTGGTCAGGGTCCTTACTATTGTTCAGTAGGGGCTAAAAACGCATACGGTCGCTATATTGTTGAAGAACACCTCGACGTATGTCTGGATGCAGGTCTGAACGTAGAAGGTATCAACGCCGAAGTAGCAACCGGTCAGTGGGAATTCCAGATTTTCGCAAAAGGAGCTAAAGAAGCTGGTGATCAGATCTGGGTTGCCCGTTATTTACTGGAGCGCATCGGCGAGAAATACGGCGTTTCAATCAACTGGCACTGCAAGCCGCTGGGCGATACAGACTGGAACGGTTCAGGTATGCACGCTAACTTCTCAAACAGTGTACTGCGTACAGCCGGCAGCAAAGAAACATACGACGTGATCTGCCAGGCATTTGCTCCTGCCGATATCATCAAGGCACACATGGATGTATACGGTGCTGATAACCACCTGCGTCTGACCGGTAAACACGAAACTCAGTCAATCGACAAGTTCTCGTATGGTGTATCTGACCGTGGTGCGTCAATCCGTATCCCGATCGCTACGGTAGAACGTGGCTGGAAAGGCTGGCTGGAAGACCGCCGTCCAAACTCAGCGGCCGATCCGTACAAAGTAGCTGCCCGGATCATTACAACGGTAAAATCAGCTGCAGTTTAAGCTTCAGTTGCCTTTATAAATTAGAATTACGCAATTCTGCTATATACCAAAAGCTGTTTTTCTCTGAAAAACAGCTTTTTTTGTATCCGTACATTCTCTAATTTTCACGTATTACATCAACCTTGCGGGTTGGTACCCTTACGCCTTAAAACCACTTCTTCTTCAGATGTCAAATCACCGCTTCAAAGCCCTTGAAATTGCCCAGAACCGTCGTGCTGTCCCCGTTGCGCCACCGGCCGAACGCGTCAGCGACTTTTTTGGCATTTATACCTTTAACAAAGAAACCATGCGGGCGCTGCTGTCGCCCGAAGCCTATATCCGGATCACCGAAGCCATTGACACAGGCGGTAAAATCGACCGCGAAATTGCCGACGAGGTGGCTAATGCCATGAAAGCGTGGGCCACCAGTAAAGGCGCTACGCACTACACGCACTGGTTTCAGCCGCTGACGGGCGAAACCGCCGAAAAACATGACGCATTCTTCGATATTACGGTAGAAGGCAAAGCCATTGAAAAGTTTAAAGGCAGTGCGCTGGTGCAGCAGGAACCGGACGCTTCTTCGTTTCCCAACGGCGGCTTGCGCAATACGTTTGAAGCCCGGGGCTATACCGGCTGGGACCCGTCGTCGCCGGCGTTTCTAATGGACAACGGGGCAGGCGGGAAAACGCTTTGCATTCCGTCGGTATTTATTTCCTACACCGGCGAGGCCCTGGATTATAAAACACCGCTGCTGAAAGCACTGAATGCCCTGGATAAGGCGGCAACCGGCGTCGGGCAGTTTTTCGACCGGAATATTTCCAAGGTTACCGCCACGCTGGGCCCCGAACAGGAATACTTTCTGGTCGACAAGGCGTTGTTCTATGCCCGTCCTGACCTGGTGATGGCTGGCCGGACGGTGTTCGGGCACTCGCCGGCGCGGGGGCAGCAGCTGGAAGATCACTATTTCGGCTCAATTCCGCCAAGGGTCAATGCCTTTATGGTTGATTTTGAATTTGAAGCCATGAAACTGGGTATTCCGGTGCGGACCCGTCACAATGAGGTGGCACCCGGGCAGTTTGAAGTCGCACCGACGTTTGAGGAAGTGAACCTGTCGATTGATCATAACGCGCTCCTGATGGACCTGATGGAAAAGGTGGCCGAGCGGCACGATTTTAAGGTCCTTTTTCACGAAAAACCGTTTGCCGGTATCAACGGGAGTGGTAAACACAACAACTGGTCGATGAGTACCAATACCGGCGTTAACCTGCTGGGACCGAGTTCGAAGCCTAAAGAAACGTTGCGGTTTATCACCTATCTGGTAAACGTGATCAAGGCCGTACACGACAATGCCGACCTGCTGCGGGCATCAATCGCATCGGCGGGGAACGAACACCGGCTGGGAGCCAACGAAGCCCCCCCGGCCATTGTGTCGATCTTTCTGGGAGAAACCCTGACCAAGGCACTCGAAGATCTGGAAACGAAAAGCGAGATTTCGCTCCAGAAAGGCGATAATGTCTATTATAAACTGGGCATCAACCGGATCCCTTCGTTGCTGCGTGACAACACCGACCGCAACCGGACATCGCCGTTTGCGTTTACCGGCAACAAATTTGAATTCCGCGCGGCCGGTAGTTCGGCCAACTCTTCGTCGACGATGATTGTGCTGAACACCATTGTGGCCGATCAGCTGAACAAATTCCGCGTCGATCTGAGCGCCCGCCTCGACAACGGCGAAAAGAAAGAGCTGGCCATTGTTGATATTCTGAAACAGTATTATGCTGACTCCAAGCGGATTCTGTTTGAAGGCAACGGCTATTCTGACGAATGGGTTGCTGAAGCGGCGCGCCGTGGTTTGTCAAACATTGCGTCAACGCCGGATGCCCTGGCCGTTTACCTGAAGCCGGAATCCTTAATGTTGTTTGAGCGCATGGGTGTCATGAACCACTCGGAAGTAGAGTCGCGCTACGAGATTGAGCTGGAAAAATACATCAAAAAGGTGCAGATTGAGTCGCGGGTAATGGGCGATCTGGCGATGAACCATGTGATTTCAACGGCCCTGAAATACCAGAATAATCTCGCGCAGACAGCCAAGGCCTTACTCGACATCGGGCTGGAGGAAGAGGCGGCCCCGATAAAGGAACTGATCCGCGAGATCTCGAAATATGTATCGGCCATTAAGACCCATGCGGAGGCCATGATTGAGGCGCGCAAGGAGGCCAATAACCTGGCCGACACAACCGAACGGGCAAAAATGTATGCCACCAAAGTAAAGGATTTCTTTGACGTGATCCGCTACGACGTCGACAAGCTCGAACTGATCATCGATGATGAAGACTGGCCGCTGGTAAAATACCGTGAACTGCTTTTTGTAAAATAACATGGCTACGCTGTCTAAACGCGGATTTATTAAAACGATGCTGGGAACCACCTGGGCAACGGCCGGTTTGTCGCTTGATGATGCCATCGCCGGGGTGAGTCGCATAGATGCCGGTACGCTGGCTGCCGATGAAGCCTTCTGGCAGCAGATCCGGCTGGCCTATCCGGTCACAAAAGACTTTATCCAGCTCGAAAACGGGTATTATTCGCTGGCAGCACAGGAGGTGCTGGATAGCTATCAGGAGCATATCCGCCGGATCAACGCGGTATCGTCGTATTACATGCGGACGCGGCAGTTTGACGATAAGCTGGTTTCCCGGAAGCAGCTGGCGGAGCTGTTAGGGGCATCGGCCGACGAAGTGATTATTACACGCAACACCACCGAATCGCTGGATACGGTCATTGCCGGATTGACCTGGAATGCAGGGGATGAGGCCATTATGGCTAGTCAGGATTACGGGGCGATGCTGGATATGTTTACGCTACAGGCCCGCCGGTACGGCATTGTCAATAAGGTGATTACGGTACCTAATCATCCGGCTTCGGACGAAGAGATTGTGTCGGTCTACGAAAAAGCCATTACGCCCAAAACGCGGCTGCTGATGGTTTGCCACCTGATCAACATTACCGGCCAGGTGATGCCCGTCCGGAAAATTACGGAAATGGCGCACCGGCATGGGGTAGAGGTGATGGTCGACGGAGCCCATGCCTTTGCGCACCTGAACTTTAAAATCGGTGATTTGGGGGGCTGCGATTATTACGGGGCCAGTCTGCATAAATGGCTGGGCGCGCCTCTCGGGGCCGGACTGCTATATGTCCGGAAAGATAAGATCGCACCCTTGTGGCAACTGTTCGGCGACATGGGATATGCCGACGATGATATCCGCAAACTAAACCATACGGGCACACATCCGGTGGCGACCGATCTGGCGATTCAGGATGCCATCCGGTTTCATCAGAAAATCGGCAGTGAGCGCAAGGAAGCGCGGTTGCGGTATCTGCAACGGTACTGGACAGATCAGGTCCGGAATCATCCGAAACTGGTGGTGAATACTCCGGCCGATCCTCACCGCTCGTGCGCCATTGCCAATGTTGGGGTAAAAGGGATAGCACCGGCCGATCTGGCAAAAACGCTGATGAGCAAATACACTATTTTCACGGTTGCCATCGACAATCCGACAGCCGGGGTGCAAGGGGTTCGCGTAACGCCCCACCTCTACACCACCACGCAGGAACTTGATGCATTTGTAAAGGCATTACGCGAAATTGCCGGTTAGAACCGGTAGGTTTTACCGATAATTGTCACATTGCTGTTCCGCCCCTGCTCAGGAATTACATGAGCGGGTGGCGGACTTTTTATGAGCGATGCCGGCAACCCGATAGAATGGTCGTATAGCCGGAGGGTAACCGGTTTTTTCGGTATGAGGTTGAGAGCCAGTGGTATTGACTTGTCAGTTGGCAGTCCGACAATGTACAGGTGAAGCCATTTTCCGTCGGCGCCACCCGACCAGTCTTTTTGAATTGTGGCCCCGCGTATGTTCGCGGATAGCAAGTCGCTTTCAGCTGGTACCTGTAAAACGACTTCCATATGTGCTGCCCCCCTGACAGAGGTAAGCTGCAAGGTCAGCGTGCGTACGGATTGGCGGGTTATATCTGACAAGACCGTTGCCGTGGGCGGAGCATCGGTAATCGCCGGTGCGGCATTCAACAGATAGGCCGTCTGCGGATTCGGGTAAAAACCGGAAAGTGTACCCATGTGGGGCTGTGTGAAAAAGGTACGGTTCCAGTCATTGGTTTGGGGAAAAATACTCGCCCACACTGCCTTGTTCGTATCGGTATTCAGGATGTAAAACTGGTGACTGTGCAGCGGCTGTTTGTCGGTTGGCTGCTCGCTGTACACCGCAAAACCGGTAATGCTCAGTCCTGACACCAAAAAAAAGAGGGGCAGTGCCGGTACGCGGCTCCATTGCAGGCTGCGGTCAATAATGATCAGCAGCGGAAAGCAGAGCCCGAGCAGCAGCGTCAGCACAAACATGGAGGCCGAAGGCAACTGTAGGGCAAACGTGACAAACAGGAGATGAACCATCGGCATCAGCATCAGGATGGCGGGGGAGAGGCAGACCAGAAAAATACCGGCATAGGCCATTCCCTGCGATGACCGGTGCCGGTTGGTGAGTAAGACAATGAGCGTGCCCGACAGCGCAAACAGGAGCGGAATCAGGAAAATAAAGCTGGCCGACGGCACAAACCAGGTCAGGGTTGCGGCCAACAGCAGAAAAATCAGGTCGACGCCGATAACCAGTGAAAACGGCCGTACCCACCGGATAGCCAACCGGCTCAGGAACAGAGCTAAGGCAATAGCAATACCGGCGTAACCCACAAAAAAGACCCCCGACTGATAAACGCCGTTGAAAAAATGAGTATAGGGTAATAGCTTTGCTATGAGCCAGTTAAAGCCAGCAAAAAAAGCGCCGGTCAGCAGCGGCATCAGCAGAAACAAAAACAGACTGCCAACACTTTGGCCAATGCTGAATAACTGCTTTTTGTGCCCCGATAGTATAACCAGACAAAGCAGTACCGTGACAATCGCCAGCAGCGCGCCGGATACCCACATCGGATATTGAATCAGCCAGCTGCCCGCCGGATTAAAAAACACCTTATCCGGGGCTTTGGTATCGGTAAGCGGAATGGTGCCGAAATGCTTTGCCAGCGCGAGTGTATTGCTGCCGTGGTGTTGCAGACTGCGCAGGTCAAGGGCTTCCGGGGTGTCGGTCAGCTTGTGGTAATTGACAAACCCATCGATAAAGGCGGAGTTGACGCCCGGGTAACCGGCTTCCCGGAAAACAGAAAAATCGGTGTCGTTCGGGAGGGCGCGGTATACTTCATACATCAGCGAACTCGCAAACGGAACCGGGGCTGCTTTGGCAAACTCGCGGACTACCCAGCCGTTTTGCGGACTGATTTCAAACGTCATGCCCGGTCCGCTGTTGCCACGGGCTTCCAGATTAATCACAAATCCGACCTCTTTGGCCCACGGATGCAGCATAAAGCCCTGCGCGCCCAGCAAGCCATATTCTTCACCATCGGTCAGCAGCACGATAATGTCGTTTTGCAGGACCGGTGATTGCCGTAATGCCCTGACCGTTTCAAGGATAGCGGCGACACCGGCACCGTCGTCGGCCGCACCGGGGGTATTGGGCTGTGAATCATAGTGAGCCATCAGCAGAACCGCCTTACCAGACCCCTTGCCTTTCAGACGGCCGACGATGTTGTAGACATGCCCTATCAGCGTACCGCGCGAAACGGTCGTATCCTGTACCATCGGCGATAAGCCCAGGGTCTGAAGCTGTCCGATCAGGTAGGTTCGCACCCGTGCATGTTCGGGCGTACCCATGGCATGGGGTTGCCGCGCAAACCGGCGGATGTGTTGCATGGCCCGTTCGGCCGAAAAGCCGGTGTCGGGGGCGGAGGCAGGCACCACGTCGGGCGGGCGTACCAGCCAGATGCTCAGGCACGACAGGGCCAGCAGCAGAAACAGGGTGATGGCTGCAAGGATAGGGTTTCGTCGGGTCATGGGGTCAGGAAAAGAAAGGCCACCGGTGCCAGTATGGCTTCACCGGTGGCCGTCGGCTTTATTTGCTGACTTCCCGGAAGTCAAGCTGCTGAATAAGCGCCGGATTTTCGGGAGTCAGGGTAAAAAACACATCAATATTGGCCTGTTCACCTTCGATCAGGAAGCGGCCCCGTAGCTGATTTTCGGGAATCATCTCACCGACGCGGATAATCTTTCCGGCCTTGGCATACAGCTCTTTAACGGCCTGGCGGCGATGCGCAACGGATTTGTCAGGGAAGAAATTTTCGGCAAAAAGGCCGCTTTTTTCTGCGTTGGTCCAGTCGGGCAGGAGGTTCATTAATTCGTTTTTGCGTTGCGCCAGTATCGGTGAAACCGGCAGCTGACGTGGCTTCAGATCTGCCAGCCGGATCAGCGTGTCGAGTACCGCCCAGTTGGCATTACCCATACTGGCATAGGTCAGGTTTCCGCAGGCAACGACACCGATGCCGTAGTCGGGCATGATCCACCACTGACTGCCGAAACCCGGTAAGCCGCCGGTATGGCCGACATACACCCGGCCGTCGCAGTCGCGGCTCCAGCGCAGACCGTAGGCGTAGCTGCTGGTCATGGCGCACGTCCGGCCACCAGGGTACTTAAATTGCGGATTCAGGAAATTGAATGTCCAGGGCTGCTGCATTTCCCGTACCGAACTGCGTTTGACCGGTCCGGCATCGGCATCGCTGCGGGGAGGCCATGCCGCCTGATGGTAGGCCATGTACTTACTGAAGTCTTCGACCGACGTGATCAGCCCGCCCATTGCGCCGTATGACCCATCGTGGAGCAGGGCCTCTTCTTTCCATTGATTATCTTCCCGGCGATAGCCGTGCGCCAGCTGTTCAGCCGGTACCTTCGTGTATTCCCAGACCGTGTGTGTCATGCCCAGCGGCTTCAGGATATTGTCGGTGATGTAGTTCTGGTATTGTTTACCGGAAACCCTGGTAATGATGGCCCCCAGCATGGCAAAACCCAGGTTGCTGTATTCGTAGCTGACACCGGGCACATTCGAATTCGACAGGTCACCTTTGATAAGCTTGATGAGATCAGCGTCTGAGTCGTCGAGCTGGCGGTCGCCCCATGGGTTGTCTTCCGGAAAACCGGCCGTATGCGTCATCAGGTGGCGGATGGTGATCAGCGGGGAGTCGGCGGTGAGGTAGGTCATTTTCGCCATATCCGGAATGTATTGCTGCACCGGGTCGTCGAGCCGTAGTTTGCCTTCATCGCGGAGTTTGAGGATCGCCATATTGGTGACGCTTTTGCTCATGGAAGCGATCCGGAACAGCGAAGCAGGCGTTGCCGCCAGTTTCTTGCTGACATCGGTAAAACCAGCCCCGCCCGCATGCACCAGTTTCCCGTCGACAACCAATCCGAAGACAATGCCGGGGAAATGGTTCTTTTCGGCGTATTCGCGGTAGAGTTTGTCGATAACCGGAATGGCCGCCTCGATTTTCTTATGCCGGTCAGGGTCCGTAAAGGCGGGTGGCTGATACGTTTTTGTGACATGATCCGGTTTATTCGGTACAGGTTGTCCAACCGCAACAGTGGCCAGCAGGCAGGCCAGCGGAAGTAGTTTTTTCATGAAGCAGGCGAGAAGTGAATGGAATCAGTATAGACAGCAACTTAGTAAGAAGTTACCGCTTCCGCAAGGAAAGTCCTTTGTTTCGGAGATAGTATTCAGGACGCAGAAGCGCGGTGGCTTATTATTTGTAGCTAAGTAGTTGACAATTTAACCTTTTCGTTTACTTTAGACGTTTAAATAAACGTATGATGTAATCGACAATCTTATCTGCACGGAAGAGAATGAACCACCGGCTACTTTGTCGCATTTTTTGGCTTTGCATGCAGATAGTTACGGGTTGTCTGGTGCACGGAGGCGCTTCTGCGTCTACACCACTGAAAAATCCGGTTGCCGAAAACGGGCTGCTGGATGCCCGCAACGTTGACTTTGCCCGTCAGCAGGTTCGTCTTTCGGGTACCTGGCTGTGGCAGTGGGGCGTGTTACAGCACACGCTGACCGATCCGGAGGCGGTTCCGTTCCCGGCCACCTGGCAGCAATGTCGCTGGAAAGGAAAACCTGTTTCCAGTCAGGGAGTAGCTACCTATCAGCTGACTATTCTGCTGCCCGGGAACCATCCTGAGCTAGGACTCAGACTACCGGATATCTATACGTCTTATGTGTTGCTGGCCAACGGGCAGGAGGTCGCCCGGAACGGGCAGCCAGGCCTGACCGCTGCCACTACGACACCCTACTGGATGACACAGGTTTGCCGGCTGCCCGTCGATACCGATTCGGTAGTGCTGGTTCTGCAGGTGGCCAATTTTCACCACATCAAAGGCGGCCCTTACGATCAGATTGTCCTTGGCAATCAGGATGAACTGCTTTTTGACTGGCATCGGAATCTGGCACTTGATTTTCTGCTGACGGGATGCCTGTTTATGGGCGGGTTGTTTTTTCTGGGCCTGTATCTGCTGGGCAGACATGAGCGTTCCATCCTGTTTTTTGCCTTGTTCTGCGTCATTTACAGCTACCGGATCATGGGCACGAACCAGTATGCCTTTCATACGCTTTTCCCCGATCTGAGCTGGAGTGTCACCCTGCATCTGGAATACCTGTCGCTTTACCTTGGCATTGGCTTTTTTGTGCTGTACACCTGGGAGCTGTATGCCGGAGATATTAACCGGCAACTGAAAAACGTCATGATCGGCATCTGTTTTAGTTTTGCCTTGCTTACAGTACTGCTGCCGTCCTTACTCATTACCCAACTGATGGAATGGTTTCTGTACATGATGTTCGGTTTTATCCTGTACGGCACCCGGGTATATATTCAGGCGGCAAGGCACCGGCGGCCGGGAGCCGGCTATGCGCTGATGAGTACGGGGGTACTGCTGGTCATTTTTCTATTCGTACTACTCAATCATTTCGGGATTTTTATACCGCAGAAGTGGGTGCTTTTCGTGGGGTATCTGCTGTTCTTTTTTCTGCAGTCGCTCATTCTGTCCTACCGGTTTGCCTATCGCTTGCAGTATGCCAAACGGCAGGCAGAGGAAGGGTTGCGGGTTAAGAGCGAGTTTCTGAGTACGATGAGCCACGAAATCCGGACCCCGCTTAATGCGGTTGTCGGAATGACCCACCTGCTGATTCAGAACAACCCGCGCGAAGATCAGCTGCCGCAGCTGGAGGCCATGCAGTTTTCGACGAATAACCTGCTCGAAATCGTCAACGACATTCTGGATTTTAACAAAATTGAAGCCGGTAAGGTAACGTTTGAGTCGATCCCGACCGATATAGCCAAAATTGTCCGGCAAATTCAGGCCGGTTACCGGATCAACGCGGAGAAAAAAGGCATTGATTTGCGGATTAACCTTGACCCGGGCATTCCGGCAAGGGTGCTGGCCGACCCGACCCGTACGACGCAGGTACTGATGAATCTGGTGCAGAACGGCATCAAGTTTACCGAAACCGGCTGGGTTGATATTCGGGTAAAAGTGGCAAAGGACGAAGGCGACGTGGTCGAACTGATGTTTTCGGTGAAAGATACCGGTATCGGTGTGGCCCCCGACAAGCAGAAACTGATTTTTAATGACTTCACCCAGGCCGATTCGTCGATGTCGAGGAACTACGGCGGTACCGGGCTTGGTTTAAGTATTTGCAAGCGTATCCTTGATTTACAGGGCGTTGACCTGAAATTGGCCAGTGAGCCCGGCAAAGGGGCCATGTTTTATTTTACTCAATCGTTTATGAAGTCTGCCGAAGAACCAACCCCTGCAGAGCAGCCAAAGCCGGTTCAGAAGAATGAGAAACCCCTGGAACGTATTTCCGTGCTTCTGGTGGAAGATAACCCGATGAATGTGTTTCTGGCAGAAAGTATTCTGACCCGGCTCGGGGCCACGGCCGAAGTAGCCGAAAACGGGCAGGTTGCGCTGGATAAACTGGATACAACCCGTCATCATATTGTGCTGATGGATTTGCAGATGCCGGTGATGGATGGCTACGAAGCCACCCGGCAGATCCGGGCCCGTGGCGAAACCATACCGGTTATTGCCCTGACGGCCAGTTTACCGGAAGAAGTAGAAGAAAAAATCAGGACTACCGGCCTGAATGATATCCTGGTAAAACCGTTTTACCCCGATGATCTGCTGCAGGTAGTCCTGAAGTATGTAAAGCCGCATTAAGGCTCAAAAAAGCAGATACTGCCGCCAACCCAATCTTTGTTTTTGTTGAAGTTTACGCCGATCATCTCGCCGCGGCTCAGGCGTGCCAGGTTAGTGACCAGTTTGGGACGCGGCTCGTCCTTGTGCCAGATAAAGAGCATCCGGATTTCGCACTTCACCAGCCCGTCCGGCGACTGAATCACGGGTTCGTACTGCACTTTCCGCTGTAACAGAAAGTTATGCCGCTCATAGGGCGGAATGGCATCAAGGTCTTCTTCCGAAATATGCAGCTGCACGCCGCTGCCGGCGAAGGAGAACAGAGGCTTCAGCACGTAATTTTCCAGATCGGCCGGGTAGGCTTCCAGATCGCTCAGGAAATGACTTTTGGGCACAAACGGACTGTCGAACAACGGGAGTGTATATTTACTGATCCGGAAAAACCAGTTCGGATGGCACACCCATTCAACATCAACATCATCGGTGGGGCTGAATTCCGTATCAAGGTTAACGAAACGCTGTAAGTCATCGAAAATCAGCCGGTTATAGATTCGTTTGATCGGAATCAGCCGGCCGTCTTTTTCGTAAGACAGTGTCCGGCCCTCTTTTTTGATGTTGGTCAGACAGACCGGCTCAACGCCCAGAAAGCGACGGGTCAGTTCAAAGTCAATCCGGGTTTTCTGTTGCTCCGGATAAATTTCCAGCAGAATCACATGCGCCGGATCGTGTTCTCCGACAATCAGTTTGCGCAATTCATCAACATAAGCATCCCGGTCGGCAACATTGAACAGGGAGGTATACGATTCCGGAATCGGGAAGTGATGGCGGAACTGACCCGGAATATAGGCCTGAAAACCAAACAAAGACGGAAATCCTTGTAACTCAATCAACTGAGGTTCCAGCTCGCCGGTCGATTCGTTCCGGCAAACCGCAAAGTCAATCGCCAGAAAGCCCGCGTGATCGTCTTCGTTCGGGACATAATCATTGCGCGGAATCGCCTTTTCGGTTAACTCCTTAAAGTTGTCGGCGGCGATGACATCAATAATATGATCACAGGCCGAGATCAGTTTCTCTTTCAGTTCTTTCGGTACGAAGACGGGCGTTTCGGCAATCCGGAAGTCCAGCATTCCAGGCAAATCCTCGTTTATAGCCTGTAGTAAGTCCTGGTATCGTTCTTTACTAAATGCTTCATTATAGATCTGACGGACTGTTGAAATCATAATTGCTTGGTTTAGCTTTCAACCGAAGAGGCTGAAAATGGGTTAGTTATGCATTTGTGGCGTCAACGGGGCAAAGGCGCGAATCGCTTGCCGCAGAAACGAAGGAATGATTACGGCTTCCGTCAGCCGGATCTTGTCGGGATCCTGGAGTGAGTCTACCATTTCATTATACTTGGCTTCGCCATGGTTGGCAACAATCTGATTCCGTTTCTCGTCGGTCAGAAAATACCGGAGCATCCCGGCACTATCGGCCTCGGGGTGAAACTGGGTACCGAAGATTTCGTTTGAGAACCGGACCGCCATAATGGCCCGTTCCAGGTTGACATGGGGCCGGATTTTTTCGAGGGCGAGTACTTTCATACCCAGTTCTTCGATCCGGTTCCAGTTCGGACTCGTCAGCTGGAAATCCCGTGAATCGACGGCAAACAGCGGATCGGGAAGTGCCTTGAAATAAGGCTCCGAATGCCCGTCGTCGGTGCGGTGAATCGGGAAAATACCGAACGAGGTTGACCGCCGCTTGCTGATCATCCCGATCCGGAAATGGCGGGCAACGAGCTGAAACGAGTGGCAAATCAGAAAAACGTATTTTTTCTGCCGGTTCTGCCGGTTATACTCAAACAGCCTGTCAATCAATGAGAAATAATGCCGTTCCCAGGCATCGGATGACGGCAGCGGACTGCCTGGCCCTCCTGTAGATACATAAATATCGTAATCGAGGCCGGGGAGTTCGTTGTTGGCCCGGACATTAAACACATCAACGGTCAGGTCGATCTGCTCTTCTTCTTTGGTTTTCTGAATAAGCTGATGGATACAACGCATCCCTTCATTAGGATGGTTGTCATACATATCCAGAATCGCTAATCTTATCTGTTTCATAATCTGCAATGCAGAACGGAATAACACCACGCGGCGAACCGCTCCGTTCTACAGGTTTAACTACCGTACTCCGTGAGAAGTTTCCTCGACAATGTAATCCACAACGCGCTTCAGGTCACCGGTTTGCTGGAAAACGGCTAACTGACGATCGGCACCGGTACCCATTTCCAGAATTTTGAGTACATATTCGCACTCGGCGCGGCTGCCTAGTTCATCGAGCACATCGTCGATAAAATCGAGCAGTTCGTGGATGAGGTGATGGGTCGGAACTTCTTCCTGCTTACCGAAATCAATCAGTTTTCCTTCGATGCCATACCGGGCGGCCCGCCATTTGTTTTCGTTAATCAGAATACGCCGGTAAGGCCGGAAATTCAGGTTTTGCCGGTGCAGCTTGTAGATTTTTGCTACAAGGGCCTGCATGATAGCCGCCAGACAGATGGTTTCATCAACCCGCATCGGGCAGTCGCAAATCCGGAATTCGATGGTGTTGAAGAACGGATGGAGCCGGATGTCCCACCAGATTTTCTTGCCGTTGTCGATACAGTTTGTTTTTACCAGCAGGTTAATGTATTCGTCGTATTCGGCGGCCGACGAGAAAAAGTCCGGAATCCCGGTACGCGGGAACTTGTCAAACACTTTGGACCGGTACGATTTAAAACCCGTATTGCGGCCGCGCCAGAACGGCGAATTGGTCGAGAGTGCATAAATGTGGGGCAGAAAATACCGTACCGCATTCATAATCTGTATGCCCTCGTTACGGCTCTCGATGCCTACGTGTACGTGCAGGCCAAAGATCAGGTTCGAACGGGCCACATCCCGCATTTCGTCAATCAGGCGGTCGTAGCGTTCATTGGGTGTAATCAGCTGATCCTGCCAGTCGGAAAACGGGTGGGTGCCGGCCGAGGCAATGCGCAGATTCTGTTTGTCGGCCAGTTCCATGATATTGCGGCGCAGGTACGTAACCTCATCACGGGCCTCGTGAATATTGTTACAGATTTCTGTGCCAACCTCCACCACTGCCTGGTGCATCTCGGCTTTTACCCGTTCCTGTAACACAATCTTTCCACCTTCCACAATTTTGGACATGTGCGACCGGAGCTCCCTGGTATCCGGGTCAATGGTCTGAAACTCTTCTTCGATTCCGAGGGTAAAAACGGGCATAGTAATTCAGATGTAGAGGTAAATAATATCGGGTGCCGGTAGATCTACCGGCACCCGGACAGACTTATTTCTTTTTCGTACGCTTCGGTTTAGCGGCGGCTTCAGGCTCAGTGGCGGCCGGTTCGGTGGCTGCTGCCGGTGGCGTCATACCAAGGCCCTGCGTCGAATGACGGACAAAGGATCCCCAGGTCAGATTCATCTGGCCGGGTTTATAGCTCTTTGCTTTTTCGATAGCGAAGTTGGCTGCCGCTTCAACCACCCAGTCAAAGTTTTCCTGTCCGACCGAATACAGATCGGCGTCGGGAGCCGGGTTGCAGAAGTCAATGGCAATCGGAATTCCATCGCGCACGGCAAACTCAAAGGTATTGAAGTCGTAGCCAAGGCCGTTATTCAGCGCCAGCACATATTCCCTGATCGTAGCCAGCAGTTTTTCGAGGGCCGGGCCTTTGGTCTGTGGTTCTGCCGCATAACGCAGGTGGTGCGGGTTGCGGGGTTCATACGGCATGATCCGGACCTCTTTCCCGCCAATGCAGTAGCAGCGGAAATAGTCTTCGAACTCAATCGCTTCCTGATACAGCATGACCAGCTGACCGGTTTCGTCGTACGCCTGATAGAACTCCTGCGGGTTGTGAACCTTATAAACGCTCTTCCAGCCACCACCGGCGTGTGGTTTCATGAAAGCCGGAAAGCCGATGTAGTTAAAAATACCGTCCCAATCCATCATGCGCAGGTTCCGGAAAGAATTGGCATTGGTATCGTCCGGCCGCTCTTTGGACGGCAGCAGAAAAGTTTTCGGTACGGGTACACCCAGCTGCACCGCCAGACAGTTGTTAAAGAACTTTTCGTCGGCACTCCACCAGAACGGGTTATTGATAACGGCCGTACCGGTCAGGGCCGCATTTTTCAGGAAAGCCCGGTAGAACGGTACATCCTGCGAAATCCGGTCGATAATGACAGCATAGTCGGTGGCAACGCCTTGTTCGACCTGGTCAATACTGACGAATTCGGCTTTAAATTCACTTTGTTTTTCGTTTACGCGGTCAATAAATGCCTGCGGAAACGTATTTTCCTGTCCGAATAAGATACCTATTTTTGCCATCGAGCTGAAAGTCAGTTAATTGTGAGTAATGTTTGTTCTGTTGGTAAAACTATTGGTAAACAAACTGTTGAGTCGTTCGAACGTTCAGAGCCGGCAGATGTCTGCCGGAAATTGCCGGATACGGCTACATGACACTGACGTAGTGTGGAAACATTTCTTTCCAGACAGGCCAGTCATGCAGGCCCCACGGCCGGATATCGAGCCAGTGGTGAATGCCTTTCCGGTTCAGAATCTGCGACATCCGGATGTTGGCCGGTTTACAGAAATCATGTTCTGAGGTACCAAGTACAATCTTCATCTGGTGAAACTGATCATGGTGCGCATTGGGCATAAAGTCGACCGGATTGTTAAAATAGACCGTATCGTCGTAATACCCGTCGAGAAACGACCGGATATCGAAGGCCGCGCCCATGGTCCAGAGATGCGAGACTACATCCGGATGCCGGAAGGCGAAATTCATGGCGTGGTAACCACCGAAACTGCATCCGCCAACCGCGATTTTATGGACACCGCCTTCGCGCTGCATCCACGGCAGCAGCTCCTCATGCAGCATTTTGTCGTACCAGAAATGATTCCGGATACGCACCGACGGGTGCAGATGTTTGGCATAGAAACTGTCGGTGTCGATGCTGTCGATGCAATAGATTTTGATTTTGCCCTGTTCGACAAACCACCGGACCGAGTCAATCAGCCCCATGTCTTTGTTCTGGTAATAACGGCCGAACGATGTCGGGAAAAGGAGAACCGGATACCCCCAATGGCCGAATGTCAGCATTTCGATGTCACGACCAAGGTGATGCGAATACCATTTAGAGTAACGTTCCTGCATTTAGTTTGTGTTAAGTGAGGCACTGCCGCCAGGGCTGTTACCGGAGCAAATCCGAACCGAAACCGATGGCGGCAACCGGGTGAACATTCTGCCCTACAATCGGTATACTGATCGGTAACGGGTGTTTGTAACGCAGAAATTTCACATGAAAAATAGCGAAAATTTAGAAAAAGAAAGCCGGAAGCGCTGGCGACCGTCGAAAAAAAGCCCAAATTTGTTCCTGATGTGTTTTACCTGGCTGTTGTTTATATACATAATGTTACCATTCACAGGCTCACCAGCTTCGGCTTTTCAAACGACTTTGGTCGCTGATTCGGTTCTTTCAGTGCCCTTACAGCGGGCTGTCCGGCTGGAAGTTATTTTACCCCCGGGATACGACAGCCAGTCTGCCCCTTACCCTGTTTTATACCTGAATGACGGGCAGGATTTACCCCGTTTGCGGTTACAGGAAATAATGGATTCGCTCTATCAGCAAGACGTAATCCGGCCGGTGGTCGTGGTGGCGATTCATGCCGGAGACCGGATTCAGGAGTACGGTACCGCCGCACAGGCCGATTACATGAAGCGGGGTAGCAAGGCCGGATTGTATACGGATTTCGTGCTGACAGAGCTTTTGCCCCATATTCAGAAACAATATGCTGTTTCGGCCGATGCCGCACAAACAGCCTTTGCCGGGTTCTCCCTTGGTGGCCTGTCGGCGTTTGATATCGTATGGCACCATCCCGACCGTTTTTCGCGGGTTGGTGTGTTTTCCGGTTCGTTCTGGTGGCGGAGTAAAGCCTTCAGTACGGCTTACAATGACTATCACGACCGTATCATGCATGTGCTTATCCGGCAGACGCCGGCGCCTGCCCTCGCGGGCAAAAAGGCGCTTCAGTTCTGGCTCCAGACCGGCACCGACGACGAAACGAGCGACCGCAACAACAACGGCGTCATTGACTCCATCGACGATACGCTCGATATCATCCATGAGCTGGAGGCTAAAGGGTACCGCAAGGAACAACAGATCCGGTACGTTGAAGTACAGGGCGGCCAGCACAATCAGGAGACCTGGAGTGCCGTTATGCCCGGTTTTCTGGTCTGGGCCTTCGGGCGGTAAAGCATACCGGCGGGTTTATTGGTCAGCTAAGCCCGCATTATTTATCGGGTCCGGATGACGTTTAACCGGCTTAGTAGCAGTGCCCGCATTTTTTCAGGTATCGAAATGGCTTCGCGATAATTTGTAATAAAAACAGAATTCCCTTCAATGCGTTCAACCTCGTTCAGATTGATGATGTAGGAACGGGAAATTTTAAAAAACGGGTGGGTATCGAAGTACTGCATCAGATAGCCTAAATTCATGGAAACTAAATGTGTTTTGTCGGAGTGAGCAAGAATGAGTCTGGTATAGGCTCCATCGGCGCAGAGCAAGGAAATGTCTTTTCGGAGTACTTTCTGATACCCCCTGTTTAGTGGTAAAAAGATACTGTCGGATGACATTCCTGTACTGCCTGGCGTTTGTCTGGTTTGTTCATAATAGTGATAAGCCATCTCAATTTGACGGGGAAGCTCTGCCGGTCTGAACGGTTTTATGATATAATTAAGCGGAAGCGTTTCCCGGGCCCGGTCGACGGTCTCCTTTTCGGAGCTGGCTGTCAGATAGATGATGGGCATAGGATGGATGCGGATAACCTCTTTGGCGGTAATGATCCCGTCGGCCGGCGAACCTTCCAGCCGGATATCCATGATCGCCAGATCGGGTATCTGCTGCTTTACAGCCGCAAGGGCCTCCTGGTATGTTCGCGCGATCGATGTAACTCGATGTCCTGCTTTTTCCAGGGTCTCCTGAATATCACAGGCTGTGAGTAAATCATCTTCGACGAGTAAAATGGCAAGTGATTTGACAACAGACATGTTACGGGGTAGGTTAGGTAATTGAAAAAGTCATCGTAAAGGCAGTGCCATGTGGTGTATTATCGGCAAAGAAATACGTGCCACGCAATTGGGATACCTGCAAAGATATCAGCCGTAGACCAAAGCTTCTGACACGGCTGTGATCGGGGAATTGCTTCCATCCCGGACCGTTATCGGTTACCTGTAGCGTAAGTTGTCTGCCGTGTTGCCTCACCTCCAGCCGGAAAGACGGGTCGGGATTATCCGCAAAGGCATACTTGCAGGCATTGGTTGTTAATTCGTTAATAATCAGGCCAACGGGCAGGGTTTGGTCGGCTGTAAGGTATACAGACGGGATGTCGAGGGCTGGCTCAATCTGGTTATAGCCATAGGAATTGATAACACCTCTGACGAGGTCGGGAAGGTATTCGGCCAGATTTACGGTGACCAGACCATCGCTGTCATACAGCCGACGATGCAGAATAGCCATGGTGTGGACACGCAGCTGACTTTCTTCGACTGCTCTCTGCGCATTTGTATCCGTCAGCCGGTTTGATTGCAGGCTCAGTAAGCTGGAAACTACCTGGAGATTATTTTTAACGCGGTGGTTCTGTTCTTTCACCAGATCGGCATTTCGCTGGCTGATGCGCTGATTTTTGCGATAGAGGCGAAAAAAAACAACACTCATTCCAATGGTGATCATCAGTAAAGCCGACATCGCCATAATAAAGCGCTGGTGATTTCTCAGGCTTTCGTTGCGGAAGGCAATTTCTTGTTGCTGCTGTTTTATACGGGCTTCCTTTTTTTCGGTGTCGTATTCAAGACTGAGGCGTGACAAGGCTCCGTTACGGTCAAATGCGAGTTCCTGTTTTACAATCCCGAAAAGCAGTTGCTGATACTGATAGGCCTTTTGCCAATTACCGGTTCCACGGTAGTAAGCATGGTAAATTAAGGCAAATGAGTTTTTTAACGCGGTGAAATTTCTGGTATTCGATGGTAATTCGGATTGAATTATTTCTGCTTTCCTCAACCAGGCAAGCCCCTTTTTAAATTGCCTGAATGAAATATATGCCTGGCTTATTCGTAACATTGAATTCACCTCTTCATACCTTTTTTTATGCTTTTGGTGAAACCATAACGTTTTATAGTAATAAGAGAGACATTTAGTATTACGAGCCTCCAGAAAACGGTCTCCGGTTGAGCGGTAAAATTCAGTTAGTACGACAGGATCTTTGCTGCGTAATAACAACGGCTCCATTTTCCGGATATAATAAAGCGCACTGTCAATATTCGGTTTCGGGTAATGAAGGCTGGCCGGAGACCAATCGGTCCGGTGCAAATGGTCGAGGTCTCCATATACGCGGATCAGTGCTTTGTCGGTCCCCAGTTGTCGGGCAATACGGAATTCAAGGTCAATGTAGTATCTGGCCTCTTTATACAGTAATTGCCTGAAAGCAAGGTCTGCTAACCGATAATATAGTCTGGCTAATTCTTCAGAAACTCCCTGTTTTTCCTGAATACGCAGCGCTCGCATAAAGAAGCGCTTAGCTGTCAGCACATCGCCGGCAGCCTGATAAATCTTGCCATATAAATAATATGCTTCTGCCAGCAGGGCTGAATCTTTTTTCTGAATGGATTCTCTATAAACTTTATTTGCCCATGTCACTTTATGGGGTTGTAACGGAAGTCCTGGTGAAATCTGACATAATGCGGGTCGTATATCAATGAATAAAAAAAATACCAGCAGTGTATACTTAAATGTATCTATATGTGGCATGTTTAGTTACGCATAGTGTGCACTTCAAAGCTAATGAAAAGTTAGTGTGAATATTATAGTCAATAAACAAAAAAAGACGTAACGTATTTTATTAAACTTATGTCAGGATTGATAAAAAAAAAGCAAGCATTGGTAAAAGTATGGTAGGCTGAGCAGCCATAAATAAGGTAATTGGGGGATTAGTTGTCTGGCAGGTTACAGTCACATAAACCAGACAATCCCACAAACCCACAAATTATCTTACCCATGAAAGCAATTTTACCTATTCGCCACCTTGCCTGTTTTATTTGTTTACTAAGCTTTTTTAGTTCGATCGCCGTAAGTGCTCAGACAATTTCTGTCTCTCCGACCTCCATAACGCTGGCGTATGCCCAAAATAATGGTCCATCGGTTTATAACTTTAATGTAAGTGTATTCGGTTACAGCGGAAACAGTGTTTCGCTTTCGGCTGTCTGTGCCGGTAACGGATACACATTTACATCCACTGATGGCACCGCTAGTTTAGGTACCTCTTATACCGCATCAAATAACAGTTCCTTTTTTTCCAGTTTTCCGATTGTTTTAAAATTAAACGCAGGGCTATCGGTTGGTACCTATCCTGCAAGTATAACCTTTACCAGTCCGGGAGCAGCACCGGTAGTGATTACCGTCACAGGACTTGTGACGGCAGATAATGCCGGAATCCTGAATCTGTCAAGCTCGTCGCCATCCATTTCGTTTACTGGCGACCCTTTGTCATATAGTCTTACTGTAAAAGCCAGTAACCTGAAATCATTTACATCGTTTAATGTTACATTGCCCGCCGGGATAGCAGCCTCAACAAATGGAAATTACTACTCAAAAACGTCGATAAGCATCAGTGGTGGCGCGCCGGAAATGAACCAGAAAATTTATTTTTTACCGGTTGATTCTTACCCGGATCCGGCTAATGTGATTGTTTCGGGCGGAGGTGGCAATGTACTATCCATTCCGGTTGCGCCCTTATCGTTGACATCAACAGGCTGTGCAAACATTGCCAGTGGCATGTATCCGTCTGTCGCAAATACAACAAGTGTTAATCTTGTCTGGACCGGATTAACCAGTAACGGTAATTATGTTCTCGAATGGAGACAACAAGGGGGGGCATGGAATGCCGTAAACGGATTGACCGGCAACACGTATCAATTAACAAACCTGACTCCCGGCAATGTATACGAATACAGGGTTGCTACCGTTTGCCCGTCAGGGACGGTTTCTGCCTTCGGGACACCGGTTTCGTTTACGCAATCGGGTGATTGTCCTAAGCCAATCATGCTTGAGGTGTCAAACACCACATTAAATGCGACCACGCTCCGATGGGGAAGAGGGGTAAACTGGCCTCCTTATAATTATAATGTGCAGTGGCGACGACAGGGGAACAGCACATGGGAAGGGTCTGTAACCAACGTAACCTCTACAGTTTACTCACTGACCGGGCTCCGGGGCAGCACAGCATACGAATTCCAGGTGGATCAGGTTTGTGCCACCACGCTGACATCCGGCTATTCAACACCAAAAGCATTTACCACCACCTCCTGTCTCAATACGGCTTCGAATGCGGGGAGTTTCGGCCTGACCACCACCACGGCAAGTTTGTCATGGACTTCGCCCGGCTCAGCGGTTATTCAATGGAGGCCAATAAACGGGACGACCTGGTCTTCAACAACCGTCTCAGGATTTACTTTTTCGTTAAGCGGATTAGTGCCAAACACCCTGTATGAATGGCAAATTGCCAGTGCTTGTTCAACGACCGATATTTCCGGTTTTTCAACATCCCAAACATTCTCAACGTTACCCTCATCCATTACTGTACAGACATCCTCCAGTCAGCAGGGATGTAATCAGTTGATCAGTGTAACGGCAAGCGGAGGCTTTTCTCCATACAGGTATTCCCTGAGTGCAAACGGGCAGACCTTCAATAATAGTACAGGGCAGTTTACCGGCCTGGCGTCCGGCGTATACGCTGTGTCGGCAATAGATGTAAACGGTAGTACGGGGTTAGGTACTTACACCGTGGTTTCCAGTGCTCCGATGATCAGCTTTTCTCCGGCGAGTGCCACCGTTTGTATTGATCAGATTGCCTCTCTGACTGCCAGTGGATGTAACAGCGGAACGGTCGTATGGGCTACCGGACAAACGGGTCCTGTCATTTCCCTGACTACGAATACGGTCGGTACATTCCCCTATTCAATGAGTTGTGTATCACCGGAAGGCTGCCTGGGAGTAGGCACTACCAACGTTGTGGTGGTAGCGAGTTATCCATTCCCGCAAGTAAATGTATCAGGACGATTAGGAGATGGGGTCAACTCAGTAAGTGTTTCCGCACAAACAACCGGCGCACCGACGTATACGTTTGTAACCCCCTCCGGCGAAATCAGTACGAATAGTACCGGTCTGTTTAGTGTCAGTCAGGTGGGTTTGTATACAATACTGGCTATCAATCAGGACGGTTGCCTCCTGAAAAGCAGTGTTCCGGTCTTACCGGCCGATGAACCCCTTGTGCCTGATACGTTTGAGGTGACAGACATGCTGACCTGTCCGGAGGATGGCCAGACAACTACAGCGGCAGGCCTGGCAGCCGTGGCACACGGTAATGAATTTGTGTTTATCGGACCTTCCGGGTATGTTTACAGTAATGTATACCGTGTTCCGGATACCTATAACGTTGTGGCAAACGGCATTTCACAGGCTGGTAGCTATACATTACTTGTTTATAATCAGGGGGCGTTGACCGGTGCTTACAGTGAAGGTATTTCGACAACATGTACCTCGGCAACAGCCGCTGGAATAGGGCGTACCAAATCAACGGTTTCAGGAGCGTCTCCGATGCGTGTTATCCTGAGCACAAGACCAACACAATCAGAGGTTATTTCCGTCTCGGTTGAAGGGGTAGCAGGCAGCAAGTTGTTAATCGAAGGCTTTAATGCCGCCAGACAGTTGCTGGATAAACGAGAAGTCGGTCAGGCCCGTAGTGTGGAACAACAAACGTTGCAGCTGATTGGCCCCAAAGGCTCTTATTATATTAAGGTGAGCACGCCAAATACAGAGAAAACCGTCTGGTTGGTGAGGTAATAGATTGACCTTCAGGCAAAGAGCTGTCGGGCTACTCATCGCCCGACAGCTCTTTGCCTGTTATAGTACAGTAATTCTGCTCATGGCAAAAATGATGACAACACGTCAGTCCGGAAAAAAACAAACAGCCAGTCTGAAGCCGCAACCTGCGGTCAAAGAAACAGACTTAAGCAACGGAAACAAGGTAAAAGGCAGTAAAGGGGAATTTATCCGGAAGAGTATATTTTTTTTGTTGCTGCTAAGCCTTTTCACACCCCTTGTTTATAGCGCGTCATCTTTTTTTGGATTTGTGGCCATTCGCGGCCTTTATTTCCGGATACTCGCCGAAGGAATGGCATTGCTATGGTTGTTTTTACCCGCACGTCACAACGCAAGCGGATCATGGCTACAACTGAGCCTTATTCTGTTTCTGCTGATTGTTGCGCTGGCTGACACGGCCGGCGTTGACCCTGCACAAAGTATCTTTTCCGGGTTTATGCGTATGGAAGGGTTTACCGGCTATCTGCATCTCGGATTATATGCCCTGGTTGTATCCGGTACGGGACTAACATCGAAACAATGGGACTGGCTTTTCATAGCATCAACAGCCATTGCCTTAAGTGTATTGGTTATCGGATATGTAAGTCCTACAGGCTGGCTGGGAGACCATTACCGTTTTGTTGCCACTGTCGGACAACCTGCTTTTCTGGCTGCCTATTTACTGATACATATTTTTCTGGCCATCTATATTGGCACAAAAGCAACCTGGATTTCTACTACGATCAGAATCCCGGTAATCCTGTTTGTTTGCGTTGCTTTAAGTTGGGGAATTGTTTTATCAGGAGCTCGTTCCGGCATATTGGGGCTGGGCGGAGGACTGGTACTCTGGGGCTTATCCTGGTTATGGAACCGTTTCCGGTCGCTGCCATTACTCATCGGAGTGGCCGGAATGGCCGTTATCAGCCTGGTCGGCAGCTACTGGCTGCTGCAACGTAAACCGCTTTTTCAGACTATTGCCGGCGTCAACCGGTTAACCAATCTTTCAGGTGGTAATAACACGCTGCCGGCCAGACAAATTACTAATGCTATGGCATTCAGGAGTTTTCTTGACCATCCGCTGCGGGGCTGGGGACAGGAAAACTACAGTTATGCGTTTCCGAAAAATTATGATGCGGATCTGGTTGCAGGAGATGGTACAGAATGGTATGACCGAATCCACTGTGTACCGTTGGAGTGGGCTTTTTCGGCCGGTATTCCCGGTATAATTGCCTGGTTAGCCATATGGGTATTTTTCTTGTTGAAAATACGTTCTTTCTCTGCTCCCGAAGCTGGCGTGTTGCTGGCTGTAGGAGGGGGGTATTTTATTTTCGGTTTACTGAATCCGGATAATTTGCTGGCGGCTCAATTCTTCTTTCTGTTAACAGGCTTTGTGGGGAAAGAAACGGACCAGCGTGCCGGTACTATTTTCCGGTTTTTGGCACAAGGAAGGAATGCCGTTAAGATTGGCCTTGCCGCGCTTATTGCCTGGCTTGGTTATGTGAGCATCAATGCTGGTCTAACCCTGAAAAAGCTGAATAGCCAGGTTACAGAAACCAATGGTTTTGAACGAATGAATAAGCTGAAAGCGATTTATGATCAGAGTATTATTGGCCGTTATGAAGTGGCAGACCTGGTGGCAGATTTTGCCATAAGTGTATGGCAGGAACCAAACGCACCGATTGAGGCCAAAAAGTTTTGCTATAATCAGGCATTGGCTGTCATGGAAAACCAACGCCTTGAGCAACCGGATTACGGACGCTTATTACTTCGGGTATCCTCTTTACACAGTTCGGCGGGAGAATTCGGTAAGGCAGTTCAGGCCATTCAACAATCAATGGCCATTGATGGTCCGAAACGACCGGCTACATGGATGCTGCTGGGCGATGCATACCTATCGCAGGGGAAACCGGAAAACGCCCTCGACGCTTACAGACGGGCCGCTGATTTACAGCCGGAATGGCAGCTCCCGCTGATTATGCAGGCACAGGCAGCGGCTTTCAGAATGGATAAACAAGCGGTCTATTCGCTGACAAACCGGTTGACAACCCGTGGTTTAATCGAGCATCTTGCATCCGTGAAACAAGCCTATCAGCGGATCAGTGATTTGCCTGGTTTCATCTCCCGTATCAGTGCCGTGCCGGAAGGCGAGCGGTTTATGTTCAACCGGCAGGTTTATCATGAATGGGCACTGACTGCCTTTGATCTATCGTTAACGCAACAAACAGTCGCTGCACTGAACGATTTCGACCGGCATTTTATGGAGTATCATGCACGCTTTAGCCGGAGTGAGATCGATCAATTGATTGCTAACAGTCAATTGGGAATACGTCCTGATAAATTGATGGAGATCAGTGCCAGACTGCCGGTCAGCGACAGTGTACCGGAATGGTGAACGTATACCATTTACAAAGAATCCGCACGACAATCAGCCTAAACCCCGTACTTTGCCCCAAAAGTCGGTTGTGCCCATGAAGTGTGTCTTTTGCTTGCTCCTTTTATTGACCATATGTCATATTACCACCGCCCAGCGTCGCCGTGATGAAGACCGCCGGGCGGTAGCTCTGTATGGCGAAGCTGGTGGCGGCGGATTTCTGTATTCCTCAAACCTCGACATCCGGATCCTGAACTGGAATTCGGGCATTGGCCTGCGGGTCGGGGCCGAGGTGTTTGATATGTCGCTGATTAAACAACTGGGCACGGGGCCGCAAAACTACATCTCCGGTACGGGGCAGGTGGTGGCTTTCCCGATCGGGATCAATACCGTCATGGACGACCGCCGTGTGGCGTTTGAACTTGGTGTAGGATATGTACCGGTTCGCGGGAAATTCAGTATTCCGTCGGCGGAGTTTGAGGTTGACGGCAACAGCCATTACTCATACGGGCACATTGGTTTCCGGCTTCGTCCGCTGAAAGGGGGCGGTTTTCTGATGCGGGCCAACTACACACCGCTTATTATCAACGGTTACCTTAAAAACTGGGCCGGTCTTTCGGCCGGGTTTGTTTTTTAGCTTGTTCAGATAGCATGTAAGCAGGGCGAATGCGCCGGTTTGGCAACGCCATACCGCAAAATTAAGGTTATCACCGTTAAACAAGTCAGAAATTGTATCTTCGCCGGACAGTTAACCTATTGATGTATTCTAATACTACCATGGCAATGTTTGGCTTGCTTTTGATGACTATACTGGCTTGTTCGGGCGATAAAACACCGGTACAGGTCCCTTCGCCGCAAGCGCCGGTCAGTACAACCGGTACGGCAAAACGTACGCTCATCTGGGCGGATGAGTTTGAGGTGGCGGGTTTGCCTGATACCGCCAAATGGAATTACGACACGGGCGGTCATGGCTTTGGCAATAACGAACTGCAATATTACCTCGCAAGCCGCCCCGAAAATGCCCGTATCGAAAACGGGGTGCTGATCATTGAAGCGCGGAAAGAAACGTATAAAAACCGGGAATATACCTCGGCAAAACTCTGGACCAGGGGCAAGGTAGAGTGGAAGGGCGGCCACTTCGAAATCCGGGCGAAACTGCCGAAAGGCCGGGGAACGTGGCCGGCAATCTGGATGCTGGCCGCCAAAGAACCCATGAGCTGGCCCCGCGACGGTGAAATCGATATCATGGAACATGTAGGCTATGACGAGGGCACCGTTCACGGAACAATCCATACGGAGTCGTACAATCATGTAAAGAAAACCCAGAAATCGAAGACCATCCCGGTGCCCGATGCCACAACGGCTTTTCACGTGTATGCCATCGACTGGAATAAGGAACGCATCGAGTTTTATGTCGATGAAAAGTTGTATTATACCATTACCAAAGAAGAAACCGGTACCCTCTACGAGCAATGGCCGTTCGATCAGCCGTTTTACCTGATTCTCAACCTGGCCGTTGGCGGCAACTGGGGTGGACAGAAAGGGGTGGACGAGACGGCTTTCCCGGCCCGGATGGAAGTCGATTACGTACGGGTTTATCAATAAAAGAATCGCTGGGCGGTCTGGCAGGTTTCAGGTTTCGGATGCATATTTACGTCCGGACTTGAAACCTGAACATCTATGCGAAATTTTTTTACCTGCCTGTTTGTCTGCCTGTTGCTGGTGTACTCCGGCGCCTCCGGACAAACGTTCTCCATTACCTTTCCGGATTCCGTTGGCAAAGAAGCGGTCGACGGCCGTCTGCTCCTGATTTTTGCCCCCAATGACAAAAGTGAACCCCGTTTTCAGGTTAACGATGACGTAAAAACGGCCCAGATTTTCGGGCGTGACGTTGACGGAATGCGGCCGGGTCAGCAAATGCTGATCGACTCGCGGGCATTCGGGTATCCCGTCCACGATATTGCAAGCCTGCCGCCGGGCGACTATTACGTGCAGGCGGTGCTGCACAAATACGAAACCTTTAGGCGGAAATACGGCCCGCCGGTAAAACTGCCCATGGATCGGGGAGAGGGGCAGAACTGGCGGACAGCTCCCGGTAATCTCTACAGTATCCCGCAGAAAATCAGAATTACGGCCGGTTCAAAGCAGTGGTACCGGCTATCACTCAACCGCATTAATCCGCCCGTCTCCGAACCGAAAGACACTAAATACATCAAGCACATCCGGATTCAGAGTAAGCTCCTTACCGAATTCTGGGGACGGCCGATGTACATTGGTGCACACGTGTTGCTGCCGCACGGCTTCGATGAGCACCCGGAAGCCCGCTATCCGCTGTGTGTATTTCACGGCCATTTCCCCGACGATTTCGGGGGCTTCAGCGAAACGCCGCCGCCCGCCAACATGGATACGACCGACTACATTGACCGGTTTAAACTTTACGGGTACAAAAAACGGGTAGCACAGGAGGCTTATGATTTCTATAAGCAATGGACAAGCAAGAGCTTTCCGCGTATGCTGATTGTAGAAATTCAGCATGCCAATCCGTTCTACGACGATTCGTATGCGGTAAACTCCGAAAACCTCGGTCCTTACGGGGATGCCATTACCTATGAGCTGATTCCGGAAATTGAGCGCCGGTTCCGGGGGATCGGTCAGGGCTGGGCCCGGTTCCTGTATGGTGGCTCAACAGGGGGCTGGGAGTCGCTGGCGGCACAGGTGTTTTATCCTGAGGAGTATAACGGGTGCTTTGCGGCCTGCCCCGACCCGATTTCGTTTAAGGCCTATACCGTTGTTGATATCTATAAAGACAAAAATGCCTATTTTATGGACGGGCCTTTTCGCCGGATGCTGCGTCCCGGGCAACGGAATTACCTCGGCCATGTTAAATGCACGGTGCAGGACATGAATCACCGCGAACTGGCGCTGGGTACCAACTCCCGCTCCGGCGATCAGTGGGATATCTGGCAGGCGGTATACTCGCCGATGGGGCAGGATGGATACCCGAAACCGATCTGGGATAAACTGACCGGCGATATCGACAGCAGCGTGGCCGTATACTGGCGGGAGCATTACGACCTCTTGCATATCCTCAGACGCGACTGGGCGAAACTAGGGCCGAAACTGACCGGAAAGATTCATATCTACTGCGGTGATATGGATAATTATTACCTCAACAACGCAGTTTACCTGATGGAGGATTTTCTGAAGCAGACCAAGGCACCGCATTATTACGGCGAGGTCGATTACGGCGACCGGGCCGAGCACTGCTGGAACGGCGATCATACCCAGCCAAACTACATCAGCCGGTTGCGGTACAATACCCTGTACCTGTCGAAAATCCTGAAACGGATTGAAACAAGCGCACCTAAAGGAGCCGACCTGACCAGCTGGCGGTACTGAAAAACAGGAAGAACACGGTCATGAACCGTGCTCTTCCTGGCTACAGACTCGTTAAAAACGCCATCGTATCGATACCATCGGCGTAGTCGCTGAGGCCAGGCATCTGGGTTTTTCCGAACGGAACACTGCCCGGATACCAGCCATCGGCAGACGCAACTACCTGAATTTTTCCGGCATTCTCCTGTAAAAAGGCGTTCAGTTGGGCCTGTGTATCGTACGTCTGGTAATAAAGCACGGAGATCGGCGATACCAGCCGGTTGTCTTCGGTCATCAGCAGCAGGCAGTTGTCCAGGTGCGGTACGCTGTTGACCAGATAAATCGATTTATTGTAATCGTAGTTATTCACGTACTTGTGGTTACTGGTATATTCCGGGATGAGCGCTTCGGTAACGCGCAGAAAACGTTGCAGGATCTCTACATCCGGAATCAGGATGGTAGATACATTGCGGCATCCCAGCCCGTAATAACTCAGTACGTCTTCCGACAGGGCCAGAAGTTGCTCATCCGACTCTACGCCGGTCAGCACCCCGACCGACGTGCGGTTGCGGCGGATGATGTGCGGGCGCTTGCCGAAATAGTAGTCGAAGTAACGGGCCGTGTTGTCGCTGCCGGTGGCGATGAAGGCATCAGCGGCATTGAGGCGTTCGGCAACGGTTATGCGTTCGCCTAAAGCGGGGTTTAAATCTGTTATTTTTTGTATTAAATATTTGATTAGTACAATATCCTGACTACTTAATTTAGCCATAATACGGTGTCCGCTGACCAATACGCAGAGCAGGTCATGAAATCCGACCGCAGGAATATTTCCGGCCATAACAACGCCGACAGTCATCGGTGTTTCGGGTTCCGGCGGGTACTGAGCGGCCCATTCCGTGAGCGCATTAGCCGTAAGCATATGGTCACTGATGGCGCGGAAAGCCCGTTTCACATTGGCAGGAGTAAACCAGTTATTCTGTGTATTGGCCCGCCAGGCCATTTCGTCGATTTCGGCTTGCCCTTGTTCCGACCGTAAAAAGTCTCCGAGAGCAATAAAAGTTTGGATGCGTTCGTTTTGCGTCATTCTTGTCAGGCAATCGCTGATTTTACGACAAAAATAACTAATAGTTTGCCCTAACCCTTTAAATAGTTATATTTGTTGTCCAAAAGTCGAACCTATTTTTCTGCACATAACCTAGTACGCTCATGGCTATCATGATCACTGACGAGTGCATCAACTGCGGTGCCTGCGAACCCGAATGTCCGAATACTGCTATCTACGAAGGTGGCGTTGAGTGGACATGGGGCGGAGGAACAAGCCTTGATGAAGTTGATTTTGGTGACGGAACCATTGTAAGTGGTAAAGCGCCGCAAGCACCCGTTTCCGACGAGTTTTATTACATTGTTTCCGATAAATGTACGGAATGCGTAGGGTTCCATGAGGAGCCGCAGTGTGCTGCCGTTTGCCCGGTTGACTGCTGCGTGCCGGATCCTGAGCACGAAGAAGAAGAAGAAACGCTGCTGGCCAAGAAAGCCTGGCTGCACGCTGAAGAATAAGCCAATACGGATTTACCGGCATTCTGAACCCGACCAACTACCTGGTCGGGTTTTTTGTTTGGTAAAATTTCAGCCTTGCCAAATCAAATTGGATAATCACGGGGAAATGCAGTACTGACTTCTAACTATAGCGAGGTTTGAAATCTTAGAAAATTTCAAAAAAATGTTAAGTTTTCTTGGATTTTAGGTTTAAAAAGTAAGATGTTTTAAACAAAATTAGTGGAAAATGACCAGAAACAGGTTTAAAGGTTAAGCTACCTGTTGCATCAATTAAATTTTGTAATAAACTTTGTGCCGTTCAATAAAAGTTTACAAAACCACTGTTTAGCCAAAGTAAATTATGAAAAAGATCTTTTTACTAGCTGCCTGTTTCATGGGTGCCTTCTCTGTAAAAGCGCAGGATTCTACCGGAACTGATTCCGGGAAATTTACCTTTTCCGGATACATGGACACCTACTATTTCGGCAACTTCAATAACCCGAAAAGTCAGTCGAATATGGGGTTGAATGCGCTGGGAAGTTCAAATGCCCGGGCGTTTGACCAGAAGTCAGGTCAGTTCGGGATTGGTTTGATTCAGGCAAAAGCTGCCTATAGTTCAGACAAGGTAGATGCCGTGATGGATCTGGCATTCGGCCCTTTTGCTGACCTGGGTAACTATGGTAACAATGTTGCTTTCCTGGGCGCAGGCTCAACGTCACTCGCTATTAAGCAGGCCTATGTAACGTTGAAAGCAACCAGTAAACTAAGCTTCACAGCCGGCCAGTTTGGTACACACATTGGCTATGAAGTGATTGACGCTCCTGTAAACTTTAACTACTCTCTGTCTAACCTGTTTAACAACGGTCCTTTCTATCACATCGGTCTGAAAGGCCAGTACTCGTTCAGCGACAAGGCATATTTGATGCTCGGTGTCGTGAACAACGTCGATAACATTTTCGACAACAACAAGAAAAAAGGCCTGATCGGTCAGTTCTTCTTCTCGCCGGTTTCGGGCTGGAACGTTTACCTGAACGCCATTGCCTCAAACGAAGCCTCGCAGGATGTGACAGGTGTGAAAGCGGATGATGCTTCTTACGCGCTGTTTGACCTGACAACTACCTACCAGATTACATCGAAATTCTACGTAGGGCTGAATGCCGCAACGGGTTCGCAGAAAGGTGACTATCAAAACGCAGGCGGGCCGGCAGAGAAAAAAACATGGGGTGGGTTTGCCCTCTATACCAACTACGCGTTCTCTGACAAGTTTGCGTTAGGTGCCCGCTACGAATCATTTGACAACAAGAGTGGTGTCCGTGCGCTGACAGATGCTGCCGGTAACGGGGCAAGCGTTAACTCAATCACCTTCACCGGCAACATTACAACGGGTGGCGGCCACGTATTGCTGAAGCCTGAACTGCGCATTGACAGCTACTCTGCCAATAAGTTTGAGAAAAATGACGGCTCCCTGACAAAGTCACAAGCGACACTGGGTATGGCAGCCATCTTCAAGTTCTGATTTTCTTAACATAAACATATGCAGTTAACCCTTACCAATCGCTAATCTATTGTACAACAAAAACCCAGTAAGTCTATGTCACGTTACATCCCTCTCGCTCTGCTGCTAATTGTCAGCGTCATGGGTATTCTGATGCCCTCTGTTCCAACACAAATCGTTACCGAAGGTATCGATACCGGTGATACCGCGTGGATGTTGGTTTCTTCTGCATTAGTATTGTTGATGACTCCCGGCCTGGCATATTTCTACGGCGGTATGGTTAACAACAAAAACGTTATCTCAACGATGTTGCAAAGCTTCATCGCGATGGGTGTAATCAGTATCTTGTGGGTAGTTGTCGGATTCAGCCTTGCATTCGGTGACTCAATCGGTGGTTTTATCGGTGATCCGAGAACGTTCTTTATGTTCAAAGGCGTACTGGATGGTAAGCCATGGTCACTGGCTGCTACAATTCCGCTGGTTGTATTTGCGTTCTTCCAGCTGAAATTTGCGGTTATCACGCCTGCTCTCGTAACGGGTTCAATGGCGGAGCGTATCAACTTCCGTTCGTACGTCCTGTTCATGATTCTGTTCTGCCTCTTTGTTTACACGCCGCTGGCTCACTGGACATGGCACCCGGATGGTTTCCTGTTCAAAATGGGTGTGCTTGATTTCGCTGGTGGTACGGTAGTACACATGTCGGCCGGTTGGGCTGCTCTGGCCGGTGCCATTTATCTGAAGCGCCGTAAGTCACACATGGAAGCCAACTACTTCCCGCCTGCCAACATTCCGTTCGTACTGTTAGGTACTGGTTTGCTGTGGTTCGGCTGGTTTGGTTTCAACGCCGGTTCGGCGGTAGGGGCTTCGGCACTGGCAGCTTCTGCTTTCGCGACAACTAACACAGCTGCCGCCGCCGCTGGCCTGTCATGGGTGCTGTTCGACGCGGCTAAAGGCAAGAAAGTATCGGCCCTGGGCTTTGCGATCGGTGCCGTTGTTGGTCTGGTAGCCATTACGCCTGCCGCTGGTTTCGTAACAATTCCTTCGTCAATCTTTATCGGTTCAGTTGCCGGTATGATCAGTAACTTCGTGGCTCACCTGCGGACAAAATCGACCCTCGACGATACCCTGGACGTATTCCCTTGCCACGGTGTAGGTGGTATGGTTGGTATGCTGATGACCGGTATCTTCGCCAGCAAAGGCATCAACCCGGCTGTGACAGTAGAAGGTCTGGCTTTCGGCGAAACCGGTCTGTTCATCGAGCACGTTAAAGCGCTGTTCATTGTATCGGCATTCGCGTTCGGCGGTTCTTTACTGCTACTGAAAGTTACTGACCTGATCCTGCCGCTGCGTGTGTCTGAAGACGACGAAAAAGTAGGTCTGGACGTAAGCCAGCACGACGAATTCCTGATCGAAGCCTGATATTAACTGATACAGGTTGCCTGCTGACAACTCAACGGGCAACCTGTATCAACAAACCTGAAACTGACAGATCCACAGGCCGGCCTTGTTGGCACTTAACCCTGTGGTTTTGTTGTACTCCGGGAAGCCGTTCGCCTTTGGCGGGCGGTTTCTTCGTTTTAAGGGGTTTCTACTTTAGCCGAATGGTAAACCAATACCGGTAAGTGGGCCTGTAAGACCATGCGTTTGGTCAGGCTCGGATTCAGCAAGCCATCCAGAAAACCACGCTCACGGGTGGTCATCACCAGAATGTCGGCCTCGTGTTTTGTCAGGTAATCAGACAAACCTCCCGTTACGGTCCGGGCATGGATCAGATTAACCCGCAGCGGGTCGCTTCCTAATGTACGCTGTAATTGCTGCTTAAACTGTTCATCGTCAAAAACATCCGGCTGGTTGTCAGCATTGACTTTCAGGAAATGCAGGCGACCGCCGAAATCAGCGGTAAGCTGCGTTGCCTGTTGCAGAATCGCCCGTTCGTCGAATTCAAGCTGCGTGGCAAAGATCACTTCGTTTACCTGAACGGGTTTAGGGGATTCGTGCTCGTCGGGTGCGGGGACAACCAGGACCGGGCAAGACGCATCGAGAGCTACATCGGTGGCTGCACTGCCTGCCAGCCAGTCAAAAAACGTACTCATATTATGCCGGCCGGTAATGATCAGATCGGCGTTCCGGTCGCGGGCCGTGCTCAGAATTTCATCTTCAATACCTCCCATGCGCCATTCGGTATCGATAGTCAGTCCTTCGGCGCGCAACTGACCGGCCAGGTGATCGAGCTGCTGATGGCCGATTTGTTCGAGGTCATATGCGGCGGCTACGCCAACCCCTAAATCGCCGACAGTCGGTAAGGTGGTATCGGGTAGCGGCGGCTGATGCACATGCAGCAACACAAGGGTTGCCTTATATTTAGCCGCGAACGTTTTGGCCCATTGTAAAGCCATAGACGCTGAGGATGTGAAGTCGGTAGGAAACAGGATCGTCTTCATATGAGGAATATTTATGTTACTACGATTAACAAATAAAACCAGATACAACCAAGGAAAGTGTGTAAAATCTATGTTAACGGTTACGTAAAGGCGCAAGATATTGCGTCTCAGCGGGGGCGGGTAATTAGAGAGGAGGAAAGAAGACACAAGATGTTGCGTCTTTACATGGGTGTGCAGAAATCCCGGGATTCTGGTAACTTTGACGGGGATTAGTAAAATATTATAAAACAGAGAAGCAACATATTGCGACTCTACCGTATTTTGCGTGCAAACCAGAGAACTGATGGATATTAAAAATAATCCGGGTTTCGACCCACAGGAAATTGCCGAACTCAAGGAAGAGTGTCAGGCTGAAGGCATGTCATTCGTATACGTAGAAGACGAAGAAGTGGAAATGCTCGAAACAGGTG
Organism: Arsenicibacter rosenii; assembly: GCF_001870735.1. GTDB lineage: Bacteria > Bacteroidota > Bacteroidia > Cytophagales > Spirosomataceae > Arsenicibacter > Arsenicibacter rosenii. The sequence goes on along the minus strand of NZ_MORL01000013.1, from coordinate 86,633 downwards.
AGTGCGAGCATGTTCAGTTTGTCGGTACGTACCAGGGTAAGGAAGTTATCTACGATGCCCTGATTTACACACTCCGTCTGCACCACAGCAGCCTGGTGTATGAAATGGCCATTGAGGAGCTCAAGAAATCATATCCGAATTACGTACCGGTTGAGGAACGGAATGCGAGTTACAAAATTACAGCCGAAGAAGAGGAAGATGCGGAAACCGCGTTGACCGAAATCATCGAAGAGCTGGAAGAAACAGAAGCGGTGAAAGTACAGGAATACGTAGAGGTCGACACCGATTTCGAATATGGAATCAGCCTTGACGTTTGCCTGAACGTAGAAGAAATTGATGAAGACGTGATCGATAATTTCATCAAAAACTTTAACAGCAACACGCTGACTCTGGATCAGACCATGTATTCGTTCTCGGATAACGGGCAGGAATAGTCTTTTGAACAAAAAGGGAAGTAAAAGGGTAAAGCTGTTTCAGCACAGCTGCCTTTACTTCCCTTTTCGCTTTTCCGGCTATGAAAGAACACTTTTCAGGAACCAATCAATACGTTGCCACACGCGAACTGAGCATCGCGGTTAATGCGGCAATTGCCTTGCAGAAACCCCTGTTAATCAAGGGTGAACCTGGTACGGGAAAAACGTTGCTGGCTTACGAGATTGCCGGTGCACTGCAAAAAAAGCTGTTTACCTGGCATGTTAAATCAACAACAACGGCCCAGCAGGGACTGTATGAGTACGATGCGGTTTCGCGCCTGCGGGATTCGCAGCTGGGCGATGGCCGGATCGGTGACCTCGATAGCTATATCAAAAAGGGCAAACTCTGGGAAGCGTTTGACGCCGACGAACAGGCTGTTTTGCTGATTGATGAAATCGACAAGGCCGATATTGAGTTTCCGAACGACCTTTTGCAGGAGCTTGACCGGATGGAGTTTTACTGCTACGAACTCCGGCGGACTATTTCGGCACGCCACCGGCCGATCGTAATCATTACCTCAAACAATGAAAAGGAGTTGCCGGATGCGTTTCTGCGACGCTGCTTTTTTCATTACATCCGGTTTCCGGACAAGGATACGATGGAGCAGATTGTGAAGGTCCATTTTCCGGTGTTACCGCAGGAACTGATGACGAAAGCCCTGTCGGTTTTCTTCAGTATCCGCGATGTGAAGGCGCTGAAAAAAAAGCCCTCCACCAGTGAGCTGATCGACTGGATCCGGCTGTTGCTCGTTTCGGGCGTTACGGAAGAGGACCTGACCGATCTGGAAGCCTTGAACGAATTGCCGCCCTACATTGGCTCATTGCTGAAAAACGAGCAGGATACGGTCTTGCTTACCGCACTGAAACAAAAGGGAAAACGCCCATACTAACCGCTTCGGCCCATGTTTCTCACCTTCTTTCTGTTGCTGCGACAGCACGGCATACCCGTAACCTTATCCGAATACCTGACGCTGCTGGATGCCCTGCGCTCAGCGATTGGTGTCACGTCGGTTACCGATTTTTACGCGCTCAGTAAAGCAACCCTGGTAAAACACGAACAACACCTTGATTTATTTGACCGGGTGTTCGGAGAGTGGTATAACGGCGTAGAACAGCAGCTAAGGGAGGAACTACCGGAAATTCCCCCCGACTGGCTGAAAGAGGCCTTGAACCGGCAGCTTACGGACGACGAACAAGCCGCTTTAACCGGCATGGGGGGGCTTGACGAACTCTGGGAAAAACTGCGGGCACTTTTGCTGGAACAGGACGAACGGCATGAGGGCGGGAATAAATGGATCGGAACCGGCGGTACATCGCCTTTTGGTATACAGGGGCAGGCGCAGGAAGGCTTCCGCATGGATAAAACCGGCAAGCGAAACGGCAATGCGGTGAAAATCTGGGAACAACGTGCTTACCGGAATTACGCAGACGATGTCGAACTCAGCACGCGCAACATGAAAATGGCGCTGAGGCGGTTGCGTATTCTGACGCGCGAAGGTATAGACAATGAACTGGATATTGACCGGACCATCACCGAAACGAGCCGGCAGGGCGGTTTGCTGGATATTCAGCTGCGCCCGTCGCGGAAAAATCAGGTAAAAGTACTGATGCTGTTCGACGTCGGGGGATCGATGGACGGGCATATTGAATTATGCAATCAGTTATTTTCGGCGGCCCGCTATCAGTTCAAACACCTGGAGTTTCTGTACTTTCATAACTGCATCTACGAAAGCCTTTGGCAGAACAACCAGAGTGAACGCGGCGACGGCCGGCGCGACCGGGTGCCGACCCGGGATGTGCTTAATACCTATAACCGGGAGTACAAAGTGATTATTGTGGGGGATGCCTCCATGGCCAGCTACGAGATTACCCACGCCAGAGGCAGTGTCGAGCATTACAATGAGGAGGCGGGCATTGTCTGGCTCGATCGGTTTAAAGCGCAGTATCCACATCTGGTCTGGCTGAATCCGGAGATTGCAGGATACTGGAAATACACGCACAGCATCCAGCTACTACGGGAATGGTGTGGCAACCGGATGTTCCCGCTGACACTCAACGGGATCGAGCAGGCTATGCGCTGCCTCAAAAATCCCAAAATTACCTTCGACGGGAATTAACGGTCAGATCCATGCCGTTCAAACCGGCAAAAAGGCGGCTTAAATCGGAAAACCGCTTATTTTTGTCTCTATGCATCTTTTTTACCAACCTGAAGCCCCAACGATTGCTGCTTTAACGGAAGATGATTCGCGTCATGCCGTAAAAACGCTCCGGTTGGGTATGGGCGACGAAATTCTGGTCACCAACGGCCAGGGCCGGCAATTTGCGGGCGTGATCACGAAAGCTGATCACCGGCAATGCGCATTCCGGATTACAGAGGAAAAAATAACCCCGGCGCGGCCATTCTCGATCCGGATCTGTGTAGCCCCCACTAAAAATCTGGACCGGATCGAATGGTTTGTCGAGAAAGCCGTGGAGCTTGGCATTGAGCAGATCAGTTTTTTTTTCAGCCAGCATTCCGAGCGGCGGGTGCTGAAAACCGAGCGGATTGAAAAAATTGCGGTGTCGGCCATGAAACAGTCCTTACAGAGCTGGATGCCCCGGATCGATGAAGCGGTTTCGTTTAAGCAGTTACTGGCATCCGTATCGGATGAAGGGCAACGGTTTCTCGCCCATTTGCCCGACCATGAAATACCTTCCCATTTATTTCGGGCGGCGCAAACAAATAAAATATACACGGTGTTGATCGGACCAGAGGGGGATTTTGCTGAGCAGGAAATTCAGCAGGCTTTACAGGCCGGATTCCGGATGGTTACGCTGGGGCCTAACCGGCTCCGGACGGAGACCGCCGCGCTCGCCGCGTGTCAGATGCTGAACCTGTTGAATCAGTAAGGTCTCTGTCCGGCAATGTATGCCGGGTCTGAATCGTTATACGTATACCTGTGTATATAAAGTAAACAGGAGTTTTGCCCGAAATTCCGTTTTCCGGAGTATATTTAATGACAAAAACGGGGCCTTTATTGAGTAGATGACAGGTTATTCCCTTGTTTAATCATCATTATCCATAAGACAGTAAAAGCAGCTAAACCTCATGAAAAGAATAGTGTGTTTGCTCATCGGATTACAGCTATTGGCGGTTGGTTCGGTGCTGGCTCAGGCATCCTACAGAATCGCCAAGCTGAAATACAGCGGCGGTGGCGACTGGTATGCCAATAAAACCTCCATGCCCAACCTGATCCGGTTTGCAAACCAGAACCTGCGCATGAATATCTTTCCGGAAGAAGACATTGTGGAGCCTGGTAGCCCTGATATCTATTCGTACCCGTTTATACACATGACCGGCCACGGCAACGTCGTTTTTTCGGATGCTGAAGCGCAGAACCTGCGCCGCTACCTGCTGTCGGGTGGCTTTCTGCATATTGATGATAATTATGGGCTGGATAAATTTATCCGCCGTGAGATGAAAAAAGTGTTTCCGGAGCTGAGCTTTGTTGAACTGCCTTATAATCATCCGGTCTATAACCAGAAATTCAAGTTTCCGAACGGATTGCCAAAAGTGCATGAACACGACGGGAAAGCACCGCAGGGCTTCGGACTGATTTATCAGGGCCGATTGGTTTGTTTTTACTCGTATGAGTGTGACCTCGGCAACGGGTGGGAAGACCAGAGTGTGTATAATGACCCCGAAAACCTCCGGCAACTGGCGCTGCGTATGGGGGCTAACCTGTTGCAGTATGCGACAACGGTGGTCGAATAGTTGGATTTAACCATCTTTTTTAGCCATAACCAGGCAAAACATTTGGATAATTCCTTATTTTTGTAGAGATTAGTTAGTTGGATTGTTAAACTTAAATATACTTTACTGTGATTGTTGTATTGGTAGTATTAGCCGGGCATTGGTATTTGTCCCTGTTTTGCCAAACATTTTTCTTACATCGTTATGGTGCACACAAAATGTTTACGATGAGTAAATTTTGGGAGCGCTTCTTTTATTTCCTGACCTACCTGTCGCAAGGTTCGTCATACCTGAGCCCGCGCGCGTATGCTGTGCTTCACCGTATGCACCACGCTTACAGCGATACACCTAAAGATCCTCATTCTCCGCATAACTCTACGAACGTGTTTCAGATGATGTGGAAGACAAAAGATATTTATAATGCCGTTTTACACCGTCGTGCGCCCATTGCAAAGCATTTCGACCGGAATTATCCACACTGGACATTTATCGAAAAGATTGGTGATTCATGGGTGTCACGGGTAGCCTGGGGTACTCTGTATTCCTTGTTTTACATTTTTGCCTATCTGTATCTGGATATGCACTGGGCTTTCTTCTTCCTGCTGCCGATTCACTTCCTGATGGGCCCGATCCACGGAGCAATCGTTAACTGGAGTGGTCATAAATACGGCTATCAGAACTTCGATAACCACGATAAATCACGTAACTCACTGATTTTTGACCTGCTGATGCTTGGAGAGCTGTTCCAGAATAACCACCACAAACGGCCAAACGATGCGAACTTCGGCGCCCGCTGGTGGGAATTCGATCCGACTTATCCGGTTATCCGCGTTCTGGACAAACTCAACATCATCCGCATTGCCCCTGAAAAAGGCAAAGAGCATGAGCGCGAAGTTGGGCACGAGCGGGTTGTAGAAGTACAATAAGCAAACGACATAAACAGACAAGGCGGATCGTAGATCCGCCTTGTCTGTTTATAACTATTTACAGCAAATAACGCTCAATCTCAGGCCAGGTATCAAAGCGGCGGAACTCCTGGTTCGTCCGGTTGTGAACCGCCGAAAACAGCAATCCTTCACCCTGAAAGGTGACGAGATTGCGGGGCAGATCATCAATCAGGTAATCGGTGTTCAGGACACTTTTATCGCCCATGAAAATGATATTGCGCCAGTGAATCGACGGGAAATGTTCGGCCAGCCAGTCATATTTATCACGGAATGAATTGGGGAATTCCATGGCGGCCGTGGCAACAAAAATCTCATACCGTTCCGATAACCGCTCAATGGCTTCCTGAGCGCCGGGCATCACACGAATGTCGCGGAAAAAGCCCGGTTCATACACGTGCTGAAGCAGGGCATTGAATTCGTGCTCATCCAGCAGTTCATGAAAAGACTGGGTTTTCAGCTCGTCCACGGTGTAACGGGGCGCTTCACCCGCCAGGTAAATATCGACGAATTTGCCGTTGGTGTCCGCCAGCACATCGTCCATGTCAATCGCAATACGTTTTTTTTTCATAACAGTGACACTACCTTTCTAAGGCAGGTTTTCGAAGCAGTTTCAGAACTGCCGGTTAAGATCAAACTGCTCCAGATAATCGGCAACGCGGCGTACAAACCGGCCTCCGAGTGAGCCGTCAACCACGCGGTGGTCGTATGAGTGGCTCAGGAACATCATCTGGCGGATCCCGATCAGATCGCCCTGCGGAGTTTCAATCACGGCCGGTTTTTTGACGATGGCACCAAAAGCCATGATGGCCACCTGTGGCTGCATGATGATGGGCGTACCCATCAGGTTGCCGAAGGTCCCGATATTTGATACCGTATAGGTACCGTTCGACAGATCGTCGGCTGTCAGTTTGTTTTCGCGGGCCCGGTTCGACAGATCGTTTACTTTTTTCGCCAGCCCGACAAGGTTATACTGATCCGCGTTGTGAATAACCGGCACAATCAGATTCCCACTCGGTAAGGCAACCGCCATGCCGACATTAATTGATTTTTTGACAATGATGTTGTCACCTTCGACCGAAACGTTGATCATCGGGAAGTCCTTGATGGCTTTTACGATGGCTTCGATCAGGATGGGTGTAAACGTAAGTCCTTCGCCGGTCTGCTTTTTAAAGGCATCTTTCACCTTAGTGCGCCATTGCACCACCGGGGTCATATCCGCCTCAACAAAGGAAGACACATGCGGCGAAATCTGCTTCGACTCGACCATGCGCTGCGCAATCATTTTCCGCATCCGGTCCATCTGAATAATATCCGACTGGCCGGTCAACGATGCCGCCGGTACTTTCGGGGCCGCAATAACGCCCGGAGCCGGTGATGGGGCAGGGGTTGCCTTAGCAACCGGAGCAGGAGCCGGTGCCGTCTGACGGTTGCTGAGGTAGGTCAATATGTCCTGTTTAGTGACCCGGCCTTCGGCACCGGAACCGGGTACGCGGTCCAGTTCTTCGCGGCTGATACCTTCTTCTTTGGCGATGCTTTGCACCAGGGGGGAATAGAACCGGTTGGCATACACAGGGCCCTCGGCAGCAGGGGCAGCCGTAGCGGGTGCCGGCCGGGTGCTCATCGCCAGAATGCTTGCTTCAAGGTCCTGCGCGGCAGCTTCGGCCGATGTTTCGGCGTCGGCTTGTACCGGTGCCGGCGCGGGTTGACTGGCCGGGGCTTCTGCAACGCTGTCGCTGGTTTCGATGCGGGCAATTGTAGCCCCGATGGCAATGACATCGCCTTCCGAGAACAGCACTTCTTTGAGAATGCCGGCATAGGCGGCGGGTACTTCAGTATCTACTTTATCGGTAGCAACTTCCAGAATTGATTCGTCGGCTTCAATACGGTCGCCCGGTTTTTTAAGCCAGGTAATGACCGTACACTCCATAATGCTTTCGCCCATTTGGGGCATCACCATGTCAACGAGGGCCATAAGTTATTGGTTTGTACGTTTGTTTGATAAGCTTAACAGTTCTTCGCGGAGCAGGTTCAGCACATACATAGTCGTCAGCTGGATATTCTGTTCGCGGTAGGGCCCCAGTTTCAGGAGCCGTGTAACGGTGCGTTGGGGGGTAGCACAGGCAATCCAGATGGTGCCGACCGGTTTCTCGTCGGTCCCGCCGCCCGGACCGGCAATGCCGCTGGTCGCGATTCCGATCTCGGTATCAAGTGCCCGCCGAACACCTTCCGCCATTTCTATAATGGTCTGTTCGCTGACCGCCCCGAAGTTGTCCAGTGTTTCCTGCCGGACGCCCAGTTGCTTTACCTTTACCATGTTGCTGTAGCTGACGATGCTACCCCAGAAACAGGCTGAAACGCCGGGTACTTTAGTAATCGTCGCCGATACGTGTCCGCCGGTGCAGCTTTCAGCGATGCCGAGGCTCAGATTTTGTTCCTGTAACATACGGCCCACAACAGCTTCGATTTCGTCGTCGCCATAGCCGTAGACATGTTTTTCGATCAGGGGCAGCACTTCAGCGGCCCGGGCTTCCAGTTGCTGATCCAGCAGCGCTTCGTCGTTGCCGGTTGCCGTCAGGCGGAGTTTGACACCCCCGAACGAGGGCAGGTAGGCCAGCCGGATATGGGCCGGCAGGGCATCTTCCCAGGCCTCGATACGTTCGGCAAGAAACGACTCTCCGATGCCGACCGTCCGGATTATTTTATGCTTGATAACGGGAGGGTTGAAATGGGCTTTCAGCCGCGGCAGAATGGCGTGCGACATGAGGTTTTTCATCTCGAAAGGCACCCCCGGCAGCGAAACATATACTCGCCCTTCGTGCCCGATCCACATCCCGGGGGCGGTTCCCCAGTTATTTTCGATGTAAGTAGCATTCGCAGGCAGAAACGCCTGCGTACGGTTGATGTCGGTCAGGGCACGGCCGCGTCGTTCAAAGAAAGCCGTCACAAAGGCAAGGGCCCGTTCGTTCAGGACAAGTTCCGTATTAAAGTACCTGCAAAGGGTTTGTTTGGTAATATCGTCTTTCGTCGGTCCCAGACCGCCGGTCAGGATAATGATATCGGCCCGTTGGTGGGCTTCGGTCAGAATGGCCAGAATGGCGTCTGCCTGGTCGCCGACGGACGATTTGCGGGTCACCCGGACGCCAATGTTTGTGAGCTCGGTTCCGATCCACTGGGTGTTTGTATCTGTGATCTGACCGAATAAAATTTCGTCGCCTATCGTTATAACTTCGGCGCGTATGCTAGCCGCCATGTGTAATAAACAGAAAAAGTGATACCGAAAAAGGGTGGTTAAGGTCTGCAATCGTGGGTTAAACCATATTTTTTTCCCTATTTCACGGATAAAAGCTAAGTTTTCGTTAAACCTTTACGGGCTTTTGCCCGTCTCAAAGGTAGTAAAAATCATTCGGTGCGATGAAAAAGATTATTTGGTTTGTTGCCTTTGGCAGCCTGATTGGTATCCATGAGGTAAGTGCTCAGGACTCAACGAAAAAAGAAAGCGGACTAAACAAGTTCGGCAAGTTCCTGGAAAAGGCTTCACAGGCGGTCTCATCCGGTTCCGGATCGCTGACTACCAACGAAATTGGTCAGGGGTTAAAGGAGGCCCTGAAGATAGGAGTAAGCAAGGGCTCAGATCAGGCATCTGCCGTTGATGGTTACTTTAAAAACCAGCTCATCAAACTGGCCTTCCCGCCGGAGGCGCAGAAAGTAGAGGCCCGGCTACGGCAGATAGGCCTTGGTCCTCAGGTCGATCAGTTTATTTTGTCGATGAACCGAGCCGCTGAGGATGCGGCAAAGGAGGCAAAGCCTGTCTTCCTGAACGCCGTTACACAAATGACGATTCCGGATGCCGTTCAGATTCTGAAAGGACAGGATGATGCTGCCACCCAGTATCTGCGCAAAACCAGCGGTAAAGAGCTGGTAACGCGGTTTACGCCGATTATTGATGGGGCGCTCAAGAAAAATAACGCAACGAAATATTACGCCGATCTGGTAAACGCCTACAATAAACTGCCACTGGTGAAAAAAGAAAATCCGAACCTGACCGAATATGCGACCAATAAGGCCGTTGACGGGCTTTTCCTGCTGGTAGCCCAGGAAGAAAAGCAGATCCGTGAAAATCCGCAGGCACGGATTACCGAACTGCTGAAAAAGGTTTTCGGGGCGCAATAAGTACGTAATCCGGACGAGTAATGGCAAACGCGGGCAGGAATGTCCGCGTTCCTTTTTACTTTTGTGTTTATGAAAAAGTCAGAAATCAATTTTACCATCGAATTAGATAATGAAAACGTCCCTGAAAAAATCTATTGGGACGCTACCGAAAACCCGAACGAAGGCCTGAGCGACTCGCGCGCGGTAGCCATCGGGGTCTGGGATCATTACCATAACAGTACGCTGCAGATCGCACTCTGGACCAAAGACATGGAGGTGTTTGATATGAAGCGCTTTGCTATTGAAATGATGGATGGATTAGCCACAAATATTGCCAATGCCACCGGCGATCAGGCCATGGCCGACGATATTTTAAGCCTTTGTAAGGTCTTAAGCCGTCGGGTACAGGACGAAATCCGCCGTCAGAAATAAATTGTTAAGCCGTAGACCTGTCTGAGAACGCTTCTAATGAATAAACTGAACTGGATTTTTGTCGTACTGCTTTCGGTTACGACGGGGTTTGCTCAGAAAGGAATTGATTTCCGGTCTGAATCAATTGATCAGGTTTTTCAGAACGCCCGCCGCGCCGGAAAACCGGTTTTTGTTGAAATCTATTCGCCGGACTGCCATGTTTGTCAGAGCTTTATGCCGACACTGGCTGACCCTAGGGTGGGTAAGTTTTACAACGAAAAGTTTGTCAGTAAAAAGCTGGAACTGATGAGTCAGTCAACCCAGGACTGGCTGAAAGCTCACCGGTTATATGTGCCTTCGCTGCCGCTGTTTCTGTATTTCGACGGGCAGCAGAACCTGATTCATTATGCGATGAGTAATAACTCGGCAGATGAGGTTATCCGGCATGGGAATGTGGCCCTTGATCCTAAGAACCGCGCACAGGTGTTCCGGCAACGCTTCGATAAAGGAGAGCGGGCGGCCAATTTCCTGATCGATTACGGTATGTTTGCCAAGGTGACGACCGATACAGTCGGCAATCTGAAAGCGATGGAGGCGTATGCCAAACAGCAGCCCGTGAGTACCTACGCGAATCAGACCAACTGGCTGGTACTGCAAAAGCTGATTATGGATTCAGATAACCCGCTGGCGGTGTATTTTATCAATAATCAGGGGGCATACAAGCAGTATGGGCCTCAACCGGTTCATGATGTAGCCGAAAACATCATTATGTCGTCACTGTATTGCAGCCGTGCCGGCCGCTATGAGCCCTCGCGGATTCTGCGGATCAGGGATCAGCTGGTGAAAATCGGTGTTACTCCGCAGGTGGCGGCAAACCGTACGCTTTTACCTGAAGTCGGGGCGTATTTCCGCGCTAAACAGACGGAGAAAGCGACGGCCCGGATGGATAAGCAAGCCAATACGGCACCGTTGACTGTACCGGAATTCATTTATATCTGCCGGTACTTTAACAAAAACAGCCCTGATGCAACGGATGTTCCGACGGTGATTAAATGGAGTAACAAGGCGCTGGGCATGAAACCGACCACCAATGAGCAGGCTGACCTGTATTACGAGCAGGCAGAAGCCTGGCGCCGGGCCGGCAAAAAAGCGGATGGACTGAAGGCCGCTCAGAAATCAATGGAGCTGGCCAAAACGGCTAAAATGGATACGAAGCGGAATATGACGCAGCTGAGTAAGCTGAAGTAAATAAACGGAAACGCATGTAAGTGGCGGGCTGTTTAGCTATATGGCTGAGCGGTCCGCCACATTTTACTGATTAACCATCCCCCGCATAAACGGTGGTTGCTGAAGCATGAAGGCGGAGTTTTCATCGCCGAGCATGACCGCGCGGTTCAGATCGCTTTCGGCCTGGGTATGCTGACTGAGCTGTAGCCGCGCAATGGCGCGCCAGCGGTACGCATCCGGTTGTTCACCACGGAAATGCCAGACCGCTTTGTCGAACTCCCGGAAGGCATCCTGGTACTGTTCTACGGTATAATACGCAATTCCGCGATCCAGGTAGCAGTCGGCAAGGGTATTGTCGCGGTTGATGGCCTGCGTCAGATCGTAGATGGCAGAATAATGATTCTGCAGGGCCAGCTGGCATTTGCCGCGACAGGCATAGGCAAGGGCTGATTTAGGGTTTTGTCTGACGGCCTGATTAAAGTAGTCGTACGCCCCTTCATAATCACGTTGCTGTAGCAGCACGATGCCTTTTTCAAAACGGACACGGTCCTTTTCGGCAGGTGTATCATGGTCCATCGTGAAGTACCTTATGACCAGATAAACGAAATAAAGCAGAAAAATAAGCGAGATTTCCATGCGGTCGGTTGTTCAGGCAAGCCTACGAAAATACGGGTTTAAAGGCTAAATAAACAGCGTTAGACGGGTTTTATTCAGAGGTTTCTGCCTCAAGGCTGTCGCGAATCGCTTTCGGCAGACTCTTCCGGACGAGCTCATACGAATGGTCAACCCATTCGCGGACCTGGCTATCGCGGATCCCGCCGTCGATGACGACGGTATTCCAGTGTTTTTTATTCATGTGATAGCCCGGCTTCACTGCATCAAACTCCTCCCGAAGCTGCGCGGCCAGTTCCGGATCACACTTCAGGTTGACCTGTAAGGGTTTAGCTTCAATATCCGTCAGGGCAAAGATTTTACCCCCAACCTTAAACACCAGCGTTGTCTCGCCAAACGGGAAGGATTCCGTAGCAGCAGGCCGGCTCAGGCAGTATTCCCGCAGCGATTCAATGTTCATCGGGTACAGGCTCTAACGATCATGACGATCAGGCAAAACAGGAACATGACAATCGAAATCCGGTTGATGCCATGCATCATACGGAGGTTCTGACTTGTCGGGGCGTTCGGGTCCGGTTTCCGGAACACACGGATGAAATAGGTAAATACCGGCCCTATTTTAAAGTAATCAACAAACTTGTTCATTGTCAACAAATTGAATTACGCAGGTTAATAAAACCTTGCTTTAACCAGTGACTTTTTCTTTACCACATAGCCACATAAAGCACATAAGGTGTAATAAGCTATGTTTTCTATGAGGCTATGTGGTAAACTGAAATATAGTTTTACAACAGCCGTATAGCTTGTACAGTTCTGTCGTGAAGACTAGCGACCGGTTCCTGTATTATGAACTAGATTTCGGCGGCAACGGGTTCCAGCCAGCGGCCGTCTTCCCGGATCAGCTCAATCAGTTCGTCTACGGCGCGGTCGGCCGGTACCGATTTTTTGATAACCTGCTGCCCGCGGTACAACGCAATTTTATCACGGCCGATGCCCACGTAGCCGTAATCGGCGTCTGCCATTTCGCCAGGACCGTTTACAATGCAGCCCATGATCCCGATTTTAACCCCTTTCAGGTGATCGGTCCGCTGCCGGATTTTGGCCGTAGTCTCCTGAAGGTCAAACAATGTCCGGCCACACGACGGGCAGGAGATGTATTCGGTTTTGGTGATCCGCGTCCGGGCGGCCTGTAAAATGCCAAAACAAACGCTGTTATATTGTTTCTGTTCGTCGGCTGTTGTCCCGGCCGATGTCGTCAGCATAACGCCATCGCCGAAGCCATCTACCAGTAACCCTCCGAAGTCAGTTGCGGCGTAGAGCGTCAGATCATCGTCGGAAGCATGGGTGAAGCCACGAACCAATACCACCGGTGCGGTGATCTGCTGACTGGCCAGCTCGATAAACAACCGGCGCAGGGCAGGCATGGCATGAGTGTTCGTTGTTTCGGTCAGCAGGACCACGTTTGTGGCGTCTTTGACGGCCTCAAACAAGTCCTGTGATACCGTTTCCGGGGATATCCGTACGAAATTCAGCCTCGGCTGCAACGCATACGGCTGGTTGCGGGCCTGTAGATAGTCAGTTTCCGTTAAGAGCGGAAAGCTGTTCTGCTGATCGGCAGACTGCTGCCAGACAGCGTAATCCTGAATTTCTTTCAGGCCGTTAGGCAGCATAAAGGCTGCCGGGGTACCGCCGGTATAAATGTAGTCTGCGCCAAGGTCGTTCATGCGCCACTTATCGGGTACGGGCAGGTAAAAATGCCCGATCGATTTCAGGTCTTCGTGTGCTGTGACCGGCTGATGGCTGAAATCAGCGATGACACGGGGTACATTACTCCCGCCGAAATTAGCCACCTCATGCGTGATGCGGCGGCTATACTGAAACGGATTGTACGGAAGGGCCGACGATAGCGGCGCAATCGGCTGAGCCGTTGCAGAACGGTGTGTATACCGGTCGATGAGCGCTTTACAGACCGGTACTTCAAATTCCGGCTCTTCTGTCAGGGAAACGCGGACAGTATCACCGAGGCCATCTTCGAGCAGTGTTCCGATCCCGACGGCTGATTTGATGCGGCCATCTTCGGCTTCTCCGGCTTCGGTAACGCCGAGGTGCAGCGGGTAAGGCTTCAACCCTTCTTCGGCCAGACGCTGGACCAGCAACCGATACGCCTGAACCATTACCTGCGGATTCGACGATTTCATCGACAGGACGATATTGTAATAATTCTCGTCCTCACAGATGCGCAGAAATTCGAGGGCTGACTCGACCATGCCGACGGGGGTATCGCCGTAGCGGCTCAGAATCCGGTCCGACAGTGAACCGTGGTTGGTACCAATCCGCATGGCCGTACCGTATTCTTTACAGATCCGGACCAGCGGCAGGAATTTTTCGCGGATGCGCTCCAGTTCAGCCGCGTAGGACGCATCGGTATAGTCAATGTGCTCAAACCGTTTCCGGTCGGCATAGTTTCCGGGATTGATCCGTACTTTTTCGACGATCCGTGCGGCCAGTTCGGCGGCGTTGGGCGTAAAGTGAATATCGGCCACAAGCGGGGTGTTGTACCCGCGCAGGCGTAGTTCTTTACGAATGTTTTCGAGATTTTGCGCTTCCTTCACGCTGGGAGCCGTAATCCGGACGTACTCGCACCCGGCGTCGATCATCCGGATACACTGCTCCACAGAGCCCATGGTATCCATGGTATCAACGGTGGTCATTGACTGCACCCGGATCGGGAAATCAGAGCCAAGTGGTACGTCGCCAACGGTAACCGTAACCGTTTTCCGGCGAATATATTCGGTAAGTGAGGGAGCGTAAAGAGCGGGAATGAGTGCCTCGGCGGGCGATGTCAACAATGTGTCGGGCATACCTAACAGAACCAGGTTCGTTATCCGGCAAAGGTACGGAAAAAGCCGAAGCCAAGCGGTATTCTGGTCTAGATCTAAAACCCGGATCGGTTGAGAATTGTTCGGGAGCGGAGGGGAGAACTTCCCGGAAACGTGGGCGATTGCCTGCCGTTTCCGGGAAGCCGGCCGATTACCAGCGGGTCTTTTTATAGCCAGCCAGTGAGTAGTATAAAATAACGCCGAAAAGCGGCAGCAACAGCGCGTAGGCGTTTTTGAACTCCGTTACGTCGGTCAGGTAGCCGTGTACCAGTGGTAAAATGGCTCCCCCTGAAATGCCCATAATCAGCAGGGCTGAGCCGATTTTGGTAAATGGCCCGAGGCGGTTGAGGGCTAACGGCCAGACTGCCGGCCAGATCGGGGCAATAGCAAACCCCATCAGGGCAATACACAGAATGGAATAGAAGCCGGAAGTCAGCAGCGCGCCAACCGTCAGCACGATGGCCAGGGCAGAGCCGAATCGCAGGGCTGTTGTCTGCGAAATGTATTTCGGAATCAGCACAATACCCAGCAGGTACCCGGCCAGCAAACCGGCCAGGGTGTAGGACGTAAAGTGCTTGGCTTCTTCGTTTGAGAACCCGATTGCCGTACCGTAATTGATAATAGTATCACCGGCAATGACTTCGGCACCTACGTAGCAGAACAGAGCCAGAACGCCCAGCACCAGGTTCGGAAACTGCCATACGCTGGTATAGGTCGTTTTTTCGCTGGCGGTATCGTCGTCGTCCTGCTCTTCGGAAACCTCCGGCAGCGTTGAGAAACGGATCAGCATGGCCAGCACAACCAGTACGCCGGTCAGGATCAGGTAAGGGGTTACCACCTTGTCAAGGTTCGCCGAACCGCTGCTTAACAGGATACTGCCAAACACCAGCTGGCTACAGATACCGGCCAGTTTGTTGGCAACCCCCATGAAGCTGATCCGCTGGGCCGCACTCTCGCGCGGACCAAGAATAGTCACGTAGGGGTTAGAGGCTGTCTGAAGCACTGTCAGACCAATCCCGATCAGGAACAAACCAACCAGAAACAGCGGATACGAAACTACTTTGGCGGCCGGTACGAAGATCAGTGTACCGATGGCCATCGTCAGCAAGCCCAGTGACATCCCGTTTTTGAAGCCCGTCTTTTTCAAGACCGCCGACGACGGAATGGCCATCAGCGTATAAGAAATAAAAAAGGCAAACGCCACCAGATTGGATTGCAGGTTATTGAGGCTGAAAGCCTGTTTGAAGAACGTGATCAACACGCTGTTCACCCACGTGACAAAGCCGAAAATGAAAAACAGGGCACCGATAATCAGCAATGGCCCGATGTAGCTATTGCTGGTTTGAGGTTTTGGAGATGAAACCATTTTAGAGTAAGTAATTGAGTACGTTGATTTAAAAATACGTCGAAATGAAACCATGAAAATAGAGGATTTCGACGGTATTATCACTGCAACGCCCCAATAATCGTTGGTCGTCGGGCTTTTAACAGAATAGTTACCATGTTAAATACCTCGCCGGCGATACCGTGTGCCGGTTCCTCTTCCTTGATAACCGACTCAATGACAAAACCCTGCGTATTAAGCAGATCTGCCAGCTCGGCCGAATCATACAGATGAAAGCCGTATTGGGTAAAAGGGAGCAGCTGCATGCTGGATTTAGTACGGATTCCGATGAAAAAAAGGCCATCCGGCTTCAGCACCCGCCGGATTTCGCGTAACTCATCGGCCGGATTTTCCCAGAAATAGATGGTGTTGATGGTAATAATTTTGTCGAACGACTGATCCGCAAACGGGAGCCGGTCGGCCGTGGTCTGATGAAACCGTACCCGTCCGGCATCAACCAGAGACTGATTCAGAGCGGTCGCTTCGGCAACCATGGTTGCCGAGAAATCGCAGCCGTCAAAGGTTGCCGTGGGCTGCGGCGCGAGGAGCTCGCCGGTAAAGTGGCCGTTGCCCATACCGATTTCCAGTAAGCGCTCACCGGGCTGCAGATCGAGGTGACTCATCGTCAGCTCGTACATAAACGCGTTGCTCCGGTTCATTTTCTGGCCTACTTCGCGGCCCATCTCGCCCTCGGGTTGCCGTAATTGCTGAGCAACTTGCTGGAAATCAATATGACTCATGTGGTTTGTGGTTGTTTACCTCCGGAATTTACAGGCCGAAGGATCGTGTTTAACATAATACGCTTTATAATTAACCGCCCTGGGGTTCATGCAGCCTTTCAGGTTGAGGAGCTCGATGCCACGGAAGTCAATGGCATGGCTTTCGGCCTGGAGAGCGATGTAGCCTTCGCTCAGCTGTGTATTCAGTTTGGGAGCCCACGCATCGGCATTGGCGATATTCATCATTTTCCGGAAATCGCCGTCGAGTGTACCGCCGATGCGGATGTTCTGGTAGGCGAGTACGGTATTTCCGTCGATGAGGTGATAAACGACCGAATCGCCCAGCACGATGGCTTCTGCCTTAACCCACTGATCCCCGTCGTATGTTTTAGAATCTGAGTCGATGCAATGCGCATTGGCAAATTTGCCGTTCATATCGACAATGGTGCCGGGTGAGCAGAGGTTGCCGGTGTGTCGGGGGCCTTTCCCCAGACCGCCCAGCAGCTGCATCTCCAGCGATACCGGAAAATGTTGCTCAAACGTGAGGCTTGCCGCCGACTGGGAATGAAACATAATCCCGCTGTTGCGTACGTTCCAGTTAGCACCGCCGGGTACCTGATCTCCCTGGAAACGGTATTCGAACCGGATGCGGTAGTGGGAGTAAGGCGTTTTATAATAGATGTGGCCATACTTATCATTGAACTTGTCGTATTCCTTATAGCTAACCCGCAACATGCCGTCTTCGACCAGAAACGTATTTTTATAATTGTCGTTCAGCGGTTGGCCGGCGATTTTGATATCCCAGCCCGTCAGGTCCTTACCGTTGAAGAGCGATTGCCAGTCTTCTTTCTTCGCGCTGGACTGAGCAAAAAGGGCAGACAGGCTGAGGCAGGACAGAATAAGTGACAAAAATGATTTTTTCATAGAATAAAATGGAGTAATTTGGTAGGTCAAACGAAATCAGGTTTGCCCGCAGGTGAGACAATAAAGTAAGTAAAACGCTGAACTATTTGCCTTATAAGCGTATAAGAGTCGATCACAATTTAAATCTACTTTAACTTGAACAGAAGAGATGCCTTACAACGGGTAGCGTTGTTGATGGGCAGTACCCTGTCGGCCCCAACCATGGCGGCTATCCTGCGCGAGCCGGGAAAAGCCGCCCCGTCTACCTTTTCGCTGACGGCAGATCAGCAAACGATGCTGGCTGATATTGCCGAAGCCATCATCCCGACTACGACAACACCCGGAGCTAAAGCTGCCGGGGTCGGTCCGTTTATCGAACTGATGGTGAAAGACTGTTACAGCCCCGAACAGCAGGATCACTTCCGTAAAGGATTAGTTGCGGTGGATGAAGCCAGCCAGAAGGCGTACAGTAAATCGTTTGTTGCACTTTCGAACGAGCAGAAGCACGCGATTCTGACGCAGTTTGAAACCGCTGCCGAAGAAGAAGCCAAAGCCAGTCGTCAGGCGGCCAAAGCTAAAGACGTTGATGCCGAAACCGGTCAGATTAAGGAAGAGAAAAAGAAAAAGTCGGATCCGCCGGTGCCGTTCTTCCCGCTGACGAAAGAACTGACCCTGCTGGGTTACTTTTCATCCGAAATCGGCGCGACCAAAGCGCTGCGGTATATCGCCATTCCCGGCCGTTATGAAGGTTGCGTGAAATACGAAAAAGGCCAGAAAGCCTGGGCAACCTAGCCCTGACCCGGGTTACCCGACCCGGCGCCGTATAATCAGACAACCCCCTTTAACTACAGAAACATGTACCTTAATATAGATGCCAAAAAAGCCGCGACCTACGATGCCATTGTGGTAGGGTCAGGCATTTCCGGCGGCTGGGCTGCCAAAGAATTAACCGAAAAGGGCTTGCGGGTGCTGATGCTGGAGCGTGGCCGCGACCTCAAACACGTGTCGGGCTATGAAACGGCCATGAAAGATCCGTGGGAGTTTCTGCACCGCAGCCGCGTGGATAACATCGCGCGGGAAGAATACTGGGCCAGTGTCCGGACCGGCTACACCGCCAACGAACCAACCCGCTACCTGTTCGAAAACGATAAGGAAAACCCATACCTCGAAAAACGACCGTTCGACTGGATCCGGGGGTATCACCTCGGTGGCCGCTCGCTGATGTGGGGCCGCCAGAGCTACCGCTTCAACGAACGCGACTTTACGGCTAACCTCGAAGACGGCCACGGCGTTGACTGGCCGATCCGGTACAAAGACATTGCCCCATGGTATTCGTACGTAGAACGCTTTGTGGGCGTATCCGGTCAGAAAGAAGGGCTGGATGTGTTGCCCGACGGTGAGTTTCTGAAGCCGATGGAAATGAACTGCGCTGAGAAAAAAGTAAAATCAGCGATTGAAACCCATTTCCCGGGCCGCCATATGACCATCGGCCGTCCGGCCATTCTGACCTCACCAACCAAAATCCACACGGATCTGGGCCGGGCACAGTGTCAGTCGCGGAACCTGTGTAGCCGGGGTTGCCCGTTCGGCGCTTACTTCAGCACCCAGTCGGCAACGTTGCCGGCCGCTGCCAAAACCGGCCGTCTGACCATCGTTACCGATAAGATTGCCTACGAGGTTATTTTCGACGACAAGCTCAACAAGGCGGTAGGGGTCCGCGTGATCGATCAGAACACGAAACAACACCACGAATATTACGCGAAGATTCTGTTCCTGAATGCGTCGGCTATTAATACCGCCTGGCTCATGATGCAGTCGAAATCGAAGCGTTTCCCGAATGGGTTGGGCAATGACTCCGATCAGCTGGGCCGTAATATTATGGACCATCACCTGAACGCGGGTGCATCGGGTGAGTTCGAAGGCATGGAAGACAGCTACTACTACGGCCGTCGCGGTAACGGGATCTACATTCCGCGGTTTGCCAACTGGGGTAATGACAACAAACGTGATTTCGTCCGTGGCTTCGGCTACCAGGGCGGCGGCAGCCGTCAGGGCTGGGAGCGGGGTGCCGGTATGAAAGGCTTTGGCGCTGACTTTAAGGAAGCCCTGACTGAGCCTGGCAAGTGGACGTTCAACATTGGGGGCTTCGGCGAAACCTTGCCGGATTCGAACAACCGGATGCGGCTGTCTGATCAGAAAGACAAGTGGGGCTTGCCGGTCATTGAGTTCGACTCGGGCTGGGGCGAAAACGCACAGCGCATGCGGATTGCCATGATGAACGAAGCGGCGAACATGCTGGAAGCTGCCGGGGCGAAAAACATTAAAACCCGCAATGACCTGACGAAAAATCCAGGCATCGGTATCCACGAAATGGGAACCGCCCGTATGGGGCGTGATCCGAAAACGTCGGTCCTGAACGGCAATAATCAGGTTTGGGGGGCTAAAAATGTGTTCGTTACTGATGGTGCAGCCATGGTTTCTTCATCCTGTGTAAACCCATCGCTTACATACATGGCATTAACGGCGAGAGCCGCAGATTTTGCAGTAAGAGAGCTGAAAAAACAGAATTTGTAATATTATTTAATTGTTTTTTAAAAAAGGGATGCAAAAGTTGCATCCCTTTTTTAATGTCTTACTGTTTAGTTTAAATTGTTGATTTTCAGTTGTATATATTGTTATTATAATGTTATGGGGCTGTTAATGCTGTGTGCAATCTTTACTAAAAATGCAGATTTTTTGACAAAGATTAAAAAGTGATGAGTAGTTAAAGCAACGGGATTGGTTTATTAACAAATAATCTTCTTATCGCTCAATTGTTAATAAACCTAAACTGTCGGTTAGCCGGCAACTCAAGCTTATGGTAAAACCATTACGATCACGTTCTCTGCCTCGCAGGATGGTGAGCTTGTCTACAACCCCACTGCTAATAGCATTATGCTGTACAGGCTTCTCTTACGCAGAAGGAACAGAGTTCAAAGAATTAGCCATTAAAGCCACAACGGTTTCTGTTAACATGGTTGACAGAACGATTACCGGTAAAGTGACGGACGAAAGCAATGCGCCGCTGCCGGGTGTAAGTGTTGTTATTAAAGGGACCACTAGAGGGGCTGTAACGGATCCGAACGGCCAGTATCGCTTAGATGTACCGGATGGGAATGTAACACTTGTCTTCTCATTTGTAGGTTACAAGGCACAGGAAGTACCGGTAGGTAACCAGTCGGCGATTAACCTGTCGCTGCAGGCCGATAACAAAATGCTCGACGAGATCGTTGTAATCGGTTACGGTACGCAGAAGAAGTCCGATTTAACAGGTGCCGTAGCAGGTGTAAAACAGGCCCAGCTTCAGGAACGCCCTGCTGCTTCGCTGAACCAGGCGCTGGCAGGCCGTATGCCGGGTGTACAGGTAAACAATAACTCGGGCCGTCCCGGTGGTCGTACAACGGTGCGTATCCGTGGTTTCAGCTCGATTAACTCGTCAAACAACCCGTTGTATGTGGTTGACGGTGTAATGTTGCCGCAAGGTAACCAGGCACAATTCAGTTCGGCAATTGATTACATTAACCCGAATGACATTGTTTCCATCGAAGTATTGAAAGACGCCTCGTCGACGGCGATCTACGGTGCCCGCGGTGCCAACGGGGTTATCCTTGTTACAACTAAGAAAGGAAAAGCCGGCGAAGGTATGGTTACCTATAACGCCGATTTCAGCGTAAATACAATCGGACCAAACCGGCCGCGCGTATTGAATGCGAAAGAGTATCTGGCTACGGAAGATCTGGCTTACGCAAACATTAAGAAATATGACCCGGCTGGCTGGGCTGCGGGTAAGTATACAAGCTTAGATCCGATTGCCCGGAGAAAAGCGTACAGCGCTGCTTACCCTGGTGTATTCGATGCGAACCTGAACCCACTGTACGATACAGACTGGTTTAAGGAAACAACACAGAACAAGCTGTCTCAGAACCATCAGTTAGGTTTCAGCGGTGGTAACGAACGCACACAATACTCGTTATCCCTGGGCTTCCGCGACGATCAGGGTCTGATCAAAACATCGTACATGAAACGCTATTCGGGCCGCTTCACGATTGATGATCAAATCAAAAAATGGTTGAAAGTCGGTGGTACACTGAGCTACAACAACCAGACGGAGAACTTAGTCGACATCAATGACGCCGTTGCCCGTCAGATTGTGGAAGATTTCCCGTTCCTGCCGGTTAAATATGCAGATGGCCGCTATGCCAGCAACCGGGATTACCCGAGTGCGGAAGGTACGTTCAGCTCTATGCACCGCCTGATGGATCGCCGGTATATCCTGAATACGCAGACAACGTTAGGTAGCCTGTATAGCAACATCAATATTGCGAAAGGGCTTGAAATGCGTACAGTTCTGGGGGTTAACATTTTAACGCAGGAAAACAACGAATCACAAACCCGTACACTGAACCCTGGTCAGTTAGGTAACGCCGCAACGCGGAACCGTAAGGAAAGCTTCTGGTCACTGGAAAACTACCTGACTTATAACAAGCAGATTCGTGATAACCAGCACTTAACGGCTTTATTAGGTTTGTCGTGGCAGGAAACCAACTTCTTCAGCATGGGGGCTACTGTACAGAACTTTGCGACGGATTACTTCGGGTTTAATAACCTGGGTGCAGGGGCTACAAACCCGCAGGTATCGTCAAACGCATCGCGTTTTGCCTTTAACTCATACTTTGGCCGGGTTAACTACAGCCTGATGGAGAAGTATTTGTTTACGGTAACCGGTCGTATGGACGGTTCGTCGAAATTCGGTGCTAACCACAAGTATGCCTTCTTCCCGTCGGCAGCGTTTGCATGGCGTGTATCTGAAGAAAGCTTCCTGAAAAACAACAGCCTGATTTCGAACCTGAAATTACGTACCAGCTATGGTCTGACGGGTAACTCGGAAATTCCGCCGTATTCATCACTGGCCCTGTTAAGCTCTAACTATTCAACAATTTATAACGATACCCGCGTAGGTGGTACTGGTATTGACCGTCTGGCCAACCCGGATCTGCGCTGGGAAAAAACAGCTCAGGCTGACATCGGTGTTGAAGTTGGTATCCTGAAAGGCCGTGTAACACTGGAAGCTGACTATTACTATCGTAAGACAACAGACATGCTTCTTGATGCACCGGTTCCACGCACGAGCGGTTACGGTACAATCCGCCGGAACGTGGGTTCAATGCAGAACCAGGGCTTTGAATTTGGTCTGAACACAGTTAATATTGACCGTGGCGGTTTCAGCTGGAACACATCGTTCAACCTGTCGCTGAACCGGAACAAAGTGCTTTCACTGGCAACGCCGTCTGATATCTTTAACGTAGGTGGTCCTAACTTTACAAACCCGACAAACGTGATCCGCGTAGGTGAGCCGGTAGGTTCATTCTGGGGTCTGACCCGTCTGGGCGTATGGAGCGAAGCCGAGCGCGAAGAGGCTGCTAAGTTTGCCAGCTACCGGAACAACCTGACTATGCTGCCGGGCGATATCAAATATCTTGATGTTAACGGCGATAAGGCCATCACGGACGCTGACCGCAGCATTATCGGTAACGGTAGCCCGAAAGGATGGGGTGCTATGACAAACTCATTCCGTTACAAAGGCTTTGATGCTACGCTGGAATTGCAGTTCATGTATGGTAACGATGTTATGCTGATGAACCTGCACCCAAGTGAAGACCGTCAGGCGCTGGCTAACAGCTACTCATCGGTACTGAACGCATGGACACCGCAGAATCAGAATACCATGATTGCTGAAATCCGTGAAACACGTGCCGGTTATGTAACAAACGTGGATAGCCACTGGATTAAAAATGGTTCGTTCCTGCGTGGCCGTAACCTGTTGGTTGGATACACATTCCCAAGCGAGCTGACAAGCCGCCTGAAGATGAGTAAACTCCGGGTGTATGCCAGTGCACAGAACTTCTTCCTGTTAGTGGAAGATCCGATTGTTGGTGATCCGGAAGTAACACCGACCAACCAGGGTGACGGCAACAGCGCGTTCTCTCAGGGTATGATCTGGCACAACTATCCGAAGCCTACAACCTACATGTTAGGTTTACAGGTTGCTTTCTAATCGATCACGAAACTCATTAACGTTCAAAAGAGATTCTCAACATGAAGTTAAATATCATTAAACGAGCAGGTACTGCTGCCCTTTTCGGCGCTGTTTTGCTTGGACCTGTTGGCTGTACGGACTTTTTAGATGAACGCGCTCCATCTAACCTGACAACCTCAAGTTTCTATACCATTCCTGACCACGCAGAAGCCGGGCTGGCTTCGGTTTATGCCAGCATGCGTTTTATCGGTGATGGTGCCAATATCTTCTCGTCGAACTGGCAGCTTCTCGAAGCGATGACCGGAACGTCGACTACTGAAACGGCCCAGAACTCTGACCTTAACAACCTCTACAGTATGTCACATGATGGCAATACCATACATGTGGTAAACTACTGGAACGGTCTGTACCGGGTAATTGCTCAGGCTAACCTGGTATTGGACAGAGTGCCGCCAATTACGCCGATGCCGGACGCTCAGAAAACGAAAATTCTGGGAGAGGCCCGCTTCCTCCGTGCATGGGCTTATTTTACAGCTGTTCGTCTGTGGGGAGATATCCCGCTGGTTACTAAGCCGCAGACAGCAACGTCGGAAGATTTCCGTCCGGCGCGGGCTTCGCAGGAAGAGATTTACAAGCTGATCGTAGAAGACCTGCTGGCAGCTGAGAGTGCAGGCCTGTCATGGATGGATTTAAGCGGTCGTGCGAACCTGGCTGCGGTAAAAACACAATTGTCAAAAGTATACCTGACAATGGCTGGTTTTCCGCTGAACAAAGGAGCGTCACACTATAAACTGGCCGCCGATAAAGCACTGGAGGTAATTACATACGCCAATGCTAACCCGGGCACAATCAACCTGTTCACAACTTACGAAGATGTGCACAGCGAGCGGACAGAAAACCGGCTTGAGCATTTGTTCCAGTTGCAGTATAACGCTACCGTGGCAAGTAATCCAATGGATAACTTCTATGGTAACTTTAAGCCGATTAACTACAACGGTCCTACAGGAACGGGGAGCTCGGTACCGACGTCGTCATTCTACAACTCGTATGAGAGAGGTGACCTCCGGACGAAGGATCAGGATGGCTACTTCTACACCACGTACTTTACGAATGGTACCGGTGCGCGGTTTGAACTGGGAGCTCCGTATGTGTTCAAACACTTTAACCGGATTGCCAACGGAACATCAGGTGTTGCAGGTACCCGTCTGAATAACCTGAACGTGCCGATGATCCGCTACGCAGAAACACTGTTACTGTATGCTGAAGCACAAAACGAAGTAGGTGGCCCGAACCAGGCAGCATACGATGCGTTGAAAAAAATCCGTGACCGTGCCCAGCTGACAACTCCTGCACTAGGTACGTTCAATCAGGCAAGTTTCCGCGAAGCTGTATGGCGGGAGCGCTGGTATGAACTTTGCTATGAGCAGCTTACCTGGTTCGATATGGTACGTTTACGCAAGGTATTCAATGAGACAACGAAAGGCTTCGACAACTTTGTAGGACACATTAACCTGAGTACTAACAAAGCGCTGGAAGCAAAACACCTGCTGCTTCCATTGCCGCGTCAGGAAATGCTGAACAACCCGAACCTGAAACCACAGAATCCGGGGTACCCGAACTAATTTCTAATCTGATAAGAAGATTATTTTACCCGGCAGCTGATTCAGCTGCCGGGTTTTTTATTGCCCCTATTGAGCCGGTCGAATGCAGCTATCCGGGAACGAAACAAGGAGGATTCGTCGTTATATGAGAGAAATAGATTAGTTTGTTTAATCTTTTTCTGAAAAGATTAAACAAAAAAGCCGACCCTGGTGTTAGTAGGGGTAGCAATCGCATTCCCTGGGCGGAAATGGCCACCTGCCCCACGGCTTGCATGTGTTGTACACAACCTTTGTAACGACATGCGAACTGAACGTCAGTTCTTAACAAAACATGATTGAACCAAATCAGGCAGATACGACCGGTTATCTGAAACCGTTCGCAGATGCAGCGGAACATACACCCTTTGCCGCAGACTCGCGGCCGAGAGTAGCTGTTTTCCGGAAAGAACATTTTAACGCAGCCCATCGGCTCAATAATCCGAACTGGTCAGACGAAAAAAACGAGCGTGTTTATGGTAAATGTAATAACTACAACTACCACGGGCATAACTATGACCTGATTCTGCAGGTCACCGGGCCGGTTGATCCGGAAACGGGCTATGTCATTGACATGAAAGTACTTAGTGACATAAGCAAAACGTTTGTACTTGACCGTTTTGACCATAAAAATCTCAATCTGGATACCGAAGAGTTTAAAGATCTGAACCCGTCGGCCGAAAACATTGCCATCGTTATCTACCAAATTCTACGTGAGCAGCTAGATCCGTCACTGGATCTCAAAATCAGACTATATGAAACCGAACGGAACTTTGTTGAATACCCGGCCGCTTAACGGTAACGGCAAGCACAATGATTTTGAGCTTGTTGACGATCTCCATGCCGAAGAAATTGGCGAGTCACACGCTGCTACGTCGATTGAAACGCCTATGCGTCCAGACGCCTTTGCCATGGACGATGACCATAAAATTGAACTCATTACCGAACACTTCCGGGAGATTATGAATATCCTGGGCCTCGACCTGACCGACGACAGCCTGAAAGGGTCACCCCGTCGTGTGGCAAAAATGTACGTGAAAGAGGCGTTCAGCGGTCTGAATCCGGCCAACAAGCCGAAGCCGACCTTGTTCGACAATAAGTTTAAGTACAACGAAATGCTGGTTGAAAAGGATATTCTGGTGCAATCGTACTGCGAACACCATTTTGTCCCGATTATCGGAAAGGCGCATGTCGCCTATATTTCGAGCGGAAAGGTTATCGGTTTGTCGAAGCTTAACCGGATTGTGCAGTACTATGCTAAACGTCCTCAGGTGCAGGAGCGCTTGACGGTACAGATTGCCAACGAGCTCAAAGACGTACTGGAGACCGAAAATGTAGCCGTTATCATCGATGCCAAACACCTGTGTGTATCGACACGGGGGGTACGCGACGTACACAGCTCGACCGTTACGGCGGCCTACCACGGCAAGTTTGAAGAAGAAGCTACCCGGCAGGAATTTCTGCGGTATATTTCGGGTATGAACGCAACCTTGTAACGGGATATTAGTTATTGAGTTGAGAAGGCTGCTGATTCGGCAGCCTTCTTTTTTACATGAAAACCATCTCCGTAATGCAAGGGAAAACTATTTTCATTATCGGGGCCAGTTCCGGCATCGGCCATGCGCTGGCTACTACGTTACAGGCACAGGGCGCTACGCTGATCACCGCTGGTCGCCGCGAGCCGGAAGGCATTCAATCCACGCACCTTAACTGGGATGTTACGCAGCCGGCGGGCGATCTGGCCAAACAACTGCCGGATACAATCCATGGCCTTGTTTATTGTCCGGGTACGATTAATCTTAAACCATTCCAGCGGCTTTCGGTTGCGGATTATCAGCATGATCTTCAGGTCAATGTGCTGGGGGCTATCGGTGCGATTCACGCGGCGTTTCCGGCCCTGAAAAAAGCAAAAGGCGCCAGTGTGGTGTTGTTTAGTACCGTAGCCGCTAAGCTGGGCATGAGCCTGCATTCGTCTGTGGGCATTGCCAAGTCAGCTGTTGAAGGGTTGACCAAATCATTGGCGGCCGAGTTTGCACCGTCTCTGATCCGGGTCAATGCCGTTGCGCCTTCGCTGACCGATACACCGCTGGCCCATTTTCTGCTGGGCGATGACACAAAGCGGGAAGCCGCGAATAAGCGTCATCCGCTGGGCCGGTTCGGGGCACCGACCGATATTGCCAATATGGCCGCTTTTCTGGTATCAGACCAGGCAGCCTGGATAACGGGCCAGATCGTTGGCGTCGATGGCGGGATGGGCAGCGTAAAATAACCGGAAATAAAAAAGCGGAAGGGAGAGATCCGCTTCCGCTTTTCGGGTTATTTAAAGCGCTCCAGGAGCGCTTTTGTTTTTTTGATGCCCTCGTACTCGTCCAGTTTATCGCCTTCGTACTCAATTCCGACATACCCTTTGAAACCGCTGTCTTTCACGATTTTCATCATACGGGTATAATCGGTTTCGATGCAGTTGCCGTTTTCATCGAAATTATAGGTTTTGGCCGATACCCCTTTCGCAAAAGCCATCAGCTCCTCGACGCCCTGATAGCGGTCGTACTCGCTCTCGCAGCCATCTTTGCCGCGACGCAGGCAGAAATTGCCGAAATCGGGCAGGGTTCCTACGTTAGGTTTGTTAATGTCCTTCATGACATCCGTCAGCCAGGCACCGTTAGAAGAGTAGCCGCCATGGTTTTCTACGATCACATTGATGCCCAGGGGTTGCGCAAATTCGCCCAGTTTGCCGAGTCCTTCGACGGCCGCGCGGGCCACTTCGGCGCCGGAGCTAGTGCCGTAGGCATTAACCCGGATCGTCTGGCAACCCAGATACTTTGCGCATTCGACCCACTTCTTATGGTTGTCGACCGCCTGATTGCGTTTCGCCTGATCGGTTTCCCCCAGACCTCCTTCCCCGTCAATCATAATCAGGTGGTTTTTAATACCGTTGTCCTTACAACGTTTCAGCAGCTCATTCAGATAGGCAGTGTCATTGGCTTTATCCTTAAAAAACTGGTTGACGTATTCAACCGTCCGGATGCCAAATTCCTTACGGGCGAGAACGGGGAAGTCCAGGTTGGTAATTTTTTTGGCAAATAACGCTTTATGCAGCGACCATTCGGCCAGTGAAATCTCGAAGAAGCGTTTTTTAGCGGGTTCGGCAAAGGCCGTCAGGGTTGGCGCAGCCGCCAGCATAAGCCCCGCCTGCTTAATAAAGGAGCGACGATCGGTAGTCATATTGCTAAGGGAGTTAAAGGGCGAAATCTACGAAATTCGCGGAATATTCTAAGCGCCTTTGCCCGTGCCGGCGTATAGAGGGCAGGATTTTGTTCAGCAGCAACCAGTACGCAACCGGATAGTGCCTGGGAAGGTGGTAAACAATGTTACTCAAAAAGAAAAAAGCCCTCAAATTCACTGGGAATGAGGGCTTTTTTGCCAGTATTGAATACAACCTGAATTATCCGAATATTTAAAAATTATAACTATATAAGATTTTTTTTAAATATTTCGATAAATGTAGTAGGTGTAAATGAAAAAGGCAAGAAAAGCTCAAAATTTTTATGTAAAAAAACGGGTAATTTTACTGATTCCTGTGCGGTAGCTCAAGCGAAACAAAGTGTTTCTGATTCAGTGGTAAATTGTCGGCGCTCCAGATCATGTCGTGGAGAAACGGAAAGGCCCGTACCGGACAGTCGGCAACGCGGCAGTAATGGCAACAGTCGGGCAGGCAGGGGTCGGCGTGCACAAAGATCTCGACTTCGCTGGTAAAGCCGCTTTTGAGCGTATTTTCAAAATGATTCACCGTTTGATGTACGCCGGTAAGTTCCCAGTACCGGGGCAGTGTCAGGTGGCAGTCGATGTGCAGGTCTGCCCCGTATTTTTGTACCCGCAGGTTATGTACGTCAATCCAGGTTGTATTGCGGTTATCCCGTAGAAGCGTAACCACACGGTCGAGGGTAGGGGTGTCGGTCTCGTCGAGCAAGCGGGCGGTTGCATGACGGACCAGATGATATCCGTTAAAACAAATGACAATAGACAAAACCAGTGATAAAACACTGTCGAGCCACGCCTGACCGGTCAGCCAGACCAGACCGATACCTGCCAGGACGATCACACTGCTCAGGCTGTCGGTCAGTAAATGCCGGCCATCGGCGATGAGGGCCATGGAGTCGGTTTGCCGGCCGGTCCGGATCAGCATCCAGCCCGTTGCCGCGTTGGCGATGGTCGAGATCGCCACCAGCAATAATCCCCAGTCCAGATTTTTGAGGTCGTGGGGACTGAAAAAACTCATGATGGCCGTATAAAACGTAAAGAAGCCGGCCGACACAATCAGGGCACCTTCGAAACCGGATGAGAGAAATTCAACCTTGCCATGACCATACGGGTGGTTGAAATCGCGGGGCTGACCGGCAAGATAAATGCTGTATAAGGCAAAGCCACTGGCCAGTACGTTCACAATGGATTCGAGCGCATCGGTAAGAATGGCCGCCGAATTGGTTAGGTACCAGGCCGTCATTTTCAATAATAAGAGGGTGACGCTCAGGGCAAGTGAAACGGTCATCCACCGGAATTTTGTCTGCTGAAGTGTACTCATGGGTAACCAGGGCAAAGAGGAAGGGCTGTAAGGCTTGCTTCTGTCCTTTACGCAGGCGGGATTTGTTCTGATGCAAAGTTACGCCGGAAGACCGGAAAAGTTTGTACTTTCGCGCATATGAATACGACGGAAAATCCCTGGCAGACGCTTTCTTCCAAAACTGCCTATGACAATAATTGGTTAACCATCAGACATGAAGAAGTGATCACACCGGCCGGCACGCCCGGCATTTATGGCGTGGTAAGTTTTAAAAATAAAGCCGTTGGCATTATCCCGATTGACGAGGAAGGCTATACCTATCTGGTCGGACAATACCGGTACCCGCTCAATGAATATTCATGGGAAATTCCGGAAGGAGGAAGCCCGGTCGGCACCGATGTGCTTGAGTCAGCGAAACGGGAACTGAAAGAAGAAACCGGCCTGACGGCGGAGCGCTGGACCAAAATGGCCCGTATTCATACATCGAATTCGGCCACCGACGAAGAAGGATTTATTTATATTGCCGAAGGCTTGAGTCAGGGCGAGCACGCCCCCGAGGAAACAGAAGAACTGATGGTGCGTAAGCTGCACCTCGCAGAGGCGGTGCGCATGGTCATGGCCAGTGAAATTACAGACTCAATAAGCATGTGCGCTATTCTGATGGTGGCACGCCTAAAAGGGATTTAAAATGATTGAAGCGCTATTTTACGGATTGATTACCGGTGTGTTACTGTGCTGGACTTTCGGCACGGTTTTTTTTTCTCTGTTACAGAATAGTGTCGATAACGGCTATAAAGCGGGGATGAAAATTGCCTTCGGGGTAGTTGTCTGCGATTCCCTGTTTATCGCCTCGGCCTTGTTCGGAACGTCGTTCCTGCCGAAAATCGATGGCTTTGAGCTGGCCATATCCATCATCGGCGTCATTTTCTTAAGTGTTATGGGGATTGCCAATCTGGTGAAAGGGGTGCCGCGGCTGGCTTACCCGACCACCCGCTTCGGTAATTTTCTGTATTATTTCTGGATCGGTTTTCTGCTCAATGGTCTGAATCCGGTCAATTTTCTGACATGGGTGGGGCTGACGGCCTATTTACGCAAATCGCTGCACTATGATCTTGATGAGCAGATCGGTTTCCTGGCCATGAGTGTGCTGGCTATTTTTCTGACCCAAACCGCTATTGCTGTTTCGGCCCACAAACTCAAGCGGTTGTTCACGCCTCGGGTAATTCTGATTTTCAACCGCGTTACCGGCGTGATTTTTCTGGCCGTTGCCATTCAGCTGGCTTACCTGCGTGTATACGTACCGTTAATGGCCATGATGAATAAGTAGGGGAGGGCTGGATGCTGGATAAAAGAAAACACCCCGGGGATTTAACCCCCGGGGTGTTGATATATATATTGCCTTATACCTTCTGCTTTTCAAGGAAATTCTGCCAGTCGGCGATGAGGTCTTTTTTCAGGACCCGCGGGAATTTATGCTGCCCGCCAAGCTTTCCTTTCGACTCCATCCATTTGTAGAAGGTTGATGCCGGTACAACCGTAACGGAAACGTCTTTCAGGGCATGGCGGCGTTCGACGGCATAATCGTCATTCAGTTCTTTCAGCTTAGCATCGATGCGGTCGCGGAGGTCGTTGGCATCAGCCTTATCGTCGGTGCCGATGTACCACTGGTGGGCAAACAACGTATCTTTCGAAACGCCGGCCACGGTAAACTCGCGGATATCAATGTTCAGGTCGCTGGACACCAGTTCAATGGCCTTGTTCATGTTATCCACCGAGAGGTGTTCGCCACAAAGGCTCAGGAAATGCTTGGTCCGGCCGGTAATGACAATTTCAGCCCGTTTTTTAGAAATGAACTTGATGGTGTCACCGATAAGATAGCGCCACGCGCCTGAACAGGTTGACATCAGCAGGGCGTATTCCTTGCCTTCTTCTACCTCATCGATCATCAAGGTTTCGGCGTTGGGCATCACCTGCCCGTCGGCGGTAAAATTGCGCTCGTTGAACGGAATAAACTCGAAGAAAATGCCGTTGTTCAACACCAGCTGCATCCCTGCTGCATTGGGGTGGGTCTGATAGGCGATGAAGCCTTCCGAAGCCAGATAGGTCTCGATGTAGGTAATGGGCCGGCCGAGGAGTTTTTCAAACCCCTTTTTGTACGGTTCAAAGGACACGCCGCCGTGGCAGAATACACTCAGGTTCGGCCAGATGTCGTGGATGTTATTGACTTTGTAGTAGGCAATAATTTTTTCCATGAGCAATTGCAGCCACGCCGGTACCCCCACGATAAAGCCAATGTCCCACTGGGAAGCCTGAGCCGTAATTTCGTCCAGTTTCAGGGCCCAGTCGCGCTCGCTGGCAATGTCCCGGCCCGGCTTATAGAACTGCTGGAACCAGAACGGAATCTGGCTGGCGGTAATGCCGCTCAGATCGCCTTCGAAGTGGTTGTCCCGGTAGCTCAGGCTGGTGCTGCCACCGAGCATCAGAAAGCCTTTTTCATAAATGGCGGCGGGTAACTGCTGATAGCGGCCGAGCGTCAGAATCTGGCGGATGCTGGTCTTCTGAATCGCCTTCGACATTGTCTTCGTCACCGGAATGTACTTTGACGCCGCTTCGGACGTTCCCGAACTGAGGGCGAAATACTTCACCCGACCTGGCCAGCACACGTTTTTTTCGCCGGCGAGTGTGCGGTGCCACCATTCCTGGTAGATGCTGTTGTAATCATAAATCGGGACGTGCTGTTTGAACAGCTCGTAAAACTCCCGTTCATACCCGAACAGCGAGGCACTTTGTATGACTTCGAAATGGTACTTTTCGCCGAACTGCGTGTAGCGGGCTTTTGAGACCAGTTTCGAGAATGTTTTCTTCTGTAACTTAAATGGGTTAATCTTTTTGCGCTGAACGACATTGGTCAATTTAATGCCGCCCTTAAGCACGTTTCCTAGCAGAGACATAATCTTTTTCTGTTAAGCGTGTTGATGATAAGAGAACCGGTTAAACTCTCTCCAAACCACGGCTAAAGGTGCCAATCCTGCATTTCCTTTATGGTGTCATAGGCCGTCAGATCGTACTTGCAGGGTACGACCGACGTATAGTTGTGGGCCAGTGCATACTCATCGGTATCTTCGGCATGCGGGTCAAAATTGACGAATTCGCCGGCCAGCCAGAAATACCGGCGTCCGTGCGGATCGCGCCGCTCATCGAATACTTCCTGCCACTTGGCATCCGCTTGCCGGCAGATTTTAATCCCTTTGAGGGGTTCTGGCTGCTTTGCCGGAAAGTTTACGTTCAGCGCTACTCCCTTGGCCATACCATGTTCCAGCACGTTGCGGGCAATTGCCAGAATGTGGGCTTCGGTATGGGAAAAATCAGCCTGGCGGCTGAAATCATTCAGCGAAAACCCAATGGCCGGAATGCCCTCGATGGCTGCTTCAATGGCTGCCGACATGGTACCGGAATAAAGCACACTGATCGAGGTATTGCTGCCGTGATTGATTCCGCTGACGACAAGGTCGGGTTTACGGTCTTTCAGAATATGATTTTTGGCCAGCTTCACGCAGTCGGCGGGTGTCCCCGAGCATTCGTACGCCGGAAAGTCAGGAAAAATATCCGTTGGGTACAACCGGAGCGGGTGTGCAATGGTGATCGCGTGGCCCATGCCGGACTGCGGACTGTTCGGGGCAACGACCATAACATTGCCCAGCTGTGTCATCAGATTGGCCAGTGTTCTGATGCCGTGGGAAGTAATGCCATCGTCGTTCGTTACTAGTATTAGCGGTTTATGTTCTGACATAACTCATATTGACATTTTCGGTCCTGCCGGCGGTTTCTGTGGAGCAGAAAACGGCAGGCATTCGGGACCAGAGCCGTCAAAGTTACAAAAAAGGGCCTACTTTTCAGGGAATCGGTACAACAAAGCCCCGCCATCATCCAATAGCGGGGCTTCGCAGGAAGGTGTCCTGAAGAATAGACTACTTAATCAGACTGCCAACCAGGCTCTTGTAGCCTTGCAGCGGGGTGTAGCCATCCGAAATTTTAGCATAGTAGCCGGTTCCGTCGTAGGCCCGGAGCTGCGGGTCCTGCTTACAGTCATCTGAGCAGGTGCCCTGGTGTTCCCAACCGCAGGCCTCGCAAAGTGTTACGTGGTTATTACAGACCGGACTCGCACAGTTAATCATGCGGTCGGTGGTTGTACCGCAGCGGTAGCAGGTCGAAATAACAGCAGGGTTAACCTGGTTTACGTCGACAGCCACGCGGTTGTCAAACACATAGCATTTGCCGTCGAAATCCTCACCGCCCGCCTCAAGGCCGTATTTAATAATGCCGCCATGCAGCTGGTACACGTTTTCGAAACCGCGCGACAGCAGGTAGGCACTGGCTTTTTCGCACTTGATACCGCCGGTACAATAGGTAATAATTTTTTTATCTTTCAGGTGCTCGATTTCATGAACGTGCTCCGGCAGTTCACGGAGGTTTTCCATGTCAAACGTGATTGCCCCCTTGAATTTCCCGACCGAATGTTCGTAGTTCGACCGCATGTCAACCAGCACCACATCCGGATCGTCTTTCAGCTTCAGAAACTCATCCGGTTCAAGGTGTTTGCCCGTTTGTTCGAGCGGGTTAACCGGCAGATCGGAGTTGACGATTTCTTCTTTCAGCCGGACGTGCAGCTTTTTAAACGCGTGGTCGTCGTGCTCTTCTACCTTAAACTCCAGCGCCTCAAAACGCGGATCGGCCTTTACTGCCTGCATGTATTTCTCACAGTCGTCCGGAAGCCCCGAAACGGTGCCGTTCAGCCCTTCGGGGGCTATAATGATCCGGCCCAGCAGGTTCAGATCGAGGCAAAGCCGGTGATGCTCATCCCGGAACTGTTCCGGGTTTTCGATGGGGGTATAGCAGTAATATAGTAAGACGCGATACGGTTTCATAAACTCTAAATCTCAAATGCTGTCACTTCAGCCCGCAAAGTTACAAAATTTGTCTGCAACAGGCTTTCATCAGGCTACCCGCTTTTGGTGTTTTGCCAAATGCGTGCTTTCTTGTGTATTCGTTTGCAGATTGTAACACCCCGGGCCGCAAAAGAATTCGTTTTCGGGCAGAAGGGAAGAGAATTTATACGTAACTTTTACAGATTTTACGCCGTTGATACAGAGTGATATGCACGTGGCCATAACCGGAAATATTGGCGCAGGGAAGACAACGCTGGCCCAGATGCTGGCGAATCATTACGGATGGGACGTTTTGTTTGAAGCCGTAGAAGGGAATCCGTATCTGGCCGATTTTTACGGCGATATGGAGCGCTGGGCCTTCAACCTGCAGATTTACTTTCTGAACAGCCGCTTCGAGCAGGTAAAAACCATCCGCGATTCAGGCAAAAGTGTGATTCAGGACCGGACAATCTATGAAGATGCCTTTATCTTCGCAAAAAACCTCTACGAAACCGGTCAGATGACACCGCGTGATTATGAAACCTACCGGGGCTTGTTTGAAAACATGCTGAGTCTGGTACGCCCGCCCGATCTGATGATCTACCTGCGGGCTGACTTGCCGAAACTGGTGCGCCAGATTCAGAAACGCGGCCGGTCGTATGAAATGTCAATCAGTGAAGATTACCTGGCGAGTCTGAATGATTTATATGAGCAGTTTGCGGTCGACTACAAAGTCGGCGAATTGCTGATTATTGATGTGAATGAATTGAATTATGCCGAGCGGCCCGACGATTTCCGGTTTGTGACAAAAGTAATTGATGAGCACCTGGCGTCGCGGGTAAACGCCCGGACAAGCCTGGTTTAAAGGCGTTCGCCGGTAAGACTGGTATAAATTTCTGCCGAATAAGTCCTCGAAGCCGAGGGCTTATTTTTTTGAATCGCCTCCCAGTCGTCCCGGATTTTCCGTTCATCATCCGGTCCGGTGTAACCTTTTTGCAGATAACAGTAGGCCCGGCCAATGGCTATGGCTTCCTCCAGATCATTACCGTTCAGGGCAATCCGGTAATCCTTCCTGAGCTGATCCAGCCGACGAAGTTTACTATTTCGCCTAAAGAGTATTATAATGAGTCCAATACCTGCAAAAGTCAAAAACGTGTAAACAAGAAGCATAACGTGGCTAAGTTCTCAGCCCGAATATGATAAAAAGTCCCAGGATTAACAAACAGTTGTATTTAAAACGCTACAAACCGGCAACAGATGCCGGTATGCCGGGAGCCGAAACGCGTACTTTGAACAAGGTCGGCCAGTTTTTGCCGGTAATGTAAAACAGCCGTTCCTGTGGCTGGTAGGCAATACCGTTCAGCACATCTTCGGTCGCGTTGATCGTCGGCGGAATGGTTTTAGTAATATCCAGATAACCAACGACTTTGCCGGTATTCAGGTCGATCCGGGCAATGCGGTTTGTCTGCCAGATATTTGCATAGACATACCCGTTGACATATTCCAGCTCATTGAGGTTAACCACCGGCCCTTTGTCATCGTAAACGGCAATTTCAGCGGTTTTCCGGAACGTAGGCGTCAGAAAATAAAGCTTGTTGGAGCCATCGCTCATGATCAGGGTCGTATCCTTATGGGTAAGCCCCCAACCCTGAGTATGGTAGTTGAAGCTTGTGACCGGGGTAAAGTCCATCGTATACTGGAAGCAAACGCCCGAGGTCCAGGTCAGCTGGTAGATTTTATCGTTAACGATCGTAATACCCTCACCGAAATGCTGGGCATCGAGCGGACGGCTTTGCATTGCCTTGCCGGTTTTAAGGTCAACCTTCATCAACTTTGATTGTCCGTTCTGGCCCGTTCCTTCGTAGAGATCCCCTTTGTAAAATTCAAGCCCTTGGGTAAAGCTGCTTTTTTCGTGCGGGTAGGTTTGTAAAACCGTATAGTCAACGTCAGCAGGCTTAATGTCTGAGTATGCCTCAAACGAAAGCGTGTCGGCAAAGGCCGTCTTTTTCGCGTCCAGTCCACTTATGATCAGCTGATGCCATCCTGTTTTTGGGGTGTTGGCTTTGATCCGGAGCGTGTCTTTTTGCTGCCGGAAGCCGGTCGTGGCGGCTCCGTCGATACTGACGCTTACCCCGCTTACCGCTTCTGACAGGTGTACGGCAAGGGTATCACCAATCCGGCCGGCCGATTTTGTCAGACTGGCAATCGGTTGCTTTTCAGTTGTTTCAGTTGAAGTAGATGTAGTTGTCTCTTTTTTGTCCTGCTTGCAGGCCGACAACAGGAAAACCGAAAAAGCAGTCAGAAGTGCGTAACGCATCATGAAAAGGATTAGCAAAATGTCGGAGCAAAACTAGAAAGAATTAGCACGATCCGGTCAAAAGCGGCCCGAAAATATAGACAAGGGCCGATTAACCGGCCACTTGTCCGGATAGCGTGGCGGGTAATCCGGTTGACCCGCTACGGATTTTCAGGATAGCCAGCTCTTTCATTTTCGATTCAAACATGATATCGACCGCTTTGCCATACGTATTGACGGGCGAATAAATCCAGTCGGCGTGGGCTTCGCGGCGGGCAGTGGGGTCTTCGCGGTCTTTGCGGGAATCCGAGAAGTGGAACACCGGCCGTACATCCCAGGTCGAATAAGCTGTCAGGAACGCTTCTTCTTCTGTCTGTTGCCCCGGATTGAGCGAGTGATGGAAATAATCGAATACAATCGGGACGCCCGACAGTTCATAAATCGTTACCAGATCGGCAACGGTATAGAGGCCGGGCCGGTCATCATTTTCGACGGTCAGCCGCGCCCGCAGGTTGTCCGACAGTCGCCGCACATTCTCCGCAAACCGCACCAGCGATGCCTGTTTATCGCCATAGGTGCCGCCGACGTGGATATTGATTTTATTCCAGTGTGAAGGCGTCAGTCCCATGAGGTCAAATATCTCAGACTGGTATTCGAGGTCCTTGATGGTATTGTCGAGGACGGTTCCTTCGCCGGCCAGCTTGTTGAACGGGCCGGGGTGGGTGGTCAGGCGGATTGGCCGCGAGCCGATTTCTTCAAGGGTCGCCCGGATATCGGCGAAGTCGGGTAACTGACTCAGGGAGTATTCAGACGCCCACGGGAAAATATCCGACGAAATGCGGAAAACCCGGAACCCGTTTGCCAGATTCCAGTCTACGATGGTCAGTAAATCCTGTACGTTTTTCAGTGCCAGCTCAGAGGCATACGTTATGCCCCGCTGCAGGTACGTTTTTTTGATCATGCCCCGGTTCGTAAAAACCTTATTGGCCTGCAATGTCAGATTGATGCAGGCATAGCCCGCATTGACCAGTGAATTTTCCATAAAAAGGGTAAACCAGAAGCCCGTGACAAAGTTTTACCATAGCCGTAAAAATAAATTTTGTTAAACAGTTGTTTAAAACTGTAATCGCACTTTATCTTTGCAGAGAGAAGAACAGTATGGGAGAGGCAGTACCGGATACCGAGCAGAAAATTAAGGAAGCCGCCAAGCGTGTGTTTCTGGAGTATGGTTTTGAAGGCGCAAAAATTCGTCAGATCGCTGAGGCCGCTGATGTGAATATTGCCCTGGTCAATTACTATTTCCGGAGTAAGGAGCAGTTGTTCAACAGTATCTACCGTGAAACATTTGCCGAGTTTGTTGGTAAAATGGTCGTATTGCTGAATGAGAAGACTCCGCTTGAAGTAAAAATCTGGAAAATCGTTGACCGGTATACCGACTTTATCCTTGACAATCAGATGATGCCGGCCTTTATCCTGACGCAGCAGCGCAAGGAGGGAGCGGCTTTCTTCAGAGAGCTGGATGTACGGAGCATTATTCAGGGGTCGTATTTCTGGAAGCAGTTGCAGGAGGCCTCGGCGAAAGGCGAGATCCGGGCGATTGACCCGTTGCAGATCGTCATTTCGGTAATGGGCAGCATTATTTTTCCGATTATGGCCGGTGGGGTATTGTCTTATATCGGCACATTTGATGAACAGTCGTTCCGCGACTTTATCGAAGCCCGGAAGAAAATCATTCCGGAAATGATCATGACGTACCTGAAGTCAGGTTGATATTTTTTTGTCTATTAATTAAACATGTGTTTAAAGCAGTTATTTATGATGCCATGAGATTCCTTTTTACTGCACTGGGGTTACTGACAGGACTGACCTTGCAGGCCCAGACAATCACACTGGACGCATGTTATGATGCTGCCCGCGCCAATTATCCCCTGCTGAAGCAGAAAGGGATTATTCAGCAATCTGCCGATCTGGCCGTTGCCAGCCTGCAAACGAACCGCCGGCTACCGCAACTGGCCGTAAACGGGCAGGCTACCTGGCAATCGGAAGTAACGAAACTACCGATTGAACTCCCCAACTTTCAGGTACCGGGGATCAGCAAGGACCAGTATAAGCTGACGCTTGATGCGAGCTATACCCTGTACGACGGGCAACTGACGCAACGGCAGGTGGCCGTGCAACAGGCGACGGCTGCCTCGGCTCAGCAACAGGTCGAGGTGGAACTCAACCGCCTGAAAGAGCAGGTAAATGGCTTGTTCCTGAATGCACTGCTGGCAGACGAAACTATCCGCATCAACCAGGCGGTAATGACCGATTTACAGAACCGGATCGGCAAGGTAAAGGCGGGGGTTACCTTCGGAACGGCCGCGCAGATGAATGCCGATGCCTTGCAGGCCGAGTATCTGCGGGCCGATCAGCGGATGGCCGACCTGACCGCATCGCGCCGGGGCTTTCGGGAAACGCTGGGCCTGCTGACTGGTCTGCCTGTTACCGACAGCACCCGGCTTACCGTGACGCCGCTGCCACAGGCCGGGGCGTTGGTGGTGACCCGCCCGGAATTACAACTCTTTAAAAACCAGCGGCTGGCATACGATGCGCAGGAGGGTCTGCTGGACAACCGGCTTAAACCACGGTTGAGCCTCTTTGCTCAGGGAGGAGCCGGCCGCCCGGCGCTGAATTTCCTGAACAACGATTTCCGGGGCTTTTTCATCGGCGGCCTCCGGCTCAACTGGACTATTTCGCAGGCATATACCTTGCGCAATGACCGGCAGGCGCTGGCCCTGAACCGGCAGGCAGTTGATGTACAGCAGGCCGTCTTTGAAAAAAATCTGTCGGTTCAGCTACGGCAGCAGCAGACCGAAATTGACCGGATTGAAGCACAGATTGTCAAAGATGCCGATTTGGTGGCCTTACGCGCTAAGGTACGGCAGGCGGCATCGGTGCAGCTGGACAACGGCGTTATTGCTGCCCGGGACTATACTACCGAACTGAACAATGAAGTACAGGCCCTGCTAAACCAGAAACTCCATGCGCTTCAACTGCTTATGGCGAGGATTACCTACAAAACCCTGACAGGAAATTAATACACCAGTCCCCGGAACGTTCAATTTTAAGATAGTCATGAAATTACTCTATAAAGGTTTGATTGGTAGTGTACTGACAATACAGATAGCTTGTCAGCCGACGGAAGAGCCAGCGGATGCCTACGGAAATTTTGAAGCCGTCGAAACCATTGTGTCGGCCGAAGCAACCGGTGCGTTGCAGCAGTTTACGGTTGACGAAGGCCAGAGCCTGACCGCCGGTCAGGGAGTTGGCCGGATTGACACCCGGCAGCTGGTATTGCGCAAGGCCCAGCTACAGGCGTCGGAGCAGGCTGTGCGCAGCCGTACACCGGATGTGGCGGCGCAGTTATCGGCCTATGATCAGCAGATTGCCGTTCAGCAGCAGCAGCTGAAAACCCTGCAGCGGGAAAAAGAACGCGCGCAGAATCTGCTGGATGCCGGAGCCGCTCCCGCCAAACAACTGGACGATATTGTGGCACAGATGGATTTGATTCAAAAGCAGATTGTCCTGATCAGACAGCAGCGGGTGGCACAGGCATCGGCTCTGGGCACGCAGCGCAGCGGTACGTCGGCAGAGCAGGCCCCGCTGGTCGAACAGGTCAGACAAATCGATGATCAGATCAGCAAGGCAAGCGTTATAAACCCCGTCGCCGGAATCGTGACGGTCAAGTATGTAGAGCCGGGCGAGGTTGTTACCTATGGCAAGGCATTGTATAAAATTGCCGGTCTCGACTATATCACGCTACGGGCCTACGTAAGCGGCGATCAGCTGGTAAAGGTAAAAACCGGCCGGCAGGTGAACGTCTTTGTCGATGCACCGGATAATCAGCTGAAGCCTTACAAAGGCACCGTAACCTGGATTTCGGCCAGGGCTGAGTTTACCCCGAAGATCATTCAGACAAAAGATGAACGGGTAAATCTGGTGTATGCCATGAAAATTCGGGTGA
Organism: Arsenicibacter rosenii; assembly: GCF_001870735.1. Taxonomy (GTDB): domain Bacteria; phylum Bacteroidota; class Bacteroidia; order Cytophagales; family Spirosomataceae; genus Arsenicibacter; species Arsenicibacter rosenii. The sequence continues at coordinate 45,695 of NZ_MORL01000013.1, read as the reverse complement.
AAAATGACGGTAGCCTGAAAATCGGGATGCCGGGCGAAGTGAAATTCCGGTAACCAGGCCCCGATAAGATGATGGATGCTATACAGATCGAACAGGTGTCGAAAGCCTTTGCCGACACGCAGGCGGTCAGTGATGTTTCGCTGACGATACAGGCAGGCGAGCTCTTTGGCCTGATCGGGCCGGACGGAGCAGGCAAAACAACACTGTTTAAAATACTGGTTACGCTCCTGCGCCCCGACCAGGGCAAAGCCGTGGTCAACGGCCTGGATGTCGTACGCGATTTCCGGAAACTGCGGCCGCTGATCGGCTACATGCCCGGCCGGTTTTCGCTGTACCCCGACCTGAGTGTAGAAGAAAACCTGTCGTTTTTCGCCACCGTTTTCGGGACAACGATTGCTGCTAATTATGAACTGATCCGTGACATTTATGGGCAGCTGGAACCCTTCAAAAACCGGCGGGCGGGCGCCTTATCGGGGGGCATGAAGCAGAAACTGGCCCTGTGCTGTGCGCTGATTCATAAACCGGATGTGCTGTTTCTGGACGAACCGACGACGGGGGTCGATGCGGTGTCGCGCAAGGAGTTCTGGGAGATGCTGCACCGGCTCAACGAGCGTGGCCTGACCATTCTGGTGTCGACGCCGTATATGGATGAAGCAGGGCAATGCGACCGGATTGCGCTCATGCAGACGGGCCGGATACTGGCGGTCGATACGCCCGGGGGTGTTGAAAACCTGTTTCAGAAACCGCTGTTTGCCGTTAAGGCACGGGATACCTACCGGCTGATTCAGGATTTACGGGCGGCACCGTTTACCGAAACCTGTTATGCGTTCGGCGAATACCTGCACCTGACCACCCGGCCATCGGTGACAGCCGGAACCATCCACGGCTATCTGACCGGCAAACAACACGAGTTTGTTGATATTAAGCCCATTAAGGCGGGTATTGAAGATAGTTTTATGGCACTCATGCAAGATCATGGATAAGGCAGTCAGTACTGATAAGCTCACCAAACGCTTCGGCGATTTTGTGGCTACCAATGAAATCACATTCGATGTGGCGCAGGGGGAAATCTTTGGTTTTCTGGGCGCAAACGGAGCGGGTAAAACAACCGCCATCCGGATGTTGTGCGGATTGCTGAAGCCAACTTCGGGCTCGGCGACGATTGCCGGATTCGATGTGTACCGGCAGACCGAACAAATCAAGCAGGTCATTGGCTACATGAGCCAGCGGTTTTCACTTTACGAAGATCTGACGGTGCGGGAGAACATCCGGTTTTACGGCGGGATCTATGGCCTGCCCAAAACAGAACTGCGCCGCAAAGCCGACGAGATCATTCAGACGCTTGAACTGGGTACCGTCGCGGATAAACTGGTGGCTTCGCTGCCGCTTGGCTGGAAACAGCGGCTGGCTTTTTCGGTCGCCCTCGTGCATGATCCGCGGATTGTTTTTCTCGACGAACCGACCGGCGGGGTCGATCCGATCACGCGGCGGCAGTTCTGGGATATGATTTATGAAGCCGCCAACCGTGGCACGACCATTTTTGTCACGACCCATTACATGGATGAAGCCGAATACTGTAACCGCGTCTCGATTATGGTCGACGGGCGGATTAAGGCCCTGGACACACCGGCGGCGATGAAACAGGCATTCGGCGTCGATTCGATGGATGGCGTGTTTCAGATTCTGGCGCGGGGTACCTCAACGAAGTAGCGACATAGACAAGCAGCCATCATGAACCGATTTTTCGCTTTTGTTAAAAAGGAATTTTATCATATTCTGCGCGACCGGCGAACCCTGCTGATCCTGTTCGGCCTGCCGTTTGTGCAGGTGTTGCTGTTCGGGTTTGCGCTTACGAACGAGATCAAGAATGCAAGAATTGCGATACTGGATCTGGATCACAGTCAGCACAGCCGACAGATAATCAGCCGGTTATTGTCTTCGGGGTATTTCCGGCTCGAACAGCAGCTGGATAGCTACAAAGCGATTGAACCGGCTTTCCGGAAAGGGAAGGTGAAAATGGTGGTCGTGTTTCCGGCCCGGTTTACGGCTGCGGTAGCGCATGACCAGCGGGCGCAGATTCAGTTGCTGGCCGACGCTTCAGAGCAAAATACGGCCATCAGCCTGACCAACTATGCCACCAACATTATCCAGAGCTACAGCGCCGAACTGAATCCGGCCGGGATGAATCCGCCGATGCAGCTTGACGTACAGTCGCGGATGGTTTTTAATCCGGAGCTGAAAGGGGCTTTTGTCTTTGTGCCGGGGGTGATGGCGATGGTGTTGCTGCTCGTGTCGGCGCTGATGACTTCGGTAACGATTGCCCGCGAAAAGGAAACCGGCACCATGGAGGTCCTGATGGTGTCGCCGCTGACCCAGATACAGATTCTGTTTGGTAAAGTGCTGCCTTACCTGTTGCTGTCGTTTCTGAACGGCTGCATGATCATTGTCCTGGGCATCCATCTGCTGGGCATTCCGCTCAACGGCAGCCTCGCCCTGCTGCTGGCCGAGACCCTGTTGTTTATCTTTCTGGCGCTCTCAATCGGTATTCTGATCTCAACCATTGCCGACACCCAGCTGGTGGCCATGTTTGCCTCCCTGCTGATCATGCTGATGCCGACCATTTTTCTGTCGGGCTTTATTTTTCCGGTCGAAAGTATGCCGAAGCCACTGCAAATCATCTCAAACATCATTCCGGCGAAGTATTTCATCGCTATTGTTAAAGGGATCATGATCAAGGGCGTAGGGCTGCAATACCTGTGGAAAGAAACGCTGGTGCTGGCGGGCATGTCGACCCTGATTAATGCGGTCAGCCTGCGCAATTTGAAAACGAGACTAGGCTAACCGAACGGCCGGAACGATTTAGAGACATCAATCATGTACCGTATACAGTTTATCATAGAAAAGGAATTCAGGCAGATTTTCCGTAACAAAGTTTTGTTGCGGATGATGCTGGCCGCCCCGATGATGCAGCTGATTCTGTTGTCGCTGGCGGCTAATTTTGAGGTAAAAGACCTGAACATTGCCGTGGTTGATCAGGATCACACAACCTACGCCCAACGCCTGACGGGTAAATTCCGGTTTATCGGCAACTTCCGGTTCGTCGGTTATCTGCCCGCCTACAAGCAGGCGTACCGTGAACTACAGGCCGGTACGGTCGATCTGGTCATGGTGGTGCCCGGCCATTTCGAACGGGACCTGACCCGCGACAACAAGGCGCAGGTCCAACTAATGGTCAATGCCATCGACGGGTCAAAGGCCGGTATCGCACTCGGCTACGCCCAGACCATACTCCGTGATTTCAACGAAGCCATCCGGACAGAAGCCATGGGCGTAATACCGGCGGGACGGGTGCAGATCGATGTTGAAAATCAATACTGGTACAACCCGCAGCTCGACTATAAGACGTTTATGGTGCCGGGCATTCTGTTTGAGCTGCTGCTCATTGTCGGGGGTATGATTTCGGCCCTGAACATTGTGCGGGAAAAGGAAATCGGCACCCAGGAGCAGCTGAATGTAACGCCTATCCGGAAGCATGAATTTATCCTGGGCAAACTAACCCCGTTTGTCGTGATCGGGCTGGTCCAGTTTACCATGGGGCTGATCCTCGGAAAACTGGCCTTTAACATACCGGTTGTTGGCAGCCCGCTCCTGATTTATGGCTTTGCCCTGCTTTTTCTGATTTTGTGTGTTGGCATCGGCCTGCTCATCTCGACAATTTCCGAAACGCAGCAACAGGCCATGTTTGCTGTCTTTTTTATGATGGTCCTGTTTATTCTGCTGAGCGGGTTATTCTCGTCAACCGAAAACATGCCGCAGTGGGCGCAGTACCTCAACATCATAAACCCGTTGCGCTACATCATCGAAGCCGGCCGGAATGTGATGCTGAAAGGCAGTACGCTGCAAGACATGCAGATCCAGTTTCTGAGCTTATCGGGAATGGTGATCGGGGTGTTGGCACTGGCTTCTTTCCGCTATCGGAAAACGGTCTAAGTGGCCATCTGCCTGTTGTCACCCGAAAACGTAAGGTTGTTGAGCGTGAGGTTTCGCGGAGGTCTGTTTGGGCATCTACTTCCAGAGAACCGAAACGGCAATGATGGACAGGGCCAGCAGCAACTGTACCAGCACTTTCAGCGTGAAGGGCTGGCCATAATGAATGGGGTAGAGGATACTGCCGGCAATGACACCCGTGACAAAAAACAGGAACCGGTTCGACCACATAGAGCCGTTGAAGCCAGCTACGCCATAGTCGGAGGCTTTGATCCAGAGCCACGTACAGCCCAGCGCTAACAGGTAAGGGATTGGTGATTTGATCCAGTTCGGGGTCTTAAACTGCCAGTACATGATATACCAGTGCCCGAAAGAGCCCAGTAAAAACAAGAATGTTGAGGTGAGAATTTTGGTGATGTTCATGGGGCAACGGCACTATTGGGAACCGCTGCAAGATAGCAGGTTTCGTGCAATTAGCCGACCAATAGGAGGGGTTAAGGTATCGTTTCGCTGGCCGCAGCCAGAGAACTGACACCCGCCCGACAGGTGACCTTAACTACCCCGTCGGATTTTATCAGAACTATTACCTGAAGTATTTCAGAGACCGTCTGGTACCGAATGAGTCGGTTGAGTTATACGTAGCTTTTCGGCCGAATCACAGTGACACAAACGAGTCGAAGTACCGGAAAGGGTTACTGGCTCCGCTGGAAAACGATACTGAATTAATTCGAAGGATCAACGCTGTTTGACATGATTCTGGTAGTAGCACCGGTGAGGTAAAGCAGGCGTCTCTAATGGGTATGTAAGTAAAAGAGGCTCACCGGTTTATGGGGGAGCCTCTTTATTTATAGGAAACGGACAAGTAAAAAAATGATTGCCCAAAACACAGCCGTACCAATGATCAGCGTTAACAAGCCAATCAACGGGCCGTAATTCCTTTTCATTTGTGATTCATTAACTACCATGGCGTAAATATAAATCAAAAAAAAAGAAATATAATGCAATCAAAATTCGGACCAGCAAGAAAAATTTCACATACAATTAAATCACAATATTTTTTTTGTGCGGGTTAGTGTGCTGATTATCAGATAAAGAGTATCTGAGTTTGAAAAATAGTTTAAAAATGGTTAAATAAATTGATTAAATGGTGTAAAGAATTGTCTTGATGTAACCATTGTGTTTGTTCCAGCGTCATTCTGGTGGTCTCTGCCGAACGGGCCCACATACTCTCTTCGTAGGCCGCTATGGCCGATAAGGGATCCGGAAAATCGCCGGTGAGGGCTTGCGCAAGCTCCAGTGCGTCGAGCATGGCCATGTTTACGCCCTCTCCGGCATAGGGAGGCATCCGGTGGGCGGCATCGCCCAGCAAGGTCAGATTCGGTCGGGAAGGCCAATGCTGCTCGGCCGGGAAGTGGTACTGGGGTCTTGGGACAAACCAAAGGCCATGGCTCTGAAAGAGTTCCTGCCACATTGGTGACCACGCGCTGAACGCCTCCCGAAACCATGCCAGTACCTGGAGCCGGTCCGTAAAATCAATACCCGACTGGCTTACCCACGTTTCCGGCACCATAGTACCGGTATAAAACGAGAGGCTCCCATCGCCTTTGGCACTCAGAATCAACGACTGAGAATGTCCCAGGGCAAAGACTTTACCGCCGTTGACCAGTGCATTCAACAGCGGGGCGTTTTTCGCCGCTTCATAAAGATTGCCCTCGACAATAGTGATGCCGGAATACACCGGCTTATAGTCCGTGAGATAGGGCCTTATTTTGGAATTGGCTCCATCGGCGCCGATAACGATGTCGGCTTCGGCGGTTGTACCGTTTTTGAAATGTATCAGCCAGCCCTGGCCTTTGGCTTCCATACCCACAAACTGACTGTCCCGGATAACCGTACCGGGGCGCAGTGAGTTGAGCAGAAGGGTTTGCAGCGGTCCGCGGTCAATTTCCGGACGATCCTCTGCCGCATCAGGGCCATCGTGATCATCGAGAAAAATATGGCCCTCGTGATCAACGACCCGCATTTTGCCTGCGCCGGGCCGGTAGTGACGGTAGAATTCACCGAGCAAACCCGCTTCGCGGAGCGCGGCCAGCCCGGAGGCCTGGTGTAGGTCGAGGGTAGCTCCCTGCGGGCGGGCATCGGGGGTGGCGTCGCGTTCAAATACGGTAACGCTGAGTCCTTTTTGTTGTAACAGGCGGGCCAGCGTTAATCCGCCCGGCCCACCGCCGATGATGGCTATGTGTCTGGTTTTCTGTTTCATTTTCTGACTAGTTTACGGCAAAACTAGGGGTCGGGCAAAACAGAAAATTGGATAAAATGGTCGTTTTTATTGCGGGCAAGCTCCTTTGGCGGCACCCCGGCATATTTCCGGACCTCGCGGATAAAATGGGACTGGTCCGTAAAGTGTTGTTCCGGAAATAAACGCCCTTCCTTTAACTGACCAAACGAGGCCCTGAACCGGAGAATGTCGCAATACGTTTTTAGCGATAACCCGAAATGTTCGTTAAAATACCGGTTGATCTGTCGCTGACTCCAGCCAATCTCACTGGCTAGCGCCGCAACCTTAACGGAGCCGCCAGACGAAAAAAGCAGGTCGAACAGGCGTTTTTTTCGTGGATCAATGGCCGCCGGCAACCGGCTGATTAATTGTCCGGTAAGCCGGTTTACAAAGGTCTCAAAGTCGGGTACGGCATTGGGCGGGAAACCAAAATCGATTGTCGGGACAGCGTAGAATGTGTTTGCCAGTACGGTTGCTTGTTTGCCGAAAATATATTCGATGGCTAAAGGCCGGAAGCTGACGGCCAGGATACATTCGTTGGCCTGAATAAGTGCCTTACCGGGCTGACTTTCGAGACCAAGTAAGGCGAAATAGGTAGGATGGAGCGACGAAACCGACAAGTCAATCCTGCCGTCGGGCAAAATAATGACCGGCTTATCGTCTGCCGACCGGTTGGTGAGCATCCAGAAACTTTCGACAAAATCAGCTAGTTGTGGTACGGGTTGGCAGCTCAGAAAGCCGGACTCCTGTGTCATGGGCTGTGGGTAGAATGATATCAGTAGAAACCGGTTTTACGTCTGTTTTTGTTCATTCAGGGTATTTTTACAAATAAACCAACACGCCGTATGACCATTAACCGAACTACGGAGGCCGACTTGCCCGACTGGACCCGGCTGGCGCTGGAACTCTGGCCGGATGATGATGAAATGAATGAGATGGGGGAAATCCTGCGGCAAATTCTGGCCTCCCCGACGCAGGACGGATTCATCGTGCGGAATGACCAGAACGAGGCTATCGGGTTCATGGACCTGTCGCTGCGGACCGACTATGTGCCGGGGGCCACGGCTAGTCCGGTAGCTTTTCTGGAAGGGATCTATGTTCGTCCCGCGTATCAGCACCAGGGGATCGGCTACGCACTGATCCGGCAGGCCGAGGCCTGGGCCCGTGAGCACGGTTGTTCCGAACTGGCATCAGATGTCACGTTCGGGAATGCCGCCGGTGAGCTTTTTCACCGGAAGGCCGGCTTTGAGGAGGTCGAACGGGTAATCCAGTATATCAAACCCATCTGAGCGGACCGGCCTGAAAAAAGCCGTACCGGATTCCGGTACGGCTTTGGAATATCTACTCCGTAACGTATGGGTTTACCAGCCCGGATTCTGCTCCAGTTTCGGGTTCAGCTGAATCTGCTGGGTCGGGATCGGTAGCAGGTAGTTCTTTTCGCTGAACGAGCGGTTGGCATCGACAATGACAGCCCCGTTGGCATCTTTCGCAACGTTGGCTTGTGCGGGCCAGAGTTTTTCGAATTCCGTACCTTTCCAGCGAATGCCGGTGACCGGCTTTTTCAGCACTTCGTGGGCATTATGCCAGCGTTTCAGGTCATCGACGCGGAAGCCTTCCAGGTACAGCTCAATGGTTCGCTCCCGGCGGATTTCTTCCCGCATATCCAGCCCGTTGGCCTGGACAAAGGCGTTGCTCAGCTTCGGCATGGACTTATTCACCCGCTGCCGGACAAGATTCAGTGATTTATCCAGATCGGCATCGCTGATGGTTCCGGTACGTTCGTAAACGGCTTCGGCATAGTTCAGCAATACTTCGGCATACCGGATAACCGGATAGTCATAGCCTTCTTCATTATCGAGTACCTGCCGTTCGGCACCCCATTTCTGGTTGTGATACCCCGACACCCCGTTCGAATACGGTTTAAACGGCGAGGTAAAGGCGTTGGCACGGTCGGCAGCGCCCCCGGTCCAGTCGATCCGCCAGTTGGCGTTGCCCTTCCAGTAGTAGCCGTCGGCAATCATCATGTTATAGCGCATGCGGTTGTCGCGGTTTTCAAACTCGGATTTCATGGTAGCATACCCCTTAAACAGCGGCGATTTTTCAATGGGCAGACCGTCTTTGGCGAGGTACAGATTGACAAAATTGCCCGACAGATCGGCCCCGAGCTGGCTGTGGGTAACGTTCAGCCGGATCTGGCGTAAGGTCTGGTCGTAGCGGTTGGCCAGAATGTATTCGTTGTTCGCGCTTTTCTGAATGTTGGCGGGGTTCGATTTCTGATTCTCCAGAATGAACATGTACTTCTGCGCAGAGTCGCCCAGAGTTGCGGGGGCAAACAGGCTGTATTTGCCGCCCGAAATAACGGCTCCGCTTGACGAAACGGCGATGTCGAGCAGGGTATTTGCCCGGGATGCGTTGTCGCGGAATTTCTGCCAGGTGCCTTCAAACAGCGCTACGCGGCTCAGAAACGACTGGGCTGATTCTTTGTTGACCCTGCCTGCTTCGGCCGCCGTCTGATCGGCTTTGCCCGGCAGATCCGCAATGGCTTCGTTCAGGTTTTTAATGATGAAATCGGCTACTTCGTCACGCGAATTACGCGGTGCCTGCAATTCCGGCGAGTCGGGTGCCAGCAGTTTATCAATAATGGGCACCCCGCCATACAGCTGCAATAAATCGAAATACACATAGGCACGGAAGTATTTGGCTTCGGCGACATACTTCTTAATATCGGCCGGTGTAGGGTATGTCTGTGCCTTGTTGAGTAAATAATTGATGGTCCGGATACGGCTGTAAGCGGTATTGTAGCTGCCATCGGTTGTCGGAACGGTATTCAGACCACGGCTGAAGGCATTCTGACCCGCCATGATATCGCCCCGCAGATCAGCATGGGGCTGGTCGCTGACAACGTCGTTGAAGGTACGCTGATACGTATAGAACGCATTGGCCGCCAGCATAAAGTCATTGGCACTTTTCCAGTAAGACGCATCCGAGAGCTGATCCAGCGGGGTCAGATCCAGCATTTTATTACAGCTGGTCTGCGAGACGCTCAGCGCACCGATTACCAGTAATTTGACAAGTGTATGATTGAATTTCATGAGATCACAGCAAGGATTAGAAGGTTACATTAACACCAACGGTATGAAGCCGGTAGAACGGATAACGGGTAATGCCCGATTCGCTGTTGGCACGGCCGACGCTCCGGGTGGCTTCCGGATCCCAGCCATCACGAATGTGTGAAGCTTCCCAGATGTCGTTGCCCGAGTAGTAAACCCGCAGCCGGTCGATACCTGCCTTCTGGCTGATCACCGCCGGAATGGTGTAGCCCACGACCAGATTTTTCAGCCGGATATAGGCTCCGTTCTCAACCGACCAGTCCGAAATCTGGTAATTATAGTTGTTGTAGGTAGTCGCATTCTGACCCGCCGACAGCACCGGGTAATAGGCATCCGTATTGGACGGCGTCCAGGTGTTGCCCCACCAGAAGTTGGTTTGTGCCTGGAAAATCGAACCAAACGGCACTTTCCAGTTGCCTTCGCGGAAAATCGTCCGTTGACCGACACCCTGGAAGATGGCCGTCAGGTCAAATCCTTTCCAGGTCAGGCCCGCATTGATGGCAAACGTATAGCGCGGATCGTCGCGGCCCAGGAATTTCAGATCGCCGGGGACCGTAAGCTTGCCGTCGCCGTTCAGGTCGCGGTACATGTTGTCGCCCAGCCGGACGCCCGGGAGAGTCCCGGTTGTGATCGGCATGCTGATGTTGTTGCCGGTCGCCAGCGGGCGGTAAGCAGCCAGTTGCTCTTGTGTCTGGATTCGTCCGGCATATTCGAGGCCGAAATACGAGCCGATCGGATACCCTTCAACAGTACCATTGAAGCCCTGGGCGATGATGTTTGTCCCGCCGTAGCTTACCAGTACGTTTTTATTGTCGGTCAGGCTACCCCCGATGCGGTACCCCAGTGCACCGATTTTATCCTGCCAGTTGAGGGTGAGCTCCCATCCCCATGTTTTCAGGTGGCCGATGTTGGCGTTCGGAGCCGTTGCGCCCAGCACGGCCGGATTCGCCTGCGCAATGAGCATGTTGCGGTTGTGCTTGATAAAATAATCGAAGCTGCCCGACAGCCGCCGGTCAAGTACCGAAAAATCAAGACCGCCGTTTGTTGTTTCGATACGCTCCCAGGTACGGTTCAGGCTGACCAGTGTTCCGGTTGGGGTGACATACACAACCGGGCTGCTGCCGATAATCGGGAAACCCGAGCTGGTGGCACCACCGGTAGCACTCACATTGAGCAACTGAATGTAATCGTACAGACCAATACCGCTCTGGTTACCGACCGTGCCATACGAACCCCGCAGCTTCAGTTCGTTCAGAAACGAAACATCCTGCAGGAATCGTTCCTGCGATAAACGCCAGCCGCCCGAGAAACCGTAGAAAAGCTTCCAGCGGTTGGCCTGACTGAATTTAGACGAGCCATCGTAACGGGCATTCGCTTCGAGCAGGTACTTCTGTTTGTAGGCATAATTCAGACGGCCGAAATACGAACCGATGGCGTAATGGCTCTGACTTTCCGTGACACTTTTAGTCGTATTATCACCAATGCCGAGGTTCAGCGATGGCACATTATCGTTAGCGATATAGGTCGTACGGCCCTGATACGCATTGAGTTCGTCCCGCTCGTAGTTGATGCCGGCAGTTGCCTGCACGTCGTGGTCGACCGCAAACGTTTTGGCGTAATCGAGATACGCATTCAGGTTAAAATACGAGTCTTTGATCAGGCGGCGCTGATAATACGTATTTGGCCGGGTCGGGTTGTCGGCGGCCTGAATGGTGCCGGTATAGTTGTACCACGAGATCGCTTTCTGCTGTTCCTTAATGTCGGTAGCGGCCCAGTTATAGCCGGCTGTTCCGATGAGTTTCAGGTTTTTGGTAAACTCATAGGTGCCTTTAAAGTTGGTAAACACCCGGTTGTTGTATTCCTTGTTTTCGCCGCCAAGTTCGGCCTGCCAGTTCGGGCTGTACTGCGTTCCCCAGGCATAGGGTTTTCCGTCGATAGTCGATACCGGAAAGCCGGGCTGCTGGTACTGGCCCATCACGGCCCCGATCAGCGTAGGCTGAATAATGTCGTTTTTCTCCAGGGAGATGTTGGTTTCGAGCTTAAACCGGTTGGTAAACTGGTAATCGTGGGTCAGGCGGATGTTGTAGCGGGAGTTTGAGTTCTGGCCCCATTTCAACAGGCTGCCATCGTTCAGATAGCCCAGCGACACGCGGTAGCCGGCTTTTTCGCTCCGGCCCGACACACTCAGGTTGTGCTGCGTTGAGGTTGCTTTGCCCCACAGCAGATCCACCCAGTTGGTATTGAAAAAAGTAAGGTCCTTAACGTCTCCGAAGCCGGGATTAAGCGGGTTGGCCGAAGGGGTAGCCGGCTGGCCGTTATAAACGGTCAGGTCAATGTAGCCCGAAGCCGGCGGATTTACCTGCAACTGACCCAGGCGATACCAGAGGTTAGTGCTCGGTGGGGTTCCGTAAAAGTCGTTTGTCAGCGCGTCGACCAGGCCCTGGCCGAATTGCTGTACGTTCAGCAGGTGAGGTTGCAGACCAATGTTTTTCTGGGATACCGACCCGTCATACTGGATCTGTACTTTTCCTGCTTTGGCCCGTTTGGTCGTTACCAGCACCACACCACCCGCAGCGCGGGCCCCGTAAATGGCGGCCGACGCGTCTTTCAGAAACGACATGTTATCAATATCGTTCGGGTTAATGGAGTTCAACGCATTCAGGCTGTTGAGGGGAACACCATCAACCAGAACGAGGGGTTCGGTACCGTTGGTCGACGTGGCTCCCCGGATCTGAAAGTTCCAGCTGGCGCGGCCCGGAGCAGCCGACGAACGGGTAACGACAACGCCCGGTACCTGGCCCTGCAGCGCCGATAACGGGTTATCGACCACACCACGGTCGTTGAAGGTTTTGGCGTCGATGGTGGCAACCGCACCGGTGAGCGTCGCTTTTTTCTGAGTGCCATACCCGACGACAACCACCTCGTTCAGGTTTTTGGTATCTGCCGACAGAGTGACGTTGAGTTGGGTCTGGCTACCGACGGTGAGCTCTTTGGTGACATACCCGACAAACGAAAAAATGAGAACTGCACCCTGATCCGGGAGCGTCAGGGTATATTTACCGGCCGCATCGGTGGTTGTGCCGCGTGTGGTCCCTTTGATGCTTACCGACACCCCCGGCAACGCCACGTTCTGATCGTCATAGACCGTCCCGGTTAGTGTCCGGTCGGCGGGAGCCGGTGCTGCCATTGCCTCTTTATGATCACCGGCGCGCGGCGCGGGCTGGGGCGGTGCATTCCGGAGAATAATCTGAGAGCCAACCACTTCATAGGTCAGGTCGAGCGGCGAAAGCAACGAGTTCAGCACGGAAGAAAGGGGTTGTCCCTGTGCCGAAAGGTTTACTTTCCGGTCGGCACGTATCAGTTGCGGACTGTAGATAAACCGTACTGAAGCCAGCCGGCCAATTTGCCTGATGGCCTGTTCGACGCGCTGGTTTTCAATGGTAATCGAAATCGGCCGGTTCAACACTTCCTGTCCGTTACCGTCATAGGCCAGGACAAACGTTGAGCACCAGACGAACAGCAGAATCTGGTAAAAAGTCATGCGCATGATTTTTCGGAAAATCACCCTTGGTTCTGTATATGTACCCATAAAAATATTGAACGGATCTAAAGTTTTAGCAAAAAGATTCCCTTACCCGGCCAGGCGGGCTCCGAAACCAACTGAAAGAAGTAGAGAGGTTAACCAAAAAAGGACTTATGCCGGTAACGACTGCCTGCCTGTGAAGTGATAATGTGTCAGCGACTAGCGGTTTCTGTGCATAGAAGTACAGGTTTAGAAAACGGGTATTTATTTGGCCTGTCGACAGCCTTTACTGTAAATAACAATCTGGGCATCAATAACCTCGAAGCGGGAGTCGGTGGCGCGGCAGATCAGATCCAGCCGGTCAAAGAAACTCTCGTTGCTGAATTCGGCGGTTAGTTCGCAGCCGGACAGCAGATCCGCATCATAATTAATCATGATGCCATAGGTCGATTCGAGTTTTTTAAAGATACTGACCACCGGCGTCCGGTCGAAAAACATCGCTTTAACGGCCGCTTCCTCTGCGGCTGCTACCGGCTTCAGAACGGGGACCGGGTCGCTGACGAGGGTGCGCTTCAACTGTTTGTCTTCAAGCGTTACCTGCTGGTTCGGGGTCAGGATGACCGCCGGATTTTCCGTGTCAATTGCCCCCGGCTGATTGCCTGGCCCGGTCGTAAAAACTGATACTTTGCCCGTCCGGACAATTACCCGGGCGGCTTTATCCCCTTCGTAGGCACGAACCGTAAAACTGGTACCCAGCACCTTGGTGGTCAGCCGGTTTGTGTAGACCAGAAACGGATGCTTTGGCCGGCGGACGATGTCAAAAAAGGCTTCTCCTACCAGAAAAACGCTGCGTTCCTGCGGACCAAACATGGCCGGGAAGCTGATACGGCTTCCTTTTTTCAGGGTTACCTGACTGCCGTCGGGTAGTTGGACCTGTTTGGGCGCTTCCTCGTCATTGGTCACTTCTTTAACCCCGCCTGCCTGTTGTGCAGCCATTTGCTTAAAACCCGCTACCGGTGACCGTGCATCGGTTCCGTACCAGTAAAACCAGCCTCCCAGACCGGCAATCAGGGTAACGGTTGCGGCTACACGCAGCCACATGCCGGAGCGGTTCGGACGGACAGCCACCTCCTCAACCGGCGATTGCTCCCTGGCGATCCGGATCCGGCTTAGTTCAGTGTTGAACTCGTCGTCGGTCAACTCATCGTGTGCGCGGTGCATGTTGATCACAAACTGCCTTGCCGCCAGGACGAGGTCGAGCTTGTCGGGGTTAGCCTGTAACCAGCTGCTCCAGAACTCACGGTCGGCAGGCGGGTCTGTCAGGGCCCAGTTCCGGAACCGCTCGTCCTGAACGAAGTCATCAAACGTATAATGGATATAATCAGGCATGTTTTAGTCTGCAACGGCCTCTTTACCTTGAAATAGATCACTTGCCGGGGGTAATACTCTCCAACACGAATTTTTTTGTGATTTTTTTAGAAAAGCCAGCGGCCGCGTATACTGGCAGGACAAAAATGCGTCAGGAAAGGCCGGAATCAAAACCGTATAGGCCAGAAAGGGGAGCCTAATCCAACAGAAACCCCGACCTGGCACCAGATCGGGGTTTTATATGAAAAAAATTAATTTGATGTGCTGATCAACTGTTAGCAGCAGCCGATCAGCCCGAAGCCTCCCCGAAGGTGGAGGCGTTTGCTTCGCACTCAACTCATATCACACTATGAAGAGAGCGAAACAGAACCAGTGAGGAGCACAATTCCTGAAGTGGCTCAAAACGTATCAGCTATTGATACAAACAATCTTTGGCGCGATACGTACTGGCTTTGCGATGTTGATCGAGTGGTATCGACATCCGTAAACCAGCCGTTAAAGGTGCTCCACTCCTGCGAAGAGTGGGGCATTCTTTAGCGGGTTCACTACAAAAAAGACGTCTTCTGAGGTTTGTCCAAGCACTTAGATATGAAGTTTTGTTAATTGAAAATCCGGGAGGGCAGGCAGGTGCGGAGCTGCATCATTGCGCGGTACAGAAAGTTAGCGACGGTCTGCTTCTCCACATTCATGACCCGGGCAATGTCATCGTTCGACAGGCCCTGATAGAACTTAAGAAATACCACTTCCTGCTGCCGTTTCGGCAACTGATCAACGGCTTTCCGAAGACTTTGCTCGGTTTCGGCCGTTTCTTCGCTCATTATCCAGTCCAGCTCGGCCGTGTATTCATCCGTAACCGGGGTTTCCGGTTCAATGCCGTTTTCGAGCGATGAGCGCCAGTCCTGTTCTTTCTTAAGCTTGCGGAACAGGTTGTTCCGTAAGGCCTTGATCAGGTAAATGGTTACGTAAGGAGTCTCGACAACGGCTTTGCGGCGGTTCCAGAGTTCAAGGAAAAGATCCTGCAGGCAGTCTTTGATCAGATCACGGTCTTTCGTAAACCGGATAGCATAGTTAAACAGCAGCCGGTAGCGGGCCTGGGTAAGCTGATCAAATGCTTTTTCATCACCTTGCTTAAAACGCGACCACAACTGCGCCATCAGCACTTCATCCGCGGGAATGGACGTTGAGGATTCCATACTTGAAAAAGTCAAAAGTTAGTTCGTACAGGTACCTGTAAAAACAAGGAGGAGTAAACCTCCTTGTCTGTGTGTTATATAGGTATAATGCAATTTCAGGGTATAATTCCCCAGACGTAGTGATTCGGGCAATAACCGTGTCTGGAGGTGATTCCTGAATATGTTATACTAATATACTAGTCAAGTACAATTTGTCAACGGCTATCCGGGTCTATGAAGGGGTAATCGGTGAATTAATTCTCTGCAAACGTTTGCGGTAACGTTTGCAGAGAGCTACATTTACGGTAAATCATTAAATTTTTTCCAGTACAATTTTCACTTGAAGATGACAGGCTGGGCTGTGATCAGGCGTTGCGCAGACCGGAAATATTGGATTAGTGATAATTGACGGACAGCTGACCACTATGAAAAACTCACCGGTAACCATTAAAGACATTGCCCGTTCATTAAACATTTCGATCTCAACGGTTTCAAGGGCATTACGAGGCATGCCGGAGATACATCCGGAGACGCGGAATGCGGTAATGAAACTGGCGGAGGAGCTGGATTACCAGCCAAACCAGCTGGCCAAAAATCTGGTGAAAAGCCGGACCAAAACAATCGGGGTTGTTTTTCCGAACCTGAGTTACCACTATTTTTCGGCCATGCTCAACAGCATCGAAGAATCGGCGATGCAGGCCGGATACAGCGTGCTGGTTACCCAAACCAACGAATCGTATGTGCGGGAAACGGTCTGTATCGAAAACCTGTTGCGTAGCCGGGTCGAAGGGCTGATTATCTCCCTCTCCCGTGATACGGTACATCTGGACCATGTCGAAAAACTCATGAAGCGGGAAATACCCGTTGTGCTGGTTGACCGGACCGCCGAAAGCCTGGCCACGACGCGGGTCATTGTCGATAATCAGGCCGCGGCGTTTAAAGCTACCGAACACCTTATTAAGCAGGGTTGTCAACGGATCGGGTTTCTGGCGGGCCCCGCCCGGCTGGTGCTGAGCCGGCAGCGGATCGACGGGTATCTGAAGGCGGCAGCCCAATACGGGGTGGTGGCCGGTGAGCAGTATATCCGTAACTGTGATTACACCAGCGAAAACACCATTGTACAAACCTTATCGCTGATGAGCCTGCCTCAGCCACCCGACGGGGTGGTGGCAATCAGTGACCGCATTGCCTACCCGGCATTGTATGCGATGCAGCAGAAGGGGCTTTCGGTACCGGCCGATGTGGCTATGGTCAGTTTTAATAACGAGCCGGTTTCCGCTTTTTTTTCGCCGACGTTAAGTAGTATCAGCCAGCCGATTGCCGAGATGGCCCGGGAAACGGTGCGGCTGCTGGTGCATCAGATAGAAAACCCGGATGAAGGCGTTCGGGCAGAGACAATTGTCTTCGACACGCAGCTGATCATCCGGGAATCTTCGTTGCGGAATGGTGTGGTATAACCCTACAGTGTTGCCAGAACCGGCTTCCCGGCGCGCAGCTTTTTCAGGCGGAGCAGCGCTTCAAGGTAGTAATAGTCAGCATAGTTGATTGAGGCGTCGACTTCGCTGTTGTTGGGTTTATGGCCCGTGCTGTGCAGCAGAAACGCGTCGTTTACCGAACGGCTCTGGTAGTGTGCCGATGACAGACGCTCCAGCATCTGTTCGGCGCGGGTCCGGTAGTGTTTTGCCCTGGTTTTGTCCTGAACGAGCGTCGACAGTTCCAGCAGGGCCGATGCGGTGACGGCAGCGGCTGAGGCATCTTTCGGGGCATTCGGGATATCCGGGGCCTGAAAATCCCAGTAGGGAATCAGGTCAGCCGGCAGGCGTTCGAGGTAGACATCCGTTACCTTTTGGGCAAAATTCAGAAAAACAGGATCTTTGGTTTCGCGGTAAGTCATGGTATAGCCGTAGATCGCCCAGCTCTGACCGCGTGCCCACATCGTATGGTCGGCATAGCCCTGATGGGTAACCCCTTTGATTTTCCGGCCCGTTTCGCGGTCATACACCACTACGTGATACGAAGTGTAATCGGGCCTGAAATGGTTTTTCATTGTAGTGGCTGCATGCGAAACCGCCATGTCATACAACCGTTTGCCTCCCCCGTTTTTCGATGCCCAGAATAAGAGCTCCAGATTAATCATGTTGTCCATGATGGTGTTATGCTGCGGCCATTCCATGTTCGGCACCGAACGCGGCCATGACAGAATGGTTCCAACCTTCGGGTTAAAGAGCGTGGCCAGGGTATCTGCCGAAGCCAGTAACAACTGTTTGTATGCCGGATTGCGGGTCAGCCGGAGTCCGTTGCCGAAACTACAGTACATCTGAAAACCAATGTCGTGATCAATGGCTTTCTGGCGGGCCAGCGGTGCTAATTCGCGGGAAAACGAATCGGCTTTGGCTCTCCATTTTGCGTCTTTGGTGAATTCATAGAGGTACCACAGAGTACCTGGCCAGAAGCCGCTTGTCCAGTCGGTGTACCTGATATAATTCCAGTTGGTTTTACCCGGCAGAATGTTGCGGGGCAGGTTCGGCGGGGTTTCGGGCAGGGAGGCCACCGTTTTCGTCGCCTGCCCGACGCAGTAGTTCAGCTGTGCATCAACGTTCAGAGACGGAGGAGCGATAAACGCGCTCAGGGCAAGGCCACCGGCCAATATCGTTCGTTTCATGAGTTTATTTTTTTTCAGGGGTCAGCCAGATCGCCTGACCACCTTTAGGGAGAAGTGTGAGGTCCAGGGTTTGCCCGGCCTTCACCCGACGGGTGGTGACACGGACCTGCGTTTTAGTCTGAACAGCCGGATCATCGGCGTATATATGGGCTGTAAACGTCCGGCCTTCCGGCAGAAAATGGAGCGGCAGTTTCAGCGCGCGTCCGTCGTTGTTGGTAATCGTTCCCACAAACCAGTCGTCTCCGCTCCGCCGGGCAATGGTCACGTACTCGCCGATGGCGTCGTGAATCACTTTCGTATCGTCCCACACGGTGGGTACGTTGGCAAAAAACTCAATTTCCGGTTCCCCGTTATACTGGGATGGTTTGTCGTACCAGAAGACGGATTGTAGCGGACTGTAAGAGATGACGTTCATGGCCAGCTGATGCGCATGGGTGGTTTTCAGTCGTTTGTCGTAATAGCAGATGGTATAATCACCGGCGCCGGCAATGTAGCGGGTAAAAGGCAGAATGGTATTGTGGGTGGCGTCCGGAAACTCTTCATTGCCCCGGATACCTTCCTGCGTCATTACGTTCGGGTACGTGCGGCTGGTACCGGTGGGCCGGTACTCGTCATGTATGTTAACCATCAGCTGATTTTCCAGAGCCTTCCGTTTCGCTTCTGTCAGCCAGGTTATCCAGCGGTGAGAGCCCACCTCGACGAATCCGAATTTCACCCCCTTGACGCCCCATTTTTTGTAGAGCGGGAAAATATCGTCCATCTGTTTGTAGAGGGCCTGTAGGTTGACATACAGGATTATGCCTACGTTTTTCGAGTTGCCGTAAGCAATTATACCGGGCATATCAATGGGAGCGACTACCTGCCGCGCGTCGGAATTGAAAGAAAAGGCCGGGCCATACCACTTCCAGTCGAACAGGATGTATTGCAGGTTGTGGGCCGCCGCGAAGTCGATGCAGGCTTTAGCGCCTTCGGTCGTCAGCGTTACTTCGCGCATCAGTTTGCCGGGCTTAATCCAGCCGGTATTGGCGACGGTAGCGGGCGGATTGAGATTCAGCAGGATGTCGTTGTTTTCGAGTAGTTGTCCCGGCCGTTCGGCAACCATAATTACGCGCCACGGCGTACCGACATCCGACATCAGGTCCACGCTTTCGTAGAGCGACGTAACGACCGTGTTAGGCTTTGTCGTCGACAGACTGAACTTCGTCAGGGCATAGTCGGTCAGTTCGGCTTCGGCCAGGCTGGCGAAGAGTCCGTTGGGGAGCGACAGCGTTAAGGGCCTTTCGGCCGTTTCGGGCCAGTTGGCCAGCGGCAGGGTCTGGTAGGGGCCCTGCGCCCAGGCCGTATGCCAGGCGCTGGTGTTTTCGGGCAGGGTGAATTCGCTGTTTTCGGCCATCACGCGGTAATACAGGCCTTTGGACTGTTCCGGAAAAAAGTAGCGGAAGGCTACACCGGCGTTGTAGGCGCGGAAAATGATGGTGAGTTCGTAATCAGGGCTGTCTTCTTTCGTAAACTGAACCGCTACCTGATTATACTGATCGCGTATCTGATTACGCTCGCCGTAAACGGGTTTCCAGGTTGTGTCTTTTGACGTCCGGACAATGTTTTTCAGGACCAGATTGTCGCACCAGCCTGCGCCCAGCGAGCCGGGGGGCGAGGTAACTTTATGGGCCATGGCGTGTTCAAACACGTGGTTATCGACCTGAACGCCGAGGCCGGATTCCAGAATGACCGCCTTTTTTCCGTAGTTCACATGGTAGGAGAGACGGCGTTTGCCGGGGCTGATTTCCTGCTGGGTGAAGGTTAGTTCCAGCTTTCCGTCCGGTGATTGTAGCTGCACAACCGGCAGGGATGATTGTTGGCCAAAAGTAGCGGAGACCGCCAGCAGCCAGCCGAAAAGCATCCCGCAGGTCCGGATGCCGGTAAAGAACAGATATGGTTTCTGGCGCATAAGCTTAGTGTTGTTCATCAAGTTCAATAAGGAGCAGGTTATCCGTATCATAGCGGGGGGAAGCCGGTTTCCGGTTAACGGTAAGGGAGCTGATTTTCTCAAACCCGAGGGAGGCCTGTATATAGGGCTGCCCCTGTAGCTGCACATCCAGGTTGTTGCCGGTACGGGCGGCATACATGAAGGTCTTGGATAAGGAACTCAGGAGCGGTTTGCCATTATGGCGCAGGTAACTCCCGTTACTGACGAAAAAGGAGGTTAGCTTCGCGGGATCATTGCGGTCGGCACCGGCCGGATAGGTTAACGCACACAGATACGCGTCTGTTTCCCAGCCAGTGGGCGAACCGTTCAGCATCAGGTGCGAATTGCGGTGCATCAGGCGGCCGTCGGCCAGGAGGTTGATATACAGTTCGGTCACCTGACCGTTCTGGGTAATCCGGACACCGAGGTAGTTTATCCCTTCCACTTTTTCGATTACCGGCAGGTTTGTGCGGCCGGCCGCCCCGCTGGCGCCCGAAGACCCGGTAAACGTCTGCACCGCCTTGTTCTGACCGTCAAGCAGCAGGATTGCATTGACGAGCTTGGTCCGGTCGGTTTTTTCGGGCGGCGACAAGACCAGATACGGAATCTGCACGTTGGTCGTCCGGTCTTTCAGGCCGTATTCCGTCCGGTACTTCATCTTCTCCGGGAAGTCATGCGGATATCCCAGCGGCAAGGTCTCGGGGTATAACGGCCGGAACAGAATGGCCGCACTATCAGTACTGATCTCAATATCGGGGCCCTTTTTATCGGCTTTACCGGCGTAGTGCAGCAAAAAATCCAGTTTACCACTCTCGTAGGTTTTCACATCATCGATGATCAGAATAACCTGCCCGATCCATACGAAATTGCGGTAATTGCGCAGGAAGTTGCGGGAAGTCGGGCCCGAGGCGTCGGCGAGAATGTATTTCAGCGGACCGCCATCAATCAGGTTGTATAAGTGGCCGGGGTGCTTAACGGCGTTGTACTGATCAGTCGGGATCTGCGCCTCTCCGTTGAACGTCAGGATATTGTGTGCGCGGCTGGTGACGAAATAGCTGCTGTATTCCGGATTGCCGTACCCGACGTCCCCGCCGTCGATGAGCAGGTACTGGCCCTTATGGTATAGTACAAACGAATTGGCATCGGCATGGGCATGGTTCCAGGTATAACCGCTTTTGATGCCCAGGAGCGTGGCGTCGGGTTGCCACGAATTACGGAGCATGGCCCAGCCCATGGCGGGGTACAGCGCGGAGGGGGGAAGCGAAGGCTGCGGTGGCGCCGGCCGGTTTTCGGGCTGATAGAGCAGGCCCATGGGCGTCTGCACGCTCATGTCTTCCCGGAACGGGTTGCGGGCAGTATGCTGCAGATACCAGTAATAATCGTCTTTGCCCAGGCCTAGCGCAATCAACAGTTTGGCGGGCCGGTCGCCGTTGGCAAAATCGTTGCTGTCGCCAAAATTCAGGGAAAGGATGGGTTGACCGGCCGGGCGCGGATATGCCGCCTGGATAAACCAGTCGACCGTTTTTTGCAGTAGCGGATCATAGGGCATTGAAACAGGGCCGAGGGCATTGGTGTATGCAAGCCGGAAAAGCAGGTACTCCGACACACCATAGTTGGCATAACTGATGCTTTCGTAAAAGCCGCCCGCTGCGTCGAAGTTGGCCGGTTTGTTTTCGAGTACGCTCCCCGCAAAGGCAAACCACTGGCGGCTGTCCTGCATAATGCCGGTAGCCAGCTGACGGGCTTGCGGGAGCTCATGCATGACTGCCAGCGACGCAATCCCTGCCTCAAAAACGATAGCGGCCCACCAGTTGTGCCCCATGTTATTGAGCGACTGGATGCGTTTATCTTTCGAGATCCAATCGGCCACAGAGGGGTCAATGCCCAGTTTGTAGATATTGCCGGCAATAGTCTTGCGCTCACCGGCCGACAAGGTCTGATAGATTGCATCGTAGGTGACAGAAGCCGACCAGTTGTTGTGGCTGGTGGCCAGACCGGCATTCCAGCGCGGAGTACGGTCGTCCATACCATCCCAGAATGGCCGGTTGGTCAGATCGGTGAGCAAGGTTTTGGCTCGTTCGGCGTAGCGGGCATCACCAGTCATGGTATAGGCAAAGGCCAGCTGTTCCATGTTGCCGCCTTTGGGGGCTGATACCCATTGGTCGCAGCGCTGACGGATGGCCTGCCAGCGGTTGGCCAGCAGGGTATCGGTTTTTATCCGGACTTTGAGCCGGTCGGTGCGTTGCGGGGTATAGACCAGATAGGGGTGGGCTTTCTGCGCCACAGCAGTGAAGGCCGGCAGCAGGGCCAGCAGGCCGGCCGACAGGGCGATTCGTTTTATCTGTTTATACAGGATATTAGTCCGGTTCATGTATATGGGAAAAACTTAATTCAGGAAAAAGGATTGCTCGACGGGCCGGGCAGACTGTACTTTATTACCGGTACTGCGGCCGTATTGCCAGGCGACAACCGTTACCTTAACTGGTTTTTTGCTGCGTGGCGGCACAGGCGTAAAGACGATCCGGTTGCCATTGATGACTGCCGGGCCTGCTTTGACATAGTAAGACACCGGCAGGCCGGCGTCTGAGGTGGCATGTAAGTCTACCGTCCTGGTGCCGGGGCGTTGGTTGGCTGGTGCCGGAAACGTAATCGTTTGCGGGCGTCCAGCCTTGTTGCTGACCGGAAACCGGAGATTGGCCTGTTGTACTATGCTTTTGAAAGACTGATCGCCCTCGTTGCGGGCAATCAGCCAGATATCATCCGATCGTTTCGGATTATTGAATCCCATGCGGTAAAAGCTGATCTGAAAGGTTGTATCATTTAACTTCCGGACGGGCCCGCAAATGCGGTCAATGCGGACCGGCGTCGTTGCGTGCGCTATAGCCGGCCGGATGCGTGAGGTGTCGGTGAAAGCACTGCGGAGGTGAAACGTAATGCCGTCGGCCAGTGGCTGGAAAGTCAACTGGTAATTGGCATGTGTTTTTACCGGTTTCACAAACTGCCCGTTCCGGATATAACCGAGGTGTTGAGCCTGTTTGCTGCGTGCCTGGCGGTAAATGGCTTCGGTCGCATCGGCCATTTCCCGGTCAAAACACCACGTAGCGGTCTGCCGGTTACCCGTGTAGGTGGCGTAAGGCGCGGCCGGTGCTGTCGGAAGACTGTCTTTCTGCCAGCGGTCCATCAGCCAGCCCCGGCGCGGATCAATCGGTTTGAGCACCACGGTATCCCGTTGGCCGGATGTGTTCGGAAGCCGGTAAGCGGCGGCTTTCCGGATGTATAAGGCCAGAAACCGGACCAGCGTATCCAGGCTGTCAAAATGCCCGTGTCCGGCATCGGCCAGCAGGCTAAACGGCGTAGCCGGATGAGCAGCCACATACGTAAAAGCAGGGGTCAGCCGGTCGTCCCACCATTCATATTCGCCCATGACCATCAGGCCCGGCACGCCGTCGATGGTGCGGGTACCCCAGTCCGGAGCAGGTTTGCCATTACCGGTCAGCCGGGTTTGGGGCGCATCCCCTTTCAGAGAGATGGCGGCGAGAGTCCGGCCCGGAAGCCATGCCGCAAAATTCCACGGATAGCTGGCTGCCGCAGAATGACCAACCGGCACAACCGGTGCAATGGCTAACTCCCGGTAACCCGACACGTCGGCCAGCCGGTTGAGCATTGCCGCAAAATGGGCTCCGGCTCCCGGATTGCCAGGCGTCGGACGCCAGTCGAAGGTAAAGTCAATGGCCGGAGTGACCCAGACGATGGCAAAGCCCAGTTTCGCCATGCTTTTCCGGAAATCGGGATGCTCAAAAACACCTTCCTCAAGCATATTATGCTGCCCCACAACGATGCCGCGCACGTAGCGGCAATGATCCGGAATCCATAAAAACGCCTGTGGCGATTCATTGGTCTCGGGCGAGATCAGCGTGTTTACCGGTGCCGACCATTGCCAGACCTGCGCCTGCAACGGACTAAGCAGGCCAACCCATAGTCCGGAAAAAAAAGCCAGTATTTTTGGTAAGAACATACCCGAATAGGATTAAGTACAGTTGTCTGGGACGTCCGTCGGCGACTATTTCAGCGTCCAGTACATGATGTATCGTTGGCGGTGAACCTTGTAATACGGTTCCAGTTCAATGCGAATTTGGCTATCGGCCGGGGTTGTCTCAAACGTAAGGGGTTTCCCCGCTACCGGCTTTATCTGCTCCAGCGTGTTTTGGGCCGGTAACACCTGCGGAATCCCTGCGGGAATCGTATAGTCATATCCGTAATACTGGTAAGGATCTGCCGGATCATGGAACGGTGCGGTTCCCTGCATATTGGCTGTTCCGGCTTTCCCCGCCAGTAAAACAGGCCCGTAGGCAATGGCTGCTACATCCGGATTGTCATTAGCCGGCACCCGCCGCAGCGTCATCGGGCAGGTAAGTTCCAGTTGATCGCCGGGTTTCCAGGTCCGTTCGAGAACGATGTAGCTGCCGGGTTGCTGGCTGACCTTTACCGGTTTGCCGTTGACGGTAAGGGTTACCCCGGCAGTTGCCCATGAAGGGTAACGCAGGTAAAGCGGCATGGCAACCGGTTTATCCGTAAGGACGCTGAGCCGGGTGGTTGCTTCTTCCGGGAAACGGGTTTCCTGTACCAGTTTTACCCCTTTTTCGCGCCAGTTCACTTCCGAGGGGATGAACAGATTGACGAAAATGCCCTTGTGATCGTGGTAATAGATCGCTTCGCCGAATTTGGAATGGCTCTCAAAGCCGGAGCCGACACAACACCAGAACGACTGATCGGGTGTACTGTAGAGCCGGTAAGCGCCGGGTTTCATGGGGGTAAAGTAGCAGACCATGCCGGAAGCCGGATCCTGCTGCCCCAGGATGTGATTATACAGCGCCTGTTCATAATACCCGGCATACCGCTCTTCCGGAGTCCAGGTGAACAAATGGCGGGTTAGCTTGAGCATGTTGTAGGTGTTGCAGGTTTCGCCGGTGTTTCCGGTGAGATGCTCCGAAATTTTGTCGGGTTCAAAAAAGTGTTCTTTGTCGCTGTTGCCGCCATGGGCGTAGGTGTGATGATTGACAACTGTATGCCAGAAGAAGGTCGCGGCCTTACGGGCTTTTTCATTGCCGGTCAGTTCATAATCCCGTGCTTCGCCGACGAGTTTGGGGATGAAGGTATTCGCATGGGCTTTGTTGAGGTTATCAATGCCGGCTTCCAGGGGTTCCAGAGCGGCTTTGTGGTAAAAGAGCCGCGCCAGTTTCAGATGGTCAGGGTTGCCGGTGATGGCATAGAGGTTAAAGAACGCATCATTCATCCCGCCGAACTCATTCCGCAGCATTTTCTGAAGCTGCTCGTCGGTAAGCGGCGAAAGCTTTTTGTAGGCCCAGGCAGCCATTTTGGTTACGATGTCGAGGGCTTTCCGGTTATCGGCATAGGTATATTGATCCGTAAGCCCGGCGAAGAGTTTGTGCATCGTATACCAGGGAGCCCAGACCGAGGTAGCCGCAATGTTCCGGTCGATGTATTGCTGCGGGTAGGCACTCAGGTAACCATCCTGATTGAGTGTCTGCTGGACCTCTGCCAGACCATTGACGAGGCTATCGCCCTTTCGTTTAAACGCGTCGTTGCCGGTCGATGCATATTGTAACGCCAGCCCTGAGAGCAGGTGGCCGATGCTGTGGCCGCGCAGCTCCATGTCCAGACCTTCCCAGCCACCCAGTGGTTCCGGCATTTTGGTGGGGCTGCCGGGTTTAGGGGTGTTCATACCGGCATTTACCTTGAAACTGTGCATCAGACGGTCGACGGGCAGTGACAGCAGCCATTGACCTTCACGCTCCATATTCTCCCGGAACGGGCCTTTGGTGATGCGGACATCCTGCAGGTTAAAACTGAATGCGCTGACCGGTACTTTCAGCGCAACGCTCATTTTGTCGGTTGACTGCCCCGGGTACTGGGCTATGGCCGGTAACGAAACAGGAGTCAGCGACAAGAAGGTCAGGCAGAAAAAACAATACCGTTTCAGGGGATAAGTATGCATCGTCATGTACTAAACGTTTACACCGCAGGGGCTTCTAAACAGAAATAGTCAGCAGCCGGACAGGCATACTCCCGAAACGGGATTGCAGAGAAAGAACAGGACGGAAAAATGAGTGAGACGGGCGGAAAAAGCAGGAATATGCCATCGGCGCAAGACCGTCATGTACGCATACTTTCCCGTGTGTATATTCTACACTTATGTGTAAAAATTACCTGTTTACCGGCAGAATGAACCAGGCTTTTAATGGTAGTGCCTTGGTATACAGTATACTAACCCATGGGGTCTTGACTGGCATGCTGTTCGCTAGATAAAGCGGGGATTACTCCTTTCAATATCTTATCACAAATTTTCGGGACAACATGGAAACAAATCAGTATTACTCAACGAAACAGGCAAATGGTCAATTCAGCTACATAAAACGAATCTCATGGAGTGCCGTACTGGCAGGGGTGCTGGTTGCACTGGTCTGTCAGATGTTGCTTTCGCTCCTTGGGATCGGGATCGGTCTAAGCACCATTGATCCGGTAACGGAACAGAATCCAACCGCCGGCCTGGGCATCGGCAGCGCGGTCTGGTACATCGTCAGCAGTCTGGTGTCTTTATTTGCCGGTGGCTGGATCGCCGGCCGGTTGTCTGGTTCAGCCCGGTTATTCGACGGAACGATTCACGGTGTACTTACCTGGTGTCTGGCGACCTTACTGACCATTTATTTTCTGACCACAACAATCGGCAGCCTGATTGGCGGAGCTACACGGTTAGTGGGAGGTGTCGTCCGGACGGCTGGTTCAGCCGTTGCGGTAGCCGCCCCCGGCATCGGGAAGGCTGTTGAAGGGCAACTGAAAGAAAACGGAATTGATCTCCGGAACCTTGACCTCGGCGACCTGAAACGTGAAGCAAACCAGTTGCTACGGCAAACCGGCGATGCTAACCTGAACCCGAACACACTGGAGCGCAAAGCCGGACAAGCCGGCTACATGGCTGAATCCGCCGCAGCGCGTGCGGCCGGGAACCCACAGGCCGCCGATGATATTGCGGAAGGGTTGTTTGACCGGCTGTTCCGGCAGGGGCAGGCTACGGTAAACAGCGTAGACCGGGAGGATGCCGTGAATGTGGTTATGAAACGAACCGGAAAAAGCCGGGCTGAGTCAGAACAGATTGTCGACAACTGGATCGGTGCTTACAAGCAGGCGGTTGTAAAGGTCGAACAAGCCCGGCAGGATGCTGAACGTAACGCCCGGCAGGCGGCAGATGCAACCGCTTCGGCGGCGGCTAAGGCGGCAATTTTCGGCTTCTTCGGTTTGCTGATCGGCGTCGTTGCTGCCGGCTTTGGGGCACGGATGGGAGCGGGTTCAAACGACACGGTCTTTGTAGCGGGTCGTCAAGCGGGAGCTGCGCTTTAGCCGGCTGTTCTTACTGGTAAACACCGGAAACGCGGCGATAACAGGTTCTGGCAACCTGTTATCGCCGCGTTTCCGGTATAGATGGCCTTATGATCAGAAAACCGGCTAAAGACCGGGTGCACGATGGTGTTAAGGATTCAAACGCAGGGTGGCCGCCTGTGAGAACAAGATTTTGCCGCCGGCAAGTACGATGTTCCCGGCAGTACCCGCGATAAGTGGCGGTATGGTAACCGTATGATTAACCGTAACCTTTTCGCCCTTTGCCGGTACTCTGAGACAGGACCAGATGGCAGGGTCGCTCCACAAACCGTCTTTAATGGTGTACATGGACGAACAGGCCGGCGTAAGCGTTCTGAACGTGGCTATACCGATAAATCCTGACACCTGTGAGTCAGTACAGACAGATTGCAACTGCCATTCGTATAGAGTTGACGGGGTAAGATTGGTTAGTGTATAGCTGACAGACGTAATTCCGGTAACAGTCGACCATTCGTCTGCGGAATCATACCGGCGCCAGCGGATATCATACCGGATGCCCGTACCGGCATTTGACCAGATCAGGGTTGCTGTCGTTAACTCCGGTGTAACCGCCAGATAGGTAGGGAAACGGCAGGTACTTAGCGTACGATCCCTAAACGCTTCATTTGCGGGCGGGGCGGAAACTGAAAGCGGGTGCGTACTGGCTGAAAACAGAAGGTTCCGAAGATATGATCCGGTTATACCTGCGCTGACAGAACCGGAGTTATAGAAAAAACACATAATGAACGCATGGATTGCACACATTCTCATGGCTAAAATGTAACTGTATATTTAATAAAGAATAAGTAAAATTCGTCTGATCTGGCAAAAAAAATAAATCGTTCGGAATTAAATTAATCCAGATTGGCTGTTATGCTGAATTTTATCTAATCCATTACTATTCAATACGATAAAGCGGATAAAAAAGAGGAGTTTCTTGTTTTTTTTAAAAATATTTCCGGCAGAGGGAATCTTTTTTGTATCAAAATGATTAATTTAGCATGTCAGTGATCTGATCACTGATTTAAATGGTGTGGATATAGCGGAAAGACTACTACTTTTTAAGGGTAGTCTTTTTTGTTTTATATACATCCAGAAGCATTATTTCATCAGAAAATAAAGATTTTTGCTGAACCGGAGAAATGCCGGAAAGAGAGCAGGGTACTAAAACGGTAGTATCCTGCTCTCTTTTTTGGGATATAGGGGATTATTCGACGGCAACCAGTTCTTTCTTCTTTAAAAACGTCTGTGCTTGTTTTTTCTTCTCCGGCAGCCGGATGATGTGCAGTACATGGAGCAGTTTCATGATCTGATACGACGGGTCGAGTTCAAACCAGCGGTAAGCGAAGTTGGCACGGTTACCGTAAGTATGGTGGTTATTGTGGAACCCTTCCCCCATCATGAAGATGTCGACCGGCATCAGGTTTTTAGACGTATCGTTGACCTTAAACGTGGTATAGCCGATTTTGTGGGCAAACCAGTTGATGATTGCTCCGTGAATAGGCGACATCAGGTAGTGGAAAGGCAACAGCAGGAACCATACCCACGACGGGGCGAAATAGATGTAAAACAGGGTATAGAGCGTTCCCCAGGCAAGACGGGTGAACCTATTGGACGCAAAATCATCGAAGGCACGCCAGTCCGGAACATTGGTTGTGAATTTCGGGTCAACGGTCATGGTACGGTTACGGATAGCTGAGTAAAAGCGGGCCGTTTTAATCATCATATCGAAAATGCCGGAGCTGAACATCGGCGAATGCGGGTCTTTTTCGGTGTCGGCAAAGGCATGGTGCATGCGGTGCATAACCCCGTAGGCATAGGCGCTGAGGTAGTTGGAGCCCTGAAAAATAAACGTCAGGACAAAAAAGGTTTTTTCCCAGCCTTTCGACATAGTAAAGGCCTGATGGGAAGCGTAGCGGTGTAAAAAGACGGTCTGGAAAAACAGAGAGCCGTACCAGTGTAGCAGAAAGAAGATCAGAATAGCGGTCATACTTTGTTCTTTTTTTGACAAAGATTCGGCCCGCTGGCGCCGATACCGTGGAAAAAACGACCATTGGCTGTTTCCGGCAGACGACCGGTCGTTTTTTCAGACCGAATCGCAGCAGAATTTGTTCTCAGGGCCTGCAAACAACCGGGGGAAGTTCCTGAAATCCTGTCTGAGGGATAATGCTGTTAAGAAGGAGCGTCAGGAATTTACCCAGTCTTTGAAGGCCTGAACACGGTCGCGGCTGACAAAGACTTCTTCGTCGTCGGCCGGGAGCAGATCGAGCTTCAGCCGGCCATTAAAATGCGGATGGATTTTCTGGATGCTGTCAATCGATACAAGCCGGTTTCGGCTGATACGGGCAAAAAGGCGCGGGTCAACCTGCTCCTGGACCTCGTCCAGGGAGGTGTCAATGATGAACTTCTGCCCGTCGGACGTAACCAGAAAGGTTAGTTTCTGATCGCTTCTGAAATAAGCCACATCCTGCATTTTGACAAACGTCATGGCATTCCCTTTCTTGACCAGAAACCGTTCTTTGGGTTTCGCCTGACCGGGAGCCGTAAGCGGACCGGCCTCAAGCGATTTTTTCAGCAGTCTCAGTTCCTGATTTTCAAATTTTTTCAAGGCTGCCCTGAGTTCCGTGCTATCGATAGGTTTGAGCAGGTAGTCAATACTGTTTTGCTTGAAGGCCT
Organism: Arsenicibacter rosenii; assembly: GCF_001870735.1. GTDB lineage: Bacteria > Bacteroidota > Bacteroidia > Cytophagales > Spirosomataceae > Arsenicibacter > Arsenicibacter rosenii. The sequence goes on along the minus strand of NZ_MORL01000013.1, from coordinate 15,519 downwards.
GAATGGCGTATTGGTCATAAGCGGTGGTATAAATAATCGGGGCATCGATGGCAATTTCGTTGAAAAGGGCAAAACTTTCCTTGTCTTCCAGCCGGATGTCTGAGAAGATCAGGTCTGGCTCCGGATTGCTTCTGAACCAGATGAGCGCTTTGGCAACGGAGGGCAATACCGCCAGTATCTCGATGGCCGGATTGATCTGGAGCAGCAAATGGCGGAGCTTTTCGGCCGAGAAAAATTCATCTTCAATGATTAGCACTTTCATACGATTCACGTAAAAGCGGAAGGCCGACCCGAAACCGCTGCCTGTCTTCCTGGATTACTATCGGACGGTCTGTTACAAAGGCATACCGCGCCTGCAGGTTATTCAGGCCGATTTGTGGTGACCGTTCGGGCGACTCCTTTTTGTTAAGGCTGTTTTCGACCCACAGCAAATCGTCCTGCAGGTAAATTGTCAGTGTCAGCGGGTGTTCGTCGGAAATAAAATTATGCTTCACCGCATTTTCCACCAACAATTGGAGCGACAGCGGAAGGACGAACCGATCGGGCAGGGGTTCCTGAATGGAGATGGTGATTTTGTTGTAGAACCGCACATTCAGCAAAAAACAATAAGCCTGTACCACGCTGATTTCTTCCTGTAACCGGACCTGCCGTTCCTCATTATGGTCGAGCAGATAGCGGTATACCTGCGCCAGCTTCGTGATATAAAGATCTGCCAGGGCCGGATCTTTGTAAACAACACCGCTGAGTACGCTCAGAGAATTAAACAAAAAATGCGGGTCCAGTTGTTTTTTCAGCCCTTCCAGCCTGGCCACCAGATTTTCCTGCCGCAGCCGTTCCTGCTCAACGAGCGACAGTTTCCATTGGTTAAACAGAAAGGCACCTTCGTTGAAAGCGATGAAGAGCAGCGCCAGCAAAAACGAGACAAAGTTATTCTGAATCACGATGCCGGCCGTTATGACCACCGACGATACCAGCTTGCTGTGGGTAACGATGCCCGTAATCAGTGCCAGCGACGAAAACAGAAAGATCCCCAGAATTTCGAAGACCAGGTGTTTGGCAATACTTTTTTCCCATGGAAAGAAATAGAGGGTGAGGGCCTGAATGAATTTACTGCCTTCCCAGATAACATAGCTGGTAACGGTTGCGACCAGGATGGACAGATAATGGGCGGTTGTGCCGAATTCGGTGGGGATAAAAAACGTCGGGACAACGATGCCGAACGACAGGGCACCCAGCAGGGCGGTCCATTTAACCCGGAAGCGATATGTGAATGAAGCCGGCAAATTAAAGCATGTGGCTTTTGGATGTAAGCGCTGAAAGATCAACCGGCAGCGATCCTGTGCCTTTTGATGTCTCCCTGGTAATAAAGAGGCAGCATAGCAAGAACTACTGAACACAAGGGGGCATTATTAAATTACCACCAAAACAGGACATATATTGATTTTTCCGGTAATTTGGAGCGTTTCCTGTTGATAAAAGCGGTTTTTGATCTGCCTTTATCAACTCCATAAACTTACCGGATTTGATCAATAAACCTCATTCACTCACGATGAAAAACTATTTACTCGTTGTTAGTCTGCTTATTGTAACGACATGCTACGGGCAGAAAGAAAAAGCGATTAGTGACTCTGCCAGATTTAACAAGTACCTGTTCCGTAGTATAAGTACATTTACGTTTGACGGACAAAAGCCAACCGGTTCAGGCTGGGATATACTGGAAAAACACTTTGCTGAAAATCAGTTTGTTGGCTGGGGTGAATATCACAACTCCCCGTTGCTTTCTCAACTGGCAAGCTATGCCCTTGAACGGGCATCAGGCTATGGGTTTAAGAATTGGTGTGTCGAAGTAAGCCCGTTTGTGGCTTCGGAACTCTCCCGGATTGCCGGCTATAAAAATCCGTGGGACAGTCTGTCTGTAGTCTCAAAGGATCATCCCAAATACGGCACGTTCCCTTTCTTTAAAACCCGTGACGATGCCCGGATGCTGGCCGCCGCCGGAACATACAAGTACTCGATCTGGGGAATCGATCAGGAGTTTCAGATGGCTTTCCCGTATGCGATTAACCGGGTCTATAATGCCCAGTCACCCAAAGTAAAGCGGGCCTATAAAGCTGTTCGTGATAGTCTGCTGGCCAGATGGTGGATGCCTAAGGTTAAGCTGCTGGACAGTTTACGAAACGGTATCCCGCAGGAAAACTATAAACGGGTTCTGGATGATATCAAGGTGTCCGGTCGTATTTACAGAGAAGAAAACTCGCTTATGCGGGCTTCATTGATGAAAAAGAACTTCTATACGTATTATGATCACACAAAGACCCGGCACGAGAAAGTGTTTTTTAAAATGGGAGCCAATCATCTGGCAAAAGGGCTGAATCTGATGACTTCTCTGTATGACATCGGGAATTCGGTCTATGAACTGGCCCAGCACAATCAGACTAACTTTACCAATGTCTGGTTTATGCTTCGCTACACTACCGAAGACGGCAAAGTTATTGATGATCTTGCCAGCTCCCAACCCGAATACCCGAGGGAATTTCTACAGCTGTACGATAAGGAAAAATGGGTAGTTATTGATTTACGCCCGCTCCGTGTACGCTATGCCAATGATAAGACGCTTTCAGAGGATATCTATCAGCTTCTTTACAAGTATGATTTTGTCGTTGTTTCTCCGGAAATTCAGCAATGACGATGAAAGCAGAGTTAACTGCCTTCAAAAAATAAATTTGTCCTGCTGCGGTAATTGGGTTATGGGTGTAGGACGAATATAAATGAAGTCCCGTTTACTTCCTGAAAACTTAAATAAGGCCTGAAAGGGGTCACATGTTTATGGGATAGCGGGAGACCAGAGAATAATAGTTACTTTGCATTTAGTCTTAAGATAGCATGAGCTTTATGGCCACTTTTTTCTCTACCTCCAATTTCCCGAATCTCTCCGATTATGCCCCTGAAGAAGGGCTCTTTCAAGAACATCGGAAAGATTATATCCAAAGATGTATTGATGCCTTTAATGGGCGGGTTCCCGGTCAACCTTCCTATTTTATTTCGGCACGGCATTGGCAGCAAATCCTGAATCCTCGCACTCAGGATAGCGAACTAAACGAAGACCTGTATGCTGTTGTGTTTTGCTATGCTATGCCTCGACAGGAGAAGCCATGGAAAAAGTCGGGCGTATTAAGGACTGGTAATCATGCCTATCTCCGTATCCGGCTGATTTTTGCAAAGCCAGAGGCTGATCAGCGAACTATACCAGCCAGTGTTTGTACTTCGCTCGTGGGGAAAACAACAAAGTTTCCTTCTCGGATATCCAGTGATTTTGAATGGATTAGTGATACAAGGGTTATCCGGGATATTGACCAGGACGTTAAACAGTGGTCACACTCTGCCCGAAATACAATATTTCCCGGACTGGAGTCCCTTATACGCGATCCGAACAATAAAGAGATTGTTATCTACGAAGGCAATATTATCGGGAAAAAACGTCTGGAAGAAATCTATAATACTTTTGTAGTTGGAGAAGGTAACAAAGGAATCAATATTCGGTTTGCTTATGATAATCTGCTGAAAAAATTGTTTCTCGTATTCAGTGTCAATCCCGATTGGATAACGCTTGGACCGGCCGGCGAAGAACCACTTGGTTGCCCCCCGAATCCTACCAATATTTGTAGGCCTGCTTTCGAGTAAGATAAGCTTATGTTTTCGCTACCTGACCTTTACTACGGTTCATTTTATTTGCAAATGATCTCATATATACTTCCGGTTTGGGTAGGATGTATATACTGGTCAAAACTAGACAATATTTTGCGGATTTTTTTGGTGTCGATTCTTATCGCTTGTCTTATTGACACCGCGTCCTGGATATTGTCGGCTAAAAACATTCATAATCTGTATTTGGGTTATCTTTTTACCCTGAATATGTTCATTAGCCGGGTTATAATTCTACTGTTTTTTGTGAAAGAACGGCTACCCCGACAGTTAATCACGTTCTCAGCCGGACTGGTTCTGTTGGTATTCGCCTTTGATTTTGGCTGGATTGCGGGTTCTGATCAACACAATGCATTTTCAGGTAGTATAGCTAATGGCTGGATTATAATCGGATGTCTTTTTTGTCTGAGAAAACTGGTGATGCAGACATTGATTGGGTTGAGTCGCAAGCCTCTCTTCTGGATGTTTACAGCTGTTTTAATCAAGAAGGTATTTACGTTTGCGGATAGTCTTTTTGCTAACTACGTACTGAACAATTCGCTTGCCGGCGCCTACCTTCTTTTTTCGTTTACCTATCTAACCAGCGTGGCTGAAAACATTTTGTATGCGAGGGGCTTTTATCTGGCAAGGAAATAGGCAATGGCTGGGATGGCTAATCGGGCTGATCCCTTTGTCGGGGATGCCTCAACAGATCGTCATTGACTCGGTAGTGTCGCCGGTGATGTATTATACGAACCGGCTGGCACCCTTCAGAGTTAGTCCTGTCAGGGATACGGTAAAGCTCAGACAAAATCAGAATTACGTTTTTGTTCATTTTCACCACTCTGCTCCGTACCACATGGTCGAGTATCAGCTTGCCGGCCTCGAGTCCTGCTTCATTCTTACAAAAAACGATTATATATACTACTCAAATATTCCGGAAGGACAGTACGTTCTGATTATCCGCGATAAAAATAATCCGGGTATAGCCAAAAGACTCGTAGTGGAGGTGGAGGCTTTGTTTTGGCAAAAATGGTGGTTTAGTCCTTTAGTTTTTGTCCTGGCTTGTATGCTTGCAGGGATCATCTTTTATTTTTTCTATCTATATAAGCTTCGACAACAGATTCATCTGCAACAAACCCGCGACCGCATCGCCCGCGATCTTCACGACGATATGGGCAGCTACCTAAGCTCTATTAGTATCCTGAGCCGCTCCGCGGCCAATGCTACCCACAAAGATCCCGATCGTGCGCGTCAATCCATCGATCGTATTGGTCAGACTGCCCGGCAGGTTATGGGAGCAATGAGCGACATTGTCTGGAGTATCAATCCTCAACACGACTCTATGCCTCATGTAGTAGCCCGGATGCAGGATGTAGCCAACGAACTTATTGCAGAGACTGACATATTTCTCCGCTTCGAGGCCGATACGGCCGTTTTGAGCCTGAATCTGTCGCTTGAGCAACGGCACGACTTTTTTATGGTTTACAAGGAAGCGCTGACCAACGCTGTCCGTTACAGTGAAGCCTCACAGGTACACGTCCACCTGACCTGCGAAGCGGAGAAAAATTCATCATTCGGTCTTCGCCTGACGATTCGCGATAATGGTAGAGGCTTCAATGTCGCCCAGCCACAGGCTCGCAGCGGAGGGGGTAACGGCCTGCGCAATATGCACGCCCGCGCCATCCGTCTGGGAGCCACCATTACCGTGGAGTCTGAACCCGGGCAAGGGACAACAATACAACTAAAATAAACGTATGATCCGCATTTTGATTTTTGAAGATAACGAACCCCTGCGCGAAGCGCTCAGCACGCTTATTACCGATACAGAGGATTTCACCCTTGCAGGAGCTTATGGCGATTGCCTGCGCACCAACGATCAGGTGTTTCGGCTCCGGCCCGACGTGGTACTCATGGACATTGAGCTGCCTGGTCGTGATGGTATTCAGGCAGTAGGAAGCCTGCACCGCGAATTCCCTGGAGTGGAAGTATTGATGCTCACGGTATTCGATGATGATGATCGGGTGTTCCGCGCATTATGTGCGGGAGCTTCGGGTTATTTGCTCAAGCTGACGTCTCCGGAAGGGATCATTCAGGCTATTCGGGATGTCTATGCAGGAGGGGCTCCCATGTCGCCGAGTATCGCCCGTAAAGTGATTGCTACATTCCCGTCCCGCGCTCAGCATGCCACCGAGCTGGATCAACTCACGGCCCGTGAGGGTCAGGTGCTTCATTACCTGGCACAGGGTATGAGCTACAAACTGGTAGCTGCCGAACTGGGCATTAGTATCGAAACGGTTCGCACCCACATAAAGCGTATTTATGAGAAATTACATGTGCACTCTGTCACTGAGGCCTTAGCAAAATACAGGCCCTGAAGATATCGGTCAGTAACTGTTAAGTAAGGTCAAACCTTCCGGGTTTGACCTTTTTGTTTTTCGTTCAGGATTAGAGCAAGAGTCACATTATCGTGGTATTTCGGATGGTTGAAATTGAATAGACCTTTGTCATAGTCAAGCCGGAAAATTGACTGTCAGGTTTCATTTTTAACAAAATCCCTTATGAAAAAGTCACTTTTATTCTTCGTGTGCCTTTGCGTATGCACACTTTCTGCATTCGCTCAACTCGAACCATTTGCTATTGTCAAAGGCAAAGTTGGTGTTCAGGAAAACGACGGTGTGATGCTCAATTCCGTCAAACTGACTAGACAAGATGCTGCCAGCCTGAAACAGTTGTTAACAGAAAACCCTTCTGCTGGCTTCATCCAGGTTGTGGAGGCCGATGGTTCGGTCAAAAGCTATGGAAAACTCAACTCTGCTTCAGTCAGATTTGGGGGTAAGTCTGTCAATACTTCGGCAATAAATATTGGCCGGAGTGGGCCGCAAATGAGCGATTATGTCATTGTCCTGGTCATAAACAAGAACCGTGAGCAATCGTCGCAAATGACGGCAGCATTTAAAGCCCGACAACTGCTTCGGCGTTATCAATAAGCACATTACCGGGGTAATTGACCCGGAAATTACCCCGGTAATTTATTTCTCCTGTATCGCATGAAAACTACTTCAATTATAAGAATCAGCTGGCTGCTGGTTCACCTTTTGACAATTGGCCTGGTAAACCTGGGATTCATGACCAAAATCCTGAAAGCGACACAATTCAACAACTCGTTTTTTCACCAGACTATCGGCGCATTAACGGATAATGAGTTTACCTCTTTACTCCAGCAAACGTATGGTCAGCTTACGGGTCTGGATGCCGGATTTCTTTTTTTCTCTCCTGATATTGGTGACGATTATTCTTTTGAAGTCAGGCTTTTCCGCAATAGGCAGTCTGTGGTTCTAAGGCCTGATAAACTGCTTCAATGCAGGGAGAGTATATGCCGGTTTAATACGATTGTTGACGAAACTGTAAAGGATAAAGACATCGCACAGTTAGCAAGTTTTTCAATTGCCGCCCGATTGCTTGAAATGTACCCTGGAATCGATAGTGTCCAATGTGCTTATTATCGGCAATCACTTCCTGCCCTTCGTGATGATGTTCGCCCAAGCCGCAACCAGCTGTGTCAATTTAGTTTTAGCCGATAGACCGTCATGTTTGTTACTTTCATAACCCGTTTAATTAGCGGAACTGGTAGTGCTTATCCCCTGGCGGCTCTCCGTATCTGGATAGCGTTACATAGCCTGGTCCACGCTTTATCCACTCTGCCAGATATGGTTAATTTATATGCCAGCCAAGGTTACATCCGAACGGAAATCAATGAAATTTTCCTTTGGGATATAACGCTCTGGTTTACAAAACTCCGCTATTTTATTAACGGACCGGATGAACTGCTTTATCTGTCAATTACATGGGCTGGTTATCTGCTGACGTTATTGTTGCTGGGTTTAGGAAAATGGACCCGTCTGGTGAGCCTGGCTTCATGGTTTCTACATCTTCTTTGGCTAAAGAGTGCCTATCTTGTTTCTTACGGTTCAGACTATTTTACAGCACTTGGCCTTTTCTGGTGCGTAGTAGCACCGGTATCGAGGGTATGGTCGCTGGATAGCCGGAGGAAGCAGCCTTCGAGCCATTCTGTCGCCTATTACTATCAGGGGCTTTTACAGATTACTTTATGCTGCGTTTACTTCTTCGCGGGCTTTAGCAAAACGTTCGGGCAGGACTGGTGGACGGGTGATGCTGTTTGGTTAGTGCTGCATAAAGCGGCTTTTCAGTCTGTTAACCTCGATGCCTTTCGACATGTTGACTGGGCCTGGCAGTTACTTGGATGGCTTACACTGCTGCTCGAACTGGGATATGGTCTGGCGATCTGGCAAAAGCAAATTGGCGCTGTTTGGTTGTTAGGAATACTTGGTTTACACGCCGGCATTGCACTTTTTATGAATCTCCCTTTCTTTGGAAGCCTCCTTATCGGACTCAATGTGTGTGCTTTTCCTAATCATCTGGTGGTCTACAAGCGATGGATAAATGATATGATACTGGCTCTGAACTTTACCCATAAAACGCTTCCCTCGACAACAGTAAGCCATTAGTTATGCCATATCCTCAAGCCCACATCGATACAATCCGTAATGACCCTTATTTCGGAGGGCTGATAAACCAGTGCTTTCCTGAAAAACCAACCTGGCAGGTAAAGTGGTCGCCGATGTTGGCTGCGGGAGTCATGCCTTTGAAAAAATACGCTTGCTTACCTGCACCCGGACTGCGTTTCAATAACCGCGATCAGCAACGGATCGTCCGGGACGGTGGGGTCTGGGTTTCGGGAATACGCCGAACCGGATTCTTACCTGAAAAATAATGGAGAAAAAAGCGTTCTGATTTCGCTGGAAATGCAGTCGGGCAATAACATTGTCGATTTCGGCAAAGTGGTCAGTGAGTCCATGACAACAATGCGGACCAAACTGCCCGGCGATGTAACGATTGGTACCATTGCGGATATGCCGGGAGCCGTGGGGCATTCGGTCGATCATTTTCTGATGGAGTTTTTGATTGCCATCGTTGCGGTTGCTACCATGCTCTTCTTACGAGTAGCGACCGTAGTGGGCGTAACAATTCCCATCTCCATCCTGATGCCCATTCGTCCAAAAGTCACCCCCATCGATTTAATGGTGGCTGATTTACAGTTATTGACTTTACCGAATGTCAGATAAGAGTCGAATTGTTGAGCAAGTCCGGAGTTGGGAATAGTTTTTTGAGAGGGTCGTATGTCATTCCGTAATACATCTTATGATAAAACTCCAGAAAGATGGGAGCCTTACCTGATTTATCAGTTTTAGAAAGCTTCTGTCTGAAGGAAATTTCGTTCATGCCGCTTGGTCGGGTATTTGGTGTTTTATATGTTAATACAACGCATAGTAAACCAACGGCAAGAAACGAAAAAAGCCTGTAAATCAGGCTTTTTTGATACTATAAATACAACATGTGTAGTATAAGTTGTGACCACGGGGAGACTCCAGCCCTTATTCTTAATCGACACATTATCAGTTGCTTATCAAAGTATTTTATTTTTTGGTCGGATAATTGGTCGAAAAAACCTGCCCGATTTCTCCGCTGATAATCTCGATCGCACGCCAGATACTTTTCAGATCTTCACCCATTACATGCATATACCCCGTATCCGGCGAATCGGCATATAGCGTTAAATAACCGCGCGAAGGTAAGTCATTTTCTTTAATACGGCGAACTACCAGCGTAGATCGGTACGAAACAACCACAATAACTTTTTTTACTCAGCTACAGCTGCTGACTGAATTATGCAAACTGCTATCCTTGTCCGGTAGGCTCTCATACTATTGGGATGACCTGTTGAACAGCTCCAGTATCCTTGCTGTTCTCCGGCTGGCATATCGTGGTTCCAGATGCGCGTAGATGAACTCATCGATTGACGGATTTTTCAGCAGCCCGCTAAACTCGGCTTTCAGCCAGGCACGTATGTCAGCCGGACTATTCAGCAATTCGGTCTCTGCGTCGGGCGCCTGGTCCAGTACGAAAACCAGGTCTTCAAAGTCGCTGCTGAACCGCAGGTCATTACCGCCACGCGATTTACAGGCCTCCCATTTCGAGGCGATGAAATACGGCAATGAAAATAGCTTAATCACGGACTCTTCGTCCAGCCGGTAATCAATCGCTGATTTAAAGCCCCCTGCATACCATTGATTGCTGAAACCAAGTACAGCGGAGTCCGTCGGCATAATATCAACGGTAATCCCCTGAATAGTGTACCGGCAGATTACGCCGGAAGCAATATCATTCTGAAAGCCGAGCTCCCGCAGCCGGTTCTCCAGACCGGCGTAAGAGCCGTAACTGATCAGTTCGACAACTACATCAATATCTTCGGTCGGCCTTACTTCGGCTGCCGTTTCATGGTTGACGAAAGCGCTACTACCGCACCACCGACAAAGACAACATCCTGCCCAAGGCCGGCCAATGCTCCGGATACCGCCTTCAGACGTGTTTTGTTTACCTCGTAGTTGTTTGTCATAAAATTGTAAGCCGTTTTCTCAGCTCCTTTCCGGCTGCCTCAACCTCGCGGACACGTCCGATCCGTATAATGTCTGTCAGCGCCAGCAGCTCATACAGCAGCTGGTCTTTTCTGCAGGCGCCGGGAACCGTGTTATAAAGCGGCTCAATGGTTTGCCCCCGCATCGTTCCGTCAGGATCCGGCCACACAAACGTATCCTTTCCGGTAACTATGGACGAAAAGGCCGGCGCCGAAATTGCCGTCGGCATCCCGACTGTAATAGCGCCCGGCCTTTGCGGATACACGTATTTAAATCCGTGGTAAAGAAACTCATACAGAGACCTGGCCATTACTTTCTGTTTCTTTTCGTCGATTAGTCCGGCCAGTTCTGAGCGGCTCAGCGATTCGCTGACTTCAGAGGCACTGATCCCGAGCGAATAGGCCAGATCCTTCTGCTTCCATTCTGTCTGCCCGAGTGCTGTTATTTTCAGCAGCACCACTATGTCCAGCGGTCTCATGCCGTTATGCTTTTTCATGAATTCTCGATTCGCGAATTGCGAATTTAAAAATAAAGTCAATGATACAGTTGGACCGATAAGCGAAATTGACTCATGAACCGTTGCAGGCGTTTATAGCGGGAACACCATTAGATGATTTAATAAGTGACTGATAGTTATCTAGTTACTTGTTAGGGCTTTTGGTTTTTTGGCCGGCTAATCAGTCGAAAAAACCTACTCGATTTCGCCGCTAATAATCTCGATCGCACGCCAGATACTTTTCAGATCCTCACGCCTCACATGCACATACCCGGCATCCGGCGAATCGGCGTATAGTGTTAAATAACCGCGTGAAAGCAAGTCATTTTCTTTAATCCGGCGAACTACCAGCGTAGATCGGTATAGAACAGCCACAACCGTAGAGTTGAGATAATCCCAATCGGATACCGGTACCGGACGGGCTCGTAACTGCATCCCTACCGTTAATCTGGGAGACATCGAATTATCAGTAAGTCGTATCGCTATCGAATCCGAATAATTGGCCCGCTCCTCAGCCACTATCGGGAGTTGAAAGCTATCGTGGTAGCCGTCATAGGTCCCCGTTTGGTATTGTTGAAGCGTAATGATTGAGGCCTCCGAAGCTGTGTCAGCCAAAATCTCGGCATTCGATGTATGCAGTATAGGAGGCTTCCCCTTAATAAGCCAATTTGTATTTATCCTTGGATAGGCCTCGCATAGCTGTACAATCGTCGTATAGCTAGGCTTTGCTTTTCCATTTAGTAAATTATAAAACTTCGCATTCGATTCACCGATCTTATTAGCTGCCTCATTCGCATTAATGCCTAGTGCTTCAAAGAGAAGCCGAAAACGTTCTGTTGTGTCAGGAGTTGAATGCATGCAAATAATTATTTGTATTGTATGCTTATTTAAATTTGTTTTAGTATGTTTTTGTGTAGACTACAAATTTTTGTGAGCAAATATGGGACAAAATCTTAGAAATCAGAACAAATTGTTACTAAAAAACTTAGTCGCTGGTTATCCAAGCCGTTCGAAGTATGCAGAAGTAATCGCTAAGCGACTTACCGAAAAACGTAACATCAAAACAACCAATGCGATGGTGTACCAATGTGCAAACGGGAACACCTATAATCATGCCATTGCATGGCAACTCTGCGTTTTGCATCGATATTATCGCATCTGTGATTCACGGATAAACCGGATTCTGAAACAACAAAACAACTTACTAACTGAAACTGCTGCCTAAATTATGCAAACTGCTATCCTTGTTGAGCGGTCTGATTGGGAGAAACTGAACGCACGTGTTGAGCAACTTGAAAACCTGACAAATAGACTTAAGGAAGAACTGCCGAATGACGCCATTCTTACCGTTCGTGAGGTCGCTCAACGGTTGAATATTACCGAGGAAGCTGTTCGGCGAGCTAGACGTGAAGGCCGGTTGACAGGCTTCAAAATTAATGAAAAAGAATATGGTTTTAAGGCTTTTGAGATTGCCCGTTACCTAAATCGATACAACCGGCTTTCTAACTTGAATGGGCTATGACACGATATGACCAAATAAAGCTGTTTGCGGCAGACTCCCGAACCCATCGGGATCATGCCTATACGTTCATGGTCTTAACGGAAATGTGGATTTATCAGGGAAAACCCGATTCTATTGAGCTCAATGTTGAGACACTTCTGCAAATGCTTAAAACCAAGCGGTCGACGCTCTTCGACTGGCTTCGCCAACTGGAACAGTTTGGGTATCTGGAGTGGCGTCGGGCAGCTAATCAGCGCGAAAAATCCACCGCGACACTGTACCCAAACCGGACAGCAGACACGCAACTCGGACAGCACGTACCGGATTCGGACAGCACCGCCCCAAACCGGACAGCAGAACAGGTCGGAAGCCTTACCCAAACCGGACAGCACGTACCGGATTCGGACGGCAGACACCCAAATCGGACAGCAGAAATGCCGCCAGAACGCCCGAAACGCGGTTTTCGGGACTTATCCACAGCCGCGCAACCTGTTTTGGTGTATAATAATAATCACTTAGGTAAAAATTTTAATACTTGTTTTAAAGGTGATATAGTGGTAATGAGTGATGAAAAAGGGGTACAGGGGAAAAAACCACCGACCGCCCGAAAACCACATCGGGACCGCCAAACCAACACCCACCCGAAAACCGCATTCACCGAATCGCCCCTTGCCGGGTTAAGCCAGTTTCAGGAAGCGCTGAGTGCTGAATACCCGACTGCTGACCTGCCTCATTACCATGCCCGATTGTTGAATTGGCGCGACAAATCGGGTGCCGTCCCTAAGCGGTCAGATTGGCTCTCAACGGCCAAAACATTTTTGCTCAACGATACTCGTGATGGAAAATTAGTTACCAATCTCCCAATAATTAAACACCTTCATTATGGTAACCGTAACGCAGACACCCGAACTGATACCATCATCCCACAGCCAGCCGCTACTGAGCGAAGACGATTTGGTGCTTGGTGATTATCTGGAACGACAGGTCGTCGCCAGAAAAGCGGCCGAAGAAGAAGCGGCGCGCGTATTCATCGCCGAATACACGCGCCGCATGAATGCGCCGGTGTTCCCGCAGTTTAGCAATGCGGGTGAGTTTTTTGCTTACATCATCGATCAGGGAACAAAACGAATGCGTCTGGAGGAAGATAAAGAGTTTACTCTGAATCAGTTTAGCCTGTACGAATATCAACAGTTGGCGAGCTATTTCATGCAGGATCGTGCGACGTTTGGTTGTAAACTGGATTTCAGAAAAGGTCTGCTTGTTTTTGGGGCCTATGGGGTCGGTAAATCGTGGATGATGCGGCTGTTTGCTAACAATCCCCGACAGTCGTATCGTGTTGTCTCTGCCAGATTCATTGCCGAAGACTTCAGACTCAATGGTACGATCTACCAATATCAGCATGTATTTTTAAATGATAGCTCCGGTAAGTTTTTCGGACAACGGGAAATCGGGCTTTGCATTGATGAAGCCGGAGCCGAAAGTGAACGGGCCAGCTATGGCAACCGGAGCAATGTGATCGCCGAACTGATACAGGACCGGTACGAAAACCGGCAATTACGCGGTACTATGACGCACATTGTTACAAACCATACCCGCGACGAACTTAAAAATGCTTACGGACCGAGAGTTTACGACAGGTTAAGGCAAATGTTCAACGTAATAGAGTTCGACCCGGATGCACCCTCCCGACGATGACCTCTTTCCGGAGAGCCCTACCTTACGTAAGCTTTACGACTATGCCAAAGCCAGACGTGATGAGCGGCAGGCTTTGGCAATGCGGGAAAAGCATATGCGAATGCAGTTGCAGCAGGAAATTGACGATCTGACAGGAATAATGAATCTGTTGGTTTTGGCATTCAGAAAGGCCATGCCGGAAAACAAGCCATAAAATCGCTCTGGCGCGGTAATCTTTGTCAGCAATACCCATGTATCAAAAACACAGAAAAAACGCAACAGCGTTGATTTCTTTGTCCGTTAAACAAATAATTATTTGTATCCGTAGGCGAATCCTTATATGGAAGAAAATAAACATGATAACAGTTTGCATTTTGATCGCCCTGCCGGACTCCCTCAAATGCAGACAAATGATTTGACGCAGGCTATCATCAAATACCTGCGCTTTCACGGCCATTATGCGGTTCGGGTGAATACGTTTGGTATGTTCAACAGAAAAACCAGTAGCTACCGGAGGTCAACAACGGATCGGGGGACGGCCGATATTCATGCCTGTATCGATGGCCGGCATGTAAGTATCGAAGTAAAGTCCGGATCTGACCGACTCTCAAAACAGCAGAAAACGGTTCAGGAGCAAGTACAGAATGCAGACGGTATCTGTTTGATAATAAGTGATTTTTATGGTTTTCATCATTGGTATAAAACAGTCATAAAGAATGGAAGAACAGGATGAACTTATACTCGCTGCCGTGCAGGCACTTGAAGTACTCGGGGATGATAAAGCGATGAAAATAGCGGCAACCGTTTTGAGAGGTATTCTTAGACTGTCTAAAGCTGAGCAGGCACGTATTGCCTTATTAGGGGCAGGAATACCAATAAAGCTGGCCAGTGAGTTGGCTGGCGATATCCGGATGATCGAGACACTAAAGCAATTGGCTACCGGCAAAATCAGCCTGAATTAATTTTACCTGTCTAGCAAATAAGTATTTGTATTTGCAAATATTTATTTGCGAAATTTGTAGGTGCGCCAGTTAAACTGCCTTGGCAAGGCACTAACCATTTTACGTACCATGTTCAGAAAGGTTAAATTCTTCGCATTCGCACTGGCTCTTGCAGCCGGTGCCACAAGTTTTGTCGCCTGTAAAAATGATAATTTTCAGGCCCCGTCAACTCCGAAACAGGAGGTGAGTAGTGAGTCAGCCTATCAAAATATGCCGGAAATTCCGGACGAAGACGGCTTTGGCGGCGCCGCCCGATCAACTGCTGCAGACCCGAACAGCGTCTATCAGATCTTGAAAGTAACCGGACAATACAGTACAACCGGTACTAATTCCGCCGCCGCCCTGGCCGTCTACAATGGTAGTGTTACCAGCCCTGCACTCTCGGCAACCGCTATAACGTCAGCTAATGGATACAAAAAGTTTAGTGTCAAGGCCGAACAGTTCAACACATTCCTCAAACGGAAAGTCGATAAATCGAGCGCGCAAACCTATTTCATGTTGGATCGCGATACTAAGACCTATAAACGATGCGGGCAGGTTTCGGCCAATGGCGCTACATTCGATTTCCTGCCTACATACCTGAAAAACGGCATTGCCATCGGGACCGGAACGTTGTCCAGTGCCGGGCTACAGTAATTAATAATTCAAGTTGCGTGATATAGAGTTTTG
>NZ_MORL01000129.1 GCF_001870735.1 Arsenicibacter rosenii | reverse complement strand
GTCACCCCCGCCGTCGAACATGCCGGTGGGGTGCCCGTATCGCACACCTGATACACCAGCCCATCTGCCCCCACAAAACCCGCTGAGGGCGTATAGCTCACCGTCCCGTCCGGATTTACCACCGCCGTCCCGTGGGACGGACCGCTGACAAGCACCGGATTCGACAGCGGCAGCCCCTCAGGGTCTTTGTCGTTGGCCAGCACATTGACCGTGGTGGCCACCCCCGCCGTGGTGCGGACGGCGTCGTTGAGGGCCACCGGTGCATCGTTGGTCAGGGCATTCGGCGGCGAGACGGGAACCAGCGTCAGCGTGGAGGTCGTACAGGCCGGTGGGGTGCCGGTATCGCAGACATTGATCACGACGGTTACCGGCGTGGTCTGATTCACCGGCGCATTGTAAGTATAGCTGCCGTCGGGGGTCAGCGTAAAGCCGGCCGGTGGCGTACCCGCTACTGTCGCGGTAAGTCCGCCGCCTTCAGGGTCTTTATCGTTGGTCAGCACATTGCCGGCTGTCGGAAGGCCCGGAATAAATGTATTCACATCCGGATTCACCTGCGGTGACTGATTGACTAATGGGTTTACGTAGATGCTTACTGTTGCCTTACGACACAAACCGGCGCTGTTACAAACCAGATAGGTGAAACTGTCCGGCCCGACATACCCGGTTACAGGGGTAAAGGTAAATACCCCGCCTGTACTCATGACGACTGATCCGTGAGCCGGTTGCCCGCTCGTAAAGGTTAATGGCAAGGCGGGAGTGTTCGGATCCCGATCATTGGCCGCTACCGTACCGGTCACCGACGTATTCAGGCTGGTAATCAATGCATCATCAACCGCAATTGGCGACAGCGTTGTACCTGCCGGAGGGCTTGGTAAGACATTTACAGAAACAACGGCGGTTGAACACAGGGCCGGTGTACCTTTATCGCACACCTGATAGGTAAACGTTACCACGCCGGTAAACCCTGCGGGCGGCGAATAGGTTACGATCCCTGTTGTCGGGTCTACGGTTGCCGTACCTTGTATTGGTTGACCCGGCAGTGTGGGAATCCCAAGCTGTCCATTCAGGCCTGTTACACCATCCGGGTCAGTATCGTTGGCCAGTACGTTTATGGTCAAACTAAGCCCTGCGGTTGTCTGCGTGGCGTCGTTGTTGGCAACCGGTGCGTTATTGCCGGTTGTTGGTGCCGGAAACACATTGACCGATACACAGGAAGACCCGCTCAGACCCGCAGTGCTGGTCGCCGTATAACAAAAGGTGGCCGTACCGGTAAAACCAGCCGGTGGCGTATATAAATAACTGCCATCCGGATTGATTACCACGGTGCCGGTTGCCGGAGCACTTAGTAAGCTTGCCGTCAGAGTTCCGCCATTCGGATCGCTGTCGTTGGTCAGCACATTACCCGACACCGGCGTTCCCTGAATCGTTATGGCAATATCCGGTGTCATGACCAGGGGCAACAGGCTGCAACCGGCCGGCGCGCCAATGTTGCTGATATACTGCTCAACCGGTTGCTGATTTCCGCCCGCTGGCTGGCCGGACGCGGAATAAAAGCTGTTCGGCACATTGTAGCCA
>NZ_MORL01000128.1 GCF_001870735.1 Arsenicibacter rosenii | reverse complement strand
GACTGAACCGCCAGCAGCAGCCCGCCCGCTAAAAGAAGGTAACGGTTAACCATAAGATCAAATCATTAAATATGAAGACGGGGATTACTGCTTAGTGAAATGGTATTCGGCCCATGATTTGCCACCCTGCGCATCGGTTATGACCGGTGTTTCGCCAATCAGTACGGTCACGTTGGTATTACCGGTCGAAGCCTTGCCAACGTATAGTTTTTCGAGTACAAACGGGCTGGTCGGGGCAGTCAGGGTAAGTTTACCGTCGTCGATGTCGGTGCCCTGCGTTTTGGTTACGCTCAGCTGCCAGCGTCCGGGCTTGTTGGTTGTACAGTTCCAGCTGCCCGACTGCCCGCTCTGCCCCGCATTGTCCCAGTCTGAACCTGGCAGGATACAGCCGTCGTATGAGCCGTCCTGGTAGAAAATATATGCCAGACCGGCCCCGAACTGACCGAGCAACCGGGGCTGCGACGGGCCGGCATCCTGTGCATACACCTCCGCCGAGGTAATCTCCCAGCGTCCGGTTAACGAGGTAAAATTGTCCGGCTGCGGATCGGCGGATTTGCTGCATCCGGCCCCGCCACCGCCAAACAATATGAGAGACAGATAAAGAAGCAACTTTTTCATAGTTGGTCTTTTGTGTGAGGCTTGTTGACGCTGAATCCGTTTGCCAACAGCGTAACGACCACTGTACCGTTGCTAATAAACGGCATAGATCATTCCGCCTGCACGTAGACCGGCGTAGTCGCTTCCGTTGAAATAGGCATACACGCGAACAAGTCTTCCGCCCGCAACTTCAATAGTGCTTAACCCTGCAAAATCTGTATGGATACCGCCTACAAAATATAACTCCCTGGCGCCGGCTACAAGCGCCGGGTTAATGGTCAGGTCAACCGGAACCGCAAAGGACGCACTGCCGACCTGCTGGCCGGTAAACAGATTGGCCGGTACCTGCCGGATTACCGGTTCATGCGGGCCATCCTCATACCCGAAAACCGAAATTTCAAAGAGGCCGATCGGGCGCAGATTCAGCCCCGGCAAGGCCGTACTGGTCAGGGCATTAGCAAACGATATATCACTCCGCACGGCCAACGGCCCGCTCATGATGGTATTGCCGTTGATGTCGAGCTTTGCCTGCGGATTAGCCGTTCCGATACCAACCCGCCCATTCGCACTGCCATCCTGCAGAATGACCCGGCCGGCATTGTCGGCCGACCGGACATACCAGTCCCCGTAACTCCCGTAATGGATATGGCTGATATTGGGGCCAAGCAACGGGTTGGAAAACTCAGCGGTATTTGACCCGGCCAGGTTGATTTCCCGCCCCTGGACGCTGAGTGTGGAGCCGGGAAATGCGGTGCCGATCCCAACCCGGCCGCCAAAGAAATCCTGCATAATCACATTACCGGAGTAAGCCGCCGACCGGATCAGCCAATCGCCCGTTGCCCCGTAATGGATAAAACTCACGTTAGGGCCAATGGCCGTATTCGAAATATCGACAGTATTGCTGGCATTGGTCGTTGCCTGACGCCCCACAATCGACAATGTGGAGTTCGGAAAGGCCGTGCCGATGCCGACACGCCCGCGATT
>NZ_MORL01000127.1 GCF_001870735.1 Arsenicibacter rosenii | reverse complement strand
ATGACCGGATGATTGTCTGAGTTGATGACAATAAACACAAGATCGACCGGCTGATTAATCAAAATATTGACTGCTGCTTCAGGTCTGGAAGTAGATTCGATAACCTCAAGTAATGGAATTGAGTCTAATAGCTTATTGAGGTTAATATCTTCCTTATTCTGATCGTAAATCAAAAGACTTTTAATTGTTTTCATGATTCATTAAGGTGACTTTAGGTGAATCTTTCGTAACGGCTGGTGTTTTCGATAGCTTCGGTGTTATTCAAATTGATCTATTGGATGTAATCCCTTTCGGCATCTGGCAATTATTTTTGTTGCCTGGGATGAACTTAAATGAATGTGAATAATCGTTCATAATTTATTAAGCACAAAAAAAGATATTATTTGTGTTACTTGTCCGACATTTTATGCCACTAATCTGACAAATAATACCCTTAAACCGACATAAGTAGCCTTCAAACCGACGGTGTGCTATTTTAGCTGAGTGCCTACAGAATTTGAGTGAAATGAAAATCGTTTTTAAGTTCTTAACGTCCTCGTCTTTTTCGTTCATATATCCTGATTGCCTGGAAATGGTGATCCTACAGTACCATTTACCATAAAAAATCAGTCTGAATGGTTTTGAATGGCCATCGGGGTTTCTTGAAGGAGCCATTGCCGGATATCATGTAGAGCCAGGTTAAATATCATAGCCCAACCACTACCGTCTTGCTTTAAGAGTAAACGTTGGCTCATCCTTGAGCTTGATGCAGACGTTTATATTGCCCTGCCTCGGATGCCCTGTACAGGCGCTGTTATCCCATTTATATATAGTTTATTTTATCACCGCCCCGAATCCGACAGTTAGTAAGTAATTTGTCGGATTCGGGGCATTGATTGGCGGAAACAGAGCCTTATTTGGCGGATTTCCTAAAGCCGGCTGGCGGTATTTTGTGAGCGGGATATATTATCCTACATCACTTAATTCAGTCAACCTAATGCGTGTTTTTTTACTTACCCAATGTAGATCAGATCAAGGCGGCGGCTACGATTTTCGATCTCTGCTAAGTGAGTTCTGCCCGGTCAGGTATTCTCTGTTAATCGTTTTTTGCCTGGCGGGAACACTTACGAAAGCCGGAGGGCTCAGCGTTAATTCTTTTGAGGAATCCATTATCGGAAACGTTGTTACTCATGAGGCAATTGGAAGCAGTCGAGCGTATGGACTACTAAATGCAGCGATTGTCAGTACGGTTAAGGCAGTCACGTGTAATCCGGCCAGTGTAAGCCTTATTAATGTCGGAAACGGACCATGCGCGAATGTTGCGAGTTTATCAGTTACCAGTAGTCAGTCATTAAGTAAGGTCGATTGGTATCAGGGCGCTACCTTTATCATGACTAGTTTTCCGCTGGCTGTTACTGCCGGAACTACGATTGCCGGCGGGAGCGGACCGGGTACTTCCGGGAGCGGCGCAAGTCAGCTGACAACTCCTTACGGCGTTTTTGTAGACCCCGCCGGTGCGGTTTATATTAGCGATAATGGCAATCATCGAATCCAGAAGTGGGCAGCCGGGGCTACTTCCGGTACAACCGTCGCGGGCGGTAACGGACAGGGGAGCGGAGCAA
>NZ_MORL01000126.1 GCF_001870735.1 Arsenicibacter rosenii | reverse complement strand
ACCACCAGTTATACCGCCACCTGCGCGACACAGACCGGTTCGGTCAGCAGCGTCGTCACCACCGCCTTCGTGGAAACGCCGGCCAGCCTCACCATCAGCCGCACCGCCATCACCGCAGGACAGTCCGTGACCGTCGCCGTACGAGGATGTACCGGCACAACCATGTGGTCTACCGGCACAATGGCTTCCTCGTTCATCGTCGTACCGGCTGACCTTAACGCGACTTACAGCGTCACCTGTACCTCCCCGCTGGGATGTACCTCGTCGGCTAAACTCACCATCGGTAACCTCAATCCGAACGACTTCACCGTCGGCGACGCCATTACCTGCCAGGGACAAAGTGCCACCCTTACCACCGTCGGTTGTCAGGGTACCATCAACTGGACCGGTCCGGCTGTCAACGGGCAGACGACGACCAGCCTTGTCGTTAATCCGGCTCAGACAACGGCCTACACCGTCGCCTGTACCAACGGCACTGAAATCACGGAACTCGTCGCTCAGGTTACCGTCGTTCCCGCTCCGAGCCTGACGCTGACCGTCAGCAGCCTGACCGTTACCGAAGGGGACCCGATCAGCATCACCGCCCTGGGCTGTGACATCGGCCAGCTCACATGGAGCGTAACCGGCGTGACTGGCAACGTCCTCAGCACAACGGCCAACCTGATGACCGGCACCTACTCCGTCACCTGCGCCCTGACACCAACCTGTCTGGACATCAAATCGGTGACCGTAACCGTTATCCCGCTGGAACCAGGCCTTAACCTGACGAAGGTTGTCAGCAAGAACCGCGCGAACCTCGGCGAAGTCATCAGCTATACCGTTACCCTGAGCAACACCGGCAATGCCCCGGCCACGAACGTGGTGGTTGAAGAGGTGCTCTCGGCGGGACTGGCTTATGTGCCCAACTCGGCCTCCGTCAGCCTGGGTACCTACGCTGCCGGCGCTCCCGTCAGCAGCTGGTCTATCACGTCTCTGGCCGCCGGACAGACGGCCACCCTGGTGCTCTCGGCCAGCATTCTGGCAGAAGGCGTGCACTACAACACCGCACGCATTCCGGGCGACACCACCACCACCTGCGTCAGCGTGGCTTACCGCGTCTGCCAGGGTTCAAGCTATGCCATCCGTATTCTCGGCCCGGCCGGTTACAGCCGTTACCAGTGGTACAACGGTACGCAGCTGATCGCCGAAACCACCACCAACAGCTATACCGCTACCGCTGCCGGTGAGTACAAGGTCGTTGTCGACAACGGCGCCGGTACCTGCCCTGACGGCAGCTGCTGTCCGGTGATCATCGAAGAGGTCGCCGTTCCGGCATCCTTCACCGTGACGGGAACCAACCCGAGTTGTATCGCCCTGACACCGCAGAACAACGGGATACTGACCGTCAGCGGACTGGGTAATGACCTGAGCGGCTACCGCTATGCCATCAGCGAAGGCAGCAGCTTTACGGCTACCAATCCGGCCACGCAGCCGGTACCGGCCAACGGGGTAATTGCCACCACGCTGACGGCACCGAAGACCTACACCGTACGGGTGTATGATCAGCTGGGTTGCTACGCCGACCGCACCGTCACGCTCAACGCCGACTGTGTCTGTCCGCCGGCTACCTGCGTACCGATTAC
>NZ_MORL01000125.1 GCF_001870735.1 Arsenicibacter rosenii | reverse complement strand
ACCATGGCATCTGCCGAGGCAATTACCTTTTCCTGATCGATATGCGCCTCCCATGAGTTCCAGCCGTTCCAGCCGATGGGCGGAGTCATCGCAATCGTATCGCCGATGTGAATGGTTAAGGATTGCGTGGCGGTTCCAAGGGCGTTTCCGGCGCTCAGCTTGACGGGATAGGCTCCTTTTGCCGCTACGCGGCCCGAGATAATACCGGTTTTCGGGTCAAGGGTTAGTCCTTTGGGCAGGCCGGTGGCGGCAAACGTCATGGGGCGCTGACCGGTGGCAGCGATGGTGTACAGGACAGGGTTATCCGGGGTAGCACCGAACAGCCTGGCCGAGTTAATTTTCGGGGTTTTGGCAACGGGGGGCGTCAGGATGTATTTTGTTTCCTGATGAATAACGTATCCGGGCATGGCATCCCCGGCCATTTCAAGCCGTGCATCAATCCAGTTGCAGTAGGTGCGTTTATTGTTGATGCCACCAACGGGGTCGGTAACCAGTAGCCCCAGCTGCCTGATGCCGGTCAGGTCGACGTTTACCGGTACGGGCTGATCACCGATCCGCATGTCCCGTTTTTCAAACAAAACCTTACCGTCGCCGAGAACAAAAAAGGAGAGCGGAATATCTTTGTTGCCCAGATCATCGGCCGCAACCAGGGCCAGAAACCGGTTGGCTTTTCCGTTGAGGGCAAACGGCAGAATGCAGGGCGATTGCCCGCCAAGGCCCCGCAGGTAGGTTTTGCCGTTGATGCGGAGGGTATCGTTACTGTAATTGCGCTTTGCCTGGACCGGCCGGAGACCCTCCGAAAACGTCTGAATCGGCAGATCATCCAGCCATACTGTTCTGACGGGCTGGGCAAAGGAAAAAACGGATACGAAAAGGAGTAAAAGAATCAGGGGTTTCGTCATCATAATCATTGGTCAGTAGCCGGCTGCCATCAGTGAACGGACAATTCCGCTACTGACCAATGACGACCGGCCTATTTATCAAAATCGGTTTCGAGTAGTTGCTTTTCGGTAAAGACACCGGTGCCGGCCGGTTTTTTATCCCGCATTAGTTTTACATCAGCAGCAGAAATGTTTTTGCCTTGTTTGGCAAAGGCATTCTGCGTAAACCGGATGATGTCGGCAATGTCCTGGTCGCTGATGTCCTTATTATGGAGCAGCGCCGGCATTTCGTTATTGAGCCGGTAGAGGGTTCCGTTGACCGTTATCGGCCCGCTCACCCCGTGCAGAATGATGGCTGCCAGCCGTTTCATGGAGCCGTCGATGTATTCCGAGCCTTTGAGAGGCGGGGCCAGGTCCTGGATCCCTTTGCCGTCGGCCCCGTGGCAGGTGGCACAGATGCTCCGGAAGAGTTTCAGCCCACGCGTACGGTTATCGACTTCGTTGGTTTCCACCACATAAATGGGGTTCATTTCTTTCCGCTGCCGTTTACCGATCGTGGTATTCAGGTTGTTTTTCAGCAGGTCAGACGGATTCATAGACGCCAGATACTGCTCTTCCCGGCCACCCAGAGCGCTGGTAACGGCCTCCTGAACAACCCGCTGGGTGGCATATTTTTTCTCAATGGCCGACAAAACGGGCAGAAAGGTCGCGTCGGACACGTTAATCCAGGCCGGAAGCGCCATGGACAGGTAC
>NZ_MORL01000124.1 GCF_001870735.1 Arsenicibacter rosenii | reverse complement strand
TGATCGCTGTCGTTATCCAGAACAAAACCCGGTTTGGCCGCTACATCTATGCCATTGGCGGCAGCGAAAGCGCCGCCCGGTTGTCAGGTGTTCAGATTGAGCGGGTTAAACTGATTGTTTACACCCTGTCCGGTGCCCTGGCGGCGGTGGGCGGGCTGATGGTGACCGCGCGGCTGGATTCGGCCCAGCCAAATGCCGGTATCAGTTACGAACTCGATTCCATTGCGGCCGTGGTCATTGGTGGTACGTCACTGTCAGGGGGGCGCGGGAGTGTGGCGGGAACGGTGCAGGGGGCCATCATCATTGGCGTGCTTAACAACGGACTTGTGCTGCTGAACGTGTCTCCGTTCTGGCAACAGGTAGTGAAAGGAGTGGTCATTCTGCTGGCCGTGATTATCGACAAACGGATGAACGAAGAGAAATAAACCGGTCTTGTCCGGTGTATAAAAAGAAGATGCGTAACACCTATATTTTAGCCATAGATCAGGGTACGAGCAGTACTAAATCACTTTTATTGGACCAGAACGGCAAGGTAGCGGCCCGTGGCTCCGTCTCCTTACACACACACTACTTCGGGGACGGCTTTGTGGAACAGGAGCCCGAAGCCATTTATCAGAATGTGCTCGATTCGGTCAAACAGTGCCTCCGCGATTTTGTGAACAGAGGAGGAAACCCGGCCGATATCCGGTCATGCGGGATTGCCAATCAACGGGAAACGTTTGTCCTGTGGGATCAAACCGGTACACCCCTGCACAACGCCATTGTCTGGCAATGCAAACGGTCGATCCAGGTATGTGAGCGGTTGAAAGCCGATGGCATGGAGGCCCGCGTGCGGGAGCGGACCGGTCTGTTTATCGATCCCTATTTTTCAGGTACCAAACTCATCTGGCTTGCCGGGCAGGACACGACAATCAGAGAAGCCATCAAGGAGGGAAACGCCTTTTTCGGGACGGTTGATGCCTGGTTACTGTTCAGACTGACGGGTGGCGCAAGCTATGCTACGGATTATACCAACGCCTCCAGAACCTTGTTTTTCAACCTGAAATCGTTGACATGGGACGACGAATTACTCCGTGATTTCGGGTTGACCGGTCTGCGGTTGCCGGCTGTGAAACCATCGTCTGCCGATTTTGGTGAAAGTACCTTTGCCGGCTTATTCAGCCGCCCGGTTGCTATTCAGGCGATGATCGGCGATTCGCATTCGGCAGCGTTCGGGGAAGGGTGTTTCCGGCCCGGCACCGCCAAAGCAACACTGGGAACCGGCTGCTCCATCATGATGAATATTGGCCGGGAAGTGAAGCTGTCAAAAAATGGCATGGTCAATACCATTTGCTGGAGTACGGAAGAGCAGGTAGAGTATGCCCTGGAAGGCGTAATCGTGACGTGCGGGGCCACGATTGAATGGCTCAAAAACAGCCTCGGCCTGTTTGCCGAAAGCCGTGAAACCGAAGCATTGGCTACTTCCGTGGCCGATAATGCAGGGGTGTATCTGATGCCGGCATTCAGCGGATTAGGCGCTCCTCACTGGCAAATGGATCGTAAAGCCTCCATCTCCGGACTAACCTTCGCGACCACCAGAGCGCATTTGGTTCGGGCAGCGCTGGAATCGATCCCCTACCAGATTAAAGACGTGATCGGCGCCATGGAAGAAGA
>NZ_MORL01000123.1 GCF_001870735.1 Arsenicibacter rosenii | reverse complement strand
TCGTCTTTACATCATTCAGAATATAGACCTGTATACCAATCTGCGTTAGAAAAGTAACAGACTAACCTATTTTTTTCTGCTGAAGACCGGATTTTAGGGATAAGACGTTTGATAAGTGATTCGTAGCCATTTCAAAAAAAACGCTTTTTACAAGCGGTATCTCCGGATCAAATCCGGATGGGTGGAGAAG
The DNA here is from genome assembly GCF_001870735.1 of Arsenicibacter rosenii. Classification (GTDB taxonomy): domain Bacteria; phylum Bacteroidota; class Bacteroidia; order Cytophagales; family Spirosomataceae; genus Arsenicibacter; species Arsenicibacter rosenii. Next base: position 1,464 of record NZ_MORL01000123.1, on the reverse strand, counting down.
CAGACTTTTTTTCATGATGTTAAAACTTGCTTAGATGTGTAAAACCCGTCATGAGTCATTGAAGCTCGTGTCAAAAAAGAAAGTCTGCAATAACCAACGGTCATTCGTGTTACTTTACTCCGTGAGCATTACTATTTTCTCCACGAATAATAAAAAGTATGAATCGAGCCAATGCCGGACGTTTAGTTTTGCATATGTATTTCCGGATTCCGGACAGATTGATTTTACAGGCGATTGAGTTCCCTGTTCCATAATCGCTTTTGATTACCTATGAAGATACTGGATGTGCTTGTTGTCGAGGATAACCTGATGACACAAGCTGTAATTGCTGACACATTGATTGAAGCGGGCCATTCGGTAGCTGGTCTGGCCCGGAATTTTACTGAAGCCATGCAAGTAGCCAGAAACAGGGCTATCGACCTTGCGATTCTGGATGTATCTCTGGGCAGCCCTGACGGTGATGGCATCCACATTGCCCGGGAACTACAACAGCTCCATAATCCGGACCTGATTTTCATTACCGGCACTACAGATATTAATCTGCTGGAGCGCATAAAAGAGACCTCTCCCGCCAGCTTTCTCAGTAAACCTTTCCAGAAGCTTGACCTGAGGATGCAGCTTGATCTGATTTCCCGGAAGCGTACGCAAGCCACGGCAAAGACGGATTTTATTTTTATCAGGGATGGCGACTCGTTAATCAATATCCGCGTGTCCAGTGTGGTTTATGCTGAAGCCGCCGGTAACTACACCTGTGTCTATGTGTTGAACCGCAAAAAGCCGTTTACCATTACCAATAACCTGCAAAACGTTAGAAATCAGTATTTCCCTGATTTATTCAGGATTTCACGGAGCAGCCTGATTAATCTGGCTTATCTGGACTCACTAGGCCGCGACAGTCTGACCGTTCAGCTTACGGATACGGTTAATCCGGAGTTGAAATCGCTCAAAATTTCGGCAGAAGCCAGAAGTGAACTCTTAAAACGTATACCGAAGGCCGGTGCCAGATAAATGAGCCGCCGTCAGGTAATCGGCATATCTGACGGCGGACTGTATACGTTATCGGTTATATTTGCCGGCAATCAGCAGCTGAATCTGAGACGGATATTTGTCTGTATGATAAATCTGGTTATGCGCCCCTCCCCCTTTCGATGAATCGAAATTATTCCCGCCGGTGTTCAGGTTCCGGTCAAAACGCGGGAAGTTGCTGCCGGAGATGTCGACCCGGATCCGGTGTCCCGGCGCAAAAAAGTTACTGGTAGCCATCGGGCTCAGCACAAGCTTATACACGTTTCCTTTCTCCATAAAAACCTCCTTATCGAACCCTTCCGGATAACGGGCGCGGAGGATCGTTTCGTCGAGGTTGAAGGCACGGCCATCCGGATAAACATCGATCTGCTTAATGGTGCAATCGGTGTCTTTGGCATCTGAGCCGACATAAAGCGTTGTGTCAATATTACCCGATAC
>NZ_MORL01000122.1 GCF_001870735.1 Arsenicibacter rosenii | reverse complement strand
AGGCAGAGGTAGTCAGAATACAAAGGTTAAGCTGGTAGCGCGGATCGGCACCGGCTCTCGCAAAACGGACATATACTTTCTGGTATTCCGCATAATGACACATTTTCCGGTGCAGGCGGTCAAAACGGGCTTCATCAAACGGGATGTTTACGTCACCCCAGTCAACACGTTCGGCTGTCAGGGCATCCTTTACAATATACCGGTCTTTGGGGGAGCGGCCGGTGAATGTTCCGGTCGGGCACATCAGCGCCCCGGTATTGGTTAATTTACCTTCGCCGTTACGTAACGCATGCTCAATGAGTTCAGCCGGCGACAACTGGAAATGCAGATCGTTTACTTCACGGATCTGTAAAAAAGCCAGGGCACGCTCATCGGCAGCTTTAGCCGGTGCCTTTGCGAATGTCGGGATTGTTTCGGTTATCATCATGTTGCCCATTAAGGAGTTCATCAAGGTGTGTCAAAGATAATAGCGATCACGATAAAAATAGCGAACGTTCGCTATTTTTATCGTGATCGCTGCAAGAATCTTAATTTTAGCGTTATTAATATGAGATTAGTTATTTTTGCGGCATGACTTCTGATCGCGATAAAGTCCGGCTCATTTTTGGGCTAAAGGTGAAACAGCTCCGCAATGATCTTGGTATTTCAACCTATGAACTGGCGAACCGTACCGGGCTTTCCCCTTCCTACCTGAATGAAATTGAAAAGGGTAAAAAATATCCGAAAACGGAGAAATTGCTGGCCATTGCCAAAGCGCTGCAAACCGACTATGACTCACTGGTATCCCTGAAAGTCAGCAAGCAGCTCGAACCGGTTGTGGAGCTGCTGAACTCTAACATCCTGAGTGAATTACCATTCGATTTATTTGGCATCGAACCGAATTATTTTCTGGAAGTCATGGCCACGGCCCCGGCCAAGCTCAGTGCGTTTATCAGTACGATTCTCGAAATTGGCCGGAATTACGATGTTCGGGTAGAGCAGTTTTACTTTACCGTGCTGCGGACCTACCAGGCCATGCACGATAATTATTTTGAAGACCTTGAGGCAGAAGCTGACCGGTTTTTACTCGGGAATCCGGCTCCGGCTAATCCGGCTGAACATGCCGGCTGGCTGGCAGGGATACTGGCCAGGGCGTATAAAACCACGATTGAAACCTACAACGACCGGTCACAGCCCAGTCTGCTGAGTCTACGGTCTGTTTATTTGCCGGAAAAAAATAAACTGTTGATCAACAGCTCCCTGATGGAAGAGCAGAAAGTCTTTACGCTGGCACGGGAAGTGGGCTACCGGCGTCTGAACCTGACCGTTCGGCCGCTCGAATCGTCGGTTCTGGAAGGCGGTTCGTTCGATGAGGTGCTGAATAACTTTAAGGCCACCTATTTTGCCCGCGCTATCCTGATTCCGAAGCAGGCGATGACTGATGTCATTGCGGGCATTGTGACGCAGAACACCTGGGAAAATAAGCGCCTGCTCGATGCCATGCAGCCCTACGGGGTGACCCCCGAAATGTTTCTGCTCCGGATGACGAATATGCTGACCAGTCAGTTCGGAATTAAGGAATTGTTCTTTCTCCGAATAAACCAGCGGGCTGACCCGAAACGGACCGATGGCTGGCGGTACATCATTACGAAGGAACTGCACCTGAATAAGCTGCATACAC
>NZ_MORL01000121.1 GCF_001870735.1 Arsenicibacter rosenii | reverse complement strand
GGGTTGATGTAGTAACGGGAAAAGTCGCTGTCTATCACCAACGCAGGCAGGCAGACCGTACCGACGGGGTAATCCTGACCCCCAATCAGCGCGTCACCTTCTACGAGCAGGAGGCTCACTTCGTAACCGGACTGGTAGACGCTCCGAAAATGATACCGGTACCGAAAGAAACCCGGAAGCCTGTTTCCTTTCACTATAACGACACTCCGCTTTCCGACGTCATCCACCACCTGGAACAGGCCTACGGCATTGCCATTGAAGTTGAAAACGAGGCGCTTACTAACTGCCAGTTGACGGCAAATCTCAATGATCAGCCCCTGTTTACCCAGCTGGACCTGATCTGTGCCGCCTTACACATGGAGTACGAAGTCAGGGGAACAACGATTCTGTTCAGCGGGAAAGGCTGCCAGGAATAACCAGTGCGATTTACCAATCTATACTAAACGCTTACTTTCATGAAACAAAAAATTACCACTGATGCCGATACCCTGCCAGTTGTCAGGGGGTCGTTTCTGAGTGTCTGTTTGTTCTTCATGCTTTTGTGCATACACCCGCTCATGTCCGCAGCGGCTTCGGCACAGGAGTTGCTGAGCAGACCCGTAACCTTAAAAGTTGAAAAACAACGGCTCCGCACTGTCCTCGGCCTGATTGAGCAACAGACGGAGAGCCGCTTCGTCTACAGTTCCAAAACAATTGGCGCCGACAGACAGGTAACGCTTTCTGTCAGCAGCAAACGCCTGCACGACGTACTGGACGAACTGCTTAAACCGCTCCGGCTGACGTACCGGATTCTGGGCGGTCAGATTGTCCTCGACAATATGGGCGACCACAAGGCCGACGATACCAATGAGGCCGGTATCATCACAGGCGCTGCCGTGGATCATACCATTACAGGCACGGTTACCGATGAAAAAGGGTCCGGTATGCCAGGGGTTAGTGTCGTGCTCAAAGGATCGAATCGCGGCGCATCAACCGACGCCAACGGGCAATACCGGCTTTCTGTCCCCGACGGCGACAATGTGATCCTGACGTTTTCTTTCGTTGGGTACCAGAGCCAGGAGGTAGCGGTGGGTAAACGGACTACCGTAAACCTGAAAATGACACCGGATATCAGTTCGCTGGAAGAGGTGGTTGTCATTGGTTACGGAGCCGTCCGGAAAAAGGACCTTACCGGCTCTGTTGTGCAGTTGAAAAGTGAACAGCTGAAAGAGGTACCGACGGCAAACGTGCTGGAAGCCGCACAGGGCAAAATTGCCGGGGCCGATATTGTCCGGTCGAGCGGTCAGGCGGGTGCCCGTGTGAACATTACCATCCGTGGTAACCGGTCGATTGGCGGCAACAACTCCCCGCTCATTATCGTCGACGGTATTCAGTACGGTAACCTGGAAGACATTAATGCCAACGACATTGAATCCATGGAAATCCTGAAAGATGCCTCGTCGATTGCGATTTACGGGTCACGGGGTGCCAACGGGGTTATTCTGATTACGACCAAAAAAGGCCGCACCGGCAAACCGGATATCTCGTTTAATACCTATGCCGGTATTTCGCAGGTGACGATGTATCCCAAAGCAATGGATCTCAACGGATTCCGCGACCTGAAGCGGGAAGCCTGGCGGGCAGCGGGGGTCTGGAAAAGTCCGGCAGACGATCCGCTCATTTTCACCAACGTTGCCGAATATCAGGCTTTGCAAAACGGC
>NZ_MORL01000120.1 GCF_001870735.1 Arsenicibacter rosenii | reverse complement strand
GGTTTCGGCTGAAATTGAACTCGGTCGTCCAGAGCAGCTTACCGGTTGTATTTTTGGTACTCAGGTTGAGCTCAATTCCACGGTTCCGCATCCGGCCGATGTTGGTCAGCTGGGTCGAAAAACCGGTAATATCGGGAATCGGGACGTTCAGCAGCATGTCGCGGGTCACAGAATTATAATACTCGGCCGTCAGGCTGATGCGGTCGCTCAGCAGGCGGAGGTCAACCCCGATATTCAGCTGGTTAGTACGTTCCCAGCGCAGGTTTGTATTGGCAATGTTGGCAATCTGCAAACCAGAGGCCAGGCTGGACCCCGAGGCATAATTCGACGCATTCAGCAAGCTGATGGCCCCGTAGTTCGGAATCTGGTTATTGCCGGCTACCCCGTAGCTGGCCCGGAGTTTCAGGCTGTTGATCGCCTTGATGTTTTTCAGAAATGCTTCATCGGAAACTAACCAACCTGCTGATACCGACGGGAAATAACCCCAGCGGGTATTTGTCCCGAAACGGGAACTGCCGTCGCGCCGGATGGCCGCCGACAGAAAATAGTTGTTCCGGAAATTATATTGCCCGCGTGCCAGGTACGAAATCATCGACCATTCGGTGGCATTGCTCGAACCGCTGGTTACGACCCCGGCATTCAGGGTCTCAACCAGGTCATTGGGGAAACTGCCCGAAGTAACCGTCGCAAACTCATCCCGCTGTTTCTGAACAGAATAACCCGCCAGTACATTAACGGAATGATCCCCAAACCGTTTGTCGTAGGTCAGTGTGTTTTCCGACAGCCAGTTCAGCATATACGACGACTGCACGTTGCCTTCAGCCGGTAGGAGCCCGGAGTAGCCGTAGCCCTGGTTTTTGATACTATAGGAGTTCAGCCGCGTGTTGTAGAGGTTGCCGCTGATGCTGGTTCTGAACTTCAGATCATCGGTAAAATAGTACTCGGCATAACCGGTGGCCAGTGTGTTGAACGACTTGTTTTGCTTATGAATAAACCGGGTCAGTGAGTATGGGTGCCACAGGTTCAGGTCGTTGTAGGCAATGTATTTACTCCATACCGAATTCGGATCGCGGTAGCCGAGGTTGCCGTTTTCATTATATACCGGAAAAATCGGATCGCTCTGAATGGCAAGACTGATCACATCGCTCTTACCCTGTGTGCCTTCGGTCCGGTCGAAAACGGTGGTGGCTCCCAGATTCATGCCCACCGTCAGTCTGGAGGTGACGGCATGTTTGATGTTTGTCCGGAGCGCCAGCCGCTTGTAATAGTTCTGGTCAAGAACGGCTTGCTGATCGAGGTAGGCACCTGAAAACAGAAACTGGGTTTTTTCATTGCCGCCTGAAACGGATAGCTGCGCATTTTTCGACGGAGCCACGCGGAACATCACGTCCTGCCAGTCGGTGCCAGTACCGAACTGTTGGGGGTTGGTGATAAAGTCGTCGGGGATACGGTAGGTTGAGGGCCGTACGCTGTTCGGATCAGAGGCCTTGTTGACCGCCGGGTTCAGGTCGACCCATGCATTGTTATGGGCATCAATGTAGTAGTTGATCCATTGCTGCGCATTCATCATCGGTACTTTACGTGTCACTTCCTGTACGCCGTATTCCACACCTGCGCTGACGTTTGAGCGCCCCGCTTTGCCCAGTTTCGTTGTTACCAGCACAACGCCGTTGGCACCACGGGAGCCATAAATTGCCGCCGATGAAGCAT
>NZ_MORL01000012.1 GCF_001870735.1 Arsenicibacter rosenii | reverse complement strand
CCCGTCGAGGTCGTACAGGTCGCCGTATATGCCGTTGTCTGCGTCAGGGCAGGCGTTAGCAGCGTATTGCCCGTCGTGCTGGTTGACCACGTCACCGTGCCCGTGCAACCCGAGGCTATCAGGGTCGCACTGCTGCCGTAACAGACTGTGGCCGACAGCACCACCAGACTCGCCGCCGGTTGGGTATTGACCGTCAAAGACGCCGTCGTCTGACAGCCCGGACCCGTCACGCACGTGGCGCTGTAGGTCTGCGTTGGCTGTGATGGCGTTACGCTGATCACTACGCCATTGCCGCCCGTCGACCAGCTTACCGTACCCACACAGCCGATGGCCGACAGGCTCACCGGCGTGCCAACCGTCACGTTGGTTGACGAAGCTTGCAGGCTCAGCACCGGCTGCGGCATTACCGTCACCGTGCCCACCGCTGTAGTCGCTGAACCCGTCGAGGTCGTACAGGTCGCCGTATAATTCGTCGTTTGCGTCAGATTCGGCGTGATCAGGCTGGTGCCCGTCGTGCTGGTTGACCACGTCACCGTGCCCGTGCAACCCGAGGCTATCAGGGTGGCACTGCTGCCGTAACAGACCGTCGCCGATAACACTATTAAACTCGCCGCCGGTTGGGTATTGACCGTCACCGAGGCCGTCGTCTGACAGCCCGGACCCGTCACGCACGTGGCGCTGTAAGTCTGGCTCGGCTGCGACGGCGTTACGCTGATCACTGCGCCGTTGCCACCTGTCGACCAGCTTACTGTGCCCACACAGCCCAGCGCCGACAGGCTTACCGGTGTGCCGACTGTCACGTTGGTTAACGAAGCTTGCAGACTCAGCACCGGCTGCGGCATTACCGTCACCGTGCCCACCGCCGTAGTCGCTGAACCCGTCGAGGTCGTACAGGTCGCCGTATAATTTGTCGTTGCCGTCAGGTTTGGCGTGGTCAGGCTGGTACCCGTCGTGTTGTCCAACCACGTCACCGTGCCCGTGCAACCCGAGGCGGTCAGGGTGGCACTGCTGCCGTAACAGACCGTGGCGGAGGCAACCACAATGGATGCCGCTACCGTACACGAAGCCGGTGCAGTATAAGACGTCGCAGCCCCGCTGCAACCCGCCAGCGTCACGGCTACCGTATGGCTGACCCCATCGGAGGGTAGACCTGTCAGCGAGTAAGCTACCGAGGTGGCATTAGCAGCCACTGTTATGGTCGCCGATCTGGATCCATCGGTAATGGTGGCCGTTCCGCCGGTACTGTTGCCGGTCAGACTCAGAGTTCCTGTTAGGGTATACTGGTTGGTCGCAGGGTCACAATTGCCGGGAGTAGCAATCAGGCTCAGCGAACAAGGCACATCGACGAAACCAAAATCATACGTATGAGCAGTCGACCCATCGACCCCTGTTCTCAGACTAATAACGGGTAATCCACCGACCAGAAAGGCATCGTTATTGATGGTTGATGATCCGGTATTGATCCCTCCGGCCGTTTCGCCGGGGGCGGGTGAAATACCCGTCAGGGTTAGCCCGCTTGTGGACGTATCTGACCCTAAAGAACTGATCCGCAGGGCATAGCTGGTCAATGGGGTAAGGGGTAGGTTATACTTCTGAGCGGATGTATTGCTCCGGTTCGGCAGGTTAGAGAAGCTATAATTCCCCCCGGCGTCGGTAATGGCCGTAACGATCAGGTTACCGCCGGCATCCCGCAACTCCACCGTTACACCGGCCAATGGCGGTTCGCCGGCATCCTGAATCCCGTTATTGTTGGTATCTTTCCAAACGCGGTTACCAATTTCAATAGGCGGCAGGGCGTCACAAACCTGATCTAATCCTGAGATCCGTGCTATTTTCGGACCTGCTCCGGTCAACGTAGCTCCATAGGCGGGTACTCCCGTTGATAAATCTAAATAAACTACCCCATTGCTATAGCCGTTCATGGCATCTAAATAACCGGCCAGCACATAGCTTGTACCTGACTTAATATACAAGCCACCAGAAAATCCATATGGTCTTCCATCAAAATTCTTTTGCTGAAAGAAAAATTTACCACCTGGCCCACCACCGGTATTCACATAATTACCCGTGCCGTCATTGACTTTATTATCAGCTGTAGAGGTATAGGGGCCTAATTTCCCGGCATTCTCCAGCGTATAGGAACCGTCGGTGTTTTTCCAGGCTCCGATCACATAGCCTACCTGGTTACCGGAACTGTAGGTATAAACAAATCGATCCGTTATTCCCATCACCATCAGGCCATTGTCGGCAAAGGCTAAATCAAGCAGGACAGGAGCCATTTCTGTGCTCGATGAGCTGCTCCAATCAACAGCACCGTGTCCGGTTTCTCCATAAGTACCCCCACCTGTAAAATTGATCGGGAAGCTAAAGGTTTTACTCCAGGTGCCTGTAGCTGGCTCATACGCTAATACAACACCTTGCAGGTCAGCAACCTTCGTACTGATTTCAGCATCGCACACGCCCCCCACATACAGCTTACCCCCATACTGTTTTAGTGCCGTTGGCCGGTAGACGCCCCCGCTACAACCGGCTAAGGAAGCTGGCGGGTAGATTTCAAAGGCTGCGGTGGGTTTACTGACGGGCAGTGTCGCATAATCGACCTTGCTGACGTTGACCCCCACGAGGCTCCCGTGATACATATTGACGACAAACATCGTATCGCCGGATGGCGTAAAATCCAGCCCACCCAGGCCCTGTACACCGAAGGTGCCAGCGCCTACCGTTTTCGTGGCCGGACCGACATCGATCCCCAAATCCGATAGTTTTACTAAGAGCCTGGTTCCCTGGTACGACTGCGAGCCGTCCGGTGCATTGTAATTTGCAATATAAATTGCGGAAGACCCGTCAGGGGCAGGCGGAAACACGCTCGTAAAGTCGGTTGACATGGCAGACATGTATACCCAGTTCGTTGGCCGTGGAGAAGCGATCCCGATTGGAACACCTACCGTTAAGTAGGATATATCCTGTGTCGATACCAGCGGTGCCTGACCGGTAGTTCTGTCAAGATAATCCCAGGAGCCAACCGTCATTTTATCCCCAACCGAGAATAAGGCCGATCCAAATACCATTTTACTGTTTGGAGAAAGGCTACAGACAGAACCCGGTATGTACAGGCCGAAATCATTGTGCGTCGTTACCCCTTGTATAAATTGCACATCGGTTCCGTTATCGGCTCCATAGCCAGACGAGCTATATTGAGCAGGCCAATTGGAAAACGCTAACCGGTAAGGCTGGCCCGCTGTCAGGTTCGTAAACCCATAATCTCCCCCCGCAATACCCAGTGCCGGATTGGCATCGGCAGTAATTGTGGTGCCTGCCAGATTACCGCCTGCGTCATACGCTCTCACCGTGACCCCGCCTATTCCCGGTTCTGTACTGTTTCGCACCCCATCCACGTTCGCGTCCAGATAGACAACCCCGCTGGTTAGCGATGAGCTGATACAGGTATAGACGGAATACATTACGGCATCTATATTGTACACGGAATTAGCCGATTGTAACTGAACATACCGCACATCCACCGGCAACGTGAGGCTTGCTGTGGTTCCCGCTGAAGCAGGCAACTGCCCGATATTGGTATACGGGCCGGTTATGTTCGTAGCGACTAACACCTGCATTTGAGCAGTTATACCATTCGTGGAGTATCGTATATTGAGGTTATTACCTCCGGCTACGACCGTACCTAAATCGAGTATGAGTGTCGCGCTGGTATTGCCGGGCGTTGCGGCAACTGACCCATCAGGCATACCCGTTGCTGAGCCGGGATTGGTCACATTGCCAGAACTAACGATGCTTACGGCCCCTACATTTGAACTGATTGCCTGCTGACCGACCAGACAGCCCGACATTGGCGTATTCACACAGTTATACACGGTGTAAGTGACGGCATCAACATTATAGGCCGTACTCGTTGTCTGTAGTTTCACATAACGTGCATCGATGAGCAAGTTAATCTCTACGGTCCTGGTTACCTGGGTAATATAATAATTATTGGGTAACTGGGCAATGCTGGTATACGGGCCACCTGAGCTGGTGGCAACCAGCACCTGTAGAGGACTGTTTCCATCAGTAGGGGTATAGCTAATTTGCAGGCTGTTACCCCCTGTTATCACCTTTCCCATATCCATAACCAGTGAGGCACTGCCCGGTATAGATACATTAAACCCATCAGGCCTGCCCAACAGGTTAGTGCTATTCTGGATACTACCGTTTGTCGTGCTTACGCTCTGCGCTCCTGACTGATAGCTCACCAGTTGCTGACCTGCACTACAAGTGCCGGAAACCGGTGTCACGCAGGTGTATACCGGATAGGTAACCGCGTCCAGACTATAGGCAGTCGCTGTGGTCTGTAACCGGATGTAGCGGGCTGATACGGGTAGCGTTACCGGCATTGTCCCCATTGAAGTCCGGGCTGTCAGTTGTGCAATATTGGTGTATGGGCCACCGGCATTTGTTGATACCAGCACCTGCATAGGTGCCGTGTTGTCGGCCGATGAATAGGTAAAAAACAGTGTCGTTCCTGCGGGTAAATCACTGCCCGCGTCAGCGTTCCTGGTTGAATTAGCGGCAATATATTCTGTATTTCCGTCAGGCACTCCAGCCATATTAACCGTATTTCCACTACCGGCCGGCAAACCTGTCTGATAGCTGGCGGATACCTGCCCGGCGGGACAGGATACAACCGGTCGGCTGATGCAGTTATAAACTGTCCTGGTGACGGCATCGACCCAGTAGCTGGTTGCTGTGGTTTGTAGTTGCACATACTGTGCGTCCAACGGCAGAATCAGACTTTTTGTGCTACTCGTTGTTGTTCCGTCCAGCTGAGCAATATTGGTGTATGGGCCACCGGCATTTGTTGATACCAGTACCTGCACAGGTGCCGTCGTATTGCCTGACTGATAGGTAATGTTCAGCGTATTCCCCGCCGTTACTACACTTCCCATATTCAGGATTAATGACGAATTGGCCCCTAAAGCCGCCGGACTCCCATCGGGTTTTCCTATGGCATAGGTAGCAGACGTCACCGTTCCGGTGGTAGCCCCAACGCCCTGTGCTCCGGTGGCATCCGTGAACAGTAACTCCCCGTTTGCACAGCTGGCCGACGGAGAAGACACACAGGCATACACGGGATAAGCCACGGCATCGACGGAATAGGACGATGCGGAGGTGAGCAATTGTACATAGCGGGCCGTTACCGGTAGCTGAACGGATTGGGTTGTCCGGCTCGCACTACCCGGCAAACGGGCAATGTTCGTGAATGGGCCGCCGGCATTACCCGAGACCAATACCTGCATGGGCGCGGCTGTATTAGCCGACAGGTAGGTCACCATCAGGCTGTTCCCTGCGGCAATCGTACTGCCCATATCCAGGGTGATTGACGCGTTCGCATTCAAACCGGCCGTATTGCCATCCGGACTTCCCAAGGCGTTGGCCGTGGCCGAGACAGTACCTGTAGCACCATTGATGGCTGTGGCTCCCTGGCTATAGCCAACTAATTTCTGTCCTGCCGGGCAGGTGGTCACCGGCGGAACAGCACAGGTATAGACCGGATAGGTAACCGCATCCGGAGAGTAGGCCGTACCGGCTGTTTTCAACTGAATATACTGAGCCGTCAGAGGTAAAGTCAGGGTCTGACTGGTACTACCGGTTGAGCCGGTGACGTAACCGATAAACGTAAACGGCCCGCCGGTACTGGCGGCAGCAAATACCTGCATTGGAGCCGTAGTGTTAGCTGACGAATAATACAGTTTCAACACCATCCCGGCCGGCAAAGCACTCCCCATATCAACCGTAATAGCGGAATTAACGCCTATTGAGACTGCTGTACCATCCGGAACACCTACGATATTGGTAGCGCTGGTTACGGCTCCAGTTGTTGATCCTGCCCCTTGTACTCCGGCTTCGTAACTAAATGACTGCTCCCCTGCCGAACAACTTGTGCTAACCGGTGTCGCACAGGCATAGGCCTGGTACATCACCGCATCCACATAATAGGTCGAATAGATATTTGAGGTCGTAGTAAACCGGATAAACCGGACATTGGTCTGCAAGGGGAAACTTATTGTATTAACCGAGGTATTCGGTTGTATATCCCCAAGGCTCGTATAAGGCCCCGCTGCATTCGTGGCAGCCAGCACCTGCATGGATTGAGCATAGGTGGCGCTATACTGCGAATACGCTCGCATTACCAATACATTACCAGCAGCAATGGTACTACCCAAATCCAGTGTAATCGTTGCATCAGGACTCAGGGTGGCATAGGAACCATCCACCAAACCCGTTGCGCTGGCCTGATTGGTCAGCGTACCTGATGTGCTGTAGACGCTGGTGGCTCCCCCTCCCGGATAGACAACAGACTGCTGTCCGGCCGCACAGGCTGCCGGATCAGTTATACAACTAAAAACCTGCCGGGTGACGGCATCGACCGCATAGCCGGTACCCGTGGCAACCAGCTTAATGTACTGCGCGGCCAACGGTAAGGTCAGCTGTCGGGTTGTTGTAGCGATACTTGCCGGAACACTCCCGATATAGGTATAAGGATCTCCCGCATTATTGGCTACCCAGATTTGTAAGGGAGATGTGTTATCCGTTGACGAATAGCTAAACGTGAGTGTAATGCCGGCTGCCAGTACACTGCCCATGTCGACACTGACGGATGAGTTAGTGCCCAATGTAGCCAGCTTACCATCGGAAATACCCAGTACATTTGTTGTACTGGTAACAACTCCACCCGTAGTGCCCGTTGCCTGAGCCCCGCTCAGGCTGGTGACCGAAATCTGCCCCGCTCCACAAGTTATATCAGGCGGAGACACACAACTGTAAACAGCATAGGTCAGGGCATCAATGTAATACGAAGAATAGGTCCCCGGCGGCGTTAACAGCTGTACATAGCGGGCATCTATGGGTAGTGTCAGGCTTCCGTTGATTAGGGATGTGTTGGTCGTTGGCTGAAAAGAGCCTATGGAGGTAAATGACCCTGGTGCACCGGTCGTACTTACCAGCATCTGCAAGGGAGGCGCATACGTTTCATTATATTGCGACGAATAGACCAGTGATAATACGTTTCCTCCGGCAACAACACGTCCAAAATCCAGCGTGATGGACCCATTTGCAGCAACGGTGGCGGCAACCCTGTCAGGCGGACCGGCTGCGTTGGCGCTATTGGAAACCGTCCCGGTTATGGCGTTCACACCTTGGGTACCTGCCGGATAGGTCATCAGCGTTTGTCCGGCCGCACAGGTTGGAACCGGGTTGGTTACACACGTATAAACCGGATACGTTACTGCATTAATGAAATACGACGTTCCGGTGGTAATCAGTTGTACATAGCGCACAGCCATGGGTAAGGTTACTGCATTTGTTGCCCCCGCCAGTTGGGCTATATTGGTAAAAGGCCCTGCTGCCGTACTGGATACCAGTACCTGAAGCGGAGCTTTTGCGTCTGTAGCAACATAACTTACTGTCAGACGGCTACCCGCTGGTAACATCACTCCCATGTCAAGTTTAAGGGCCGAATTGGCACCCAGTATGGCCGTACTACCATCTCCGGTACCCAACGCCGCAGTCGCACTCGTTACCGTACCGGTGGTTGAGACCACCGTCGTTGCTCCTACCGCATAGCCCGATGTCATTTGGTTAGGGCCACAGGTAGGTATTTGGGCTAATACACTGCCGGCGGTCAATAAATACAGCCAAAGGCAGGTCACTATCCCCTGCCAGGGCCTCCGGCGATCAACGCGCATGTACAAATTTTGCATAGTTATACGTCTGTTAGTGGAAAAGGTCTTTATCCGGCGACTGCCGTGTTTTATCACCGCTTCTGTTTTATTGGCCAGCCAATAGGGTGACTGACAGAATATGGCGGCATATTCCTGATGGATGTTGTATGTTCCGTTTATTTATCGGATCTGGACAGCCTCCAGAGAGAGGCAACGGCATGGCGGACCAACAGGCTCGCCAATTACCAGAAACTGGTCCGAAGCCGGTTGCTGTATCCGGCTCCGTTGGCCCGACGGCCAGTGAACCTCAATCCGGAGAATACCTGCCGAAGGGCCTAACCCTATGAGTTGTGTGTAGGAGTTGGTTATCCCGTAACTTTCACCGGCCCGCACCTCCCGTACCAGTTGTACACCATCGGTGCGGTACACCAGAATTTTAGCCCCCACGCCATTGGTATTTGATTGAATTCCGCGGAGTGTCACGCCCACAAAGTGATTCCCGTTGGGTTGGTTTATCCAAAGCTCATCTTCGGCATCGGCCCGCGCATAATGGCTGACATAAATGTCCGGAAAGCCATCATGGTTCAAATCCCCGACGGCAAAGGAGGTGGTCGGCGTGTTTCCCAGCGCACCTGCCTGGAGCGTAAAAGTCTTGTCGCCATTATTGCGCCAGAGCTGAGCGGCCATATCGCCCGCCAGCAGCACATCCATGTAGCCGTCGTTATCGAAGTCCCGCATCAGGCCCTGCAAGGGCTCGACTACTCCCGAAATGCCACTTTGGGTAGTGATGTCGGTGAAATGCCCGGTACCGTCGTTTTCCAGCAGCATGGTCGGGCTTTCGTGATTGGTAACCAGTAAGTCCTGATCCCCATCGTTGTCGATGTCGGCAAAATCGGCGGTCCATGACTGCCCGCTGATCTTTACGTTTGCCCCGGCCGCGGCTTCGCTGAACCAGTTGGAGGGATCAAGGGTGAAATTGGTGGTATTTTTAACCGGTTGACCATGCAGCCGGTCGTAGGTATGATTCAGAAAGAGCTGATTGATCCGGCGCGGGTCGCCGGCGTTTTGCGGACCCATGGCATACATCGAGCATTTGGCCAGATACAGGTCCAGGTCACCATCGTTATCGATATCCGCCCAGACCGAACCGTAATTACCCGAATTGTCGGAGGCCGGAACCGTCCGCATATCAATCCAGTTGGTTACGGCACTAAACCGGCCAGCCCCGTTATTTTTCCATATCTGATTAAGCCCTGCATCGTTGCAGGCAAAAACGTCCAGCCAGCCATCGTTGTTGATATCGACCAGGTTGGCACCCTGCATCCAGACGGCAGGATCAGTGACGATATCCTGTGTAAAGGTGTCTGCATTATTTTTTAAAACAGTGATCCCGTCAAACGCACCTCCTGTCAGAATATCATTTCTATGATCGTTGTTAATGTCGCCGACAAGGGTGGCAATGGGTTCAGCGTTAAGGGTACGGATATGGCTGTTACGGAACGATCCGTCTGGCAGCTGGTACAAAACCGAGAGTTCCTTTGTGTTTGCTCGGATCCGCACAATGTCGTCCAGCCCATCTCCGTTTAGATCCGCAACGGCTTTTGACAAAAAACCGACAAAAGGACGCTGTGGCAATACATGGCTGTAATTGTCAAACGAAATCTGCCCAAATACGATGTTCGATAACAAGACACACAGTCCCGGAAATACATAACGCCTATATACTGTTATCTTTCTCATTGTTTTTTTGCCCCAGACCGTGCGATTTATTAAGCCACATATAGTACCAATACTTGCCGTTACGTAAACCAATGCGTACATTTTAGTAATATCATGTCTATATATGTTTAACAAGCAAAAAGATTGACAAACTAAGCACCTGAAGAGTACCTGGTGATAAGGCGCCCTTTTTTGTACACAAGGCGCCTTTCTACATTTTTTGCAGGCAGATAAAGTACTTTCCCGCCATTTGGCAAGGCAGGATAAGGAGCAGGGACAGGTAAGTGATGGAAAGCAGAAGAATTGCTGGTGGTTATTGTGGTTTGGGGACAACTGTGTTCAATCTCCTTGCCTAACCCGCATAAACGGCAAGACAAGGTGCGCCGACAAGACGAGAAGAGGTGTGCCGGCAGCTACTACCGTTATGCGGCTGGCTTATTGGCTATCAAGCGTGGCGGTTGTAAGGGGCTACGTACCCGAAGTTAAGACCGGACCATAGTCTGCCGTTGAAGCAAGCAGCTGACGGACATTTAGCGAAGGTGTGTAGGTGGTTGGTGCTGCCATTTGGCAGGAGGCTACGCAATGGCTGGATTATAAGCCGGTATTAACTTCCGGCGGTGTGGCAACTCTGGCCGGAACCTGACTACGTCAGCTTCCGGCCGCACTATTTTGCCTCTGCTACAGCAGGGACCGGTACCGACTGGACGTGAATAGTGATCGTCACCTCATCACCCATTATCAAGCTGTTTTTGCCAACCCCGAAATCGCGCCGGTCAATTATGAATCCTCCGTCAAAGGTGCCGTTTGTGAACGTAAACGGAAAAGAGACCGGCCGCGTCACTCCTTTCAGACTCAGCTCAAATGCGCCCGTATACATGCCGTTTCCTTTGGCCGTAATCCGCGTTGATTTCAGGGTAACCCTCGGGAAGGATGCTACATCCAGATACTCTTTTTTCCGGAGATGGTCATTTCTCAGGCCAATCCCGGTGTCAACGGCTTTGGCATCGACGGACGCAATCAATACACTTTTCTCCGGATTGGCCGGGTCAAAAAGCAGTTGTCCCTGAAACCCGCCGAACGTACCGTTTACCGCCAGACCCGCATTTTTAATCCGGAATGAAACGCTCGCAGTCGTCGGCTTCCATTGCGTCTGCGCCGTAGCTACGAACCCGGCAACTATACCAAGCAGTGTTAATAAGGAGGTTTTCATACACATTTTGTTTTGTTTGCCCGTGCTTTTACCAAAACCGTTCCAACACGGTAAGGCATGAAAAACCGCTGATCCGCCCGGAAAAGGGCATTTTCAGGCAAACGATACAAGTTCATCCTACGGCATTTCAGAACTTCTCCGATATGTCATGATTTATTGAGACTGCTGCTTCTGTTCAACGGATTCCAGGTACACCCGGATTTGTTGGGTATCAAACTCGGCCGCCCAGGCCTGCAACGGTTTTACAAATGCCTTGTACTGCGGCTCATTAAGCTCCGGTCTGTTCAGCAACTGTAGCAAGCCTCCGATATCGCCCTGCCGGGCCACATGCAGTAAGTTAGCTATCGTTTCCTCGTCCGGCAGTAGCCCATGTCGGGTCTCCGGCTCCGGCATAACGTCGGGCTCCGGCTCTTTCATATAGATCCACTCCAGTCCCAGATGTGACTCCAGTTTTTGCAGCAAGTGTGCGATGTCGACAGGTTTAGCGATAAAATCATCAAACCCCTCCGCCATCGTCCGTTGCTGATTCTGTTCGAACACATTGGCCGAAAAGGCAATTACTTTCAGTTGCGCCGTCAGAGGATTTGCCCTGATCAGCTGCAAGGCGTCAAATCCATTCAGGGAGGGCATGATCAGATCCATGACAGCCAGATCGATCGGGTTCCCTCCGGTGCCGAAAGAAGCGATGATTGCGTCAACGGCCATTTGCCCGTCAGCGGCCTCGTCAACCTGAAAGCCCAGTCGTTCCAGCAAGGTCAGCAGCATCAACCGGTTATCAGGATGATCATCTACGATCAGTATGCGGCGCTTAGGCCCCGAATAGCCTACCGGCGGCAAAGTCGTTCGGAGGCCGTACAGGTTGTCCGGAAAGCCGGCCTCAGGCACGGCTAATGGAATCGTTACGGTAAACGTACTCCCTTTGCCCGGCGAGCTCGCTACGGTAAGCCGCCCCCCCATCAGACGCACTAACTGATCAGAAATGGCCAGCCCAAGTCCCGTTCCTTCCGTAAACAACCGGCCGTCGCGGACCTGAAAAAAGGGCTGAAAAATTTCGCTGAGCCGTTCGGGGGGAATCCCTGTGCCGGTATCACTGACCTGAACCGTCAACCGGCATTGATCAGGACGCAGGCTATAGGCTGAAACAGTAAGCGCTACGGTTCCCTGTGCGGTAAATTTAATCGCATTGCCAAGCAGGTTATTTAAGATCTGGATTAAGCGTTTTTCGTCTGTAATTACCCATGGCGGCATTTCTGACGTGCTTGCATACGCAAATACCAGCCCTTTCTGACGTGCACGGATCGTAAATTCAGCAGCCAGGTTGTCGAGTAGCAGAGACAGATTCACCGTAGCCTGTTCAAACTCAAACCGCCGTGCCTCAATTTTTGCAATGTCTAACACCTCATTGATCAGCCTCAGTAAATGTTCGCCACTGTTCCGGATTACGCCCACCCCCCGTTGCTGCTGATCCGATAAACCCGTATCACGTTGCAGCAACTGAGCAAACCCCAGAATGCCGTTCAGCGGCGTTCTCAGCTCATGGCTCATGGTGGCCAGAAATTCACTTTTGGCCCGGTTTGCACTTTCTGCCTGATCTTTGGCTACCTGCAGCCGTTTTGCCTGGCCGGAAAGCTCTTCTTTCTGACGGACTACCTCTGCCGTACGTTCCTGAACGACGGTTTCCAGCCTGATTTTTTCAAGGGTCAACCGGCGGGTATAAATACGGATGAGTCCGAAGATCAAGACGCAGAAAATAAAAAAGTAAAAAAGGTACGCCCAGACAGTCATATACCACGGGCGCTCAATGGTAAAGGAAAGCCTGCTTTCGCGGCTCAGCTGCCCGTAAGCATCGCGGGCACGAACAGCAAATGTGTACTTACCCACCGACAGATTGGTGTACTCCTTGGTAGTTTCGCGGCTCCACTTCGTCCAGACCGAATCTTCCGGTGTCAGGGTATTTCCCACAAGCCGGAACTGAAATTCATTGGCATCATCGCCCACAAAGCTGGTCGCCGCACATTGAAAGGACAAATCCCGGAACCGATACGGGATGCGGAGCGCAGGACCGATACCGGCGCCTCCGTATATAACGGAATCATTCCCCAGAACCCTTACCGAACGGATCAGCGCCGGAAAATCCGGAGGCATCGTCATTTGTGCACCATCATACCGGAACAGCCCCTCATCCGTACCTACCCAAACCAACCCATTCGCTTCGGGATACACGGCATACCCACCCCGCCGGATGGGTTTCAGACTCAGGCTGTCAACTTGCCAGGTTATCGGCTTTCCCTCCTTTCGTTGCGGGTATAAGGCAATCGCAGGTTTGGCAAACCAAAGTTTGCCCGAATTATCTTCAGCAATACCTGGTATATCCAGTCCGCCTCTGCTGGTTAATGCCCCTATTTTTTCGATTCCGGGGAGCGTTTGCAGAGTAAGCGTTTGCCGTAGGGGATCCGGGTAATAGGCCCGCCCGCCTGAGACAAACAGTAATCCGTAGCTCGTTTTATACACATAGTTTCCCGGCGCACTAGTATCGGTTGTGGTTGGCAGGGCAATTGGCCGGGCATCATACGTACCGGAAGGGCCGGCTGCCAATCGGTAAAACCCCTTATAAGCAGTACCAACCCAATGCACATGCGGGGCATCGGGTGCCAGGGAAACACATTCTGTCTGCTCCAGAAGACCGCCAACCCGATGGCCGGCCCCGCTTCCGGTGTCATACCATCTTAGTCCGTCGCTCTGGGCCGCCAGCAGCCTGTCCGGCGCAATCACCAGCAGGCTGTTTACGGTCTGGCCTTCGGTTGAGATTGACGAAAGGATTTTCCGGTTACGCACCCGCCAGATAAAGCCGGTGGCACCCACCCAGAGATCTTCACCGGCAACCAGTATGGTGCGGCAACTGGCATCCGCGCCGGGTATCGGGTCAAACCGCTGGCCGGTATCACTCCAGGCAAAGAGCCCCAGACTAGTGCCTATATACAAAATTCCCTTATGCCGGCAGATGGCCCATACCGTTGAACGGACATTAAACGTATGATCGAAACGGGTAACCGGCAAGCTGAACTCAACCCGGTCAAGACCGCTACCGGTTCCGATCCAGAGCGACTTTTCCCGGTCATAAAATAAACTCAGTACGGCATTCCGGCGCAGACCATTGCCTTCATCAATTTGTTGCAGCTGACGGCCATGCGCATCAAAGATCCGTACGCCCCCCCTTGCTGTCCCGATGACATACGTGTAGTTGTTTGTTTTAGGATTCAGGATACACAACGCTCTGAATACCCGCGCGGATGTTAACCAGTCTTCGGCGGTTGTCGGCAATCTGTCTAAGACAGCGGCCGATGTGGCCGTACCAGGTGTGTACACATAAAGCCCGTGGTGGCATGTTACCAACAAAAACCGGTTACCGGGCGGATACGGCAAAATGGCCTCCACTAACTCCGGCACCAGTTGCCCGGTACCATCCATTGGCTGTAAAAGTCCTTTGCCGCGCAGATCAGTCCAGTATAAACGACCACTCCTGCCCTGAATCATCAGAAAGTCGCCGGTAACGTGCGCTCTGCGGATGCCGGTTTCTCCGGCCGGTAGCCAGGTCCTGACCGGCTGTTGACTGTTTGCTGCCGGATTCCATTGGTATACCCCTTTTTCCGTACAATAAAATGCACCATACCGCGTGGCAAAGACACGGGTTACTTTTTTGGGTGGCACAGATGATGCCGGCACGTGTTTTTTCAGTGATTTATAGTCCGTCCGGCCAGACAACGTGTGTTCCAGGAAACCGATGTCGGTATCTGTGCCGACATAGACCCTGCCGGATGTATCTGCGGCAACTGCCCTGACCACCTGCCCTTGTACGGGTATCACATTCCAGGTACTTCCGTCATACTCCAGAACGCCATGTTGATTCCCGATGTACAAAACACCCCGCGAATCCTGACAGATTGCCCGGTTTTCAGGATGGGCTCCATAGTTTTTGGGAGCGTAATGCTGAATGAAGGGCAGGCCCTTCGGTTGGGCAGAAGCAGGTCCGAAGCCTGTCAGCAATACATAAACGATTAACGCATATACTCTCATATCAGTGGGTTTACAACTTTCGGACCATTCGTTATCTATCCCTTTCCGGGTGTATACACGCCCGGCCACCGTTGCCGCGGCATCGGGTTTCTGATATTTCATGTTTTTTCTGAAATATCAGAAATGTCGCCGGTCATGCCCGGCTGCCATTTAGCAAAAAACAACCCAATTTACTGCTAAACAACTACTTACCGGGCTAACATATACGGCATAGTGTTTGGAAACGATTGGCTGTCATTGACGTCATTCAAAAACTTAAAGTGTATGAGCAGACTATTTTATATTACCTGGGGACTATGTGCCTTCCCGTTTTTAACGATGGCTCAGCAATCTACCCCTCCGGCCGCCTTACCGGCAAACGTTACCCAAAGCGTTGACCTTAGTTTCGCTACAAAGGGGAACTTCACAACCACAGCACTGTCAGTCAGCCGGTTGCACGGCGTAGGCCGGCATAAGCGTTTCCGGATCGGCTATGGCCTGCGGTTTACGTCGGCCTTTGGTAAAAACACAACTTATCGCACCGCTCCCGCCCGTCTGACGTCAGGGAAACACAGTATTTTTGCCCTTTTCAGTGAAGATCTGGTTCAGAATATTGATACGCTGAAATTTCCGGTAACACAAATTAATTCATTTAATATCAGTATTCACCTCGAATATGCGCTGACACGAAAAGTAGCTGCGGGTTTTAATATTGACGGTATTGGGTTTAGTTTCGGTAGTGACCGGAGCAGCACGTTTACGTCTAAAGGTACCGGCCGATCAGCATTGACCGGTTCAACCCAGCAAGCGCGTCCGACCGCCTTTAACCTGTTACTAATCAGCGACAGCGATATAGGCAGCCTGAACTCAGAGGCCTATGTCCGCTACCAGGTTGCGCCGAAACTCAGCTTGCGGGCGGGTCTGAATTTTCAGTTCAATGAATACCAGACAAGAAAGAAGCTTATTTTTGATAATGATCGTTACCGGACCAAAAATCTGATGCCGATGCTGGCCATCGCCTATCATTTTTAAGTACATCCGGTTGTCTGGCAACAGACGTTTCCGTTGGCACAAGACCATATACTATACTACTTAACTAACTATTTCAGAACAGGTTAATAAAGTCAGGGGCACTCCGGTAAGGAATGCCCCTGTTTTATAACGGCTTGTGTTTGTTTTTTGATCTGCTTTTTTTCCAGAATACGCGGGCCTCGCTCAATGTCATGTACGCGTGGCCGCGCCGATGGTTTTCCTGACTGATCTGGAAGAGTATTTTCCAGTGGAACAGCAAGACCTGCCAGGCACGCCAGAGCGGAAAACCAGGATGATAAATATGGGCAGGTTCGGCCCCGGCGCCGTTTAACTCCAGAATACGCAGGTGTTCGCCGGTCGACAAATCGTTGATTGACCGGCAACGGATGTCATAACGACCAAAATAAAAACCGTCAACATCACGGCTGATACTGTCAAACAGCCGTGTGACATGTGGTGAAATCAGGCTACCGGCATTCAGGAACTTAGTCCCTCTGCTATGATTGCCGATAGCCACCAGCTGAAGTTCCTGCCCGTTGCCTAACACCTCATGCAGTTTCGTCCCGAATTTTTCTGCTAACGCCTTACGCTGCAAAACCGCGCGGCTGTTTTGCAGAATCAGGTCACCAATACTGGTTTGGCCATCTCCCCGGATGCTCAGAAACTCTTTCTGCACAATTGATGAAACAACACCCTGCGTCTTCCCGGGAAAACGATAGTAGAATACCCCGAACTCAAGAGGTTCATCGACATAATCCTGAATCAGAAAATCTCCCGGCGCAGACAGGAAATAGTCCTTTAACTCGTCTGCCGTGTTAATTTTTTCAACCCGCCAGCCCCGTTCGCCCACATCCGGCTTGGCAATTACCGGAAACCGGAACCGGCTTCGCACCATAAACTCCAGCGTCTCAGCTGACGTGTCTGCTACACTGACAAACAAGGTCTGCGGAAGAAAGGCAGGATTTATGTTCTTTAGAATGTCCCACTTGGATTCCCCCATCAGACCGCCGGTTTCAATGGAGGGATTAGACGCCGAGAAAAAAAAGAACGAACGGGCCCGGAGTGAAAGCCAAAGCCAGTAGATAAACACCGGTATGTATACAATGCTGAACGGCCAGTACTCCCAGGCCGTCAACCGGATCAGGAACGGAGTCGTCCGGAAACGGTTGAACAGGCCCCTTTTCCGATGCTGAACCTGCTGTTGCAACGACGATTTATCCCGTTCCCAGCCGGTTTGCCGTGATTTACCTACGTTACTGAATGGCATAGTGGTGTTGATTAAACACAAGAGAAACAGACTGATCCTGTAACAGATCCGTGTATAGCATGCGGTGATTTCCGGGTAGCCGTACAAGGCTGGTCAGGCTCAGTGTCATCAGTTTGTTGTTACGGTTCATCAGCAGGGCATTTTCGGGATCTCCTTTTCCGGCGTTCAGGTGAAAATGCCGGATAGCCTCAACCCTGGTCTCACCGATATTGCTTAGCCAGTTCCGGAACCACTGTTCACGCCGACGCATGTTCTGTGGCGAGTATAGTGTAGCCGAAGACCAGATATACGGTCTGTGCGGATTTAAAAACGTTACATGTTTTGACTGGCCATCCCAGCGGAATTCAGTCAGAGCCTCTGCTTCAGCCAGAATGAGTGTAAAGGGTTCAATTCCTGCCGGATTATAGCGTCGGCAAAAATCCCTCACAGAGCGGTAGTCAAACACATGCAGCGGCACCAGCCCCCGGCTATGCTTATAGGGCGGCGTCGAAACATGAGCCGTAAATGCTCCGTTCAGCAAACATACCGATGCCTGAAGGCCTCCTACGATCCAGGTCCCGCCACTGTATGGGTCTTCGGGATATAAAAGCGGCTGACCACCCTGGTCATGTATCCGAGGCAGGACAGCCGGTTGCCGTGTAGTATGTTCATCACGGCTATGGGTTAGTATAAATCCGTCAGACCGGAAAGGAAGATAGGTTGCTGTACACATCGTGACGTTTATCTGTTCACGATAAAGCCAGGCAATTGACGTACCTAAAAAAAATCAGCGATAAGTCCTTGACATGAAGGCTTATTGCTGATTTTTTTATTAACCGGAGGGAGATGGCTTACGATATATCGGAAAGATTACGTTTTTTCGGAACTGGTCAGGGCCGTTTGATACCGAGTTTTTTCATTCTTGAATCAAGGGTTGTCGGGATGATATCCAGAATTTCAGCGGCTCCGTTTTTGCCGCTTACCTTCCAGCGTGTATGCTCAAGGACCTGTGTGATATAGGCCCGTTCATGGGCTTCCAGGGTAACAAACCCCTCCGGGTTTGACAACAGCGGCCGGCGCCAGGTCCAATCTCCCAATGTCAGCGTTTTTCCGGGCGAAAGAATCAATGCCCGCTGTATGACATTTTCTAACTCACGGATATTACCCGGCCAGTGATACCCGGCCAGCGTGGTTAGTACATCTTCCGGAATCGTATCGATTGTTTTTCCGATACCAGGGCCGTGCTTTTTACAAAAATGGCTGACCAGCAGCGGAATATCCTCACTCCGGTCGCGCAAGGGAAGACTTTTAACCGGAAATACACACAAGCGATAGTATAAGTCTTCCCTGAACCTGCCCGCCTGCACCTCTTTCTCTAAGTCGCGGTTGGTAGCGGCAATGACCCGGACATTAACTTTGATTGTCTTGTGGCCACCGATCCGTTCAAACTCCCCTTCCTGCAAAACACGCAGTAATTTTGGCTGCAGGTCAACCGGCATCTCTCCGATTTCGTCCAGAAAAATGGTCCCTCCGTCAGCCAGTTCAAACCGCCCGGTTTTCTGGTTAGCGGCACCGGTAAAAGCTCCTTTTTCGTGGCCAAATAGCTCACTTTCAATCAGATTGGTTGGCAGAGCGGCACAATTCACTTTAATAAGTGCCTTTTTTTTACGGGGCGACAGGTTATGCACCGCCCTGGCGAGCAGTTCTTTCCCGGTTCCTGATTCCCCGAGAATCATTACGGTAAAGTGCGTTGGAGCGACCTGCTCGATCTGTCGCAAAACGTGACTGAATGGCTTGCTGCGACTAACGATTTCTTCAAAATTATTGGTCAGGTGAATTTCATCCCGCAGATAGGTATTTTCATGTTGCAGCTGATTTTTCAACTGTTCAACTTCAGCCAGTGCTTGTGTCAGCGAAGCCGTCCGCTCAGCAACCCGGGCTTCAAGTTCAGCATTCAGGTGCTCCAGGTCTCGTTGTAAGTTCCTTATTTTCAGCTGATTTTCAATCCGGACAACGACTTCTCCCAATTGAAAAGGCTTGGTTATGTAGTCAACGGCGCCGATGTTGAATCCGTTTACCTTGTCGATGGTTTCCGTTAATGCCGTCATAAAAATAACGGGTATGGCTGCCGTCAGTTCATCCTGTTTAAGCCGGCGGCATGTTTCAAAACCATCCATCCCCGGCATCATCACATCCAGCAGTATCAGATCCGGTCTGGCAATTCTTGCCTGGTCAACAGCACTTTTTCCGTCTCTGGCAGCCAATACTTTCACATTAAGCCGTGAAAGTGCCTCAAATAACAGGCTGATATTATTTGGCATATCGTCAACAATTAACACTACCGGCTGAACCGCTGACTCACCGTCATTATCATCAAAAAAAGAGAGCATAGTCTGAATCCTTTACGGGTATTGGAAATAATCGGGAATTAAAAAACAGGCGTAAATCATAAAGAGATGGGCAACAACCGTTCCGTCATTTAGTAAGGCTCCCGAAATATCAGGAACCCACTATATATGTCAGAGCAATGACTTACGCACAACAAAAAGCCAATCTATTAAAAATCAGGATATTACTCAATAAATCAAGAATCCGGCACACATGGAACAGAAATTGAAATTATGTATTTGCAGGCAGAATAAACAACCCTGTTACCTTAATTAACAAACGTATATGAAAGCAATCTTTTTAGGGTTCATAGTACTTATATGTTCAGCTACAGTTTTTGCACAGGATCCGGTAAAACGGAAAGAGCAGTTCAACCTGAGGAAAGACGGTCTGGCCATTCAGGGCTACGATCCGGTTGCTTACTTTACGCAGCGTAGAGCAGTCAAAGGCTCTCCGGCCTACAGTTTTTCGTTTAAAAATGTGCTTTATCATTTCTCTTCACCGGCAACGCTGAAAGCATTTAAAACAACCCCCGAGCGCTACGAGCCCGAATACGGCGGCTGGTGTGCATACGCAATGGGCGATTCCGGCGACAAAGTTGAGATTGACCCTGAAACGTTTAAGATCATTGATGGTAAGCTGTATCTGTTTTACCATACTTTTTTCAACAACACCCTGACGAAGTGGAACAAGGACGAAACCTCCCTCCACCGCAAAGCAGATATGAACTGGACAAAAATTGCCGGTGCCCTGTAACCGGCCTACGCTAATGAACAAGAGCCGATTGTATATTTTATGGGCCGCCCGTCTGATTGCAGCCCTTATTTTACTGCAGACCCTGTACTTCAAATTCGGGGCCGCTCCTGAATCCGTCTACATTTTTACCCGGCTGGGTATTGAACCATGGGGCCGGATCGGCGCCGGCGCGGCTGAATTGATAACGAGTATACTCCTCTTAATTCCCCGTACCAGCTGGCTGGGTGCTTTTGCGGGGATGGCGATTATGCTGGGAGCAATCGGGGCTCACCTTACCGTATTGGGTATTGATGTACTGAACGACGGCGGGTATTTGTTTTTTCTGGCACTGGTTGTACTCCTGAGCTGTGCCCTGATTATACTACTGACTCAAGCCCAATGGTCGCCCCTGGTCATGATTAACACACGCGCAACCAATCGTTAACAACTGCTAAACGTATAGTTCTGATCGTAATGTCAATCAAATCGTCAAGTTCCGATATCTTCCGGCAATTAACAGGCCTGCTTCATCAATTGTCAAACTCAGAATATGCGCAGCCACTAGTCGTTTTATCAGGCAACACCATCGGTAAACACGTTCGCCACATTCTTGAGTTTTTTGACATACTGGTCGTTGGGGCACAGACCGGAGCCATAAATTACGATACGCGGCAGCGTGATATGCGTCTGGAGACAGACATTGCCGAGGCGCTGGAACGAATGTATCTGCTCGACCGGAGCATTCACCGTATGAACCTCTACCACCCGTTAACGCTTGAAGGAGACCTTTCGGCTGACGGCGGCAACCAGATACAGATTCCGTCTACGTTTGCCCGTGAGTTGCTCTACAATATCGAACACGCCATCCACCACATGGCCCTTATTCAGGTAGCGGTTAAGGACAGCTTTTACCATATCGTATTACCTCCGCATTTCGGCGTTGCTTATTCGACCGTTCACCACCAACACAGTCATTGATAATGATCGCCTTATTTTTTGTAGTAGCAACGATAAGCTTTCTGGGATCGATACATCCCGGTCCGGTTAATCTGGCCGTTGCCAACGCCACGCTTACACAAAACCGTAATGCCGGTTTATGGCTTGCGCTGGGCGGAAGCTTGCCGGAAATCCCTTATAGTGCACTGGCTATCAATGGCCTCAGCTGGTTACCCAACAGCCGCAATCTGGACATTCTGTTACGGTATTTGCCAGTGCCGGTACTGCTGCTGGCTGGTATAAGCGCACTCAGATCGCCGGAACGGGTACACACAACGCCGACCACTGTCCGGCAAACGAACCCATTCTGGCAAGGTATTATGCTGGGAGGGACTAATCCGCAGTTGATTCCGTTCTGGTCGGCAATCTGGCTGTACCTCTCTCAGAACACAGTCGGACCAAAGCCGTTGATACCGGAACAGGCAGAACAGGCTAAAGTTATTTTCTTTATCGCAACGGGCTGCGGCGCTTTTTTTTTACTGGCTGTCGTCGCATGGCTCACGGATCGACTGCGCTGCCAGGTGTTACAGCCAGATAAAATACATCGGCTTAACCGGTTGACCGGCTTTACTTTTCTGGGCATGGCCGCATGGCAATGTGTTGTTTTATGGAACGGATAAGACAGCCGCCGCACCCTGGCCAGGGTCACCCGGACAAAGCTAATCCGGTGTATGGTCAACCGGTCAGTAAGTAAGCTATAGTGTTCTTATTAAGGAATCCTCATAAACCACAATTTCTCCATAATGAAACCAATCCGATTTGCATATGCACTTATCATTACCCTGTTAGCCACAACAGGCGTTTTTGCCCAACAGAAAGAAGCCCTCTTGCCGGCCATTTTCAGTCCGGGCGGAATTGCCCTGCACGGATACGATCCGGTTTCGTATTTCACAGAAGAAAAACCGGCCCGCGGCGATTCCGGAATCAGTATTACACACGAGGGTGTTACCTGGCATTTTGCTTCCGTAGGTAACAAAGAAACGTTCCTGACCAATCCGGCCACCTATATGCCGCAGTATGGCGGCTACTGTGCCTTTGGCATGTCCAGAGGCTATAAAGCCCCTACCGAAGCTGATGCATGGACCATTGTGGATGGTAAACTCTACTTTAATTACAATAAGAAGGTGCGTGAATCATGGAATAAAGCCCCGAAAGCCTACATTGATAAAGCGGATCAAAACTGGTTGACGGTAAAAACGGCAAAATAAGGCAATCATAAACGAACGATACAGACATGTGTACGCTAAAACAAGCTTTTATATACTTTTTACTGGTTCTGATTTACTGCAGCTGCGCTGCTCCTGAAGATCTTACGACATTGGGCACTGCCGGTATGCCTGTCAATACGGCAAATCCGTCGCAGACATTCGACTCAACCGGCCAGCAAGTGATTGCATCCGGTACCTTTCGCAACGGGGTTCATACGGTTAGCGGGACCGTAAAGCTATACGAGAAAAGCGGAAACCAAACCCTGGTTTTTTCAAACTTTACCAGTGAAGCAGGGCCTGACTTACGCATCTACCTGGCAGCCGATACCAAAGCCGGTAATTTTACGGAGGTAAAACGGCTTACAGCAACCGGCAATTTCTATGTCGAATTAGCAGCACCTGTTCGTTTAGAGCAGCAGCGGTTTGTTCTGATTTGGTGTAAACAATTCGCTGTTCATTTCGGCAATGCAGAACTAAAGCCTTAAGCCGTTCAGATAACAATCAACGGGCAGATGCCTTGCTATAAGGCATCTGCTTTTTAACATGCAGTACTAAACCTGAAAGTATGGAAAGGCGCCTCATGCTATGTCAATTGCAACGTTTCCTTTCTGATTCTAAACAGAGATAGCCAAAAAGGCAGAAGAATTTGTGGCAAAACAAAAAAAAGCCCAAATCAGCGATTTGGGCCACATTGTACCGGGAGCCGGACTCGAACCGGCATGCCCTTGCAGACATTGGTGTTTGAGACCAACGCGTCTACCGATTCCGCCATCCCGGCTTCACCAGTCGCTTGCGCGATGGGATTGCAAAAGTAGACAATCCTTTCACATTATAAAACTTTCACCTACTTTTTTTGTAAAAAATCTGCGTTTACAGCATGAAAAGCGCCTTTTATTCGTAACGAAGCGCGTCAATGGGGTCAAGTTTCGAGGCCCGGATGGCAGGGTAAATGCCGGAAAATAAGCCAACTACCACACAAATCACTAACCCTAAGAACATCCAGAACCAAGGGACCACAAAACCGCCTTTCCCCTGACTGACAACTTGTGATATCAGGTTGCCGATACCCAGTCCGAGCAGCACGCCGCCAACCCCGCCAAGGATACAGATCACAATGGCTTCAATCAGAAACTGCTGACGGATTCGCGAAGGCGTTGCTCCAAGTGACTTCCGGATACCAATTTCGCGGGTCCGCTCCGTAACGGATACCAGCATGATGTTCATCAAGGCAATCGCCGCCCCGAGCAGGGTGATAAACCCGACCCCAAACCCGCCGATCCGCAGCATCTGGCTGTTATTTTCCAGGTCCTGGGCCAGTTCATCGGCCCGCTGAATATCAAACGAATCCGGTTTACCTAACGCATCTCCGCGGATAATCCGCATGACGCCCTGCGCCTCTCCCATGGCCGTTTCCTGATCCGACATGTTCGGCACCGATGCCGTGATGTCGAAGCTCAGCGTACGCGAACCGGCCAGCGCCCGGCCGTTATCGAGCGGAATCAGCATTACCCGGTCTTCGCCCGAGCCGCCGAAACTCCCTTTCTTCTCCAGTACACCGATCACTTTATACGGTGTCCCGAGTACGCGGATAAACTTGTTGAGGGGATTGATTTTGCTTTCGAACAGGTTCGTGGCCAGTTCCCGGCCGATCACGGCGACATTCATGGAGTTGGCAATGTCGTTTGTATTAAAATTACGACCCAGCTCTACCTTATAGTTTTTGACATTCACGTAGTTTTCGTCAACGCCCACTACCTGCACATTCGGGTTGGTTTTCTTCGATTCATACTTCACCTGCGCCGCACCGGTAATGCCTGCCGACACCGAAATCATCGCCCCGTACGGAAACCGGCGTTTGAACAGAATGGCCTCCCGATACACAATCGGTCTGTTTTTCCGCTGTACCCGTCCGCCAAAACGCCCGAAATCCTGCGGCACTACAATGCTGAACGTATTTGCCCCCAGGCCTTCAAAACTGCTGCTCAGCGAACTTTGCAGGCCGTCGATAGCGGTCAGGATACCAACCAGTGACGTAATCCCGATGGCAATGATCAGGGCTGTCAGAATGGTCCGCAGCTGGTTGCCTGCAATCGACCGCAAGCCTTCCCGTATGTTTTCGATCAGGTTCATATACAGAATGAATGAGTGATTGAATGAATGAGTGATTGAGTGACTCGAACTATTCAATCACTCATTCATTCAATCATCCTTTACAACGCGAAACAGTTTCGCATAATTTTTGCTTATATTCGTTGAAATATAGCCATACAAAGCTACTCTGTTCATTAATTATACAACAAACCAATGAAACGGCTGCTGCTACCGCTCATCCTTTTTCTGGTACTTACTAACCAGGCATGGGCGACTAAAATCATGATTCCGATGGATGATACCCAGAAGAATCACCTCAAGGCCTATGGGATCGCCTATTGGGTCTTGAAAAGTTATGACATGGAAATTGACTGGCTGCTCAACTACCGGGGCGGCAGTTTCATGATGCAGCACAATCAGCAGTTCATCAACGAAATGGTCATCCGCGGCGTTAGCTATGAGGTCATCTCAGACGCCCAGGCAACCCAGATTCTGGCCGAGGTTTCATCGCCAAGCGCGAATATGGATGCGGTGAAACTACAGAAAGCACCGCGTGTTGCCGTGTATTCGCCGAAAAGTAAGCAGCCATGGGATGATGCCGTAACGATGGTGATGACCTATGCCGAAATTCCTTACGATGTTGTTTTCGATCAGGAAGTACTGGAAACCAAACTACCGGAATACGACTGGCTCCACCTGCACCATGAAGATTTTACAGGACAGTTCGGCAAATTTTTCCCGTATAAAGACCAGCCCTGGTACATCGCCCAGAAACAGGAGGCCGAATCCATTGCCCATAAATACGGTTTCAGCAAAGTGCCGCAAATGAAACTCGGCGTTGTGCAGAAAATCCGCGACTTCGTGCTGGGAGGTGGCTATCTGTTTGCCATGTGCAACGCTACCGATACCTACGATATCGCACTGGCAGCGCAGAAAACGGATATGGTTGATGCTTTCTACGACGGTGATCCTGCCGACCCGAATGCCAATGCCAAACTTGATTTCAGTCAGACAATGGCCTTCCGTAACTTCCAGGTCTATACGAATCCGTACATGATCGAGTTTTCAACCATCGATAACCAACCGGAAGAACGCGGCCTCGGCGAACACAATGATTACTTTACGTTGTTCCAGTTCTCGGCCAAATGGGATCCGATCCCGACTATGCTGACCCAGAACCATGCCAATGTGATCAAAGGATTTATGGGACAGACAACCGCCTTTAAAAAGCAGTTTATCAAACCCGAAGTCGTCATCATGGCTGAAAACCGTTCTGCCGGCGAGGCACGGTATATTCATAGCCCGTACGGACGCGGATTCTTTACTTTCTATGGCGGTCACGATCCGGAAGATTACCGCCACGAAATCGGTGAAGAACCAACCGACCTGAACCTTCATCCCAACTCGGCAGGTTACCGGCTTATTCTGAACAACATCCTGTTCCCGGCGGCCAAAAAGAAGAAACAAAAAACCTGATTGGTTTTACGACGAGCCACTAGCCCCCGTTTCAGCATCTGCCGGAGCGGGGGCTAGTAGTTTTAGTGGCGCCGTGACTTCTGCCTCTGAACACTATTGACTACATGCCAGCACGAATCGCTTCCTTCTCTGTTTTCAGATTCCTCATCCTCCTGGTAACGGGCAACGTTGCCTTTAGATGGGCTGACCCGCTATTTTTTCAATATTAAATACAGGAAAGACCCGAAATAAAAAAAGCCGGGGACCGCTCAGAAAGAGGGTCCCCGTTTTTTTTAAGGGTTTAGGAGTAGTCGTTTAAATCATATAAACGAAGGTTTCAAATTACAGAACAACACGGTCCAGCGTCACGTACTTTTTAAGATTACTCAGGGCACCAAAAATCAGATTGTACACCGATTGGATGTTAATCTGCATGAGCGACGAAATTTCTTCGTTTGTCATGTTCTGGTAGAACCGGAGATAAACGGCTTCGCGCTGACGGCGAGGCAATTTATCAATAGCATTCTGAAGACATTCGTTGATGTGCGAATCTTCTTCAAATGCGATCAGCGACGTTTCATACGAAGGATCGCAACCAGGCAGCAGGTCGGTCTGTACATCGTCCTGGCTGCTGATTTTCTGCTCAGCCGTTAAATGCCGAACCAATTTGCGCTTGATGGAAGCCATCAGATAATACCGGACCGAGGTAGTCGGACCAATATTCTGGCGGTGTTTCCATAGCTCAACGAATAAATCGTGGATACAATCTTTGATCAACGCTTTATCCTGAGCAAAGTGTGTGCAGTAATGATATAATACCTGCACATATTCGCGATACAACTGGGCGAAAGCGACTTCGTCCCCGCTGCGGAACTTGTTCCACAGGGCTTCTTCATCTATGCCAGACGGTGTACGATGACGAGGCATAACTGGGTAGGTAGAGGTTGTAAAAGGTTAGGCAACGCTGTAAACTTACCCACAAAAAATTGAATTTTAAATAGTAATTGTACAAAAATTTCCAAAAAATTAAAATACAGCACAAATACATCAAAATAAGCTATAAACTAAATGCTGAATTGTGTGACTTAGCGTTTTTACGAAAGAATAAGGGGTGAAAATTGGAATTTAGCCCCATCAAATAGGCCTTTATCACTAAGTTTCAGGGATGGGATAACCAGTAAAGCCATGAACGAAAGCGTCATAAACGGCGCCGCCAGTGTGCTGCCAAGGGTTTGTTTTGCAAACTGATCCAGTTGGGTATACTGACCGGCAACCACATATCCGTCGGTATCTGTCATCAAACCGGCAACCGGCAGCGGCAAAACATACTCCTCCTGCCCGCCTACCGCCGACAGACCGCCTTTGGCATCAATGATCAGGTTAATGGCCCGGGCAATGCTCTCATCGTCGCACCCTACCGCGGTAATGTTATGCGAATCGTGGCCGACCGACGAGGCCAGTGCTCCTTTTATTAAGCCAACGTTCCGGATAAACGCCACCGCCGGCGGGGCATCCTGATAGCGGTTGACTACGACCAGCTTCAGCACATCGTTTTGCACATCAGATACCACCTGACCATCTGCCACCAGTGCCGGCAGGTGCAGTTCATTGGTGATCAGCTGACCGTCCATTGCCTCAATTACACGGATGGTCTCACCCGTTGCCGCAACAGCCAGCTGCCCGGCGTCTATCCGTGAGCAGCTAAACTGATTCAGGTGCTCACTACGAAGGTCCGGAATCAGCGACTGACCACCACGGGCCACCACCTCGCCGTTGATCACTGTTTGTTCGACGCTAAAGGTGGTCAGGTCGCTTACCTGGATAAAATCGGCCGGATCGCCTATGCGTAGCTGGCCGACCGGCATGTGGTAGTGCCGGACCGGATTGACACAGGCCGCCCGCAGTACTTCCCAGCGGTCATATCCCTCACCGATTGCCCGGGCAACTAACTGGTTGATATGCCCGGCCGCCAGTGTGTCCGGATGTTTATCGTCGGAACAGAACATGATCTGGTTCGGGAATTCGGGCAATAACGGAATCAGCGCCCCGAAATTCCGGGCAGCACTCCCCTCCCGGATCAGAATCAGCATACCGCGTTCGGCTTTGTCGCGGCCTTCATCATACGTAAAGCACTCATGGTCGGTGGTAATGCCGGCATCGATATATTGTTGCGCGGCCTCGCCCCGTAAACCCGGCGCATGACCATCGACCGGCTTATCGACGGCCTTCGCCAGCGCGATTTTGGCCATTACATCGGGTTCCTGATGCAGCACGCCCGGGAAGTTCATCATTTCGGCCAGGTATCCGATTTCGGGCATTGCCAGCAACTCACGGACATCGTCAACGCTGATGGTGGCCCCTGCGGTTTCAAAGGTTGTGGCCGGTACGCAGGAAGGTGCCCCGAAATTAAATTTAAACGGAACCCGCTTGCCATCCATGATCATGTAGCGTACGCCCTCAATGCCCACCACATTGCCGATTTCGTGCGGATCCGACACGGTAGCCACCGTACCATGCACCACCGCCAGCCGGGCAAACTGCGCCGGCGTCAGCAATGAGCTTTCAACATGCACATGTGCATCAACAAAGCCGGGCAGGATATAGGGTTCGCCGGGGCGTTCGTCGCCCAGGCGTTCAATGTGGGTAATGCGTTGCTGGTCAATGGTGATGGCGCCATAAAAAATGGTTTCACCGAACAGATCAAGAATATTGGCGGTAAACATGATTAAATCCTGATAAATAGTTTTCGTCGGTACATCCACCACAGGAGAACCCAGAAAACAGCCAGTGTCAGCGACCCGACAAGGAGCTGTTCGTACGCCTCGCCGAAAATCCGGAAGGGTGCATGTCCGAAGTGAATGTAAAACGAATTCATGATAAACCCATCAATCAGGTGCACCAGACAGTAAATTGCGATTGAATTCATGCCGATCACGACCAGCGGAAAGGCCCACCGCCGCTTTTTCCGGACATCAATGACCCAATAAAAAAACGCCAGCAGCAGGAAACACCAGCCTCCGCTGAACAACACCCACGCCGGTGTCCAGATCCGTTTCACAACCGGACAAATCCCGAGCAGATGGCACAGGGTGCCGAGCACCAGCCCGGCCACACCGGCCAGTACGAAGCGTTTCAGCAGGGCCTGGTTATCGAAGCCGCCGCGCAGCCAGTTGCCGGCCTGTAAGCCCAGCAGCATCGTGCCCAGTGTCGGGATAAAACTCAGCGTAGCATACCCTCCGCCATTGTACAGAAACGGTTTCGGACGCGGGAACAGGTTCAGGAACCACGTATCAAACGCCCAGGCCAGGTTACTGTTCTTGTTAAAATGCGCCATGAGGCCGGTATAATGCTCCTGCCAGTCGGCCGGAACCCCAACGGCGGAATAGACAAAATCAGCCCCGGGCGCCGGATACAAAATAAACATAAGCCAGTAGCCGGCCAGAATAGCGGCAAAGGCCCCCCACTGGATTTTCGGGCGGGCATGCCCCAGCAGAAACAGGAAAGGATACCCAAGGCCGATCTGGGTCAGGGTGTCTTCGAAGGTGAAATTGGTTTGCTCCCGGTGCGTCGAGCGCAGAAAAATTCCCAGCAGAATAAGGATCAGTGACCGGCGCAGCGCATGACCGAACTGTACGTTAAACGATTGTCCTTTCAGCTGACGGCTCGCAATGGAGTAGGGCAGCGCCACCCCTACCAGAAACGAAAACGACGGTTGAATCAGGTCATGGAGTGAGCAGCCCGCCCATTCGACGTGGTCCTGATGATGGGCCAGAAAAGCCCAGAAAGAGCTGTCGGGAAAGGCTTCGTGCAGCCGGTGGAAGCTCAGTAACTCGGCGGTCATCAGGAACATAACAAAGCCCCGATACGCATCCATGGAGATCAGGCGGCCGGCCATAAACTCCGTTTGTTTTTCAGACATGGAAATAAAGAGCGGGTTGAGAGTAGGTAATTTTTAGGTTTCGTCGGTAATTTACATAGAAGTTTTCCGATCCGGGATTAGATCCGGTGCCGGAAAGCCTCTTATTAGTATTCAATCATCATACGTCCGGCAACGGACGAAGGGCCATTTCTGCGCCCGCTTAACTTTTCGTAAAATCGACGTAAACATGAGTCTTGCTCAGGTTCTCAAAGTCCATCCGGCGGATAACGTCATTGTTGCCTTACGCGACTTACCGGCGGGTGATGTTATCGAATTTGAGGGTGAACGTTATGAACTCCCCTATTCCGTAAGCGCCAAGCACAAATTTGTTACTCATGATCTGCAGGTTGGCGATCATGTAACGATGTATGGTGTGCTGGTCGGAAAAGCCACTAAGCCGATCAGGCGTGGTGAACCCATTACCACCTTTAACCTGAAACACGATGCCGATCCGTATGGTCTGGAACAGAAAAAGCCATACAGTTGGGAAAAGCTCAGTGTTTCGGAGTGGCAGAATCGTACGTTTAACGGCTTTTACCGCGCCGACGGCCGCGTAGGTACGCGTAATTACTGGCTGATTATCCCGCTGGTTTTCTGCGAAAACCGGAATGTGATGATTCTGAAGGATGCCTTTGAGCGGGAGCTTGGTTATGCCCAACCGGATATTTACCGCGAACACGTCCGCGAACTGCTTCACCTCTATCAGGCCGGACAGCACGAGGTCATTCATAAAATGCAGCCGTTCGTTGATCCGGCACAGATCCGGACACAGGCAAGGGCTAACCGGCCGTTTAAGAATATCGACGGCATTAAGTTTCTGACCCACGAGATGGGCTGCGGCGGTACCCGCCAGGATTCAGCCGTGTTGTGTTCATTGCTGGCCGGCTTTATCAATAACCCGAACGTGGCCGGTGCTACCGTTATGAGTCTGGGCTGCCAGCACCTGCAAACCGAGATGCTGGAAAAGGAAGTACGCCGCCAGAATCCGAAATTTAACAAGCCGTTGCTCTTGTTTGAACAGCAGGCCGGTACCGAAACAGCCCTGATGGCACAGGCGATAAAAGAAACATTTCTGGCCCTGGTAGACGCCAACAAAAACGAACGTAAACCTGCCCCGCTGAGCCAGCTGACCGTTGGTCTGAAGTGTGGCGGGTCCGACGGTTTTTCGGGCATTTCCGCCAATCCGGCCATCGGACACTTGTCGGATATGGTGGTTAGCCTGGGCGGCAAAACCGTATTGGCCGAGTTTCCGGAGCTGTGCGGCGTTGAACAGGAACTCATTAACCGGACTGCCGATACCGCCAAGGCGCAGAAATTTATCGACCTGATGCAGGCCTACTCCGCTCAGGCCGAAGCGGTTGGTTCGGGGTTTGACATGAACCCGTCGCCGGGCAACATCAAGGACGGGCTGATCACCGACGCCATCAAGTCGGCCGGAGCGGCGAAAAAAGGCGGTCTGGCACCGGTTGCCGATGTGCTGGATTATGCCGAACCGGTCGTGACGCCGGGCCTCAACCTGCTTTGTACGCCGGGCAACGATGTAGAGGCAACAACCGGTATGGCCGGTTCGGGTGCCAACGTCATCCTGTTTACCACGGGGCTGGGTACGCCAACGGGTAACCCCGTTTGTCCGGTGGTTAAAATCTCGACCAATAAAAAGCTCAAAGCGCGCATGCCGGACGTGATCGATTTCGATAGCGGCCCGATCATCGACGGTGAGCAAAGCATCGAAGACAATGCGGAGGCCCTGCTGGAATACATCATCCGCTTAGCATCGGGCGACGAAATTACCCAGGCCGAACGTCTGGGTCAGGATGATTTTATCCCGTGGAAACGCGGCGTTTCACTATAATTAATGAGTGAAAGAGTGAATGAGCGAATGAGTGATTTTGTATCCTCGTTCGTAGCTATGCAGTCCGCTCTTTCACTCTTTCCCTCTTTCGCTCTTTAAATCATGTTTTCATTAGTTAATAAAACGGCACTAATTACCGGTGGGGCCAGCGGAATCGGGCTCGCGATTTCGCAGACGTTTGCGAAGGCCGGTGCCACTGTTCATATTCTTGAGTTAAATATTGACCAGGCACAGCAGGTAGCCAACGACCTGACGGCACAGGGTGGTAAGGTGTTTGCCCATGCCGTAGATGTATCGAAGCAGGCCAATGTCGACGAGGTAATCAATGGCATTGGGGCGCACGAACCGGTTCATATCCTGGTCAATAACGCCGGTATCGCCCATATCGGTACGGCAGAGACAACGTCTGAAGCCGACTTTGAGCGCATTTTCAATGTGAATATCAAAGGGGTGTATAACTGCGTCCATGCGGTGATTCCGCACCTGAAAGCCAACGGCGGCGGCGTGATACTGAATATGGCGTCAATTGCGGCTACAGTCGGACTCCCGGACCGGTTTGCCTATTCGATGAGTAAAGGAGCGGTAGTGAGCATGACCCTGTCCATTGCGAAAGATTACCTGAAGCATAACATCCGGTGTAACTGCATTTCACCGGCCCGCGTCCATACGCCGTTTGTCGACGGTTTTCTGGCACGGACCTACCCGGGTCAGGAGGCAGAGATGTTTGCCAAACTAGCTGCTACCCAACCGATTGGCCGGATGGCGAAACCGGAAGAAGTGGGTGCGCTGGCGCTCTACCTGTGTTCCGACGAAGCCGGCTTTATTACCGGCTGCGACTACCCAATCGACGGTGGTTTCGTCCGGCTGAATAACTAGCCTTAAAAAGTGGTGGCACGACTTAGACAGAACGCCTGCCGGTCGGAGACGCCCGGTCGTGCCACCAATATATACTACTTTTGTCATCCCGACGTCAGGTTTTGACAAAAGTATGTTTTACTGCTTTTCCACCTCTTTCTGCTTTTCCTTTTCTTTCTTTTTGAAATAGCCTTTCAGCAGAAAATTATGCTGAGCCGCTTCGAGGTCTTCGTTTAGCAGCACACTGCCCCTGTTCAGGTTCTGAAGGGTATTTTTCAGGTTTTTCGCCGTTTCTTCGTCCTGCATCAGCACCCCGAGTGGTGAGTTCGGCGAGTTCAGTTTGTTGGTCGTTTGCTCCAGATTACGGGTGATGACCGCTGCCTGATTCGTTACGCCAACGGCATTATCAGATGCCTGCCGGAGCTTCTGTGCCGACGCCCGCAGACTCCGGAAGACCGTCGTATCGGTCACCAGTTCGTTGGCCAGCGCTCCTTTCGTATTCATTTTTGCGGCAAACTGCGAAAGAGAGCCGGAAACCCGTGCGGCACTCTTCGAGGCGGCCTCCATATTTTTGATCGTATTCCGGAAGTTTTCAGCCAGCATCGTATCCGTCAGTACGGCGCCTACGGTGCCTTTGCCGCGCTTGATCTTCCCAACCATCTCCTTAAAATCCTTGGTTACCTGCAACAGGTTCTGGTTGTTTTCCTGCAAGGTTTCCATGATCTGATCGGAGCTCAGGGCAGCCTGTGTTTTCAGAATGTCACCGTCTTCCACCGGCTCCACTTTAGGGGTCCCGCCGATGATCAACACAATTTTATTACCGATCAAGCCATCCGAACTGATCGTCGCTTTTGCATCCTTCCGGATGTATTGCTGTGATTTTTCTTCGATATTCATCTCGACTTCCACCTGCGAAGTGCCGTAAAAAAACACCCGCCGGACCGTTCCGATTTTTACGCCCGAAAACCAGACGTTGTTTCCGGCCTTTAACCCGCCCACATCGTCGAAAATTGCATTAACCCGGATTGAGCTGGTAAACCGCTTCTGCTGGCCACCCAGGATCAGAATGCCTGCCACCAAAATCAGCAAGCCAAGGGCCACGAAAATGCCCACAATTATGCCCCGTTTATTATCGCCTTTCATAGTACTAATGAGTGATTGAGTGAATGAGTGTGTGAAGTGTTACTGAATAAAATTGTAATCGTAAAACGCCTTCACCCGCTCATCGTCTGTATTAAATACCTCATCAAACGTTCCCTGGCGCTCAAAACGGCCGTCGAGCAGCATCGCCACCCGGTCGCCGGTCATTTTGGCACAGGTCAGGTCATGGGTAATAATGATCGACGAGGTATGATTGCGTTCCTGCACTTCATTGATCAGGTTGTTGATATCGATAGACGTAATCGGGTCAAGACCGGCGGTTGGCTCATCATAGAGCATAATTTCCGGTTTCAGAATCAGCGTCCGTGCAATGCCGATCCGTTTACGCTGCCCGCCCGATAGTTCCGACGGCATCTGGTTGATGGTTTGTGAGAGACCGACGTTTTCGAGTACCTCTTCGACGGCGGCGTCAATATCGGCCCGACTCAGGTCCCGCACATTACGCACCAGCGGGAACTCCAGATTTTCGCGCACGGTCATACTATCGTAGAGCGCACTGTTCTGAAACGAGAACCCGATTTTAAGCCGCAGCTGGTCCAGTTCTTTAGGTTTCAGACTGGCTACATCGTCGCCCAATACATTGACCGAGCCGGCATCGGGTTTCAACAATCCCGCAATGATTTTGATCAGTACCGACTTACCGGTACCCGACCGCCCCAGTACAACCAGGTTTTCGCCCTTGAAAATATCCAGATCGACACCACGCAGGACATGCAGGTCTCCGAACGACTTTTTAAGCCCTTTAATCTGAATGACGGCATTGCCACGGTCGATTTCCTTATGTTTTTCTTCCATAGTGATCAGCCGCCACGTAGCGCGGAAACGATTTGAAGTGCGAGTAATTCTTCAATAAAGACCAGAAACATCGAGGTAACCACCGATGCATTCGCGGCTTTGCCGACGCCTTCGGTACCTTTCGAGGAGTTATACCCCTTATAGCTCCCGACCATGCCGATTGTAAACCCGAAAAAGAATGACTTTATCACAGACGAAAACAAGTCAAGGTAGGTGATGGCCCCGAACACCTCCTGGATAAACGACGGAAAGCTGGTCTGTTCGTTAGCCGTAACATTGACAAATGCGCCCATCAACCCGACAAACATGGTGTAGAGCGTCAGTACCGGAATGGTCAGCGTCGTAGCCAGCACCCTCGTTACGACAAGGAACTTATAGGGGTTGGTAGCCGAAACTTCCATGGCGTCAATTTGTTCGGTTACCCGCATGGATCCCAGTTCGGCACCAATGTTTGACCCTACCTTCCCGGAAGCGATCAGGGCTGTTACGAGCGGAGCCAGGGCCCGTACCAGAGCAATGGCGATCAGCGACGGTAACCACGAGGTCGCTCCGAACTCCGCCAGCGACGGACGCGACTGATTCGTAAAAACGATCCCGGTAATAAACCCCGTTAACGAAATTAATCCGAGCGATTTATACCCGACAGCATAGCACTGCCGGATGATTTCCTTGCCTTCGTAAGGAGGTACAAACACCTCCCGGAAGAACCGTGCCACAAACTGGGCCACGTCATTCAGATCCAGAAAAACCTGATCTAACCGTCTGGTGATTACCGGCTTTTCTGCTTCTGCCTCATCTGGTTTAGTGTTAGGTTTCGACATAAAACTTGTGTAGTGGTTGGGTGTCTGATGTGTGTAGCATCTGACCAAATGTAGGATTATAACGGTATTGTTCTAAACTGGTTTGATTTTGTTAGGAATAGGACTTTCCATAAAAAACTATTACTTTACTGCAACGTAAACCATTCTCGCACGTTTATCTTGAAATTTTCAGAATTTGGCTTCGATGACCAGCTAATGGAAGGCATCGACGCCATGAACTATCAAACGGCAACTCCTGTTCAGGAACAGGTTATTCCGGCAGTACTGGCGGGCCAGGATATCCTTGTTTCGGCACAGACCGGAACGGGCAAGACAGCCTCTTATCTGTTACCGATTCTTCATAAACTCAGCATCGCTTCCGGCGACGACGGATCAGTTAAAGCACTGGTCATCGTTCCGACGCGGGAGCTGGCTATTCAGATCGTACAAAATCTGGAGGGTTTCTCCTACTTTACCCCTGTCAGTTCGATTGCCATTTACGGCGGGGCCGACGGCAACGCGTTCAGTAAGGAACAGCGCGCGCTGACTACAGGAGCCGACATTGTTGTCTGTACGCCCGGCCGGCTCATCAGCCACCTCAATATGGGGTATGTCAGTATCAAACACCTGCAGTTTCTGGTTCTGGATGAAGCCGACCGTATGCTCGACATGGGTTTCCATGGCGATATACTCAAAATATTGTCATACTTACCGCCCAAACGCCAGAACTTATTTTTAACGGCGACCATGCCGCCGAAAATCAAGGAACTGGCACGGCGTATCCTGCATGAGCCGCTGGAAATCATGCTCTCGATTTCGAAGCCGCCGACACGGATCAAGCAGGCCGCTTTCATCATCTATCAACGGCAGAAGAATCCGCTGATTGCTTATCTGCTGCGGCAGCACAACTTCCCGTCGGTACTGATTTTCTGTTCGCGGAAAGAGAATGTCAAACAGCTGGTTTTTGAACTGAAGCAGGCCAAATTCGCCGCCGATGCCATTCACTCAGACCTTGAGCAGGGCGAACGGGAGCAGGTGCTCAGCCGGTTTAAGCACCGGCAACTGCCCATTCTGGTGGCAACCGACATCGTTTCGCGGGGTATCGATATCGACAATATCAACCTGGTCATCAACTACGATGTACCGCACGACGGCGAAGATTATGTCCACCGCATCGGCCGGACGGCCCGCGCCGAAACCGATGGGATTGCCTACACCTTTGTCAGCGAAACCGAGCAGCGTAAGCTGTCGGCCATTGAGCGACTGCTGGGCGAAGACATTCCGAAAGGCGAGGTCCCGGCTGAGTTCGGCGACACCCCTGCCTACCAGCCGAACAGCCGGCGCATGGGCGATCCGCAGCAGAAAGGCCGCAAGAAACCCGGCAAGAGTAAGCCGAAAACGGGGGACTCCGGCGAAATGCAGCCGCAGGGACAGGATAACAAAAGATCTAAATCAAACCGGCGCAACAACAACAAGCCACGAAACGCCGCGGCTGAAGGTAATACACTGGCTCAGTCTGCGACGGATCCGGTCCGGACTGAAGCCGCTCCTGCCCCGTCGCAACGTGCGGAAAGCCTTTCCGATGCATCCGCTCCGGTCGCAGCCGACGGTACAGCTCCCGTCCGTAAAAAGCGCCGCAACAAGCGCCGCAAGCCGAAGCCGGAGGCAGGGGCTGGCAATACAGAAAATTAATCATCACTCAAGGCGCTTTGGGTGAATTACAGGTATTCCGGG
Organism: Arsenicibacter rosenii; assembly: GCF_001870735.1. Classification (GTDB taxonomy): domain Bacteria; phylum Bacteroidota; class Bacteroidia; order Cytophagales; family Spirosomataceae; genus Arsenicibacter; species Arsenicibacter rosenii. The sequence continues at coordinate 120,940 of NZ_MORL01000012.1, read as the reverse complement.
TGCATGATAAAATCTACCCGGAATACCTGTGTCGATTAATTTTTTTTCGACTTATAGCTAAAGCTCTACTATTCTATCGTAGGAAAAAGAGGCAGCATAAAAAGGCTGTTAGCTATACTATTGCGCTTAATAATCTCCCCGCGCCGGGTAAGTTCAACGCGGTACGTTCTTTGATAGCTATACAGAACGCGCTTACTGATCTTATTACCGAATGGATACGACTGACAAAAACGAGTCAACCACCGACGCTTCTTCACAAAATCCTAAACTCCGCTCCCAGGAATGGTTCGGCCGCACCGGCAAGGACGGCTTTATTTACCGCGCCTGGATGAAAAATCAGGGCTTCCCCCATCACTTATTCACGGGTGAAAAACCGGTCATCGGTATTTGTAATACCTGGTCGGAACTGACGCCGTGCAACGCTCACTTCCGCGAACTGGCCGAAGCCGTTAAGCGGGGGATCTGGGAGGCCGGTGGTTTTCCGCTGGAGTTTCCGGTGATGTCGCTGGGCGAATGCCAGATCAAACCAACGGCCATGCTGTTCCGGAACCTGGCGAGTATGGATGTTGAAGAAAGCCTGCGGGCCAACTCCCTCGACGGGGTTGTGCTGATGTGTGGCTGCGACAAAACAACGCCATCGCTCATCATGGGTGCCTGTAGCGTAGATATTCCGAGTATTGTCCTGTCGGGCGGACCGATGCTGGCCGGCCGCTACCAGGGGCGCAAGATTGGCACGAGTGATCTGTGGCGCTTCGCCGAGGATTTTAAGACGGGAGCCATGTCGCAGGAAGAGTTTGTCACAGCCGAAGCATGCATGGCCCGTAGTCAGGGACACTGCGCCGTGATGGGCACCGCTTCTACAATGGCCGCCATGGCCGAATCCCTGGGGCTGGCCTTACCCGACAACGCCACAATTCCGGCGGCCGACTCGCGCCGGAAAGTAATGGCCCACATGGCCGGTATGCAGATTGTCGAGATGGTACGCAAAGACCTGAAACCGTCGGATATTCTGACACGGGAAGCGTTCGAAAACGCCATCATGGTCAACGCAGCCCTGGGCGGTTCAACCAACTTTATCATTCACCTGCTGGCTATCGCTGGCCGGATCGGTGTTGACCTCAGCATCGATGATTTCGACCGGCTGTCGGCCAATATTCCCTTACTGGCCAACCTGCAGCCGTCAGGCGAACACTTTGTCGAAGACCTGTTTTATGCCGGTGGCCTGCCGGCCATCATCCGCGAGCTGCGGGGTGTGCTGCATAACGAAGCCATTACAGCCAACGGCAAAACTATTGGCCAGAACTGCGAAAAAGCAGCCTGCTATGACCGCGAAGTCATTGCGTCAGTCGATGAGCCGTTTAAGCCCGAATCAGGGATTGCGGTGCTGAAAGGGAATCTTTGCCCGAACGGGGCCGTATTGAAGCCGTCGGCCGCCACCCCTGCGCTCATGAAGCACACCGGCCGCGCGGTTGTTTTCGAAAATATTGACGACTACAAAGCCCGCATCGACGACCCTGATCTGGACGTTGACCCGACCTGTGTGCTGGTGCTGAAAAACGTTGGCCCGAAAGGCTATCCCGGCATGCCCGAAGTAGGCAATATGACCCTGCCGAAAAAGATTCTGGCGCAGGGCGTACACGACATGGTACGGATTTCGGACGGCCGGATGAGCGGCACAGGCTTCGGTACGGTGGTGCTGCACGTATCGCCTGAATCGGCGGTGGGCGGCAATCTGGCCCTCGTACAAAACGGCGACCTGATCACGCTGGATGTAGAACAACGGCTGCTGCACCTGCACGTCTCCGATCAGGACCTGGCCGCCCGTCTGGTACACTTCAAACCGATTGACCTTGGCTACAACCGTGGGTATGTCGGTATGTATATCCGCCACGTCACCCAGGCCCACGAAGGCGCCGACCTCGACTTCCTGAAAGGCTCGTCAGGCTCGGTGGTGAAACGGGACAGTCACTAAAGACTATGTTTGACTATGATTGACTATGATTGACTATGATTAGCATGATTAAATGACGGACTATGATTTTTAAAATTATGTGATTGAGTTTTTTTTGAGCTTAATCATTCAATCGAAGCAATCATAGTTCATCCTTTAATCATACTAATCATAGTCCGTCCTTCAACCATACTAATCATAGTCCATCATTCAATCATAGTCCGTCATTCAACCATACTAATCATAGTCCATCATTCAATCATGCTAATCATAGTCCGTCATTCAATCACAGTGATAGTCGGTTTTTAATATCCCGGATGCGGTCATTGAAGTTGAGTTCCTGAAAGTTCAGGTGCGGGACCTGTGTGACTTCCAGAAGCTCCATCACCGCCGGATGATGGGGAATACGCTTGCCGGTTTCCACACTGATGTATTTTGAGGTTACCCACAACACATTTTTCAGCTGCGTCTTCGAATCATCGGTCATATAGTATTCGGTTACGGTTGTGTCGGTATCATAGAAGATAAGCCGTGACATAACCCGTACCCATTCGCTCACCTGTGCCGGGCGGATGTAGGCAATCTGATGCTGATACACTACCCAGCTGGTTTTAAACTCCCGGAACATCTGTCCCGGGTTAAAATCATAGAGTTTGGCCACCTGGTCTTCCCGTGCATTGAAGTAATAATCAAAGTATTTGGCATTATTCAGGTGCTGAAGCGGGTCACAATCCTGAAACCGGATGATCATACGGGACTCGGTTTCGGTGGGGTAGCTTTTATAAGGATCGCGTTTAAACATGAGGTTATTGTTGTTTATTCGTTTAACAAAATTGAGCGAAAAGTATTTATCAATGTAATCTGCTTCCAGATATTTGCGTTAGTTCAATACTTTCAACTAAAAACCATAATTTCTATGCTGAAACAAACCTTTTGGGTAGTCGTACTGGTATTTTTCGTAGGCATCTTTTCTGCACACGCACAAAGCAATCCCGACGCCATTGTCGGCACATGGCTCAACGGTACTAAAAAGGGGCATATCCAGCTCTATAAACAAGGGGACAAATATTTCGGTAAGATTGTCTGGCTGAAAGAGCCCAACGATCCCGCAACCGGCAAGCCTAAAACAGACGTAAAAAACGAAAATGCAGCCAACCACAACCGTCCGGTTCTGGGTCTGGTAAATTTAACTAACTTTGAATACGACGGCGGAAATGTATGGGATGAAGGTAAAATCTACAATCCCGAAGATGGCAAGACCTATTCGTGTAAGTTAACGCTCAAAGACGCGAATACGCTCGATGTCCGCGGCTTTGTCGGTATATCACTGATTGGAAAAACACAAACCTGGACACGGGTAAAATGAGTCAGACCTTGACTGATCAACCAGTATATTGTGACACACTGATTATCGGGGCAGGCCCGGCCGGATTAGCGATGGCCGGGCAGCTGGCCCATCACAAACAGCCTTTTACCATCATCGAAGCCTCGGAACACATCGGCTTCTCGTGGCGGACACATTACGACCGGTTGCACCTGCATACGGTAAAGGAGCATTCGGGCCTCCCCCATTTTCCGTTTCCCGACGATACCCCGACTTATCCCTCGCGGCTGGATGTGGTCGATTACCTGGAAGATTATGCCGCTCATTTCGGGATTGCTCCGCTTTTTAATCAGCAGGTGCAGCAGATCCGCCGACAAGCCGACGGACAATGGCGGGTGCAGACCGGCACCGATACGTTTCTGGCCCGGCAGGTAATTGTGGCCACGGGATATAACCGCGTACCTAATCAGCCGGAACTGCCCGGTCAAACTAATTTCCGGGGCATTATCTGGCACAGCCGCGATTACCGCAACGGCTCCCCGTTCCGCGACGAGAACGTGCTGGTGGTAGGTATGGGGAATACCGGCACCGAACTGGCCCTGGATTTATACGAATACGGTGCCCGTCCGGTTATCTCGGTCCGGAGCCCGCTGAACATCGTTAAACGGGATACCTACGGGCGTCCTGCCCAGCCCACGGCGATCTTTCTGAGCCAGTTCCCCGACTGGCTCTACGACCTGGCATCGGGGCTTTCACAACGGCTCGGCGTCGGCGATCTGTCGGCCTACGGGCTGCAAAAACCGCCCTACCCGCCTTCTTACCAGATCCGGAAGCTGGGCAAAATTCCGGTTATCGACATTGGTACGGTAGACGCCATTAAGGCCGGCCATATCGGCGTAAAACCGGGTGTGCAGCAGATTAACCGCGAGTCTGTTACCTTTACCGACGGCAGCGAACTCCCGTTCGACGCCATCATTCTGGCTACCGGCTATCGCCCGGGCCTGCAAACGCTGCTCGGCGACGATTTATCGGCGCAGGTGCTGAACGAAAAAGGCTATGCCCGTCAGTTATGGTTTGATACGCCCGCGCTGGCGGGACTCTGTTTTCTGGGCTTTGCGACTCCCCTGACCGGCATCCTGCGCGGGGTACGGCTGGATTCAGAAAAAATCATCAAGCACCTGATGACATCCGCCAAAGCCCCCCGGCCGTAAGCCGTTGACGGGCCATTACCAGTTAAATCAGCCCGGCTATCGGGAGTATTGGTAACTTTTCCGCAAAAATTGCTGTTACCCTTCCGAATCGACCTCTACCTGCTGCCCGTGAACGAAGAAAAAAAGAGTGGTCAAATTTTTGATCTCGTTACCCTAAGACGTTTATACGCATTTATACGGCCTTATCAGCGCCAGTTTTATTTACTTGTTTTTGTGATTCTGCTGGGGGCCTGTCTGTCACCGCTGACTCCGTTACTCATTCGCTATACGATTGATAACGAGGTAGTCGCCGGTGACTATGCCGGTCTTACCCGCATGCTGCTGATCATGGTGGCCGTGCTGGTTTTGTCGGCGATTGTACAGTTTTCGAGCACGTACATGTCGGGCTGGCTAGGCCAGCATATCATCCGCGACATCCGGATTCAGCTGTATCGCAAAATATTAAGCCTTCGTCTTAAATTTTTTGACAACACGCCCATTGGCCGGTTAGTAACCCGTACTATTTCAGACATTGAAACCCTGGCCGACGTATTCAGCGAAGGCATGGCAGCTGTGGCAGGTGATATTCTGCAGCTCGTGCTGATTATCGGCGTTATGTTCTGGACCGACTGGCGGCTGGCCACTATCAGTCTGTCGATGGTTCCGCTGATGCTCTTCAGCACCTACGTGTTCAAGGAGAAAATTAAGGACTCGTTTAACGAAGTCCGGGCGGCGGTCTCTAATCTTAACTCCTTTGTACAGGAGCACATTACGGGCATGAGTATTGTCCAGATTTTCAGTAGTGAAAAAATCGAAGCGGAGAAATTCCGGGCCATCAACAACGAGCATCGTAAAGCCAATATCCGGTCTATCTGGTATTACTCGATTTACTTTCCCGTCGCCGATATTCTGTCGGCTGCCGGTACCGGGCTGGTGGTCTGGTACGGGGCGCGGGAAATCCTGAATGAGCAGGTAACGTTCGGGACCGTCACGGCCTTTGTGATGTTTATCAACCTGTTTTTCCGCCCGATCCGGATGCTGGCCGACCGCTTTAATACCCTGCAAATGGGCATTGTCAGTACCGACCGTATTCTGACCTTGCTCGACAGCAACGATTATACTGTCAACAACGGGTCGTATGTGCCGGACCATCTGCGGGGCAACGTCACGTTCGACAAGGTATGGTTTGCCTACAACGATGAAAACTATGTATTGCGGGATATTTCGTTTACCGTAAACGAAGGGGACACGGTCGCGTTTGTCGGCGCAACCGGAGCCGGTAAATCATCGATTATAAACCTGCTGAGCCGTTTTTACGACATCAACCAGGGCCATATTACCGTCGATGGCGTTGATCTGCATGAGTACGAACTCGGATCGCTGCGCCGGAATATCGGGGTGGTGTTACAGGATGTGTTTCTGTTTTCGGATACGATTGAAAACAACATTACGCTCGGCGACAAGAGCATCAGCCGTGAAAAAATGATCGAGGCCGCTAAGCTTGTCGGCGTACATGACTTCATTGAGCGCCTGCCGGGTGGATACGACTATAACGTTATGGAACGCGGAGCGACTCTGTCTGTCGGCCAGCGTCAGCTGATTTCCTTTGTCCGGGCCATGGTGCAGGATCCGAAAATCATCGTACTCGACGAAGCTACCTCATCGGTTGACACCGAGACGGAAGAACTGATTCAGGAAGCAATCGGTAAACTCATGAAAGGCCGGACAGCCATTGTGATTGCTCACCGGCTGTCGACCATTCAGAAAGCCCATAATATTATTGTCGTCGACAAAGGCCGGATCATGGAGCAGGGCACCCACGAGGAACTGCTGCAACACGAAGGATTTTATGCCAACCTTTACCGGATGCAATATAAGGAAATGGCCTAGCTCTGATCGATGGCATCGTAGACGAGCCCGGTCGCAATGGCATATACCGCATGATGAAGAGCGTCGGTCGCAATGGCCTGAGGCTCTTCTTCGTTTATAGGGGGAGCCAGTTTCAGGTTCGGAAGCATGATCTGTTCGGTCCCCCAAACAGCAACAAAATGCGCCAGTGTCGCTTCCCAGCCCTTCAGGCCTGCCAGCGTCAGCAGTCCGCGCGGAATTCCCCAGGTGGTGCCGTAGGTATAGTGTACTTCCTGAGATACTTTTTCTTTCTGTTGCTTATTGGTCGGTTTCACATCAAGCACCTTTGCGACAGCATCGGCCGGTACTGTGCTTGGCTTCCGTTCGGTCAGCTTCATTTCGATCATTTGCGAAACGGTCATTGCCAGTGTGCCGGCCAGGCCCGCCAGTACCCCGACTCCGATGGCCGTTCCGACCTCTCTTACCAGACTGTTGTTCGTATGCATGGTTTTCTGTTGTTAATACGTTCTTGCCAAACCCGACGATTCTCCTGAAACGTCATCTTTCTTCAACCCGGGTTGTCCGGCTTTGTTAAGAATCCTATTTTAGTGGTCCGGTTCTGATGTCTATTCAACTTTATCAACCTGCTATGCGCCGATTCTTATCCGTTCTCAGTATTGTTCTGGTTACGCTCACCAGCGCTCCGGAAAGCAAGGCCCAACCTACCGGAAAGGCCGCCCCCGTTATAGGCTTGCTGGGTGCATTTGATGCGGAGGTAAAACTGGTGATTGAATCCCTGCATTCACCGGTAATACGCGAAATCGAAGGCATACGCTTCACAACAGGCGACCTGGGCGGGAAGCAGGTGGTGGTTGCCGAAACGGGAGTCGGCAAGGTGAATGCCGCTATGACCACCACCCTGCTGCTAACCTATTTCCACCCCACGTCGGTGCTATTTACGGGTATTGCGGGTGGCCTCCATCCATCGTTACAGCCCGGCGATCTGGTTATTTCGCGACAGACCGGCTATTACGACTACCGCACCTTAACGGCCGACCAGCAACCCAACTTCCGGACACGGAACCCCATCAACCGGCAACTGAATCCGGCGTATTTCCCCGCCGACTCCATCCTGCTGCTCAGGGCGCAGGCCGTAGCCCGGTCGATGGCCTTTGCCCCGATTCCCGGTGCTTCGCGCCCCCCGTCGGTAATGACAGGGACCGTTGTTACGGGTGATCAGTTTGTGGCTTCTGAAGAGCTGGTTAACCGGCTGCGTACCGACTTTCAGGCCGACGCGACAGAAATGGAGGGAGCGGCCGTGGCGCAGGTCTGTCATCAGTTGCATGTGCCGTGTCTGGTGATCCGGAGCATGAGCGACAAAGCCAACAGCAACGCCCGCCGCGATATGTACGCTTTCCTGAGCGTTGCCGCAGCCAACTCCGCGAATCTGGTCATGGCGATTGTGAAGGGGTTATAACAAAGCATGCCGGTCGCCCGGCATGCTTCAGATCCATGAATTACACTTATACCTACTGCGACACCTGCCAGGCAGCAATTTTCCAGCTTCCGCCGGCTTCGTTCAGTACGCCGGTAAATGGCTTTTTACCGGCCCCGGCACTCACGGTGCCTGCTGATACAATTACTTTTTCGTCCACCATTGTGGCCTGGTCAACCTGTACGGCCGCGGTTCCGGTGGCGGCAGGCAGTGCCAGCACATCGGCCTTTGTTTTAAATGTGCTGTCGCCGGTATTCACCAGCGCTTTGTCTGTCAGCAGCCTGGCAAGCGAGGCGGTATCTCCGGCCGTCATGGCTTTCTGGAAATCAGCGGTCACTTTCCGGGCAATGGAATCGGCAGCGGCCTGTGAGAGGCCCCGCTCCTTCCGCTTCGGCCCGAACAGCTTTTTACCGGCATTAGCCAGATCTTTGAACACCGGCCAGTCGGCGGCAATACCGGTCGTAAACAGAGCTACAACCAGCACCGGAATGATCAGCTCCCGCTTAAGCCCGCCCCCTTTCCGGTTGATTGAATACCCCTTTATAGAAGCCCAGTTGTTGGTGATATGAAAAACAGCGCCGCTGAAAAACAAAATACCCATCCAGGCATGGGTATGATCGATAATGTGATTGCCCTGACCGAAATAAATTAATAAACCGGTTGTAGCCAGCACGGCAAAACTGGCAGCCACCGAAAGGCTGACAAAATGCTTAGATTTCATAGGTAACAGGATGTTAGGTTATGTACAGCCACAAATGTATGGGTTACCAATACCCTGGCAAAGCGCAGCAGCCATTAAAATAACCGAAGCCCCGTTTGTCCGCTTCTGCCCCGGACAAATCATAAGAAACGTTAAATTAACAGCGTCAATCACAACCCTTCCGGGGTTAAGTAGCATCTTCACACAATATAACAAAACCAGTTTTGCACCACATGCCTTTATCACGTTTGCGTTACCTCCTGCTTTTTTGTTTCTGCTGTCTTTCCGGTAACCGGACTTTTGCTCAGTTTCCGACCAACCTTGGTTTCGAACGAAAAGCCGGTAATACCGGTTTGCCCGCCGAATGGAGCTCCGGCGAGGTCGAGGGCTATAAAATGTACCTTGACTCATTAGTGCGTCAGGAAGGGAGCTACTCGCTCCGGCTCCAGTCGGCACCTGATGCCAAAGCACAGTCGTTTAAAGCCTTTTCCTTTGTTATACCGGCTAATTTCAGCGGTAAGGAGATTGAATTGAGCGGCTATATCAAAACCAGCTTTGTTACCGGTTATGCGGGACTCTGGATGCGGATCGACGGCACCCGCGGTGTTCTGGAGTTCGATAACATGCAGAAACAGAACATCAAAGGCACCGCCGACTGGAAACTGTATTCGATTAAGCTGAAACTGCCCAAAGACGGCGAGCAGATTTACATTGGCGGCCTGCTCTCCGGCGAAGGCACCGTCTGGTTCGACAATCTGACGCTCAAGGTCGACGGGGCGGATATGTCGGCCATCAAACTGAACGCCGAACGGCAGGTGAAGGCGTTGCAGGATACGGCTTTCCGGAAAGGAACCACCATCAGTCTGGGCGTGCCGACCAAACAGCAGATTGCCAACCTGGCCGTGCTGGGCCGTGTCTGGGGCTTTCTCAAATACCACCATCCGGCCGTGGCTGCCGGTGATTATAACTGGGACAACGAACTGTTCCGGATTTTGCCGTCTGTACTGGAGGCTGCCTCGGCCGACGAACGCAGCAAGCTACTGACTGTCTGGCTCGATAAACTCGGCCCTCTCCCTGCCGACAAGGGCACGGATACCAGCCGTATTGATGATGTCGTATTAACCCCTGACCTTCGCTGGCTCAACGACAATAAACTGTTTTCACCAACCCTGAGTCTCCGGTTAAACGAGGTTTATCAACACCGGAACAGCGGACGGAATTATTACATATCGCTCGTTCCCGGGGTGCAGAATCCACAGTTTCAGCATGAAGATACGTACCCGGGCATGAACCCGACCGATGGCGGGCTACGGATGCTGAGCCTGTTCCGGTACTGGAATATTATTCAGTATTTTTTCCCCTATCGTCACCTGATCAAAGAAGACTGGCCTGCTGTTTTGGATGAGTTTATCCCCGTGTTTGCCATGGCCAATACCGCCGAAGCCTATACGCTGGCCACCATGGCCCTCATTGCCCGCGTACAGGACTCCCATGCCGGTATCTGGGGGAATAGTCCTGCGCTGGATAAATGGAAAGGTCTTTACCGCGCACCGGTACAGGCACGGTTTGTCGACAATCAGGCGGTTGTAACAGGGTATTACCATCCGGAAAAAGGAGCGGCATCCGGTCTTAAGACAGGCGATGTAATTACCCACATTGATAAACAGACGATTGCTGACTGGGTAAAGCAAAAATTCCCTTATTATCAGGGCTCTAACGAACCGACGCGGCTCCGTAATATGGCACAGGACCTGTTGCGCGGCAGTTCAGCGGAGGTCGACGTAAGTATCACCCGCGACGGAAAGCCGATGACATTAGCCGTTAAGCGGTACCTCAGAAATGAACTGCCGATGAACCTGAATCTTGACTGGATGAGCGTCCCGCACGATACCAGCTTCCGGATGTTGCCCGGGTCTATCGGACTGATTTTCCCGGCCAGAATCAAAAACAGCCACGTTCCGGCCATCCAGAAAGCGACGGCCAACGCAAAAGGCATTATTGTCGATATGCGGTGCTACCCGGCTGATTTTATTGTTTTCACGCTGGGCAATTACTTCGTTGACAAACCAACCCCATTTGTTAAGTTTTCGTATGGCAGCATTGCCAACCCCGGCTTGTTCATGATGTCTTCTCCGCTCAATGTGGGTAAAAAAGGCGGAGCGCATTTTCCGGGGAAAGTAGTGATTCTGGTGAACGAACTGTCGCAGAGCAACGCCGAATATACCACCATGGCCTTCCGGGCATCGCCCAATGTAGTAGTTGTTGGCAGTCAGACGGCCGGTGCCGACGGTAATATCTCCCAGTTCTACCTGCCGGGTGCTATTTCAACGGCTATCTCGGGCATTGGCGTTTATTATCCCGATGGCCGGGAAACCCAACGTATCGGCATTGTGCCGGATGTGATGGTTAAACCGACTATTGAGGGCATCCGCAGCGGCCACGATGAGCTGATGCGGAAGGCCATTGACATCATAAACGAGTCAGGCAGTACGAAGCCATGATTATTTTTCGGGTGATGGATTCTTTTACCAGAGACGATCAATCACCCGACTATGGCTTATTTGAATCTAGATAGTGTTAAAGACCGCACCTATGATGCCATCGTGGTGGGCACCGGTATCAGCGGGGGCTGGGCGGCCAAAGAATTAACCGGAAAAGGACTGAAAACGCTGGTGCTGGAACGCGGGCGGCCTGTACAACACGTCACCGATTACCCAACGGCCATGCAGTCACCATGGGAGTTTCCGCACCTGACCGAAGTTCCGGCGCTAATCAAAAAAGAGTACCCGATCGCCAGCCGCCACTACGCTTTCCGGGAAGATACGATTCATTTCTACGCTAAAGACAGTACACACCCTTACATACAGGAGACGCCCTTCGACTGGATTCATTTCTATCAGGTGGGCGGCCGGTCGCTGGTTTGGGGGCGGCAGACCCAGCGCTGGAGTGACTTTGACTTTGAAGGGCCTGCCCGCGACGGCTATGCCGTTGACTGGCCCATCCGCTATGCCGATCTCGCACCCTGGTATAGCCACGTCGAACGGTTTGCGGGGATAACCGGCAATAAAGACGGCCTTCCCAATCTGCCCGACGGCGAATTTCTGCCGCCCCACGAAATGTCGTGCGTCGAGAAATATTTCCGGAATCAGGTGGCCAGAAACTATACCGACCGCTTTGTTATCATGGGGCGGGCGGCACACCTGACAAAGCCCGCCGCCATTCACAGCCAGCAAGGCCGCGGACAGTGTCAGCACCGGACCTTGTGCGAGCGCGGATGTCCCTATGGCGGCTATTACAGTACCAACTCCTCAACCTTACCCTGGGCCGAACGCACCGGCAATCTGACCTTGCAACCCCATTCGGTAGTGCATTCGGTGATTTATAACGAACAAAAGAAAAAAGCCGTCGGCGTACGGGTGATTGACGCCCGAACCCTCGGCATGACGGAATACTATGCCAAAATTATTTTCCTAAACGCTTCGGCCCTCAATACCAGTCTGATTCTGCTGAACTCTACTTCGAACCGCTTTCCGGCGGGGCTGGGCAACGACCACGACATACTTGGCCGCTTTGTGGCGTTTCACAGTTACCGCGGACGTATTTACGCCAGCTATGACGGGCAGCTCGACTCGGCAACCGACGGGCAACGCCCGAACAGCTGTTACATTCCCCGCTTCCGGAATCTCCACAAGCAGGAAACGAGCGGTCCGGCATCCGGGTTTCTGCGGGGCTATGCCGCTACGTTTTCCGCCGACCGGCCGGCCAGACGGGATCAGTCGGGCTGGGGCGAAACGTTGAAGGAAAACCTGAACAAACGGTCGTGGAACGGCTGGAACATCGGCTCTAACATGATGGCCGAAACCATTCCGAAGGCCACTAACCGCGTTTACACCGACAGTACTTTGACAGATCCGTTCGGGATGCCACAGCTACGGGTCCATGTAGCGTATGACGATAACGACGAAAAAATCCTGAACGACTTTTTTGAGCAGTTTACGGAGATGTACACCAAAGCCGGCTTTACCAACATCCGGACGGTCGATACGCAGCGCAGGCCCGGCAACGAAAATCACGAAATGGGTGGTGTCCGGATGGGGCATGATCCGAAAACGTCCATGCTGAACCGCTGGAACCAGCTCCATGCCTGTCCGAATGTGTTTGTCACCGACGGGGCCTGCATGACCTCCACCTCTACGCAGAATCCGTCACTGACCTACATGGCCCTCACGGCGCGGGCCGCTCATTATGCCGTGAAACAACTGAAATCCGGTAAACTTTAAAACGATCAAAAACGATCAACTCCTTATGCATTCACGGCGACATTTTCTCCAGACAACACTGGGACTGGCAGGAGCCGCGGCCCTGCAAAGCGGCCCTACCCTATCGCTGGCGCGGCCTGCACCATTGGCTACCCCCCGGCTGGCTTTTTCGACGCTGGGCTGCCCGAAATGGTCGCTCGATACCATCCTGAAAACGGCGGCCGACAGTGGCTACGACGCCGTAGAAATCCGGGGACTGGAAGGCGAGCTCGATCTGAGCAAACGCCCTGAATTCAGCAGTCCGGCCGCATTGTCGGCTACGCTGCGCCGGTTCAGAGACCGGAAGCTGAGCGTCTGCGACCTTGGCTCGTCGGCCCAGATGCACCACGCCGACCCGGCCAAACGGCAGAAAAACCTGGACGAAGCCCGCCGGTTTATTGATATGGCTCAGCAGCTCGACTGCCCGTTTGTGCGGGTGTTTCCGGATAGCCTGCCCAAGGATCAGGACCGGGAGAAAACGCTTGGCCTTATCAGTCAGGGGCTGCTTGAACTGGGTAATCACGCCAAAGGCAGCAAGGTACAGGTGCTCCTCGAATCGCATGGCGAACTGGTCACCACCAACTACCTGACCCGTATTATGGGCCAGGCCGAACACCCTAACGTCGGGCTGATCTGGGATATTTTCAATATGTGGGTGGAGGGCAGAGAGGCCCCCGCAGCGGTGCATAAAACGCTCAAAAAATACATCCGGCACGTCCATGTCAAAGACGCACGCGTAACGGGTAACACGCACCAATACGTTCTGTTAGGCCAGGGCGATGCACCTTTGCAGGAGGCGATTACAGCCCTCCGCAACGATGGCTATACCGGTTTTTACAGTTTCGAATGGGAAAAAATGTGGCATCCGGAGATTGCCGAACCCGAACTGGCTATACCTGACTACCCCAAAGCCATCCGTAAATACTTTATCTAGCCCCGAAAAATCACTATTTTTGTCTGAAATAATACCAACAGACTAAAATGGAACTATACGGACAGGTGCTTTTGATTGCGATGCCCATCTTTCTGGTGGCCGTACTGGCCGAAATGTGGTATGGACGCTGGCGCGGCAAGGATACTTACCGCACCATGGACATGATTTCGAGCATGAGTTCGGGGGTTACCAACGTCACAAAAGATGTACTGGGACTGAGCATTTCGCTGCTGACCTATACCTGGATGGTCGATCATCTGGCAGTGTTCGACATTAAGGCAACTATCTGGACCTACCTGATCGCCTTTTTTGTGCTGGACTTTCAGGGGTACTGGGTGCACCGCATTGCGCATCAGATCAACTTTTTCTGGAACAAGCACGCAATCCACCATAGCTCCGAAGACTTTAATCTGGCTTGTGCGCTCCGGCAAAGTATTTCGTCTTTTGTTAACCTGTTTACGTTTTTCCTGTTACCGGCGGCTGTGCTGGGGGTTCCGGCACAGGTTATCAGCATTGTAGCCCCGTTACACCTCTTTGCGCAGTTCTGGTACCACACGCAGCACATCGACCGCATGGGCTTTCTGGAAAAAATTCTCGTGACCCCGTCCCATCACCGCGTGCACCATGCGATAAATCCGGAATATCTCGACCGGAATCACTCGCAGATATTCATTTTCTGGGACAAGCTCTTCGGAACATTTCAGGAAGAATTGCGCGACGTTCCGCCGGTCTATGGCATTACCCGCCCGTCGAACACCTGGAATCCGGTTAAAATCAATTTTCAGCACTTGTGGCTGCTGGCAAAAGACGCATGGCGTACCCAAAACACCCGCGACAAGTTCCGGATCTGGTTTATGCCGACCGGCTGGCGACCGGCCGATGTAGCCGATACCTATCCGGTTGAGAAAATTGATGATTTATACGGCTATGTAAAGTACGAGTCGAAGAGCTCCGGCGCCCTGAAAGTCTGGTCATGGATTCAGTTCGGCATCACACTGCTGTTTCTGATGTACTTTTTCGGGCATCTGGGTACGATAAAAGTACCCGGAATTTTCCTGTACGGCGGGTTTATCTTCCTCACGGTCTATGCTTATACCGAATTAATGGACCACAACCCGAACGCACTGGGCTGGGAGATCCTGAAGAATGCATTTGGCAGCTATCTCTTGTTCAGTACGGGAGACTGGTTCGGCCTCAATCACTATTTCCCGCAGGGCCTTTACCTGATTGCGGGCTATTTTGTCCTGTCAACCCTCGTTACGGCCTGGTTTGTCAGAAAAGGCATTACACCGGACAACTTTGTTACACAAGCAACTAAAAGTCAGAGTTATAGTACGTTGAATACCCATTAATGGCTGTTTCCGGCGTATACCCTACGCTCAAACATTCAATAATTTCATCCGCAAAATTCCGGGATTTATGACAGAGTCGGCTAACTTGCCGACTTTTTGTTATCATTCTTACATGAAATCACAGGAAGTTTTTAACCGAAAAGATATACTTGCTTACTTTATTGTTGCCGGCATCGGCGCTTTACTACAACTTCTCATCGGGAGCCTTTTACAGGAATGGTTTCAGCTCGAATATGAGCGTGCTCTGGCCGTCGGCTATGTCTCTTCCTTCTTCATCGGCTTCGTACTGACCAAATTATTTGCCTTTAACGCCAAGAACTCCAGCAAAACCCGGCGCGAAATGGTGAAATACACACTGGTATCGATTGTGTCGGGTTTAATTACCGTTTACGGTTCAGCCCTCGCCCGAATGATTCTTACCAACATCTTACCGGTCGACACCTATACCATCCCTTATTCTGTTAAAGAAGTTCATATCAACAAGCTTCTCGGCCACATCTCCGGCATGGGCATGAGTTTTGTCAGCAACTATATCCTGCATAAAACCTTTACCTTCCGGAACACCGGTTTCTACGACCGGCTGAAGCGGTTACTAGGCCTGTAGAGACGCAATATCTTGCGTCTCATGTGCGCAAAATTTTGCGTCTCGTGTGCGTAAGATTTTTTACAAAATAATGAAAGCCGGGACTAAACATTCCGGCTTTCATTATTTTGTGTCTATTGACATTTGCACCGGATTACCCCCTGAATGACCGTGCAGACACACATGATGATTAAATTTAAATTAAAAAAAATTGAAACCTTTTATGAGAAAACAATATTTATTATAGAAAATGGGCCCCAATAGACGCTTTTTTACATTCCGTATTATTATAGGCTTATATTTGTTAGGATGCTCCTATGGAAAAACGGAAAAAAAGTATACTTCTGCGTCAGATTTTCTGTTTGTTAATGGCTTTGCATGTCATTAATGTCAGTATCGATGCACCGGATTATAACACACCCAATGGTACAATGGGCGTGTTACGGGAAGACTTATCCGTAAATGAAATAGAGAGCTTAGGCGAACTGGTACTCGAAGAATGGCTGGGCTTTACCGATGCCTTCCCCGAGCACGACGACGCCGAAGATGATTATGATGTGACCCAGCTGGAACAGGACTTTTTCTTCTATCCTGTCGTTGGGGTTGTGTTCTGCCCTACAATCAGGCAGTTACCAACGCATAGATTTGTACAACTACCACCACCCCGGGTTTTGACCCGTGCGCGGGATATTATCCCGATGCCACCCAGGCCTTTTTGCCTGAATGCATGATACCGTGACGTGACCTGCCCTCGTGGTCAGGCTCATTCTGTTGTATGGACGATTGACGGCCATTAACAACGCGGTTATCAGCACCTTTCGGTCTTATCAGCATTCAAATGCAATACGTCGGCGAACGTAGCCGGTAGGCATTGCCCTGTCCAATGCTTTCCCGCAGACGCTTCGACGTAAGGCACCACCAGGCAGGTCATGCACATGCACTGACCAGACCGCCTATGGTATGCCATTCCAAATCTGTTAGTCAGAATCTATAACCAGAGTTATGAAAATACACGTCGTTACAACCTCAATGGTACTGGCAGCTTTCTTTTCTGCCTGTACGTCTGAAGAGAAAAAAAACGAGGCAACTACCGAACAGGTTCTGCCCGTCGTTCAGTTAGCTGAACAATCGACCACCTTACACCGCGAATATGTCGGCAATATCGAAGCCACGCGCAATGTCGAAATCAGAGCGCGGGTATCGGGCTTTCTCGATAAAATATTTGTTGACGAAGGCATGGCTGTCCGCAAAGGGCAGCTTCTGTTTCAGATCAACCCTGCTGAATATAAAACCGAGCTGGCCAAAGCCGAGGCAGCGCTAAAAAGTGCGGAGGCAGCTGCCAAAGCGGCCGAAGTGGAACTGGGCCGCGTTAAACTCCTGGTCGACAAGAAAGTCGTCTCCCCTTCCGAACTTGAACTGGCCAAATCCAAACTGGAATCGGGCAAGGCCGCCATTGACGAAGCGCAGTCGGCGAAGGCCAATGCATCGCTCCGGCTGTCACAGGCTAGTATCCGTGCGCCGTTCGACGGCATCATTAACCGGATTCCCTCCAAAATGGGTAGTCTGATCGAAGAAGGGGCCCTGCTCACGACGGTATCCGATATCCGCGAGGTCTATGCCTACTTCAATGTCTCCGAAAAAGAATACCTCGAATACATCCGTAAGAATAAGAATAAACCACATGGCGAGGGCCAGCTGGTCGAGCTGGTGCTGGCGGATGATTCCCGCTACGGCCACAAAGGACGGATTGAAACGATGGAGAGCATTTTCGAAGGCAATTCGGGTACGATTGCGTTCCGGGCCCGTTTCGATAACCCCGAAAAACTGCTGAAACACGGTGCTACCGGCAAAATCCGCCTGGCCAATGAGGTGGATAATGCCATTCTGGTACCGCAGAAAGCTGTTTTTGAGATCCAGGACAAGAATTACGTCTTCGTAGTGGATAAGAGCAACAAGGTCAAAATGAAAAGTTTTGTCCCGAAAAGCCGGCTATCACACTATTATCTGGTTCAGTCAGGCCTTGCTCCCGGCGACCGGATTGTGTACGAAGGTATCCAGAGCATCCGCGACGGCATGCAGATTACGCCCCGCCTGCTCCCCCCGGACAGTCTGATGGCGGTTACGCCGTCGGCGTCTGAGATCATCCGGAATCAGGCTGATGAGAAGCTGACCACGGTACAATGATGCACACACTGCTCAGGTATACCGCCTGAGCAGCTTTTGCCCTCTCCTTACAACTGCCACCGCCCCAACCTCCGGATGGGTAGGGGGAATTGTACATTTTCCGTATCAAAACAGATGAGACTTTATGTTTAATATATTCATCAAACGCCCGCTGCTTTCGGCCGTAATCTCTATTCTGATTATGTTGTTGGGGGTACTGGCTTTACTTTCCTTACCCGTTACGCAGTTTCCTGATATTGTTCCGCCGTCGGTAACCGTAACGGCCATGTACACCGGTGCCAATGCCGAAGTATCGACCAAAGCCGTGGCAATGCCCCTCGAACGGGCCATCAACGGGGTACCCAACATGACCTATATGACAGCGATTTCCGGTAACGACGGAACCACGCTGATTCAGGTTTTCTTTAAAGTCGGTACGGACCCCGACCTGGCCGCCGTAAACGTGCAGAACCGGGTAACCACCGTACTGGATGAACTTCCGGAAGAAGTAATCAAAGCGGGGGTTACCACCGAAAAGGAAATCAACAGTATGCTGCTGTATCTAAACATTACCAGCACTGATCCCAACGTTGACGAAAAGTTTATTTACAATTTTGCCGACATCAACATCTTTCCGGAATTAAAGCGGATCGACGGGGTGGGTTTTGTCGATATCCTCGGTGCCCGTGAATACTCCATGCGGGTATGGCTTAAACCAGATCGCATGACTGTCTACGAAATTTCTCCGGATGATGTTGTCCAGGCCATTCGTGCCCAGAACGTGGAGGCAGCTCCCGGCAAGGCGGGCGAAAGCGCCGATCGTAACCCGCAGGTGCTGCAGTATGTACTCCGCTATTCCGGTAAATTTAACGAACCCGATCAATACCGGAACCTGGTGATCCGGGTTAACGATGATGGGTCGATCCTTCGCCTGAAGGACATTGCCGATGTTGAATTCGGCTCGCAGGATTACAGTATTTTATCCAAAACCGACGGTCGCCCTTCAGCAGCGATCATGCTCAAACAGCGGCCCGGTTCCAATGCACAGGATGTAATCAACAGCGTAAAAAAGCGCATGGCGGAACTGAAGGAAACCAACTTCCCGCCGGGCATGGAATATAACTTTGCCTACGACGTGTCGCGCTTCCTCGACGCCTCGATTCATGAGGTACTCCGGACGCTGATTGAGGCGTTTATTCTGGTATTCATCGTTGTATTCCTATTCATTCAGGACTGGCGGTCGACGCTGATCTGCGCTCTGGCGGTGCCGGTAGCGCTCGTCGGGACGTTTGCCTTCATGAGTGCCATTGGCTTTTCCATCAACCTCCTGACGTTGTTTGCACTGGTGCTGGCTATCGGTATTGTCGTCGATAACGCGATTGTCGTCGTGGAAGCCGTGCATGCGAAAATGGCAGAGGCGCATTTATCGCCGCGTGCCGCCACCTTTGCAGCCATGGGTGAAATCAGCGGGGCCATTGTGGCCATCACGCTGGTCATGTCGGCGGTATTTATTCCGGTGGCGTTTCTGTCGGGTCCGGTCGGGATTTTCTACCGTCAGTTTTCGCTCACGCTGGCTATATCCATTGTGATTTCCGGGATTAACGCTGTCACGCTTACCCCCGCCCTGTGCGCGATCATGCTGAAAGCCAATCATGGAGAAAGTAAAGGGCTTATGGGCCGGTTCTTCGCCGGATTCAACCGGCGGTACGATGCCTTGTCGGACCGTTACAAAGGCTGGCTGAAACCGTTTGTGAACCGCAGCGTAGTAACCTGGATCGTGCTACTGGCCTTCATTGCCGGCACATGGGGCATTAACACCATCCTGCCGGCCGGTTTTATCCCGACCGAAGATCAGGGGATGATTTATGTGAACGTAACTACCCCGGTTGGCGCCACCGTCGAACGGACCGAAAAGGTCATGGACCAGATCGAAAAAGCAGCGTCGGGCCTGGAATCGGTGGAAAACATCTCCACACTGGCGGGGCTTAGCCTGATGACCGACGGGGCCGGTGCCTCATACGGGATGGGCATGATTAACCTGAAACACTGGGACGAACGGAAAGAAACCGTTGATGATGTGATTGCGCAGCTGGCCGATAAAACCAAAACCATTACCGATGCCAGCATTCAGTTTTTCTCGCCGCCGACGGTTCCCGGCTTCGGTAACTCCAGCGGTTTTGAAATCCGGCTCATGGACCGCACCGGCTCCGGTAATCTGCAAAAGACCAAAGAAGTAGCCGAGCAGTTTATCGCTAAACTGAAAGCCCGCCCGGAAATCAGCAACGCCTTTACGAGCTTTGACCCGAGTTTCCCGCAGTATCTGCTGGAAGTAGACCAGGAGAAGGCTGCTCAGAAAGGCATTTCGATCGACAATGCCATGAGTACGCTGCAAACGCTGATGGGTAGTTTTTACGCGTCGAACTTCATCCGGTTCAATCAGATGTACAAGGTGATGGTGCAGGCCGATCCGCGTTTCCGCTCAAAACCGGAAGATGTGCTGAATATGCGGGTTAAAAACAGTAAAGGTGAGATGGTGCCGTATTCAAACTTTGTTACCCTCAAGCGTGTCTACGGACCCGAACAGCTGACCCGCTATAACATGTTTACTTCGGCCATGATCAACGGCGAATCGGCCGATGGCTACAGTAGCGGTGACGCCATCAAAGCCATTCAGGAAGTGGCCGGAGAACTGCCGCGCGGCTATACATTCGACTGGTCGGGCATGACGCGCGAAGAGGTCCTGTCGGGCGATCAGGCGATTTACATCTTTATCATCTGTCTGGTCTTCGTCTACCTGCTGCTGGTGGCGCAGTACGAAAGTGTGTTCCTGCCGCTGGCCGTTATTCTGTCGCTGCCGGCGGGAATCTTCGGTTCATTCCTCTGCCTGCAGCTGGCTGGTCTGCAAAACAACATCTATGCTCAGGTATCGCTGGTTATGCTGATCGGGTTGCTGGGTAAAAACGCCATCCTGATCGTTGAATTTGCCAACCAGCGCCATAAAGAAGGCCTGCCGATTGTTAAGGCCGCTATTGAAGGCTCCGTTGCCCGGCTGCGCCCGATCCTGATGACGTCCTTTGCGTTTATCATGGGGCTCATTCCGCTGTGTATTGCCTCGGGTGCCGGTGCGATGGGAAACCGGTCCATCGGGACGGCTGCGGCCGGAGGAATGCTGATCGGCACCGTTTTCGGACTCATCCTGATTCCGGGATTGTACGTGATCATGGCTAAAGCAGCCGGTACATTCAAATCAAACTCACCGAAAGACGATGAGCCACACGCGGCTCCGGTCTATACAGAACATCATGCCAATGGAACAACCGTTCATTAAACGACTTGAGATACCCCGGGCCAAAACCATCGTGACCGGCCTGCTGCTTACCGGATCGCTGCTCACGGGCTGCCGGACGGCCATTGTACCACCGGCGTCGCCGACCTTGTCAACGCCAAAAACCTTCAGCAAGAGTCAGGACACAACCAGCGTGGCCGACCTGAGCTGGCGGACCTTCTTTCAGGATGCGAACCTGGTCAGTCTGATTGATACGGCGCTGACCAAAAATCCTGACATTCAGCAGGCGATTCAGCGTATCACCGTGGCCCGCGCCAATGTCGAGTATGCCAAAGGGTTGCTGGCCCCACAGGTAAACGCCGTCGTTTCGGCCGGGGTTGACCGGTACGGAAAATACACCCTGAACGGCGTCGGAAACTACGATACTAACTTCTCAGACCGCATTTCCGGACCACGGGTTATTCCGAACCCGACACCCGACTATTTTCTGGGCCTCCGCAGTTCGTGGGAGCTCGACATCTGGGGAAAACTGCAAAACCAGCGCAAGTCGGCTCAGCTCCGGCTGCTGGCCACGGAGAAAAGTAAACACCTGATTACGACTGCCCTTGTGGCCGAAGTAGCCCGGCTGTATTACGAATTGCTGGCCAACGACAGTGAACTGGACATTATTCAGGAGAACATCCAGTTGCAGGAACGTGCGGTTGAGCTGGTTAACGTCCAGAAGGATGCCGGTCGTGTCACGGAGCTGGCCGTACAGCAGTTCTCGGCCCAGCTCCTCAACACCAGAGCCCTCGAACATCAGGTAGAACAGGACATCGTCCGGCTTGAAAACCAGCTCAATCTGCTGCTGGGCCGCTACCCGCAACCGATTCCGCGCGGTAAACAGCTCATTCAGGACCAGCGGTTACCGTCGCAGATCAGCGCCGGTATTTCGTCGCAGATGCTGGGTCGCCGCCCCGACATCCGGCAGGCTGAACTGGAAATGGAAGCCGCCAACATCGACATAGCCGTAGCCCAGGCTCAGTTCTTGCCGACACTCACCCTGTCGCCCTATCTGGGTTTCAATGCCTTCCGGGCATCGGTGCTGTTTAATCCGGCCTCGCTGGCGGCCGGTATTCTGGGTGGTTTAGCGGCCCCGGTGTTCAACCGCCGCCTGCTCAAATCGAATTTGCTGATTTCGGAAGCGCAAAGCAAAGCTGCCTTCTACAATTACCAGAAAGCGGTTCTGACCGGATTCAGTGAAGTGTCGACCAGCCTGAAGGGGCTGGATAACTACCGGAAGGTGGCCAATCTGCAAAATCAGGAAGTCAACGTGCTGAAACAATCCGTTAGCGTCTCCAACGAACTGTTCCGGGGCGGGTATGCGGCCTATCTGGAGGTCATTACGGCCCAGCGCAACGTGCTCGAAGCGCAGTTAGCCTTAATCAATACCAAACGCAACCAGTTTACCGCTCTGATTGACCTGTACCGCTCCCTGGGCGGGGGGTGGAACTAGTTGCCGGATACTGGAAGTTCTGGATACTGGATGCTGGAAGTTCTGGGGTGTTTTGGTTCGGGGTTGCTGATGGTTCTGAGCGTTTAGTGGTGGCACGACTCGTAGTCGTGCCACCACTTTTTTGTTCTGAGCCTTTTTTCCCTTAAGTTGCTATGTTGTCGTCACAACCAGAACAACCAGCAACTAAACCCCATGAAAGAAGTCAGCAGCGCGCAACTCCGTCGTATCATTCTGGCCTCCGGTATCGGAACAGTCATCGAGTGGTACGATTTTTTTATTTTCGGTAGCCTGGCCGCCACCGTCATCGGCCCGCAGTTTTTCCCGAAAAGCGACAACCCGCTGGTGCAGACGCTCGAAGCGCTGGCGACCTTTGCCGTTGGCTTTGTCGTACGCCCGTTCGGGGCACTGGTTTTCGGAAAGCTCGGCGACACGGTCGGCCGGAAATATACCTTTCTGGTAACGCTGCTGCTCATGGGCGGGTCTACGTTTGCCGTAGCCTTTGTGCCCAACTATGCCCGGATCGGTGTTTTTGCGCCCATCCTCCTTGTGCTGCTGCGTCTGGTGCAGGGCCTCGCTCTCGGAGGTGAATACGGAGGAGCGACAACCTACGTGGCCGAGCATACGCCCGACACCCGGCGTGGTTTTTACACCAGCCTTATTCAGCTGACGGCCACCATCGGTCTGGTGTTGTCGATTGGGGTTATTTTCACCTGCCGCACCCTGCTGTCGCCCGATGATTTTCAGGACTGGGGCTGGCGCATTCCCTTCATGCTGTCGGGCCTGCTGGTGATTGTCTCGTATTTTATCCGGCAGAATATGGACGAATCGCCCTTGTTCAGGCAGTTGAAAACAACAAACACAGTATCGAAAAATCCGCTGAAGGAATCGTTTGTCAATCCGCAGAACCGCCGGCTGGTCCTGCTGACGCTCTTCGGGCTCACGGCAGGCTACGGCTGCATCTGGTACACGGCCCACTTCTACCCCAGCGTCTTCATCGGCACCATCATGCACGTTGATTTCCTGCAAACGAACCAGATTATGCTGGTTGCCATTGTGCTGGCGACTCCGTTTGCCGTTTTCTTCGGATCGTTGTCCGACAAAAAAACATCGGCGTGGATCAGCCGGAAAAAGCTGATGATGACGGGGCTTGCCCTGGCCGCCCTGACCTTTTACCCGATCTACCGGCATATGGCTGCGGCCATTGATCCGGCGGGCAAGGCCGTTACACAGACTACTGTTAACCAGCGCATTGAAGCCGGTAAGGCTGTCCGGACGGAGACCAGAATGTTTGCAGATGGTTCCTCAGAAGTCATCACACAGCTTCCGGATGAGCCTGACTCCCGGCCGAAAACGGTCATCTACCTCAGCAGCGGTTCACGTAACCGGCTTATTGTTTGGGTATTTATTCAGGTATTTATTGTTGCAATGGCCTACGGACCGATTGCGGCCTACCTCGTTGAATTGTTCCCGACGCGCATCCGCTACACGTCTCTTTCCCTGCCCTACCACATCGGGAACGGCATTTTCGGGGGCCTCACGCCGTTTATTGCCACGGCGCTGATTTCATCGACCGGCAATCAGTTTGCCGGCTTGCTGTACCCCCTTGGCATGGCCGCACTCACGACGCTGATCGGCGTGTTTCTGCTGCCGGAATCCGACGGGACTATAGAGTAGCACTATACAAACCGTAGCATAAAGCCACCCCGGGGCCGGGTCATTCCAGCTGCTGTGATGGCATTACTACTCTCTTTCCCGTAACCAATATTCGGGATACAGGGCCTAACCATGGCTTCTTTTGTAGGGCGCCACCATAAATTTCACCTCATTTTAATGCCTTCAGGCTACATTATCACCATTTTCGACCTGGCATTCAGACCTGTTCAGGGAATAATTTTAAATAAGCCTTCGTCCATTATGATGAAACTCTTATTGATTGAAGATGAGGATAAACTCAGCATAGCCGTACGAAAAGGATTGATGCAGTTAGGCTACCGTGTAGATACGGCTTACGACGGCCAAAGCGGGCTTTCTATGGCCCTTGAATATGATTATGACGTGGTGATACTGGACATTAACCTGCCGCTGCTCAGCGGCTTTCAGGTCTGTCAGCTATTGCGTACGGATAAGCCCCAGATACCGGTTCTGATGCTAACGGCGCTGGAGAGTCTGGCGCACAAAAAAGACGGATATGCGACCGGCGCCAGTGACTACCTGACCAAGCCCTTTCTGATTGATGAGCTGCACACGCGCATTCTGTCACTTTATACCCGTTTTAAGGAAGTCAGTACCAACCAAACCCTACGCATCGCGGATCTGGAGCTCAACGGGCATACCAGGCAGGTGACCCGATCCGGACAAACGATTGACCTGACGGCCCGCGAATATGCCATGCTTGAGTATCTGCTGCTCAACAAAAACCGCATTATTTCCCGTGTGAACATGTATGAACGCATTCTGAAACTAAATGTCGGCTCCAGTATCAACATGATTGACGTATACATCAACTACCTCCGCCGGAAAATTGACAAGCATTTTTCGCCCAAACTGATCTATACCATCATTGGCATTGGCTACATGCTTAAAGACCCGACCCTTCCCTGAAGGGCTTACACATTAATTACAAACTCGGTCCAGCCCTCTGCATTGGTCCTGAGCGAAAAGGTCAGGCTATGGTTCAGCAGAATTTCCCGCGTTAATGTGAGGCCGATGCCTTGCCCTTCGGGCCGGGTGCTGTAAAACGGATTAAACAAATTGGCCGCTACCACCGGATCAATCGGCTGCCCGTTGTCGCGGATCACCACGTGGTCGGCATAAACCGCTACCTCAACAACCTGCCCCGCCACACAGGCTTCAATGGCGTTCTTAATGATATTGACCAGGGTTTGCTCAATCTGAACGCGGTCGATTAACCGGATCAGGCCGGAAACGTGGGTGGCGAACGTCATCCGGATGCCCCCGGCTTCAGCGCGGGGTATCATCAGCTGCACCATCGAACGGGTGACCTCTACCCAGTCGTTGGCTACCGGCTGTGGTACCGGCAGCCGGACCACATCGGCAAACCGGCGCATAAACAAGCTAAGCCGGTCGTTGCGCTCAATGGCTACCTGCACGGCATGCGAAACATCCTCCTGGGCTTCTTCCTGCAATACGCTTTTTGTGACATCCAGAATCGAGTTTACCGCCCCGATCGAGTTATTGACTTCGTGGGCCATCATCCGGATCACCTTGCCGTAGGCCAGCTTTTCGGTTTCCAGAATGGCCTGTGTCATCTCGGCAACAATGATAAACGACCGCCGGAAACCCCGGTCCATGAAGTGCGATTTCTGCACCCGGTACGTCTCAATGCCATTGACTTTGATGGTACGGCTTTCGGCATCGGCCAGGCTTGCCAGCGGGTTGGCCAACGGGTGGCTGATCGTCTGTACCGTCTTTCCGACAAGGGCTTGCGCCGGCAGTTGCAGCCATTCGACCGCTTTGGGATTTACGGTCGAAATCCGATCGTCAAAATCAAAGACCAGGATGGCAATCGGGGCGGCATCAATGAGTTTTTCGAGAAAAAATTGCTGTTCCATCTGGCGTGTACGTTCCTGCCTCAGTTGATCGATCATCAGATTATAGACCGCTATCAGCTGATCGATTTCGCTTTTACCGGTTGGCACAAACTTGGTCGTAAAATCTTTATCCCGAATACTTTCAATCCCCTGCGCAATAAAATCAATTGGCTTTCTGAAGTTATTGTAGAGATAGATAGCCACAAAAACAGACAGCAGCACAATGACCTCAGAAGCGATAAAGATCAGTTTGTCTTTATACACCCACTGAAAGATCAGGTAAATCAGCCCCAGATGAATGACAATAATGTACAGCATAAACTGCACGCGCAGTGATACTCTGACCTGTTTTTTCATTGTTACAAAAATTCATCCTCCCCCAGCACCATCCAGCATCCAGCACCATCCAGCATCCCGTTACTCCTCCGCTTTATAATCCTGAAAGCCAAATTTTTCGAGACGCCGATACAAGGCAAAGCGGGTAATGCCCAGCGCACGGGCTACTTTCGACACCTGGTTGTTGTGCAGTACCATGGCCCGCCGGATCATTTCGTACTCCATCTGATCGAGGGTCATGGTCCCGACTTCTGGCAGATGCTGACTGGCCCGGCCACCAGACGCACTGATATGCACCTGAAAGTCTTCGACATCGAGCACATTCCGCGTAGCCAGCAGAACCGTCCGTTCCACAATGTTTTTAAGCTGACGAATATTACCAGGCAACGGCAGCGTTTTCAGCCAGTTCAGGGCGTTGTTGCTGACCCGCAGCATTGGCCGGTCGTAAATCATTTTGAGGTTGTTGACAAAATACTCGACCAGCGCCGGAATATCGTCGGGGCGTTCGCGCAAGGCCGGCAACCTCACGGTAATCAGGTTGATGCGGTAAAACAAGTCTTCACGAAACTCACCCCGGGCAACCATCTCTTCCAGATTACGGTTGGTGGCGCAGATCACCCGCACATCGACCAGTTTGCTGCGGCTGCTTCCCAGGGGCTCAAACGTCCGGTCCTGCAACACCCGCAGCAACTTTACCTGGCTGGCCGGATCCAGCTCCCCGATTTCGTCCAGAAAAATGGTGCCTTTATCGGCTAGTTCAAAGCGGCCGGTCCGGTCGGTGCGGGCATCAGTAAAGGCCCCGCGGACGTGTCCGAAAAGCTCGCTTTCAAACAGAGTTGCCGATACACCACCCAGATTGACCTTCACAAACGGTTTGGTCCGCCGTTTACTGTTCTGGTGAACGGCTTCGGCTATCAGTTCCTTACCGGTTCCGCTTTCGCCGGTAATCAGGACCGAAGCGTCTGTCGGGGCTACCCGCCCAATGGTTTCCAGGATGGCGATCAGCTTGCTGTCGTTGCCGATAATCTGGTCGAAGGCATGCTTCCGGTCTACTTTCCGGCGAGAGCCCGTTACCGTCTGCTCGCTGGTATCGGGCTCTTTACGGGCCAGATTCAGCAGCGTCCGGATCGACTGCATAAGGTGGTCATTCTGCCACGGCTTGGTGATGAAGTCCTGTGCCCCGGCCTTCATCCCGCGCACGGCCAGGTCAATGCTACCCCATCCCGTAATGAGAATAACCGGTACGGCCGGATGCATCCGCCGGACCACGTCGAGGAGCCGCAACCCTTCCTCCCCCGACGTATTGATCGAAAAGTTCATATCGAGCAACACCAGTTCGGGTTCGTTGGCAGCAAGGGCATCCAGGGCTTTGTCCGGCGTTCCGGCCGTAATCACATCAAACCCATTCTTCCGCAACAGCAGCGAAAGGGATGTTTGTACCGCAATATCGTCGTCGATCAACAGCAGCATGGGGCATTTCTCTTACTCCTCGTGCAGCGCAACGGCCGGGTGAATCGTGGCGGCTTGCCGGCTCGGAAACAGCGCACAGAGGGTTACCAGTCCGTAAATGATGCCCACCGCCAGGGCAATTGCCCCAATATACACACCCGATGCCAGATCGAATACATGCATCAGCGGAAACTGAACGGCAAACAGCAGGCCGAACAGCAGGCTGAAGGTTGCCAGCACCCAGATTTCAGCGACAAACTGCCACGACACATTCTTCGCCGTAGCCCCGATAGCCCGGCGCAGACCGATCTCCGAACGGCGTTTAGCAATGCTCAGGTTCAGTACCCCAAACAAACCCAGAGCCACATTAATCAGCAAAAACGAACAGACAATCAGGAAGATAATCACCGGTACCAATGTCAGGTTATGCTGGTTTTTCCGGGAGTCAATCAATGG
The DNA here is from genome assembly GCF_001870735.1 of Arsenicibacter rosenii. Classification (GTDB taxonomy): domain Bacteria; phylum Bacteroidota; class Bacteroidia; order Cytophagales; family Spirosomataceae; genus Arsenicibacter; species Arsenicibacter rosenii. Next base: position 92,529 of record NZ_MORL01000012.1, on the reverse strand, counting down.
GTTCACCTCTACATTCCAGCCGACCAACATCGTCGACATTTCTTTCACCAGCCTGGCCTCGAACATGGCATCGGTCCCGGGCTTTGTTTTTACCAGATAAATTTTGTCCCAGGTATTTTTACCGTCCATCATCTCAAATACCGCCGGCGCATTGGTCATGAATTCACCTTTAGCCTTGAAATTGTCAATAACGCCTACTACCCGGAAATTGCTGAAGACCTTACCCAGCGGGTTTTCATCCACAAACAGGGCCTCCTGCGCTTTGCGGTTAATGACTACCGGCTTGTACTTTCCGCCTAAATCAGCCTTTGTGTACCAACGCCCGGCCACCAGTGGCATATCCAGTGTTTGGGCAAACGCGGCGTCAGTTGTATAAAAGTGAGCCATCACATGGCGCTTCTTGTAATCAACGCCATTATTCATCGTACTAGCCGAAAACGGAAAATTGGAACTCATCCGCGACACCGACTCTACCTCAGGATAGGCCTTCAGCCGCTGCAAAATGGTATTCACTTTATCCGGAATGGCCGTTGTGTCCTGGTTATTATTGAAATCAACCGCCCAGACACGTTCATAGGTAAAACCCAGTGGTTCCACATAGTTGCTGACGTTAAACACAATCATGGAAGCCAGCCCGAACAGGACCAGAAAAGACGCCCAAATTTCTACCATCAGCAAGGCATGGGTTTTCTTTTTATTCCATATTAATCGAAAAAGATGACGGATCATGGTTTATTGAGAGATTGTGCGATTGAGTGATTGAGTGTTAAAGTATGCGGTAAACGCTTCACTCAATCACTCAATCGCCATTCAGTAATTATGATTTAAGTGCTTCAACAATCGACAGTTTAGACATGCGTAAGGCAGGCGCTACGCCGGAGAGCAACCCGAATAACAGACAGACACCGATGCTCACCAGAAATACATTCAGGTTGATAGTCAGATCGGCATAGGCAATCCAGCCGCTTTGGTTGATCAAATAGATCGTAATGAGCGTCAGAACCAGTGCAATAGTGCCGCCGATAAACGTAATAAAGATGTTTTCGACGATAAACTGCATGAGCAGCGTCCGGATCGGTGCCCCGAAGGCTTTGCGGATACCGATTTCCGACGAGCGCTCCATGATCCGGCTGACATTTACGTTGACCAGGTTAATGGCCGGTAAGCCCATCAGCATAAACATCAGGAAAGCGATGACGCTATAGAAGATTACCTTTACCTGCGGTCCGCCCTCCATAAAAATGCTCAGCATACTTTCGACATAAGGCGCACAGCCGACTTCGGCAATATCATACTTAAAGCCATTCCGGTTGCCTGGCAGCGGAATCCGCCGGATTTTATCCTGAAATTCCTCCTGAACCGCTTTCCGGTCAGATGCCTTGTTGGCCAGAACCACTGCCACATAGCCCCCCATGATGTCATCCTGCTCATAGTTGCTTTTCGGAACCGTATAGGGGAAATAAATATCAGCGTATGAGAAAATCCGTGTCGGCGGGCTGCCTTTCACAACACCAATCACCTTGTAATGAATGCTTTCTACTTCAATATCCTTCCCGACCACAGGCTCCGACAAATCGCTGAAATACTGGCGGCGGAAATCATCCGTGATTACGGCGACCAGCTCCCCATTGCGGATGTTCTGTTCATTATAGGGTTTGCCTTCGAGAAAGGTAAAATTCATGACTTCCCAGAACGCCGCGTCGGTATACTTGGTATTCAGCTTGATTTTCTGCGCACCGGCATAGGCATTAGAGGTCCGGAAAAAGCTGGTAATAGTCACTTTTTCGGCCGTTTTCAGGGTTTTGGCATACTGTGTCAGGAATTTAAAACTCATCGGGCCCGAGTTTTGCGACGAGCGGCTAGAATCCCTTAACACCATTTTTTCAATATAGAGCGACCGGTTACGATTTGTTTCCGGATAATGACTACCAACGAGGTGATCAATAAACGAGGTCAGTACCATCAGCACAGTCAGCGTCAGGCTGATGCCGAACAGGGTAATGAAGGTATAGAACGGATGCCGCAGCAATACCTTCCAGGCGATTTTTATGTAGTTTGCTAGCATAGTGTTAATGTTGTATCGCCTACCATCGTACCATCAAAAAGCCGGATCAGCCGGTGCGTTTTTTTGGCCATCGCTTCGTCATGCGTCACCATCACAATCGTGGCCCCGTCGTTGTTCAGCCCTTGCAGAATCGACAGGATTTCGTTACCCATCACACTGTCAAGGTTTCCCGTCGGCTCATCGGCCAGGATGATTTCGGGGCGGCCGACGATGGCACGGGCAATGGCGACGCGCTGTTTCTGCCCGCCCGACAGCTGTTTCGGGAAGTGTTTGACGCGGTTGCTGAGGCCGACGCGCTCGAGGGCTTCCTGCGCCATCTGCCGCCGTTGGGCCGCTGAAATCTGCTTACGGTACAGCAACGGAATTTCCACGTTGTCGAGCACCGACAGGTCGTTGATGAGGTGAAAGCTCTGGAAAATAAAACCCAGCCGCTGGTTCCGCAGCCGCGCCATTTCCTGATCGCTGTAGCTGGTCACCGGCTGCCCGCCCACGCTGATGCTGCCTTTGCTCGGTGCGTCCAGCAGGCCGATAATGTTGAGCAGCGTACTTTTCCCGCAGCCCGACGGCCCCATGATCGATGCAAACTCGCCCTGCCCGATGTGCAGGTTAATGTTGTTAAGCGCCAGCGTCTCAATGGTGCTGGTCCGGTAGACTTTTTCGATGTTCGTTAGTGATATCATGTTTACTTTAGTTTCTCGTTTCGTTCAAAATCATACAGTGTCAGCAGGCGCAGGCTGTAGTAGGCCTGCCAGTAATCCCGTAAGGCCAGAATATAATCGCGGCGGGCCCGGTCTTTTTCCTGCGTGGCAATACCTAAGTCGGTCACACTCAGATCGCTGAGCAGAAACCGGTTCTGGGCAATCTGGTAGCGCTCACTACCGATCTTGTCGGCCTCGGCGGTGAGTTTCACCTGCTGCCGGAGCATTTGCAGAAGTGTTACCTGCGTGTAGATCTCCTGTTCGAATGTGAGTTTATCCTGCTCAATGGCCTGCTCGGCAAACTGCTGATTGGCACGGGCCGTTTCGGTACGGGCCTGGGCACGCCCCCACGTCATGATTGGCAGTGTAAACTGCACCTCCAGAAACTCCCGGTCCTGCGGTTGCCGGTAAATGTCGGTCGGGCGCTGACCACGGTTCGACAACCCAAAAGCCGCATTCAGCGTGGCATTCAGGCCGTTATCGCGTTTGGCCTTATCGAGGTCACGGTCGGCTTCGAGCTTGCGGCGCCGAAAGGCAATGGCCGCCGACCGGTTCGAAAACGCCTGCTTCAAGGCCGTTGCCATATCGACCGTAAAGTCGGTCAGCTGCGACGGAATATCCAGAATCAGGCTGCGCGAGCTGGTCTGATCGCGGTAGCCGATGTATGTTTTCAGCTTCAGGGTCGCCACCTCCGCCGTTTGCCGGGCCGAAGCGAGGTCTTTCTGCGCCGTCAGCAATCCTAACTGAAGCTGCAGCAGGTCATTCTGCGAGAGCTTGCCCAGCTTCATCTTCTCCTGCGCAATTTTGTACAGCGTGTCGTTATTACTGCGGTTCTTCTCCGCGATCTGCAGGTTTACCTGCGACACCAGCAGGTCGAAATAGAGCGATGTCACATTAACCGACACCTGCTCCAGCCCCTCGATGGCCTGCTGGTTGCTTTCCTGGTACCGGATCGGTTCAATTTTGCGGTCCCACTTCATGGTATTGAACCGGAACAGCGGCTGCTGTATCCCCACCGCAAACGGAATTCCGTTGTAGAGCGTGTTATTGCGCTGAAAATCATCGAACCGCTGCAACTGTTTCTGCACGAAAACCGATCCGCCTGTCATCGGAATGTTTTGGGTCAGGGCCAGATTCAGCAACGAGTTGTTATTCGAAATCGGGACGAAATTGATCGTTCCGTCGGGCTGCGTCACCTGCGTATACGAACGCGTAAAACTCGGCAGGTAGCCGTCCAGGCTTAGCTGTGGTTTATAGTCGGCCAGAAACGAGCGGTATTTCCAGTAATTGGTTTTAAACTGCGTCCGGACCTGTTGCGCAGCCACCGACTGTTGTTTGGCCAGTAATACGGTTTCTTCGAGGGTCAGCAGTTGAGGCTGGGCAACGGCAATGTGCCAAGTCAGCCAACCCGCCAGCACCATAACCAGCTTCCGGACAGCAATCAGGTCATGGCTCATTTGTCAACGGGATTAATGGTCAGTTCGTCCAGGTGTTCGAATTCGCTCGTGTCGGTGATGATGATTTTTTCACCCGCCTGCAACCCGCTTTTAATTTCGACAAAATCAAAGCTTGTGAGTCCGATTTCTACTTCGCGGCGGATGGCTTTATTAGTACCGCTCAGCACAAAAACAGACTGCCGGCGTTTACCTTTAAAAACCGGTCCGTTGGCTACCCGGACCGCCCGTGCATTGCTGTTGGTCACCACAAAAACCTCAACCTTCATATTGGGTCGCAGCGAGGCATGCCGGTTGTCGTCGAGCTGTATCGCAAACTGAACGGTGTTGTTCTGTACACTCGGTTTTACCTGCATAATGGTTCCGCGCAGGTTGGTATCGTTGATTTTTACCACGACCGGCAAGCCCGTTTTCAGCTGATCGGCATACACATCCGAAGCAGAGCCATCGATTTTGAAACTACCCAGGTCGGCCAGTTTTGCCAGCATGTCGCCCTCATTAACGGCCGACCCTACGTGGTCGTTTACCCAAGTCAGTACCCCGGCGCGGTCGGCCAGAATATCAGCCTGTTTCAGTTTATGATCCAGTACTTTCAGGTTTGTCGATTCAATCTGTGCCTGGAGCTGAGTTTCTTTCAGGCTGGCCCCCATCGACTGCCGGTTGTAGGTTAGTTCATTTTCAAGTTGTTTTTTTTCAAGCAGGGCAATCCGGAGGGTATTTTCGGCGCGGGTTACGTCTTCCTGCGTACTGCCACCGACTTTCAGCAGGCGTTTGGCATCGTCGACTTCGGCCCGTAGCCTGTTAATGTTCAGCGCTTTAATCTGATCGCTGATATCGGCATCGTAGAGGTTTTTATTGAGCTTCATCCGAAGCTGCTCAATGCTGTTCTGCTTCAGCGCCAGCTGGTCTTTCAGCTTTTCAAGCTCAATCTGACTCAGCGACTTATCAAGTTCGATGATGGCCTGCCCCGGCTTTACCCGTGCGCCGGGTGTGAGCAGGATCCGGCGGATACTGGCCCGGATCGGGCTGGTAATGATTTGTTCATAGGCCGGAATGACTTCGCCGGTTGCGGTAAGGGTATTTTCGACCGGCCCTACGTCGGCCGTACCGATGCGGATCCGGTCGGCATCAACCGACGTTTGCAGTAATGACCGGAAATAGATTAAACCGGCCACCACCACTACGCCAATGACGGCCACCGTTATCCCCCGGCGGGTTCGGGAGCGGCTTGTGATTTCAGGTGATAACTCTTTGTCCATTGATTTGTTGCGTTACGCCATATCTATTAGCCAACGCAGTGCCAAACCATAATACATTAATTATCAGCACACTTCTACCAACCAAGAGACTTATTGCCTGTGCGAAACCGCACAGCATGTTATTTTTCGCACAGAGTTTTGTGCGGAAATGACTGTCAACCCTACCTTTTCCACGGTATGATCATAAACGCAAAATGCCCCAACCCGAGACTATGGTGTCTGTGACAACCAATGCGGGTTAGGGGCATTATAAGCGATTCAGCACGATCAGTTGCAGCCCGTTCCGGTCACTAAAAACGAATAACTAACCGGGGTTTGTCCGGGATCGCCATAGGCCGTTACCGTATACGTGCCCGGCTTGTTGATGCCCGGTGCCGTCAGGTTGTTGCCCAAACTAAAATTCCGGAAAACCGTACTGAACACATATCCGCTGTTGCTGGTGATGACAAATCGGTTGCCCCACCCCTGTCCTGTAAAGGTAACGGGACAGTTGCCGGCGCTCAGTACCAGCAATGGCTGATCGATTGCCGGACTGGTTACTGACAAGGCAGCCGTTACACTGATTGTAGCCGAAGCCGTGGCCGAACAGGTTCCCGTCACTCCCGTTACCGAGAGCGTTGTGGCCGAGGTAACATTGGTCAAGACCAGCGGGTTATCTGTTGATCCGTTGCTCCAGGTGTAGCTATCCGCACCCGAGGCTGTCAGCGTGGCTGAGCCGCCAGAGGTTATTGTTTGTGAATCGGGAGCAGCAGTCACGGTCAGTGAGCAGGGAAGTGGTTCATCACACATGGATAAACCATTCCCGCCAACATAAATATTGTTGCCTACAAATACCTTATTGGGCGAATTACCATTCAGTCCGTTGGTCGTATTTCTGTTGATAAACGTATTTCCCCCCATCGGTTGAGATGCTCAAACCGCCACCCGCCGGTAGTGGCCACATAAACCGTATTGCCAACGGCAAATACGCCCGGCACTGTAGCCCATAAAAACGTAGACTGATTCTGCGGCTACGCAGGAACATATGGTTACTTTCCTTACTTTTGGTAACTAATTGTAGCCTTAGAAAAGGCGTTACCGTAACAACAACGTTAAAACATACAGGCGATGGCCTACTTCCTATATTATTGCCGGCAGGCTGCTTGCCTGGCTTTTCTGCTTGTCGTACTAACCCACCATGCACTGGTTCTGGGACAAGGTTATGCGGAGTCCGTTACCCAGGCCACGTCGCCGGCTTCTGATTACATCTTCCGGATGCAGTTCTTCGGGCAACAGCCGGGTTTCGACAACCGGAATGTGCTGGCCATCGGACAAGATAAGGCAGGCTTGATCTGGACCGGTACGATGATGAATGCTTACCGGTTCGATGGTACCCGGTTTATGCCTCTGCCTGCGGTAAAGCCGGTAGTGCGGCGGCCATCGACACTGGTATTTGATGTCACAGGAATGGACCAAGACGGTAATCAGTGGTTTTTCAATAGCATCCCGGAACCATCCCGGCAAATTACCATACTGCCTCCGGGAGAGTCACAACCCGTTTTGTTTGATTCACTCTTTAAAAAAGCCTTTCCATTACAGCATGAAGCCATTCAGCCAGCTACCCGCGAATCATCCGATCCGGCAACCGCAACGCTCCGGTATATTGTTACAGGAACCAAAAACCCGGGTATATGGGAGATCGGCAGCAACGGTTCCGTCCGGCTCGTATACCGCCTGCCCGCTCATACCGGCATGCGGCATTTGCATCAAACACGCCGCGGCACCCTGCTGGCAACGGTGTCTGACCTGATTACAAACCGCATCCGTTTACTGGAACTATCTCCCAAAGGCCAGCTCCTGCGCCAGCGGCCATTACCGGCTCAACTAGCGCCCATACACGTTGATGAAAAGGGCGCAATTTACCTCTACCGCAAAGTATTGGGTTATGAATCTCCGGCTACCTGGCCTCATCTGGAACCGACCCGGCTTGACAGGCTTCTGTACCGGTTATCGCCAACGGGCGAACTGAGTAGCCTGCCTATTACGCTACCGGCGGGTTTATTTCAGGTATCTGCCCAGGACAATTTCGCCGATATCCAGGCTACCTTCGATGCCTCCCGCAACCTGTTCTGGGTGAAGACCAGAACCGTTCTGTTTGCCTGGCACCCGGAGCAGGGAGTCATTTTTGACGACCGCGCGGCTGGCCCCCCCTTAGCCACGGCCACCGGCCTAACCAGTTTATTTATTGACCGCACAGGCTCGGTCTGGGTAGGTGCTTCGGAGGGGCTCTTTCTGATCACAGCCGAAAAAAATCAGTTCAGACGGTATTTATATACGCCCACCCAATCCAGTTCCTTTCCCAGTTTCGCGGTTCGTGGCATTCTTCAGCTGGGTAACGAATTATGGGTCAACTCATCGACCACGCAGCGGGTCAACCTTACCACCAACGCGTATACGCCACTCAGGAGTGTATCTGATCCCGACAACTACCCCGTACGGGGATTATATCCCATGCTTCAGGGAAAGGATGGTTTTATCTGGTCGGGAGCCCGCAGCCTTGTCCGGATCGAGCCGGGAACCCGAACAAGCCGTGAATATATGCTTCCAACCACTAACTACGTATATGCCCTCTGGCAGGACGAGCGGCAGATACTCTGGGTTGGCACCGAATCGGGCCTGAGCCTTTTTGACCCGAAAACCGGGCAAAGTTCGCTTTTCAGGCAATACAACCGGTTTCCGGAACTGGCCCATAACGCCATCAACGGATTTTTTCCTGACAAACAGGCGGGTGGTGTCTGGATAGCCGCTTCGTCGGGTTTGTATCTGCTCGATACACGCCGCGGCATTGTTGCCCGGTACAGTGACCAACGCCCTGCTCCTTACCAGCTACCCGCTTCCCGGATTAACTGGATCCATGCAGACCACGATGAACCGGGGGTCTACTGGCTGGCTACGCGGGGAGAAGGGCTGATCCGCTGGGATAAACGGACCGGCCAGACACAGGTTTTTACGCAGCAGCAGGGACTACCGGATAATACCATCTACAGCATTGACGAAGACGCCAAAAACCGGCTCTGGCTGCCAACGAACGCCGGATTAGTCTGTTTCCGGAAAAACGCCCCGCATCAGGTGCAGATCTATTTGCCGAAAGACGGCATTGCCCACGAAGAGTTTAACCTGATGGCTCGCTGGAAGGCAGGCGACGGACAGCTCTTTTTGGGCGGCCTTAATGGAATAACTGCTTTCAGACCCGACCGGGTCGGTGCGGATATACCGCAGACTTCCCCGCTCCTGGTGACTAATTTCCAGCTCCTCGACACCAAAACCGGCCTGATGGTGGATACGCTGAGCCTATTTCTGGCCAACAAACAGATTCAGCTCCAACCAACCGACCGGTCGTTTGTGCTGTCTTTTGCCATACCCGATTACCGGTTTACAAAGAATGCCCGGCTTTGGTACCGGATCCGTGGCTGGCAGGATACGTGGGCGGTGCAATCTGGTCTCGACCTGCCTATTATCGGCCTGCCCCCCGGCACATACCACCTGGAGACGCGGGTACAGGCAGCGGGTGGCCAATGGCTTACCGGCGTATTAGCTATACCGGTTGTAGCCCTGGCTCCCTTCTATCAACAGCTATGGTTTTACCTGGCTTGCCTGGTTGTATCTCTGTTGGCGGGTGCCTTTTTTATCCGTTGGCGTACACAAAAGCTGATAGCCCGAAACGAACAGCTGGAAGCCGAGGTCCTGCGCCGGACAAAACATATTGAAGCCGACAAAATCCTGATTGAGCAGCAGTCGGCCCGCCTTAAGGAGAACGCCGAACTCAAAACCCGCTTCTTTACCAACGTAACCCACGAATTCAGAACACCGTTGACCCTGCTGCTGGGCCCCATCAGCTACCTTGCCCGGCAGATTACCGACCCGACGGCGGCAGAACTGCTTACCGTCATGAAACGCAATGCAAACCAGCTTCTGAGCCTGGTAAACAACCTGCTCGATCTGACCAAAGCGGAGGCCGGCCAGATTCTGCTTATGGAGAAGCCAACCGATGTGCCCGCACTAATCAGGCAACAGCTTAGCCTGTTTGCAGCACAGGCAGCATACAACGGCATCCAGTTGAAAACCGACATCTGCCAGGCGTCCTTATGGTGCCTGATGGATGCCGAAAAAGTGGATACGATCCTTAAAAACCTCATTGCCAATGCACTGCGATTCACTAAATCAGGGGGACAGATTACGCTTTTCCTGACCACAGATCCGGATACAATCCGGATTTCAGTACAGGATACCGGCATGGGTATTCACCCCGGCGATTTGCCGTTCATCTTCGAGCGCTACTACCAGTCGACCCGTGCGGAGGTTCCGTTGCAGGGCGGGACGGGCATTGGCCTGGCCATTGCTGCCGATTTCTGCCGGCTCTGGGGTGGACAGCTGACCGTTGAATCGGCACCAGGCATTGGCAGCACCTTTACGCTGACATATCCGCTACAACCGGTAGCGGCGCCAATCCTACCCACTGCACCGGAGGCCTTACCGGTAACATCACTACAGCCTGCCGGTGCCGACAGTCACCGAAACAAAATCCGCCCGGTTTCTGCAAATGACCGGATCCTGATTGTGGAAGATAATCTGGATATGGCCGCTTACATATCATCGTTATTAGCGCCTCATTATCAGACCAGAACAGCCGCTAACGGACAGCTGGCAATTGACTGTCTGACCAATTGCAGTCCGGAAGAATTGCCACAGCTCATTATCACCGATATGATGATGCCCGAGCTTGATGGTCTGGGGCTGATTGGCCAACTCCGCAGTCATCCCACGCTGACGACAATCCCGCTGATGATGCTCACTGCCCGGACAGATACAACCCTGCGGTTAAAAATCCTGGAACTGGGCGTAGCCGATTTTCTGACAAAACCGTTTGTCGGCCATGAGTTGCTGACACGTATAGAAAATCTGCTGGAACGTAGCCGCGAGCAAAACGCCTGGCAACTGGCCACCGACGACCGCGAATCACCTGCCCGAAGCAAAACCGAACCGGAGGTAAACTGGCTGATAACCCTCGAACAACATATCCAAGCCAATCTGTCGGATACGGACTTCAGAAACAGCTCACTGGCTGAGCTCATCCACGTCAGCGAACGCCAGCTATACCGGCTTATTAAAGTCAATACAGGTTTTACGCCTAATCAGTTTATTCAGGAAATACGCCTGCAGTCGGCCAGGGAATGGCTCGAAAACGGGAAGGTAACTACGGTCAAAGAAGCCTGCTATGCCGTGGGCTTTCAGCAGGTTTCTTACTTCTCCCGCATCTTCCAGCAACGATTTGGCGTGTACCCCAGCGAAATACGCCCGACCAAAGAACCTACCGGCGTCTAAGCGTTGCCGGAACATTGCCTGGCAGATTGAGCAAGGAACTTCCCGATACTGCGATAAATACGTTTTGCGCAATAGTCTGCAACCCCTGTTCCGGCGTATTACCTCTATTCTAACTCCTTGACTCTTCGCTCCGATGCGCGCCTTTTTCCGGATTTTTCTGCTGATTATCGTCTTGCTGCTGCTTGTCTGCGGTGGCACGTTTTTATACCGTAGCCGTGACCGGCAGCCGGGCTACAGCCTTAACCTTGATATAAAACCGGCGGCCCCCAAAAACGTAAAAGTTGGGTTTGCCGCCCTGAAAATAACACCCGTACTGCCCGATACCTGGACCGATAAAAACAATGATGCCAAATATTCGGAGGAAGACGGCGACACCTATCAGGACCGGAACAACAACGGTAAATTTGACGCGTTCTGGCTGGCCGGTTTTCATAGCCAACGACCCGCCAACGGTATCCACGACGATCTCTGGGTACGGGCAGTCGTGATCGATGACGGGCAAACACGGCTGGCCATTGCTGCAGTGGATGTACTGGGGCTCTCCCACAACAACGTTGTCGACATCCGGAAAGCACTGCCGGCAGAGGCAGGCATTACCTACAGCATCGTTTGCAGTACGCATAACCACGAAGCGCCGGACATGCTCGGTATGTGGGGCGAAAGTATGTTCAAAACCGGGGTCAATGCCGACTATCAGGCCTTTATTGAGCAGCAGGTGGTGAAGGCGGTTACGGAGGCCGCCAATGGCCTGCAACCGGCCCGGCTGCGTTTTGTACAGGACCTGACCGGCGCCGACACGCTGATCAAAGATACCCGTAAGCCGGTGGTTAAGGATGCCGGGCTGTATATGATGCAGGCGCTGGCGGCCGATAAAGACAGTACACTGGGCTCGCTGGTTGTCTGGGGCAACCATCCCGAAACCCTCTGGAGCAAAAACCTCGACATCACCTCCGACTTCCCGCACTATGTCCGGACTTACCTGGAAAAAGACCTTGGCGGCACCGTCGTCTATGCGTCCGGCTGTGTCGGCGGGCTCATGACGACCCATCCCAGTCAGCCCGTACAGGACCCGCGGACTGGTAAGCAGATTCTGGAACCTTCCTTTGAAAAAGCCGATGCAGAAGGCAGGCAGTTGGCCAATCTAGCCCTGAACGCGCTGAAAACCGATACCACCAAAGCTGTTTCAACCATCAATATCCGGTTACTGGCCCACACGTTTGAACTGCCGCTCGACAACAACATGTTTAAACTTGGCGTTGCCCTCGGCCTGCTGAAATTCGGGTACAGCAGTTGGGGTAATCTACGGACAGAAATGGCTGGTTTCACGATCAATTCGGCGGCCGGGCCACTGGCCAGTTTCCTGACCATTCCGGGTGAGCTTTATCCGGAAATTGCCAACGGCGGCGTGCAACAGCCCGAAGGAGGTGATTTCGGCATCGCGCCAGTAGAAACGCCTCCGCTGCGAAACCTGATGCAGGGTCGCTATAAATTTGTTCTGGGGCTGGCCAATGATGAGCTGGGTTATATTGTCCCGAAAAGTCAGTGGGATACCGAATCACCGTTTACGTACGGGCTTCAGAAGTCGCCTTATGGAGAGGTTAACTCAGTCGGGCCGGAGACCGCTCCCCGTATTCATCACGAGGCGGTTAGTTTGTTGAAAAGGCTGTAGATCATAAAAACTCCCCGAGCGTTTTAACCTTTCGGGGAGCGAATGAGACGCAAGATGTTGCCTGTCGAAAATGAGACGCAAGATGTTGCGTCTCTACGAGAGGTCTTCTGAAATAAATTTGCGCAGGGCCTGATGCGGGCGAAGGCCGTTTTTGGTACCGTTGCCGTTCACCGTAAAAGCCCGTTCAGGCGAGGCGGATTTAGCGCGGCTCGCCAGGTTCGCCGTCGAAAAATAGCTGGCCTTTACCTGTTGCCATTCTTCGTCGGACATAGCTCCCCGGGCGGCCTCTCCTTTCACATAGCCGTCGTTGAAGCTATTAATCCGGCTATCGGTCTGACTGATGCGGGTTTCGGCTACCAGGTCGCGCAGTTCGGCCTGTAACCTGTGCTGTTTGGCTTTCAACTCATCGAGCGATGGCAACAGTACAAGTTCATGCTCCAGCACCGATTTGCGGGTTAGCTGAGCGGCTAGTTCCTGCTCAGCCGGAATCAGTTCCCTGTTCAGCCGCTTCATCCGCCGGCGTAGCTTCCAGAACCGCAAATCTGCCTGTAACCAGCGGAACCAGTAGGCCGACAAGACCGGTAAGGCAATGCCCAGACAGACGGCCCCCGCCAGCGCGAACAAGATCCCGCTCAGCACAAATGACAACAACGCCCACGGGCTGTTGACCAGCACCATATTAAGCGCTTCCGACTCCTGTAATTGCTTTTCTATTTTGCTCATCACGGCCGGGCTCAACTCCTGCACGGCACCCGTGGCATCTACCGGTGCCCCCGTAATCTGTAGCTGCCGTACCGATTTATTAATCGCCGCCTTTAGCTGATCGGTCCGGTAAGCTTCGTACCGGAACCAACCCAGCACGGCCAGGGTCAGGATCGAGAAAACGGCCAGCGCCAGCTTGAATTTTTCGTATTTCGAGCGATTTTTTTCAGGCTCCTCCTGATACGGTTTTTCAATGAGCCGGTCATAGGCCGGTTTGAGCAGGATCGACACCATGGCCAGACCTACCGCAAATGCCCAGGCTTCATTGGTATCACGAATGTTAAGGGCATACGCCACAATTTCGTGCGAAATGATCAGGTCACCCGCCACAAAGGCAATACCGGCAACCAGGAACAATAATCCGCCCAGTAAGGAGTAGTCGGGCGATGCTTTATCGCGGCGCGCCTGCAGGCGTTCACGCTCATCGTCAATCGCCTTCCGGTCGTTGTTCAGCCGTTCCGTGCGGGCCGACTGCACGCTGAGTTTCAGGAGATGGTCCTGCAACTGACTATAGGTTGTTTTATGGTTTTCCGTCGCTTCGGCCAGCGTTTGTTCTACTTTCTGTAGTTCGTCACGGGTATAGCGGGTCTGCTCAGTCAGCCATTCGTAATTGACCTGACTCGACAGATAGCCTTCAAAATTGCTCCGGTCGACCCCTTCAACACCACTGGTATAGCCATGTTGAAAGTCCTGATTTTGTGTTGGTTCCATCTGATAATGCGATTATGCCCGGCACCTCCGCCCCTATTGCCCGTCGAGAATTTCTTTTTGCTGCTTCTCGGTCAGGCGGGATCTTAACTGCCGCGCCAGATTAAACTCACTGATAAACAGACTAACAAGCATATCCCGCCTTGCGTTCAACCGGTCGAGACTGGCTTCGGCCCGGTTCAGGTCAGGCAGGATCTGCCACTTCTGCGCCCGGATATAGTCGATCTCCCGTTTCAACAGCTGGATGTCTGCCTCCCAGGCCCCGAGTTTTGCCAGTTTGTCTTTTACCAGTGTCTGGTTAGCCGCGTAGGTACGCAGGTCACGATGCAGAACGGTCAGTGTGCCTAAGAGTAGTTTTCCGGCCAGTAAAAACAGGAAGAAAATAAAGACGAATAACGCCACGGCATTCAGCACCGGCTGGGTTTGCAGGGCTTGTACGAGCACAAAAAACGAAGCGGCTAACGGCAAACCCACCTCTTCCAGCAGACGACGGGGCGTTACGGGTGCGGAGGTCTCGTGTAAAAACGAAGTCCGGCTGAACAGGTTAAACATACCCGCCAGAAACACACCGATGGAAATCAGCGCGCTGTTACGCGGAAAGGCAGGCAGCAGGGTATCGGCAATCAGAAAGTAGTTGCCCACACACATTACCACCGAAAGGGCGAGGCCGGCCAGCGTCCGGGGTAGATGATGCTCGGCAGGTTGCCGGTTTTCGAGTCCCGCATGCTTGTGTTCCAGTTCGCCGATCAGGTTTTCTTTTTGCTCAATAAACAGGTTGAGTTCCCCGATCTGCTCGTTATAGCGCTCCACCGTACGTTCCAGATCAGCGGTGCGGTGGGCAAAATAATGCTTGATTAACGCTACCTTTTCGTCGGCACGGGCTTCCGATAACCCGAATAGTACGGCCTCGTCGCGCAGCAGGTCCTCATCTTCAAGCCAGGCCGGCACCGTATCGGCTACGACCGGCAGACCGGCAGACAGCATCGCCGGCTCCCGATTGTCTGAAAATGGCAACGGCACGGGCCTGACGGTGTTAGCCATCGGGGCGGGTTCTGCCACAACAGCTACCGGTATGTCTGTTTGTTGTTTACCTTTTGGTCGAAACAAATTCCTGAATCGTTCAGTCAATGTCATCGTATCGTATCGGCTACCTATCCGATTTGCTCTTTATGTATAACGCCAAAAAGCAGGCTAAATTACCTGACAGCCAGCCCGTAAGCGGCTTTTCAGTATGGCGGGCGCTGCTTTTTTGGTCTTAAATATGAAAAAATCCTGCCAATATCGGGCCAAAAAACGCGCTCTACAGGCTAAAAACACGTTTCAGCGAATGCCAGAGTGCCCGTTTCAGGTTCTGGTCGGCCTCTACCGTCGGCAATGAGTCGGCCATTAAAAACGAAATACCCTCAAAGCGAACCGGCTGATAGCGATCCATCATAATGTCAAGCCCGATCCGGCGGAACGGTACCCCGAACGTAATGAAGTGATGAATGTATTTCCCCCGCAATACATCGGCAAAATCAATATGCCCGATCCGGTGCAGATTCATGAGTTCTACCCCATCCAGATTGAGGTTTACCGCTTTCAGAATTTTCTCCAGAAACAACAGGTCGCTGGCTGTCAGCTCTTCATCGGCCAGAATCAATACTTTCTGATTGATGACAGCGGGGGCAGGTTGTGCCACCGGCGGTTGGGGTACCGGCGCGGCATCCGGCGCTTTGACAATAACCGGCGTTGGCTGCACCCGTACAACCGGTGTTGGCATCGGTACCGGTTCAGGTGCTGCGTCAGGGACGGTAACCGGCCGGACAGAAACCGGCTCAGGTGTAATCACGTCCATCACAACCGGAGCCGCAATGGTCACCGGTTCAACGACCGTTACCGGCTCAGACAGCTCAGGTTGTACCATGCCGGCCACCGGTTCGGTCGCCGCCGGAATCGCGCCTTTGTATTCCGGATTTATGCCCGAAAACATGCGCTCATCCAGCCGGAACAGCTGATCGCCCTGATAGAGTGTCTGATAAAAATGCTTTACTGACATAAGTTACTGAGCGAATTAGTGAATGTGCGATTGAGTAAATAAGCCATTGAAATACAGCTTTTTGCCCTCTGGCTAAATCTAATCAAATTCTGCTTACTTAATTGATTTACGAGGTATGATTGGCTCTCGATCACGAATCACTTACTTTTCAATTCGTACCACTTCACGTCTTTCAACGGCATCCGTCGCCCGTCGAATGTTTTTTGCTCCGGTCCATAATATTTGACCAGATAATCAAGCACTTTAGGCTCGGATTCACCTAAGTCCCAGAGTTTCTGGGTGCGCTGCATCCAGCGTATTTTTTCTTTCCAGCCATCCCGCGTAAAGCGGTTCTGGATAATTAGTTTCGGTGAATGACAGGACGTACAGTGTGCTTTTACCAGCATCAGCTGCCCGTCTATGGCCAGCCCGGTTTCCGGATCTTTTTTCACGGAATCGGCCACGGCCATCTCCGGGACGACCATTGTATCAACGCGTTTTTTTTCAGCCGGTTGCACAAAGGCAGCAAGCCCAATGGCAGCTCCGAGGGTTAGTAGAAGTGCATGCAGTTTTCTCATAACATTTATACGAGTTTAACGGCAATCCGGTGACAGGCATTGTTACAGTAGCCTTCGGGGTTCCACTGCGGCATGACCATAGGCTGAGCGACTCCGGCATCGTCAACGGCCCGCGCCCATATTTCGTAATAGCCTTTCTGCGGCAACCGGATTTCGGTCGACCACTGTTGCCACGCCAGCCGGTTTTTCGGCGCTTTCAGGCTTGTTTTCTGCCACGTTGCCCCGAAATCAACCGAGACCTGGACTTCACGTACAGCCCGGTCACCGGCCCACGCATGTCCGCGCAAACTAATTGCCTGACCGACCGGCACCGTTGCCCCGGTTTTCGGAAACGTAATCAGCGACTTCACCGGCATCGACTCAATGATTTTGAACTCGCTTTCCGGCGGATCGTAGCCCGGCTCAACGGGATTGATGGGTACCTTATAACTCTTGCCCGTCATTTTCGTTCCATCGTGCACCTTATTCCGGACCGAGATTGTGTGCAGCCACTTGCCCGACACTGAGGCCGGCCAACCGCCGATAACGAGCCGCAGCGGATAGCCATGCGCCATCGGGATATCCTGCCCGTTCATGGCCCAGGCAATCAGGGTTTCGTCTTCCAGGGCCTTCCGCATAGGAACTCCGCGCGAAATCGGCGATTGTTTCGGATCAAGGCTCAGGTGCAGATCGCGGCCATAATAGCCGATATAAACAGCGTCGTCTTTCAGGCCCACATCCGCCAGTATATCTTTTAGGCGGACACCCGTCCACTCAGCGCAGCTCACTGCTCCGTCGGCCCACTGGTTACCGGCCGTTTTCGGGTAATAATTCGCCCGTCCGTTACCGGCACATTCGAGTACCAGCTGGTAGGTATAGGGTTTAAATTTCTTCTTCAGATCGGCCAGACTATAGGTCTTCGGCGCCTTCACCGACTCGCCGTTGATGGTCAGTGTCCAGTTGGCGGCATCGACGCTTTCCGGCATCAGCCCGTTGTTACGGATAAACATTTTGTCGGCCGGCGTCACGGCATCGTCCAGCAAATGCGGCACAGCCTCCACGTTCCACGGCTTATTGTTGAGCACCAGCATGTCCTTATGCTTGGCAGGCATCGGGTCTGGTTCCGTACCAAACACCACAGGCAGGTAATTGGCAGGCATCCGGTCGGCAAACACAATGTCCGTACCGAGCAGGGTCGTCATGGTGGCCAGGGCTGAACGTTGCAAAAAGCCCCGGCGGTCGAAAAGATGGTTCATTTTTTTATTCAGGGTTATTTATTGGGTTACTGTTGGGTTCTGAGTTAGTAGTGGTGGCATGCCACTTGCACAATTCACTCTTTCACCGCAGCGGCGGGCCGCTCTTTCACCGCGCGACGGCCGCTCTTTCTCTCTTCCGCTCTTTAATTCCCAAAGATAACGCCGTTAACAGAAAGATAACGCATGCGGGTTGCGATCCAATCCATATATTGTGGGCTGAAAACGGGCCGTACGGCCGCTCATCCGACAAACAACCCTGTTCATGGTAACCCAACCTGTTCAATCTCCTGCTTTTCTGAGGAATCCGACGGCCTTTATGCTCTTTGGCACTGTGGCAGCGTTTTGCACCTACGCCTGCATGTATGCGTTCCGCAAAGGCATCACCGCCGTTACGTTCGAAGGCATGGCATTTGCAGGCGTTAGTTATAAAATCTGGCTGATTACGGCCCAGATCCTCGGTTATGCTTCGTCAAAAGGTCTGGGAATCAAAATTGTATCGGAGATGTCGCCGGCCAAACGGGCCATGAACCTGTTGCTGTTTGTCGGTATCGCCCTGCTGGCGCTGCTTGGGTTTGCGCTGGTGCCTGCTCCCTACAATATTCCGTTTCTGTACCTCAACGGCCTGCCTCTCGGCATGGTTTACGGTGTCGTATTAGGCTTTCTGGAAGGCCGCAAGCAGACCGATGCGCTGGTGGCGGGCCTGACGGCGTCGTTCATCTTTGCCTCCGGCTTTGTGAAAACCGTCGCGCTGACCATCAAAACCAGCTGGGGCGTTACCGAGTTCTGGCTCCCGTTCGTGACAGGTTCGCTGTTTGTACTGCCGATGCTGATTTCGGTATATGCGCTTACCTTGTTGCCACCACCTACCGACGAAGATAAGGCCCTCCGCACCGAACGACGCCCGATGACAAGTGACGAACGGCGGACCTTTATCCGGACCTTCCGGCCGGGACTGGTGATGCTCATTATTTCGTACGTCTTTCTGACCGCCTTCCGCGATTTCCGCGATAATTTCGGGCCGGAGATTCTGGCCGGCGCAACGAGTGACGGCGGCCCGCTAAGCCCGGCGATTTTCGCCAAAACCGAAACGATGGTCGCCGTCGGTGTGCTGATTCTGATGGCGGGTCTGCAACGGGTAAAAGACAATTTCCAGGCATTTACGCTGGTCAACGGCATGATCCTGGCGGGTGGGCTGCTGGTAGGCATCAGTACCTGGATTTACCAGAGCGGCTATCTGTCGGCGGGGAACTGGTTTCTGCTGACGGGCCTTGGGCTATATATGGCCTATGTGCCCTGCAACGGCTTATACTTTGAGCGGATGGTGGCAACGTTCCGCTACGTCAGCACGGTGGGTTTTCTGGTTACGCTGGCCGACTGGTACGGCTACCTAGGCAGTGTCGGGGTATCGTTGTACAAAAATTTCGGGCAGGCCAACATCAGCTTCCACGACTTTTTCCTGTACGGTGCCTACGTCCTGGCCGCGTTTTATACCCTTATGGTGGTGGGATCGTATGTGTATTTCCGGGGCAAATACGAGGCGTTTCAAAAAGCCTGATCGGCTCCGCGCTCCCGATCTAAAAAAGTGGTGGCACGACTCTGAGTCGTGCCACCACTATGCATCAATGGCCCATTGCATTGCCGGAAATGGGCGACCACACGGGGGCAACCGCACATAAATTGCATTGATTAAAATGGGCGACCACACGGGGTCGCCCGCACATAAATTGCATTGATTAAAAAGGGCGACCACACGGGGTCGCCCGTACATAATTCGAATCAATGTTTATTAATGCGCTTCCAGCCAGTTGTCGCCGGTACCGATGCCGGTTTCCATTTTGACGGCCATAGGGATAGCGTTGCGCATGATATGGTCGACGTTTTCGCGCAGCATATCCAGTTCAGAACGGTGAGCGTCAAAGACCAATTCATCGTGCACCGTCAGGATCATCTTTGATTTCAGGTGGTTGGCCTGCATGAAGTCGTGGATCTGAATCATGGCAATCTTCAGCATATCGGCCGCACTTCCCTGAATCGGGGCGTTGATGGCGTTGCGCTCCGCAAACTGCCGGTCGGTCTGATTGCGGGAGTTGATGTCGCGCAGGTACCGGCGGCGACCCAGAATCGTTTCCGCATAGCCACAGTTCCGCGCCTTTTCGATGGTTTCGTCCATGTACCCTTTTACAGCGGCAAACTGCGCGAAGTAATCGTCGATAATCCGGGCGGCTTCTTTCCGCGGAATTTTCAGACGCTGCGACAAGCCGAAGGCCGAAATGCCGTAAATAATCCCGAAGTTGATGGTTTTGGCTTTCCGGCGCATGTCGCCCGTTACCTCGGCAATCGGTACGCCAAACACCTTACTGGCCGTACTCGTATGAATGTCAATGCCGTTATTAAACGCGTCGAGCATGGTCGGGTCACCACTGAAGGCAGCCATAATCCGCAACTCAATCTGCGAGTAATCGGCCGACATGATCACAAATTCGTCCGAACGCGGCACAAATGCCTTGCGGATCTCCTTACCCCGCGGCGTCCGGATCGGAATGTTCTGCAAATTCGGGTTGGTCGAGCTTAAGCGTCCCGTTGCTGCCACCGCCTGATTAAACGACGTATGAATCCGGCCATCCCGCTTACTGATCAGCAACGGCAAGGCATCCACATATGTATTTTTCAGTTTCACCAGCTCGCGGTAATCCAGAATCTTGCGGGCAATTTCGTGTTCTTCTTCCAGTTTGGAGAGGATCTCTTCACCGGTCGCATACTGGCCTGTCCGCGTTTTTTTGGCGTTTTTGTCGAGCTTCAGGCGCTCAAACAGGATTTCGCCCAACTGCTTCGGTGACCCGATGTTGAACTCACTGCCTGCAATCGTATAAATCTCCTGCTGCACCTGCCGGATATCAACATCCAGTGTCGCCGACAGATCGGCCAGCGCCTTCTGATCGACGCGGACACCTTCCAGCTCGATGTCGGCCAGCACATTTACCAGCGGCATTTCGACCTGCTCAAATAGTTTGTTCAGGCTGTCTTTTTCGAGCAGCGGCGCAAAGGTCTCCTTAAGCTGCAGCGTAATATCGGCATCTTCGGCCGCGTATTCCACCACCTTCTGCATCTCCACATCGCGCATGGTCAGCTGCTTCGGTCCTTTTTTACCAATCAGTTCCTCAATCGACACCGGCTGGTAGTTCAGGTACGTCATGGCCATGATGTCCATGTTGTGGCGTTGCTCCGGCTCAATCAGGTAGTGCGCGAGCATGGTATCGAAGAGTTTGCCCTGTACTTCAACACCGTATTTTTTCAGCATCAGTATGTCGTATTTGAGGTTCTGCCCGATTTTCCGGATAGCCGGATTTTCGAACACACCTTTGAATACATCGACAATCGCCTGTGCTTCGTCTTTGTCGGCCGGTACCGGAACGTAGAAGGCCTCGCCCTTCCGGTATGCAAACGACAAGCCCACCAGATCGGCCTCGACCGGGTCGACCGACGTGGTTTCCGAATCAAAGCAGAACGATTCCTGAAGGCTCAGGTAATAGGCCAGATCCTGCCGGAGTTCAGGCGTATCGACCAGCCGGTAATCATGGCGGACGGTATGGATGGTTTGCCGGCTGTCTGACAATTCAGGCGTCTCCGTTTCGTAAGGTACATCCAGAAAAGCAGGCTGTTCTCCCTCATTGGCCACCTCGGTTACTACCTGATCCGGCGTAGCCGACGCACCCGATGCGACCGGCACCCGCACCGGCTGATCAGTTGTATCGCTGTCACCGAAGTCGAACGGCAGGTCCTGCGTACCGGACGGTGTAGGGGCCACCTGTGCAAAGAGGTCCATCTGCCCCGCCGGAGCCGCTTTCGCAGACGGTTTCGCCGGTGTTGCCGCTTTGGCCGCCGGAGCCGCCTCATAGTCGGCACCCAGCAACCGGCCCTTTAACTGCCGGAACTCCAGTTCGTCCATTAACGCCGACAAACGTGGCTTGTCATATTCTTTGAGTTGAAGCGCTTCCGGATCAAACGGAATCGGCACGTCGAGGTGAATCGTTGCCAGTTGTTTCGACAGCAAGCCCTGCTGCGCAAAATTGACGACATTCTCCTTTTGCTTTCCTTTCAGCTTATCAGCACCGGCAATCAGGTTTTCAATCGTTCCGAACTCGGCTATCAGTTTCTGCGCCGTTTTTTCGCCTATGCCCGGAATTCCCGGAATGTTGTCGACCGCATCGCCCATCAACCCCAGAATATCAATCACCTGATCGACCCGTTCGATCTGCCAGCGGTCCAGAATTTCGGTCACGCCCAGCTTTTCGGCCGGTTTACCCATAAACGCCGGTTTGTAGATAAACACACAGTCGTTGACCAGCTGCCCATAGTCTTTGTCGGGCGTCATCATATAGGTTTCAAACTCACCGGTCGCACAAGCTTTTTGTGAGAGCGTCCCGATGATATCGTCGGCCTCATATCCATCCAGCCACAACAGCGGGATGTTCATCGCTTCGACGATCTGCTTGATATACGGAATCGCGACGGTAATGTCTTCCGGCTGTGACTGCCGGTTGGCTTTGTACTGCTCAAACTGTTCATGCCGGAACGTTTTTTTCGACGTATCGAAGGCCACGCCGATATGGGTAGGCTTCTCTTTGGTCAGTACTTCCAGCAGGGAGTTCATAAAACCAAAGATACAGCTGGTATTCAGGCCACGGGTGGTAATACGCGGGCTTTTATTGAATGCAAAATGTGCCCGGTATATGAGGGCCATCGCATCGAGGAGAAATAATTTCCGGTTCATAAATATCTGACAGGCAGCAGCTTTATTGGCAGAAGCAGGGTATCTTTTTGGGCAGGATTACAGGATTTATCGATTCCTGATTGCATTCCATCCTGTTCATCCCATACTCCTGTCTACACTAAAAAAATCCTGATTCCAGCGGCAAAACAACCGAAAACCGGGCAAAAAACAAGCGGTTGCCAGGTCCATAGCCTAACAACCGCAAGAAAACGTTATTACTCAGCAAAATTACTGCGCCGGTAGCAATACCCGGTCAATCACGTGAATGACACCGTTGGTTGCCATGACGTTGGCCCGTGTTACATTAGCCGCTGTCCCGTTGTTGCCTGCGCCAAGAATGGATACGGTATTGGCCCCGACATTAACCGTTACCGTACCTGATTGCAGGGTCGTAACGGTGCCACTCGCCAGGTTTGTTGCGAATACACGGCCCGGCACGGCATGATAGGTCAGAATCGTTGTCAGTTGGGCCGGCGTTGCCTGCTGAATGGCAGCAGCATCCAGACCCGCCGCCAGAAAAGCTGCATTGGTTGGGGCGAATACCGTTACCGCTGCGGTTGAGCTGCTCAGGGCGGTTAATAAAGCGGTACCGGCCCGTGTGGCCGCCGCCGCCAGCAGACTGAAGTTTTGCGGCTGACTCGTAATCACCTGTACCAGATTGCCGGTTGGCGGCATCAATACTTTATCAATCACATGAACGACACCGTTAGAGGCCATTACATCGGCCTGCGTTACGCGGGCACCGTTGACGGACACACCGGAGTTGTCTTTTGTTACATACAACGTACCATTATTAGTAAGTAATGAGTTGACTGCTGCATTATTACCAAAATTAATCGCCGACGATTCTACCTTTGATCCCACAACGTGATATTGCAGGATATTCCGGAGCGTGGTATCGGCCACGGCATTGATCGCCGCTGCATCCGCAAAACCCGCCGCCTGAAACGCCGCATCGGTTGGCGCAAACACGGTCAGGCTACCCGATTGAAGCGCCGTGCCCAGTCCGGCGCGCTGAACGGCGGCCCGCAGAATGGTAAAATCTGAATTGGTGTTGACAATGTCGGTGATGGACTGCGACGTCATGGCTGGCTCGTCATCTTTCGAACAACTTACTGTCGCAAAAGCAATAGCACTCAGTAGGGCCCATGCAAAGGCACGGAATCGATACAGGCTTTTTGTAGTTTTCATTAAATTAATCCGTAAAACGTTGAACAATTTATTCACTCTCCGGATACTTGCCGGAATGTTCGTTTCAACGGAGTGTTCATTTTTTTTGTTTACACTTTTTTCATTAATACCTATAAAAATTTTATTACCCTTTGTGAATGAAGCACTTATCTGATCTGGTTTTATTGGGTGATCCCCGCTTATATGAAGTCTGCGCTCCGGTTACCGAAGCTGAATTACCGGCAGTCGCCCAAATGGTGGCCGACCTGCATCAGGTACTTATGGAGTTCCGGGACGTGTATAAGGCCGGACGGGCCATTGCGGCTCCGCAGCTGGGGTACATGAAGCGGGTTGTTTACATGCACATCGACAAACCCGTCGTGTTCATCAACCCTGTCTTTTCGGACGAAAGCGCAGACGTCTTCGAGCTTTGGGACGACTGCATGAGTTTTCCCAACCTGCTGGTCAGGGTGCGGCGGCACCGGAGCGTTACGATTAACTACATGGATGAACACTGGCAACCGCAGTCGTGGACGCTCACCGACGACCTCTCGGAGCTGCTGCAACATGAAGTCGATCACCTCGACGGTATTCTGTGTACCATGCGGGCTATCGATGAAAAATCCTTTATGTGGCGGCCAACCCCCGCACCGGTTTAGGCACTGAAGCCGATTTTTACGTGGGTACCGTCGCAGTAAGGCTTGTTGGCGCTGCCCCCACACCGGCAGAACGCCGTGACTTCCGTACAACGGGTTTCGGTGCCATCGGTATTTTTAACCAGCACATTGCCATACACCAGCAACGGCCCGTTGGCCAGTGGTTCAATGATGTTTTCTACCGTGACTTCCGGTTCAGCCGCTTCGGGCTGACCGGTTTCGTTGCGGTAATAGGTCAGGGCTTTCGACGGACAACGGTCTACCTGCTCAATGATCCGGTTGGTGGTACTGCCATCCATGTGCACCCACGGCCGGTCTTTCGGGTTAAATACGGTCCGGAGCTCCGTCCAGCAGTGTTTTGAGTGAATGCAGGTTGCCGGTTTCCAGACCACTGTAATCTCCCCGTTAGTATACTCCTTTACGATCTCAGGTTGCTGCTCGTTCATAACGTCCCGTCTGTTAGCTTTGTAAACACCGGCTCAGGCGGGTAAACTGTAAAAAAATACCCCACTGGTGGCCAGTGGGGTAAACTTAAGAGAATCTTTCGTAACGTGCAATTCAGGCATCCACACTGACACGTTCTACGACGGCGTCCCACAACGTTACCCGTTTTTCCAGGGCCTTAATCGTCCATTCGGCGGCTTCCTGCCATTTTATCTCGTCATGGCCGCAGAGTTCCTCCACCATCTGCATGGCCAGATGGCTGTGATGGTCACCGTCGAGTTCGATATGACGTTCGAGGTAAAAACGGAACGTACCAAGCATAGCCTGATGCGTCTCGTCGAGCTGCCGCACGATTTCAATAAACATCGCCGGAATCAGGTCTTCACGGCCAAACGTAAAGGCGGCGGCAATAACATGCGGTTTGCCGGTCGCAATGATCTCAAAGGTAAACAGCACAAAGTCGCGGACGCCTTCCGGTAAGTGCTGCAAGGCCAACGCCTCCTGCACTGTTTTGCCGGACTGAATATCCGCCAGCAGTTGCCGGATCGGCCCGGTGTCAGCATCCATCTGCTGCATGGCCTCCAGATATAGTTCGTAGTGGCTCATCCGCCGTGGCTCCCCGCCCGCTAATGCCGGCGCTTCATCACTCTCCTCGCCCGCCACAATTTCATTAATCAGATACCGTACCTGTCCCGACCCGACCGGTACCCATGGAACAGACACGCACGTCAGTTTTGCCTGTAATGCCTTGAGCAGCGACATAAAATCCCAGACCGCAAAGGCATGGTATCTGGCAAACTCCCGTAATCCGTCCAGATCGTGTACGGCCGAATAAACAGGGTGATGTATCAGTTTCTCCCGTACGGGAGCCAGCGAATCAACTAGCTTCTTCAAATTATTCATACAAAAACGTGGGTTTTACTCACCCTTGATCTACGGTTTGTGCAGGAAAAAAGTTTTAAACCCGGGAAAGTAATTCTGTTCTTTCGCCATCCTGCACGTAGCCTGAAGACGATTACCAGGCTAAATCATGACTTGTTATCAAACCTGTCGTCTCTACGGGAATATGACCTCAGAGACGATAAAACCCATGCGCCACCCGTTGGCCGCTGCCGGCCTGCTGCTACTTTCTGTCTGGACGTTCAATGCCTGTCAACCGGAGACAATGGCTGACGATCCGGCCGATGCCGCCTACTTCCCGCTGGAAACCGGCCGCTTTACCGATTACCTTGTTACCGAAGAACGGTACTCGCTCAGTCAGCCCCCACAAAGCATCACGTATCAGCTCAGGGAACTCACCGGTCAGCCTTTTCTGAATGCAACCGGCGACGTCGCTTACCGGCTGCATCGTTACCGGCGGACAAGCCCACCGGCCGTCTGGCAACCCGACTCACTCCGGGCGGCTTACCGGACGCCGGTAAAAGCGTACAGAATTGAAAGCAGTGTAACCAAATGTGTGCTGTCATTTCCTATCTTTGAGGGGCAACGGTGGCCGGCAATCGTTACGTATCCTGAGTACAATACCGCTTTTTTGCGCAACATTCGTGAGCCATTCAGCGTATTAGGGAAAACATACCCGCAAACGATAACCGTGGTAGAAGCCGATGATTCGACACTGGTCGGGCAGCACCGGCAACTGGCCGTTTACGCGCCCGGAATCGGGCTTATTTACCGGCAAAGCACACACCTGTCGTTTTGCGCCGAAACACCGGACTGCGCAGGCCAACACCAAATCGATTATGGTATCCGACAAACCTTTCAGCTTATCAATTATGGGAAAGAATAAATTACTGCTTTTTTGTTTGTGTCTGTTCAGTGTGGCGGCTTCAGCCCAGACCACCGTTTCCCGTAAGTACCTCGTTCTTTTAAAAGATAAAGCGAACAGTCCGTACGCCGTCAGCCGTCCGCAGGAATTTTTGTCGCAGCGGGCCATTGATCGCCGGACCCGGCAAGGCATCGCTGTCGTCGAACGGGATCTGCCCGTCAACCCGTCGTATGTAGCCCAGCTTAAACAGGCAGGTGCTACAGTCCGGTACACATCCCGCTGGATGAATGCCGCCCTGGTTGAGGCAACCGATGCCGTACTGACCAGGGTGCTTTCCCTGTCGTTTGTTAAAGGGCTTGAATTTAACCGGTCGCTGGCCGGGGCCCAACCGCTCACAGCCGACCCAAATGCGCGGATGGCGGTAACGAGTACGGTCCAGCAGCGGAAAATGGGCACAGCCGGTAATGCCCTGGCCTATGGCCTGTCGCGAACCCAGCTGACTCAGATCGGTATCGATAAAATGCATGCGCAGGGTTACCGGGGCGAAGGCATGCTGATTGCCCTGCTCGATGCCGGTTTCCGGAATGCCAACCGCGTACCGTTTCTGACGAAACTCTTCAGCGATAACCGCGTGGTGGCGACGAAGGATTTTGTCGAAAATGAGCTGAATGTCTATGATGATGATGCCCACGGCCTGAACGTGCTCTCTATTTTAGCCGCGACCTCAGACAGTCTGCTGTATGGAGCCGCATTCAACGCCTCGTATGTCCTGATCGAAACGGAGGACGTACGGTATGAAACACAAATTGAAGAAGCGAACTGGCTGCTTGGTGCCGAATTTGCCGACAGTACCGGTGCGGATGTCCTGAGTTCTTCGCTGGGCTATACACAGTTTGATGATTACTCCACCAGCTACACCTATGCGCAGCTGAACGGTAAAACAGCCCTGTCGACCCGCGCGGCACAGATTGCGTCGGAAACCGGAATGGTCATTGTGGTATCTGCCGGTAATGAGGGGAACGATCCCTGGCGGTATATCAGCGCCCCCTCGGATGCCGCCGGTGTGCTGGCGATTGGGGCAGTAGATGCCTATGGCGTGCGGGCGGCCTTCAGTTCCTTTGGCCCGTCTGCTGACGGACGGGTAAAGCCTGATGTGGCTGCATTCGGGCTCGGCACCATTATCGGCCTGCCCACGGGCGTTATCGGGGCCGGCTCAGGTACCTCCTATTCCGGCCCGCTGGTTGCCGGACTCGTAGCCGGTTTCTGGCAGGCCAACCCAACGCTCAAAGCTACCGATGTCGTACGGCTTATCCGCGAGTCAGGCTCCCGGTATACCACCCCCGATGCCTCGCTCGGCTACGGCATCCCGAACTTCAGCCGGGCCACTTTGCTGGCCTTGCCGGTCGACCGGTTTACGATTGCTCCGAATCCGGTAGGCAGTGATGGAACGATCACCATTTTATGGCCCAACCCCGCCAAAAACGCTACCATTGACCTGACCTTAACCGATGCGGCCGGCCGCGCTGTCTGGCGTTCACAGGCCAAACCCGACAGCCGTATGACCCTTACCCTGCCCCAGCAGGTGATGGGCCTGCCAACCGGTATCTACTACCTGTCGCTGCTCGACGGTGATCAGAAGCAAACGTTGCGGCTGCTGAAACCCTAAGCGTTACTCTTTGATTACCAGATCGTATTTAACCAGCAGGCCGGGCAGATTGTAAAGCGAGAAGCGGGCTTTTTTCAGTTTGTTATCATCGGGATCCAGACGCAGGTTATAGGATGTAGAGAAGTCAGCCTGCGTCAGGTTATTTTCCGCGAATTTTGCCAGTTCGAGGTTGCAGGTTTTAAAAACAGCACCGGTCAGATCGCATTGCAGGAAATGCGCCTCTTTGAGGGAGCATTCGTCAAAACGGGCTTTTTTCATGTTCCGGCCCAGAAAGACCGTGTAGTCAAGCTGACATTCCGCAAAGCTGACATGAAAGCCAAATGCGTTGCATTTCCCGAAATCGACATGGTTCAGGGTAGATGCAACAAAGACCACATCCAGCAGTTTGGTCTGCTTCATCTCCACCTTATTCAGGTTGCATGCGTCAAAACGGCAATTGACGAAATTGGCCCCGGAGAGATTACATCCGGTCAGATCAAGTTTGCGGAACGTGCACTGCTCAAAGTCATGCCCCGCCAGAAAGACAGGCAGGTCATCTGTATTTTCAAAAAACTGCTGGTAATATTCCATAAGGCCGGAAGAGATGTTCAGGCCGTGAAGTTAGATAAATCCCCGTCAGGGTAGTCTTCCGGTTTCCGGATTTCTAACCGGTAACCAATGCCATGCACCGCCGCAATCCGAAGCGTCGGGTCGCCCTGCAACAGCTTACGCAGCCGTGAAACAAAGACATCAATGCTCCGGCCAACAACGACTCCTTCATCCTGCCAGACCGCTTTCAGAATCAGTTCACGGTCGAGAACCTGCTGCGGATGAGCAACAAACAGCCGCAGCAGTTTGGCCTCGCGGTAGGTCAGCTCATATTGGTTATCGCCAGCCACCAGAATCGGATTCTGCACGTGCAAACGCGATTCGCCGAATAACTGCCATTGCGGTTCTTCCGGCGCGGCACTCTTTTTGGGCTCCGTTTCCGGCAATGTGTTAGTCAGGGGCTCTACCGGCTTCTTACGGGCATAGACCACCAGAACCAATGCCACCACTACACCGGCTAATCCAACCAGAACCCCATTATTTGAGGGGGTATCGGGAGCGTCAACAGGCCTGAACCGTACCTGAACAACATAGCATCCTGCCTCCTGCGAACGGCCTCCGCACGGAACCGCTGCATCCGGGTCCAGATCGCGGATCGAATAGCCCAGCTGTAATTCACCCAGCTTGCAGTCGAATACGGCCACGTCGTAATCTGACGTAATGTTATGCTGTTTCAGGGATTCAGACAGGATGGCGGGTAGCTTATCGTAGTTAAAATTGCGGATCATCCGCAGCTGAAACGTTTCCTTATCCAGCTGCTTTACCGCTTCAATGCGGGTGGTCTTATCGCCGGCCATTGTCAGCAGTTGGTGGGCTGTCCGGCGCATAGCCAGATTCACCTGTTGGGCAAAAGCCTGTTGCTCCGTTACCGGCATGCTGATCCCGGAACCGGAAAACTGGACAAACAGCCCGCCGATGATGAAGATTACGATGATTAGCAGCGTATTCCTGTATGTGCTGAATATGGATATACTCATACGAACAAAACCTTCCCGAACCGGAATTCCGGTTCGGGAAGGTACGAAGAATTGATGACTTTAACAGCCATCGCCGCGTACGCCACGGAACAGCAACCAGGAAAACATACGCAGGGTAATGACCTGCCGGTTGATGCGGTCGTTACGATACAACGGATCGATGACCAGCTCATCGCCCGGGAGCGCCTTCGACAAAATCTGATGAATCGGGACGTTCCGGTATTCGGTTTTGTCGCTCATGCCACCTTCGGTAATTACGACACCTTTCCGGCGCAGATAAACACGGAACGGTACCTGTTTGCCCTTTTCGGAGCTTCCTCCCGGGTCAACAAGCGTCATGACGCCACGCGACAGCAGCGTAAAATTACTGTAGTCCAGCGGGTAGCCGTTCAGTTGAATCGGGTTATTGAAAAAGCTGGCAGACTGTGCCAGCGTGGCGGTAGATACAGCCAGACAAAGTGCGAGGGTAAAGACAGTCGTTTTCATTGTACCTGGATTTCGTTATGGGGTAAAGCGTAGGTTTCGTCGGTTGTGAGCAGGATAATGGCATCTCCTTTTTTGCAGCGGGCCAGTACTTTTTCAATCGCAATTTTTTTCATCGCCTCGCCCGAAAAGCTCAGCAGCGTTTTCGTATCCTTATCGCGGATCGCAATCCGGAAGGCAATCGGTTCGACAGCTTTGGCACCAGCGCGGCCCAGGTCCACGGTCTGCACGGATAAATCACCGGTCGCCTTCATGGTAACGGAGCATTTGCCGGATGGCGTGTATTCATTCACGATCATACCCGACCCCAGAAAGGCAGCCGCGCAATGCTGAAACCGGCTTGTGCCCGGATTACCGGTTAAACTGGCCAGATAATAAAGTACCAGGGATAAAAAGTACGTTGCTGTGTTCATGTTATTGTGTACGTTTTGTTCTGAAGCAAATGTATCTTACTGCCTGTTGAGTGGCGGAAAACAATTGTAAAAGTTTGTAAACAGACGCGTAAAACTTTCTAATCACCTCATTATATGCTCATTAACAAAACAAAATTAACCGCCATTATCGGAGACATCACTAAAATGCAGACAGATGCCATCGTTAATGCGGCTAATTCAAGCCTGCTCGGCGGGGGCGGTGTAGACGGGGCGATTCATCGGGCGGCAGGACCGGAACTACTGCACGAATGCCGGTTGCTGCATGGCTGCAAAACCGGAGAGGCCAAACTGACCAAAGGGTACCGGCTACCGGCGTCATACGTTATCCATACGGTCGGTCCGGTGTGGCGGGGTGGTCATCACGACGAGCCGAAGTTACTGGGTAGTTGCTATACCCGATCCCTGGCCGTTGCGTCGGAAAAAGCGCTGGAGACGATTGCTTTTCCCGGTATCAGTACGGGCATCTACGGTTACCCAAAAGAGAAAGCCTGCGATGTCGCGATTTCGACAGTCACAGGCTTTCTGCAGAATGACACTCCGCTGAAGGAGGTAATTTTTGTGTGTTTTGATGAAGAATCGTTCCGGCTTTATAATGACCGGATCAATCCGGAAACCATTGTTTAGTTTCCGCCGTCGGCCGGTACAGGCTCATTCTCCGTATTTTCCCGCTTTTTTTTGCGGCCGGCAAACTGTGTGGCCATGCTTGCTTTATAATTCCGGTTGATCTCACGGTCTGGCTTCACCTCAAAGGCAATCTGAGGCGTTGGCTGTTGGGTGATAACGGTAGCCGGCTTTTTATAATCGCCGTTCACGACCTGCCGTTCGTCGAAATCCGACGTCCGGACAGTCGGGCTTTGCTCCCATTTGCGGGCTACCTGCGCCTTGTTGGGGTGCTTATAATTGTGCGTCGAGTAAGTAACGTCCCGCTTCAGTTTTGCGTCCTGAGATAAGGCCGGCCCTGCTACGATCAGTCCCAAAATCAATGCGCACAACAGCCCCCGCCGCCGGGCAGACGACGCGTTGTTGATAACATGATTCATTTTTTCTATGGTTTTGTTGTACAGCGTGCAAAAGCACTTTTACACAATATTAACCATAAAAACACCTACTATGTTTATAGTTTTAGCTATTTTTCTTACGAATCATGCGTAAAATGGATTCTGAATCAGTGAAATCAGCCATTTCCCCGAATTTAACCCATTTAACATCATTGGTTTCGTCGGAGTCCTGAAAGGCTTCGTCAGGATCGGCTTCGAGCAGGAAACGGATATCATAATGCAGGTGTGCCGGCACTGCCCCTTTGGCCGGAATCGGGTGCACATCAATATCGAAAATGGCCGGTGACACCAGCCGGATTGACCGCAGCCCGGTTTCTTCGCCGGCTTCTTTCATCGCCACGGCCGCCACGTCCGGGTCACCGTCGCAGTGTCCGCCCGGCTGAAACCAGCGGTCCAGTTTCCGGTGATGGATCAACACCGCCTGGCTCCGGTCCGGCGACACAATCCAGGCCGAACCCGTCACATGTCCGGTCAGCAGCGACCGTTCGAAGCAATCAGGATGTTGTTCAACAAATGACAGGGTCTCCTGCCACATAGCCCGTTCATTTTCGTCAAACGGCTCATAATGACGCAGCAGCGTCAGTAATGGTTCGCGATGCATAGGTATTTAATCAGAAACCGGAGACTCCGTTAACAAGGCGTTAACAAAAACGAAATGGTCAAAAGTCTATCGGCTATATTTTTTTTGCCTAAAAAGCCGCAATTTCGCCTTCACATTTAACAATCCCTAAACAACCAACTCCAATGCGTAAAGTCATCCTGAATGCGGTTGCCCTGTGTCTTGTTGCACAATTGGCTACTGCTCAGATCCGTCTCCCTCAACCGAGCCCCGGCGCAACCATCATCCAGACCGTAGGTACTACTGATTTTACGGTAAAATATTCCCGTCCGAGCCTGAAAGGCCGCACCCCGTTTACCGGAACATTTGTTCCGGCCGGTAAAGTATGGCGCACAGGTGCCAACGGCGCCACAACTTTCCAGACAACAACGGATGTCGTGGTTGAAGGTCAGAAACTGGCTGCCGGTACTTATTCTATCATGTCGATTCCGAATGCCAGCGAATGGACCATCATCTTCAACAAAAACCTGAGCGTTACAGAAGACAGCTACAAACAGGAAGAAGATGTACTGCGGGTCAACGTGAAGCCAACAACCGGCAGCAATCACGAGACCTTTACCATCAGTTTCAGCGATCTGACCGACAGCACGGCTAACATGAATATCATGTTTGGTCCGGCCAAGGCAACCGCGAAAATGTACGTGGATGTGAATGCCAATGCGGCGGCGAATGTACTGAAAGCCGTTGCCGACAAACCGGAAGACGCGGCCGTATTACAGGCAGCAGCCAACTATAACCTGTCGAAAGGCACCCGCCTTGACCAGGCACTGGCATGGGCTGACAAATCAATCGGGCTGAAAGAAACCTACCGCAACCTGTGGATCAAGTCGCAGATTCTGGCGAAAATGGGAAAATTCACGGAGGCCCTGCCACTGGCGCAGAAAGCCCTGAGCATCGGCGAAAGCACCAACGACGGTGCGTTCCCGTTCTTTAAAGACGCCATTGCCAAGGCCGTGACTGACTACCAGTCTAAAATTCCTGTCCCAACGGCACTCAAAGGCAAGACAAAGAAAAAATAATTGATAGGTATAATGCGAAAACGCCCCGGCCAATGGTCGGGGCGTTTTTTATTCAGGAGCGGAACACCCGCTGAAGGATCCAGGCAAAGCCCATAACCAGCAGGCAGCCAATGGCATTGAGCCAGAGAAAGGCCGTCAGATCGATCAGGTAGCAGTAGACAACCAGGATTTCACCGATAATAGCCGCCCAGAACGTTGCCTTACCGCCGATGCTTTTCATGTAGAAGGCAACCACAAAGATGCCCAGAATGACCCCATAAAACAGGGACCCGAGAATATTCACCGCTTCAATCATGCTGCCGAAGCGATTGGCAAACTGGGCCACGATGATACAGAAAATTCCCCAGCCAACGGTGGCCCATTTAGACGCGTTGAGATAATGCCGGTCATCACCGCCGGTATGCATACGACGCTTATAAATATCGACAATCGACGTAGAAGCCAGCGAGTTATAGGCGGCGGCAATAGACCCCATCGAGGCACTGAAAATGACCGCAATCAGCAGCCCAATCAGGCCATGCGGCAGATAGTCGAGCACAAACCGCAGGAAAACATAGTTGACATCGCTGGTATCGGCGGCCGGATTGTTCTCCTTAATCAGATCAACGACGCTGGTTTTCACGGCTTTAATGGCCTCATCCGTCTCTTTCAGACCTTTTGTGGCCTCAGCCACGGCTTCTTCATTATCCCCGTCCATCGCGGTTTCCAGCATCACCACGTTTTTCTGCCGTTCTTTGGCCAGCAACTGGTGGCGGATCTCAAGTAGCTGGTACCGGGTAGCATACTGGCTGTTTTTCAGCTTTTCCGTCTCCTGCTTGTTAAAGAAAATGGGCGATTCGTGGAACTGGTAAAAACTGAAAACCAATACCCCGACCATCAGAATCAGAAACTGCATCGGTACTTTGAGCAGGCCATTCATCAACAGGCCTAACCGGCTTTGCCCCACCGAATGGCCCGTCAGATAACGTCCTACCTGCGACTGATCCGTTCCGAAATAAGACAGCTGCAGAAAAAAGCCTCCGATCAGCCCGGACCAGAGATTGTACCGGCTGTTGGGGTCAAATTTAAGGTCGATCAGGTTCATCCGTCCCGCTTTGCCTGCCACTTTCAGGGCATCGGTGAACCCGACACGCTCCGGAAGCAGATGTACGGTCATATAGCCCGCCAGCCCCATGGCCAGCGTTACGATCAGCATCTGCTGGATGTGGGTGTAGGAAATGGCTTTGGTGCCACCCGTCACCGTGTAGATCAGTACCAGCCCCCCCATAATCAGGTTCGTCCAATAGATGTTCCACCCTAAGATAGTTGACAGAATAATGGCCGGCGCATAGATAGAGAGTCCGGTAGACAAGCCGCGCTGAAGCAGAAAAAGCAGCGATGTCAGGATCCGGACGCGGCCGTCGAAACGTTCCTCAAGGTATTCGTAGGCTGTGAAGACCCGCAGCCGGTGAAAAATCGGCACGAAAGTAACCGACAGAACGACCATCGCCAGCGGCAATCCGAAATAAAACTGTACAAACCGCATTCCGTCGGCATAGCCCTGCCCGGGCGCCGACAAAAAGGTTACAGCGCTGGCCTGGGTGGCCATTACGGACAGGCAAACGTGGTACCACGGCAACGACTGTCCGGCCAGCAGGTAATCGTCCATGTTGCGGTTGCCGCGGCTACGGTATAACCCGTAAAAGATAATGCTGGCTAATGTTACGATCAGTATACCCCAATCCAGTCCGCTCATGAAAAACTAATCATTAAGTAGTAAAACAAAACGATTTCGACCACGAGCGCCCCGATAACGATGGCGTATAATTGTTTCCAGGAGCTGACGAAGGGAGGTAAATCAGGTATTTTTCCGTTCATAAAGGGCTAGTGTAGGCACATGGCCAGGTTGAGATGACGAAATTAGGTAAAATTTCAGGTATCAACTTCTATACCAACTACCCGCCGGCTGCTTTATTGCAGGTTATTTTGTTAACAGAAATGTTAATGCCCTATCTGCTATCGGGATTAGCCGGTCTCCTTTGAATTCGCCGATTTATATGATAGTTTGCAGGTAAACATATTGCCCTTTTATGGAAACACAACCCTTAGCATCACCCGAAAAAAAGATGTTTGATCTGACCGGTAAGGTGGCCGTCATTACGGGTGCCAGCAAAGGCATCGGCGAAGATATGGCCCGTACGTTTGCTCAGTTCGGCGCGAAAGTTGTCGTCAGCAGCCGCAAGCAGGATGCCTGCGACTCACTGGCGGCCGATATTGTTGCCCAAGGCGGTGACGCAACCGGTATGGCGGCCCACGTTGGCGACATGGATCAGTTGAAAGCACTGGTCGACAAAACCGTTTCGGTGTACGGCGGCATCGACATTCTGGTCAATAACGCGGCCACGAACCCGGTATTCGGCCCGTCGCTCGACTGCGACGGATCGGCTTTTGACAAAATTATGCAGGCCAATGTAAAGGCCCCGTTTGAGCTGAGCAAGCTGGTACATCCGATCATGAAACAGCGCGGGGGTGGCAGCATTATCATGATGAGCAGCATTGCCGGCCATACCCCTGATCCGGGTCTCGGCATGTACAGTGTCAGCAAGGCCTCGCTCAATATGCTGACCAAGGTTCTGGCCAAGGAATGGGGTCCCGACGGCATCCGGGTCAATGCGATCTGTCCGGGCCTGATCAAAACCAAATTTTCGCAGGCGCTCTGGCAGGACGACAAAATCCTGAACCATTTTACGAAGCGGCTGCCAATTGCCCGGATGGGCACCACTGACGAAATCAGCCCGCTGGCCCTGTTTCTGGCTTCTGAAGCGTCATCGTACTGCACCGGCAGTTTGTTCTACGCCGATGGCGGAACGGTGATTTAAAACAAACGCGTCAACCGGCGGATCTGCCGGTTGACGCGTTCACACAAAAGCAGGTATGCTGTCTCCGCAGCGACTTTATCTTTTCTGAGTCAGGTCAGCACCTGTTCCACATTAAGGTAAAGCAGGGCTCTTTTCCATCAACTGCCTTTCCGACAGTTATTTTATACGTTTGGCAATGGCCTCGAAGTTATAAACGGTGCCTTTCAGCATGTTTTCATCAACCTTGTTTAAATCGATGGCCAGTTCACCTGCCTGCGATGACTCAAAGTAAATGATCAGTTTATCCCCTTTCTCTTCCACTTTCGTAATTGGCCTTTTCTGTTTGGTAGTATCCGCCGGATCCGACAACTCGCCGGTCAATACACTGTTTTTACGCACCAGGTCCGTAACAAGCTTTACATCACCCATAGGGGTACCGGCCACAGAGATCTCCCATTTACCGGCGAAAAAGTCGGTCGGTGGCGTAGATGTTGTTTGTGCATAACCCAGCGTGGTAACCAGCATCATGAACAGGAATAAGGTAAGTTTTTTCATGGCAGCAAATGTTTACGCGTGAAACATGAATATGTATGATCAGCAAGCAAATATAAATGAGTTCTTTTTATTGTCTCAATTACAGACAATAAAAAAAGTAAAAAAAATTACGTCAATTATTCAATTGCATTACGCGGTATAGTCGTTTTGATGTACTGATCGGTAGCCATGGATGCTCTCTATCTCTCTGCGTATAATCCCTTGCCTACCGGGCAGGGCTGCGTAAAAATCCCCGTTTTTCAAATCCCGTACTTCTCCTGCCAACAAACTCCCTGATCTATAAGACCTTTGTGTTATCCAAACAACTACGCAAAATCAAA
This sequence comes from Arsenicibacter rosenii, assembly GCF_001870735.1. Taxonomy (GTDB): domain Bacteria; phylum Bacteroidota; class Bacteroidia; order Cytophagales; family Spirosomataceae; genus Arsenicibacter; species Arsenicibacter rosenii. Next base: position 55,361 of record NZ_MORL01000012.1, on the reverse strand, counting down.
AGACAACGCACTAATGGAAGCACAATTCTGGGTCAAATCATGGGAATTAGAAGGGCAGTATACGAGTTTTCACCGGCGGGACATCCATCCTTATCTGTTACAGCATCTTCCGCCATCAACCTTAGCGGGCAAAACTGTCCTGATACCACTGTGTGGTAAAACGCTTGATCTGCTCTATTTCAGCCAATTTGCCAGAAAGGTTATCGGCGTAGAACTCGTAGAAAAAGCGGTACTACAGTTTTTTCAGGAAAATGACATTCCGTACCAGCGTTGCGGCAACCGGTTCAACTCCGGTAATCTGACCATTATCTGCGGTGATTTCTTTGCGCTGACCGCCGAAGACACGGGCAGCCTTGATCTGGTGTATGACCGTGCGTCGCTGGTTGCTCTTCCCCGACCAATGCGCTTGACATACCTGCAAAAGCTGGAAGAACTGACCCACCCTGGTACTACCTACTTCCTGAACACGCTGGAATATGCTCCGTCAATGGAAACGCCTCCCTTCAGCATCGATCCGACAGAAGTAAGCCGCTATTTTACTAATTATGCTATCCGGCACGTAGAAAGCCCGGTATTACCCAATCATGGAATGGTACGCAAGTATGGTTTATCGTTCCTGATTGAGCATGGCTTTGTAATGAAGAAGTTATATAATCTGGAACAGCAAACCTCGAATGCCTACAGTATGGCCGCTTCCGCTTTTTAACGAATTACGTTCTGATTTACCGACGATGAAGATGGACTTTTTCAAAAAAATATCTCTGCTGTTTCTGTTCCTGCTGAGCGCATTGCCAACGATGGGATAGCCAACAGGCATGACTATCAAGCATTGGCCTCCCGGAAAACCCCGGACTAACCGGATTTTTGGGGAGGTTTTCTTTATTGTACCGTCAGTGGGCACGCTGACGGCTATTTTTTTATCGCTCCGGATTAATCAGTTTTTCGTTCCGGTCTACAATACCAACCCCCTCCCCGGTTTCCTTTTGCGAATTGACCGTACTCCGGAATTCCGTAAATGCATCAAAATAAGTATTGCCATACACGCTTCGGTTTTCAAAACATGAGTCGTCAATGGCTTTTTCCAGTTGTAAACCAATTGTCAACAACAGTGCTCCGTACCGTAACCCGAACTGAACGATCCGGAATAAGTGTATCCAAATTATTTCTGCCAACATAAACGAGCCTTGTGATATGAATTTCTGAATGAATCTAGTACTCAGGCGTGAAACTGTCCTGATGTCAAGGGTGGACAAAGAGTGGACAATTTTAAAATTACAGATTATCAGTCACTTACCAGTTAAGTTACAAGACAATCTAAAGCCACATTATAAATCATTATCATACGGTCAACAATTAGATAACCGGCAGGAAAGTAATCCTGAGCTTTATTGACAGCTCCGGCTGCCAGACAGATAATATCCCGATTATCTGCTATACGGATACAATAAAAAAGGCGGTAATGAGAATTTCTCATTACCGCCTGATCTGACTGTCAGTGGTTATTACTGAACTGCAACAATCTTAAATTCCGTTCGTCGGTTTGCCTGGTGATCTGCTTCCGAGCATTCCACTCCGTCGCCGCAATCATTAACCAATTCACTTTCTCCGAAGCCCCGGGCCGTCAATCGCTTCGGACTAATGCCTTTCGATACAAGATAATCGAGCGCGGCCCTGGCACGGTTTTCCGACAGGCGCATGTTGTAGGAATCACTTGCCCGGGCATCGGTATGCGACCGCAGCTCAATTTTCATCGTCGGATACTCTTTCAGCAACCCAACAACATGATCCAGTTCGCGGGCGGCGTCCGGACGGATAAAGAATTTGTTCAGATCATAATAGATGTTTTTCAGCTCGTATACATCTCCTTCCCCGTAAAGGCCAAGCGTATCCGTTACAACCTGCGGATTTTTCGTTTTGCCTAACTGTTTGGTCCGGCTGGCATATTTATCTTTCTTCGTGCTGATTGAATACGGCGCCCCGGGTTTCATATCAAACTCGTAACCGCCATCCGGACCGGTTTCAATCGTACGTTCCGATTTATCTTTTTCATTACGCAGCGTAACTTTTACACCTGATGCCGGCTTATCGTCTACCTCACGTTTGACGACCCCTTTAACGATTGTATTCTCGCTGCGATCCAGATAAATCGAAATATTGATTACAGGTGCAGGTGACTGCGTTAATGTTGAGTAGCGGGCACTGTTCAGGGCATACCCTTCTTTCACCGCTTTAAACTCATATTCGGTATTGGCATCCAGACACATCTGTGTTGCCCCGCGGGTGTTGGTTACCAGCAAATCCTGGTTTACTCCGTTCCGGACGATCCGGACATCGGCTCCTTCCAGTGGCTGCTGCGTTTTCTTGTCATAAACAATCAGATTCAGCTGCTTACAGGACCGGCGGAAGCTGTAAATATCGTCGTCGCTGATTCCTTTCTTGCGGTTGCTGCTGAAAAAACCCGTTGTCCTGCTCTTGTCAGTAATCAGGCCAAAGTCATCTTTTTCTGAATTAATAGGTGCACCAAGATTTTCAACTCCTTTGTAGGCAACACCATCCTTTAACTCAGCAAAGAAAATATCCAGACCGCCCAGCCCTTCGTGCCCGTCAGAGGCAAAGTAGATATTACCGTTACCATCTGCATACGGAAACATCTCATTTCCTTCGGTATTAATATCCTTACCCATATTGACAGGGGTTCCCCACTCGCCGTTGTTATATTCTACGACGTAAATGTCCGTACCACCGTAACCGCCCGGCATATCAGAAACGAAATAGAGTTTGCTGTCATCCGGTGAAAATGCCGGGTGACCGACCGAGTATTCACTGCTATTAAACGGTACTTCCTTAGCAGTTGTCCACTTCCCGTTTTTCTCGTTTGAAATATAGAGTTTCAGTTTACGAACCCCATCGGAGCTTTTTCCTGATTTACCCTTACTCGCGTTGTTGCGTGTAAATACGATGGTTGTCTGATCCCGCGTGAAGGTCATCGGGCCTTCGTGGTATTTTGTATTCAGCGTCCGGCTGAAAAGTTCTGCCTTTGTAATGCCTTTATCCGGCGATACATTTACTTCAGCCGCTTGCTCGGCCGGTGCACTCCCGCCTACCTGCGCCGTGTTGGCTGCGCGGGCCATTTCCGGTGCCGGTGTACGAAGCTGGTTGGTGTCAGCATGGAAGTATAAATCAAGGAATGGCGTCTGATTCCAGTTAAAAACCCGTTTGATCGACCCTGACTCATCACGGGCTGACACAAACACTAACCCTCCTTTATAATACATCGGGCTGAAATCGGCCTGACGTGAGTTGACAGGCAGGCTGGAAAGCCGATAGGATGATGAGTCCTGATAAAACCGGTTCATATCCATGTACGAAACGGTAAAGCGGCGCCCCCGTAGGTCTTCGCCCTGCTTTTCGCCGTATTTGCTGTACATTTTCTGGGCATCACGGTATTTGCCGTTTGAGGCCAGTGCCTGTGCATAGTAAAGGTAAATCTCACTATCCAGGTCGCTGTTTTCTTTAACTAATTCGGCATATACACGCTCTGCATTCCGGCTATCCTGCAGTTTCCGGTATGAAAATCCGAGCTTGATCAGTGCTTCGCGGGTTTCGGCGGCATCTTTTTTCCGGTCTGCCCGCAAAAACTCCTCGTACATCCGCACTGCGCTGACATAGCTCATGTTTTCAAATTGTTTGTTAGCCGCTCGTAAACGTGTACTCTGAGCTTGCGCAGTGAAACACCAGAGGACCAGCCCGGCCAACAGCAGCGTTCGTACAAATCGATTCATGGTCTGAGAGAATACTGTTGAATTAATATATTATGGGCTACCGTGTTACTATCAAATTAAATGCCAAAAAAAAACATGGAGCAAAAAAAGAGTAATAATATTACTTAAGAGTCTGTAAATCAGTTTAAGCGCATCAACCAATCAAGGTAACAATCTGATAATCAACACCTTTCTGGCATCTGGCTTGAGTTTAACCATGTCTGAAATACGATAACCGATTACCCAGATAATTACCCCGCCTACTATAAGGACATGTACGTTGTGCCGCTCATGTAACGGCACTTTCTGGCCGCTGAGAAAATCACTGACCAGTTTTTGCCCACGCATACCGATTGGCTGAAATCTGTCCCCTGCCTGCCAGGGCCTTATTACGACTTCACCCGATAAACGGCTTACGTCCATGCTCACAACATGCTGATCTTCAGTAAATTCAAGACCTTTTGCAAACTCTGTGACAGAAAACTCAAGTATACCGAGTCCGGCTATATCAATCTTTCCAGCGGGCCACGATTCCCATCGGTACGTATCGGTGAATACCGTCTTTTTCGGAACCAGCACAAGACTGTGTTTCTGATGCCATAGCTCATGAGTTGTTGTCTTAAAACACTGTCCGGGCTCAGCCTGCAAACAACTTACCAGGCTAACAACCTGCTCATAGACAAATCCATACGGCCGGAGCCATTCTGCTAACCGGAACGTTGGCTCAAGGAGTGTGCCAAGTTTGGCTTTATCGATAACAATTTGCGCAGAAGATGAACTATCTGTAACCCATTTCCAGCTTTTAGCCAGTTCATCATCAATTATCGTTTCAGTAGCCCTCAACCGGTCAATTGTTCGTAGAAATGTTCCCCAGAAGTTAGCATTTACCGCTTCAAGTCCGGGCACCACATGATGTCTGATTTGATTCCGCAGGTATTTATCATCACGGTTAGAACTATCTTCCCGCCACGTAAGCCCTTCCTGTAGCGCATACGCCTCAATCTGCGCGCGTGTCGCAAACCATAGCGGACGGATAATCTGTCCGTTTTGTTTCGGCAAACCGCGTAAGCCGGCTATTCCTGTGCCGCGGGCCAGATTGAGGAGCGTAGTTTCCAGCACATCATTCTGATGGTGTGCGGTAGCGATGTAGGTAAATCCATACTGTTGCTGTAACAACGCAAACCAACTATAACGTAACCGTCTGGCAGCCATCTGAATAGATTCCCCGGCGTGGCTGGCTTCTGCTTCGGTATCAAATTGTGTAACATGCACAGGTTTCGCATATCTCACGCCCAATTCCCTGACAAAGGCCTCATCGCCGTCTGACTCCGCCCCCCGAAGTCCGAAATTGACATGGGCCATCGAAAAATTGAGTCCGGTCTGTGCACAGAGATGAGCCAGCACCACAGAATCGATTCCGCCACTGACTGTTAACAATAACGAAGCAGATTGCTTTACGGATGTATCGTAGAGCCCCCATTCATCGTTAACAAAGTTTAAAAAGCGGTCAGGCATACCGGTGTCTGCCCGGGACAACCTATCTTTGTCGTTTGTTCTGGAACGATCGTTTTGTGCTCTAACAGCCATATTTATATCTATATGCGTTAAATACGCGGGCCTTTGTCAGCGGTTTCCGCATCTTTTTTACTATGCACTGCAACGTTTTTCATAAAATCCGAGTCATTATAATAAACGTGATTCTGTTGCTGGCCATTGTTTGTCCCGTGCTTGCACAGGCGCAGCCAGGCCGACCGGCAACAGCTCCTTCCGGCCCCGCCGAGAAGGTTGAACTTTTATCACCGCCGCCCGACAGCTTAGTCGTGCTTAATAACCCTGAGGGAGTCGTGCGCCGGCTGGTTAATCACGTAAAGTTACGGCATAAAGGCGTATTAATGTTTTGCGACCTGGCCATCCAGAATGTCACAACCAACGTAATTGAAGCATACGGGAATGTCCGGATCGTTCAGGGGGATACGATTTCGATTAAGGGGGATACCATGTTTTATTATGGGAATACCCGTCAGGCAAACCTTCGGGGACGCATCACCATGCGCGACCGCAAAATGACCCTGACAACCACCCGGCTGGATTACGACATGGTAAACGGCATTGCACATTATCCCGTAAAAGGGCGGATTGTTGACCGTGAAAATATACTGACCAGCAATGAGGGTTTTTATGATACACGAATTAAACAATTCCGTTTCTATAAAAACGTAAAACTGGTTGGCCCTAAAGGGACACTGACAAACGACTCACTACTTTACAATTCACTGAGCCGGATAGCAACGTTCAGAGGCCCAACTAAAATCGTCAATAAGGACGGTACAATTTTTGCTAAGGAAGGTGAGTATAATACGGCTACACGTGTATCAAACTTTCAGAAACGCACGACGGTCGAAATGCCTAAGTACACACTAACCGGTGATACCCTTTTTTACGACAACATGACCGAACTGGGGATCGCCAAAGGCAATGTTGTTCTGGTTTCGAAAGAAGACAAAACAGTCATTACCGGTGATCATGGCCGGTATAACGGCAAGGCAGGCGTCTCCAGGGTAACCGGCCATGCGGTTGTACGAAGCGTAGTGAGTCAGGATACGTTGTTTATGCGGGCCGATACACTCTTTGCATTTGATGCACCGGATGTTACAAAATCCGATTCGGCTCGTCTTAACGACGGTACCAAAAAAGATGACGTAAAAAAGCCTAAAAAACTGGTAGGTCAGAAGAATGTAATTGTTTATAAATCAGACCTGCAAAGCCGTTGTGACTCTCTGGTCTACGACGTAGCTGATTCAACCATTTACTTTTACAAAAAGCCGATTGTGTGGAGTCAGAACTACCAGATGGAAGCAGATTCCATGACGGCAAAAATGAAAAATAACCGGATAGACCGGATGTTACTGCGCACCCGGTCTTTCGTAATTGCGCAGGATACGTTGAAGAACTTTAATCAGGTTAAAGGCAGGAGCATTACTGCCTATTTCCGGTCTGTGACCGACACCTTATCCGCCGAACCACCAGCCAGTCAGACGGTTGCGAAAGGAAAAGGGAAAGCAAAACCGGAAAAGCCGGGTTCAACAACAACCGTAAACCGAACCGTACTGGATCGGGTCATTGTGGAAGGCAACGGTCAGAGTATCTACTTTGCCGTTGATGAGAAGAACAAGCTGGTCGGGTTAAACCATGTAGAATGCAGCCGCATGAATCTGGAATTCGATGAGAAGAGTAAAGTTGAAAAGATTCGTTTCTACGGTCAGCCGGATGCCCAGTTTATTCCGCCGCTCGAAATGAACGAAGACAAAAAAATACTGGAAGGTTTTCTGTGGCGGATCGAAGACAGACCGGGTAAAGAAACCGTTTTGACGCATCAGATTACCGTTCAGCCTAAAAAAACGACCGGTAACAAAAAAAGCGGACCACTGACTAAACCATCCGCACTAAATTCTGTTCTAACGAAAAAGAAGCAGTAATTTTACGTAAGTTTTAACAATTTTTCACAGTACAACGCGTTGCAATTCTCTTTATTATAAATAGTTTTGTAAAGTGGCGTTAAAGTACCCTGATTTTGAATTACAATGAAACAATATATACCTTTTATTGGATGTTTAACCGGCTTATTGCTCATGGCCACTACTTCGCTGCAGGCGCAGACGAAGAGTCGTCTTGAGATGGGTCGTTCGGCATCTGCCTCCAGACCAATAACGTTAAAGGCGACTTTACCGGGAGCTACGACTTCCCTGTTTTCCGGTGCCGGCAGTCTGAACCGGGGTTTGTCTAACCCAACAGCCGGCAGCCCTCTGAACCGGTTTAAACTCTCTCAGTCAACCGGTACGGCCGTACGTCCGACTGCAACGGAAGCCCCCGCTACTCAAACAGCCGAGACGCGCACCGTTGCCCGGGATGAGAACGAGAATCTCCGGACAGATAAAAACGAAAACAAGCTTTACGCCAGCGACAAAATTGTGGCGTCAAATGCTTATCCGAATCCTGTGGTCAGCGATTATTTCGACATAGACTATCAGTTTCTGACCCCCGGCGTTGAGGCGAAATTAGTTCTGATGAGTATTCTGTCTACTCCTGTTGCGGAGTATACACTTGATCAGAATGACCGCCGGATACGTATTAACACTCACTCTCTGTCTAACGGTCTCTACTATTACCAGTTGATGCTTGACGGAAGAAGTGTAGCGACCAAAAAAGTGCTGATCCGTCGCCAGTAGTCAGCTTTCTGAAAGAAGTTTTAAAAAATCTTAAAAAACGGCCCGCAGACCTGCCCAGGAACATCAGGCAGGCACTAATTCTACTGCTCAGTCGTTTTTACAAGGTAGCCGCCGAAGCGTCGGATCGCTCAGCGGCTAATTTATTTTTTATTATCTTTGCGGCCATATGCAACAACGCCGAATCGTCGGATTTTTTTGTGGGTTAATTTTAGCAGTGCTTTTCAGCGCATGTAGCCCTTTTTCTAAACTACAGAAGCACGGTACTGATGATGAAAAGTACAAAGCTGCACTAGAGTATTATAAAAAGGGAGACTGGTATAAGGCAGGTGTTCTTTTTGAAGAATTGATACCCCGCCTGCGTGGTAGTTCTGAACAGGAAATGTCTCAGTTTTATTACGCGTACACCCAGTACCATCAGCAATTGTATGCGGTCAGTGCCACTCTTTTCAAAAAGTTCTACGAAACATTTGCCCGTAGTGATTACGCCCAGGAGTCAATGTATATGTATGCGTTGTCTTTGTATAAGGATACACCGAAATACAACCTGGACCAGTCAAATACACTCGTCGCAATGGCTTCTCTACAGGATTTTGTTAATGCTTATCCTGAAAGTAAATACCGCGAAGACTGTACCAAAATGATTGGTGAACTTCGTAAGAAGCTGGAGACCAAAGCATATGAGCGCGCCAAATTGTACTACAAAACGAGCTCATTTAATATTTCGTCTCTGAAATCATCGGTTGTCGCGATCAACAACTTCCAGAAAGAGTTTCCGGATTCGGAGTTCAACGAGGAGCTGGCTTTTCTGAAAGTAGATGCTCAGTTCCAGTATGCTCAGAACAGTATGGAAACCAAGCAGAAAGATCGCTATAAGGATGCGATAACCTACTACCAGGATATGATCGATAAATATCCGAAAAGCGCTTATGTGCGGCAGGCAGAAAAGATGCACGAGACGAGTCTGAAAGAAATTGAACGAATCGATAAACTGGAAAAAGAGATTAAAGAGTTACAGCAAAAGCAGAACGACACAAACCGTCCGGCTAAAGTAACGTCAGCGAATTAATTTATAGTAGTTTACTGTTCTTCTAACCGATAAACAAACTACTTCTTTCAACTAGCAATATATGGCAACGAATCCTTCATTGATTACCCGCGATACGGATAAAATCGCAGCAGCAACAGGTAACCTGTATGAGTCTGTATCCATTATCTCTAAGCGCGCCCGTCAAATCTCAACGAAAATGAAAGAAGAGCTGAGCGCGAAACTTTCAGAATTTGTGTCGGCGGTTGATAACCTGGAAGAAGTATTCGAAAACCGCGAACAAATCGAGATTTCGAAATACTACGAACGTATGCCTAAGCCTACGTCGATTGCTACAGATGAATTTCTGGAGGGCAAAATCTACTTCCGTTACAATACCGAAGAAGAAGCTTAGTCATAAATAGTACATGTGACCGAACCGCATGGGCTTTCCGTGCGGTTTTTTTATGGTAAACCAATGCAGGGAAAACGAATTTTGCTAGGCGTTACCGGCAGTATATCGGCCTATAAAACCGCTCACCTGACCCGGTTACTGGTTAAAGCCGGCGCAGAAGTGCAGGTTGTGATGACCGAAGCCGCAACAACGTTTATCACGCCTCTAACCCTTTCAACTTTGTCGAAACGGCCTGTGCTCACTACTTTCGTTAAAGATGAAACCGGCCAATGGAATAACCACGTTGATCTGGGACTTTGGGCTGATGCACTGTTGATTGCTCCCGCATCAGCCAATACGATAGCCCGTTGTGCACAGGGGCTGTGCAACGATCTGCTTTCGGCCGTTTATCTGTCGGCAAGGTGTCCGGTTTTCTTCGCCCCGGCGATGGACCTCGACATGTACAAACATCCGGCAACGCTTGGCAATCTGGCTAAACTCCGCGCTTACGGGAACCATATCATTGAGGCGGAATACGGTGAACTGGCCAGCGGTCTTGTCGGAGAGGGGCGCCTGGCTGAACCCGAAACCATTGTCCAAACGCTTGACCGTCATTTTAGCCTGCGCCCGGCCATGGCTGGTAAGCGGGTACTCATTACGGCCGGACCAACGCAGGAACCCATCGATCCGGTGCGTTATATCAGCAATCATTCCACCGGCAAAATGGGATATGCCATTGCGGATGCCTTCGCTAAAGCCGGAGCACATGTGACACTGGTCAGCGGGCCGACCGCGCTTTCCGTGCCGGATTCAACCATCTGCCGTATTGACGTCCGTTCTGCTGCGGAGATGTTTGGGGCCATGCAACAGGCTTTTCCTGAATCAGATATCGTTATTCTGAATGCAGCCGTTGCTGATTATACCCCTGCGCATCCGGCAGATCAGAAGATTAAAAAGAAAGACGCGCTGTTTGACTTAGAACTGACCAAAACAACTGACATTGCCGCAACGCTTGGCAGTCAAAAAAGATCCGGGCAGTTGATGATGGGATTTGCCCTGGAAACGGAGAACGAGCGCCAGAATGCCCTGAAGAAGCTACATGCCAAAAACCTTGACTGGATCGTTCTCAACTCATTGCGGGATCAAGGGGCCGGCTTCGGACACGATACAAACAAAATTACCGTTATTGACAAACACGAAGCGGTTTACGAATTTAGTCTTAAATCTAAAGAAGCCGTAGCCAGGGATCTCCTGCAACTCGTTGAACGTGTCTTATAAAATCCGGAAGTTTCCATTTGGTATGAAATACATCCTCACATTTGGCATGCTCTGCTGCCTGCTCTTTTCTGCTCAGGCCCAGGAGCTTAATTGCCGCATTACCGTTAATGCCGATCAGCTGGCGGCTCAGCAAAAAACTGATTTCGCTTATTTTGATCAGTTAAAGGCATTTATCACGGATATGATGAATAACCGGCGCTGGACCAATGACCAGTTTACTACAACGGAACGAATTAACTGTTCGCTCAATATTAACCTGCTGAAATCGACCTCACAGGGAGTCTTTGAAGGGACGGCACAGTTTGTCATTACCCGTCCGGTCTATGGTACTAATTATGAAACAACCGTTTTCAGCTACGTAGACCGGAATTTCAGCTTTGCTTATCTGCCCACCCAGCCGGTTTATTACCGGGATAATCTCTATACCGATGAATTAACGTCAATTCTTGCCTTCTATGCCTATGTAGCTCTGGCGGTTGATTATGATACGTTCAGCAAATTGGGTGGCAACCCGCATATACAGAAAGCGTATTCAGTGATGAACTATGCACAACAGGGGCCCGCACGCAGCTACTGGGGGCCGGAAGGCGACAAGCGCAACCGTTACTACCTGATTGAGAATCTGCAGAACCAACAGTTTCTTGCTTTCCGCGAAGGGTTATATACCTATCACCGTCTGGGTCTTGACCTTTTCTCGTCAAACCCGATTGAAGTCCGGAAACAAACGCTTGACCTTCTGACGAATATCCGTAAATTGATGTTACAGATCCCCAACTCTGTGCTGATTAACTCGTTTTTTGATGCAAAAGGCGATGAAATCATTAACATCATGTACGAAGGAACACCAAACGAACGCAAAAAGGCTTTTGACCTGCTGGCACAGCTGGACCCGGGCAAAACCGAAGCCTATCGCCGCTTGTTAAATTAGCGTGATTTTCAGCGTCCTTTTTTTAACGCCGGACTCACCCGGGCCGGGAACCTGCCCCCCTGACTGCGTTGTTTATCTGTAAGGAACTAACTGTATGCTGACGCATTTACTCATAAAAAACTATGCCCTGATTGACCGGCTTGAGTTAACGCCCGATACCGAGCTTAATATCATCACCGGTGAGACGGGTGCAGGTAAATCTATCATGCTCGGAGCCATCGGCCTTTTGCTGGGCAACCGGGCCGATACTAAAGTCCTTTACGATCCGGAAAAAAAATGTATCATCGAGGGTACGTTCAATATTGCCGGCTATTATATCGAACAACTTTTTGAAGAAGAAGAGCTCGACTACGGTACAAGCTGTGTCGTTCGTCGTGAAATCAGTCCAAGCGGGAAATCCCGTGCGTTTGTGAATGATACCCCTGTCACACTGGATGTGCTGCGCAGGGTTACCAGCCAGATGATGGATATTCACTCCCAGCATGATTCGGTTTTGCTGGGCTCAAATGAGTATCAGCTTCAGATTGTTGATACATACGCGCAGGATGATAATTTATTGCGGGTTTATCACCATGATTTTCAGGCTTACCGGAAAGCGCAGCAAGCCTACGATAAGCTCCAGCAGGAAGCGTCTTCCATGCGTAAGGAATTTGATTACAACAAGTTTCTGTATAAAGAGCTGTCAAAGGTTCAGTTACAGGCCGATGAGCAGGAACAGCTGGAACAGGAGCTTAATGTACTGGAGAATGCCGAGGAAATCCGGGAACGGCTGCAGCTTGCCAGTGAGTATCTCGACAACCCGGAACAATCAGTTATTGACCTGTTAAAAGGGGTTGTCAACAGTCTGTCTACGGTCAGCAGGCTTTCCTCGCAATATGAACCCCTGCTCGAACGCGCTCAGAGTACGCTGATTGAGCTCCGCGACCTGGCCGGTGAGATCAGTGATGAACAGGATAGCGTAGAAACAAATGAAGAACGCGCTGAAACCATTCGGGAGCGGCTGTCGGTTATTTACCAGCTTCAGACCAAGCATCAGGTAAAAACGGTTGCCGAATTATTACGCATTCAGGAAGATCTGGCCAGAAAAGTCAGTAAGGTGCTGAACCTGGATGATGAACTTGACGCATCGAGGGCACGAGCCGAACAAACCCGCCTGATTATGATGCAGAGTGCAGAAGTACTTTCGGCAGCACGCCTGGCAGTATTGAAACCTATTGAACAGGAAATATCAACCCTGCTTGCTGACCTGGGGATGCCAAATGCTTCACTGCATATTCTGTCCGAAGCCGGTAAACCGACGATGACCGGTATCGATACGGTCTCTTTTTTATTCAGCGCAAACAAAGGGATTAAGCCACAGCAGCTTAAAAATGTAGCATCGGGTGGTGAATTTTCGCGGCTTATGATGGCTATTAAGTACATTCTGGCCAGCAAGCGTTCATTGCCAACCATTATTTTTGATGAAATTGACACCGGGATTTCAGGCGAGATTGCTATAAAAATGGGAGTTATGATGCGTGAAATGGCGCATAACCACCAAATTATTGCCATTACCCATTTGCCACAAATCGCCGGTAAGGGCACCGCTCATTATTTTGTGTACAAAGATCATTCGTCTGACAGAACTGTTAGTCGTATCCGTCAGCTGAACCTGGATGAGCGCGTTCAGGAAATCGCTCAGATGATTGGCGGTAATAATCCGTCGCAAAGTACCCTGAAACACGCCCGTGAAATCTTAAAACAAAATGCATCCGTAGCGGTCAGATAGTTGTTTGCCGCTACGGCATTTATTTAACAGATCAATACCAGTCGTTAACACAATCATGAATAAACTTGTACTGTCTTTTTCGGTAACCATTCTGGCGAGTGGGTTTCTTTTTTCCTGCGGAGATTCCGGTCAGCAGGAGGCCATTGATAAAACAGAAAAAGAAGTTTTTGCCGTACATGATGAGGTAATGCCTAAAATCGGAGAGATTATGAAGCTCCGCAAAGAGCTGAACCAACTGGTCGGCAAAGAAGACAGCCTGGCTGCTACTTCGGCTTCGGCCACCCTCCTTTCTGACGAAAAGAAAGCTCAAGCGTCCCTGTTATCGCGGCAACTAGGCGAAGCCGATAGCCTCATGATGGCCTGGATGAACGGGTACAATGCGGATACCCTCAAAAAACTGGAATCGGCGGACGCATTGCGTTATTTAGAACAGGAGAAAGGAAAAGTAACTAATGTCAAAGAAAAAATTAACAGCAGTATTGCCGATGCGCGCCGGTTTTTGGGTAAACCTTAGCCTGTTAGCCGGTATTGTTCTGGGCAGCTGGGCCTGCCAGTCAGGCCCGGATAAACTACCGGTTCTGGGTGAAAAAAAAGTTGTCCGTAAGCTTGTTGACGGTAAACAGGTAACCGATACCGTATACCATGCCATTCCACGCTTTTCATTCGTTAGTCAGAACGGTGATACGGTGACAGAAAAAACGCTTTCTGATAAAATATACGTCGCCGACTTTTTCTTCACAACCTGCCCTACCATCTGCCCCAAAATGAAAACCCAGATGAAGCGGGTGTATGACCGGTTTAAAGGCAATAAGGCAGTCATGCTGCTATCTCATACCATCGACCCTGAGCATGACTCAGTTGCAGTTTTGAAGGAGTTTGCAGACGGGCTGGGAGTAAAAGGGAATCAATGGCTGTTTGTGACGGGTTCGAAGGAAAAAATCTATGAGATCGGGCAGGATAGCTATATGGTCACAGCCGCGGAAGATAAATCGGCCCCTGGCGGCGTGGTCCACAGCGGAGCCTTCATTCTGGTCGATAAAGAAAAACATGTCCGCGGGGTTTATGACGGCACAACCGAAAAAGGGGTTAATCAGCTAATGAGCGACATGGATAAACTGCTTGCGGAAAAGAAATAATGAAATTAACACGATATTATGCCTTCCTGCTGGCAACTGGCATAGCTTTTCTGACGGCCGGCTGTCAGAGTCAGGACGAAATAAAGCGGCAGAAATACATTACCGAAGGCATACTGATTTATCAGAATACGTGTGCCAATTGTCACCAGCCGGACGGCAAAGGGCTGGAGGCATTATACCCTCCTCTTGCCGGCTCAGATTACCTTGCTAAACAGGATTCGGTAATTCATTTAATCCGGTATGGTATGCAAGGTCCTGTTCAGGTGAATGGCAAACGATATAACCGCGTCATGCCGCCCAATCCTCAGCTCAGCGATCTGGAGATTGCCGAATTAACGACTTACATCTATGATCGCTGGGGGAATGATCCGACGCTGATTGATGTAGCCAGAGTAAAGGGTGTGCTTAAAGCCGGAACCCCGTAAAACAAAGAGGGAGTCTGCAGACTCCCTCTTTGTTTTAGCAGGAAAACCGGATCAGAAGGGCGTGCCTTCAACGTTGAAAACACCCGTTGGTTTCCGGATGGCATATCTTGAAAAATCCTGATTTGCATCAAGGCCAATGCCTTTCAGCCGCTCACCGGTTAGTTTGCTGGTAATCGTAACAGGCCGGTCAGTAAATACCTTTTTCGTGTTCGGATTCCAGTTAAGCACATCGGTTTCGAGCGTTTCCTGCTTTTCCTTGTTCACGACGACAACATTTCCCAGAACGGTATACAGGTCTTTAGCCTTGTCATAGCGTCCGGAATCCGAGCGAAGCGTAGTCACAACATCCGTACCGGTTGGTCCGTAAAAGTCAATATGAACCTCCTGCGGATATTTCCGGTCTTCGTTCAGATAGCGGAGCTGGCGCGGCGTCGTCATCCGGACTTTCATCAGCGCGCCTTCGCTGTAAAGCATCTGAACGTTATTGATTTCTTCAATCGGGCCTTTGTAGGCTTCATATTTTTTGCTCGCCTTATTTTCTTCACACGCACCGCAAACGGCAATCGCGGTTAAAAGAACGGCGGAACGAAACAAAGTTGACAGGTACATAAGCGAGTCTGAACACATCATTAACAACAAGGATCAGCCGGAACTTGTTCGCTGTTAATCAAGTGCATAGCGGTAGAACCACTTATCATTCAGTGTAAAGCCTAAAGCAATTTTGACATAGCGTTCGCGGATTTGGGTACCAATCAATGTGCCACGCTGGCCGCCAACAAATGCCAGATTCAGGTTATTGACAAAATAGGAACCGATCGGTAACGAAATACCGACACTACCGTTGATGTCATTCAACTGCTTTCCTGAAACCTGATAAGGTGATTTTATATACTGAAAACCAGCACGATACGTAACAAGATCCCAGTATTTTGTTGATGTAATTTTAGGAATATACTCTAACCCGGCAGCAAGCCGCATCCCATCCATCAACTTCGGATTGGCGTTATCGGCTGTCCGGTACTGGCTCCATTTCTGAAATCCGACATCCACGCCAACCGTTAGCTTGTTATTACGCTCCAGGCTGATCCCAAACTGCATCTGCTCTGGCAGCGTTATATGGCCCGTTAGGTTAGCCCGCAACGTATCCGGATCTGACAGACTGGTTCCCGACAGCGTAACCAGCTGGTTTACATCAGTCTGTACTGCCTTTACACTGGTTTTAGGGTCATAGGCCGCCCCCAGGTTGAGTGTCCACTTTTCGCCTAGTTTTGGCCGCCATGCCGCACCCAGTTTCCAGACGATATCGCTGTAATTCGTGCGGTTAATCCGAGATACTGTAATATCCTGCGGTTGTACGGACGACACCACGTCGTTGATCAGCAGACGGGAGTCTGAGTTATTGGTAATGTTTCCAAACAGGTAAGAGGCTTCAACACCTACATACAGATTTTTGAAGAACCGGAAGCCATTTGCAAACGATGCCTTATTCAAGGCGCCTTTACCTGAGTAATTTTTCTGAACTTCATAAATAGTGTTCGGCACTTTATCGAACACCTTTGTCTGATAATCGACATAGGAGTATGGCCGCAGATTTAGCGACGTAGTCCACCGTGAAGAAGCCGGAAACGCAAGGGCTATGTAATTAATGTTTGCACCAAAGTCGCGCTGAGAGACGGTTGAGCCTCCCTGATTCTGGCTGATCTGGGGCTTATACTGCCCGATGATGCCAACTTCAAAAACCGTAAACCGGGCCCGGCGGGCCAGTAAGGCGGGGTTTTGCAGGTTCAAATGGACGGTATTTGCATTACTGATCCCGACGCTTCCCATACCGAGGTTTGCAATATTAGCCTGGCTGTATTCTTCGCCAACTCCTAACGCTGAATAAGGTGAATTCCCTAATCCCTGCGCACGCGCAGCTGGTGACATGCAGGACAACAATAAGCCCCCAAACCCTAAAACTTTACTGAATCGCTGGTAATTTCTTGACATTATATTCTAAAATACGGTTCAATCCCCGCAGTACCAACTCCGGCACTGCAAATATCGGGGGTTTCAGATGACTTTCAAAAAGGGACGCATCCCCACCACACAGAACTACGGTTAAATCCGGGTATTTCTTCCGGTGTTCAGCAATAATACCGTCCAGTTCAAACAGCATTCCGTTCAGCGCCCCGCTACCCATTGCCTGGCGGGTATTTTTACCCGTTAAAGGCGGCCAGCCGCTTCCGGTAAGCTCATCCGCCGGAATCAGCGGCAAACGGGCTGTCTGCTGATGCATAGCCAGCAAACGCATATTCAGCCCCGGTGAAATGATTCCTCCCTGAAAGGTCCCCGACCGGTCAACAATATCTGCGGTTATACAGGTGCCTAAATCCAGTACCAGACAATCCTGCCCCGGAAAGACGGTCATCGCCCCCACAGCAGCGGCAATTCTGTCTGCACCCAGCGTCCGGGGCGTTTCATAGTTCTTGATGACCGGCACCGGCAACGCTGCATCCAGTACGACCCAATCCATAGCTGCCAGAGCCGGTATATCCTCTTCCAGCGTCTGACCGGCCCTGCTGGTTGAAGAAACGATCATCCGGTCAGGGCGTTTTTCATCAATAGTTTCCCGCAGTGCGTCGATGGACTCAAAACGCTCCACAGCCACTAATGTTTCTCCCTCAAACCAGGCTGCCTTGATCCGGGTATTGCCCCAGTCAACGATTAAATTCATGTTTTTAAAAGCAGTTATGGCATCAGGCGGTATAGGTTTCTACTCCTTTCTGGCGGTATTCGTTGCATCGCACATGTTTGCAACGTCAAATAACCCTATATTCGCCGGAAATACGGCCCGATTTAATTATTTTTAACATTATTTCGGAATTTAGTTGACAAAATGCCAGGCACTCCTGCGTTTTCACAATACCTGATTGGCGGATTGTCTGATGGGTACTGTCACCGTCCGATTCAGGTATAATGCCTTCTTGTGCTGCTTAGTTCTTCTTATTCATGAATACCCTCCAGAATTTCCTAGAACAGTATTTCACCGGCAATTCACTCCACAATCTGTATTGGTTCACCGGCTTTTTGCTGACGGGGCTTTTACTACACCGTGTTATGGCGAGGCATATGAGCCATCTGGCATACCAGATTCTTAAACGTGATATTGCCGGTGTACCACTCAACGATTTTGTCCGGCTGATGAAGCCCCCGATGGATGCAATCATCCTGATGTCAATTATTTATGTGGCGTGCCATCAGTTAACGATTCCGGAACAGTGGAACCTGATTCCGCCTGAAAAATTCGGCCTCAGAATGGTTGTAGAGCGGCTCTATCATACCCTTTTTATGGGAATGGTCACCTGGCTTTGCATACGCGCCGTTAAAGTTGTGGGGTTGCTGTTTCAAAAACGCGCCGCCCTCACGGAGACAAAGGTCGACGATCAGCTTGTGCCGTTTGTGCGTGATCTGCTCATTCTGTTTGTTTGTTTTCTCGGCCTTTTTGCAACACTCAGCTGGGTGTATGATGTGAACGTACTGGCGCTGGTGACAAGTCTGGGGATTGGAGGTCTGGCACTGGCACTGGCCGCGCGGGAAACCCTCGAAAACCTGTTTGCGTCCTTTGCAATCGTACTTGACCGGCCTTTTCTGGTTGGCGACTCAGTAAGTGTAGGCGGCATGTCCGGCGATGTAGAGCAGATTGGCTTCCGCAGTACCCGTATCCGAACCGATGACGGCAGTCTGCTAACCGTCCCGAACCGGCTCATGGTCAGCCAGTCGCTGGATAACTTAACGGAACGGCAAACCCGGCGGGCCCGCTTTTTTCTGCGTTTCCCTTACGATACGCCTCCAGACCGGCTGAAGGCCGTAATGACTGATTTAAGGAATCTCATCGGGCAGCACCCGAAAACCAATAAAAAAACAAGTTACGTCCGGCTGGACTCTTTCGGTGACTCCGGGTTCGAAGTGCTCGTAATTTTTTTTGTCGATTCACCCACTATTTCTGATTTCCGTATCGTTAAAGAAGAAATTAACTTCAGTATCATCGACATCGTCCAACGGCATCAGGTACAATTTGCTTTACCCTCCCGAATTGTGCACACAACTGATACCGCTCATTTTGAAAAACTGATTTAATTTGGTCAGCATATATTAACCCGGCATGAATGCCAATTAATTTTCCGTAATATTTCAGAAACTTTTTGTTGTTTTACGCGTTATCTTGACAATACCAGGTGATTGATTTACTTTTGTCTGAGCATATCGGCAAAAGCCAGCCAAATCAAATTATCCAATTTTGTTGAACACCGTGGCAATGCCGGTAGTTTAATGACTTCAGCCGGCGCTTAGAAATCTCGGTCATCTAGCAAACTCATCCCCCAGAAAGATACCTGTTTCGGTCCCCCCGGACTCTGTCTTCTGGAAAGAATTCAGCTACTTCTTGTTTCTAATGCCATTTCACTTGTGACAACTTAACTACCAAACTGTCTTCTGTATCGTCAGAAAGACCCTCTGTTTTCCATAAAACATTGTTTCTCAACACAAAGGTTATCTGTTGACCTGCCTTATATGTATAACATTGAAGAATTAAATCTTAAGCTCCTTTCCGAGCTACGCACAATTGCCAATGAGTTTGGAATTAGCGACGCCAGTAAATTTCAAAAGAAAGAACTGATTTATAAGATATTAGACCAACAGGCACGTATGCCGGTACCTGATGAACCGACGCAGCCGGCCGATGCAGAAGCAGGCCCCCGCCGTACGCGCCGGACTCGTACAAACGCTTCAGAATCATCTGCCGCAACACCTGTTGCCTCCGCTGCATCAGCGTCTGAAACACCCGCTGCACCCGCTCCGTCTGCCGCTCCTGTGGTTGAACAGCGTCCCCGCCAACGCACTCGCCGTGAGCCAACTAACCGCAGTACAGAAGGGACTGCGCCGGAAGCCGGTAAGCCTACCGAAGAAGTTGTATCAGGAACGCCGCCATCGGAACCAGCCGCTCCTGTGGCTGAAAAGAAAGAAACGCCTGCCCCGGTAGCACCGGAAACGCAGGAACGCCGCCAGTCTGAACGCAACCAGGATGAACGCCCGCGCCGTGAGCTGACCCGTAACGAAGCCCGTCAGCTTCGGGAAAACCGCTTACGGGCTGAAAATCCGCAGGCCTACGAGCAACGCGTTGCGTATGAAAGAAATCGCCAGCAAAACAAACCGGAAGGCCCTGAACGTCAGGAACGTCCGCGCCGTGAAAACTTTCGCGACCGCCGGTCGCCGGTTACGGACGAATCAGCCTTGAATCTGACAAATGATCAGGAGGAGGACTTCGTAACAGCCGTACCGGTTGACGTACCGGCACAACCTGTAGCCGAATTTGTACAGGCACCTGACAACCTTCAGGCAGAAGCTCCGGTATCGTTTACAGATGCACCGGTAGAAGCCGAACGTCAGCAGCCGCAACCAAACCAGCCAGCCATTCCGGCGCCTTCGCGTGAGTCGATTGAATATCAGAACCGCGTTCGCCGTCAGTATAATCAGCATATCCGCGAGTTCGACGGCATTATCGAAAACGAAGGCGTTCTCGAAATTATGTCTGATGGCGGCTATGGTTTCCTCCGCTCTGCAGATTATAACTATCTGGCGAGCCCGGATGACATTTACGTCTCTCCGTCGCAGATTAAACTGTTTGGTCTGAAAACCGGTGATACCGTTCGTGGTCAGATCCGCCCGCCTAAAGAAGGCGAAAAATACTTTGCCCTGCTTCGTGTATCAACGGTAAACGGCAAAACAACCGACGAAATCCGAGACCGGATTCCGTTCGAATACCTGACTCCGCTCTTCCCGGAAGAGCAGATTAAACTCAGCACCCGTCCGGATATTCTGTCAACGCGTATTCTGGATCTTTTTGCGCCGATCGGTAAAGGCCAGCGGGGTATGATTGTGGCACAGCCTAAAACCGGTAAAACTGTGTTACTGAAAGAGATCGCTAACGCCATTACCAAAAATCATCCGGAAATTTATCTGATCATCCTGCTGATCGATGAACGCCCGGAAGAGGTTACCGACATGGCCCGGAGCGTGAACGCCGAGGTTATTTCGTCGACGTTCGACGAACAGGCCGACCGTCATGTGAAGGTAGCCAGCATGGTACTCGAAAAAGCAAAACGTATGGTTGAGTGCGGTCACGATGTCGTAATCCTGCTTGACTCGATCACGCGTCTGGCCCGTGCTTACAATACCGTCGTTCCGTCGTCCGGTAAAATCCTGTCGGGTGGTGTGGATGCGAATGCGCTGCACAAACCTAAACGCTTCTTCGGAGCCGCCCGTAACGTAGAAAACGGGGGGTCACTGACCATCATTGCCACGGCTCTGATTGATACCGGCTCTAAAATGGATGAGGTTATCTTTGAAGAATTCAAAGGTACCGGCAACATGGAACTCCAGCTTGACCGTCGCCTGGCCAACAAACGGGTATTCCCGTCTGTGGATGTGTTGACATCGGGTACCCGTCGCGAAGATTTGTTGATCGACCGCGAGACGTTACAGCGTATCTGGATTCTGCGCAAACACATGGCCGATATGAATCCACTCGAGACAATGGACTTCCTTCTCGACCGTCTGAAAGGCACCCGTAACAACGAAGAGTTCCTGATTTCTATGAATCGTTAAAATAGCGGATCACATTATCCGTACATAAAAAAAGGAGTGGCGTAAGCGTCACTCCTTTTTTTGTGCCTACCCATCTCTAATTGTTCCCTGTACGTAAGTAAAAAACTGATTTCCTTGAATTTATAGTTTGTACCTGTAAATTTGGAATGACTTTTGCAAGACAACTATACTCTACAGAACTCATAGCCTTATAGTAGCATTCAGGCCCTAAACCCCTGAAAACATTATGTTTACAAACAAAACGCCCTGGATAATCCTGCTGATTATCTGGATTGCCGGTTCAACCTGGTGGCATGTCTGTCATATTAAACAGCTTTGTATAGAAGAAGCCGGTCCTGTTCAGGTAGCTTCCGTAAACTTGTCGGCCGGACTGGTTATAGCCGATGGCGGCCGTTTACGCCTTGCCTTAACGGAAGATTTTGGCTTTGCCAAATCAGACCCTATCGCAAACCGCCGGAATATTGATATCAGTATGGATTCGCTGGCGCTTTATCTGCTCAATAACCCTGAACGTCACCTGACGATCACCGGCTTTTATAAACCGGGGGAAATCAATAACACTTCGGCAACAAACCTTGGAATTGCACGGGCTGAAAATATCAAGGAATATCTGATGCAAAAGGGGGTTCCGCTAAGCTCGATTACCATTGTCGGTAAAGAAAAGGAAGATCTGGCCATGAGCACAGCCGGCGATTCGGTGGTGGGTGGCATTCAGTTTGATTTTACGGCTGTAGTCCCTAAAGTGGATTCGGCTGCCCTGGCCGCATCAACAGTGGCAGCAGCGGCCAGTACAAGTATGGAGGCAGCAGCAGCTCTTTCGGCCAGCACCACTGCGCCGGAAACCGTGACGGCAATGACAGAAGAAGATCTGGCCAAATCACAGAGATACGCTTCTATTTTTGAGCCGATTGACTTGTACTTCCCCAAAGGCCAGTCAGAGTACATCAAAACTGATGAAACCAAAAAGTTCTTTAAGGCCGCAATCCGGTATCTGAAGGAAAACCCCGGTAAACAATTGCGGCTAACCGGTTTTACCGACGATCAGGGGCCCGATGATATCAACTTAAACTTATCAAAAAAACGGGCTGAGTTTGTGAAAATGCGCCTGAATAAAGTCGGCGTACCAGGGAATCAGGTTTTGGTTGAAGCGAAAGGAGAAGCAAATCCTAAAATGCCGAATACAACCGAAATTGGCCGTAAAGCCAACCGGCGGGTAACAGTAGTAGTCATTAAATAAAACTATTTCAAGCAAATACGTATATGTTCACTCTTAATCCACACAATCTGGCTGATGCCCTGATACAACACAGTATTATGCTGTTTGTAGCGGCGGTAATTGGCTTCATGATTGGGTATATCTCACAAAAAAGTACCATCCGTCAGCTGGAAGGTGAACTGGCTGGTACTGAACGGGAGCTTGATTTATGCGTGCGCGGAACAGGCTTACCGACAAACATCGGCCTTGATGAGACAGCTGTGCTTACCCGTATCCGAGCGCGGGCATCTGAGCTGAATTTTGAGCGGATTGGCCGCGCTTCATCACTCGAAGCGGATGATTTAAAGGCGATTAACGGCATTGGTCCGTTTCTGGAACGAAAACTGAACGCTATTGGCATATACACCTTTCAACAGGTAGCCAATTTTTCAAAACAGGACATTGACAAGATTAACGAAATCATTGAGTTTTTCCCGGGTCGTATCGATCGCGACAACTGGGTAGGTCAAGCCTTTGATTTGTGCAAACGTAAGAATTAACCCAATGCCATAACCTTTACCCGTATGTTTGGATTAGATCCCCTTAGTCGTCCGGTTGCTATTATTGAAATAGTACTGCTGCTCTTCCTGGCAGCCTTTGTGGGCTGGGTCATTGCCCGTCTGATCATGAATGCCAGAATTAAAGCCCTGCAGGGGGAGATTGCCGATAAGGAAGCCTCCCTTGCCGAATGCCGCCGCGCAAAATCTCCCTCGGTTACGACAACTGTTACGGCACCAGCGCCTTCGATTCCTGCGGGAGAAGCCCAAAGTCCGCTTCCTGTTACGGCCAAAGTGGTTTCCCAAACCATTATGCTGCCTAGTCAGAAAGTGATCGGTGATCCTTCCGGCGCGCGGTCAACGGAAATTCCTGCTACGAAGACTACGCCGGAAACAGCAAAACCGGCCGTTCCCGAACCAATATCAGCCACTCCGGTGACTCCCCCTCCGACCGGCAACTCAGAATCCGCCATTCTGGCCAGAATTGCCTTGCGGGCATCCGAACTGAATTTCGACCGTATTGGCCACGCCAACCCACAGGAGGCCGATGATCTGAAGGCGATTAATGGCGTAGGTCCCTTTCTGGAACGTAAATTACACAGCCTCGGTATCTATACCTTCCGGCAGATTGCCAACTTCACGAAAGAAGATATCAGGAAAGTTAACGAAATCATTGAGTTTTTTCCCGGCCGTATTGAGGGTGATGATTGGGTCGGACAGGCAAAAGCTTTTTTTGAATTTAAAACGCGCTAACCTCGCCGGCAAAGCCCATTGCTACGGTTATGCAGCCTCTTTCAATAGTTGATCCACCAAACGCGGCAATCCTGTCGACGCTGGTTCAGTAATAAAGGTTACGTTTTTCCGGTTGCGGATATCCGGCGTATTCGGGTCAACGACATAAACCGGAACCCCGGGCCGAACGGCATAAACCAGTCCGGCAGCAGGATACACTGCCAGCGATGTACCGACAACAAGCAGGATATCGGCCTCTTCCGTAAGGTCCATGGCCACATCCATCATCGGAACGGCCTCGCCAAACCACACAATATGCGGCCGGAGTTGCGATCCGCGCTCACAACGATCCCCCATTTTAATTTCCCAGCCGTCTATATCGTACACCAGCGACGGGTCATACGTACTTCTGGCTTTGGTCAGTTCGCCATGCAGGTGAAGCACATTGGCCGAACCGGCTTTTTCGTGCAGGTTATCCACGTTCTGGGTGATGACCGTTACGGCATAACCACGTTCCAGACTGACCAGTGCCCGATGTCCGGGGTTAGGTTCGGCGGCTAGTGCCTGCTTCCGGCGCAGGTTATAAAACTCCTGTACCAGGGCCGGATTTTTGCGCCAGGCTTCGGGAGTTGCCACATCTTCAATCCGGTAATTTTCCCACAAGCCGTTTGAATCACGGAAGGTTGCCAGTCCGCTTTCGGCGCTGATGCCCGCGCCGGATAACACTACGATCTTTTTCCGGTTTTCCATTGTTTCAATTGCCAGCATTCAGCCGGCAATATACCAGTGTTATCGAAAACAGAAAGCGTTTTTTTAGCACATAGCCCCGTGGCTATGTGCTAAATTCTTTATGCACTCTTAGAATCCGGCAGAATCGTCGGCGCTTGGCCCGTAGCTACCCGGAATCGGAATATCGAGCAGGCGCAGGTAAACGCCCAGCTGTGCGCGGTGGTGTGTCGTCTGGCTGAACGCATGGCGGATGGTCTCTCCTTTGGTCATCTGTGCCAACACGTTGTCGCCATGACGCATCTCCCAGGGCAGATCGAGTTGTTCTTCCGTAACAGTGGCTAGTGTCTGCCGGCCTGATGCGGCCTCCTTTTCGAAAATCGCCAGTAATTCTTCGGTATTAGTAACGGGTGCGGGTGCGTATGGATGGGCCGCAAAATCCAGGACATCGGTATCAACAGCCATGGTGATCCAGCCCGGAATCTCAGCAACGTGTGTCGCCAGCTGGCGCATGGTCATGCTTTTTGGGTGTGGCTGCCAATCCAGTTTTTCAGCAGGGACGAGAGCAAGAAATTTGCGGGTGGTAGCGGCCTCAGCCTCAAACTCGTTCCGGAACATCGGGATGATTTTCATACTTATCTTTGTTGTTTTTACAAAGGTACCCCACCCTTGTGACAGCCCTATGTCAGCAGGATTGACGTTTTTTTTATTATTTTCTCCATAAATAAATCTGAAATAACCCGTCCTGTATTCAGCCGGGTACCGCTCGTTCTTTAACTTAGCATCCAACTAAACACAAAGGCCCTTTAACTCCATGAAAACACTTCGTTTGCTCCCGTTTCTGCTGCTGGCACTCGCGGCCTGCCAAAGCAAACCCAACCAGGCAACGGAAACCAAACCGGCCGTTGTCAAAGATGACAGCGCAGCGGCCCTGGCCAAAAAGCCGGGACCCGAAGATCCGCGCTCCGCGGCCGACCGGCTGGTTAGGGCGCTTTACTTTGAGCACAACAAAACCGACAATCCGTTCCGCGAAAAGAACCGCGAACTGATTGAGCAGTATTTTGCCAAACCACTGGCTGACCAAATCCGGCAAAAAGCCGATGCGCTGAAAACGGGCAAGAAAAACCCGCTCTTTAACGCACCAGACAAAGGCATTACCAAAACATGGGTTAATCCGGCAGCCGTTGGCGGGACCCGGGCCATTGTTTATGTAACGTTTCAGGACAGCGGTAAAGACCAGGAAATTAAGATTGATTTACAGCAGTTTGCCGGTCGCTGGCGGATTACCGAGATGACCTATCCGGACGGTAAAACGCTGACACAGGCCGTTCAGTAGTGCTTGTAAAACGGAATGGTATTCCGTTGCGCTTACCTTATATACCCGGGATGTACTATCTTGCCGGACCTAACGGAATCCCATTCCGTTGTACATGAGCCTACATAAACGTGAAGGATTATCAACCAGAACTCAGAACCGTCGGTGTGACGCGCTATGTCACGCCCCTGCGCGAAGGCGGATCACTGCCTGCTATTGCTGAAGCCGACGATGACTTTTTATACGTACTGAAGTTTCGCGGGGCCGGTCAGGGGGCCAAAGCGCTTATTGCCGAAATCATCGGCGGTGAGCTGGCCCGTCTCCTCGGTTTCCGGATTCCGGAAATTGTGTTTGCCAATCTCGACCCCGCCTTTGGCCGCACCGAGCCCGACGAAGAAATTCAGGATTTGCTCAAAGCCAGCGTTGGCCTTAACCTGGCGGTGCATTACCTCTCGGGCGCCATTACATTCGACCCCATCGTTAATTCGGTCGACCCGCTGCTGGCGTCGCAGATTGTGTGGCTCGACTGCCTGATTACTAATGTCGACCGCACAGCCCGTAACACCAACATGCTGATCTGGCACAAAGAGCTGTGGCTGATTGATCACGGGGCATCCCTGTATTTTCACCATACCGGCGGCGACTGGAAAGAGCACAGCCTCCGGCCGTTCGGACAGATAAAAGACCACGTTCTGCTACCCAAAGCCTCGGAGCTGGAAGCCATTGATGCCCGGTTCAAAGCCATTCTGACGCCCGACCGCATTCAGGCTATTGTGGCCCTGCTGCCCGACGAATGGCTGCTGGCCGACCCCAATGTTGAGTCGGCCGAGAGCCAGCGACAAATTTATGCCCAGTTTTTAGATTCACGGATTGCCCATTCCGACGTATTTGTTAATGCCGCGCAGTATGCCCGAAAGACACTTATTTGAGTATGCCGTTATTCGCGTCGTTCCGCGCGTCGAACGCGAAGAGTTTATCAATGTCGGTGTGATTTTGTTTTGCCCGTCACAGGGTTTTCTAAAGACGATTTATACGGTGCCCGAAGACCGGTTGCGGGCGTTTTCACCGTCACTGGATCTGGACGAGCTACGGTCCCGCCTCCAGGCGTTTGAACGGGTCTGCGCGGGTCGCTCACAAGGCGGACCAATCGGGCAACTGGCCATTGCTTCGCGGTTCCGGTGGCTGACGGCCATGCGCAGTACGGTGGTGCAAACCTCAGCCGTTCACCCCGGTCTTTGCACCGACCCGGCCGAAACGACCAACCGGTTATTTGACCAATTGGTCGGTTGACGTTTCTGCGTCCATCTGCGACTCTTTTTCGGTGTCGCGCATGCGGAGGCTGACCCATAGCGAGATGGCGGCACAGGCCGTCAGGTACCAGTAGAACCACGTGGCATGCCCCATTTGCTTGAAGAGTAAGGCCACATACTCGGCCGTTCCGCCAAACAGGGCAACGGCCAGGGCATAGGGTAAACTAACCCCCAGCGAGCGTACATTGGCCGGAAACAACTCCGCTTTGATAATGGCCGAAATAGACGTACACATGCTCAGAATCAGCAACGCCAGCGTGATCAGCAGCGTTGCAACCCAGAAATTGTGCGTTTCACCCAGCACCATCAGAATCGGAATGCTTGTGGTCACGCTCAGGACGCCGTAAATGATCATCATGCGCTTACGGCCGATCCGGTCGCCGAGTGCCCCCATAAACGGCTGGGCAATCATAAAGACAATCAGGGAAATAACGGCAATGGTGGTGGCATCGCTCTTGCTGAAACCGGCTGTATTGACCAGAAACTTCTGCATGTAGGTTGAAAAGGTGTAATAGGCAACTGTCAGGCCCAGCGTAATACCCACAACCAGCCGTGTTTCGCTGCTGTACTTCACCAGCTCCTGCAACGTACCTTTCCGGCTGTCATCAACCTTTTCCTGTTTAAATGATTCGGTTTCTTCGATGCCACGGCGCAGGTAAATGGCCGAAAGGGCCAGCAAGGCCCCGATCCCGAACGGAATGCGCCACCCCCATGCGGTCAGTTCGTCGGGTGTCAGCAGCCAGCGTTGCAGGATCATCAGCACCGCCAGCGCAACAAGCTGGCCCATGGTTGTCGTTACGTATTGAAAGCTGGAGTAAAACCCGCGCAGGTGTTTAGGGGCCATTTCGCTCAGGTAGGTTGCCGCCGTACCATACTCCCCGCCGATGCTGATGCCCTGAATCATTCGTGCCAATACGAGAATGACCGGTGCCATCAGCCCGATCCGGTCATAACCCGGCACCAGCATAATCATCAGCGACCCGCCGCTCATCAGGAGCACCGACAGCGTCAGGGCCGATTTACGTCCGCGCCGGTCGGCATAGGCTCCCATGATCCAGCCACCGACGGGGCGCATCAGAAAACCAATAGCAAAAATACCGGCCGTGTTGAGCAGCTGGGCCGTTTCGTTGCTTTGCGGAAAGAACGTACCGGCGAAATAGAGCGAGAAAACGGAATAAGCATACCAGTCATACCATTCGACCAGGTTGCCGATTGACCCTCCCAAAATGGATTTTAGCTGAAAGCGGTTTGCTGATGGTGTCTCAGGTTGTGTCATATAGTACATGGGTAACGAATCTGTCCTAATGTACAATGATCAGAGCGGATTATCCAATACACATTCATTCACTGTAATTTTCCGGAAAACAACCGATGTATTTCCATTGAATAAATAACATGTATCAATATATTATTTTAATACGTCTAAAGTAATGGCAACATCATATTGCCTCATTATCCTTTAACCAGAACAGGAAGATTTCAACCATGGTAAAAAAAAGCAGTCTTGAGCAAGTTATCTTTAGTCTGACAATCTTTTTCACCAGCAGTATTGTTTACTTTTTCGCATATAATGCTGTCGATTGTACAGGGGGCAAAGATAACTATACAGAGGTAAGCATAATTGATAAGCAATGTCAGGATATCTGGCCAAATGACACCCTCTCACTTGAAAAACGACTACCTGCTGGCCACGGGCCTACCCGGCAAGTAATACAGCCCTATTTTCATGCCGCTAAATATCTTTTGCATATACGGGATGCATCCGGTTATCGCATTGCATATGTTGACGAAAATCAGTTCAGGCACTACCGGATTGGTGACCGTGCTAAACTCCGGTCCCGTATTGGTAAGTCAGGCTGTAAGTGCTCGGAAACCGTTTTGTAACCCCACTATTTTTTATAAAGGGTTATGACCGCACTCTCTTCACCCGGCTAGTCTTCCAGCTCAGCTTCGGGCTACCTTTTCAACTGGCTTTGGCAAAAAATACACCAATGACAGACAAAAGTATACTAATAACACAAGAAACGTTGTGATGCCAACCATGCAGCCTTTATTCTTGATTTTTATTCCTAGCGGCCGCCCCATAAGCGTCTACAATGTCAATTATTCCGATGATGTGCAATAAAGGTACCAGGAATTACACAGACAATTAACAACAGGAAAAGTGCCAGGAATACGTCAGTAGCATCAACCGGCGCTCCGCCAGATACCAGAATGATATTCAGGTGGTTCAGATAGCTTTAATCGGTTTGTGTGTATCTGCCGAACATAAAAATTTCCACGAAAAATACAACATAATACTACTTCCCAAAACCAAAAGAGCCCCTGTCCGAAGAACAGGGGCTCTTTACGGGATGTTAGTGGCTGGATACCGGACACTGATACCCGATGGTGGATGATGGATATTGAAGGCTAGTAATAGTGTCAAGTATTGTTCAAATCATCCAGCATCCGGAACCATCCAGACCGCTTAGTAACTCGGATTCTGCACCAGATAACCCGGCAGGTTCGACGCACCGTCGATGGCCGTTTGCGGAATCGGGAAAATACGTTTTTGCGGGTTCGTGTCGGTTTTCTCCGTCCAGGTGCCTTCATATTTACCGAAACGGACCATGTCCGTACGGCGCACCATTTCCCAGTACAGCTCAAACCCGCGCTCGCGGAACAACAGGTCGAGGCTCATGCTCGTCAGGGCCGGGGCAGGGTTGGTCCGGGCAGCACGAATCAGGTTTACATCCGCCAGAGCCGAGGCCGCATCGTTGCTCTTGCGCAGTTTGGCCTCTGCCCGCATCAGGTATACGTCGGCCAGGCGGACAATCGGAATATCGACATCACCCAGGTTACGGCCCGACTGCGATTTCGGACTGAATTCGTACTTCAACACCCGGTAGCCGGTGCTGTAGTCGCTGCCGGCTACGGTGTAGTTGATGGCTTCAGTAAATACCACCGGTGTTGTCGGGCGGTTACGGGTCACGTTGAACAGCTTCCCGACCTTGTAATTATTGCCACACCGTACAAACGCGCCGTTTACGCGGATCAGGCCGTATTGCTGCCCGCGCAGGATACCACGGTTATACACGAAATCAGCCGCCGCCACGCAGGAGTCAGCCGGAATATTCATGTTTTGCTTATAAAAACGCGGATCGGTTCCGGCCGGATCTTTCGGTGCATAGGCGTTCACCCATGTGCGGTAAAAATCAGGCGTAATCCCGGGGCCATCTGTCCCGTTAGCGCCCGTAAATGCAGGCAGCGGGAACTGATCACCCGACAGCGAGAAATAAGCCAGACGGTTATGACCGTTTAGTTCAGCACGCTGATCAACGGCAAATACCAGCTCCTTGTTGTCGTGATTTTCTGCGTTAAATACCGAAAAATAATCCCTCGACAACTGATACTGACCGGCGTTAATAATTTTGTCACTGTACTCCACTACCTTATCCATATCTTCCGGCTTGAACGTAAACGACGTGGCGTAACGGTCTCTGTATACGGCAGCATTCAGATAGAGCCGGGCGAGTAAGCCCCACACCCCGCCTTTTGTCAGACGGCCAGGTCCTACGGTTGTCAGCAAATCCGGTTCTACGGCCAGAAACTCGGTCTTGACATATTCATAGGCTTGTTCGCCGCGCAGGATTTCTGAGATAGCCTGCGGACTCTCTTTTTTGAAGACAACGCCGAACAGGTCCAGCAGCAGCATGTTATAGTATGCCCGCATCCCCCGTGCTTCGGCGATGTACACCTTCGCGTTCGGGTCGTTGTTGGTAGGCAGGGCACTGATTGCCGTGATAGCACGCGAAATTCCCTGCGTCAGTAACAACCAGGTACTCCGGAGGTTCGGGTCCGTACTGGTATGCGTGTGCTGGTGAAGCGCAATATAGATCCCGTTATCGCCCCAGTCCGTTCCGCCACGATAGGGCAAAATTGCCTCATCGGTCGAAATCTCCTGGGCGGCAAAGTAGTTGGTATGCGTAAAAAGCGTCGGCAACTGCGCATACACCGGCGCCAGGTTACCGTCGGCAGCCTGTTTATCGGTCAGGCCTGTCACCGATGACTCATCGAGTACCTGTTCCTTCAGGTCTGTACAACTGTTTAAGAAAAGCAGGCTTGCCAGAGCGAGCGAGCTGATAAGTATTTTTTTCATGATAAATGCTAGAATGTCAGGTTAACGCCAAATACAAATGAACGGGCTTTCGGATAGCTCAGGTAGTCGATCCCGTAGGAAGAAATACCGTTTACGGTCCGGTCGATGTTTACTTCCGGATCATAGCCATTGTACTTCGTCCATACAAACAGGTTCTGCCCCGTTGCCGACAGGCGGATATTTGATACCCATTTGCCCAGGCCGATCATGCGCGGGCTCAGGTTATAGGCCAGCGTCAGGTTGTTCAGGCGGAAGAACGATCCGTCTTTCAGGAAGCGGGTCGAGACCGGCGCTGAGTTATTGATCGACTCGTTCGGCTCACCTACTGCCGATGCCGGACCGTTCAGGTTTTTCACCAGACGGGCTTTGTAGAAGAACGCGTTGGCGGTGTTATCATAGAGCTTATTGCCGGCCACCCCGTTGAAGTTGGCAGTCAGGTCAAAGCCTTTGAACGAGGCGGTCGTATTGAAGTTGAACTGCTTCGTTGGCAGGGCGCTGCCGGCTGCAATCCGGTCTTTGTCAGTACCACCGATCCCGTCGCCGTCGATATCACGGAATTTGTTAACGCCCTTATCGTCAACGCCCAGGAACTCGCGCAGGTAGAACGTACCGATTGGCTGTCCGTTCACATAGCCGTTTACCGTGGCCGATGTCAGACCAGGGCCCGAAGCCGAACCAGAGGTAATAACGGTATACGGCGAGTTCTGCACCAGGTTTTTGATAAACGTGACGTTACCCCCTACATCCAGCCGGAACCCGCTGTTGCTCACATAGCGGTAATTCAGGTCCAGTTCGACACCCTGGTTGGTAATGGTCATATCGGGTACGTTTGTCCAGTACGTAGCAGCCGGCTGAATCGGGTCGGCGGGGATAACTTCGAGCAGGATTTTACCGGATACTTTCCGGAAATAGTCGAGTGAACCCGTAAGCGCACCTTTGAAGAGGCCGAAATCGAGGCCGACGTCGGTCTGTGTCGATACTTCCCACTGAATATCAGGGTTTGCCAGACGGGTATAAGTAGTACCGGCCGGGAATACCGATGTATTGTCGAGCGGATAGCTGTTGGCGGCTCCGGTACTCGATGTAAACAAGGCCTGGGTAATTTTCGACGGAATCTCCTGGTTACCGGTTTGTCCCCAGCCTAAGCGCAGTTTCAGATCAGAGAACGGGCCCGACTTCAGGAACTCCTCTTCCGACAGACGCCAGCCGGCCGAGAACGACGGGAACACCCCGTATTTGTTGTTAGCCCCGAACTTGCTCGACCCGTCGGCACGAACCGTAGCCGTCAGCAGGTAGCGGTCGTTGAACTGGTAGTTCAGACGGCCGAAGAACGATTGCAGCTCGTTGATGATAGCAAAACCACTTGGCCGGTTGTTAGCCAGCGTCAGGTCCTGACCCAGTCCCGGGTTGTTAATCGGCTCAATCGGCGAGATCGGGAACTTGTTGATGCTCCACGTACGGCCCTGAATCACAAACTTCTGGTAAGAGTGACCCAACAACGCCGTCAGATTGTGTTTGCCAAAGGCTTTTGTGTAGGTAAAGTAGTTCTCTACCAGAATGTTGCGGTTGGTCCCGTAATTGCTTTCCAGACGACCATCCTGCTGCGGTATGGCGCTGGCCAGCGCCTGAAGATCGCGGACAGATGAGGCATTATCGACACCAATGTTCAGCTTGTAAACCAGATCGTTCGTGATTTTGTACGAAGGTGATACACTGGCGACTACGCGGTTGATCGTTGTCTGGTCTTTTTGCAGTTCCAGGGTAATCAGCGGGTTTGTGAAGGCCTGATAGCGGACCGGCACCCCGTTGGCATCATAGGCCGGATAGGTCGGGTTGGCCGACAAGGCAGCTCCGACAATCCCTTCAATCGACGGACGGTTGTTGATCGTCTGCGAGGCGGTCATGTTCACATCCAGCGTCAGGCGGTCGTCCATGAACTTCTGTGACGCGTTGAAACGGCCCGTATAGCGCTTCAGGTCGCTGCCTTTCAGAATACCTTCCTGATTCTGCACCCCTACCGAGCCGTAGAACGTCAGTTTATTGGCACCACCGCTGAACGAGACATTGTGATCCTGGGTAATGCCGGTACGCGAAATAACTTTCTGCCAGTCGGTCGACGCTTTCTGGTCATCGAGTGTACCGCCAACCGCTACCACCTGCTTCCGGAACTCGTCGGCGGAGAACAGCGCAATCGGACGGGCCATATTCGATATACCAATATTCGACGAAATGGTCAGGTTTGATGAACCGGATTTTCCTTTTTTGGTCGTAATCAGAATCACACCGTTGGCGCCCCGTGCCCCGTAAATCGCCGTTGCAGAAGCATCTTTCAGGACATCAATCGATTCAATGTCCTGCGGGTTCAGGAAGTTGAGCGGGTTACCGGCCCCACCCGTACTTGAGTTATCGAGCGGAATACCATCTAACACGAACAGCGGCGTACTACCCGTCCGGACCCCTCCCGGACCACGCACGGTGATATTCTGGCGTCCCCCCGGTTCACCGCTGGCAGATGTCACGTTTACCCCGGCAACGCGGCCCTGCAGCAACTGCTCCGGTGAGTTGACGATTCCACGGTTAAAGTCGGTACTTTTTACCGTCTTCAGCGCACCGGTTGCGTCTTTTTTCGTGGTCGTACCATATCCGATCACGACCACCTGCGCCAGTTCTGAGGTTGATGATTTAAGCGAAATATTCAGCGTTGTACGCGAGCCAACGGCTACCTCCTGCGACTCAAAACCAATGAACCCAAAAACCAGCACGGCCTTGCCATCCGGCACGGCCAATGTGAAGTTCCCGTTTGCATCAGTACTGGTTCCTTTCGATGTTCCTTTGATAACTACATTACAGCCGGCCAATGGCTCGCTGGTCGATGCATCGATAACACGCCCCTTAATAGTGATGTCGGCAACAGCAGCCGTTGCAACCGGTTCGGGACTCATAAACCGGACCGGTTTGTCTGCCCACGCAGGAACACAGTTCCCCGACAGCAACGTAAAAACCAGGCTAAAAGCAAGTTTTAGCGGTGGTGAAGTGTAAACATGTTTCATGAAAAAATAAGAATTGTTTAGTGTCGCAGAATACAAAAGAACATTTAGAATGTCCTATACTATTTGTTAAATATTTTAAAATGATTTCCGACAGGGCTGCAAGTTTATTCCTGCTGCGCTGAGATTCCATATTGGCCCGACAATTTAACGATACCATAACAAACAATCAGTATAGTTACCTAATTTTCAGCCCATTACTATCCATTATCCGGATTTATATTAACTAATTATTAAACAAAAAGCCGCCTGTAGCAAAATTGCTGCCAGACGGCTTTCACATATGCAGATAATCGTTTTTTTACTCCATAACATGCCGGAACTGGTGTTCGGCGGCGTAATCACACAGGGCGGCGAAGTTGGCTTCAAGGTTTGGCTCTTCAACGTCGGGGATCAGATCTTTCAGCTCCGCCATGTCGAACGGATAGTCATCGGCCAGCAGGTACTGGCTTAACTGCGCACCCGCCGTCCGGTAATAAAGCTTCTCCACCGGATTCAGATCGGTCGGGATCTGACTGACAAATTCATAGTTGGTCCAGCCCGCCGCCTGCAACATTCTGGGCACGGCAAAGGTATTCGGCACATATTTGCTATGGACAACATTCAGGTCCTGAATCGGGGTGTCAAGCGCCCGGACGATGACCTTCGCCGCATAATCGACCGGCACCATATTAAGTCCGCCGTTCGGATTGAGGGCAATCCGGACATTCATGTTTCCGTAGGCTTGTTTTGACCGGTAGAAGAACGCGCCGAAGAGGTAGAACACCAGGAACCGATAGACCACATGATACGGTGCATCCATCAGGCGGCCGGCAATGATGCTTGGCCGCAGAATCTGCCAGGCCAGGCCGTATTCTCTGCACAGTTCCGGAATCTCTTCTTCGATCTGCGCCTTGAAAATTTCGTAATAGTTGCGGTATTGCACCATGTTCTGCTCCTTCCACTCCTCCGGCCGGAAGGCAAAAGCAGTGCTGATGTAGCTAACCTTATGGATATATGGCCGCAGCATTTTAATCAGCCGCAGCGTTCCGTAGTAGTTCGTTTGTTTAATTTCTTCACAGGCGGCCGCGCTCGTTCCCAGATTAACCGATGCCGCACAGTGGATCAGGTGCCAGGTCCCCTCCTCCGATTGAAAACAGGCATCCAGCGCTTCGGCCGTTGTCATGTCGTAGTCCTGTAACTGCACATGGTCTTTCTGAATCCGTTCCAGATCAATTTCCTGCATAAACACCGGCATCAGCGCCGGATTGAGCAAATCCCGGAAGCGTGCCTCAATCGACTTACCTTGTTTCGGTCTGAGTAGCAGAATCAGCTTACCCTGATAGCCACAGGCGTGAATTTTCCAGAGTAGTTCGTACAAAATATGTGACCCTAAAACACCCGTTGATCCGGTAAGAATAAAAAAAGGTTTGCCTGAACGTTTCATGAGCTATTGACTACAAAGTTTCGCACACGGTATCACGCTGAGATCCCAAGCGTTTGTCTGCGTGTTACCGATGTGACAAAGTTTATGCTTTGCCCATAGATTTCTTTTGACATTTATCAAAATCAGAAACCTGCTATTCTCTTTTTGCACGAATCCGGCTCAGCGTTTCCTGCGACACCCCCAGAAACGAAGCAATATGCCCTAACGACGCTCTCCGCAAAATCTGCGGGTGTTTACGGATCAGTTCATAATAGCGTTCTGTGGCGGTCTTAAACTGAAAGGAAAGCGTACGCTCTTCCAGCTCAATAAAATACTGTTCGGCCAGCAAGCGCCCGACAAGGTTGAATTCCGGGTACTTTTCCAGTAAATCGTTCAACTGGCCGAAGGTGAAACCGTTAACAACGCTGTCTTCCAGTATTTCAATGCTGGTATAGCTCGGCTTACCGGTGGCATACGAATAGAGCGAAGTCAGAATGTCGCCCTCAAAGGCAAACCACAGGCTCACATCTTTACCCTCATGGTTATAATACCCACGGGCAAATCCTTTCTCCAGCAAGTAAAAATGCTGGCAGACGTTTCCCTGTTCAAGCAGCAGGTAGCCTTTGGGTAACTCCTTCCGTGTAATCATTGACGCCAGCGCCATCTGCCCCTCAAGGCTGATCGGCGGCGCCTGTTTCAGTCGTGCAAATAGTTCGATCAAGACGTTTCAGGTTGATTATGGAGCAAGTTACAGGTATACCGGATAAAATGGGTACGGGATGTTACCGGATACTGGATAAACTACACCAGTATCCGGTATCCAGAACCCGGAATATCCCGTATCTTTGATCGGACCGGTCTGCTGAACAGACCGTCTCTCGTCAACATAAAACCCATAGTATGAAACTCACGCTAAGCCTTCTGGCATCAGCTGCTTTTTTAACCTCATTTATGATGGTGAGTCAACCACCAGTGACCGACAATCCGTTTTTCAGCGCCTACACAACGACACATGGCGTGCCGCCGTTCGACAAAATCAAACCGGAACATTTTGAGCCCGCCTTTGAGGAAGGCATGAAACAGCAAATGACCGAAATCGCGGCCATCACCCGCCAGCGGTCTATGCCAACGTTTGAAAATACCATCCTGGCACTCGAAAACAGCGGCGATCTCCTCGACCGTGTCGGCACGGTGTTTTTCAACCTCAACAGTGCCAACACATCGGATGAACTCCAGAAAATTGCGCAGGTGCTTTCGCCCAAGCTGTCGAAACACCGTGATGATATTCAGCTGAATCCAGAACTGTTTCAGCGCGTAAAGGTCGTTTATGACCAGCGTAACAAGATGAAACTGACCGGCGAGCAGAACATGCTGCTCGAAAAAACGTACAAAAACTTCGTCCGCAGCGGAGCCGCACTGTCGCCGGAAAAGCAGGAACGGATGCGGAAAATCAACCAGGAGCTGTCGATGCTGACGCTTACATTCGGGCAGAATCTCTTGGGCGAAAACAATGCCTATACGCTGGTGATCGACAAAAAAGACGACCTGAGCGGGCTGCCGGCTTCTGTTGTAGCCGCGGCGGCCGACGAAGCGAAAAAGCGGAAACTCGACGGCAAATGGGTCTTTACCCTGCAAAACCCGAGTGTGATGCCGTTCCTGCAATACGCCGACAACCGGGCACTGCGCGAGCAGATGTTCCGGGCATACCTCGAACGCGGCAACCACAACGACGCCCGCGACAACAAGAAAATCATGGCTGACATCGTGACGTTGCGTGCCGAAAAAGCCAGCCTGCTCGGTTATCAGAACCACGCCGCCTATGTGCTTGAAGAAAGCATGGCTACTACCCCCGCCAAAGTAAGCGAACTGCTGAACCAGCTCTGGACCGCTACCGTACCGGTGGCGAAACTGGAAGCGGCCGACCTGCAGGCTATGATGGACAAAGAAGGAAAAGGTCAGAAACTCGAAGGCTGGGACTGGCGCTACTACGCCGAAAAACTGCGCAAGGCGAAATACGACCTCGACGAGCAGGAACTGCGCCCGTACTTCTCCCTCGGCAATGTCCGCGAAGGTATTTTCACCCTCTGCAGCCGGTTATATGGCCTGAAGTTTGAGAAATTAACCAACCTGCCGGTCTATCATGACGAGGTTGTTGCCTATGAAGTGAAGGAGGCCGACGGGCGCCACATCGGCATCATGTACATGGATTTCTTCCCCCGCGCCAGCAAGCGCGGTGGTGCCTGGATGACCAGTTTCCGCGAACAGGAAGTCGAAAAAGGGAAAAAGGTTACCCCGGTGGTGTCGATTGTCTGCAATTTTTCCAAACCAACCGGCAACACCCCTGCCCTGCTGAACCTCGACGAAGTCCACACGTTTTTCCACGAGTTTGGCCACGCGCTGCACGGTCTGCTCTCAAATGTTACGTATGGCAGCCTGTCGGGCACGGCCGTACCGCGCGATTTTGTGGAGTTGCCGTCGCAGATCATGGAGAACTGGGCGACCGAGCCGGACATGCTGAAACTGTATGCCAAACACTACCAGACGGGCGAACTGATTCCGAACGAGCTGATTGAAAAAATCCAGAAGAGCAACCTGTTTAATCAGGGATTTGCGACTTCGGAATACCTGGCCGCCTCGCTGCTCGATATGGATTATCATACGCTGGCTCCCGGTCAGACGCCAAACGACGTTCTTGCGTTTGAGAAACAGTCGATGGACAAAATCGGTCTGATTCCGCAGATTCCGCCGCGCTACCGGAGTACGTATTTCCAGCACATTTTCTCGGGCGGCTATTCGGCCGGCTATTACAGCTATATCTGGTCGGCGGTGCTGGATGCCGATGCGTTTGAGGTCTTTAAGCAGAAAGGATTATTCGATCCGCAATCGGCGCAGTCGTTCCGTAAAAACGTGCTGGAGCGCGGCGGCACCGAAGACCCGATGACGCTCTACCGGAAATTTCGTGGTGCGGAGCCGGATATCAAGCCGCTACTTCGCCGCCGTGGCTTGCTGAAGACGTTGTAGTCGTCCGCTCACCTTGTCAGGGTCCGGACGGGGAGCTCCCCCGTCCGGACCCTTTTTTTATCCCCCCCGGAATCAGCCACACACTCACCCGAAGCCACCAGTTATTCAGTCGTCTGCTCGCCCTGTCAGTTCGCGCCCCATTTTTGGCAAAAATACAGCCTATGCCATTTCCACCACCTGACGCACGCTGGCAGAAACCGGCGCTGATTATCCTGGTTCTGCTGGCGATACTCCTTAGTATACTGCTTATTTTACGATGATAGCCCAATGAATACCAAACCTTTGCCAACACTGCTGCTTATGTCGTTTTTATCCTTTCTGTTCGGCCCAAAAACCGCAACCGCTCAGGTTAAACCAGTTGTTCCTTTGGAGGAAGCCACCGCTACCTGCCACGGCCTTACCCTGAAAACCGGAAGCGGCTGGGAAACAGAACTCTATTCTGACGACAACAAGCTTTTTAGCCGGTCGCTGTTTACCATCGTCGGGCTGGAAACCGTTAACGATTCGACATGGATCATGATTGATATTCAATCGGTTGATGCAAAGAACAAGCCGCATCAGGGTTGCCGGA
This sequence comes from Arsenicibacter rosenii, assembly GCF_001870735.1. Lineage (GTDB taxonomy): Bacteria > Bacteroidota > Bacteroidia > Cytophagales > Spirosomataceae > Arsenicibacter > Arsenicibacter rosenii. The sequence goes on along the minus strand of NZ_MORL01000012.1, from coordinate 15,756 downwards.
TACAGGTCGTCTGCCTGCCCGAAGGCACACAGGTCGATCTGATTGGTCTGCCGGTTTCCGGTTATTTCATGTACACCTATATGGATGCCTTACTGCTGCCGCGCGCCTCAAGCCAGGCCTACATACTCCCCGCCAGCCTGAAAACCGGTCAGTCGCTTCCCGACGTTGTGCTCGACCTGCAGCGGGCATTCCCTCCGTCGAAAGCCAGACGAAGCGCCCTGAACCGGTCACACCGCAGCTGGGAAACGTATGTCATCGACGCAGCAGGCACCATTGCCGGGGAGCTGGCAAAAAATCAGATTGGCCTGCGGATTACGCTGTCCAAACAGCAGGTGCATGAAGCCCGCACGGTGGACACGCCTGCCGGATCGTTCCCCGCCCACCGGCTGACAGCCACCATGGATATCCGGAATCATGGCGGGCTGGCGGTCGGTAATTCTACGCTGGATATGGCTGTATACCGGTCGGCCGCACTCCTGCCCAATGTCCGGTCGGAGGTATACCTGAACGGTAAACTGAGTAGCTACGAAGTGCTGAAACGTATTTTTTAGCTTTATTTCACACGTTCCGGAAAGCCGGAACCGGCCTTCATTTCGGCCGGCAACCGGAAGACCTCACCGGCTTTGTTACAGAAATAGAGATACGACGCCGACGGTTTACGGGCATTGCCATCGGCCCAGAACGCATAAAAATCCGGATGCACGGCTACCGGCCTTCGCGGATACCCCTGATTCCGTTCGGTGTTGCGGGTAATTGCCTTGGCCGTTTTCCAGGTTTTGCCACTATCCCGGCTTTCGAGCATCAGCAGATCCCCGCCGGTGCCATACGGCTGCGGTCCCGCCCCAAACGTACCGATGATCCGCCAGGTATTGCCCTCCACATAGATTGAGCCCATGTCGTAGTTGTGATCAGCGGTGGTAACCGGCCGGATTTCCCATGCCTTACCGGTCCAGTGGGCCAGATGCCAGGTATGCGGACCGTTCTGCGGCCCTGGTTCAGGCCCCTTGCTGGTGACATACAGAATCAGGGGCCGGTTAGCGGCATCATAATTCACGTCGCTGATATACGCATTCAGTCCCTGCGACTTATACTCCTGCACTAACGCCGGATTCGCAATGTCGGACAGAGGTAACGAAACGGGTCTGCCGTCGGCCGTGTGCCAGGAGTTACCCATATCGTCGGTTTCGACATAATATACATTGGTGCGGTAATCGAGTCCCGCTCCCACTTTGGTATTCGGGTGATAGTTAAACGCACTGCCGATTTTATTTCCCTTCTGTCCGCTGCTCTGGTAATGTCCTTCTTCAATGGTGCCAATATCATGCCACGCCGACCACTTTACCCCGTCAGGACTTGTGATGAAAGCCGTTGTCCGGCGCGGCTTGTTCGCCCCGTATAGCAACACATTCCGATCGTAATGCGTCATCAGCCCCAGAAATCCTTTACCGCGTTGCCGGTAGACCTGCAAATAGGAAAAATTGTCGAACGGAACCGTTTTGCCGTCCTTATCCAGCCGGGTGGCATCAATCCGGTCGAAGGCATCAATCTGGTACGGCGCGCGGCTTTTATGGATGAACGAAGGCCGCTCGGTGCCGTGTGAGGTCGAAAAAATCCAGATGTATCCCTGATCGTCCAGTTGAATAACCGGATTATCGTGCGCGTCGTCGGTTTGTTTATCCAGCAACAGCGTTGGGCGGGAGACCATACCCGTTTTATGATCAAACACCCCGACCATGTGGCACAGTGCCCTTGATGTTGAGTCGGTTACGCCGCCGTAGCAGAAAAATGTCTTGTTTACGGCCGGGGCATAAACCGAAAACGGATAATGGTTGGCCGGATAGGTACCCAGGCCACCGCTGTATTTGTAAGCATATTCGTTTTTGACAGGACCGATAAAATACCAGATGCCCCGATAGCCGTTGGCCGGTTTACCCACAGACTGGCCGGAAGCAGCAGCGGCCATTACCCAGAAAAGCAGAAAAAGGAGATGTCGAAACACAGGCGGTATCGTTGATTTACAGCCATAAAAGAAGCGATTCGAGGCCAGATACTGTGTCCGGGCCCGAATCGATGTACATTTTCACCCAAAATGGTTACTCCTGTTTAAGTACCCGCAGACCGGCCTCGACATACTGCATCGGATTCAGGGTCCAGGGCGTTACCCCAATCGCAAAAAACTTAATGAGTCGTTGCCCCGCTGATGATGTTCATGGCAGCAGACTTTTTTCATATTCGTTAAATGAAAGCGAAACGGGCAGGCAGGCTGCTTTGTCCGAAGAAAGCCTGACTCTCCCACTTATTTAGCCGATAAAATGCATAATCCAGAGATTTTGCTTACTTTCTGTTAACCCCCTAAGCCGGAATAAACATATCGAACTGTGCCCCTTTATTTGGCCCGCTGGTTGCCGAAATAATGCCATTATGATTGTCAATAATCTTTTTCACAATGGGTAAGCCAATGCCTGTACCGGCATAATCTTTTCCGGGATGCAGACGCTGAAACAGATCAAAAATCTTTTCGCTGTATTCTTCGTCGAACCCGATGCCGTTATCGATGATGGTAATGTGGCAGTAGTTCTGCTCAGCCGGTAATTTTTCGTTAGCCAATGTGTGGCCGTCTACTATACGGCTCCTGATTTGAATATGCGGTGATACGGCAGGGTTGGAAAATTTAAGGGAATTACCGATAAGGTTAGACAGGAGCTGGCGAAACTGAAACCGGTTCACCCTGGCAAAACCCAGTTCTGATGCATCAATTATGGCGTGTTGTTCCTCAATTGTGTCCTGAAAATCAGTACGGATATCATCAATCAGTTCATTGAGATTCGTGTGTTCAAACGTACGTCCCGAAGTACTGAGACGCGAGAACGCCAGCAAATCCTTAATCAGTTGCTGCATCCTGGCAGCGGATTTTTGTATGCGTTCAAAATAGTCCTTACCATTATCGGTTAATTGACCATGCTCTTTTTCAAGAATACGGTTTGCCAGGGCCTGAATCTTGCGCAATGGCTCCTGCAAATCATGACTTGCCACATAAGAGAAGGCCTCCAGCTCTTTATTTGCGGCCAGAAGCGCCTGATTTTTTTCGGCCAGTGCCTGATTGGCTTCTTTGAGATCAAGCGTTCTTCCGGCAACTGCCTGTTCCAGCGCCTCTTTTTGCTCTTTCTGCACTTGTATTTCCGTATGGGTCCCAACCCAAAGCATAGACCGTTTTCCGTTAGTGCCTTTATAGGCTAATCCGCGGCTTAAATGCCACCGGTATTCGCCTTCTTTATTCAAGAGCCGGTGCTCCAGCTCAAACTGGGTACCGGTATCCAGTGAATGCTGCCACTGGTTACGGTATTCGGCCCAATCGTTCGGGTGGATTATTTTTTTCCATCCCCATTCTTTCAGTTCATCGACCGTTAGGCCTGTATAGTTCATCCAGACATCATTAAAGAAATCCAGGTTACCTTCTTCGTCTGTTGCCCAGACTTTTTGAGGGATCGTGTTGGTAATGAACTGATAGCGTTTTTGTATTTGTAATCTGGCTTCTTCAGCCCGTTTCTGTTCGGTAATATTTTCAATGGCCAGCAGCAGTAGTTTCTCTGAATTTTCCTGCCTGATCTGGCGGGCATTAAGCCGTATGATCTGTTCGCCAATGTTGTAAAACGTCTGCGTCAGTTCCAGATTGTCAATCGTTTCTTTTTCAGAAAGTACCTTTTCCAGTAACTCGTTTAACACCGGAATATTCCAGTCCCTGCGTCCGAGCTCATAGAGCGGTTTACCCTCTGTATCGGCTTCCGTAGTTTGAAACAATGTGTAATAAGCACGATTGGCCGTTTTTACGTGCAGGTGTTCATCCAGTACAAGGAGTGATTCCTGGATGGTATCCACAATATTTTCGGCATAATCGCGTGCCGCTGTTACCTGTTCATTCAAGCCTCGTATTTCCTGGTTAATGACGGTAAGTTCTTCATTGGTACTTTGCAGTTCTTCCTTCCCTGTTTCCAGCTCTTCGTTCAGGCTTTGCAGTTCTTCGCTGCTGCTCAGCAGCTCTTCATTGGCACTCTGCAATGCTTCATTAACAGCCTCCTGATCCCGCGTAATGGCATGCATATCTTCACGGGCCTGGATAAGCTCCCGCTCCAGCTGAGCGATCCGCAGGTCTTTATCGTCCCGTTTATTCCGCGATTTCGTTTTTGTCTGATCCGCTACCGGACTTGTTTTTGTCTCATAAAACAGGATAAGATAGTAGGGTTCGGCCGTATCCGGTAACTCAACGGCTTCGATGGTGATGGTTTGTGTGTGGCCATTTATCAGCAGCGGAATGTTTTCTTTCTTTACCGGTGCCTGCTCTTTTCTGACCTTGTGCAAAACACTGCGCAACTCAAAGGCTAAGCCCGGGCGGGCTAATCTCAATAGATTATGCGTAGGTTTACCCGTTGCCTGTTCCAGGTAGGGCGCCGTAGTGCCGCGGAAATACACAATGTCCATGGCTTCATTGACTACCACCCCGGCCGGTGTGTATTGACTGAGGATTAAATCATCCGCTGTTTTCTGAAAATCTACGGACCGGCTGTCCTGTTTGGGGTGTACCGGATTGGGGTGCAGATCACTTTGCTGCCCCACCAAATGACTAAAGCGGCCCGGGCCGTCTTTCCGGATAAATAGTTTGCCTTTCCGCATAGCCGGGGTAAACAGATCAGGCACCTGACCAATATCTTCTGATTTGCCGAGTAATAAATAGCCTTTAGGATTTAAGGCATAATGAAACGTGGTAAAAACTTTCTTTTGCAGATAGGGCTCCATGTAAATCAGCACGTTGCGGCAGCTGATAAAATCCATTTTGCCGAAAGGCGGATCTTTCAGAAAATTATGTGTAGCAAACACACACATATCCCGAACGGCTTTATTGATCTGGTAATTCCCGTTTTTTACCGAAAAAAAAGCGCGCAGACGTTCCCCGGAAATCCCTTCTATTTCGCTTTTTGCGTAAATACCGGCACGGGCTTTTACAATAGCAGGTTCGCTTAAATCGCTGGCAAATAACTGGATTCGCCCGAAGCCTTCGCCCAATAATTCGCAGAAGCACATCGCCATCGAATAGGCTTCCTGACCGGTACTGCATCCGGCTACCCATATCCGTATGGGTTCATCGGGGGCTTTGTTTTCCAGCATGAGCGGGAATACCGTTTCACAAAGGGTATCGAAAACGGGCGGGTCGCGGAAAAATGCGGTAACGGGAATCAGTAAATCCTGAAACAACGCATCCTGCTCGGATGGATTATCCTGCAAATAAGCCAGATAACCGGCCGGTTCTTTCAGATCGTTAATCGCCATCCGGCGCAGAATCCGCCTGCGGATAGTTGTATGTTTGTAATAGGTAAAATCAGTTCCTTTATGCATCCGGAGCTGCGCAAGGATCTTGTCGACTATTGCTTTTTCGGCCCTTGGCGGTGCAGGCAGATTGCCAGGCTCACTCCTGAGCATACGGGTTATATCCAGCAGCTTTTGAGGTATATCTTCCGGGGCAAGGATAAAATCGACGACACCGGCTTTAACGGCACTTTTGGGCATGCCATCGTTCGTTGCCGAGGCCATATCCTGGGCAAAGGTAAGGCCGCCGTGCGCTTTAATAGCCCGCAACCCGTTAGTACCGTCGCTGCCGGTACCTGATAAGACAACCCCGATCGCATGATTCTGATGAATTTCGGCAAGCGATTCAAAAAAAAGATCAATGGGTAGATTCAGTTGATTTTTTTGTGTAGCACGAGGACTCAGCTGCAAGACGCCATCGTTGGCCACCAGCATTTTATTGCTGGGTAAAATGTAAATATGGTCCGGCTCAACCTTGATATCATCGGTTATTTCCAGCACCGGAACTACCGTGACCTTTTGCAGTAGTCCGGGCAGCTGACTTTCGTGGTTGGGGGCCAGGTGCTGTACCAGCACATAGGCCATTCCTGATTGTGGAGGAATGGCTTTCAGTAGCTTTTTGAATGCGGCCAGCCCGCCTGCCGAAGCACCGATGCCTACTACCGGAAACAAATTTGCCGACTTAATTTTTTTCTTTGCTTTCATGGTGAATCTGGTGCCAATTCACCCGCCAATAACAAAGTTTACCCGGGATACCGGCGCTGTAGCCGGTTCCCTTAGTAGCGTAAGTACCTGATGAATGACTTGCTTGAGTTGTGAAAAATTAGCCGGCTTACGTGCGCAGTATTGCGCTCCGTTTTGATACAGCAGGTCGGCCATGTCCTGTTCAAAGGCCGTAGATAAGATAACGACAGGCAGGTGCTTTAAGTTTTCATCCTTTTTTATTTCGCACAAGCATTCATGCCCGCTCTTACGGGGCATGTTAAGATCAAGAAAAAGTACATGGGGCAGATGGTCACGGTTCTTCATCAGCAGCAGCATAAGCTGTTCACCATCATGCACCATGATAAGGGTTGTGGATAAGGGCAGTTCATTCAGGGCCTCCCGAAAAAACAGGCAATCGTCATCATCATCATCGGCGAGGAGAATCTGCGTACTTTCCATAGCAGAAAGGTAACATCAAAATACTCGTCATACTAACGATCTGCTAAAATACTGCATTTCCATGCTAACAATTGTCCTACTTTGCTACTTAACATCCGTTTAGGTATATCAATAGTTACTGAACTACTGACCAAGGGCGATATACGTTGCCGGAATAGCGGGATAGGCTCAGCCAGGGGCCATCTGTAGGTAAGCTTATAGTATATACGCAGACCTACAGTGCATAGTACGTCTGCGAGACATGTCTGTCGGGAATTTCCGGATAGTCCGTCATTGTTTTCAGGTCAATTTCAATCGTCCGGGCGATTGAGGTCACGGGCGTATCGGTTGGTTTATTTTCAAACGGATCCTGTAGCTGAATGGCGCTTTTTTCGATCAGAATGAACGCCGAAGCCAGGAGGGTTACCAGCGGAACATCCAGAAAGTAATGGACCGGATCTAAGCTAAAAGGCAGAATAGCGGCAAACAGGTAAATGAACACCTGCATATTGAACGTGTAGGTTCTGGGGAAAACCGTATTTTTTATCCGCTCGCATCGCCCCATTGAGTCGGTTAAACTATTGAGATTTATACTAAGCTGAACCATCTGGAAATCAGTCAGCTCCCTGGCATCATACAGCCGGCGAATTGCCATACTGTGCTGCTGCAAAACCGCATTGGGTTTATTGGCGGCCTTATCTACCGCTACGTTGTCTGCATCAGAAAGAAACGCCTTTGACCGCCCTGCCGTATCCTGACCGCGCAGCGTGTCTCCCAGCATAAAACAAAACCCGCACTGTCGCTCTACAAAAGCATGGAGCAGTTCTTTTTTCGACTCATCAGGCAGAAACATCTGAAGCTGACGGATAAGACTACGGCTATCATTAACGATGGCGCCCCACGCGATCCGGGCTTCCCACCACCGGTCATAGGCCTGGTTGGTACGGAAAGCGAGCAGTAAGGCGATGCAGGTACCCAGTATGGCTGCAATAGCAATCGGTATTACCAGCGGCCACGCACTGAATAGTTTCAGTAAAACAATCAGGTTCGCAAACAGAAAAATGTAGAGCGCCTGATGGAGGATATTCTTGACAAAGAACCCCAGTGAAATTTTATTGTTGAGCAGCATAAATCCGGATTTTCAGGACAGTCAGTCCTGGCTATGTAAATAAATAAATCGTTTGGCTCTCTGAATTGTTTACTAAAGAGATATCTGGCTTATTTTCATATTAACCCCTGTCAGGTGTGTTCGCAACATGAATAACACAACCGAATTATGGACCCGAGGTCAGCTAGATAAGGAGATAGCCCGGATTGAGCTACTGCTGAACGATCCCTGCTTCAGGAGAGATGCCACGTTTGACGATGCTACGCAGTCAAACTTTATTAACCTCATTTTTCTCGAAGACGCTTTGCTCAGACAGGCTGAACGGGCCGGTAAGCGGATTGATTTTATGGACGAAGTGGGTACCAACGGGCGTATTGAAGATATCACGAGCCTGATTACGATCATGAGCCGGCATATTTACGAATTTAACAAAAAAGACGGAGGTGGTGGGACACTGTCTGACGGAAAAATAATTTCGCCGCACATCAATCACTTTTACGGGGCTGGTGTCGGTTATTTCCCGAACGGTCTCTTTTTCAGCTGCATTCATGAAGATGACCTGGCCTTTTTCGTAGGCAGCAGCCGTATTTTCTTTTCAAGGCATTTGGTCAGAGCTTTTGAGGAAGCCAAAAGTTACCTGCAAAGTGTCATTCTGTTGAATCGGGCTTAGCCGTTTTCGGGTATTGTTTTAGGAGCAACCGGGAAGATGAACCGTATTATCATCGTATTATTCAAACTTTACAGGCACCGGTTTCGTTAGATATATATCAGGCAGCACAAAATGTTCTGCCGCTTTTCTTCTGCTTTCTGTTAACGCAGTCTCAGACTAACTTCTTATCTCACGCCAATTGGTGCTTCTTCAACTCATCGGATACCTTGCTTCAACTGTCATTTACCTGATGCAGGCGTAAACTGTTTCTGTCGATCCGTCAATTTTAACCTGTATTTGTCGATGGCAACAAAGCTTAAATTCGCCGCTGCCGGTAATCTGTCTTTTTTCAGTACGTTACGTACCCGGGTTGATGCCTATTTTACCGAACAGGCGATCTCTCCCCATGCGAACCGTGCGATGTGGGTCAAAACGTGTTTTTTCCTGACAGGCTATTTTACACTTTATCTTTTGATTCTGTCCAATCAGTTCAGTGCGTTGGGTATGCTTGGCTTTTGCCTGCTTCTCGGCATTTTTGCGGCCTGTATTGGGTTCAATATATCACATGATGCGCTGCATGGTGCCTTTTCGTCGAGCCCCCGGATTAACCGGATCCTGGGCAACAGTTTCTACTTACTGGGAGCAAGTCCGTATGTCTGGAAAATAACCCACAATATCGTTCATCATACGTATACGAACATTCCCGGGCATGATGAAGATATTGATATAGCGCCGGGGCTTGTGCGGCTTGATCCGCAGCAGCCGCATCACCTGTGGCACATGTACCAGCATATTTACTCGTTTCCGCTCTACATGCTTGCCTCTTTATCGTGGGTCTTCCGCAAGGACTACATCAAGTTTTTTAAAGAACAGATCGGGCAGCATAAAAACAACAACCATCCCCGGGCAGAGTACCTCAATCTGTTTGCCGGCAAAGCGCTGTATTACACTGCCTTTCTCTTATTGCCCTATCTGCTGCTTGATCTGACCATCTGGCAGGTTCTGGCGGGTTTTGTGGCCATGCACCTGGCCGAGGGGCTGGTGTTAGGGCTGGTCTTTCAGCTGGCCCACGTAGTTGAAGGTACGGCCTTCCCCCTGCCCGATGCGTCGGGTTTAATGACCGAATCATGGGCCATCCATCAGTTGCAGACAACCGCAAACTTTGCCCCCCGAAGCCGGCTAGCTGCTTTTTTTTGCGGTGGCCTGAACCGGCAGATCGAGCATCACCTGTTTCCGAAGGTGTGTCACATTCATTATCCGGCCCTGACGAAGATTGTCAGAGAGACGGCCGGCGAGTTTGGCCTGCCTTATCTGGAAAACGCCAGCTTCGGAACCGCGTTGTACTCCCATTACTGCATGCTCCGGCGCCTCGGCCAAAAGAGTTGACGGGTACTGTTTTTATGCAATAGCCCTTGTCAGGGCTATTTTTACATGTCAATCAGACCCAAAGGGAGCTTTAGAGGCTTTTGTGTCCTTATCGCTGTACAGGCAAAAGGTAGTCGTTGAGTTGACACATCAGATGTTTCGGCGACGAAGTTCGGACTTAATGGCGTTGAAATTGTCCTCGTTTTTCTTCCCGCCACTCCCCAGAAAGCCGAAGAGAACCACCAGAAGCACTATTTTAACCAGTGAAGCGTGGAACAGAACAGCCCAGAGAAGAATTCCGATGAAACCTCCGATGACAAAAGCCCATATGATTCGCTGCTTCTTAACTTTAGCTTCTGCGGCCAGCAATTCGTCTGCGGTTAGTTTCGAGTAATCGGTAGTTGTCGCCATAGTTTGTTTGGGTTGTGGGTAGATCAATAAAATGCTGAGAGTTGGTCAATGCCGGACTAAAATACATAAAATTATAATCTGTTTTCCCTACCGGCGAAAACAATACCAATCGCTATTGACGGATGCTGCTCAAGCCTTTGCATAGTCACTGGTTAGCCCAAACTCCCCTGACGTACTACAGGCTTATCGTGGCAGACTTCGAGCTCAACCTGTTCGTATTTCCCTTATGAAAACGCCCGATTACTTCAGCAAATCGTCCGTAATCGTCCATGAATAGTATACTTCCTGACAGCCAAAATCAGGATCGGCAGGGTTCCGCTTTTGCTTCGTCCAGAGCGTGGTCTGCACCGGGGCCTGTGTGTAAACTATCGTCTTTTTTCCATTTACGACGCTGGACAGTAGTGTGATACTGGAAAATGTATCGGCCGGGTGCGGACTAGCCCCAAAAGCAGCATCCTGCCCTATTAAAACCCGTTGTTTTGGATTAACGACTGTAGCAGAATCAATTTGGCTGTTTAAATGAGGTCCTGCAAACCTGATCGATAAAGCACGACTGCTCTGATTATCCAGATAATAAAACGTGGCTCCCACACATTCGTCTATGATCTGGTCGATTGGCTCTTTCTGACAACCGGCTCCAATAAGCAGAAAAATAAGCAGACAGGTAAGTTGGTTTTTCATAACGATTCGCACATAATGCTCCAGCACGTAGACCCAAACACTGCCCTTCAGGTTGGAAGTACTGCGGTATACTCTACACCTGCCCGACGCAACTGTATGTATTAATTTGCTATATCAATGGCCGGGATCGTCCAGATAAAGGTAAAGGCCTTTGATGACGCCACCTTCAATAACGGCAATATCCATACCACTGGCAACAGGTGTTCCATGGGCTGGTCCCAGCGTCCAGCTTACATGACTAATGCCATGATTGATGACCACTGGCGAGGTAATTGTAAAGACAAATTCAGGAGGCCATTGCGTCTGGAGTTTTCTGATCAGTTCATCCATTGCCTGATGCCCTTTAATGGCTTCTCCTTCATTTGTTTCGTAAAAAACAATGTCCGTGGCATAAATCTGTTCCATCACCCTGAGCCGCTGTTCATCGTCGCGTTCACTCCAAACCTTTAGCAGGCTGTCTTCCAGCAATTGTGTTAATTTTTCGTCCATTTTTAGTTAAGTTAATTTTTAATCTGAAGCCATTGTTTCGCCTCTGCCCACTAAAATGTCTGTTTTCCCGCCAAAAGCTGCACTCTTGCTTTCGGAGTTGTAACTGACTATACCCAACAAACCCCATAATGACCAACCCGAACATACGAACTTAGATAATACGCTATTATTTGACTGCCTGACCGGGCCTCTATCCACTATCAGCCACAACTCAGGAATGGAAACCCAAACCAAACGCTGCCGTGTGCGACATACTGCCAACTTTTATACCCTTATTGGGTTGGAATGAAAAGCTTCTTACCGGGGCGGCAATCTGTATCCAACCATCCTCCCCCTATTCAGAACAATGTGACAATACCCAACTGCTTTAGCGCAAGGCGGCATCCCTGGTCAAGGAAGTACCCGACCCCAACCGCCCGAAAAGAGCACCTCGTTATAGCGTATTTCGGTCAGCAGGTTAATTTTCCATAACAGCCAACGCTTCCGCCAGCCAGTGGCGGTTTGAAGCTGAGCTTCGTGCCCGGCCATCACCTGATTTCGTATCTGATGGTAAACGGCTTTGTGTGCGGACTGAAAAGCCCGTCCAGGCAGCCAGTTATCATTTGGTCTGTTCTTTTTGCGATTGATACGCTTTTCTGTTTTCATTACCTGTTCAGCGATTGATGATGCCAAAATTTAAGCAGTCAAACTGTAATGGCGTTTTCCTGGCTGTACACTACCTCCCGGGGTAGGCTTTCCTGAGCCGTGAACCTGCTTACCCGAACTAAGCTAACTGCAGGGAAGCAACAGGGAATGTGTCTTGCTGCAAAGTTCCTGTTGCATCAAACCATTGGCATTTAAGCTGTTCTTTATCCTCAACAAGCGTAACCAGTATTTTACCGGAACCGTATTTTTTTCCGTAGCCCGTAACTGTCATGGGAGGGCTGCCCGATTTAAGTTTGACTACACTACCAATTGAGATTTGTTCCATTGTCTTTTTTTTACCGGGTGCGAAACCCAAAACTGATAGTTGGAGTGGTTGGCCTGTCTCCGGAACGACCGCAAACACGCATTATACGGGTCTCATCCAATGTGACAAAATAGTAAATGTAAGCGAGTTAACCTTATGAATACGAATATTTTCTATCACTATACCCTTTGTGGTCGGGCTAAATACTTTCTTTCGGGGACGAGCAACTTACCGCCCGACAAGCCGCCGGGACGGAGCAATAACCGGCTAAATGTCTTTTTCAAAGAACAGGTAAATTGTAGATGGATCCGGGGACGCTGTAGAGACTAATCTGTACCCTTTTGACGCATATTCATCGAGTTTTGTCTGCGCTTCGGCTTTGGCTTCTACGATAGCCTTATTGGAATCAAATCCCGTCTGGATGTAGCGCACGATTTCGACTTTATACTCTTTCATTTTCTTACAAACTTATTGGTTCTGTTAACTCGTTTACCATGGGCGTTTGCTCTGTCTCCGGAAATCAGCTTAGGCAGGAATCCCCCAATCAATAACACTAAAGTCTTTTGACCATTTCGCGCCGGGCAAGTACACAACTCAATTCACATTGGTGTCCTATTTTGAATTTCTGCCCGAATCGTTTTGAGACTTTGCGCGTTTTTATAAACCAACAGTAAAAACATTATCAGTATGAAAATGTTGGTGGATCTAATGCCATTACTAATAATTCCATAAACAATGGCGCATATTAATAATATCAATATGACTATAAAAAATACCTGAACTTTTCTAATTTTTCTTTCTTCTGAAATTAATTCTTCCAGTGTTAGTCTGGTGTAATCCTTATTATCAAACATATATCACTTTTACTTAAAGATTAAAGGTAAATTTCTTTCGTCTGAATCGTCAAAAGCGGTGGACCAAAAAGCCTGCACATATCAATAACAAACTAACTATTTTCACCAGCGACCACGGGGGGTGATGGCGTACACACTAACTCACTGAAAAAAGCCACTTAAACCTTTACACCACTGCCTGATTTGGGCTGTAAACTATCCCAACCGGCGAGCGTCCTGTCAGCGGAGACCTGCCCCGCGAAGTTTTCATTTTACACTCTCTAAGATGCTTGATAGCTTCTTTAACTGAGTGATTCTGGTTTCTTTATAGTCTTCTCTATATGCATTCAAACAAACAGGCATTAGCTGTCTCCTGAGTGCTATTTTAGCTAAGAGCGTGTTTGGGAATTGAAAAGGATTGATAGTCGTGTCACCTTTGTGGTCGCCAAACTACATAGAGATGACCAAACAGTGGGAACCACTGACCGACTATCAATGGGCAGCAATATCGCCATTTTTACCTGTTAATCGCAAACGAAAGCTGGATTTACGCCAGGTCATGAATGCCATCCTGTGGCTTCTACGAACGGGTAGTCAATGGCGGAATTTGCCTTGCCAGTTCCCGAATTGGCAGGCCGTTTACTACTATTTTCACAGGTGGAAGACAGATGGGACGATTGAACGAATTAATCGGGCGCTCAACCAACCTGACCGTCAGGCCGAAGGTCGGCAAGCGTTGCCTTCTGTATGCTGCATTGATAGCCAAAGCGTTAAGCTTGCCCCTATGATTTGGGCGTATCGGGGGCTTGATGCCCATAAGAAAGTGAACGGACGTAAAAGGCAGTTGTTGGTCGATACGGGAGGACGCTTATGGGCGGCACATGTGCATGCGGCTAATCAAGCCGATGGACAGGCAGCTTTGCCTTTAGTTAGTGATCTGTTATGGTATGGGGATCGAGTGGAGAAAGTGGTTGGCGACCGGGCTTATGCCGGAATATTTGCCAAGGAGCCAGACCGTTGGGGCATCGGTTTCGAGGGGGCATCCAGACCAGAATCGGCTCTTGGTTTGGTGCCCGTCGCTCAGCGCTGGGTAGTGGAACGCAGCATTGCCTGGACTGGTTTTTTTCGCCGTATTGTCAAGGATTATGAATACACCGTATCTTCTTCGGCCAACTGGCTGTATCTGGCTAACATTCAGATCATGTTGCAGCGGATTTGACTTTTTACCAAACAAAATTCCCCAACATGCTCTTAGAAAGTCAAAAAATCCCATGAAATTTTATTAACTTCTGTCGTTGTCTTGTTTTATTTTCCTGACTACTACGCTTATGCTGTCAGCCGAAACCCGGAAATGGAAGCTCAAACTAACCCAACCAGGGCGTTTCTGGTGTCGACTGGAACCCACCTAACGAGCCAAACAGCCTCCCCCGGCTGGACGTGCGGCCTGTCGCCCGAAAGCCCACAAACGAGTACTACTTTTTGGCTCATCACCCAACGACCATGAGGGTTGATGGTGGGCGAGTCACTTGACTAAAAAAGCGTACTTTCACCTTTACACACTCATCATGTTGGGCTGCGAACTTTCCTTCGGTACGTGCATCATGTCGCACGAGACCCACCTTATTTAATTGAAAGTTCTACTCAACTGTTCATCTTCACCTGACCAGTATAAGCACTTATTTTCATTTGACCACGCAAATTCACCTAAGCTGCTCACTTCAGAATCAAGAGCATTTTGATAAACACCAAAGGCTGAAGCATTTATAAAGCATTCAAGTTGACTTTTATTGTCAACCAGTTTGAAGACAAATTTGGAAGCTTCGACAATATCGCAAAGTATGCTTTCACTTTTATTTACAGCAAATATTGTCAGTCCTCTGAATCTGTTTGTTACATTCAAACTGTGAACGCCTTTGAATCGTATATCTGTATTGTAAGTACTATCGCTTTTGTGCTTTCTGAACAACAGCTCACCATGACTCGCATTGAAGTCAAAAAGAAAGTAAAGTCCGTTCAAATCTTCGTAGAGCTTCATCAAATCGTATTCGTCATGTTTTTTGTGCTTACCTACATCAGGCGTTTACTTTGTCGACCGGAAGCTACCTAACGAGCCTAAAGCTGGCCTGTCGAGACGTGCACCTTGTCGCCCGGAATCCGCCTTTTGGGGCACTACCCAACGACCATGAGGGTTGATGGTGAGCGGCAAAATCTACTGGATACCAACCTCTTCAACCTTTACATCCTCGTCTGGTTGGGCTGCCCCACTTACCTTCGGGACGGGTTGCCTGTCACCGGACAGCCGCCCCTGCAAGGCAAAATTATGAATAGGCATCACCCAATGATACAAAATCCGACAAGAACCAATAAAAATCAACCCCCTCACTCAACACCACCAAATTCAAAAACCCGATGAACGAGTGAGCAAGAATATCGTTTTGTCCGGGAACACCATGACGATCCCAAAAACTATCGTAACACCAACCCGAACGGGAAGTTGACAGGTCAAACGTAACGTATTGCCCGTTGTCATCACTTGCAACTATAAACCACTCATAACTTCTATCGCTTTGGCACAACTCGCCAACTATCACCGGGTTAGCTCTGACAAACTCAGCGGGTCGAACAATTCTAATTTGACCGGACTGACCCATGAACAAGGTTACACCTCCACACAACTCGTAAAATCGTACCAGGTCGTCAGGTAGCCGGTCAACCTCCTCAAGAACAGGTTGACCGGCAGGTTGGGGTGGTCCTGTTTGGCCGGACACTT
>NZ_MORL01000119.1 GCF_001870735.1 Arsenicibacter rosenii | reverse complement strand
TGTTGACTGATGTGCAATCGGAGGACTGTCAGATTCCACCTCCATAGTGGCTATAGCCCATGCGTCAGACACCTTATTCTTCACTGTCTGCCGCGCAACCATACAGCTGATGAGGAATAATATCTAATATATTATGATTACCCGACATTGTGTGCTTCTTAAAAACTTTCCTTTCAGGACTTCCCTGATCCGCGTTATGGTAGTATCCAGTTTGATTTAATTTCGTTTTGATAACATCAAAATGAAGGGTATTATCATAAACCACATCAATATCGATTATTGGTTTAGCTGCCAGTATAGGAGTTGCTGTGCTTCCGATATGTTCTATATTTGTGGCAGGTATTCTACCTGTCTTTATTACGTATTAAAATCAGTTTTGTTGCTCCACTGACAGGTTATTAAAAATTAAACCCAAAATGAAATCCCGGTTCTCCGTAGATGAATTTAGACCATTTATCATCCAACTGTTTAAATCCATCAGGCATTTTTGTGTGATAAGCCCGGTGGGTAATTGCAACTGATGGTTGAATAAAAAACCTGTCTTTAAAAAGTTTGATGTGATAACCTATACGGTAAGTATTGAAAACCTGAAATCCATTGCCATCTTTTTTGCCGTCATCATTCACGAAAATTTGCCAGCCAGGCATTACATTAAGTTCGGTATATAAGCCTTTCCAAAAAAAACGTTGGTAAGCTACTGATAAGCCATATTCACGAACATATCCCGGAAATTTTTCTTCCGGCTTTCCGTATGAGTTGTTGAAAAACGGATGAATACCATTGGGCCAGGCATATTTCCATGTTTTTGGTTCTAATGTGATTACATCTTTTCCTGTAATACGATAGCCAAAATTGAGTTGAGCGAAGTTAGGGGGATTTGTGGTCGCCAAATTACCCAATAAAAATAGCGTGCTGCCAACAAACCACTGGTTGTAAGTACTGTCTTGTTTTTCATATTGTGCTTTGGCCTGTAGAGTGCCTTGCAGCACTAAGAAAAAACCAATCCAGAAAATTTTCCTTTGCATATCTGTTTGAATTGCTGTTAAACGAGAATACAAAGGTAGATGAGATATTTCCTAATCTCGTTCACTTAAGTTAAGAAATAACTTACTGTTTCCTTTTTTTGACACTTCTGGTTTATGGTGTGCTTGCGAGTTAACTTTAAAAAATACTAAAAATTTAATTGTCTTTGCGTATTTATTTAGAAACCTGCTGAGTTTGCATAACTTCAGCAGGTTCATATGTGGTTTGAATCACTAACGTCAACTAGCCATTTCAGTTTAAAACCTAAATCCAAAATCAAGCCCGGGTTGAATAAAGTAGTTATTCCATTTTTGTTCTACTGCTTTAAACGTTTCCGGAACGTTGGTTCTTACCGGCCAATAACTAATTCCAATAGCTGGTTCAAAAAAGAATCGCCCTTTAAAAAAATTAAACTGGTAACCTAAATAAAAATCCAGGTATAATGTGTACCCATTCCCAATCTTCTTGTTATTCTCATCCATATATTTTTCAAAAGCATTCAATGCATAAACGGATGTATAGACACCTTTCCACCAAAACCGCTGATATCCTATCTGAGGAGCAAGTATGCGTGCATGTCCAGGATAATTTAGTCCCGGTGCGTCAAATGATGGTCCAAAAGGGATACCAATTGGCCAGGCATAAATAGACCTTTTGAATCTAAATTGAATAACATCCTTGGGTGTTA
>NZ_MORL01000118.1 GCF_001870735.1 Arsenicibacter rosenii | reverse complement strand
CGTTAGAAGAAATGTTTGTGATTAAGTATGTTTGTTTAAAATTCAAAAGGGTGAGCTATGGCTAAACGTAGAGATGAAGGGACGAAAGCTACGTCAACATTGGGAACACAGATTGATCTGTTCAGCGCTGACCAACGACCGGACCGCCCTTTGACACAGCATAATGATCTGATCCGTGCGCAATATGATATGTCGCTGCTGGAAATGCGATTGTTCATTGCGCTGCTTGCCCGCATCAACCGGGGAGATAAGGAGTTTTCGATCTGTAAAATCCCGGTAAACGAACTGTTTTATCAGGACGACAAAAAAAGTATTGAAGACGGAACCGATAAAACGGCCTCAAAGGTAGGAGGGAAGACCTATTCTCAAATCAAAAAGGCAGTAGTACGGCTTGCAGGCCGTACGGTTACAATCGAATCCAGAGACGAAAAAGGAAACCGCGAAATAATCAGTAACCCGCTCATGGCGACCTGCCGCTATAAAGAAAAGTCAGGGTATGTAATGGCTCAGTTTAACAATTTTGTTAAGCCCTATTTGTTGGAATTAAGCGGAGGGTTCACTACGGCGCAGGAACTGACGCTAATGAATTTCCGGAGCTTTTATTCCTTCAGAATATACTGGCTGTTGAAATTGTCTGCCTTTAAATATGACGTCATTCAGTCTGGACTGGCAGAAATGAAACAAATGTTTAATCTGGTTGGTAAGTATGCCAACTTCTCTGATTTTAAGCGCTTTGTACTGGATGTGGCGCAGGAAGAGCTGGCCGCAACCGATATGGCATTTGATTATGTGCCGAATAAAGATGGCAGAGCCGTAACAGGCGTTACATTTACTCTGCTGCGTCCTACGATGGTCAATATGATCAGTGAGGAGTTACCGGAAGCTATTCATAACCGACTGACGGCCATTGGTCTGTCACTGAAAGCATTGGCAGATATTAAGCTTCGTTTTCAGCAAGGCAAGCTGGAAGAAGAGTACATCCATTTTGTGCTGCAGTATTACGACCAGTTACAGCATAAGGCACAAATCCGCTCGCTGGCTGCCATTGTTTACAAGGCTATTATTAGTCAGCAACTGGTTCATGAGTTTACTCACTGGAAAAACAACCGCCCTGTTTATAAAGCGCCGGTTATGAAGGGGGTAGCACAAGTTACGGAAGAAGTCATCTCTTTAGCAGAATTAAAAAAAGGGTGGGAGGCAATGTTTCGCAAAGGGCTTACTCCATACGATTCGTTTGAAGCAAGTCTGGAACAGTATACGGGTAATCCGGAATATCAGTTTATTGTACGAAACGGCGTTGATTGTTTAGTGTATAAGAAAATAAAATAAGGTTTGCCAGCTCAACGGAAAGCCCGTCTACACGTGCAGAAAAGAGGAAATTAGTTATTCTGGAACATCTGGTACTCATTACGTGATTGGCCAACCCGCTGTTTGAATAAACGCATAAGATGCTGAGGGTACTTGAACCCTAATTCATTCTTATTGAAATCGTTGTATTCGCTGATGGTCTCAATCGCCGGAGTATATCCATTATGTATGTTCAGAACGCTTATTGCCTGACTACTTTCACCGTTTTTATATGGTGTCCGGAACGAACCTGAAGGAGGTAAACACCCGGGGGCGTGCCCGTAGGTAACGCGATTGTTTCGGTATGCCGCTCACTGTCAACAAGTCTTGTCTGTTCGAACAGGGTGCGGCCTGCCTGATTAACTACAG
>NZ_MORL01000117.1 GCF_001870735.1 Arsenicibacter rosenii | reverse complement strand
CACGCCCGATACGGTTACACCGGCCAGCAAACCGCCCAGTACTTCCGGACCGAAGATACCTCAATGCTTTTCAGGTATTGTACTTGAGATCAGACCGATTCGGGTAGAAGGCCAGAACCAGACCGCAGCAATGATCTGATTCTTTCGCCCCTTTTTAGCCGGACAGTACACCAAAAAAGCAGTTGAATTTAGAGCTGGCCACAAGAAATCATCTTTTTCGATTAACTCATATTCTCTCGGATGACTTCGTCTAAAATACCGATAGGGCAATGCTTTTATATCAGTAGCAGACTTACAACTACAATACTCGGAAGGGATACGAATAAACAAGGTTTTATCACTTTTTAACTGCCCAAGTCGGCTCTCTTCCTCATCATGTGGGCTAATCGCTTCTGCGGGTGGTTCAAAGTAGAAGTAATACACCTGCTTTTGATTAAGCCCCGTACTATCCTTTCCACTCAATTGCCGGATATAACCTAATAAAATAGTTTGCCGTAGCTTATCGAACGAATCGAGTTTGGGGCTTTTTGGCTGACTCCATACGATTGAAGGAAAAAGCAGACATGAGAACAGTATATAACTTAAAATTTTCATATTAGTATTATTACACGTGGTTATCTCCATGCGGTTGTAAACATTGAGAGGATAACCAGAGTTTTGTATCATTTATTGCAATCACCTGAGTTTGGAGATGGATCCCCAAAATCAGTTTGTCGTGTTGCGCCCGATGGCAGTGTCATATTCCTTAACGCCTCACCTAATTTTCCTGGACTACTTCCCCCTCCTCCAGGCCAAGAAGTGTAATTATCAGGAATATTAATACCTCCCTTTGCCAAAGCCTGAACAGTAAAATCCATACAGTTAAAGTCGTTCAAATCATAATTACCAGAAAGTGTATTAATGTAATCAATCATTTTGAAAAAGTTATCAGGTGTAATCTTGAAAGTAACGCTTACATCGTAACCCACTTGATAGCCATCATCTTGTCCAAATGTTTCCGGGCTTGTAGGACTTGAGGGATTGGCATTATCAGCAGGATACCAACCTGATACTTTATTTGGTAGTGGCTTAATCTTGTTGTTAGATGGATCTTTGTCAATGGTCTTAGAAGCGATTCCTTGCAAACATTGTGGCAAAACCGATTTGGTTAAACGCTACGGTACTACACCAGCTGGTACTCAACGGTTTCAGTGTGGTGATTGTAAGCGGACATTTGTGCGAACCTACACCAACAAGGCCTGCGACCCGCTCATCAGGCAACAGATTACCGACCTTGTTCTTAACGGCGGGGGCGTTCGGGACACAGCGCGTGTGCCTGGCATCAATTGGAATACGGTTAGCCGTCATTTTAAAAAAGCAGTGAGGTCGTTCGGGTCAACCTTGCTTATGCAGATAAGGGCCTGATTGTGAGTCTAAAAGCAGATGAGATGTGGTCATTCACCGGTGCTAAGAAGTACCCGCGCTGGCTATGGTGGGCTGAAGACGCGGTTACAGGCGAAGTAGTTGCTTTTGTCTTTGGCCGTCGTAGTCATCGGCCCTTTGAGCAGTTGCTACAGGTACTGGCCGGGGCTCAGATTAGGGTGGAGCGGTGGTTTACTGATTATCCTCTTTGGAATACCGTTACACCCTGTTTTGCCACCTTATACTTACAGGCAGCCAACAGAAAGGGCCGCGGATGCGGCCCTTTCTGTTGGCTGATCATTTTATTACAGCCGCT
>NZ_MORL01000116.1 GCF_001870735.1 Arsenicibacter rosenii | reverse complement strand
GCGGGCTTTAAACCGGCCGGTGACCTGATTCTGGACCGGCTCTCCGAATCGCAGAAAGAGCAGGTCCAGAATCAGGCCGAACGGCAGGCGCAAATCAATGAAGAGGAAGATGCCACTCTGCGGGAGCTTTATCACAAACAGGAACAAGTGCGGGCGCGGATGCAGAAAAAGATGACTGATGCCATGGCCAATGCCGGTATGTTTAATGACATGAATGAGATAGCCGGTATGAGCCCTGACATCGAAAGCACTTACCAGCTGGCTGATCTGGACCTACAGATTGAGCAACGGAAATTACAGATCGAACTGGAACAGCTCACTAAAGCAGGAGCGTCGTATGCCGACAAGCTGCCGGTTCAGCGTAAGCTAAACTGCATTCCCGGACAGCGCCAACTCTGGCTCAAATACCGCAACGATGTTTCTGCGCTGCGTAAACGCTACAAAAATCCTGATACAGATCCTGACTATCGGGAAAAAAGCAGCCGGTTATTGCTACAGGTGAATGAACAGGTACAGAAAAACTGTCAGCATTAAAAAAGATAACGGATATTGGTATTCACAAAATGCAGAAAACCTTATTTAAGGGCTATTGTGACGGGTAAATTTATTTCTTTGTAACGTTCCGGGCCAGAGATAAGGCTAGTAGCCATTGTCTGTCCTGGCCTTGGAGTAAGTCGGCAATGCGGGTTTCAAGCGTATAGTCGGGCAGTGTTCCTCTTCCCTTCCCTCCCATAGATAACGCATTCCAGTAGCCATACATATTAATTTTGAGACCTAGTTCTGAGTTTGGTAATTTGATCAACGCATTCAGTCCTGACGTGTTGCCTTCGGCTGTTCCACCACTTTCTTCGCCAATAAAAACAGCGTTGGTCAGTTTTTGCAGGGTCGCTGTCACATCCGCCGATGTCGAGAACGTACCTCCATCCATCAGCACAAACACGCTACCCATAAATGGATGTTTGCCGGGCGGCTGTTCGCCCACGCCAGTGTGCAATGAAGGCTTCACTAAATAGCCCCCATTGGAGTCAGGCATTGTTCCTTCGCGAAGGCTCACAAACGTTTGGGGTTTCCAGGTAGCAAAGGAAGGTGCAATTGATTGTAAATGAATTCGGTCAAAATACCGAAAAGGCTTGTCTGTAAACTGCGAAACCAAAGCGGCTCCATATTCGTCCACCCCTCCGCCATTGCCACGAAGGTCCAGAATGAGGGCTTTGGTGTTTTCCCGTTTTAATAGCAGAAACAGGCTATCCAGTTTCGATACAAACGCTTGTCCATCAAACGCCTTGATCCGCAGACCAGCAATCGACTTATCGTCGACGAAGCGTAGGGATATATTATCTTTCGATCCATTCAGCTGATTGGCAGCTTTCATCATCGGATCATTAACGCGGTTAGCATTCCGGTTCGTGGTCCGTTCGCTGCTAAGTACACCGGCAACCATAACGCTCATTTCCTTACCCACCGTATTGCTGACGACAACGGTAAACTCTGGCGACTGATCGATGAATAACCAGAAGCTTTGGGCGAAAAGGCGTTCGAGCCGTTTTCGTTTGCCTGTTTGAATGTAGCCGTCACCTGAAATTCGTTCCAATATCAGTCCAATAATCTCCGGGGCTTTTCGCCCGTTAATGCTCAGAATCTCCATACCCGGCATGATCGTCTCATTGTCCGGTGTATCATTGTAGGTAACCATAAGTTTTTCCCCTTCGAGCATGACCTGAAAGGGAAATAAACGGGCATGAGCTAGTTG
>NZ_MORL01000115.1 GCF_001870735.1 Arsenicibacter rosenii | reverse complement strand
TTAATAAGTGCATCCAGCGTCTTTTAACAGGATTTCATCCATGTGCTATGGTATTTTTAGACAAGAAATTAGCCGAATAGCTAAGAGGGGCTGGGCTGACCATTCTGACATTTGGTAAAAAGTCATGCTGGTTTATTAAAAAAGCACATCCGGCTTTACAGGCTATGCGCACTCCTTTTTTGTTTTGAAAAAAGCTTTTTAGCCGGTATTACCAGTTTCTCCACGAGAAAGCCTATGAACAGTCCGCCTACCCCACAGGCAAGCGCCTTGCAAAACCAGGCAACTACCGGCATAGAGGCCAGGGCATGCTCTAAATCGTGTAGTAGCCGGGCGGTTACCGGTATACCATGCGCAATGATTTCGCCACCCACCCACAGCATGGCTGCAGTGCCTATGTAGCCCAGCCAATTCAAAAAGTGTGGCATAAATTTCACAATGCCATGCCCTGTTTTTTGAATAGCAGGGGAATATTTATCACTGGCCAGATGTACCCCGAAATCATCCGCTTTAACAATCAGGCCTACAAATCCGTAAACAGCTATTGTGATGAAAACAGCTACCGCTGCCATCACGATAATCTGGTTTATAATCGCCTGACCGTTTACCTGATTATACGCAATAGCTATAATCTCAGCCGACAAAATAATATCGGTACGAACGGCACTACTCACCCGTTCCTGTTCCAGTTCTTCGGGCGTGATCTCTTGTACAGGCTCGCTTTCCGGAGAGAGAGCGGAGCGGCGGCTAAACAGGGAATGCACTTTCTCGTAGCCTTCAAAACATAAATAAGCCCCGCCCAGCATCAAGACAGGCGTAATAGCCCAGGGGATAAAATAACCCAGTAATAAGGCCGCCGGACTTAAGATAAGGAGTTTATTGATCAGCGACTTTTTGGCAATCCGGTAAATAATAGAGAGCTCCCGGGAGGGATCAAGGCCCACAACATATTTTGGGGTAACGGCGGTATCGTCAATGACAATGCCAGATACTTTTCCGGTTGTTTTAGCCACTTGAGTCGGCACGTCGTCTAAACTGGCAGCACTTGCTTTTACTAAAGCCGAAATATCATCTAATAGGGCAAAAAATCCTGAAGGCATAGTGTCTTAGTAGGCTATTTTTATAGTTATTCACGAGGAAGTATCAAAAAACTTGTTCTTTCATACGCCCCACCGCGTTAGTCTTTTATCGGCCTGACAGGTTGATTGTTCGCCTGTCGTGGCTGTACGATGAGTTGCACAAATCTTCTGTTCATAGACGATATAAAGGACTCCGGAATAGTGTAACCTATTTGCCGGCTCAAAGTTGCCAAAAGTTAGTAATTCTGACTGATACCCGATGATGTCCACAAAAAAACAGTGTGCCCTGAATTGGTATGGTCGTGCTGAATCGGACAGTAATCTTGCGTAACTTCGATTATCATGGCAAATCCCAACAAAGCCATCCCGTCGCCTCGTAAGTATGACAAAGCCTTCAAAGGAGAAGCGCTACGTATGCTTGATGAAGGCCAATCAGTGGCTCAGGTCGCTAAAAATCTCAATGTCAGTGAGCAATTGCTACATACATGGAAACACGCCCACAAAAAACAGATCCAAAAACAAGTGGGCAACAGTGAGCTACTGGCTGAAAATGAACGGCTCAAAGCCCAACTTAGGCGGGCTGAGATGGATCGGACGGCCGAAGCCGCGTGACATCTTAAAAAAAAGTCTGGTGATCTTCCCGCCTGTTAGTAAGTTTTCAGGTAACGCTCCGTGAGCATCATCCATTAGAAGAAGGATTGAAACATCTGGGTGACAGATGCCG
>NZ_MORL01000114.1 GCF_001870735.1 Arsenicibacter rosenii | reverse complement strand
TGGTACCGGTGGCTGAGTTGGGGGTAGTTATGTTTTCACCACCCGTGCCCGGGTTAGTGTTACAGGTTTCAAGAAGCTCATTGGCAATGGGCGTAGGGAACATCAATCCCCAGAGGGCTGAGCCTTCAGACAGAATCTTTCCCGCACCCGTATAGGAAGCTTTGGCACCCACATAATAGCCACGGCCTGATTTTGTAATAAATCCCAGGTTTCCGGTTGCAGCATCATGCCGCTCATCAATAGTAATAAACTTTGCCGTTCCCCGGTAATTAATGGCTTCATGGGTCCAGCTGTAGAGCGATGAGGTCTTTGAATACACGATATCCTTACACTGATCATAAAAACCATATGCCGGGTCGCGCACAGGCTCCAGGAAGTTGCCTGGAATAAGCTCCGGCCTCTGGCTGTCTACAAGCCGGCCACTCCAGTAAACCTTATTATTATCGCCAACAACAAGCGAGTTAGACGGATAATTATCAACCCAGCTGTGGGGATACATATCCAGAATTTTAGTAGCGCCTGGCGGCATGGCTACTTCCACAAACTTTTTTAATAAGTAGATAGTATCAAAGCTAAAGGTAGCACTGGTAAACAGGTCAAGTTCTGTATTGACAACCGGAGCCGTTTTCAGTGGAACTGTAGTGTAGGTATATGGGGGGTTGTCCTTATTAACCCGTCGCCACCCTCCGGCCATGAACGCTTTGCCACTTGCACTGATCGCAAAAACAGCACTAAACTTGCTGGTGGCATCAAAACGAATGTTGGTAATGTCTTCTCCTGCGGGCAGGGGTGCTTCCCGTGGAGTAATTGTTGTAATGGTCCCGTTTGTTTCGGTGGTGGTTACCGTTGTATTGTTATAGAGTGATGGTACACCGGTGTTAAACTGACCGTTCATTCTGCCGGTATAATAGATTTTCCCATCACTGCCTTTTAAAAATGCCTTTTTATATCCAACGCCACCCTCATAAGCAGATAACCACACCCGCGTGTATTTAAAGGTTCCGTCCACCCCTGCCGGCTTCGGAATGGCCGTAAAGGTTGTTGACTCGTCGCTGCCGATAAAATAGGCATCACCCGTCGCCGAAATTGCTATACACATGGGGCTGCCGGTATTTGTGGCTACATCAAAATCGACAATTACACTCTGACCGGCAACATTGAGTAAACGTGGCGCACGAACAGACATCGTTGAGTCGGATTGTTCACTATCTACAAGTGGCCAGGCCGGTGATGTGCCGTATTCAGCCGTACTCAACAGCCCTCTGGCCGACGACTGAAATTGGCCGTTGACTCCCCAGGCATAGAGTTTCCCGCTTTCGGTCAGGCAAAAAAACATAGGGCCACCTTTGGCACTGATGATATCCACTTTTTTTACTGTTTCACCTGCCGGGCTCGGGACAAACCGGGGCGTTGTCTGGTATTTCCGGTAAATAAAAGTACCGTTCATTGTATAACCCGTATGAATGGAAAAGCCACAGTTTGACCCCCAGACATAGATCTTTTTATTCGTGGTTAACCCAATACTACTCCCATCCATTGAAGCCGCACTACCTACTGCAGGAGACGTAAAATTTTCGCGATCCGACGCGATATGATCCCAGGTCAAAGTTGAAATAGCCGGGGCACCGATATCGGATCCAAACTGTGCCTGAGCGTTTTTGCTGATGAGCAGGGTTATCAAAAAACTCAGGAGTTGTATAAATGAGTATAGGTTTTTCATTGTTCTTACAGGCAATTGTTGCATGTTGGGTTTAGTACTTACTTACTAAGCGTTCCCGGCGTTATGGCCGTACAATTAGTGAC
>NZ_MORL01000113.1 GCF_001870735.1 Arsenicibacter rosenii | reverse complement strand
ATGCCGGTTGAGATACAGACATTGACCGAAATCTGGCGTAACACATTCCAGAAATTAGTTACGGTCAGAAACTTATCAGAAAGTACGCTGACAAGGATACACAGGACCGCAAGGGCGATCAGGGATTGAAAGCGGATGAGAACAGGTCGGTATTGTTGTAGGGCTAACTGCATAGGAATAAGGCAATTGTGGTTCAGGCTAGTGGCTGACTGCTTTTAAGGGGTTTCACACCGGCAATGGCGGCCTTCAGTAAGGTGTCTTCGGTCGCTTCGGCTATCGGAAAACTGGCCGTGAGCGCCCCTTCGCACATCACCAGAATCCGGTCGGCGACGGCGAGCAGTTCGGGAATTTCGGAGGAAACCATCAGAATCGACATCCCCTCGTCCGCCAGTTTCTGTATCAGTTTATAAATTTCGGTTTTGGCATTGATGTCGATCCCGCGTGTTGGCTCATCGAGCATCAGCAGCTTCGGGCGGGTAGCCAGCCATTTCGACAGCACGACTTTTTGCTGGTTCCCGCCGCTCAGGTACTTGACGGACTGTTGACCCGAAGCCGTTTTTATCCGCATATCCGCGATATACTGTTTGGCCAGCTGCGTTTCTTTCCGGTCCTGTAAGAATCCGTTGGTTTCGATCAGGTGCAGGGCAGTCAGGCTAATGTTGGTTTGTACCGGCAGTTCCAGAACCAGCCCGTCCCGTTTCCGGTCTTCGGGTACCAGGGCAAGCTCCGCCTGAATGGCCTGTTTCGGAGCATGAATCGTGACCGGCCGGCCATCGATGGTCACCTCCCCGCTCACCCGTCCGGGATGCAGGCCAAATAAGGCTTCGAGCAGTTCGCTGCGGCCTGCTCCCATCAGCCCGAACAGACCGACGATCTCACCCTTTCCGACGGTAAACGAAACATGGTTCAGCTGTAAGGTTTGTTTGCGGCTGGCATGCGTCATACACAACCCGTTGACCACCAGCCGCGTTTCCGTTGTCCGGGGTGCGGTGTGTTCCCGTCCCACCAAAACCTGACGGCCTACCATTTTGCGGATTAATGTATCATGATCCATCGCCGACATGTCGCCGCTTTCGATGGTCCGGCCATCGCGGAGCACCACAAACCGGTCGGCGATGGTAAACAGCTCATCCAGCTTGTGGGAGATATACACAATGGCCTTGCCTTTTTTCCGTAAATCATCAATGATTCCGAAAAGCACCGTCACTTCGCTTTCGGTAATTGCCGATGTCGGTTCATCCATGATGATTACCTCCGACTCGGTCAGTAACGCCTTCGCCATTTCGACCACCTGCTGTTGTCCGACTTTCAGGTCTCCCGTTAAGGTATCCGGATCGATGTTCATCCGCAGTTCGGTCAGCAGCTCAGCCGTTCGGCGGCGCATGGCCGATTGGTCCAGCAAGCCCCAGCGCGTGGTTAGTTCACGCCCCAGAAACAGGTTTTCGCGGATGCTCAGGTACGGGATCAGGGCCAGCTCCTGGTGGATGATGGCAATGCCGCACTGCTGTGCATCCCTGATCGAGCCAAACTGCACTGGCTGGCCCTTAAACCGGATTTGCCCCTCGTAATCGGTATAGACACCTGACAGAATTTTCATCAGGGTAGACTTGCCCGCCCCGTTCTCGCCAATAACCGCCGTAACGTTTCCGGCCGGAAATTCAAGACAGACATCATCCAGCGCCTTCACGCCCGCAAACTGCTTTGTAATGTGTTCAGCAACCAGCATATCGGCAGGATTTAATTGATTTGGATCGGTATAATCGTCAGTTTGTCCGTATGTAAATGAGCGTTGTTAAGCTCAAGGGCCCCGATAAACCGGAGCGTTGCCCCCGGTATCGCCTGTTTTTTCAGGGTTGGCACCGTAACCGCACGGACCTTTTCATTCAGGGCTTTGGCCACATTGTTCAGGTCACCGGTATTAT
>NZ_MORL01000112.1 GCF_001870735.1 Arsenicibacter rosenii | reverse complement strand
GAGGTTAATCTTGGTGGCACTAACGGGCTTACAAATGCGGGCTTCAATCTGGCCACGCTAACGACAACGAAAAGCGCTGCTTTAACGGCCGCTACGCTTGAGGATTGGGGTAACGGGTGGTATCGTGCAATGCTTACGTTTACGACCGACGCTACGGGCACGCCCTCAGTAAGCGGTGCCTACATTGCCGGGTATGCAACCAGTACGGACACCTGTACGATGTCGTTTTTTGGAACACAGCTTGAAGTCGGTTCATTTGCTACGTCTATTATTCCGACCCCGACGGCAGCTGTAACGCGGGGCGGGGACCTGCTCTATTTGCCGGTGTCGTCCAACTGGTACAATCCGTCGGAGGGTACGCTGTTTGTCGAAGCCAGGCCGTTGGTGAACGGTATCGGTTCGCAGGTTCTGGCCGGTATCGGTGCCGGTAGCGGTAACTGTATCTGTATCCGACAGAATGCGGTGAATGTATTTGGGATGTGCCGCAATGCGGCGTTTACGGGGCAGACGGATACGGCCGGCGTGAATTATGCACTTAATACGATTGCGCGGTACGCAATTACGTACAAGGATGGTTCGCCTTATAAGTTCTACTATTCGGGCGGGGTTAATGTCGGTTCTAATAACCACACAAGTGCAATCGGCGCATCATGGACACGGTTTAGCATCGGCTGTTTTCCGGAGCTACCGGCAAACGGCAACTATAATGCCCATATTCTCCGGGCAGCTTACTGGACAAAAGAACTGCCTCAATCTCAATGTCAAACTCTTGTATTATAGATGGGACCATTCGGAAGCGGGACAAGTCCCGATCAGACATCACCTAATTCCCTGCTTGGCACAGCAGCACACGTAAATAATTCGGACAATGCGATCTGGTATGCGCCGGTTATGAATCTGGACTATGTGCGTGGCCAGCCGGCCATCGAATCAAAATACATCATCGTCGATGATGCCAGCGTGATCGGCTTATATCGCTACGATAGCAGCGACACGACCACGGCCGATAACGGCACGGTACTGGTAACAATCGACGGACGGCGGTATAAGCCGGTAACCGACCGCACAGGTAACACGGCCGGCCGTCCGGGCACAGTGGGCCTGCCAACAGGCTATCAGTATTATGATACGCAGATAGGCAAACCAATCTGGTGGAACGGCACCGCCTGGAAAGATGCTTCAGGTACAACAGTTTAACTTTTTGCTCAACAGGTTTATGCAGCCAATTATCATTACACTTTCGCCCCATCCGGATTTTGAGAAAATCCGTCGTCAGGTACGTTGCAGTGAGTTCACTGTCAAGTTCTCCGATGATCCGGACCATCAGCGTATCATCCTGCCGTTAGTGATCGAGCTCACCAGCCGCAGCGAAACCCAGGTTCCGGTAGTCGTGGATGGACAGGAAACCGGTGAGTCCGAGACCGTTTACGGCCCCTGGGAGCCTTATCGCAAACTGTCACTGTCTAATCAGGTTGCCGCTGTCACGGAAAGCAATAACAGCAAGTTCGTCGATCCGGCAACGTTCAATCTGGTTCCGGCCGGTACCGAAGGGGCAGTGCCTGAGCTGACGGCTATCTGGAGTCAGCTGGGACCACCGATTGTGCAGCTGATAACGACGGTCCTGAGCCGGATGGATCAGCGAGGCAATTTCAACGATTTAAGCCAGTTGTAGTCATGGCCGTCCACGTGCTGCATGCCAGCGTCAGAAAGGTCTACGGCAAAAAGTATGACTGGTGGGCCTTTACGGAGCCCGCCATGATTCCCTGCGATAGCCGTGGGGTGGTGATCCCGGAAGGCTACGAGACCGACTACGCATCACGGCCGGACTGGGTGCCCGACTGGCTTATTCCCCGGTCGGGCCTGAGTGCGATGCCCAGTGCGGCGCATGACTATCTGTGCGAAACCGGTATCGTTTCCAGAAAAGAGGCCGATCAGGTCTTTAACCAGCTGCTGTGGGA
>NZ_MORL01000111.1 GCF_001870735.1 Arsenicibacter rosenii | reverse complement strand
GCGTAACGGCGACGGTTGTGATCTGGTCATCATCAACGGTAATCTGCTGCCGGACCGTCTGAAATCCGACATGAGAAACCTCGATCCGGTAGGTTGCCGGTGGCAGGTGCATAAACCGGAACCGACCCAGTTCATTTGTAACACTAGCTTTACCGGTTCCGGAAAGCTGGACCACAACGCCCGCCAACGGCTGGCCCGTCTGCTGGTCTCTGACCTGCCCCGCGATTCCGCCAAGGTGCGCAAACGCCTGGTTAACAACGAGTAGTAGTAATAAGCAAAGAAAAGTAGATTTCATAAACGGATACCATATCTGTATTCACACATCAAAATTAGTATCAATACAGATACATACCGGATACTTTTCGGCAGATTAGGGAATGTTTTCTAACCTGTTGCTTTATCCGAATTTGTACAAACTGTCATAGGCAAGCCCGAGACCGACACTCGAAAGTTTATTCTGATCCGCAATCTGCGCATCGGGAAAGAGGTTCCGGAACGCCTGCTGCACCAGCGGTACTTCGGTTGATCCGCCGGTCAGAATGACCAGATCAATGGCTTCCGCCCTTACGCCGGCATCGGTCAGGCACTGACTGGCAGCCTGCGCAATTTTATCCACGTCGTCGCGGATAGACGCCTCAAACAGCGAGCGCTCCATGGTGATCCCGAAGCCTTCCTCGATAAAATCGAAGGGGGCGAGGTACGTTTCCTCTCCGGTCAGGGCGATTTTCGACGCTTCAGCACCAGCCAGCAATACGTGCCCTGTCTCTTTCTCAAGCACTTGCAGCAACCGGCCAAGCCGCTTCTTATCGTGTGACTGGTGCAGATACTGACGGGTTTGCTGGATAGTTTTCGGCGTATACAGAAAGTTAACCTTACTCCATTCTGCCAGGTCATGATACGGCCGGAGCGGTACCTCCAGATTTTTCTCACCGTAGGTACTCCGGTAACCCAGTTCGGGCATGATCGCGTGCAGACTCAGTTCCTTGTCAAAATCGTTCCCGCCGATCCGGACGCCGGTATTGGCCAGAATATCCGAGGATCGGTCGGCTTTCCCCCGGTGTTGCTGCGACAGCCGGATGACGGTAAAATCGGATGTACCACCTCCTAAATCCACGACAATGGCCAGTTTCTCGCCCGACACATTGGCTTCGTGGGCAAAAGCCGCAGCAATGGGTTCATACTGAAAACTGATCGACTTAAAACCGATCCGTTCGGCAATGGCCTTTAATTCGGCTTCCGCGCGCTCATCCGCGCCGGGGTCGTTGTCGACAAAATGGACCGGCCGCCCCATCACCACATGTTCGATTTCCTGACCGGCATAGGCGTCGGCTTTCTCTTTCAGCGTCCGGAGAAACGTGGCGATGATGACTGAAAAGTTCATAGACACCCCATTCACTACGGTGCCGTTTTTCATCAGCGGTGTTCCGAGTACCCGCTTGAGACTCCGCATGAACCGCCCTTTCTTACGATCAAAAAACAAATCGATAGCTTCACGTCCGAAAAAAGGCTGGTTATTCGGGCTTTGAAAAAAAATGGCGCTGGGAATGGTCACATGGTTGTTTTCAACCGGTGCCAGCGTTACCGCTCCATCTTTATTCAAGGCAAAACTGGTATTGGAAGTGCCGAAATCTATTCCGCAGGTTATCAGTGTCATTGTGCTTGTTGCGCAGATAAAACAGGTTTGACCGTCAGCCATTGAGGGTCATTTTTTGCTTAAAGGGCCGCAAAGATAGCGTAAATGACGTTAGCTCAGAAGTATTTTTTACTTTTACCCTTTCTGACTGCCTACCTGATGATCCGGATTATCCCTTACCAACCTGACTGCCACGAACAACTGGTCGATATCTGGCACCGCGCTGTCCGGGCCACTCACCATTTTCTGACGCCGGAGGATATTGCCTTTTTCCTGCCCGTCGTCCGAGAGCATGCCTTCACCTCCGCTGAAGTTTATGTGGTCGTTACCGGTACGAATCAGCCGGTTGGCTTTATAGG
>NZ_MORL01000110.1 GCF_001870735.1 Arsenicibacter rosenii | reverse complement strand
GTTTTGGGGTTGTGGATTAAATCAGAAGACATTGCCCGTAAGCTATTCAAGCTAAATATATGCTGCCGGAAAAAGCTGAACAGTTCACGGAACGGAAAAAAGCCTGCACAACTCCGTCCGCTATATCCACGCCAATTGGTTAAATCAAAAAATCTGTTGGCTCGTTTATGAATCCTGTTTACCAAATCCGATGCGATTGTGAGACAATCGACATTTCAAGAATCGTCTGGCTGGAAGGCGACTGGAACTATACCCGTATTTACCTGATAGACCGGCCGGTGCGGTTAAGTGCCTATACATTAAAAAAATACGAACGGGAGCTTAGCCAGTTTGTCCGGATCAGTAAAAAAGCAATCGTTAATCCGGCCTATGTCCGCCTGCTGCATTCCGTTTCCGGCCGGCCCGGCCGGACATGGCTACAGTTATGCGATGGTAAGTTTATTGAGGTATCCCGACGCCGGAGCAGCACTGTCAAAGGGTTATTTAAAGGAGCGGGAACAATGCGGGAATAATGTGATTACCTGTTTGACGAACAGGCAAAAGGGGTTATCTTGGGGCATGCAAACGCCGGTTTGGCAATAATCCGGTAACATTTGCACGTATTTGTGTAAGCTACGTAACCCAACAATGAACACCGAAACACCCCCTTCGCCGTCATCACTTACCCCTGAAGAGCAGGCCAAACTGCGTGAACTCACCAACCAAAGCTGGAACCTGGAATTAGCCATTTCAGGTGTGGCCATGTTTGCCATCATCCAATGGCCCGACATGCTCGACTCATTGTTTTCGTACATTCAGTACAATTTTCTAAACAACAGTCCTGATTTTTCCGGCCGGCTCCCTGCTATGGCCTATAGTCTGTTTAAGGCGGCCAGCTATATGTTGTTTATGGCCTTCCTGTGTAATTTCATCATGCGTGCCTTCTGGGTTGGACTGGTCGGCTTGCAGGCTGTTTTTCCGGAAGGTATTCAGTATGACCGGCTGCCGATGTCAACAGGGTACACACAAAAGCGTCTGGCGGAAGAGCTTGGTCCCCTTGACCGGTATATTCTCTGGCTTGATAAACGAAGTAATGTTCTGTTTGCACTGGCTTTCCAGTCAGCATTACTAGCTTTTGTTGTGGCGGTTGCATACATTGTGGCCCTTGGTTTGTTCGTGTTTATTAAACCGAATATTCCCGAAGTGGCCTGGCTTATTTTAAATACCTGCATTAATGTTTTCTTCTTTGGAGGGTCGCTGCTTATTCCCATCCTGTCGCTGAAACGATTTCGCGATA
Source organism: Arsenicibacter rosenii (assembly GCF_001870735.1). GTDB lineage: Bacteria > Bacteroidota > Bacteroidia > Cytophagales > Spirosomataceae > Arsenicibacter > Arsenicibacter rosenii. The sequence goes on along the minus strand of NZ_MORL01000110.1, from coordinate 750 downwards.
ACCCCCGGGCCAATCACCTGCATTACCGGCTTACGAAGATTTTGCAGATTGTCTATATGGGCACCTACCGGCCAATGTCGTACATCTTAAATACGTTTCTGAGCAATATCCCAAGGCAGAAACTTACCCGTTTTTATGCTACTTTTTACATAGTGTTCATGGTTATTTTCATGGTTGAGTTCTCACATGATCAATTGCAGAACGAAAACCGTATCTCACTGCTGAACCGGCGGCATTTGTTTACTGCCCGTGTAGACAGTTTGTATATCAACCCTGCTAACTATGAAAACCAACGGCCCGCCGATAGCTATGTCGATGCGGCGACGATTCAGGCAGATGTAATCCGCGAGCCCTTTTTAAAACTCTTTATTGCGTACCCGAAGGCACTGGATACGCTCTTTACCAAAATTGCGGTGGAGCCGGCATGGCCTGATTCGCTCCGGGGACCGGCTTGGCGGCAACAGTATGCGGTCTGGAGCAGTCAGCAGGTAAACAAACTGGTGCAGGTTGCGGTGAATGATTCGGTGATTGCGCAGCCAGGCCTTGTCTTTACCCATGCCGGGCCACTAGAGCAGAAAGGCTGGCAAACGGTGCTGGTGCCCGGTAATCTGCGGATTGGGTATAACCTGCTCCGGATCAGCATAAAAGCCCCGAAGCAACCGGAGCCGGAAGAACTGGTCAGTATTCCGTTCTGGTACGTACCGGAAAAGCTTTCGCAACCTGTTAGTGCCCAAAACACCGCTGCTCCAC
>NZ_MORL01000011.1 GCF_001870735.1 Arsenicibacter rosenii | reverse complement strand
ACCGGTACGGCCGGCGCAGCGGGTTCCCGGTTCTACGCCGGTGCCGGAGCACCTTCGGCCGGTACCGGCACAACCATCGACCTGTACCTGAACACCACCACCGGTGATGTGTATGAAAAAACGTCCGGATCCTGGGCGGTGTCGGGCAATATTAAGGGGGCACAGGGCAATACCGGCAATACCGGTACCGCCGGCAACAATGCCTACACCGGCACAACCGCGAATTATACCCAGCCCAATGTGGGTAACAGCGTAGCCGTATCGGTCGGTAATGCCGGCTGGGCGACCGTGGGTCAGATTGTCTACCAGACTTTCGGGGGCTACTATGAGGTTGTCACGACCGGATCAGGGACGCTGACGCTGAAAAATCTGGGTTATACCGGCAGCGGGGCAGGAGCAACCGTGATTCCGGGTGCTCTGGTACCGGCCGGTATGCGGGGTACGGACGGCAAGACCATTATTTCGGCCACCGTTGCTCCGGACAACGGGCTGGGTAACAACGGTGATTTCTGGATTAACATCAACACCAATATTTTCTACGGGCCTAAGTCCGGCGGCGTCTGGCCGTCCGGCATTTCGCTGGTGGGTCCGCAGGGCCCTAAAGGGGATACGGGTTCACAGGGAACCCAGGGCATTCAGGGACCGCAGGGACCGGCCGGGCCGGACTGGGTACTGCGTTTCGGGATCAGTAACGGTCCCCGGTTTATCAAGCTGGCCACCCTGCCGGCCACCAGCTCCGGAACGTACGATGAGACCGTTGTGTCTGGTTGTCTGGGTGGCTTTCTCAACAATGAGAAATGTCTGATCACGGCCCGTTTCTCCACCCGCTCCTCAGTAGCCGGAGAGCTGGGCTATAACTACAACTACTCAGGCAACAACGGATCGGCCGGCATCAGGGTATACAAAAACGGTGACGGCAGCTTTACAGTCTATGCCTATGCGTCCGCGCAGTTTGTGTCGGGGGCGCTGATGGTGTTTTCTTCTCAGGGAACTCCGGAAACGACAACGGGAAATCAGTATACCGCTGTAGGCGGCACACTGATGTTTGACAGTCAGGCGCCTTCCACGTACGTGCCGGACTGGCGCTTTGATGTGGGTGGATTTACCGTCAAGGGTGGTCTGGCCGCCCCGCGCCTGTTTGGTACGGCGATGCCGGCGATCAATAGTACGGTGCTGAGTAACTCCGCCTATACCATGGTCGCCCGGGAAAATGCGACCACCGAGCTGGTGACTGTTTCGCTCTCCCAGCTCAAGCAGGCCCTGTCGGTAACGACGAGCAGTATTTCAGCGCAGTCGGGCAGTACCGGCCAGAACTTCAGCTACAACGCCGGTCAGCACTTTACCGATCCGACCGGCAAGCCGCTGTCGTTTTCGGTGTCGGGAGCGCCGCCCGGTATCAGTATCGGGGCATCTACCGGCCTGATCAGCGGCACGCCGTCGGCGGCGGGCGTGTACACCGTTACCGTTACATCGACCGACATCGTGGGCTGGACCAAAAGCGTGTCTTTTCAGCTGACCGTGCTGCAGGTGGGCAGCACGGTCGATAAGCTCTATTACGAGTGGGACACCAATTCAAAGGGGTACTGGGGCTATGCCGCCGTTTCTGATACGGACAATGCCGTCGCGTATGAGATTCTGCTGACGCCGCTTTCGGGACAAAGTGGCGGACCGGCCCAAACGTACCGTGCCATGAGCGCGGGATCGTGGACCTACAGCGGCATTACCTACAACCGGCGCTATCAGTTTGTGCCGGCCTTTGCCGGCGGGGCGGACGTGAATGCCGGCTGGTGGCGCCAGCGGGTGCGGAAGGTATCGGATACCACGGTTGCCCGGCAGGCCGACGTGCAACTGATTGCCGGCTCCAACAGCAGCGGGGATATTACCAACAACTCACCCTACGTGCCGCCGGCCAACAACCCGCCGGTCTGGCAGGCAGGCGGCCCCTACCGGGTAGCCCGCAAACGCCAGTCGGTTACGCAGCTGCCGGCGGCCATCGATCCCGAGGGGGGGGCGGTCAGCTACTCCTGCGGATCACTGCCGGCGGGCTTAACATTTAACAGTACAACCCGCCAGATTTCAGGTTTGACGGAAGTAGCCATCGGTGACTATGCGGTGGTGGTGACCGCCACTGACAGCGCCGGTCAGGCGGCGGTGATGACGATTACCCTCACAGTGGCCATGTCGCCCTGTACGGATTTCCGCACCTATACCGGTGCGGATAATGTCGGAACGTCTCAGATCATCTGGGAGCGGGCCTATACGCAGGCGGATAATTACGGACTGCCCCGTGCGTTCGTTTCGAGTGCAGAACTGATTTCGTCGATGCAGACCGAAAACAGCGGTTACTACGGTTTTGATCTCAACCGGGTAACCGGCGGCAACTGGGTTGTCGGCAGCCGGGTATGGGGCAGTAATAACGCCAACCTGACAACTGGCTGGGCAGACTATCCCTACGACGACGCCGGCTGGATTGCCCGGAATGCTACATGGTCCGGCGGACAGCTCCAGAGCGTGGACATGATCCGGATGAATAACTGCGGCTACATACAGGAGATCCAGACCTACACGGCGGGCAGTACCCAGCCGCCGGCCGGATTCGACTATACAGTACCGGCGCTGCTGTCAAGCTGGCCCGAATCGGAGCCCCGTACCAATTACCATGGTAAACCCATAGGTCCGGGCAAAATGTCGCTCGACAACGGCATCATCCATATCGAAATCTGGCAGGGCTACGGGGCGACCATCGGCTTTTTCGGGGCATCGGGCGGCATCAACGTCATTAATCAGAACGACCACGGTCGCGGGGCCGATGACGGGATCTACACCGGTCCGGAGCCCAACTATTCCCAGAACGGCAAGAATCCGAATCCGAACTGGCCGGGCCTTGGCTACAACCCGCTGGGTATCGGGGACAGCTACAACAACTCCAGTCTCGTGCTGGCATACTCAAAATACACAGTCTGATGGCAGATCAATTGTATAGTAAAACCCGCATGAAGCTCTGGCCGCTCGACAACGAGCTGTCCGATGCGGTCATCGAGCGCTGGGCACGCCTGAACGGACGGGCGGCTGAAGTCTTCCGGAAGGTAACTATGTCCCGCTCCGACAAAACCTTCTACGCTGCCGACCAGCAGGAGCGGCCCTGCTTCATGATCAACGGCTCGCAGCGCAACATTGTCTTCTATAACGGTTCGGCCCCGTGGACACGCGCGGCCGTTACCGTCACTAACGGCTACGAAACGGTAGGGGGCGTCTATCAGCCGCATGAGCAGACGCCGTTTCACGTCTCGGAGCCGTGGATCGGGGTGCAGGTGGGCACGGTGGGCTCTGAAATGCTGGTGGCCGCGCTGTACTGTCCGGACGGCTACCGGATGTGCTACACCCACTACGCCCAGAACGATACGGGAACGACCGATCTGGAGAATGCCTGTACCTATCTGGCCAACTCCCCCATGGCCATCATCGACTCGGACGCGACGTATTACTGGCGACACGCCTACATCCTGGGTACGGTCGATCAGATCCGGGACTACGTGTACGCGCAGGCCCGGCAGGCAAAACCGGACTGGAGCTTTACCATGGCAAACGGCCGTAACGATTTTCACCCCTGGAAGGGGGGGGATCAGAAAATGCCCTTCCCCCAGGACAGCTGGCGGGTGACCATGCAGGACCATGAATCAAAACTGGTCTCGGCAATGGGCAGCTGGGCGGCGTCGGGTATCACGAACCTGAAAATCCAGATGGCCTATACCGGCTCACGCTCAAACCTGTTTGCCTTGTGGCTGCGCTCGGGTCAGAAACCGGCGGGCTTTAACCCCGACCGGCCCTCACAGGAGAGCCTGCGCTGGCCGAATGGCACCATCGCCGGTCCGGCGTATGACACCCAGTCGATGACCTTTCCGGTGACGGGCGACGGGGTAGAACGAGTGTATACCATCAACGTGGCCAGTAAATCGGGCTGGACGGGCATCATCCAGCAGTTTGAGATCGGCTACTACTACGGCTGGGCGGGCAGCGTGAATCCCGGTGAAATCTTTAATGTGAAACGAATCTGGTGTGAATAATGCGAATTCTCGATCCAAACCAAACCTTCACCGTCTGCGCCGGTGAGCGACCCATTATCGGCGACGTGCTGCACTGTCCGCTCCGGAGCGCCTGCACGGCCCATCACCACTACATTAAGGCAGAAGCAGGCCTGTTAAAGGCCGGCAGGGTTGCCGAATATCGCCCTGATTCAGGCGACGAGTTCTGCCACTTTCCCACACCAGAGCATGAGTAGTATTCTTTTTAAACCGCAGCCCACCGAGATCGAAGGCTATGCGCACGGCCAGCAGGACGTGCTGCTTCGCTTTGCGGCGGGCAGCATTCCGTCCGGACTGACCGTAAGGGTCTACAGCGGTCTGGGACAAACGCTGATGCCGGGCTTTGCGCCGGCGCTGGTCGCTGCCGGTCTGACCGATGCAATATTTCTGCGGTGGACCCAGATCCAGAAACAGGCTATGTCCGCCTACAGCTCACTGTGGATCGAGCTGATCTGGGACGGAGTGTGCCAGCTGGCAGGCCCGCTGCGAATGAACCTCAGTCCGGCGGCCGGTCCCGAGGTCGGGCTGGTAACGGCACGCACGCGTACCTCCGGTGATGTGTTCGTGTATGCCGATCAGCTGGTGAGTCTGGCGCTGAGCATTCAGGCGGATGTAACCGGCAAGCTGGGCCAGATCAACGCCGTTAAGCAGCACGTAGACCAGAAGTCAGACCATGTAGATGAGCAGGCCGATCACGTGGATGAGCAGACGGATCATGTTGATCAGCAGAAAACGCTCATCGATCAGGCTAAGCAGCACATTGATGGCCAGGCCAATCACGTGGATGATCAGACGGATCATGTTGATCAGCAGAAAACCCTCATTGACCAGGCGAAAGAGCACATTGACGGGCAGGTTACCCACGTTGATGTGCAGACTGATCATGTTGATCAGCAGAAAACCCTCATTGATCAGGCGAAACAGCACATTGACGGGCAGGCCACCCACGTGGATGAGCAGACCGGTCACGTGGATCAGCAGAAAACCCTCATTGACCAGGCTAAAGAGCACATTGACGGGCAGGCCACCCACGTGGATGAGCAGACGGACCATGTTGATCAGCAGAAAACCCTCATTGATCAGGCGAAACAGCACATTGACGGGCAGGTTACGCACGTCGATGATCAGACGGACCATGTTGATGCTCAGAAAACGCTCATTGATCAGCAAAAGGCGCTGATTGATCAGGCGGCCCAGCAGGTCGCCCAGAACGCGCAGACGGCCACCGATCAGGCGGGCATTGCCGTGGCCAACCGGTTTGTCTTCAAGGGAAGCTATCAGAATAACACGGTTTACGCCGCCGGTGACGGGGTAATGTATGCCAACAGCTTTATCCGGCGAAAAACGGCGGGCAGTTCGGGCAGTACGTTTGTTCCCGGCGACTGGGACTTTCTGGCGATGGGCATAAATCTGCGGGGCACTTATCAGAATAATACCTATTACGCCCTGAATGATCTGGTGATCTTCCGGCGCTCAGCCTATCTGGCACCGGCCAACCTGACGACCGGGGCGACCTTTAACCGCGCCAGCTGGGTGCGTATTGCCGCCGGCTGGAATCCGGCCGGCGCCTGGACGGCTGCTGCGGCAGTATACGAAGATGACATCCTGACCAATCAGGGCAGCACTTACCGGGTGACTACGGATCACACCACGCCCGCAAGTTTCAGTACCGCAAATCTGGAGCTGATTGCCGCCAAGGGGGATCCTGGCACATTAACGGCGAGTGCGTTTCCGGTAGTTTCCCTGCCGCTGTCCGGCACCGATAAAATCGTCATCCAGCGCGGGGATGGTTCGATGGGTAAAATCGACCCGTTTACGACGGGCTTTCCGGATAGTAGACCGAGTGTATTATTTGACTTTGCGGGTTCCGGTGTTGTTTCGCCCAGACTGGTTTACAGCCGGTCGGGTCAGGCAACACGGTTTAACCGCGCGGGCAATCTGGAAACGGTCGGGGCGAATGTGCCCCGGATTAATCACGATCCGGCTACGGGGAAATGTCTGGGCTACCTGTCGGAAGAAACCCGCGCTAACCTGATTACACAGTCGGCCGGATTTGACTCCTCGGCATGGGTGCGGATGGGTTGTACAACATCAGCCGGGCCTGTACTGACGCTGGATAACGCCTTAGTGACCAAAGTCATTCCAGGAGCTGCTTTTGCCGGTGTGGGCTTAATGCAGAATATAACACTCAGCAACCAGAACGCGGTGTTATCGGTCTTCGCAAAAGCCGGTGAGTACAACGGCCTTCAGCTGAATATGAACGGTAGCGGAGCGGCGGCCAGAGCATTTTTTAACCTTGTAACGGGTACGGTAGCGTTTGCCACAGCCGGCACAAGCGGCATTATTCCGCTTAAGGACGGTTGGTATCTGTGCTGGGTAGCAACCGCTGCTGCTGTTACCGGCACAACAACGTGTCAAATCATGCCGTGGGATAGTGTCATTGCGACTCCAAACGGGACAGGAGGGGTCTATATGTCTGACCCGCTGGCCGAAGTCGGAACGTTTGTTACCTCACGCATCAAAACGCTGGCAACCTCACTCACGCGGGGCGCTGATCTGCTCTACCTGCCTGTTTCATCAAGTTGGTTCAATAAAATGGAAGGGACACTTTTTGTTGAAGTCTATACGCGTGGTATCTCGAGTGCAGTACAGCAGTTTGCCTTATCGCTGGTCGGGCCTGCCTGGGGGATTGGCATTAGGCAGACATCTGCAACTACAATGTTTGGTCAGTTCAGGGATCAGGGTTTAGGAGGCGATGCCGGTACATTTACTATCGTTCCCAATACGGTACAGCGTTTTGCGATTACCTACAAAGACGGGCAACCGATTAAGTTTTACGGGGCTTCTGGAGTTAACACCGGAGCGGCTAACTACTCAGCTGCTTTAGGGGCGCTGTACACAAGGTTGTGTATTGGCTGTTACAACGATTCTAATGTTTTTAACAATCACGTGCTGAAAGCCGCCTACTGGCCTGTCCAGCTGACACAATCACAAGCCCAAACACTGGTATTATAATGGGACCAAACGCAAGCGGGACAAGTCCCGATCAATTATCACCTAATTCCCTGCTGGGCGGAGCCGCATTTATCGAAGTGTCCGACCTGTACGCGATGCTGGTAGCCCATACCACGCTCGATCTGCTGCGCGGCAGCAAGAATACAACGGCGCGGGTGGTATACATAACAGACTCTGCTGTTCAGGGTGTATTCATCCGCGACGATGCGGATACGACCACGCCGGACGACGGAAAGGACTGCTTACTTACAGCGGATGATACACCGGTCCGGTTTAAGCGCCGGTTGGCGCTCCGGACGTATACGCCCACCTCGGGCAGCGACACCACTATGATAACGGGTGCAGTAGTATATGACGCAAACGGCATCTGGATAAAGACGGGGGCCAGTACAGTCATGCTTGCCCAGTTCATGCGATCCGGAGCGACAAATGCCCGGCCGACCGGCCTGACAGCAGCTCATACCGGATTACAGTATTACGATACATCCCTAAACAAACCAGTCTGGTATAGCGGATCAGGGACAACCTGGAAAGACGCGACCGGCGCAACCGTTTAACATCATGCAGCAGCAACGAATTACCCTGCCCGACGATCCGACGCTGGTCGGTATCCGTCAGGATCTGGTCTGTGAAGGCTTCGCAGTTTCCTTTACTGAGTCACGGATTATTCCGGTCCTGTTTCTGGAGCAGTTCTTCCGGACGCAGACCGAAGTGCCCGCCGAAGACGGCAGTACAACGATTGTCTACGGCGAGTGGCAGCCCTATAAGCGGTTCTACCCGTCGGGCCGCGTCTCGATTCCGACCGAATCCAACAACATCAAGCGGGTCGATCCGGCTACGTTTGAGCTGGTGGAAAGCGGCGGCATCGGGGAAGTGGACGCCATCTGGTCGCAGTTCGGCGGGCCGATTTCGGTGCTGCTGGGCACGCTGATGAACCGGATGATCCAGCGGGGAAACCTTAACGATCTGAGTCAGCTCTGATATGGCCGTTCACATTCTGCTTGTCTCTGTAATGAAGGTCTACGGCGAAGATCCCGAGTGGTGGATGCTGACTGAGCCGGCACGGATTCCCTGTCCGGGTGGCGATGTGATCGTGCCGGCCGGCTATATCACCGACTACGCCTCCAGACCCAAATTTGTGCCGGACTGGCTTATCCCCAAATCAGGGCTGAGTGCGATGCCGTCAGCCGCACACGATTATCTCTGCGAGACGGGAGTCGTTTCGCGCAGGGAAGCCGACCTGACATTTAACCGGCTGCTGCTGGAGGCGGGCGTTCCGCGCTGGCAGCGGCTGCTGATGTATTACTATGTCCGGCTATTAGGCTGGGCGCGCTATAAAAAACAACCCGAACAAACTTTACCTCAATGACACAGCCAATAGCCCCCGATCTGCACCGGGGCGTAAAACAACTCAACAGCCGGCAGCCGGCACCGGACAAGGAAAACCTGAAAGCCCAGCTGGCCGCACTGGCCAGCCAGGTCGCCGAAATTGAACTGGAAGAAGTGCAGCAGCAGGAGCAGCAGCGCACCCAGGCCCAGCGCGAATATCAGGAGCTGCTCAAGGGAGCCGAAGATTTCCGGCAAAAAGCCATGAAGGCCATCACAACAACCAAGAAGGAGGCCTTTGAGGAAAAAATGTATCAGTGCCTCGACGCTGCCCAGACCATGCGGGAAGAATTCCCGTTCCTGGCTGAGCAGGCCGAAGCCGTTCAGCAGGAGCAGGCTCAGAAGCAGCCCAAACACTTTGTGGTCGGCAGCACGAATGCACTGGTCGTCATGCTGGTCATTTTTGTGGCCTCCTGCGCGCTGACCTACTGGATTTTCGGGGGCGATGCCAAAGACCCGCTCAATCCGCTGGGGAACACCATCATTCAGAATGCGCCGATCCGGGCAGCGGTGACCTTTAACATCGACTTTATGGGACATCTGGTTGGCTTCTTTTTCATCTGGTTACTGCAACCTTATATCTACCAAATATGGCACAACCAAATCCACTCCGAGCGGTCCTTAAAATCACTCTTGTTTTCCGATGCGCCTGCATCCTCTGTCTTGTTTGTCTCAGTAGCGGCCTTCATAGCCGAAGTGTGGCTGTTCATTACGATCTACAACGCAGTAGTGATCTGACGCCGCCGGATTCTGTACTGGAGGCGCGCCGGGCGTGTATCCTGCGGGCGACGGCCAGTCAGGCCTACGTGGTCGAAAAGACCGGCCGGAATGATCACCCGCAGATCTACGAATATTTCCGGGTCGCCGGTTTTCCCAACGCAAAGTCCTGGGACTGGCACGGTCGCGCCTGGTGCGGGGTCTTCGTCTACTGGGCAGCTAAGGAATGCGGCTGCGTGCTGCCGAAGGGTAACTACGCAATGGTGCTCACGTGGCAGAATCTCAAGTCGTTCCGGCTGCTGCCGGGCGAGATTCCAAAGCCGGCCGATGTGGTGACCTACAAGCCCTACAGCCACGTCGAGTACGTGAATATCTGGCCGCCGGATCCCCGCAAGCTGTTCTTTTACGCTGACGGCGGAAATACCGGTGGCAGCGTGAAAACGCAGATTATGGTACTACGCCGTAAGGCTGACGTAAAAACTGTAATACGTATCGTTCGCTAATATCCAACCATGAAAAACAACCTCTCTCTGCTGGACCGGCTACAACTGCCAACCAGTCCGTTTTTTAAGCCCCTGGTGAAAGCCGGGCTTTTAGTTGCCATGCTATCCGCCTTTCTGGTGACCATTCAGGCCAGCCTTACCTCGGGCGGCATTGATGCGCCGGTTTGGCTGAAAACCACAACAATCGTTGTGGGCGCCATCGGGGCGGGCATTGCCGCCGCCGCTAAACTGACGGTCGATTCTGAGGCTCCCGAGACAATTGCGCGCATCCGGATCAACAGCCTGAACGATGTCGTTTAAGAGTCTTACCAGGGCGGTAGTTGATTTTACAAAAGCCAACTACCGCCGTTTCCTGGCTGATCTGCTGATTGCCGGTCTCGCCGCCGGGGTAACCGGCCTGTGGGGAGCCTTCAGCGAAAACCGTGAGCTGAAAACCTGTCAGGATGAGCGTACGGCTTTGTTGCGGGAAAATACCCGTGCGCAGAGTGTACAGGACAGCATTCACTACGCGGGTATTATTGCCCGGAAAAACGACACCATTTCCCGAAAAGATGAACAGATCCGTAATTTTCATCTGCGTGCTGCACGCGATTCTATCTATCAGCAGTCCCTGCTGCGGTCAATTCAGGAACTCAACCGGTACGCCAAAACAGGTCAGCTCTCCGGACTCCGTAAATGAAGTTGCGGAGCTGGTCAGCAACGCCCGCGCGATCCGCGACTCGCTGACGGTATTTGAAGACCTCAAGCTCCGGATCAAACCGATTAAGTCTGAGCTGGAGCGCTGCCGCGAGCAGAATGCGGCTCTTGAGGTAACCGGTCAGAAGCTCCGGACGGCGGTCAATACAATGGCGGAGAAGTATGCGCAGTCCGATCAGCGCGCAGCCGATTACCGGCGACAGCGAAACAAGGCCCGGCTCGAGGTCTGGGCGTGGCGGGTGAGCGCCGCCGCCGCCCTGTATTTATGGCTCAGGTAATACCCATTGGTCGGGACAATCATGTCCCGACCTGATTTTTTGACCACACCATGAAGATTCTTGATCTGAACCCTGACGGCAAACGCGATAGCTGGCCGACGCACTTGTTTTATTGCCCGGGCTGCGAGAGCTATCACGGCTTTAATGTTATCGACGGCCGGGGCTATCCCGTCTGGAGCTACAACAATGATCCGGTCCGGCCGACCATCCGCGCCAGCCTGCTGGTACGCTATCCCAAAGGCGATACGATGCATATCTGCCACAGTTTTATTACGGACGGACAAATTGAGTTTCTGACCGATTCCACCCATGCACTCGCCGGCCGGACCGTCGAGCTGCCTGATACCGACTAGCTATGATTGAGATCCGCAATGCCGAAGGGCTTTCCCTGCAGCTGCCGGCCGGCCAGAGTATCACCGTCGAGCAGGCTTCGGGCTGGCTGGCCGGCGATGAGCTGCCCGGCTCGTTTTCCTATCCGATATCGGCTCCGCTAAATGAGAACAACGAGCGGTTTTTAAAGTACGCCTACCGGCCGGCCAGCACCCGGCCCGTCATGGAGCTGCCGGTAAACGTGCAGCTGCAGGGCGTGCTGTACCGGAAATGCCTGTTTGCCTACCGGATTAACGAAGGGAAAATTGACGGTTATCTGAAGATTGATGCCGGCGAGGTCTGGCCGCAGCTGCGCGACAAACAGATCGGCGACGTGCTGCCGGAGTATCTGCACCTGGGTGACGGGATATTTTCCGGAAGCTACATTTCTCTGAAAGACCGCCTGAAGCAGATTGCACAGATGCCGCCCGGGACATACCCGTTCACGTTTTTCCCGATCAAAAACGATCTGCAGATTGAAGAAGCCTTTACGGCCGATAAGCTTTCCGGATTCGTGCGGACGGGCTATCTCAACGGCTGGAGCGGATCGGATTTCCGCGTCGATACGGGCTCCGTATTCGGGCACCTGATCAGTCCCCAGCTGTATCTCTGGTACGTATTTGAGCAGATCATGCTGGCAGCCGGCTACCGGCTGGCGGGTGACTTTTTCGCTGAGCCGGAAGTGCAGCGCCTGACGATTCTGAACCTGACGGCCATGCATCAGGCCTCCGGATTCAATGCGCTGGCCGGTAATCTGATGTATCCGAAACTGCACCTGCCGGATCTGTCGGTGTCGGATTTTCTGAAAGCCGTCAAGGCGCGCTACGGGCTTATTTACAGCTTCAACTCAACCGACAAGATCTGCACCGTGCGGCGCTATGCCGACATCTGGAAAAACCGGCGGGCGATTCAGGACTGGCGGGAGTTTCAGCTGGCCGGCTACGGCATTGAGGAGCCGTCAGGTAAGGGCTTTACGCTGGAAGAATATATCGATCCGGCGGATGAGCTCTTTAAGATGCCCGATCCGCAGGGAAATCTACGGCCGGGCATCCCGAAAACCTACGTGCTGGGCAAGGGAGGAGAGCCGGTTTCTCTACAGGTCGGCACCACGCAGATGACTTATATTCCCGCCCCCTACAGCACATCGGCCCGCTGGATGGTGCCGGTCGTGCGTCAGCCGGGCACGATTCTCGATCCGGCCTACAAACAATCGGATCGCTATATCGAAGATAATAATATCCAGAATGCGGTAGGGCTGAGACTGCTTTCCTATCGTGGTCTGGTCGATGACTCGCAGGGGGGGAGATACCCGCTGGGCACCTCCGACGTCAGAAACGGCCGGCAGGAGGTCATCGGGCAGGTAGCCCCGCGCATGTCGGGCACCTACGGCGGCTGGAATACGGGGCTGAAGCTCTACTATGATTTTCTCGATAAGAACCGCAAGGTAACGGTTGACCTGCTCATCCCGGCGCAGCGGCTTTCTGGGCTACAGCTGCACGAGCCGCTGATGTGCAGCTTCAACGGGCAGAACGTGAGCCTGCTGCCGGGGCAGGTCAGGGCTGAAGCGCCCGGCTCGTCGGGCAAACTGACTACCGAGCTGGAGGCCTACACCGTTCCGGACGGAGCCGATATTCCCCGGATCACTCCGGATCCGCTGGTCTATGTCGAGCTGATCCAGACGGTGCTCGAGTCGCGTACAGGTGTGATTGGTATAGTGCACGAAATCCGTAGCCTGACCGTGAAGGTCTGGAAGGATGCCGCCCGCAGTCAGCCGGTGTCAGCCGGTCAGTTGCCCCTGTCGGTGAATATATTCATGTCGCGCACCAAACGGTTTTACACTACGGACCGTAACACGGCAAAGAGCTATCCCGACCGGCTGGAGCAGCAGATCAAAACCTACACGATCACCGGTGCCGTCCAGCAACTGGAGAGTCAGAAAACTGTCCTGATGCAGGGCGAGCCGCCGCTTCCGGAAGAAGGGAAAATACCCGCAGGCTGGAGCACCCCGATCTATATCCAGACCACATCGTTCTATGTCACCATCGGCGATGATTATGATATTCTGATCTGATGAATTACCGCGAGCTGGACATTAATCAGCGTATTAACCTGAAGGGGCTTTTTGCCGCCTGGACCGATATTACCGTAGACCGGTTCCGAAAGGAGCTGGACAGGAAAGTCTATTCCCGCTACGACCGCCGTACCCGCTCCCGCGTCAGCCGGGCAACCCGCACCGGAGAGCTGCGGACCAACTGGCGGCAGCAGGTGCGCATGGCTGACCTCTCCTCGGGAGGGATCATGATCTCCTTTCTGAAGTACGGGCGCTTTGTCGACATGGGGGTAGGGAAGGGCGTTGACTATGCCCTTTCGAAATATTCCCGTGTGCGGGCCAACGGGGATCCCATCAAGCGCCGCCCTAAACGCTGGTACGCAAAACGCAAGGCCTATGAGGTGCACCGGCTGCGGGAGCTGATGGTGCGCTACTATGTCAATATTCCGGTCGATCTGCTGGAAAATGCATTAACCACATCCATTAATATTACAATCTGATGGCAACCACCCAGAACGACCGGGCTGTAATCAGTCTGGTCATCAACGGCGAGCAGGCCAAGGCCTCGCTGAAGGAAATTTCACTGGCCACCACCCGGCTGCGCTCCGAGGTGCTGAAAATGAAGGAGGCGGACAATCCGGAGCTGTACCGGCAGAAGGTCAAAGAACTTAACGCCATGAATGCCGCCTACCGGGCGCAGATGAGCACCCTGAGTCAGGTCACCACCGCCTGGCAGCGCTTTAAAAAGGAAATGGGCACGGTGGCCGTCGGTGTGGTAGGGGGCAACGTGATGACCTGGGGGCTGCAGCAGTTTGCCTCCCTGGTTCCGGATACGATTAACCGGACCATGAAGCTGCGCGATGCGTTCGCTGACATTGAAAAAGCGACCGGCCTTTCTTCGCAGAAGGTAAAGGAGCTTAACCGGGAGCTTAAAAACATCGATACACGTACCAGTAATGATGATCTGCGCAGCATTGCGGTGGTCGGTGGCCAGCTGGGCATAGCCAATGCCGAGCTGGTTGATTTTGTAAAAAACACGGACATGGCGGTGGTGGCGCTGGGCGATGAGTTCAAGGGGGGAGCTGAAGAAGTAGGTAAGGTTTTCGGCGGCATTGCCAAACTCTACAAGGAGACGAAAACCATGAATATCGGTAAGGCCATCAACGATATCGGGTCGGCAGTTAACGAGTTGGGTGCTGACGGTGCTGCCACCGGGCCGGTGATTGCTGAGTTCGTAACCAGAATCGGCCAGATGGGTGATCTGGCCCCGAGCTTAACGATGTCGCTGGCACTGGGTGCTTCGTTTCAGGAGCTGGGGCTGACCGCTGAGATTGCCGCTTCCGGCCTGACGGGACTGTTATCGACCGCCGCTAAAGAGTCAGATCTGTTTGGTCAGCAGCTGCGGATGAGCAAAAAAGAACTGGAAGCCCTCATCAATACGAAGCCCGATGAATTTATCCGTCAGCTGGCTGCCAGCTTCAAGGGTATGACCGCCACGCAGGTGCAGCAGCAGCTGGCCGCCCTGAAGGTCGAAAGTCAGGAGTCGGCCAAAGTGATGAGCATACTGGCCAATAACACAACCCTGGTTGAATCCAAATTCCGGCTCACGGCAAAGGCAATGGCCGAAGGCAGCAGCCTTGCCAAAGAGGCGGCTGCCCGGAATCATCAGCTGGCTAAGGACCTGAAAGACCTTAATGAGTGGTTCAGCGGACTGCTGACGTCAGAGGGGTTACAGAACTTTCTGGTTAAGGCGGTCCATAATACCCTTGAATTCACCAGAGTGCTTTCCCGTCTGGGGCCATGGCTCAAAGAGAATCAGGAGTACCTGTACCTGTTTGCGGCGGCGACGGTGGCCTATTACGGTGCTACCATCAAGGCCACGCTGGCCACGGTCGCCAATACCGCCGCCGAGACCTACCGGAAGGTAGCCTACGAGGCGGGCTTCCGCTGGCTGATCATCAGCGAAGCAGCTACCAAAGCCTACGCGTTTACCACCGGCGTGCTCACCGGACAGATTTCGCTCCAGACAGCGGCGGTCACCATTGCCCGTGGTGTATGGACCGGCTTTAATGCCATCCTTGCGGCGAATCCGATCGGTGCCGTGGTAGCCGCCATGACGGCGCTGGTGTTCATCGTGAAACGCTCTTCCGAGCACGCGGAGCAGAATCTGGCCATCGCCCGGGAGCAGGCCCGCATTCAGTTTGAGCTCAAGCGGGAAATCATCAACCATTCCCGCGCGCAGGATGAGCTTAACAAAAAAGTCTCGACGTACAATGATCTGTCGGCGCAGGAGCAGGCAAACACCAAAAAGAGCATTGCCCTGAAAATGGCGGAAGCGTCGGCCCGGCTGGCCAACCTGAAGGCACGGGCGAGAGAGCTGGCTTTGCAGGCGGCCGGTAATGAGCCGACTGCCTGGGAAAAGCTGAAGTATGATGCCGAAAACTTCTTTAAGTTCAAACAGGGCTCCCGTCGCGGGGCCATCTTTGAGATTCAGCGCCAGAAAATGAATGAAGCCTACAGTGGTGCGATGGCCGGATCAGACGAGCTACAGCGGGAAATCGACGGTTATAAGGAGTTTCAGAAACAACTTGAGGTCTTTGACCGGATGAAGTCGGGCGGCGGGGTTGTCACGCCTCCAACCATTAAGGATAAAGATAAAAAAGGGAATGCGAAAACCCAGGCCGAAAAGGATGCGGACAGTCTGGAAAAAATGCTGGAAGACGCCCGTCAGCGGATCATGGAAGGGGAGAAGACCGACTATGAAAAGCAGGTGGCCGCCTTTGCTGAGAAATACAGTAAAATGTATGAGCTGGCCAAAACCGACGAAACGAAAATTACGGAGATCCGTCGGCTGAGCCTGCTGGAATGGGGAAATATCGAGAAGAAGTACAATGAAGAGCAGGCGGAGAAAAAACAGCAGGAACTGAGCACCCGTCTTTCGGAGGCGGAGCAGGAGCTGGAGCTGGAGCGCCAGCTGCGGGCGCGGGAAATTCAGCGCATGCTCGATGACGGCAAACTCACGCAGGAGCAGGCGCGTACGGGAGAACTGAATAATGAAGAGATCTATCTGGAGGCAAAAAAACTCCTTTATTCGGGGCATTATAAAGCTCTGGAAGAGCTTTTTCAGGGATTTGCGGATAAGGAAAAATCCATTGCCGAAAAAAGGAAGAAGGACCTCGGTAAAATAGACAAGGAGATACAGCAAAATCAGAATGAAAAAGGGGCGCAGCAGTCTAAAAATGCACAGGAAACAAATCAGCAGCAAAAAGATCTCATTTCTCAGAAGGATAAAGAAAAAGAAAAGCAATTAGAGCTTGCGCTGACCTATAAGGAAACAGGGCAGATGGCTGCCGAAGCTCTGAAATCAACATTTCAGGAGCATACGGTAGCCTACAAAGCTGCTATTGCGGCTCAGAAAGCATTTGCTATTGCCGAAGTAATCATTAACCTACAAAGACAGATTGCACTGATTAATGCGCAGGCCAGTACTTACATGGCTAATCCGGCCCAGGGCGCAGCAATCCGTACAGCCCAGGCAACGGCGGCACGTATTCAGGCCGGAGTCGCTATCGCAGCCATCGCTGCTGCCGGTGCCCGTGAACTGTCTGCTAAGGGGACACAATTAAACCCGAATACACCTACCAAAGCGATTGGCGGATACACGGACATTAATACCCTGCGCATGGATACGTCGGGCAGTCCGTCAGGGTTTGTATCGGATCCTACGTATTTCGCGCTGGGTAGCCGCAGCTATGTCGCCGGCGAGGCAGGGCAGGAGTTTATCATTAATAACCGCGCCCTTCAGTCGCCGGTGGTAGCCAGCTTTGCCAGGATGATTAACGCGGTGCAGCAGAGCGGGCATTACTCAGCGTTGTCGGGTGGTTCGGCGGCTCAGGGCTCCGGACCGGCTGCTGTGCCGGCCGATCAGTCGGCGGTGCTGGCTGAAATGCGGGCCATGAACCGGCAGATGCGGGATATGAGCAGTGCGGTGATTTACGCCGTCAATGAGTCAAATAACTATTTCCGGCTTAAAAAGCGGGATGAGCGGGTGGAGGAGATCCGGAAGGGGAGTAGTCTGTAGTGAGAATTACTTTATAAAGTAATTCTCACTCATTTATATGTACTTAATTATGAAACAGGAGGAAAAGATTTTTGCTGTTGATAGAATTGTTACACTTGGCATCATATTGTCTGTTGGTACAATGATCTTTGTGTTAGGTTTGATTTTTTCGCGCATATATAATCTAAATACGATTTTTGATTCAGCAAAAGAGATAGAAGGCCTAGGTCAGATTGGTGATGTTATAGGTGGGGTATCTTCACCTATAATAGGTCTTATCGGAGCATTATTGACTTTTCTCGCTTTCTGGATTCAGTATAGTTTTAACCAGTATCAGACAATCAAGATTGAAGAGCAAGGAAGAGATTCGGAAAGAAGTCGTTTTGAAGGGTTATTCTTTGAGATGTTACATATACACAGAGAGAATGTCTCAGATATAACAATTAAGAATACATCAAAAGGCCGGAGGGCGTTTATCTCAATGTTCAAGGAGTTTAAGTTTTGCTATTATGTCCTCATTAATATTTATAACGAATACAAAAAAGAACATGCAGAATTTGAATTGACGGATATACAATTAGTGAACATAGGGTTTGTGACGTTTTATTGGGGATTGGGAGAGTCTTCAGAAGAAATCGTTAATACACTACTTTTTTCGTATCCTGAGGAGTTTAGAAAAAAATATTATGAAAAGCTGGAATATTACCAACAACGATGGATAGGGCAAGATCTTGAAATAGAGCGTTATGCAAAATCAAAAGCACTACAACGAGAAGCTGAATTTTTTGGCGATGGAAAACCATCACATAAAATTGAAGTTCAGATAAAAGCTGGAAAAGCTTATTCTCTAACAGCTGGCTATAAACCTTTTGCTGGGCACTTGGCTCGTTTGGGACATTATTATAGACATCTTTTCCAGACTGTTGATTTTATTGAGCGTCAAAATCCACAGAATAAAAATGAGTATATTCGGATGTTAAGGGCACAGATTTCATCCCATGAGCAGCTTTTACTTTATTATAATTCATTAACAGTGATGGGGACACCATGGTGGGACCGTGAATTCATAAAACAATATAAATTAGTTAAAAACATTCCGCTACCATTAGCAAATATTAGTCCCTTACCTACTGATAAGCTTTCATTTAACTATTTTGAATGGGATGAGATAACCCTTGCCTTGCAAAAGCAGCAACGCGAGGTAATGACTGATCGCATAAGTGACATTTAGTTTTCCGGTTCCGAGCTGTTATATTTGCCCCGCTAAGCTTATTGAATTTCCCAAAGAGGTATGGTACCGCCATTCAGTTGGCGGTGCTGTACCCCCGTTTCTGTATTATAATGGTACAGATAGTTACCTCTTTGGGATGGAGCTTAGCAGCGGGACAGGCAGCACCGCCAGTTGATTGCCGGTAAACTCTACTCTTCTCATGGCATCGTCCGATCAGCCAACAGCTCAGCAGCAGCTGGAGCAGCTCCAGCGCCAGCTTATTATTCTTAAGCAGAAAAAAGAGGTAATAGATAAGGGAATAGCTGACACGGAAGCAGCAATTGCGCGGCTGGAAAAAATGCAGAAATAGGTAGGCGAGCCGGCTTACTCAAAAAAGTCCAGCCTTAAGAACTCGTTGAGCAATGCTGACGGGAAGGCATAATTCTTCTTTATCTCCCAGTCAGATTCGTTCATCTCGGGATGACCGGTCAGTCTTCTTACCAGAAATTCTTCTTTCCCCTTAATGGTGATCCTGATCCAGGAAGTGCAGTTATAGCCTGAATTTCTGGGAATGATGAATTCCTTATAGTCCGGGCTGTTCTTTTTGGAGGCGTATACGTAAAACATGGTTTTTGCTTAAACTTCTACACCCCGTTCGCGCAGATATTTATAGACAGTAACCTTTGATTTTTTCAGCCGTTTGGCTATTTCGGTTACCGTGTGCTTCTCCCTGAAAAGCGTTTCGGCAATGCGGGCAGTGCTCTCCGCATCTTCCGACATTCCTTTGGGCCGGCCGCCGGTACGGCCCTGTCTGCGGGCACTTTCCAGTCCGGCCATTGTCCGCTCCCTGATCAGCTCCCGCTCAAACTCGGCAAGACTACAAAAGATATGGAAGATCAGCTTTCCGCTGGGGGAGCTGGTATCAATCTTTTCATGCAGGCTGGAGAAACTGATGCCCTGACTGGAAAAATTATTGACCAGCTCAATGAGATGGACCAGCGACCGTCCCAGACGGTCCAGCCGCCAGACAACCACCTCGTCTCCGGAGCGAAGTGCCTTCAGCAGTTCTTCGAGTTGCGGGCGGTCTCGTTTGGTACCGCTTAAGGTATCATAATATATTTTGTCGCAGTCAGCCGTCATCAGCGCCTGAAGCTGCATATCCAGATTTTGTTCCGAGGTCGATACCCGGGCGTAGCCAAACCTCATAGCATTTGTTCAGAAAAACGGGTGATGTGTAAAAATAACTGAACGAAGTTTACTGAACGGGTTTTCTTTACACAATTTTTGCGGAATTCACATCTGCGGGGTGATTGGGGGCGGCGTACAGATAAAGGACCGTTTTACTGTACACATTATTGGTGGATATAAGCTAATTTGCTAAGCCTTAAAGTCTTTGTTAACTAGGCCAGTTAATCTCGGATATACCTTTGTTAATTTGCCTTAGCTGGTTGAGACATTGGCAGGCATATATTTTATTGATAGAATCGCGTAAGTAAAGTTCATAAATTAACCATGAAATAGATTGTACGGTTATACCTCTGGCCTGCGCCTCTTGTTGTACCAATTTAACATGAGTTAATAAAACACTTTTATTTTCTGCTGCAAGCTCAAAAGCCATTAAGTCTTGTAAACAGAATTTATTGCCGAATTTTAATTCGTGAGATATTAACTCAAGTTTGATAGGATTAAAGTTGTTTATAATTAGAGAGTTATTACCAATGAAAGGTTTGAATACATTTTTTTCATGTGATGTTAATTCATCGAAAGTTAGATGAGGAATGTGGAAAGCAGCATCTAACTGAAAAAGCAGATGCACTAGATTAACTTGGAGTAAATCATGAAGAATAGTGATGTCGTGGATAGTTATATTTTCAGGCATGGAAGAATTAGGCTATAATATTCTATCAAGTATTCGTTTTAACTCTATTGTTTTCATTTCGCCTAAAGCCGCAGCTTTACCAATTGTTACTAACTCTTCTGCTGCTATTCTATATAGTAGCTGAGTAAAGCGGAAGGTTCTTTCTTGCCCTTTGTATTTACCCAAGCCTTCTTCCTTTCTATTTTTACTTATAGATATGAAAAAAGCTTTGTATGCGTATTCTGTTATTATTGACAGATCTTTACATCTTCTGACAATAGCCTGAAGAGATATTCCGTAGTTTTCTTTGATTGTTATTAGTTCAGCTATTGTAATTGTTGATCTTTTAAATCCAATTAAATTAATCATAACCGGTTTAGGGATGAGCATTGCACTTGCAAATCTATGACAAATACTTTCTACTACTTTGCTGTCCAACTGACGAGGTATTTTAAGTAAAATATGGCCTAATTCATGTAAAGCTGTAAACCTTTTTCGCTCCGGCAAAAAATTCTTGTTTAAAACAATAACAGGCGTATGATCTGCAAATGCAGCGAGGCCATCAAATGCTTCAGGTGCGTCTATCTCAATAATTTTGACACCTTTTTCTTCTAACATTTCAATTACATTTGGGATAGGGTTATATCCCAAATGCCACTCTCTTAATAAATGCAAAACAATATTTTCAACCGATTCAGTATCTTGTACAAGCATATCTGAAATAGGATTGTAGAAGTTATTCTCTATCCTTAATATATTTTCTATTTCAAGATATCTTTCTAAATGACTTCTAATTTGTTCTTTTATGCTGTTAAGATCTTTAACGCTAAGATTTGCTCTTTTTCTGAACTCCACTTTGCTAAGCTCTACATTCATCGCCTTAAAGAAATAGTCAGGCCCAACGTTTAAAGCTTGAGCTAGCCCAGTAATTACACTTTCATCGGGCATCATTTTACCATCTTCATATTTTTTGATCGAATTGTAACTTACAATTGATCCGGACTTCTCTGAGAGCTCACGTAGTGAAAGCTTTGCTAACAAACGAGCTTGCCTGAGTCGGGATGGAAAAGGATTATTGGTACTCATAGTTGCCTTCATAGGTTGACAAATATATAAACTGAATATTATCTGTAACCTAATTTATTGTATTAATGATTTTTTTATTTTTATAAATTGCTGATAATCAGTGATTCAATGTTTTTTTTGATTGGATTCTTTTTTGTAAAATGTGGTTGACAAAAGAAGGTTTGGAACTTTTTTTGTCAACCAATCATTGTTGTTGTATCTATACATATGAGATATGAGCAATTCACTTAGCTTGCTAATAAGTATACTTGTTATCCTTATTAGTATATTCTTTTTAAAAGATTGGCCAAGCATTCAGGCTCCAATCCGAGATGGCGGTATCGGGATAGCTATTTCATCACTAATTGGGATTTTGATTGATGCTTGGAGACTAAAAGATTATATATTAATCTGTGTCCAGGTGTATTTTATAAGGCCATTAAGACCTGTGCGCTTGTCAATTGCATATTTTTTCAGAATAGAGATAGATGGCAAGTATTTATTAATAAGGAATCATAAAAAACCTGAAAGAGGTTATCAACCTGTTGGCGGCGTATATAAATATCTAAAAGACGAAAATGCGGAGTTTTTTCACAATATAGGTATTGAAGATCATACTGCGATGGGAATTGATGATGTGAGTAGAAACGATCTAAGATGTATTATAAAACATCGCATGAATCTGCCTAAATTTATTGATTGGTTTAGTTCTAAGAAAAATAGAGAACTTGATCCTTGGAGGGAGTTTTATGAAGAATTAATAGCTGATAATTTATTGAATAGAGAAGTATTTCCCTATATACAATATACTTATTGTAGGTCTGATTATGAAGGAATAAATGCTCCAGATTTTTTTTCCTATGAAGAGTTTTTATATGCAGATATATATCAATTGAAACCTGATGGAGAAAGGCAAAAGAGAGAAATAAGAAAACTTTTTGACGAACAACATCAGAACGAGAGCTATATTTTTGCTACACCTGAAGAAATTCGTAAGGGCAGGACAGATAATGGAAAAATTATATTACCTCAAGCAAGAAAAATTATTTAACTAAAATATGGAAAGTATGTTAAATTATGATGATCCAATTGTTCAATTAGATGATCAGCTGGATAAAATGGCTGAAGCACTTCAGTTAGACGATACCCGTCGCGAACGTATGGAAACGGCTTATAAGGCAGTTCATCAGTTTGTATTAGATGATACGGTTTTTTTTAAAGCCCTTGTTTCTGAAGCATATGCTCAAGGAAGTGTTCGTATGGGGACAACAAATAAGCCTTACGAAGGTAATGAGTTTGACTTGGATACCGTAATCCAATTAAAAACTATTGCTTCAAAATATCCTCCTGATGAGATAAGAAGACAATTAGAAAGGAGATTACGTGAGCCTGGAAGTAGGTGGAAAGATACTTTAGAAGTAAAGAGCAGGTGTTTACGAATACAATACAAAAATGATTTTCATATGGATCTGCTTGTTGCAAGTCAACAATCTGATTTTTGTAAAAATACTATTCTTGTCCTAGATAAAGAAACGAAGCAGGTATGTATAAGTAATCCAAGGGGACATGCAGATTGGTTTATTGAAAAAGCAAATCTTATTGTAGAATCTTTATTAGAGCAGGCAGATAAGAGAGTAAAAGCATCTGCTTCACTTGAGCGCCTTCCTGCTGATGTATTCAAACGTAAAAAGCCCCTACAAAGGAGTGTTCAATTACTAAAGAGGTATAGAGATATTTTTTTCGCGGGGAATAGTGATTATGCTACGTCAAGTATTATCCTAACTACTATAGCTGGGCAGTATTATAATGGAGAAGCATCAATATTTTCTACAATGGATGGGATTATAAATCGAATCATCAATGATGCAGACGATTTTATCTTTATGGGAAGTGGAAGGATAAAGGTCCTTAATCCTGTAAATAAAAATGAGGATTTTACTTCTAAATGGGATACTGAACCTCAATATTATAGTGAGTTTTTGCGTTTTGCACGCCATCTCAGAGGAGAGTGGAATAAGTTTAAGTATCAGCAGGGCGTATTGGTAGAGAGCCGAATTTTAAAGGGATTATTTGGTGAGGATGCATATAATCTTGGATCTATTAAACGCTCTGAGGAAATTAATAAATTGCGTTCAAATGGATTGTTACGCCAAGACCGTCAATCAGGAATAATTACTTCAAGCGTAATTGGCAGTAGTTTAGTTAAACCAAATACATTTTTTGGTGAGTAAGCAAAACTTTATTAAAAAGCCTAATTTAGGCCAACAGGCTGCTTCAATAAGGCGTTTGTATCCTGATTTTGAAGTTCAACTTGAAAAATATAACCAGCTAATAGTGTATGGATATGCAAAGCCAACTGCAAGGAGCTGCCTTTATAATTTCAAGTTAGTATATAGACATAATAAAAGGCCTGTTATTCATATTCTTGATCCTGTTTTAGAAAGAGGATTGAAAGGCGAAAAACCACCTCATCTTTATGGAGACTGGTCATTATGCCTATATTTACCTGGAATAAAAGAATTTACAGACTATGACAGGCTAAGTGATACAATAATTCCGTGGATATCTTTGTGGTTGTATTATTATGAAGATTGGTTAACTAACGGTAATGTTTGGAATGGAGGTGGAATACATCCTAATGTAATGCGTAAAACTGAAAAAAAACCTTATATACGTAGCTCAATTAGTAAAAGTATATCTTTTGTGAAAAAGTAGATATATTAATTGAATTGCGTTGACCTTGTATTTATTATATAAATTTCATAAATAATGGAAAATAAATTGATATTTGAGTATACAAAAGAAATAGCTCAAGAAACAAAGCAAAGGGCTATTTTACGTTCAATACAGGAACGAGAAAGTAATCTTAGTGATTTAAGTGATCAACAGAAAGGATTGTTAAATGAAATTAAGGTAAATCCTGAAAATAATATTCTGGGAGATAAATACTCCCTTATTCTTGAAATGGCCGCACAGTTAAAAAAAATGTGGCGTCCTAGTCGAGTATTAAAAGTATATTTTTTTCAGGGTGATAATATAAAATCTAGAGTTTTGGAATACGCTTCAATTTGGAGTGAATATTGTAGTATTAGATTTGTGGAAACAATGGATAGAAATGAGTCTGATATACGAGTTTCATTTGAAAATACAGGCTCTTGGTCTTATATAGGTGTTGATGCACTAAGGGTTTCTAAATCTGAGGCAACAATGAATTTTGGCTGGCTAAATGACCTTACTCCTGAACGGGAATTTAAAAGAGTTGTTTTGCACGAATTTGGCCATGCTTTAGGGCTTATTCATGAGCATCAGAGCCCGGCTGTTAATATAAATTGGAATCGAGACTATATTTACAATTCATTGTACTTCACCTTAAAGTGGGATAAAAATACTGTTGACAAAAATTTCTTTCAAGAGTATGAAAAAGCGACTACTCAATATTCTCAAGTAGATCCACTGTCAATAATGGCATATAGTTTTCCTGCTAATTTTACTTATGATGGTACAAGCTTCCCTTTAAACTACGAACTATCTGATATTGACAAAGAATATATTGGTAAAGTTTATCCATAATAAGCTTTATCAATAAACCTTCATGATATCTTTCCACCTGGTTGTATACTGCGGCGACATAAACTGCTGCCGGTGCTTCCAGGTGGGATCATAGCCGGCGCTGGCTACGCGCACCCGGTCACGGCCGAAACGTTCATTCAGTTTATCCATCGCCAGCGAGGCCTTCAGCAGCCGTTCATCCGGTAGATTGGTGAAGAAACTACCCTGCTGAAAGTCAAGCGGTACGAAACCCGTCAGAATAACCCCGATCTTCTG
The DNA here is from genome assembly GCF_001870735.1 of Arsenicibacter rosenii. GTDB lineage: Bacteria > Bacteroidota > Bacteroidia > Cytophagales > Spirosomataceae > Arsenicibacter > Arsenicibacter rosenii. The sequence continues at coordinate 133,245 of NZ_MORL01000011.1, read as the reverse complement.
ATAATTATAACCGAAAGCATAAATGGATTTCAGTGCTTCCTGCGCGTAGGCAATCAGCTCGGATGTACTGGCCGACGGGTGGGGCAGCTCCACAGTCCGTGAGTTATAATACTGCTTTGCGGGTAAATTGTTGCCTGATGTTCTGTGGCGGTTTGTGTGAATAAATATTGTCATAACGCCGGCCGCTGTCTTCTGCTTTCTGAGTTTTTCGGCTGCTCTGCCAATGTAGGTTGAAAGAGCTTCAGACATGGTTTTCAGGTCCGGTACCATCCGCCCGAATGAGGGAGCCACGCAGATGGCCTTTTTGGATGCTGCTTCCGTTTCAATCATCTTACAGGGCGTTCCACGCAGCTCATAGGCCATACGCAGGCCATTCACCGTCAGGTTATCAGAAATCCAGTCATCAGGCAGGTTCCGGAATTGCAGGGCTGTCCGGATCTCATTATGCTTGAGAAATGCTGCATACCGGTGGCCGATTCCCCAGAGTTCAGATACATCGTAGCTCTCAAGAGCAGCTTGGATCTTTTCTTCAGAATCGAGCAGATACACGCCCTGATGATCCGGATTCAGCTTGGCCAGTTTATTGGCGATTTTGGCCAGTGTTTTTGTCGGCGCCATACCGATGCTGGTAGGGACCCGCTGCCACCGGAGCACCGTGCTGCGGATTTCTTTTGCCAGTGCTGTCAGATCCGGATAAGTAGATTCATAGCCGGCCAGATCCAGAAAGGCTTCGTCGATGCTGTACACTTCAACATTTTCTACGAATCTGCCGATGGTGGACATAATCCGGGCCGACATATCACCGTAAAGCGTGTAGTTACTGCTGAAAACCGAAATGTCGTGCCGGTCAATTAATTCCTTCAGCTGAAAGTAGGGCGTACCCATTTTAATGCCGAGCGCCTTGGCTTCGTTGGAGCGGGCAATGGCACAGCCGTCATTGTTGCTCAGCACAATGACCGGTTTGTTTTCCAGCGCCGGATTAAAACTGCGCTCACAGCTTACGTAGAAATTATTGCAGTCGACAAGGGCGATCATAGCGGCTTATGAATAACGAAGGTGACCACACCGAAAACACGGAAATCGTCGCCGGGGTGCACGTAAATCGGCTCGTATTTGGTATTTGAGGGCATCAGGATCACCATGTCGCCGGCGTAGTGGATGCGTTTGACGGTGTGTCCGCCGCTGTACCAGGCGATGATGATTTTGCCGTCCACTGCTTCGCGGGAACTATCTACGACCAGGACATCTCCCGCCTCAATACGGTCACCGATCATTGAATCAGACGTTACCCGCACAAAGTAGGTGGATTCGGCATTAGTCACGCACAGATCATTAAGGTCACAGACCTTTTCCAGATAATTATCGGCGGGGCTGGGAAAGCCGGCCTGCACATAAGAGGAGAAAAAAGGTATTTCGTAGCGTGTCTCAATACTGGCCTTAACAATATCGGCCGGATCGATATAATCTGAAATAGCGATCATCATACAGGAATTTGCTGCTATGATAGCTATTTAAAGGGGTAAATACAACGCAGGGTAAGTGATATGATAATGAGTGAGTATTACCCGATGGAGGGGAAGTTTTATAACAGGTAGAAATTTGTTACTAAGCGTCGTATTGCCCATTTGTTGGGCAATCGTGAACTTTATTCCCGTCAAAATATCTGTTAATTGAGATACTTATCTGGCGACCAGGGCGACCTGTCTCAGATGTGCAATGCCTCCTCCTTTGTTATCGCAGATATAAATAGCAAAAGAGGAGACAGGTAAAGTAATGTTTTTTTGTTGGGAAAAGAAGCAATAGATCTAATACCTTTTGTCATTTTATTCAATAATAGAAGCAATTTGGAAAGTTTGTTTTATACAACTTTTCTATTCAAAACTTTCTGACTTCTGGTAATCAGTTCATTTTAATCCACTTTTGATTTGGATTACATGCATTATTAGGGTAAGTCTGTATCATTTCTTGGCCATTTGCTTGAATTACAATTTCAACTTTTAAGTTAGGATCTTGGACTACTCCACCGTTATTCCTTGTGTAGCCTATCGCAGAAAAGTTATTGGGCGATGTAGTTTGATTAATATTGGAAAGAATTTTTTCTCCAGTCTTAAAGCCATTCTCTGTTGCTGGCAATGAAAGTATTGTTGATTCACCATTTTTGATTTCACAAACGGTGCCAATTAAATTACTGCAACCTCCGTTGATATTACTTTCATATTTCCATTTGCCATTCACAGCAGAATTAGGTGAAGGAGTAGTGCCTGAGTCACCTTCTTTCTTTTTACAATCTGTTAACAAGAAAGAAATCGAGATAAGAAACAATAAGCGCTTCATATGAGAATTGTTTTTATGGATTGGCTATAGAATTTTACTGCTTTGAAAAATAATAAAAGTTGTTCTACATGATAAAATGATTTACTGAAAGGTACTCTAAATTTATTTAATGACTGTTTTGGGGACGAATCGAGGGAATATAGGTCTTATTTGTAGCGTTTGGCTGGCTATTTAAAGGGGTAAATACAACGTAGGGTAAGTGACACGATATAAGTCTGTATTACCGGAAAGAGAGGCTTCTGACAACAGGTACAAACAAGCGTAGGCGTTAGCGCGCAGAAAGTAATCCATAAATAAAGGTGTGTAAACAATTAATACTCAAGGTGTGTACGTGGACCTCTACTTATGGATTACCATAAGTAGGCAATTTCAGTCTGTCTGAAGCAGACGGGAAACTAGCTTACATGCTTACGCCAGCTTTGACGTGATCTGATCCCACGAGGAGAGCAGCTGCCGCAGCCGGCTCCGGCGCGGCCGTGCATAGTGGCGCAGCTGCCGGGTGGAGTTCAGGCCCAGCAGCGCGGCCACGTCGTTGGCATCGAGCATCAGCTCGTTCAAGGCCATATCCGCAAACGTCTTCCGTGCAATTTTGGTAGTCAGATCAATGGATAGTTTACAGTGCGCAGCAATCAAATGCAGGTAGTCGTTACGTCCCCCGTTAGCAATAGCCGGTAGCTCAGCCAGTTCAGAACCATACTTTTTGAAGATGGCCACCGCAGGCTCAAGCAGTTTGATTGTAAAGCCGCCGCCGGTTTTTTCTCTGGCACCGTTAAGCCAGTACTCGCCGGTTTTCTCCTCGATGGTGAACTTCTTGGCCCGGTAGTCAACATGGTGCATACCCGTAAAGCAGTTGAAGACAAAGGCATCCCGCTCCCGGGCGAGTGCATCAGCCTTTTTCTGCGTCAGCTTTTTCTGCCGGGCCAGCGTGTTGAAGTCAAAATCGATCAGCCGTTTCAGTTCCTCAATCGACAGGTGAGTTGTGTCCGGAACATCACAGCCACGGCTGATGCGGAACTTCTCCAGCGGATTGAACCGGATCAGGCCTTTTGAGGCTGACCAGCTCATTACTTCAACGACATAGCGCAGGTGCTTTTCGACGTAGGAATACTTAAATTCCTTTTCGTGCATGAAGTGATCGGTCAGGTTTTCCATATCAGTGTCGGTCAGGCCGGTGGCCGGACTTTTATCCTTATGGATGGTAGCCAGAAAATCCTGAATGTTTACCAGATGATTTTTCTTTCTGCGGACCGTGCTGCTTTTGATTTTCTTGCGGTCGACAAGCCGCTGCTGATAATCCATGTAAAAGCCGTGCAGATCTGCAAAGCAATACACCTTACGCCGTGTCAGGCGCTTTTCTATGACCTTCCCGTTTACTTCGACCTTAACGATCTGAACTACCACGTCACCGTTCAGGCAGCGCTCTTTAACCAGATCGACATTGATGTCTGCATTCTCCAGCTCCAGCCGGCGGAACGCGTCGTCAATTTTCCTGCGGATCTGCCGCAGCTTTTCATTCTGATCTCTGGCCCAGACGGAGCTGCCGGCCATTGCCTGTTTTTCGCGGTCCCACTGGCTGCTCAAGCATTCGATATGGGTTGAGCCCAGTTCGGCACGCTTGCCCTCATAACTGATGCGTACCTGAATAAATCCTGACGGATTTTCGGATTTTGTTTCGCTTGGTTTTTTGCGAAACCAGAAGAGCACGTACATGTGCGGAATGTTGTTGAACATAGGATGATGCAGTTTAGTGCATCATACCGAAGTTGAATTTTAGTATATTAATACTATCATATTGTATATATGGCTCTGAAAAGCCATGTAACCGCAGGTCACTCTTGTAACCGGGATTGTAACCGCAGCCATAACGTGCTGAATACAAGAATGAGGATTGAATGGCGTTAAATCGCTTTGTACGAGACAAAAAGAAAAAGCCACGTATTGCTACGTGGCTCGGTCATTTTTGAACTTTTGTCTTATTTCTGAAGACTTTGTGATCCGGCTGGGATTCGAACCCAGGACCCATACATTAAAAGTGTATTGCTCTACCAGCTGAGCTACCAGATCGTTTTTCCCTGTGGCGTATTATCGATTTGGGACTGCAAAATTAGTATTTGACTTTATATGACGCAATACCCCGTCTGAATTTTTTTTAAATTTTTTTTCAGCAGGATAACTTCAGCGGCCTCCCGGACATCATGCACCCGTATGATATCGGCCTGCTTCAGTACGGCTATTGTGTTCAGCACCGTGGTACCGTTCAGGGCCTCGGCGGCGGTTATGCCCAGTGTGCGCCAGATTGTTGACTTCCGCGACAGACCAACCAGAACGGGAGCGTCGAAAACGCGGAACGCGTCCAGTTTTTCCAGGAGTTCAAAGTTTTGGGCGGGTGTTTTGGCAAACCCGAAGCCGGGGTCAAGAATAATATCTTTGTGCCCCAATTGTTGCAGACGGGCGTATTGTTGCCCGATTTCGTCGATCACCTCCGGTACCAGGTCCTGATAGGCTGTATAAGACTGCATGGTTTGGGGTGTACCACGCATGTGCATGAGTACGTACGGAACACCAAGCTGTGTTACGGTTGCAAACATGTCGGGATCGAGTGTTCCTCCCGCCACATCATTAACCATGACCGCACCGGCTTCTACCGCCTGCCGTGCAACCGACGCCCGGAACGTGTCTACCGAAATCAGCGCATCCGGCAGGGCTGTCAGAATGGCCTCAATGGCCGGTAATACGCGGTCGGCTTCTTCGGCCGGGCTGATGTCGGCAGCACCAGGGCGGGTCGAATAGCCTCCGATATCAATGAAACGGGCGCCCTCGCGAATCATCTGTATGGCTGCATCGGCTACCTTTTCGGGCTTCATGCGGCTATGCTCATAGAAGGAGTCCGGTGTCAGATTCAGAATACCCATGATGCTGGTGTCAGGTGTAGGGCCGTCGGCCAAATTGACAAGCCGCCCCCGGCAGTTCAGCGTTTTTTTCGTAACTTTCGGCATATTTTTTGAACAATACGGTTCTGTCTGATACGTTCAGGAACCGTACCTGTCTTATTATTCTTAGCTAATGTCTCAAACAGAAACCCAATATCGTCAGGTCATTCAACGCTGCAAAGAATTATTTCTGAAAAAAAATCAGGACTACGGAACGGCCTGGCGAATTTTGCGACTGCCTTCCATCACTGACCAGATCTACATCAAAGCCCAGCGCATCCGGACGTTACAGGAAACAGGCATCAGCAAAGTCGGGGAGGGCATTGAACCGGAGTTTGTCGGGATCATCAATTATTGTGTGATGGCGCTTATTCAGATTCAGCTGCGTAACGACCCGCGGATGGAACTGCCAACCGATGAACTGGAAGTACTATATGATCATCAGGTAGGCCAGGTGATGCACCTGCTTTTTGCAAAGAACCACGATTATGGCGAAGCCTGGCGCGAGATGCGGGTAAGTTCGATGACCGATATCATCCTGATGAAATTGCTCCGTACCAAACAGATAGAAGACAATCAGGGAGCAACGCTGGTCTCAGAGGGCGTCGATGCAAATTATATGGATATGATTAATTACGCCGTTTTCTGTCTGATTAAACTGACACTGACTTAACAACTCATTAACAAGCAAGGGCAGGAACAAACACTATTTTTGCCGTACTGTACGCCTCTCTATTTTCTGAACATACTACATGGAAACAAAAGTAACTACGCCTAAAGTAAAGACCGGTACGCCCGGCATGTTGCTCATTGCCCAGATATCGCGCTTTCTGGTTGGCATTGTCTTTATCATTTCGGGACTGATTAAACTGAACGACCCTGTCGGGACCCAGATTAAGCTGGAAGAGTATTTTGAGGTATTTGCCGAAGATGTGCCCTTTCTGCACGATTTTTTCATGGGGCTGGTACCGGCTGTTCTTGGCTTATCGGTGTTTATGTGTGCCCTTGAAGTCGTTTTAGGCGTAGCCTTGCTGGTCTCCTACCGCCCGAAACTAACGACCTGGATCCTGCTGTTGCTGGTTTCTTATTTCACATTTCTGACGTTTTATTCGGCCTATTTCAATAAAGTGACCGACTGCGGTTGTTTTGGCGATGCGCTGAAGCTGAAACCATGGACATCGTTCACGAAAGATGTGGTGCTGATGGTCCTGATCCTGTTTATTATCGGACACCGTAACCGGATGAAATCGCGGAATACGGGCTGGATTGTGGGCGTGGCCACCATTGCATCGGTTGGCCTCGGTATCTATGCCATTCAGTACCTGCCGCCATGGGATATGCTGCCATACGCCGTTGGCAAAAGCATCCCCGATCAGATGAAACCGTCGGAGCCGATGCGCTACAAGTACATCATGGAGAAAAACGGCAAAACGGAAGAATTTGAGCAATACCCGTCGGATACAACCTACAAGTTCAAGGAGATGGTCTTGCTGAATGAAAACGCCAAACCGAAAATTACCGATTATCGTGTATGGAGCGATGCAGAAGGTGACTTTACGCCGCAGACGTTTGAAGGCAATAAGCTCTTCATTATCGTGAAAGATGTAAAGAGCTTTGATTCCGGCAGTATTCCCGGCATTCGGGCGCTGGTAAAAGGCCTTAAAGGCAGTAACATCACGCCCTATATCCTGACGTCGGCCAGCGATGAAGAAATTAAGGCGTTCAAAAACGAGTTCCAGCTCGACGTGCCGGATTATAAAGCCGATGCCACCGTACTGAAAACCATTATGCGCTCAAATCCGGGTACCTGGTTACTGAGCAACGGTGTCGTAAAGGGCAAATGGCATTCGAATACCACCCCGGACGCAGAAGAAGTGAAGGGCCTTGTGAATTAATCAAAGAGCAAAAAAGCGCAAGAGTAAACGAGCGAAAGCGTGGTTCTCCACCGCTTTTGCTCGTTTACTCTTGCGCTCTTTATGTATGAAAAATATTTACCTGATTGGCATGCCTTCGTCGGGCAAAAGTACGTTGGGGAAGCGCCTGGCCCGCATGCTGCATTACCGCTTTGTTGATACCGACAAGATTATTGTGAAAGATGAGCATCGCAGCATCAACGAGATTTTTGCTACGGATGGCGAATCTTATTTCCGCGATGCCGAAACGCGGGCGTTGCATACTGTTAAACCCGGAAAAAGTCTGGTAGTAGCAACGGGAGGCGGAATGCCTTGCTTTAACGACAATATGGCCTACATCAAACAGACAGGCGTCTCCGTCTTTCTGAATGTAAAGCCGGAAACGCTGGCAGAACGTCTGCTGGCCCACGCTACCGACGACCGCCCGCTCTATAAATTCGACGATCCGGCTTTGCTCGAAGGCCTTCGTCAGAAATACAACGCCCGCCTCCCGTTCTACCAACAAGCGGATATCATCATCACCGGCGAAACCTCAGAAGACGTCCTCATGAAGGAACTAGGGAAGTGGCTGTAACGATAGAGCGAAAGAGTGAAAGAAAAAAGAGTTGGATTGCGAATCACTCTTTTTTCTTTCACTCTTTCGCTCTTTATCTCTTTCACTCTTTAGAAAAACGTTCCCACCGACAGGGATACGGTTGTCAGCTTGTTGTTGATTTCAGCAGACGCGTAATCGCGGGAGTTCGGGAGCGTATAAGGCGTAAAGGCTGATTTAACGGCGTTGAATGAACCGGCAATATCAGCGAAGAAACGCTCGTTACGCACCCCAATACCGCCCGAAACTAACAGCTTTGTCCGGTCGATATTATCAAGCTTCTTTACATACGGATCCGGCATATACGCTGCCCCTGCACGGAAGCGCATCATACCTACACGGATTTCAGCTCCTGCACGGAAATTAATCACGTTCTGATAGGTCCGCTGAATAGCGCTGCGTACATCATTCCGGAAGTCGGTATTGCTCTGGCTGTTGTAAAAGTTGGTCCCAACCCGCATACCCGAATACCCGACATATTCGGCGCTGGCAGTCAGGAAACCGATGGATTTTGCCCCCTGCCCCAGGAATACCGTTGCCCCGCCTGATGCACGGAGCGGACTGGTAACGGTATAATTGAAATCTGACGGGAATACATCAACACTGTTGCGGTCAATCGGCAGATTCGGGTCTTTAACCGATACACTCAGCCCCTGATTAAAGGTTTCCTGAAACTGTGACCAGGTAGGCGTCGTCAGTGTGGCGCCGACTTGCAGAGTAGGGGCCACTTTATAGATCATACCAAGGGCCACGTTCAGGCCGCTGCCGCGTACACTTAACTGATCCCGCTGCGTATTGCTGTTGAATACCTGTCCGCCAACAACTGTTTCTGTAAACACGTTATCGGAGTTGAAGCGCAGGCGTGTCAGCGAAATGCTGGCACCGATGTAGAATTTATCGTCGAGGTTACCGGCATAGGCGGCCGTCCACTGTGAGCTGGCACCGTTGGCTTCGTAAGTGTTGCGCTGGTCGCGGGGAACGTTGGCGTCGTAGCGGCGGTAAGGTGCCCGGCTGTCTTCCTGCCCCTGGCTGTTGGTAAACGGTGTACCATCAATCAGGAAAAGCTGGTAAGCGGCTCCCGGCAGGCTGTTGGCCTGGCCGGTTCGTGAATCATATTCTGCATCGAGTTGGCTACCGGTTAAGCCCGAGCTGTTGGCATCATTGACAAACCCCTGCACAAATGAGCTGTTAGTGTTGTTGTTCCGGCCGCTGAAGCTAAACCGGTTGCTGAAGTTGTTCGTCTGCATATAGGTAATGCCAAAAACCGAACGTTTCCACCGGGAGTTGTAATTACGGTCACCGCCGGCCAGCACAAGGCCCAGCTGCGATATAACCGGCTTCGTTTTTGAGTCAGTCAGCGTGCTGCCGATATAGTTTCCTGTGGCGCTGTTGACCACAACCGACGGACTGATGCTTAGCTCTGAGCGATTGTAAAAACCAAGGCCGGCGGGATTGCTGACAATTGAGGAGGCGTCGCCTCCCAAAGCTGCTTGGTTGCCTCCCAACGCTCTGAAGCGGGCTGTACCATACTGCGGAATCTCGGAAAAGCGGAAGGCTTCTCCAGCATAAATATCGGCGGTCTGGCCAAAAGCTGCCTGCAGGCTTAAGGCCATAGCAGCTGTCAGAATGAGTTGTCTGTTCTTCATAGTGATCGTTCATCTAGTGGAGTTTGGCACTTAGACATCATTAGTGTACGAACGTTTAATTTAATCGGTACTGTACTATAAACGAAAAACCCTGCCGAAAGTAATTATCGGCAGGGTTTTTTTATGCAAAAAAGCTAATATTAACGTGGACCGCGTGAACCGCCGCCACCTGAGCTGCTTCCTCCGCCAGATGAACCACTGCTGTAGCTACCACCTCCACGGCTGCCACCGCTGTTGTACGAAGGCGTACTTTGCTGAGCAGGTGCTGAGTAGCTCGGCTGTGAGCTCCGGTTATTATACGACGGTGCCTCATAACTGCGCGACTGCGTTGCCGGGGCCTGATAGCTGCGTGACTGATACGATGGGGCCGAATACGTTGCCGAACGACCGCTGCCATTGCTGTAATCAGACGATGGTGGTGTATAGCTGCTGCCACGGCTGTTCTGACGAGGACGGGCATAGTAGTCGCTGTTGCCTGAGTTGCTGTAGCTTGGCGCTGAATAGCCTGAGGCACTGTTGCCCGAGCTTGTCCGGCCACCGCTTGTCGAAGCACCGTTTTCGTAGTAGTAACTGCCACGGCTGTTCTGACGAGGACGGGCATAATAGCCGTCGCTCGAGGAAGGCGTACCGTTTGAATTTGAGTAGGCAGGGCGCCCGCTGTTTGTACCAGCTGCTCCGCGACCACCGTTCGGGTTGTACGAAGGCGCACTGTTTACGAAATCGCTGTTATAACGGCCTGATGATGATCCGGTACGTGGTCCGCTGTTGCGGTAGTTACGATAAGGGTCGGCACCGGTCACAACTACGTTGTTATTCACGATAACCGGGCGACCCCAGCCACCGCCATAAAATCCGCCATAACCGTAGTTCCACGAGTTATAGCCCCAGTACGGATCGTAGCCATAGTAATTGCCATATCCCCATGGGTTATAGGCCATGGAGTTGTAGCTACCCCAGAACGGATCGTAGAAGCCCGAGCCCCAGCGGCTCATGCCCCAGTTGTTCCAGCCCCATGCTGATCCCATGCCAAGGCCGATACTGAATCCGTTGTTGAACGGGTTGTTATACCCCCAGCGGTTCCAGCTCCATGAGTTATACGCCAGTGAACCGGCGTTATAGCCATTGACAAAACCGGCATTATAATCATCGGCACTACTCCAGCCCGGATCGGCAGAAATGCCGCGCTGTAGCTTACGGGTAGTTAATTCGGTAAAATACTCGTCCTGATTCTGGCTATAGCCTACTTTTTCGTCGGTATAGTCAGGGTTCAGGGTTGATCCGGAGCGTTGGCGCTGCGGCTGAAGAGAGCGTTCGGTTCGCTGTTCGGTATATTCCTGACGATTGTCGGCAAATACAACCGCATTGGCTGAACTGGCGTAGAGATCGTCGACTTCACCGGAGCGCTGGGCTACTTGCTTAGTTGAGGTACAACCCCAGATACTAAGCAGCGTAGCCATAGTTAGGTATTGCCACGTGCGTTGCGTTTTCATTGGAAAAAGTCAGTTTTGTATTGGAAACTCCAAATTGTCGTACTTTTTAGGTAATAACGCCTGGAAGAGCACTTTGATTACAAATATAGTTTAAAAACCTATCTTTGCAAGCCCTTTTATACATTAGACCCAAATTGGGTGATAAGGGTTTAAATGCGGTTAAAAGTTTTTTATTTATCCAAAATGGTGACAATAGAAAACAGGGTAACGGACAACTAAATTAAGATGGCAAAAGCGATTCCTTCACGCAGCGAAAATTATTCGGAGTGGTATAACGAATTAATCAAAAAGGCAGATCTGGCCGAGAACTCAGCCGTTCGTGGTTGTATGGTGATCAAGCCGTACGGGTACTCTATCTGGGAGAAAATGCAGCGGGCGCTGGACGATATGTTTAAGGAAACAGGTCATTCCAACGCTTATTTCCCGCTATTTATCCCCAAATCGTATCTGAGCAAGGAAGCTTCGCACGTAGAAGGGTTTGCCAAGGAATGTGCGGTGGTGACCCACTACCGGCTCAAAAATGCCGAAGATGGCTCAGGGGTAATTGTTGACCCTGAAGCGAAACTGGAAGAAGAACTTATTGTGCGCCCGACATCGGAAACGGTTATCTGGAGCACCTACAAAAACTGGATTCAGTCGTACCGTGATCTGCCGCTGCTGATTAACCAGTGGGCAAACGTGGTGCGCTGGGAAATGCGTACCCGGATCTTCCTGCGTACAGCCGAATTCCTGTGGCAGGAAGGGCACACCGCGCATGCGACGCAGGCAGAAGCGGAAGCCGAAACACGGCAGATGCTGGATGTCTATGCCCGTTTTGCCGAAGAATGGATGAGTATGCCGGTGGTTCGGGGCAGCAAAACCCCTAACGAGCGTTTTGCCGGTGCTGAAGATACATTGTGTATCGAGGCAATGATGCAGGATGGCAAGGCCCTGCAGGCCGGTACATCGCACTTCCTCGGACAGAATTTTGCGAAGGCATTCGACGTGCAGTTCCTTAACAAGGCAAACCAGCAGGAGTTTGTATGGGGAACCTCATGGGGTGTCAGTACCCGTCTGATGGGGGCGCTGATTATGGCGCACTCGGATGATGACGGTTTGGTATTGCCTCCGAAACTGGCACCGATTCAGGTGGTTATTGTACCGATTTACCGGAACGAAGAACAACTGGCACAACTCTCGGAGCGGATACTGCCGCTGGTGAAAGACCTGCGGAAAGCCGGTATTTCGGTGAAATTCGATGATAGTGACACCAACAAGCCGGGCTGGAAATTTGCCGAATACGAACTCCGGGGTGTTCCGGTTCGTCTGGCCATGGGTATGCGTGATTTTGAAAACGGTACCGTCGAAATCGCCCGCCGCGACCTGAAAACGAAGGAAACCGTTCCGTTTGAAGGCATACTGGAGCGTATCCAGGCGTTGCTGGACGATATTCAGCAGTCGATTTACCAGAAGGCATTGGCTTTCCGTCAGGCAAATACGTTTAAAGTAGATACCTGGGACGAGTTTAAGGAACAGATCGAGAAAGGCGGATTCATTCTGGCTCACTGGGATGGCACGTCTGAAACCGAAGAGGCGATCAAGGAAGAAACCAAAGCCACGATCCGTTGTATCCCGTTTGACGCAGCAGCAGAAGAAGGCGTCTGCGTATTCTCCGGAAAACCATCAACACGCCGGGTCGTCTTTGCGCGGGCTTACTAGGCATACGGGCTGGCCGACGGGTGGTCATTAAGTAAGCATTTTACATTGTTCATTAGCCATTATCCATTTTTCATGGCGCATTTTACTAGTTTTGCCAAAAAAATAGTAAAATAGATATGGCACAAGTGAAAGCCGGGGATACTGTACAGGTGCATTATACAGGCACGTTGACAGACGGAACATTGTTTGACTCATCGGAAGGTCGTGAACCGCTACAGTTTGTGGTTGGCAGCGGTCAGGTTATCAAAGGTTTTGATGACGGCGTAACCGGAATGACGATTGGTGAGTCTAAAACAATCAATATTCCGGTAGAAGAAGCCTACGGTCCTGCTCATGAGGAAATGATCTTTACACTCAACCGGACGGATATTCCGGAAGATATTCCGCTGGAAGAAGGCATGACACTGAATATGCATGAAGATGGTAATCCTCGTCCGATTCCGGTAATTGTGCGTGAACTGACCGCCGATTCGGTTACGCTTGATGCAAACCACCCGCTCGCAGGTCATGAACTGATTTTTGACATCGAACTGGTAGCAATTAACTAAGCAGATCCGATACGTTTCCTGACGTTTGAGACCGGCATACATTCGTTGTATGTCCGGTCTCAAACGTTTTTTTATGACCTATGCATTTACCTGCGCCAGAACATTATCAAGCTCCCTGACAACAACCTGAATACCATCATTATCGGCCCGGGATACGTAGGCGGCCAGTGCCACCAGAATAGCCCCTGAACTCAGGCAGATAGACAGGTCATTGGTTTTGTCAAAAACGGTCAGCCCACGGCAGGTGGCGGTCCGGACAACACTTAGCAGATGATCGGCCTGCCGGAAGGCAGGAGGGGCCGGACGGTTCTGAAGATCATGGGCGCGGGTCAGCAAGCTGTTCTGATAGGCATTTACATCAAGGTGTTGCTCAAAACTGAATTCGTTCCAATGCGTTGTCTGGAAACGGCAGAGATAGCAGGCTGTTTTCTCCCACATAGCAATCAGTTCTTTGGTTTGTTCTTTATCCAGACTTTCCATGGCGTGTCGATGCCTTTGTACTGCTTTGTGATAAATGGTATACTAGTTTGTATGATAACAGTTTAAATTAGTGGTACACAGGCATAATGCAATAACTTATTGAACGAACGGTCTTTTGAGAAAACGGTAGCTGGCGGCAACACGGGCTAAATCACAGCCTGATAAAATAGGAAACCCCGCCTTTTCGGAGCGGGGTTTTGTTAAAACACATTGCCTGACAACGGCTTTAGCCGTACGGTTTGTGAATGAAAGCGAATGAGTTAATGGCTGATATCGATCAGTTCACTGAATTTTTTAGCCGGTGAGCCGACCGACATGGTGTATCTGCCGGCGGGCAGTGTCGACAGATCATAGCGTTTAACCACTCCCGACATATGTTCGGCAAAGACAAGCTCGTTGTTTTTGTCGTAGAGTGCAACGGTCATTTCCGGAACATTGGTCGACTGAACCGTTAGCTGAACTTTGTTTTTGGCATAGCTCGACACCACGGGCCGCATCACCTGCGTTACGCGCTTATCATCGACGGATAAGGTATTGCCATTAATCTCAAAAGGTTGTGATGTCCACCACGCATCGTTGGTTACGGCCAGGAAATACTGCCCGTCGGGTAACGAATTCAGGTCATACGAGATACCTTGCTGGTAACGGTCAATAGCAGTCCCCTGGTGCAACACATTGCCATCGGCATCGGTCAGGCTAACCTGTACCTGTGACCCACCCAACGGCAGCGTTGACGGAATATACAAACGGAATTTCTTTCTCTCAGACTTAACAACTTTCACTGTACGTACTTCCGGATTTTTCCCGGTCAAGGCACCTCCCATGCTGACCAGACTCCCCATTAACAGCAATGAGGTCACGGATAAACGAATTGTTTTCATAGCGAAAAGTTTAATTTTTCCGTGACAAAGGTATCTAAGGTAAAATCGGATAAACAAGTAAATCAGGTCAATTCAGGCCTTTATGGGGCAAAGTTCTTCGTTTTGACATACTTTTTGTTTGATAATTGAGTTGAATATTAGCAGACTACAAAAGATTCTCTGAAATGTCGGATGAGTTGTATTTTTCTAATAAAGTGATAAAATTGTATTACTGCTGCCGGTGACGCTATTTTCCGGGTGCATTGTCCAATTTCAGAAAATTGCCGTGTTCTGCCGGTAATAAAAAAAAGACAAGCTCATGGCTTGTCTCTTTGGGCTGCATGCGGTTGTCAGACGCTCAGACTGCCGGTTGATGCAGGGCAGAAAAGAGCAGGTGGCGTAAAAAGAGCAATAGTTGTGAGGCGCCTCCCGTTGGTTCAAAATTGGTCAGAGAAGGCAGATGCTGCATAAAAAACGTCTGGTAATGGGCCGTTTCAACCAGCGTACTGGCCAGCGAACGGGCAAACGCATACTGAGGCCGGACGTCCTGAATCATGCGGGCCAGCCGGTTACACAAGTCTTTGTAAGGCTTAAACAAATGCTGGCTGTTGTCTTCCGTAACATGGTGCGTGAGATAAGCCTTGCTGGCTTCATGCACCACAATACCATGGAGGGCTTTCAGGTCAATACCATCAGCAGAGTCACTGGTCCGGATCGTTTCCGGCAAATCAATGTGTAACAGGAGATGCAGCGCCCGTTCCAGTTTTTCTTTGGGATCAGTAAGATTATGCGTCTCGTATACCAGTTGATATTCCATCCACTGCCAGTACCAGTCAACAATGTAAATCAGTAACCGGTGCTTGCTTTCAAAATAACGGTAAATGCTGGCCTCCTTTGTGCCGATACGTTCCGCTAGTTTTTTAAACGTCGCTTCTTCGAACCCAATGTCAGCAAACATCAGAATGCCCTGCCTGACAATTTTACGGCCCAGCTCAGAGCTATCCGGATTCCGCAAATATAAGTTTGCGTTCATCCGGATATGTACAGTGTATTCCATGTTTACAGCAACATATTTATTGATTAATAGAGTATTTTATATTTGTTTACAAAGATAGGAACAAAACCACACCTATAATAGTTATGTTATCAATAATGATAGTAAAACTATCAAATGCACTAGCTATGCTTCAGGAAGTTACTACCCAACCACCAACCCCGTTACAGCGGCTGATACGCCTGCTGACGACGGAAAAGAGAGATATCTTATATGTCTATTTATATGCCATCATCGCCGGTTTAATCAGTTTGTCGTTGCCACTGGGCGTACAGGCCGTTTTCAACTTTGTATCGAGCGGGATGGTGTTTAACTCTATTTATCTGCTTATTGCGCTGGTAATCATAGGGGTTGTGCTAAACGGATTACTGACCATCGGACAGATGTCGCTGGTAGAGGTGCTGCAGCAGCGCATTTTCGTCAAAGCCGCTTTTGAGTTTACGTACCGGTTGCCACGGATCAAGGATGAGGCCCTGGAAGGGTCTTATCCACCAGAATTGATGAACCGTTTTTTTGATGTACTGACGGTGCAGAAAGGCTTGCCAAAACTGTTGATTGATATTACGGCGGCCGTACTGCAAATCATTTTCGGGGTAATTCTGCTTTCCTTCTATCACCCTTTCTTTATTGTATTTGGTTTACTGACATTCCTCTGTGTGGCGGTCATGGTCGCGATTCTGGGGCGCCGCGGGCTGGAAACCAGTCTTAAAGAATCAAAATACAAGTATAAGGTCGTTGCTTATCTGGAAGATCTGGCCAGAGATCTGCCGGAATACCGCAAAGCCGGGAATTGTGATATAGCGATTGGAAAAATGGATAAGCTGGTAGCGGGTTATCTCGAAAACCGGAATGATCATTTCCGTGTATTAAAACGCTTTTTCTACAGCACGGTAACGTTTAAGACGTTCATTGTCGGAGGCTTGCTGATTGCCGGTACGCTGCTCGTAGTAGAGCGCCAGATGACCCTGGGCCAGTTTGTGGCAGCAGAGCTCGTGATTGTTCTGGTTACGGGGGCGGTCGAAAAGCTGATCATGAGTATTGATACGGTTTTTGACCTGTTGACTGCCGTTGAGAAACTCGGTAGTGTTACCGACCTGCCGATCGAAGAAACCGAAGAGGCGTAATCCATTCACAAGACTTTGTTTGCCATTTCAATATGCTGAACTTATCAAGACAACGCGTAGATGAAGCCCTATGGAAAACCTATCCGTTGCAGGCACTACGCTCAATACCCGAATTACAGGCTGCCCGCAAACTGGGTCGTTTTATGCTCTTTATGCTGGCTGGCCTGATTGTGATTCTGTTTCTGCCGTGGCGGCAGAACGTTACCGGCGAGGGAACCGTTACCTCGCTCACACCGCAGGACCGGCCGCAAACCATCCAGAACGCCATCGCCGGCCGGATCGAACACTGGGCGATCCGCGAGGGACAGCTGGTTAAGAAAGGAGATACGCTGCTGGTGATTTCCGAGATTAAAGACGAATACTTTGACCCTAACATCGACCAACGGCTGGAAGAGCAGCTGGGGGCCAAACAGGGAAGTCTGTCAGCTACAGATTCCAAGATCTCGGCGCTCGAAGGCCAGTTGAAAGCCCTTGAAGATGGCCTGCGCTTCAAGCTGTCGTCGGCGCAGAATAAGGTGAAGCAATCACGCTTTAAAGTCAGAATCGACAGTACGGACCTGATTGCCATCCGGAAAAATTACCAGATTGCGGTCGACCGGCTGGAGCGTTACGAAAAAGGCTACAAAGACGGCCTGTTTTCCCTGACCGATCTGGAAACCCGCCGCCTGAAATTGCAGGAAGATTATGCCAAGGTGGTAACGCAGGAAAACAAACTGGACGTGTCGCGGCAGGAACTGATCAATGCCCGCATCGAGCTGAGCAACATTCAGGCCGAATATCAGGAAAAAATGGCCAAGGCCATGTCGGATAAAGCGTCGGCCGTTTCGTACCGGGCCGAAGCCGAAGGGGAAATCTCGAAAATCCGGAATAAAATCAGCAGCGTTGACGTACGTCAGGGAATGTATGTGATCCGGGCACCGCAGAATGGTTATGTTGTAAAAACCCTGAAAGCGGGTATTGGAGAGACAATTAAGGAAGGTGAGTCGATTGCAACCTTGCAGCCTGAGTCACCCTTGCTGGCGGTTGAACTGTATGTGCGGGCCATGGATGTGCCGCTGATTACGCCGGGCCGTACGGTTCGGCTTCAGTTTGATGGCTGGCCGGCAGTGCAGTTTTCGGGCTGGCCGACTGTGGCGGTTGGTACGTTTGGCGGTGAAGTTGCCATTATCGACGCAGTAAGCAGCACCAACGGTAAATATCGTTTGCTGGTAAGGCCCCACGCCGACGATCATCCGTGGCCGAAGCAGCTGCGGTTAGGCTCCGGTGTATACGGCTGGGTGATGCTCGACGATGTACCGATCTGGTACGAAATCTGGCGTCAGCTGAATGGCTTCCCGCCAAGCCTGAAAGAAGAGCCGAAGCCTGCGGAGGGGGCTAAAAAATGACATTTGCCGTCAAACAGCCGCTGACCGGCTGGTGTAGTGTTGCCATATTGGTACTGGGGATGTGTATTGGCCGGCCGGTAAGCGCACAGGATACGACAGCCGTGTTTTCGCTGAGCGATCTGTCGGCGCTGATGCTGAACAATCACCCGATTATCCGGCAGGCTAACCTGCTGAGCGAAGAGGCGCGGCAGGAGGTAATGCAGGCCCGTGGCGGCTTTGACCCGAAACTGGCTTCCGGCTTTGACCGTAAGCAATTCGGTAATCCGGACGATTCAAAATCATTGTACTATAACAAATGGGCGAACGAGCTGAAAGTACCCGTCTGGTGGGGGGGAGCCGATCTCAAAGTAACCTATGACCGCTTTGTCGGGCAGGCGGTGAATCCGGAAACGCGGACTTCAAACAGTGGCCTGGCCGGTGTCGGCCTCAGCATTCCGCTGGGGCAGGGCCTCCTGATCGATGCACGGCGGGCAACCCTGAAACAGGCGCAGACGATGCTGACGGCGGCCGAAGCCGAACGGGTGAAGCAGATCAACAAAGTCTGGTTCAGCGCCGCTAAGGAGTACTGGACCTGGTATCTGGCCTATCAGCAGGTGCGATTGTTACGCGAGGGCTTTCAACTGGCAGATACACGGTATCTGGCCGTGAGTCGGCGGGCCCGCATCGGTGATGCCGCCGCTGTTGATTCCGTAGAAGCGAAAATCACTGCCCAGGACCGGCAGGTGCAGCTCGAGCAGGCGCTGGTGGCGTTGCAGAATGCAAAGCTGATGCTATCGACCTATTTGTGGAACGATAGCTCGCAACCGCTTGAACTGCCTGATCGCGCCGTTCCGCAGTTGCCTGCGGAGGGGGTTGTGAAGGCCGATGTGTTTCAGCAACTGCTGGCACGGGCGGCTGACCAGCATCCCGAATTACTGAAACTGGATGCTAAGGTGCAGCAACTGGCTATTGAAGAACGATTCCGCCGCGAACTGTTGAAGCCGCAGGTTAACGTTACGGGGACATTGCTGAGTCAGCCCCCTTTGTTTGCTGCCCAGGGACCATCCTATTACGATTTTAACCTGAATAATTATAAAGTCGGCGTTGATTTTCTGTTTCCGTTGTTTCTGCGGAAAGAGCGGGGAAAACTGAAACAGGTGCAGATTAAGGCGCAGCAAACGACCCTGGAACGGACACAGACCAACCGGGATATTCAGAACGGGGTGCAGGCGGCCTATAATGACCTGCTTGCGCTGGAGCGACAGATTCAGATTCAGCAGCAATCGGTACAGAACCAGGTCGTGCTGGTACGGGCCGAGCAGCAGAAATTTGATATGGGAGAGAGTTCGCTGTTTTTGGTCAATACCCGCGAAAGTAAGCTGATTGACATGCAGATAAAACTCGCCGAACTCCGGTCTAAATACCAGAAAGCCGTGGCCGAACTTTACTACACGGCCGGTACACGGGGCTAATATAGAGGCGTTGGTTACAGATCAACGCCTTTTTTGTACCGCTTGTGTATATTTTTAACACCCATACCTAGTCGTGAGCGTTATAATATTGCGTTTTGGGAAGATGATTTATAACTTTAGATACAACAACCCTAAATACAATGAATAGCCTATACATCTGTATGCTGGTGGGCTTGCTGGTAGGGATGACCGACGAAGATGATCCACGGCTTGCCAAACGTCTGAAGGACCGTGTACAACGGAAAGAATACCTCGACGGAATCGAAGAAATAACGTTTAATGATCGCCGGAAAGAAAATGCGACGGTTCGTTATTACACGAAAGATGGCCGCCGGCTTTCCGAAGAACATTATAGTAACTATCAGTTAAGAATAAAGCATGGCCGTACGCAGTTCTGGTATACCAACGGGCAACTGCACTGGGCGTGTGACTTTAATAACAACCAGATCAACGGGCCTTTCTTTTCCTATTACGAAGATGGCTCGCTGAAACGGAAAGAGCTCTATAAGTGGGGTTATGTGAAATCCGGGCAATGTTACTCGCCCGAAGGCGAACGCACCGAATGTGAACCGTTTATTCAGCGTGCTGATTTTCCGGGCGGGCGGGATAAGTTTCTGGCGTTCGTCCGTGACCGGCTGAAGCACGTTAAACCGGCACAGTATCCGGCTTTTGTCACGCTCGAAGGCAGTGTCTGGGTAGATGGTACGGCCTATCTGAAACGACCTGCCCCCGATCGGGACCTGTTTATTCAGGTGGCCGACTCTATCGGGATTATGCCCGCCTGGAGGCCGGCTAAAGTCGATGGCGTGCCCGTACAAAGCGGCTTTCAGGTTATTCTGGCCTTTCGCGAAGGAACCGTCTTCGTATACGACTACTGAGACAGATCAAAGTCCAGTGCGAGGTCGTTCATGCATCTGAAATGCTTTAACGGACACTCTTTATACCCGATTTTTGAGCACGGACGGCAACTCAGGTTGTTATTTTCCAGTATGACAAAAGGTGTTTGGTAGGGATACATGCCCAGTAGCGGCGTCGTATTTCCCCAGATCGAGTATACTTTTTTCTTCAGCGCTGCGGCAATGTGCATCAGGCCTGTATCGTGGCTGAAAACGACGCGGGCCCGTTGCAGCAGGTCGGCCGACTGGTTCAGGTTATATTTGCCGCACGCGTTATAAATCAGCCGGTTGCCCAGGGCTTTTTCAATCTGTTCGCCGGCTTCGGCGTCTTCTTTCCCTCCCAGCAGCACAATCGGGTAATTAATCTTCCGGCACAACTCAATCATACGCGGTACCGGTAGTTTTTTGGTCGCATGCTGTCCGCCGATGGCATAGGCAATGTAACCGCGCCGGTGGGTATCCGGGAGCCAGTCCGGTTCAATCTGGTCTTTGTAGGGAATAAAATAATCGAGCCCCTTCCGGTCATTCGTCACTCCGAACGGTTTCACGGTCGCCATATACCTGTCAACGATATGAACGGTGGGCATCACGTTGATTTTCCAGCGGACCAGCAACCATTTCTGCCAGTTCAGTTTGTCGAAACTGTAGGACTTTACACCCAGCCGCAGTTTGATAAGACTCGTGCGCAGGTTGTTGTGCAGATCGATGATATAGTCATATTTTTCCTGCCGGAGCTGCCGGACTAACTCGTTTAATGACCCTTCCAGATAAAACCGCTTGTCGATATACGGGTTGTCATCGATCAGGACTTTATTTGCCTTTTTAGTACAGAAATGCACTTCTGCACCGGCAACCTGTTGTTTGAGGCAACGGATAACGGGGGTAGTCAGGACAATATCGCCAATAGACGAAAAACGGATAATCAGAAACTTCGGCATACGCTGCAAAGATAAGCAGATAAAGCCGGGTTCGTGAAGCGCTCCGGCAATGTTAATCTTTCCACCAGCGTGGTTTAACGCCCGTGCGATAGATACTTTCGACGCAGGTCCGGCAGGGTGGTGGCATTGAGGGCACCGGTGGTGGCGGCGGCAGCAGATTCGGGGTATCGCCGGTTTTGGAGCGATCAATCAGAACCGCCTTCGTAGACGCACCCGAGGCGCCGAAAAAGCCGAAAACGCGCTCCGCCGGATCATTGACATTGCTGACGTTGCCACCCAGGGTAATCGGTGCCGAATCAAAAATGCCGCCGGTATTCTGGGCCAGACTTTTAACCGTTTTCCAGTAATCAAATGCCGCTTTGCTGATCGAATACTGGGTGATCTCTACGTAATAGGGGGCAATTGACTCAAACGGCGCCCGCAGTACCGGCTGCCGGCTGATTTTCTGGCCGTTAATGAGCTTATCGGAGGTGGTTGTTACACAGGAATAGCACCGGTTAATATCCCAGCAGTCGGTACAACAGTAGTGCGGAATCAGCGTCTCCGCATTGTTGGAAAACCGGTTGCGGACCACTTCAATTTCGCAGAAAAGGACCCGTTGAAACGCCTGCCAGCTCCAGCGGTAATAGTTGTCGGGTGTTGCCGGATCTTTTGTATCAATGTATACATCAAAACCTTTATCAACATAATCTGATCCGGCCGTTGCCTTACGGTTGTAACTGTAGTACAGCGTATCAATCGGTGGCACGGCGCTCAGCAGATCGGGTTGCGAACGGTAGGTTTTGCCGTCTGTGGTCGTCACCGTCAGGGTATAGGTCCGGCCTGCCATGCCTGCCCAGGTCGTTAACGCAGGCTTGTACAAACCTGCCCCTACTTCCACCAGCTGCGTTTTCTGTCCCAGATTATCGCTGATGGTAACCAGCGCTTTCTGAACAGTCAGGTTAAGCGAACTGGCTGTGTAATCGGCGGTACGGGTCAGGGAAACAAAGGTTTGTCCGGGAAAGTCGGTTACCAGGCCATCCACGATCATCAACCCCTCCATCGACGGAATATCCAGGTTATAGGGTTTGATGCAGGACCCGAGAAACAGTAAAACAAAATAGATAATATAGGTTGTTGTTTTCATGACAGGTTAAAGGACTGCTACGTAGAATCTGCCGGATTAAAACTTGAAATTATACGTAAGCGAAGGCAGGGGAGCACCGAAAATCGACAGCTTATAGGCGTCGCTGAAGGAACTGCTGCGTAGTTTGAAAAAGACAGAGTAGGCATTTTGCCGGCCATACAGGTTGTAGATGGAGAAAACCCAGCTATACCAGTATTTTTTCGATTTTTCGGGGTGCTTCTCCCAGGTCAGCGACAGGTCAAGCCGGTGGTAATCCGGGATGCGCTGCTGGTTGCGGTCGAGATAAATCGGCACAATAACCCCGTTTACGCGTGCTTTGGCATAAGGGATCGTAACCGGCCGGCCGGTGCTGTAGGTAAAGTTAAACGACGCGTTGAACGTCAGTGACGGCCGGTAAATAGCAACGGCATTCACCGTATGCGGCTTATCAAAATTGGCCGGAAACCAGTTGCCGTTGTTGACCCGTTCGCCGGGTGTCGGGCCGTTAATCAGCAGCAGACTGCGGCTATAGGCATAGCTTAACCAGCCGGTCATAAAGCCTTTGTTTTTCTTCACCATTAACTCCAGCCCGTAGGCCTTGCCTTTGCCCTGAAGCAGTTCTGTTTCGGGGTTGGGGGTGAGCAGTAGCTGGGCCCCGTCGCGGTAATCAACGGCATTCTGAATGTTTTTATAATACACCTCGGCCGATGTTTCGTAGGTGTTGTTATCGAAGTTCCGGAAATAGCCAAGGGAGAGCTGATCGGCAATCTGCGGTTTCGTATAAGTATCACTCAGCTTCCAGCGTGATGTTGGCAGGGCCGCCGTCGTGTTCGAAATCAGGTTGAGATACTGGCGCATTCGCGTATACGACAGTTTCACCGAGCTTTCGGGGTTTTGGCTCCACCGGAAGGCCAGACGAGGTTCGAGCCCACCGTAGGTTTTCACAAGGCTGCCGGAGCTATAGGTCTGTTCGCCGGTAACATTGTCTGCCAGTAATCCGCCGGAGCCGGCATATTGCTGCACCGTTGCCGGACCATAGTTTAAGAACTGGCTGTAGCGCAGCCCGGCAATGGCCGATATTGTTTTGGTTAACGTAATCTCGTCTTCAATGAACAGCGCTGCTTCCAGACCGTGTTCTTTCGGCAAGGTAACCGGCAACACATTGGAATTCGGCCCCGGAATCAGCGAGTTGGGCGAAAGCCGGTATATCGTTGTCTGAAGGCCGCCCGACAGCTTGTGTTTACCGGTGGTATAGTCCAGTTCGGCTTTGACAATGTTCGTCCAGAGGTCAGATTGCAGACGGAATGCATTGCTGGAATCAGGACCGGCGAGGGCAGCGGAATAATGCCCCATTACCCCGGTAATGGTCGAAGACAGATTATCTTTAAAGGTATGTGTCCATTTAATGGAGCCGTTGGTTGTCCGGTAATAAAAGTCGGTTCGCGACGAATTGATATCCAGCGAAAGCAGTGAATCGGACGGGAAACGGATAAAGTCGTGGCTGGCGTAACCAGACAGCCAGACTGTATTTTTCTCATTGGGCAGGTATTTAACCTTGGCCGTCAGGTCATAGAAACTGGCACGGGTATCACGGATATTCGGCGGCCCGAGCTGAAACAGGAAACTGTTTGCCGACAGACGGGCATCGGCCAGAAACGTGAGTTTCGGCGGCCCGGTTGTTTTCCGGGATAGCGGCCCTTCAATACCTAAGCGGCTGGAAATAAGGCCTATGCCTCCGCTGACGGTCAGCTTTTCGTTGTCCGGTTCTTTGGAACGTACATCCAGTACCGACGAAACACGGCCACCATAACGGGCGGGCAGACTACCTTTCTGCAAGGTCACATCCCGTACCGCATCCGGATTAAATACGGAAAAGAACCCCATCAGGTGCGATGAGTTGTAAATCGGAGCATCGTCGAGCAAAACAAGGTTCTGGTCAATACTACCACCGCGCACGTTGATCCCCGTGGCCCCTTCGCCCACGGTCGAAACCCCGGGCAGCAGCAACAGGCTGCGCACAATATCCACTTCGCCCATCAGGGCGGGCATGCGTTTGATGTTCCGGATCGACATCTGGGCGACACCCATCTCAATTTTCTTGACGTTCCGGTCGACGCTTTCCGTCCGGACTGTAACCTCATCGAGCAGTTTAGTGTCGGGCGCAAGCAGAATATTGTTTTCGTAGACGCTGGGAGGGACTTTAATTTTCTGCGTTTGTTTCAGATACCCGACGGATGTTATCAGCAGACTATAAGTGCCGGCCGGAATATTGATGAGGTAATATCCGTCTTTGTCCGTAGTGGTGCCACGGCGGGTTTCCTGAACGAAAACCGTAACACCGGAAAGGGGCTTATTCGTACCTGTTTCGCGCACATAACCGGCAATGGTGTGCGCTGTGGTCTGAGCACGGGCTATGCCGTAAACGCCTGTCAGAAAAGGAAGAACAATCAGAAGGATAATCGCCTGCCAATTGCCTGAACGGCAAGGCTTATCCGGCTGAAAAACGTACATGTCAGGAGAGTTTAGGAAATAAAATAACCTAAATAAAAGACAATTTTTTCGTTTTCCGGCACTATTCTGTCTTGTGAGGCTTATTTAAAGTTAATTAAATACTAATTTGTTTATAGAAGTGATTGTTTGAAGACCGGTTCAGGAGGCATCTTATCCGGTTTACAGGGTATAGATGCCTCCTGAACCAGTGGCCGTTTAACGGCTATTGGCCGGGAGTTCAATGCCTTTCCGCTGCTTACGGTCGGCAAGCCATGCCTTCATTTCGGGCAACGTGAGGGCGTTAAACGTCATTTTCCGGGTTAGGCCGCCTTTACGCCCAATGGCAATACCATAGTGCATATCGAGCAAACCCGTTGTGCTGTGGGCGTCGGGATTAATGCTGAGCATAACGCCCTGCTGCATGGCATAGTCGATCCAGCGCCAGTCGATGTCGAGGCGGTAAGGACTGGCATTAATCTCAATAATTACATGGTGGGCCGCACAGGCGTCGATAACCGCTTTGTGGTCAATCGGGTAACCGGCGCGGGCCAGCAATAAGCGGCCGGTCGGGTGGCCGAGAATGGTTGTATACGGGTTTTCGATGGCTTTAATGAGCCGTGCCGTCGCCTTATCGATGGCCATGTTCAGGTTCTGATGAACCGATGCCACGACATAATCGAACAGGGCCAGGGTATCGGTCTCATAATCCAGGGAGCCATCGCCCAGAATATCCGACTCAATGCCTTTCAGGATCTGGAAATCGGGACCGTACTGCTCGTTCAGGCGGTCGATATCGGCATGTTGCTCACGGACCTGCTGTGGTTTCAGGCCGTTGGCATACGCTGCCGTCTGCGAATGGTCGGCAATTCCGAAATAACTGAGGCCCAGCTCGCGGGTAGCATCGGCCATCTGCCCGAGTGTATGTTTGCCATCCGACCAGGTGCTGTGGTTATGCAGCGTTCCCCGCAGATCATCCCAGGTCACCAGCTCATCTGCCTGGTGGTAGGCCGACCACCGGAACGCAAAGGCATCTTCCCGCATTTCGGGTACGATATACGGAAGGCCTGCCCGGTCATAAATAGCCGTTTCGGTCGTATCGTCGCCGGACATGGCAGCCTGCAGCAATGTTTGTCCCGCCTGCCCCGCCTGTTTCAGATGGGCCTCAGCGGCCGTGTGAATAAACAACTGACGATCAAGCTGATTGGCCGGATAAAGCAGCAGCTCGATGGCAACCTCAGTACCATCCATCGACCCGCGCCAGGCAAACGGCGAGGATTCGGCTGCGTGCTGGTGCAGAAACGGAATGGTATTCAGAGCGTTCATGGTCGCCCGTAGCTGGCTGGTACCGATCAGGAGCTGAATGGTATCAACTTCCTGTGCTTTCCGGCGTACCTGCCCGCTGATTTCTACCCGGTCGACCTGCGGGGCAATGGCATCGCGCAGAACACCGGCCAGGGCATCGGCCTTATCCATCCGGATTTTGCCGCTCTGGCTTTGCAGGAACTCCAGCGAGCTGAGGATTTTTTCCTGTGTGCTGGCTCCGAAGCCTTTTAGTGTAGCGATCTGGCCATTCTCGCAGGCAAGTTGCAGGTCGCGCAGGTTTTCGATACCCAGTTCGTGCCAGATGGTGCGGATTTTTTTTGGGCCAATGCCTTTGATCCGGAACATATCCAGCACACCCTCAGGGGTTTGTGACAGGAGGGTGTCCAGTTCATTCAGGTGTCCGGTGTCGATGATTTCGCGGATTTTGTTGGCCATACTCTTACCAATGCCGGGCAGTTTGACCAGCTCGGTAGCGGGTAGTTCCGTAATATCTTCGGTAAGCTTATCCAGATTGAAGGCGGTCGACTGATACGAGCGGATTTTAAAGGGATCGTCGTTGTGTAGTTCCAGCAATTTGGTGGTTTGTTCGAGTATATCGACAATATCAGCGTTTGTCATGGTAAAAAGCCTGTTTACTCCGCAAGTTAGGCAATTGGTCAGAATCTGATAGCGAAGCGGGGGACCGTACGCTACCTTTGATTCATCAATGACAGGCCAATAGGCTGTCAGCCAAACTACTAAACGAACCGAAGTCATGGAAACTCAGTCAACCAATCTGTCACACGATCCATATATCTGGCGTCAGGCCAAGGCACGGGTCGGTTTTAAAATGCACTTACGCACCTACGTCATCGTGTTAGCCGGTTTGTGGGCGATCTGGTTAGTAACAAGCTTGTTTTTTAACAAGAGCGGCTTTATCTATCCGTGGCCAATCTGGGCAACGCTGGGTTGGGGCATCGGGCTGGCTTCCCACTATTTCAGCGTATACCACGGTGGCGATGAAAAAAGTATGATTGAACGGGAATACGACCGGCTGTCGCAACGGCAGTAGTTTCTATCGACGCTGAGCTGTTATGCTCCTACGGAGCAATTGATACATGGCGTTTGGGGGGGCTACCGACGCTGCGCTGTTGCGCTCCTACGGAGCGGATTGATATATGGCGTTTGGGGGGCTACCGACGCTGCGCTGTTGTGCTCCTACGGAGCGGATTGTCGGATAATTGTCCCGTCAGGGACAATACAGCGGAGCGTCGGTAGCCCGCCCGTGAGGTTCCCAGCCACCGTCTCGTGCCATAGGTACGAAACCAGCGTTTGTACCGCCCCTACAGGGCGGATTGATGCGGGATGTTGTTGCTACCGACGCTGCGCTGTTGCGCTCCTACGGAGCGGATTGATCGCCTGATTACCTGAAAACTGCCGGCGGTTAAACTGCGAATTCTTTCGTGAACCACTGCCGACATAATCTGTCAACCTCCTGTCGGTTGATTGTACCGGGTTGACGGCGGCAGGCCTGATAGTGCTCCATACTGACCTTATAGGTCAGTTCACCAACTGTTTTGATAGTCATATGTCGCCCGTACACAGTAGAGAGGCATAAGCCTCCTATTGCCGAAAACAGTACCGTAGTAAACAGAAAACCACTGAAAAACAGCAGTAAAGGTGATGTCAGCAGGCAAAAAAAAGGCAGGTTACCAGCCAGTCCGGTGGTTTCAGCAGGTGTACTGAAACGCCAAGTTCATGCTCAAGTTGCCGGACGGCAGCACGCCTTTCCTGTTTTGGAAAAATCATGCTGAGTGCTGTCGAAGGTCGTATGTCCTGTACAGGCGAAACCGTTCGGAGGGCTTGCCGGAGTTTATAAAAAGCTTGCTGTGAGGTGCAACTGTTGTCTGGGTGCTCAGGAAGCTTTGCCATAATAGCGGCATGCAGCTCATCAGCGGTTGTTGCGATGATTTCGCCTTCGGCAAAGTGAATACCGAATGATTTTTCGATAGCTAGTATCCAGTCGTTAAGCTCTTCGTGGTCAAATTTGTTGAGTGGTGTGTTCATATCCGGTGAAATTAGCCACAAAGGCACCAAGGCCGGAAAGATACACGAAGAAAAACTTCGTGCTGCTTCATTTCTTATTGCCTTTGTGGTTCAAAACTACTTACTCCGCACGTACTTTTCAATAATCACCCGGTCGATGCCCAGTTTCTCAACCTTCTCGACACCTTTCTGGATCAGTGTATCGTTCCGGAGGGTTACGGTAAAGGCAAAGGTATGGTGTTCCCAGGCCGGATCGCTGAAGTAATCCAGGTGTTCGGTATACGTGCTGTCTGTCAGTGTATACGTTCCGCCACCGGCCGAAAAGAAATGCTTTGCTGAATCGGCGGGTTGTGCGCTGTGGTTCAGAAAGGCAAAATGGGTGTCGTTGATGATTTTAATCATCTTGTGTGAGGCATCAAACGTCGAATAGGAAGAATCCTGTTCAATTGTTGTGGCATCTACCAGCTCCCAGGTGCCTTTCAGTGGCAGCGAATGGTCAGTTGGGGCTTGCTGACAGGACGCAAAACTAACTGCCAGCAAGGCAGCTATTACCATGTACCGGATGTGCATAAAGGTTTAAAGGAATTAAGGGTAAAAGGCTTATAGAGGTGATACAGCCGGATTTACACCGGTTGTATCAGGTAATACACACACGTTGTTACAAAATTACGCAGGTACGGAATATGGGTAATCAGGCCAAACTGTTCACGGGGTTTCAGCTTAAACTTAAACTCGTAAATCGGATTAATCAGATAATGACGGCGGTTAGCGGTCCGGTAGCCGGTTTGCTTCACAATCCGTTCGAAACGCTCGATTGAGATGCCGGTATCCTTAATTTCGAGCAGATCCCGCGGCTCCTGACCGAAGGCCCGCAAAAAGGCAGCGTACAACGGTCGTGGCAGCAGGTGATAATAGGGCAGCGTAGACAGCAGCTTATTGCGGCAAACCTGCTGGTGACCGCCAAACGGCATCTGCCAGGGCGGAAACCCAAAGTAAATGGCCCCGCCCGGCTTCAGAAACGTCTTCAGCAACTGCAGACACCGCTCCTGATCGTGAATGTGCTCAATCACATCTTTCAGCACAATCAGGTCGAAGAGGTCGCCGAATTCCTGTCTGATGTCGACCAGGTAAATGTCTTTCTGCGAGAACGTAGCCTTGCCGGCGGCAATCTCATCAGCCATCATCTGCCTGGCAATGTCGACTTTACCGGCCACAAGCTCAACGCCGACGCCGATGCAGCCACGGTTGGTAAACGCTTTCAGTACGCCTCCCTCACCCGAACCGACTTCCAGTACGCGCATACCCGGCCGGAGCGCGAAGGTCTCTTCGATAAACGGAATGACGTATTTCTCGGCGTTGATCGTTTGCTGGTGAAAATACGCAATACGGTCTTTATGAAATTCGAACATAAGGTTAAGCGGAAAGCGGACACCGGTTTATGGTATCCGCTTTCATTATATTAAACGGCGACAGGGGCTTTGATCGCCGGATACGGATCGTAATTTTCGAGGGTAAAATCGGCGTACGTAAAATCAAAAACCGAGGATACATCCGGATTTAACCGCATGGTTGGCAACGGCCGTGGTTCGCGCGACAGCTGCGTTTCTACCTGGTCGAGGTGGTTGAGGTAGATGTGCGTATCGCCGCCGGTCCAGATAAACTCGTACGCTTCCAGACCGCATTCCTGCGCAATCATCATAGTCATCAGGGCATACGACGCGATGTTGAACGGCACACCCAGAAACACGTCGGCGCTGCGCTGGTAGAGCTGGCACGACAGTTTGGCTTTGGTTTCGCCTTTTTCGGGATCGGCCGGGGCAACGTAGAACTGAATAAACGCATGGCAGGGGGGAAGGGCCATATTCGGCACCTCGGCCGGGTTCCAGGCCGAAATAATGATCCGGCGCGAATCCGGTTTAGTCTTCAGCTGGTTCAGCACATCCTGCAACTGGTCGATGGTCTCGCCCGTGGGAGATTCCCAGCGCCGCCACTGTTTGCCGTATACCGGACCCAGTTCGCCGTTTTCGTCGGCCCACTCGTCCCAGATCGACACGCCGTTGTCTTTGAGATACTTGATATTCGTATCGCCCTTGATAAACCAGAGCAGCTCGTGAATGACCGATTTCAGGTGTACTTTTTTGGTCGTTACCAGCGGAAAGCCCTCCCGAAGGTTAAAACGCATCTGGTACCCGAACACGCTGATCGTACCGGTGCCGGTACGGTCGGTTTTGCGGGCGCCTTCTTTCAGGATAAAGCGTAGCAGGTCGTGGTATTGTTGCATGAAACTTAAGCGGTAATCTCGAATGAGTAGGTAATATCAGCCGTGGGCCGGAGCTGGGCTGTGGCTGAACAGTATTTATCCATCGACAGGTCAATCGCCCGTTTTACTTTGGCTTCGTCGAGCTGGCCTTTCAGCCGGTAGGTAATGTGAATCGCCTTGAAGGGAGCAGGCGTAGCGCCTTTCTCGCGTTTGCCTGATACCGACAGTTTGAAGTCTTCGATAACCTGCTTCTGTTTTTGCAGAATCAGAATCACGTCAATGGCCGAACAGCCGGCCAGTCCCATCAGCAGCATCTCCATCGGACGGGCACCGGCATTGTGGCCGCCGATGTCGGTAGCCGCATCAATATCTAACTTAACCCCTGACACACCGGTGGCAGCAAAATGAAAGGCATCGTCCACGCGGGCCAGTTCAACCGTCATCGTATTATATTCGGTTGTTGTATCAACAGTTTGGGAATCAAGCATAAAATGGTTGTTTTTACGTTGTAAAATTAGTAACTTCACCAAAAAGAATAACCGAAAGCCATGTCAGAACGATTTTCAAGTGACCTTTTCGATATAAAGAACGACCGCCGTCTGAGCGTTTACCTATACCGGCTTGGTTTTGGTTTCTGGCTTCTCTACATTGTCTCAGGCGCACGGTTCATGCATGCTTTCAGTGTTTACCGAACAGATTTCGGGGTGTTCTCGTTCTTTCTGATGGTATTGGGTTTGTCAACCTCGATGGTGTATGATTATTACCACCAGCCTCTTGAGTTTGACCAGAAAAAAAAGTGGCTCATAATCAGTTATGTGGCCCTTGCCGGCGTAATTTACTTCTTTATCCTGCGTAATCGTTAGGTTACTTCATAACGCGGGTGATTTCGTTCAGCCGCTCCAGCTTTTCCTGAAAATCGCCTTTGAGTTTGTTCCGTATCTGGGTCAGGTTATCAAGGGTTTCCTGTAAACTGTCGGGTAAAATCTCTTCCAGTACTTCGCGGAAGCGCTTGGCAAACGTGGGCGACTTTCCGTTGGTTGACACTGCTATTTTCAGATCTCCCTTTTTGACTACCGAGCTAAGGTAAAAGTCGCACAGGGCAGGCGTGTCAGCCACATTCACCAGAATCTTCTGCGCCTTACAATCCTGCTGTATCTGCTGGTTGACCGCCTTGTCGTTGGTTCCCACAATCACCAGGTCCTTTCCCGTAAGATAGTTTTTGTGGTACAGGTCTGTCACCAATGTCAGGTTCGGGTACTGGCCGGCGAGTTCACGGATCTCATCACGGATTTCGGGGGCCACCAGCGTAACGGGTGCTGCCGGCGCATTGGATAACACAGCCGTTACTTTTTCCAGACCGACGTAACCGCCCCCGACAATAAGCAGCTGAAGCTGTTCGACCTTGACAAAAATGGGAAATAGGGTGTTCATAAAACAAAGATAGTCGGTTTATGGCAAGGAAGATAAACTACCTTATCCATAAACCGACCAGCCGGGTGTTTTCGGGAAATAGCTCTAGAACTTCAGACCAACGTTAACGCCCAGAATCCGGCGTTTCGAGTTACTTTGGTCTTTCAGAACATCCGCAAAACCGTGGTGATAAACCAGATCCAGAAACAGCGGACCTGCATCAAACCCAAGATTGGCCAGACCGCTTAAAGTCGCATTCTGGAAATCGCTGCGTTCAAAACCGAAATCCTTGTTGTTGTTGTTGCCAACCGGCGTGGCGAATTCGGCACCAACCTGCAGGCGTACCGCTGATATTCCCCGCTTTGATTCGGCCAGTTTAAAGCCAATGTAGGCCGGAACGTGTACGTAGCGCAGGTCAATCTGTGAGGTGATATCGTCAACTGAAGCACCATCGCCTGCCTGGTAAAAATCGGAGCTTGAGGTAAGGTACTCCGCACCGATCTGACCGTATAACCGGCCTCCGCCCCGAACAAACGCACCAAACTGCCAGCCCAGACGACCACGCAAAGCATTGCCGTTTACATCCTCCCCTTCAAAACGGGTAGAGTTGGCACCGGTATAAACACCGAATGTAAAGTTTTTATAATCCGACTTACGGTTGTCTTTTTCCCTGGCCTGATCGCGGTTATATTCTGACCGCAACATTTCTTTGGCGTCGCGCCTGCCGTCCTGATAGCCTTCATCATAAGCCCGCTGCAATTCGCGGTTATCCGGCTGAGCGCGGTAATTGTCGTTACGGCGGTCGTACCGGTCATCGTACCGGCGCGGGTACTCATTTTCATAGCCGCGTCCGTTGCGGTTTGAGTCATAAGTACGCTGACCAAAGGCGGCAGTTGATAAGCCAATTGTAGCCGTGGCCAGGATTAAGAGAGTCCATTTGTTGTTCATAACGTATTGAGTTAATCTATCAATTTAACAGGGATGTAGCTGTATTGTTTGTTAGTTTGAGGGAATAGCCATAAAAAAGGCTGCCCGTTGAGGGCAGCCAGGTGATGAAGTATAATCCGGCACGCTTGTTAGAAGCGGAAGCCTAAGTTAAATGCCAGAATCCGGCGTTTGGTGTCGGCACCATTGTCAAATACATTAGCAAAACCGTGGTTATATACGGCATCTAATGTGAGCGGACCAAGGTTTATACCAGCGCCTACCAACCCGTTCAGGATCGTACGGTTCAGGTCATCTTTACCCAGCTGGAAATTGTTGTTGCCAATCGCTACCAGCGAAGCTAACTCGGCACCAGCCTGAATCCGCAGCCCTGCCACACCACCGATCCGTAAACCTACATAAGCAGGAATAGCCAGGAAGTGCTGATCGATTTTACCACGAACTTCGCTTACCGTTGTTCCTGAACCGGAGCGAATCAGGTTCGACGTTGAATTGCGGTATTCCAGACCGATTTGCCCGAATACCGTACCGCCCGAACGACCATAAAGACCAGCCTGCCAACCTGCGCGGTATGCGTTATCTGGAATCGGCTCATTGATGAAGCGTGAGAAATTCACCCCGGCGTAGATACCGAAACGTCCCTGCTTGCCGTCGGCGCGCGTGCCGTTCCGGTCTTTTGAGTCACTGCTGTAATCGGTCGTAGTCGTCGTGGTGGTGGTGCTGTTGTAGCTGTTCCGCGAGTTCATGTCCGACGAGCCTGTATTGTTCATGCCGTTGTCGTATGTAGTCGTCCCGGTTGTCGATGTATTGTTGTTGTACATCGGCGTACTCATTGTCGCCCCATTATTCGCACGGTTGGTCGAATCATAGGTTGTCGTTGTAGTAGTGGTTGTCGACGAGTTCATGGTCTGACCATATACGGCACCGGCGCCCAACAGGCAAAGTGCAAATACTGACTTTTTCATAGCGTTCATAACGTTTGTTGAGTTGATAAGTAAGCTAGACGGACCAGCCCAAAAAAAGGGTGCAATCAGCTGATCACACCCCATTAACAGAGCAGTAAGTTGCAATGTTTTAAAAATTTCTCATCTGCTTATAAAAATTAATCAAACCGTTGGTTGAGCTGTCGTGCGAACTGATGGCGTCATCTGTCTCTAACTCAGGCACAATACGGTTAGCCAGCTGCTTGCCAAGCTCTACACCCCACTGATCGAAACTAAAAATATTCCAGATTACGCCCTGTGTGAAAATTTTATGTTCATACATCGCAATCAGGCTGCCGAGTGCGCGTGGCGTGATCGTTTTGAGTAGAATAGAGTTGGTCGGGCGGTTACCGGAGAAAGCTTTAAACGGCGCCAGAAACGCAATCTCTTCGGGCGTTTTTCCTGCTTTTTTGAGCTCATAGGCGGCTTCTTCCTCGGTTTTGCCGTTCATCAGGGCTTCGGTTTGTGCAAAAAAGTTTGACAGCAGGAGCTTATGATGTTCGCCGATCGGACGATGGCTGACAGCCGGTGCAATAAAGTCGCACGGGATCAGTTTTGTCCCCTGGTGAATGAGCTGATAAAACGCGTGCTGACCGTTAGTACCTGGTTCGCCCCAGATAATCGGGCCCGTCTGGTAATCGACCGGATTGCCGTCGCGGTCCACCGATTTTCCGTTACTTTCCATATCGCCTTGCTGGAAGTAAGCAGCGAAACGGTGTAAATACTGATCGTATGGTAAGATAGCCTGCGACTGGGCACCGAAGAAATTATTGTACCAGATGCCAAGCAGGGCGAGCGTTACCGGAATATTCTGGTCGAAAGCGGCTGTCCGGAAGTGTTCGTCCATGGCATGGGCACCGTCCAGCAGCTCAGTGAAATTATCAAAGCCAATGTAGCAGGCAATTGACAGGCCGATCGCCGACCAGAGTGAGTAGCGGCCGCCGACCCAATCCCAGAACCCAAACATGTTTTCGGGGTCAATACCGAATTTTTCTACTTCTTTTTTATTGGTCGAAATCGCTACGAAGTGCTTCGCCACGGCCGCCTCATCACCGGCTTTTTCGAGGAACCAGCTCCGTGCCGAGTGGGCGTTGGCCATTGTTTCCTGCGTAGTAAAGGTTTTCGACGCGATCATAAACAGCGTAGTCTCCGGATTGACCGTTTGCAGCGTTTCGTAAATATGTACGCCGTCGACGTTGGATACGTAGTGGACATTCAGGTTCGGGAGCGCATAGGGCTTAAGCGCTTCGGTAACCATGACCGGACCCAGATCCGATCCGCCGATACCGATATTGACAATGTCGGTGATGACTTTACCCGTATATCCTTTCCAGTCACCGGAAGCGATCCGCTCCGTAAAGGTCTTCATCTGCGTCAGCACCGCATTTACGTCAGGCATTACGTCTTTGCCATCCACCAGAATCGGCCGGTTGGCGCGGTTACGCAGGGCTACGTGCAAAACCGCCCGTCCTTCGGTAGCGTTAATGGCGTCTCCGCCGAACATTTTGCCGATTGCCTCGCTCAGACCGGCCTGTTCGGCTAATTGAACCAGCAGGGCATGGGTTTCGGCCGTAATCCGGTTTTTCGAAAAGTCGACCAGCATGTCTTCGAAACGAAGCGAGAACCGGGCAAAGCGTTCCGGATTGTCGGCAAACAGGTCGCGCAGGTGTTTCGGCTCGATTTCGGCGAAATGGCTTTTCAGCTGCGCATAGGCCGGCAGGTTCAAAAAGGAGTGATTCGTAAGCATGGGCTAAATTCAGTGGTTTGTTTGATGGGCGAATATCGGAATTTTGCCGGTAACGATAAACGTACCGCTTCTCAGGGGGGTAGAAATAACGACATAGAGACCGGAAAACTGCCTGACGCGAACCTGCCTCCCCGCCTTGAAAAGTGCGCTGAACAGCCTGAAAAACCTTGTTTTAACGATAAAAAAAGCGTATTTTAGTGTACTAAACGAGGTGCATGTCACCCCACCTTCTCACACAAATCTACATTGAACGCCTGCACGTTTTGCCTATGGAAAACACTTACGCGCTACCTGTTCTTCCTGACATTTTCGTTGATGCCTATGCGCCTGAACGGGTTCAGACGCTCCCGTTTTACTTTGCCGTGGTGGATACCGAAACCGAATTGATCCGCTTTCGGGAGGCCTACCGGCGCTTGTCGGGCAATGAAGTACCCATGCCCTACCTGCGGTCAGCGTTTGTCATTCAGTTTTACCGGGGCTGGGAGTGTGTCGGCGGGTTTGTGCTGAACACTGTCGAACGGCAGCCGCTTCGTTACTTTTCTTACCTGAAACCGGGTCTGGCCGAAAAACTGCTCGATGCCAGCGACCTGCATGCTGCCGATATTGTCGAATCATGCTGCAACTGGCTGAAACCAGGGTTGCCGCTCCGTTATAAGCTACAGTTTTACCTTGTTATGCTGAATCAGGCAAGGCGGCTGGCGATTGGAACCGGTAAAACCGTATTAATGGGCGGTAGCATTGAGAAAAAAGTCAAAATGCTGCAGAAGATGGTCATGTCCCACTCCTTCTACCACGGCGAAGTGTTTACCGACGGTGGCGAAACCAACGATGACACAAAGCTCCTTGAAATCTATACAACGCCCATCCGGCGGATGCGTACCCGGCTGGTACGGGCCATGGTCCGGAAGTTTATCCTTGAACCATTGGCCCATACGCGGTTTTCAGGACAATAACCGGTTTTTCTGGAGAAACGTACTGACATCGCGGGCCGTTTTAACCGGCAGATCGTCCCCGAACATTTGTTTTGCCTTAGTCAGGATCGTTTTATGATATCCCTGAATGGTCAGGGGTTGTGTCTGCGTCGCCTGCGCGATTTCTTTAGCGGTAAGCGAACCCTGCTGATCAGCGGCATAGAGCCGGAGAATTTCCATTTCCTTGGGTGAAAACAGATTCTGTTTGGCTGGCAGGTTGGCAAACAACTGCCGGATGATCTGATTGTATGCCTGTTCCTTAACGGGATCAACATCCAGAAACCGCGGATTCAGGGGTTCTCCTTCGTACTCTTTCAGAATGACAAATTCAGAAAGATAGGCCGTAATCTTCCCATCCTGATTGAGCTGCCAGGGCGAAATGGTTCGTTTGAGCAGTAATGTCCGGCCATTGGCGTGTTGCAGAGGGATGTTAGACACAAGCTTAGGGCTCAGAAACGACGTTGACGTATGGTCTGCCATGCGAAAGGTCTGTTTGCCCAGCAATGTGATCAACTGGAGCATACCGCCATTCGGAATCATGCTGAGGTACTTACGGAACGTAAAGATATCATCCTTGTATCCGAGGGCTTCTAGTCCTGTGGCATGGGATAGGGTCAGAGTCACAAAATCGACGACGAAAAAGAATTGTTCGGTACGAAGCCCCTGCTTCAGCTTGTTCAGTTCGTCTGCCTGTAGTTCCGGCGAAATAACTTTTTGAAAAGAATCAGGATCGGGGTAAAGTGTGTTTACAAAGGTTTGGATACGCTTGTATTCCTCTTCAACGGTAAAAAGCTGCATAAAAAAGTAAGCACGGTTACGTATAGCGGCAAATACCCCCAGGGTAGGGGATGTTGGTTAATACGCACCGACGTAAATTTGTAACAAGTTTTAAAGCACAACACAACTTAGCAAGTTTTGCTGATTCTTTAAAATCTACACCAGAAAATGAATCAGCAAGGCAGGCATTAATAGCCGGCTTATCCACGCTCCGACACATCCACATCACCTGAAGGCGCCCTGTTTTCGCAGGACGCTTTCGGCGTTTTATTAAAGAGTGACAGAACGAAAAAACGAAAGAGCGGATGTGTGTACCGGCATCTGCCGGAAAACGGTAAGGACAGTCAGGACATCAGGAAAGGTAAAAGATACTCTGTGTAACTCCGTGCCATTACTCCGTGTCCTCTGTGGTTAAAAAGCTGTGGTTTAAAAACTTACAGACAAATCTCCGTAATCCGGTCGGGTTCGGCAACGAAGGCATTGAAATCGACCTTGCCGCGTATTCCGTCGACCCAGCCGCTTTGGTTATGCTGCCAGATATACAGCTGGTCTGCGTCGTATTTATTGAGGTGGGTATTCGAGTAGTCGGCAATCCAGAGCGGGTACTTATCGAAGTTGCCTTTGATGTAGCGTTTATACAGCGTTGCGTTGGTGTAGATAATCGGCTTGATCTCGTAATGGTCTTCAATGGCTTCCAGCCACGTTTTTAGTCCGTCAATCAGCTCCTCATCGGGAACACCGTTGATTACCTCAAAATCCAGCACGGGTGCAAAGTCGCCTTTCGACAACGAAACACGATTAATGAAATTATTGGCCTGCTTGATCGGGTCGCGGGTTGGGTGGTAGAAGTGATAGGCACCCCGTAAAATATTGGCGTTCTTCGCCTCCCGCCAGTTAATCGGGAATTGTTTGTCGCTCAGCGTTGCGCCTTCGGTGGCTTTGATGAACACAAAATGAATCTTAATGCCTTCGGCCCGCATGTTCTTCACTTTCGTCCAGTTGATCCGGCGGTTGTGTTTAGATACATCGATGCCGTGGAGGGCAAAATGCATTGGCATCCTGATACCAAAGGCTTTTACAAAACGCCAGTCTTTGTTGGGTTCGCCAAAACACGAACGCAACACCCACCATGCTGAAAGAATCAGCAGCAGGATCGCAATCCAGAATGAATTTCGGCGGGACAAAATGCGGGCCAGTACGCGGCTTTTCATGAATCAGCAATTTCGGGCCATAAAAATACAAAAGGTGAGCCATTAGCTCACCTTTCCGCATGCAGGATTACACAACCGGCTATTTGTTAGGCTGAGGGGTTACCCGCAGGTATGGTTTTACAAACGTAACGCCTTTCGGGAATTTTCCTTCCAGCTGATCGTTCGGAACCGCCGGCGTCACGATCACATCTTCGCCTTCTTTCCAGTCGGCCGGCGTGGCTACCTGATAGTCAGCCGTTAATTGAAGGGAGTCGATGACACGCAGGATTTCGTTGAAATTCCGGCCGGTAGAGGCAGGGTAAGTCAGCGTCAGTTTGATTTTTTTGTCAGGACCAATGATAAACACCGACCGAACCGTTGCCTTTTCGCTGGCGTTCGGGTGAATCATGTCGTATAACGTAGCCACATGCCGGTTTTCATCGGCAATGATCGGGAAGTTAACTTCAGTATTGTTGACTTCATTGATATCCGGTACCCAGCGGTTGTGCGATTCCAGATCATCAACCGAAACGGCGATTACTTTCACATTACGTTTTTCGAATTCGCCTTTCAGCAGTGCCGTTCTGCCAAGTTCGGTCGTACACACCGGTGTAAAATCAGCCGGATGTGAGAAAAGAAGACCCCATGAGGTACCAAGCCATTCGTGAAAATTAATGTGTCCCTGTGTTGTGTCGGCGCTGAAATCAGGAGCAATATCGCCTAAGCGGAGTGACATAATGAACTGTGGTTTAGTTTATAAAATCTATCAACTTTATGTATTAACTAGTAAACTGAAAAACCGGCTTTTGGGGCCGGTTATGTTACTAAAACCAAAGGAATTCTGAAATAGTTCGTAATTTTTTTATATACTGTCCAGTATTGTTTTCGCTTTGGAACCAAGCTTTGTATTTTTACGTACTCATTGAACAAGCTGACCTTGATAACTCTATGAAGCGTTTAGTGCTTTTAACGACCCTTCTGGGCATTTTTCTGACTGGTTTTCGTCCTGCAACGTTCGAGCCAATTAAGCTTACCTGGGAAACTCTGCGTGATGTGACCTTCAAAAAGAAGTGGTATCCGGAAGAGTCAGTGTACATGCTGTATCCGACATTTGGTCCAAGTGTGCAGAAACTGAACGGCAAACCTGTAGAGTTGACAGGGTATGTACTGCCGGTTGACCTTGAAGCCAATCTGTATGTACTGTCGGCTTTCCCGTACAGTGCGTGTTTCTTCTGCGGGGGGGCGGGTCCTGAATCGGTCGTTGCCCTGAAGTTTAAAAAGTCGGCTCGTAAGTTCAAAACCGACGAGCGCCGGACATTCCGCGGTACCCTGAAGCTCAATGCCGACAATATTTACGAATTGAATTACATTATTGCCGACGCTGAAATGCTTGAGCAATAGATGATAACATACTGAATGTGAGTAAAAAGGCCCTCAGGGGCCTTTTTTTATAGAAAAAGTTGCGGTTGAGAGTTGACAGGAATCAACAAAATTCTCATATTTGCACCCACAAAACGCGGGGGTATAGCTCAGTTGGCTAGAGCGCTACAATGGCATTGTAGAGGCCGTCGGTTCGAATCCGACTATCTCCACAAATACAGTCAATAAAAAGCCGCTACGATTAGCGGCTTTTTTGTTTCTTATGCTGTAAAAAATTCCCGATAAGTCGTATTTTAGCAAACTACAAGTACGTAATTAACGAGCAAGCGTTGAAACTTCTCGTGTGTCAGATACATGCATACTGTCTATATCATTTACAGCGAGCCGCTTGATGCCTATCACATCGGCCTGGCTCGTGATCTGAAAATCGCGCTTTGGCAGCATAATGCAAAAGCAGTTCCGGCCACTGCCGACGGGAAGCCCTGGGTACTGAAATTCTCGAAAAGTTTTGAAACGCGTAAAGAAGCGCAAAGTCTCGAAATGAAACTCAAACACCGGAACCGGGAGTTTTGGGAAGAATTGATACAGTCGGCCGCTGTAGGTCAGTAAACCTTTGAAACACATCTGCCACCGAGAGGTGGCATTTTTTTTGACATATGGTTCTCCTGGAATTATTCGATGAAGCGAATCAGCCGCTTGGCATCACAAAAGAAAAGGCGGCAGTACATATCGACGGGGACTGGCACCGCACCTCGGAAATCGTTGTGATTAATCCGCAACATGAAATTCTGCTGAGCCTCCGGCATCCGGATAAAAAATACCTGCCCAACTTCTGGGATGTTTGTCTGGGTGGCCACCTCGACCCCGGCGAAAGCTATGAGTCGGCGGCGCGTCGTGAGCTCAAAGAAGAAATCGGCATTAAACCGGCAAAGGGCGAACTGGTTTATCTGGGCGTCATGGATGTGGTAGCGATTGATCCGGCGTGCCGGCTGATTGACCGTGAACATGCCGGGGTCTTTGTCTGGCCGGCCGATGTGCAGCCCGACGCTTTAACCATGCAGCCGGATGAAGTTGCTGACCTGAAATGGGTAGCTATCGACGCGGTGATCGCAGACATAGACAGTGAGTTGCCCTCCCTGCGGTTTACGCCGCCCCATCATACGTACCGGGAAACATTACGATGGGTAAAAAAATGGCTCAGTACCCGTCAGGCATAAGCTGACAGGTACTGACGCTCAGAAAGGCCGGACTGCTTTCACAAACCGGCCTTTAAAATAGTCGGTAAACAGGTTGTCTTCGCGTACGCCCCGCGACGAAGACGCATGAATAAACCGGATGTCTGCCCTGCTGCGCACTTCCGTTACAATGCCCGTATGGGAAATATAGCCCGCTTTGCCTTTGTCCGGCACAAAAAACAACAGATCGCCGGGACGGACTTTATCAACCTCAACTTCATAGCCAATCTCTGACTGCTGCCACGAAATGCGCGGCATCTGCAACCCGACCGTATTGAATGCGGCATAGAGCAGCCCCGAACAGTCGATGCCGGACGTGGAGGTACCGCCTGACCGGTAGGGCGTCCCGGTATAGGTCCGGGCAATACTGACGACTTCGCGGGCATATTGCCGCTGATAGGTGGCCGCATCGACAACCTTGCCCGCCGGTTTAGCGGCGCCCGGTCGTGTGCCCGGTTTCGGGGCCGGATTCCGGTAAACGACCGGCTCCGGTTTCGACCGGAACAGGCTGCATGAAGTAAGCAGAAACAGAAAAACAAAGGGCAGGAAACAGGTAGTTTTCAGTTGTTGCATACGGTTCGATGCTTATGAAATTTCTGTAAGG
Organism: Arsenicibacter rosenii; assembly: GCF_001870735.1. Classification (GTDB taxonomy): domain Bacteria; phylum Bacteroidota; class Bacteroidia; order Cytophagales; family Spirosomataceae; genus Arsenicibacter; species Arsenicibacter rosenii. Next base: position 91,461 of record NZ_MORL01000011.1, on the reverse strand, counting down.
TTGTCAGGAAACGGTACAGATACAACGAAAAAAAGCTATTTCAATTGACTGGCTTTAATCTCCTGCACCCATTTTTCTTTACCGTTACTGTCGTAAACCGTGACTTTCAGCGCTCTGTCTTTCATGGGGCCGGTGATGTTCATCATCGCAAAATTACGTTCCGTTACCAGCGTACCTTCCACCACGGTCGGTTGTTTCAGTTCGTCGGCCAGTGGTTTGGCGGGCCCTGATGTCAGCGGCGAAATGGTGAAATCGTAGAGCGGATAGGTACCGGGGCGGTCGAGCTTGTGCACAATCGAGTGGTGACGGTCGCCTGTGATAAAGATAACCCCCGGAATCTTCGCATCGGTAATGGATTTGATCAGGCGGTTGCGCTCGTCGCCAAAAGTAGCGTAAGTTTCATACACCGCCATCGGGTTAATCACCTGTCCGCCGATGATCACAAACTTAAACGGCGCCTGACTGCTGCTGAGGGCATCAATCAGCCAGTCGAACTGCTTCTGACCAAGCATGGTACGCTCCACCGTTTTCAGATCGTTCGGGGTGCGGTAGGTCCGGTCGTCGAGCAGGAAAAACTGGCAGTCATTCCAGAAAAAGGTACCCGTACAGCCTTCGTTAAAAATGTAGTTCGGGTTAGCCCAGAACAGTTTAAAGGCTTCGAGGGTAATCGGCTTAAACCAGTAGGCCCGGTCGGAGTCGTTGGGGCCGAAATCGTGGTCGTCCCACATGGCGTAGTTGTGGGTAGACCCAAGGAGCGGCTGCATTTCCGGCAGAGAGCGGGTGTGGGTATACCGTCGTAAAACGCCCGAACGCGTATTCCAGTCGACCTCGCGGAGGTAGGTATTATCGCCGGTCCAGAGCATGAAATCCGGCTTTTTAGCGGCAATGCTGGTGAAGATTTCGTAGTTGCCGCCGTATGGTGTGCCCGGGCGGTCGACGTCCGGCTCGTTGACGTATGCGCAGCTACCCACCGCAAACTGAAATGCCGGCGGATCGGTACGCCACTGCCAGAGCGTCTGGGTCTGGAACGTGGTCGGGTAATTGAGCGCGACTTTCTTGCCGTTGATCAGCACCTCATAGTCATATTTTTTACCAGGCTGTACCTGATCGGCCAGTAAATGAGCCGTAAAGGCCGTTTGTTTAGCCGTCTGTACTTCGTCAGTCAGAAAGGTTTGTTTCGGGGCGGCCTGGTCCCAATACCGGATCTGTACCCGGGCAGGCTCCTTTGTTTGGGCCCAGAGCATTACCTCACGCATCTCGGAATAACCCACCATCGGGCCCGATTGCAGCGGGGATTGGGCATAGGCGGCGACCAGCAGCAACTGGCACAGGAAGAGAAGAATTGTTTGTTTCATAAAAAATGAATTAGGTGCCAATCCGTCACACCAGCGACAGGAATCAGCAAATTTGTTGATGCACAGGCCAGCATTTCCGGTCAGCCAAAGCAAAAGGAATTTTTAACGATTATATTTGCACTTCTTTTTGAAAAGACACCGCAAGTCGATGCAGTTAGCACAAAACCGTTATACCATTCAGGGCGTTGATGTACTGGAAATTGCCGAAGAGTTTGGCCTGCCATTGTACGTATACGACGCTGACAAAATTATTGAAAAAATCGGTGTACTCCGGTCGTCATTCTCCGGTGCGCCGGACCGCGGGGTTAACCTTAAGATAAAATACGCGGCCAAAGCGCTGACCAACCTGTCGATTCTGAAGCTGATGCGTATGCAGGGCATCGACATCGAAGTAGTGTCGGTCAACGAAGCGCGGCTGGCATTGCTGGCGGGTTTCGAACCGGCGCAGATTATGTTTACGCCGAGCGGCAACGCCTTCGCCGAGATTCAGGAAGCAATCGGCATGGGGCTGAAACTGAACGTCGACAGTATTCCGTTGCTGCAGCAGATCGGTGAGGTATACGGCGGTTCGGTGGCTGTTGGTCTCCGGATTAACCCGCACATCACCGAAGGCGGTAATGTAAAAATACAGACGGGCCACGTTGATTCTAAATTCGGTATTTCGGTGTTGCAGCGGGCTGACATTCAGGACGTCGTGAAGCAATACGGCATGACGGTCATCGGGTTGCATGTTCATACCGGCTCTGATTTTAAAAATGCCGATGCGTTCCTGAAAGGGGCTAATGTCTTGTTCGAGCTGGCATCGGATTTTCCGGACCTGCAATTCCTGGATTTTGGCAGCGGGTTTAAGGTGGCCTACAAGGAAGGCGACCACTTTACCGATGTAGCCGATCTGGGCGCAAAGGTGTCGGCAGCCTTTCAGGCGTTCTGTGCCGGCTACGGCCGTGAGCTGGAGCTTTGTTTCGAGCCGGGTAAGTTCCTCGTGAGCGAATCGGGTCACCTGCTGGTGAACGTAAACGTGGTCAAACAAAACCCGAACCGGACGTTTGTTCAGGTAGATTCAGGGCTGAACCACCTGATCCGGCCGATGATGTACGACGCATGGCATGACATCGTAAACGTGTCGAATCCGGCAGGAGACCACCAGCGGTATAACGTGGTTGGCTACATCTGCGAAACCGACACGTTTGCCACCGATCGGGATCTGCCGGAAGTGCGCCCCAACGACGTACTGGCGTTTAAAAACGCGGGGGCCTATGGGTTCTCCATGGCCTCTAACTACAACTCGCGGCCCCGTCCGGCCGAGGTGCTGGTCTACGACGGCAAGCCGTATCTGATTCGTCAGCGCGAAACGTTTGACGACATCCTGCGCGGACAAGTAAATTTATCTGTACTGAATGAAGCGGCGACTGTGGCCGGTGAGTAAAAACTCGTCGCGGTCAGGTTTGCGTATCATCAATTGACTTATAATTTTTTCATTTCACAAAATGGGAAGAGCATTTGAATACCGTAAAGCACGGAAAATGAAGCGGTGGGGGCAGATGGCAAAAACCTTCACCCGAATTGGTAAAGATATCGTTATCGCGGTTAAAAGCGGCGGACCAGACCCTGACACCAACGGCCGTTTGCGGGCGGTGATCCAGAACGCGAAAGCGGCAAACATGCCGAAGGAAAACGTTGAACGGGCGATTAAAAAAGCATCCTCGAAAGAGCAGGAGGATTACAAAGAGCTTACCTACGAAGGCACAGGTCCTCACGGTATCGCGTTTGTGATTGAAACCGCCACCGACAACCAGAACCGTACGGTAGCCAACGTACGCAGCTACTTCAATAAAGTGGGCGGAACGCTGGGTACATCCGGCATGAATGACTTTTTGTTTAACCGGAAAAGTGTATTCCAGATTTCGGCTGAAGGCGTTGATGCGGACGAGCTTGAGCTGGAATTGATTGATTTCGGTGCCGAAGAGTTTGAGTTTGACGAAGAAGCCAACGAAATCGTCATCTATGGCGGGTTTACATCATTCGGCGGTATTCAGAAATACCTTGAAGGAAAAGGCTATGAGCTGAAACGCGCTGAATTTGAACGGATTCCGACAATAACAAAAGAACTGAGCGAGGAACAAATGGCGGACGTTGAGAAGTTGATTGACAAGCTCGAAGACGACGACGATGTGCAGAACGTTTACCACAACATGGTGTAACGCGATCGCATTCAGATAAAAAGGCCCTGAGCAATCAGGGCTTTTTTGTTTGTCGTCCGGAAGGATATTCCGTGTGCAGAAAATAAATTTTTGCGGCACTGCGTCTCCTTCCGGGTTACAGGGGTATGATACACACAATGGGAAGAGGCGATCTGGTCGGCAAGGTGGCACTGGTGACCGGCGCGGGTTCAGGAATCGGGAAGGCAGCGGCGCTGCGCTTCGCACAGGAGGGTGCCAAGGTGGCTGCACTGGGCCGGACAAAGGACGAGTTAACCAAAACGGTTGACGAAATCGAAAAAGGGGGCGGTGTCGCCAGAATAATCCTGGCTGATATTGCCAAACCAGCTGATATGCAGCAGGCTGTCGCCGATATCGAAGAGGCCTGGGGGCAGCTCGATATCGTGTTTGCCAATGCCGGGGTGAACGGCGTCTGGGCACCCCTCGAAGAACTGGAGCCCGAAGAATGGGAAAAAACGGTGCAGATTAACCTGACAGGTACCTTTCTGACGGTAAAATATGCCATTCCGCTGCTGAAAAAAGTAGGCGGCTCGATCATCATTACGGCTTCGGTCAACGGCACCCGGATTTTCAGCAATACCGGTGCTACGGCCTATTCGAGCACCAAAGCCGCGCAGGTGGCTTTTACCAAAATGGCTGCTCTGGAGTTGGCCAAGTACAAAATCCGGGTCAACGTGATTTGCCCGGGAGCGATCACAACCGAAATTGACGACAGTACCGAAAGGCGGGGTATTGAGGCCGAAAAAGAACCGGTCGAGTTTCCGGAAGGCAATATTCCGTTAACCGACGGGGAACCCGGAACGAGCGAACAGGTTGCTGAACTGGCCCTGTTTCTGGCCTCTGACCGCGCAACCCACATCACCGGCACACCGATCTGGATCGATGGCGGTGAGTCGTTGCTGATGGGCTAGGATAACAGGCTGGTCCCTTTTTTGATCTGGTCGCAGGCGTCTTTGATGGTATTTAGCGGCAACAACTGATCGTCGCGGGTTACCAGCTTGGCCATGCGCTGTGTATTCGCCTGAATCGACAGGATATTGGGTTCCAGTGTGTTGGCAATAAACAGCCGGAATCTGGCTTTGCGCTCCCTGACAATCTCGATCTGGCGCTGGTGTTCGGCTAGTTCCAGCCTCGTACGGTGCAAAGTAAGGTAAGCATTAACCAGTTTGGCCAATGTTTTCAGCGACAGAATCTGATTATCGGTTAGCGTACGGGGGCGGCTGTCGACCACACACAGTGAGCCAAGGGCATAGCCATCGGGATCGGTTAGCGGAATACCGGCGTAGAAAATAACGTACGGTGCGCCGGTGGTCAGCGGGTTGTCGGCAAATCGTTCGTCGAGGCGTGCATCCTGCACAATCAGCGGCTCATCGGGTTTGAGAATCGTATGGGCGCAGAACGAGTGTATGCGCGGGATATCGCCATCGGCAAGGCGTTTTTTAGCTTTTGTCCATTGACGGTCTGTGTCAATCAGGTTAATGGCCGCGATGGGTGTCCGGCATATTTCGGAGGCGGTCCGGACAATGTCATCGTACGTTTGTTCCGGGAGCGTATCCAGGATATTGTATGAGGCAAGAGCCTTGAGCCGAGCCGATTCGTTGGCCGGTAACGGAGCTGGTTTCATTACGTTGAGGTCAGTATTCACTTGTAAAAATGTGAATATAGCGAACGGAGCGGGGTTGGGCAAGTGTAAGCAGCGTTGATTGATCAAATCCGCTTATTGCACCCGAATTAGTTGTTCGACACTAATCGGGCGGCCATAGGTCGTAATACCCTGCACGGATACCCGCAGATACCGGACTACATCCGAGATCGGGAAGTCTAGTTTTACCTGACCCTGGGCGTCGGTTTGCAAAACGGGTTTCCAGAAAATTATATCACGGCGGTCAACGGGTTTGGTGCCGTCGGGCATAGCCTCAAAGGCCGGTATATAAAACTCGCGGACGGTCGGAAAACCAATAACAGTCAGGTCCGTTGCCACGAGATCGGCGGAGGCGGGTTTGGTTTTTGCAGGGCCTTTTTTTGTGTAAAAAATAATGACGCCGTTAGCACCCCGCGCCCCGTAGGCGGCTACACCGGCGTTTTTAATGATGTCGATGCGCTCAATGCTGTTCGGATCGAGTGACAGCAGAATACTGCCTTCTTCATTTTCTGTCAGATAAACACCATCAAGGATATACAACGGCTGAACGCTTCCCGTGAGTGTGCCAATGCCGCGAATCACAACCGTATAGCCGCTGGCCGACTGAGACAACCGTGAGACCTGTACGCCCGGCACGCGTCCCATCATCATCTCATAGACGTTGGGATACTGCGAAAGTCGTTCATCAATGGTAATACTATAATCCGGTGTGCCTAACGAACTGGTCCGTTGCCTTTCCACGTCCCGTGGCTTTTCGGCCCTGACCGTGACCTCACCCAGCAGCTTCGCATTACGCTGCCGGTAAAATTGCGGTGTTGCTTCCTGCCGCGCCCGCGCCGCCCGCAGGGCTGAAGACAAAGCGGCCCAGTCGACCAGTGTACTATCATTGACAAAGTGCGTTTGCCGGTCGACAGGGACCGACGCAGCGGGCTTATCAAACAGAATGGTCGCTTTAATGGCCTGTAGCTTGTAATCAAATGCCTGTGCCATCAGTTTCAGGGTATCGGTAATCATGAGGCCGCCAAGCCGGAAATAGCCTTGATTATCAGCGCCGACCGACCGGCTGAAGGGCCGTCCCGATGCACGGGACGTAAACATAACTTCGGCATTCGGCACCGGTTTACCCTTTTTGTCAAGAACACGGCCGCTGATGACAATGCCTCCCAGTGTGTCAGCGGCTTCGGTGACAGCGGGTTGGGTCTGCTGCCAGTTTATGCGCCGCCAGCCGAAGGTCATCAGCGCCTGATCGAGCGTTACCCTGCCTGTGTGTGCGTTACTGCGTAAAAACGTAGTCAGGCCGGTCATCGGACGTTGTAGTTCACCGGTTAGCAGCAGGTGGGTGTATATATCGGCCGTGAGCGTATCAGGGGGGAGTTGGTCAGCATCTGCAATGGCGGTCGACAGGTTGGCATTCAGCGGAAAACCGCCGCCATCGGTAAGCGTCATCGTGAGCCGGGCCTGCTGCCGGGGTTGGTAGCGTGTCTGATCCATCTGCATGCTGACCTGCACAGGGGGCAAATGCTCCGGAATAAACACCAGCCGCTCAGCCCACGGCCGCGCATGGGCATCGAACAAGGTAATCTGGCACAGGCCCGGCGGCAGTTTAGCCACAAGCAAATCCAGATTGGCCTTACCCTCTTCCAGCTGGATTTTGTTTTGTTGCAGCAGCTGGCCCCGGCTTTGAATCGTCAGGTAAATGATTTGTCTGGCGTAGGCCGCCGAACCACGGATGTAAATCGCCAGACGGCTGCTGTCTGTCGTGACGTCGGCTTTCAGGGTCAGTCCTGCGGGGTCGGGTTGGCGGAGCGTAATCATCCCTGAGTCGCTTTCGGTTTGCCAGTGCGCCACATACGTCTGGCTGTCTGCGGGTGTCAGCGTAAGAAGACCCAGACCATGACTGCCTGTTTCAAACCGGACGGCATCACCTGCCGGCATTACCTGCACCCGTCCCCGCACGACAATGCCCCTGCCATGCCGGTCTACGGCGCGAATGGCCAACCGGCTCGTTAGCCCGGAAACCCACCGCCCGCCTTCCGGTAAAAACTGTATGTCAATTGCCCGGCGATCTGTCAATGGCAATGAGTTGCCTGCTGGCTTAACCGGATTAACGGAGGATGCCGGTGTTGCGGACGTTTGGGCTGCCGGAAAGAAGTTGTAAACCGATAATGTTCGCTGAAAGGCAGGCAATGAGTCAACCCGCTGGCCTTCGGTGTAGGCGTACAGGTGGTACAGACCCGTGCGCAGCGTATCCGGGAGGAAGAAATCCCCGCTGCCCCGTCCGTCGCGCAGGGCTACCCATTCGTGGCGGACGATTTGCCCGTCGGGGCCGAGCAGGGCAACATGGATGGATGGATCAAGGTCGGAGAACGTGTTCGGAATCAGCTGCAGGCTGGACGCATGCAGGTAAAAGGCACTGAACCAGAGCCGGTCGCCGGTGGCATAGAGGGCTTTGTCGGTATGCAGGAAAACGGCGGGCGTTTGCCGGGTATGCTGCTGCTCCCAGGCCCGGCTTAGGGAATCTAGGCGTTTGTCGGCTTTCAGGATGGTGCCTGCGCTGGGAATCTGCGCTGCCAGCGAGGCCCCTTTAACGGGCGGGTACCAGTCGGCGGGCAGCATGTTCGCCAGCCGGTCGTTGCCGAGATGACCGCGTATTTCCATGCCCTGGGCCTGCGTAATCGTACCGTCGACATTGACCTCGCAGGTTCCTTTCGGCAGCATCATGAGCGAATAGGCATAGGGCATGTCGCGGTATGGCGACGTTTTGGAAAAACGATGCGTATAAAAGATTTCGAGTGGTTTGGTCGTCGTCATAATCCGCTCAAAAGCCAATTCGCCCTGCCTGAACAGCGTATCCGTTTTAACGGGTTTCGACCGGAAGTGATTGTCGTTGAGTAAGATCTGTGACGAAGCTATTGATGGTACATTGATGCTGCTCTGGTATATCATAAAGCCTTCCCGTTCGGCCGTACCGGCAATCATACTGGCCATCAAATGGCGGGTCGACCCGTCGTAAGCCTGTTTGCGGTGCCGCTGCCAGCGTTCGGTCTGGTCGGGATTAGCGGCTTTCAGCTCTTCAAAACGGGCGGTGCCGGCATAAAACGTAGCCATCTGATACAGATCGAAATACGCCAGATCATAAAAAATCCGGTAACCAAGTGCCCTGTTCTCAATGATTAACGGTTCGGATGCTTTTGCCTTCAGGTGGCCTTCTTCTTCCGATAGCTGAACAACGCCGGAGTTGATGATCGCACACTGACTCTGAAATGGTGAATCGCCCAGGAGGGCTTCCCGGAACAGGCGGAACCGGCGCTCCCAGAATTTACTGCGTTTCGCCGATACGGTAACACCGGTCAGTTGGCTGGCATCGGCTTTGAGTTTGATCTGAACCGAATACGCCGGCCGGTCTTCGAGCCGCAGGTACTGACGGATCGTCGTGTAGCCGACAAACGAAGCGACAATTTCGATGGTGCCGATGGGTACATTCGCCAGCCGATAGTTCCCGTTCTCGTCGGTTGAGGTACCACGCGTGGTATTGTTGATAAAAACGTTGGCAAAAGGCAGCGGATTACCGGTCGCTTCATCAACGACTTTTCCCGTCAGCACGGTAGTTGGGGTACCGGATTGAGCCATGCTATCCGGTAAACAGAAAAAGAGAAGAAAGATAAAGGACAGCAGAGGCTTCATACCGATCGGCTTAGGTAAGGTAAATATATTGAAAAATAGAGTTTTAAAGGAAGATGTGTGGATTTTCCGTGATAGATGAAGCGATGGCGGGCATGGGATAGGCTAAACGTTCTCTAAAAGTAGAATGCCGGCACAAAAGCGCTTTATTAGGTAAAATTTGACAACGTTTTCGATGAACCGACGCTATTTTACCCGCCTCTTTTCGGCGCTTCCGCTTGCCGGATTTACCTCTGTACAGGGTTTTGCTGCTACAAATACCGCACCGGCTACCCTGGCCGAAACAGACCGCGCCTACTGGCTGCAAACGCTCCTGAAAGTGGCCGATCCGGTGCTGAATGCCTTAGCTAAAGGACAGCTGAAGGCAACCATGCCGGTCGAGTCGGCACCAGGGCAGGAAGAAGGCCGTCGGCGGGTGTCGCATCTGGAAGCACTTGGCCGGACGCTGGCCGGGCTGGCTCCGTGGCTCGATGCCCCGGCAACGGGAGCGGAGAAGGCGCAGCAGCAGAAATATGGTGACCTGGCGCGCAGAGCTATTGCCAGCGGCGTGAATCCACAGTCGCCGGATTTCCTGAATTTTACGCAGGGTGGTCAGCCGCTGGTGGATGCGGCTTTTCTGGCACACGGGCTGTTGCGGGCCCCTGATCAGCTCTGGAAGCAACTCGATAAAGATACCCAAACCCGCCTGATCACGGCCCTGAAAGCAAGCCGCGTGATTAAGCCGGGCTATAACAACTGGCTGCTGTTCAGCGCGATGGTTGAAGCGGCCCTCCTGAAATTTACGGGTGAGTGCGACGAAATGCGGATGGACTATGCTATCCGGCAACACCAGAATTGGTACAAAGGCGACGGCGCCTATGGTGATGGCCCTGACTTTCACTGGGATTATTACAACAGCTACGTGATTCAGCCGATGCTGCTGGATGTGGTACAAACGCTGGTCGATGCCCGGAAAGGCGACAAAAACCTCTTGGCTACCTTACGGGAACGTGCACAACGCTATGCCATGATTCAGGAGCGGATGATTGCGCCAGACGGGTCGTTTGCCGCCTATGGCCGGTCGCTGGCCTATCGCTGCGGCGCGTTCCAGCTCTTGGCCCAAATGGCTTACCAGAAGCAGTTACCCGCCGAATTAACCGCCGGGCAGGTAAAAGCAGCCTTGTCGGCCGTGATCCGCCGGACGATGGACGCGCCGGGCACGTTCGATGCCAAAGGCTGGCTACAGATCGGTTTGTGCGGGCATCAGCCGTCGATTGGCGAAGGCTATATCTCGACCGGAAGCCTGTATTTATGCACCGAAGCCTTCCTGCCGCTTGGCCTCGGTGCCGATGATCCGTTCTGGACGGCACCGGCCGAAGACTGGACGGCGAAAAAGATCTGGTCGGGGCAGGATGTCAAGGCCGATCATGCCATAAAGGGATAACGGGCGCAGTAATAAACCGGCTGGCGGGTCTTTGTTGGAGTACAACGTATTAACTCCTCCAACCCCTTATCCAGACTACGTATGTCGACCATTAACCGCAAAACGTTCCTGAAAGAACTTTCCCTGCTGGCGGGTGCCTCTGTGCTTACCGGTACAGGCTTTGCCCATGATCCTTCGTGGAAAAAATCAGCCATGAAACTAGGGTTTGTCACCTACCTGTGGGGAAAGGACTGGGACGTGCCGACGATCATCAAAAACTGTACAGACACCAATATCCTCGGCGTTGAGTTGCGGGTAGACCATGCTCATAAGGTGATGCCTGACCTGAGCACTGCCGCCCGGCAGGAGGTCAGGAAGCGGTTTGCCGACAGCCCGGTGCAACTGGTGGGCTTAGGCACCAATCAGCAGTATGATTTCATCGAACCGAACCGGGTGAAGGCGTCGATTGAGCGGACAAAAGAATTTATCCGGTTGAGTGCCGATGTGGGCGGAACGGGGGTAAAGGTGAAGCCAAACGCGCTGCACAAGGAAGTACCCGCCGAACAGACGCTCGAACAGATCGGAAAAGCGTTAAACGAACTGGCGATCTACGCAGCTGATTTCGGGCAGAAAATCCGGCTGGAAGTGCACGGCGAGGCCACGCAGGAACTACCGGCAACAAAGCAGATCATGGATGCCGCTCCGAACAAAAATGCCGTTATCTGCTGGAACTGCAACCCGCAGGACCTGAACGGACAGGGATTCGAGTATAATTTCAATCTGGTAAAAGACCGGTTCGGGGATACGTGTCACGTCCGTGAGCTCGACCGCACGGATTATCCCTACGCCGCCCTGCTCACCAATCTGGCGAAGATGAAGTACGACGGTTGGGTACTGCTGGAATGCCATACCAACCCTGCTGACAAAATTGCGTCCATGAAGGCCCAGCGCGAGGTATTCGACCGGATGGTGGCGAAGTTGTAACAAACTAGCCATTAACTCCCCGAGGGTTCAAAACCCTCGGGGAGTTGTCATCCTAAGCTACGGCATAACCTGCGTATTGCCGGGTAACGGGGTCATGGAACGCCGGTACTAAATCCATAGGAGCCACACCGGCATTTAATAACTGCCGGCCGATCTCCAGATCCGTCCCATCATGTCTGAGCCAGACTTTCCCGTCTTGCTTGACTTCAACATGGACTAGTGGGCCATACATTCGTAGCCCATCCTTTAGCCAGCCATCTGAAAGTAACAAATACTGACCATGCTGTTCGTCGAGCGCCGTCATGGTTTCTATATCTTTGTTTGCCGATGACCACGAGGCAATTTCTTCAATAATCCCGCGAACAATCTGCTTATACGTGGTTACTTTATCCATTTGACAATTTCAGCTATATCTGTTAATCAGCATACGATTCTCAGAAAAATAGATACCGAAAGTTAGGCAATTTCTGTCTTTATCAATGCAACGGTTATCTTTGCGGCTCAATTCGGGTTTCGGCCCGGTGAAATGTATTGACAATAACCAGCGGAAAGAAAGTCCCTCATGTCAGATAACAAAGAGACGCAGGCAGCAGCGACACCGGCAACCTCGTTGCAGGACATCATCGCGCACGCGAAAGAATACGGTTTTGTGTTCCCTTCTTCGGAAATTTATGATGGTTTACAGGCGGTTTACGACTATGGTCAGAACGGCGTTGAACTGAAAAATAACCTGAAAACGGCGTGGTGGAAAGCCATGACCCAGCTGCACGATGAGGTGGTGGGTATCGATGCGTCGATTTTCATGCACCCGCTGACGTGGAAAGCGTCGGGCCACGTTGACTCGTTCAACGACCCGATGATTGATAACAAGGACTCGAAAAAACGCTACCGCGCTGACCAGCTCCTGGAGGGCAAAGCCGAACAATACGAGAAAGCCGGTGACGAAGCCCGTGGCCAGGCATTACGCAATGAGCTGGGCCGCCTCCAGGGCGCCGAAGACATGGAAGGTCTCCGTGACCTGATCATTGCCGAAGGCATTGTCTGCCCGATCTCCGGTACATCAAACTGGACGGAAGTGCGTCAGTTTAACCTGATGTTCTCCACGCAGGTGGGTTCGGTGGCCGAAGATGCCAGCCTGATTTATCTGCGTCCGGAAACGGCGCAGGGTATTTTCGTGAACTTCCTGAACGTGCAGAAAACCGGCCGGATGAAAGTTCCGTTTGGGATTGCCCAGATCGGTAAGGCGTTCCGGAATGAGATCGTGGCCCGTCAGTTTACGTTCCGGATGCGGGAATTTGAGCAGATGGAAATGCAGTATTTCGTACGCCCCGGCACCGAAATGGAGTGGTACGAAAAATGGCGCGATACGCGTCTGGCGTTCCACAAGGCCATTGGTCTGCCGGCCGCAAAGCTGAAGTTCCACATCCACGAAAAGCTGGCGCACTATGCCAACGCGGCGGTGGATATTGAATATGAATTTCCGTTTGGTTTCCGCGAGATGGAAGGTATCCACTCCCGGACCGACTTTGACCTGAAGAGCCACCAGGAGCTGAGCAAGAAAAAGCAGCAGTATTTCGACAACGACATTAACCCGGAAACGGGTAAGCCCTACGGGAACTACATTCCGTATGTGGTGGAAACATCGGTAGGGGCCGACCGTCTGTTCCTGGCTACGTTCTGCAATGCGTTTACGAAAGAAACCGTTGGTGAAGGCGAAACTCAGAAAGAGCGGACATATCTGAAACTGCATCCGGCTCTGGCACCGATCAAGGCGGCGGTGTTCCCGCTGGTACGTAAGGATGGTTTGCCGGAAAAGGCCGAACAGATCGTGAAGTCGCTGCGGAGCGAGTTCCGCGTGATCATGGAAGAGCGCGACGCCATCGGAAAGCGGTACACGCGTCAGGATCTGATCGGAACCCCGTACTGTATTGCCGTGGATTACCAGACGCTGGAAGACGACACGGTTACGATCCGTCACCGCGACACAACCGAGCAGGAGCGCGTACACATCAGCGAGCTGAAGGCCAAAATCGGCCATGCCGTTTCGATGGAGCGGATTCTGGAGCTGCTGTAAGGCCGCTAACGCTCATCCGGATTTGCAAATCCGGATGCTGCTGACTGCGGATGTATACATCCGCGATTAAGTGCGTCGGGATTTAAAATTCCGACGAGCTGAAGCTGAACTTTTTCATATAAGCCCCGCCGCATCTGCGAAGCGGGGCTTTTGTATATTGATGGTTTGAGCTCATCCGGATTTATAAATCCCGACGAGCGGCAGTAACGGCTTATTTCACTTACTTTACTAGTAAATCGATACCGTTGAAATGACCTTCAATAAGCCATTGAGGAATATAATCAGACTCCAGAGAGCTCAGTGTTAATCCTCGTTCATAACCAAATGCACAAGCCGCCGTAATTGGCAACGAAAGGAATCCTTGCCCCCAAAGCGTACGATCTTCTTCCTCCTGATTTTCATCAATGCGGATACGGGTATAGTATGTTTTCCATTGATGGAGGGCTAACCTTACGGCATCCTCAAAGCCGGCCTGACTGGCTTGAAATATCTGATGGTAAATAGTAATTACCGGCAATGATATGGCTTCTACATACTCTTTTCGTGCTGTAAAAATTCGTTCCCATACCCATAGTTGATTAAACCCTTCAACCTTGATATACCGCTTATACGTTTCCCAGTCCAGTTGCTCCGAAATAGCATGGTAGGTAGCCTGTGCCTCGTTGGAATTGCCTTTACCCTTCGCCAGCATCTGATAAAAAGTCATTATAATCTCAAGGATCAGGTCATCCTGACTGCTTTGTTCCGTGAATGAAACAGGTATAGTTGCCAGATAGGCCAGCGCGTTTTCATCCCGCAGGATTAAGGCTGTTTCAATACCTTCTGTCACATCTGATGCACTAATACGGTGGTTTTCAAATTTACCGGTGGTTGATATGATACGGTTAACCAGGTTCAGAGTGACAGGATGGCTATCATTCATTGTATATTGGAACCATGCTAAACGGAGCTGGTTGAGGTAGAAGAGATAGTTGAACGTTAATTGCTCTCTACAATATAGCCATGCTCTTCCAATATTTTCAGATAGCCATCCAACAACAGATGCAACAGAATAATCAGGGAATTTGACTCTTAGTTCTTCCAGTTCGGACAGATCATTATAACGTTCTTGAAAAGAGACAAAAGTCTCTTCTTTCTTTTGAGGATTCTTCAACCACCTGCTTGGTACATGTACAATAAATTCAGTTTTCATATTTAATAAAAGCTTTAAAGAAGCCAACTGTACTGCTTTAAAATGATCCGCTCATCCGGATTTGCAAATCCGGATGTTGCTGACTGCGGATGTATACATCCGCGATTATGTACGTCGGGATTCGGAAATCCCGACGAGCAGGGCATCCGACGAAAACGCGTTTGATTTTTTGGAAATTGCGGTTAACTTTGATAACAGAAAACGCCCCGTCTTGCCGGACGGAGCGCTTTTAAGCACTAGCCTACTGATGTCGATGCCATTCCATCAACATCGAAAAGCCAGTCCGTATCGCGCCAAAGATCGTTTGGATCAGCGGCTGAGACGTTTTTAGCCAACTTAGTAGTTTCTGGACTAAGCTGTGCTGTTTAGCTCTCTTCATGCGGATACATGGTTGAGTGTTAAACAAAACCCTCCACCTCCGGGGAGGTTTCGGGCTGATCGGCTGCTGCTAACAGTTGATCAGCACTGCAAATTAATATTTATTCATATAAGCTCCGCCCGCATCCGCGAGCGGAGCTTTTGTATATTGGTGACTCACCTCGCTCATCCGGATTTGTAAATCCGGATGTTACTGACTGCGGATATATACCCCGCTCGTCGGGATTTTAAATCCCGACGAGCGGGGTATATATCTAACAACAAGATTAAGCCACTACCCATTTTTTATAAAGGGGGGGGCATGAAAAACTTCATGTCCCCCCCTTATGGTATTATTTTTTTGTAAAAATAATCTTATCCGGTAATGTTTTTGATTGCTTCTCGCCGATAATAAACTCCGTTGGATCTTTAATTGTGGCAACTAATGTATCATCATCGACCAAATCGAGGTATACATGCAAAACTATGTTCTGTTTTGGGTCTGGAATTATGTACTTTATTATTCCATATTCGTTATTTGCTTCTCCATAACTTCTTGGGTTTGATTTTTCATCTTTAAATGTTAATGGTCCTACCAAAACGTCAATTTCAGCATTTAAGGCTTCTATCTTTTTTTTAACTTTCTTCAGAGAAAGCTTAAAGGATTTATCTTGAGACTGCCAACTACCTTCATATTTTTTAAGGTCAATAATACTAGCAGATTTACTTTGTGAAAACGCCCATAAGGTATTTAAAAGTACCAAAATTAATGTGAAGGTTGATTTCATTTTTTTGTTTAATTATAATTTGAAGTTGTGTGACTTATTCCATTTGTATTAAAGGTAACCTTTTTCCCGTCATCTGCATTATTACTTGGACTCGTAAATAATGTTATTCCAGCGTCTTTAAAAGTATGTAAAAATGCAAGTACATGTGCGGTACTCTGCGGTATTTGCAATAATGCATATGCACTCATTGCATTATCCCGCTCATCCGGATTTGTAAATCCGGATGTTGCTGACTGCGGATGTATACATCCGCGATTAGGTGCGTCGGATTTTAAAATCCTGACGAGCGACAAGCGGCAACACTGACTTAACGCAGGAAAGTACAAATCACACCCAGGCACTATCCGCCTGAAACCCATCGGCGCGGCAGAGAAAATACCGGAAAGGCGTTCAGGAAACCAGTACCCCGCTCAGGCTTCTTTGCAATTGCAAACGTTATCGGGAACGTTTGCGTAAAAAAAGTAAAAGCTTTTCATTGCATAGTACAGTCTTCCTTTCCATCTTCCCTTAGCTGAATAAAACCCTTATCGGGAGCAACAGCCAACCTATATCAAAAAAGTCATATTCGTTTGACGAATGGTATGTTGCCGGGCTACCGCAAAGTGTAGTCCGGTGGCAGCCAGAGCCCCTAATCAAATGCCGCAGCTCTTTTACCTTGATACCGTTCAGTCTGAAAAGGGAAGCCTGACCGTTTTTGAAAACGTATTCAGTCAGGAAATCAAGCGGGTATTTTTCATCTATGATGCCGAAGGAAAACAGCGGGGCGGCCACCGGCATCACTTAGCACAAGTGGCCCTGGTTTGTCTGAGCGGTTCCTGCAAAGTCTATGTGCACGACGGCAAGCGGGAATATACCTACTGGCTGAACCATCCGCAGAAGTGCCTGTTGCTGGCTCCCGAAGACTGGCACGACATGAGCGACTTCTCCGGCGGCTCGGTGTTGCTGGTCGCATCGGACCGGTTATACGACGAAGCCGACTATATCTACGAACCCTATACCCGGAAGGCAGCGTGTCTGTTTGCGCCGGCATGCTAGTCTCATTTGCAACCTCATGATCATGAAATCCTTGTATCGTATTGCCCTGCTGCTGTTTATGGTGGCGTTTAAGCCGGCCGAAAACAAGCCGCGTATCTTTCTGATCGGCGACTCGACCTGTGCCAACAAACCGGCCAATGCCGCTCCCGAAACCGGTTGGGGCATGGCCCTGCCCGACTACCTGCTGGAGGGCGTAGAGGTGCAGAACCATGCCGTCAATGGCCGCAGTACCAAAAGCTTCCGGACCGAGGGCCGCTGGCAAAAGGTACTGGAACAACTGCGCCCCGGCGATTTTGTCCTGATTCAGTTCGGGCATAATGACCAGAAAATTGAGGATACCACGCGCTATGCCGCTCCGCAGACCGATTACCGCAAAAACCTGATTCGCTATGCCGAAGAGGCTAAGGCGAAAGGGGCAACCCCCGTACTACTGACACCGGTCATGCGCCGGAAATTCGATGCCAATGGTCAGTTCGTGGATCAGCACGGCGAGTACCCGGGCGTGGTGCGGGCCATCGCGAAAGAATACAAACTGCCCCTGATCGACCTGCACGCCACGAGCCGTGAGGTGATTGTCGGCCATGGCGTGGAAGGCTCAAAGGAACTGTTTATGCACCTGCCGCCGAAGATGTACCCGCGCTTTCCGGACGGCAAAGTCGATGATACGCATTTTTCGGGCTATGGGGCGGCGGTAATGGCCGGTCTGGTGGCTGAGGGTTTCCGGTCAATTGCTCCGCTGGCGGGACTGCTGAAACCATCGGCCTTTCCGGGCAAATATGCCTATGAACTGCCGAAAACCGTTGAACCGGCCTTTCGTAAGGATACGTTTAACATTACCCGTTTCGGCGCCAAAGCCGACGGGCTGACTGTCAACTCGAAAGCGATCAATCAGGCCATTGACGCCTGTACGAAAGCGGGCGGTGGTACGGTGCTGATTCCAAAAGGGTTCTGGCTGACCGGCCCGATTGTATTACAGTCGAATGTGAACCTGCACCTCGAAAAAGGAGCGTTGCTGCAATTCAGCGAAAATTATGATGAGTATCCGCTCGTCAAAACGTCGTGGGAAGGGCAGGAGGCAATCCGGTGTCAGTCGCCGGTGAGTGCCGAGAATGCGCACCACATCGCCATCACCGGTGCCGGCATTATCGACGGGGCTGGTCAGGTGTGGCGGGCCGTGAAGAAAGAAAAAATGACTGCCAACCAGTGGAAAAAGCTGGTCGCGTCGGGCGGGGTGCTGGATGAATCGCAGAACATGTGGTATCCGACCGAGGCCTCTCTGAAAGGATCAAAAATTCCGCGTGCCGGTCAGGTGGCGGCGGGCTATACCATCGAAAGTTCGAAGGAATTCAAAAACTTCCTGCGCCCCAACATGGTGCGGCTGACCAACTGCTCATACATTTTGCTGGAAGGCGTCACGTTTCAGAACTCACCGGCCTGGAACCTGCACCCGATGCTGTGTAACCATATTACGCTCCGCAACGTGTCGGTACGCAACCCGTGGTATGCCCAGAACGGCGACGGCGTCGATCTGGAATCGTGCCGCAACGGATTGGTCGAAAACTGTACGTTCGATGTCGGCGACGATGGCATCTGCATCAAGTCGGGCCGCGACGAAGAAGGCCGCAAACGGGGTGTACCGACCGAAAATTTCATTGTCCGCAACTGTACGGTCTACCACGCACACGGCGGATTTGTGATTGGTTCTGAAATGTCGGGCGGGGTGAAAAATCTGTATGTGTCGAACTGCAATTTCCTCGGCACCGATGTGGGCCTGCGTTTTAAAACGGCGCGGGGGCGTGGCGGGGTTGTCGAGCAAATCTACGTAACCGACATCAACATGACCGATATTCCGGGCGAGGCCATCTTGTTTGATATGTATTACATGGCCAAAGACCCTGTTCCGCAGCCCGGCGAGAGCAACGAACTGCCAACGATGGAGGCGCAGCCGCTGAACGAGGGGACGCCGCAGTTCCGCGATTTCCATATCCGGAATGTTGTTTGCCAGGGGGCCGAGACCGGTATTCTGATCCGTGGTCTGCCCGAAATGTCGATCAAAAACATTGACATTGAAAATGCGGTGCTGGAAGCCAACAAAGGCCTGGTCTGCATCGAGGCCGAAAACATCAGCTTGAAAAACATCACGCTGATGACCAAAGAAAAAACGGTCATGAAGGTGCAGAACAGCAAAAACATTACCCTCGATCAGATCAGCTATAAACCCGGCGCCGATTTAGTACTCAAAGTGATGGGTGATCGCTCGAAGGCAATCCGCCTGTTGAACACCGATGCCTCAAAGGCTAAGAAAGAAGTAGAATTCGGCAGCAACGCACTATCTACAGTTGTAACAAAGAAATAACATGAAAAAGAACCACCTATTGATCGGCTTATTGCTGGCCGGTCAGGCTGCCGTAGCACAGCCGACGCTTCCGTGGTCGCAGCGGATGACGGCAACGATGATGACGGTTAATAAAGACTCGGTTGCCTACGCAAAGGAGGGACAGCGGGTACACTGGAACTATGAAATGGGGTTGCTGCTGAAAGCCATCGAACAGGTGTGGTACCGCACCGGCGATGCCCGCTATTTCAATTACATCAATAAGGTCATGGATCAGTTGGTGACGGCCGACGGAAACATTAAAACCTACAAGCTTGAAGATTATAACATTGATAACGTAACGCCGGGCCGCGCCCTGCTGACCCTGTATCAACAATCGTTGCCGAACAAGGAAAAGTATAAAAAGGCCGCTGATCTGCTGATGAAGCAGCTGTCGGAGCAGCCACGGACGAAGGAGGGTGGTTTCTGGCACAAGAAGCGGTATCCGAATCAGATGTGGCTCGATGGCCTGTACATGGGTGAACCGTTCTATGCCGAGTACAGCCTTGTATTTAACCAGCCGAAGAACTTTGATGATATCATCAATCAGTTTGTCTGGATGGAAAAAAATGCCCGCGATGAAAAAACGGGACTTTTGTACCATGGCTGGGACGAAAGCCGCGAGCAGAAATGGGCAAACCCGAAAACCGGTAAATCGCCTAACTTCTGGAGCCGCGCCATTGGCTGGTACGGGCTGGCACTGGTCGATGTGCTGGACTATCTGCCGCAGGATCACCCGCGTCGTGGTGAGCTGATTGCGATCCTGAACCGGCTGGCACCGGCCATTGTGAAGTATCAGGATCCGAAAGAAGGCGTTTGGTATCAGGTAACCGACCGCGTAGGCGACAAAGGCAATTACCTTGAAGCATCGGGGTCGTGTATGTTCGTGTATACCCTGGCGAAGGGTGTCCGTAAAGGCTACCTCCCTGCCTCAATGATGCAGTATGCCGATAAAGGCTATCAGGGCATCCTGAAAAACTTTATTTCGACGGATGATAAGGGGCTGATTCACCTCGAAAAAACGGTGCTGGTTAGTGGACTGGGTGGTAACCCGTATCGCGATGGCAGCTACGAATACTACCTGAGCGAGAAAATCCGGCAGGACGACCTGAAAGGCGTCGGGCCGTTTATCATGGCCGCGCTCGAAATGGAAACGGCGAAGGACCTGGCGGTTGGTAAAGGCAAAACCGTTGGCATCGACAACTACTTTAATCACGAGTTCCGCAAAGGGGTCAACGGCGATCAGGAACCGTTCCACTATACGCTCGATGACCGGCAGCACTCCGGTTTCTACTGGCTGGGCAATGTGTTCCGCGACTATGGCGCCAAAACAAAAATGATTCCGGCGGCCCCGACGGCGGCTTCGCTGAAAGGTACGGACGTGTACATCATCGTAGATCCGGATACCCCGAAAGAAACGGCGAAACCAAACTATGTGTCGGATGCCGACGTGAAAGCCATTTCGGACTGGGTGAAAGCTGGTGGTACGCTGGTGCTGATGGCCAACGATACGTCGAACTGCGAGCACAAGCATTTCAACCAGCTGGCGGGCGCTTTTGGCATGCAGTTCCTGCCGAAAAACCGGAACATGGTAAAAGGCGATCAGTATGAGCAAGGTAAAATCATGATTCCGGCGAATCACGAAATTTTTGCCAATACGAAAGAAGTATACATCAAGGAGCTGTCGCCGCTGAGCGTCAAGGCACCGGCACGGTCGGCGCTGACCGACCAGGGCGATGTGATCATCGGGGTGGCCAAAGTGGGCAAAGGCACTGTTTTTGCTGTCGGCGATCCGTGGCTCTATAACGAGTACACCGACGGCCGCAAGATCCCGGCCGAATACGAAAATTTCCAGGCGGCCAAAGATCTGGCCAAATGGTTACTGACAATCAAAAAATAAGCCGTTCAGCATCAAGGCCGCACCGTACACGGCCAATCCCTACACCGACTCAATGGAGGCAAGTTGAGGAAAGTGGGTGGTGTGTACGTTGTGGCCTGTTTTGAGTCCTCTATGCGTAATCTGACCGTATTTTTTCTGCTGGTCACCGGAATGCTATTATCCGGCTGGTCGGTGCAGAAAGCGAAACCAATCATTGTGGCGCAGGATGGCACGGGCGATTTCCGGACCATTCAGGCGGCTATTGAGAGCCTGCCGCCGGCCGACCCGGCAAAGGAAGAGCCGCGCGTCATTCTGATCAAAAACGGTATGTACCGTGAGAAGTTATACATCGGCACCCAGCATTTTCTGACTTTACGGGGGGAGAGTGAACAAGGCGTGCGGATCCTGACCAGCCAGGCGCGCGACATGTGGCGCTGCGAACATCCGGACGACTATGGTACCGCGGCCATCAACGTGCGGGCCCATGACCTGGTATTCGAAAGGCTGACCGTCATTAACGATTACGGGTTTAAGGCCAAAGGAGATACAACGATTCATTGCGCCAATGAGTCGGGCAGTAACGTGCCTAAGCCGGGCGGGGTAGGTCTGCCGCGCGAGGAAAATGAGAAAGCCGGTACAAAGATTGTCCGGAAAGACGGGCACCAGATGGCGTTCCGGTCGATGCCGGGGGCTACGCGGCTGGTGTTCAGAAACTGTACGTTCCGGGCGTTGGGCGGTGATACCGTCAGCCCGTGGGATGTCGAGGCGGGCATGTTTTATTTCAAAGACTGTACCATGGAGGGCGGCGTCGACTTTTACTGCCCGCGCGGCTGGAGCTATGCCGAGAACTGCCACTTTGTGTGCCATAACATGAATGCTGCCATCTGGCATGACGGCAGCGGCAACCCCTCTCAGAAAACCGTGCTGAAAAACTGCACGTTTGAAGGCGATACCGGCTTTAAACTGGGCCGCTACCACCGCGAAGCACAGTTTTACCTGATTGGGTGCCGGTTTCCGGAGAACATGGCCGATGCCGATATCTATTGGGTCACCAACGCCCCCGCGCCGGTGCAGTGGGGCCGTCGGGTGTATTACTATGATTGCCACCGGAAGGGTGGTGATTTTGCCTGGCACAAAGACAACCTGCCCGTCAAGCCCGCCGACATTACCGTTGCCTGGACATTCGACGGCAAATGGAAACCGTAGAGAATTCATAAACCACATAGGGTACAGAAGAGATAAAAAAATCTTTGTTTTTCTATGTGGCTATGTGGTAAAGAAACACAATACAATGATCGCATTATTGTTGTTAGCCGGAGCATTGAGCATGCCCGCACAGAGTAGCGGCATGGTGGCCGAACAGGATTCGGTAGGGGAGCGGATGCTGCTGTACCAGCGTAACAACGGCGGCTGGCCACAGCCCGGCGGCGATCCGATTAAATACCAGCTGAGCCTGACGCCGATACAGAAGAAAAAGCTCCTCTCGGAAAAAGATAGGCTGGATACAACCATTGACGATGACGCTACCACGCGCGAAATCCGCGGGCTGGTAGAAGCGTATCAGAAAACGAAAAACGACGCCTATAAAACGGCGGCTGAGCGCGGTATCCGGTACCTGCTGACCGCTCAGAACGCGCAGGGGGGCTGGGGGCAGTTTTACCCCGATTCGAGCGGGTATCACAAGCACATTACGTACAACGACAATGCCATGCTGAATGTACTGAACGTGATGAAATACACCGCCGAAGGGGCCAAAGGATTTGACGTACTCGATCCGGCACTAAGGGCGCCAGCCAGGCAAGCGGTCGACAAAGGCATCGGCTGTATTCTGAAAACGCAGTATGTCCAGAACGGCAAACTGACTGTCTGGTGTGCGCAGCACGACCGGAATACGCTGTTACCAGCTAAGGCGCGGGCGTTTGAACTGCCGTCGCTGAGCGGTGCCGAAAGTGTGGGGCTGGTCCGGTTCCTGATGCAGATTCCGAACCCATCGCCGGCAATCAAACAGTCGATCCGGGCGGCCGTGGCGTGGTTTGAGGCCGTGAAGCTGCCTGGAATCAATACAAAAGGCATTGTGGATGCCAGCCAGCCGAAAGGACGCGACCGGATTGTGGTCGATGATCCGTCGTCGACGTTATGGGCGCGGTTCTATGATCTGGAAACCAATAAGCCTTTTTTTGTTGGCCGGGATAGTATCAAGCGCAATGCGCTGGCCGATATTGAAAATGAGCGGCGGGTCGGGTATGGCTATTACGGCGACTGGCCGGCTAAACTTCTTCGTGTCGATTACCCGAAATGGGAAGAAAAATGGGGCAAATAGGAATTACGAATTACGAATTACGAATTACGAATTACGAATTACGAATTACGAAGTAAGCTTATGAGCTAATACGGTAATGACCCGTCCGGTAGCAGGTTCGTTCAGCCCTTGCTACCGGAGATTCAGCTAATCAATTCCGTTGATTCGCGGATGATCAGCTGTGTCGGGAGCTTAACGGTTTTGAATTCAACGCCTTTCTGCTTTCGTTCGATGAGTTCAATCAGGCATTCTGCCGCCGTTTGGCCGATTTCCTGCGCAGGCTGCACAACCGTACTAAGGGCAGGAGACAGCATGTCGGCCACATTCAGGTTGGTAAAGCCGATAAGCGAAGCCTGATCCGGAACGGAAATATGCCGCTGCCGGAGTACAGAAAGACAGCCCAGGGCCAGCCGGTCGCCGGCGGCAAAATACGCGTCGGGCGGATTGGGTAACGTCAGCAGGTCCTCAACCACCGGCTGCACTTCTTCACGACTAAAACCACCATACCGTACCAGTTCTTCATCGAACGGGACGCCGTATTGCGCCAGTGCGGCTTTATAGCCGGCCAGCCGTTCCTGGGTGATCGACATCCAGGGTTGGGTGGTGATGTGGGCAATGCGCCGGCGGCCGGTGTTGATCAGATGTTCGGTGGCCACAAACGCCCCCGAAAAGTTGTCGGCCACGACGCGGGTCGTCTCAATTTCGTCGGAAATGCGGTCGAACATCACAATCGGGACGCCCCGCTGCTGGATATTACGCAGATGACTGACATCGGAAGTCTGACTGGACAGCGAAATCAGCAGCCCGTCGACTTTCCGGGCCATTGACTGTTCAACGTTGGTGACCTCACGTTCGAAGGATTCGTGGCTCTGGAAAATAATAACGTGATAGCCACGGTTGTAGGCAATGGCCTCGATGCCGTTGATGGCCTGTGAAAAAAAGTAATTGGCAATCTGAGGGACAATTACCCCGATGGCCCGGCTACGGTTTTCGCGCAGGCTGAGGGCAATCGGATTCGGACGGTAGTTCAGGCGTTCGGCATACTCCATCACCAGCCGCTTGGTCTCCGGATTAATCTCATAACTGCCCCGCAACGCCCGTGAAACCGTTGAGGTCGACAGGTTAAGTGCCCGGGCAATATCTTTTATCGTGACGTTATCCAAAGGACAATACAGTTAAAGTACAATCTGAGGGCTACATGAAGCCTTCCTGTGTATAGAGAGTAAAAACAGCCGAAATATACCCGAAAAGTTGAACATGTTTATTCAGTGATTTTTTGGCAACGTTCCCGACAACGTTTGCACAAATAAAAAAAAACAAAGCTTTCCGGATGTCGGCCGGCTTATGTAAGCTTAACGTACCGACGAATGCCAAAACGTATTGACTAATAAAAATTCCTTAAAAAATTACAAAACTGTGGAACAGCTATCTCTCCCATACCTGAAGCTGCATGCCGACGGTGATACCAGTTTTCCGGCCAGTGAGCAGCTGGCTCGTTTACCCGAACGAGTGCTGCAGTTTGGAACAGGAGTGCTGTTGCGCGGCCTGCCCGATTACCTGATTGACAAAGCCAACCGGCAAGGTATCTTCAACGGCCGGATCGTCGTGGTGAAGTCGACGGATGGGGGCGGAGAATTAGCCGCCTTTAACCGGCAGGATAACCTCTATACCGTTTGTATACGCGGGCTGGAAGAAGGAGAAACCATTGAGCAAAATGTCATTTGCTCGGCAATCAGCCGTGTCTTGTCGGCAAAAGAGCAGTGGCAGGACATTCTTCAGGTGGCCACAAGTCCTGATCTGCAGATTGTGATTTCCAATACAACAGAGGTCGGTATTCAGCTGCAACAGGACGACATCCGGCAGGCACCGCCGAAGTCGTATCCCGGTAAACTGCTGGCCGTGCTGTATGCCCGTTTTAAGGCATTCAACGGCGATAAAGACAGGGGGCTGGTCATTGTGCCGACGGAGCTGATTCCTGATAACGGTACCAAACTGGAAGCCATCCTGCTGGAACTGGCCCACCGCAATGCCCTCGAAGCCGAATTCATCGACTGGCTCGAATCGGCCAACCACTGCTGTAACTCGCTGGTTGACCGCATTGTGCCGGGCCGCCCCGATATGGCCACACGCCATGCACTGGTAGAACAACTGGGCTATGACGATGAACTGCTGACCATTTCGGAGGTCTACCGCCTGTGGGCCATCGAAGGCGATGAGCATGTACAGGCTATTCTCTCGTTTTCTCAGGCCGACGAAGGGGTCATTATCCGGCCCGACATCAGTCTGTACCGCGAACTGAAGCTACGGCTCCTGAACGGTACACATACCTTTAGCTGCGGCCTTGGCGTACTGTGCGGTTTTGAAACCGTACGCGAAGCCCTCGATAACGAGCTGATGGCCAGTTATGTCCAGAATCTGATGTTGGGCGAAATGGTGCCGGGCATTCCGATGGCGCTCGACGAAAAGATGGCGCAGCGATTTGGTATGCAGGTGATTGACCGTTTCCGTAACCCGTACATTGAGCACCGCTGGCTGTCGATCACGATGCAGTATTCGGCCAAAATGCAGATGCGCAACGTGCCGACCCTGCTGCACTTCTACCGGCAGGTAGGCGGCGTGCCGGGCTATATGGCCCTTGGCTTTGCGGCCTATATCCTGTTCATGCGGGCTATCCGCGAAAATGAGTCGGGCTGGTGGGGGATTGCCAACGGCGTGCCTTACCTGATTCAGGACGAAAAAGCGTCGTATTTCGCCGATTTATGGTCAAGCTATGCCCCGAAACAACTCGTAACGATTGTGCTGGCGAGCAAATCCCTGTGGGGTTTTGACCTGACCCAGTTGCCTGGCTTCGCCAACAGTGTCTATGGCTATCTCAACGAGATGCTGAATGGGGGCGTTTATGAAACCGTCGCCCAGTTCCTGAACAAAAAAGAAACCGTAAGCTAAGGGCTGACCACCGGCCCCTTTTTATACCCATGAAACAACGAGTTATTAAAATTCATCCGGACGACAACGTGCTGGTTGCGTTGACCAATCTGGAACCGGGCGAAACCGTTCAGTGTGAAGGTATTGACTACCTGGTCACCGAACCGGTTGAGGCCAAACACAAAATGACTACCCACGATCTTTACACCGGCGATCCGGTGTATATGTACGGGGTGCTGGTCGGCAAAGCCAAACAACCCATCCAGGCTGGCGGCGTTGTGACGACGTTTAATCTCAAACACGCTACCGACGCCTATTCGCCCGAAAATCATCAGGCACCGTCGTGGACCGCTCCTGATGTCACGCCGTGGGCAAACCGGACGTTTATGGGCTACCACCGCGCCGACGGGAAAGTAGGGACGGCCAATTACTGGCTGGTTATTCCGTTGGTATTCTGCGAAAACCGGAATATTGAGGTTCTTGAAGAAGCACTGGTGCAGGACCTGGGCTATGCGCGTCAGCGTACCTACCGCAACCAGACACAGGAGCTTATTTCGCTGGTATCGGCCGGCAAGACGGTCGATGATATTTTGCAGGCCGACCTGCAGACCGCCCTGGCCGATCACCGTCGGCCGCGTTTGTTTCCGAACATCGACGGCGTGAAATTTCTGTCGCACGAAGGCGGTTGCGGCGGCACCCGTCAGGATGCGCAGGCGTTGTGCGGGTTGCTGGCGGGGTATATTACCCATCCGAACGTAGCGGGAGCAACGGTGCTGAGTCTGGGTTGCCAGAACGCGCAGGTAGCCATGTTGCAGGAAGAAATTCAGCAACGTGACCCGCACTTCGGAAAGCCCCTGTTTGTGCTTGAACAGCAGAAAGTAGGCACCGAAGAGTCGCTGATCAGCCAGGCACTGCGGCAGACCTTTGCGGGGCTGATGCAGGCCAACGCCAATGTCCGGAAGCCGGCTCCGCTGAGTAAGCTGTGTATCGGTCTGGAGTGCGGCGGGTCTGATGGCTTCTCCGGTATTTCGGCCAACCCGATGATCGGCTATACCTCCGACCTGCTGGTAGGGCTGGGTGCCCGCGTTATTCTGTCTGAGTTTCCGGAGTTGTGCGGCGTAGAGCAGGAGCTGTGCGAGCGTTGTGTCGACAGCGAGACGGCGGGCCGCTTCTCAACCCTGATGTCGACCTATGCCGACCGGGCGCAGGCTGTCGGGTCGGGCTTTGACATGAACCCCTCGCCGGGCAACATCCGCGACGGACTCATTACCGACGCCATTAAGTCGGCGGGCGCGGCCAAAAAAGGCGGGTCGTCGCCGGTCGTGGCGGTACTCGACTATCCGGAGCCTTGTGTTAAACCAGGGTTAAATTTGCTCTGTACGCCCGGAAATGACGTAGAATCGACGACGGCAGAAGTAGGATCAGGGGCAAATGTTGTTTTATTTACAACCGGCCTGGGCACGCCGACCGGGAACCCGATTGCGCCGGTGGTTAAAATTTCGACCAACACGGCCCTCGCCCGCCGGATGCCCGACATCATTGATTTCAACGCCGGTTCGATCATTGAAGGGGACGAAACCCTGAAGGAAGCCGGAGAGCGCATGCTCGACTACATCATCGGTGTGGCCAGCGGCGAGATCGAAGTCAGTGCCGTCCGTCACGGACAAGATGATTTTATCCCCTGGAAACGGGGCGTTTCACTTTAATAATTTGTGAATGGGTGATTGTGTGAATGAGCGATTGCTACTCAGTTCTGAAACAGGCAAAGACTCCATTTACCGCAGTGGCGGACACGCAATCACCCATTCGCTCAATCACTCATTACATAATGAAGAAACCCTTTCTAAACGAAGACTTTTTGTTGCAGACCGAGACGGCGCGGGAGCTTTATCATGATTACGCGAAGCAGATGCCGATCATTGATTATCACTGCCACCTGCCGCCGGATCAGATTGCCGCCGATAAACAGTTTGAAAACCTGACCCAGATCTGGCTCTACGGCGACCACTACAAGTGGCGGGCCATGCGGACCAATGGCATCCACGAAAGCTATTGTACCGGCGATCAGTCAGACTTTGCGAAGTTTGAAAAATGGGCGGAGACTGTGCCTTATACCATGCGGAACCCGTTGTACCACTGGACACACCTCGAATTGCAGCGCTATTTCGGGGTAACGGAGGTCCTGAACGGCAACAGCGCCCGGCGCATTTACGACGAGTGCAGCGCGAAACTACAGACACCGGATTACTCTGTGCGGAGCCTGTTACGTAAAATGAACGTGGAAACGGTATGTACAACCGACGACCCGATTGACTCCCTGGAATACCACCGCCAGATTGCGGCGTCAGACCTGGAGGTTAGTGTGCGGCCAACGTTCCGCCCCGACAAGGCCATGGCGGTTGAGGATGCGGCTACATTCAATGCCTACGTTGACAAGCTGTCAGCAGCAGCGGGTATCGATATTACCTCGTTCGAAGACTTTATGGCCGCCCTGCGTAACCGGCACGACTTCTTTGCCGCAATGGGTTGCCAGCTGTCTGACCACGGGCTGGAGCAGATCTATGCTGAAGATTTTACCGAGCTTGAAATCAAGGCTATTTTCCGGAAAATCCGTAGCGGGCAGGGACTGAGCTACGCCGAAATTCTGGCGTTTAAATCGGCCATGCTGATTTATCTGGCCGAAATGGACTGGGAAAAGGGCTGGACGCAACAGTTCCACCTCGGAGCGCTCCGCAACAACAACTCCCGCATGCTGCGTTTGCTGGGTCCGGATACGGGCTGGGACAGCATCGGCGACTTCTCGCAGGGCCGTGCGCTGGCGAAGTTCCTGAACCGACTGGACGAAAACGATAAGCTGGCAAAAACCATTCTGTATAACCTGAACCCTGCCGATAACGACCTCATGGCAACCATGATCGGCAATTTTAACGACGGTTCAGTGGCCGGGAAAGTGCAATTTGGCTCAGGCTGGTGGTTTTTAGACCAAAAAGAGGGTATGGAAAAGCAAATGAATGCTTTATCTAACATGGGACTACTGAGCCGCTTTGTTGGTATGCTGACCGACTCACGCAGTTTCCTGTCGTACCCGCGTCACGAGTATTTCCGTCGTATCCTCTGCAATCTGTTTGGAAATGATGTCGAAAACGGCGAGCTTCCAGACGACATCAACTGGATTGGTCAGGTAGTGCAGAATATTTGTTACGGAAACGCCAAAGCTTATTTTGATTTCAAGAATGACAAAAGTAGTAACGTTCGGCGAGGTGATGATGCGCTTGTCGCCTCCGCTGAATTATAAATTAATACAAACCAACCACCTGGACATCATCTATGGCGGAGGAGAGGCCAATGTATCGGCTTCACTGGCGCAGATGGGTGTTCCGGCCGAACACGTAACTTGTTTCCCGGCCAACGATCTTGGCAAAGCGGCGGCGCAGTTTTTTCAGCAATACGGGGTCAGCATGGCCAATACCGTTTTCCGCGGCAACCGGCTTGGGCTGTACTTCCTGGAAGCAGGCGCTTCGGTCCGGGCGAGTAAAATCGTGTATGACCGCGCTGATTCTGCCTTTGCCAATCTGGATCCTGCCGGCTTTGACTGGGAAAAAATCCTGACCGGAGCCGACTGGTTTCACTGGACGGGTATTACACCCGCCATTTCGGACACTGCCGCCAGAGCCTGTGCCGACGCCATCGCAACGGCACGACGTTTGGGTGTGAAGGTTAGCGCCGATGTTAACTACCGCCGTAATCTGTGGCAGTATGGCAAAAAAGCACAGGACGTGATGCCGGCCCTGGTTGAAGGCTGCGACGTGGTGGTCTGTGCCGAAAATGATGCCGACGACCTTTTCGCAATTACCCCCGATCCGGCCGCCGACCACTCGTTTGTGTCGATGTCAGAGCAACTGATGGCACGTTTCCCGGCGATTAAGCAGGTCATTACCACGCGCCGCGACACGCTGAGTGCGTCGCATAACCAGCTGCGCGGGCTGTTGTATGACGGCGAATCATTTGTGGAAACGCCAACCTACGATATCGTGCCGATTGTCGACCGTATTGGCGGGGGGGATGCCTTTATGGCCGGTTTCATCTATGGCTCCCTGACTTATCCGTCGGCCAGCGAAGCGCTGCTGTGCGGAGTAGCCGCCTCGGTAATCAAGCACTCCATCCATGGCGACTTTAACCTGGCGTCTGTGGCTGAAGTGGAAGAAGTCATGCGCGGGAATACATCCGGTCGTCTGTTACGGTAAGGAATAAACGTTGTTGCGGACAGCAACAAAAAAAGAAAACTATACGCTTGAATGAGTAGCCAACCGACAAGTAGTTTATTGCAGAAATGCCAGCAGGCACCCATCGTTCCGGTGTTTTATCACCCCGATGCGGTTTACACAAAAGGTATCCTGAAAGCCTGCTATGATGGCGGTTTACAGGTATTTGAATACACGAACCGGGGCGCAGGGGCACTGGAGGTATTCCGGGAACTGGCCGCCTACGTCAGCGAAAGCTGTCCGGGCATGCTGTTAGGAGCCGGAACCATTCTGACCGCCGATGATGCCAACGCGTTTATCGATGCAGGGGCGTCCTTTATCGTTCAGCCGGTAATCACACCGGCCGTGGCAGAAGCGTGTCAGCAACGTAATATCCCATGGCTTCCGGGAGCGGCTACATTAAATGAAATTCATCAGGCTACCTTATTAGGGGCTGAGGTGGTTAAAGTATTTCCGGGCAACGTGGTTGGCCCCGGCTTTATCAAAGCCGTTAAAGGCCCGATGCCACACCTGCGCCTGATGGTGACGGGTGGTGTGGAGCCAACCGCCGACAGCCTTAACGCCTGGTTCAAAGCCGGCGTTACCTGCGTAGGTATCGGCTCACAGTTGTTTGCCGGCGATAACCTCCCGGCCGCCGTACTGACAGACCGGATCGCCCAGCTCCTGACCATTCTCAAACCTTATATTTCTTAACCCGTATGAACAAAGTAGGCAGGTATCGCTGGATGATCTGTGGTCTTGTGTTTTTTGCGACCACTGTCAATTACCTTGACCGGCAGGTGATCAGTTTATTAAAATCGACGCTGTCGTCTGAATTAGGCTGGAACGATGGCGATTATGCAAACATTGAGATTGCCTTTAAACTGTTCTACGCGTTCGGGATGTTGGGTGCAGGCCGGCTGATTGATAAACTGGGGACAAAACTAGGGTATGCCCTGGCAACGACCCTGTGGAGTATTGCTGCCCTGGCCCATGCCTTCGTCAGTTCGGTGTTTGGTTTTGCGGTAGTGCGGTCGGCCCTCGGGATTACCGAAGCCGGTAACTTCCCGTCGGCTATTAAAACCGTGGCCGAATGGTTTCCTAAGAAGGAGCGGGCGCTGGCAACGGGGATTTTTAACTCCGGAACGAACTTCGGCGCCATTGTAGCGCCCCTGTCGGTGCCGTTTATTGCCAGCAGCATTGGCTGGCAATGGGCGTTTATCATTACCGGTCTCCTTGGTTTTGTATGGCTTGCGTTCTGGCTTTATTTCTACGAGATACCGTCAAAAAGTGCCAAGCTGAGCAAAGAAGAGTTCGATTATATTCACTCGGACAAAGACGAAATGCCGCTTGTGGATGGCGAGCCGGACGTTGCTGCGGTATCGTGGAGCAAGCTGCTGGGCTACAAACAAACCTGGGCATTTGCAATGGGTAAGTTACTGACCGACCCGATCTGGTGGTTCTACCTGTTCTGGCTGCCGGATTTCCTGCAAAGTCAGTACGGTCTGACCGCGACTCAGTTTGCGGTACCGGTAGCGGTGGTGTATACGCTGTCGACCATTGGTAGTGTCTGGGGCGGATGGCTGCCGATGTACTTTATCAAAAAGGGCTGGCCGGTATTCCGGGCACGAAAAACGTCGATGCTGATCTTTGCTTTCCTGGTGATTCCGATCATTACGGCGCAGGTAATGGGTAGCATTAACATGTGGCTGGCGGTGCTGGTGATCGGTATTGCGGCGGCGGCCCACCAGGCATGGAGTGCTAATATCTTCACAACGGTGTCGGATATGTTCCCGAAAAAGGCTACGGCTTCCGTTACCGGAATTGGCGGTATGTTCGGTGCACTGGGTGGCATCCTGTTGTCAATGCTGGTGCAGAAAAACATGTTCGTTTATTACCGCTCAATCAACCAGATCGAAACGGCTTACTATATTATGTTCGTTGTGTGCGGCGGCGCGTATCTGCTGGCCTGGGTGATCATGCACTTCCTGGTACCGCGCTATAAGAAAATAGACTTATCGTCGGCGGGTAACCCTTAAAACATACGTGTTGAGGTAAGTTAATGACCGGTAATATATTTGAGTGGAGGCACGACTTAGCGTCGTGCCTCCACTTTTTTTTGTCCTTTTATCACCTGTAGATTAATGATTCATTAAGAAACGATATATAGGAAAAGTCTAATTATTTAAAGACGGAAAACAGAAAACAGGCATAGGGCATAAAGCTGTTCTTGCTTAGCAATACTATATTTTCTTATCATAATTATACGAAATGTTAGCGTCCGGCAACGTTCCCGATAACGATTGCATAGAAAAAGTCCCTCAAAACATTGTGCAGCCCGATTTCCCTCTTTAGGTTCGAAGTAAGAGTAAGTTTCACTTTCCTTAAAAGGTATCCTGATAAATCTTGGGTAAATTCAATTAATCTATGATTAAAAAACTACTGATGACCGTTGTCATGCTGCTGGTGATTACTGCGGGTTTTGCGCAGCAAACACGGCAGATCGCAGGCCGGGTCAAAGATGGAAGCACAGGCGGTTATCTGCCTGGCGTGAGTGTGATCGTAAAAGGTACGACGGCCGGCACCACCACCGATGCCGACGGGAAATTTACCCTGCGTGTACCTGACCGAAACGACCTGACGTTGACGTTCAGCTTTATTGGCTACACATCGCAGCAGGTGGCCGTTGGCCGGCAGACCAGTGTGGAGGTAACCCTGGAAAGTGACCAGAAAACCCTCGACGAAGTCGTTGTGGTAGGGTACGCTACCGTAAACCGCCGTGATGTAACCGGTTCGGTTTCGTCGGTAAACGCAAAGCAACTGAAAGATATTCCGCTGACGGATGCGGCTCAGGCCCTGACCGGCCGCCTGGCCGGTGTACGGGTTACGACTTCGGAAGGAGCACCCGGCGCCGATATCCAGATCCGGATTCGCGGGGGCGGATCGATTACGCAGGATAACTCACCGATCTATGTCGTAGACGGGATTCAGGTAGAAAACGCCCTGTCGTTTATTTCACCTCAGGATATTGAAACCATTGATGTACTGAAAGATGCCTCTACAACGGCCATCTACGGGGCGCGCGGGGCCAACGGGGTAGTCATCATCACGACTAAATCCGGTAAAAACGGCAAAACAACCGTGAGCTACAACGGCTCGGCCGGTTTCCGCGAGATCTCGAAAACGCTGGATGTGATGAACCCGTACGACTTCGTGCGCTGGCAGTATGAACGCAGCCGCGGCGATGCTACGGCCGAAACCAGCTTTGCCAGGCTATATGGTACCTGGGATGCCATCGATCAATACAAGACCACAACACCGATTAACTGGCAGGAGGAAATTTTCGGCCGCAAAGCTCAGTATCAGAACCACAACGTAAACGTGAACGGCGGAAACGCGAACACAAACTACAACCTCAGTTTAACGGCCAATAAGGAAGACGGCGTGTTGCTGGAGTCTGGTTTTGAACGGTACCTGGCTACGTTTAAAATGGACCACAAAGCCAATGACAAGCTGCGTCTGGGCTTCAACGTCCGTTATCTGAACCAAACTATCCGCGGGGCCGGAACAACCAACTCGGGCACAAAAAGCACCAACCGGCTGCGTCACTCGATTCAGTACCGTCCGTTGCTGACAGCGGCTCAGCCCGATGTCGACGACTTTGACGAAGACCTGTACATCTCGTCGGGGAACCTCGTGAACCCAATCCTGATGACGCAGGCTGAATACCGCCGCGCCTATACTAAAGCGCTGAACATGAGCGGATATGCCAGCTATAACATCACGAAGAACCTGACG
Source organism: Arsenicibacter rosenii (assembly GCF_001870735.1). Taxonomy (GTDB): domain Bacteria; phylum Bacteroidota; class Bacteroidia; order Cytophagales; family Spirosomataceae; genus Arsenicibacter; species Arsenicibacter rosenii. The sequence goes on along the minus strand of NZ_MORL01000011.1, from coordinate 57,216 downwards.
TTTAAAACAACCGTCGGGCTCGATAATAACGATCAGCAGATCAATGCGTTCTGGAGCAAAATTACCTCAACGGCCCGTAACTATGCGTCGTTGCCGGTCGCGTCGATCAACCAGATCGGAACAGTGACGATCAATAACTCGAACGTACTGCAGTATTCGCAGAAATTCGGTAAGAAACACGACTTTACGGCCCTTGTCGGTCAGGAGATCTACGACAACAGCTCGAAAAGTACCGGTATCGAGACCCGTTATTTCCCGGCCGATATCTCGGCCGATCAGGCACTGGCCAATATGGGGCTTGGGTCACCGCCGAGCGGTGCCGCTCAGCCACGACCCACGTCGAACATTGTACCGCCAAACCGGCTGTTCTCGCTGTTTGGCCGTGTGACCTACGGCTACGACGACAAATACCTGGCAACGGTGTCGCTGCGTTCCGACCGTTCGTCGAAATTCAACTATGCGAATGGGGCGCTGGTGTTCCCGTCGGGAACGCTGGCGTGGCGCTTCTCCAAAGAAGAGTTCTTCAAGAAGCAGACCGTGCTCAGCGATGGTAAAATCCGCTTTGGCTACGGGGTGGCCGGTAACAACCGGATTGGCGACCTGCTGTATCAGCAACTCTATGGCGTAACGGGTGAATACGCGCTGAACCACGCCGTATTGCCGGGTTACGCACCGATTGCCCTGGCAAACCCTGACCTGAAATGGGAGTCGAACGTATCGCAGAACCTCGGCATTGACCTGTCATTCCTGAATAACCGGTTCCAGGTGTCGCTGGATGCCTATAAGAATCAGGGCCGTAACCTGTTGTTAGCCGTGGCGATTCCGCCAACGTCGGGCTACTCGTCACAAATCAAGAACCTGGGTTCGACGATGAACAAAGGGCTGGAGCTGCAAATGACCGCTTACGTCGTACAACGCAAAAACGTAAGCTGGACGTCGAACTTCAACATCTCAGCCAACCGCAATAAGGTCACCAGCCTCGGCACGGTATCTCAGCTGACCCGTAACTCCGGCTGGCAGGGGTCGGATGGCGCCGACGATTATCTGGTAAAAGTCGGTGAATCCGTTGGTCTGATGTATGGCTTCGTAACGGATGGCTTCTATACGGTAGACGATTTTACTTACAATGAGACAACGAAAGCCTACACGATCAAGCCGGGAATCGCCTACAACTCGGTGTATGGGGTACCACAGCCGGGTATGCTGAAATGGAAGGATATTGACGGCGACGGCCAGATTACGGCCGATAAAGACCGGACGGTCATCGGAAATGCCAACCCTAAATTCATCGGTGGCTGGAACAACCAGGTGACGTACAAAAACTTTGATTTCAGTGTGTTTGTAAACTGGGTGGTCGGCAACGACATTTACAACGCCAACAAAATCGAATTTACCGACGGCGCGTTCCCGAACCTGAACATGCTGTCGATGATGAAAAACCGCTGGACCAACCTCAACGATGCGGGTCAGATCGTAACGGATCCGGCGGAGCTGAAGGCACTGAATGCCAATGCTACCATCTGGACACCGGTGCGGGTACAACGCTACTGGCTGCACTCATGGGCGGTTGAAGACGGGTCGTTCCTGCGGTTGAACAACATCACACTGGGCTATACCCTGCCGGCAACTATTTCGAAAAAAGTGGGGATGTCACGCTTCCGGGCCTATGCTACGGTAAACAACCTGGCGACCCTGACCAAGTACTCGGGGTTCGATCCTGAGGTAAGTACACGTCGTTCGGATCCGCTGACACAAGGCGTTGATTACGCGGGTTATCCGCGTGCGAAAACATGGGTATTTGGTGTAAACGTGACTTTTTAATCAGACAATGAATTCGATCATAAAACGAGTGTCAAGTGTAGGCATCGCGCTGACTGTTACCCTGTTGTCGGTAGTGGGTTGTCGGGATTACCTGGAGGTGCAGCCTCAATCACAAATCAGTATTTCGGATGCCTTTTCGAACGTAGCCAACGCCACGAACGCGGTCATCGGGGTGTATGATGAGCTGATGGGCGATAACGGCTACGGTATCCGGATCAACATGTATTACCCCTATGACTCCGACGAAATAATTGTGTCGGGGAACATTGATAACGGTCGCCGGGGGATTGGCCGTTACCAGCTTTTGCTGACCAATACCGAAATCCGTAACCCGTTCCTGCAGTTATATCGCGGGGTGGAAAAGGCGAACCTCTGTATTGAACAGATTCCGCTGATGCCGCAGTACAGCAACGGGACCGATGCCGAGAAAAAAGAACTGCGCCGCCTGCACGGCGAGGTACTGACGCTGCGGGCGCAGTTCCTGTTCGAACTGATCCGGAACTGGGGCGATGTACCGGCACCGATGCAACCGGCCTATAAGCAGACCGATTTGTTTATTGCACAAGCTGACCGCGATGTCACATACGCAAAGCTGATCGAAGACCTGCGCCTCGCGACAGATCTGGTGCCGTGGCGTACCGAAGCCGGCACCCGGAACGAGCGGGTTACCAAAGGGGCCGTGAAGGCGCTTCGTGCTAAACTGGCCTTGTTCCGGGGCGGCTATGCCCTGCGCAGCAGCGGTAAAATGGAGCGCAACGCCGACTATCTGACCTATTACAAAATCGCCCGCGACGAGTGTGCCGATCTGCTGGCGAAACGGGGCGAACACACGCTGAACCCCAGCTTCGAAGATATCTGGCGTAAGCTGACCTCGTTCCAGTACGATCCGAATGGTGAGATTATTTTCGAAGCCGGTGCGGGCGGGTCTAACTCCACCTCCGATAGCCGGATGGGGAACTACAACGGTCCGTCGGTGAACGCGTCGTCGCGTTACGGAGTCGGTGGCGGTGGGTTGCTGGTACTGCCAAACTACTTCTATGCGTTTGACTCGACCGATACCCGCCGTGATGTGACAGTAACCATGTATGCCGTCGGCGCAACAAATATCAAAACACCGCGCCGTCTGGGAGAACTGACCGATGGTAAATTCCGGAAAGACTGGCGGAACCCGCTGTTGCCGGGCACGGCCCTGAACGTAGGCTATAACTGGCCGTTTATCCGCTTCGCTGATGTATTGCTGATGTTTGCCGAGGCCGAAAACGAACTGAACGGCGCTCCGACAGCCGCAGCGATCTCAGCGTTCGAAGAAGTCCGTAAGCGGGCTTATGCCGGTAATACGGCCCGGATCGGTACTACCCCGACTACGAAAGCTGCGTTCTTTGATGCCATCGTAAACGAGCGGTATCTGGAATTTGGCAGCGAAGGGATCCGGAAATTTGACCTGATCCGCTGGAACCTGCTGGCTCAGAAAATTCAGGAAACCCGCGATAAGATTCAGGCCATCCGCGACTCAAAAGCACCTTACAACATACCTCGCTATCTGTTCTGGCGCAACAACGGCGAAGAAATTCAGTGGCTGAACTCGTTCTATAAAACGACTGCCCTGACAACAGCGCCAACCGGCTGGAACCGGCTTGACTGGACCCAGCACCTGACCGGTAACCTGATCGATGGTCTGCCGCTGCATCAGGGTATTGCCCGCTTCTTCGTGACGGGCAAGAGTGAGCTGTTCCCGTATGATCAGGCAACGGTAGATGCCTATCAGGGTAAGCTGAAGCAAAATCCCGGCTATTAAGTCAATTACGCGATAATTCTGGTTGTTTGATTACAGCAAAAGTCCTCATTTTGGGGACTTTTGCGTTTTATGAAAAATTGACCCATGACCTTAGTAAAAACCTGCCTCAGTATACTCGCCGTCCTGTCGGGTATAGAGCTGGCCGTGGCCCAAAAGCCGGTAAATGGCCTGACGGGTGTCCGGGATACATCCTTTACAAATTACAGCGCCCTGAAAAATGCGCAGAAGAAACATCCTGATATCAGGCTGGTAACCCCGTTTACGTTGCCGGATGTACGGGAAAAACGGAACCTGACTTATGCGCAGTACGGCGACCGTGCGATGCAGCTGGATGTCTTTGCGCCGGCGAAACCGAAAAAAGGCGGCTACCCGGCCGTATTGGTCATTCACGGGGGGGGCTGGCGTTCCGGCGACCGGTCGCAGCACATTCCGCTGGCGCAGCAACTGGCCGCACATGGCTATGTGGCCGTAACGGTCGAATACCGGTTATCGACGGAGGCGCTGTATCCGGCGGCAGTTTATGATCTCAAGGCGGCTATCCGCTGGATGCGGGCCAACGCCAAGGGCGAACAGATTGACCCGAAGCGGATTGCGGTACTGGGCTTTTCGGCAGGCGGGCAACTGGCTACGCTGGTCGGGACGACCAATGGTGACCCGGCATTCGAAGGCAACGGCCCGAATCCGTCGGTGTCAAGCGCCGTACAGGCGATTGTCGATATTGACGGAACGCTGGCGTTCATTCACCCCGAATCCGGCGAAGGCGACGACAGCCGCTCGGTCTCGGCGGCGACCTATTGGTTTGGGGTCAACAAGGAAACCCGTCCGGAGTTGTGGCACGAAGCCGGGGCGCTGAATCACGTTGACAGCCAAACGCCCCCTGTTCTGTTTATCAATAGTTCGGTCGACCGGATGCATGCGGGCCGCGATGATATGCGCCGGAAACTGGATGCACTGGGTATTTACTCAGAAGTCAAATCGTTTCCGGACGCCCCGCATACCTTCTGCCTGTTTCATCCGTGGTTTGAGCCGACGGTTGAGGCAATTGTCGCCTTTCTGAAGAAGCAACTGTAACCACGAAGGCAGAAAGGCGGGAAGCGGCACGAAGTTTTTATTATTCTTTGTGCTCCTTCGATTCTTTCTGCCTTTGTGGTTTATTCCAGTACCTCGTAAACGAGCACAGTATTCGCCTTGTTCTTCAGACTGACCTCGCCAACCTCGCGGCAGTTGAACGATTCTTTTACCTCGTCGTAAGCTTTTTTGCTGATGATGATCTGGCCTGCTTTGGCGACTGATTGCAGCCGTTGGGCGGTGTTGACCACATCGCCGATAACCGTAAAGTCGAGGCGGCGCAGGGTTTCAGAGCCAATGTTTCCCGAAATCATTTCGCCCGTGTTGATACCAATCGATACCTGCGGCGAGAACGTTTCACCGTTGTTGACCGTCGGTTCCATATCGCCGATGCTGTGGCGTACGGCCAGGGCGGTTTCAATGGCGCGGTCGAGGTGATAGTCGCCACGGAAGACTGCCATGACGGCATCACCCATAAACTTGTCGACGTAACCACCCTGCGCAATAATCTCTTTCACCATAACGTCGAAGTACTTGTTGATCAGGTGAACCACCGTATCCGCAGGCTGCCGTTCGGTGATGGCTGTAAAGCCGCAGATGTCCATAAAGACAATGGTGCCTTCAACGGTTTCATTGGCCAGCAGCGTGCTTTCAAACTCCGACCGGTTCATAAACTTCAGTACCGATTCATCGACGTACATCCGCAGGATATTGTTCTCCTTGACCGCTTTCAGGGTTTCGTGGAGCTGGTGCACATGGTCAATCGTTTTCTGCATCGTCACCTCCAGATCGCTGAAATTGACCGGCTTACAGATAAAGTCAAAGGCCCCTCGGTTCATGGCGATACGGATGTTGTCCATATCGCCGTAAGCCGACACAATAATGGCTTTAACCAGCGGGCTTACTTCGTTTAATTTAACCAACAGCGTCAGCCCGTCCATTTCGGGCATGTTGATGTCGCTCAGGACAATGTCGATATCAGGATGCCGCTGCAGTTCCTGCAAGGCTTCAACGCCGTTGTGGGCAAAAACAAATTCGTATTTCTGTTCGCGAATCTGCCGTCTGAATTTCTGCTTGATCAGGAGTTCGAGGTCGGTTTCATCGTCTACGACGAGGATTTTGGCCTTCATAGCGTTTGTTTAAGTTTTTCTTTCAATAGGGAGAAGTCCAGCGGCTTCGTCAGGAAATCGTTGGCTCCGTATTGCATGGCCTGGTTATAGTTTTCGTCATCCCCGTAAGCGGTCAGCATCATCACTTTCGGCGGGGCAACGGGGTAGGTTGACCGAATACGCCGGAGAAGTTCGAGTCCGCTCATGCCGGGCATGTTAATATCGGATAAAATCAGGACAAATTCAGAAACATGGTCCTGTAAAACCTCCAGCGCAGCCTCTCCCGAGTGGGCAAAGGCAAACGAAATATCGCCGTTGCGGATCTCGCGCCGGAATCGTTGTTCGAATAGAGCTTTTACATCGGTTTCGTCGTCAACGACCAGAATTTTCATAGGAGTCAGGGGCGTACTAAAGAATGGCAAGTTACATATTTAAACGGGCAACCGGATAATAAACTGCGTAAAGCTGTTGTCTTCGGTTTCAACCAAAAGGGAACCTCCGTGGCCTTTACTGATAATTTCATAACTGAGCGACAAGCCTAAGCCCGTGCCCTGTCCGGTTGGTTTGGTCGTAAAAAACGGCTGAAAAATCTTGTCAATCACCTCATTCGGGATACCGGTGCCATTATCGCGGATACAGATTTCGATGTCATTCGGGCCAAGGCGTTTGGTGTGCACCCATACCGTCGGCCGGTATTGTTCGGGATTTGCCGTTTGCTTCTGTTTTTGCTGCGTGGCATAAAAGGCGTTGGTATAGAGGTTCAGCAGTACCCGGCCGATATCCTGCCCGAAGACGGTCACCTTGCCGACGGCCGCGTCGAAATCGGTCACCAGCTGCGCATTAAAGGTTTTGTCTTTTGCCCGTAGCCCGTGGTAGGCCAGGCGCAGGTATTCGTCGGCCAGTTCATTCAGGTCGGTGGGCTCTTTCTGCGTCACGTTTGTCCGCGAATGCTGCAACATGCTCTTGACAATCGAATCGGCCCGTTTGCCGTGGTAGACAATCTTTTCAAGATTAGTCGCCAGATCATCCAGAATGGCATTGGCTTCTTCCTGATCTCCTTCCGGCAGGTTAGGCACCGCAAATTCGCGGAGCTCGCCGACCAGCTCGGCCGAAACCTCTCCGAAGTTATTGACAAAGTTGAGCGGATTCTGAATCTCATGGGCGATGCCGGCGGTCAGCTCCCCGAGCGAGGCCATTTTTTCGCGGAGCAACAATTGCTCCTGCAGACCGGTCAGTTTTTCCTGCAACAGCTCAATATCAATCTGTTGCTGTTGAAGCTGATCGGCCTGACGGGCAATCAGCTCTTCCAACTGGTCATGCTGGGCCTTCAGTGCCGCTTCATCATGTGGTGGCATGGTCGCCATAATGTTAATTAAATCAAGGTTTACAGGATCGGTTCGGTAAAGAAATAAATATACGATTTTATCGTTTCCCGTCGTCAAGCGGGAGCTGAATGGTAAATTCTGTAAAATTTCCGGGCTCACTGATTACCGAAAGCTGTCCGCCGTGGCCTTTGGTAATGATGTCGTAGCTCAGCGAAAGGCCCATGCCGGTACCATGGCCGGTTGGTTTGGTCGTAAAAAACGGCTGAAATACCTTACCGATAATCTTGCTGTCAATACCGGTTCCGTTGTCGCGGATACGGATAAACAACCACTGATCAACGGCTTCGGTGCTGATCCTGATCTGTGGCTCATAGCCGGCCATCGGCCCGACAGTGGCGGCTTTTTCATGCATAGCATAAAAGGCATTGGTAAACAGGTTGACCAGCGTCCGGCTGATATCCTGCGCCACCAGCGTCAGACGCGGAAGCGACCGGTCGGTATTGGTCACCAGACGGGCCCGGAAGTGGCTGTCTTTGGTGCGAATGTCGTGATAGGCTTGTTTTAAACTTTCGCTGACCAGCTCATTGATATTGACTTCCGTTTTCGCCCCTGGCTGTGTCCGGCTGTGGTCGAGCATGCCGCTGACGATGGCCGCCGCCCGTTGCCCGTGCTGCTGAATTTTGGCAAGGATCTGCGCCAGATCATCGGAAACCGACAATACTCCATCATAATGGCCGTCCTGCAGATCGAGTTTCAGGTCGTCAATCAGCTCGACGCTTACCTCGGCAAAGTTATTGACGAAATTGAGCGGGTTCTGAATTTCGTGGGCAATACCGGCGGTCAGTTCTCCGAGCGAGGCCATTTTTTCGGCCTGAATCAGCTGCGCCTGGGTTGCCTTTAGTTCGGTCAGGGAAGCTTCCAGCTGAGCGGTCCGTTCTTTTACCTGCTGTTCCAGCCGTTCGTTCTGGCTGGCAATGATGCGGTTGCGCTCCATTTCGCGCTCCTTTTCCAGCTGCTCCCGTTCGAGCGCCTGTCTGGCAACCAGCTGCCGTGCCTGATTATACCGGTTGATCAGCGCCCCCGAAAACAGAATAATCAGCCAGGCGAAGCAAAAGCTTTCCAGATAATCAATCATTATTCTCAGGGACTGCGGAATGGTGATATTGGCATACTGTCCCAGAATCCGGGTGATAAGTGTATATACCCACAAGGTCAGCAGAGGCGTGGTCGCAATCAGGGCCAGCCGTGCGTCAACGGCTCGTTGATGCCGGTGTTTCCAGACCGTCAGCGCCCAGAGCAGCAGAATAACCCGTACCAGAATCTCCTCCAGCAGCAGAATCTCGTCGGCCGGTACACCCGGCATGCCGAACGAGAAAAAGAAAATAAGGTTAACGAATGCCGTGAAGGCCAGCAGGTAGGTTATGAGCCGGTTATTACGCGTCCTGTTCAGTAGTGAGCCGGTAAACCTGCGTAACGATTGCAGAAAGAACAGGAAAAAGGCGATAAAGAAAAAGTTGGCTGCGAGCCGGAACGAATACGGGTATTCCTCAAACAGGAATGCCTGAATGCGGTAGGTATTCCGGTCTAATGTGAAAAAAAACAGGGCAATGCCAAAATACAGGTAAGTTCTGTCGCGGATCGACAAAAACAGGAAAACATTATAGGCAATGGCCAGCATCAGAATACCCAGCATGATCCCGTCCACGAAAATATCTACCCAGCCGCGTTCGGCACGGTAATATGCAAACAACGTATCCTTGCGGTTGAACAGGGACTGGATCTGCGGCGACAGATAAACCAGCGGCGGTTGCCAGAATGGATTTTCGAGGCGCTGGTAGAAGACATAGGTTTGTCCGGCCGCCATTGTGACCAGAATGCGGTTGTTTTCGCGGTTCCCCTCGTGAGGAGGAATCTGGCTGATCGGCACCAGCGGCCCCGTTCGCTGATGTTGCCAGCGGCCCGGGCGGTTTTGCCAGTACAGGTCAAAATAGCTGCCGCTGAAGTGGCAGAGGTACAGGCTCAGCGGGTGATCGAGCGTATTCCGGAGTTGCAGCCGGATCCAGTAGACGTGCGACCGCCGGTTCCGGTTAAAGTAACTGTCATGATGAAACGCCGGATTGTTGACGACCTGCTCAATCCGCAACATGCCCTGACGGTCTTCTAAAATCTGAAACTGTGTGGTATCCAGTGCCTGGTTAACCGAATCGGACTGTATGTCTACGGTAGGGATCGCCGGCTGAGCCTTACCGGAAAACGCGCCTAAACAACAAACAAAACCCAGCAGGATAAACAAAAAAGACTTCATGTCACGTTTTCGGTAAACTAATCTCAAAGGTGGTGCCCATGCCTTCGACGCTTTCCACTTTGATATCGCCCCCGTGGCCTTTTGTAATGATGTCATAGCTCAGCGATAAACCAAGCCCGGTTCCCTGTCCGGTTGGCTTGGTAGTAAAAAAGGGTTGGTAGATCTTGTTGATAATTTCCTGCGGGATGCCGGTGCCGTTGTCTTTTATACGCAATACTACTTTCCCGTTTTCGAGTTGGGTGCTTACTTTCAGCGAGGGCTGAAATACCACCGGTCCATTGGCATTGCGCTGTTTTTCCTGAAGTGCATAGAACGCATTACTGAACAGGTTAATCAGTACCCGCCCGATTTCCTGCGGGGCCAGATAGATCTCGCCGATATTTTCTGCGTATTTGGTAAATAGCTGCGCATTAAACGATTTGTCTTTGGCCCGCAGCCCGTGATAGGCCAGTTTCATGTATTCGTCGGTGAGCGCGTTGAGGTCGGTCGGGCGTTTTTCCCCGTTTGAGGTGCGGGAGTGCTCCATCATGCCTCTGACAATCGAATCGGCACGGTGGCCGTGGTGGCTGATCTTTTCCAGATTCTGCCGCAGGTCCGACAGAATCTCGTCTTCCAGCCCTTCATCGCGCGATGAGGTATCTTTCCGGCGTTCTTCTTCCAGTTCGTCGAGTAGTTCAACGGATACCTCCGAAAAGTTATTGACAAAATTGAGCGGGTTCTGAATTTCGTGGGCAATACCGGCGGTCAGTTCCCCGAGTGAGGCCATTTTTTCGCGCTGAATCAGCTGCGCCTGGGTTGTTTTGAGTTCATTGAGCGCGCGCTCCAGTTCTTCCTTCTGTTTGGTCAGCTCGGCCGTCCGTTCCGAAACCAGGTACTCCAGTTCATCGCGCTGGGCCGAAATCAGGCGGTTATTTTCCTGTTCGGCTTCCCGTTTTTTCCGTTCTTCTTCCAGCGCCTTCTGCTGTTTCCGCATAGACGACCAGTTGGCCCAGCCCCAGACAAACGTGATGAGGATAAATCCCTCAACAAACATATCAATCGACTTATAAAAGTCGGGCGCAATAAATCGGATGAGCTGTGCCAGTAGGGAAACGCCCAGATAGGGTCCCGCGATACCGATGATATACCGGTATGGCTGAAACGCCGCCGTAGTATGAATCTGATACATCGCAGCAAACGAGATCAGCATCATACCAATGGTCGCGGCTTGCTCAATGTTAAAAATATAGCCTCCGGCAATCAGGCCGATGGTCGCATACCAGCCGATATGTAGATAAAGATCTACCTCCGGGAAGTCAGGATTATCTTTGGTGGTTTTCCGGAGTTGTTGAATCGTAAAAAAAGCAATCAGAAAATGCGTAGGAAGACCCATACGGAAACGTGTTAATGAGTAGGGGTGATAGTGCAATATACGCTAAAACCACCAGGAAATTCGGCTTAGCCAGGAAAATACCCCGTTTGGAGCGCTTTCCTGCCCGATGCGTTTCAGATTCCTGCCCGATTCTGTTTTCTTTGTAGTTATGATGAATACCGCGTCGGCCCAGCGCCTGAATCGCTCGCTGGGTGTACGGTCAGAAGAGGCACGCACAGTACGGCTGTTTTTTCTGCACCACTTCTTTTTAGGATTAGGGACCATTCTGGTATACGTGTCGGCCAACGTGATTTTGCTGGAAAATCACCCCGAAACGAGTCTTCCCGTTGCGTATGTGATGGCCGCCCTCGGCATGATGGGAGTCGGGAAACTATACGCCTATTTTGAGCACCGGCTCCCGCTCTCCAGTCTCGTTTTCAGGGTGGTGTGGTCGGTAATTATCCTGACGGCGTTAATCGTCGGCCTCGTGGCCATCGGGCATTCGGTGGCGATGGCGGTGGCTATTATGGTGGGTTATCGCGCTATTTACCTGCTTACCAACCTCGAATTCTGGGGCATTTCGGCCCTGGTATTTGATGTGCGGCAGGGTAAACGTCTTTTCAGTGTGATCAGCTCCGGCGATATGCCTGCCAAGGCCATGGGCGCTATCCTGGCCGCACTGGTGCACAACCATACCGAACTGATCTACCTGCTGCTGATTGCCTTCGTGTTTTTCGGATCGGCCCTCATTACGGTCTGGAAAACCATTCAGTCACACGAGGTACATGCGGCCCATGGCACAGCCCGCCCGGTTCGCCGGCCACAGGGTAAACTGGTGACGCAGCTCTTCGGAGGCAGTGAACTGATTTTTGCCATGTGCCTGAGTGTGCTGAGCATCGCGTCTATTGCCACGGGGATTGAATATGCCTTTTTTATCAATGTAAAATACCGGTTCCATGATCAGGCGCTGGTCATGCGGTCGCTGGGTATTGTGCTGGCCATTACGTATTTACTGGCCATGATTGTTAAGCTGCTGGCTTCCCGCCGCGCCCTCGACCGTTTCGGCATTCTGAATACGATGCGTCTGCTGCCGGTTGCTGCCCTGCTCTGGATTACCGGCTACCTGGTTGTTGAATGGCAAACGCCCGACGAAACCAGTCTGATGGTGTATTACTGCGGGCTGTATCTGGTGTTTGAGGTGGTGCGCCGGTCGCTGTTCGATCCGGTCTTTCTGGTTTTGTTTCAGCCGTTGCCCCCGCATCAGCGCCTCAAGGGCCACACGCTGGCCAAGGGCTTTTACGAACCGCTGGGCATGGGTCTGGCCGGTGGTATGATTTTCCTGCTGCGCAACGGCCACGAAAACCTGAATGCCATGCTGCTGACGGGGATGGCCGTTGTCGGTGTGATAACCATTGGCTTTATCCAGCGCACATACCGGCAATATCTGGCCACGCTGCACGACGCACTGGGGCGCCGGTTTATTGCCGCCGACGAGCTGCCGCTGACGGATGATGCAACGAAACTTGTATTGCAACACCTCCAGAGCGAACGCCCCGAAGAAGTGCTGACCGCTATTGACTGGCTGCGGGTAAATAAGCCCGATGTACTGGCGAAACAGGCATCGGTTCTGATGCGGCACCCGGCAGCGTCGATCCGCCTCCGCTTATTGACCGACTATAAAACGCTGGCGGTTTCGGACGATGAGTTGTTTCTGCTGACCCAGCAGGATGCCGACGCCGATGTGCGCCGGGAAGCGGCTGTCATCCTGTGTAGCCGCAGCCAACGTCCGCAGGATCTGGCGCTGCTGGAGTCGGCCGATGCGGCCGTACGGCAAGGAGCTATTCTTGGTTTTCTACAGGCTAATCCGACATTCGGACCGGCGCGAAAGAGCCTCGACGGATGGTGTGCCGATCCGGACGTAACCAACAGGCTGTTTGCCCTGACCTGTATCCGGACGCTGCGCCTGATGGATTATGTACCGTTTGTCGAAGGCTGTCTGACCGCCCGTGAGAGCTTATTGATGGCAGCACTCGACACCGCTGCCGAACTGGCTGATAAACGGCTGTTACCGGCGCAGCTTGACCTGCTGGCCGACAAACACGTTGGCCGTATTGCGGCCCGCAGCATTGCCGGGATGCATGGGGATGTGTTATCGGGTCTGCAAACGTATTACAGCCTGCAAACCGATACGGCCATTCTGACCCGCATCATTTCGGTAGCCGAACGGATGCGGACGTCGGAATCGCACCAATGGCTGATTACGCTCATGGACAGTCCGTTGGTGGCGGTTCGGACAGCCGTTCTGAAGGCGCTCAAAAACTTCCCGCACATTGAGCGCTACAATGTGGTTTTTCAACGCGCCCTCGACGGGGAGGTACAACTGGCGCAGCGGTTGCTGAATGCGGTTGCCGATGTAAAGGACGAAGCCCTGGTCAGTAGTCTGTTATATGAGCAGGAGCGGCTGACCCAGCGGATGTTGCTGACGCTTTCGCAGCTGTACGACAAGGAAATTATTGAAAATGTACGGGCCAATCTCGCCCATGAGTCGTCGGAGCGGCAGGCCAATTCACTGGAAGTGCTCGAAAACCTTGTGCCACGGCCTGTATATAACTGCCTGCAGATTCTGGCGGAAGACCTGCCGGTGTCCGAAAAAATCCGGCAATTTGATGAGCAGGTGGGTGTCTATCAGCAGGATGGCAGTATCCAGCTGTTTATTCTGGATCAGGGCGACAGGCTCTTTACCGACTGGACCATTGCCTGTGCGCTCCGTAACCTGCCAACCGCCGATCAGGAATATTTACTGACCGCCCCCGTTTATTTTCACCATGGTAATCCGGTTATCCGGGAAGGGGCGCTGGATGCCCTGACCCGTCTGGCCCGTCAGAAAAGTGCCGTTTATCAGGAATTAATTACCCAGTACCCCGAATTAACAAAAGCTATGAGCCACGACCTGGCAACCGCATCCACCGTTTCGGCCACCGAGCGCGTGTTTATCCTGAAGAATAATGCCTTGTTTGCGGGCACGCCGGATAATGTTTTGAGTAGTGTGGTGCCCATCATGAAAGAGGTGACACTCGGCGAAGGCGAAGAGATTGTCCGGAAAGGGGAGCTGGGTACCTGCATGTTCATTATCTACAGCGGGCAGGTAGGTATCTACGACGGCCCTAAGGAACTCGCCGTGCTGGAGCGTGGTAATTTCTTCGGTGAACTGGCCTTGCTGGATACCGAGCCACGTTCGGCAACAGCCCTCGCCCATACACCGGTTACGCTGTTCCGGATTGATCAGGACGATTTCTTTGACCTCATGACAGAGCGCGAAGAAGTATTGCGGAACATGATCCGGGTGCTTTGCCAGCGTATCCGCCAGCAGAATATCAAGCTGCGCGGCATGCCCGTTGACGCATAAAGAACCCACAAAGACAGGAGCACGAAGCCCCAAAAGTGGTGGCACGACTCATAGTCGTGCCACCACTAACCAGCATCTACAGTATCCAGCATCCGTAAACCACCCTACAGTGCAGGACGGTCAGGTAAGGCGATTGCCTTATTTTAGGATCAAATTAGGATTTACCAATTAACCTGTCCATTTCATGCACTACCGTTTCACACGCTATCGGTTCTGGATTGCCTGTTTCCTGACCGCTTCTTCTCTGATGGCGTCTGCTCAGAAACTCCCTGGTAAGAAAGAAATTCTCCGGCAAATGACCCTGGCCAATGCTTATTTTATGCAGGCATGGCCTGATCCCGGTAAAGAAATCGTTACTAACAAAACCCGTCCGGGCAATATCTGGACGCGTGCGGTGTATTACGAAGGGCTCATGGCGCTCTATGCGCTCGACAAGCAGAAAAAATACTACGACTACGCCGTTGAATGGGGCGAAAAACACAGGTGGGGGCTCCGCAGCGGCGTAAAAACCCGTAACGCCGATGACCAGTGCTGCGGTCAGACGTATATTGACCTGTACCTGATCGACAAAGCGGCCGGTCATGACCATCCGGAACGTATCCGCGACATCAAGGCCAGCATCGACAATATGGTGGCCAGCGATAAAATCGACGACTGGAACTGGATTGATGCCTTGCAGATGGCGATGCCGGTCTTTGCCCGTTTCGGGGTGATGTATAAGGACAACGCCTATTTCGAGAAAATGTATCAGATATATACTTACTCGAAAACCGTCCACGGTGGCAAAGGGCTGTATAATCCGGAAGACAAACTGTGGTGGCGCGATAAAGATTTTGTACCACCTTACAAAGAGCCCAACGGACAGGATTGTTACTGGTCGCGCGGAAACGGCTGGGTAGTGGCGGCGCTGGTACGGGTGCTCGACATTATGCCGGAAGACGCACCGCACCGTACGGAATACCAAAAAATGTATCTGGACATGATTCAGGCCCTGCCGGCCTTGCAGCGTGAGGATGGTTACTGGAACGTCAGTCTGCACGACCCGACCAATTTCGGGGGGAAAGAGCTGTCGGGCACGAGCCTGTTTATCTATGGCATGGCGTGGGGTATCAACCACGGCTTGCTCGATGCGAAAACATATAAGCCGGTGATTGCCAAAGCCTGGCAGGCAATGGCCAGAGAGTCGCTGCATCCGAACGGTTTTCTGGGCTTTGTGCAGGGTACGGGTAAGGAGCCGAAAGACGGGCAACCGGTAACCTACACCAGCAAGCCTGACTTTGAAGACTATGGCCTGGGGTGCTACCTGCTGGCCGGCTGCGAAATCAGTAAACTGAAATAACCGGATTTCCCGGCTTGTGAAAACGCCTTTTACCGGAGCGACTGCCTCAGAAACAGACTTCGGTAAAAGGCGTTCACCGTTTCGGATGTGGTAATAAGTTTAGAGAGTCCAGTCTGTAATATCTATACATTTTCATGTATCAAAAATATTTATCACACTAAAGGTTTATTTGGTTACAACCTTTGCTTAAATTGTGCGGTCTTTATTGAAATAATGCAACGAATGGGCAGATAAAATCGTAACTGACAGAAAGTCAACACACATTTGTTGGTAAACAACAGCATGCAAAAATTTATACCCTTCCTCTTACTGTGTTTTGTCATTAACCGGGGCATCGCTCAGTCGCTTCCGGCCGATTCGGTTTTCCGGGAACAGGCGCGTTCAGCCGTTGTCACACAGTACAACAAGGTCATGAACCAGCAATCGGCCATTTACAACGGCAACGAGTACATCCAGCACGACTTCCGGATCAAGGTTCATCCTTATTTTCAGGTAGACAGCCTGCAAAAAGGTTCGGTCACCTACTATTCTGTCGACTATAATGACATACCGATGGGGTACGACATTGTGCGGGATGAACTCTTTATCCGCCACCTGGACGGTGGTTACCGGATGCGGCTGAACAGCGAAAAAGTTGACCGCTTCACCATCAACGGTCATCAGTTCGTCCGGCTGACGGGCGATAGCCTGGTCGGCGTACGAACCGGTTTTTACGACCTGCTTTACAGCGGCCGGACCCAGTTGCTGTCCCGTCGGGTGAAGGTAGTTCTGGAAGATATCTCGACCGGTGTTTACAAAGCCGAGTATCTGTCTAAAGATGAGTACTGGATTCGCCGTGATCAGCGGTATTTTCCGGTTAAAACGCTGGGCGGCGCACTGAGCGTCTATGGCGACAAAAAGAAGGAACTCCGGAAACTTCTGCGTGCCGAACGTATTAAGTTTAAGGAGAATAAAGAAAAAACGCTGGTGCTGTTAGCCCGGGAATATGACGCCCTAACCCGTTAGTTATGAGCTATTTTTACCGTCTTACCCTGTTTTCTTTTTTTGTGTTTGCGTTGAGCCTGACAGGATTCGGTCAATCGGGACAGGATCTCGTCAGCGGGAATTTTACCAACGTGAAGTTTGAGCAGTTTGCCCGCACCGTTGAACAGGCAACCCCTTATCGGTTCTACTACCGGCCGGGGGAGCTGGACAGTGTGGTGGTAAACCTGAATGTCGACCGCAAGCCGCTGAGCAATGTACTGCAGCAGCTCTTTAACGGCACGCTGTTTCAGTACGCGATTGATGCCCGGAAACGTGTATACATTACCGTAAACCGGCCGATCCGAACCAATCTGCCAATCGACTTTTTTGACCGTGGCAATAACGCCGGTAAGGACGATTCGACGGCCAACGCCTATCTGACCGAAAGCCGGAAGCAGATCGTAGCCCCCGAAACCAAAATCTACGAGGTTGGCAAGCGGACCAATCCGATCCGGCCCGGCCGCGCCACGGTGGCAGGCTATATCCGGAACCAGGCATCGGGCGAACCGATTGTCGGGGCAGCGGTCTATATCGACAACCCGCGTATCGGGACCTCAACAGACCAGTTCGGCTATTACTCGTTTACGCTGCCCCGCGGGCGACATGCGCTGAAACTCCGCAGCGTCGGGATGAAAGATACCCAGCGGCAGATTATTCTGTACGGCGACGGGTCACTGGATGTGAACATGGAAGACGACGTAATTCCGCTGAAAGAGGTGGTGATCGCCGCCGAAAAAGACGTGAACGTGTCGGGGCTTCAGATGGGGCAGGAGCGGGTCGACATCCGGACGATGAAGCAGGTGCCGACGGCTCTGGGCGAAACCGATCTGTTGCGGGTGGTCATGACGCTGCCGGGTGTGAAATCGGTGGGCGAAAGTTCGACCGGCCTGAACGTACGGGGGGGCGCCACCGACCAGAACCTGATTCTGTACAACGATGCGACCATCTATAACTCATCGCACCTGTTCGGCTTTTTCTCGGCCTTCAACCCGGATGTGATCAAGAGCGTCGAACTCTACAAAAGCGGGATTCCGTCGCGCTACGGCGGCCGGTTGTCGTCGGTGCTGGAGGTGATGACGCGTGATGGCAA
This sequence comes from Arsenicibacter rosenii, assembly GCF_001870735.1. GTDB lineage: Bacteria > Bacteroidota > Bacteroidia > Cytophagales > Spirosomataceae > Arsenicibacter > Arsenicibacter rosenii. The sequence goes on along the minus strand of NZ_MORL01000011.1, from coordinate 39,584 downwards.
CAAGAAGAAATTCGGCGGGTCGGGTGGTCTGGGGCTGCTGACAGGCCGTCTGACGCTCGAAGGACCGATTCTGAAAGACAAGACCTCGTTTATCATCGGCGGCCGGTCTTCGTATTCAAGCTGGTTGCTGAAGCAGGTGCCGGTCAGTACGTTCCGCAACAGCCGCGCCAACTTCTACGACGTCAACGTGCACATTACGCACGACTACAACAACAAAAATACGATTTATCTGACCGGTTACCTGAGTCAGGATTATTTCCGGCTCAACAGCGATACAGCCTATAACTACCGCAACCAGAACCTGACGCTGAAGTGGAAGCACCTGTTCAACAACAAGTTGTACAGTGTCTTTACGGGCGGAGTAAGCCAGTACAAATACAACGTGTCGGCTGACCGTAATCCGGTAAATGCCTATGACCTTGATTTCGGCATTAACCAGACGATGGCCAAAGCAGATTTCAACTATTTCCCGAATCCGAAGCATACGGTCGATTTCGGGATCAGCTCGACCTACTACAAACTGCAGCCGGGCACCTACCTGCCGCGAGGTACCGAATCGCTGGTGGCGTCGGACCGTGTGCCGGCCGAGCAGGGCATTGAAAGTGCCGTTTATGTCGGCGACCGTTACGATATCAACCAGCGGTTGTCGCTTAGTTTCGGACTCCGGTATTCGCTCTACAGCTACCTCGGGCCGAAAGACGTCTTTGCCTATGCGCCGGGCCTGCCGGTGACGACCAATAACATCGTTGATACCGTTTCGTATGCCGCCAATAAACCGATACAGACCTACCACGGACCTGAATACCGGTTCTCGGCGCGCTATGTACTGAGCGAAAACGCGTCGGTTAAGGCCAGCTTTAACCGGATGCGGCAGTACATTCAGATGCTGTCGAATACCACCGTTATTGCCCCGACCGACATCTGGAAGCTGAGCGACAGCCACATCCGCCCGCAGGTGGGCGATCAGTACTCACTGGGTATCTATAAAAACCTGAAAGCCAATACAGTCGAACTGTCGGTTGAGGGGTATTATAAAACCATGCAGAACCTGATTGATTACCGGAGCGGGGCCGTTCTGATTCTGAACCACCATATCGAAACCGATGTGGTAAATGCGGAAGGGAAAGCCTACGGGATCGAACTGATGGCGAAAAAACTGACGGGTAAACTGAACGGCTGGATCAGCTATACCTACGCCCGGACTTTCCTGCGGACAACGGGTACACAGGTCGGGGAAGTGATTAATCAGGGTAAATATTACCCGAGCAACTACGACAAACCGCACGACGTGACGATGATCGGCAACTACCGGTTCAGCCGCCGGTTCAGCGTATCGATCAACATGACCTACAGCACCGGGCGTCCGATTACGTTGCCGCTGGCCAAATATACCCTTGGTGAGGCGCAGCGCCTGCTCTACTCGGAGCGCAACCAGTACCGGATTCCGGACTATTTCCGGACCGACTTTGCGATGAACATCGAAGGCAACCACAAGGTGAAGAAACTGGCCCATAGCTCATGGACGATTTCGGTCTATAACCTGACCGGCCGCCGGAACGCATACTCTATTTATTTCAAGTCAGAAAACGGGGGGATCCGCGGATATAAGCTGTCGATCTTCGGCCAGCCCATTCCGTCATTGACCTACAACTTTAAATTCTAAGGCCAGTCCTGTTCGATATTATGAAACGTAAGCATACACAACAATTAATTGGCTGGCTGTTTATTCTCATCATGGGCGGGTGCGTTGATCCCTACCGTCCGCCCGAAATTACGGCTCCGGCCACCTATCTGGTTGTTGATGGGTTTCTGGACATTGCCCCCGGGGCAGTGACCACATTTAAGCTGTCACGGTCGCAGAACCTGACCGATGCCAAGGCTCCCACCATGGAGACGAAGGCAACCGTAACCATCGAAAGCAGCCGGAATCTGAAATACAGCCTCAAAGAGGTAACCAGCGGGGTTTACTCGTATACCAGTGTGCCAAGCCAGACAGGAGAAACCTTCCGGCTCCGGATCAAAACGAGCCGGGGGGTGGAGTACCTTTCGGATATGGTGGCGTTTAAAAACAGCCCTGTGATCGATCAGGTCAACTGGAAAGTAGAAAATGACGGGGTCCGGATCTACGCAGATGCTCACGATCCGACCGGCAATACCCGTTACTACCGCTGGGAATATGAAGAAACGTGGGAGTTTACCTCAGCGTTTTATTCGTCGTATGAGGTGAAAAATAAACAGATTGTGCAGCGGCAACAGGATATTTTTACCTGCTGGAACAGTGCAAAATCGAAAAATATTCTGATTAATTCATCCGCAAAACTTAACCAGGATGTGATCAGTCAGATGCCCATTACGTATGTGCCGGGCTATTCAACCAAAATCGGTGTTCGTTACAGTATTCTGGTGAAACAGTATGCGCTGACGCAGGATGCCTACCTGTACTGGGAACAGCTGAGTAAAACAACGGAAAACATTGGCTCACTTTTCGACCCGCAGCCAACCCAGGTAACCGGCAATATCCAGAACCTGACCAATCCGGCAGAGCCGGCACTCGGCTATTTCAGCGCCGGTACTGTAACTTCGAAACGGATGTTTATCCGGCGGATGGAACTGCCGTATTGGGTAACCAAAACCGGCTATGATGGCTGTGTAAAAGATACGCTGACCCCTAAGGAGTTGATTGACAATAAGTACCCGGGGCAGATTCCGATTACGGACCTGCCGGACGGGACATATGAGACCGGTCAGGAGGTATGTGTCGATTGCCGCCTGCAAGGCACTAATGTTAAACCATCGTTCTGGAATCAGTAGCCCATGAGATATTTATTCGTTATTCTGTCTACCGTTATTGGGTTACGGGCGTCGGCGCAACAGGACGGGCTGACCTCGATCAAGCAGCAGTTTGACCAGTATAACCGGCAACACATTCAGGAGAAACTGTTTGTCCACGTTGACCGGCCGGTTTACATGGTAGGAGAAACCATGTGGTTTAAACTGTATTATGTCGACGGTACGTTTCACCGGCCGTTTGACCTCAGCAAGGTCGCTTATTTTGAAGTTCTCGACGGTGAGCAACGCTCTGTGCTTCAGGCTAAAGTCGGGCTTACGTCGGGCAAAGGTGATGGCGCGCTGTTTCTGCCGGCCTCCCTGGCTTCAGGAAATTACGTGGTAAGGGCCTATACCAACTGGATGAAAAATGCCGGAGCCGGGTATTTCTTTGAAAAGCCGGTAACCATCATCAACCCGTTCCGTAAACTTGGTCTGCCTGTGCTGGCTAAAAACGCCGGATACGATGTCCAGCTGTTTCCGGAAGGCGGCAATCTGGTGCAGGGACTGCCCTCGCGGGTGGGGTTCCGGGTGACTGATGCATCCGGTCGGGGCATCGCGTTTCAGGGGGCTGTTGTAAACGGGTCAGATACCGTTGCCCGTTTTCAGCCCGATCGGTTTGGCATCGGCAGTTTCGGCTTTACACCGGCAGCGGGTAGCAGCTACCGGGTTGTGGTGAAAGATGCGCAGGGCCGGACAAGCAGCCATGCCTTTCCCGCCGTGTATCCGCAGGGATATGCGATGCAGGTAGAGGAAACGGGCTCCGGTCAGCTGACCGTGCGGGTCAGAACCAACGCGGCTGATGCTTCTGTGGTGTATCTGCTGGGCCATACGCGCCAGCAGGCCAAACTGGCTGAAATGCGTCCGATTCAGCAGGAGGCAACGTTTGTGATCAGTAAGGAGGCATTAGGTGAAGGGGTTTCGCACCTGACCATTTTTGATGCTGCGCGGAAACCGGTCTGCGAACGTCTGTATTTCCGTCGTCCGTCAACGGCACTCGCTATCCAGACCAAAACCGATAAGGAGCAGTATGCGGCCCGGACCAAAGTAGCTCTGAGTCTGGGAACGCCACAGGCCGCCGACTTATCGGTAGCCGTTTACCGTGTCGACTCCATTCCTGCCCTGTCGTCGGCCGATATGCAGGCCTACCTCGCGATGGTGTCGGACCTGCACGGAGCCGTTGAAGAACCATCGTATTACCTGCAACCCGAAAGCCCGGCTGTTAATAAAGCCGTTGATAACCTGATGCTGACACACGGTTGGCGGCGGTTTAAGTGGGAGGAGGTCTTGTCCGGCAAACAGACCGGTGCCTATTTACCGGAAATCCACGGACTGATTGTGGAAGGTAAACTAACCGACCCGCGCACAAACAAACCGGTCGCCGGCCACGGCGCTTTCCTGTCGACGCCGGGTAAGCCAATCCGGCTGTTTACGTCACGCAGCGATTCAACGGGCCGGTTAGTATTTGAAACAAAGGACTTTTACGGGCCGCGTACCATCATGGCACAACCGGCCGAAGCGGCAGACAGCCTGCTGAAAGTAACCATCGACAGTCCGTTTCCTGCCTGGCCTGCCCTGACCAGACTACCGGTGGCGGCGATTGACCAGTCGCATACGGGTGCGCTGGAAAACCGGAGTGTCGCCATGCAGGTGCAGGCAACTTACTGGAATGAGCGGATGATCCGCTACCGGTTACCGCAGGTCGATAGTACGGCGTTTTACGGAAAGCCGACGGAGAGTTATTTGCTCGATGCCTATACCCGCTTTCCGGCGATGGAAGAGGTGCTGCGGGAGTATGTGCCGGGCGTAGCGCCGCGCAAGCGGCAGGGTAAGTTCCGGCTTATGGTGCTGAACCTGCCCTATAAGGAATTTTTCGAGGAACCGTCGCTGGTGATGGTCGACGGGGTGCCGGTACAGGATATGGATAAGCTGATGGCGTATAGTCCACTGAAAGTAAAGCAGCTGGATGTGGTGACCAACCGCTATTTTCTGGGGCCGAATATGTTTTCGGGCATCGTGAGCTTTATTACCTACAAGGGCGATTTATCGGGTTATCCGCTGGATGAACGCCTGCTGAAACAGGAGTATGACGGGTTGCAGATTCCGCGCGAGTTTTATGCGCCGCGATACGAAACGCAGGCGCAGCAGACAACCCGCATGCCGGATGCCCGCACACTGCTTTACTGGAATCCGTCGGTAACGGTAAACCGCGAAGGGCAGATTGATTTCTTTACCTCTGACCAGGATGGCCGCTACCTGATCGAAGTCCATGGCCTGTCTGCCAACGGCCAGGCCGGTACGCAACGGGCGTGGTTTGAGGTGAAGGGGCTGGTAAAGTAACGAAAGGTCAGGATATAATTTCCTGCCACTCCATAGGGAGGCCAGGGGCAGGAACAGTAGAGTGAATGGCTACCTCCCCGAGGGTTCAAAACCTTCGGGGAGTTTTAGTTTACCGTCTTCCCTTCCCCAGCCACAGCAAACTATCCATAATCAGCTTATTCTGCGTCGGGTTGTCGAAGGTAAACGACAACTCCTTGTTTGTTTTTCCTTCGTAATCAATGTCGTTATGGCCCATGTTGACGTAGATCATCCGGTAGTTGCGGTTGGTCCAGACAACGGGATAATAGCCACTATGCCAGATTTCGTGCTGTTTCGGGCCGGTTCCCAGCGGAAAACTGGCCGGATCGATGGCCAGCAGAATGTCGATGTCCGGATTTTGGGTCAGGTCGTTCTCCCAGCGATACCATTCATTCGGCGATGATTTGAAGGTTTGGGGCAGCTTTTTTACTGCCGGATGTTTCGGGTCTTCCACGCGGAGGATGGCAGAGGTCGGCCGCCAGGTATTGCTTTTATACTGTCCTGAGCCCAGAAACCGGTTGTGGTACCAGTCCCAGTCCTGCGCATAGGCCGACGGTGTCAGCGCGAAGGCCGCAAAGTGGAAGCCCATCCATGCCCCGCCCTTGTCCATATACTCCTGAAAGGCCTGTCGCTGAGCCGGTGCTTCCGGACGTGTATCCAGAAACAGAACGACCTGATAAGTAGCCAGAAACTGCGGGTTCAGGTTGTTCCAGTTGCTGGTGGTATCATATTGGAAATGATATTTCTCCGCCATCTGCGGAAACCAGCGGTTGGCCTCCCGCACATAGCTGACATGTGCCCGGTCATTTTTACCCGTAAAAAAGGCAATCACCCGGAATTTGGGTTTGGGAGCAGCGGCGGCGAAAAGGGACAGACCCAGCAGGAGGGCGGTCAGGGTTAATCGTGGCATTATTCGGGATTGAGTGATTTGCGATTGGGTGAACCTGTCAGCTATGTAAAACGGAACGGCTTTCCGTTCTACTGTTCCTGCCGCAGACGCGCCACTACCTCCGTCACATGCTGAATTGCGGGCGTAATATCGGCCTCCGTCGTGAAACGACCCAGGCTGAACCGAACCGAACTGTAGGCCAGATCGTCGGAAAGATGCAGGGCTTTCAGGACATACGATGGCTCTGTCGAGGCTGAGTTGCAGGCCGAACCGTTGGATACGGCAATCCGGTTGAGGCTCATCAGCAACACCTCTCCATCGACTCCCGCGAAACTGATGTTCGTCGTATTCGCCAGCCGTTGCGTCCGGCTGCCGTTCACGTGGGTATCCGGTACCTGTTGCAGAATGCCCGTTTCAAGTTGATCGCGCAAACCGGCCAGCCGCTGTGCTTCGTCGGTCATCAGGTCATCGCACAGGGCAGCGGCCTTACCCAGACCGACAATCCCCGGCACGTTCAGCGTCCCTGACCGGCGGTTGCGCTCGTGGCGGCCACCGTCCTGCTGGGCCGTAAGCGGGATATTTTTGCGGATATACAGCGCACCAACGCCTTTGGGACCGTATAGCTTGTGTCCCGACAAGCTCAGCAGATCGACCGGCAGTTTCCGCAGGTTGACGGGTAGTTTGCCGATGGCCTGGGTCGCGTCGGTATGAAAGGCGATCCCGCGTTCCTGTGCCAGTGCGGCCAGTTCCTGAATGGGCTGGATGACCCCGATCTCGTTGTTCGCCAGCATGACCGAAATGAGAATCGTTGTGGGTTTAATGGCCGCTTCGAGCTGGTCACGGCTGATCAGGCCATCACCGTCGGGGAGGAGGTAGGTGACTTCCGCACCCAGTTGTTCGAGGTGATGGCAGGTATCCAGTACGGCTTTATGTTCGGTAACGACCGTTATCAGGTGATTGCCCCGATGCTGGGCCGCTTCGTAAAAACCCTTTATTGCCAGATTGATCGACTCAGTGGCCCCGCTCGTAAAAACGATTTCTTTTGGCATGGCTCCGATTAGCTCAGCCACTTGTTCGCGGGCAGCCTCTACGGCGTCTTCGGCTTTAAGGCCATAGACATGCGTACGGGAAGCCGCATTGCCGAAATGGGTGGTAAAATAAGGCAGCATCGTGTCGAGCACCTGCGGATCGACAGGGGTCGTTGCGTTGTAATCGAGATAAACCGGATAATCCATAGCACGAAAATATAGCTCTATAACAAAATAACCGTGCAGGGAAATCCCCGCACGGTTAAACACGTCTCTAGATTAGGAAATTTACAGGCCACATGCCTCCACAAGCGCCCGTTTCGCGTATACTTTCGCCAGATGTTTCCGGTAAGCCTGAGACGCAAAATGATCTTCGTTAATGTGTATGTCGCCCTCGGCAGCAGCGTTGGCCGCCGCTTCGATGGTTTCCGGAATAGCCGGCTGACCGATGAGTGCCGCCGCTACGGCTTCGTCCAGAAAGGCAGCATCCGACACACCGGTAAAGGCAACCTTGGCATCGGTGATTGTACCACCATCGGCAACAATGGCTACCGCACAGCCGACAATGGCAAAGCGCGAGGCGGGTTGCATAAATTTCTTGTACGCCGACTGGTGCGCCGCCGACGGAGCAGGCAACGTGATGGCTGTTACAATTTCACCTTCTTCCAGGGCCGTACTGAAAAAGCCCGTAAAGAACTCCGACGCGGGTATATCGTGTGCACCGGCTGGTCCTTCGACGTTGATCGTTGCCCCGAGTGCCAGCAACACCGCCGGCCAGTCGGCCGAGGGGTCGGCGTGGGCGATGCTGCCGCCGATGGTGCCCACGTTCCGCACCTGGGTGTCGCCGATCAGTTCACCGGCTTCGGCCATGGCCGGATACAGCTCGCGGATGGTCGCATTGCTCACGATGTCGTGGTGCGTACTGGCCGCCCCGATTTTGACGCCCCCGTCCTGTTCGTGAATAAACCGCAGTTCCGAAATGCGGGCAATATCGATCAGCAGCGAAGGACTGTTGAGGCGTAATTTCATGGCCGGAATCAGGCTATGGCCCCCCGCCAGAATTTTGGCGTCCGGATTGGCGCTCAGCAGACTTAATGCCTCCGCTACCGACCCCGCCCGTTTATAGTCAACTTTTTGAGGTATCATGAGGTATTGAGTGATTTCGTGATTGAGTGATTTCGTGGTTGTGTGGCTGCTGCGTGGTGCCTGAGCGAAGAAGCAGTACCTTCACTCAATCACACAATTGCCGCGCAGCGGCCGCTCAATCACAAATTAATTCATCGCTCTCCAGACGCGTTCGGAGGTGAGGGGCATTTTGATGTCCTTGACCTTGAAACCGCCTGACCAGAGGGCGTCGATAACGGCGTTGACCGCAGCCGGCGTTGAGCCGATACAGCCGGCCTCACCAGCCCCCTTGACCCCCAGCGGGTTGTGCGGACACGGCGTTTCCTGCCGATCCAGCTCAAACATCGGGAAATCGTCGGCGCGCGGCATGGTATAGTCCATGTAGCTACCGTTGATCAGCTGCCCGGTTTCGTCGTATTCAACGCCTTCCATCAGCGCCTGCCCGATCCCCTGGGCCAGGCCGCCGTGAATCTGTCCGTCAACAATCATCGGGTTAATCACCGTGCCGACGTCGTCCACCGCAATGAAGCGTTTCACTTTTGTTTCACCGGTTTCCTTGTCTACCTCAACCACGCAGATATGGCATCCGTATGGGTACGTAAAGTTTTTCGGATCGTAGAAGCTGCTGAAATCCAGACCAGGTTCGAGGTTTTGCGGGTATACGTGCGGTACATAGGCCGTCAGCGCAATATCGCCGAAGCCCAGGCTACGGTCGGTACCGGTCACGGTAAACTTGCCGTCGGCAAACACGATATCTTCTTCCGAGCATTCGAGTTTGTGGGCGGCAATTTTAGCGCCCTTCTCAATGATTTTGTCCAGCGACTTCATGATGGCACTACCACCGACGGCCAGCGAACGGGAACCGTAGGTACCCATACCAAACGCCACCGTATCGGAGTCGCCGTGGATAATGTCAACGTCTTCCATCGGAATGCCTAACCGGTCGGCCACCACCTGTGCAAAGGTCGTTTCGTGGCCCTGTCCGTGGGAATGCGCACCCGTAAAGACACTGACTTTACCGGTTGGCTGTACCCGAACCTGACCGACTTCATAAAGACCCGCGCGGGCCCCCAGCGACCCGACCACTGCCGACGGAGCAATGCCGCAGGCTTCGATGTAGGTTGAGAAACCGACGCCCAGCAGCTTACCGGTTTGGGCGGCTTCCTGCTGTGCCTTCCGGAAATCTTCGTAGCCCAGCATTTGCAGACCGCGTTCCAGTACACCATGGTAGTTGCCCGAGTCGTATTGCAGTGCCACGTTGGTCTGATAGCCGGGTTGCTCTACCCCGTCGAACGGCGGAATAAAGTTTTTCAGCCGCAGTTCGGCCGGATCCATGTCCATTTCGTGGGCTGCCAGGTCCATCAGCCGTTCCAGCAGATAGGTGGCTTCCGGACGACCGGCACCCCGATAGGCATCGACCGCCGTAGTATGCGTAAACGCACAGGTCATGTCGAGGTGAATTTTTGGTGTCGTATACAGACCCTGCAGGAGCGTACCATGCAGATAAGTCGGTACGGCCGTCGAGAATGTCGACAGGTAGGCACCGAGGTTGGCAAAGGTCTTGATGCGCAGGCCAACAATTTTACCCGCTGCATCGAAACCCATTTCGGCATGCGTCACGTGGTCGCGGCCGTGGGCGTCGGTCTGGAAGGCCTCCGACCGGGTTTCGGTCCACTTCACCGGCCGGTTGATTTTTTTAGCCGCTACCGTCACCAGCGCCTCCTCGGTATAGTGGTAGATTTTGCTGCCGAAACCACCGCCTACATCCGGTCCGACCACCCTGACCTTATGCTCAGGCAGGCCCAGTACGAAGGCGCACATCAGCAGCCGGATCAGGTGCGGGTTCTGCGTTGAGGTATACAGGGTATATTTATCGTAAACGCTGTCGTAATGCCCGATATAGCTGCGGGGCTCCATGGCATTCGGTGACAGGCGCTGATTCACAAACTCCAGGGATGTAATGTGGTGGGCTCCGTCCATCGCCTCGTCGACTTCGGCTTTCGGGTTCCCGATTTCCCAGTCGAAACAGATGTTGTTCGGCACATCGTCGTGCACAAGGGGGGCACCGTCCTTAACGGCTTCGGCAGCGTTGACAACCGCCGGCAGTACCTCATAATCGACAATAATGGCTTCGGCGGCATCCTGTGCCTGCTCGCGGGTTTCGGCAATGACCATCGCCACGGCGTCGCCCACGTGCCGTACCTTGTCCTTGACCAGCAGCGGGTGCGGCGGTTCCTTCATGGTATCGCCGTTTTTGAAGTTCACCTGCCAGCCGCAGGGTACGCTGTAATGGCTTACTTCCTCGCCTGTAATGATGGCGACCACCCCTTCCATCGTTTCGGCCTCCGAGGTGTCGATGCGGTTGATGCGGGCGTGCGCATAGGGGCTGCGAAGCATGTAGGCATGCGTCATGCCCGGCAGCACGATATCGTCTGTATAACGGCCTTTGCCGGTTGTAAAGCGCTTATCTTCAATGCGCTTTATGGATTTGCCAATGAATTTGTTGCTCATGGTTGACTGATTGAAGGCTTGAGGGTTTGAACAAGGGCGGGAAACCGCGCCTTATTCCTCAACAGGTTTAGGCAGGTACCCCGGCGGTGCGTTCGGCGGCCAGCTGAATGGCGCGTACGATGTTGTGGTAGCCCGTGCAGCGGCAGATGTTTCCTTCGAGCCCTTCGCGGATTTCGCGCTCGGTCGGATTCGGATTCTGGCTCAGTAAATCGGCAGCGGTCATGATCATGCCCGGCGTACAAAAACCACATTGCAAACCATGCTCGTCATTAAAAGCGACCTGAAGCGGATGCAGCTCACCCCCGGGCGCAAGGCCCTCAATGGTTGTCAGGATGCTGCCATCAGCCTGCGCCGCCAGCATGCTGCACGATTTTACGGCTCTTCCATCGAGGTGGATGGTGCAGGCCCCGCAACTGCTGGTGTCGCAGCCCACGTGGGTACCCGTCAGGCCGAGGGTATCACGCAGAAAGTGGACAAGCAGGGTACGGCCCTCAACCTCTTTCGTGTAGGATTTTCCGTTAACGGTTACTGTTATTGTTGACATAACTAGCTAAGGATTAGACGTGTTAGGATTATGGATGGAGGCAAAAACAAAACAGGGCGCCTGTATCCGGTCCGGATATCAGGCGCCCTGTGCGGCAAGTTCTTTCTCAAAGTTGCTGAAAAACTGTTTGGTAAGCGTGTTGGCAACCCCGCTCATCACGCGGTTGCCGGTGCGGGCCAGCAGCCCGGACATATCGGCTTTCCCGTCGAACGAAAGCTCGGTTTCGCTGTCGGAAACCGGTTTAAGATGCATCCGGATGTCGGCCGAAACGTTGCCGATCTTGCTGTTCTGCACCACCTTCAGCGTAAAGCTCTCCGGCGCTACCGGATCGGCAACTTCGGCACGACCCTCAAATTTGCCATTGACGGGGCCGATTTTGACTTCGGCAATGGCTTTATAAACACCTTCACGTTCGAGTTCAAGGCGGGAAATGCCCGGAGTCACTTTGGCCAGTGTATCCGGATTCATAAGCATAGCCCAAATATGGGTTGCGGAGGCAGGTAATGTATGGGTTCCTGATAAATCCATCGGTACGCGTCGATTAATGATCGAAATAGTCGTCCGATAAATTTAAACGAAAAGACCAGTATTTGTAATTATTTAAGGATTAAATTTTCTTATTCTGGTTTAAAATGATAGGATCGTTCAACTTTCCGATAGAATCGTTTAGTCCCGCTCGTGAATGGTTGACGGCCGCAGGCGTAAAAAGGTACCGTCCCTGCCTGACAAATCGGCCCGGATTTCGGCAATGATGGATAATGAAATTTCTTCCGGCGACACGGCTCCTATGTCGAGACCAACCGGCGCGTGGATGCGGTCGTTCAGCGCAACCGGCCGTCCTTCGGCAGCCAGCTCCTTCAGCATTTTTTCCGTCCGGACACGCGGCCCCAGGATACCGATAAACGACGCACGGGTGGCTAATGCCTTCGGTAGGTTGTTTTTATCGGTTTTGAAATCGTGAGCCATCAGAATAATGGCCGTATGGTCGTCAATAGTCAGCTGATCAAACTCGTCAGGGGCTACAATGGCATCGGCGGCGGCAAACAGGGTTTGGGTGACTTTCTGTTTGTTGGCGACAACGGTAGCCTGCCAGCCCAGTTCTTTAATGATCCGGACCATCGGGTATACATCATATTGCTGGCCCATCAGCACCACGTGCGTCAGGGGAGGCATGCTCTCAATAAACAGTTCCAGCTCACGGCCGTCAGGCAGGTCAAACGAGGCCGGACCGGATTTTTTCTTATCGATAGACGCCCGGATGCCCGTCTGAATGGCTTCCTGAACATCGGCATTCCCGAACACCGCCAGACTGTCAGCGCCTTGATATGGCACCATGGCACCCAGTTTCAGGCCGTTTACCGTCCCTTTCAGGCGGGTGATCGTCAGCAGAATATGGGCTTGCCGGGGCTGTTCTACACAGGTCCGCAGGAGGTCAACCGCATTGGGTGCATCAGCCTGGAGGGGCGTAATCAGTACGTCGATGATGCCGTTGCAGCCCAGCCCGACGCCAATCTGGTGGGCATCGTCTTCGGTGGTGTCATAAGTGACCAGGCTCGGGGCCGATTGCGCCATGGCCAGCCGCGCCCGTTTCAGGGCATCGCCTTCCAGACAGCCGCCACTGATGCCACCAACCCAGACACCATTGTCCAGGATGAGCATCCGGGCACCGGCACGCCGGTAAGAAGACCCTTCTACCCGCACAACGGTTGCCAGCGCCGATCGGGTGGTTGCATGATCAATCGCATCGTACGCGTCAATGATGGCTTTAATCTCTTTCATACAAGCAAAAGTATACTTTATCGTGATTTTGTTCAATGAGTTGGCGCACATGGTCATCCGGCCGTGAGCAAGGTCAGACCTGCGCCAGGATACCCTCCAGCTCCAGCAGGCTGTCTAAGCTGTGGGCCGACCGGAAGGTGGTGACCGATGGCAGGGCCGCTTTCATGCCCCGCGCCAGTGGCTGATAAACCGGTGACCCTTTAAGCGGGTTCAGCCAAATGACTTTGCGTGAACGCCGGCGGATTTTTTCCAGTTCCGTAGCCAGTAATTCGGGTGGGCCGGTATCGAGGCCGTCGCTCAGAATAACCACGGTCGGAGAGCCGTTGAGGGTACGTTTGCCGAACTGCTCGTTAAACGTTTGCAGACACTCCCCGATCTTTGTCCCGCCTGACCAGTTATCGACCTGTTGCGACAGGGTAACAAGCAACTGATCAAGGTACTGATGCTGAATCGCGGGGGTTATCCGCAGCAGGGTCGTACTGAAAATAAACGCTTCGAGCTGACGGAAGTTTTCGCGCAGTGCCACGATAAACCGCAGCAGAAAAAAACTGTATTTGTCCATGGAGCCGCTGACATCCAGCAACACAATCAGCCGTTGCCGGCGCGGTCTGGGCGATTTCCGGAACAGATTGATCATATCGCCGCCCGAACCAAGCCCTTTACGGATAATCCGGCGCAGGTGCAGCGGACCGGTGCGGCGGCCTTCCTTATACCGCCGGCGGAGGCGTAAGGTCATCTGGCTGAAGAGCTTACGGGCGAGTTCTTCCAGCAGAGCCGCTTCTACATCGGTTAGTCTGGCAAAGTCCATTTTCCGGAGCCGCTCCTCCGCATTGGCTCCCGATACATGTTGCCCATCTTCCTCTTCATCGGCGCCGGGCTGGCGGTTTCTGCCCATAAAAACAACAGAGCCGGTCCCTTTTTTCGTCACCTGTGCGGGTTCGGTAACCGGCTTTTTGTCTTCAATAGGCCGCGTGACACCCAATTGCCAGAACTGTGCATAGAGCTCATCGAACCGGCGGCGCTCTTCGGGCGACTGGCAGAACAGCAGGCGTAAGGCGTGCTGAAAGTCAATCCGCTCCGCCAGCAGCCCGATCCGGGCAGCGTGCAGGGCTTCCTGCGTTTCCTGAATACCGACATTCAGGCCGTTTTGCCGGGCAAACTGCGTAAAGCCGACAATCGCTTCGGTGATGTTGGCGGCATCTGATTTCATGGATTTCCGGCTTTTACCAGATTAATATCATCAATGGATTTGAGAATACAGCCCAGCGTCTGGTCAATGGCTTCGTCGGTAAGCTGGCTGAATCCCAGAGCGAGCAATGACTCCGCCCAGTCGATGGTTTCCGACACGCCGGGCATTTTCACCAGTTTCCGTTTCCGAAGCTTCTGCACAAAACCCACTACCTGACCCAGCAGGTCGATTTCAATGTCAGGAAGGCGTTTTTTGACGATCGTCATTTCCTTGACCAGATCCGGATAGTCGATCCAGTGGTAAAGGCAACGGCGTTTGAGGGCATCGCTCAGTTCGCGGGTCCGGTTCGAGGTCAGAATCACAAAGGGTTTGTGGGTGGCCCTGATGGTGCCCAGTTCCGGAATGCTGATCTGGAAAGCGGAAAGCAATTCGAGGAGGTAGGCTTCGAATTCTTCGTCGGCCCGGTCGATTTCATCAATCAGCAATACCGGTCGTTTAGGGTGAGTAATTGACTGAAGAAGCGGGCGCTTCAGCAGGTAGTCAGGTCCGAAAATATGTGCTTCCTTTTCGGAGAGCGACAACTGTTCGCTTTCCTGAAGTTTGATCCCAAGGAGTTGTTTCTGGTAGTTCCATTCGTAAACGGCAGCGTTCACATCCAGTCCTTCGTAGCATTGCAACCGGATGAGGTCAGTATCCAGCAGATGCGCCAGGGCGAGGGCTATTTCGGTTTTCCCGACGCCGGGCGGGCCTTCAAGCAGACAGGGTTTACCGAGTCTGATAAGCAGAAATAGGGCAGTAGCCAGTTCATCGTCAGTAATATAGCCTTGTTTTTCGAGGCTCGACACAATGTCTTTGGGTGAATCAGGCAGAAACGGTTGCACGTCAGAAACAGGGTTATGAAGTGAGTGTTGATATGCAAGTTACAATTTGAGCTGATTTCCGGACATGGTCACCGGATTTACAACAGGGGAGCAGAATTTCAGAAATAGGATAATTTGAATAATGACGATCATGTCTTCTCCGGTGCCTGACACAGGGAAATCCTGAAAATACGCTTATTCTGTCGCCCGAAACGCTCAAAATCCGTATGTTTACACTGTTGATTAAGCGACTTCTCCTCACATATGCCTTTTTGGGCTAAGCCGTTCGTCGGCGCTTAGCACCGGCAGTCATCCGGCTGCCCGGCTTTTTATTGCTCAATAAATACAGATCCTCTACCGCTGATCGATGATTGGTCGGCCAAAACCCGTGTGCCGGTACAGGTACACACAACCAGTATGTCTTCTATCGAAGCCAATAAATCGCTTGTCCGGGCTTTCTACCGGCGGGCTATCGGACAGGGCGATCTCGCTTTTGCCCGCGAAATTATCGCCGACACCTACCAACATCATCCCCGTTTGGGCGCCCCCACGTGGTCGCCCAAACGGGGCCAACCGCCGCGCTCCGGCAAAGAAACACTGCTGGCCATGATTGCCGCCATGCCGCGAATGCCTGAACCGGCCGCGCCGCCCACACCACCCTTTATGCGGTTGATTGCCGAAGGCGAATGGGTGGTGACCAACATGGCCTTTCAGTGGGGCGGGCAGCAACAGGTAGTGGTTGATCTGTTCCGGATCGCTGACGGGCAACTGGCGGAGCACCGCGACGTAACGGTCCGTCCACCGGCAACCTCCCTGAACGGCCGCATGCTGATGGATGGTCCTTTGCCCGTTACCGGTGATGACGCGCTGACCCGTCGCAACAAACAACGGGTGATGGATTTTTACACCCATGTCGTTCTGACTGGCCAGAATGATGTGCTTGATCGCTATGTTGCCGTTGATCTGACCCAGCATGCTCCCGACATCGCCGATGGCAGGGCAGGGCTGGCCGATTATCTGCGCCGGTTGCCGGCAACGCCGGTTATTAAAACCGTCGTTGCGGAAGGTGATTTTGTTGTTGTCTTTGCCACAATTGACGATCGGGAACTGGTTACGGTCTATCGTCTGGCGGGAGACAGGATTGTGGAGCAGTGGCAGGTGTAATGTAAACAAGCTTCCAGGAAGTTTTTCTACTTCCTGGAAGCTAAAAGGCAATTGCTTACAATTCAAATTTCCGCCGCGCAATGAGCCATTCGGCGAAAAGCAGGTTGGGAACCCAGCACAGCCAGGCAACGGTCTGGTAGGCTGTTGCAAACGAGAGATGGAAACCGGCCATTTCGAGCGGTAACCAGAGCCGTAGGGTGATGGCGGCCGCCGTACAGGCATAACTCCGGACCATCCATCGCTTGTGGGCCAGTACGTTTTTCGCCCGAATGGTCGTGTAGGCCCGGAGCGTGGTTATAAACCAGGCAATGGCCAGTCCGGCGAATCCAATCCGGGCAATCCAGCCTTCATTGGCGTATAAGGCGGCGTACAAAGCGCAGGGAGCCGCCAGCAAAATGGCCCCGACATATACCATGCCCAGCTGCCGGTGCAGGCGGAGGTTGCGTTTCCGGAGACGGCGTAAAAACTGAAATGGTCCGGTGGTCAGGGCAAGAATGCCGCCGAAAATATGGCCGTAAAACGCAAATTGCCACGCCGGTTGTGTAAAAACAGCCGGCGTTTTGGCCGAAATAACCGGAAAATCAGTCCGGAACGAGAAATAAATGCAAGCATACAGGGCGACCCCGAAGGCCAGCAGAAACAGGAGCGAACGGCGCAGAAACGTCAACAAGTGAGCCATGGCGGATCGCTTAGTTCCAGATGCCGTTCATTTCAGTCAGTATAATCGGAGCCCCGTCGGTGATGACGATGGTGTGCTCGTGCTGCGCGACAAAGCCGCCCCGGTCACCGGTTAGTGTCCAGCCGTCGGCTTCGGTGTTGGCTATGGTCGATGCGGTAGAAATAAACGTCTCTACGGCAACGACCGAGTTTTTCCGGAATCGTTCGCGGTTATACGGATCGTAGTAGTTGGCAATTTCGTGGGGTGTTTCGTGTAGCCCGCGCCCGATGCCGTGGCCGGTCAGGTTGCGGATCACGCGGTAGCCCGACCGTTTCGCTTCCTTCTCGATCAGCCGGCCGATGTCGGCAATGCGTACCCCGCCTCTGATCTGGCTGATGGCCCGTTGCAGAATCCGTTTCGACGTATCAACTAACTTCTGATGCTTGTGTACGTCGGCACCAAGCACAAATGAACCGCCGTTGTCTGACCAGAAACCGTTCAGCTCGGCCGAGACATCAATGTTAATCAGATCGCCTTCCTGTAACATTTTGTTGGCCGACGGAATACCGTGGGCGACTTCGTTGTTGACGCTGATGCAGGTCCAGCCGGGAAAGCCGTAGGTCAGGCGGGGGGCAGAGCGGGCGCCGAGATCCTGCAGTATTTGCCCGCCAAAGTCATCGAGTTCTTTGGTGCTCATGCCGGGGCTTGCGTGTTCCCGCATGGCTTTCAGGGTGGTGGCAACTACCTCGCTGATGATTTGCATCCCGATGAGTTCCGATTCCAGAGAGATTGACATAATGTTACGTAAGGCTGTGAACCGGCAAGTTTAGCATTTGCCGGAACGTTTGCAAGCCTGTTTTCGGTGTATGGCGGGTTTTCCGGGGTGTTTTACTGAGCGAGGTAGTTACTTGTAACGTTGACCTGATGACGATCCGGCGGATCCGGTACTACCGGTCGACGGTCAGTACAATCAGCTGGGTTGTCTGCCGGGCGCTGAAATTATCGTCGCTGATGACATACAGGGTCCGCTGCCCGTTTTCGTCCGGGCCCCAGGTCATGCCTTCCAGATTGTCGGGCCGGAGGTAATCGTTAAAATCAAAGAGCAGGCTTTTCGACAACGATTTAGTAGCGTCGCTGATGGTGGCCAGGAAAAGTTTGACACTCGTTCCGTTGCCCTTCCCGTCATAGCAGCGTTCCAGCACAAGCAGGGTATTCGTGTCGTAGTGCAGAATTTCAGAAATGCCATTGCCCAGGCTCCCGGTAAACGGACTCTCGTTGGGCAGGCAGGCGCAGGCGTCGAACGGGTAGGTGTAGCGCTCTTTCCGGGAAAAGTTATAGCGGTTGGTCTGGGTATCAAACGGCACTTTAAACAAATAGGTGGCTGTCGCTTTCCGGCAATCCGTTTCGCCGCCCGACTCCAGCGAAAACCATAGATTATTGCGCTGGTCGAACGTCAGGCCCTCTATGCCCCGGTTGTCGCTCGTACGTTTTTCGTCCGGCGATTCAGTATAGAGCGTTTCTGGTTTTCCCTGTTCGCCGATCACACCAATCAGGCTTTCCTGATCCCGTTCGGCTGCGAAAAAATATTGTTTGAGGGTGGGGTTATACCGGTACGATTCTACGTTTTCCACCCCGCTAATGCCCGAAACCGACGAAAATACCGCCGAAGCCAGTTTGCCGGCGTCGGTGGCCGTAAACAGATAGCTGGTCTGGTCGGTAACGGAATCTTTCTTTGGCTTCACGGCCCGGTCGTTGACTAGTATCCATGGGCCGCCCGGTACGTACTCAATGGCAGAGATGCCGCCAAAGTGGAGCCGGTCTGCTTCCGGAACCAGCCTGGCTGCTTCGAGAATACAGTACTGCTTTAACCGTACATTAAGGCGTTGCGCCAATAAGGCCGCTGGGAGCAAAAGAAAAACGCAAAATATAAGGAATCGTTTTATGGTATTTTCTGAATCCATTGGTGATAGAAATGAGCCCGTTTATGTACTTAAGAACCGTTCATGTAAGAATAGGTGATGAATATGTGATATCCTTGTAATATATCATATTTTGATTCGTCTGTATATTGGTGTCATCACTACTAAAATACAGAGAATAAAATGACGATGAAAAAAATGATCAGTTTGCTGTCAGCATGTCTGGTGCATGTAACGCTTTTTGCACAGCCCAAAACAGGAGATTCTGCTCCGGAAATTCACCTTGAAGGAATCTATAATAAGCCGGACGGAACAATACCAACGTTGCAGGCCCTGAAAGGCAAGGTCGTGATTCTGGATTTCTGGGCAACATGGTGTGGACCCTGCATTGCCTCTTTTCCCAAAAATAATAAGATCTACAATGAGAATAAAGACAAGGGGGTAGTGCTTTTGGCGATATCAGACGACAGTAAAACAAAGCTGGAAAACTTTCTGGGTAAAGTGAAATTCGATTTCTGGTTTGGCATGGACAGTGATAAAAGCGACTTGAAATCGTATGGGATTGAGTTTTGGCCTACGGTTTTTATCATTGACCGGAACGGCAACGTTGCTTACAGAGGAAATGAGTTAAGCCAGCAAATCCTGGATAAGGTACTGGCAAATCAGGGTACGGCTCTCGGTGAGCAACCGGAGAAGGGACAGGGAAAAACAGCCGTTACTGTCCGGTACGGTTCGTTTAACGGGGGCATTGATCCGCTTGTAACAGGATTTCAGGCGGGGCAGGGAAAAACAAGCCGCATGGTTTTTGACAAGAAAAACAATGTAACGTTTTCCCCTTATCAGTTTACGATCCGGCAGTCATTAGTAAGCAGTTTGTTTGGATGGGGTACTGATGAGCGCGATGGATTTGTAGGATTTACCGTTGTCGGTGCGACACTAAGCGAAGCCTTCTTTGCTTTGAAAGAATTAAAAAGTACGGCATGGATAAAAAATAACACCAGTGATACAACCCGTTATGATGTAATTTACCGAAAGCGGAGTGCAGGCTATCCTAAAATGATTGCTGATATACAGCAGGGTCTGGCCGAAAACCTGCTGGTTCGACTGGACTCAACAACGGCTGTGCAGGAGGTGAAGGTATTAATGGCCAAAACGGGTAATGAGAAAATAAAACCAATGAAAGAAATCAAGGGTTCCGGTCTTGACCAGCTATATGTTTCGGTCAAGAATCTGATTTACTTTCTCGAAACTACAACCGGTTCTATTTACGAAGCTGATGAAAGTCTAAAAGACATGTATATACATAAAGGCTTAACAACTATTTACGAAATGTCGGGCAATGAGCTTACTGACTGGTTGAAAACAGTGGATATACAAGTAAAACCTGTCCGGAAAAGTTTAACTACCTACCAGGTTAACAGTATTAACTAAGCTCCTGTTTTGTATACCGCTTAGGTGATTGTGTTAGCAGATATGGCCGTCCTGAAAGCCTTTCGCTTTTGGGGCTTCTTTCTTAAGCGCGTTTTACTTTGTGCCTTTCTTTAACGCGGCCTTTTCCTCGTTCTCCCGAACCCTGAACCGGACAATCTCCTGAATCAGGGACAGGGGCATGGGTTGGTTTAGCGGAAACTGCACCGAGCCTTTCGCGCGCTGGTACCCGGATAAAGCTTCTTCAAAGGCTTTGATACCACCCGCGCCCGGATAAAAGCCAATGTGGTTTTTAAAGGCGGCAAAATGAACCAGGTTGCCGTGCAGGTCGAATGTCGGAATGCCGTAGCTGATTTTTTCAGTAGCCGTCGGGGCCATCTCCCGTATGGCGGCCCGAACCTGATTCAACAGTTGCCGGGTGGCTTCCGGGTAGCCTTCAATATAGCTGTTAATATCAACTGGTTTGTTTGCGTTCATTTGCATAGGGCTTTGACTGACAGAATTCTCTTACGGCAAAGATAGGGGAATGCAAACGTAACAGGGAGGTAAATTGCGCCAAAGACAAGGGGTATTTGCGGCTGTTTCGCAAAGCGAAAAACATAACTCCCCGAAAGTTTTGAACTTTCGGGGAGTTATGTTTTTCGCTCCGTCGGAGTTTAATCTGACGTTATGTGATTCCGGATTTTAACTCCGGAATAGCCGTTAATCCGGAATGGGGTTTAGCCTTTAAATTCCCAGCCTTTTTCGTATTCGCGGCTCCAGAACTTCATGGCCTCCTTGTCGCGGATGTGGCCGGTTTTGGTATCCACCGCAAACGATTTGTTGGTCCGGTACGAAATGTTGGCCAGGTGGCACAGGTGCGTACTCTTCGCGCCTTCGTCGATCGGCGAGTTTTGTTTTTCCTTGCCGCGGATGGCTTCAAAGAAGTTCACCACGTGGCGGGTTGTCATATCGCCGCCGCCGCCTAGGGCTGTACCGGCTTCGTTACCGCTCGCTTTGCTTTCCTTGATCATTTTACCTTCACGGTTGTAGAGGCGATAGCCGTCACGGTCAACATATACGCTGCCGTTTGAACCGTAGATGACCGTACCACGGTCACTGCCATACGTCTTGTAGCCGTTGCGGCTCTGACCGTCCCACTTGATGATTTTGTTGCCCGGGAACCGGAAGCTGGCATCCATGGTGTCGTATACCATCCAGCCGTCGTTTTTGAAGTGACGCTTGTCGGCTTCAACCGAGACATACTCCGGATATTCGACCTGCAGGGCCCAGCGGGCAACGTCGAGCTCGTGCGTGGCGTTGTTGCCGCTTTCAG
Organism: Arsenicibacter rosenii; assembly: GCF_001870735.1. Lineage (GTDB taxonomy): Bacteria > Bacteroidota > Bacteroidia > Cytophagales > Spirosomataceae > Arsenicibacter > Arsenicibacter rosenii. The sequence goes on along the minus strand of NZ_MORL01000011.1, from coordinate 17,991 downwards.
CCGTACCGTATGTCCAGCCATACCAGTGCCAGTTGTAATCCCAGGTATCGTGGGTGTATGCCGTGCGGGGAGCAGGGCCCTGGAACAGATCCCAGTCGAGGCCGTCCGGAACGGGGGCTTTTTTGGCAATCGGTACCTCGCCGCGCTGGGCTGCATAAAACGCAATGGCTTTGTAGGCTGTCCCGATGGCGCCGTTATGAATCTGGTTGACGATGTCGATGGTTTCGGCCGCCGAACGCTGCTGGTTACCCATCTGAATCACCTTGCCGTATTTTTTCTGGCATTCCATCAGTATTTCACCTTCGCGCGGGTTGTGGCTGCAAGGCTTTTCCACGTATACGTGCTTACCCGCCTGTACCGACATCCAGGTGCCGGGCGCGTGCCAGTGGTCAGGCGTGGCAATGAAGATGGCATCTACGTTTTTGTCGGCCAGTACAACGCGGATATCGTTTTCGAGCTTCGGCTTGTAGTCGATATGCTTCGAAAAACGTTGCATGCCCGACTCCCGCTGCTTCTTCATGACGTCGCAGAGGTAAACCAGTTCCACATTGCTGCTTTTCAGCTTAACCGGCTCGTAATAAGCACCCAGACGGCGACCCAAACCGGCAATGGCCAGGTTCAGGCGCTCGTTGGCCCCGATGATTTTGTTGTAGCTTTTTGCTGACATGCCGTTGGCCAGGCCACCGACAGTCAGACCGGCAGCGCCAAGGGCGGCCTTTTTTATAAATTCTCTTCTGGAGTTTTCCATGTGTTATATGTAGCTTAACCCCACCCCTGGCCCCTCCCCTCAATTGAGGGGAGGGGAACGAAAACTCCCCGAAGCACTGCGTAATAATTCCGTTTTCACGCCCCTCAATTGAGGGGAGGGGAACGAAAACGCGTAAACACGTCAGGGACGATCCCCTCTCCTGTTTTCAGGGGAGGGGGCAGGGGGTGGGGTAGGTTGTATGTTAGCTTTTGCGTTTTTTGGTTGAATCACAAACCCCTTTGAAATAACCGACCGATTCGGCGATGCCGGCCAGCGGGTCTTTCATGTCTTTTTCGTATTCGAGGCTGCAACTGCCGCTGTATTTGATTTTGCGCAGCATGTCAACAAATGCCGGTACGTCGATAATACCCCGGCCGAGTTCGCAGGTTTTGCCTTCTTTCGAGGCCGCCGATACGTTTTTGAGGTGAATATCGAAAATACGGTCGGCGTACTTTTTCAGATCGGCAATCGGATCGTCGCCGAAACGGGCATCGTGGCCCATGTCAAAGCACATCCCCATGCGCGGGTCGAGATTTTTTACGGCATCAATCACCGACGAGGCATTGGGCCACAGCTTAATGTCCGGGCCGTGAATATGAATGGCATAGCGCATGTCATATTCCTTTACTTTCTTTTCGACATACGGCAACAGGTCTTCGTTCGGAACGCCCACGATCAGTTTGACACCAACCCGCTTCGCGTAGGCAAACCCGTTATCGATTTCCTGAGTTGTTTTCATGTAAATCGGCCCGACCGCATAGCCTGTTACGTTGGAAGCCTTCAACTGCGCATGAAAGGCCGCAATCTGCTCGTCGGTACTGTTGAAGGGCAGGTGAAAGTCTTTGATACACAAATAACGCACGTCCACTTTGCGCATCATTTCAAGGGCCTGATCAAGTTTGAAGTGGACAAACGTGTAACCTGCCATGCCGAGTTTGAAAAGGTCTTCGGCCGGCGCGGCAGCGGTTGTTTCCGGCGCAACGGCTGTGGCCATTACGGGACTTGCTCCGGCAAGTGCCATCAGTCCGCCCGTGTGTTTCAGAAACGATCTGCGTGTTGTCATATAGTAAATCGTGAGTTGGTTGTATTACATTCCCCTATGGTAAGGCAGATAGGCCGTGTTTTCTACTTATTAAAAATGGCCTGCTTCTCTGGTGTACTGGTGAGAAACAGGCCATTCTGGTTTAAACGGTGGCAACCGGTTTGTCTTCGTCGATGAATAACTGCCGGGTTTCGGCGCTGTGGCCCCGGTTTTTTCGCGACAGGAACGTATACATTGCCGGAATCACAAATAGTGTCAGCACGAGTGAGAACAAGAGCCCGCCGATAATAACCGTTCCCATCGACATCCGGCTCTGACCGGCCGAACCCAGGGCCAGGGCAATCGGCAGGGCTCCGAGTACCGTGGCCAGACTGGTCATCAGGATGGGCCGCAGCCGGAGCGTGGCCGCTTCCAGCGCGGCTTCTTTGACCGACATGCCTTCTTCGCGCAGCTGGTTGGCAAATTCAACGATCAGGATCCCGTTTTTGGTAACCAGCCCGATCAGCATGATAATCCCGATCTGACTGAAAATATTGAAGGTCTGGTTGAAATACCACAGCGAGAAAACCGCGCCGCCGATGGCCAGCGGCACCGTCAGCATGATAATAAACGGGTCAATAAAGCTCTCAAACTGGGCGGCGAGGATAAAATAAACCAGCGCCAGCGCCAGCATAAACGAAAAGAGGGTATTCGACTGGCTTTCGGCATAGTCGCGCGAGGCACCGCTGAGGGCCGTCCGGATACTTTGATCGGCCAGTTTGTCGCGGACCTGATCCATGGCCTTGATGCCGTCGCCGATGGTTTTGCCGGGCGCGAGAGCGGCCTGTACCGTGGCACTCATATACCGGTTGAAGTGGAATAACTGCGGCGGGCTGCTTTGTTCATCCATTTTCACGATGTTATCCAGTTGAATAACGTCGCCGCTGGCCGTCTTTACGTACATTTTCGACACATCGAGCGGTTCATTACGGTTGGCGCGGTCGAACTGGCCAATTACCTGATATTGCCGGCCCGTCATCGTAAAATAACCAAAGCGCTGACCCGCCAGAGCCAACTGTACCGTCTGAGCCACGTCGGCCACGGAGACCCCGATTGACTTGGCCTTCTCGCGGTCAATCAGAATATTCACTTCCGGTTTGTTGAATTTCAGGTTGGCATCGACCGAGGTAAAGGTCGGGTCTTCCTGGGCCAGTTCCAGAAATTTCGGCAGATATTCGCGTAGTTTCTCAAAATCAGGCGCCTGCACCACATACTGTACCGGCAGGCCGCCCCGCGTATCCACCGAAATGGTCTGCTGCTGCACCACCACCGATTTGGCATCGGGCAGTTTTTTGAGCAGTTTGGTTGTTTTGTCGGCAATGGCCTGCTGGGTCATTTTACGGCTCATGCGGTCGGTCAGGAATACCCGCCCGCTGCCCGAATTAGGGCTGCCCGAGCCGGTCCGGCCGGGGGCTGTCACCAGCATAATGCCCTGTTTCTCGGGCATGGAGTCCTGGAGCATAACCTGTACCCGCTGCATGTAATCGTCCATGTATTCGAACGAGGTGCCTTCGGGGGCGGTCATGTTGAGCCGGAACCAGTTGCGGTCGTCGAGCGGGGCCAGCTCCGACTGAAGGTCGCGGCCGAAGAACCAGATCATGCCGATGGTGAGGGCAATGACCGGCAACGCTACCCAGCGGGCTTTGAAGAAACCGGCCAGCTGATCGTGATAGGCGTTGGTCATGGCCTCAAAATAAGGCTCGGTTTTTTCGTAGAACCAGCCTTTTTTGTGGGTCTTGCGGTTGAGGTAGGCATTCAGCATCGGCGTCAGCGTCAGCGACACGAAGGCCGAAATCAGGACCGCCACCGAAATAACCACCCCGAATTCGCGGAAGAGCTTACCGACAAAACCTTCCATGAAAATCACCGGCAGGAACACCGCCGCCAGCGTAATTGACGTCGACAAAACGGCAAAAATGATTTCATTCGAGCCTTTAATCGCGGCTTCGACAGGGTTCATGCCTTGCTCAATCTTCTTGAAAATATTCTCGGTAACCACAATTCCGTCATCGACCACCAGACCGGTTGCCATCACAATGGCCAGCAGGGTAAGCACGTTGATGGAGTAGCCCATGAGGTACATGACGAAGAACGTACCGATCAGCGAAACCGGAATATCGATCAGCGGCCGGAACGCTACCAGCCAGTCGCGGAAGAACAGGTAAATGATCAGGACCACGAGCGCAATGGCGATAAACAGCGTTTCGGCTACTTCCTCCACCGACCGCTTGACGAAAATTGTCGTGTCGAACATCACATCCAGCTTGTAGTCTTTGGGCAGATCCTTCCGGATTTCGGCCACCCGCTTCGTTACCTCTTCCGAGATGTCGAGGTGGTTAGAACCGGGCTGCGGCACAATTCCCAGACCGATCATCGGTACCCCGTTCAGGCGCAGCACACTCTCCTCATTTTCAGGGCCAAGCTCGGCCTGCCCGATGTCGCCAAGGTGAATGACGTTGTCGCCCAGTGTCTTCACAATCATGTTGTTAAAGTCGTCTTCGGTCTTAAACCGGCCGATGGTTTTGACCGTCAGTTCGGTGGAGTTACCAACAACCTTACCGCTGGGCAGTTCTACATTTTCCTTATCCAGAGCCGCTTTAACGTCCTGCGCCGTAATGTTAAAGGCTGCCATCTTATCGGGGTCCATCCAGATCCGCATGGCGTATTTTTTCTGTCCCATGATCGAGACCTCGCTGACACCGTTGATGGTTTGCAGGCGCTGGGCAATCACATTTTCGGCGTATTCGTTCACTTCCAGGTGCGACCGTGTATCGCTCTGAAGGGTCAGGATCATGATCTGATCGGAGTTGGCATCGGCCTTGCTCACAATCGGTGGCCCGTCGATGTCCTGCGGCAGGGTGCGGGCCGACGCCGATACTTTGTCGCGGACGTCGTTGGCGGCGCGTTCCATGTCCACGTCAATGCCAAACTCAACGGTGATTTCGCTGCGTCCCTGGCTGCTCGACGAGTTAATGGATTTAATGCCCTCAATGCTGTTCAACTGCTTTTCAAGGGGTTCGGTAATCTGCGATTCGATGATGTCGGCATTGGCCCCGGCATAGTTAGTCCGGATCGAAATTACGGGCGGGTCAATGGACGGGAATTCGCGGACGCCCAGGTACCGGAAGCCCAGAAACCCGAAAAACATGATGAGGGTATTCATCACGAGGGCCAGCACCGGGCGTTTTATCGATAGCGTTGAAATGCTCATAACTGGTTGATTAAATGAGTAATGGATAATGTAAAATGTACAATGGATTGATGCCTGCTATCAGATATTATCCATTACTCATTATTCATTTTACATTATTACTGAATCTTCGGCTTGACGCTGGTGCCGTTTTTGAGAGCCATGATGCTGCTGGTAATGACCGAGTCGCCGGGCGTCAGGCCGTCGGTAACCTGTACCTGCTGATCGTTCCGGATACCGGTTTTGATAAAGGTCTCCTGCGCTTTACCATTGCGGACCACGTATACTTTTTTGCCTTTCAGCACGGGTACAATGGCCTGGCTCGGAATCTGGATGGAGTTGTTATCGCCCTGCAACGGCAGATCAACCCGGACGAACATGCCCGGTACCAGATGGCCCGATGGGTTTGCGGCATAGGCCCTGATTTTCAGTGTCCGGAGTGCTTCGTCAATCAGCGGGCTGACGGCAGCTACGCGGGCATACATCGGGGCATTGACGCCTTCGGTGGTGAAGCGCACCATACTCCCTACACGCACCTGGCCGGCGTATTTTTCGGGGACGGCGAAATCGACTTTGACGGGGTTTGTCTGTACCAGGGTAGTGATAAGGGTTCCCGGCGAGAGATAAGCGCCCTGACTGATGGCCCGCAGGCCGAGCTTACCGCTGAACGGGGCCCGGATTTCGGTTTTGGCGAGCTGTGTGAGGAGGAGGTCCTTGTCGGCGCGGGCGGTGTTGACGTTGCTTTCGGCGATATCATATTCCTCGCGGCTGATCCCGTCGATGGCCAGGAGGCGTTTCTGGCGGGCTTCCAGGTCGCGGGCCCGTTTCTCGACATAGCCCAGTTTAACCAGTTGTGCTTTGAGCTCGTCGTCGTTGATTTTAGCAATCAATTCGCCTTTGTTGACGTAGGTGCCTTCTTTCCCGTTGAGTTGCATAAGCCGGCCGGAGACTTCGGCTTTCAGTTCGACGACTTCGTTGGGGAGTACAGTGCCGGAAACGGCGAGGGTATTGTCGAACTTTTCGGTTTTGGCCAGGTAAATGCTGACGGGAATTGTAGGGGATTTTTCGGCGCTTTTACCTTTGTCGCCCCCTTTGCCGGAGCCGCCGCCACCCGTGCCGTCCTTCGGTTTGCCTTCGGGTTTGGGGAAAAAGAAAATTTTGCCAAGTACTAACGCGCCAATTAAAAGAAACAGAATAACAAACGTACGCATGAGAAAATACGGTAACCGGACAATTGTGAAGAAGTGTAAAGTTACCGCTAAATAAACATTTTATCCATCAGGATAGCGTAGATTATTTGGTGTCGTGTTCAGACTCAGACCTTCTAGGAAGTTCAAAACGTCCCGGTAGATCTGAGTCTGAACACACATCTACCGCTACTTCATCGCCTGCTCCAGTTCCTGCAATAATGCCTGATCTGACGGAGCTGAAGCACCGAATTTAATCAGTTTGCCTTGCTTATCGAAAAGGGCATAAGTCGGGAACTGCCCGACTTCCATTTTGTCTTTTTTCAACTGTTCCATGAAGGAATGGTCGGCCAGAAAATGGGTTCCGGTAATCTTAAGCTTATCAATGGCCGATTTCCAGCGCTTCACGTGGGTTTCATCGATCCCGTTTTCGTAGGCGATGTACAGGAAATCAACCGGTTTACCTTTCATTTTTTCTTTGAGCATGGCCGCATGCGGCATTTCCTGTCGGCATGGCCCGCACCAGCTTCCCCAGAAATCAACGTAAACGACTTTGCCTTTATGGGCTTTCAAGAGGTCGGCCATTGTTTTAACGGGTGTATGCGTATCCGTAAACCGTGTCTCCGACGCTGCCGGTGATTTCTTTTCAAAGGCAAAAAACGGAGCCAGGTCCTTCTCAATCAACTGTTGATGTTTGCCTTGCGGGTTACGCTTCAGATAAAGATCATAGGCAGGGCGCAGGTACAGAAAATCATCTTTAAACGAGTGGATTAACAGCGCCATGGCTTTTTCCCGTGTAGCACCGGTCAGAAAATAATCGGCCTCGTGAATTTTAGAGAAAAGCTGACCAAACAGGCTATACTTTTCCTGAATTTCCTGGTCAGTTGTTGTATTATAAATTTCGCGCGTTAGTTTTTGGTAACAATTGGTATCAGCACCGCAACGGATATTTTGTGATAATTGCATGTGGATTGTACTAAAAAAGTACATATCGCTGTCGATAAACCGGTCGTCTGAGATTACTTCATCGCCAAATACATTTTTCACGCTTTCACTGACATCATAAACCGAAGCTCCCTGAATGCCAAAGATGCCTTTATTCGTGATATCGATTACAGGTTTGTAGCGGATTTCGCCTTCCAGAATATGGTAAAAAGCCCAGTTAAAGCGGTCCTGCTGCCGGCTGTCGCGACATCGGTCAAGCTGTTGCTTTTTTTCGCGGTTCAGCTGCGCTGCCAGTTCATGAAGCCCTGACAAAGACGAAGGCCGTTTGACCATCGGGTCCGGCATCATGTTATAGCTGGTATACCCCAACTGCTGCAACAGGGTGTTTTCCCGGGCGAGGGGTTCGGCAAACTGAGCTGGCTGGGCCGGGGCTTTTCCGTCAATCGTTATAGCCATACTTTTTCCGGGCTCGGCGTATAGTTTGAGCCACTGACCACGAAATTGAAGATAGACCAGCCGGGGGCGGTCAACGGCCAATACGGCGCTGAACTGACCGGGCGCGGTTTGAGTCAATGTTGTATGACTTTCCGGTAATATATACCAGAAAACCGGCACGCTGAGAACAGGCTGATCGTTTTCTTTGGGCGACTGGATAGTAACTGTCAGACGGGCAGGTGTCTGAGCGTAAAGGATTGAAAATGATACGCAAAGTAGCAGTATCAGGGTGGAATAGAACGATTTCATACGTATGGAAGTTAGTGGTGCTTAAAAGTAGGTAAAAAAAGAACACTCCCTTTTGTTTGTTACCGGGATGTTTCAGCAGCAAGCCGTTGCTTTGTTGCCTTTCAGGGGCAACGGATTGGAAGCCTATATAGCGATTTCTTAAATTAAAAGTATTTTACTTGTATATAAGAGTAACAAAAGGGTCTTTGCCATTCTGAAAAAATCAAAAAAAAAGACGGCCGGAGGTATTTATTTAACAAGTTAATAGTGAGGAATATCGGGCTGATTTTGTACGCCTCAGTGAGGTAGAAAATGCAAAATAAGGATACATACCTATTTGTTAAAAATCCGGTTTTAGGCTGAATGCGTAGGTTAATACGTGATCTGATCAATCCGTAACAACCCATTCAATGAGAATTCTTTTTTCTGTGATTACCGGGGGAACTGTCATTCTTGCACCGGTAATTGCCTTTGCTCAACAATCTGCAAATACAAAGCCAGCCAAACGCAGTATGGCTTATGAGCTGCCACTAAATGATACCCTGAGACTGGCGACGAACTATGAAGCCGTATCTCCGCCACTTAAAGACGGAGCAAGTACTGCCACCGTACAAACACCGGCAGCCGGCTTTCCTCCACCAGCCCTGATGCCTGTCTCAACCCAATCGGTTCCTGCCGGCGTCACCCCGGCTATGCGTTCGGATAGTAAGGCGACGGGTGCCGATGCCGGTCCGCGCATGATGGTGCGTCCTGCGGTTCGGCAGACCACAGCACCTGCTGTCGTCGCTGATTCGGCCGGGAGTGATCTGGAGCGCCTGCTGAACCGGAAAAAACGAATCCGTTAGTAACATCAATTCAATTCCTAAAGCAAGTAAATCAACTATTTCAGTACCATGAAGCAAGCGTTTTACCTATGCCTGCTGATGCTTTGTGCATCAGCCAATTCTGTTTTTGCCCAGGAGGCCCGTTCCGTCAATCAGGCCATTCATTTTATTAAGCTGGCCAATACGCTGCGGGCCGTCCGCAAGTCCGATGAGTCGATTAGCCTGCTCAAACGGGCTTTACCGGCCGTAGCGTCGAAAAACCCTTATTGGGAGGCCGTTACTAACGAAATGCTGGGTCTCTGCTACAACGAGACGGAGGACTATGCGGCGGCTATCCGGCATCTTGAACTGGCGCGGGCGCAGTTTGCCAAACTAAAGTATGTGGCCAGTGCCTGGGGGGTTAATGAGGTACTGCGGGATATTTCCGGTAAAAATATGTATGCCGGTATCCAGATTGGTGCCTCAGACGTGAAATTAGCCATCTTTAAAACCCAGTACGAGAGCGATTTCTACGAAAAAGACATCCGGTCGGTTATTAATGTGCCTGACCTTGATCTGACAGCCAACGCGAATGCCGGCTTGCAGAAAGGACAGATTGCCCTGCAAACCTGCCTGGATAGTATCCGTCAGTACAAAATACCCAACGAACGGGTATTTATTGTCTTCAGCAGCGAAGTGACGGGGTCGAAAAAACTGAGTCAGGAGGCAAAAAAGCGCTTGTATGAGCAGTTGGCGGCTGTGTTGCCGGAAGGCAGTCAGCTACAGATCGACAGTACGCTGACGCCGGCCCGCGAAGCCGAATTGTTTACAATCGGTGCGATTCCACGCAAAGTGTGGCCCACTACATCGGCCCTGAACATCGGCGCCAATTCTGTGACAATCGGGTATTTTGATAAGGCGGTTTCACCGTCATCAACGCCTTTTCACTACAACACCGCACCAGTGGGCGTGAATACGCTGGTAAGCCAGGTTGATGCGCGGGCTACCACCCATCCGGAGGCATTCGGGCGCGAGGTGCAGCAGGTGGTAAACAGCCTGAACGAGTCAGCACTGGTGCCGGTGCTGCCGGGACTCGCTCAGCGCCGGACTGTTGGCGTTGGCGGGGCCATTGTGGCCGCTCTGGTTGCCTATCTGTATCCGGAAAAGGCATTCACCACAGCGGTACCGGTGTCTATGGCCGACGTTACTACATTCAAAAACCTGGCGTTGACGCAATATGAATCGCTGATACAGCCCGGTTTGGCCGGTATTGAGGATTATGCCACGCGTGATAAAGCCAGTCAGGACATCAGACTGATGCAAAACAGACTGACCCGCAAGCAACTCATTGCCGGAGCTACCCTGCTGGAAGCTACTTTCAGGGCCTGTAACAAGACGGGGAACAAGCGTTTTGTTTTTATCCGTGACGCCGACATTGGCTGGGTAACCGGAAAATTCCTCGAAACCATCAATTTCGAATACGAATCGACCATCGCCAAAGGATCACTGTATACGCGGTAGGTTTAAAGAGCGAAAGGGTGAAAGAGTGAAAGAGCGATAGGGCGTTCCGCTCTTTCACTCTCTCGCTCTTTCACTCTTTATTTTATTCCGATCGTAACGACTTGACGGGGTTCATCAGGGCGGCTCTGACCGACTGAACGCTGACCGTCAGGACGGTAATGCCGATAGCGCCTGCACCGGCGAGGACGAAAATCCACCACGATAGGTCGGTGCGGTATTTATACTGCTGCAACCAGCTGTCGAGCAGATACCAGGCAATCGGGGTGGCTATGCCAAACGCAATGGTGACGAGTATCAGAAAGTCTTTTGATAGCAGTCCCCAAAGATTCAGGACGCTGGCCCCCAGTACTTTCCGGATCCCGATTTCCTTGGTCCGTTGTTCGGCCATGAACGAGGCGAGCCCGAACAGGCCCAGACACGAGATTAAAATAGCCAGCAGTGTAAAAACGGCAGCTAGTTTGCCAACCTGCTGCTCGGTAGCGAATTTGGCCGCAAAGTCCTGATCGACAAACGAATACTGGAAAAGTGCGGAAGGCACTGTTTTTCTGACAACCGCTTCGATTTTCGGCAATGCTTCCTGCGCGCTGGCGTGCGGACTCAGGCGGACAATGAGCCGTTGCGCGTCGTCGTGACCGGCATCCAGGTAATACATTCCCCGTTTGACCGGCTCGTAAGGCGACTGCATGAGCATGTCTTTGATCACGCCAATGATCCGGAGTTTCTTTTGCCCGTCGTCTATGGTGACAAACTCACCCACCGGATTTTTCAGGTTGAGGTATTTCGCTGCCGTTTCGTTCAGAATCACGGCGGCGGTGTCGGTCCCGAACGTACGCGAGAAGTCGCGGCCCGCCAGAAATTTCCAGCCAGCCAGCGATCCGAAATCGTGTGATACTTTGGTGACCGAAAAGTCGGACTCCGTTTTCGGGTCTTTACCGGTCCAGGTAAAGCCCCCTGTGTTGTTCCAGACATTGGTCAGCGGGCTCGACGAAAACGCCGTACCGGTCACCACACCAGTTGCCAGCAGTTCGCGTTGAATAGCTTCTTCCCGTCCGTGAAAGTTCGGGTCATTCATGATCACAGACAACAAGCCTTTGCGGTCATACCCCACCGGCCGGTTCTGTGCATGCTGAATCTGCCGGTACACTACAAAGACGCCGATGATCAGCACCACCGATACGGTAAACTGCAGCACAACGAGCACCTTACGAGGTATAGCGGCGGCCTTACCTACCCGAAATGACCCCTTGAGTGTTTTGACCGGCTGGAACGAGGAGAGGTAGAACGCCGGATAAAGGCCTGAAAGCAAAGCGGTCAGTACCATGAACGCCAGACAAGCCATCCAGACATACAGGTTATCTGCCGGAAACAGCATGTCCTTCCCGGCCAGGTCGTTGAAAAACGGCAGGAAGCCATAAACCAGCAGGAGCGTAAGCCCGAAGGCGAGGCAGACAACCAGAAATGATTCGCTCAGAAACTGCTGAACCAGTTGTTTTTTGAGCGAGCCGATGGCTTTGCGGATACCGACTTCTTTGGCCCGTTTTTCGGAGCGGGCGGTGCTCAGGTTCATGAAGTTAATACACGCCAGCAGCAGCACAAACCCGCCGACGATGCCAAACAGCCAGACAAACCGGATACGGCCCGGGGCGGGGCGGCCGTCTTTAAAGTCGGAGTACAGGTGCCATTGCTGCATAGGATACAGGTAAAGCACCATTTTGTAGTCATCGGCTTCATGAGCCAGGTCCTGCGGCAGGTTTTTGGCGTAAAAACCGGTCAGACCAGCATTGGCTGCCTCCAGGGAGGTATTGTCTGCCAGCTGGACATAGACCGAAAAGGAACTGTTGCTCCAGCTGTTGACAACGTCCTGTATCCAGCCGTTCGACGACACCCAGAGCGCCCACGGGGCAAAGAATTTGACATCGCCGAAATCGGCGTTTTGGGGCAGATCTTCATACACGCCGGTCACGGTCACATCCATGCGGTTGTCGATTTTAAGCGTTTTGCCAACCGGGTTTACGCTGCCAAATACCGATTCGGCCATGGATTTAGACAGGATAATTGAATGCGGATCGTTCAGGGCGGTTTTGTCGCCTTTGAGCATCGCCAGCGAAAGCATGTCAATCACGCCGCCTTCAATAAACTTACCCCGCCCCATAAGCTTTTTGTCGCTGGCAGTGATGGTATAGTCGCCAATCCAGTTACCCAGCAGTATGTGTTTGAAATAAGACCGGTAGCGCATTTTCAGGGCTGTTCCCAGCGGAATCTGGCAGGCCTGACTGCCCCGCGTGATACCGGTCGACGGTTCGGTGCCGTAGTGGCGTACCTCCGCAATGCGGGTATAGTTCGGATACTGCTTGTTGTAGGACAGCTCATCGTATACCCAAAGGCCGATGAGAATGGCCACGGCCATACCGATGGCAAGCCCCCCAATGTTGATAACCGAATACCCTTTTTGTTTGGTCAGCGTCCGGAACGCGATTTTCAGATAATTCAGGAACATGATGAAGCTGGTTTACGGTGGAGACGCAATATTTTGCGTCTCTACTCGGCACGTAACGATTTAACCGGATTGCTATAGGCCGCTTTAAGCGACTGATACAGCACCGTCAGCAACGCAATGCCGATGGCAACGGCACCCGCCCAGAAAAAGACCCACCCGTCGATGGTAATGTGATAGGCAAAGTCCTGCAACCACTGGTTCATGCCCCACCAGGCCAGTGGCGATGCCAGCACAAGGGCAATTACGACCAGCTTAATGAAATCACGCGAGAGCAGTACAACGATGCTGGTGGCTGATGCCCCCAGTACTTTGCGGACGCCGATTTCTTTCGTCCGTTGTTCGGCCGTGTAGGCGGCCAGCCCGAACAGACCGAGGCAGGCAATCAGAATGGCCATGGCCGAAGCCGCCGTAAAAATCCGGCCCTGCTGCTGTTCACTCTGGTATTGCTTCTGGTAGTGTTCGTCCACAAAGAAAAACTCAAACGGATTGCCCGGAAACAGTTGCTTGTATTGCTGTTCGAGGGTAGCGAGCTGCCGGGTCATATCCTGCGTGGCTAACCGGATGGTGTAATTAGTGGACGGATACGACGGAAAAATAATAAGCGGTTCAATGGCTTGTTGTAACGACTGATGGTGATAGTCTTTCACGATACCAACAACCTCATACTCTTCCCCGAACTTGATTTTCTGTCCGACTGCGTCCTGCGCAGTGCTGAACCCCAGTTTTTTTGCGGCTTTTTCATTCAGAATCACCCGGTGGGCCTGCATGCCCTTGTCGCACATGTCCGGTGTAAAATTCTGACCCGCAGCCAGGGCAATGCCGTATGTCTTCAGAAACCGGTCGTCGATGTAGGTAAAGGCGTAATTCTTTTTGTCATCACCCGGCGAGGCATTCAGGCGCGTAACTCCGTCGGAATTAAAATTGTACCAGCCCCCCGGTACGCTGCCCGAGTTACAATAGTCACTGACAAAGGGCAGTTGGGCAATCTGATGCCGGAACGCAGCTTTGCCCACATTCTTTGCCGAATCAGAACCCACTTCAGGGCCTTTGATGACCAGCAGCTGCTCAAGGTTCATGCCCAGGGTCTGATTCTGCATAAACGATAGCTGACGATACAGAACAACCGTGGCAATAATCAGCAGAATGGAAATCGAAAACTGAAAAACGACCAGCAACTGACGGGTCCGGATACCTTGCCCTGACCGTACAAAGGCGTTTTTGACAATACTGACTACCGGAAAACCTGAAAGCACGAAAGCGGCATAACTTCCGGACAACAACGCTCCGATGAGGAGGGCTCCAACACCCGCCAGCCACATCGGGCTTTGGCCGATGGTTGTCAGGCTGAGCGACCGGCCAACCAGATCATTGAACGGCTGTTGCAGGCCGCTGATCAGTACAAGGGCCAGCGACAGGCCAAGCACGTTCAGTAACAGCGACTCGCCCAGAAACTGACCAATGATCTGGCCGCGGTTGGCACCGACCACCTTCCGCACACCGACTTCTTTGGCCCGTTTCAGCGAACCCGCAGTCGAGAGGTTAATGTAGTTTAGCCACGCAATAACCAGAATCAGAAAAGCGATGGCACCGAGGGTATAAACAAAGCTGAGCTTGCCGGCGGTCGGGCGCTGGTCACTGAGGCTTTCGCCCAAATGCAGGTATGGCAGCGGCTGAAGCAGCATGGTTTCCTGCTCGTCGGGGCGGTGTTGTTTGAGCAAACCGGCTGATTTTTGCTCCAGAGCGGCAGCATTGGCCTGCGGGTTCAGCAATACCAGCGTTTGCGAAAAGGCCCCGAACCAATTGTCAAGGCGTGCCCAGTCGTTGTTGCTGCTTTTGGCCGCATTGTCCAGCGAGCTGAGTGCATACACGATGTCAAACCGGATGTCCGAATTCTCCGGTACATCAGCAAAAACAGCCACAACGGTATACGGTGTTTTGCCAAACTGACTGTTGAGGGTAATTACCTTACCGAGCGGGTTTTGCGAGCCAAAATAGGTCCGCGCCTTTGTGGCCGACAGGGCAACGGTATTAGGTTGATGCAGGGATGACGACCCCGCTATTACAGGAAACGAAAACATGTGGAAAAAATCACCGTCGGCCGAGATCGCATTGTCTTCGCGGAAGGAGCGGAGGCTGGCGCTTTTCATCGTATCCGGAACCGTAACAATGCCTTTCTGGACATAGGCCAGGCGGCAGGTTGCCTCTACTTCCGGAAACTGCTGTTTGAGGGCGCCGGCAAGGGCCGAGGGGACAAAATCGTCGGTAGGGCCGTTTTTATGCTGCAGCAATACACGGTAAATCTGATCGCCCTTCGCATGGAACCGGTTGACGTTCTTCTCAAAACTGACGTATTCCAGAATCAGCACAAAGGCGGTGATTCCGAGCGCCAGTCCGGCAATGTTAATCCCCGAGAACGTTTTGTTTTTCCAGAGGTTGCGCAAGGCGATTTTGATGTAGTTCTGAAGCATGGCCGTAGCAGTTGATTTAGTTAGTATAATCTTGTCAAAAGCTATACCATAATTTTAATATATTGTTTATCAGTGTTCTGTAGATTTATGGCGGCTGTCTTCTGTCCGCAAACGGACGATGGGCGGACAGGAATGTGTAGAGCCGCAAGATGTTGCGGCTTTACTCGGATCGTAACGATTTTACGGGATTGACCAGGGCGGCCCTGATCGCCTGCGAACTGACCGTAATCACTACAATAACGGTCGCGGCCAGCAGGGTAAGCAGGAAAATGCCCGGGCCGATCGTGATCCGGTAGGCGTAATCGGCCAGCCATTGATTCAGGACGTACCAGCCGATGGGGGCACCGATCAGAAAGGCTACCAGCATCAGTTTAAGAAACCCGCCTGACAACAATTGAATGATGCTGCTGACCGACGCACCGAGTACTTTGCGGATACCGATCTCCTTGGTACGCTGGCGGGCTGTATAGGCGGCCAGACCAAATAAACCCAGACAGGTAATGAAAATAGTTAGTCCCGAAAAAAGGCCGGTCAATACGCCGATCCGCTGTTCACTGGCAAACTTAGCCTTGTAGGATTCGTCGGCAAAAGCATATTCGAAGGGATAACCTGGCTCGTATTTTTTGAAAATGGCTTCGGCTGTTTCCAGATTCCGGGCAACAGAGTGGGTGGGGTTCAGCCGGATACTGACCCAGGTCAGCTCCACCGATTTGTTCGGGCCGGAAACAATAACAGGGTTGATGGCCTCGTATGGCGAAGAAAAAATAAAGTCCTTCACAACCCCGACAACATGCCAGTCCTGACTCAGAAAACGAACGGTTGTGCCCAGCGGCTGCTCTAACCGCATTGCTTTTACGGCGGTTTCGTTCAGCATGACCGCGTTCGAATCGGCAGGATACCGGTAAATGTCAATTTCACGGCCCGCTACCAGTTTTGTTCCGGTGGTTTGCAGAAAATGGGCGTCGGTGCCAAAGCGGTCAAACTCAATATCTTTGTCGGCCTTGGTGCTGCCCCGCCACGAGAGCCCCCACTGCCGCGTGTTGATGTCGGTCATCGGGCCCATCGACTGGCTGACCGAAACAGCCGCCCCGCTTTTGAGCAGTTCCTGCCGGAGAGCGGTACTGTGTGAGGACAGGGCACCGTTGAGGTAGCTAAACAACAGGTTATGCTGATTGTAACCGCTTTCCCGTTCGCGTGCGTAGGTGATCTGCTGTTTAATGACCAGCGTGCCGATAATCAGGATAATCGCGAACGTAAACTGCATCACAACCAGTCCTTTGCGGGGCGAAAAGGCTGCCTGAGCCGGCCGGAACGAGCCCTTCATGATCCGGATGGGCTGGAAACCGGCCAGGTATAGCGCGGGGTAGCTACCTGCCAGCAGGCCGGTAAATAAGACAAAGGCTATGGCCGCCAGCCAGAAACCGGCCGAGTCAAAGGCGAACGAAACCTGTTTGCCGGTAATGTCATTAAACAAGGGGACAGAAAGCATTAAAAAACCCAGCGCCAGTATTCCTGCCAGCATGGCCAGTATAACTGACTCGCAGAGAAACTGAAAAATAAGGGACGATTTACGGGCACCGGCAACTTTGCGAACGCCGATTTCTTTCGCCCTTTTTTCACTTCCGGCGGTACTCAGGTTAACAAAATTGACAGCTGCCACGAGCAGAATCAGTGCGGCAATGACAGCAAACAGCCGGACCGTAACGATTTGTCCGTCAACCAGCTGCCCGTTTTCCTGCCTGGCATACAGATGCCATTTGCTGGCCGGGTGCAGAAAAATCTCCCGGTGTGATACATCGTCCAGAACACCCTTCAGCTGTCGGGCCGTTACGCTTTTGATTTTTGCATTGACCGCATCGGCAGAGGCCTTTGGTTTCAGTAAGACAAACGAGTAGTCATTGTTTGAGCTCCATTCGTCAGATCCCCAGCCCTTTGCGATAAAATAAGCATAGGGCAGCAGATAGTCGACCTCGCTGAAACGGGAATTGTCGGGAAGGTCTTTCAACACGCCCGTAACGAGAAAGCTGTCTTCATGATTGAGCTGAACGGATTGGCCGGTAACCTCAGTGCGGCCGAAAAGCCGGATGGCCATCGATTCGGTAAGTACGATCCCCGTTGGCTCACGCAGCGCCGACTGAACCGTACCGGCCATGAGCGGGAAATCGAACAGGTTCAGAAAAGCCGGATCGGCGAAGGCACCGCTGGCATTGAGATGCCGGCCGTCTGCTGTCAGCAAAAAAGACGTTGGCCGGAACCGGGCGCTTGCTTCAATATCAGGGTAATGGGCCGTCAGATAAGGAGCCAGCGGGCGCGGTGTGGTTTCCCATGCCTTTGTTTCTCCGCTGAACGTATCCCGGTTATAGACCTGAAAAAGACGGTCTGTTTTTGTATAAAACCGGTCGTAGGTTTGCTCGCTCTGAATCCATAGATAGATAAGGGCCGAGGCAGCCATGCCAACTGCCAGACCGGCAATATTGATGAAAGCAAAACCTTTGGCACGGAGCAGGTTACGCAAGGCAATTTTCCAGTAGTTCAGTAGCATGATTGTCATTGTCGGGTTTGAATAGAGTTCTGTCTCATCACGTTGTAGAAGGCCGGGCCGCATCAGTGAAACCACATCGCGGACATACCGCCACTGTGCCTGCCGCAGGCCAGCCTCGCGGACGCGCTGCTGAAACAGTTCGTCGAGGTCGCCCTCCAGCTCCTCGGCGCGGTGGGGCGGGCAAAGCCAGTGCAGCAGGCGCGTAGCCAGGCGGGGTGGTTTGTTGGGCATAGTGCAGAGTGCATAGAACAGAGCGCATGGAGCCGGATTTACCCTGAGCTCCACG
>NZ_MORL01000109.1 GCF_001870735.1 Arsenicibacter rosenii | reverse complement strand
TTGACCAGACACTGGCTCAGATTATCAACTGTACGTTTTCCGGAAACCGGGCTGTGGGCGATGGCAATGGCGGAGCAATCTTCAACTATGTTTCTTCCGGTATTCTGCTTCAGAACTCTATTATCTGGGGAAATGATGCCGTCATCCGAAATCCGGAATTTGAAAATACGTCTGACTTTATACTTGTAAACACCTTAGTTAAAGGAATTAACCCGGGAGGGACTAACCCTGACGGTACGAATCCGGCCAACGATCCGCTGTTTACGGCACAGCCAACACCCGGCCTTACCACATCCGGCGATTTACAATTACGGCTGTGTTCGCCGGCCATCAATGCCGGAAGCCCCGCTACAACAACCGCCGTTACGGGTGCAACCGATCTGGCAGGCCAACCGCGCATTTTCGGCAACCGGATTGATTTAGGCGCTTATGAAGTGCAAAGCGCTCCGGTATCGCTTTCGCTGGCATTAGCCACTCCGGCCGGAACAACCCTGAGTTGTTCCGCGGCCGCATTGCCGGTAAATGCCGTAGCGACCGGCGGCAGCAATTTTACGTATACATTTACCGGCAGTGGCTTACCGGGAACTCCCTCAACAACCGCCTCTGCAACAGTCAGTAATGCCGGAACGTTTACGGTTGCCAGCCAAAACGCCGAAGGCTGCGTGGTTTCGGGTACCGTAACGGTAACAGGATCCAGTACGCCGGTCGGAGCGGTTACCATCAGCAGTCTGACGGGTAATATCGGTTGCGGATCGAATCAGGTTGCGTTTAATGCCTCATCCGGTGGCGCGAATCAATATGTTGTCATGCCCGGAAATCTGTCAGCAACATCCGGTTCATTTACCTTGACAACTGCGGGGACCTATACCGTTAGCGCGGGGAACGGTGTGAGCGGTTGCGAACAAAAAGGGATTGTGTCGATTCCGCAGGGCACCAATGCCGTAGCCGGCCCGATTTTGTTTTCCGGTCAGGCTTCCGGCGCCAATCCGGGCAAACTGTCGGCCACGGGAACAGGGTCGCTTTTTGTCTTTACAGGCCCTAACGGGTTTGTATTTTCGACCGTGCATCGAACCTCTGGGAGTTATAGTGTTACCGCCAATGGGGTTACCACTCCGGGCGTCTATACGCTGACGGTATACGGCACAGCAGGTTGCCCGCCGGTCAGCAGCAATGTAACCGTGAATTAGACATTATTTTTGGCTGATCAAAAAAGCACTTCACCGGGAAAGGTGAGGTGCTTTTTCATACCACCTTACAAAACAGATGTAGTTGATCTTTTAAACCTGTAGCAGGCAAATGGGACATTTTGTCCCATTTGCCTAAATGTCCTTTGAAAGTACTGCCTTCAGCTGACGGACACACGATGCGATTTCATCAAGGAGGGCAATGTCCTGGTCAGAAGGTTCTGAAATCTGCATTACGAGGGTTTTAAGTTTGCTTCTGAGCAAGGCCGGTTTTGCCGGTTTATCGGATGAGGCTGCTCGTCCGGATGTAGTAATGGCGGTGCCAGGTACAGGAGCTGCTACAGGCGGCAAACTTGCAACCAGGTCGTCCAGCGTACTGACGCTACTATCTGGCCGATTCGTTTTTCCTAACTGCTGAATGGCCGATTTATTGATGCTTACCTGACCGGCCAGAAACTGTGCCTTTAAATCCGGGGCTAACTTATCAACCCCTGCTGAAAATTCAGCATCGCGTTTAATCGTCTTTTCATTGACGTTGTATTGTTTAGCCAGTCGCTGAGCCGTGGATCGGGAAGATTTTCCGGCCCCCACGGTTGTTGCAGATGCAGAGTCGGTATCCGCAGGAGCAAATGGGACATTTTGTCCTTTATGCCCGCTCCGGTCATAATGTCCTCTGGCTTTCTTTTCGTCGCGGTACCGAAGCCCGCGTAAATACGCTGTCTGCTCCGGATTAAGGTTACGACGGCCAAGCTGATTTTCAATCATAAACGTACGCACTTCATCCATAGTCGGGAATGAGCGCAGATTCATGCGAAAGTCAAGTCCGTGTCTCTGGCAAATGGAATACCGGTTATGGCCGTCGATAAGCACATAGGCC
>NZ_MORL01000108.1 GCF_001870735.1 Arsenicibacter rosenii | reverse complement strand
ACTCCTTCACCAACGTTTGTGGAAGCATCCATTTCCGATAACTCGCTCAAACTGGATGAAGCGTTAAAGGGAGCCACCGGCTATCAGTCATGGGAACAGATGCTGGAACTTAAAATTGCCGGTCATACCAAGGAGCAGTGTGCGGCCATCGACAAGCTGCTGAACTCCGAAGTGGTGGCGGTTGCCCGGTCAAACGATGGTAAACGTATCGTACTGGGCAGCTCGTATCTGGGTTTACAGTTCGAAATTACGCATACGACCGGTGCGAAAGGCTCCGATCGCCGGGAGTGGACCCTGAAGGCCAAGCAGGATGGCTACATGTTCGGCTACTGCCTGCTGGCTGACAGCGTGACGCTGCCGGGCGTAGTGGCCGGCGCAACCGTATAAGCACGGCCCGCCGGATAATCCCCGGCGGGCATTATCCCCTGCCAGTCATGAAGGAAATCAAATTATTGACCGACCAGAAAATTCACTTTTCCGTTGGGAGCTCCGAGGTAGAACTGTCCGAATCGATGCCGATCGAGGTGGCAGAAAAGATCGCTGCTCAGTATCCGGGGGTATTTCTGGAGGTCATCGAAAAAAAAAACAGCCCGGCGGAAAGCGAAGGGTAACTAAGCCATGAATTTAACGCAACTCAAAGGAGCCGCTGACCTGGCTCAGCTTCGGTATGACGCTGATCCGTCGGAGCAAAACAAAGAAAAGCTGAAAGCGGCACAGGAAGCCTATGCTGCCAAAGCAGAAGCTACAGCTGACACCCCTGAAACCGGTGGTACTTCAGTGACCGAAGCCAAATCGTCCAACCCTCCTGCGGATACCGCCAAAACCGGTGTGACTTCCGGCAATACCGCCCAAAGTAGCGGTATCGTCGAAAAGGCTGTTCCGGATCCCGCCGCCACTCCTGACGGTACAGGATCTGCCGGTAGCCCCGAAGAAAAAAAAAGCGAGTAAACACGCTGGCTGACCCAGTGAAAGAGCAGCTCATGATGGAGGCCGAACGCCTGCATCGTGAAGCTGCTCTTTTGTCTAATACCCTGGCTGATTTTGCTGAAAATGACGTTGCCGGCCGTAAGGCAGTGGTCGATCAGATTATTGATCTTCGGGAGCGCTGGAAGGATGTGCGTTACCAGATCGACCATGGCCAGCCCCGCCAGAGTAATCGGTACGTACCGGTAAACCGGCCACCGAAGCCGACCGAAATCCGCACCGGCATGACGGAAGCCGAAATCCGCAGTGAACTCAGTAAGACCCGCGTGAATATCTCCAAATACAAGGCTAAGCTGGCCGATAACCCTGATTCCGTGAAAACGGAGAAGTGGGAGCAGGAGCTGGCCCGTCTGGAGGCGATCCGGGAGCAATACGACACCGAATTAATCCGACTCACTTATGAGACAGCACAACAAGTATCTGGTGAAGGTGCAGGATGAGCTCAGCATCTACCAGCAGTACCTTATCGATGAATCGGTCGAACTGACGATCACCCAGGCCGAGAATTGGGACAAAATCGAATCCATGCGGGCATGGCTGCGGGAGGGCTTTTCCGACAGCCAGGTGCTTGCCCGCGCCAAGCGCACCTTCCGGCTTCAGGACCGGCGGAGCCGTGAGCTGCTGTCGATCGCCTATGCCTGCTTTGCCGAATTACGCTCCAGCCGCGACAAAGACGGCGTGAAGCTGCTGTATGCTGAAATGTTCAAACAGGCCGCAAAAAAGGCCNCGACAAAGACGGCGTGAAGCTGCTGTATGCCGAGATGTTCAAGCAAGCCGCCAAAAAGGCTGAAGACGCCGGTGATTTCCGGGCAGTGGCGGTCATGCTGAAGGAAGCGGCCAAAATCGACGGTGCTTACGATAAGCAGGAAGTGGTTGATGATGAGCAGCTGAAGAAGCCGCGTAAAGTCGTCATTAACGTCAAAAAGCTGGTTGTCCAGAAAAACGGCACCGGCTCAGGGGAAAAATTAATTTCTGACATAGAAGACACGACGCATGAAATCGTTGGATGACGCTGAAGAACTCAGGCTGGACGTGAACGAAAAACAGGGCGAGTTTCTGGCTGCCGTTACCACGCATCACTATAAGATTGCCGCGATGATCGGAGGGCGGGGGGCGGGAAAATC
>NZ_MORL01000107.1:835-2167 GCF_001870735.1 Arsenicibacter rosenii | reverse complement strand
CGCCCTGACATAATTTCCCTGATGGTAAAAAAACGTTCCCAGCTGATGCAGATAAGCTCCTTCAGCCTGTCTGTTTCCCTGTTGAACAGCCTGATCCAGCCCGTTTTTCAGGACTCTAAACAGCGAATCGGGATTGGCAGGGCGTTTCGGTTCAGTATCGGTAACCGGTTGAGCCAACGCACGGGCATGCAACAGACACAACCCAATGACGAAGCCACCGCCTGAAAACAAAAAAAAGGACATGACCCGTCCTTTGCGTAGAAACATAGTATACACACAACTGCGTTAATCCCCTGGTCTGTGTCAACAAACGTCTTCACAGAGGAGACATCAAAAATAAACAGCCGGGAGGAGTACAGGCGCTTCTCTGCATTGTTAAATTGTTAAATCTTCAGGGATAGGCACCGGCCTGCCCGGCAAGTGGCCTTGCTGCGCTTCTTCGCAGCGGTATTTTGCCCGGGCCAGCAAGGGCTGTAAATGGCGGGAATAGCCTTTAGATAGACCCGTCAGGAGCTGCAACAGATCGTTTATATCGTCATGGACGACAGATGCCAGCCCCTTTTCGCTATACAGACAGACACGATAAAAATGGTCTTTCGGTTCTGTTACATGGCTTCGGGCTCCATGCTTCACTGCTTTCCAGATCACTAACCTCAATATGACCAGTTGCGGGATGGAGGTTAAATTTGCCTGCCCACAAGCCGTTCTGAATTCAAGTGTTCCAAACTTATGCGGTGCAATGAAAGAATTATTCCGGATGAAACCGGCAGTCTGGTGTAACATACAGTCATATTCCGCTCTGGAGGCCGGAATGGCTTCCGGATAGGCGGCCGCCATATAATCTCGTCAAAGCTATCCCGGTAAATTAATGGCCAGATGGAATAGACAGGCTGTTTTCCGGAAATGAGTTAAGCCACTTTCTTGGTACGATTTTAAGCACTTCACCTGTAGTGGTGAAGTGCTTAAAATACTATGTTACAAAGTAGTTTATGAACAGGTCGTGCCAAACCTTTGCCCATTTGGCGAGTGCGTGTTGTAACATGTATTGTTTCGGTCAGTACTAAACAGGCTGCTTTTTCTGAGGAAAAAAGCAAATAGTTATTTGTCAAATTATCATTGTCTGATTAAAGTGGTGACGGAGGCTCAGGCTTTAGGTTCTTCAGAATAAGTGTCCGTAAACGCTGCTCATGCTGATCACCCCACTGCCCTATTGCCCCAATAACCGGTATGAGGGTTTTCCCGAAATCGGTAAGGTAATATTCCACTTTGGGCGGCACAACCGGATAAATTACTTTCCCGATCAATTCGTGGCTTTCCAGTTCCTTCAATTGT
>NZ_MORL01000107.1:0-726 GCF_001870735.1 Arsenicibacter rosenii | reverse complement strand
AGCCCGCAGGTCAATTCGGGCAATATCTTTCGTTCATACATACGTCAAAGATAACCCTATGCCATTGCCGGGTCAATACGGATAAATTTATCCCTATCTGATTCGTAAATCCGTACTTGTCAGTGCCTGTCATACATACGAAATTTGCCCTGACAAAACAGCAAGCTTATGGACTTTACATTTGAAAACGAACTGGCAGGTAAGATCGCCCTCGTAACGGGGGGCACTAAAGGCACTGGCAAAGCCATTGCCGACCGGCTCCTGAAAGCGGGAGCAACGGTGATTACTACCGCCCGAAACAAGCCGGAAATTCAGGCGGATGGTACTCTGTTCATAGCGGCCGATTTAAGTAAGTCAGAGGATACACAGACCGTAATCAGCGAGGTTCTTAATCAGTTTGGCCACCTCGATATTCTGATCAACAACATGGGGGGCTCAGAAACGCCGGGCGGCGGTTTTGCGGTGCTTACNGGCAGCTGTACGACTGGATCGTGGTTTTTTGCCGGCTATGATCAATCGCAGTAAAGGAGTCATCATTCATATTGGTTCCATCCAGGCAAAATTGCCGCTCTATGATTCCACACTACCTTATGCTGCCGCAAAAGCAGCTTTACTTAACTATAGTAAAAACCTGTCGAATGAAGTGTCACCGAAGGGAGTACGTGTACTGACAGTATCGCCGGGATGGATTATGACGACCGGAGCGGTCCGGATGATGGAGCGTCT
>NZ_MORL01000106.1 GCF_001870735.1 Arsenicibacter rosenii | reverse complement strand
CGTCAAAGCCGCCCTGATGAACCCGGTGAAGTCGCTGAAATCGGAGTGACGTTTCCATTCCTGTTCCTGAGCATAAACAACAACTATACAGATGATCACCAATTACCTAAAAATCAGCCTCCGGAACTTATGGCGGAACCGGTTTTACACCAGTATCAATCTCGGTGGACTAGCCATTGGAGTGGCGGCATTTCTACTGATGCTGTTGTATGTGCGCCATGAGCTTACGTATGATACGTACCACACCAAGGCCGATCGCATTTGCCGCCTCACTACCGAGCTGAAAACGCCGGAAAGCCCGATGTCGCTGGCTTCCAGCCCTGCACTACTCGCTACAGTTCTGAACCGCGATTATCCGGAAATCGACAAAGCCGTGCGGTTCATGCCGACGCCGGCCGTTGTGCGGTTCGGCGATAAGCTCTTGAATGAGCCTTCGGTGTACTACGCCGATCAGGAGGTATTTTCCGTTTTTTCCTACAAATTCCTGGCAGGAAATCCGGCCCGGGCCCTCTCGCGTCCCAACACGGCGGTTGTTACCGAATCCTTTGCGCGCAAATATGCCAACCGGGTAGATGTGGTCGGCCAAACGTTTCAGTGCAACAAGCAGACCTATCAGATCACCGGCGTCATGGCAGACCTGCCCTCTAACTCCGATCTGACAGTCAATGCTTTACTATCGCATGATTTTTCCAAAGTGACCAGCTGGCTGGCCGACGACTTCAGCGCTTATACTTTTGTGCTGTTCAAGAACGCACCGGATCTGGCCCGGTTTGCCCGCAAACTTGACCGGCTTTCCCGCTCAGTCATTCAGCCCGAACTAAACAAAATGGGAGCCAAAGAGTATTCGCTTCTGTTCCACACCGAAGCTCTGCCCGATGTGCATTTCAGTGCCGGTAAACTAGCCGATCACCCCAAAGGCAACCGGCAGCTAGGCTACCTGTTCCTGTTTCTTGCCTTCTTCGTACTCATTGTTGCCCTGCTGAACTACGTCAGCCTGATGACCGCGCGGGCCACCGAACGGGCGCGCGAAGTGGGTATTCGTAAAGCCAACGGTGCACTCCGAAACCAGCTCATGGGTCAGTTTTTACTGGAAAGCGGGCTCATGAGCACCGGCGCGATCCTTGTTGCTACGGCTATTCTGGCCTTGTCGATTCCCTCGTTTAATCGTTTGCTGTCCATTGAGCTCCGGATTCATCCGCTTTCGGGAATGCTGTTCCTTTTCCTCACGGCCCTGGGTACTACATTACTGGGTGGTTTTTATCCGGCTCTGGTTCTGTCGGGTTACCAGCCGACCAGGGTGCTGCGTGGCTGGTCAGGAAAAACAGGACAGCAGGCGTGGCTACGCCAGGGCATTACCCTGTTTCAGTTCACGCTGTCGGTGGCTATGATCATTGGCGTACTGGTTGTCTGGAAACAAATGCATTTTCTGCAAAACCGGTCGCTGGGTTTTAATCAGGAGCAGGTACTGAGTCTTGCCCTACCCGACGACTCGGCCGCCAGGGCCTCGGCTCCGGTTTTCGTCAATGCCTTACGGCAACGCAGCGAAATCCGGCAGGTGTCGCCGGGCTCCGGACTCCACCCCGACGGATTGCTGCCTCAGGCCACGACTATCTTTCGGGCAAAAGGCAAAAAACGGGAAACGATGACGAACTACGGTTTCATTGATGAACACTTTGTCCCCCTTTTGTCGATGAAGCTAAGCAGCGGCCGTAACCTGACCAATACTATTACTACGGACAAACAGGAAGCCTTCCTGGTCAATGAAGCGTTTGTAAAAATGGCTGGCTGGGAGCAGCCGCTGGGTCAGGCCATTGAAGGCTTTATGCATAAAGGTAAGGTGGTAGGTGTTGTCAAAAACTTTCATTACCAGCCCCTCCACAATGCCATTGAACCACTGGTGTTGGTATACAACACCTTTCCGGCCAGCACGGTCCTGATCAAAGTCCGCCCCGAATACCTGCCATTGGTGCAGTCGATCTGGAAAAGCAGTTATCCGGAATACCCTTGTGACTACTCGTTTCTCGACAGTACCTTCGATGCGCAGTTCCGGAAAGACCGGCTGATGATGACGCTCTTCAACGGTTTCGCCATCCTGACCGTTATGCTCTCCTGTCTGGGTCTGTTCGGACTGGTGACCTACACCACCCGGCAGCGGACCAAAGAAATCGGCATCCGG
>NZ_MORL01000105.1 GCF_001870735.1 Arsenicibacter rosenii | reverse complement strand
GTGGCCGTCAGGCTGGCAATAGACAGGGTAGCCCCGGTGGTGCCGTTCGACCACGCAATAGTACCATTAGAGCAGCCTAAAGCTACGAGTGTTGCTGACGAACCCGCACAAACCGTCGTTGAGGTAGCCGTCAGGTTGGCTGGTGGCAAAGTTGTGATCGTGATACTGGCCGTTGTGAAGCAGCCAGGGCCGGTCGTACAGGTTGCCGAATACGTTTGTGAGCTATTCATCGGCATCACTGTGATCGTATTACCAGCGCCATTGGTACTCCATGCTACATTCCCCGCACAACCGGTTGCCGACAGGCTTACCGGCGAACCAGCGGTCACGAAAGTGTTGCTCGCCTGGATGCTGATGGCCGGTTTCGGATAAACCGTGACCGTACCGACTGCCGATGCCGTTGAGCCTGCCGGTGTCGAACAGATGGCGGTATAGCTGGTCGTTGCGGTTAAACTGCCGATAGACAGGGTAGCGCCGGTGGTGCCGTTTGACCAGGCGATGGTGCCGCTGCTGCAACCGGTGGCCACCAGCGTGGCCGACGAACCGTAGCAGATGGCCGTTGACGAGGCGGTTACGCTGGCCGGTGGCAATGTATTAATGGTAATACTAGCGGTCGTGAAGCAATTCACGCCTGTTGTACAGGTCGCCGAATAGGTCTGTGTCGTGTTCGCTGGCGTGACCGAAATAACCGAAGTCGTCTGATTCGTAGACCAGCGAATCGTACCCACACAACCCGTTGCGGTGATGCTGACCGGCGTACTGGCAGTTACCAGTGTCTTGCTGGCCTGTAGGGTCAGCACCGGTTTCGGATTCACCGTGACCGTACCGACTGCCGAAGTAGCTGAACCGGTCGGGGTCGAGCAGGTGGCGGTATAGCTGGTGGTCGCTGTCAGGCTGGCAATAGACAGGGTCGCACCGGTGGTGCCGTTTGACCAGACGATGGTGCCGTTGGCACAACCCGACGCGGTCAGTGTGGCCGACGAGCCATAACAGATCGTAGCCGATGAAACCGTAATGCTGGCCGGTGGCAGGGTGTTAACGGTGATGCTGGCCGTGGTGAAACAGTTGACTCCTGTTGTACAGGTCGCCGAGTAGGTCTGTGTTGTGTTGGCTGGCGTCACCGAAATAACCGAAGTCGTCTGAGCCGTGCTCCAGCGAATCGTACCCACACAGCCAATGGCTGACAGACTAACCGGTGTACCGGCAGTGACGAAGGTAGCGCTGGCGTTGATCGACAGCACCGGTTTCGGATTTACCGTTACTGTGCCGACTGCCGAAGTAACCGAACCGGTTGGCGTCGAACAGGTGGCGGTATAGCTGGTGGTGGCCGTCAGGCTGGCAATAGACAGGGTCGCACCGGTGGTGCCGTTCGACCAGACGATGGTCCCGTTGGCACAACCCGACGCGGTCAGTGTGGCCGACGAGCCATAACAGATCGTAGCCGATGAAACCGTAATGCTGGCCGGTGGCAGGGTGTTAACGGTGATGCTGGCCGTGGTGAAACAGTTGACTCCTGTTGTACAGGTCGCCGAGTAGGTCTGTGTTGTGTTGGCTGGCGTCACCGAAATAACCGAAGTCGTCTGAGCCGTGCTCCAGCGAATCGTACCCACACAGCCAATGGCTGACAGACTAACCGGTGTACCGGCAGTGACGAAGGTAGCGCTGGCGTTGATCGACAGCACCGGTTTCGGATTTACCGTTACTGTGCCGACTGCCGAAGTAACCGAACCGGTTGGCGTCGAACAGGTGGCGGTATAGCTGGTGGTGGCCGTCAGGCTGGCAATAGACAGGGTCGCACCGGTGGTGCCGTTCGACCAGGCAATGGTCCCGTTGGCACAACCCGACGCGGTCAGTGTGGCCGACGAGCCGTAACAGATCGTAGCCGATGAAACCACGATACCGGCTGGAGGAGTCGTATTAATCGTAATGGTTGCCGTGGTGAAACAGCCCGGACCCGTTGTGCAGGTTGCCGAATACGTCTGGGTGCTGTTAGCCGGCGTCACCGAAATAACCGGTGTTGTCTGAGTCGTGCTCCAGCGTACGGTTCCGGTACAGCCAATCGCTGACAGACTCACAGGCGTGTTGACCGTCACAAACGTTGCGCTGGCGTTGAGGCTCAGCAGCGGCTGTGGGTTAACGGTGACCGTACCGACCGCAAACGTGGTTTGGGTAACGGT
>NZ_MORL01000104.1 GCF_001870735.1 Arsenicibacter rosenii | reverse complement strand
AGAAACCCGGTATCGTCCCTGCGATCCGAGTAGAGCCGCAACATCTTGCGGTTACTCTCAGCATGTCCCATTGCGGACGAGTCTTGTCCGCTAACGGACATTGTGTAGCTGTTTTCATTAAGAAAAGCCCGCTTCTCAGCCAGAAGCGGGCTTTTTTGTAGTATGGCAAAGGAATTGCTTCAATAAAACAAATTAACATATAAGTTAATTTTACATAATTCTTTGATTGTTGATCTCTGGATACAACCTTAATCTACACAATATCAAAGAAATCAGTTAAGGCTACACTTAATTTTCCGACTTCCTATGATCCGTAATTATTTCATTATTGCATTCCGGCAACTGTGGAAAACCCGCCTCTTCAGTACATTGAATATTATCGGACTGATGGTGGGCCTGTCCGTAAGTACCTTCATTGCCATATATGTCTGGCATGAGTTCCATTACGATAATTTCGAGCCCTTTGCTAACCGTACGTATCGCATACTAACCGTCTCAGAGATGGGAGGTCAGGAAAACGCTACAACCGGATTCATGCAAAATTTTGGTCCAAAACTGAAAAAGGAAATTCCTGAAGCAGACGGTATGTTTCGCTATTGTCAAGGATACATAACTGTACTGAACTCCTCAAAGAGCTCACTATCTGAAAAAAGCGAAATAGGTTTTGCCGATCGGTCAATACTCTCCATTCTCGGTCTGCCACTTCTGTATGGTAATCCGGAAACAGCTTTGGCGGAACCCGGTCAGATCGTCTTGACACGGCCAATGGCCGAAAAATATTTTGGCCGGCAAAACCCTGTAGGCCAGGTTATTTTATACGGTAACCAGTATCCGCTAACGGTTTCTGCAGTACTTGACGATTGGCCAACTAATTCCGTTTTTCATTTTAGCGGGTTGATTTCTCTGACGTCGATGCCCATGTTAAGTCCGGACTTAAAGAGTACGTATGAAAAATCCATTTTTCTGGAGACATACGTAGTCCTCCGCCCGGATGCTGACCTTCACCGTGTTGAGCAAAAGCTGAGTACCATCCAGAAAAGCCTTCAACCAAATTCAAAAGCGCACATTATTCTGGAAGCCTTATCAGATCTGCATCTTAATAGCCGGATCGCTTCGAAAGAAACCCGCCAGACACTGTACATTCTATTGTCGATTTCGCTGGTGATTCTGGCCCTGGCTGTGATTAACTATATCAGCCTCACCACCGCACGGGCCACCAAGCGCGCCCGCGAGGTGGGTGTCCGGAAAGCCATCGGCGGACAACGGTCTGAGCTTATCGCCCAGTTCTTTACTGAGTCCTTCCTGACTACCGCCATTGCCTTTGTCCTTTCGTTGCTGTTGCTACAACTGCTGTTTCCGTGGGCCAACAGCACCCTTGGCCTGAAAATGGATAACCGTGTACTGACGCAAGCACCTTACTGGGGGTTGATGTTCGGACTGTGGCNGCTGGCGGGTGGTTATCCGGCCCTGCTGCTGTCCGGGTTCCAGCCTGCGCCGGTCCTCAAAGGCACAGGAATTGGGCGGCAAAGCGGTACCGGTGTCCGGCAGGTCTTTACCATCATTCAGTTTACGGCTTGTATCGGACTGCTGATTTGTAGTCTCGTCTTTTATACTCAAACACGTTATTTGCGAACCCAACACATAGGCATTAACCGCGATCAGATCCTCTCCCTGAGCATCAGTAAGGACATGGCTCCCAAATTCGGCATTTTGCGCGATGCAATCCGGCAATGGGCCGGCCCGCACCATGTTGCAGCCTGTAACACCCGGCTATTTAGCCATCAGAGCGCGACATGGTACATGGATGTGGAGAAAACAAAAAAAGAAATAAGCTTAAAATGGCTACAGGTCGACAAAAACTTTTTCAGTTTATTAGGGGCAAAGTGGATATATAAGCCTGAAAACTGGGACAGCAAAACAGACGTAAAAGCCTTGACAATCTTCAATCAGGCATTGTTAAAAGAGGCAGATGTCAGAGGAAATCCACTGCGGCAACCAGCCCCATTCAAGGATTTGAAAACCGACGGCGTTATCAATGATTTTCACATTGGCAGCCTGCATACCTCAATTACCCCTATGATGTTTACTGTCTTCAGTGACACCGTCCGAAGTTTTCCTGAATACGACATCAATCTGCTGGTGAAACTTCCGGCATACACCGATGTGCCGCAGGCGATGGATCAGCT
>NZ_MORL01000103.1 GCF_001870735.1 Arsenicibacter rosenii | reverse complement strand
AATAAAACCCGCGACGAAGAGATTTCGGCTATCCGTAAACGGTCGGACNAAACGGTCGGACATTTCGATGCAGGAGCGCAACCGGCTGATCGATGCGGCCAGGGAAAAAGCGGAACTGGAAATTAAGCTGGCCAATGAGGAAGCCGAGTCGAAAATCAAGCTGTCAAAGGAAGAGACGGAGCAGAAAATTAAGGATGCCACTGAGGAAAAGGAGAAAAAGATTGACCTGCTCAAACAGCTGGCTACGGCCGACAAGGACCGCGCACAGGAGCTGCTGAAGCTGGCGAAGGATGAAGCGGATCAGAAGATCAAAACCGCTGAAGCCGAGAAGAAGAAAAAGCTCCAGATGCTGGCCGATGAAAACAGACAGCGGATTCAGCAGAAGTACGATCTGGAGGAGCAGATTGCCGATGCCAACGAGGAAGCCCGGCAGACGGAGATTGAGCAGAAGCGCAAAGCCTGGCAGTCCCAGAAAAAGGCCGATATCGCATCGGCACTTATTTCGGGGGCACTGGCCACCATCAAGGCACTGGCCTCGGGGATTTTTCCGCTGAACCTGGTCTTTGCGGCGGTGACGGCCGCGATGACGGCGGTGCAGATTGCCAAGATTAAATCACAGCCCGAGCCGCAGTTCCGCTACGGTGGTCTGATGAAAGGATCATCGCACGGCGTGACCTACGGCAGCGGCGGACTGGCCATCATTGACCGGTCGTCGGGGCAGGAACGGGGCGAAATGGAGGGCGATGAAGCGATTATCAGTAAAGAGCAGACCCGCGCCAACTGGCCGCTGATCAGCCGGATGCTGGAGAATGCCCGCACGCCCGGCCGCAGGCATACACCGGTTGACCGTGGTCCGGTAGCCTTCCGTGACGGGGGCATGCTGGAGCCCAAACGCTACGGAGAAATG
Organism: Arsenicibacter rosenii; assembly: GCF_001870735.1. Lineage (GTDB taxonomy): Bacteria > Bacteroidota > Bacteroidia > Cytophagales > Spirosomataceae > Arsenicibacter > Arsenicibacter rosenii. The sequence continues at coordinate 1,293 of NZ_MORL01000103.1, read as the reverse complement.
TACCTGTTCGGCTCCAAAAAGAAGAAGGAGGCCGAAGCGGCGGCCAGAGAAGCGGAAGCCGAAGCGGCCCGCGCCAGTGCCGAAGCCGAAGCATCCGCAGCGGAAGCATCATCGGCCGCATCAGGCTACGACACCTCGGGGGGCAGTGACGTGTCGGGCAGTGCGGCCAATGAAGCCGAAGCCAAAGCCGCTCAGGAGGAAGCCCAGAAGCAGGGCCGGATGCAGCTTGAGCTCTTGCAGAATATCGTGGATTCCATCGGGGCGCTGGATCAGAACCAGCAGGCGGCGATGAACAGTCTGGCCGGCCGGCTGTCGGCATCGGTCGACGCAATGGGCCAGCAGGTTGCCGGGCTGAACGGCGGGATCATGGAAGTGAAGGGAGCCGTCAACGGTGTGGAAGGGGCCACCCATCAGGTGAAGGATGCCGTTTATGCCACCAATGCCCAGGGGAAACTCGATCAGTTAATTTCGGCGATTTCAAGCCTTGGTTGATCGGCGGAAAGTGTGTAGTTTTCGTCATCTGATCCCCCAGCAGATGACGAAATCACTACCATGCAAAAACGCATTACGCTCAGCGTACCTGTTTACCTTCAGAAATTTCTGGTCGGCGAATTCATCGGTGAATATTCAGAGAAAGGGGCCTGCCTGCACGTGGAGAAGCGCTCGGAGATCGGCAAGCTGATCCATCTGGTGAGCCGCTATTATCCCTTCCCGGTTGCCGTACCCAAACCGGCCGGTACGACCATTACCATCTCGTACTATTGCCGGGAGAAAAGCTACGAGTTTCCGGCGGATAAATACGGGGAGCTGACCCGTCAGCTGGATGAGATTTTCCGGCGGTCGATGATCTGTGAAGTACGCCGGGTGCATGAACTGGCCGGTGGTGACTACGGGGTGCATATCCGCCAGTTCCTGAACCGCTACCAGATCGAAGCCGACGTGGACGTCGACTTTGAGACGATCCGGAAGATTTACCGCGATTATCTGCACCGGATCAGCCAGAAAAACAGAAAAATTTTAGCCTGAAAAGTCCGGCTACAGCTACTTAAGTCCGGCTTTTGCGCGAAAAGTCCGGCTGGTGCGTAATTGGTCCGGCCCGGCATACCCCGAAAAACCGTCTTTCTGAGCAGGGAAGGCGGTTTTCTGTTTTTATGCGATTTGAAAACCACCTGAAATCCGGTCCTTTCAAACGGTTTGGGCGACGGTAGTTTCGGGCATGGAACTGGGAAACTGGCGCGGTCCGAATGCCGCCTTTGTACGTGTTTTATCCTTTGTGCCGGTGAGCTCGGTGAC
>NZ_MORL01000102.1 GCF_001870735.1 Arsenicibacter rosenii | reverse complement strand
CGACGAGTAGTTGTTGAGGAAACCGCCGACGCGGCCGTCGAAGCTGATGCCGATCCGGAAATCCTTGTACCGGAAGTTGTTGGACAAGCCCCAGATAAATTTCGGATCTGTGTAGCCATAAAGGTAGTTGTAGTCACTGGCCAGCGGCAGACCGTTGGCCCGGTGAACCAGATTCCCCTGCGGGTCCGTTACCCAGATCCGGCCGGTATAGGTATCTACGCGTCCGTCTGCCACCGTCCAGGCGTTTTTGGCCGAATAGGTCGGGTCCAGCGATTTGAAATACCGGTGGTTATACGAATAGTTGGCAGTCGCATCCCACTGGAAGTCAGCTTTTTTCATGATATTGGCATCAAGGCTGAGCTCGACACCGCGACGGACGTAGGTCTCGTCGATGTTGATCAGCGTCGTGGTAAAGCCTGAGCCTGACGAAATGCTGGCACTCCGCTGAATGTTGTAGTTGTACTTATTGAAGTACGCGGCGTCGAACTTAAAGCGTTTGCCCAGGAAATACGCCGACATCCCGACTTCCCACGTACGGTTCGTTTCCGGATTTACGGAACCGCCCAGAATGGTGGTCGGATAGGCCGCCGAGTTCAGGTTATCCCAGTCGGCCGTAACGGTTGAATAGGTCTGGTTGGTGGCATATACGCCAAGATCCGTTTTCGACATCGTCCATGAACCACGGACTTTAGCAAAATCCAGCCAGGCTGGTAATGAGTTGACAAACTCACTGACTACCACACTACCCCCTACCGACGGATAGAAATACGAGCGTGAGATTTTCGGCATTGTCGAACTCCAGTCATTCCGGCCGGTAACGTCGAGGAAGATCCGGTTCTGGTACGACAGCGTTGCCTTGCCGTATAAACTGTTTACCTGCTTCCGGTTTGTCCACGTGCTTACGTTCGGCCGTTCTACCGAGTTGTTCAGGGAATAGAAGCCCGGGATCACAATCCCGCCACGGGTGGCACTATAGAGGTCGGCATCTTTCCAGTTATAGATTGTCCCTCCGGCAAGAGCGTCGATGGCAAGGGCACCGAACGTCCGGTTGTAGGTCACAATCGCGTCGCCGTTGAAGCTGTAACCCGTACGCTTGTCAATCGAGTACAGACCGGCGGCATCCCAGCCCCGGGTCGACAGGATATTTGGCGGGTTCCGCTTTGTTTCGTCATTCTGATACCAGTCGAAGCCCGGCCGGATCAAGACTTTGGCGCCCGGGAACAGGGCGAACGTAGCCGTAATGTTGGCATTCATTTTATTCTGTTCAATGCCGTTCAGTTTTTCGTAGGCCATCAGGTACGGGTTATCGTACCAGGCTTTGTAGTGCCAGTTCTGCCGCTCATTCGGAATCAGCCAGTAATCTTTGTACTGGCTCAGGTCAAACTCCGGCCCCATCCACATCAGGATGTTGTAGATATAGCCCTGCGCGCTGTAACCCGACCCGAAAATCTGGGGAGCCGTTTTGCGGTTATACCCGATCTGACTGTTCAGTGAGAACTTATCGCCCACTTTCATTTCGCCGCTGAGGCTGAAATTCAGGGCATTGGCCTGCAGGTTCGGGTACTGGCCTTTGTTATAAATGTGCGTGATGGATGCCCGGACGCTGCCGTTTTCTCCCGACTGACTCAGACTGATGTTGTTGTTTGAGATCATGCCCGGTACCAGGAAGTCGCTGAAGTTGTTTTTGCCGCGTGATGTCAGTTCGGTCAGCTCCGTTTGTTTCGTCAGCGGATTCCACTGCATGGCCTTCTGGCCGATGTCCAGCTTAGCGCCCCAAACGTAGTCAGTCGGATCATACACACCACCTAAACCGGCGCTGTAGCTCGTCTGCACCTTAGGCAGCATCAGGAAACCTGCATTGAACATGTTGTTTGAATTCACCGTTACGGTCAGGCCTTTTGACCCCGCACCGCGTTTTGTCGTAACGATTACCGCACCGCTGCCACCGCGTGAACCATAGAGGGCCGCTGCGGTCGGGCCTTTCAGGACATCGATGCTTTCGATGTCATCCTGCGGGATATTGCTCAGGCTCATGTTGCCGTAGGGTACCCCGTCAATCACGAGCAGAGGGGTTTCGCCGCGTAGCGAGAGACTGGGTGCTTCGTTGAATTCGGTACTGTTTTTAATCCAGAGACCGGAAACCTTACCCGTTAATGAGGTAGCTACGTTGACCCCTTTTACCGTCTGCAGGGTGTTGCCGCTAACTTTCTGTACCGCATAACCCAGAGACCGCTCTTCGCGCTTTACGCCAAGGGCCGTTACGATTACTTCATCGA
>NZ_MORL01000101.1 GCF_001870735.1 Arsenicibacter rosenii | reverse complement strand
CTGTGGGAACACTACAGCTTCACCCACGACCGCGACTACCTGCAAAAAGAAGCATATCCGCTCATGAAGGGCGCAGCTCAGTTTTGTCTGGACTGGCTGGTTGAAGACAAAAAAGGAAAACTGGTTACGTCACCCGGCACATCCCCCGAAAACGTTTACGTGACGAATGACGGATACAAAGGGGCAACCCTTTACGGCGGAACGGCCGATCTCGCCATGGTGCGGGAGTGTTTTCTCCAGACCATTCAGGCCTCCAAAGTGCTGAACACCGATCAGGCATTCCGGGCCAAACTGGAACAGGCGCTGGCCCGCCTGCACCCTTACCAGGTCGGAGCGGCCGGCAATCTGCAGGAATGGTACTACGACTGGAAGGATGCCGAACCCAAACACCGCCACCAGTCGCATCTGTTTGGGTTGTATCCCGGTAACCACATTCGTCCGGACATCACGCCTGAACTGGCCAATGCCTGCCGCAAAACGCTGGAAATAAAAGGCGACGAAACAACAGGCTGGTCCAAGGGATGGCGTATTAACCTGTGGGCCCGTTTATGGGATGGCAATCATGCCTATAAAATGTACCGTGAACTCCTGCACTACGTGCTTCCGGACGGGGTTAAAACAAACATGGCCCGGGGCGGCGGTACCTACCCCAACCTGTTTGATGCCCACCCGCCTTTCCAGATCGACGGCAACTTTGGCGGTACGGCAGCGGTCGCTGAAATGCTGGTGCAGTCGACGGAAGAGTCGATCCGGTTATTGCCTGCCCTGCCGGATGTCTGGGATACCGGTTCGGTCAAAGGCCTCAAGACGCGCGGCGGCTTCGAGGTAGCCATGAACTGGAAGAATGGGAAACTGGCAACCGTTACCATCCAGTCGAAGACCGGCGGGCAGACCGAACTGATCTACGGCGGTAAAACCAGAAAGGTTTCGCTCAAACAAGGCCAGGTTCAGTACATGACCTGGTAAATGGATACGGATTTGTAAAAAGGGATAGCGGGAATACCGGCTATCCCTTTTTTTATCTGGCTGGCGGCAGCAGTTTGTGGGTAATAAACACCTCTGCATACCGTTTGCCCAGCGCACGGGCAGCCGGTGTGTCAAAATGGGTAGTATCGCCCTTGTGCCCTAAACCGGCGGCCGATACCACGTACAGGTTCGGAACCCGTTTCGAGGCTTCCAGCAGCTGTTCGTTTACAAGCTTCGCTGAGGGGTTGCGGTTTACATAAAAATCGCCGAGGGTGCCCGCCACAAAAGGTACATCGGGGGCCTGTAATTCGGTCCGTAACCGGCTGACGAGTGCTTCCAGTTTACGGGCATAAACTCCGGCCCGTTCGGGTTTACTGTCCGATTCGCCCTGATGCCACAAAATGCCGGCCAGTTCGCCCTGTCCGAGGGCCTTTCGTATCCGGCGCATGGTATCGTCATAAGGATAGGTTTTGGTCTGAGCGTAATACGCGCCCGGGCTCCAGACATCGATTTCCGATCCGCCAACGGCGCAAGGCACTAACCCTATCTGCATGTCGGGGTATTGTTTCGATAAAGTTTCGGCGAATGACAGCCCCGGCCCGACGCCAACTACCGCCGGTTTATCAAAATGGAGCGGATCTTTGGCCGTCACCCACTGTTCTTCCCGGGTCAGCATCCAGATATTAGGATTAAGCTCCTGCGGGTCTACTTTGCCCCGGCCCGCCATATTGGACTGGCCAATCAGGAGAAATAATTTTAGCCGTGGCGGCTGTCTGTGCATGAATGCCAGACAAATCACGAAAACAAGGGCTGCCCAGAGAACCCGAAAACCAAATCGTACTTTTTCTTTCTCCATACCACTGAAAGACATTGGCCCACCGGTTTTTTACTTTCAGACGAAAGAGTTTTTTAACTCCGTCCGGTATTTGCCGTTTATGCTGTATCAACAAACGGTCAGCACCATGCTCTCAGAACGCCTGAAAGATCAATCCGACGATTTACATGCGGCATTAACTGCCTTCGGGAAACACAAGCACATACCGGCGATTATTGCCCGGAATGTGTTGACGGCCCTGTCGTTTTACCCAGAACTGCTCGATACACGCATCACCTTCCGGTTTAAACAGCGGATCAGTACGTCNCCTCGCCGATACCGCCGCTATAACATCAACATCAGTGCTATGTTCAGGCTGATTCATACGGCCATTCCCATCCATGAACTTCCGGATGAAATCATGATTGGCTGGATCGGGCATGAACTCGGGCACATCATGGACTATGAACGCCGGTCGAACAGCGGCCTGGTCGGCTTCGGTATTTCGTACCTGACTTCACCAGCCTATGTACGGCGGG
>NZ_MORL01000100.1 GCF_001870735.1 Arsenicibacter rosenii | reverse complement strand
AAACGCTACATACTCCTCGGTCTGGGCATGCTGACGCTGGGCAGCTGTTCTACGTTTGACGAGATCAACTCAAATCCGGACGCAGCCGTGAAAGCGACCGCTCCCATGCTGGCGACAAACCTGATCCTGAATATTACCGACAACACGATCAGCTCAGGGAAGTCATTCCTGTCGCCGCACTTCCTCGACAAATCGGTGATTTACACTGAGTTTGCCGAAGACCTGCAATACAATTACCTGGGCCGGACCAGTTTTGACGGGATTCCTGTGCTGACCAATATTGAGAAGATGATCCTCTTCTCGCCGCCGGATGCCTACAAGAACGCCTACACGGCATTAGGTAAGTTCATTAAATCATGGAAATATTTTGACCTGACGATGCGCGTCGGCGATGTGCCTTACTCCGATGCACTGAAAGGTGAATCAAACGTGGTGGCTCCGAAATACGATACGCAGAAGCAGGTGATTGCCGGTATCCTGAACGATCTGGACGAGGCAGATAAACTGTTTGCGGCCGGTACGAAATTTGACGGTGACCCGATCTACGGCGGTGACGTAACAAAGTGGCGGAAAATGGTGAACACGTTTGAGCTGTATGTCTTGCTCAATCTGTACAAAAAAACGGGCGAAACTGACCTGAAAGTCGTTGACCGTTTCAAGGAAATTGTCGCCAGCCGTCCGATTTTCCAGAGCAATGCCGATAACTTTCAGCTGGTGTATTCCGACAAGGCCGGTCAGCGGTATCCGTTCTACAAACTGGGCAACCCATCGGTGATTTATCCGATGATGTCGGAAGTGGTCGTCGGAAAACTGAAAACCCTGGAAGACCGCCGGTTATTCTACTACGCCAATCCGTCGCCGGTAGCGGTGGCCGCCGGAAAAGCCATCAACGACTGGACGGCCTACAAAGGCACTGACCCGTCGATGATCTATTCGTCGATCACGACCATCTTCGGTACCAAGGATTATTCGCCGCTGAACAGCCGCTATACCGAACTGCCCAACTCGGAACCGGTATGGCTCATGAGCTATTCGCAACTGAAATTTATGCTGGCCGAGGCAACCGTACGTGGCTGGATCACAGGCACAACGGCTTCGACATACTATGCCGACGGGATTAAAGCCGCTATGCAGTTCACGGCGGCCAATACGCCGGACAACGCTCTGTATCACCACAACATGAAAATCACCGACGACTACATCAATACCTATATTGCGTCGGATAAAGTGAAGCTGACGGGTACAACGGAGCAGCAGATCGAGCAGATTCTGACACAGAACTACCTTGGGGCGTTCCTGCAGGCACCGTATATGATGTTCTTCGAAAACCGCCGGACGGGTTATCCTGCATTCCCGGTTAATCCTGCTTCGAACAGCAACGTACCCGCCAATAAAATGCCGGTCCGCTGGTTGTATCCGCAGAAGGAGCTCGATTACAACAGTACAAACGTAAAAGAAGCCATCAGCGCCCAATTTGGTGGTAACGACGATGTTAACCAGCAAATCTGGATACTGAAATAAAGATTGGTTGCCGATAGTACCAATGACTTTTGACAATCGTATCTTTAATAATCCGGTTTCCCCGCCCGCCCCTTCGGGCAAGCGGGCGGGGATATACCAGACGAGTACAACATAGATTTTGACGAAAAAACCATTGGTTTCGCAGTAATGGATTCAAGAAGAGATTTTCTCAAAAAAGCAGCCCTCCTTTCGACGAGTTTTTCCGAATCGATGCCGGCTTCCATTCAGAAAGCATTTGCCATCGATCCTACTCCCGGTACCACCTTTATGGATGCCGAGCATGTAGTTATTCTGATGCAGGAAAACCGCTCGTTCGACCACGCTTACGGCACCCTGCAAGGCGTCCGTGGTTTCAACGATCCCAGAGCAATTGACCTGCCGGATAAGCGGAAGGTCTGGTTTCAGACCAACAAAGCCGGTCAGACGTTTTCACCCTTCCGCCTCAACATGAAGGATACGAAAGCGACATGGATGAGTGCGCTTCCCCACTCGTGGGAAAACCAGGTAGATGCCCGGAACGGCGGAAAATACAATGGATGGCTGGATGCAAAACGGTCTGGTAACAAAACCTACTCCGACATGCCGCTGACCATGGGCTATTACAACCGCGATGATATTCCGTTTTACTACGCCCTCGCCGATGCCTTTACCATTTGCGACCAGAATTTCTGCTCGTCCTTAACCGGAACTACTCCCAACCGGCTGTTTCTCTGGACCGGCACCGTCCGCGATCCGCGCGATCCGAAGGCCATGGCCAACGTCCGTAACGAAAACGTTACCTATGAACGGGAAGCCAGCTGGACAACCTTCCCCGAGCGCCTGGAAGACAACG
>NZ_MORL01000010.1 GCF_001870735.1 Arsenicibacter rosenii | reverse complement strand
TCAAAACTGTACTCAACGCCGCTGGCCGGAGCAGTCACCGTAATCGCGCCCGTCGACAAGAAACACGTCGGCTGCACGACACTGACCGTCGGGGCGGACGGCACCGCCGGTGCCCCATTCACCGTCACACTCACCAGATCTGACTCACAGCCCGAGGCCAATGAGCGCACCTTCACCAAATACACGCCCGAGACTAACCCGCTTTTTGAACTGCCTGATTGATAGCTGGCCCCGTTGTCAAAACTGTACTCAACGCCGCTGGCCGGGGCCATGACCGTCATCGTGCCCGTCGACAACGAGCACGTCGGCTGCACGACATCCACCGTCGGGGCGGACGGCACCGCCGGGGCGGCAGTGACCGTAAATTTGTTTACTACAGAAACACAGTTGGTCTGTACGTTCCGGGCGGTCACAGTGTAGCTACCCGGGACTAATCCCATAAATTGTGTATCGGTCTGATAATCCCCCCCATTCAAACTATATGCTATCCCGGTACCTGTCGGCGCGGTCAAGGATATTGTACCCGTTGTAGTGGCACAGCCGGGTTGTGTTACAAACCCATCCGGACGAGCCGGAGCCTGGCAGGGAGGCGGGGCATTCATACAACGCGTACCGTCGTTCGACGATGTTGTCATGCCGGTACTTGCGAATAGATTTCCGGAAACCCGGGCCGTTGTACTGGCCACTAAGAGATGTGGCTTGTCAATCCTGAAAATTTTGCCGCCCTGATTATCCTGAACATACAAATTACCTTCGCTGTCTGAATAGGCCGCACCAAAACCGGTTCCTGTTGATACTGACCATTGAACAACACCTAACGTTGTGCGGACACCCGTTGTGGTATTGTAGCGCAACAGTAACGAGCTTTGATTAATGGCGTAAATATTGCCGTCCACTACGTTGAGTGCCCAGTCTGCAATGGTCGTACCAGTTGTGGTTAAGTCGGAAAGCGTTTGTAGATACGTTGGCGAGGAAGGATTCAGATCAATCCGTTTGATCACCGAACTACCTGAACTTAAATACATAATTCCATTGGCGTCAATATCACCAACATCGTAGGACCCAATGGCCAGACCGGAAATGGTAAAAAACTGAACCGACCAGTCACCGCCTATCCGGACCAACTGGTCGGTTCCTGACCGATACCCCCATAAATAATTATCCAGGATATTGTAGCCAACTGCCTGTATTTGCCGCCCCCCGATTCCTGTTCCGATCAGGTTATTCTTCACTAATGTGGTTTCGCCGGTCAACAGGTTAACAGCATAGGCATCTGTAGGACTGCCCTGCAACAGATAGGCCGGCATGGAGCATGAAAAAGTGGGCGGATCGACCGCCTTACGCGGTTGGTTACGCACATTTTTTACCGGTGGATTGATCGCATATAGACCAATTGAGCAAAAGAGTAACAGTAAAGTAAACGGTTTTTGCATGGCACAAACATGACAAAATTTTAATTTGTCTGTCAGACGCCTGTATCATAGCAGAGTAACGACCCGCTTATATATATAACCGTATTGTCCTATTTCTTAATGAAAGAATAAATAGCCGAGCGCAATACCCGCTAAAACACCCACAAAATCAGCAACTAAACCTGCAACAATCGCATAGCGGGTTTTCTTGATACCAACTGATCCAAAATAGAGCGCAACGATGTAGAAAGTAGTGTCAGCAGATCCCTGAAAAATACAAACGAGCCGCCCAATAAATGAATCCGGTCCGAATTGCTTCATGGCGTCGATCATCAACGCCCGTGCGCCGCTTCCGCTTAAAGGTTTCATTAAAGCCACCGGCAGCGCGTCCGTAAAATCTGTATTCACACCGGTCAGGCTAAAAAGGTATTTCAGGCCCCCTACCAGATAGTCCATCGCGCCGGCATTGCGGAAAGCGCCGATGGCCACCAGCATGCCAACGAGGTACGGAATAATACGCACTGAGGTCTCAAAACCAGCCTTTGCCCCTTCAATGAACGTGTCAAATATGTCTATTTTCTTCACAACCGCCCCGGCCAGAAAGCTGACAATAATCGAAAAGAGCAGCACATTACCAACTACTTTCGACACCTGCTCAATAGCTTCTTTAGGCAATCCTGATAAATACCATAAGGCCAGCGCCAGAAAGGCCGTTATACCACCCAGCCAGCCCAGTACCGTTGCATTCAGCAAATTCAGTTTTTGCTTAAACGCAACAATGATGACACTTACTACGGTGGTCACATACGTTCCGATCAGGCATGGGATAAATACATCGGAAGGGTCCTGAGCCCCCAGAATAGCACGCTGGGCCATAATCGACAGGGGAATAATGGTAAGCCCGGACGTATGCAGCACCAGAAACATAATCTGCGCATTGCTGGCCGTATCTTTCTGCGGATTCAATTCCTGTAAGCTCTGCATCGCTTTTAGCCCGAAAGGGGTCGCCGCATTATCAAGGCCCAGCATGTTTGCCGAAAAATTCATAATCATCTGGCCGTTAGCCGGATGATCTTCAGGCACTTCCGGAAAAAGTTTATTAAAAAACGGTCCGATTACACGGGCAATGACATTGATGGCTCCGATACGCTCCGCAATGTTCAGCAAGCCCAGAAAAAAGGTCATCACCCCGGCCAGCGGTAAGGCGATATCCATCACCGCGATTTTCGACGAGTCGAATAACCCTTCGATAATAACCTTAAAAATCTCGGTATCGCCCAGAAAAATGAGTTTGGCCAGTGCCACAAGAAAAGCAATAAGGAAGAAAGCGACCCAAATGTAATTTAGTGCCATATTTTGACGACTTGTGGCTGATGATTGTAGTTCGTTAATTAGTTTTAACCCCAATATTCATCATTCAGCCGCAAAATTCAACGTTCAATGCCGCATAAATCCATTTTTTTTCTGGTTACATTGCTCATCCATCTCCTTTCCTGTCCGAGGATAAAGGCTCAGGACATTGAAAAAGCGATGATCAACCAGGGCCTGACTGACGTTCAGACACTGGATCCGTCGATTCTGGTAGAGTTAAAGTATTCGACAACCGATAACTTTATCGGCAAGGATGTATATGGTGATTTAACCCGCGCTTATCTGCAACCAAAGGTGGCCCGTCAGTTGGTTCAGGCGAACCGGTTCCTGAAAGAAAAACATCCTGATCTGCGCCTGCTGGTTTATGATGCAGCCCGCCCCCGTAAAGCACAATGGAATCTGTGGAACGCGTTACCGCACTATCCGGAACGCCAGCGCCGGACCTATGTGGCCGACCCACGTGAGGGCTCTATTCATAATTATGGCTGCGCCATCGACCTGACTATTGCCACAGCCGATGGCAAACCCCTTGATATGGGTACGAAATACGATTATTTCGGCGAACTGGCTTATCCGAAAGCCGAAGCAAGATTATTGGCCGCCGGTAAACTTAACCGGCAGCAGATCAGCAACCGGCAGTTGCTCCGTGAGGTCATGCGGCGGGCCGGTTTTCTACCTATCGAGTACGAATGGTGGCACTTCAATGCCCTGTCCCGTGCCCGCGCGAAACAAACATACAAACTGATTGAGTAGCACCGGGCAAGGATTACCGGATGTTGGATATGACTAAGTACTGGTATCCAGCATCCACCATCTAGTACGTTGCCATTTCGGGCTCAATTTCGGTTGCCCAGGCATGAATACCGCCGGTCAGATTGTAGAGATTTGTCCGGCCGGTCTGGGCAAATAAATAGTCGATCACATTAGCCGAGCGGATGCCATGGTGGCAATAAACCACGACCGGCCGATCCGCCGGAATTCGCTTAAGGTTATTCGGAATCATGCTGACCGGAATCAGTACGGCTCCGTCAATGTGACAAAGCTCATATTCCGGTCGTTCGCGCACATCCAGCAGAAAGACCTCTTCATTATTCATCAGGCGGTTCGCCAGTTCCTGAACCGATATTTTCGACGGTTCATTGGTTTTGACGGCCACCTGCTGACGATGCTGTAGCCCTTGCCGCGCCTGCTCTTCAGCATCCGCCCGTCGTTTCACTTTGATTTTCTGTGTCGATACGTTGAGCAGATCCAGCATCACCAGATGCTCCTTCAGTGGCTCGCCGATGCCGGTAATCAGTTTGATCACTTCACTAGCCTGATAGGTTCCGATTACTCCGGGCAATACGCCCAACACGCCGGTATCTGAACAATTCGGAATTTCAATCTCGCCGGGCAACTCCGGAAACAAGCAACGATACGTAGGTCCGCGCTGCCCTTTTTCCGGATCCAGCACAGCGTTAAACACCGCGATCTGTCCTTCAAACCGGTGAATGGCCCCGTATACAAACGGCTTGCCGAGGCTTACGCAGATATCATTGATCAGATAACGTACTTTGAAATTATCCGTACAATCGACCACAATATCATACTCCTCGATGATGGCCCGTGCATTGCTATATTCCAGCGCTACCGTATAGGCGTCGAACGTCAGTTCCGGGTTCAGTTTCTGCAAATGAGCAACCGCCGATTTTGCTTTGTGTTTCCCGATTTCGTTAGTAGTATACAAAACCTGCCGCTGTAAATTACTGATATCGACCACATCATGATCGACGATACCAATATTACCGACACCGGCCGCCGTCAGATAAAGTAACACCGGGCAACCCAAGCCTCCCGCTCCGACAATCAGTACTTTGCTGTTTTTCAGTTTGATTTGACCTTCCTGGCCGATTTCCGGCAGATTAAGGTGTTTTTGATAACGTTTAAGTTCAATCGGAAGCAGGGTCGTTGTCATATACTTCTTATTACACTACACTACCTAACAACACTTCCGGTGCTACAGTTCTTAGTATATACCTGCATTTTCTTGTATTTTTTGTTGTAAGCTCCTCCTATCAGAGGCCGCCGGAAGGCTGGAGAAAAAGCTAGTTAAAATACACATTTTCCCGCTTCCCTGCGAGTATGAAAACAATATTTTTTTCATACTCGCAGTATGCCTGTTCTCTGGTATGTTGATCCAATGGCCAGGTGCAGAAACCTCATCCTGTACAATCAATAACGCTTAACCTGCCCAAAAGCAACTTAATCTAAAGTAACCAAAAATGCAGTTAAATCCTGTTTTCACGATTTCAAGTACAAAAATGCTCATTCATTTGTTTAAGCAATAATTTACTGGAAATCCATCAGTAAATACCTACATTTGAGATGACTTGTACCTACTGAAAATTTGCTATGGAAAAACTCACCGATGAAGAGTTAGTTCATTTGTTTATGACTACTCGCGAAAACAAATACTTTACTAACCTTTATAAGCGCTATCACAACAAAATTTTAAAAAAGTGCCTGTATTATGCTGCAGGCAACTACAGTGAGGCTGAAGACCTGACCCATAATATCTTTATCCGGATGCTGGAAAAGCTTGACACCTTTCGTCATGAAGCTCGCTTTTCGACCTGGCTCATGTCAATTACAGTTAATTATTGTCTTGACCACTCTCGCCTAAAGCGTAAATTAATTGTAACCTTTCAGGATTTATATCCGATGGCCGACTACATCGGTAACGGCGACACTGACCTGACTGACTTTATTAATTACCGCCTGCAACGGGCTATCAATCGCCTGGAAGAAATGGAGCGTACACTGCTCGTTCAGAAATATCAGGAAGGCCAGAGTATCCGCTTGTTGGCAACACAGTATGCGCTTAGTGAAAGTGCAGTGAAGATGCGGCTCAAACGAGCGAAAGAGCGGCTGCGGTACTCTTATCAGGAGGCGGCCTGACATATATAGTAACGTTCCTCCGGACTATCGCCCGGAGGAACGTATTGGTTTATTCTTCATCTTTCTGATTGCTCTTACCGAGAAAATCCTTCTCTTTCATTCCATCTGATGTATCGTTGACCCTGGAAGGCGACACCTTTACATCTTCCGTTTTTTCCTCAATCAACTTTGCACCTCCGGTTTGGCTCCCTGTGCCAAATTCTTTTCCTGCTTTCTGATTGCTTTTGTCTGTTCTGTCCATATCGTTAAGTATGTTTGTTATGTGGAGAACTGTTCAGGCTGGCAATAGTAAAGTCTTCAGAGATAAAAATGCGCTTCCGGTCCGTTACAGATTGCTCTGCTTTGTTCAATCATATTCTACCGTACCGGTGAACTACCTTCACCCGAATCCATCACAATATGACTCCAATCTGGCAAGTCTGGATTGATACCGGCGGCACCTTTACCGATGGTATCGCGCAAAAACCATCCGGTGACCTTGTACGCACAAAAGTATTAAGCAGCAGTCGCTTACGAGGCATCTTACACCATAACCACATTACTGCCAGCTGGCTCAATGCCCCGATTTTTACCGGTTATCAGATCAGGATTCCGGAAACCGGCGCATCGGCAACCATTGTTTCACTCACCGAAACCGGACTGCTACACACGGAGCCTGCGTTACCGGCAGTATCCTCACCACAAACCGTTGAACTCTTTACCGGTGAAGAAGCGCCTGTTCTGGCGGCCCGTCTGTTAACCCAAACACCCCTACATGCGCCTTTTCCGGCACTGGAAATGCGGCTGGGGACAACCAAAGGCACCAATGCCCTGCTCGAACGCAAAGGCGGCCGTGTGGCACTGGTAGTTACGAAAGGGTTCCGCGATCTGCTACGCATTGGTACCCAACAACGCCCGAACCTGTTTCAGCTCGCTATCCCTCCCGCCGAACTATTATATGATACCGTTATTGAAGCAGATGAACGCCTCAGTGCTACCGGTGACATTATCAGGCCTCTGACAGCAGAACACATTGAATCGCTCATCGACCGGATTAAAACGTTATCTGTCGATGCCGTTGCCATCTCGTTACTGAACGCCTACCGGAATGATACCCACGAGCGCCGGTTAGCAGCAGCGCTGGAGGCCGCCGGTATGCCATATGTGGTCACTTCAACCCGTATATCGACAATACCCCAGTATGTGTCACGTACCCAAACTGCAGTGGTAGAGGCTTATTTATCGCCGGTATTACGAAGCTATCTGAACAACATCCAGCTACAGTTACAGGGTTACCCCGTTCGGGTTATGACCAGTGCCGGTGCCCTGTACCGTGCCGACTTATTCCGGCCGAAAGACAGTCTGCTCAGCGGTCCGGCGGGTGGTGTTATCGGCTCCGCAGCTATTGCCCGGCAAACTCCGGCCATGCTCAAAGACATACCGCCAGGTCTGCACCGCCGCGTGCTTACGCTGGATATGGGCGGCACCAGCACCGATGTCGCCCGTATCGAAGGCGACCAGCCTGATTACCGTTTTCACACACAGATCGGCGGGTTCGACCTGCAACTACCTTCTTTAGCCGTAGAAACCGTGGCAGCAGGCGGCGGGTCGATTTGCTGGTTTGAGCATACCGGACAAGCGTTCGGGCAACTGCGCGTGGGCCCACACAGTGCAGGGGCTAATCCTGGCCCAGCCTGTTACGGTGCCGGAGGGCCGCTAACCATTACCGATGTGAATCTGCTGCTCGGCAAACTACATCCGGCCCGGTTCGGGATTCCGGTTTTTATCGAAAAAGCACAAGCGGCCCTGACAGCGATTCAGGAACGGATTCAGACACTTACCGGTCAGGAACTAACAGAGAATGATTTGCTTAAAGGCTTCGAACGCATCGCCGACGAAGCGATGGCCGGTGCAATCCGGAAAATTTCGGTAGCGCGGGGCTTCGATCCGGTTAACTACTCATTACTGTTTTTTGGCGGAGCCGGAGGACTGCATGGTTGCTCGGTCGCCCGGTTGCTCCACATTGACCGGCTTGTTCTGCCGTTCGACGGCGGTTTACTAAGTGCTTATGGCATCGGACAGGCACAAATTGAGCGGATAGCAACGCAAGTGGTTCTTAAACCGCTGCAGGAGGTAACAGATGCCCTTCCAGGGTTAATTGAGCGGTTAGGTACCGGGGCCATCGACGCCCTGCAGGCAGATGTTGGTAAAGCGACACCTGTAATCATCCGGTCGGTCTTGCTGTTTCTTCGGTTTTCCGGTCAGGAAACAACGTTGGAGATCCCGTACACCGCAACCCAAAACCTGCCTTCCCTCTTCCGTGAGGCCTATACGCTCCGCTACGGCCACTTTCCCGAAAACCGGTCAATCGAGCTGGAAAGTGTGCGTGTTTTTGCCTGCACGGATCCGGCAACCCGTACAGAAAGTTCAACACCACGCGACCTTACACAAACTGAACCAGCATTCCACACGGGCCATTATGCCGTCTATGACTGGACTCAATTAGGCCCCGGCGATACTTTTTCGGGACCGGCGTTACTGCTCAATAAAACCTCTTCCGCTTTTATTGAGACAGACTGGCGGGTGGTTATAGGTCCGGACAACAATGCAGAAGCCGTTTATCAGTCCGCCCGGGCAGCGCAGACAGGCGCACAGACCGCAGATATCGTTCAGACCGAGTTATTTGCCCGCCGGTTTATGGCCATTGCCGAGGAAATGGGAGCGCAGTTACAGCGTACAGCCTTTTCGGTAAATGTTAAGGAGCGCCTCGATTTTTCCTGCGCTGTCCTTAACCAATACGGGCAGCTGGTTGCCAATGCCCCCCACATTCCGGTGCATCTCGGCAGTCTGGGGGTGTGCGCCCGACTCTCAATTGCCTCACTGCCCCCCCTACAGCCCGGCGACGTCATTATTACCAACCACCCAAAATACGGCGGTTCGCATTTACCCGATGTAACACTGCTAAGCGGCGTTTTTTCTGATAACGACGAGCTTATCGGCTATGTGATCAACCGGGCGCACCATGCCGAAATCGGGGGTAAAGTACCTGGCTCCATGCCGCCGGATGCGACCAGTCTGGCCGAAGAAGGCGTTGTGCTGGTTCCGCAGTATGCCGTCCGGGACGGCGTCTTCCTGTGGGAAGAAGGGCTGAAAAGCCGCTTTACCGACGCCCCGTATCCAACCCGCTCGCTTGCCGAGAACCGGGCAGATATCGAAGCGGCGATTGCCTCCCTTCGTACCGGTGAACTGGCCCTGCAGGCCCTCGCCCGTCAGGAAGGCCTGACCACAGTCCATCATTACATGGACCGGCTCGCTCTAACCGCACAAAGCGCGATTCAGCGGGTATTGCAGCCATTGAGCGGCCAGGTGTTCAGCGCCGAAGAGTTGCTTGATGACGGCCATAAAATCTGTGTCCGGATACAGGTCAACGGCAATGAGTTATTGTTTGATTTTTCGGGCACCTCCGCCGTACACCCCAACAACCTGAATGCCAACCTGTCTATTCTGCACAGTGCTGTGCTTTACGTTTTGCGGCTTTGGTGTAACGAAGATATTCCGTTGAACGAGGGATTGATGGTACCGGTTCGCCTCGAAGTGCCTGCCTCATTTCTCAATCCTGATTTTGCGGATGACCCGGCACAATGTCCGGCCGTAGTGGGTGGCAATACCGAGGTTAGTCAGCGGCTCGTCGATACCTTACTGAAAGCGCTGGGCCTTTCGGCCTGTAGTCAGGGAACCATGAACAACTTTCTGTTTGGCCGGTCGGCGGCGGAAGGCCTCCAGCCGTTTGGCTATTATGAAACGATTGGCGGTGGTGCCGGAGCTACGGAAGGCGCTGACGGCCGGCCGGCCGTGCACCAGCATATGACGAATACCCGTCTGACAGATCCGGAAGAGTTTGAACGACGCTATCCGGTCCGGCTGCATCAGTTCAGCATCCGGCAAGGCTCGGGCGGCAACGGACAGTGGCAAGGCGGAGACGGGATTATCCGTGAAGTAGAATTTCTGGAACCGGTTCAGGTAACCCTGGTAAGCCAGCACCGCGTGGTTGCGCCTTATGGCCTTAATGGCGGGCAGGCCGGCAAACCCGGTCAACAAATGCTTATCAACGAAAAGGGGGAAGAGGAAGCACTACCAGGCATTTTCAGCCGTCCGGTACGGGCAGGCCAGCGTATCCGGATCGAAACCCCGGGCGGTGGCGGCGCTGGGAACGTTTAAGTTTATTTCAGCGCCTCGTAGATTACGTCGTTAATCCGACGGCGCAGTTTCGTGGTGTTGATGGATGTATTGGCAGCCGTCGGGTTGATCCGGTTAGAGAGGAAAACAAAAACCAGTTCCTGATCCGGGTCAATCCAGACGACATTGCCCGTAAAGCCGGTATGACCGAATGACCGAATGGATGCCTGCGGAGACAGGTATACGCTGTTGCCGTCCGGATTAGGCTTATCCCAGCCAAGGGCCCGGTAACTGCGGTTGCTGATGGTTTGCGAAAAATACGGGAGGGTCTGTTCCTGCAGAAAACGCTGTCCGCCATACATGCCCTTTTGCAGATTCATTTGCAGCATGGCCGCCACGTCCTGCGCATTACCAAACAACCCGGCATGGCCCGAAACGCCGCCCTGTACAGCAGCCATCTGATCATGCACGGTACCGGTCAGCAGGGTATGACGGAAATAAGTATCGAGTTCGGTCGGCGCACAACGCGGATATACCAGGCGCTGTAGCGGGGTAAACCCAATCACCGAGAGCCCCATCGGCTTGTAAAACCGCTCGTCCATGAACTTATCCAGTGACTGCCCGCTAACCCGTTCAACAATTTTCTGTAAGGTCAGAAAACCAAGATCGCTGTACACATACGCTGGTTTTCCATCCTCAACCTTTTTTGACATCGGCGACTGAATAACCCATTTCCAGACCGAATCTTTCAGCGCGGGTTTTGCCCAGAGGTTTGCCGCAATCTGTAAGGTATATTCGCTGTCCGGCGTTTTGCTGTAATATTCCGGTTTCAGCACACCGCCCGGCGTACGGGTACGGTCCCAGATGGTTGAATACGAAGAAATTAACCCCGACTGATGCCAGAGAATATCCTGAA
This sequence comes from Arsenicibacter rosenii, assembly GCF_001870735.1. Classification (GTDB taxonomy): domain Bacteria; phylum Bacteroidota; class Bacteroidia; order Cytophagales; family Spirosomataceae; genus Arsenicibacter; species Arsenicibacter rosenii. The sequence goes on along the minus strand of NZ_MORL01000010.1, from coordinate 154,152 downwards.
CGGTAATATTCTGTTTGTTAGTCCCCCGCAGTTCCGGCAGGTAGAACGACGCCTTCTGGGTCAGGTCAATGGCCTTCTGGTCATACAGATACATCACGGCCTGAAGGGTACTCAGCACTTTGGTTACCGAGGCCAGATCATAAATCGTTTCTGACGTAACCTTTTCGGGATTGTTGTAAGCCAGTGTACCAAAGTTTTTATTATAGACAATTGTTCCCTTACGGGCAACCAGCACCTGGCAGCCCGGCACGACCTTGTCTTTAATCGCCTGCTGCACCATTTTGTCGATCAGTTGCAGCTTGGCAGAATTCATCTCAACGCTTTCCGGTGTACCATAACCGAGGCGACCGTTCGGGGCCACTTTCAGGCCATCGCCGGCTTTCCGCCAGTCACCGATTGAGATCGGCAGCACACCTTTTGCCGCCAGTCCGCCAAAGATCACTTCGGCAGCCGCCCGGTGCATTTCATCAAAATCCTGATACCCGCACACAATGGCGTTGGCGCCCGCAAACTGACTCATACTATACGGCGATCCGAATGCGGCTACCACCACCCGAACCCCTCTTTGCCGCAGTTTATTGAGCACCATTAACGACCCTTGACTGATACCATATTTGCGGAAAGCGGATTCGCTCATGCGGTGAAAACTCATCACCACCATATTAGCATCACCGACCTGCGCCACAATGTTGTTAGCTTCAGCTTCAGTCACCGGCTTTTCCGGATAGGTTAAATTGCGGAAAGGTGCATACTGGTTCAATGATTTCTGAAACGCATTCTGCGGATCAATGCCAATCGCCACCGAAGCCAGCTTTAGTGTATCCAGCTTTGTCAACGGCAGAATCGCCCCCTGATTTTCGACTACCGTCAGCGCCTGGTTACACAGCTCCTGTTTTAGTTGCATGGCTTCCGGCGAGTTCAGATCCCGGTTCAGGTTAGCCAGGGCAATCGGTTTATATTGGTTCAGACCGGCCCAATACTTAGCCCGGAGAATCTTCTTTACTTTCTCATCAATAAATTCCTGCGAGATGACTCCTTGCTGCACCGCATTCAGAATGGTATGCACAGCATCTTTCACATTTTCGGGATACAGCAGAATGTCGTTACCCGCAATCAGCGCCCGAAGGTTTACATCAACCGCACGACCTGCACGACTTACGCCGCCCATGTTCAGGGCATCGGTAAACACCAGCCCACGGAAGCCAAGTTCTTTTTTAAGCAGTTCAGTCACCACTTTTTCAGACAGGGTTGCCGCCAGCGCCGGCCGGTTATCAACAACGGGCACGTGCAAATGTCCCGTCACCACCCCCATCAGGCTGTCGGCGATGAGTTTCCGGAACGGATAGAGATCAATATCACGGAGTTGCTCCGAGGAGCGGCTGATTATCGGAAGGGTATGATGTGAGTCGGTGCTGGCATCGCCATGGCCGGGGAAGTGTTTGGCCGTTGCAATGATGCGGTTATTCTGCAGGCCTTTCATGTAGGCAGAGGCCTTAATCGCTACGTTTTCCTTAGTTTCGCCAAAGGAGCGGATACCGATCACGGGATTAGCCGGATTACTGTTGATATCCGAAACCGGGGCAAAGTTAATGTGGATGCCTAACCGGTGGCACTGACGCCCGATCTCTTCCCCCATGCGGTAAACAAGGCCGTTGTCGCGGATGGCGCCCAATGCCATCTGCTTCGGGAAATCCATCGCACTGTCAAGCCGCATCCCCAGTCCCCACTCCCCATCTATCCCGATCAGCAGCGGAATTTTTGACAGGCTCTGGCACCGGTTGGTCATGATTGCCTGACGGTAGGGTCCGCCCTGGAAGAAGATCAAACCGCCGATATTATACGTTTGGATTAGGTGTTCAATGTATAACCGGTGGTTTTCGCTGCGGTTAGAAAACGCAGCGACCATAAAAAACTGACCTACCTTCTGCTGAGGCGTCATGGTCTGGAAGACACTATCAACCCAATGCCGGCCGCTATCGTCGATCATTAACACCTCGACCGGCTGCCCGATCCGTACCGGCGCTGTTACAGGTGCAAGAGGCAGCGGGGCACGCTTTACAACCAGATGTCGGGCAGCAACTTTACGGGCTTTTTTGGGTATGAGTATGTCTGTCCATAGGCGATTGGTCGTCATATGCAGACCAAAGGCTGTCAACAAGCTGATTATCAACAAAAAGCATGCAGACATCAGTAGGACCAGTCTTTTCCTCATGGGTACTTGGTACGGTAAAACAATGAAAACGGACGCGAACTCAAATTAAACGAATTCTAAAAATATATAAACTTAGTATGTTACCCTAAATTTTAGAGTAATTATTCAACATTTTAACGCTTTTTTCATAAAACAGTTATATTTGCCGGTTTATATTGTATGCTGATTTATAGTAACTTGTCAGTAAAATAACAGTTTATCATACCTGATGCTATTTTATCCTATGCACTTATTGGCCGGGAGCTCCCGAAATCCTTTGTAGCATACAGAGTTTGCTGTTTCAACGCATGTTGGTATAGTAGCGAGTAACTATTTTGACTATGAAAATCCGGCAATTGCTGCCCTGTCTTCTATGCATCTGCACGCTAACAGTAAAAGCACAGGTTACGAGCAAGGCATACAAAGCCTTACTCGAAACATTGTACAGTAAAACCGTACCGCTGGTTTCGTGTGAGGAACTGAAAAAAATGCCGGATCCGGTGCTGCTCGATACCCGTGAATCGAGAGAGTATGCTGTAAGCCACCTGCCCGATGCCCGCTGGGTGGGTTATGATGATTTTGACATCAGCCGCGTGAAAGACATTCCTAAAACGGCCGTTATCGTTACCTACTGTTCGGTTGGGTATCGCAGTGAAAAGGTGGGAGATAAACTACTGGCTGCCGGTTATAAACACGTCTATAACCTCTACGGAAGCATTTTTGAATGGGTAAACCAGGGCAATACGGTCGTGGATCAGCATGGGAAGCCAACGCGCCGCGTCCATGCCTACTCCCGGGCCTGGGGGATCTGGCTCAGGAAAGGGGAAAAGGTATATGACTGAAACGAGTCTCCGGGAAAAAACTAAGGATAAGAGGGAAAGTATAAACCCTATACCCCTCCCCCTTATCCTCTCGATCTTACTTAATACTGCTCTACGCCGGCAAAGAAGAATGACCCTTCAATCGCCGCGTTTTCGTCTGAATCTGAGCCATGGATGGCGTTTGCCTCAATTGATTTTGCAAACAGTTTCCGGACTGTTCCTTCAGCAGCCTGTGCCGGATTGGTAGCGCCAATCAAGGTACGGAAGTCAGCTACAGCGTTTTCTTTTTCCAGAATCATCGGAACAATCGGACCCGATGACATGTATGCACAAAGTGAGCTATAGAACGGACGTTCGCTGTGAACAGCATAGAATTTTCCGGCTTGTTCGCTGGTTAACTGCGTCTTTTTCAGCGCGATGATCCGAAAACCTGCTTCTTCAATCATTTTGATGATTGCACCGGTATGACCGTCAGCAACGGCGTCCGGCTTGATCATCGTAAATGTACGGTTTGTTGCCATGGATGAATGCCAAATTTTATTTGGGTGCAAAGGTAGGGACTTTTCGGCTACAATTTCCTAAACTCCCGGCAAGATGCTGTTGAGACGAGAAAACTTCGTATTTTTGGCGATTGATTTTCGGCCAAGGCCGTCTGTGTATGCAAGATATTGAAGCGATTGGCGACCTGCTTAAACAGCCGCAATCCATCCTGATTACCACTCACCAAAACCCCGATGCCGACGCCATGGGTTCGTCGCTGGGTTTGGCGGGTTACTTAAAGAAACGGGGTCATCGTGTGACAGTGGTCACACCAACCGATTATTCGCAGAATTTGCACTGGCTTCCGGGCAATGATGAAGTCATTGCCTTTGAAGAAAAAGCCCGTGTTGCCATCAGTCAGTTGATGGACGAAGTCGATATCATATTTTGTCTCGACTTTTCCAGCATTGAACGCATCCGCGAACTGGGTCAGATGGTCCGCCAGTCGCGGGCCAAAAAAATTCTGGTCGACCACCACCTGGAACCGGAATCATTTACAGACCTCGGGTATTGGGATCCGACGGCAGCGGCTACCGCCCAGCTCATCTTCTATCTCATTGATAAGCTAGGGGATCTCGATCTGATCGACATGTCGATTGCCGAGTGCCTTTATGCCGGTCTGATGACCGATACAGGCTCGTTCCGGCATCCGTCGACCACCGGCGATGTACACCGCATGGCCGCTTTTCTGGTCGACCGGAAAATCAACGTCAGTAACATCCACCGGCAAATCTACGACAATGTGTCACTCGAGAAGCTACGGATGCTGGGGTATGTCCTGAACGAAAAACTGCGCGTGCTGCCGGAATATAAATTCGCCTACATTACCTTATCGGATAGTGAGCTGAAACGTTTCCGTTCAAAAACAGGCGACACCGAAGGGCTGGTCAATTATGCTCTTTCGGTTGACGGTGTGGTTGGCGCCGCTATTCTGATCGACCGCGGCGACGAAATCCGGCTGTCTTTCCGGTCGATCGGCGATTTTTCGGTCCGCGACCTGGCCAGCCGTCATTTTAACGGCGGCGGACACCGGAACGCCGCCGGAGGACGCTCCCGCCTGTCATTAGCAGAGACCGAAGACTGGCTGCTGTCAGTACTGCCGATGTATCAGGAGCAATTACTTGAAACGCATTAAACGATTACAATAAACCAATTCCCAATTCATGTTTTTAAAAGACCTCGGAAAAGCCGCTTTGTTGATGGCCGTGTTGGCATCCTGCGGAAAAGACCGCGTTCAGGTAAGTGATACAGGGTTGAAATACCAGTTACACGACCAGAACTCTGATGCCCGCAAAGCCAAAGTTGGCGATGTCATGACAATCCATCTGACGCTGAAAAACAGCAAAGACTCTGTGTTGCGTGATACGCACAAAGAAGGGACTCCGCTGAAACTGATGTTGCAGGTACCTCCCTTTAAAGGCAGTTTTGAAGAAGGTCTGGCGATGCTCGCTAAAGGCGACAGCGCAACTTTCTTCGTTAGTGCGGATTCGCTGTTTGGCCGTGCTATGCAGCCAATGCCTCCGGGCGTAACGAAAGGCTCTGATATCGCGTTCAACGTCAAAATTCTGAACGTTCAGAGCGAAGAAGAATACCGTAAGTCGGAGGCCGAAGCGATGGGCAAACAAAAAGGCATCGACGATAAGGCAATCGTTGCTTACCTGGCAAAAAATAACCTGACCGGCAAGGCACAGAAAACGGAAAACGGTGTGTATTATATCGTTTCTCAGGACGGTACCGGTCCGCAGCCACAACGGGGTGATGCCGTTACTATCCATTACACCGGCAAATTGCTGGACGGCAAAGTATTCGACTCATCGCAGAAAACCGGTCAGCCAATTCAGCTGCAAATTGGTGTTGGTATGGTGATTCCGGGTTGGGATGAAGCTATCCTGAAGCTGAAAAAAGGCACCAAAGCGACACTGGTTATTCCGTCAACAATGGGTTACGGCCCACAAGGTTCACCTCCGGCTATTCCGGGCAACTCGGTTCTGGTATTTGATGTAGAACTGGTGAATGTACAGAAAGCGCCGGCAGCCGGTCAGGCGCCGGCAGGTGCACCGCAGGGAGCGCCGCAGGGTCGTTAATTCTCAGGCGTTCAAGCACCAATTTGCGCGCAATTTCGTTTATATAAAACGGGCGAATAACCGGCTCTTTGCCGCCTTGTTCGCCCGTTATGCTTACCAACTTTAAGCAAACATGCCTTTACGAGTAAACATAAATACGAAGCTGCTACTGCTGGCGGGAATTGCTGTCGGCCTCTGGGGCTGTGAGCAGGCAGGTGAGGCGCTGACCGAACGCTACAAACGGCAGAACGATACTGAAATTAACCAGTATATCGACAAAAACGGCCTGCGGGATAAAATCCAGCAAACGGAGGTAGGTACTTATTACATGGTAACGACCGCTGTTCCGACCGCTCAAACGGCTAATACAGGGGATGAGATCCAGTACCATTTTATTGCCCGCCGCCTTGACGGTACAATCGTCGACAGTACCGAAATTGCGGCAAACGTCCCCAATAAATTTATTGCCGGCGTGTATAGCGGGATTACGGCCGGTCTGTATGATGGTATCATCAATTCCGGTACGGTTAGGGGAAAAGGGCTGCGAAAAGGCGAGGCAGCCACTTTACTGGTTCCTTCTTATCTGGACAACGGCCGCGTAGGAACCCTGTTACTGCCTCAATATGCACCGATCCGTTACGACGTACGCGTTGTAAACATCCGCACTGAAGATCAGCAGATTGAAGATTATATCGCCGCCAATAAGCTGACGATCACCAAAAAAACCGACGAAGGGGTACGCATTGCCGTAACCTCGCCGAAGCCGGATTCAGCCTATGCACAAACCGGCCAGACAGCATCGGTATTGTATAAAGGAAAACTGCTGAACGGTACACAGTTTGATAGCCGCCAGGACTCCACAAACGCCTTTTCATTTAAAATCGGTGAAGGCTCCGTTATTAAAGCGTGGGACATTGCGCTGCCACTCGTCCGGAAAGGAGAAACATTTATTCTTATTCTGCCATCGACCGTTGGGTATGGTATTGCCGGAAGCGGCTCAGGTTCAACCGCCATTCCTCCCTATGCTCCGCTTGTTTTTGAAATCAGGGTACTGAGCTCAAAATAAATTTAAAACGGGGAATCTCCCTGGCCGTTCGTAGCTTTACGAACGGCTTTTTTTATTTCCACTATGACACTCTGTTTTGCCACTAACAACGCGCACAAGCTCGAAGAAGTAGCGCACGGTTTAGGTGATGCGTTCACCCTTCAGACATTAAAAGACATCGGCTGTAACGAAGAGCTTCCTGAAACAACCGGTACCATTCCGGGCAACTCGCGGCAGAAAGCCGGGTATGTATACAAGCATTTTGGCGTCTCCTGCTTCGCCGATGATTCAGGGCTGGAAGTAGATGCGTTGAATGGCGAGCCGGGCGTTGATTCAGCCTTTTATTCCGGCACACGGGACCACGGCAAAAACATTGAAAAACTACTCCGGAACCTCACTGGGGTTACCAACCGCCGCGCCCGTTTCCGTACGGTATTTACGCTGATTCTGCACGGTGTAGAGCATCAGTTTGAGGGTATTGTAGAGGGTACTATTCAGGCAGCCCCGCGCGGAAGCGGCGGTTTTGGTTATGATCCGGTATTTGTTCCTGAGGGTTACGACCGCACCTTTGCAGAAATGTCGCTGGAGGAGAAAAATAAAATCAGCCATCGTGCCAGAGCCCTGGCCGGTCTGACGGCTTACCTTAATCAACAGATCCACTGAATTTTCACCGTTCAACTACAGTGACTTTTGCTCTGCGCCATGTAGCGTAGACATGTGCGTCATTGCCGTACTGTCTGCTACGGTAGATTACCTGTAAAGAATAAGGCCCCGCTTCACGTTGAAGCGGGGCCTTATTCTTTTGTTTATGTCTGGCGCTGATTAAAAGAATTTAGCGCGGCGATCTTCAATTTTAGCAGACTCCTTAATGGCTTCGTTGATGTAGAAACCAGTCCGTGATGATACGTTCTGCTGCAACATGTTTTTGTAAACCGTGTAATCAGCAACGGCCGGAGCAGGTGTTACGCGTGTTGTTTCCAGCACCAGCACACCAGCTTCACCAGCGAATGGCTTAGAACGCTTACCGGCTTTCTGGCCAAATGCCTTACCCAATGCAACCGGGTCTACACCGGCGCTGCGCAGGAAGCCCGTTGCCAGGTTAACGTCTGTTACATCTTCAACCAATGCACCTGAACCGTATTTCTGAGCAATGGCTTCCAAAGTACCGCTGGCCGACCCTAATTTCGAAATGATCTGCTCTGCTTTCAGTTCGTTACGAACTTTTGCTGTCAGTTCCTGGCGATAATCGTCAACCGATACATTTTTTTTATCGCTCTTACCCGTCAGAACAGCAACGACATATTGCTCGCCCAGATCGAATGGTTCAGATACAGCATTCAGGTCGGTTTTATCGTCGAATGCCCAACGAACCAGCTGACGGGCATCAGTCAATGCATTCACGGTATTAGCACTTTCCGGAATCCGGTCAGCGGTAGCCACAACCAGTGATTTATCCTCTTTCACTTTCGCCATGAACTCGTCTTTCGTACGGGCTTCAGAAGCAAACTGATCGGCTTTACGCAACACTTCGTCACGGGTAACCTGGCTTGGCGTAATTGTCTTACCAACCGTTGCTAAGCGGTAGAGCGTGTTTGTCTTAGCTTCAGTTACCTTAATGATGTGGAAACCGAAATCCGTTTCTACCACTTTAGGCAACAAGCCTGTACCGCTGTGCGCGAATACGGCCTGCTCAAATGGTTTAACCATCTGACCATTGTCTTTGAAGTACCCCAGGTCACCGCCTTGCTGTGCGGAACCGTCGGCGCTGTTGGCCTGAGCCAGTGCTTCGAAGCTGGCGCCACCCTGAATTTGCTTCAGAATGTCTTCGGCACGACGACGGGCCTGTGCTTTTGCCGAGTCAGTCTGTGCCGTCGGACGGATCAGGATATGGCTGGCCCGTAAAGTATAGCTCGTATCTTTTTTCGTTCCGCCGTATTTTACAATAAAATATGTGCTGGCTTCACGGAAAGGACCGTAAACACCACCTGGGGCGAATGTACCCAGTGACGTGCGGATCTGCTCCGGAATTTCACCGGTTGTCATGTACAACGGCAGACGGACATCAGAGTTTACGATCGCAAATGATGAATCATTCTTGGCCGCACCTAAGCCACGGGCCAGCGATTTGATTTCGTCATACAGGCTGGCGCTGTCTTCTTTTGACGGTACAACCGAGAACGTCACATATTGCATTGAACGGCTGTCTGCACCCGGATATTCATCTTTGTGCTTATCCAGATAATCCTTCAGCTGTGAGTCGGTAACTTTTACCGTTGTATCGTTGATGGTATAATAAGGCACAAACAGGAACTTAACATCTGCCTTGCTGTTTTGTGCGTCATATTCTTTTTTTGCTTCAGCCGATGTGGCAAATACGGACAAACGCATCAGGTTTTCGTACTTTTCACGCAGGCGGTCAGAGCTCAGGTTTTTCTCAAAGCTCGCCCATGCTGCCTGCTGCTGAGGCGGCAGGTTACGCATGCCTTTCAGGTAGCTGATGATCTGATTTTTGTCAAAAACACCGGTTTGCGGGTTGGTAAACGCCTGACGAACAGCAGGGCTGATATTTTTACCCTGCACCATATCTACCAGTTCATCCGGTGACACTTTCAGACCGAGCTTGTCGAATTCTTCCTGATAAGCAATGTCAAAGATTAACTGATTCCAGGCCTGCTCACGAATCTGAATCATATCCTGTTCGGCAGGTGCGCGGCCGGTTTGCTGCTCGTATTCTGAGCGCAGCTGATCTACTTTTAAATTGAAGTCCTGATAATCAATCGACTGTCCGCTGATTTCTCCTACTTTCTGACTATTTCCGCCAAATAGCGAGTTTTGCCCCATCATCAGGTCACTCCCTACGATGAAAAGAATCAAGCTAATGGCCACAATCGCGACAGCGATACCAGATCGTTCTCTGATTTTGTTAATTAACGACATCTCGGTTTGAACAACATTTAGAACCGCAAAATAACAATTTTCCTTGCTGGTTTACAAATAGAAACAAAAGGTTTCGCAAAGTACTGATGTGCAGGGGGCTAAGGGCGCAGGGCGGAGAGCCAGTGCGCGGAGCGGAGAGCATAGGGCTCTGTGTTCTGCGCCCTATGCTCTCCGCCCCCTACACTACGCTACTGAGCAAGTTCCATGCCGATTTGATGAAAAACCGGTCCTTCAACGCTAATAACCGCAAACCGGGCAAACAATTCTTCACTATACCAGCGTCGCTGACGGGTACGCTGTACGACTTCCTTATGCCCGCTTTGCCGGTACGCATATTGGTTGATGGCTGCCCCATCGCGCCAGACACTGATCGTGCATTGCTGTACCAGTGGTTTCTCGCCTACCCCCAGCGCAAAAAGCAGCTGGTCCTGGTGGTGCTGCAGCATCTGACGGGCTTGTGGCACATGCCGCCAGAAATCCGGCAGTGCCCGCCAGCGGATGGTGGCGCGGGTCAGCACGGCAACGGGGCCATGCTGATGATCGTCGGGCAGCGGGTTAGTCATGAACGGGTTCTGCCCGTCCCAATTTCCGTGCGACCGGAAGGGCCGGAGGTATAGGGTACCGGTAGCCGATGTACCGTAGAGCAGCCGGCCAGCCTCTGTTGATTGCCAGAACGCCCGCGCCTGCTCTAGTGACTCCCAGACACCCAGAAACACATATTGAGAAAAATCAGGCACAACGCCGAAGTCGCGGCCGCTCCCGAGCAGCTTCTGAAACCGCAAGCCTGTAGCGGTAAAGGGCTTCATCAGAAAACGCCCCATATTGCCGAACGCCCGGAAACGGGCTCCTTTCGGGTATTGTAATACGGTTACTGTAACGATGGACATGGCGCTATAACACAGGGACGGGTAACCTTGTTTGCAGACAGGCACCACTACGCCAACAAATGAAAATACCTACGTATTATTTGTTACATTCCTCCTCTGAGCCGTATTATACGCTAAAAGCCACAACTAGCTATGATTGAACAACTTTCCCCCCCCCCAATAACTTAGTAACAACAGAGAAACTACGTTCAGGTTTAGATGAACTTACAGCTCAGGAGTGGAAAGATTTTAGCGTTGACGATTCAGGATTTTACCTATAAGGAAATTTACTATTATAAGACTTTATTAAGCAGCTTATTTACATCATATTATAAGCCACGTTTTCTGCATTAATTTAATTAATAGCATGAGTTATAAAATTATATATTTTCTTATTATTCTCTTTTTAGAATCAACTCATGCTTATTGCCAAACGTCAGGCAAGATAATAGCGTCATCTACAAAAGAGCCAGTCCCTTATGCCACTATTTTTATCAAAAACAGAAATATAGGCTTTCACTCAGATAGTGACGGGAATTTTACTATCGCTGCAAACATACTGGAAAATGATAGTCTGTATGTGCAGGCTCTTGGTTTTAAAACAGCGATATTAAGATACACAAAAGATATGTCGTTATCTGTTATTACGTTAGATGAAGCACCGATTCTTTTACAGCAGGTTACGGTAAAGAAGAAAAATAAACCCGATTTTGTCTGGAAAGGAGCAAAAGGAGAACATAAAGGTTTTATTTTCGGACAAATGGGGGGATCAATATTACGGGAAGTTGCTCTGTATATTCCTAATGAGGATAAACTAGAGGGGTTTCTTGATGAAGTGGCATTTTATATAGTCCGGTTTGGACAGCATAAAACCCCTTTTCGGGTGCATGTATATGATGTAAATGGCGATATGCCAGGCAAAGAACTGCTTTCAGGAAACGTAATTCTTGCCGGCAAACGCCCCAATAAATATACCACTGTTGATATAAGTTCGTATAATATTCCTTTTGGAGAAAACGGAGTTTTTATCTCCATGGAATGGTTAAATCTGAATGACAAAAAATATTTTTATACCATCAAACATTACAACAGTAAAGCAACAGATACGTATTATGGCCAACAAATAGGTTTATCGGGCGAATTTGAAGAACTCTATGGCAGAGTGCGTATAAATAACGGTCCGTGGAAAAAAATGACCGCAGGTTTCGCCTCTCCAATGTTCAGGGCAAAAATTTCGTTTTAGAAGGAAATTACATGCATCGTGATACATCCCGAACTTGTTGCACTTACTGTTTATTAAACCACGCACCATTCTAAAAGTAAGATCTTGCTAAACAACCTGATCACCACTGGTATATGAATGGGTTAGTTTGGCTACTAATGCACTGTCAATAATCTGTTTTTTCTGAATTACATTTTCCGATAGAAGCGCAGCAGCCTGGCGTTTCAAGGCGACACCGCCAGGCTACCTATAGCCTGGCTATTAGCCCGAACAGACCTTTGGTCAGTATGCTGTATACATACATGACCAAACCAATGCGAAACCTATACGCAGGCATCTTTTTACTATTACAGGGGCAGAACGCCGTGTTTGCCCAGACCGGCAGCGATCACGAACCGGTACGCTACGTCGGCGGGATCAGCGCTGACCCGCAGGTGCACGAGGGGCGGCTACGCTATGCCATCGGCGTCGAAAACCGGCAAACGGTCCGTGTTAACCGCACCCATCCCGAACTGGCTGATGGCTTTGGCTGGACCTACAGCCACGCCTCGAACCTTTGCTACTGGAACAACACCTTTTATCAGCAATACTTGAGCAACCCCGCCGACGAGCACATTGCGCCCGGGCACACGCTGATCGTCACCTCCCCGGACGGACGAACCTGGAGTAAACCAACCGTTGTGTTTCCGCCTTATAAAGCGCCCAAAGGCGTCAGGGTCCCCAGGGGGTCAAAGGGGTATATGATGCATCAGCGGATGGGCTTTTATACAGCCCCGAACGGACGGTTGCTGGTACTTGGGTTTTATGGACATGCTGAAGATCCGTTCCGCGAGGGCGGGATCGGGCGTGTGGTGCGCGAAGTGTACAAAGATGGCACCTTCGGGCCCATTTATTTTATCCGCTACAGCAGCCACAAAGCGGTAAACGGTACGCAGTGGACAGAAAAAAATACGGCATATCCCTTCTACCACAAATCCGGTGATGCCGGTTTTGTAGAAGCCTGTAATGCCCTGCTCCGTGATAAGCTTATGACACTACAGTGGCGGGAAGAAGACAACGGGCTGGACGGGTTTTACAAAAATAATCTGGACAAATCGCTCGACATCCAGGCACTCTCTTATTACCACCGCAAAGACGGGCAGGTCGTTGCGCTCTGGAAACGGTCAAAAGCAGCGTTATCGGCCGATGAAGGCACGACCTTCTCTAGGCCGGTCAAGGTGCCGACGCTGACTATGGCCGGGGGCAAACAATGGGGGCAACAGACCGGCGACGGGCGTTATGCGATCTGCTACAACCCGGTTGAGATGGACGAACACCGGTTTCCGCTGGTGATTATTACCGGCGACGACGGGGCCATTTTCGACAACATGCTGCTCGTCCAGGGCGAAGTACCGCCACGGCGTTTCTTCGGGCGCTGGAAGGATTTTGGCCCTTGTTACATGCGCGGCATTGAGGAGGGCAACGGCAATCCGCCAGGCAACGACATGTGGCTGTCCTACAGCATGAATAAGGAAGACATCTGGATTAGCCGCATCCCAACGCCTGTCCGTTACGAAATCAAAGGCCCGGTTAACGATTCGTTTGACGGGCTCGCCCTGAACGGTGCTGTCCCGGACTGGAACCTGTATGCTCCGCAATGGGCACCCGTAACGGTTGTGAATACGCCTGATAAAGCCGGTAAGTGCCTCGAACTGGCCGATAAAGACCCCTATGATTATGCACGGGCCATCCGGGTATTTGAAGAAGGCAGTCAGATTGAGTGCTCGGTGTCTGTTTCACCGGCACAGCAACAGACAGGATCGCTCGATATTGACCTGACCGACCGTTATGGCAACCGGCCTGTCCGCCTGCGTTTTGACGACAAAAGCCAGATTGTCGTAACCGATGGTGGTACCGAAAAAATCGTGCAGCCCTATGAAGCGGGTCAGTGGTATACGATCAGCCTGACGGTGCATGCAGCGCTATCGGGTGGCTGGTTCGATGTGATCATTAACGGTAAAAAGGTAGTGGAGCATGCCGCGCTGGCAGAGGCGGTCAAATCGGTAGAACGCTTATCGCTTCGCACGGGGCCCTACCGCGATCTGCCGAACCGGAAAACGCCGAACGAGGAGCCGCATCCACCACTAGCCGGGGCTGACGAGCCGGTGACGCCGGCCGTTTTTTATGTGGATGATGTGGTGATCAGGAAGCGATAAAAGCAAACTGCCCCTCTCTTGAAAAATCAGGAGAAGGGCAGTTTGCATACCTTACTAATTGCCTCAGAAAATCTATTATGGCTTTGGGTAAACAGGCAATAGACTACTTTACATGCTAGTAATCGCCGCTGGCGCCGCCGCCGCCGAAGCTGCCGCCGCCAAAACCGCCAAAACCACCACCGCTGCTGCCGCCACCACTGCCCCAGCCGCCGGATGAACTCCCCCAACCGGAATAGGTTGTCGGCGGGAAAAAGATCGGCCCGCCGCCGCCCCCCCGGTATCGGGTACCACCGCCGCCATTACGACGGCTGATGATGATGACCAGGATGATGATCCCGAAAATCAGGAAAAAGAAAAAGATACCGCCTCCGCCGCCGTCATCATCCGATGATTCATCGGCTTTGTATTCACCACTGGCACGTTTGATGATTTCGGTCGTTGCTTCGTCAAGGCCCTGGTAATACCGCTGTTCCTTAAATGCGGGCGACATGATGTTTTTAATAATCCGGTTCGCTACTGCATCAGGAATTGCCCCCTCCATGCCATAACCCGTAGCGAGGGTTATCTTACGGTCACCGGTGGCCCAGGCTAAGACCAGACCATTGTTTTTTTCATTCTGACCAATACCCCATTTGCGTCCAACCTGAAACCCAAAATCCCCGATAGGATATGGCTGGGTTGTCCGGACAATAACGATGGCAATCTGGGTCGAGGTAGAATCGTTATAGGCACGCAGCTTTTGTTCCAGTTGTGAACGCTCCGAGGGCTGTAAAATGCCGACAAAGTCGTTCACTAACCGCGGCGGATTTGGCCGGTCAGGAATGACCGCATCACCCGTATTATCCTGCGCCCATACCGGTAGCAGGGAACACAATGTCAGCAACATGGCTCCAAGCAACCGTACCAAAGATTTATTTGCGAGTAAACTCATAAGAAACAAGTTGAAGAAACAGGCATGCTGCTTCCGGGTGGGCTAGGCAAACGAAATATCATCGGGCAGTTCGTTGACATCGTCGTCCTGCCGCGGGAAAAAGGCCTTGAGCTGTAATCCCGCCTCGGTAATACCCCGGCACAACCCTTCGGTAATCTGGCCTTGTCTGAAGTGATGCCGGAGCAGGTCCTTAGTGCTATCCCAGAAACCGGCCGGTACTTTGTCGTTAATGCCCTTGTCGCCGATAACGGCAAACCTCCGGTCGTCGAAGGCCAGATAGAAGAGGACACCATTCTGCTCCCTCGTCTGGTGCATGCCCAGATGCGCAAAAACAGCAATCGCCCGTTGTATGGAGTCTTCTTCCGGACATCTGGCTTCCACATGCAGACGCACCTCACCCGACGTAGCCAGTTCGGCTTCCCGAATGGCTTCCATGATCTGATGCTGTTGCTCAGGTGTAAATACCGCGTTTTCCATAGTGGCAGCGTTTAGAGCATAGCGCTCAGGGCGGATAGCATCGAGCGCTATGCCCTGAGCGCCCCGCCCTGAGCTCGTTAAAACTGTACTGTCGGTGCGTTTTGGGCAGCCTGAGAAGCTTCGAATAAACCCTTACGCTGGAAGCCGAAAATGCCGGCAAAAATGTTATTAGGAAACGAACGGACCGATTGATTGTAGGTCGTTGCTACCCCGTTAAAATCATTACGGGCCACGGTAATCCGGTTTTCCGTACCTTCCAGCTGGGCTTGTAAATCGGAGAAATTCTGGGTAGCCCGCAGCTGCGGATAGCTTTCTGCTACCGCCAGCAAACGCGACAGGGACCCCCCTAACTGATTCTGGGCAGCCTGGAATTTCTGTATATTTTCGGGCGTCAGCTGGTCGGCGGTCAGCTTAACCGATGTGGCATTCGAACGGGCTTCAATAACTGCCTGCAGCGTACTTTTTTCAAAGTTAGCGGCGCCCTGCACCGTCCGGACGAGGTTTGGAATCAGATCTGCCCGACGCTGATACTGGGTCTGTACATTGGCCCATGCCTGTTCAACTTTTGTATCTTTTTCTACAAGTCCATTATACGAACTACAGCCGTACATGCCTAACACAATGGCGATGACAACGAAAATTATGAGTCCTTTTGACATAGTTTTATTTCAATTTTAATGGGCGATTGCCGGTAGCAAATGTGGTTAAATTGATCCTGAAATCCGACTGTTTTGTGTTGATCGGTGCTTTTGATACGTAAATCATTTTTTAATCCATTTGTTCGGATTTATGATTGGAGACGGATAATCCCTGCCAATCATCACGCCGAAAGTCTCCTGCTCCCGGGCATTCAGATTAGCGACCATGTGTATCTGTTTCGCCGGTACACGTTTCAGTTCAGGCAGCCAGTGCTTTACGTAATCACCCTGCTCATCGTAGCGCGTTGCCTGACTGTAGATGTTGAAATAACGGTCTTCGCGTGGATCATTTCCGACCCCGGCCACGTAGTTCCAGTTTCCCCAGTTACTGCACACGTCGTAGTCGGTCAGCATGCTTTCGAAGTAAGCCGCGCCCCACGTCCAGTCGATTCCCAGGTCCTTGACCAGGAAACTGCCCACGTTCTGACGCCCCCGGTTCGACATAAAACCGGTCAGTTTCAGCTCCCGCATGTTAGCATCTATAAGCGGGATCCCGGTTTCCCCATTTACCCATTTCATAAACAGGGCTTTGTCCTGCCGCCACTTTTTATGCATTTCGTATTTAATACCCGCCGGTTTAAACAGGCGGGTACCATATTTCAGTGCTACAAACCGGAAATAATCGCGCCAGATCAGCTCGAAGGTAAGCCAGTAGGTTGAGTCATTCCGCACGCGTTCGTCTTCATACCGGCAAACTTCGTCGTATACCCAGCGCGGCGAGAGACAACCCAATGAGAGCCAGGCCGAGAACTTACTTGAAAAGTCGGCACCCAACAGGCCGTTACGGGTTTCTTTATATACGTTCAGGGCATCACTGTCCCAGAAATAGTGCTTTAGCCGCGCCAGAGCGGCCGTTTCTCCGCCCTTAAACTGAATAGCCGCCCGTGCATCAATCGCAGCGGCCTCCTCAAAACCCAGCGCTGTCAGCGTCGGGATTTCCCCGGCCTCGATACCACTGATAAAGCGTATTCCTTCCGGAACCGGCCATGTCTCGCGCACCGTCGAGCGATCTTCCACTTGTTTGCGGAACGTTGTAAAAACGTCCGGCAATTTTACCACGCTGAACGGTAAATCACGGACATGGTACAGCGTCGACATCCAGAAAAGCTCCAGATCAATGTTAATGGGTTTCAGCCGTTTACTCAGCATCGACTCCTGATCGGTTTCTTCCTGCGTGACTTCCTTGCTGGCATACACTGCATCGGCATTCATTTCCGTTGCCAGCTCACTCAGTATCGTTGCCGGATTACCAATCCGGACTATGAGCTCCCCACCCTGGTTGCGAAGCGATTGCCGGAGGTCGGTGAGTGATTCAAGCAGAAAGGTTGCCCGATAGATACCGGTCTTCTGAAAACCAAGAACCGGATGCCGGCGAAACCAGCGCGGGTCAATGACAAATACAGGCAGGATTTCATCAGCATCTTCTACCGCACGGCTCAATCCCTCATTATCGTGCAGCCGCAAATCATTCCGAAACCAATAAATAATACGTTTACCTGACATAAAACAGTATCCAAATCAAGAACTTTAAAAAGTTAGTACAAAAACACTTACTAAAATCTAAAAGACAACATTAGCCTCTCTGGTTCACGATTAGGAAAAATATATCTGGTATATCTCCATTTTTGCCGCGCAGTGTAGAGCCAAAAGGAAACACAATATTAACAAACCGTTACACATAAAAATATTCCCTACCAATCATTTAAACATATAAACAAATATGTACAAATTTGTTTGTCCGTACATACCTCCAGATAATCTTCTATACTATAACGTTTCCATTAAAAATACACTATGATATGCTGTCTATCAATCACATAAACCCTAAGCCATTCTGTCTGTCCAGAAAGACTATCCGCACATTTCTGTTCAAGCTACATCGCATGGATCAATTGCCTGCACAAATCCAGTCAAATCGCGCGATAATCCTGATAACGTTGCTTCTGTTTAGTGCAAGCCTAACCTCCTATGCACAATACGGCACTAAAAATAACTTGTCTCAGTTCTCCAGTCCTGCGTCGAAGTACACCGTTCAGGTCAACGGATGTTCGCTCTTACTGGGTTGTTTATCATCTTCCGTTTCAAACGCCTCAGCTGTTGCCGACAACAGTCTGACCAATTATGCAACCGCGTCGGTCACCGGCTTATCCATTTTGGGCAGCGTTAACACGTCGGCCAGGGCCAAACTGGCGTCAACAACTATTTCTAAAGCCGGCGATTATGCCGGCTGGGTAGTTGCAACCAGTGGTCTGATTAATGTTGACCTGCTGAACAGTATAACCCTCAAAACATACCTGAATGGTACCTTTCAGGAGCAAAGTAACTCAGGTACACTGATCGGGCTTGATGTATTGGGCTTACTGGGCACACCACAAAATGAAATCGCGTTTAAAACAACCAAGGATTTTGATGAAGTAGAAATCATTTTCGGCGGCAGTCTGATTGGCGTTAGTTTGTTTAACGGAACGCAATATTATTACGCCTTCGGTGCTCAGACCCTTCAACCACCCACCATAGCAGTCCTGACGCCGGCCAATAACGCAACTACTACCACAAGTCCTGTCTTTAGTGGTACAGCATCGCCGGGAAGTACGGTTGTACTAACCGGAACGGGCTCAACAACCCTCTGTTCAACCACGGTCAGTACAAGCGGTAGCTGGAGCTGTCTGATCAGTGTTTCACTAGGTCTGCAATCAGTAACGGCTATAGCCCGTAATCAGGTCGGAGCGAGCAGTCCGGTCGTCACTCAGTTTACCGCCGTTAGTCCCGTCACAAATGGCGTTGGTGTGATAAACTGCGCTGCTACCTTCCTGATTGGTTCAATTGTTCCGGGCACCCCGGGTAGTGGTGTGTTAAAGCTTACAACCCTGGTAAATACAGCGGGGCTGTTTCCTGTGACGGTACAAGGTTCAGGACTTTCCTTACAAATTACCCCAACCGTACAGACAGCAGCCAGTACGGGCTCGCAGGTTTTCTATATCCCCGTTAACTACAACGGTTCAACATTAAATACATTTACTGTAATCTTAACCGGTGCCGGAACCTGTAGCTATGACCTGAGTAATCAAACACCACGGGGTCGGATGATATCCGTACTGGACATTGGCGGCAGTTGTCCGATTATTATTCCGGGAACGCTGGGGAAGTAATCCTGACCAACTATACTACTGAACGCCAGAGTCTTTTATCTAAGATTCCGGCGTTTATATTTACCAGCTGTTATATTGTTATCTATGAAACTAACCCGGCTACGCCCCATCCTCCGGGCCGGATACCTTAGATGCTGGATAACGTTAGATATTGGATAAGTATTCAGTATCAGTCATCCAGTATCAGTCATCCAGTATCCGGCATCCAGCATCAACCATCCAGCATCAGCTAAAACGTCACCTCCACTTCCTTCTCCCTCCCTTCCCGCAGGACCTTTACCTTGACAGTATCACCCTTTTTGACCTTGGCAAGGGCCTTCATGTAGCCCTCTACGTTCTTCACGTCATCGTCGCCCATGTGTATGAGCACATCGCCTTTTTGCAGGCCGGCTATCTGTCCGGGTTTTCCGTTGGTAACGCCGTCTATGCGCATGCCTGTGCCGTCGAAGGCATAGTCGGGCATGACGCCCATCGTAATGCGGAAGGCTGAGCGGGTCATGCTCGTATTGCGGGTAGTCAGGAAGGCGAGTTTGCCCTTGTCTTTTGTCTGGTTGATAACCGCCAGCATATACTCCAGTACGTCGCGCTCACCGGCATAGTTAATACGGTCGGCATCGTCGCTCGGCTTGTGGTAATCACCGTGCTGACCGGTAAAAAAGTGCAGTACCGGAATATTTTTCAGGTAAAACGAGGTCTGATCGCTCGGGCCGATACCTGAACTGTCTTTTACAACCTTAAACGAGGATGTCAGGCCATCCAGCAGCGGCACCCATACCGGCGATGTCCCGACGCCATATACCAGCAACGTCCGTGAATCGGGATTCAGTCGCCCGATCATGTCCATGTTGAGCATGTAATTCACTTTTTCGAGCGGATAGGTCGGGGCTTCACACCATTTCTTAGAGCCCAGCAACCCCAGTTCTTCGGCCGAAAAGCCCATAAACAGAAAGTTGAACGGCTCTTTTTCCTTGTTCTGCGAAAAATGACGCGCCAGTTCGAGCATTCCTGCCGTACCGCTCGCATTGTCGTCGGCACCGTTATGGATCATGCCTTCCGAATTGGCCTGTAAACTGTTCCGGTCTTTGCCAAGGCCGAGATGATCGAAGTGGGCGCCGATGATTACCGTGTTTTCGGCCCCGTTATCCAGAAAGCCGACTACGTCCAGCCCATTGCGCAGCGGCAGGTTAGCCGTTGCCGTATCGTGCGGGTTCGGGTTGGTTTTGAACGTAAACGGGTAATAATAGCCATCAGTCCCCATTGGCTTCAGCCCGTATTTTCTGAACTGCTTTGCCAGATAATCAGCCGCCTTTTTTTCACCGTCGGTCGACGTGCCGCGGCCTTGTAGTTCATCTGATGCCAGGTAGCCGATGTGCTCCCGCAGGTTCTTTTCCGATATAGACTGCGCCACCACGGCCGGTGCGGCCAGGTTCAGGGCAATCAGGGCAAGTGGTGTTGTGAATAGCTGTTTCATAGGAGTAGAAAGAAAAAAGGCCCTCTGTCCAGTCGGGGAGGGCCTGTCTGAATGCGTTCTTAATCGACCCATTCGGCGATAAACAGGTTGGTATCGCGCGTGTTACCGTTGTCACGGTTCGAGCTAAAAATCAACCGTTTACCGTCGTACGAAAACATCGGAAATGCGTTAAAGATGCTGTTGTTCGTAATCCGTTCAAGGCTGGTTCCGTCTTCGTTGATCATATAGAGCTGGAAGTCGTACCCGCGCTGACTGTGGTGATTCGAGGAAAAGATAATGCGCTTGCCGTCGGGATGAAAATACGGTGCCCAGTTGGCCTTGCCCAGCGTGGTTACCTGATGCAGGTTCGAACCATCGACGTTGCAGACGTAGATTTCCATATTCGTCGGTGCCACCAGCCCTTTTTTCAGGTAATCAAGATATTCCTGCTTTTCGGCCTCTGTTTTCGGCCGCGACGCCCGGAAGACCAGTTTCGAGCCATCGGGCGAAAAAAACGCCCCGCCGTCGTAACCCAACTCGTGGGTAATGCGCTTCACATTCGAGCCATCGATGTTCATGATGTACAAATCGAGGTCGCCGTCGCGCGTACTCGTAAACACAATTTTATCCCCTTTCGGCGAAACCGTTGCTTCGGCATCATAGCCCGGCGTGTTGGTCAGCCGCTTTTTGATATTCCCTTTCAGATCGCTGATATAAATGTCGAACGATTCATAAATCGCCCAGAGGTATTTCTGACCCGTCGGCGGCGGCACCGGACACGAATGCCCGCCGCCTTCGTGCGTGCTGGCATAAAGCACATGTTTGCCGTCGGGCATGAAAAACGAGCAGGTCGTCCGCCCGTGTCCTGTGCTGATAAACGGCGGCCGCGCGTCAGGGTCCTGTAGCCCCTTTTTCAGATCCATCATAAAAATCTGATCGCACTCCAGCCCCCACTTCGGATTATCCGACTGGAAGGAAATGTAGCGGTCATCGCGGCTGAAATAAGCCTCGGCGTTGTTGCCGCCAAAGGTCAGCTGACGGATATTTTTCAGGTGTTTTTCGGGAGCTGGCGGGGTTGCCGGATTCGGTTGCTGGGCCAGCACCTGTGTACCGACCAGTACGCTCAGCGCCAGCCAAAGTGAGTGTTTCATAGAGGTTTCAATCTTTCGTCACAATGGCCTCAAATCTACATACCTTTTGGATTGGTTGTCTGCCTGTTGCCCAAAAACGTACCCGGTTATTCCACAATCCAGCGATTCATGGTGTTATGCCGGCCTTCCAGTACGATTTTGTAGAACTTAGACGGTAGCTTCGATACGTCGATGGTCGCTTTTCCGGCCGTTACGCGGACCTCAGCCATCAGCCGGTACAGGTCCTGTTTGCCTTCTTCAAACAGGTTTGTGGTGGTCAGCCAGATTTTCACATTGCCTTCCGGGCCGACCGGCAGCCAGCTGATCTCAATCTGGTTATCTGTCTTCCGGACTACGGGCTTTATCAGTGATAACGGTCCTGTCAGGGGCACGCCATCCACCTCAAACGCCTGCTCTTTCGGGATGGTCACCCGCATGTGCCGGGCAATGGTGGGCATGATATCAACAATAGCAGGTTTGTCGTCCCCCGACCGCCGGAAGTTGACGTTCAGGTCTCCGGTGTTGGTTACCATCCAGGTATTCCGCTCCCGGTCCGACTGTCCGCCGTGGTTTTTGCCCGCCACGGCATCGCGCCCGTGATCGGTGGTGATCACCACCAGCCAGTCTTCCTTAAACGCTTTCCGGCGGTACTCAACGGCTTTCCACAACCGGCCCATCTGATCGTCCATGAGCTGAATGGCTTTCGTAAACTGTTCGCTGTCCCCGTAGCGATGGCCCATATCATCGGTGTATTCCAGATAAACCCACGACAGGTCGGGTCCCTGTTCGCTGATATACCGCGTAGCTTCGTTCACCACCCGCTCGTCGATCTGCCGGATGTACTGCTTGTCTTTGTCGTGCGGAAAGTTCACCGTATCGAGTTCAAACCCGTCGAAATGATACGATAAACGGAGATGGTTGGTTTCCGGCATATTTTCGCCCACGAGCTTTGTACGGTTATCGAGCCAGGTCGAAAAAACGGCCGTTTTCGCTGCCGGGTATTGCTCATGGAAGTATCGGAAAATAGTCCAGTAGTGGTAATTCGGGGCTTTGATGGAATTGTCCCAGACGTTGTGTTTGTTGACCCAGGTGCCGGTCAGCAGGCTGTTATAGCCCACGGCCGAGATCGTCGGCGTCTGCGAATACGTGCCCTTCCCGCCACCCACGTAGGCACGGGTATAGCCGCCTGCTTTGGCAATAGCGTCCAGATTCGGGCGCGGTACTTTTTCCAGTGCATCCGACGAAATACCGTCAACAATGACAAACAAGGTTTTCGGCGTTGACTGCGCCTGTACGGAAACGGTGAGGGCCATCAGGCCGGCAAGGGAAAAAAATCGGGTAATGCTTTTCATAGCGTGATTGTTCTGCGCCGCAAAACTGCAAAAAAAACAAAAGTGGTGGCACGACCGCCAGGCGAACCTGTCAAAGTCGTGCCACCACTAAAACCTCCTCACTACTAAACTCCTTCCGTTCACTAATTACCCGCGGGGTGAGGCCGCCTGGCTCTGGCTGTTATCATCGCCGCCTTTCACGTCGTCGTTATTGATACTTTTCTTCTTTTTGCCCAGGGAGAAACCTGATCCGTCGAAGCTCATTTTACCGATTTTATAGCTGAAGTTGATCCGGAAACCGGCGTTGTACATGCTGTTGATGCTGGTCTGTGTCAGCAGCGGCGATGTGATTTCGGTACGGATGTTATACGGATTGTTCAGGAAATTTTCGGCAACCAGACCGATACTGCCCCGTTTGTTGGCAAACTCTTTCTTCACACCCAGATTGTAGAACATGAAACTGCCTTGAGTCCCCTGCAGCTGCACCTGACGACCGCGTCCGCCGCCGAACGCCTGCACCGCCCAGCCGTTGCCCAGCGTCAGCGTCGAGAACAGGTGGCCACCGACTACCCAGCCTGCATTCGACTGGCCGTAAAGCTGGTTGCTGCTGTTGCTGGTCAGGTCAACGTGGTAGATGTCGAAGCTGGCACCCAGCTGTAGTTTAGAAGCAAACGTACCGTTGGCGAACAGGTTCAGGCCGACCGCGTTCTGCTTACCGATGTTGGCGTATGAGGTCTGAATTACCTGCTGCGTAACCCCGTTAATACTTTGTGAAAGCGTATCCCGCACACTGCTGATAGCGTTGTTGGTCTGACGGGCATACAGCGTAGCACTCAGGAAAATCTTGCTGATGTTACCGCTGAAACCAGCCTCCAGGTTGTCGGTCAGTTCAGGCGAGAGGTACGGGTTACCCACGCTGATGTTGGTCGGGTTGGCGGCGTTTACATTCGGGTTCAGGAACTGAATGCCCGGGCGCTGAATCCGGCGGTTATAGGCCAGTTTGATGGTTTTGGTACCACCGATGTTTTTCGACAGGTTCAGGCTTGGCACCAGCACGCCGTAGTTCGGAATAGACTGTGCTTTGGTTTGCTCGTTCCCGAACGCCGCGTTGATGAACGTGTATTCGTAGCGGGCACCGGCTTTCAGGGTGTATTTGTTCTTTGTCGACAGGGTGTAGGACAGGTAGCTGGCCACCACATCCTGATCGTAGTTAAGGCTGTTCGACGGATGCGAGTTGTCGACCACATAATCGCCCGTGGCGGTAGCAGTCAGGTACTGGTAGTCACTGTCGACCTGCCGGAATATCCCTTTCGCCCCTACTTCGAGCAGTTGGTTTTTCTGAATCGGGGTCTGATAATCCAGCTGGAAGGTCGATTCCTGGTTGTAGCTCAGGTTATTGTTTTTCTGGCGGGCCGTGATCGTTTCCATATCCGTGCCATTCAGCAAGTCAGCCACGAAGTTGTTGGTATTGTTGTTACGGCTGTACAAACCCATAATGCTCAGCTCCTGCTGCGGCTTGTAAATTTTCGTATAGTTCACGCTCGCATCCAGTGTGCCCGACAGGTTGGTTGTCTTTACATCACGACCAGACAATGTTGGTGATGTTACGTTGGGCAGGAACGTCTGCGTCAGCAGGTTATCCTGGGTCGAAATCATGTTCCGGACACCGTACCGGACGCTGGCCGAGAGTGAGGTATTTTTGTCAATATCGTAGTCCCAGCCAAACTGATAGGTACCAAACTGCCCGTGGCTCAGCGTATTGGCCGATTGCAGCGTCGTGATGTTGCCCAGCGATGAGAGCGTCGTCTGCGTATTGCTGAACGCGCCCTTTACGTTATACATTGCCCGGCCGAAACCGCTCAGGGTGAAGCCCATTTTACCCTGACGATATGAGCCGTTCAGGGCTAGATTTGCCCCCCGGTTACCGGCACCCATGTCCACATTCAGCGTAGCACCTTCCAGCGTAGTTTTCTTCGTGATGATGTTGATGATACCGGCCGTCCCTTCGGCATCGTATTTCGCCGACGGGCTGGTGATCACTTCTACCGACTTTACCATATCAGCCGGAATCTGCTTCAGGGCGTCGGCCACGCTGCTGGCCACAATCGTCGATGGTTTGTTGTTGATCAGCACTTTCACGTTCTGGCTACCCCGGAGGCTTACGTTGCCGTCGAGGTCAACGGTCAGCATCGGTACTTTCCGCATGATGTCGGTGGCGTCGCCCCCTTTGGCTGTCATGTCTTTATCCGCGTTATATACCAGCCGGTCTACCTTATTTTCGATGATCGACGCCTGGGCAGTAACGGTCACTTCGCTCAGCGTCCGGACGTCCGGCGACAGCAGCACCGCGCCGATGTTCAGGTCCGTGCTCTTCGCAATGTTGATGGTTTTGGTTTCCTTGTTCTGGTAGCCCAGGAACGAAACCTGTAAACGGTAGGCACCCGGCAGAATGTTGGCGATGGTGAACTTACCCTTATCGTCCGACATGGTGCCGTCGACCGGTTTGCCGGTAGCCGCGTTGAGCAGGGCAACCGTTGCAAATTCGACCGGCTGTTTGGTTGTTGAGTCGGTCAGCACCCCGCTGATTTTGCCGGTTCCTTTCGGGGCCACTTCCGCAACGGCGGCGGCTTGTGGCTGACCGGCAGCTTGTTGAGCGAAAGCAGATACGCTGGCAGTCAGCGCGATACAGGTGATAGCCGAAGCCACTAATTTCCGTGATACTGAGGTTAGCTGTGTAGTGAAGGAGTGTCCCGTCTTCATGACAAAGGTTGTTTACGATTGATGTCACAAAGTTGGGAGGCAGTCGCTCTCTCCGGAAATCAACTTCACCGAATGCCGGTTTCCGGTCGCTAAGTACCGGTTTTTCGTCGCTAAATTACGGGTGCTGAATGGGCTGAAAGCAAACTTCCCGAGGGGTTAAACCGCTCGGGAAGTTGATAGAAAAAGGCGGGTATCTACTTCCCCAGCCACTCTTTAAAGTCGCTGATACGGTCGCCGCTGACGAAGACCTCATGCCGCGCTTTGGGTGTCAGTTCCAGCTTGAGCTTACCTGCCGAATAGGTATGAATGGCCTGAATCGCCGGCAGTGACACCAGAAACTGGCGGCTTACCCGGAAAAACTGCTTCGGATCAAGCAGTTGTGTCAGTTTATCGAGGGTATAATCGACGGGCAGATTCGCACCGTCTTTCGTGACCAGAAAGGCCATCTTTTCTTCCAGAAAAAAGTAAGCAATTTCGTTGACGCCTACGCTCCGGATGCGGGTCCCGATTGTAATCATAAACCGGTCTTTATAACTCGTTTCCCGAGGCTGGGCCAGTAATTTCAGCAAGGCGTCAAGGTCAGGCGTCTGAACCGGTTTGGCCTCTGGCTCAGGGACGGTACCGCCGAAAATTTCGCGGAACGATTTAAACTTCTCAATAGCTGCGACCAGATCATCGTAGTTAACAGGCTTCAGCAAATAGTCGACACTATTGAGTTTGAACGCCTTGATCATGTACTCATCGTAAGCCGTCGTGAAGATAATCGGCGTGGTGAGCCGGGTCTGCTCAATGATCCGGAACGCCAGCCCATCTTCCAGGTGAATATCCATGAATACCAGATCAGGCTTCTCCTCAGCAGCTTCGACGGTCGAAAACCAATCAACGGCTTCCTCTACGGAAGGCAGTTGGGCCAGCACCTGAATGGTGGGGTCGTAGCGGAGCAACAGCCCTTCGAGCCGCTTGGCGGTCAGTCGTTCGTCTTCAATAATGACTACTTTCATGATCATTGAGTGATTGAGCGATTGGGTGATAGAGTGAATAGACAGGCGAATCAACTACGGATGGCGACTCAGGCGACGGCAACCGTCTGGGCAATCAGCGGAATCCGGACCACAAACTCGCCTTGCTGCTCGCCAACCCAAACGGGCTGACTGGTCAGCAGGTGATAACGGTTAATGATATTCTGCAGGCCAATGCCCGTCGATGGCTCATGATCGTCGCGGGGCTGAATCCGGTTTCGTACGACCAGCTCATTTCCCTCGACTCTGATCTGCACCTCCAGGGGCTGTTTGCTGGTCATCCGGTTGTGTTTAACCGCATTCTCAATCAGTAGCTGCAACGTC
The DNA here is from genome assembly GCF_001870735.1 of Arsenicibacter rosenii. Lineage (GTDB taxonomy): Bacteria > Bacteroidota > Bacteroidia > Cytophagales > Spirosomataceae > Arsenicibacter > Arsenicibacter rosenii. The sequence continues at coordinate 127,003 of NZ_MORL01000010.1, read as the reverse complement.
AGCGGCGCAATGGCGTTTTGCTCAGCCACCCTCTCCGGCACATCGAGCACGACAGAAAACTTCTCATCGAACCGGATTTTAAGCAGGAAAATGTAGGCCTGAATAAACTCCAGCTCCGTCCGCAGCAAAACACGGTCGTTATCTTTTTGTTCCAGAATATAGCGATAGGCCTTCGACAGGCGGTCGATAAACTGCTCCGACAAGGCCGGATCGACATAGACCAGCGATGAGAGGATACTCAAGCTGTTGAACAGAAAGTGAGGACTAACCTGATTTTTCAGGGCGGCAAACTGAGCCAGTGCATTTTCCTTTTCAAGCCGTTCGGCCTCCACCTGAATGTCTTTCATCCGGCGATTGGCGCGGCGGTTAGCGGCGAGGTAGAAAATGGAAAGCATAATGACCACAGCCAGCCCGTTGTTCGATCGTTCAAAAAACTCCCAGCGCCCGCTGCCGTTCCGGCCACGCCAGTTAGTTGTGGCAGGGCCGGACGCCTGATCTCCGGCCGGGCGCTGCTGCCCCGACGGACGCTGACCGGCTACCTCCTGCCGGTTCGGATTCTTCAACACCTGCCGCCTGATCTGGTGAAAAATTACGTTAAAGAACATCGCAAAACAGATCGTCACCACGATGGACACCAGCTGCCCCGGCCACTTAAACTCAAACATAAACTGATCGCCGAAGCGGTCGGCCAGTTTCTGCAACAGCCATTCGACGATGCCAATCCAGAAAAAATACAACAGGAACATGAGCCCGCCCTGCATGAGCAGATACGGCAGGGCCTGCATAATAAAGTCCCAGCTGCGGTCAGGCAGGTTGACGTAGAGCAAAATGGGATAGTACACAACCAGCACAAAAAGCGCCAGTTGCGCGATCTGCCATACCGACAGACGATACGATTTAGCGGAGCTCATACTGAGCAAATCTACAGAAAGCACGCATCAAAATGGTGATTTTTAGCCCCTCGCAGCAATTATTTATCGCTTAGTGCCCCGTTTTACCGGCTAAGCCAGCCAGAATCTCCGCCGAATGACTGTAGCCTATTGCCCATTCAGATCCCAGTTATAATCGAGGTAAGAAATTTTTGTGTCCTTGTTGATTTTGTTTGACGAATATTGGTTTACCCACGCTTCAACGGTCTTTCCGCGGTCGGTCCAGTCGGCTTTGTACCAATCAAAATATTTGGATAGGCTGGCATTTCCCGGGGTAATGGCATTCTTGGCAGGGTTATTCAGAAAGTCGGTTCCCTGATCGTCCAGCTGGGCAATCAGCCGGTCGGCGTCGTAGGCTTCCTGACGCAGCCGGGGGCATGAACGGGCTGCACACACAAGCGCAAAGTGAATCCGTGGTTCGTCAAACTTCTTCCGCAGAATGTCGTGCTCAATGTTATTGAGGTCGTATTTGTCGTTGCCGATGGTGATGAATTTAATGTCCCAGGGCGTATTCACAAACGGAATCTGGATTTTACTGCCGATGTCTTTAATGCTTTTAATCGGGTAATGTGTCAGGACCAGCTGTACCGTATACGCATTGTAGACATTGATCCAGTACGCCATTTGTTCGTTTTTACTCCATTTCGCTGTCGGCGGATTTTTGCTCAGCAGATCAAGGTATTTCCTGAGTTCGCCTTCTTCTTTTTTCAGCCCTTTGTAGTTGACCAGCCCTTTTTCATTCACGTATTTTTTCAGCAGCCGGTCCCAGATGCCATGATCAACGGCCATCGGGCGACTGATAAACGCGGCTGACACGCAGCCGATCACGAACAAAAGCAGGAATAACGTCTGTCTTTTCATCTGGTTTTTCATCTTTGCATTGCAATATACAAGGAATGGACCGGAGCGCGCAGCCTCACCGGCTAATAGCCCGGCGACGTTCTTCCTTTCAGCTGCACATCACTCAACAAATCAATCACTCAACAAATCAACAAATCAGCCACTCAATCACTCAACCACTCAATCACTCAACAAATCAGCCACTCAACCACTCAATCATTTAATCATTTAATCATAGTAAATCATAGTCCATGAACCTGAATTTAACCGGAAAAACGGCGCTGGTGTGCGGTAGTACCCAGGGTATCGGCAAAGCCACGGCCATTGAACTGGCACTGCTGGGAGCCAATGTTACGCTACTGGCCCGTAATGAAGAAAGCCTTCGGCAAACGCTGACTGAACTGGACAGAAGCCAGGGACAGACCCACCGCTATGTGGTGGCCGACTTCAGCGAGGCAGGAGCCGTTAAAACCGCTCTTGACCGCTATCTGGCCGAACACCCGATGGTGCATATCCTGATCAACAACACCGGCGGACCAGCGGGCGGACCACTCATCGAGGCAACTGCCGACCAGTTTACGACCACATTTCACAACCACCTCGTCAATAACCAGACATTAGTGCAGGCGGTTTTTCCGTCGATGAAAAAAGCCGGTTTCGGGCGTATTGTGAACATCATCAGCACATCGGTGAAACAGCCGATCATCGGTCTGGGAGTATCCAATACCATTCGGGGAGCGGTGGCGCAATGGGCCAAAACCCTGTCGCTGGAGCTGGGGCAATACGGCATTACAGTGAACAATGTGTTGCCGGGCTCCACGGAGACCGACCGTATCGAATCACTGATTACGGCTCGGGCCAAAGCCGCTGACAAAAGCCGGGAAGAAATCCGGCAGCAAATGGAGCGGGAGATTCCGATTGGCCGCTTTGCAACCGCCGAAGAAGTAGCCGCGGCGGCCGCCTTTCTTTGTACACCGGCTGCTGCTTCTATCAGCGGGATCAATGTGCCGGTCGATGGCGGCAAAACGGGCGGGCTATAAAAACAAAGCCGCAGGGGTCACTCCTGCGGCTTTTATACGCTAAGCGGTTGTGCCTTCTTTCAGGCGTTCCGCGTTTTCGGCAATCCGGAGCTGCTCGATAAATTCGCCGATCTCCCCGTCCATCACCGAGGGCAGGTTATAGACCGTCAGGCCGATGCGATGATCGGTTACCCGGCTCTGCGGGTAATTATACGTCCGGATTTTATCCGAACGGTCGCCGCTGCCGACCATCGTTTTGCGTTGCGAGGCAATGGCGTCGTTGTGCTTCTGCAACTCAATTTCGTACAGCCGAGACCGCAATACCGTCATGGCCTTTTCGAGGTTTTTAAGCTGCGAACGTTCGTCCTGGCACTGCACGACCAGACCGGTTGGCAGGTGCGTCAGCCGAACGGCGGAATAGGTCGTGTTTACCGACTGACCACCCGCTCCCGACGAACAGAAGGTATCCTTCCGGATGTCGTTCATGTTCAGTTCCACGTCTACCTCCTCGGCTTCGGGCAACACAGCCACACTGGCCGCCGAGGTATGAATACGTCCCTGCGTCTCCGTCGCCGGTACCCGCTGTACGCGGTGAACCCCCGACTCAAACTTCAGTTTTCCATAGACATCTTCCCCTTCCACCTCGGTAACAATTTCCTTATAGCCGCCTGAGGTTCCCTCGGTATAATCAACGATTGACATCCGCCAACCCATTTTGTCGCAGAAACGCTGGTACATCCGGAAAATATCACCGGCAAAAATCGACGCTTCATCGCCACCGGTACCCGCCCGGATTTCGAGGATGACGTTTTTGCTGTCGTTCGGATCTTTCGGAATCAGCATTTCTTTCAGGACGTCCTCCATCGGTTCCCGGCGAGCCAGCAGCTCATCGAGTTCCATTTTGGCCATATCCCGAAATTCTTCGTCTTTTTCTGTGGCAATGATTTCCTTAGCGTTATCAATTTCCTGCAATAACTGTTTGTAATCCAGGTACTGATTAACGATTTTTTCAAGGTCTTTATATTCTTTGCTCAGCTTTACAAACCGCTTCTGGTCGGAGACCACTTCGGGCTGCACGATCTGCTGAGATACTTCGTCGAAGCGTTCGCGAATGGCTTCTAACTGGTCGAGCATAGTTGTATCGTAGACTTATTTTGCAAAAATACAAAATTCGTTCTGTACTACCTTTGTACTATTGCAGATAGGCAATTCTATAACCAGTAAGAACACGATGGATGTCACAATGTTCAGGTCGATTTTTCACGGATGCATCCTTGCCATGCTGATCATGGGGTGCAATCCTGACAACCGGATTCAGCAAACCCCGGCGCTGAAGCAGGAAATGATGGATAAAAAAATAAAGCGGATTACGAATGAAGAAATCAACATTACCGTTGATAGCTGGGGAAAACAAATCGCGTCTGTTGCCCAACAGGAGCTTACGGCCAGACTAAGCGCCAAACCCGCCGACATAGCGGGGCTGTGTACCCTTAGCGAACTGCCCAAAACCCGGGCGCTGGCCAAACGGTATGCCATTGACATCAATCTGCTCAGCGGAGCCGATGTGCAGAATACGAAGCTGCCGGCCAAAGAGCGTGAAGTACTCGACGCTTATCTGTATAACGCCGAGAACAAACTTGCTCAGCAGCCGAATATCCAGAAAGTCAACGACACGCTGTATGTCTACAATACGGCCGTCCCGACCGATAATGTGATTTGTCAGGCGTGCTTCGGCAACCAGAAACAGCCATTAGCGGTCTGGCGGCTGGTTTTTCACAAGAGGGAGGTTATCCGGCGGCTGAATCAGCCGAAGAAATAGCCGGAAAACAAGAAAGGCCAGCGTAAAATGCGCTGGCCTTTTCTGTTGTATGTCGTTTATTTACTTACAATTACAGCCTGAAATCAAGCTCAAATTATAGACTCGCTGACCGGGTGCGGCTTTGTTCGGGTCCTGCATGGTAGCACGGCCCAGAAAAATTTCATCCCCTGTCATATTAATCTGCGTAACGAAGTTATAACCATTTTCGGCATAGCGCAAGAGTACTGACGTCTGTTCGCCCGCCGCTGCATAAGGTTTTGTAGCCGCTACCAGAATCTGATCGCCCTTCACTACCGCCCGTACAAACGGTAACCCTCTCGTTTTCAGTTGATTTGCATTGTATTTATGCCAGGTCTGCCCGCCATCGTACGAACACTCAGTGTTTTGATTCAGGTAGGTTTCGCCGCCCGAGAACATATCACCATGGTGTTTGAACAGACGCCACAACCCATGAATGTAGTGTTCGTAGCAGGCATAGTTCCGGTCGTTGCCGATACCCACCTGAGCCGGATCTGTCGGCGTCGGCTGATTGGGTACCAGGTTGATGTGGTCATCCCAGAACAGAGCTCCGTGAGCACCGGTAAACCAGTAAAAGATCGCTAACCCTTCGGCAATGGCCGGTGGCGCCGGATGCTCAGCTTTCCCGCTATTGAGGTAATACGAGTCCTGGGTATTAAATAACCACTGCCAGGCAACCCGTTTTTTAGGCGACAAGGCCAAATTAACTTCCTGCTCCTGAAGAATGTGGGCTAACCAATGACGGTCACGGTCACCGGTATGCGTCGATGCAGAGCTGTAATCAAAGTCAGGGTAAACAAAGTACACCCCCGGCATCTGCATGGTAATATGGTCTGAAAATGAGGTTCCGACAATGTCGTCCGGCATCCCCCGTTCACGCGACGTAGCGGTGTGCTGGGCCGTATTTTTCCAGAGATAATCGGCCGGCAGGTAATAATCGCCGCCCGGCGATACGCCGTGGCCGTTTACCGGAACAGGCGCAATGGAAGCCGTTTCGGTCTGCGGACTAACTACCTCCTTCAGTGTTTTTGCCAGGTAGGTATACAGGTTCACTTGCTCCTGCCCCAGATCCGACGAAATTCCTTCATTTTCAATATCCAGAAAAATAGTCCCGAATGTACTTTTCTTGTTCACCGGATTACAGTCACCGAATACCTCGCACGATCCCTGAATGTCTGAGATAGCCTTATATAAGCTGTTTGAAGAGTTCGGATCACCGTCCGGACGCCGGTAATAGGTATTTGCCGCGTCCTGGCTGTTGCGCGCCCACTGAACCTGATAGGCATTTTCGCTGAAGTATTGCTGGTAGAGAATCCACGAACGCTGGCTTTGTGTCAGCCGACTCATCCAGCCTGCCGGCTTGGGATGAGCAGGGTCGTTGTTACATTCGTCAGGTACCATCCTTGACTTTTCAATGGCCGAGAAGCCCCGTTTAAAAAGCTTCTGCCAGTCACTATTGACATGCAGATTTCGTCCTGCCCCACAAAACGTAATTGCTTTCGTGACGGGTAACGTAAAATCATCCACAACATCAATATTCCAGAAACCTTTAATGGTTGTAGGTACAAATGACTTACGGGGAGTAGCGGCCAACGTCCCGGTAAGCTGTATCCCTGTTGCTGAGGCTGGCTTACTCAATGCTCCACTTTCCCGTGCCTCCATTCGCCCGGCCTGCACATGGGTTATACCCAATGTAGCAAGCAACATTACACCGTAGATTTGTCTCATTCGGGTCATCACGTTATAGTAATTATAGTTCATGGCGTAAACCATGTAGATTTTTCTCCCCACTATCGCGGAGAAGTTGAGTAAAAGGCTGCTGAGGAGGCTATCTCAATTTTCGGGCCAAAAACAACACATGAAAGAAAATTTTAATTTCTTTCAGCTTTTAGTTGTATTAATTGAGTTGCAGAGAGAGACGGATTGTCCGTTGGAGCATCAAAAGTATATAAATCCGTCGATTTTTTTAACGAAAGTCCCGTTAAATATGACTTATCGTAATATGAAAGAGCAATATCGGCAACAGTTGCATAATCGCGTGTGGTTATTGCGTCGATAGCTTCCTGAGTGGCTTTTCCACCCAGTCTTTTCTGAATACGGCGGGTAGCTTCAATAAGGGCAGCCGGTTCAATGCCTTCCCCGCTGTATTCACGGACCAGCCGGGCAATGCGTTCGTGCCGGGGGACCTCTACCACCACTGTTGGTGCGGCTTGCATCTGCAACCAGAGGGGGTACGGAATAAAGCAGGTACCAATGGTCCGGCTTTCGTCTTCGAGCCAGATCCGGCGGGCAGGATCCAGTTGGCGCCAGGCATCAAAAAGCTCATTTTCAAAATATTCAGATGATACTTGCGGCAACTGCCCGATCGCTCCGTAAGACGAGCCCTTGTGCCGCGCGATGGCTTCCAGATCGATCACCTGCTCTCCTTGCCGCGCGAGTTCTTTCAGAATGTCGGTTTTACCGGAGCCGGTTTTGCCGCCCAGAATCATCAGTTGCCGGGGCTGCGCAAATGCCGACAGCACCTCGCTGCGGTAGGCTTTGTAGCCGCCTTCGAGCGTACGGGCACGGATACCGGCCGTATTGAGCAGCCACGCAAACGATCCACTGCGCATCCCCCCCCGCCAGCAATGCACCAGCACCTCTTTCCCCTCCGGATTCAGCCTTCTGACTTGTTTGACAAAGCCAGCCAGCTTCGGGCCTACCAGTTCAAGACCGAGCAGGACCGCTGCATCTTTTCCGGCGTGTTTATACTTTGTTCCGACTTTGGCACGCTCGTCATTATCAAATAAAGGAATGTTGATGGCATGGGGTATGTGGGCATGGACATACTCTCCCGGCGACCGCACATCGATGACGGGCAGCCGGCCGGCTTCGTTCAGAAAATCAGCCACAGAGAGTTGTTTAGCCGTCATATACCTACTACGCCAGCTGACGTAAATACATCTGAATGGTATTTTCCAGACCGAAATAGAGCGCGTCGGCAATCAGGGCATGGCCGATTGATACTTCCAGAAGCCCCGGGATATGCTGTGCAAAATACTGTAGGTTTTCCAGACTCAGATCGTGCCCGGCATTCAGCCCGAGTCCGAGTTCCTGTGCTTTCTGTGCGGCTTTTACGAAGGGAGCAATAGCGGCTTCCCGATCGTCCGGATAATGGGTTGCGTAGGGCTCTGTGTATAATTCAATGCGGTCGGTACCAGTGGCTTTGGCGCCTTCCACCATGCGCTCATCGGCATCTACAAAAATCGACACCCGGATACCGTCGGCCTTGAACATATTGACGAGATCCGTCAGGTGCCCGCGGTGGGTGATGGTGTCCCAGCCGGCATTCGAGGTAATGGCGTCAACGGCATCAGGCACCAGCGTTACCTGCTCTGGCTTCACCCGTTTTACCAGCTCAATAAAGCGGTCATCGGGATTACCCTCAATATTAAATTCCGTCGTCACTACGTTTTTCAGCGCCAGCACATCCGCATACCGGATATGGCGTTCGTCAGGCCGCGGGTGTACGGTAATGCCTTGCGCACCGAACCGTTCGGCATCAATGGCTACCTGCACTACATCCGGATTATTTCCTCCGCGCGAATTACGGAGCGTAGCAATTTTATTGATATTAACACTGAGACGAGTCATTGAATAAGCTGTAATTGAATACCTGAATTACTCTGCCAAAATTAACCCCATTACACGAAATATGGTTCTCCCGCCGTTTTTCTTTCCTATGATCCGCTATCTGCTCCGCCATCTTCTTGCCATCGCCCTGGTGCTGCACGGCCTCTATGCATTCAGCCAGCCGCTTTACGCCCCGGCCAGTCGGCTGACGCTGACACCTGGTAAAGGCGGATTTTATCTTTATTGCTCCCTTATTCCTACCTTTGCACGAATTATCAATACACTATCTTTTACGAAATCATGTCCTTAAAACAACAAATTGACGCCGATATAAAAGAAGCCATGAAGGCTAAGGATCAGGACGGTCTGCGGGCTTTGCGGGCTATCAAGTCTTTGATTCTGCTGGAAGAAACAAAAGAAGGTGCAGGCGACGGCCTGAAACCGGAAGACGAAATCAAGCTGCTGACCAAAGCCGTGAAGCAACGGAAGGATTCGGCCGATGTTTTCCGTACGCAGGGTCGCGAAGACCTGTTAGCGAAGGAAGAAGCCGAAATTGCTATCATTGAAAAATACCTGCCCAAGCAGCTGACTGAAGACGAGCTGAAGGCTAAGTTACAGGAAATCATTGCCCGCGTCGGTGCTTCTGCGCCATCCGACATGGGCAAAGTGATGGGCGTCGCGACTAAAGAACTCGCCGGCCTCGCCGAAGGCAAAGCCATCTCTGCCACGGTGAAGCAGCTTTTACAATGAGTGATTGAGTGATTGAGCGTTGTTCTTCACTCAATCACTCATCCGCACATTCACTCATTGATGAAAACACTCGACATTCTTATATTGATTCCGTTGATATGGGGGGCCTGGAATGGATATCGTAAGGGGCTGCTGATCGAGATCATTGCCGTTATTGCGTTTGTGGTCGCCATGGTTGTGGGATTCAGGTTTCTGGGCTTCGGTATTGAGTTACTGTCTCCTTATATCAGTCGCGAACTGGCCCGCAAACTCCTGCCATGGCTGGGCTTTTCGGTTATCTTTTTTCCTACCGTGTTCATGATCAACCAAATGGGCTATTCGCTCCGGCAATCGCTGCGGTACACCCTGCTCGGTACCTTTGACAGTATCGTGGGGGCGGCCGTCGGGATTTTTACGTGGGTATTTGGAATTAGTGTGTTGTTTTGGTTGTTCAGCTACATGGGAGTCAAAATCCCTGCTAATCAGACACAAGGCACCTATCTGTATCCGGTCATCCGCCCCGTGGCACCGGCCGTCATGCGCAAAACCGCCGTCTGGGTACCGAAGGGACTGGAAGCAGGGAAAAAAATAAATGAGCGAATTAGTGATTGAGCGATTGAGCGGAACGGCATCGTTTTGTCTCACCAAATCACTCATTCACACAATCACTCAATCGTAATAATGAAGCAAGATATTCGCAAATTATCGGCGGTTCAGCTGAAAGACTGGTTTACGGCAAACGGAGAGCAAGGCTTTCGCGCCAAACAGGTGCACGAATGGTTGTGGAAAAAATCCGCTCAATCGTTCGACCAGATGACCAACCTGTCGAAAACAACCCGCGAAAAGCTGGACAGCCACTTTGATATACGCCCGCTCACGGTTGCTACTCAGCAGCGCAGTGCAGACGGCACCGTTAAATCGTCGTTCAGACTCTATGACGGCAACCTCGTCGAAGGCGTTCTGATTCCGGCACTCCGGGCTGACGATACCGACCGCATGACCGCCTGTGTATCGTCGCAGGTAGGTTGCTCGCTGACGTGCAAATTCTGCGCCACGGGCTACATGGATCGCAAACGCAACCTGGAAGCCTCCGAAATCTACGATCAGGTGGTGGCCATCGACCGGCAGGCCAACGAGTTTTATCAGGCCCCGCTGACCAACATTGTCTACATGGGCATGGGCGAACCACTCCTGAACTATAAAAACGTCATGGAGTCGGTCGACCGCATTACATCGCCCGACGGCCTGGGTATGTCGCCGAAGCGTATTACGGTTTCGACAGCAGGCATTGCGAAAATGATTAAACAACTCGGCGACGATCAGGTAAAGTTTAATCTGGCCCTGTCGCTGCATGCCGCCAATGACCAGAAACGCGACCAGATCATGCCGATCAACGAAAGCAACTCGCTGAAAAACCTGGCCGAGGCGCTGAATTATTTCTACCGCAAGACCGGTACCCGTGTAACCTTTGAGTATATCGTGTTCTATAATTTCAATGACACCCTGCAGGATGCGCGGGAATTGTGGGAGTTCACGAAGAAAGTACCGGCTAAGGTCAACATCATTGAGTACAATCCGATTGCTGAAGCCAGCTTTAAGAATACCGACCCGCAGACACTCGACAAATTCGCAGGTTTTCTGGAGCAGAAAGGCGTTACGGTGAATGTGCGCCGCAGCCGGGGTAAAGATATTGACGCAGCCTGCGGACAACTGGCCGGCAAATCCTGAGGCTATTTTTGTACGGGCGACCCCACGTGGTCGCCCTTTTTTTTTATTGGCCCACGTGACCGCCCATTTTTTATTCGCCACGTGACCGCCCATTTTTATCCCCGATCAGCAGCAACACCGTACGGGCGACCCCACGTGGTCGCCCCTTTTTATCCCCCGATCAGCAGCAACACCGTACGGGCGACCCCACGTGGTCGCCCTTTTTTTTTATTCGCCCACGTGGTCGCCCCTTTTTTTATTGGCCCACGTGACCGCCCCTTTTTTTTATTCGCCCACGTGGTCGCCCTTTTTTTTATCCCCCGATCAGCAAGAACGGTCAGGGCATAACCCACCAGGGCGACCACGTGGGGTCGCCCCTACTTAACAATTTCTTAACATGGGGCTTAAAAGATTGGCTTACCTTTGCGGTATAATCGCCTGTCAGTAGGATAGGCTTTGAACTACAGAAGAATACCTCCAATGTTTGGTCTAGAAACAGACGTTTTCATCCTTCTTTTTATTAGCCTGTTCGCGGCTTGTGCTTTTGAATTTGTAAATGGTTTTCACGATACAGCGAATGCGGTTGCTACCGTTATTTATACCAATTCGTTAAAACCAACCGTTGCGGTAGTATGGTCAGGCATGTGGAACTTCATCGGCGTACTCCTCGGAGGGATCGGTGTCGCCATGGGTATTGTCAACCTGCTCCCTGTCGAACTCCTTGTTGATCAAAACGTTTATCATAGCATTGCCATGGTGTTGGCCCTCCTGCTGAGTGCCATTATCTGGAACGTAGGGACCTGGTACTTCGGGCTGCCAAGCTCCAGCTCCCACACCCTGATCGGATCGATCCTCGGGGTAGGTTTAGCCTTCTCTACGTTCCCTGAAAACACCTCAGGATCAGCCGTTAACTGGGACAAAGCGATCGAAACATTCGAGGCTTTACTGCTCTCACCGATGATTGGCTTCAGCCTTGTGATCATTCTGATGTTCCTGCTCCGCCGGCTGACGCCTCAGGAAAGCAAAGATGCGCTTTTCAAGGAGCCTAAGAAAAATTCACCGCCGCCAATCTGGATCCGTGGTATCCTGATCATTACGTGTACGCTGGTTAGCTACTTTCACGGCAACAACGACGGTCAGAAAGGTGTGGGCCTGATCATGTTGATTCTGATCGGTATCACCCCGACATTCTTTGCGCTCAATAACAGTAAGAATCCGCTGGAGATGCGGGAGAATACCGTACGCATTGAGCAGATTATCAATAAAATTGACTCGTCACGCCTATCTGATCAGGACCGGAAACGCCTGTCGGAGACACGCAAAGAACTGGCTGAGCTAAATAAAACGCTTTCAGAACCGATGGAAGACGGCAAGTTACCGGCCGCCAAACGTCTGGGTGTGCGCCGCGATCTGCTGCTGATCAACAACAACGTCAAGAAGATTCTGGACAGCGGCGAAGCCTCTCTGACCAAAACCGAGGTTGACGACCTGAAGGCAAACCTTGACGAAAAAACCGGTCTGCGCCGGTATACCGACTATGCACCGACGTGGGTAATCCTGATGATTGCCTTGTCGCTGGGCTTAGGAACGATGGTTGGCTGGCGCCGGATTGTGGTGACTGTCGGTGAAAAGATTGGTAAGCAGCACCTGACCTATGCGCAGGGAGCTTCGGCCGAGCTGGTTGCCGCGAGTACCATCGGTATTGCTTCAGCCCTGAAAGTGCCGGTTAGTACTACACACATTCTGTCATCGGGAATCGCAGGCAGTATGGTGGCTAATAAAGGTATCAAAAACCTACAGGCAGGTACCGTTAAGAACATTGCGCTGGCGTGGGTGCTGACCCTACCGGTTTCTGTACTGCTTTCGTTTACGCTCTTCCTGCTGCTGCGCTGGTTACTATAAGCATCAGCAGTAGCTTATATCCATAACGAAAAAGGCGCTCATCACACGATTGAGCGCCTTTTTCGTTATTTGTTCACCCATTCGGGGGCGTCCTGTTCGATGGCGCTCCGGACCCTCGCCACAATATCGTCTACGCTATCGTCCGGACTAATGTGCATCGGGGCTTTAAACCGGACTGTCAGCAGCGTATTGCGTTTTTTAAACCGCAATCCCTTTTTGTCGAATGCACGCCGGAAGCCGTTGATGACGATCGGCACCACAATCGGATGATGATCTTTGATCAGGTGGCCGGTACCTTTTCGTATCGGTGCATACGGGCTGGTTGTGCCTTGCGGAAAGCTCACTACCCAGCCATGTTCCAGTGCCCTGTTTACTTTGTCACCGGCTGAGGTGTCGACCGCCCGCTTTACATCACGGCCGTCGGCCCGCCACGAACGTTCGACCGTCAGGGCACCGCCCATGGCAAACAGACGCGACAAAATATCTTTTTTCATGGTTTCCGACGCGGCAACAAAGTAATTCCTTGCCCGTGGTCCGAACAGATAAATCGGTGGAAGCATCGTATTCTGAAAGCCCCATTTTACCGCACAAAAAATATGATAGAAGGCAATGACGTCAGCGAAATACGTCTGGTGGTTCGACAGAAACAGAACGTTATTGATCGGCAGGTTTTCCAGATGCTCGGTACCCTCAATCTGAATCCGGTTTACTACCGTGTACCGCGCATAGGTAAACCAGCCAATAATGCAGATCAGTATTCGCTTCACCAGCAACGAATTACCGAAAGGGTCACATTCAAACAGGCCCAATATATCCAGCCAGGCCAGAAACCGGGGCAGATAGCTATATTTTGTTGGCTTTGTGTACTTCATCACGATTAAACGGGAGGCTTCTTTAGTAAAGCTACAACTACTTTACAATGTTTTCAACAAATAGTGCAATACACCAAAAAAGGAATGTAAACGGTTCAAAAAAATATTTCCTGCCTGATTAATCCTTTTGGCTGCTTCTGCATCCAAGCATTACAAACAACAACTACTGCATGGCACAAGCTGTACTTTTTTACAAATGACTTTTACAATCAATCTTTTTTTTGACTACCATGAAACGAATTGTTTTCGCACTTGTATCAGCTTGTAGCTTTTTCCTGTTTCATACTGCCTCTGCACAGGTTGAACTGGGTTTCCGCGGGGGTGCCCACTGGGGTACTGTTTCCAAGCCATCTTCCTTCGATAGCTTCACCCCTGAATTCAAGCTGGCAGCAGGTCCGCAGGGCGCCGTTTTTCTGAACATACCTCTGAGCGACTACGTATCATTCCGGCCGGAACTGGCTTATGTCCAGAAGGGACTTATGATGCGCGAAGGCCTTAATCTGAACCTTGGCGGGATACCGCTTCCTTTGGGAGCACGGATTAACTTCCAGACCAAAAATATTGAATTACCGCTGCTGGCCCAAATTAACCTTAGCGACGGTGCCATTCAGCCCTATATCATTGCCGGTCCGTCAATCGCCTATGCCGTTGACAGCAAGGTTCGTACCCGCGCCGAGGCGCTGTTTGTGTCAAAACCAATTGATCTGGATGTGCCACTGGGTGGTGTGATGCAGCGGTGGGATTTCAGTGCCGTAGGCGGTCTGGGCTTAGCCGCTCCGGTTGGTGCCGGTAAGCTGATTCTGGAAGGACGCTATACCCATGGCTTCACCCGTCAGGTAAACGTACCGGTGGTGCAGTTGCCGGTTCGTAACCGCGGTGTCAGTGTATCACTGGGCTATTCATTCCCGATCGGCGGATATTAAGATTTTTCATTGACTGTTTTTGTTGAACCTACGAACTAGAAGCAGAAAAGCCGGCCCTTATCGAGGCCGGCTTTTTTTATATCAGCGAAAGATCCGTTTCAGGTCCAGTCGTATATCCAGTATCTCGTCGTAAAGTTCATTCTGCATATACGTTTTGTAAGTGTGCTTGTCCGAGAAAACATGGATCATTTGAAACGTTGGAATCACAATCCAGCAAGATTTTATCCCGAAAGAAAAATAAGTCTCCATCTTGTCAACCAGCTCCTGATTACCCTGAGTAGGCGATAGTATTTCGGCAATACCTAACGGCGGCTCTTTTACTTTGATTTCATCTTCCAGCCAATCAGATTCCTTTACCGCAAACAGTGCAATATCCGGAACTAAAGGCCGTGATGGAATATCAAGGCTAACTTCGGTCAGAATATCGAAGCGATCTTCGTATAAATCGCCAATCGCTTTGGATATCCGATACTGAAGTTTTCCGTGGTTCTTGCTTGGCATATGTTTATCCCGTTCCAGTTCATACTCCGACAATTCCCTGATCACTTCCATACCGTCTTTTTGGTTGATTACTTAAATTTAACCCTTTCCGTTAAACTTCGTTTTGCCGGCATCAAGAAACTGCACGAAGTTGTTGATGTCGCGGTCGTAGTTTTTAGGCGCCACCAGCAGTTTACCCTCGTGGTCGACCAGGCAATAGTGCGGCTGGGCGTTGTTGTTGTATTTTACAATCTGTAAATCACCGTTCTGGGCACCAATTGTTGTCTTTTGCTTTTGATCGTAGGTCGAGGTATACCAGTCGCTTTCGGGCAATTCGGTCTTATCATCGACATACAATGCCACAACCACATAGTCCTCTTTGAGCCGGCTCAGTACCTGCGGATCCGACCACACACGGGCTTCCATTTCGCGGCAGTTTACGCAACCGTGTCCGGTAAAATCAATGAACACCGGCTTGTTCACCTTTTTAGCGTAGGCCAGGGCCTGCTTGTAGTCGAAAAAGCCTTGTAAACCGTGCGGCAAGTGAAACAGATCGCCGTATTTCGGTTTTTCACCCAGCGCATTAGCCGGTTCCGATGCCGCTGAGCCGCCCGCTGTCAGTTTAAAATCCTGCGAGGCTTCCGGCGGCAAGTACCCTGAGAGGGCCTTCAACGGCGCGCCCCACAGACCCGGTACCATGTAAACGACAAACGCAAACGTAATAATCGCCATCAGCAGGCGCGGCACACTCACCGATTTGGTTTCAGAGTCGTGCGGCAGGCGGATTTTACCAAGCAGATAAAATCCAATCAGCGAGAAAATAACAATCCAGAACGCCAGGAATACCTCACGGTCTAGCAGCCCCCAATGATACACCTGATCGGCAATACTCAGAAATTTGAGCGCCAGCGCCAGTTCGAGGAAACCCAGGAGAACTTTCACCGAATTTAACCATCCGCCCGATTTCGGCAGGCTTTTCAGCCACTGCGGAAAGGCCGCAAACAACGTAAACGGAATGGCAAACGCCGACGAAAACGCCATCATACCGACAATCGGCTTGACCACTTCGCCACCGGCCGAGGCCACCAAAAGGCTCCCCACAATCGGACCGGTGCAGGAAAATGACACCAGCACCAGCGTAAAGGCCATGAAGAAAATCCCCATCAGCCCGCCTTTTTCGGCTTTGGCATCGGCACTGTTGACCAGGCTATGTGGTAATACGATTTCGAACAGCCCAAGGAACGAAAGCCCGAACGTAAAGAAGATGGCAAAGAACAGAATATTCGGTACCCAGTGGGTGCTCAGAAAGTTGGCAAACGCCGGTCCGTTGATGCGGGAAACCAGCGTGCCGATCAGTACGTAAATCCCGATAATCGAAGCCCCGTAGATAATGGCTTTCCAGCGACCACCTTTCTGATGGGTGAAATAACTAACTGTCATCGGAATAATCGGGAATACGCACGGGGTCAGTAATGCAACCAGACCCGAGAGGAAGGCCGCAATGATGAACCCAAGCATCGAATCACCCTCTGTTCCGGCGGCGGTTTCGGCAGCAATACCCGTAATTGATTCCGGTGCAGGCGCAACGGATTCGGTTACTGTATCAGTACTTGTTGTGGCAGCAACCGCTTCAGGTGCCGTTGTCGCACTTACGGCTGTGGCTGATACCGGTGTACTCACCGAAGCCGAAGCAGTCGTGGCAGTGGCCGGCACAGTAGCGGCGGCGGTCGTTTTTATTGTCAGCGAAAAGTCATCACTTACCTGCACACATTTTCCGTCAGTATCCGTACATGCCTGCCCTTCTATAGTGCCTGATATACCAGGATTGTCCTTAATTACTCTGATTTTCTGAATAAATACCGCCGGACGTGGCATCATGTACACATCTCCCTCAAATACTTCTTCGTATTTCGTTTTGGCACCGATTGGTTTCAGCTTGCCAACTACTTCATACCCTTCATTTTTCTTAAACGAAACGGTGGTAGCAATTGGCCCGAACTCCATTTTGGGATTTGATTCTGAAGAGTACATATGCCAGCCCTCCTGCACGTTTGCGGTAAGGTATAACTCCACCACATCACCCACCCTGGCAGTTGCAGGCTTTATAGTATAGTTCCATGACGGAACGGGCTTGGCAATACCCGATTGTCCGGGCACCCCAAACTGGGCATAAACACTCAGATTCAGCAGGAAGATTGCGCAGAGCGCCAGTATTCGTTTCATAAATGTTATGTACAGGTTCACGTAAGGGACAGTACTTTGGGTATAACAGAATCGTTGCAAAAATATTTCCAAACTACCGCAGATGTTTTCGTGACTGGTTCGTGATTGTTGAAAACAGATGCACAAAGATGGTCGATCGGCTCATAACTTCATACGCAAATCTTTGGCCAACCGCTCTCATTAACATCCTGATAACAAAAACACCGCCCCGACATCGTGGTCAGGGCGGTGTAACAACAACCAACCTATATTAATTTTTATTCACTCGAATAGTCTAAAAACAAGCCTTTTCAGTAATACTACTATATATCGCTGTTTAATTACTGATTTTTTCGTTAAAAAGGCTATTCCAACGTTAAGAACAACTATATAAAACCGGGTTCAGGTCGCTTTCCGGCCTGCTGCCAACCGGGTAAGACCCTAGCCAGGTCTCCCAGTCAGCCTGCTGAAACTGATTCCGGGGGTGCATAATGGTCTGGTTCTGGTCCATATAAATCATAGTCATCACTTTGCGGGGGGCTGCTGAGGTATTTGGCCCTGCCCGGTGAAACGTCCACCCGGCATGGTAACTGACTTCGCCCAGATCGAAAGGCGTATCGTACATCTCGAAGTTCATGCGCTGCAGTTCATCTGACAAAAGCCGCTCGCTCTCGTCACTGATTTCGATATCGCGGCCGATTTCGACATGCTGACTGCGGGCAGCAAATGCCAGTGGTCCCATGTTCATCGGTGTTTCCTGCAATGGAATCCAGACGGTTATGGTTTTCGGGCTTGCCAGGGGCCAGTAAAACTGATCGGCATGCCAGGGCGTAAGGCCACCGGATGGCTCCTTGTACAGCGCCTGATCGTGGTAAAGCCGGACACCGCTGACATCCATCAAATCAGCGGCAATCTGTGCCAGCCGACGGGAAAAGACAAACTCTTTTATCTCGTCGTTTTCACGCCATAAGTTCATGATCTGGAGAAAAGCGCGCTCATAAGTCGTGCGCTCCTCCATGGGTTTTGTCAGCGTATTTAATTTGATAACCCATTCAGTAATCAGATTGCCATAGTAGTCCAGCACTTCAGGCGATAACACGTGCTTTAGTTTAATAAAGCCATATTCCTGATAAAAGGCCCGTTGTTCGGGTGTGACCGCAAAAGGTTCGGCCAGCTGGTGTAAAAGCGATGATTTGTCTATGGCAGTCAGCATGATGATAAAAGTTAAACTATTTCTTTATTTACTGTTACAAAAATGCGGGCTTAGTTCTTGACAAACGTTCAGATTATTTGCTTATTTGTATGTTTTTTTGACGCCTATACCTTAACAACTTTCTCCTTTCGATCAATAAAGTACATTTTATTGCCATTACGTTATGAAAGCATTATTTGAGAAGGTCAGCATTGCCGACCGGGAATCGTTACTCACCAAACATGTCTGCATCAATCGTTTCAATGTTCCCTGGCATTATCATCCCGAGTACGAATTAACGTACATTGTCCGCAGTAGCGGAAAACGGTTTGTTGGTGACCACGTCGGTGATTTTGTGCCCGGCGACCTGGTCCTGCTCGGCCCGAACCTACCCCACTTCTGGCGTAACGACGAAGACCAGCCCGAGTTTCTGACCTCCGAAGCCTATGTCGTTCAGTTCAGCCCCAACCTCGATAATGCCCTTTTCCGGACGCTTCCGGAAGCAGACCGCATTATGCAGATGCTGCACCGCGCGAAATATGGCATCCAGTTCAGCGAGGAGTTTCAGCAGCGCGTTGGCCGGAAAATGGAACGGCTTCTGACGCGCACCGGTATGGAGCGCATCATCGACTGGCTCCAGATTCTGAATGAGCTCAGCTACGATACCGAAGCCGTATTACTGGCAAGCGATAGTTATCAGCTTTCGCCGAACGAAGCAGAGACCGAACGGATGAAGCGCGTACTGGAACACATGCTGCATCATTTCCGGAAAGAAATCCGGATCGACGAAATTGCTTCAATCGCCGGTATGGCGCCGGCTGCCTTCTGCCGGTATTTCCGTAAACGCACCAACAAATCGTTTGTCGAGTACCTCAATGAACTGCGGATCAGCCATGCCCGCAAACTGTTGACCCAGGCCGATATGAGTGTCGGGCAGGTTGGTCTGGAGTGTGGCTTCAATAATATATCTCATTTTCACCGGCAGTTCCGGCAACAGACCGGTACAACTCCGCTGAAATACCAGACACTATACCGCGATAAAGAGGTTCCGGTACTGGCGGAGGAAGAAATGTATTAAAATACGGGTAATACCCTCGGCTGTTTCAGGCAGGATCTCCGCTTCAGGCACTGATCCTGCCTGATTTTTTTTACTTGTCGGACTGTCCACCCGCCTGGTATGCTGTGCTGTACCACAAAATGCCGTACCTTTGCAGCAAAAATAGTTGGCCACGCAATGTGGCCGGGGAATTATCCATCCGGCTGATCAGCGGTCAACGGTTCAATTTTACCAAACGGAGTTCACTAACATGTCAACTGCAACGACAACTACCGCCCGCGACACGCAGGTATTTGATCTCATTGCCAAAGAACAACATCGCCAGGAATCAGGCATCGAACTGATTGCATCTGAAAACTTTGTCTCCCGCCAGGTAATGGAGGCTGCCGGCAGCGTATTAACCAACAAATATGCGGAAGGCTTACCAGGTAAACGGTATTACGGTGGTTGCGAAGTAGTTGACCAAATTGAGCAGCTGGCTATTGACCGGATCAAGGAACTGTTCGGTGCTTCGTGGGCAAACGTACAGCCGCACTCAGGGGCCCAGGCTAACACCGCTGTTTTCCTGGCCTGTCTGCAACCAGGCGACACTATTCTGGGCTTTGACCTGTCACACGGCGGTCACCTGACTCACGGTTCTCCGGTAAACATCTCCGGTAAATATTTCCGCCCGACATTCTACGGTGTTGAAAAAGAAACCGGCGTTATCAATTACGACATTGTGGAAGAAACAGCCCTGCGTGAGCGTCCGAAAGTGCTCATCTGCGGTGCTTCGGCCTATAGCCGTGACTGGGATTATGTTCGTCTGCGGGCAATTGCCGATCAGATCGGTGCGCTGCTGCTGGCTGACATTTCGCACCCTGCCGGCCTGATTGCCAAGGGCTTGTTAAATGACCCGCTGGAGCATTGCCATATCGTGACGACTACAACCCACAAAACGCTGCGTGGTCCGCGGGGTGGTCTGATCATGATGCGGAATGATTTTGAAAACCCGTTCGGCATCAAAACACCGAAAGGCGATATCCGGTTAATGTCATCGCTGCTGGATTCGGGCGTATTCCCGGGCACACAGGGTGGCCCGCTGGAGCACGTGATTGCGGCCAAAGCCGTTGCATTCGGTGAAGCATTATCTGAAGACTTCTACGATTATGCGGTACAGGTTAAAGCCAATGCCCAGGCAATGGCAAAAGCATTCGTTGACAAAGGCTACCAGATCATTTCGGGTGGTACTGACAATCACCTGATGCTGATCGACCTGCGTTCAAAAGGGTTAACCGGTAAACTGGCGGAAAACACCCTGATTAAAGCCGACATTACGATTAACAAAAACATGGTTCCGTTCGACGACAAATCGCCGATGGTTACGTCAGGCATGCGTGTCGGTACGGCAGCCATGACCAGCCGCGGCATGAAAGAAAGCGACATGGAGCAGATCGTTGGCTACATCGACGACGTATTGATGAACCACGATAACGATGCCAAAATTCAGACCGTTCGGGAGGAAATTAATTCCTGGATGAAGGCGTTTCCGTTATACGCATAACTTTATTTGTGATTGAGCGATTGAGTGACTGAGCGAACGTTTCAATCGCTTCCACTCAATCACTCAATTACTCATTCGCAATTTTTATATGGCACTCGACCAAGCATTTGAAGATCGGTACGATCAGGACGAAGAACAAGCGGAAGAAGGTGGTGAAATGACCTTCCTCGAACACCTTGAAGAGTTACGCTGGCACATCATCAGGGCAGTTGCTTCGATTTTTGTGTTTGCAATCGTGGCGTTCGTTTTTATACAGGACATCTTCCAGTACGTCATTTTAGCCCCTGCTAATCCTGGTTTCTGGACGTACAGGCAAATGTGTAGGCTGGCCGAGTTTTCGGGTTATGATGCGCTTTGTGTAAAAGACCTGGACTTTGAACTACAGGCGATCGGTATTGCCGATCCGTTTACGATGGCGCTGACGTCATCAGCCATTATCGGGCTTTGTTTTTCTTTCCCATATGCCTTCTGGGAGCTTTGGCGGTTTATCAAGCCCGGCCTTCGTTCATCAGAGCGTCAGGCAGCAAGGGGGGCGGTCTTCTATGTATCGATGCTGTTTCTGTTGGGTCTTTTGTTCGGCTATTACATTGTTTCACCGCTGGCCATCAACTTCCTGGCTAACTTCCGGATTGCGCCACAGATCAAAAACCAGTTCGATATTACCTCGTACGTAGGCGTACTGGTAACGCTGTCGTTAGGTTGTGCGCTGATGTTCCAGATGCCGATTGTGGCCTTTGTGTTGTCGAAAGTCGGTATTCTGACGCCACGCTTTATGCGCGAGTACCGCAAGCATGCCTGGATCGTGATTCTGGTCGTAGCCGGTATCATTACGCCTTCCCCTGATATTTACAGCCAGATTCTGGTTGCCCTTCCACTGGCGATGCTGTATGAAATCAGTATTCTGGTTTCCGGTTCCATTGAACGCGCCCGGCTTAAGGAGGCAAGAGAGATTCTGAATAATTAATCAACGGATATCTGCAGCCGTTAAGAGGTAGTCATCCTGCTTCTTAACGGCTTTTTTATGCTATATGGAATACGATTTCAGAAAATACCACTACCGCTCCATCAACGCGGCCACGGCCGAAGAGCGGGCCGCCATTAATCAGGAGCTGAAAGAGTTATACAATTCACTGCCTGATGACGAAAAAGAAGACTTCAATCGCCAGTTACAAACCTTTCTCGCCCGCGAAATGGGCCGGCTGAAATCCGGTTACGAGTCGGTTAGAGGAGGCATAAGCGATAACTAATCCGTTTTTTTGTTAGTCCGGACCGGAGAGGAATCTTAAGGCTTTTAACGCCTTAAGATTCTTTTAACGCCTGCCACGACAGCAGTGTTATCCGTTCTTGTCGAGCGTAATAAGCTGAATGTAGAACTGAATCATTTGCTGATAGTCTTTAGCAGCAATGCGTTCGTTGGTGCCGTGCAGCAATTTGAGGGTTTCATCGCTCATGCGAACGGGCATAAAGCGGTAAACATTCTTGCAGATGCCTGTATAATGACGGGCGTCGGCCGCCCCGAGCATCAGATACGGCGACACAATTACTTCGGGAAAAACACGTTGTATCGCACGCTGTACCCGTTGAAACGGTGCGGCATCCGGATCCGAGATCGGCGATGGCTCCGAACCAATTGTTCCCGGAATCGGCGCTACCCTGATACGTTCGTCGCCGATCACCTCAACAACGCGTTCTGTAACACTCCGGATCGTCTCGCCCGGCAAAATCCGGAAGTTGACCGTAGCCGTTGCCTCGATCGGCAGCACGTTTTCCTTTTCGCCGGCTTTAAAAATAGTCGGTGCTGTAGTTGTCCGCTGAGTAGCATCTCCCGCCGGGGTGCCGCCCAGAATCGAGCTGATTACCGGTGCAAACAACCATTGATTGGCAAACACCAGCCGTTGCCCGAAGCCCATTTCCGGACCGATGTACTGAAACATGTGGTTAAGCCCGGCATCCAGACGCCCCGGAAACGGATTTGCTTCCAGCTTAGCGACGGCGCTGGCAATAATCCCGATACTGGTTTGCTTCGGTGGCATAGACGAATGGCCGCCCTCGCCTACTGCCGATAGCTGCAGACTTACGTACCCTTTTTCGGCAATGCCAACGAGTGCGATCTGCTTTTTCAGCCCCGCCACACCGTCGGTTTTGATCACCCCTCCTTCGTCGAGTACCATTTCCGGCTCAATTCCGCGTTTTTTCAGCGCAGCAGCCATCGTTTTAGCCCCGCGACCCGTTGTTTCTTCATCCGGCCCGAACGCCAGCATAATCGTTTGTTCGGGCTGGTAGTTTGTTTTCAGCAGGTATTCCACGGCTTCCAGCAAACCCATCACCGTTGCCTTGTCATCGAGCGCCCCACGCCCATAGAGATAACCGCCCTCGGTCTCGCCTGCAAATGCCTGATGTTTCCACATCCGCTGCGTTCCCTGAATAACCGGCACCACATCGTAGTGCCCGATCAGCAGCATTGGTTTTCGGTTGGTGTCCTTGCCGGGCCATGTATACATCACAGCATAGTTGTTGAACCGTTCCTGCGTCAACTTACTGTGGATAAGCGGATAAGCCTTGTGGATAAATGACAGGAACTGATCAAACTGAGTCGTATCGGTCAGCGAATAATCCGTAAACGAAACGGTCCGTATCCGCAGTGCCTGGCTCAGGCGAACAAGCGCCGAATCCCCGACCGGCAAGTTGGCTACCGGCTTTACATCGGTTAGCTGTCTGGAGGTGAAGCGAAATGTATTGACCAGTAAAACCGCCGACAGCAGCACAAGAGCAATGCCCGAAATACGGAGAAGTCGTTTCATATTTTAGTTTGTTTCTTCCGGCGAACTACCTTCCCGCCAGACTATGCGGCATAAATCATCTGTTTAGTTGCCTCGACAGAGTTAGCGAAATAAGGATTCCGGAAAGGCCTTTCAATCATCAGATCAACTTTTCTGGAAAACAAATCTTCAAGTTCACATTGTAGCGTAAGTAGATGCTGTCCGGCTTCTTCTGGTCGTAATCCATCCTGGAATCTGACCAAAAAATCAATATCACTTCTCTGTTCATTAAATGTTCCATCAACTGCGGAACCAAAAAGATACATGCTTTTGATTTTATGCGCTTCACATAATTGCTTCAGAGAGGCCATCTTTTGCTCAACAATAGGGTGTATCATAACTTCTTCAACGCTAAAATCTTTGTTAAATCATGCCCCTTGCTTTCAGTTCCAGGTACTTGTTTACGGTATTCGCCGTCAGGTTTTGCGGAGCGGTCAGAATCGTCTGGATCCCATATTGCTGTAACTCCTTCACAATCTGCTTTTTTTCATACGAAAACTTCTCCCCGATTGTTTTCAGATATATCTCTTCGGTGTTTTGTGCCGGTTCATCCAGCAACGTACGCAATTCAGTATTTTCAAAGAAAACAACCAGCAAGAGATGCTCTTTAGCTAACCGGCGCAGAAACGGAAGTTGCCGGCGCATGGCACTGACTGTCTCAAAGTTAGTAAACAGCAGCAACAAACTACGTTGCCGGATCTGCGTACGGATAGTGGCATAAAGGGCTTCGTAATCCGTCTCCAGAAACTGTGTTTTCTGGCGGTACAGCACTTCCAGAATCCGCAGCATCTGCCCCGGCTTCCGGTCGGCAGCCACCATCTGCCCGATCTTGTGCGAGAACGTCAGTAACCCCGCACGATCCTGTTTAAAGATAGCGATATTACTCAGCACCAGCGAGGCATTGATGGCGTAATCGAGCAAGGTCAGCCCCTCAAACGGCGATTGCATAACCCGGCCTTTGTCGATCAGGCAATAGACCGGCTGTGACCGTTCATCCTGAAACGAGTTGACCATCAGCGTGGTAGCCTGCGCATCGGTCCGGCGGGCGGTTGCTTTCCAGTTGACCGTCCGGACATCGTCCCCGCGCGTATAGGGGCGGATCTGCTCGAACTCCATGCTGTGGCCAATGCGCCGGATTTTTTTAATGCCCAGTTCATTCAGCCGGTTGGTAGCTGCCAGCAGCTCATACTGCCGCATTTGCAGGTACGACGGATAGACTGCCACTGTCTTTCCCTGTTCAAACTGATACCGCCGCTTCAACAAGCGTAACGGCGTCATCACAAACACGTTAACCGCCCCAAAGTTGTATTCGCCCCGCCGCACCGGCCTTAGTTCGTAGCGGATTACCTGCTTTTCGCGCGGCTTCAGTCTGGCTTTAAACAACACATCACGCCGCTGAAACTGCGGGGGTAACTCGTCTATCACCTCAACGGGAGTTATAAAGCCGTAATGGTTCTCCAGATAAATGCTCAGCGGATTTTCATCCCCGTTCGACAGCCGGTCCGGCACGTCCCGCCGCGCGAAAAAGCCGTCTTTTACCCGGAACAACAACACCGTTTCGATGCCCAGCAGCAGGATAAACACGACGAGCCCGATCTGCACGACGGGTAAAAGAAGCGGCAGGGCAAAGGCTACGACAAACAATACCGTAAAGCCCGCCAACGCCAGCCAGACACGGACGGAAATGTATAAAGACCGGATTAGCTTCATCGCGGCACGTCGGCTTTCTGCACTACCTGCGCAATGACATCATCGACCGTTCCGCCTTCCATCTCCCGCTCAGGGGTCAGCAACACGCGGTGGCGCAATACAGGAACCGCCAGCTGCTGCACATCTTCCGGCGTAATGAAATCGCGGCCCCGCAGCGTAGCCAGTGCCTTCGCCCCGTTCAGCAGCGCCACGGCTGCCCGTGGTGAGGCGCCCAGATACAAAGACTTATTGGTCCGGGTATTCCGGACAATCTGCGCCATGTAATCGAACAGATGTTCTTCCACATGAACCTGATGCACGCTCGCCCGCAGGCCGGCCAGTACATCGGCCGTAATAACGGGTTCAATGGCCGCCACGGCATCCGATAAATTCCGGCGCTGGTGGTGCCCCCGCAAAATCGCAACTTCTTCGGCAGCGTCAGGATAATCAACTACGACTTTAAACAGGAAACGGTCAAGCTGGGCTTCCGGCAGCCTATAGGTCCCTTCCTGCTCAATCGGGTTCTGCGTAGCCAGTACCATAAACGGATCTGCCAGCTTATAGGTCGTTCCGTCGTTGGTTACCTGCCGTTCTTCCATTACCTCAAACAGGGCTGCCTGTGTCTTCGCCGGTGCACGGTTGATTTCGTCGATCAGGACCAGATTGGAGAAGATGGGCCCTTGCTTAAACTCAAAGTCGTTCAGTTTGGGCGTATATACCGACGTACCTAATACATCCGACGGCATCAGGTCAGGCGTAAACTGGATACGGCTGAAATCAACCGAAATGGTACGGGCCAGCAGCTTGGCTGTCAGTGTTTTTGCCACACCAGGTACGCCTTCGATCAGGACATGGCCGTCTGCCAGGAGCGCTGTCAGCAACAAATCAATGGTCTGATGCTGGCCAACAATTACTTTTCCGAGTTCAGCCCGGATGGCATTCACGGCGGCGGAAAGGTTATTAAGATCTAAGCGGGATTCGAACGATTCCATGTATGTAAAGACTTTCTGTTTTGATATAATTAGTTGCCGCAAAGGCCCTAAGCGGCACGACGTTTTGTTAGCATCTTTGTGCTGCTTCCTGTCTTCGTGGTTACCCCTGCCGGACCTCGCTGTTGAACTTTTCGATGGCAGCATTCAGCACCAGCAGGTCATACTCCGTCAGTGTAATACTCCGGCGGGCATTTTGTAACACCCGCACCAGTTCTTCGGCTTCGCTGCGGGCAATACCGCTCTTCAGCGCCAGCAGCTCCGCCAATCCGGCGTCCAGGGCATTGGTATTCAGCCCGTAGCGTTCACGAAGATGCGCCAGAAAATACTGAATCTTTTTTTGCCCGATATTATGATGATCGCCCTGACGGAAATACAACCGGCCAACCGTCTGTACAAAGTCAAGAGACGTATTTTTCGGCAGTTCAACCACCGGAATGATCCGCTGTGTTCGTTTTCCGGCAAAAAACACGTACAGGATCAGGCCCAGGATAACCACGTAATACGCCCATGTCAGCGCCGGTTGTGCGAAAATAAACCGCAGAATGCTTTGCTCATCTTCGGCAAACCGGCCCTGATTCTGGTATTCATCCCAATCGGTCGGCCAGGCCGGTAAATACGACATGGCTTTAAAGGCATAGTCTGACGTTTTGGGGCTGAGCACAAAAAAATTGGTGAATGCCAGCGGCAGATTATGGGCGTAAAAGTACCCCTTCCCGTAGCGGATCCGCAGAAATACCGGTTCTCCCCGTGCGTTGCGCCCCAGCACGGTTATCCCCGCCGGTTTCCTGATTGTGAAATAATTCCGGCCGTCATCGTGAAAAAAGTTATAGCCGCCTTTCTTACGAAGCTGCGGATTCACAAAGTTGTTCAGCAACGTGGTGTCGCGCAGACGGGGGGCTTTCATTGCGGCCTTGAACCCAAGTGACCGGGTAAGCGAATCGGGCCAGTCATAGGCCGAGACAAAGGCATTATTGCCCCGCTTCACATAGTTCAGTAACTCGCGCTGATCGTTTTTGTCGATACCGTACTGTGAACAAATGGTAATGTAGTTGCTTCGTGCGGCGAGGGTATCTTCGGTCAGGTGGTTATAGGGCGGCACCCGGATGGTCCGCACCTCCTTTTGTTTCAGCAAGCCGGGCAACAACCCGTAAAGCACTTTCGTCCCGAACGGGATCTTGTGGTTATTCTGATAGGTTGGCGAATAATCAATCGGTTTGGGACGGTAGTACTCAAACACCACGTAAGCGATCAACATCGTCGCCAGTATCAATAAATATTTGTTGGGCTTCAACGGATACGTAATTAGATAAAATCGAACGATTCGGGTTGCTTACTTCCGGTCAATCATGGCCTGCCGGTCTGATGCGAACTGACGATAGCTCTGTTCATCGACCGGAAAATCGCCATACCAGACATATTCGAAACGGGTGGTCAGCCGGTCGAAATCCTGGTGCAGCGGTGTATGGATCAGTTCCACTAAATACTGCCGGTTGGTTTTATCCGGTTTCCAGTCAATCAGGCGCTTATCGGTCAATTGCTTCAGCGTCTGCAGGTAGAGCAGCCGGATAGCCAGCCGGAAATTACGCCTTTGTACGGCTTCGTCAATAGCCTGCTCAAAATTGATTTCGTGTATGTTTTCGGTAATGTTTTCATAGTCCAATGGCAGCTCAGAGGCTTTGGCGGTAAACATAAACCGCAGCACATCGGCCTTAACCAGCAACCAGATGGCAACACCGGCAATGACAAGCAGGATCACGTACTGCCAGAAATTATGGTAGGCCTTACTCCGCAGAAAATCACGGATTTTCTGCGTCAGCCATGCCCGGAATCTGGCGAGCGGGTTTTCCGGAATCCGGGTGTCGTAGTCATACTGATAATCGCGCTGCGACCGGTAATCGCTCAGCCGGTCGGCCGGCGGGTAGCGAACGGTCATCGGCGCCCGGTCATCAGGAGCAGGAAGGGACACGGTTTCGGAGGCTGGTCTTTGCGGTGTCTGCGCCCATACCGGCCCTCCGGCCGCCATCAGCCAGAGGAGCATCAGCGGCACTAGCAGCCTGGCGGCTGATACCCAAGAAACGGAGACGCCAGAGACACCAGAAACGGAGACGCAAGGAACGGAGACGCAAGATGTTGCGTCTCTACAGTTGTTAAAATTCACCTTCATCGGCTGAATTCGGGCGGTTTTGCGAACTGCCGATTGAATCGATAGCTGATAATAAACCGGTTCCGTGATGACGTTCAACAAGGTTGGTATATTGAAATCCGAGTGCCATGGCCAGCAAGGCAGTCATTAGGGTGCTGCCAACGGTGCTCAGCGTATTGGTCATAATCGTTACGATGGATGGCATGTCCGGCACAAGTTTCATGCTGACCAGCATGCTAACGATACCCGCCGGAATGGAAAACACGAGGTTGCTGATCATCACAATGATAAACATGATCAGAATCAGCCCGAAGGTCGACCACCACTTATCGCGGATCAGTTGAAAACAGCGGCTCCATGTTGCGCCAAAATCCGTTTCTTCAAACACCAGCACGACAATACCCAGCGATAAGGCCACCCCTACATACAGACCGGGGATAAGAAAGAAGACAGAAGCCACCGCAATAGCCACAAAACTGATAAACGAAAACAGCAGCGAAGCCACAATATGCCGCCGGACCTCGTCCCATACGTCGCTGACACTGAGTACGCCCCCGGACCGCTCATGGTACAGCTTCATGTAACTGTAGGTAGTCAGGTTGACGAGAATATTCGACAGGATCGAAAAAAAAACCATCAGAAAATAGGCCGGGCTGAAGACGCGGGCCAGCGTATCGAAGGGTAGTTCGCTGCCCTGGCTTCGGTTCAGCGCCAGTATGTTCGATTGGTAGATACCCGCCGTGATACCGGTTGCCAGGGCCAGCGGCCCCACAATGTAGAGCAAACTGGTTATGAATGGCTTAAACTCGCGGCCAATAAAGGTAAAGGTGGCGTTGATCTTTTCGCCAAAGTCACGCTGCTGAAAAAGAGTAATCATGGTTCGGATGTATGCAGTCAATAATTATAAACCTAACGAAAATTCAGGCGATGCACAACAACGCACCATTGATCCATTCCCGTAGAGACGCAATAGCTTGCGTCTCAAAGCCTGCATTTCAATAGCTTGCGTCTCCATGTTTTTTGTTTCAGATCTGTTTTCCCGGAAAACACAAATTATCCGCGCCGGTTCAGCTGAATGGGGTATATGATAAAATACCAGATGATAAACGCGGCCGATATCAGGATAATAGCACTACTCGCGGCCGGATGCAGCGGCAGACGGGTTACGAAGCTTTCCAGAAAACCGGCAGCGATAAAAACCGGAATCAGGCCGACAGCAATTTTCAGTCCCTGCTTTGCCCCGCGTTTAAAGGAGGTCAGGCGGGAATAGGTACCCGGAAACAGGATACTGTTGCCGATGGTCAGCCCGGCGCAGCCGGCAATGACGATGGCCGAAATTTCGAGCGTGCCGTGTATCCAGATTTTAAGGACCGACTCCAGCAGCAGCCCGCGTTCGTAGAAGAAATACTGAAACGAGCCCAGCATCACCCCATTGTAAAACAGCATCACCACGGTACCGAACGAAGCGGCAATTCCCATCACAAACGCACGGAGGGCAACCATGATGTTATTCAGCGTAATCTGCAGAAACATGGTCGACTGATCACCGCTCCCGTAAACGCCCAGCGGATCGCCTTTCCGGATGTTTTCGAGCGTCATGTTCACGTAGCCATCGCCCAGAATCAGCCGCACAAACGTCGGGTCGTTGGCGGCCGATACCCAGCCAACCAGACAGGCCACCAGAAAAACGATGAACGACACCAGCAGCAGCCGGTGTGAGTGATAAAACAGCGTCGGCAGTTCATATTTCCAGAACGTGATAAACCGCCCCCGCTCCTCGCGTTTGTTCTGCATCAGCCCGCGGTGCATCTGAGCCGCCAGACCGTTCAGGTATTTTGTTACCTGTGCATGCGGATAAAACGTTCGGGCATAGGAAAGATCATCTGTCAATTCGACAAAGCGCTCCGTGAGTTCGTCGGGGTCGCGGGTCGGATTGAGCTCAATATCACGCCATTTGTCGGTATTTTTTTTGATAAACGCGGCTTCACGCATACGAATCGGGAACAGATGTGGCTTGTGTTAACGCAAGCAGGGTCGAACAGGGAAGAAATTTGAGAATTTAAACGTAAATACCCAACTTTTTGATACTACTTTTGATTTCACGAACCATGTTTGTCGTTAAATCGGTTTTCATCAAAAGCCCGCTGCCGGTGTGGCCGTGAGCTGCCAGTTTCTATTTTCTGACCTGAATTGCTAACAACCCAGTGGCTGTTTCTATCCTCACATCCCAAAACGTACGGCTGGAGTACGAGCCGGCCAGCATCGGCGAACGCATTGCGGCTACCTTTATCGATTATGCCGTTTTTATCGGCTGGATCCTGCTGACGCTCGCCGTTCCGGCGGCGGCCAAAATTCCGCTCGGGACGTTTTATGTCATTCTGGTCGGGGCGCTGCCGGTTTTTCTTTACGATTTTATCTGTGAATGGCAGCTCAATGGCCAGACATTAGGCAAAATCGCCATGAACATCCGGGTTGTTATGCTCGACGGCTCACAGCCCGGTATCGGTGCCTACCTGATGCGGTGGCTGCTCCGCCTCGTCGATACCAAACTGTTCAGCGGCCTGGTGGCCATTATTGCCATTGCAGCCAGCGAGCGCGGTCAGCGCATCGGCGACATTGCGGCCGGCACAACCGTTGTCAAACTCACGCAGAAAGTTTCGCTCGAAGAGGTAACGGTCAGCCAGTTGCCGGCCGATTATCAGGTCACCTTCCCGGAAGTAAAACTGCTTTCGGACCGTGATATTCACATTATTCGTGAGGTCATGTTACGGGGCGATGCTGAGGCCCTGCACCGTACGGCTCAGAAAGTAAAGGAAGTTACCGGTACCATGACCATGCTGCCGGATTACAACTACCTGAAAATTATCGTTAATGATTATCAGTTTTTAGCAACGCAGTAACGCCCTATGCTCGATTCCATAAAATCACTGGCGAAGCAATACGCTGCCGATAGCATTGCTACGCGCCGGCACCTGCACGCCAACCCCGAGTTGTCGTTTCATGAATACAAGACGGCCCGCTATGTGGCCGAACAGCTCAAAGCCCTCGGCCTGACGCCGCAGGAAGGAGTGGCCAATACCGGTGTGGTGGCCCTGATCGAAGGCACCAAAGCCCCCTCAGGCCGCGTCGTCGGTCTGCGCGCCGATATGGACGCCCTGCCCATTCTGGAGGCGAACAACGTGCCCTACAAATCGACGGTCGACGGGGTGATGCACGCCTGCGGGCACGATGTACATACGGCCAGCCTGCTCGGCACGGCCCGTATCCTGAACGTGCTGCGCGACCAGTTCGAAGGCACCGTCAAGCTGGTGTTTCAGCCGGCCGAGGAAAAAGCGCCGGGTGGTGCCTCACTCATGATCAAAGACGGGGTGCTCGAAAACCCGGCCCCCGGCAGCATGCTCGGCCAGCACGTAGCGCCGAATATTCCGGTCGGTAAAATCGGCTTCCGCGAAGGCATGTACATGGCCAGCACCGACGAACTCTACCTGACCGTGAAAGGCAAAGGCGGCCACGGCGCCATGCCCGACCAGCTGATTGACCCCGTACTGATTGCCTCGCACATCATCGTGTCGCTGCAGCAGATCATCAGCCGCAACCGCAAACCGGCCAATCCGTCGGTGCTGTCGTTCGGCCGGTTTATCGCCGACGGCGTTACCAACGTCATCCCGAACGAGGTTACGATTCAGGGAACCTTCCGCTGCATGGACGAAGAATGGCGGGAAGACGGCCTGCGCCGGATGCAGAAAATGGCGGAGGGCATTGCCGAAGCCATGGGCGCCCGCTGCGAATTCGAGGTCGTCCGTGGGTATCCTTACCTGAAAAACCATCCGGAACTAACCCGCCGGACCCGTGCTGCGGCCGTGGATTACATGGGCGAAAGCAACGTTGTTGACCTTGACTTATGGATGGCGGGCGAAGATTTTGCCTTTTATTCGCAGGTTGTCGATTCGTGTTTTTACCGGCTCGGTACGCGCAACGAAGCCCGTGGCATTGTATCGGGAGTACATACGCCCACGTTCGACATCGACGAAGCGGCCCTCGAAACCGGTCCCGGCCTGATGGCCTGGCTGGCGTTGCAGGAGTTGGCAAAGAGTGAATGAATGAAAGAGCGAAAGAGTGAAAGAGTGAATGAGTGAAAGAGTGAATGAGTGAAAGAGCGAATGAATGAAAGAGTGAAAGAGTGAACAGGGCATTTAGCCCCGCCAACGCATACTAACCATGCCTGCTGCTAAACATCGTATGCATGCATTCCATAACCCATCAGTAAATGTACCAACCAAACGGGCAGCTGATGGGTTATTTTATTGAATCCCGACAAACACGACACTTTATATGAAACACATTCTTCTGTTTGCCCTTTTAGCCAGCTTCATGGCCTGTACGCGGTCGGCTTCGATCTATATTGTCCGGCACGGCGAGCGGGCCAACGACTCCGACACAACGAGCCTCTCGGCAGCGGGGCATGAGCGGGCCTTTGCCCTGGCCAAACGCCTGGAGGGTCTTCACCTCGATACGATCTTTGTCACGCCTTACCTCCGGACGCAGCAGACGGCGGCCAAAGTCGCTTCGCTGAATGCCTTGCCGTTCACCCAATATCCGGCCGCCCCGACGAGTGTCCTTATCAACCGGCTGGCTAACCTGGACGACCGGCGCGTGCTGGTGGTCGGCCACAGCAATACCATCCTGGAGATTGCCAGGGGGCTGGGCACCAAACCGTCGATGACCAAAATTGAGCATTCGGATTATGATAACCTCCTGTTTATCCGGATCAGGCATACGCTCTTCGGCAAGCGGGTGCACCTGTACGAAGAAACGTACGGTAAACCAACGCCCTGAGCGATTTAGTTCTGATAGGTGTCGGCAATGAGTTTCCGGAAGTAGTACTCATACCGCGCCTGTAGCTGGTTAGACAACGCACGGTTCAGGTTTGTCTGCAAGGTTGCATACTCAATTACGTGGATGAGGCCCTCGTCAAACCGGGCTTTACCGGCCAGTAATGCCTTTTGCTGGGCTTCAACCTGCCGTTGGGCACTTTGCCATTTCTCAAATGCCAGTGTTTGCGCAAACACGGCCTGCTCAATTTCCTGGGTTAGTTGTAAATGAACCTTCTGCACATCGATCTCAGCTGTTTTTTTGGCGATAAGCGCCCGGGCAATCTGAAACCGGGCCTGTAGTCCGTTCAGAACAGGCAACGATACCGATAACCGCACATATTGACCGAGGTTATAGTTCAATTGCCGCCCGATCGGGAATAATTCGCGGGGGGCCGCGCTGGAATAAGCCGTATTAACGCCCCCACCCACCGAAATAGCCGGCAACAGTGAGGTACGGGCAACGGCATAGCCCGACTGAGCACTTTTCAGACGCCAGCCCGCCACCTGCGCCATTGGCTGCGTTCGTAATCCTTCCCGTATCCAATCTGACGGCTGCGCCGGTGGCGCGGCCGGTTCCGGAACCTCAATCACCTGAATGGTTAACGGCGCGGCTTCCTGCCAATTCAGTAATTGCTGCAGGAGCAGGCTGTTTTGCCGCAACGATGCCCCGGCGCTTACTACCTCATAGTCGGCCGCCGCCAGCTGTGCGTCCCAGTCCGTCAACTGAATGGTTGCCGCCTGCCCCTCCTCAATCAGCGCTTTGGTGCGGTCGCGCTGCCGGTTAATGGTTTGTCGCTGCGATACTGCCAGCTCTGCCAGTTGCTGACTCAGCAGCACCTGCATATAGGCCCCGATTACCCGCTGGCCCACTTCCTGCTTCTGACGCATTAGTTCAGCCTCATCGGCCTGCCGCATATACGTTTGCTGCTGCACCTGATGGTGCTGCCGGAATCCGTTAAACAGGCTCCAGTTGCTGCTCAAGCCGACACTACCCGAATGAATGGTCTTTTGGACAAACCCGTTGCTGAACGGGTCAATGGTCCGGCCCAAATTAAGCGCCTCCGACATGCTTCCTGCCAACGTTGGCCAGACCGCCCGTTCGGTCTGACGCTGTGTGAGCCGGGCCGTTTCGACCTGCAGCTCTCCCTGACGTATGACCAGGCTATGCCGAATGGCATAGTCCTGACACTGTTGAAGCGATAGCGGCTGGGCATTTAACGGCAAAAGAGTGAATGAGTGAATGAGTGAAAGAGTGATGACCAGGCTGACGTACCTGCTTAAACATGCTAGTCGTTTCATCGGATCAGCTTGCGAAGGTCGTAGAAGAAGCGTTCGAGCAGGCTAACCTCTTCGGTAATGATTTCGGCCGATGCCATCATGCCGTTCCGGAAAGGCAACTGCCGGCCCGCCGATGTCCTGAGCCCCTGCGGAAACTGCACCGAAACCCGCCAAAGCGAGTCGCGGGGTATATCGCCGATAGCCAGCACCCTGCCCGTTACGATACCAAACTCCTGATAGGGATAGCTTTTAAACTTGACAATAACCGGTTGCCCCTGCCTGACTTTACCGAAATTGTATTCACCCACGTACATTTCGCCGGTATACCCCGCACCCGCAGGCAACACATACAGCAGCTCCTGACCCGCCTTTACGGATTGGCCCTCCTGCAAGGGAGTCAGAAACGAAACGCGGCCGTTGGTGGGCGCCACCACCACAAACCGCTGCTTCCAGGCCTCCAGCTGACTTTTCAGGGTATGCAGCGATTGCAGCATCGTATTGCGCTGCTCCCGTACGGTTCGGTCTAACTCGACCAACTCCTGTTGTTTCTGATTTTTACTCATCTGATGATTATGGGACGTATTCCGCGCCTGCGCAACCGTTTGTTTCTTACTCAGATAACGGCTCAGCATCTGCCGGTAGTCATTTTGGGATACGTAGCCCTGTTTCATTAACCGTTCCTGACTTTTCAGCTCGGCTTCGGTCAGCGCCAGGTCGTGTTCGTATAGCTGAATCTGCGCGTTATTGTTTACCGCGAGGGCCATCAGCTGCTGTAAATCGTTTTGCAGCACCGCCCGTTTCTGCGCATATACGCCCGACGTGGTGAGCGCATTGGCTCGGACACTCGTTTCCTGAAATGTCTGATAACTCTGCTGTAGCTCACCTAACTGAAAAAAGGAAGGCAACGGGTTCCGGATCATTTCCTGAATCTGTCCCCGTTGTTCCAGCCCGATGAGCGAATCAACCACCTGATCCAGCGTCAATACGTCGGCGGTATTGGCGGTACTTTCCAGAAACGCCAGTTGTTGGCCTGCTTTAACCGGTTGTTGTTCCCTGACCAGCAACCGCATCAACCGGCCTTCTGTCCGGACAATAACTGATTTGGGCCATTGCGTGGCCACCACTTTCAGCGTCGCCTTAACCAGGTCAGGGTATTCGACCCAATAGGCTACGCCCCCCAGCACCAGCAGCACAAACGCCAATACCGTAATTCCCCACCGGACCAGCCAGGCCGGCGGCTTGCTGAGTACTTCATTAACATCAGGGCTACGAAGCTCAACAGCGGCCGGCGGCGGTTCCGGCGGCTTAGCCAAACCCGACAACCAGTCAGCGGCAACGGGCGGAAGTCCGCCTTCGGCCCTGCCATTCCGCCCTCCTACATAATCACGTAAATCCATAGCTCACTCTTTCACCCGTTCACCTTTCATTCAATCACCCAATCACTCAATCACCCAATCACTCAATCACCATTTAATCCGCCAGTTCCAGCTGATTCCGCACCAGTTCGTAATACCGGCCGGCTCGTTGCGTCAGTTCCGCGTGCGTACCGACCTCCACCACTTCGCCCTGCTCCAGCACCACAATCTGATCCGCCTGTTTGACCGTACTGAGCCGATGCGCCACCACCACTACCGTTTTCCCGTTAACAAACTGCGCCAGATTGTGCAGAATCATACGCTCGTTGTTGGCATCCAGGGCGTTGGTCGCCTCATCCAGAAACAGATAGTCGGGGTCTTTATAGACGGCCCGCGCCATGAGCATCCGTTGCCGCTGCCCCTGGCTGATCCCGCTCCCGTCGGACCCGATTTTTGTGTTGTATTTCAGGGGCAGGCTCTCGATAAATCCGTGAATATTCCCTACCCGTGCCGCATTTGCCAGTTTTTGCCGGTCAGGCGTTTCGTCAGACACAGCAATGTTGTTGGCAATGGTATCCGAAAAAATAAAGCCGTCCTGCAAAACCGTCCCGCACCGTGCCCGCCAGGCGCGGTGCGAAATGTCGGATAGCCCGACCGCAACCTCACCCCCCTGCCCCCTCTCCTGAAAACCAGGAGAGGGGGACTGAAATTGGTTTTCAGTGAGGTAAATTTCCCCTTTTGTCGGTTCGTAGAACTTGAGTAGCAGTTTCAGCAGGGTTGTTTTGCCGCTGCCGCTCGTGCCCACAATGGCCGTGACTTTGCCGGCCGGTATGTGTAGATTAATCCCCTTCAGCACAGGGTCATTACCGGCCCCGGGATAGGTAAACCAAAGGTCATGCAACGTAATGGACCGGGGGGTCGAAGCCGCCATCGTGCCCGCGCCGGCCACTTCTTCATCCGCCTGTTCATGAATTTCGTTGAGCCGTTCCAGACTGATCTGCGCATCCTGATAGTGCTGGATAAACCCGATAAGCTGTTCGACCGGCCCGTTGAGCTGACCAATGATGTATTGCATGGCCAGCATACCGCCCAGGGTCATCTGCCCGTTTACGACCGCCGTAGCCGACAGAAACGTAATGATAATATTCCGGCCTTCGTTCAGAAACAACGCCCCGGCCTGCTGATACTGCCCGATTGCCAGGCCTTTCATTCTCAGTTTAAACTGTTTTACCTGCAGGTTCTCCCACTCCCAGCGTTTGAGCTGCTCAGCATTGTTGAGCTTGATTTCGGGCAACCCCTGCACCAGTTGAATCAGGCTGCTCTGATTCTGCGAGGCCAGCGCAAACCGCTTATGATCCAGTTGTTTACGGTAGCGGAGAAAAATCAAAATCCAGGCGGTATAGAGGACACTCGACAGCACAAACACGCCGAAAATGGCGAGGTTATACATGGCCGCTACCACACTGTAGATCACCAGATTGAACACCGAAAACAGGGTGTTGAGCGAGGTCCCGGTCAGAAACTGCTCAATCCGGCTGTGGTCGCCGATCCGCTGTAGAATATCGCCGGTGAGTTTGGTATCAAAAAAAGAAACGGGCAGCTTCAGGAGTTTGATCAGAAAATCAGACAGGATGCTGAGGTTGATGCGGGTACTGATGTGGAGCAATATCCAGCTACGGATAAACTCAACGGCCATCCGGCCGACAAACAAGGCCAGTTGCGCGGCAAGCACCAGGTAAATAAAATGCAGGTTGCGGGTCTGAATACCGGTGTCGACAATAGACTGCGTCAGGAAGGGCAGTATCAGCTGCAGCACCGACCCGACCGCCAGGCCCAGCCCGAGCTGTAGCAACAGGCGTTTATGCTGCCACAGATAGCCGAATAGTATACCCCACCCCCGGCCCCTCCCCTGAACAGCACGGGAGGAGCGGTCTGACGTTCCGGTGTCGTCATCCTCAAAAAACACGGGTGTTGTTTCGAGTAATAAGGCAATGCCGGTACGGACCCCGTCGGTGACCGTAGTTGCCCACCGGCTTTCAAATTCGTTGCGGGTATAGGTGAGTAGCCCTGCCCCGGGGTCGGCGACATACACCTTTCCCTGTTTAATCTTATAAACGACCACGAAATGATTCTGCCCCCAGTGAACGATGCAGGGCAGGGGTGCTTCGGTGTCAAGCCGTTCAAACGACACTCTCACCGCCAGCGTCCGGAAACCGATGCTTTCGGCGGCCTGAGCAATGCCCAGCAACGACACCCCTTCGCGCCCGATTTCGGTTTTTTCCCGCAAAAACGGCATCGAAAAGCTACGCCCGTAATGCTTCGCTACCATGCGCAGGCAGGTAGGGCCACAATCCATGGCATCGGGTTGGCGGTAATGGGGGAACTCAGCCATAAGGTTTACGCTATACGGCTCCGCAGAACCGTTTCATGTGGTAAAATCATCAAAAGGGTCGCAGGGCTGAAATCTTCATTTCATACCCTGCGACCGCCAGGCCGGGAGGCCAGCCTGTTTACCGGTTTGGCCCGGCGCTACTTATCCCCCCACTCTATCAACGCGTTGCTTCGCTGCCGGACCAACCGCCCAATCTATAGCCGCTCAACCTGACGGATACAGTGGCGATAAACCGGGGGAACGGCCAGGCAGACTAACCCTTATTAACCAGGTTCTGTATCAGTCAACACCATCTTCACACTTCTACATTATCTGAAATGTGCACGACGGCAAAGTTAAACCCTTGAATGGAAGGGTTGGCGAGGTAGAGGTCATACAACGCCTGGTTATGCACCGTGGTTACGCCCGTTTCATCGTCGGTAGTCGCCACCAGGATTCCGTTGTAATAGATAGCCGAGCCGCCAACAATGGCTTTGGCTTCGGCCGGGCTCAGGATGGCTTCGTCAGCCAGAAAGTTGGTCAGTGTTTTCATGAGTAATATGTAGGGGAAGTGTAAGTTGGTAAA
The DNA here is from genome assembly GCF_001870735.1 of Arsenicibacter rosenii. GTDB lineage: Bacteria > Bacteroidota > Bacteroidia > Cytophagales > Spirosomataceae > Arsenicibacter > Arsenicibacter rosenii. The sequence continues at coordinate 88,052 of NZ_MORL01000010.1, read as the reverse complement.
ATGCCCGATCTATCGCCGCTCAACCTGACGGATACAACGGAGATAAACCGGGGGAACGGACTAATCCTGACACAGAAAAGCAGCAGAATGACAGTTAAAAATCAGTGTCAAGCACACTTAACATCGACCCAAACCCTTGAATGGAAGGGTTGGCGAGGTAGAGGTCATACAACGCCTGGTTGTGCACCGTGGTTACGCCCGTTTCATCGTCGGTAGTGGCCACCAGGATTCCGTTGTAATAGATAGCCGAGCCGCCAACAATGGCTTTGGCTTCGGCCGGGCTCAGGATGGCTTCGTCAGCCAGAAAGTTGGTCAGTGTTTTCATGAGTAATATGTAGGGGAAGTGTAAGTTGGTAAAATGCCCGATCTATCGCCGCTCAACCTGACGGATACAACGGAGATAAACCGGGGGAACTGGCTAATCCTGACACAGAAAAGCAGCAGAATGACAGTTAAACTTCTCCCTCAATCGCAGTTACCATCGACCCAAACCCTTGAATGGAAGGGTTGGCGAGGTAGAGGTCATACAACGCCTGGTTATGCACCGTGGTTACGCCCGTTTCATCGTCGGTAGTGGCCACCAGGATTCCGTTGTAATAGATAGCCGAGCCGCCAACAATGGCTTTGGCTTCGGCCGGGCTCAGGATGGCTTCGTCAGCCAGAAAGTTGGTCAGTGTTTTCATGAGTAATATGTAGGGGAAGTGTAAGTTGGTAAAATGCCCGATCTATCGCCGCTCAACCTGACGGATACAGTGGCGATAAACCGGGGGAACGGCCAGGCAGACTAACCCCTATTAGTAGTCCGCACCTTCACCAATAAGCACGATTGCATATTGAAACTCTTGAATGGAAGGGCTGGCGAGGTAGATGTCATACAACGCCTGGTTATGCACGGTGGTTACGCCCGTTTCATCGTCGGTAGTCGCCACCAGGATTCCGTTGTAATAGATAGCCGAGCCGCCAACAATGGCTTTGGCTTCAGCCGGGCTCAGGATGGCTTCGTCAGCCAGAAAGTTGGTCAGTGTTTTCATGAGTAATATGTAGGGGAAGTGTAAGTTGGTAAAATGCCCGATCTATCGCCGCTCAACCTGACGGATACAACGGAGATAAACCGGGGGAACTGGCTAATCCTGACACAGAAAAGCAGCAGAATGACAGTTAAACTTCTCCCTCAATCGCAGTTACCATCGACCCAAACCCTTGAATGGAAGGGTTGGCGAGGTAGAGGTCATACAACGCCTGGTTATGCACCGTGGTTACGCCCGTTTCATCGTCGGTAGTGGCCACCAGGATTCCGTTGTAATAGATAGCCGAGCCGCCAACAATGGCTTTGGCTTCGGCCGGGCTCAGGATGGCTTCGTCAGCCACAAAGTTGGTCAGTGTTTTCATGAGTAATATGCAGAATCTTTAACTTGCTATAATCATCAAAAGGGTCGTAAGGTTGAAATCTTCATTTCACACCTTACGACCGCTATGTCGGGATGCCAGCCTGTTTACCGGTTTGGCCCGGTGCGACGTTCAGCCTCAGAGTTGAATGCTCCCCTCAGGCCCGGCTCGGCTTATCCCCCTGCCTGACTCCATGAACGCGTTGCTTCGCTGCCGGACCAACCGCCCAATCTATCGCCGCTCAACCTAACGGATACAGTGGCGATAAACCGGGGGAAAGGCTAATCCTGACACAGAAAAGCAGTTACATATCTGTATCAGTACCAGGTGAAAAATACCCAAACTCTCCAATGGAAGGGTTGGCGAGGTAGAGGTCATACAACGCCTGGTTGTGCACCGTGGTTACGCCCGTTTCATCGTCGGTAGTCGCCACCAGGATTCCGTTGTAATAGATAGCTGAGCCGCCAACAATAGTTTTAGATTCGGCTGGGCTAAGGATGGCTGAGGCTTCGTCAGCCAGAAAGTTGGCAAGTGTTTTCATGGTTTAATTAAAAGTTAACAAGTAAAATAAAAGCAATGAGTACACTAAAAAGAAGTAAAAAATTGAAAATATGTTACTATGATGATCATCGATACAAACGTAGGTCAAAAAAGGAGAACCGTCTTCACGGAAATCCGTATTTTTTTATAGTATTTTCCGAAAAATTTATACGGTTTTTACTATAATGGCCCCGGCAGCAGCGTTGGCGAGACAGTATACACGGCTCAGCGACCGGCTCAGCGGCCCGAACCGGCAGGGCTCAACCGGACGAACAGCCAAATCCGAATACCGGAATTAACGATTAATTATCATCTACTCTATAAAATCCTACAGTTGGCACATATAAAGTACAATTGGTTCAAAAGGCCTGAAAATCTTTTATCCGTAAAAGATTTTATCCTACGTTTGTTATACTTACAGTTAATACTTGCTACCATGACTTACGGAACACGTCTTTTACATTTCCGCCAGAAAAGTGGCTTCACCCAAACCCAGATTGCCGAAAAGCTGAACATTGCCGTGAGCACCTACAATGCCTGGGAAGCTGACCGCAGCCATTATAAAATCGAAATGTTGCTGCGCTTAGCCGACCTATTCCAGGTTAGCCCGCTTGACTTAATTCCCGAAAAAGCCGCCGTTATGCCCAACCACGACAGTCCAACGGATTTGTCTCCGCTTACCATTGAGGCTCATTTGCTCTATACGGAGCTTGTTCAGAGTCTGAAACAGGTCTCGTTTCTGAAAGACGCCGAAATAGAACGCCTTCGTCAGCAGATCAGGCAGAAAGACACCGAACTGGCACAGCTCCGGCAACAGGCCGGTTTTACGCTGCCCCACGAAGGCATCGCCGCCCTATAACCCCTCCTGCTCCCGATGGCCGTCGCTTCGCTAAATGCCTTGCCGTTTGCTCAATATCCGGCCTTCCCGACGAGTGCCCTTATCAGCCGGCTGGCTAAATTAGACGGCTGGCGCGTGCTGGTGGCCGGCCACCGCAATACCATCCCGGAGATTGCCGGGGCCCCGGGCACCAAACCGTCTATGACCAAAATTGAGCACTTAGACTATGATAACTTACTGTTCATCCGGATCAGGCATACGCGCTTCGGCAAGCGGGTGCATCTTTACGAAGAAACGTACGGTAAACCAACACCCTGAGCGCCGGACAGGGCGACATGAACGGAGGGAAACTGTTTCGGCAGTTTCCCTTTTTCTTTTTCAACACTTTATGTAAATACGATGACTAAACAACTAATCGCTGCGCTTTACTGCTTAGTATCTATGGCGGTTTCGGCGCAAACCACCAAAAAAGCCGCGACCCCGGCTACGTATAAGGGACGCCAGATCATTGTGGGCAGCGGCGGCGGCTTTACCGGGCGCAGCATCAGCTATTACCTGCTCGACGACGGTAAGCTCTTTACCAAAGGCAGTACCGATTCGGCCTTTACACTCCTCGGGGTGCAGACACGCGCCAACACCAGCCGTGTGTTTTCGGCGCTGGAAACAACCTGTCAGATAAAAACCACCACATTTAACCATCCGGGTAATCTATACAAGTCTGTCCGGTGGAAAAAAGGCAAACAGGTATTCAGCGTCGTTTGGGGCGATGCCCAACAGCAACCACCGGCCAATTATCCGAAATTCTACGATTCGTTTATGGCCATGATGCGGAAGAAGTAACAACTATTACGGATGAAAATACGGTCTACCAACCAGCACTCCTCCCTCCGGTTTACGGCATCCTGGCTCCTTGCCGCGCTGCTCACGGCGGGTATCCAACCCCTTTACGGGCAAACGCCGGTCAAAGGCTTTGATTCGAAAAAGAAAACTACGCCCGCCCAACCTGGTCTGGCCGAAATCCTGCATGCCGGTCAGGTTCCGGTACCACAGCAACGTACCGGCCGGCAAACGCTGGCGGCTACGGGCACCAGCCCGATGTCGGTGCAGCCGCTGCGCCTGCGGGTGGTACGCGACTCAGCCACGGGACTGCCCGTTTATATCGAAAACCGTAACGTGGTTAAAGCCTCCACGAACGGAGCCGGCCGGCGGGCGCTTACTCCCGCCGCTGCGCAAGCCACTACGTTCCAGTTCCTGAATCAGGTGAAAGGGCTGCTGCGGATCAACCGCGCCGAGGAAAATTTTACCCTTAAACAAACCCTTACGGATGAACTGGGCAAAACCCACGTCCGGCTAACCCAAACCTTTCAGGGGATTCCGGTATACGGCGGCGAGCTGGTTGCGCACCTGTCCGACCAGACGGTTGAGCTGGTCAACGGCCGCTATCAAACCATTCCGGCCGGTACGGCGACTAAACCAGAGCTTACGGCGGTACAGGCCGGTGATTTCGCCCTGCGGGATGTCCGCAAGCACTCGCTGGTACGGTCGTTCGGCGATAATTTCCTGAAACTGAAACCATCGGAAGGAGAACTGATGCTGTATCCGCTGGATGGTGGCGCGGTACTGGCCTATTCGATCACTGTGCGGCCCAACCTGCTCGAACGCTGGCAGTACCTGATTGACGCTCAGACCGGTGCTGTGATTGAGAAGTATAACCACACGTGCGGCGTCGACGGGCCGGTAAAGGCAACCGCTAAAGATCTGAACGGTACCACCCGTACGTTGCAGACGTATTTGCAGGGTTCTAAATACTACATGATCGATGCAACCCGGAGCATGTATAACGGACAGACTTCGAAACTGCCCGACAACCCGGTAGGTGCGCTCTGGACAATTGACGCCCAGAATACGTTCGGCGATAATACCAAGATGTATCAGCTTACATCCGCCAACAATACGAACTGGACCCCGACGGCGGTATCAGCGCATTATAACTCAGGCATTGCCTTTGATTACTACCAGAAAACATTTAACCGTAACTCGCTCAACGGCAAAGGCGGGACCATTATCTCGGTCATTAACCTGGACGACGACGACGGTAAGGGCCTCGACAATGCCTACTGGAACGGCGCCTTCATGGGCTATGGCAACGGGCAGCTCGGGTTTAAGCCGCTGGCAGGCGGGCTGGATGTGGCCGGTCACGAAATGACCCACGGCGTGATCGAAAACACCGCCAACCTGGAATACAAAAGCCAGTCGGGGGCACTGAACGAGTCGTTTGCCGATATTTTCGGGGTGATGATCGACCGCGACGACTGGACCATCGGCGAGGATGTAGTGCAAACGGCCTATTTCAAATCAGGCGCGCTCCGGAGTATGTCGAACCCGAATCAGGGCGGAAAAGGTACGCGCGGCTACCAGCCGAAAACGATGGGCCAGTATGAGTCGCTGCCCGTCACGGAAGACGGCGACAACGGGGGTGTACACGTCAACAGCGGTATTCCGAACTATGCCTTTTACCTCTTTGCGACCAACAACAGTGTCGGCCGCGACAAGGCGGAGAAGGTCTACTACCGCGCCCTGACCACCTACCTGACCCGGACCGCTAAGTTTCTCGACCTGCGGCTGGCGGTCATCAAGGCCACCGGCGACCTGTACGGCGCAACCGGTGCCGAGGTCACGGCCGCCAAAGCCGCCTTTGATGCCGTCGGGATTGTGGAAAGTACCTCAACCACCCCAACCACCAAACCGGATGCGCCCGTAGCACAGGGCCAGGACCTGCTGCTGCTCTACGGCAGCGACAGCAAGCTCTATTCCACTACAGTGGTCACGAGTGGCTCTAAGTTTGACCTCAAAACCGCGCAAGGCCTCCGGCACCGCCCGAGCGTTACCGATAACGGGCAGTTTGCTTACTTCGTATCAGCCGATAAACGGATACGGGCCGTTAGCCTGACCGGTACACCGACCGAAAGCATGATTCAGAACGAACCCCGCTGGAGCAACGTGGCGATCTCCCGCGATGGCACCAAACTGGCCGCCCTCAGCGACGAACAGGATGCCTCGATCTGGGTCTACAGCTTTACTAAAAAGCAATGGAAACAGTTTAAGCTTTATAATCCGACCTACTCCGAAGGGGTGGCAACAGGCGCGGTGCGGTATGCCGATTCGTTTGAGTGGGACCATGCCGGCGAGTATATCATTTATGACGGCTACAATGCCCTTAACAGCGCCGACGGCCAGCCGATTGATTACTGGGACGTCGGTTTCCTGCACGCCTGGGACGGTGCGAAAAACGATTTCGGTGACGGAGCCGTTGAGAAGCTGTTCAACGATCTGGAAGAAGGCGAAAGCGTCGGAAATCCGTCGTATTCGAAAAACTCCCCCGATATTGTGTCTTTCGACTATTTCTATTCGGATGGTTCTTCGGAGCAGTATTATGTACTGGCCGCCGACCTGAACAAAGGCAGTCTGAAGCTGATTTACGAAAACAATACGCTGGGTTTCCCGAGCTATTCGCGGCTCGACAACCGGCTGGTATTCAACGTAACTGGCCCGAACGACCGGGGCGATGTGGGTGGCATCAACCTGGCAGCCGACAAAATCACGCCAAGCGGTTCGCTGCTGACCCTGTACAACAACGCAAAATGGCCGGTCTGGTACACCCAGGCCACCCGGACTATTCCTACGCGGAATAACCAGTCGATTACCTTTACTACGCTGGCCAACCGCTATGCCAGCGATCCGGCCTTTACGTTGACCGCCACCGCCTCGTCGGGACTCCCCGTGAGCTTTGCCATCGTCTCAGGCCCCGCCGAAATCACGGGCAATAAAGTATCGGTAACGGGTCCGGGCACGGTCACGGTCCGCGCCTATCAGGAGGGCAACGGCGAGTTCTACGCCGCCACTCCGGTCGAGCGTTCGTTCACGGTCATGACCATTCTCGGGCTGGAACCCACGTGGCAGGAAGCCATGAAGCTCTATCCCAACCCGTCGAAGTCTGATGTGTGGGTAGAGCTCCCTACCGGTCATACCATTGAGCACCTGACGCTTACCAGCCTTTCGGGCAGTGTGTTACGCCACGAAAAGCCCGCTATTCGCAGCAACACCGCGCATCTATCCATGGCCGCGCTGCCGGCCGGGGTTTACTTCCTGACGGTTGAAACACCCAGGGGGAACGTCATACGAAAACTGATGAAAGACTAACAACAAAAACGGCACTCCGATGATGAGTGCCGTTTTTTTGTTTTGTTTACTTCCGTTTAAACTGAATCGGAATGTTATATCTCACGGCCACCGCTTTACCGTCCTGCATACCGGGCTTCCAGGCAGGCATTTTGGCGACTAACCGTATCGCCGCTTCATCGCAACCGAAGCCAAGGCCTTTCAGCACGTTAACGTCGTGAATGCCTCCTTCCTTATCCACCACAAAACTAAGGAATACCCTTCCCTCAACGCCGGCCAACCGGGCAGGCTCCGGGTATTTCAGGTTATTACCGATGTAGGCCGACAACGCCTCCATCCCTCCCGGAAACTCCGGCTGATGCTGCACAACGGTAAAGACATCTTTCCGCGTTTCAATAACAGTCATCGTCGCCTTCTGCGCTTTTTCATCAGGATCCAGAGGGCTTTCCGTCACACCATCCTGATTGTTCCCCAACGCAACAACGAACATAGTGGATTTTTTCACCAGTACACGCCGTGACGGAAACCCCTGGAAGGCTATTTCCAGCTGCGATTTAGCCTCACCTTTCGGCAGGTTGAGCGTAAACAGACCGTTCGCGTCGGTCGTGGTGCCACTTTGGGAACCAACCAGCACAATACTCGCTCCCGGTAACGGCTTACCCTCCGGATCCACCACTTTTCCTTTTACAATGGCCGGTTCATTGGCCGGGGTTTCCACAACGGCTTTAGGGCCCGAACCTGCCAGCTCTTTCTCCTGCCGGTCGCAGGCCGCCAGATACAGCATGGGCAGCGCAACCACCGGAACGATCAGCGTATACCGCCACATGGCCCGTTTCCGCGTCGGTGCGGTAGCCAGCATCCGGAGCCGCGCTTTCAGCTGCGACGGCGACAAAAAGGCATTCGTTAATTCATAGCCCGGCACCATGTCCGGGTCTACCTGCGGACGTTTGTTTTTCATGGTCAATGGATGATTAAAGGGTAAGGAATTATGTATGGTTATTTCTTTAGTTTAAGGCCGGCGTTTTTGGTCTTGATGATGATTGCCCCATCAACGGCTCTCTCACCATAAACGGCCGTTGCTGACACACCTTTCAGCACGCTGATGCTCTCAATTGTATTCGGATCCAGCTTCTTCATATCAACGTCGTCAATCGCTATTCCGTCTACCAGATAAAGCGGCTGCTTCCCAAGCGGGCTAACTCCTCTTAACTGAATGGCTGGCTGCTGAATACCAGTGAAGTGCCCTGTTCCTTCAAGGATCACCTTCCGCTCATCGCCCATGGGGTTCCAGCCGGTTGTGTCTTTGCCGTTTATTTTCCGGCCTTCGCCTTCCAGCAAAAATTTGATCGGCAACACATATTCTACCTCAACGGGATTACCGTTTTGTTTGCCGGGGTTCCAGCGCGGCATGCCTAAAACCACCCGCAGCGCTTCTTCATCGCAGCCGCTGCCAATGCCCCGCTGTATCTGCGGCTGACGCACCGACCCCGTTTCCGACACAATAAACCGGATCAGGACTTCTCCCTGAACCCCTTTGTTGTGGGCTTCGGCCGGATAGCGTATGTTTTTTGCCAGGTATTGGCCCAATGCACCGATACCGCCCGGGAAAGCAGGCGCCTCTTCGACTACGGTAAATACCTCGTTGTTTTTTGGGGTAGTTGCCGGTGAGGTGGCCGTTGTCGCTGCCGGTTTCGAGGCATATCCTACCACCACCACTTCCTCCAGCTTTTGCCGCGACGGAGCCAGTTGTATATTCACCAGCTTACGGCCCTTTACCTCTACTTCGGTAGTTCCCAGGCCCACGTAGCTGAACACCAGCACACCGTTATCCGGTACGTTTTTCAGTTCAAACAAGCCTTCGCTGTCGGTTGTGGTGCCGGTTGTTGTTCCTTTCAGGACTACGCTCACGTTGGCGAGCGCCTTGCCCTGCTGGTTCTTCACCTGCCCCATCACCGGCCCCTCTTGTTGGATCTGTTGCTCAACGAGGGCGTTCAACGGATCGTTTGCCGTTGTCATGGCCAGTAAGCCCAGGGCGAGCGGCAGAATGACCAGGTATTTACCCAATGCCCAGCGGCTTGTCGATTGTTTCCGTAACATGGTAATCCTTGCTTTCAGTTGTGATTTATTAAAAAAGCTATTGGTCAGGCCATCGGGTTTTACGCCAAAGGCATATTCGACCAGGTAGGCGGCATATTGCTCATTGGCCGCTTCTTTATCGGCCAGAAACTCATGTATCTGCCGGATCGACTGCTTGTAGCACCACACCACCGGATTGAACCAGAACAGCGCCTGCAATACTTCAAAAAAGACAACATCCAGACTGTGCCATTGCCGGATGTGGACCAGCTCGTGGCGATATACCGGTTCAGCCTGCGCATCGGACGGATTCATCACCAGGTACCGGAAAAACGAAAAGGTGGGTGTTTTCGGATCACCTGGCCACACCAGGGTATAATCGGTCATCGGCTGCTGATCGGAGCGGCGGATAAACTGTAGCAGACTCATGGTCCGTGCTTCGAGGCGGCCCAGCAGCCATAAGGCCAGAATACCGTAAGCGACCCAACCAATGAGTTCCCAATCGGGCCCGGCCGACTCCGGCTGAATGACAATGGCCGGTATGGTGGCTACGGCCATCGGTAAGGTTACGGTCTGCACCGTTTCCTGCGGCAGTTCAATCAGGGGCAGGGCAAACGACGCCAGAATTGATCCGAGCAGGTAGGCCCTGTTGAGGGCAAAAAACGTATGCCGCCGCAGAAAAAGCCAATAGCAGGCATAGAACAGAATCATAAACAGGTTGGCCCTGAGGATATACTCTAAGATGGTCATGGCTCTTTTGTCTGGTTCAGGAGTTTAATTATTTCATCTGCTTCACCCAGGCTGACGTCTTTTTCCTTCACAAAAAAGGACACCAGCTTCTTCAGCGAATTATCGAAATAGTTCGCCATCAGTTGTTCCGTCTGAAAGCGACGGTACTGCTCTTCCGTTATAAGCGGATAATATTCATGCGTTTTCCCGTAGGCCGTATACCCGACCAGCTCCTTTTTCTCCAGTATCCGGATAATGGTCGATACGGTGTTGTAAGCCGGCTTAGGGTCAGGTAGTTCGGCCAGCACATCCTTTACGAAGGCCCGTTCCAACCGCCATAAAACGCGCATGATTTCTTCTTCTGCTTTGGTCAACTCACGTACTTGCATGATTGCGGGTTTGAATTCTGTTGTAAAGTTAGACTAATAACTTAGTTTTAAAACTAAATGTTTAGTTATTTTTTCAATAAAAAAGCCTGACCGGTCTGTCAGGCTCATAGTCAGCGACTTATCGCAGGTATTTCAGATTGAGAGCATACAGAATGGTAAAGATGATGCTGAAGAACACTCCACCTGACGAGCCAATGCCAACGATCCCTCCTACCCAGATAATGGGAATCAGAAAGCCCGCAATGACGCCCGCCACATATACGTAGAATCCTTGTTTCTGCAGGCGGAACATCAGCCAGGCCCCCAGTAGGGTCAGTACGGCATAGATTAGTTTCGAAATTCCCAGTTTACGGATGTTCTCCGCCGTCATCCCCGCCGAAACGCTGTTCATAATTTTTTCGACAAAGTTAGCGCCCCCGCTTTCCTTGATTTTATCAGCGGTTTCGCCCATCACTTCCTGCGTTGTAGAGGCCACAAAATCTGCGGATGCAATGGTCGTTATTCCATTATAAAAGTCAATTGCACAGGAGACAAAGGTCAGGATACACAATACGGTCAGAAACTGCGGGCGCAACGAAGCCGGCGTGCCCGGAGCAGGGTTTGTAGGTTGTTCCATAAATCGGTGATCGTTTTTATGCTAGTTACTTTGTTTTTTCATACGTTTTCTACAAACCTAACCGTTTTTTTCTGTACAAGCTTTTTTGCAGGGTCTAAGTCATCATTACTTGTAAATTATTTTACTTTTTGGTAACTTCACAGTACCATCAACCCTTTTCTTTATTTTCAGGCATACATTATTCCGTAACTTGTGAAGATGAATTTTGTGAAGTTGCTCCTCCTTTTCAGCTGGATTTGTGTTATGGGTATGTCTGCTCAGGCACAGATTCTTTCTCCGCAGGCCGCCAGAGAGGATATGGCTTTTTTAAAACATAAGCTGGATGCCTACCATCCGGGGGTGGGGTATTATACTCCCCTTGCCCGCTATGAGTATCTGTATGACTCGCTCTACAACACGCTCACGGCGTCAACCGACTATCTGACCTTTTTTCAGCGTGTAACACCGCTGGTTAACAGCCTGAAAGACGGGCATACTAACCTGAATCACCGCCGGCAATATATCAATAAACAAACCCTGTATATTCCGTTTTACCTGCGGTCGGTAGAAGACCGCTACTACGTTACGCATAACATGGCCGCTGACACCAGCATCCGGCGAGGTTCGGAGGTGCTGACGATCAACGGCAGAACGATGAAAGACCTGCATCAAATCCTGATGGACTCTGATCATTCCGGTTCCGACGGCGATAACCTGACCGGCCGGCGGCAATGGAGTTTATATCAGTTTGCCGACTACTATGCAACCTGGTTTGGCACGGCCGATTCTGTTGTCATCACCTACCGGCTACCAGCCGACACCCTGGCCCGGCAGCGGACCATCAAGGGTGTGTCCCTGACTCAGTTTCGCAACACATTTTACAAGCGCTACCGGGCCGAAGCCGATCGCCGCCCGAACCTCTCTGTCCGGATTGTTGATTCGCTGACCCGAACCGCGGTATTACGGGTCTCGACATTTATGAGTCCTAAAAAGCATGATCCGTTTCAGCTGGCGTTTAAACGCAAACTGAAAAAGTCTTTTGCCGACATAAAGGCCGCCGGCATCGAAAACCTCATTGTCGACTTACAGAACAACGGCGGCGGTCTGGTGCTTAACTCTGCCCGGCTGCTGCAATACTGGATGCCTAAGTCGTACCGGATGATGGAAAAGGAGCACATGAAACGGGCGGCCCGCGCCGAACTGGTTACGCGCTGGAATCCGTTTTCGATGCTGGATTTTCACCTTCACTACAAGGCCGATGGCCAGGGCGGATTTGCCAGCCGGGCCCATAACCGGCTTTATTCACCCAGGAAAAAGCTGGCGTTCAAGGGCAATCTGTATTTTCTGATGAACGGCGCTTCGTTTTCGGCAACTACCTCTGTGCTGGCGAAAAGCCTCGACGCAGGCGTCGGGACCTTTGTAGGTGAAGCCTGCGGCGGAGCGTACTGGGGCGACTTTGCCGGTCAGTTTAAAACGGTCACGTTGCCGAACTCCCGTTTGCAGGTCCGTATTCCGCTCAAAAAGCTCACCCACGCGGTTGTAGCCGAAAATGCCAACGGATTTACGGTTGAGCCTGATTTTTCAGCACAGCGTACGTATCAGGACGTTTTATCGGGCAATGACTACATGACGCGTACGGCCCTTGAGCTGATCCGGAAAGGTACGGTTGCCAGAAAGCCGGGGACCTTCCGGTCTTTTCAGGCATCCCGTTAAGGTTTTGATTTGAAATGTTTGGACAGTTTCATAAGTTTGACTTTATGAACGACAAACTATTGTTTTAAAAGCCCCTTTATTTAGTTAGTGTATTGCATCATAGACGTTGAAACGACCGGCGGTGTTCCCGGCCCTTCCCGACTTACCGAAATTGCCATGATCCGTCATAATGGCCGGCATGTGGTCGATACGTTTCATACGTTACTCAACCCCGGCTGTCCGATTCCACCTTTCATTTGCCGCCTGACGGGCATTACCGACGCCATGGTTGAGCACGCCCCTACCTTTGATCAGGTGGCGCAGCAAGTACTGGATTTATCCTCAGAGGCTATTTTTGTCGCACACAACGCCAGCTTTGATTTCGGGTTTCTGCAAAAAGAGCTGGGTTGGCTGGATCGTCCGTTTCTGCGCCGTACCCTCTGCACGGTTCGTTTAAGCCGGAAAATATTTCCGGGTTACAACTCCTATAGTCTGGGAAACCTCTGCGAAAGCCTGGCAATACCCGTTTCTAACCGGCATCGGGCAATGGGCGATGCCCTGGCGACGACTAAATTATTTGAAATGCTTCTTGAAAACGACCATTTCGGTATCATCCCAAGGCCCCATTCCCTGATACCACCTCTTTCCTAGATTTCTTTAACAGTTTTCCTGCCGGCGCGTTCAGTTAATAAACTGAATTCCGACAGCATGCAACACGAGAAAAACGAATTTGGGCTTGGCGTGATTGGTATGGGAGGTTTTGGCTTGTTTGCTTCACAGCATTTTCTCCAGATCCCGGGCACGCGTCTTGTGGCCATTGCCGGCACAAACCGTGAAGGCGCTAAAGCGGCCGCAGAACGGTTCGGGGCCGTTCTGCTGGATAGCCTCGATGAACTGGTAGCTCATCCCGATGTTTCGATTGTTTATATTGCCACCCCTCCTTTTCTCCATTATCAGCAAGCCCTTTTAGCCTTGCAGGCTGGTAAACACGTCATTTGCGAAAAACCGCTGGCGGTCACTGCGGAGCAAGGCCATGAACTCATCAGGCTGGCTGCCGCGAAGAAGCTGTTAATGATTACCAACCTCATGCAGCGGTATAATCCGATGTTTGAGCGCGTCCGGCAGCTGATTGACAACCAGTTATTAGGTCTGCCTCTGCACGGCTACTTCGAAAACTACGCGGCTGATGAAGGTCTTTCGGCCGGACACTGGTTCTGGGACCGGTCTAAAAGCGGCGGCATTTTTATTGAACACGGGGTCCACTTCTTCGATTTATTTGCCGGTTGGCTTGGTCATGGCGAGGTAGTGGCCGCCCAATCCGTTAAACGGCCGGGAACCGATATTGAGGAACAGGTCAACTGTACCGTTGTCTACGACGGCGGCGTGACGGTTAATTTTTACCATGGTTTTACCCAGCCCGGCCGCATGGACCGGCAGGAAATGCGGATACTCTTCGAGCGTGGTGATATTACCCTGCATGAATGGGTTCCGACGCGTATTAACATCCGCTGCCTTGCCGACGAAGCCACTACCCGCGCACTGATGGATTTATTTCCCGGAGCGCGTCTTGACGTGAGCGCAAGTTATGGTGGTTCAGACCGCAACGCCCGTGGGCGGCATAAAGACATGGATGTCTGGCAGCAGGTTGAGATTTCGTATGGCTATGATCAGCACAAAATGCACTTATACGGAGAGTTGTTGCGGCAGATGTTCCGTGAGCAGACGGCTTACCTTCTCAATCCGGAAACACACCGGAAAATTACGGAAGAAAACGGGTTGCAGTCTTTATTGACAGCGATCGAAGCCAGTCGGCTGGCCCGGCGTTAACAAAAAAGCCGCTCCGGACCGGAGCGGCTTTTTCATGCTATTTGTTTTTTGCTTTTATTCAAAGTAATTCAACACCCGGTGACCACTCTGTTCCAGAATCTGATCTTTCCGGAACAGTTTCAGGTCAGCGGTTACCATGTCCTGAACCAGGCCTTTCAGATCGTATTTCGGCTTCCAGTTCAGTTTGGTCATTGCTTTTGTCGGGTCGCCCAGCAACAAATCGACCTCCGTCGGCCGGAAGTAGCGTTCATCGATACATACGACTTCTTTCCCGGCCTCAATCGGGAATGCAGGATTTGTGGCTTTTACAACCACCCCTTTTTCGTCTACACCGGTTCCTTTAAACTCAAGTTCAATACCAACCTCAGCAAAGGCCATCCGGACAAAGTCGCGGATATGGGTTGTCTGGCCGGTGGCAATCACAAAATCTTCCGGTGTATCCTGCTGCAAAATCAGCCACATGGCTTCTACATAGTCTTTGGCATGTCCCCAGTCGCGTTGTGCATCCAGGTTGCCCAGGTATACTTTATCCTGCAGGCCGAGGGCAATCCGTGCCACGGCGCGGGTAATTTTGCGGGTAACGAATGTTTCTCCCCGTAACGGCGACTCGTGGTTAAACAAAATCCCGTTGCAGGCATACATATTGTATGCTTCGCGATAGTTGACCGTAATCCAGTAGCCGTACAGTTTAGCAACGGCATACGGCGAACGCGGATAAAACGGCGTTGTTTCAGATTGAGCATGTCCCTGTACACCACCGTACAGTTCTGATGTTGATGCCTGGTAAATTCTGGTTTTGTCGGTCATGCCTAATAAGCGGACAGCTTCCAGAATCCGCAGCGTTCCGATACCATCTACCTGTGCGGTGTATTCAGGCTCATCAAAGCTAACCCGTACGTGCGACATGGCACCCAGGTTATAAATTTCATCCGGCTGTACTTCCTGAATAATGCGGATGATATTTGTCGAATCAGCCAGATCGCCGTAATGCAAATGAAACCGGACATTCTGTTCGTGTGGATCTTCATACAGATGGTCGATGCGGTTTGTGTTGAACAATGAGCTACGACGTTTAATCCCATGTACCTCATACCCTTTTTCAAGCAGTAACTCCGCTAGATAGGCCCCATCCTGGCCCGTAATTCCGGTGATAAGCGCTTTTTTCATTAACTATACCTATTCTGGACGAGTTGTTTGATGAACTCTCTCATACTGTTTTTAATTGATCGACATGCTGTAGCGTATGTCGATTTTGTCAGGTTGCAATACGGCTGTCGGAAACAAAGACTTAATCTGACTATAATATCGTTCGGCATCCATTTTCCGCATAAAATCCCCAACCTTTAGTTTATAGGTTGGCTGTTTGTATGATAAATACGGATTCAGTTCCGGGAAATTCTGATAAACCAGCAACTTTGCCGCTTCTGCGCTTTGTCGTTCATTACCGGTATATACCTGAATCCGGTAGCCAGGTGCGTAGCGAATGCTTTTATTTTTTGCGGCCGAAGCGTCCATAACCTCTTCCAGTCTCCGGTTGACATGCTGTGCTTCTGCACTCATTGACGGAATAATCTTTTTAGACTCCGGTGCACCGGTCCCTAGTTTTGGTTCCGTTTTGGCAGGTGCAGGCGTATAAGCCGGCCTTACGTCACTCAAATCTTCATTATAGTCGTTATAATTACCTGTTTTGCCCGATGTTGGCACTGATCTGGCTGCACATCCAAAAAAGTACACAGCCACAGTAACTACTAACAGCCTGTTAACGATACGTTTCATACCCTTTATACGAATTGCAAACATAGTAAATATCCAATTAGTAATCAGTAATCCTTTGCCTCTTCTGAGGGAAGGGTATAAATCATTTATTATTTTTGGACAATTTTTACTGCCTTATGTTGACGCTACAGAGCAATTTTTCGCTAAAAAATTATAATACGTTCGGAATCGATGCAACAGCACGTTTTGGCGTTGAGGTACATAACCTTGCAGATCTTCAGACGCTTCTCAGGTCAGAAGAGTATCAGGAGATGCCTAAGCTTATCCTTGGAGGCGGAAGTAATGTTCTGTTCACAAAAGATGTTGACGGTCTCGTTATCCTGATGCGCATCGACGGCATTGACGTTGTTCGTGAAAGCGACACCCATTATTGGGTACAGGCAGGCGCAGGGGTCAACTGGCATCAGTTTGTAATGTATTGTGTTGAAAATAAGTATGCCGGACTCGAAAATCTATCCCTGATACCAGGCACAGTAGGCGCTGCTCCCATGCAGAATATCGGTGCTTACGGTGTTGAGATTGAACAGGTTTTTGACTCTCTGACAGCACTTCACGTAGAAAGTGGTGAACTGAGACAATTTAACCATGAGGAATGTCGGTTTGGCTATCGCGAAAGTGTGTTTAAACATGATCTCAAGGGCCAATACATTATTGCCAGCGTTACATTCCGGTTAGCCAAACAACCAACGTTTCACATTTCATACGGTGCCATACAGGATACCCTGGCAGAAATGGGCGTTTCCGCGGGCGATATCACGATACGTGATGTAAGTGACGCCGTTATTCGTATTCGCCGCAGCAAGTTGCCGGACCCCGCCGACATTGGTAATGCCGGAAGCTTTTTTAAAAACCCAGAGATACCAACCGTCCAATACCAGCAACTGAAGCTAGCCTATCCGGCAATTCCTGGTTATGTTGTAAGCGAAACGACCACCAAAGTACCGGCCGGATGGCTTATCGAACAGGCTGGCTGGAAAGGATATCGTGATGGTGATGCAGGCGTGCACACGAAGCAAGCACTCGTCCTGGTGAATTATGGTGGGGCTAATGGTCATGATCTGCTCTCTCTGGCTACCCGGATTCAAACATCCGTTTTTGATAAGTTCGGGATTACAATCAACCCTGAAGTGAATGTGATTTAGGTTTACTAAAGCCAACAAAAAAGGCCCGTTGTATAACGGGCCTTTTTTGTTGGGTCATAAAGCAGAAAACCCCGCCAATTGGCGGGGTTTTCCTATATGCAAGGTTAATTATTGACGGATAACTTTAACCGTTTTAACCTTCGACGGCGTGATTACCTGCAGGAAGTACATACCCGCTGAACGGCCCAGACCTAATGTCTGACGTTCTACTGAGTTTGCTTTTTCTACAGCGATTTCACTTACTGAAGCACCTTGACCATCAGTCATGCGCAGTTGCAGACGCTGACCTTCAGCACCACGTACTTCAACTTCAACCTTGTCGCTCAGAGTTGGGTTACCCAGAACTGTTACATCCAGAGCATCAGCAGTTGTAGCCTCACGACCTGCACCATCTTTACGCTGGCAAGGAGATGATACTACGATTTGAGCTGTTGCCAGGATAGCACCAGTTTGTGTATTACGCTGACGAGCATTGATAGTAAACGTGTTATTATCAAAGTTGTTCAAGTCAAGCGTTTCTGAACAAGCCTGTGTCCATGGAGTAATACCAATACTCATGAATTCAATCACCGAACCGGCATCAACTACACCACCTGACGGGATGAAGTTAACAACGTGTGGTGTTGTACCAGGGTTACATGTGAATGCAGCCGATACGCTGAAAGGAGCACCAGTTAATACATATGGCTGACCACAAACTGTGATTGTGTTGCCAGGCGTCACCGTTGTGCTTGTTGGAGGAGGCGTTACTGTACCACCACCTGAGCACTGAGCACTGTAATCGAAGTTGAAGATTGGCGACATTACACCGCTCTGCATTACTTGCAATTGTACAGGCTTACGTTCTGCAAACACACCCGCGTCAAGGATCAGAGGCTGAGCCATTGACTGGAATTGCGTTACTAACAGGATACGACCCTGGATCGCTGTTCCGTCACCACCAACTGTGTTGATTGTGATTTGACGAGTTGTACAGTTGATCGATGCACCTGTGATTGCCAGCGCCTGACCAGTACCACACACTGCAGAGAATGTTGTAGTCTGAGCAATGTTAGAGCAACCTGCAGTTGTACCTGTTACACTGATTACACCTGGAGTAGTTACTGTGATCGTTGGTGTTGTTGCACCATTGCTCCACAGGTAGCTAGCCGCACCGGTAGCTGTCAGTGTAGCGCCTGTTACGACACCACTTGTTACGCAAATCTTACCGTCACCGGCAATCGATACGTTTGGTGATGCGTTGAATGCTACAGTTACCGGAGTAGCTGCACCTTCAACACCGTTCACAACGCAGACTACGTTGATAGAAACTGTACCTGTTACCGGGCTTTCTACCGAGTATGTTGGCTGGTTGAACGAAGCGTTGCCACGGTTGAAACGTGGTGTACCTGTTGCGCAGGCAGCTGTCAACAATACGTTCTGACCTAAGCAAGCCTGCAGGTTTGTACCTGGCGTTACTGAAGGAGCAGCCGGCAGCGGCGTTACGGTTACAGTTGTCTGACCTGAAGCTGAGCAACCTGCCAGAGACGTTACTGTTACGCTGTATACACCACCTGTTTGTGTAGAGATTGTCGGTGTTGTAGCACCTGTGTTCCACAGATATGTTACACCGCCTGTTGCAGTCAGAACTGCAGTCTGGCCTTGTACGATATTTGTGTTACCAGTGATACCAACAACCGGAGCAGAACCTGCTACTACTGTTGCGCTCGCCAGTGCTGTACAGCCTGAAGCGTTCGTTACGATTACGTTGTAAACGCCCGGAGCCTGAACAGTGATTGACTGAACATTACCAGCGCCGTTGCTCCATACATAGCTTGAACCGCCTGATGAAGTCAGAACTACGCTACCACCCGGGCAAAGTGTTGCCGAAGATGGTGTAACGTTAGCAACGAAGTTACAAGCCTGAACTGTAACCGGTGTACCACCTGTGCTAACCATACCACGGCAAGTACCGTTGAAGCAAGCACCGTAGTACGTTGTGTTTACAGTTGGGTTAACCACCAGTGAGCCTGTTGCGCTACGTCCTGCTTCAACTGTACCCGCAGCGTCTGTATAGAAGATCACTTGCGAACCAGCCGGGCAACCGAATGCTGTCAGTGTTACTGAAGCACCTGGAGCTACAGGGTTTGGCAGCGCCTGGATTGATGGAACACCACTAGGCATTGGCAGAACAGTAATGGTTACTGCTGTCGTTTTAACACTTGCACAACCGTTTAATGAACAGCTAGCCTGGTAAGATGTTGTGGCAGTTGGAGAAACTGTCAGTGAAGCACCTGTACCGATTACTGTATTTGAACCTTGTTCGTACCAATTGATCACACCACCTGTGCAACCACCTGCTGACAATACGCTTGACGTACCTGCGCAGATTGCGTTAGGCAGCGTTGCCACGTTTGTTGGAGCTGGTGTAGCTACACGGTTGTTGAACGATACCGTTGACACAGGGCCAAGGCAAGTTGGCGTTGTCGCGCACTGAGCAGCAACGGTGTAAGCACCAGGTGTTGCCGCTGTGTAGTTTACAACTGAAGTACCAGTGATTGCTGTTGAACCGCTTGCCATTGTTACAGTGTATGATACATAACCGGTAGCACATGACAATGTACCGGTAGCGTTTGTAGCGTTGCCAGCACCACAAGTCGAAGCAAAACCTGAAACAGATACGCTAGCTGTCGGAGCATCTGTGATATTCAGCGAGAAGCTGGATATCAGTGTGCTTGTACAGCCTGATGGCGACTGGCAAGCCAGTGTTACTGTGTAAACACCTGTCGGGATACCTACTGTTGGTAATGTACCAACCAATGTATTTGACAATGTTCCTGAAGTACCACCACCGCTGATACCACCAACTGCACCTGTGTTACTCACTGAGATACCACCAGAGATAGTACCTTGACCAGGGATAACCACACTTGTACAACCAGCGATTGTCAGAGAAACCGGCGTGTTACGGCAGATTGTCAGTGTCTGATTAGAATTACCAACGATGTTGTTGATTGTGTTACCGCTAGCTGAAGCTGTAATTGTTGCGTTTGCAGGCGCAACGTTTACAGTTGCAGTGAACGTTTTCACTTCACTCACACATCCTGACGAGTTCTGGCAGGCAATTGTATAGCTGCCTACACCTGTCGCGCTGGTAGCAATTGTGTAAACACCAGCCGTTGCAGTCGTATTACCTGGAGCTATATTTGTTCCAGAGATTCGGCCACCGATCAGTGTAGTACCTGTTGGACAGTTAGCCGATACTGAGATCGGAGCTGTGCCCTGGCAAGCTACGTATGTGGCGGCAGGAGTCGGAGCTGCCGGTGTCGGGTTAACCGTTACCGAGAAGCTTGTCACCGCTGTGCTAGAACAACCAGCTGCATTTGTACAAACTAATGTGTATACATACGTCTGTGTTGTAGCCGATGAGAACGTAGCTGTGTAGAACGCATTGTTATTTGTTGTTACACCACCACCTACTGAACCACCACCAATTGAGCCACCAATACCGTTAGAACCACTCTGGAATGGAGGGTTGTTAGTAATGGTAGTAGCTGTTGTTGATGAGCTAACGAAGCAGTTTGTCAATACAGTCAGCGACTGACCTGAACATACTGTTGCAGAAGCACCAGAAATCAGCGAACCTGTACCAGCGTTAACCAGCGTGATAGACGCTACGTTTGGAGCAGGAACTACTGTCAGGCTGTATACCTGTGGTGTAGCTGCGCAACCTGAAGCATTTGTACATACTACTGTGTAACCATATACACCCGTTGCGTTAGCAGGGATTGTAGAGATTGTTGTAGTACCTACTGTACCTGTTGAGAAACCTGTACCGCTGCCAGTAACAACTGCGCTTGCGCTTGAGCAAGTAGCTGTAATGTTGATTGGCGACGTAGACTGGCAGATGCTTGCACTGCTGATACCAGCAACTGTAGCTGCACCTGGCGTCGGGTTCACTGTGATTGACAGGCTTGTTACCGCCGTGCTTGAACAACCAGATGCATTCGTACAAACGAATGTGTAAACATACGATTGTGTTGTAGCTGATGTAAACGTAGCAGTGAAGAAGGCGTTAACCGGAGCTGTCGTTGAACCAGGAGCTGTACCGCCACCAGTTGAAACTGTTCCTGAAGTACCTTGATCTATACCTGAACCACCTGTGTTACCACCAATCAATGGCGGGTTAGTAGCACCTGGCGATGTGTTCGATGAAACACCGATCTGGCAGTTTGTCAGGATTGTCAGAGACTGACCTGAACATACAGAAACTGCATTTGCCAGAGCTGGAGTTGGTGTACCACCTAATACGGTCAGCGATGCGTTTGGAGCAGAAGGAACAACAGTGAAGCTATATGGCGTACCTACGCTTGTGCAAGATGAAGTTGCACACAGGCCGGTAAAGCTATACGTTCCTGTAGAACCAGCTGCGATAGTTACGCTACCAGCCGTGTTTGTAATACCTGTACCTGTACCAGCTGCCAGAGCGATCGGGCTACCACCGGTAGGGCAAGAGAAGGCAAAACGACGAACTGAGCTAGACTGGCACAATGTTGTCGACGAAGCGGCTAAGCCACCTGCGAAGCCACCAACGGTTGGTGCTGCAGGAGTTGGGTTAACTGTAATCGACAGTGTTGTTACGGATAAGCTTGTACAACCAGCTGTATTTGTACATACGAATGTGTACACATACGTCTGTGTTGTTGTTGCCGTGAATGAACCAACGAAGCTGGCGTTTACCAGAGATGTAGTTGAGTTACCAGGCGTTGTACCTGAACCTGAACCAACACCGGCAGTACCGCTATCGACACCGTTGAAGCCAGTATTCTGACCAATCAATGGCGGGTTAGATGTACCGGCAGTTGAGCTTGTTGTTGTACCGATTGCACAGTTTGTAGCAATTGTCAGGGAGTTACCTGAGCAAATTGAAACGCTGCCTGCACCACCACCTGCAATATTAGCACCTGTACCACCTGTTACAGTAAGTGATGCGTTATTAGCCGTTGGCACGATAACAAAGCTACGTGTTACCGCTGTGCTTGTGCATGAAGATGTACCGCAAACCGCAGTATATCCAAATGTACCTGTTGAGCCAGCAGCAACGATAGCCGTTGTTGACTGACCCGGAGCACCTGATACTGTCAGACCTGAACCTGTAACTGTTACATAGGCAGTTTCACCTGTAGCACATGAAGCAACAGCCGCTAGTGGTGTTGTGCTTTGGCAAAGTGTTGCTGCTGTGAAACCAGAAACTGTAGGCGCTTGTGGTTGTGACGTTACCGATACAGTCAGGCTTGTTACTGAAAGGCTAGTACAGCCTGAAGCATTCTGACATACGAATGTATAAACCAGCGGCGATGTCGTGATCTGCGTAAATGTAGCAGAGAACGACGCAAAGGCATTCGTTGTAGAGCCAGGGATAGTAGTACCACCACCTGTTACACCTGTACCTGAACCACCCTGGTCAACACCTGAACCACCACCTGAACCGATGAACGGCGGGTTACCAACATTTGACGAGCTGATTGTACCTGTGCTGATCAAACAGTTAGTTTGAACGGCCAGTGTGCTACCAGCACATACTGTCACGGCGCTACCACCGGCAGCAGCCACGTTAACCGGTGACGGAACACCACCTGTTACTGTCAGAGCAGCAGCATTAGGAGCCGGAGCAATTGTGAAGCTAAACGGCGTACCTACGCTTGTACAAGATGATGTTGCACACAGACCAGTGAAGCTATAAGTTCCTGAAGAACCAGCTGCAATGGTCAAGCTACCCGCCGTATTTGTAAGACCTGTACCTGTACCAGCTGTCAGAGCGAGTGGGCTACCACCAGTTGGACAAGAGAAGGCAAAACGGCGAACCGTGTTAGAAGCGCAAAGCGTAGTTGATGTACCAGCTAAACCACCTGCGAAGCTACCCAATGTTGGCGCAGCAGGAACCGGATTAACCGTTACAGACAATGTAGTAGTGGTTGGGCTTGTACAACCGGCAGTGTTTGTACATACGAATGTATAAACGTATGTCTGCGTTGTAGTAGCCGTGAACGAACCAACGAAGCTGGCGTTTACCAGAGATGTAGTTGAGTTACCAGGCGTTGTACCTGAACCTGAACCAACACCGGCAGTACCGCTATCGACACCGTTGAAGCCAGTATTCTGACCAATCAATGGCGGGTTAGAGCCAACAGCCGTTGAGCTTGTTGTCGTACCAATCAAACAGTTTGTAGCAATTGTCAGTGATGTACCTGAGCAAACAGATACACTGCCAAGAGCGCCACCCGCAACGTTAGTTGTTGTTCCGGCAGTTACTGTTAAGGCAGCAGCGTTAGGAACAGGGTTAACTGTCAATGTTGTTGTGATAGCAGAGCTAGAGCAACCTGAAGCGTTTGTACAAACGACAGTATATGTCAACGTAGTTGCTGACGTGATACCTGTTGTAGCTACAGTTAAGCTGTTCCCTGTAAATGACGTTGCACCGCTGAACACCGCTGTAGACGAAGCGCAGCTTGTTGTCAGGCTGGCAATGGTACCGGCACAAACTACCTGAGGAGCAATTGCCGCTGGAGCAGCAGGCGTCGGGTTAACAGTCAACGTCAGTGTAGCAACATTTGTGCTCTGGCAACCATTAGCACCGATACATGGGATTGTATAGACGAATGGAGAACCAGCACCTGTTACAATGTTCGTTGGGATCGCAAACACGTTGATACCAGGAGCACCGGCAATCGTTGTGCTTGTTGTAGCCCCGATGATTGTCGTTCCGCCAGGACCTGTCACAAAAATAACCGGATCGTTATTTGTTGTTGACGTCGATGATGGCGCTTGCGCTACACATCCGGAAATGCTCAGTGCAAGTGTTGTGCCCTGACAAACCGTGCCGGATGCACTGGCACTAGCCGTTGAAGCATCAACCAGTGTGCTGCTGAATGTACCAGCAGAAACAATAGATACAGAAGGGCCGTTAGCCGGAGCGACGCGGTCAGCTGTAACAGAAGCGGATGCAGTTGCCGTACAACCACCTGCACTTGTTACCAGAACAGAGAACGCTAATGGTCCAGTACCTGAGCCGGTATAAGTATAAGAGGATGTATTTGTAGTAGAACTGCTAACACCAGACCATACATACGTATATGAACCGGCAGGCGTAACATTAGCCGTTGCAACTGTAGCAGGGTTTGTACAATTCAACAGCGTATTGCTAAATGTAATTGAAACCGTTGGAATCGGGTTTACGTTTAAGTTAGCCGTAGCTAACGCCGTACAACCAGATGCATTTGACACAACCAGTGAATACGTCTGGATACCAGAGGCAGCTGCAGACGTAGTTACATTCAGAACATTTGTCGGAGTTGGAGATACCAACGCCAGGAAACCAGGACCAGACGCACTTTGAATCGTCAGATCCGATGGGACAGTAATAGATGAGCTACCACCGGCACAGATAGCGGCAGGCGAAACAGTTGTACTTACCGGCGTCTGAATTGATGGATATACACCAATCGTTAAAGACGCGGTACTTGACGTACCGTTCGAGAAGTAACCTGTAGCCTGAACAACTAGCGTTGACGAGGTAGTCACACCAGGGAGGGTGTATGAACCATTAAAACCGACACCTGATCCGTTAAACTGCGGTTGTACAATCCCATTCAGAACAGGAGAGTAAACGACAGCCGTCACAGTTGTTGGGTTTGTTGTCTGGATAGATGGCACGATTGTTATTGTCGTTCCACCACAAGCCGCCGTCAAATTAGAACCACCCGTAAGAGATAGGCTCGTAATTGAGTTCTGTGCCTGTACCACTCCATACCCACCCAGCATAAGCAATAGCCAAACGGTTATCTTAGCTAAGTATAATCGTGAAGACATAAACAGCAATTAAGTGTTTAAAATAGATTTTGTTTGTGAATTAGCGTGATCAGGCTTAAAGGCCTGATTTACCGGTTTTTCTGAACCGTAACGGGTGGCGGGTGCCATAGCTTTTAAGCAGATGAACTGCTTCATTTCAACAGAGAGCTTCAGTGAATGCGAATAGGTTTACAGACAGTGGTTAAATCATAGGCGAAACGGTGTTAGGGTTAATGATTAATAATAAAAGACGCGCTCTGAGCATACAACCTACCATACGAATAGACTTTTTTTTCTCCATGAACGTTATATGCACTATTAGCACAATCTCACATCGGGATGCAAATAAAAAAAAAGTGTTTGAATTATAAGCTAATTTCTGGCTGTGATTGAAAATTTTTTAACAAAGTCGTCGTTAAACATAAACTATATATATTAAGTATACCTTTTAATATACCCCTTCTATACAATCTGTAGTTTCTCTAGCGTTTTTGTGTTATTTTTTTTCAATTGTCCGGAAATTCATTCGTGAGCTTAAATTGTCAAAACCTCGTTTTCGGATGGTCTCCCGTTTATCGGAATAAGAAAAATCCTATTTCAGTTTATCTACCTGATCAGCATATTTCTTTGTATTCAGCTTTGCACTTTGTGCTACCGCCAGTGAACTATTGGCAGCTTTCAGGGCTTCCTGCGTCTGGTTTGCCCGTTTGTAGGCATCGGCGAGTTCAAAATAAAGATCTGCTTTTTGGGCAGGCTCCAGCTTAGGTAACGCAAGGGCTTTTTCAAGCCATTTAATCGTTGACGGGGCATCGCTGCCGTCTTTACTGTTAGCATTAAAGAAGTGCGCTACGTAAAGAAATTCCGGCGCACTTAATGGAAACTCATTTACATGCTTATCCATTCGTGCAGCAGCCATATTGGTCTTATTGTGGTAGATATAGGCATTGATCTCCTGCATCAATGTCCGTGCATTAGCAATTTTAGGATCGACACCAATCTTTACTAACTGCTCGCGAATCTGCTGGATTTTCTCCGGTGCAAAACGGGCTGCCTGCGGACTATACAGGGAAGAAAGCAATAAATTCTCAGCAACCTCCCGGGCTGTCCCCTCGCCATACTGTTTGTAAGCTGCCTGGTTATTGATCAGGTACTGGGCAATGGGATTTGTGTAATCCATAATTACCTTTTGCAGCACCAGCCAGTTTGTTCCGTTAGCATATTCAGTAGCCGGCTGTTGTTTGGCATACTCTTCCATGACCCGTGAGTTTGCCGTTGTATCTTTGATAATCTTTGTAAAAAGACCGTACTCGATCAGGAAATCAGCTCCGCGTTCGCCGGCGGCAAAACGGTCCGGATATTGTTGGCTCCGGTAGCGTGGATCCAAAGCGGCCGCAGCCCGGCCATTAATCTCATCAGGACCGTTATTAGTCATTGTAGCATGAAGCAGGTTCCCATCTGCATCAAAAAACAGAAACATTGGAATTGACGGGATATAAAGCTTTTTCCTCTCCAGCCACTCCTGTGTTGGTTTCTGCATCAAGTCAAGCTTCTTACTTACAAAATACTGATTGTAGACATCTCCGACTTTTTTACTGGCGAGTATCGGCATAAAGCTTTGGCAGGTGTGACAATCGGGGGAATAGATTTCGACAAATACAGGTTTACCAGCTTTTCTGGCACGGGCAAACACAGTGTCGATCGGTTCCTTCATGAATGCAATACCACCGAGTTTTATGTAATCAGGTTCCGGCGGATGAGTAGCCTGAGGGGCTGGTGCAGGAACTGTTTTTTTGATTTGTGCGGGGGCCGCTTTTTTTACAGGTGTCTTCGTCTGAGCGATGAGTACATATGGTAATACGAGTAGCAAACTCAACAATACGTTTGTCCGCATTTGTAACATGACTAATTCAGTTTCTACGATGGTTGTATATTGAAAGTGGCCCGCTATGATTAGCGAGCCATTGAAGACGATGACATTCCCCCCTCCCCTACCCTCTTCAGGCAGGCATAGAATTATTTGCAGGTATCTTTCAGATTGAATTTGTAGGATACGACTTTACCGCTTTGGCGGGCAAATAGCATTAACGCCGACGCTGACGGATCAGTCACCGTTGCGGCATCCACAGTGCTGGTCGCATTCGTTGTCCAGCCGGTAACACCAGGGGCCATGTACTCAACCGTACTGCCGTTACCACCGCTGGTCTGAAACGTTAACTGGCGGGTAGAGCAGTTGTAGGAAGGAGCAACCAGCGTCAGATTGGTACTGCCGGTATCGCCTGTTTTGTTCGGAGGCACAACACCTGTACTTCCGCAAAGCTGACGGATGTTAAAGTCACGGCTAACAATCTTGCCGCTCTGGCGGGCAAATAACTTAATAACCGTAACTGAGCCATCAGCAGCGGTTCCGGCATCAACAACGTTTGTCGCATTCGTTGTCCAGCCGGTAACGCCTGGTGCCATATACTCAACCGTACTGCCATTACCGCCACTTGTCCGGAAAACCAATTGACGGGTATTACAATCGTATGACGGGTCAGCCAGAGTAATATCCGTAGAACCGATATCACCGGTTTTATTCGGCGGAACAACGCCGGTACTGCCACAGAGCTGACGGATGTTAAAATCACGGCTGACAACGTTGCCACCCTGACGGGCAAATAACTTAATAACCGTAACCGAGCCATCAGCAGCGGTTGACGCATCCAGTACATTTGCGGCTTTCGTTGTCCAGCCGGTAACGCCTGGTGCCATATATTCAACTGAAGAACCATCACCTCCGCTTGTCCGGAATGTCAGTTGTCGGGTATTACAATCGTAAGAGGGGTCAAGTAACGCCAGGGTGCTTTGTGCATTAACGGTTGTGGCTATAGTCATGCAAAGCATGATTAACAAAAATCCCCACCGAACAAAAACCGAAGAGAGGGCTGGACGAGATTTCATACAGTTAAATAAAAGTATATCCAATAATAGATTATTAGCTTTTTCTATGGTAAAGTACGCGATAAATCGTCGTCCGGGCAAGTTATATTGATTGAATAGCCGGGCATTAACCGTTCATAAAGGTTCATATTTGTAATCTCTGAAATATAAACTATTGAAAACCAGTATTAATACTTAAAAAAACGTGCATTCTTAAAACGATATCCGTCGTACAATCGTATAAAATAATAACCTAACGGTAGCGCACTGATATCTACCCGGTATTCAAAGGTGTCATTCACTAGTGTCATGGGCAAATTTTCTGAATATACTCCTCCCGCTACATCATATACGGTCAGGCTCATTTTTGTGGCTTTCGGGTACTTGTACTTTATATGTATATATTGATGCGCAGGGTTCGGATAAATGGTTAGTGTACTATCGGCAGATATTGACATAAGTGAGTCACCGGATATATCGTCGCTCCACTTGATAATACGGCCTTGTGACAGAATAACACAAAGGCTCTGTGTAAGCTTTACTTTATAGATTCCAGGTTCATTAACGGATATATTATCTTTTGTGGCGCCATTAATCACCAAATCGTTGCGTAGCCACTGATAACTTTTAAAATCCCCCTCTGGTGCATTTAGCTGAATACTGGCGCCCCTTGGCAAGTTAATAAGTTGATTATCAGGCAAAATTTCAAGCGATTGCGTTGCTGCCGTACCGACCCGTACGCCCTCCAGTAACCGCTGGCATCCTTGCTGCGTGATCCGTACCTGATATAAGCCGGTTTGCGTCGCTAAAACAGACTGACTGCGGCTACCGGAAATGATCTGTCCGTTTCGCAGCCATTCAAATTGGGTACCGGCTTCTGCGCTGGCAGCAATCTGTACGCTCGTGCGTCCTTCGCATAACCACTGATCGGCTGAGGGTGTCAAGGTAGCGGTCGGTGTAATGAGCTGAACAACAACAGGAGCAGACGTTCCGGCACATCCGTTACTGTCTGTTACCCGGACAGCATACGTCCCGGCCTGTGTTACCTGATAAGCAGCCCCCCCCGCCGTGCCTGACGCAATACCGTTTTTGAGCCATTCATAGGTCAGGGAAGAAACCTGTCCGCCCGATGAGGCTATCTTTGTCTGATCGGTCTGTAAGGTTATGGATGTACCTGCACAGAAAGTCGTATCCTTGTTCGGTGTAATCCCGACCGTCAGCAAACAGGCTTTCCTTGATAAACCACTTATGATCAATGAAAACGGCTGTGCATTGTATTTTAATTGTCCTTTGTGGGAAACAGTAAGTGTATATACCTTTCCGGCTACCGGATTTTTAATCACAATCTGCTCTACATTGTCCCGGATGTTATCGCCGGTTGTAGCAGCCAGATCGGGGTTCGCAGGGTCAAGCACCCAGGGCGAAGCCGTGGTCTGATTATCTGACAGGCGAACATCCAGATCATTAACCAGTTTTGGTGTCCGGTTGTCGACATTCAGGCTGTTTGCCGCAGTCCCGATGGCCTCAGGATCTGTCCAGCAGATTGTTACAACCAGAGGTTCGTTTCCCTGTGCTTTGATTTGGGTAGTATATTTTCCGCCTTGTTGCAGGATTTGCTCGGTCAGCAAATGAGAACCGGTTGTGTTCAGCAATATAGCTCCGGCCTTTTCCATGTTCAGCACGCCCCAGCCTTGTTTATAGTCCGGACCGATGCCAGCCTGAATGGCTCCGGAGGCATTTATCCGGTCGGCGCTATGAATGGCCAGTCCCCGTAACGTAGCCGCCCGCATAAACCGGCCTTCACTACTGCTGTTCTGAAGACGGGCGTATAGCTCCTGAAGCAATAACAAGGAGCCGGTTACGTTCGCACTAGCCATTGACGTACCGGTATTGGTACCATAGGCATTCGTTGCCGATGAAATGGTTGAATACAGTTTTGTCCCTGCGCCCAGTAAATCCGGTTTAATACGACCGTCATCGGTTGGTCCCCAGCCGCTGTAAGCCGCAATGTTGAACGAAACGGGCTGATTGTTCTGTAGTACGGCCTCGGCCGAACCAACTGTCAACACGTTTTTTGCGTTAGCCTCCCCTGCGATTACATCGTAACCATCGTTCCGGCTGCGATTAACGGTACTCTTTTCTGCGGAATTACGCAGATAATAGGCTACACCCGCCGGCGGGCCGGTTTCGGTATGCTTGTTATCGGCCGACCGGACCATCAGGTAATACGGGTTACTGTAAGCAATCCGGTCAATATCACTTGAGCGAGAGGAGTAAAACCCGAACTGATAATCCTCTACCTGACTAATGCTGGTATTGCCCCACCACTCCCATTTCTGGTCAGGATCATTACCGGGACGGTCTGCGTTGTATACCCAGCCTGCAACAGGCCCATACGAGTGATTTGAGAGCAGGAGGTCTTTAGCTGCCGTTCCGATTTCGGCAATATCGTCGTTAAAATCCCATACACGCAGGTTGGCACCAAATGCCATGCCTTTTGCCTGTGTATTTACGCCTTTGGCAATCAGGGTGCCTGCCAGATGCGTGGTATGTTCATTAACCAGTGTCGACTGATCCATCTGCATGATTCTTGTCGTTCCGGTACCGGCAAACTCCTGATGTGTGCCCAGAGCCTGCCCACCGTCCCACATGCCCAGTTTCCCCGACATAAATGCCGAAGCCCCGCTTAAGGCGGTTCCGAGCGAGCCACCCGGCCATAAAGCCGTTGTCCGTGTAGTCTGCGCCGCCAACGCATTGTGCGTAATGTAATAAATTGGATGGCCGGTCTGGTCAATACCCTGCAATTGCATAATCCGTCCATTGGAATAGTTTTTGCGGATAGGCCAATTATACTTTTGTGCCAGTTTGAAAGCTTCCTTCCGGTTAGCAATATAGGGACTTAGCTCCCCTTCATGAGACTCCGGAAGAGTCTGCGACACAACCATACCTGTTGTCAGAAGACAACAAAAAACACCCCTTATGATGCTGATTGCTACCTGACAAACAGCATCATAAGAAATCGGCACGTGCGTGTTAGTATATGTAAGAAATCGTTTCAGAACGAAAAATTTACTGTTTAAGAACTCGTTTTACTCCCAGTATTTGACCCTGGTTATCCTGAACAGTCACAAAAAATATACCGCCTGACAAAGACGTCAAATCAAGCGTCCCTGAATAATTTTTTCCGTCTCGTTTCATCGACCCCGTTTTTACCCGGATTCCTTCCGTATTTGTCAGAATCAGCGTAGTCGGCCGGGTCTTGGCGATGGCCGCATCAAGGGTTACCGTCAGGTAGTTAGCTGTCGGGTTAGGGTATAGCTGTATACCTGCCGCCGTTTCTTCCAGACCCAGAATAATTACCGACAACTCTGTTGAGATCAACTCGCCGCATCCGTTTGCATTCACCCGTACCGAGTAGCGCCCTGACTGAACGGCCGTATAGCTTTGTCCCGTTGCTCCCGTAATCGGTACCCCGTTTAACAGCCACTGATTGCCTGTCACCGAATTAGAGGACAACACAAAACCATTGAGCGTAATCAACGGGGCCACAGGGTCATTGACACTCAACTGAACGGTCTGAGAGCTGGCGGGCTGGCAGTTGTTGGACACCTGTACCAAATATCCCCCCTCATCCGTTGCCCGGTAACTGCTTGACACAGCCCCTGAAATAGCCTGATTGTTTCTGAACCATTGGTATGACAGATTACTACCCGTATTGGCCTGTAAAAGCACCGACGAACCACGGCAAATTGTTGTTGGCCCATTTACCGTTACTAAAGCCGTCGGGGCTGTACCGCCGCTTTTTGTTACCGCCACACGCTGTGCTGACGGGCAGTCGAGGGACCGTACTTTCAGATTGTACAGGTAATACCAGGCGGTCGTAAGGGTATCAACCCGTCCGTTTTGCGGAAATAGCGCTCCTTTCGTGCTGACAACCGTCATCCCGTTTGGCGCTGTGAGCCGATAGGGAAAGCCGCTTACGCCCACATTACTCCGGTAAATCGACGCACCGCCTTCGTATTCAATCGTGATTTTATAATCGCCCGCAGCCGGAATGCGTAGATTAAGGGGATACTGAGCCCCCTGGTCATTAGGGTCATCCAGTAACTGGCCGTTGGCATTAACGGCGGTCAGACTGGTATTACGCGTTGGGGCAACGTCCAGCGAAACGCTCGAAACCGCTACATCATCTAACCGGCGCACGGTAAAGGTCAGCCGTCCGGCACTGGCAATGTAGAGTCTGGCCGACTCCAGAACAACCGGTATTCTGGTAGAAAGCAGCGGAGAGGGCCCGAAATTCCCGGCATACGATCCTCCGCCAAACACATACTTGCTCACCGGTCCCAGCGTCCCGCTAAAGTCATTCAGTGAAACAAAGTAGGTGTTACTGACAGGCTTTATGTTCGTAGTAGTCCGGTTACCAACTGCCAGCAAATTACCGTTTGCCGCCGCATCATACCAGAAAGCAGTTCCCTGCCCGTTGTTGGTCAGTGCCACAACGGTATCGGTTCCGCATTGGAGCGCTGCTAAAGCGGATGGTATAGATGCTGCCGCAACCGTCCGTGACTCAACAAAGGTATTATTGGCCGGGTTCTGATCACTGGCAAGTTCGGTTGTGGCCTCAAAGCGGTAGCTCTGGCCTGCCGTAAACCGGCTGGCAGCAACATTGATGGTAAACAAAGCGTCATTAAATCCATTGATAACCGGTAATGTACCGGTTAAAACCGTCAGGGTAGTGTTGGCCGCATCGGCAATACGGACACGGACCGGTACATTCTGCTGTGTATCGGTGCCGTAGTTTCTGATCCGGACCGCTACCGGAATCTCATCCGTTACCCGGCAAAACGCGTTATCCGGCGAAACCAGCGCCGTTACACCTACATCAGTTGCCGACCGGATCGTACGCACCAGCCACTCCATAGTTTCGCCTTTTGCATAAGTACCACAGGCTGACACGGAGGCAGGGCTGTTTGTTTCGGACAAGACCAGCCGCACCCGGATCAGCTGCCCGCTGCTAACGGTTGAGGGAATCAGAACATTACGGGAAAAGGCAGTTACGCCCGTTAACACCCCGGAAGTAGCCAGGGTATCGCCGGCATCCGAAAAGCTGCCGTTTTGATTCCAGTCGGCAAAAACGCGCAGGATGGTATTCTGCGGTGTTCCACAGGTACCGACACTTACCGAAAACGGCAGCGTCTGCCCGGGCTGCACATCAATGATTGTCCGGGTCAGGTCGGTATACGTAGTACAGTTATCGCTTCCTTTCTGCTGTGTTTGGCCTAGCTGAAAACCCAGCACTTTACTATCAGCCGATGAAGCCGGTGCCGACGCACAATACGTGAGGGTTCCCACACCACTGGCGATCAAGGCATAATCTTGTCTTGTTCCACCCAGATTACCTTTATGGGTGATGGTAATCGTGTATGAGCGGCCAGGTACTGCCGCCGGAATCAGCACCTGTTCAATATTATCCCGGATATTGTCGCCCCGCTGCGCAGGCTGTGATGGACTCTCGGGATCAAGTATCCACGGCAGAACGGTCTGCTGCCCGTCGCTGACACGAATATCCAGGTCATTAATGAGTTTCGGCGCCCGGTTGTTGATCACGCCGGAATTGACGGCAGATGGTGTCCCTTCCGGATCTGTCCAGCAAATTGTGACCATTAACGGGCCTCTGCCGGATGCAGTGACCTGCCGTGTATAGGTTTCGCCCTGTGCCAGTGTCCGTTCTTCCAGCAGGTGATTCTGCAAATCGTTTTTAATGACTTTGGCCGCCTGTTCAACATCCAGCAGGCCCCAGCCAAAGCGATAGTCGGGGCCGGGCGTGTCACCGGCTTCATCGGCGGTATGTAAAACTAACCCTTTCAGGGTCGACGAGCGCATAAATTTTCCGGCGTTAAGCTGGTTGTAATATTCCTGCAACAACAACAGTGAGCCGGTTACGTTGGGGGTCGCCATTGAGGTACCATCCAGAACCGCATAGCTACTGTCAGTTGTGTTGTAGGTTGACAAGACACTCACCCCTACGCCGGTAATATCCGGTTTGATCCGGCCGTCGTCGGTTGGTCCCCAGCTACTGAAACTGCCCAGTTTTACGTCTCCCGGCTGATTATAGCCATTCAATGTATTCGAAATGGCACCGACAGTCAGGATGTTTTTGGCAGTCCCATACGTACTGATCAGGTCATAGGCATTCTGGTCGTATCGGGGGCGGGTGCTGATACGGTTGCCGTGATTGACAAGGTAATACGGCTGATTAGCGCCCGGGCCGGAATCTCCCCGCTCATTACCGGCTGCCTTGACAATGAGGTAGTAGGGCGCATTGTATGAAATACGGTCCCAGCTTTGTGCCTGCGAATTATAAAAACCGAATTTATAGTCTTCGGTGGCACTGATGGTCGTATCTCCGTACCACTCCCAAAAGATCGAGCCACTACGGCTTGAGTTATAATTCCAGCCGGAAATAGTCCCGTAGGAGTGGTTAGACACCAGCAGATCGGCCGCAACCGTAGTCATCTCCGAAACGTCGTTGGTTTGATCATAGGCCTGCAGATTGGCCCCATAGGCCATCCCACGGACCAGCGGATTCTTACCGGCCGCCATCAGGATACCGGATACGTGTGTAGAATGCTGATTCCCGGTCGCATCGGTACTCGTCGGATTATCACGCTGGAGGAGGCGGCTGCCAAACTCCACATGACTGGCTCTGGGCTTACCCCGAACCTCCCACATACCCATCCGGTTCTGAACGGTTGTACTGCTGCCAGACAGATTTACCCCGATGCTACCTCCTGCATACAAACTGTTCGTACGGGTAGTGATCCCGGCCTTGGTTGTGCTGGTACTGGCCACATACAGCAGGTTTCCGGCCTCATCAATGCCGTCGAGGGCAAAAGCCCGTCCGTTGCCCAGGTTTCCCAGTAACGGGCGTCCCTGATTAACGGCCTGTGTCCTTGCCAGTTCGTAATTCTTTTGTTGATTGTCCTTTATTTGCTTCTGAAGTGTTTTGAGAGTAGCCTTCTGACCACTCGTATAATGAGGCAACGGCTGTGCCTTTAAAGCCTGAATACCAGCAACTTGTAAAAAAAGAAGCAGACATAGATGCAGGCAGCAGTAGTGTTTTTTCATGTTAGGATAAGAACTTACGATAAGGCCAAAAGACTGTTGATGCTATCAGAAAGACGCACTAAGTTTAACTTTTTGTATTAGTCACTGCTTAAAAAGCTGTTAAATTTACAGCAACGTTCTCAGCAGAAAAAATACTGTCTCCGTACAGAACTCCTCGATATGTCTAAGAGACCGATTACGATTTCAATAACAAACAACAAAGGCGGAACCGGAAAAACAACTACAGCGCTTAATCTGGGGGCCGCGTTGCAGAAAAAAGGCTTTCGCGTCCTGCTGATTGACCTTGATGCCCAGGGCAATTTAACGCTCGCCACCGGTTGCCGGCAACCCCGCCACCACGCGGGTGAATTGCTGATGGATGAAGCTTCGTGGGAAGAAACCCTGATTACCGGCCCGACCGTACACCTGATCCCAGCCAGCCGTATGCTGCTGAGTTATGAGCACCGCCTCAACGCTGAGCCGGATAGTGGTTATCTGCTCCGTGAACAGCTGGAAAACCGGCCGTATGATTATGTCATTATTGACTGCCCACCCAGCTTAGGGGCGCTGACGTTTGGTGCGCTGAGTGCTACCGACTGGTTCATTGTTCCGATGCAGGGTGAAAACTTCGCCTATATCGGCCTTGACGAGATTCTGCAATGTGCTGCCAAAGTGCGTCGCCGGATTAATCCGGGTATCAAACTGGCCGGCATTCTGATGAACAAATTTGATCTCCGTACGAAATTCGGTCAGAGCGTTTATCAGAAACTATCGGCCAATCCGTCGGTACGGGTATTTAATTCATCCATCCGGCAGGATATCAGCCTGATGGAATGCACAGCCTTCGGTCAAAGTATTTTTGATTATGCGCCCAATTCGCGGGGCGCCCGGGATCTTATGAATTTTTGTGACGAGTTCTTACAATACACCAACCAGCATGAAACGAGCCAAGTCATTTGATAATTTACTGACCGACCTGCATAGCGAGCCGATTGCCGACGTGAACATGTCGGTACTGGGTGCACTCGACTCCGAAGATGTAACGGAGCTATCTCCTCTCAGCATCGACGAACAGGAACGGCTGAGCGTCTGTGAACGGATTATCGACGAAGGGCTGGCTACCTTTATGGCAGTTGGTAACGCCCTGATTGAAATCCGTCATTCTAAGCTGTATCGGGAGAAATACCGCACGTTTGAGGCCTACTGCCGCAACCGGTTCGGCATTAAACGCCAGCGTGCCTACGAGCTGATGGGAGCCGCCGAAGTCGTTAACAGCCTGCAGCAACCTACCGTGTCGGAAATTTCCGACAATGATATTCTGTACCCCCTTCCGGAACGGGAATCTCATGCCAATGCGCTGTCGTCAATTCCCAAAGACGAACGGTTGAAGGTATGGCAGCAGGTTAATGAGACATCACAGCAAACAGGGAAGTCTATTACGGCGAATATGATTCAGTCAGTAGCGCAACAAAATCTTGCTACTGAAACAAATTCCCTTGAAGTATTACCTAAACAGGAAAACACCCTGATTTTAATGCAAAAAATCAGGAAAAATATCTCGAAAGCTGAACCGGATGACATCCGGGTAGAAGTTCACGGAGTCTGGCTGAAGCGGTGTGGTCTGGAAGAAGCATGGCGTACACTCCGCGGCCGGCCGGAATGGGTCATTAACGACAATTTCAAGGATTGGCTGACGCTGGACGAGGCAAAAGCAATCGGCCTGATCAAATAACAAAAAAGTAGGGGTGAAACGTCTCCCCTACTTTCCTCTGTTTCTCTAACCTGCTCACTGATTTTGTGCGTTCACCCCGTATATTTCTGTCTAGTTATGGAGCAGCAAAACGGAATGCGTAAGTTTGACACTGAAGCAGAAATACCCACTTGAATGGACATAAACTCCGACAGCATCAAAATTCTGTTTGGCCTCAAACTCCGGCAATTACGCATTGATAAAGGACTAACGCAGTATGATTTGGCTGACCTTTCCGGCCTGTCTGTCTCATACATTAATGAGATCGAAAAGGGTAAGAAGTATCCAAAAACAGAAAAAATCATTGCGTTAGCGCAAACCATGGGTGTTTCGTATGATGCCCTGGTTTCACTGCAGCTCAGCAAACGAATGGAGCCCATTTATGAACTGCTGCGCTCCAATCTGCTGAAAGACCTGCCGCTCAGTATGTTTGGCATTGAGCCGGCCGACCTGCTTGAACTGCTTTCAGATGCTCCCGTTAAGCTCAGTGCCTTCATCAGTACCATGATGGAGATCAGCCGTCATTACAACCTGGGCGTAGAAGAGCTTTATTTCTCCGTCCTGAGGACCTATCAGGAAATCCATGAGAATTACTTTGAGGACATCGAAAACGCCGCAGAAACGTTTTTAACCGACGTAAAAGCTAAAAAGATACTGGACGAAGCCTTTCTTCGGACTCATCTGGAGCAAACGTATGGGTATACCATTCAGATTTTCGGCGAACAGGACTATCCGAATCTGGTCAGCCTGCGGTCTGTACTGATTCCAGGTGAGAAAAAGCTCTTGCTGAACCGCATCCTTACCCCCGACCAACGGGCCTTTACGCTGGGACGGGAAATCGGTTTTCTGCGCTTACAGATCAGGGAAAGACCGCTTACGTCGTCATGGGTAGAAGTAACGTCATTCGAACAGGTACTGAATAACTTCCAGGCGTCCTACTTTGCCGGGGCAATTCTGATGCCCAAAGACAACGTGCTGCCGTTGCTGGAACAGTGGCTGACACTACCTACCTGGAAAGAGGCCGGTCAGTTTCTGCACCGCATGCTCGACGAACTACAGGCAACACCGGAGACACTGCTTCACCGCATGAGTAATTTTCTGCCAAAGTACTTCGGCGTCGATCAGCTTTTTTTCCTGCGCTTTGAACACAAGCCGGGCAGCCAGACATTCAACCTGACAAAGGAAATGCACCTGGCGAGGCTTCATAATCCGCACGGGATCACTAACGAGCACTATTGCCGCCGCTGGGTATCGCTGTCGATGTTGTTTGAGCTGGCCGAAATTCAGCAGGCCAACGCATATAAGGCGCCTATTCTGCGGGCACAGATCTCGGACTATATCGACTCTCAGAATGCCTACCTGGTTTTCGGTTTCGCCCGCCCGCTGACCCCGATCAAGGATCTTAACCACAGCGTTTCGCTGGGTATCCTGATCAACGAGGTAACCAGAGCCCGGATCCGGTTTCTGGCAGACCCCGCCCTTATTCACCGCAACGTCAACGAATCCTGTGAACGGTGCAGCGCCGTTGACTGTCAGGAACGGCAGGCAGAACCGGTTTTATTACAGAGACGGGAACGGATTGAAACCATAAAATTGACCTTACAGCAGATGGGCGTAAAATAAGATTTGCCGCCGGAGATGAAGTAATTATTAAAATTCAGGTCTTTACTATACTGCCGGTTAAACGTTTTTGCGTTATGCCTGTCTAACGGGCTTAGACCCAATAAACTAACCATGCATATGCGTAAAGAAAAGCAGGCGACTGCCCGAATGCGCCACTTGTTCGAACGGGCAGGTTTTGGCGCTACTCCTGCCGACATTGCCGATGCCGCCCAGTCTCCGGTCCGGAAAGTGGTCCGTATGCTCTTTAAACAGAGCGAGTCATACACGCCCTTCACCATCATTGACCCGGAAGAATACAGCCCGAAGAAGCAACTGAAAAACATGGCGCAAAACGGCATGCTTGACAGGGAGTCGCTCAAAACACGCATCAAGGAGAACGCAGAGCTTGTGCGCGATCTCAACGTCGCCTGGCTCGACCAGATGGCCTCCGGCAAAGGAGCCCTCCGCGAAAAAATGGCCCTCTTCTGGCACGGGCATTTTGCCTGCCGCGCACAGGGCCGCAATGGTCTTGTTATGCAGCAGTATGCCAACGTAATCCGGCAGCATGCACTTGGTAAGTTCGGCGATTTACTGATCGCTGTGTCGAAAACCCCGGCGATGCTTCAGTTTCTGAATGCCCGGCAAAATAAAAAAAACGCACCCAACGAAAACTTTGCCCGTGAGGTCATGGAGCTTTTTACGCTCGGCCGCGGCAATTATACCGAACACGACATCAAGGAAGCCGCACGGGCCTTCACCGGCTGGAGTTCCAATATCGACGGCGAATTTGTGTTCCGGCAGCAGGCACACGATACCGGTGAAAAAGAGATTTTCGGCAAGACAGGTGCCTTTACCGGCGACGACGTACTGACGATGCTGCTTAATCAAAAGCAAACCGCCCGTTATATCACCGGCAAACTTTACCGCTACTTTGTTAATGAACAGGAGGATAAACAGCGGGTTGATACCCTCGCCGATGCCTTTTACCGGTCTGGCTACGACATCACGCAACTGATGGAGAGCATTTTCACAGCCGACTGGTTTTATGAGCCGGCTAATGTGGGTGCCCATATCAAGTCGCCGGTAGAACTGCTGGCCGGTATGCGCCGCACTCTGGGCGTTCAGTTTGACCAGCCCCAGCCGCAGGTCTTCGTGCAACGGACCCTGGGGCAGACCCTGTTCTATCCGCCAAATGTAGCGGGCTGGCCCGGCGGCAAAAACTGGATCGACTCGTCGAGCCTGCTTTTCCGCATGAAACTGCCTGACTATGTTCTGAAAGCAGCGGAAGTAAACATCCGCTCGAAAGACGAAGCCGATGTCAACGCCGAACTGCTGGCGAAACGGGGTAAAAATCAGTTTACGACCACCATCAACTGGGACGAATTCGAAAAACCGTTCCAGCGGGTGAACGATGAGGAACTGCCGGAGACGCTGGCAACCTACCTGTTGCCTTATCCTTTGCAACCGGTTCAGCAACAGCTGCTGGCAAAAACCCTTAAGCCCGGACAAACGCACAGCGAGCGCATCCGTACATTAACAGCCGCTCTGATGAGTTTACCCGAATACCAGCTTTCGTAAACCAAAGACCGAAAGAGATAAAGAGTGAAAGAGTGAACGTTCTACACTCACTTTGTCTAACTGCTCTTTATGCGCTGCGTCGGGCCGCTCTTTATCTCTTTCGCTCTTTCACTCTTTAAAACATATGAAACGTCGCAAATTTCTCAATAAATCGGCGCTGGCCACGGCGGGAACCATGATGATTCCCCATTTTCTGAAGGCCTATGAAACAAGCCACCTTGGCTCCGGAGCGCCTGCTCATAAAATACTGGTGATTGTGCAGCTGTCGGGCGGTAACGACGGTCTGAATACGGTTGTACCCTATCGCAACGATATCTATTACCGCGAACGGCCGGGCATCGCTATTAAAGCCGATAAGGTGCTGCGGCTCAATGATGAAGTAGGCTTTAATCCCGCGCTGGAGCCCGTTAGAGGGTTGTATGACGACGGTTTGCTGACCATCATCAACAATGTGGGATACCCTAATCCGGACCGGTCACATTTCCGGTCGATGGATATCTGGCATACTGCCAGTGACTCCGATAAATATGTACAAACGGGCTGGGTAGGCCGTTATCTCGATGCCAACTGTTCTGGCAAAACCTGCGAGCCGCACAGAGCCATCGAGGTTGACGATACACTCAGTCTGGCGATGAAAGGCGCCGACA
This sequence comes from Arsenicibacter rosenii, assembly GCF_001870735.1. Classification (GTDB taxonomy): domain Bacteria; phylum Bacteroidota; class Bacteroidia; order Cytophagales; family Spirosomataceae; genus Arsenicibacter; species Arsenicibacter rosenii. The sequence continues at coordinate 47,453 of NZ_MORL01000010.1, read as the reverse complement.
TCAACGGCCTGGCGATGCTTGATCCTAAGAAACTGTATAATCAGACCCGCAGCGGACTTGTCCATAGTCTTTCGGAAAACAAACCGGAGGGTCAGCATGAAAACGTGGCCTATCTGTATAAAACCCTGGCCGAAACGGTCTCATCTGCCGATTATGTTTACGATAAGGCAAAGCGGGTTAAAGCCTCTCAGATGACCTACCCTGGCAGTGAGTTAGGTAACCGGCTGAAAACCGTTTCGGAACTGATTCAGGCAGGCGTATCAACCAGTGTCTATTATATCTCTATCGGCGGCTTCGATACCCATATCAATCAGGTCAATCAGCAGGAACGGTTATTGAGTCAGTACGCCGAAGCGGCCAATGCATTTATGCGCGACATAAAGCAGGCGGGGCTGGTAAATGATGTGTTATTAATGACGTTTTCGGAGTTTGGCCGGCGGGTGAAGCAGAACGCCAGCAACGGAACCGACCACGGGACGGCTAATAATGTGTTCCTGTTCGGCGGCAATCTGACACCCGGCAAGGTTTTCAATGAAGCCCCCAACCTGACTAATCTCGACGAAGGCGATCTGAAATACAGTGTTGATTTCCGCAGCATTTACGCAACGCTGCTCCGCAACTGGCTCAAAACCGACGATGTTGCCATTCTCGGTAAAAAGTTTGATACCTTACAGTTTGTGTAAGTCTTTAAGCCGTAGTGGCACGACTAGTCGTGCCACTACGGCTTACGCTCTTTGCCCCTCGCTTTCCGCTTAGAGTGGCTTTTCCATGATATAGTCCTCCATCAGGAAACCGTTTCCAATATCGATATTCTCCTGACCGGCTACGCTAAAGCCGGTTTTTTCATAAAATGCCACCGCTTTGTTGTAGCGGTTTACATTCAGCGATAGCGTCGTATTGCCTTGCTTTTTTGCCACCCCGGCTACCTTTTCCAGCAACAAACGCCCGACACCCTTGCCCTGCTGATCAGGCAGGATGTAGAGCTTGTGCACCTTAATGGTGGGGGTATCCTTGTAATCAGGCTGGCACGAAACGAAGCCCACAGGCTCTTCACCGTCCATCGCCAGAAAAAACTGGTGCCCCCCCGTTGTCATCTGTGCTTCCAGGGCTTGCGATGCATACATCCAGTCGAGCATATAGGCAATCTGCTCCGCAGACAGGATAGCACCGAACGTCTCCGGCCATGTCTGATGAGCAATCCGCCGGATAGCGGCAATATCGGCAGTTGATGCAGTTACGATGGTTATCATAGCCCGTTTATTTATTGGCTTATTTTTCCGTCGACCAGGCGCCAGATGCCAAGGGGATTGCCGTCTTTGAGTTCAGCAGGCAGCAGTGCCTGCGGGAAGCCCTGATAGCAAACCGGCCGCGCAAACCGCCGGATGGCATTTGTGCCGACCGACGTACTGCGGCTATCGGTTGTTGCCGGATACGGGCCACCGTGCTGCATCGCATGGCTTACCTCAACCCCTGTCGGGAAGCTGTTGATGATAAGCCGGCCGACTTTCTGCTCCAGAATGGCCAGCAGGTCTGCATAGGCGACCAGTTCTTCGTCGGTGCCGTGGACAGTTGCCGTCAGGTGGCCCTCCAGCGAACGGGCAGCCTCCAGTAGCTGCTCACGCGTATCGGCCTGAATGATGACACTGCTTGGCCCGAAAACCTCTTCGGCCAGATCTGCCGTTTTCAGAAAATTGTCGGCCGAGGCCGTCAGCAAAGCCGGCGTTCCCAGGGCAAATCCGTCGGTGGCCTGCCCCTCGCCTACTACGGTCACCCCATCAATTGTTTTCAGGTGAGAGAGCCCCCGTGTATAGGCTTCCTGAATTCCTTTTGTCAGCATGGCCGCCGGTGCAGCCTGCTCAACGGCCGTACGTGCCTGCTCTACAAAAGCACTGGCCGTTTCTGACTGTTGCAGGAGGACCAATCCGGGATTAGTACAAAACTGGCCCACACCCAGCGTGACAGAAGACACATACGCCTGTGCCAGTGCCGTACCTTTTTGCGCGACGATTCCGGGCAGGAAGAAAACAGGGTTGGTACTGCCCATTTCGGCATATACCGGAATGGGCTCCGGCCGTTGATTCGCGGCGTCGAAAATTGCCTTGCCCCCACGCAGAGAGCCGGTAAACCCAATGGCTTTGATGCCGGGGTTCTGTACGATGGCCATCCCGACAGCGACTGTCCGTCCCTGCACCATCGAAAAAGTACCCGCCGGTAAGCCACAGGCTTCTACCGCACGGCTGATGGCCAGGCCAACCAGCTCTGAGGTGCCCGGATGGGCAGGGTGTGCTTTTACCACCACCGGACAGCCCGCTGCCAGTGCGGAGGCTGTATCGCCCCCTGCTACCGAAAAGGCCAGCGGGAAGTTACTGGCGCCGAAAATACCCACCGGCCCCAGCGGACGAAGCATCTGCCGCAGATCCGGCCGGGGCAACGGCTGACGGTCCGGCAGTGCAGTGTCAATGCGGGCATCGACCCACGACCCTTCGCGGACATACTGCGCAAACAACCGCAGCTGACCCGTAGTACGGCCACGTTCACCGGTCAGGCGAGCCATTGGCAGGGCTGTTTCCGCGTGGGCACGCTCAGGCAGAGCATCACCCAGATTCTCTATCTCGGCCGCAATCCGCTCAAGGAACAGTGCCCGTTGTTCACCGGTTGTTTGCCGGTATACCTGGAAGGCATCAACCGCCTGTGCGCAGGCGGCTGCGACTTCGGCTTCGGTCGCTTCGTGAAAATCACCCGGCAACGACTCACCGGTCGCCGGATTTATACCCTGAAAAATTTCCGTATTGGCGGCGCTCCGAACAGCACCCAGGAATTGATGACCAGTTAAGGAAGAAGACATTGCTGTGCGTTAAAATAATGGCTTTCGGTAAGCAAGTTAGTAAAAACAGCGCGTAAGCAGGCGGCTCTTGCCGGCAGAAGAAATGACTCGACAAAATCGTATAAATTTCTGTCAAAAAGTGATCATAAAAACGAGCAAGTGGTCCTGCTACCCGTAACGTTCACTTTCCTCCTTGTAGATATCTTTCCACAAAAAAACGCCAACTATCTACAGTTGGCGTTTTTAACATCAGGTGTATGTATCCTTAATTTTTATCGTTGTCCAGACGGTCACCAGCCCGTTTGAAACCTTTTTTGATTTCCTGCCAGGCATCAGCTGTTGCGTCCTGTGCGTTCTTCATGTCTACTTTCAGTTCATCACGTTCCTGCTTCAGCTTATCCAGTTCTTCACGGGCATCGGCTTTGGCTTCACGGCCTTCACGCTTGATTTTGGCCTGCAATTCATCAATCCGGGTATCCAGCTTCTGCTGTTGCTCTTTCATGTTTGCAACCGCCTTATCACGCTCTTCGCGGAAATCAGCAGCGGCTTCGTCGGCTTTGGCTTCTACCTTGTCGCCGGCTTCTTTCATATCTTCACGGGCATCTTCGGTAGCCTCTTTGGTATCAGCTTCGATAGCATCGCCCGTATTTTCCAGTGCATCTTCAGTACGCGACTCTTTTTTGTTGTCTGAGCTACAAGATGGCAGCATGGTTAATGACGTAAACACCAGACCTGCGGCCAGAAAGTAACGGAGTTGTTTTGCTAAAACCTGGATAGATTTCATAACGTTTGTGTAGTTTGTTTTAGTTTGACAACCGTAAAAAAACAAACGTCATGCCAAAGCCATCCGGTTTATTTCCATTTGATCGCACAGCCAATGGGCCGGGTTACCGGATTAATAACGGCTTTTCCGGCAATCAGGCTTGTCAGAGCATCTTCCAGATAGCGTACCCGCACACTGTTTGCATCCTGTGGATTGTCGTCAATCGCACCGGTATATTGTAAGGTAAACTGTCCGCCTGTTTGTTTTAGTACATATACTTGTGGCGTTTTTGTCACACCAAACAAACGGGCGACCTGCTGCGTCTCATCAAACAGGTACGGGAATGAATAACTACGCTCGCGGGAGCGGGCCTTCATGTTATCGAATGAATCATCTTCGTAAGCGGCAGGATCATTCGATTGAATGGCCACCACCGGATAGCCTTGTCCGCCATATCGCTGGTTCACCGACTGAATCCGGTCTTCGTAACTTTTCGCAAACGGGCAGTGATTGGAGGTAAACACGACAATTACGCCTTTCTGTGTCCGATAGTCCTGTAGGGAAACCTGGCGATCATCTACGTTTTTCAGCCTGAAGTCCTTTATCACATCCCCAATCCCGTACGTTCCGGGCGATTGCGCCCGTGCACCAACCAAAGTCAGCACAGATAGCATTACTGCCCACATAACCAGCTGACCCCGTTTTCTTTCCATTTCAGTAGCGTATTTGTTTTATTACTTAGATAACGTTGTTGCCTGAAAGATTAATGGCTTGCCATCAATAATAATACTCTTTGTCGCCAAAAAATAACCATTCATCCTTTTTTTATTCCGTTTTATCGCACACTGTTTGTTTACTAAACACTGTTCAGTTACTTTTGTCACGTTAACAATATACCCATGGGAATAACGGAGCGCAAGGAGCGGGAAAAAGAAGAAATGCGTCAACGGATTCTGGATGCAGCCCAAAAGCTGTTTCTGGAAAACGGCTATGAAAAAGTGAGTATCCGTAATATCGCCGATGCGATTGAATATAGTCCGGCCACGATTTATCTCTATTTTAAAGACAAAAACGAGCTGTTGTATGCCGTGCATCAGAAAGGTTTCGGCTTGATGCTGCAGGAGTTTGCTCCGGTCTCAGCAATCAGCGATCCTTTCGAGCAGCTGGTTGAAATGGGCCGCCGGTATATCCGGTTTGCTGTGGATAACCCTGAGTTGTTCGACCTGATGTTTATCATGGCTGCGCCTATGGAAGCATGCCGTGACGATGAATGGGATGAAGGAAAAAATGCGTTTCAAGCCCTGGTTCAGGTTGTACAACATTGTATTGATACCGGTGTCTTTAAACACCAGGATGCCGAAGTAGCTTCCATGATGATCTGGAGTGCTATTCATGGCTATACCGCGCTGTTTCTGCGTAAACGCATGATGATGTTCGACGAAGAGCGCCGTCAGGAACTGATGACTGAGGCCTTTAACCTCTTTTGCGAAACAATAAAAAGAGGGTTGTAAATTTTTTTATGTTTTCACTAAACACTGTTCACTAAATGACCTACGATTATGCATCTCTTAATCAGGCATTCGCGTAAAACCGGATATATACTGGCCCTGGCTTTGTTGTCTTGTAGTACTTTTGCGCAACCCAAGCCTTCTCCTGTTCTGGAAGCGTATGTACAGGAAGGTTTACAAAACAACCTGGCACTCCGCCAGGAAAGTCTCGAAATCAAGCGGGTAACCGAATCATTGACTCAGGCGAAAGCCCTGTTCTACCCACGGTTTACCTTTAACCCGACCTATTCACTGGCAGCCGGTGGCCGGCGACTGCAGTTCCCGGTGGGCGATATGCTGAATCCGGTCTACAAAACCCTCAACCAACTGACGGGCGCGGAACGCTTTCCGACCAATCTGGCTAACGTAGATGAGCTCCTCGCGCCTACCAATTTCCACGATACACGGGTTAATGTGCAGTATGCCATCTACAACACCGACATTCAGTACAACTACCTCATTCAAAAAGATTTACTGAGCGCACAGGAGGCTCGCAAGCGCGTTGTTGTCAACGAACTGCGGTATACCATTACTACGGCCTATTACCAGTATCTGCAAACGCTCGATGCCATCCGCATTTTTACCAACTCCCGCAATCTGCTACGCGAACTGACTCGGCTGAACCAGAAACTTGTCGGCAATAACGTAGCGACCAAAGATGCCGTGACATCGTCAGAATATGAGGTCAGCAAACTTGAACAGCAGCTGGCCAATGCCGTAAAAAACCGGACCACCGCACAGGCATATTTTAATTTTCTGCTCAATAAAGACCTGCAGGCCGCTATTACCGTTGACAGTACGCTCTTAGAACAGGCTCCAACACAAGCGACCGAAACCCTACCCGGGCTGCAGGAAGCGGCCATTACCCGCCGGCAGGAACTGACACAGCTGCAAAGTTCTATCCGGGCGGCTCAGAATGCCGTCAAGCTCAATGAGGCTAATGCCAGAATTCCGTCAGTATATATTGGTGGCTATACCGGCTTTCAGGGCTACGGCTACACGTTCCGCAATCAGGCCTATGGGATTGCCCAGCTCGGGCTGAGCTGGGATTTGTTTAAAGGCTATGAAAAGCGGTCAAAAATTCAGCAGGCCAAAATTCAGGTAGATGCTCTTCAGACGAAGCTGAACGAAGTGCAGCAACAGATCCGGTTGCAGGTAATTCAGGCCGATGCCGACATTGATGCGGCTCAGGAAAGCCTGCAGGCTACACGTCAGGGGGTTACCGCCACCAGCCAGACCCTTAAAGTGATCGACAGCCGGTACCGCAACGGACAAGCGCTGCTGATCGAACTGCTTAAAGCTCAGAATGATCATCTGACCGCCCAGATTCAGCAATCGCTGGCGATGTATGATCTGCTTGTAAAACGCGCTACGTTGAGCCGCATTCTGGCGGAATAGTCCTCATGCTCTGAACAGTATATCACTAATGCACTATGCGTTGACACCAGGCAACGTACTATCTATCACTCTCATTTTTCTGATTATATGAAAACCACGCATTACTTAGTAGCCATACTACCGGCGGTTTTCCTCTGGGCTTGCAGTACCAAAGCCGATGAAAAACCAACCTCATCGGCCACTGAAGAAACGGTCATACCCGTACGGTTAACGAAGGCCGAAACCGTGTTCCGGTCTGAACCGGTTGTGGCTTCAGGGCTGGTATCCTCAGCCGAAGAAGCCCGGTTATCGTTTAAAATCGGCGGCATTATCAGCAAGCTTTACGTCGACGAAGGGCAGTTTGTGCGCAAAGGGCAGTTACTGGCCACACTCGACCTGACCGAAATCAACGCGCAGGTAGCCCAGGCACAACTCAGCGTCGATAAATCGGAGCGCGATCTGAACCGCGTAAAAGCCATGTATGCCGATACGGCCGCCACCCTCGAACAGATGCAGAATGCCACTACGGGCAGCAACGTTGCCCGGCAGAATCTGACGATTGCCCGGTTTAACCAGAACTTTGCCCAGATCCGGTCAACCATCGACGGAACCGTAACCCGGAAGCTGATGAATGAAGGCGAGCTGGCCGGTCCGGGATCCCCCGTGTTTATGATTTCCGGTAACCGGCAAAACGGCTGGGTAGTCCGGGTCGGCGTCTCGGATAAGGACTGGGCACGGCTCAAAATCGGTAATCGTGCTACCATTACGCTGGACGCCTACCCCAACCAAACGTTTACGGGCACCGTTCAGGAACTGGCGCAGGCCGCCGACCCGATGAATAAGCTGTATGAGGTGGAAGTACGGCTTCAGCCGGCCGGTGTAAAACTAGCGCCCGGCTTGTTTGCCAAGGTTACTCTTCAGCCGGGGCAAAGCCGCAGTTACAGCGTAGTACCGGTTGAAAGCATTGTTGAAGGGAATGGTAAGGAAGGATTTGTGTTTACCCTGACGGCCGACCGCAAACACGTTCAGAAACAGCCGGTTCAGATCGGCTTTATCGACGGAGCCAACGTATTGCTGACAAATGGCTTATCGGCAGGCAGCGAAGTGGTTACGGCAGGCTCGGCGTACCTTACTGAAAACTCAACGGTCCAGGTTAAATAATGGAAAATGAATAATGTAAAATGGACAATGGTATGGAAGAAATAACAGGGAGTTTCTGGGCAGAAGAGCCGGGTTCCGGATACCAGCCAAAACAAAACATTGTTCTGGATCGGTCATTTGATTTTGCAGTACGGATTGTGAAGTTTTATCGCTGGCTTTACAAAAATCATGGTGAAATAGCGCCGCTGGCTAAACAGATTCTTAGAAGCGGGACGTCCATCGGAGCTAATCTGGAAGAAGCAGACAGTGCCTTTTCTAAACGAGAATTTGCAGCTAAAGTAGGTATATCGCTCAAAGAATCGCGGGAGACGAGATATTGGCTGCGCCTGTTACACGCAACCGAATACATTGATGACGACATGTTTTCTTCTCTCCGAAAGGACAACGACGAAATTATACGCTTGTTAAACGCGATTTCAAAGACAACACGAGAAAATTCAAAATGATGAATAATGCAAAATGAATGTGAATAAGACGGTTTACGGCGCTATGCCCCTATTATTCATTATCCATTTTTCATTATCCATTCCCATTAGATTATGAACTTGTCTGAATTTTCCGTCAAAAACTGGCAGTTTATGCTGGTGCTGTTTGTGGCCGTACTGGCCCTGGGCATCAACTCCCTGCTGAATATGCCACGGGGCGAAGACCCCGAATTTGTGGCCCCGAGCTTTGCCGTAGCGGTGATCTATCCGGGTACGGATGCCATGGACATGGAAAAGCTGGTCGTTGATCCCGGCGAAGCCCGTTTTAATGCCCTCGACGACATGAACCACGTCATTACCAACGTCGACGACGGGCTGGCTGTGTTCCGGATCGAGTACGACTACGGCGTTGATCCGGATGAAAAATACCAGGAAATTGTGCGCGAAGTCAACGCGCTCAAGGGCGAGCTCCCATCGGATATTTTCCGCATCGACATCAAGAAGTTTTCACCGACTGATGTGAATATTGTCCAGGTTGCGCTGCTGTCGGAAGTAGCATCGTCGAAAGAGCTGGGTGACTATGGAGAGGAGCTTAAAAAGCGCTTTGAGAAGATCAAAAGCCTGAAAAACGCCGAAGACTGGGGCTACCCCGCCAGCGTAGTCAGAGTATCCCTGAACGTCGAGAAAATGGCCCAGAACGGCATCCCTGTCAACCGCGTACTGGGGGCATTACAGGCCGAAAACCTGAACATTCCGGGCGGTAGCCTACAGGCGGGCACCCGCAAATTCAACGTAAAAACATCGGGTGATTACCAGTCGCTGAACGAAATCCGGAACACCATTGTCGCCACCAACGGACAGAAAATCATCTACCTGCGCGATGTTGCCGATGTTGATTTTAACTACGCGGAAGAAACCCACATCACCCGGCTGAATGGCCACCGCGCGGTACTGGTAACGGCCGGTCAGAAAATGGGAGAAAATATTGCCAAAGTAGGCGAACAAGTCAATCCGGTAATTGATGCCTTTGCAAAGACGCTGCCTCCCCACATCACGCTGGTCAAAAACTTTGATCAGTCGGCCAGTGTTAACAAACGACTCAGCCGTTTTGCCAAAGACTTCGGCATTGCCATCCTGCTCGTTTCCCTGACCCTCTTGCCGCTCGGGTTCCGGGCAGCGGTTGTGGTGATGATTTCGATCCCGCTTTCACTGGCCATTGGCCTGGCCGGACTGGATTTTCTGGGTTTCAGTATCAACCAGCTGAGTATTGTCGGCCTGATTGTAGCCCTCGGCATTCTGGTCGATGACTCGATTGTGGTGGTCGAAAACATTGAACGTTACCTGCGCGAAGGCTTTTCGAAGCGAGAAGCGGCCATCCGTGCAACCAAACAGATCACACTGGCAGTTATTGGCTGTACCGTAACGCTGATTCTGGCCTTTTTACCCCTGATGTTCCTGCCCGAGGCATCGGGTGATTTCATCCGGTCCCTGCCAACGGCCGTCGTCACCACCATTCTGGCGTCGTTGCTGGTTTCGCTGACGATTGTGCCTTTCCTGTCGAGCCGTATCCTGAAAGAATCGCACAACCCGGATGGCAACATCTTCCTGCGGGCGCTGAAAAAACTGATCAGCGGCTCGTATAGCCGGTTACTGCATTGGGGCTTACGCCATCCGGCGATCACGCTGACGGTTGCCTTCGCCATCTTTGCCGGTGCGGTATCGATGTTTAAAACCGTTGGTTTTGCGCTTTTCCCGGCCTCCGAAAAACCTCAGTTCCTGATTAACATTGAAACGCCGGAAGGAACCAGCCTGAGCGAAACCGACCGGATTGCGCGCTATGTGGAAGGGAGGCTGAAACAGGTGTCGAGCGTTAAATACGTTACGACAAACGTTGGTAAAGGTCAGCCACGGATTTATTACAACGTGATTCAGCGGAACGAATCGACCAACTATGCGCAGTTTTTCGTACAGCTTCAGGACATGGAACCAGCCGAAAAACGGGCACTGATCGATGAGCTGCGGGAAGCGTTTAAATACTACCCTAACGCCAAAATTGAGGTTAAAGACTTCGAACAAGGTCCTGATCAGGAAGCCCCCGTGGCAGTCCGGGTATTTGGCGAAAACCTTGACTCCCTCAAGATCATGGCGGCACGTGTCGAAGCTGAATTCAAAAAAACACCGGGCCTGATTTATGTAAACAATCCGCTGGCTAATCAGAAAACTGACCTGCGGGTACGGATCAACAAGGAAAAAGCCGGGCTGCTGGGTATTTCGATCGCCGATGTCAACCGGACGATCCGTCTGGCCGTTGCCGGGCTGAACGTCGGGACCTTTAAAGAGCCAAACGGTGATGACTACACCATCAATGTGACGATGCCTAAGGGTAAAATCACGGATCAGGCGGTGCTCAACAACCTCTATGTAAATACCATGACCGGCAGTGCCGTGCCATTGCGCCAGATTGCCGACCTTGAGTTTGAAAGCGGTACTAACCAGATCCGCCATTACGATAAAGACCGTTATGTGACTATCACCGGCTTTGTAAAAACAGGATACCTGGTCGATGATGTGTTTAATGATGTATTACGGAAACTGAATGGGCTGAAATTCCCGAAAGGCTTCAGCTACAAAGCGGCGGGCGAGCTGGAAAGCCGCGAAAAATCGTTCGGCGGCTTGGGTACCATCATTCTGATTACCATCTTCGGGTTCATTGCGGTGCTGATTCTTGAATTCGGCACCTTCAAAAGTACACTGATCGTACTTTCCGTGATTCCGCTAGGCATTATCGGTGCAGTGCTGGCGCTGTACTTGACCGGAAACCCGTTCTCGTTTGTCGCAGTCATCGGCCTGATTGCCCTGATTGGCATTGAAGTGAAAAACTCCATCCTGCTCGTTGATTTTACCAATCAGCTCCGCGAAGAGGGAATGTCGCTGCTGGATGCGATTCAGGAGGCAGGTGAAATCCGTTTCGTACCGATCGTTCTGACGTCGCTGACGGCAATTGGCGGACTTATCCCGCTGGCGATTGAGGGCAATCCGCTTTATTCGCCGCTTGCCTGGGTATTGATCGGCGGCCTGATTTCATCAACCTTACTGTCGCGGATCGTGACGCCGGTGTTGTATAAGATCTTACCGCCCGGCATAACCGTTAAAAAACAGCCTCCGGTAGCCATTGAACAACCGGAAATGGCCTGATTAACCGACAAAAAACGCCGCTGACTGTATGCCAGCGGCGTTTTTTGTATGCGGATGACGGCGGTTACCGGCTTACAGTTTTAACCAGCATCCCCCGCTGTACGGGATCATCGGCTTTCATGCTATTCAGCGTACCGAGCTCCTCCATTCGGGTGGCAGGCATGCCTAATGCGGTCATTACTTCCCTGAACGTACCGGCGCGCGGGGCGGCTTTGATACGCACCCGTTCGGGCTGACGGTTGATTTTGTCCGGATCGCTTAACGCCTTAAAACCACCGGCAACCTGCCGGAACGCATCATAGCGGTTACTGAAGTTTGCGGCCTGTGCCAATCCGTGCAGGGCATAAACGGCATTGTTGTATTGAATCAGCCACGTACCGATCTGCAGGCGCGTTTTAGGGTCTTGCGGCTGCTGTCCGGTTTGCTGCTGTGGGGCCTGCTGTTGCGAGATCAGTACCAGCGCCGGATTGCCGTTTATGGTCGTCCGTGTATTTTCCTGTACAGTCAGCCCAAGCTCTTTAACCAGATTTTGCGCCGCCTCTTCCAGCGATTTACCATTGGCCAGCATCAGAATCATGGCAGACTGTCCGTCTTTGGGACCCATCTGAAACTGAGCCGGCGAGTTCTGGTGTGTCCAACCCGCCGGAACCGGAAACTGAAACCGCAGCTCAGGATGATAAAACTGGTTATTTTCGACAAAGCCCTGCTTCGGGTCTTCACCAAACACAATTCCGTCAATCATGCGGAGATAGCTGTCGCGGTTTGCCTGGTAATTGCCCGGATTTTTGCGCTGATAATCCGTTGCCAGTTCATTCACACGCGTCAGGCGGTTACCCGGATCAGGGTGCGTCGACTGAAACTGCGGAATGGCCTGTCCTGAATTATCCTGAATCCGTTTGATCGTTCCGAAAAAGTTAGCCATCTGGTGTGCATCATAACCAATCTTACTCGAATATTCAACGCCAATGCCGTCAGACTCCGTTTCGTGGGAACGGCTGTAACCCAGCAAAGCCAGTTGAAGCCCCTGAGCAGCGGCTTCGGTGAGCTGCCCTGTTTTGTCCAGCAACACGGACCCCAGAATCAGACCGGCCGTGCCAAACAGCTGGGTGCTTTGTTGCCGGGCCGAATGCCGCGCCGTAATGTGCCCGATTTCGTGTCCTAACACCCCCGCGAATTCAGCTTCGTTATTGAAATGCGCCATGATGCCCCGTGTGAAATAGACATAACCACCGGGTACCGCAAAGGCATTCACCACCGGCGAATCCACAATGTAGAACTGGTAAGGCAAGTCGGGGCGGTGCGAAATCTGCGCCATCGCTTTGCCTTTCTGATTAATAAAATCCTGTAGCTTTTTATCGTCGTATAGCCCCATTGTTGACACCACAGACGGGTGCGACTGCTGCCCAAGGGCAATTTCCTGCTCTTTCGACATAAAAACGACCTCCCGTTTTCCGGTAACCGGATTCCGGGAACAGGCCGTTAAGCCAATCAGTGTGATGAATAGAAGCGAACGTATTGAAACCATCTCTCAGTAATGTGTATTGTTTGTAGTGGGTTATAACCAATCAAAAGTAAGACTGGTTTTAATCCTTGATTCTACTGAAGACCTTCCGGACGAAAGTTTCTGTAAGTGGTCCCTGATCACTTTACTAAAACCGCAATCACCTGTTTAGTACCTTCTTCAATCAAGACCAGCCAATACAGTCCCGGACTCAGCGGCTGGTCCGGAATCCATTGCCCGGTCTGCATGCCCGTTTGCCGCCATTGCCCGGTAACAGGCCGGCCGTTGGTAGTCAAGACACTAACTTCCGGCCGGATTGCCTGCTGTAATACCATGCCAATACCTGTCGGGCTAGCCGGGTTAGGTGCCACAACCGCTAAAGGCCGATTCGTTTTAACAGTTACCGGAACCGGCTTCATTGCCAGCTCCCGGCCATCACTGTCTAATTGCAGTAACTGATAATAGCTCGTCCCTTCCAGCGGCTGTTTATCCCGAAAAGTATACTGCTGACGGATTTGTGTCCCTCCGGTGGCCGGTTGTTCATGGATGCGTTCGTATGCCCGCCCATCCCGGCTACGCTGCACCACAAAGTGACTGGCCTTATCTTCCTGTATCGTCGCCCATTCGGTTTGCACCCCGTTTTGCTCCGGTTGCGCCCTGAAATAAAGCAACGATACCGGTGTGGGCGTCTGCGTCACGGTACCGCTCACCACGATGTTATCCAGCCGCAGGGTCCCGCCCTGCGAAATCAGTTTGCAGGCATAAATCCGGAAGCTGATAGAGCCGGCTACATTCGCATAAGACAATCCGATATTGGCCTGCTGATAGCTGTCTGTTACGGCAAAAGCACCAATGTCACCGGAAAATCCGTCGGCGCCTGACCGCACATACACCTCCTGCGGGCCCGCATTTGAGCGGTTGAAGAAGAATGAGAGACCTGTCAGGGTCATTTTTTCGCCGTTAAGCGGCTGAAGTGTTATCTGGACAAACTCACTGTAATTACAGGTAGATACCGACCAGTTCTGAATATTACCGGCCTGCCCCGACTGCCCGGGCGCATAGGGCGAAATGCCGGACAAATTGACGCCGGTCAGATTGGCGCCACTGCCCTGAACGTTTGGGCTGGATGATACGGCTCCGGTATTTCCGTCAAATCCCCACGTAACCGTAAAGGGAGTCTGAGCCAACACCAGCGAGCCAAATACCGAAGCTAATAAACTGACTATTAAAAAGATAACTAACTTCATAAACCACACAATCAGGAACTTTGCCAAAGTGATAAAACTCCGGCAAAGTTCCAATTCGTGTTAGTAAACGAACGTCCCGGCTTCGCTCTGAATCGTTACCTGCTTACCCTCAAAAGCCTCCACATGGCCGATAATCTGCGCATCGATACCAAACGATTTTGCGATGTCAATCACCTGTTGTGCCTTTGCTTGGGATAGATAAATTTCGAGGCGATGCCCCATATTGAAGACTTTGTACATTTCCTGCCAGCTCGTCCCGCTTTCTTCCTGAATCAGGCGGAACAGCGGCGGTACCGGAAACAGGTTGTTCTTGACTACATGCACACCGTCCACAAAATGCAGCACCTTGGTCTGTGCCCCACCCGAGCAGTGGACCATGCCGTGAATCTCAGTGTGTAGTTCTGTCAGCAAGGCTTTTACGACCGGAGCATAGGTCCGCGTCGGTGATAAAATCAGTTGTCCCACATTCAGTCCTGTCTCCGGCATAACATCTGTCAGTCGTTTTGAGCCGCTGTAAACCAGGCTACGGTCGACCGCCGGATCAAAACTTTCGGGATATTGACTGGCCAGATAATGGGCCAGCACATCGTGCCGTGCCGACGTCAGGCCGTTGCTGCCCATACCGCCGTTATACGTGTTTTCGTAGGTGGCCTGCCCAAATGAAGCCAGCCCGACAATCACGTCACCAGCCTGAATGCGGTCATTGCTGATCACGTCGCTGCGTTTCATGCGGGCAATGACCGTACTGTCGACAATCACCGTCCGGACCAGATCCCCGACATCGGCCGTTTCACCGCCGGTACTGTAAATGTCAATACCGTGGCTCCGCAGCATCTCCAGCACCTCTTCGGTACCGTTGATGATTTCGGCAATTACCTCGCCCGGAATCAGGTTTTTGTTCCGTCCGATCGTCGATGAAAGCAGCATCGGGCCGGTTGCTCCTACGCAGATCAGATCATCGGTATTCATGACGACTGCATCCTGGGCAATGCCCCGCCAAACCGACAGATCGCCGGTTTCGCGCCAGTACAGGTAGGCAAGCGATGATTTAGTGCCTGCCCCGTCGGCGTGCATGATGGTACAGTAATCGGGGTCACCGGCCAGGGTATCCGGCACAATTTTGCAGAAAGCTTTCGGGAAAAGGCCCTTATCAAGCTTGGCTATGGCGTTATGAACGTCTTCTTTCTGAGAGGAAACACCCCGTTGGGCGTAGCGGTCAGTCATGATAAATTTGCAGTATTGACAACGCAAAGATACCGTTTCTCCCGCTTACTTCACCTTAAATTCTACAGTATACCCTGGCGGCAGTTTAGGGACAAGCACCCAGTTCATGCTGAAGACGAGTTTTTTGCACCATCCAGACTCACGGACCTTCACTGTATAAACGTATTTTCTGTGTTTGGCAACAGGCTCCACAAGGCGTGTAAAGGCCACATCGCACCCACCGTCGGCATAGTTGCCGAGCAGGGTAAATTTTGTAAAGTCAATCGTTTCCGGCACAAAGGAGCGGCAACTGTTCTTTCCCGGGCCGGCATACGTCTGATAAGCAAAAAATGACCGGAAGGCACTGTCGCTGTCAATAACGATATCCTGCTTTCTGAGCGTATCAGACCCGAACCATGCCGGGAGGTAACACATATTCTGTCCGGATGCCGACCCGTTTGCCGGATACTCGGCGATAATAATGCCACGGTTATGATTTTTACCGTCGATCAGATCAATACAGCTATCGTGAATGACTAGCAAGCCGATCAGAATCAGGGGCGTCAGGTGTGTTTTTCGGAACATCTCACCGGTGTTTTTTTGAGAGGACCCGTTTTGGGGCAGAATCGTTGCAGGATGTCAAACAAAAAGGCCCTGTACCGAAACGATACAGGGCCTTTTGTGTATGCTCTTCACAGGAAAAGCTCAGGCTTTCTTCAGGAACTCTGTCCGCAACACCATCATGGTCCGGTCTACTCTGCCTTCAATTTCGGCCTCGTCGTCGGTAAGCCGGATGTTTTTAACCAGTGTACCACGCTTCAGCACCGATGAAGAACCACGCACCTTCAGATCTTTGATGAGGGTTACCGAATCCCCATCTTTCAACAAGTTACCGTTACTGTCTTTGACTTCCATAAAAAGAGGAATAATTTCGGCCGCAAAGATACAGCTTTATATTTTCATCAATGGATTAAAGAGCCTTATTCCCGTTATACTGTCAAAGTCGCCTGTATTGTCAGTATTGAGTCCGGCATCATACAGCAAAGCGGTAGCGGCTATTATTGAATCACCAAGTGAGTATTTCCGTTGCTGTTTTAGCAGGATAGCCAAATCAATCACGGGTTCATTTATTGGTAAAACCGGCACTATGTCGAATACATGCTCAAAGTATTCTTTTTCAGCTTTTACTAACCTGTGATAGCCTAGCGTCTCAACCTTCGAAATTGCAGAAACACATACATCAGGGGCTAATAGCAATGGCCTTAAATAACGATACTCATCCTTTGCAGCATAAATAATGATGTTCGTATCCAGAAGCTTCATACTTCGCGAAAAGGGTGTTTCCGGCCTTTACGCGAGTCTTCAATACTTTCCAGCATTTTGTCAACATCAAGTGAGTTGGCCCCGCGCATAATTACCGCACGGGCGCGCTCGTATTGCTCACTGTTATTTGATACCTGATAGCTAACCTGCAATCGGTTGAGTAGGTCCAGTAACCATTTAGCCTCATCCTGATCGGGTAAGTTAATCGTAATCTGCGTCATAAGCCGGCTCTTAACTAGTAATTATGCCTCCAGGCATTTATAAAAATACGAAGATCGGATCAAAATGTTTTTACAGACGCATACTTTATTCACAAGGCCTGTACTCTTACTTCAGTACCTCAACCGTATCCAGTTCGGGGCCGCCACCGTGATTGGCCGAACCGGCAACGATGTAAATTTTCTTCTTATACACCACGGCCTGCGTACCATGCCGCCCCTGTTTCATACGCGGACCGGCTGTCCATGTATTGGTTTTCGGGTCCAGTATTTCGGCTTCGTTATGCGCCGCAAGCTGCGGGCTTTCTCCGCCGATAATCCATACCTTGCCGTTGTTAGTCACCGCCGTACTCCCCGCCCGCTGCGTCGGAATGTTGGATTCGGCGGGTAACGTTGCCCACTGACCGGTTTTGAAATCGTACATATCCACTTCGGCAATCGTCGTTTCGAGCACCTGATTGGTTTTTGCCGACGATTTACGGCCTCCGGCCAGATACAGTTTATCCCCGACCATGGCGGCGCTGATGTGGTCCCGTACGCGTGGCGCATCGGGCAGTTGTTTCCAGGTATTTGTTTTCGGATCGTATTCGTCAAACCAGGCTACATGACCATCGTAATGCCCGTCTATAATGCCGCAGACAACATAAATCCTGTCTTTGTATACCACCACACCGGCCGAGCCCCGAAGCCGTTCTTTAGGGATTTCCGGACCTTTCCGCCAGTTGCCGGTTTTCGGGCTGTAGATGTACATATTCGGAATCGGTGTCTCATGCGGGTATTTTCCCTCAAAAGCCGCAATCACATACACTTCGTCGTGGTAATTAATAGCCTGAAAGTGGTTCATCTCGACCGGCGGAACCGGGAGCTTCTTCCACATCAGTGTTTTCAGGTTCAGGGCCTCTAACGGCTTCATACCACGGCCACCAATGGCATACAGGCTGTCGCCGACCAGGGCAGCAGCATTCTCGTGGCGTTTTTCACAGCTGTTTTGGGGGGTTACCGGTTCCCATTCCTGACCAAAAGCCAGAGCGGGTGCCAGCAATAGCAGCAGTATTAGTTTTTTCATACTACAGAGAGATTGGTTGTTAAGGGTTTAGTTATCACTCAATCAGCGTCGTAAACGATACCGGTTTCCTGCCGGATGGCATCCAGCAAGCCCATCAGATTTTCGCTATCCTCCAGCGACCACATCCGGCTTTCGGTCAGGCCCTGCGCCAGACAGTCGCCAACGTGCTGAATTTCATAGTCGTAGCCGTGGGTTTTTCGGTTAAAATCAAAGCGTTCCGGCTCCTGCCCGTCGAGTTCCAGCGACACGGCCATGCTTTCGTGAAACCGGCCATGAATGCGGATCATGCCTTTTTCCCCATAGATCAGCCCTATGCAATCGGTTTTGGCCATGATCGTACTATCAAGCAGGGCCATTTTACCGCCAGCATAGGTCAGCGCCATGCCACACTGTTCATCGACACCCGTCGACCCGATGTTGGCTGCCGCTTTTATGCTTTCGGGGATCCCCAACAGCAAATACGATAAAAACAGGGGGTAAATGCCAATATCAAGCAACGATCCGCCGCCAAGCGCCTTATTGAACAAACGGCCTTCCGGATCGAACGTGGCGCGGAAGCCGAAATCGGCTTTCAGCAGCTGCACCTTGCCGATGGCGCCTTCGTCGATCAGTGCCTTTGCTTTCAGGATCGCAGGCATAAACCGGCTCCAGAGTGCTTCCATCAGAAAAACCTGACGACTGCGGGCTAAGGCCACCATTTCGCCTACCTGACGGCCATTCATCGCAAATGGTTTTTCGCACAAAACCGCCTTATTTCCGCCCAGCAGCATCATGGTATTAGCGTAATGCTGCACGTGTGGGGTAGCGATGTATACCACGTCCACCTCGTCGCAGGTAAGCAATGCCTCATAGCTGTCGAAGGCATACCGGGCTCCGTACTGAGCTGCAAATGCTTCTGCCCGCGCCTGATCCGAAGAAGCAACGGCATACAATTCAGCATCCGGTACCATCAGTAGATCCTGTGCAAATTTGTGGGCGATCCGGCCCGGTCCAAGTATTCCCCAGCGAGTCATATTCAGTAAATCAGATAACAGTAATTAAGCAGGAATTAGGGCAAGTGCGTAAATTGGCAGCGGCAAAACTAACTCTTTTACGTTACTATAAAGGGAATACTCTGCCAACCTTACCCCGGTTTTGTTATGAAAAAGTCTTTTTTTGCGCTGTTAACCACTTTATTAACGATTTATAGCCTGTCTCTTCGGGCGCAGATTACCGATAGTGCCGATCCTCTCCGCCCTTCGGCCCCCGACACTACAAAACGCGTAAAGGCGGATTCCTCCACGTCCCGGGCAGTACAAAAACCGGCCCGTGATTCAGTTACGTACCGGATTAAAGTCACTGCCGACGGGACAGCTAACAGCGGCAATGTAAACCGGGTACTACTGCAGTTAACCAGCGCGATTGACTACGAGTTAAGCCGGCAGTTCAAGCTTTCCACCAATCCTTCATTCATTTATGGTCGTCAGAACGGTTTATTGAACGAGCGGGAATGGGCTGGCGATCTGCGGTCTACCTTCAGGTATGATGACCGGCTCTATTACCTTGCCTTTGGTTCACTGGAAAAAAGTAATCTGCGAAAAATTGCCCTGCGTTTTTCAGCAGCCGGAGGTGTCGGATACAAGCTGGTAACCAAACCGTCGGCTTACCTGTCGGTTACCAATGTATTTCTGTATGAGTACACCAACTTCATTGAACTCAACGATATCAACGTTCTGCGCAACTCGGCGCGGGTATATGGCGAATATTTTATGGGTAAAGACAAGCGCTGGTCGATTTCCCACACGGCGTTTTACCAGCCTGCTCTCAACCAGAAAGGCAATGTACGCTGGAACGCCAGTCTGAGCGTTCAGGTACGGGTAACGGCTGCCGTAAGCCTGCGGACGACAGCCTTCAACTCTTACGAAAGCATTATTTCGCCCGGGCGTAAGAACAACGATTTCCGGTGGACAATGGGTCTGGTGTATGAGAAAAAATAAAGGCTGACGGTATCCATCAGCCTCTCGTTACTATTGGCGCTCGCCGTACGGGATAATGAGTTTTTCACCCCGTTGGGCAAAATCTTTGGTTTTCCCGTTTGCCCGCATCAGCGCTTCTTTGCTGATACCGTATTTTTCGGCCACCACCCGCAGGACATCGCCCGGCCCGACGGTATGCACCGCACGGGCTTTTACGTTTAGCCGGGTAACGCCGGCCTTTACGGATTCTTCGGTGACATCCGGATTCATGGCCTTCAATGTGCTGACCTTCATGTTCAGCCGGTTGGCAATGCCGTAAAACGTCTCACCGTCTCCGACGGTGTAGGTTGTTGTTACCCCGCCTTTCGGAATGTCAGGCTTTTTTTCTTCCGCCTTTGGTTTTTCCTCAACCGGTGGTTTAGTCTCGTTAGCGGCGGTTTTGGTTTCTTCGCCTTCTGCAGCCGGTTTCGTTTCCTCTACGGCCGGTTCGGCAGGCGGTGTTTCCTGCGACAAATCAACCGGGGCCGGTGTTGCCGTGGTATCTACCAGGGTATCAATCGGGGCAATAAGCTCCGACTCACCCTCCAGCGACAGGTTCCGTTGCACCGAATCGATCGGGATATTCGTCAATTCTTCGGTATTGCCCGTCGTGTCGGCCAGTTTTTCGTAACCGATGTACAACAGGGCAATAATCATGGCCACCAACACCGCGAGTGTAATGGCAGGAAGTTGTGAACTACCGCTTTGTTGTTGATGTGCACTCATATGGGTTTTACTTGCAAATTAGGTTAGCGAGTGAAGCTCCCGGCTCATCTCATCGACTTTGGCTTTCAGGCTTTCCTTATACGCATCCAGCCGGGCAGCAACGGCATCGTCAAATGTGCCTATAATCTGAGCAGCCAGGATACCGGCATTACGGGCACCGTTCAAGGCGACCGTAGCCACCGGAACACCCGACGGCATTTGCAGAATCGACAGCACTGAGTCCCAGCCATCAATGGAGTTACTCGATTTAACCGGCACTCCGATTACCGGCAACATGGTCAGTGAGGCCACCATTCCCGGCAGATGGGCAGCTCCGCCCGCACCGGCAATGATCACTTTCAGGCCACGTTCGCGTGCTGTCTTTCCATACGCAACCATCTTTTCAGGCGTGCGGTGTGCCGATACAATATCCATCTCGAAAGCGATACCGAATTCAGTCAGCATGTCTGCGGCTTCCTGCATTACCTTCCGGTCAGAAAGGCTTCCCATGATAATCCCTACCATACTCAACAATGTTCAATCCGTAAACCGATTCACTATAAACCGATTACTTTATATATTAATCAACTTTAACTGCGAAATAACGCAGTTTCATGCACACTTAGGTGGCTGAGAACTATTTTTTATTTAACAAACGGCACAATGAGGCTACGGGACAGTCATCTGTCCCGGTCAGAGCGATTCCTCTCCTGAAAAAGCGGTCAATACAGCCTGAGGGCAGAAGGGTTAATGCACAGTTGCTTTAACACCGAAATCGTTGCGTTCGAAAAAGCGAAGCTGTTGATACCCGTCAATGGCGTAGTGCTGCACCCGCCATTCGCTGCCGGAAGCCGGCGCACACGTCATCAGCACATGCCGGTCTGACTCGTATAACAGGTTCCTGGTCCGCAGCAGGGCTTCGATCCGGCGGGGCTGACGGGTTGCCGAATCCAGCTGAATGCTCAGCGACCGGACCGTCAGTTTGTCTTCTTCCGGCTTCAGGGTATAGGTATACGACAGCGGATCGGCCTGACTAACCTGATAGCTGCTCCGGAAAGCGGATTTATTCAGATCGGCCTGCACAAACAGTTCAAGTTCATGGGCCCAATCTACCTCCCGGGTTTGTTGGTTCTGCGTCTGCTGTTTAATCGTAGCGGCCTTATCGACCATGGGTTTTTGCTTCTCCAGCAGAGCAATCTGCTTTTTCACAAAACCCTCAAGGTCATAATATACCTTGGTCTGATTTTGATCACTCGCTGGCGTACAGGCCGAAAAAACGGCCATCCCAAGGCATATGGCTACTTGTAAGACGTGTCTCATAATCACAAAAAAGGCGCCCTCCGCAGGGTTGCAGAGGGCGCAAATACTGCTTGCTGAATGGCCAACAAGATTTTTTTAAAATCAGTTTGCGATCAGACTAACGCCCGACATTTCGGCTGGCTGCGGAATACCCATCAGTTGCAGCACGGTTGGTGCAATATCGGCGAGCTTACCGTCCTTCAAGGTTGGATGATAATCGCCGGCCACCAGAATGCACGGCACCAGGTTCGTCGTATGCGCGGTGTTCGGTGAACCGTCGTCGTTGATCACATAATCTGCATTACCGTGGTCGGCGATGATGATCGACGCGTAGCCATGGGCCAAAGCGGCGGTGACTACGGCTTCTACACACTGATCGACGGTCTCAACTGCCTTCACCACGGCATCGAACACGCCGGTGTGGCCCACCATATCGGGATTGGCAAAGTTCAGACAGATAAAATCAGCGCTTTCCTTCTCCAGCTCCGGCACAATGGCGTCGCGGATGTCAAATGCACTCATTTCCGGCTTCTGGTCGTAGGTCTTTACCGGAATGGTAACAGATTCACCCTGTTCGTTGATGATCACCATTTCTTTCGGCGACGGGCACAACAGGCGTCTTTCGCCGGTAAACGGCTCTTCGCGGCCACCAGAGAAGAAAAACGTAACGTGCGGGTATTTCTCCGTTTCAGCAATCCGGATCTGTGTGCGGCCTGCTTCGGCAACCACTTCACCCAGCGTTTTATTCAGGTTGTCCTTGTCATAAATAACATGGACCCCGGTAAAGTCGCTGTCGTAATTAGTCATTGTCACGTAATACAGGTTCAGCTTGTGCATGTCCTGCTCAGGGAAATCGCGTTGCGTCAGCGCCTGCGTAATTTCACGGCCACGGTCGGTCCGGAAGTTAAAGCACATGACCACATCGCCCTCTTCAATCACCGCTACCGGTGACCCGTCGGGCTTAACGGCAACAATTGGCTTGATAAACTCATCAGTAATATCAGCGTCGTAACAGGCTTCAACAGCGTGTAACAGCTCATTGGCCCGTACTTTTTGTCCGACTCCTTTTACCATCACATCGTATGCCTGCTTCACGCGCTCCCAGCGGTTATCGCGGTCCATGGCGTAGAAACGGCCGACAATGCTGGCAATCGTCCCTGTGGTTTTGTTGAGATGATCCTGTAAATCAGTCAGGAAACCCAGCCCGCTTTTCGGGTCGGTATCCCGCCCGTCGGTGAAGGCATGGATGAACACGTCGCGCAGTCCTTCGGCATGTGCAATCGAAGTCAGGCCTTTCAGGTGCTCAATGTGCGAGTGTACGCCCCCATCCGATACCAGCCCGATAAAGTGTACTTTCTTGCCGGTCGTTTTTGCATAAGCCAGTGCATCGGCCAGCACCGCTTCCTTACCCAGTGTTTGTTCTTCTACTGCCTTATTGATTTTTACCAGATCCTGATAGACAATCCGGCCGGCACCGAGGTTCATGTGCCCTACTTCCGAGTTGCCCATCTGTCCCGCCGGCAGACCTACCGCCAGCCCGGAGGCTTCCAGGCGGCTGTGTGCGCAGGTGGTCCAGATTTTATCGTAAAAAGGTGTTTTAGCAGCAGCAATGGCCGAACGATCGGCCTGAACGGTCATTCCCCAACCGTCCATGATGATGAGAATAACTTTCTTATTCATAAAGTAATAGAGTGATCGAATGACAGAGTAATTACCGGATTGAACACCGTGACGGTTCAGGCCCTCAATCAGGTAGTCCGGCTATCATTCAACAATGTAAGATTATGATGATGAGCCAGATAGGCCAGCAATTGCCGGCAGCAACGCAAGACAATCTGATAAACCTGCTCGAAGGCTTCGGGGCCTTCGTAATACGGGTCGGGCACACTGGCTTCATCACTGACAACAGGATCGAACTCACGCAGCAGGAAAATATTATCCTCACTGATTAAACCGACACTACGATGGCTGAGTTTCAGAATAGCGTCGAAATTCGCTTCGTCCATAGCCACTACATACTGGAAGTTGGCCAGATCTTCGCCAATCATACGCCGTGCACGGTGCGTTAGTTTCAGGCCGTGCCCCAGCGCATTCTCGCGGGTCCGGCGGTCGGGAAGCTCGCCGACATGATACGCCGCCGTACCGGCCGAATCGCACTGAATCTGACCGGCCAGGCCCTGTTCGGCTACCAGCTGGCGAAAAACGCCTTCCGCAACCGGCGAACGGCAGATATTTCCCAGACAGACGAATAGAACGTTAATCATGCTAAAAAAAGAAAGAGTGGAAGTACCGCACCGGCGCTCCCACTCTCTTTATTTTTCAATCGGTTCGTTATGCTCATCGACGATGACATATACCGTCTCCGTCGGTTTTTTCATCAGGTACTTTTCACGGGCGTATTTTTCCCGGAGCTGATCGGTTCCCAGCACCTCGCGCCGGGCTTTCTGTACCTCTTTGATCTTATCCTGATAGTATGCTTCTTCGTTCTGAAGTTTATGGAGCGTCCACCAGTTCCGGAACTGCGAGCGCAGATCGTTAGGATCCAGTATTACCATCCATAAAAACAGACCGACGCCCGTAGCGACGTAAAAATTGCGAAGCGAGCGAAGAATCCGTTTGAACATACGTCTGTTGTCGTTTGATAGCACTAAAGCCGGACCAGCTTCCGGATAACATCCGACCGGCAAACAACCCACAGGCTGCGGGTACGTTACCGGCCGGATAACCCTATATCGCTGACTACCTAGAATTTCAGACCGGGGAAGTAAGCCACTTCACCCAGTTCTTCTTCGATACGAAGCAATTGGTTGTATTTCGCCATCCGGTCTGAACGGGAAGCCGAACCGGTTTTGATCTGGCCGGTGTTCAATGCCACGGCAAGGTCAGCGATGGTTGCGTCTTCTGTTTCACCCGAACGGTGCGACATGATGTTTTTGTATGAGTTACGTTTCGCCAGGTTCACGGTGTCGATTGTTTCTGACAGCGAACCGATCTGGTTTACCTTCACCAGAACCGCGTTAGCGATACCAGCGTCGATACCTTGCTGCAGGCGGGTTACGTTCGTTACAAACAAGTCGTCGCCAACCAGCTGAACGCCTTTGCCTTTCAGCGCCTCTGTGTGTGCTTTCCAGCCCGCCCAGTCGTCTTCGGCCATACCGTCTTCGATCGACAGGATCGGGTATTTTGCACACCAGTCAGCCCAGTAGCCGGCCATTTCAGACGAAGTCAGCTTATCACCGGTTGATTTTTTGAAGTGGTAGATGCCTTCTTCGGCATTGTAGAACTCCGACGTAGCTGCATCCATTGCGATCCAGATGTCTTCGCCCGGACGGTAGCCCGCCTTCTCGATAGCTTCCAGAATCGTTTTAATGGCTTCTTCGTTCGACGTGATGTTCGGGGCAAAACCGCCTTCGTCACCAACGTTTGTTGATAAGCCTTTGCTTTTCAATACTTTCTTCAGTGTATGGAACACTTCTGTTCCCATCCGCAGAGCTTCTGAGAAGCTTGGTGCGTTGGCCGGCATAACCATGAACTCCTGGAAGTCGATTGAGTTATCGGCGTGTGAACCACCGTTCAGGATGTTCATCATCGGAACAGGCAATGTATTGGCATTTACGCCACCGATATAGCGGTACAAGGGCAGACCGGCTTCCTGAGCAGCCGCCTTCGCCAGTGCCAGCGATACACCCAGAATAGCATTGGCACCTAACCGGCCTTTGTTTGGCGTACCGTCCAGTTCCAGCATGATCTTGTCGATCATACCTTGCTCAAATACCGAGATGCCAACCAGCTCAGGGGCGATCAATTCGTTCACGTTTGATACGGCCTTCAATACGCCTTTACCAACGTATACTTTCGAGTCATCATCGCGAAGTTCAACTGCTTCGTGCGTTCCGGTTGACGCGCCTGATGGCACAGCGGCACGGCCTAAAAAGCCATGTTCAGTACGGATGTCAACTTCTACGGTTGGGTTACCTCGCGAGTCCAGAATTTGTCTGGCATGAATGCTCTGAATGGTACTCATTGCGTCTGCTTGTAATTGGTTAAATTTCGATAACAGGGTTACGTAGCCATTACCGCCCTGTTCATATTCAGGAATTTATCCGGTTTTTTCACGGATTATTCTTAAATCATAGGTAGTTACGCGGTTTTGGCCGTACAAAGTAAAGGATTTTTTTCGGGATGCACGGCGGCTGTTACTGATTCGGGTTGTTGGGACGGGCTGAACCGACAAATCTGTTTGTATTTAGTCGTTATCCGGCTTATCAGCAACGGATTCACCGGCGCTGACCGGGTAAATTCCGGCCATCGGGTTGTTTTATGCCTACCAACTCTTTCCGATTCCATGATGTTGCTAAACCGCCTTCTCTGCGCTGCCCTGCTGGCCACTGTACTCACTGCAACAGCAGCTACAGCACAGACACAACCTGCTACCACCAACCCAACCAGCATCCGCGTTGAGCTGAACAAACCAGCCGGAACCCTCCAGCCGGTCTGGGCATGGTTTGGTTATGATGAGCCGAATTATACCTACATGAAGGACGGTAAAAAGCTCCTGACCGAAATAGCGAACCTCAGTAAGGTTCCGGTATACGTACGGGCCCACAGCCTGCTGGTTACCGGCGACGGAGAAGCGGCGCTGAAATGGGGCTCAACCAATGCCTATACCGAAGACGCCAACGGCCAGCCGGTCTATAACTGGACAATCGTCGACCGGATTTTTGATACCTACATCGAGCGGGGCATGAAGCCAGTCGCCCAGATCGGGTTTATGCCCGAAGCCATGTCTGTTAAACCGCAGCCCTACCGCCATCACTGGAAACCGGGCGACAATTACAACGACATTTATACAGGCTGGGCCTACCCGCCTAAAGACTATCAGAAATGGGCCGAACTGGTTTACCAATGGGTTAAACACTCCATTGACCGTTACGGCCGGAAAGAAGTTGAGTCGTGGTACTGGGAGCTCTGGAACGAGCCTAATATCGGCTATTGGAAAGGCACTACCGACGAATACATCAAGCTATATGACTACACGGCTGACGCCGTAAAACGCGCCCTGCCAACGGCGAAAATCGGTGGTCCGGAGGTTACCGGTCCG
This sequence comes from Arsenicibacter rosenii, assembly GCF_001870735.1. Lineage (GTDB taxonomy): Bacteria > Bacteroidota > Bacteroidia > Cytophagales > Spirosomataceae > Arsenicibacter > Arsenicibacter rosenii. The sequence continues at coordinate 20,504 of NZ_MORL01000010.1, read as the reverse complement.
GGCTGGTCCGAATCGGCTAAGTTCCTGAAAGCTTTCCTGGATCACGTCGTCAGCGGCAAAAACTACGCGACCGGCAAGACCGGGTCTCCCCTTGATTTTATTACATTTCACGCCAAGGGAGCGCCGAAGGTGGTCAACGGTATTGTACAAATGAACATGGGCACGCAACTCCGCGACATCGACAAGGGCTTCGAGATTGTGGCCTCCTACCCCAAACTAAAACACCTGCCGATCATCATCGGGGAATCCGATCCGGAGGGATGTGCGGCCTGCTCGGAAGACCTTCACCCGCAGAATGCGTACCGCAACGGCACGATGTATTCGAGTTATACGGCGGCTTCGTTTGCCCGTAAATACGACCTGGCAAATGCCCGCGGGGTGAACCTGCTGGGGGCCGTCACCTGGGCTTTTGAGTTTGAAAACCAGGCCTGGTTCAGGGGCTTCCGGGATCTGGCAACCAACGGTGTGGATAAACCGGTGCTGAATGTGTTCCGGATGTTCGGCATGATGCCAGCCAACCGCGTACAGGTCAATAACGATCTGGCTTACAATTACCTGCGGGTACGGGATCAGAGTGTGCGGGCAGAAGCAGACATCAATGCGCTCGCCAGTAAAGACGACCGCAAAGCAGCGGTTATGGTCTGGCACTACCACGATGATAACCTGCTGACCCCTGCCGCACAGGTTGACCTGTCGGTAAACGGCCTGCCGGACGGGCGCGTGCTGGTCCATCACTACCGGATTGATCAGGAACACAGCAACGCCTACGAACGCTGGAAAAAAATGGGATCGCCGAAAGCGCCGACAGCCGAACAGATTACCGAACTGGAAAAAGCCGGTGAACTGGCCCTGTTAGAGGCCCCGGTCTGGCATACGGTCACTAAAGGGACATTGCCTTTATCCTTCAACCTACCCCGTCAGGGAGTATCGCTGATTACGGTCAGCTGGCCCTAGCCGCCGGACAGTCATAAACCTGAGTCTGAGACAAGTGCAATTTTCAGGAAAAGTCATGGTTTTTTCGTAACTTTACAGCTTACCAAAAAGCTAAAAGAGAGGCTTTCGGCTCTGCATGATTGCTTATTTAGACGGAAAACTGGCGTACAAGGAAGCTACGTACGCGATCATTGATGTACAGGGGGTAGGCTACGAGATTCATATCTCTCTGCAAACCTATTCGACCCTGCCGGGCGGAGGAGATCGGGTAAAGTTATTTATTCATCATTTGTTTCGGGAAGACTCACAATCGCTGTATGGCTTTGCTACGGCCGATGAGAAAGCCTTGTTTCTCGACCTGATCAGCGTATCAGGCGTAGGCCCGAATACAGCACTGACGGCTTTGTCTGCGTTTTCACCATCCGACCTGCGGCTGGCCATTCTGGCCGAAAATGTAGGCATGGTACAATCCATAAAAGGCATTGGGGCCAAAACAGCCCAGCGGATTATTCTTGAACTCAAAGACAAGATGAAAAAGCTGGGTGTTGTGCCGGACGTACCTACCTACCGGCAAGGACAGGGTGCCAATCCGGTCCGGGAAGAAGCCCTGGCCGCTCTTATGGCCCTCGGACTGGCGCGGCTAATGGCCGAACGCAACGTCGATGCGGTTCTGAAAGCCGCTAACGGCCAGACGGTTACTGTCGAGGATCTGATCCGGCAGGCATTACGCTAATCCGCAGGCAGTGTGCAGGCCACGCAGGCTATGCCGGCAACGCGTATACACACCGGCCTTTATCAACCAAAAATTTTCCCCCAAACAGACGATTGGCACGCTATTCGCCGTTTGAAGTAAAGACAACTTGGGAAACTCTATATCGTTCGTAGTACTACCAGATTCAGCAGATTCAAAATGGTGAACCTATCCACCGTTCACAGGTTACCTTTCCCGGCCAATAACGTCCTTTTAAGGGCATTGTCGGGGCGATATTGGCCGCGTTTTACGACGTTGGCGCTGTTAAGCACCGTCGTCTTTACAGTTTCAATATCCGTTAGCCTGGCGCAACAAACACCTTCCCGTCGGGGCGGAAGCAATCGCCGGCCGGCAACGTCTGATACAACAAAGCGTCAGACACCGCCAAAAAGCACGTCATCCGTCAACGCACAACGCGTGGAGGCTGCCCGGCTGGCCCAGGAGCGGGCCGACAGTATCCGTGCCCTGCGTAACGCAAACCGGCGGCCAACCGTAAACTGGCCGGACCGGTACGCAACCCGTTTTTCGGAACGCCCTCCGCGTTCGCCCTATATTCTCCGTGACCCGAAGGGTGTCTCAACCGAATTCAGACTCGATCCGAATGGCCAGATGGGCGTTTATGAGCGCGTCCGTCCGGGCGTATCCCTTTCGTCGCCTTCGACGCCGTCACCGAATACACCCATTACAACGCCGCCGAACAATAACCGCGTAGCCACCGCTCCGCCGACACCAGGCGTCAACACAGAACAGAACGGTCTGTATTTGCGTCCGGCCGAAACCATTCCGTATGCGACCTACAACCGCCTGCAAAATGCACGCGCGCAGGAATCGCTGCTACGGGAATACAGTGCCCGGCAGGATGGTAAAAGTGCCCTCAGTGGCCGGGGTCTGATACCTAAACTAGAATTACCGCCAATTGTTGACCGGATTTTCGGCGGCAACCAGGTCGACTTCAAACCAAATGGCTTTGTTACCCTTGATTTCGGGTACCTGCATCAGTTTATCGACAACCCGGTACTGCCTGTTCAGTTCCGGCGGACCGGTAACTTTATTTTCAACGAGCAGATTAACATCAACTTCAACGGAAAGATCGGGGAGCGGCTCGGCGTCATGGCCAATTATGATACCAAGTCAAGCTTTAACTTCGAAAATGCGCTGAAGGTCAATTATAAACCGCAAGGTCTTTTACCGAACCTGCCCAATATGCCGAACGGGCTGAACGGCTTAAATAAACCTGGTCTGCCAGGAATGCCCGGCATGCCGGGGATGAATTCATCCGGATTAAGTCAGCCGGGGATGCCGGGTATCCCTGATTTTACGCCGACAAACGAAAGCATCATTCAGGGCCTGGAAGCCGGTAATATCAACTGGAACATCAACAGTCAGCTGATTCCGGGCGTGCAGAACCTGTTCGGGGCCAAGGCACAGCTCCGGTTTGGCCGCTTAATGGCCACGCTGGTTGCCTCACAACAGCGTTCGAAAAAGCAGGAAATTACCCTGCGTAACGGTTCTGTCGGCAAACAATATGAAATCCGTGCTGATCAGTACGACGAAAACCGGCACTTCTTCCTGTCGCAGTATTTCCGCGATCAATACGAACGCTCACTGCGATACATCCCGCAAATTACCTCAGGGGTAACCATTACGCGGGTGGAAGTTTATGTGACCAACCGTACCAACACTACCGAAAGCTTGCGGAACATCGCCGGTTTCTCCGATCTGGGTGAGGGCAGCAAATTCAACAACCCGACTAACAGCAACCTGCAACCTGTTCGCGCAGGCGCACCGGTCAACAACGGTACCAACGCCTTGTATGAAAAATTGCGCACAACAAACCAGCTACGCCAGGTCGATCAGACATCCAATATAGTAGAATCGTCGTTTGGCATGCAGAAAGGCCGTGATTATGACCTGTTGCGCGGCGCCAAACGCCTGACCGACCGTGAATACAAATTCCATCCGCAGCTGGGATATATCTCGCTCTTAACGCCTCTTCGTAACGACGAGGTGCTGGCCGTTTCGTACGAATATACTTACCAGGGCCAACGCTATCAGGTAGGTGAGCTTACCGAAAACTACCAGAACCGGAAAGACGATGAGGTACTGGTGTTAAAGCTGCTGAAATCGGCGACGATCCGGAACAACCTGCAGCTGCCGATGTGGGATCTGATGATGAAAAACATCTATTCCCTCAACACCACGCAGATTACAAAGCAGAACTTCCAGCTCCGGCTGATTTACAAGGATGATATCACCGGCATGGATGTACCCAACCTTCAGGAAGGGGAAAACCTGCGCAACCGTCCGTTAGTCCAGGTCTTCAACATGGACGTCCTGAACCAGATGCAGGACCGGCAGCCCGACGGCAACTTCGATTATGTCGAAGATGTTACGATAGACCCACGCTATGGGCGGGTCATTTTCCCGGTACTGGAGCCTTTCGGGTCATATCTTTCAGGCAAATTCCTCCCCTCAGAAGAAGACCTGAAGGCGAAATATGTCTTCAACGAACTGTACCGGAAGACCCTGGCCGATGCCCAGCAGCTGCCAGATAAAAACAAGTTTTTTATTCGTGGTAGTTTCCAGTCTTCAACCGGTCAGGTCGTCCAGTTACCATTCGGGGTTAAGGCCGCCTCTGTGCAGGTTATCGCCGGTAACGTACCACTCTCTCCCGGGCAGGACTATCAGTTTGATGAATCATCCGGATCGTTGCGGCTGATGAATGACGGCGTCTTGAACTCCGGCCGCGAGGTAAAAATTTCGTATGAGTTGCCGGATATGTTCCAGAACCAGATCCGGACCCTGGTCGGTACTCACCTCGATTATGCCCTGAGTCCTGATGTTACCTTCGGCCTGACGGCCATGAAGATGAAGGAGACGCCGGCCGGCTTCCTGACGCGGGTGGCTATCGGCAACGAGCCGGTAAACAACACCATGCTCGGGGTAAGCGCCAACATCCGGAAAAATTCAGCCGCACTGACCCGGTTCATGGACTGGCTGCCTTTTATCCAGACCAAGGAAATGTCGAATATCCAGTTCCAGGGGGAGGTAGCCCAGCTGATTCCGGGCGTGGCACCGCGGGTAAACAACAACTCGTTTATCGACGATTTTGAAGCCACGCGGACGATTTTTGACCTGACGCGCCAGCCAACCCGCTGGCGTCTGGGCTCGACACCGCAGCAGTTCCCGCAGGGTACGCCGAACGACCCGCTGCCTTATGCCTATAACCGCGCGCGTATTTCGGTGTATACCGTCGACCAGACGATTTATAACGAAAACGCTAACATCGGGGACGCGAGCGTAAACCTGACGGAGGTTGAGAAACGGAACTTTTACGAACGATACTATTTACCGACTACACTCTTCCCGGGGCGTTCAGTACCAACTGTTCAGCAACCGGCCAACGTACTGGATGTAGCCTATATCCCGGAAGAGCGGGGTATGTACAACTACAACCGCGATCTGACTTTTGACGGTAAGCTGAAAAACCCGCGTCAGAACTTCGGGGCCATCATGCGCGCCGTAACGTCGGACAACGATTTCGACAATGTCAACGTTGAGAACCTGACCTTCTGGATGCTGGACCCATTCATCGAAGGGCAGGACGGGGTTGTCCGGGCCTATCCGGATAACACCAAAAACAAAAACAACACGACCGGCGGTAAACTCATATTCAACCTCGGCGACGTATCGGAAGATGTCATCAAAGACAGCCGCTACAACTTTGAGAACGGTTTGCCGATCAGCGACGATCCAAACGACCGGAACAACCTGGCCGGCGTTGACTCAACGGCATGGGGTAAGGTAACCCGTCAGCAGTTTGTGACCAATGCCTTCACCAACCAGGCGGGGGCACGCGAACGGCAGGATGTTGGTCTCGACGGCTTAGGCAACGCCGCCGAGCGGGCTTATTTCAAAGACTTTATTGATGCCGTCCGCCAGCGCGTTACCGACCCGGCCGCTCTGAGCGCGATCCTGAATGATCCGTCGAACGATGATTTCCAGTTTTACCTGGGTGCAGAAGCGAATCAGGCGAAATACATCGTCAGCCGCTACAAAAAGTACATGGGTATGGAGAACAACTCTCCTGAAAACAGTGCGACCGATCAGTTGCTGACTCCTGCCAACAATAACCTGCCGGACATTGAAGACCTTAATACCGATAACACCATCAACGACAACGAAGCGTATTACGAGTATGAAATTGACCTCCGGAAAGGCGGGTTAGAGGTCGGGAAAGGTTACATTACCGATAAAGTTGTCACCGACGGTGCCACCTGGTACCAGTTCCGGATTCCGGTGCGGGAGTTTCTGCGGAAAATAGGCAGCATCAACGGTTTCAAATCCATTCGTTTCATGCGGATGTACCTGACCGACTTTGCCGAACCGGTAGTGCTGCGGTTTGCTCAGCTACAGCTGGAAGCCAACCAGTACCGGAAATATACCGGCGATCTGAACCAGCGCGGCCTGCAGGAAGTACCGGAGCCGTACGATGCTCAGTTTAAGGTAACGACCGTAAACATCGAAGAAAACAGCCAGGGAACATCAGATCCGGCCAGCCCGAAATATACCTATGTCGTACCGCCGGGCTTCCAGCGTGACCGTGACTATACCAATATCGCGAACGTAGAGCTGAACGAACAATCAATGGCCATGTCGGTAAAAAACCTGCGGGACGGTGACTCACGGGGTGCCTTTAAAATCACCAACCTGAATTTGCTGTTCCGTCAGCGCCTGAAGATGTTTATCCACATGCACGGCGAAGACGGCAATGGAACGGCAGCCGATGGTCAGGTTTCGGCTTTTATCCGCGTTGGTACGGATTACCTCAATAACTATTACGAAATTGAAGTTCCCAGACTGAAAGTGACGCCAGCCAATGCGCAGGCTGATACAGAAATCTGGCCGTCTGAAAACGAACTGGATGTCGACTTAAAAGCCCTGGTCAATGCTAAGGCAGAACGGGACAAATTGACCGGCCGGACGTCAGGCCTTCCTTATACGACTGTTTATACGAATACAGACAAAGGAAAAGATTATCCGATTACCGTCGTCGGAAACCCGGATTTAAGTTCGGTACAGACCATCATGATTGGGGTGAGAAATCCCAAATCGCCGGACGAGTTGCCGAAAACATTTACCATCTGGGTAAATGAACTCCGTACCAATGGCTATGACCAGACAGGCGGTACAGCAGCCGTTGGCACACTGAATGCCAAACTGGCCGATTTTGCCACGGTACAGGCGTCCGGGAAACTCTCGACCTTTGGGTTTGGCGGAGTTCAGACCAAAATCGGCGACCGGTCTCAGGAAACGTCGATGGAGTTTGGCATTTCTTCGTCAATCGCGGTGGATAAACTATTCCCGCAGGACTGGGGGCTGCGGATTCCGATGTATGTCAACTATGACATGCGCCGCATCATTCCACATTTTAATCCGCTTGATCCGGATATGCCACTGGAACAGGCCCTGTCGACGCTGCCGGAGTCAGAGCGTGATGCTTACCGCCGCATGGTTGAAGATAACAACTACCGGAAAGGCATCAACCTGTCGAACGTACGGAAGGTCAAAACCAGTACCAATGCGAAAAGTCATTTCTATGATATTGAGAATTTCTCGTTCAATTACGCATTCAACGAAGGACGCCGGCAGAACATCCTGATGCAGGAGTATTTCCAGCGGCAATATCGCGGCGGCTTTGCCTATAATTTTACGCCAAGACCCGTATCATGGGAGCCCTTCAAGAATGTACCAGGTCTGGAACGTAAGTACCTGTTCTGGCTGAAAGACCTCAACCTGTCTTTGCTGCCAACAGTTGTTTCATTCCGCACGGATCTGGACCGGAGTTTCATCAAAACCCAGTACCGCAGTTCTGATCTGACGACAAATGGTGTATCGCCCCAGTTTGAAAAATACTTCCTGTTCAACCGGTATTACGACCTGAGCTGGGCCCTGACAAAAAGCATCAACATCACCTATAAAGCCCAGGCGAATGCCATTGTTGATGAGCCATACGGCGAAATTAACACGGAGGTTAAACGCGACTCGATGCTGCGCAGCCTGAAACAATTGGGGCGTCTGAAGAATTTCCAGCAGGAAATCCGGACTACCTATCGTTTGCCACTGGATAAGCTACCGCTTACAGACTGGATGTCTGCCGATGTTACCTACAATATCGGCTATCAGTTCCAGGCAAACTCCTACGCTCTGGCCGATTCTGCCGGAAACCTGTTTGGTAACATCGTCCGTAATAACCGTGAACGGGGAATTTCAGGCCGTGTCGACCTGGTCCGTCTCTATAACAAGCTACGCTATCTGCGTTTTGCCAATACGCCATCGCCGGTCCGGAAAAATTTCTCCCGCAGCCCGGGGGATGATGAAGAAATCCAGCGTTCGGAGAGCAAGCTGCTGAAGAGTGCGACACGGCTGTTGATGACCATCCGTGGTATCAACTACTCGTATACAATTCAGGAGTCGACCCTGTTACCAGGATTTCTGCCCACTCCGCGTTTCTTTGGTATGGCCGAAGGCAGTTTAGCCCCCGGTCTGCCTTTTGTATTAGGCTCGCAGGACCGGAATATTCAGTATAAGGCCGCTGACCGTGGCTGGATTTCGAAAAGTACAGAGCAAAACACCGCTTTCCAGCAAACAATCGGCAAACGTTTCTCGGCCAGTACCAACCTGGAACCGTTTAAGGATTTCCGGATGACGATCAACATGAACCTGACGCGTACAGACAGCTACGAAGAACGGTTCAGGCCGGGTGCCAACGGGCAGTACGAAAGCCAGAGTCCGGTTCGTAACGGTCAGTTCAGCATGTCGTTCTGGTCATTCAGAACGGCTTTTGATCCCATCCGGAAAGACAACTCATCGCCGATTTTCGAGCGGTTTGAAGGCTTCCGTGAGATCATCCTGAACCGGTTAAAACAATTGAATCCGAGTGCCGGTGAATACAACAAAAATTCGCAGGATGTGTTGATTCCGGCATTCTTTGCGGCCTACAGCGGTCAGAGCCCGATGAAAACCAGCACATCGCCGTTCTATAACTTCCCGCTGCCTAACTGGCGGGTTGATTATAATGGTCTGTCGAATCTGGCTCCGTTTAAGAAAGTGTTCAGTTCGTTTGTACTGGCCCACAGTTATACCTCGACATACAGCGTCGGTAATTATATCTCATCGCTGGACTACGGTGCACAATACGTAAACCTGGCAGTTATGGGCTACAACCTAGCCAATCAGGTTAACCTCGACGGGCAATACATCCCGATCTTTGTGATGAGTACCATTACGATGTCTGAAAAATTTGCTCCGCTGATCGGTATTCAGTTCCAGACAAAGAACAGGATTACCGGTGGTCTGGAGTATAACAAGAGCCGCGACGTGGCGCTGAACCTGTCAAACTCGCAGGTGGCTGATCTGAACAACCAGGACATCACAGCCCGGATCGGCTTTACACGCAGTAATTTCCGGGTACCGTTCAAAATTAACGGAGGCTACAAACGACTGAAAAATGACCTGACCTTCTCGTGTAACCTGACCTTCCGGGATACCCGGGCAATTCAGCGGAAACTGGATGCCGAGCACATCATTACGTCGGGTAACATCAATTTCCAGCTGCGTCCGCAGGTGAGTTATGTAGTCAACAAACGGCTGAATCTGAACTTCTATTTCGACCGGACGTTTAACAACCCGCTCGTGTCGAACTCGTTTATCCGGGCCACAACGGCCGGCGGGGTTCAGGTACGCTTCAATCTGGCCGAATAACGAAACCGATAATAAATAAAAAAAGCCCGGACGCCTATCCGGGCTTTTTTTATGGTCGGCAGGCTACACAAACACATCGTCAGGAGCCGTATAAACTTTCTCCGGATATCCGTGAATAACCGTAAAATCGTTGGGGTTAATGCGCCGTGTCCGTGCCCGGTAGTCCATAGTGGAGCCTGGCCAGAGGGCGGTATTACTACCCTGTTTATCCATGTACCAGCTCCGGCACCCCGAAGCCCAGACCGTCGGCGAAAACCGCTGCTGAAGCGATGCCTGGTACTGCTGCTGGACCTCCGGCCTGACATCCAGCGCGGCGTCCGGACCACATCGGTCCAGAAACCGTATGTAATCCAGTACATAGTTTATCTGCGACTCAATCACGTGAATGATTGAATTATGCCCAAGGCCGGTATTAGGGCCCACTAGCAACAGCAGATTCGGGTATCCGGAAAAAGCCATACCATGCAGGGATGACACCCCGTCAGAGACCCAGTCCTGGATAAGGGTACGGCCGTTCCGCCCGATAAAAGGCATGGAAAACAGTCCGCCTGCCAGTTGAAAACCGGTGCTATAAATAATGACATCGGCAGGGTATTCCTGTCCGTCCTGCGTTTTAACCGAATCAGCCGTTATGGCGGCGATACGCTCTGTCACCAGTGACACATTGGGTCGGGTGAGTGCCGGATAGTAGTCGTTCGAGAAAAGCACCCGCTTACAGCCCAGTACATAGTCCGGGGTCAGCTGCCGGCGAAGCGCCGGATCGGCAATCTGACGGTGCAGGTGGCGAAGTGCGCGCCACGTTCCGATGCGGTTCAGGGTCTTGTGCCCCCAGAAACTCAGGCCCTGCCCTTCGTTTACCCAGTAAATGCTTTCGCGAAGAATCCGCTGGACTACCGGCAGTGTACGCAGTACGGACTGCATAAACCGGGGAACCGGGCCGTCAAGCCGTGGCATTACATACGGAGCTGTTCGCTGAAAAACCCGCAGTTCACCGGCCACTTTGGCGACCTCCGGCACCAGTTGGACCGCACTGGCCCCTGTTCCGATTACGGCCACCCGTTTGCCGCGCAGATCACACGCATGATCCCAGCGGGCCGAGTGGAAAGCAGTTCCCTGAAAAGCCTCCATCCCGTTTATTTTGGGGAATGCGGGCTTATCAAGCGCGCCGATTGCACTGATAACGACACGGGCAGTTATTACCTCCCCTCGCTGCGTTGTCAGTGTCCAGTGTCCGTGAGCTTCCGAAAAAACCGCCTTAACGACAGATGTCTGAAAACGGAGATGTGGTTGCAGATCATAGCTGGCCACACAATCGTTCAGATACGCCAGAATCTCGGCCTGCCCCGCATAAACCCGCGACCAGGCCGCGCTCGGCGCAAATGAAAAGGAGTATAAATACGAGGGGATATCACAACCGCAGCCGGGATAGGTATTTTCGCGCCAGGTACCGCCAATCGACGCCGCCCGTTCCAGCACGACAAAGGAGTGATGGCCTTCACTTTTCAGCCGAATGGCAGCCCCTATCCCCGCAAAGCCCGCCCCGATCACTGCCACATCAATAGTTGTCTTCATACGTTGTACTCAAAAAACGTATCAAAAGTACAACGATGGCGCAAAGGGTGAAAGACAGAACGAGCGAAAGAGGGTAACGGCCTTAATGATGGCCCTTAGCGTTTTGACTTATGCCTTTATGATCACTCACATCCATGAGCAACCGGCAGAACAACCCGTACCCATCGGCAACCATTAAATATTATTCTTCCAGAAATGCCAGATCTTTAGCGTAGGTTTCTTCAATATTCCTTAGCGACCAGAACGTAAACAGGTAAACCGCAGCCCCTACTATACCGGCACTCACCAGCGCACCGAAGGATGGTTTTAACCACTGAAAAATAAACGTCATCGGAATTACCATGCCCCGCACCAGACTAGGCACCGAGGTAGTGGCTGTTGCCCGCAGGTTTGTGCCGTATTGCTCAGCGACCATGGTCAGGTACATGGCAATATAGCCGGTACAGAAGCCGGCACACAGACAAACCGTATAGACCGCCGCCGGTGTTTTTAAGCCGCCAAACAGAAAGACACCGCAGAACAGCATATTCCCGGTTAACATGTAGATAACGGTCCGCCGCCGTGAGCGTAACCATTGGCTGGCTGGCCCGGATAACAGGTCGCCAACGGCCATACCCAGATAAATCATTGATACACACTGACCGGGAACAACATTTTCGGCAATGCCCATAGCCTGCCCGAACTCATTGGCAAATGTTGCCAGAATCCCGACCAGAAACCAGGTAGGAACACCAACGGCCACACAACGAAGGTATTTGATTGCTTTAGGCCAGCTGGTAAAGAAGGCGAGAAAATTTCCGCGTCCGACATGCTTTTGTTCTTTCTTTAAGTGATCAAATAGTCCTGACTCAAATACACTGACCCGGAGCAATAACAGCAACAACCCCATGCCCCCACCGACAAAAAACGCAGTCTGCCAGCTGAACAGCGCCTGGGTCAGAAACGCGACACCCGCCCCCAGATACCCGATTCCTGCCACAATGCCCGAACCATAGCCACGGATTTCTTTTGGTAAGATCTCAGAGACCAACACCATGGCGGCTCCGATTTCGCCGGAAAGACCTACACCGGCAATAAACCGCATCAGGGCATAATAGTCGACAATCGGCATAAACGTTACATAGGGTATAAAACCGCAGGCAATGTTTGCCAGTGAATAGGTAACGATACTGCCGAACAATACCGACATACGGCCTTTTTTATCGCCTAATATACCCCACAGAATTCCTCCGATGACAAGACCCGTCTGCTGCCAGTTCAGAATAAAGGTTCCTGCTTCTGATATCCCTTTTTCGTCGAACCCCAGCCCTTTCAGACTAGGCACGCGGACAATACTAAAAATAAGCATGTCGTATACGTCGACAAAAAAACCAAGGGCAGAGACGATGACGGCAAGCGAAAAAAGCGGGCGGAAAGATACCGGTTTTGTTTCGGTAACAGCAGATTCCATAGGATGTTTTTCAGGGTTTAGTACCCGAAATTGCTCAGGATTTTTGGTTAATAAAAGAAAGCAATCCGGGACAATCCAGCTGAGTCTAAATAATCCGGCATTATGTTTACAATTACCCTCATAAGTTAACTTACATACGTGATAGCATCTTAATTTTTTTATGCACAATTACTTGGTAGCGCAATCCAATAGAATTACTTTTACCGTATAGTAACTTTTTTAACCCGTAATTTACTGTAAACCTATATGATAAAACCACTACTCCGTATCCTTGTACTCGCAGGATGCCTACTACCTGGATTGGTGTATAGCCAATCGGCACAAACCGCAGCAGACTACTTCAACGAAGGTGTCCAGAAAATTAACGCAAAAGACTATGCGGGCGCGTTACAGGCATTTACCACCGCCATTATTCTCAATCCTGAAAATGCGCCAAGTTATTATAACCGCGCACTCGCCAAAATCAGTTTGAATGACGTTCAGGGAGCGATTAAAGACCTTGATCAAACCATCGAACTCAATCCACAGGACGCCAATGCGTATTTGTACCGTGGTATTAACCGGACCAAGCTGGACGACTTCCGGGGGGCCATGCAGGACTTTAACCGCGCTATTGACCTGAATCCGAATGATGCCATGCTGTATTACCACCGTGGTATTTGCCGGGCTCAGATTAACTACTACGCAAGTGCCCTGAACGATTTAAATAAAGCCATCACGTTAAACCCGAATGACGTAAATATCCTGACGGCACGCGGTAACGTAAAAAGCCAGACCAACGACTTCAAAGGTGCTTTAGCCGACTATACGCTGGCACTTGAGAAATCGCCGAACAAATCGGCAGCGCTGGCCGGCCGTGGCTATTCACGGTACAAACTGGACGATCCGAAAGGAGCACTGGCTGACTTTGGCCGCGCCATCGAAATCAGCCCGAACGACCCTGAATTATTCTACCGCCGCGGGCTGGCCAAAACCCGCCTGACGGATTTTGAAGGTGCCCTGGCCGATTTTGACAAAACCATCCAGCTTGACCCATCGCACTTCCGTGCCTTCTTTAGCCGTGGCTTCTGCCGCAGCCGCCTGGGCAGCAACAAACAGGCTATCGGCGATATCGACAAATCGATTGAAATGGGAAACACCCAGATTCAGACAAAAGCATACTATAGTGATTTCATTACGGCCAACCTGTTGCCGATCCTGAACAACCTGATGCAAGACCGTTACCGGTTAATTAACGAACTTCAGGACGACCGGTCGGATGCATTTATGATGCGTGGTTTACTGAAAAACGCTCAGGGAGAAGGTAAAGCCGCCCTGGCCGATATGAACCGTGCGATCGAACTGAACCCGTCAAATTCAGAATCGTATTTTATCCGCAGCGTTATCCGGTCTTCACTGGGCGATCAGAAAGGGGCCATTATTGACTGCAACAGCGCTACGCGGCTGAACGTACGTCATGCTGAAGCATACTATCTGCGGGGTATTATCCGCTTCGATACCGGCGATGAGCAAGCCGGTTGTGCTGACCTGAGCCGCGCGGGTGAGCTTGGCTTCGTGCAGGCCTATAAAGTGATCGGTGAAAAATGTAACCGGGTAACCGCACAGCGCTAATCCGGACAAACCCCATAAAAAAAGCGGTCAGGCTAAGCTAGCCTGACCGCTTTTTTTATGCATAGGGACTTAATGATCAGCCGCCTTAAAAACGGGAATCTGGGCCACAAGAATGCCAAGCACTGTCCCGACGGCATCGGCTATACCATCGTAGAGATCAAACGAGCGTTTAAGCACCGGAAAAGCGCCCTGAAATACCTCGATACCCATGCCATAGATAATACCGGCGATGAGCACCCAGGTAACGCTCCGCCCGGCCCGTAGCCACAGCCAGGCAAAAAGTGCAAAAATACCGAGGTGTTCAACTTTATCGAAATTATCGACACTTGGCATACCGTTGCCGGGCCAGGCGCATCCGATAAACATAATGACTGTCCACAGAATAGCCAGACGCCAGAAGTTTTTACGGGTAATAAGCTGGTTCAGAACATCCATAACGTGAGATCAGGCCGATAACCGGCGTACTGTCAGCCACAGAAAAAAGGCCGTCAGGCTCAGTAAATACACCACATTGCGCGAATCGATAAGACCACGACCCAACGCGCGGTACTGCTCATCGAGCGCAAAGTAAGCAAGATAATAGGCCAGGCTACCCAGTATGTCAAGACCGGCAACCGCACTAAGGCCGATATAGAGTAAAAAACAAACAAATACGCCCAGGACAAAGGCAACAACCTGATTGTCGTTCAACGAAGAAGCCCACAATCCGATTGACACGAATACACCGCTAAGCAGCAGCAAGCCGATGTAGGAGCCACTCACAGCCGCCGAATCGATGTTTCCGGCCGGATTACCCAGCTGATAGAGCGAATAATAATACAGCAGCGTCGGCAGCAAAATAACGGCTACCAGCAACCAGCTGGCCAGAAACTTCCCCCCCACAACGCCCCAGCGGCTTACGGGCTTGGTCAGAAGCCATTCGAGCGTCCCGGCCCGCACTTCTTCTGCGATGGACCGCATCGTAATGGCAGGAACCAGAAACAGCATCACATACGGCGTCAGGTTGAAAAACGTACCCATGTCAGCATATCCGTACTCCGGCAGACTGGTATCCGGAAACACCCAGAGTAACAACCCTAACGCCGTCAGGAAAACCGCCATGATGATGTAGGCGATGGGTGAGCTGAAAAATTGATTAACTTCTTTACGAAAAACAGCAAACATGCAGCATTAACGAATTTAAAGAGCCGGTTATGCGAATCACCCTGCCTTTTTGCACATCAATAACCCGTACGGGCGACCCCACGTGGTCGCCCAATCAATATCACGTGGTCGCCCAACCAATATACCGTACGGGCGACCCCACGTGGTCGCCCAATCAATAACCCGTACGGGCGGCCCCATGTGATGTGGTTGCCCAATCAATAACCCGTGCGGGCGACCACGGGTCTATCAATCGGGCGACCACGTGGGGTCGCCCCTACTCGAATACCGGCTTATTTTTACGCAGGATGGCCGCAATCACCAGCGCGAAAATAACGCTCATAACAATCATTCCGATGATGCCGAAAATAAACAGAAAGCCGGGTGACTGAAACTTCTCCATCATCCCAATCTGGGCATCAATCGTGGCATCCGGAATGTTTTTGGCTTCCAGGTCTTCGCGGACACGGTCGACCATACGCCCCATTACTTCTGTATCGATCACCGTCGTATAAAATACCGAAAAGGCACTTGACAGCAGCCCCGACACGCCGCCGATCAATGCACTCAGGCCAAGGCCTTCGCCATAGCTCATAAACCCGTTATTGGCCGACCGGAAATCACGCATTGCCATCACCAGAACAGCAATGATCAGAATGTATGACAGCGAGGACAGGCCGGCATTGCCCATCTGATCGGTCATATACAGGGCCGTCGAAAACAAGATCTGGCCAACAGCCAGTATAACGCCCCATTTAAGGGCAAAACGGGCAGAGGATACTTTTTCTTCCATGTCTGTAGTTGCATTTCCCGCTGAAGCGGAGGTTTAGTTTGTTAAATATACAAATAGTATACACCATTCATACCCTTATTGCTATTCCAGAACACTATAATCCTGCTTACGGAAAATCAGAGAAATGACCAGAACCGGTAATACGGCCAGCGCAGTTTTCTTAAACAGTTCGTCGTAAATCAGATCCCCCTCCTGAATGCGGCTGATATTGGCCAGCATTGTCTTAAACTGATCCGCGCCCAACTGCCGGACAATGTCTTTTTCGCCTTCCAGCACCAGCGCCCGCGAGTTATCCAGAAACTGCTGAAAAACAGCAGGATCAATCTGTGTCACAAAAAAATAAATCCCCCAGCCGGTTACCAGAGCCCCGATGGTATTGATCAGATAACAGATGGAAATACCCTCCCACAAATGCAGACGGCCTTTGCCAATGTGCTTGCGGTAATACCAGACGGTCGCGGTCATGGTGATGATATGAATGCCGAAATCCAGCGATTTATGGTTGCCCAGCGGCGGAATGCCGAGGCCGTATAACGCCAGAAAATAAACAAAGCACAGCACACCGGTCAGTACACCAACCAGCAGCGGAATTTTCAGCAGCGGATGGTTAAAATAGGCGATCACATTTTTCATAAAAATTGTTTGTTGCAAACAGTTAGATGCCGGCGTTCTGCACAAACTGTCCTTTATTGATAATACCAAGTACTGCGCCCGTCAGTGTTTTACCCAGAAACGGAGAGTTTTTTGACTTCGACAGCGTCTGCGCAAACGTCCAGGACCGTTCCGGATTAAAGATCGTTAAGGTCGCAGCTTGGCCCTGATCAATGGTTACCGGCAGTAACCGCAGAATCTGCCGTGGGCGGACCGACAGTTTATGCACAATCTGACCGAGTGATAGACCCTGATTATGGCTTACCAGCGCCCCAAACAGGGTTTCCAGTCCGGTAATTCCGAAATCGGCGAGGTCGAACTCAATATTTTTACTTTCGTCGTCCTGTGGATTGTGGTCAGACACAATGGTATCAATAGTGCCGTCGGCGAGCCCGTACCAAAGCGCCTGCACATCGGCCTTTGACCGGAACGGCGGATCAACTTTCAGGTTGGTATCAAAAGTGGCCAGGGCCGAGTCATCAAAAACAAGCTGGTGCACGGCCACATCGCAGCTTACGGGCAACCCCTGCGCCTTCGCCCGCCGGATCAGTTCGACTGACCGTGCCGACGAGATTGTCGAGAAGTGGAGCACAGGTGCCGAAACAGGGTCTTTGCCAAGGGCATAATCCAGCAACCGCAGATCGCGGTCAACGATCAGTTCCTCAGCCAGTGCCGGAAGCCCTTTGAGCCCCAGCAACGTACTTTGCACACCCTCGTGCATCTGCCCGAAGCGCGTCAGCATCTTTTCTTCCGGCCGGTTCATCAGCAACCCGTTGAATGGTTTCAGGTATTGCAGGGTTTTCACCAGCAGATCGGCATTCTGAAGCGGGTGGTCGCCATCAGAGAACGCCACGGCTCCGGCATGATGCAGGTCGATCATATCGGTAAAGTCCTCTCCTTTCGCTCCTTTGGTAATGGCGGCAATGGGGTATACCGTTACAGGATGCCCTTCGGTCATTCGCCGGATATAGCCCAGGGTACTTTTGTTATCTACCGCAGGCAGGGTGTTTGGCAGCAGGGCAATGTCGGTAAACCCACCGGCCGCCGCTACAACACAGACACTGTCGAGGTCTTCCTTATGCTCAAAACCCGGATCTTTACCGGCAACCCGCAGATCAACCCAGCCGGGCGATACATGCAGGTTTTCGTGTTCGATCACACGGATATTTTCACTGGCCGTCAGGTTTTCGCCGATTTGCCGGATCAGGCCGTTTTCAAGTAAAAGGTCGGTCACCTGCCCGTCGAAAGGCGACTGCGGATCAACGATGCGGGCAGAACGAAGAAGAATTTGCATAGATATGGGTTGTCACTCCTTCCGACAGGAATGTCAATTCTAAAAAAAAGGCCCCTATCGGAGCCTTTGACACTATCTTTATAACTCGTTATTTACCAATCAGCTCCTGATAGGCTTCTGCCGATAACAGGTCGTCTTTCTGAGCGTCGTCAGCGAGTTTAACCCGAATGATCCAACCCCCTTCGTAAGGTTCTGTGTTTACCAGTTCCGGAGCGCCGTCGAGTTCAGGATTTACCTCAAGCACTTCACCGGCAACCGGAAGGAACAAGTCAGATACTGTTTTTACGGCCTCAACCGTACCGAAAACATCACCTTTGCCCAATACCTCGCCAATTGTATTGATATCCACATACACGATATCGCCCAGCTCGTGCTGTGCAAAATCAGTAATACCAATTACAGCTGTGCCATCGGCATCAAACCGAATCCACTCGTGGTCCGGTGTGTAAAAAAGTTCTGCGGGGAAGTTCATTCGTTTATTGATTAGGTATGCAAAATACGGAAGGCTCTGTGGGATTTGCAACCTTTTTTACAGCAGGCGGGGGTTTGACAGGGATGTTTTTTGACAGCATAACCGCACAGGCAGGCTAATCGTAAACCGGCAACCTGTTTATCGTCCCGTTTATGGCAGCCGCCTATGTCCGAAATTCGGGCAGTCCTCTCAAAAAAATGTTCACGCTGTCAATAAAAACAGTAAACTAGTGGCTTGTAAGTTACTGACCCTATGCAAACCCAACTCGATACCGACACAACCCGTTCGTTCCGTGCGTTGTTCAGCCTGCCCGTTATTGTGGCTGCGCTGGGCTACTTTGTGGATGTTTATGACCTGCTGCTTTTCAATATTGTACGCGTCCCCAGCCTGAAAGACCTTGCGCTCGACGAAAAGTCAATTTCCATCATCGGCGGAAAAATTTACAATTATCAGCAGGCCGGTCTGCTGCTTGGCGGCATTCTGTGGGGCATTCTGGGGGATAAGCGCGGCCGGTTGTCGGTCCTCTTCGGCTCTATCATTACCTACTCGCTGGCCAACATCGCCTGTGGTTTCGTCAAAAGCCCCGATATGTATGCCTGGCTCCGGTTCGTAGCCGGTCTGGGCCTCGCGGGCGAGCTGGGAGCGGGCATTACGCTCGTCAGCGAAGTGCTGCCCAAACACCTGCGCGGTTACGGCACCTCACTGGTGGCCGGGATTGGTCTGCTCGGGGCAGTGGTTGCTTTTTTTACGGTACAGGGCTCTGACTGGCGGACAGCTTATTTCATCGGCGGCGGACTCGGTCTGGGGCTGCTGCTGCTCCGGCTCGGCGTACTGGAGTCAGGCATGTTTGTCAAAATTCAGCAGGACCGGATCAAACGCGGGAGCTTTGCTGCTTTTTTCACTAGCCGCCACCGCCTCGTCCGTTACCTGCTATGTATGGGCATTGCCGTACCGACCTACTATGTCATCGGCATTCTGGCCACCTTTGGCAACGAATTTGGCGCAGCCATGGGGATCACCGATATTCAGGCAGGCCGCTGCATTCTGTTTACCTACATCGGCGTGGTGGTCGGTGACCTCATCAGCGGGCCGTTCAGCCATTACCTGCATTCGCGCCGGAAAGCAATCGGTATCATGACCGGACTAACCATGCTTTTTGTGGGTATCTACCTCTACGGCGGCATCTCGTCGGCCAATACATTTTATATGGTGTGCTCGGGTATGGGTTTTGCCATTGGCTACATTGCCCTTTTCCTGACGGTTACGGCGGAGAATTTCGGCACAAACCTTCGGGCCACAGCCACTACGTCTGTCGCCAACAATGTGCGCGCCACTACTCTGCTGAGTATTCCGGCTTTTCAGGCGCTGAAAGCATCGGTCGGGGTCATCAGCGCGGGGGCCATTGTTGGTCTGGTCTGCTTCGCCATCGGCCTCTGGTCGATCTATAACATAGACGAAACCTTCGGCAAAGAACTGGAATATACCGAGTAGTGCTGTTCATACAGCACAGGTGCCGTTTGTCCTTTATTCCGGCCGCTCATCACCGAATGCAACGTTGGGGTCAGTTGTTGTCATCTTTAGCATGTAAACAACAAAAAACTGAACTCTCAATGAAAACGTTACGTCAATCTTTCGGCAAGGCCCTGCTGGTGGCCACATGTGTAGCTGTATCATCATGGGCTAATGCGCAGGCAAAAGCCTCCACTGAAACCTATTACGAAGCGAAGCCTGAACAGAATCTGGCTTTGGCCATGTATCCGGCATCCGACCCTTCCAAACTCTGGATGGTTGTCGAAAAGGGAATCCCTGCCAAACGGTTGACCATGCGTATCATGGACAGCAAGCAGAAAGTCGTTTACGAAAGCGATATCTACTCAAAGAAGACGACTTTCCGCCAGCGTTTTGACCTGAGCGAACTTGCCGACGGGTTATACACCTTCCAGATTTCCGACGGCAAACAAATTCAGGAACGCAGCTTTAAGTTAGCGACGCCGGGCATCACCGAAACGCTGCCGCAACGAAACATCACAATGAATTAGATTTAATCCAAGTTGCGAGATAGTTAATCTT
>NZ_MORL01000001.1 GCF_001870735.1 Arsenicibacter rosenii | reverse complement strand
GATTAACTATCTCGCAACTTGGATTAATTAATAAGCAAACCGCTGACAGTAAACCAACAAACCAAGCCCCGGCCAACGTCGGGGCTTTCATTTACTTCAAAATGAAAAATGCACTGATAATCATGGCCTTGATAGTGGGAGCGCTAATGGCCTGTAAGTCAAACAACGACGTTCAGCCACCCTATCTGCAAAAGGGGGACAACATAATCCATGCTGACCTTAACAGTATCCCTGAATTGTTCGACGTGGAAACAGCCACTGAGGCAAGAGCGGCAACCGCAATACCGGCCGCGAATAAAATCTATGCGGTTTTTAAAGTAGTGAATCCATGCTCAACGACGGGTACGGCTACAGGGCAACAGTTGGCTTTCTATGCGGAAACGAGTGCAGCCGGTAGTTTAAAATTGAGTCAGAGAACGGTAGACGAAATCGCTGTTAAAACAGCAAACGGTTTTTCAATCTCAACTGTAAAGCCCGCATTCTATGAGAAGTTTCTTAAACGTGTAATCGATAAAAGTAAAAACTATCTGGTGCTGGTTCGCAATCGTGACGCAAAAAAATGGAATGTGATTGCCAGATGGTCGACCGAAGATGACATGTTTCTGTACTTCCCGTACCGGCGTAACTGGACCTTTATTTCATGCGAACGTGAGGACAGCGGGGAACAACTAATCGAATAATCAGCAAGGCCAATGAAACGTATTTATTTGATCGCAGTGCTATTACTGGTAGCCTTGGTAGCCTGCAATAAGCCCAAAGACCCGCAGCCCGTTACTGATCTGAACAACATACAGCTCGTTGAATTCAGTGAGCCCGATGATAGCGGAGCCGCCAGAACGGCCGCCGTTCCGATTCCGGCCGCCAATGCGGTATACCAGGTATTTCAGGTGGCAGGGAGTTGTGAGCCCGCAAAAGCGCGTTTAGCGCTTTATACTGGTTACGCAGACGGGCTGGTAAATGGGGCAGTGGCCTTACCCGATTCACTCGTAAAGTCGGGGAACGGGTTTAAAAAGCTCACAGTCAAGGATTCACAATACGGGACGTATTTAAAAGTAAAAATCGACAAAGCTGTTCCCTACACGTTCCTGATCTACGAGCCAGTGACAAAAAAATGGAAGATACTCAGCGGTATTGACGCCAACAGTCCGGATTTTGAGTTCATCAACTACCGGAAATACTTTTTCCGGTTCAACTGTACGGAAGCCGTCTTGTCTCCGCTGTTTGATTCGGGGGCGTAGAGATCAGTGAGGGAAGTGGCTGATACAGAAATGGTGTACACTTACAGTGTACACCATTTCTGTATCACTAAACTCTATACTTATCAGTTCTATTCACAAGTACATTGATTCTTAAAATACCACGTGAATGAGACTGTCGTACCACTTTGTCTGGCATTAAGTGTATAGTATGGAATATCACAATATTTTTCTGCCGTATGTCCAGTGCGCTGAGTAGTCCAACCTGTTATGCCAATTGCAAAGTATTCAATAGTAGTACCATTACCCCCTGTTGTATTAAATGCAAAGCTTTTAGTAGTGCAATCATAAGTTGGTAAGGTTAATGCTAAGGGCTGCACTGTAGCAGGGTTAACGGTCAGGACAAAAGAAGTAGTAGCAGTGGCGCTGAAAATATCAGTTGCTCTTACGGTCAGTGTATATGTGCCTGTTGTACTAGGCGCTCCAGAAATAATACCAGCACCACTTACGTTTAATCCTGCAGGTAATCCGGTAACTGTAAATGTCATGGATTGATTTTCAGGATCATTAAAGTGATTTGCCAAATTTACTGTGAAGTTTTCCCCAACACTTACCGTTGAACTGGGAATCAGTTGTGTTACTTGTGGTTGTAAATTAGTTGCCTGACACTGAGTTTTCCAATCCCACGTATAACTAACAGCTGTTTCCTGTCTATTTAATTGTCGTGCCTGCAAGGTTAATGCCGGATCGTCATTGTTAGGGTTATAGATAAAGGTGTTAGTACTAGACTGCCAGTTGTTCACCAGTAGTGCCCTGTATTCTACCGCAGTTCCGTCACCCCCGGAGTAACGGAAAGTAACATTTCCTGTCTGGCAATTATATAACGGCTGAAGTATTGTTAACGGAGAAGCCGTTCCAACGATTACAACAGGGAGTGTAGCATATGTTATACCTCCTGACTGGTTTTGTGCCTTAATACTCAAGTTTATTGTTGTACCAATTCCTGTACCCGGTGCTGTACCTGAAATAGTAGCCCCATTTATTGTTACCCATCCGGGGGCCCCTGTAGATTCAATAATGTATATTAAAGGATTCGGGTCCGAAAACGTATTGGCCGGTACTGTATAAGTAAAGCCCTGACCTGCAACAATACTTATGGCTGTTATACCTGTTGTGATAGTCGGTCCTGGTATACGATTAGAATAGGTATACGATTTTACAGGTTTTTGATTGTTATTGAGTACCTGCTTTAAGCGGCCTAATAGATCATATTGGTAGAAAGAAGTAATCCCTGCCGGATTAATTTCAGATGTTGGTCCGAATAAAACATCATGAGTAAAGCCACTTACCAGTGCTTGAGGTAACTTAGCACGAAGATTTGATAATGTTGTTCTAATAGTTGCCTCAGAAACGTTACTGCTGTTCAATGATGTCAGATTTTCACCTGTTGCTTCAACTTGAGCTGCTGTTGCATTTTTTATTTCAGCTACCGGACGCATTGAATTATACCCCCATATATATGTAGTATTCATTCCATCGATCTGCGTTACAGTCTGTAGTACCTTGTTTGAGTATGTCAATAGGTTCTTTTGTGTATAAACCGCGCTCCCTGAAGAATTTGGAATTATGGAATTAGCGTTTACTACTATGCTAACAGGTTTTGTAGTTTCTAACTCATAAGTTGAAACCGGTTGTCCATCCGCATTATACCCTGTAATTTTATGTTCGGTCGTCAGTCCGTTGCGAATAGATTGTTTACCAATTAACCTGTTTAATATATTCCTGCTTTTTAGCGCACTGATAGTTCCACCCATTGCTGAGTTAAGATAATCGCCAACATAGGAGTAGTTAGTCTGTAGCGTTACCCCGTCACTTCCTGTACTCTGTTCACTCGTTATATATTTATGGTTGCTGTTTGCATAATCGAATTGTTTTATGACAGTAATTCCATTTTGACCTGACAGATCATAAGTCGTTTCTGTCTGATATGTTAAACGAGGCCATCCTTCTATAAAATCATAGTTTAAGAAGAAGTAATCCTTGTCTTGCCGGACCTGAAATACCTTGGCTGCAGGAACTAGGCTTACATCAGTATTTGTATAAACAGATTCTTGTAGATAGACTGTCTGGCCGGTCGTATTTTTAACAGTCTTTTTAAGTAATTGACCATGTGCCCAATCCCAGTTCCGCCCCGGGAAATAGGGCCAGAAATACTGATTTGTTATCGGTATTATATCAGAGTCGGTAATTGACGTGGAATTATAGCTAAACACATAGGTAATATTATCTCCGCTAGTAGGGCCTGTAGGGTATGTCTTTTCTGTACTATATTCATAAATAGTTTGGCCATTATAAACACGTGCGTTATTTACTAACGAAAATTGTTTTTCTGTTACTTTTCCATAACCTATATGAGTGCCTCCTCTATATCCGTGATCAGTTACCATTCCTGAATTAACCTCTGCAAAAAGGTGAAATTCGGCTTCCTGAGTTGGTTGGGAGCAATTAGGGTAAAATGACTTCCTATAACCTGTACCTGTAGTATACGGGTAGTGGAAATATGTATAGTAATGAGGCTTGGCCCGCAAAACGCCATCTTCATATTGATACTCTGTTTGCTTCACGGGCAACCCATCAATGCGGTTTATTATTTCTTTTATACGCAATCCGCCTGCATAATGCTGAGGTAATTCAATACCAAAACAATATAATTCATCAGAAGTCGGTTGAGTAACTGCTGTGCTTCCGATACTTTGGTATTGATGTGGCTCATATATAAACTCACTCTGACCACCTGTCGGATAGGTAATTTTTTGTAAACTCCCGTATCTACTGGCGGGGAAAGCAGGCTCACGGTTTGCACGCCCAACCTGCCATAAAGCTAGTGAAGTGGTGCCTGCTCCTGGATAACACAGATTGAGCCTAAAGTTGGGGTCGGCGCTTCCGAAAGGGCCGCAGAAACCAGGCCATAAATCCTGGTTATAATTTCTTCCATTAAAATAGCCCCAATGGTCCTGAGCCGCAGAAACACGATGCGGAAGCCGGTCTTCTCCTTGCGGTGTACGGTCATAATAACCAAAACGATATGTTGGTGGGTTACTCAACGCCGGATCAGATATGTCTTTGAGTGCCGATAAATATAATCTGTAATTGAGATAGGTACATGATTCAGGCGTAGTACAGATAGCTCCGGACGTACCTGGATATGTATCATTTGTTTTTACAAATTCATATTCCAGATCAAATCTTTTTTTCTGTGTTCCATTAATATCTTTTATGCGGATTTCATCAAGGTATTTTGCAGAATAAGCTGCGTTTTGCATCGATAAATCTTTCCTGTTTTCAATGCTTGGGATAAACTCTACTGTACCTAATCCCTGAAATGTAATCTGACTGAGCCGTTTACCAGCTATATATACACCATAATGAATTCTTGGTTCTTCTGAATATCCCTTTGGCAAAAGAAAGGATCCTGTACCATTGGGTGTAATCATTTTGGAAAATCTTATTGGTGTGTTATAACTGTAAATTTCCTCGGTGTAGGAAAATAGTATCGTTTCCTTTTCGGATGCAGATGTCACTTTAGTAAGAAACCAGGCTGTAACAGAAGAAGCGCCCGTACTTGTTGTTTCAGTTGCTTTAAACTCAAATGTATTTCCATTGTCTGTCACAATTATAAAGCCACTTTGATAGTCAGGACTTGAAGGTGCTTTATACGTTACGCTAAAATTAGTTGTATTACTGAATTTGGGTTTTCCTGTAGCATCAAATACAAAGCTTCCTGAATAACCCATAAAATTATAATGGAAAATATCAGCTTCGAAATCCAGATAGTTAATACTCTGCAACTGATTAAACGACGAAGTATTGGTACTCAATGGTAATACAGCACGTGTAGCATTTGCCTCGAATTCTGCTTTATCACGAACTGTGCGTGTAATAACGCCACCGGCTTCCAGACTCCAGCCTAGCCCCACCCACGAAGCGTTTTCATCAACTCGTATACCTGATGCTCTGTATGATAATGAAAGCGGTAACTTTAATTCAACTCCGGCTAGCTCGTAAAGCGGTATCTGAATGTTAGGTGTGCCTGTATAAAGGCTGACCGGTATTTCTCCGTAGGTTCCCAAAGCTGCCGCATTTGGAGACGCAGGGCGGATATTGGCATAATCTACACCCGAATAATCAAGTGTAGATTTGTTGAATGTAACTGAACTTGGAGGAGACGTAGTTGTGGACGAAGGGGGAGATGTCGTTTGTGCTAACGCATCCACTTGTAATCCAAATATAGCAATAGCGTATACGATAATCTCTGTCAAAAAAGCAGAAATTCTTTTGAGACGTTTAGTCTTCGTAAAGAAAAAAAATAAACGGTGTTTCATGGCAAATAAAAAAAGATTCTAATTGTAATGAATATGATCAGTATTTTTGCTGGTAATCATATTTATTCTAAAGAGAGTGTTAAGATTCGAAAAATTGTTAAATAATATTCGTGCCTTAACTGCGTAGTTTGCAATGTGGTTAATTTGCTCCGCTAATATATAAGTGAAAATAGGTGTAAAAAAATATCAATAGTTAGTTAATGTATTATAATTGTGAAAAACGAGCAAAAATAATTTATAAAAAATATATATCTATGTCAACCGATAGGTTCAAGTGAGCAATTAATTTTAGAGCATTTGAGTCTAAGTATGCTCCAAAATTATAATGAATTTCCTTCTTACATTTTGAGACAATTGTAAACTCACATTCATATTTTTCTGTTAATAACTTTATCGCAGATCTTTTTTCTGAAAGTATACCTATCATGAATGAAATATGTTCATTGATAGGGTTTTCTTTTGGTATGTCCGATTCAATTTGCCAAAGACTACTAGACCGGATTCTATTACTTATGGTATCAACCTTATCCCCCTTAAGCCATGCTTTAGTAGGGATCAAATCAAGAGTTTTAGTAATGACCTCATAAGGGCACTCAAAATCATGTATTTTAAATATGACTTTATTTTCCATTTTTAGAGAAAAGTTATCAATTTTTGAATTAAGTATTTTAAAAATCTTTTATATTGTATCCAGTCTCTTCACCTTCCATTTTTCCGCCTCCTTTAGGCTTTATTAATATATCTCCATTAGGCTTCTTATAAAGGTCTTTTTGGCCAGTTTTCTTATTACCTTTTAACTCATGCACATCTACGCCACCATCTTCTAGACGTTTTATTTCCCCTGGTGTTAACATTTTATCCTGTGTAGGATTTGACTTAAGAATGTAGGGCGGCGGGGTTGCTGTCTGATTACCAAACTTGATTCCAGGCGCCTCAGCAGACGTTGGCATCAATACCAATGCAACAGCCAATGCTCCCGCTGTTGCGGTTGCTTTTGCACCAGTCAATAGGCCGCGACCTATTCCTGTGCCTACTTGAAAAGCCCATGGATATGCAATTGGTACAGCATTTGCCTCTTCATTCTGATTTGGTTCTCTATTAATTTTAACTTCGACATCATCAGTGCTTGAAGTAATCATCGACCCATTGTCTAATATTATTACATCACCTTGATGAATGGTTTGTGCTGTATTTGCTCTTATCGTATCTAGACCAAAAGCATCACCATATAACAAAGGATTGTTTAAAACATAGATACTAGGGCTATGATTATAATGATTCTCCGCCAGCGGATCTACTGAATTCCAACGCCCGATTTGCGGGTCATACATCCGTGCTCCATAATCTATCCAGTCTAAACCTTTCTGATCTTCTTTGCCGTTATATTTGAACCGGTTGCTGGTTATCATCGTCTGAGTGCTTAGTCCAGACAGACTTAATCCCCATGGATCATAATGTTCTTCCTGTACAACCATTAATGGATAGGTATCCTTTGGGCCAGGGACTAAACTGCTGCCTACGACTGCTGTGCTAATTTCAGGACAACGGCAAGCCACCCGTAAGTTACCTAAGTGGTCTTTCAACTGATATTCATATCTGTAGAATCGGTTTGTAATAACCTCAGTCGTTGACGTCGGGTTTACTGCACGACCGGGCGGCAGAATACGGCCTTCGGCTGTAGGTATAAACTCTAAAGTATTGTTTTCATACAATAAGCCACTTACATAATCGTAAATTTTTCCGCTGGTACCCATACTTGCCCGTAGTTTCTGACCTACAGCGTTATAAGTATAACTAACAGATCCTGTTATAGAATTGACTACATTCTGAGGCAAATTCAGATGGTTATAGGTAGCGATCGCTATTCCCTTACCATCATCAGACTTTAAGTTGCCGTTAGCGTCATAAGAGTATGCAGATGTATTTACATTAAAAAAGCCATCATTTTTATTTACTTCTCCATTATCCGTTATACTACTCAGCTGATTACTATTTGTTGTATACGTATAGGATAGATTGTCAACTAAAACGTTCTTAAACCAGCGTTTCAAGTTTTGGATATTTCCATTGTCATCATAACGGATTTTATCTCCCGTATCATCGCCACCCATATTGAAAACTGTGGTTGTATTCTGCTTCAACGTGGCTGTTTTCAGGCGGTTCTGGTTGTCATATGAAAAGGAATAGTCCATTAATGGATTTTGAGCTAGCATAGCAGTACCTGCGTACATTCCCTGCTTTTGCGCAGAACGGTATTGCCAGTTAGTGATATTTCCGATATTGTCATAAGCCAGACTCATGCCGAAAAGGTCTTTCTCCCCATTCTGGTCAAGATTTGTTGGCTTGTTAATATCATTCAGCCAGCCTCGCATCAGGTAAGTATAATCCAGTTGCTGGAGATTACAACCCAATGTTTTGCGTGTTAACTCTCCAATACCATTGTAAGAGTACCTGGCTACCGGTTCCCAATACTGACCAGCCGTATTGTCTGCCGCACTCTGAGAGTCGGTCACGCGCTGACAAACGGCTTTTGGCCGGCTCGCACGATCATAACTTTGTCTGGTCTCAATAATTAAATTATTGCGGGTTGTCAGCTTGTTTTGCATCTCCCGACCAACAAAATCAAGCTGATGAGATACTTTATCAACACTTCCTAAATGATTATCAGCAATTGTCTGTATTACGCGTCCCAATTCATCATAATAGGTAGCAGTTATCTGAGTTAGAGCACTGGCATTACCCAACCCCCAAACTTTAATACCTGTCTGCATGCCTTGTAAATTCTCAAGCCTTTTCTGACCATAGGCATGAAGCTCATCGAAGCTTTTGCTACCGGCAAACGTATAATTGTCATAGTACGTTTGGGTTAGCATTTGCCCACCTGATAAACTGGTACTAACTACCCTGTCCAGTCCGTCATAACTCGTAATAACAGTAACTCCCTTTGCATCAGTACTACTTACAAGTCTGTCCCGTAGATCATATCCTTGTATTGTAATACCGGCTCCCGGTATTTTTTTTCTTATTTGACGACCTCTATGATCATAATCATAAGCAAAGATCAAATCATTCGACGAGTCAAACAGGTTAAAACTTATACTTGCTAATAAACCAGCGGCTTTTGGAGGAAGTACACAACGTAGCCGGTTAAAATCATCAAACACGTAGTATGTACGCAGACCAGCTATATCACGGCATACAATCCGGCCTTCCTTATCTTTGAATTCGGACGTTTTATGATTATTTTCATTTGTTGTTTCCGTTACATAAAGTACACCTGCACTATAGGTGGATACATTTACTGTAGAGGTAGAGAATACATAGGTTAATAGTTTTACTCCATCGCTGGCTGTATTTGCACGATAATTAATCGTTACCACCGTGCCACTGCCGGGAGCTGTTTGTCCTGTGATCCGGTTAAGCGGGGATGCTTCGTATTGAGTTAAACCATAGGCCGCACCGGATCGGAGGAGCGAATTATTATAATAGCTATTAATCGTATTCTCAAGGATCGTATTGCGATAAGCACCTCCGTTTGTAGCATCAGAAATTGGTAAGTATTTTTTTGCCTGACGACCAAAAGCATCATATTCCTGTATGGTAATGATGTCTTGTCCCTGACTACCCTGATCATATGCGCTACCGCCTGATCCAACGCTCACCTGTTGGGCAGGCCTTCCTAATCCGTCAAAATAAGATATAGTTTGATTAAACTCTGTTGACGCTGCGTTAAGAAATATGGTTTCAGCCACATAATTCTGGCTATTTGATGCAGTATGAAGAGTAGATAAGTTATAGGTTGCTGAGAGTGAAGGCAAATCACAGTCAGAACATCCACAGGCAAACGGCAGAACGGTTAAGGAAGTTTGCTTGTAACAGGATGGCAGGTTTTGCTGTTCAACACGGAATGTAAAGGTACCAATTGTATTTGGCGCTAAATAGCCGTAATCACCAACTACTGATACACTGGTCGTTGTAGTATTGGTGGGGCTCTGTACAAAATACTTACTACCCGAAGGGCCTATCCAAATAAAATTTTCAGAAGTACCCATTGAAGACGGTCGAATGGCTGTTAAACTAAGCAGTGTACCTATGGTTAATGTATTTGAATCAGGTAGTCCATTAACTGTCAGCGTACAAGTAGATGGGCAGTTGACCAGTACCGTTGCTGAAGACGGACATGTATCTGATTCTCCACCGATTCCTACCTTAACTCGATAGCGTCCATTCGGCAAGCTTTGAAATGGATATTGATAACCAGGAAAAACCCGCCATACCTCATTTACAATCTGACCACTTAAGCCTTCAATTTTATACCTGTAATCATCTGTAGGCCTTGTTGGGTTTATCAGTGTGACATCAACTCTTCCTGAATATGGAGCACTTGAGCATGCTGTAACAGACGAAAAAGGAGAAGATGGCTGATTTACAGTAATTGTTGCCGTATTAAAGGGCGCTGTTGGCGAATTCCCGCAACTAACTTTTAGTATTGTGTTTGCGGTAAGTGATTCAATTGTTATAATCGAGGCATTACTACTATACAAAGTACCTGTATTTGTATTTAACCAGTAAACAGCTCCATTACAGCCCGTTGACGTTAAAGAAACGGGTAAACCTGAACAGATAGTCGGAGAGCCCGGAATTATAACAAGCGGAGCGACATTAATTGTAATACTGTTTGAATTAGGGCTGCTACAGCCATTTACAATACAGCGCGTATAGAGTGTGGCGGTTTGTGTGGCAGTATAACTGATAACATTTCCCGTTGCGATACTGGTTGATCCCCTATACCAATAAACACTTTTATCATTACCCGCGCAGGCAGCTGCAACTAATGAAATTACTTCACCTATAGCATAGGTTCTGCTATCAGGTTCTACGACTAAGGGTGTAACTGGCGATGTTGCCGTTATTGTCGTAGAAGCAGTGTAAATACATCCTTGATGCCTCACACGCACATCATAAGTTCCGTTCCCTAATACTGTGAAAGGAGCTGGTACAGAAACCTGATTGATTGCGGATGCCCAGGTTAAGGAAGTAATGCTGATAGGCGTACCGTTTTGAGTTCCGGATACAGCCAGCTGGGTAGAAACCGTCGCACATTGCCCGTTATTACTGGCAATTAACGTCACCGGAGGTACTGCAAGTATTGAAATACTTTTAGTACAAGTAAACGATGGAGTAATGCATCGGACTGTATAAGAAAATACATTGCTGGTTGCAACTAAAACACTTACCGTCGACTGGCTTTGTCCTGGAGTAACAATACCGGTTCCAATCCAGTCAATAGTACTACCCGCAGGACAACCTGATGCATTTAAGGTTACATTATTGCTATTGCTCTGACATACCTTGGTAATGCCTGACGCATCTGTTTCACCTAACCCCGGACCATTAATTGACAGATTAACTACGTTGGCAGTAATACTAACATAGTTTGTCATTAATTGTCCACAACTGTTGATACATTCTATTTTATATTCATTATAAATATCACCATATCGTATATTTGATGTAATAGAAAAAACTCCTGTTGTATTGACTTCCTCTAAATAGTTTCGTTTTACTGTACTCAACAGGTAGGCAGCGTTTGTACCACATCCTGTTGCAGAAAAAGTCACTCCCTGTCCACAACCGTTTCTCGTAGTTGGTAAACCGTCAGATAAGGTGGGGGTAAGGTTATAGGTACTCGGTGGTGAGGACTGTACAGTAACTGTTTGATTTTTTACATTTCCGTCAGAACAATAGCATCGGAAAGATATTTGTTGAGGTACAGCGGTTTCACTATATATAAAAGTTACAAGACCTTGATCTGCTAACGTTGGAACATAATTGAGGCTGTTTACAAAGACTCCGTTATAATTCTCAAATACCCCAACTGATGAACAACCTGCCCAGTTTTTCAAAACTGCTGCAAAACTTTTTGTTCCTGTACCATTTCCAGTGCACAAGGGAAACGATAAAACATTGAACCCATCAATTGAACAGTTGCCTGGCTCTGCTACTTTGTTTGATGTAGATTTTACAGGATCTGACTGGTTGTAGTATGATGCAATATTATAGGTCTGAATTGCCTGACAGTTTTTATTATTTACAGAACGAAGGTAAATTTTACCAGCTATTGCTGCATTATTAAACGTATTTTCACGTTGATAATCAAGGCCGTTCAGACTATATTCAATGTCATGTGTCTCTTTTTTTTTTACGATCGTTACTACATATCCTCCTTCCGGATTTTTACTATATAAAATTGTATTTGAGACTTCACTAATAGTACATGGCATCTCTTGGCTTGATGCCTGAATATCAGCTGTTTTTTGTTTTTCA
The DNA here is from genome assembly GCF_001870735.1 of Arsenicibacter rosenii. Lineage (GTDB taxonomy): Bacteria > Bacteroidota > Bacteroidia > Cytophagales > Spirosomataceae > Arsenicibacter > Arsenicibacter rosenii. Next base: position 1,000,416 of record NZ_MORL01000001.1, on the reverse strand, counting down.
TTTTTTCTCCATAGTGTCAGTACCGATTTTCGCTCAAACAAGCTGTTTGTATGCACCTCCTGCGGACCCCGGAGTAGTATAAATGAGGCCGAATTACTGATATTTTCAAAATAACCCTTTACTGTATACGTCACCTGTTGCTTACTATCACTGGTCAATTTATCATTGATAAATGGATAGTAGTCTCCTCCTGTCTGTACAAAACCTGTTGGGAATAATAGTTTCAGGCTGTAGCCCTTTTGCTCTTCAAAAAAGAAGAGCATTGATTGGGTAATGGGTAATAATTCAGCAGTTAATGTAATTGTAACTTCTTCACCTATAGTGACGCTGTCTTTATTACTTACTATTGAAAATCGGATTGGATCTGGTGAAAGGCTTACAGGTAATTTAAAAGGTGCTTGAGGTTTAATTGAAATCGGCTTGATGTCAAATCCAGATTTCAGAACAGGCTCCCTTACATCTGTCCGCTTATTTTTAGGATTATCACTAGTGGTATGCTCATTTACACCCATGGCTTTCGCCAAAGTACTCATTGGACCTAAATAAACAAATAGAATAACGAATAATAGAATACTGTGGATAGATGCTTTCATGTAAGAGTCTATTAATGGTGTAAAGCATGAATTAATACTAGGTAGTGGTTATTTATTTTAACACAAGTATATATATAATTGCCTAATATTGTCAAGTAATTAACTATATTTATTTTATTGGTTAATAAATATGTTCACAAACATCCACATTGGCTTAGTAATTGCTATGAAAATACAGGAGCTATATAAAACTCTGAAGAAACTTTCATTCATTGTTATTCTTTTAATAATCTCGTTAAAGTGTTACTCCAATAATATATATGGAGCAACAGTAAGTATGAAACAGCTTGAACCCTCAAATTTTAAATATTTAGTTCAAGTACGAATTTATGTAGACATTTCTAGATTGTCATATGTTGATAAAGATTACCTTGAAATTGGAAATCATGATATGCGGGTATTCCGTAAAAAGAACGATCAAAGTGTTTCCTATTTTTATCTGTCATTTAGTAGCTATAGTGACGTTGTATATGCAAAGTCAGGATGTGCAGATAAACTAGGATTATCAATCCGCGCATATACATACAATGCTGTTGTAACATTAAACCCTACTGATTATGAAGACCCGGAAGGATACTATATGATCTGGGATCGTTGTTGTCGTAACAAGGGTATCACAAATATTACAAGCTCTGAGCTAGCCAATATGCTAATCCAGACTGAGCTTCCCCGATTAGCGGTAAATGGACAACCTGTACCGTTTTCTTTACCTGAGTTTCCTGTATTTCCCGGCAAAATTGCGTGTGTTGGAAAATCATTTTCATTTAACTTTCAGGCAACTGATCCAGATGGCGACCAACTATCCTATCGATTGGTTGAGCCACTAAGAGGATTAACAACGATTAACAACCCTATCGGCTTCCCTCAACCAGGCCCATTTCAAACTTTGGCATATGCTGCGGGTTATAGTATCACAAATTTGATTCCAGGCAAAGACCCTTTAACTATTAACCCAAATACAGGTATAATAAGTGTCACTCCGGACCGAATTGGAAGTTATGCATTCACAGTCATCTGTGAAAAATACCGTAATGGTAAAAAGATAGGAAGTGTTGTACATGAGTTTCAAATACCTGTGACCGAATGCTCATACAATACAGATAGCTTACCTGTTATATATCATAACGGGATACCTGTACAAAAATTAACTTTGTGTCCAAACGACAGTATCTATTTAACGACAGATCTAACGAAAGGATGGTCTCTGCAATGGCAACATGACCAAAAAAGCATATTAAATGAAACCAAAACCGGAATTTGGGTTTCAGAAGCTGGTAGTTTTACAGTAAAAAAAGAGTCTTCATCAGGTTGCGTAAATGATACTATCTCAATGCCTGTGATAGTTGACGTTCCTGTTCAAACAAACTCCACCAAAATAATTGCCTCATCTAATAGCCTGTGTAAAGGGGATTCCGTTGTACTGACTACGACGCTATCAACTTCATTCACTCCTGTTTGGTATTTAGATAATAAGTTAATGTCAAACAATTCTTCTTTGACAGCTACTAAACCTGGTACTTATCATTTATACATGATTATGACAAACAGTTCATGTAAATTTCTTGGTGACAGTATTTATATTAAGCAAAGGCCTTCTCCTGAGCTCCCTCTATCTGCAGCCTATGTTATTTGTCCTGATGATAGTGTTAAACTTTATGTTCAAAACCAAAATGGCTGGACTTATCAATGGAGTTATAACAATCTGATTGTCGGCTCAAACTCTTCAATTACGGTTCGGGACAGCGGTAATTATTTTATGAAAGTTATAAACGAGTTTGGCTGTAAAGCTATCTCTCTACCGTATAAGATAAGCTATCGCTCTGATTGTCTCCAGAATAATCTTTATATTCCATCTGCCTTTACACCAAACGGTGATGGTATAAATGATGTCTGGGAAATAAAAAGTATGACTCAGTATCCCCAATTGGTAATTCGGGTATTCAACAGATGGGGAGAATGCATCTTTCTTTCCTCCACTTCCAAACCATTCTGGGATGGCCAATATAATGGACAACCGATAGAGTCTGGTACTTTCGTTTACCAAATTCAGATTGCGCCAGGAAAGACACCCTTGAGGGGAAGCGTAACACTCATCAGATAACTTTCATTATATAAACATTGACATATTAACTTATATTTTTAATGAGGCGTACATGGAAAATGCAACTGCCACACAAATTCCGTAAAATATTTAAGTAACCCCATAATATATAATCACTGGGTATTCCATTGGGCAGCGGGGCCGCTTTCCCTGCTGCTCGCTCGCACAACCTCTCCACAGCGGCCCCGTATCCCGGCGGTCAGGCGTTGCGAATAGCGTCGCACGGGCCTGCGCACACCCGCCCGCTAGTAGCAACGCCCGCCCGCCTGCGCCCATGCATCGTTCTCACCGCACTCCCGTCGGGCCGCGGGGCTGCGCGGCTGCGTGCCTTGCCGCTTGCCATCGGCGGCCCATTTGGTCGCTTATAGAAACGGTAAATACGGTGGTGAGTTGGGCCGGGCCTCGTTTGGCCGGGCCCCGCCTTGTAGTTCAGCGGGGAGCTCCAAAAGCTCGGTTATTCAAGTAAGAGCTTAACCCGTTTCCCCTGGCGTCGGGCTTCGGCGAGCTCATGGCGGGTGCCGGGGCTCTTGCCGTCCCAAAGCGCCAGACAGTTATCGGCGTCGGCTATCAACTTCTTGCCCCGAATCGGGCCGGCAGCCCGTCCATGCGTCGACCAGTCGGGCGCGTAACCCGTTTCAGCGTTGCCGGTTTCCTTTGCCCAGGTCTGCGCGTGTTCTTTTCCCGCCCCTTCGGCGCCGTGTAGCACATGCGTCGTGCCCAGCTCTTGCAAAGCGACTTTAATTTTTTCGTAGTGTTCTGGTTTGGTTAAGTGGCGGCTAGCCAGTAGCGCAGTTTTCATAGTGTTTTTGTCAGTTTCTATAGTAAATATACAAATAAATATTTGCATAATAAAGCATATTTTTCTTTGTTATCATTTTGATTTGCATATAATTATTTGTATTTTAGTAGTGTAGTTCAGCAGAGCTATAATAAATCTCTAAATCAAAAAAATCATGAAAACAGTAACTTATCCCGTATCGCAGCCGATAGGCGTTGAGTATTATCAGTGCCCGGAAGGCTCTGGTTCAGTTTGCCGTGTTGAGCGGCAGGCCGGTACAAAACGCTATAAAATGACCTATTATGTCATCGGCCCACAAGTACAGGTCTATCAATCGGAAACGTTTCCTTATGGCTGGAAATGGATCGGATTTGATGAATTCCAGAATGTTAAAACCTCCGTTCTGTCGGCGCTTGGGCTTATTTGTCAGGAAGCTGAGCACCTGAATATGATGGCTGAATATGAGGCGCTTACTAGTTTCTCCCTTTCTGATCGTAACACCCCTGGCTTTGGTCAGGGGCCTATAAAGCTATGTTTCCTTTTTGTGAATAAATTAAACTATATGGTGTCGTAATGATGGTAGTTGGCACTTATGGCCCCGCTGAACCTGCAACATGGGAGTATCCCGGAAGCCCCGCAGAAATAGACATTAGCCGATATGAAATTGGTGGGGTCGATGTAAGCAATCTCGTAGAAGCCGCCAACTGGTACGAAGAGATTGATTCGCAGATACGTAAAGCCTTTGGAGAGCCCGCTATCCTATGAAGCGAATCAGAAAAATACAGGCCCGCTATAAAGTTAGCGGTGCTATTGGATACCGAAAAACTACTGTTACGCCTTCACTTGAGTTAGCCGGCAACTGGTTTGAAAAAGCCGGCTTTCTGCCCAATCAACTGGTCAATATTGTTTGTGAGGATGGCGCAATCATAATCCGAAAGCAATAATCCCGACAGCCGCAGCGGGTCCCGCTGCGGCCACTTTCCCAATCGAACACTCAAATTTTTACGACTATGTATAAGGAAGTTAACACCCAAACCGGCGAAGTCACGTTTTCAATCAAGTATTTACAGGGGAGACCACGCCAATATCGGTTCAATGGCCAGACCGGACGTTTCAATATCAATGGCGTTACGGACGTAGGAACTACACTATCGATTCAGCCGGTTGCCTGGCGGATTTTTGAGGAAAACCTTTTTTCCAGAGGCCGCAATGAGACATGGGCCGAAGTGTTTTTTGTCGACGAGAAAAAGGCTCTTTCGTCCATAATGTTTAATAATTCGTCTGTCAATGAGCTGTTTAACTTAATCGAACCACTTTTTTATGACGATTTGCAGCTTTCTGATGTAGTACTGACTGTTACTGCCGAGAAGAGGAAAAATGAGAAAGTGCAACCGGCAGGTACGTGGTTTCTGGCAAAATTTGAGTATAAGCCAGCTGATAATCAGGTTGTCACAGAGCTAAAAGAATTTGCCCTCACGAATCCGGTTTATCGGTTAGACACAATAACCAGCACGGCCGTTTATCAGGTCGTTTCAGACACGTTTGCTGTAGGGTACCAACTACCGGTACCCGTAGCCATACCGGAGATAACTACTGAAGAATAACCTAAACAGGCCCGATGAAGTAATCATCGGGCTTCTCACCGACTACGTATATGAATTACCGTTCAATACCCCGAATATCAAACTCAGATCTTACGGAATTCAAAAACCATATTTTCGGCTATAACAAAAAAAAGCCTGTTGCGGCCTTTGCCTTTGGAACTGCCTTGCATGAATTAATTCTGGAACCGCACAAGGTCAGCGAACTGCCCGGAAACATCGATTTGGCACTCGTGCAGAAGTTGGCCCTAAACGCTAAAAACGATAAATACCTAAGATGGATAGTACCGTTCTCCAGAAAGGAAATTATTAAGCTTTGGGAAGACCCGGCAACGGGACTGGCATTAAAAAGTAAATTAGACATCGTTCATAAAGGCAGAATAGTGGTTGATATCAAATCAACGTCGTGTAAGTCATTGGCCGATTTCTTAAAATCATCCGAAAACTATGATTATGACCGGCAAGCGGCCTTTTATCTGGACGCAATAGGGGCAAAGCAGTTTTTATTTGTTGCGGTCCAGAAAGTTGCCCCGTTTCACATTTGGATCGTGCAGTACTATGAAGGAGGGACGTTTATTGCAGCAGGGCGCAAAAAATATAAGACTCTTTTGCGCGAATGGAAACGGCGGATTGACAGTGGGCAACAGTTTAAACCATCAACATGGTGTCAAAATCCGGAAAATCAGGAGGGAATAGTAAACTCAATTACTGGACTGTAAAAAACGCCGGGTTTATCGTAAGCCCGGCGTTTTAACTTGTCCTGTAAGAATTTACACTCCTACAGCATTTATGACGTGCTAAATGTCAAAAGGAACTTAACTTTGTGAAAATTTTGATTTAGAGTACTCAAATCCTGCTGGCCTTGCTGGCAGGATTTTTATTTAATGATGCTTACAAATATATATTTGTAAATACTGTTAAATATTTGCATGTTTACGGCTATTAACAAATTTACATTTGTGTTATGCGTAAACTATTCTCGATTTTAGGCAGCTTACTAGCTGTTCTGTTCTCATGTAAACAACCCGCTCCTAATGACTGGCTGAGCGAACACAAGCCGGACCACAGCACAAATGCCAGGGTTGACTATGAATCTGATACGACGATATCAGATGAAACCGATTACAGACAAACCGCCCGTATAGCGGCTGGTGAGCGGGCTAAACTGACAATTGGCTACATGAACAACGAGACCGAAGTTTTTCGGCCATCGGGTTATGTAACGCGGCTTTGGTGGTTTTCGTCGGAGCCCGCGCTGAGCAGTTGGCAAGACAACAGCGCAGTAAAAAATCGCTACAACACGCCGACCGTCAGTATCGTAAAACCCACGAATCGCCGTAGTTACACCCGTAAAACAATTAAGTCTGGCTGGTACATTGGTGAAGCGAATGAATCCGGTATTTATTACAAGTTTAATGTCTCGCAGAACAGCGACGGTCTGCTGATAACGAACGAAAACAGCACGACCAATCCTGCCTATTCAGGCTATTATTCCGGTTTCGGAAAACTTAAAGTAAGCCTGTGGTGTATGGTAAAGGCAAGCCGGCTGATGCACACATTACGCTGAGCCGGAATGGCCAGCGTATGGAGTTCTGGCTGTATGCAGAAGATGGTACAGGCACCAAAAAAGGAATGTATTGGTTTGTGCCGACCGGTAATTATCAGTTTTCCGCGTGGGCTAACAAACCGGATGGTTCCGGACAATATCCGGCGACCGCCGGATATCTGACTGTTGCATCTGGTAAGGTTTACCCGCATATCAAATTAGCGTTTCAATAACCCACTCTGAGTTGGATGGCTCCTGCCATCCTTAAAACCATTCATTAGATCATGAAGAAAGCACTGTTTTTCCATTCGCTGATAGCCGCTCTTTGCTACTGCTACACGTTTGTCGTTATCTCATCGTCGCTGTCGGGTTGTAAAAAACAAGCTGACAGTGTGGCGCCCGACGAATCCGCTGTGATCGGCTATAACAATCTGCCATATGCCGCACCGGAAACCGAAGGAAGCTTTACCGTGACGGCGGGCCTGTGTCGGAATACACTGCCGGCCGAACCTGCAAATCTTACGGTTGACCTGTTTTATTTTGACCTGAACACAGATCCGCAAAAAGCAATTACCCAATTGACCGATCCTGTCGACATGGATGATGAAGACGGGCCCGATGCACAGGAAATCCGCGAACCGGATCAATCGTTTGATCTTTTCACGCAGACGACCGACGAAAAAGGAATGACAGTAACCAATTATCAACCTGATAAGTCATTCGTTTTCCAGACCGGGCCGCAATCATTGTGTGTCGTGCGTTTAACCGATGAATTAGGTAATGAATCGTTCAGCTGGTTTCTGACAACGAAGGGGTCATCCCTGAAAACCTGCCTGAATCTATGAAACAGGTTCTGCTTTGCGGATTTCTGGCACTAGCAACCTGTGATTCTGTTTCTACAGAACCATGCGTAATGACCGATGAACCCGATTCCGGCTATTATGCGGCCGGAATAAGCGCTACACGTTTGCTGGTTGACGAAAGTCAGCGTATACAGTTCTTTGCAGCAGATGCGGGCAACCGGACAATGTACCGCCTTGATAACGTCGAACTTCATATCTGGTACTTTTCGGATGAGCCGGACCCTGACGAGCTGGAAGGTCTGGAAACCGGCAGGTCTGATTTTAGCCAGAGCCCCGACATAAAGCTGAGAGTTGGCTCTGGTGAAGAACTGACACGAACAGCGTTTCAAAAACGTTTCCCGTCCGGCTTCCTGATTGTGAAGTGGTTTTTACTGGACGGGATCAAGCGGCTGGGTGGCGCTCCGTACGGCGAAAACCGGTACAATGTCCGTTGGCAGCAGTACCGTATCACGCCGGATTTCCCCCCGCAACACTGGATCTTAATTACCGACACATTCCGGGCAGGAATCTGATATGCAAGGATATAATCATGTTGCTGGAGGGGTCGTTTTTACCGGCATCTTTTCGAGCTTCCACGACGTGAATGTCTTCTCTACACCGTCGCTCGTGGGGGCGACGGTTTTTTTTGCGTTGTTGCCCGATGTCGATCATACCCGTAGTCTGATCGGGAAGGTGTTTTATCCGGCCGCTTCGTTTCTGCAAAAGCGTTTCGGTCACCGGACCATTACCCACAGCCTGTTTTTCTATCTGTCTGTAATCGGGTTAATGTGGCTGGCTCCCAAAGCCTATGCTGTTGTTTGTACCTACGCATTGGGCAGCCATCTGCTGTTCGACATGTGCACAAAGCAGGGGATACCGTTGTTGTATCCGTTCTCGAAACGTCCGTTTGTATTGCCGGCGAATCCGGGCTTACGGCTGTCTGCACAGGATCATCGGAGCGAAGCAATCGTATTTGTAGTCTTTCTGGTATGCGGCTTTTTTTGCCAGCCCTTATTTGCAGACGGTTTCTGGACCTCGTATAACAAAGCATTTGCTACATGGGAACATGTCGAACGGGAGGCATTACGGAGCCATGACCTGTTACACGTTACCTGGACCGATGAACAAAAGCGTAGACAGGAAGGCCTGTTTTATAAAAAAGACGGTTCCGGAATAGTTGTGCTGACGCTCGACGGATTTAAACTGGTTCCGCCGGCCGAACAACCGTTAGTCAGCTTTGAGCATTCAGGGTATCAACTGCAGCAACAACAACACACCATTACAGATATCCGGCTCGATAGCCTGAACCGGCTAATGACTGCGCACTGTATCCGGGTGCATATTCAGTCTACCGAAGACCTGAGCTACTTTACCGGGAACATCATGCAGACCGGAAAACTAATCGATCTGGAGTATCAGAAGAACCTTATCATCAATCAACTGCCGCACGATGACACCGAAATCATAAACAAAATCGAATTGCTCAATATTGAGCACGAAAGCCAGCGCCGCCGGTATGACATGGAGTACCGCGAATACCGGTCAAAGTGGCAGAAAATACGCTCGCTCGAAACGCTGTTAAAACGATTTGACGATGAATACGAGCAGTCGAGCGACTATCAAAAGGGCCGGATCATAAAGCAACGGCAGGAAGCAGAACGGGCGCTGGAAACCGCCAGGGCCTCCGTGATCGTGCCGCCGGTTATGCCCGACTTCCGGCGTTTCGGGCTCGAACGGGCGCTACTCACGCGAAAACTTAACCATCAGCCACAAATAAACTGCAATCTGATTACAGTAACATGGAATTCCTTACAACCGAAGAAAACGAAACGGCCCTGAGCCGGATCAGTAATCCAACCCACCGCGTACAATGGCTGCTCATGGCCGATGCCGGCCTGCGCGTAACGGAGGTTTGTACACTACGCTGGACCGACATCGATGTCAGAAAGAAAGTAATAAAGGTCAGAAGTCTGAAAAAGCGGTCCGACCGCCAAACCGAAGATAGCGACGGCCCCCGCACCGGCGTAAAGGCCGGGCCGCAGAAAACCCGTGAGATTCCAATGTCAGCACGGCTTTATCAGGCCCTAACTGACTTTGTACAGAAAAAAGGAAAAGGGAGTGGTTATGTGTTTCCGGGTAACAGTGATCCTGCAAAGCCAATTACGCGGATTGCTGTAAATAAATGGATGAAGGAGCTGGCCACTGAAAACCCCCGATCTGCCACATATTCATCCCCACAAGCTCAGGCATACGTTTGCTACCAAACTTCGTGTTCAGGGGGCTGAGCTCGAAGATATCCGCGACGCATTAGGCCATGAAAAGCTGGATACAAGCCTGATTTATGCCCATGCCGACAAAGAAAAGCTTAGAACCATGATCGATGCAACGGCCCCGAAACCGTCATTATGGCAGCGCATCAAAAAATCATTGTTCCGGCTGCGGGAATACCGGATTAAAATACCCGCAACCATTACGCCTGAATTGGTTGGTCGGGATGAAGACGTGAAGAAAATCGAACGGTTACTGCAGCAGGGCGTTTCGGTGATCGTTACCGGCCCGACCGGCATCGGAAAGTCATTTCTGATCGACAAGCTGCGATACCCAAAAAAGGTACTCGAAATTGACGATCACAAAGAGTTTAAACGGTCACTGGCCGCCTGTCTGGTGCATCTGCTCGGGTCCGAAGAAGAGCCAGGCCGTCAGGCGGTAGCCAATCTGATATATGGTACCGACAATCCGGATGCACTGGTGGTGAAGACCTCGAAAGAGTCAATGCCGAATCTGTGCCGGTTACTGTGTGATGCATGCGGACGCAAAGAATACATTCTCAAAATCAACGATCTCGAAAGCGTAACCCCGTCTGTTGTACGGATACTGGAGATGCTGAAAGATCATTTTGTGATCCTGACCACCGCCCGCACCGTGAAAATGAATAACAGTAGTTTTCTCTGGGACTTTGAAAAAATCGACCTCAAACCACTGTCAAGGCCGGACAGCCTGCGACTGTTTCACCGGCTGACCGCTGATCTGGAGCTTCAGCAAGTCGAATGGATCCAGAACAAAATTCACGACACCGCATCCGGCAACCCGCGTATGGTCATGGAGCTGGCAGAACGCATCCGGCAAGAGCCGGTGATTGATGCCTTTGTAGTCGACGAAATCTGCAACAATTACCTTGGTCGCCAGACCCGCGAAATCGACATCAGCCCCGTTTTGCTGCTACTCTTCGGCTCACTGATGATTCTGCGCTACGTTGGCCGCGAAACCGGCGATCAGGAATTGACTTTCATCGGCGGCGCTGTTCTGGTCATGATGATGTTCGCACGGTATTTTCTGAAGGAGGGTAGGAGGAAAGGGATGTAACGGTTTGAAAATTAATAATAATTGTGTGTTCCACTGAAAGCATCGTTTTCTTAGAATCTTGGGGTGTCAATGAATAATTTAATTAAAGCTGTTTTTGGTAGATACACCTAAAGAAGAGTTTTAAAAAAAGAGGTAAGTATTTTTAGCCCATTCGCATAGTGTTCATTATTAGGAATAATAATATCAACCATATCGCGGAAAGGTAAAATATACTGTTCATAAGCGGGGAAGACATGATTTTCCCATCTATAAGTTACATCTTCTAAGTCAAAACCTCGTTCTTCAAAATCTCTCTTTATACGACGATTTAACATTAAATTATGTTGAACGTCAATAAATATTTTATAATCAAATAGATCAAATGCTTCTTTTGGTAAAAAGGTGAATATACCTTCAATAATGATAAGAGGAGTCGGAACGAACGCTAATGTTTTAGGAGCACTATTGTAAAATGTATATTCATCTTTATGTACTGTGTTGCCTTGCTTTAATTCCTTTAGATGTGAAATGTATAATTCTAAATTAAAAGAACTGGGAAGGTCAAAGTTATGAATACCATTTTGATCTTTTGTTATAAAATCTCGATGGATATAATAATTATCTTGAGAAATTATGCAAAGCTCATTAGAGTTGAATTCTTTAGCCAAGTCTCTAAGAAAGGAGGTTTTTCCGGAGGCACTTCCTCCAATCAGTCCAATAAGTATAGGTTTCATAACTGTTGTTTAGTTTAAAAGAGAGTATAGATGACTGGTACTTATCAATAAGCTTGAATAGTAACTAATCGATACCCTTAATTGATTCAAATATTCAAATGGTTGACTCAAACTTAAAATGTTTTCCTACTAACTGAGCAGAGTCAAATGCCAATGCACGCTTTTTTAAAAAATGGATCATTCTTAATTTTATCTCCGAAGAGTATAAATGGAATTACCACATTACAATTATAAATTAAGCATGAATTTTATATACTCATCACATATTGGTAATTTTAAGTCTAGATAATCTAATACAACGTTTGGTGGCGGAACAGAATAAGTATCTGCAAATAGAGAGGTACCTTCTAAGGATTTTGTAGAAATTCCAAAATCAAATAAGCGGTACTTTACTTTGTCCAAAGAGTCATACTCATAAACTGGCGTTAAATAATTTATGCCATATTTTTTTACAAACTCACTAGTACGTGCAACAACATCAGGTAGCTGTTCCGGAAAGTCCATTTCATATTTTACATAGCCGCTTGCTAAATTGTTAATTTTATTTTGAATGCAATAAATAACGGCAATTGTATGGGTCGCAAGAGCATCACCCACAGGTATAAGGTTGTATTTGAACCTTTCAAAATCTTTCTCAATATCTAATAAAGCAATTCGTCGGAAAAGACTAAAACTGGAAAGTATATTAAAAGAAATGATATTGTTAGGAAATTTTTCTTTTATTTCGTTATATCTGTATTGTGAAATATCACCTTTGACAACTGCTCCGTTAAACATAGAAAGTAAATGAATTTTACTATTCTCGTTTGCAAGAATGCAAGTTGCAAGTGAAGAATCTCTGCCACCCGAAAACAGCATAGCTACTGATTTATCATCCATAATGATTATTGAAAATAGTTATAAGAGGCTAAATTAAGCATGTCTTCTTAGAAAAGCAAACGCCGGTAACTTGCGATGCATATTACCGTAATCTAAATTACTATATCCTTTTTGAGTGTTTTTTGTTTTCAAAGACTCATCCACGTCCATTCCATAGCCATAAAGCCATGCATCGGGAAAATCAGAATATTTTTTCGAATAATCGAATAAGAAATCATCAGGTAAATAATTGCCATTTTTCTTTAAAATGGCTACTATAGTCAATATAGAGGCTGGAGATACTCCCTTTTTTGATTTTAAATACTCTGTTATTGCTTTTAAAGTTTTACCTTCATGGCATATGTCATCAACTATTATTATTGAACAATTTGAGAAATCTTCGTCGGTAGGTTGTACATTGGATTCTCCATCATATAACTGATTTCCAAATGAATCGTAAGTTGATACTTGAATAGATGTTTTAATGTATTTTATTCTTTTGTTTTTGCTCAAATGATAATCAATATCATTGCAGAAAACTTCACCACCATTTAAAATCGATAATAACTTTACCTTTTTTCCAATTTTGTTTTCTTTATGAATCCAGTCAGAAATTTTACTTACGATTCTGGGTATTTGTTGCTGTATTTCATAAGCTGTATATGCAATATCATGTTGATTTTCTACAAGAAAAGTTTTGTCAACTATATTCTGTAGAAACCCAGTGTAAGCTACAGATGTATAATTTTCAAAGAAAACCGTAAACAGGCCACTTTCTAATCTTTCGGAGGCGATAATATGCCTCAAGAAAATTTTATACTGCTCATGTGATTCTAGATCAATAAGAGAGCTAAGGTCCTCGTATATTATAAGTGATAATGGCTCGTCTGTCTGGTTCGAATTTTTATTGTTTTTCTTTTGTCTTTTTTTAGATACTTTAAGAAAACCTTTAATAATAGCTGAATGTATACCCGGATATGAGGCATCAGAGGTTATAATATCTAAGCACAAATCTTTAGCAACTTTTGAATTATATTTGTATATACGCTCGTTAAAGCCAAAGTGTTTCGTATGTGCATCAATTAGAATCAGGTTATCTTTAAAGTTTATTTTTCTTCCTTTCCTGTCTACAATTTCACCACTCCACACTTTTTTTATATTTTCCAGATCTGTTTCCTCTTCTATGGTCATTTCAGTGCTAACCGTATCGATATTATTTTGTTTTTGTTTTTCATTTTCTTCATCTATTTGATCTTTGTATTCCTTTGAAAATACAGAAAAAATGCCATTAAGAAACTCAATCGGGTGCCTGTCACATGATATATATTGCACAAATGCTCCATTTTTCAAAAACTTAAGAGCAAGATTGTATAAATCCGAATTAAATCTATTTCTATCTTCAATATGGCATAGAACTGATATCGAATATTTGTTTTCTGAAATTTGATCTAAAAATGACCAGTCACTATCTTTTTTCATTAAAAAAAATTGATGGAATATTTCTTTGGCAAATTTTGGGTTTAATTTTATTTGCCTTTTTTTATTTGGAATTTTAATATATGACTTAGCCATATCAAATAAAGCATGAAATACTTGCCATATTCTGAAGCTTCTGTATCTAAAATACTTATTAAAATCAACAATAAGTATTGATAATACCATTAAAAGTATTACTATTGTTATGGTTATATTTATATTATTTTGGATTGGTTTGTAGTTTTTCTTAATATACATCGGCAAGAATATTTCAAGACAAACTTCAAATATAATAACAATAATTGCTAAAACAGTCAAGCGGTACATAGAAGTAACAATGTACGGTACCCTCTTCCATTGTGCAATCAGACCATAAAATGCTACGACAAATGCTAAAATTAAACTTACGTTATTGAAAAACGGATAGTCACTACCAGTAGTGGGGATACTAATTTCTTCAATAGTTGGGCCTGCTAAAGACATTATGTTCAGAAACTTTGGTGCCGTAAATATATGATACATAATTGTTTCTTGTTTTCGCTCTTTGTATTTAGAAAATTCTTTTGTTACACCCTCAAAAAACAGTTCTATTTTTCTTAAATATAAATAACAAAAATTGTATATTTTTATAAATAAAGTGCTAATTGAGTAAATTAAATATATTAATTGTGATAGTAACTAATATGAATATGTTTTTGTGTATTTTGTTTCAATGTGTTTTATTTCACCGCTTTCTAATTCGCCTCTAAAGGTTTGGTTAATAGGTGCTCATATAAAACTAACATCCCCTAACAGCCAGCCAAACTCACGTACAGCGGTCAATGTACGATTTGACTTACAGTTCTTTAGCCGTTCAGTAATAGTTGTCTTTAAATCTGGTACAGCCGGCATAAAAGGAGCCCACTTCAATTCATCATATTGAGTAGGCTTAGGCGGTATTTCGAATCCCTCTGGAACAAATCCATATATATCCCAGACTCGATACCGTAGCAAAGCTTTTATTTCATCATTCCCATCAGTCAATTTCGCCAAGAATGCCGGAGTGACGCAGATATTAGCTAATGAAGTATAATACTCAGGCTTGTTGATCGAATAAACATGATTAAACTGTACATCCTGAATTTCCTCAGACTTTAACGAATGCGTCCAAAGGAAAGCATGATGGCAGCTAGTGTTGTCACACAATACCAGTTTTTCATCTATAAGTACCTTACCCCTGTCTTTATTATTTCGGGTACGAATAATTGGGAATAAAGCTTTATTGTTTGTTTGAGCAACAGTGTCAGGGTGAGAAAAAAGAGCAAATTGAGCAAAAGCTTGTGCTACACCTCCATGCGTTTGATCTAAAATTGACTGTAAGACAGCATAACCGTTAAAGTTGAAGTCAATCAGTGTTTTCATATATATTATTTCTATTTACTTAATTCTGCAATTTTTTTTTCAATCTCCTCTTTTTGCTCATTTAATTTTTTAATTTTTTTTTGTTTCAAATCCTCATCTTGTTTAATAATATTGTCTAAAGCATTGCTGTAACTATAACCTAACCGAATGCTTAACTCATCCTTATATCCCATAAAAGGATGGAATAAGTGATGGTAAGCTCTTCCTATTGCACCACTAAATAACTGTAAAGTAGGTTGATGTTTAATCGGCCCAACCTCTAAAATTTGTTCTTTTGCAATGCCAGGATATGGATCTATATAATATATTTGTGAAATGCCTAACTGATAGGCTTTTTTGGAGCATAATTCACACGGCGAAGCTGTAGAGAATAAAATACCTTCTCTCAATCCTTCACCACCATATTTTGAAATTTGTAGCATAGCATTTTCTTCGGCATGAAGTGCTCTCGTATGAACTTGATTTTTGTCATTCTCAAGACAGTTTTGGCCCTCTTTAAAACAGAATGATGTATTGCGACCTGATAGTTTCTTTTTTCTATTTGGTATGTTACTATCTGAGTATGCTTCTTTTAGTAAATCTTTTACTTTTCCTGTTTTTTCGTATTGACTAAATGCTTCATTATCAGTATTAGTCAGAAGGTCATCAACATTTCTTAGCAAGCAGGGAGTTTGGCCTTCAGCAGTATTATTCCAGCCTACATACTTTATAGAAAAGGAACTATCCGTTACTACTGCTCCTACTTGCCGTGAGATACAACCTGAGTTGTATTTAGCGGTGTAGGCTATTTGCATACAACGCTCCTCAGGAGTAGGTGTAATGATCCCCGGCTGAAGAATTAAGGCTAGGTATCTAATAAGGCTTTTTTTGAGCGTCGTAAATGTGTCCCCACCTTCACTTGGGTCATTCGGATTATATAAATAGATATCCGAAGCCTGAATACAACTTTTAATGTCTTGCTTATAAAATTGCTGTAATGGTTTTAAACTTGCATCATATTCTTGATCTAATTGGTCAAGCTGCTTGTTTGTAAAGGAACTATTTAATCTGCCTCGCCTAAAGTTGTTTTCTGTATTGACTGCGAGTAGATAAAATGAAGAATAATGCTCTTTAAAGAAAAAAGCTTCCAAAGAATTTCTTATCGAGTCGATAACGATCCAAGTTGGTTTACCAATTGCTTTATTTTTTGATTTAATTGTTTCAATTAGTTTGTCAATTATTTTAGGGATTTTTAAACAATCATCCGCAGGTTTATCTTTGATAATCGCGTATCCGTATTGCCTGATGTTATCTCCAAAATATTGAAATGCCGATGCTTTATTTTCTGATGTTAAATGAGTTCTTAAGATTACTTTTAGTTTTTCAGAAAAAATATGCAATGAACTATCATTAATATAGAATTCATATGCGCGGTCTTTTTTTTCTTCCTTGCTATCTTTATCATCTAGAGACTGTATATCTGTTCTTATTTTCTGTAATCTTTCAAATTCATCTTTGAGCCTAAAGCCATTTTTGTAGCCAATATCGAATATTTTGGTTATTTCTCCTTTATCCTTATCATAATATGTTGCCATATCATTGATTAATTCTTCTAAGCTTGTTTCCAATAAAATGGCAGTGATAATATCTGAAGGCCTAATTAGAATAAATGGCTTCCAGTTTTTTTCCATATAATTATAAATGATTCTGTATTTCCTGGCTTCATTACTTTTAAAATTTATCGTTTCCGGAAAGGGGAAATTACATTCAGAAAATTTCTCTTTTGTTAACAGGTTAGCTACACTTGTGCAGCCAGATCCTAACCGACCTGTTAAACCAATAATAAACAGTTCTTCTCTTATTTTGTAGAGGTTGTCTAATGGGGTATTCATATTGGTGCTGTTATTTGGAGTTAGTAATTTTAAACGCAACTAAATGAAGAAAGATACTTTCCCAACCCCTACGCCCAATACCGCTGTCCCTGCTCTGCTCTGCTAGTTTGTAGATATGCTGGTATACAGTCTCTTTCTTTTCTTTGAATACTGAATCGTACGAATCCGGAAGATGATCGTCCAGAATTTTACCGATCAGGTGTTTAACCTGACCCTTTAAAAGGGTATCTTTATACCAATCTGTTTTGAAGAACTTATCCTGTATTTCCTGATCCTGTAACTTTTGTAATAAGTCCTGAGCTGCTGCTTTTACTCGTATTTTTTCGGAATCGGTCAGATTATCTTTAAACAACAGGTCGAATAGCTCCAGCTCCTCTTCCGTTAGCCCTTCTGCAGCCGCACGCCGCTCTTCTGCCCTTAGCTGCTGTGCATATTCTTTCAGGGCATTAAAGAAGGCTTCAACATCACTGCTGACATTATTATAGTTAGCAATTATGTTATTCAATTTGTGGGCTCAATAAATCCGATTGGCATTTCATCTCAGAAGCTTCTATACTAGTAGAAATTACTGATAAGGTCGACATGAGTGGAGTACATTTAATCGTGTGAAATTGACGTAGCAATTTAACAACATTGATTGTTCAAACAAACGGTCGTATGAATTAACAATCTGATGCAAATAAATATTTGCAATAAATCAACCATTTACTAATAAATATTTGTAATTAATTGCCGTTAGCTTACCTTTGTCAACGTTACATGAGAATCGACGGGTAACGCTAACAATATGCACTTTGGTTACGCCAGGGTCAGCACAGACGACCAAAATCTAAGCTTACAACTTGATGCGCTCAAAACGGCCGGTTGTGAAAAGATCTTTCGGGAAAAAGTCAGTGGCGCAAAAACGGACCGCCCCGAACTAACAAAACTAATTGACCAGATACGCGAAGGAGATACCCTGACCGTATGGAAGCTCGACCGGTTAGGCCGGTCGCTGAAACATCTGGTTGAGACCGTCAATCTGCTGCACGAAAAAGGCGTCGGTTTTCGCAGCCTGAAAGAATCCATTGATACTACCAGCGCAACGGGCAAACTAACCTTTCACATTTTTGCGGCTATGGCCGAGTTCGAACGCGACATGTTGCGCGAGCGGACCAATGCCGGCCTACAGGCTGCCCGATCCCGTGGCCGTGTTGGCGGCCGTCGTCCGGGCATCAGTTCCGAACTCCTGAAAAAAGCCCCGACCGCCAGAGTCCTCTACGAAGCCAAAACCCTTGGCGTCGACGAAATCGCCCGACAGCTCGGCATCGGAAAACCGACACTCTACAAATTACTTCGTCACGAAGGCGTACAGATTTCACCTTACAAAAAACAATCCTGACTATGCAAGCAATTGAGTTTAAAAAACGGGAGTTAATGCGTACTGCAACACCGGAAGAAAAAAGCGAACTGACCAAACGGCTCCTGGAGGTTCTTTCTTCAATTGACGCCACAAAAGAAGAAGCGAAAGCCGCCGCCGCCGAGTATCGCAGTATTCTGTCGGATTTACATAAACGGGAAATCGGTTTACGGTTCAATCTGCAGAACAACACCGTCACGCACGAGATAGACGTTCATGCTGTAGCCGACGAATCAGGGAACATCATGCAATACTTTGATCGGGACGGGAATCTGGTTGATGAGCTCACGCACCCATTAAGCCAGGAAGAGCGGAACGATGCCGCCATCAGAAGGCAGCTCAATATGTTTGTTATTGCCGAAGACCTGGAAGAAAAGACAAGTCAGAGCATCACAGAACCGGAGAACGCGTTTGGTGATATATCCGGTTTGCCGGACGCTGCCAGCCTTGTTGATTCTGTTCCGTCGCAACAGACTGAGAGGGCAGCAGAACCTGTACCCCCGAAGGCCGACAAGAAGCGCAAGAAACAACCAGAACCCGTCTGATTTCACAGCTCGACTGACCCGACAAACAACCGACAATCGGGCATGACTTCAAGTTGCCGCTGCCCCGCGAATACAGTGCACTACCCCGGCCCTGAATCCTGAATTCGGGGCTTTTTTGAGGTGCTGAAAATAATCCAGTTTCTGGAAATTGTACAAAAAATGTACTGTAAACTTTTTGCCGTTATGCGTCAACACAAAATCGCAATTTCGTTAACTCCCCAGACCCCCCGACGGAGAATCTACTGTTTAGGGTTACTCATAGCCTTAACTATGTTTTGTACAATGTCACAGGCTCAGGAAACCCCCAAAACATACTTTTTGGATAGTTTAAGTCAATATGAAGAGTCTTACAGGTTATTTCTGGTCAAAAAATGGCAGGCTGAGCGTCAGGAATACATCATAACCACGCGTAAGAAGTGGTGGTACTACCTGCCATCTCTGGGTTGGGCGCTAAGGGGACCAAGTATAAGCGCAAACACCGGAATACTGGCAGAAATTGACTATAACCGTACCGTAACAAGTACAAGACTGGAATCACTGGATGCCAGGTATCAGGTGGATTTTCAGGAAACAATAGGCCGTATACGATCAGAGTACCAGAAGATCCTGATCAAACAGCAGCAACTGGAACGGGAGCGGGTAGCGTTAGCTAAACTAAGAGCTATTCAGGCGATTCATAATGAGGCTTTTAAAAGCCAGACCATGAGTCCTGAGGAACATCTGCAACACAGCTATCAGTATGAAACCACCATCAATAATTTCAAGAGCAAAGAAGCCGAGTTATTTATTTCCATACTTGAATTTCAAAACCTTTGCCGGTATCACCTTCCAGATAAAGAACTGGTACCACTAGAGCAGTCTGATTGTGTTACTGAGACTGGTCGGAAGGGGCCGCAGGGGTGGGAGACTGTTGGTTACCCCAAGCGTTAAGGATCTGTTGATTCTTGTACTCATCAGCAATTTTGGCATAGATCAGCGTAGTTTTCAAGTCAGAGTGCCCAAGTGCTTTACTGACTACTTCCAGTGGAACACCCTTGATGATTAACAAGGTGGCAAATGTATGTCGGGCAATATGGCTGCTTACTAATTCATGTTTAGGGATGCTGACCAAGGTTGGCATCCCTTTTTCATAACGGATTTGCTCAACCAGGGTATTGATACCGGCGAGTTTTGCAATGTCTTTAACGTAGTCGTTCATTTTTTGATTACTGAGTACAGGCAGAATCCGATAGTTGCCGGCATAGCGGTTCAGGATTATCTCAGCATCAGGCAGCAAAGGAATTTCAACGCGTTTGGTACGTTTAAGACGGACGCTTACTGACTTCTCCGGAATAAAAGATAACACTCTATAGCCCTGATGCTGCTCAATATGACTATTCTCAAGTCTCTACAGTTCTGCATATCTTAAACCCGTATAGCATTGAAAAAGAAAAGCATCGCGCACCTTAGACATTGCTGGGGTTAATTCTACAGCTGCCAGCTTTTGAAGTTCAGCTTCAGTTAAATATATCCGGTCTGACTCAGCCCATTCGGTTTTTATAGTGGCATGGTCTGGATGTAGCTGGATATTGTTGGTTCGGCACCAGTTAAAAAATGCTCTCAGGTGTTTGTTTGAATTGGCAACTGAATTTGGGTGAAGTTTCATATCCTCGTTTACATACCGTAAAAACTGAGCGTGTACGCTGTTCGTATAACTGGAAACAGATAATGGACCAATAAAGCCCTTAATCCGGCCAAAAGTGACCCCCATCGACTTAATAGTGGCTGGCTTATAGTTATTGACTTTACAGAATGTCAGATAAGAATCATATTGTTGTGCCAGACCAGAGTTAGGAATAGCCTTTTTTGATGGTCGGATTTCATTTCGTAATATATCTGAGGTAATTGGCTGGTCGGAGCTACGCAACTTGCGATATGCAGTGGTAAGGCGCTCCTTCAGCTGATTCAGATAATCATTTGCTTCCTGATAGCCAGCCATCGTTCTCCGGAACTTCTGCTTTTCAGGATCCCATTCGGAGGGTTTACATTTCTCACCGGTCGCCAGAACGAGCGTTTGGGCATTATGATAAAACTCCAGAAAGATGGGAGCCTTACCTGATTTATCAGTTTTAGAAAGCTTCTGTCTGAAGGAAATTTCGTTCATGCCGCTTGGTCGGGCATTTGGTCGGGTATTTGGTGTTTTATATGTTAATACAACGCATAGTAAACCAACGGCAAGAAACGAAAAAAGCCTGTAAATCAGGCTTTTTTGATACTATAAATATAACATGTGTAGTATAAGTTGTGACCACGGGGAGACTCGAACTCCGGTAGATAAAAACTAAAAATGCCCCTAAGGCTATCTCAGGGGCATTTTTAGTGCAAAATTGAATGCCATTCTGGATGTGTCGGTTTGCCATTTTCTTGCCATTTTTTTGGGTTAAATAGCATCTATAACAATGTTTGAAGAGGTCAAAGTAGCTATTTGCCATTACGGTTTGTCAGTTCTGCCTTCAGATATGGATTGATTTTAAGTTTTATGATGATGTGTCGATAAGATAAGAAAGGGTCAGTTGTCGTGGATAAAAAAACGTATGTATGCCCTGATCAGGGCAAGGCCTCTTTCTCTGCGTTGTTTTTTTGTTGCTGCTTAATTTCTAACTCTTGATATTTTAAGAGCTTTCTTTGCATCTCCAAAAGCTCGTCTTTTTGCTGTAAGATCTCTTCTGCTGGCCTTAAAACATACCCGACTGGTGGTGTGGCGATGCCTTTATCGGTTGTACCTTCTATGATATAGCCAACCGAAGTGCCAAGGACTTCCGCTATTTTCCTGGTATCACTGAATGATGGTTCAGTTTTATCGTTCTCCCAACTTGATATTGTCGCCTTACGGTTTTTGCTCTCCAAACCCAGTTGTTCAGCAAAATAATCTTGAGACCAACCTTTGGCTTTTCTCAACTCCATAATCCGTTTTCCTGGCGATGACTCCTGCATAGAAAAATTGTTGTCAATAAAATATTGACAAGTCGATGTTTTGTTTACTTTTGTGGTGTGTAATTTTTACTGTGTAATCTTTGGTGTGTAAATATATGTTGACAAAAGGTTCAAGTCAACGCCATAATGACGGAACGGTTACTAATCTGGATGTGACCTGGTGGCGGAATGAGTTTAGTCGTGTATATCCCCGCTTTAAAAATCTAACTGAGATATGGGAAATGATAAGCCCATTGGATGCACAGTTTGATGGGGCAAAAGGATTCCTGCGGTTAAGGAATGTACAGGCAGGAAGAGCATCATTAAAGCGTACAGCATTAGCCGTAAATCTGATGAAACAATTGCGGCCGGATGAAGAGCCTCCAAGGCAGTTGAGACGTCAGAAGCTTTCGAAGTAAACACACCCTTTAAATCTACAAATCAGATGCAGCCAAAAGCAGCGACCAAATGGATTGAGCTATCAGGTATTCACTACCTCGTACAGTCGGTTGAAGAACCCCGTTTAGATGGTATTTCTAAAGTCAATACCCTCTATCTGGGTCGGGTGGCTAAGGATGAAAACGGTTTGTTTTTAGCCTCAGTGTATATCGCCTACAGCAGTGCCCCGTTCGATCTGCGCAGACGCTTTGATCTGGAGGCAGCAAAAAGTGACGTTGAATCTTATCTGGCTGAAACAGGCCGTTTGCCCCGGCCCGCTGAATCTCACGAGAGCTTAGTTGTGAGTGGTTAAATCAGATACATACACTAAGTCTTGTGCCTGATTTTATCGGGCATGAGCTTCAGCGGGTTGGTTTCAGTCCTTTCTCACTACCCGGCCGGCGGCTTACTTTCCGGCCAATATCTAATGCATTGACCCTATGAAGGTTACACCCCAACATGTTTATGAGCAGACAGACGGCGGAAAAACTATAATTCTGGAGTATTATCCGCAGGCTAAAAAGTCGTTTGAACACAGGAATTTTAAGTTTGGAATACGGAATGAAAAAACACCATCTGCCATTGTCAGGGAATATGGCGGTGTATGGTGGGTAAAAGACTACGGCTCTTCGGATAAAGCCATGTCGCCCATCGACGTGGTGATGAAGGAAGAATCCCTCGATTTTTCCGGCGCCATGAAGCTGATTGCCGAAAAGTTTGGCATTATCGGCGAAGACGGGCAGGAGACAAAGCCACGGTATGAGTTCCGGAAAGGCCCAGCCGATCCGGAGCAGGAAGATGGGAAAGCCTACCCGAGTACGAAGGACTTTACGGTACCGGAACTCAAGACGATCTTCAGTAAAAACATCTGGCAGTATCTATCTAAAAAGACAAAGGACGGAGAAATGCCGTCTGACGAAGCGGCCTTCCGGGCGGCGGTGGCCATCTGCAAAACCTACCGGCTGCACTCGCTGGAGAAGTATAGCTGGATCAAAGACCGGACGGCTTTTACTTACATCAGCACGGAGAGTTTTCCGCAGTTTATGTTTGATGAAGGCTCGTGGCAGAAGTATTATAAGCCCCGGGAGCGGGAAAAATCAAAGCGCTTTTTCAGCTCCGGCCGTAAGCCGGAAAACTACATGTTCGGTCTGGCTCAGGCCGAAAAGCGACTCGAAGAAATGGCCTATCCGAATGGCCGTGAGACGTTTGACCCGGAAACGAGTGAAGCAAAGCCTAATAAACCACTGGTGAATAAACTGCCGGAAATCATTATCTGCACCGGTGGATCGGACGCGCTGAATATTGCGGCACTTGGTTTTTCGGTGGTGTGGCTGAACTCGGAGACAGCCATGCTCGATAGCTCACAGTTTGCCAAACTGCGTGGTCTGGCCGAACGGGTGTATTATCTGGGTGATATTGACGAGACGGGAAAAAAAGAGGCATTGCGGCTGGGGATGGAGTATCTGGACCTGCATACGATTTATCTGCCCGATCTGTTACGGCAACGCTATGATCTGCGCGGCAACTACTGCAAGGATGTGCGGGATTATTTCAACTACTATTCGAACAAGGATTTTGACAACCTGCTCAAACAGGCCTATCCGCTCCGGTTCTGGGACGAAGAGCCAAAGCTCGACCGTGAAGGGATGCCGGTCAGGAAGTTCGGCCGGATTCTGTATGAGTACAAGCCGAACAATGAGCTGATCTACAACTTTCTGTATCGTAACGGTTTCGGGCTGATGGATATGCCGAATGCCAAAGAAGGGGAAGTGCTGGTACAGGTCGGGGGGAACGTGGTCCGGCAGATTGAGTTCAGCCACATCAACCGGTACGTCAAGGATTTTCTGAAGGATCGTTATTCGCCGATTGACCTGCTGAATGCCTTCCACCGGTCGAAATACTTTTCGAAAGACTCAATGTCGAACCTGAATCGTATAGAGGTGCCGTTCGAAGATTTCGGCCGCGATTTTCAGTATCTGTTTTTTCAGAATCAGAGCTGGCGGGTGTCCGGCGATGCGATTGAGGTATTCGACAATGAAAAGTGTCAGGTGTATGTGTGGGAGGAAGAAGTGATTCCGCATGATGTGAAGGTGCTTCCCGCGCCCTTCACGATTAAACGGGATGGGATGGGTGATCCGGATATCGAAATACACAATACGGATTGTATGTTTCTGCGGTTTCTGATCAATGCCAGTCGTGTGCACTGGAAAAAGGAGCTGGAAGAAGAACTCGACAAGCTACCGCTGAAAGAGCAGGCCGAATACCGGGAGAAGTACCGCTGGAGCATTGACGGGCCTTTACTCTCAGCAGAAGAGATCCGGGAGCAAAAGCAGCATCTGATCAATAAGCTGGTATCGTTTGGCTACCTGCTGCACCGGTTCAAAGACCCTGCGGCGGCGTATTGTATCTGGGCAATGGATTACGCCATGCAGAGCACCGACGACAGCAACGGTGGTACCGGTAAGTCGATGGCGTATATGAGCCTGTCGCAGCTAATGAAACATAAACTGCTCAGTGGCCGTCAGCAGCGGCTTACCGACGATCCGCACTTTATGGAGGGGACAACAGAGCATACTGACCTGGTGTTGATCGATGACGCCAATAAGTATCTCGATTTTGACAACTTCTTTTCGATGATCAATGCGTTTATGCCGGTGAACCCGAAGGGGATGACGGCCTATACCATTCCCTTCAGCCTGTCGCCTAAGCTTTGTATTACGAGTAATTACCCGCCGAATAAGACCGATAAATCAACGATGCGCCGGCTTTGGTTCACGGCTTTTTCGGACTACTACCACAAAAATCCAAATGGTGAATACCGTGAAGAACGGTTACCGATTCATGAGTTCGGCAAGTCATTGTTTACGGAGTTTACCGCGGCAGAATGGAACAGCTATCTGAACCTGATGGCGCGTTGTGTGCAGGCCTGGCTGACGACCGGCGTAGTGGAGCCGCCGATGGGTAACGTGATGCAGAACACGTATAAGGCGCAGATGGGGCCGACGTTTCACGCTTGGGCCGATGCCTATTTCAATTCGGAAGATCAGCGTCTGGACCGTTTGGTACCCCGCTATATGGCGCAGGAAACCTATATCAAAACTCTCCAGCCGCAATTATCGGCTCAGGGCTTTATGGATAAGCTGAAGGCATTCTGCCGGTATAACGGCTATGTGCTGAACCCTGTCGAGCTACAGGGTAAAGACGGCCGGATCATGGCCCGCCACGAAAAGTACATCAATCAGCGGGGGGAGTGGGTCAAAAGCGATAAGTCAGCCTCAGACGAGTACCTGTACATCCAGACGTCGGCCGAGATCACTCCGGAACGGCGCTTCTGGGATGAACCTGCCGGCATGCCATTTTAAAATGTTCACCTTAATTCTTATAGCTTATGTCTACCGTTATGGCCGTTCCTCAATTTGTTATTGAGGTCAGGGAGCGTTTTCAACTTCGTATTGAATCGCATTTAATTGAGGTCGCCCAAGCCTGGTGTCAACGAAAAAACTACGTCAGGATCACGACACTGGAGGACTTCTATTTAGAGCTCCAAAGGGAAATTGAGCTTTACCGTCTATACAATCAAAGTAGCTGTGACAATGTAGGCTTACGCTTTGTAGATAACCGGCAGATTGAGATTTCGAGCCGGATCACATTAAAGGACCGCCCTGCCGACAGCGTATCGGCCGTGATTATCTATGCGGCTGGATGATGAACGCCGGAACCGGCTTGAACGCAATACAAAAGCGTTAGCCGTTGAAACGGACGCCCGCCGGCAATACGATATCGCCTTTCAGATTTTGTCAGATTGCCGTGCGCTGCACCTGCCCGTCACACAGGTGCTTACTGTGGCCACCGCCGTTCAGCCGGTGGTTCCTCCCGTACCCTCCGGTAGTTTTATCTGCCCCGAATGTAACAGATCCTTTAACTCTCATCATGCGCTATGTGGCCACATGTCAGCTCACCGAAAATAGTCAGGATGCTACTCTGGGCACCTGCCGGACTACTGCTTACTGTTTTCATGCTTCTGGTATTACTGCTGCTTATGCTGTTTTGCCCGAAGCTCCTTGACCGGCTGATGGTAAACCGGCTCCAGCAGATGATTTACGCCAAACGGGCGAAGCAGAACGATGCTTCGGTCCAGAAACCCAATTAAAAAAGCCCGGACATTGCTGCGAACAATTATCCGGGCCCAAATCAAAATTCCGATGACAAAACTAGCACAAAACACCGGCAATGCCAATCGGCTGGCATTAATCGACGCCTATCTGAACATGTCAAAAATCCGCCTGAGCTCCCGAATGCTGGGCCACGCGAAATACCATGACCTTGCCGATCAGTCGATGCTCCGTATAAACCGACAGATACATGGAAAAGCCAGTTGAGTTAGAAGAAGGGATTACAGCCGACGGGCGTACGGTGATCCTGTTCCAGTACTCCAAATGGAAGGATAGAAACGGCCGCATTTTCGTGGTACTCGACGCGTGGCATGGCCTTAAGGCATATGTCGATCTGCTGAATCTGACTACAGAAGAGAAGATACGCCGGCCACGTACCGAGGTCGAGCGTCTGGTAAAAGACGGCACATTAACGCGTTTCTATTAATAGTACAAAATCCGCTTAAACCGCATGCCCCGGAAACGGGGCATTTTTTTTGGGGCATCGGGGGCTTTGCTGTTTCCTTTGGATTCTTACTATAAAATTGACAAAACGTTTGTAATTCTGTAACAGTCATAAAGCGAAACGGGGTAACAGGGGTAGTAATCAGATA
The DNA here is from genome assembly GCF_001870735.1 of Arsenicibacter rosenii. GTDB lineage: Bacteria > Bacteroidota > Bacteroidia > Cytophagales > Spirosomataceae > Arsenicibacter > Arsenicibacter rosenii. The sequence goes on along the minus strand of NZ_MORL01000001.1, from coordinate 973,174 downwards.
TTTATAGTGTTACAAAGTTTATCTATGATTTGTAACAAAAAGATAACTGTTACAAATAATTGTAATAAATAAGCCGCTGAAAATCTTTGATTTATCCCTGTTACAATCTGATACAAACCGGTTTGGTGTCTGTTTCAGCAAAGACAACTTTTTTGTAACAGCTAACTGACTCAATGTCAGCTATTTTCCGGCGGTCATTACATTGTTACAGCATTACAAAAAAATACACGGGTTTGCCGGTTGACTGTTCATTCTTCAGGAATCGTATTAATCCGTAAAACCGTACGAAACGTGCAGGGAGAAATCCGGGCAGGTTGGAAAAATGAAAGATGGCATGCCCGTCGCCGGTTAGCGTACATACAGACGGGAACCTGTATTGTCGTTTGTGAACTGAAAAGAAGTGTTTTGCCGGTGCAAACCTAATGTAGCAACGCAATGAACATTATTCAGTCCACATTTCTCAATTACATCGCCGCTTATAATCTGACCGAGCTGCGGGAAGAGCTTGAATTCAAGCAGACGTATCAGCCAACAGCCACGAATGATATTGCAGCCTGCCAGCTGGCCATTCAGGTTGGTGAGATTGCGCTGGGCAGCTCAGTAACCAGCCATTTCACCAGCCGTCTGAATTCCGGACTGGAGTTCGCCGGGGTTCAGGATGGTAAGTATGTTTTCCTGGAAACGATCTGACAGGTCTCTGGTAATGTGATTGAAAACCAGCTTCAGGGCTGGTTTTTTTATTGGAAAAATACAGTTTTCTGCTTGTACGAAAGGCTTCGGAGTTGTAACTTAAAGGCATGAATATGTTCTACATCACAGTACTTATTGTTGCCGGGTTCGCCCTGTTTTTATTGATCATTTACCTGGCCGGTAGCTGGCGCGGCTACCAGCGATACCGGCGGGAGCAGGCCCGCCGTGATCCGCTGGCCGATGCCATGACAACGGCTTACCTGAAAGGACGGGCCAGCCGCTTAGCTCCCCGTAACGCTGTAATTGATTTTGTTCTCACGCTTTTCAAGTAACCCCTTCCCATTCACATGAAGCTTACGATTTTAGTGAAACCGTATGTCCGCCGGTGGCTGTTGCATGACTTTGGTCCGGAGCCGATCCGTGTGCGGGCTAATTCTGATCTGGGTGCCAAACTGCTGCTTGGTTTCGGCCGTGGCGAACGTATCCCGCTCGACGTGCTGGAGGTGACCGATCAGGAGCTGCCTGACCATAAAGGCATGGTTGAAATCAGTTTTCAGCTGGGGGAAAAGTTCCAGCGGTCGGCGCTGTCGGCCGAGACCCGGCTGATGTTATCGAATGCCCTGCTGGCCGAGTTCCGGACGGCGCTGCATTATTACTGCATCGGCCGGCGCACCCTGTTCAACTCCGAGCTGTCGGCCGTTAAAATCTTTCTGAAACAATACCGGATTCCGGAGGACGAACTAACCGAAGAGTCGGCCATCAAGATGGCCCAGCGGGAACGCCGGGAGCGTTCGGATTTCCGGACAAGAGTAGCAGCCTGATTTTTTTTGTCCAGCAGTGACGGGAAGCCGTCCAGTTTTCCGGGGAAGTTGTCCCGCATTCTGGACGGTTTCCCCCTTTTGCTGGACAGCATACCCCGAATGCCCTCATGGTGAGCGCTTTTTGCCACTGTGCGGGCATTTTTTATGTCCTGTTCCGGCCTATATATATACTGTAGGTTCGGGTTATGGAACAGGAACTTGGAGCATGGGACGGCGAACATAATGCCGGCGGAATCCGCCGCCTGAAGCTGATTCCGACAACCGATATCATTTCGTTGTTCGATCCGGAGCTGCATCCGGATGTGTTGCCTTATCCCTTCATTGCTATTACGAATCTGGAGCTGGCCGATAATGCCACGATACTGGATTTAACCTTTCAACGTGATACGGCCGTGTATAGCTGGGTAGTCGATGAAACGCCTAACGGCGAGATATACACAGTATCGGTTACGCTGGAGATCCCACGGCTGCAGCAGACGCTTCTGGGGTGGTTTTCCCTGAACAGGGCCCGGCGCTGGGTGGTGCTGGCCGAAGACCTGAACGGGACCTGCTACCTGATCGGTGATCCGGATAACGGCGCCATGCTGACCGGTTCAGCGACAACGGGCGTGAGAGCCGGCCGTAATGTGCAGCGTCTGGAGTTGCAGGTTAAACAGAAGCATACGCCCTGGCTACTCGAAAATTTAAATCACTTGATTATGCTGATTAACAAATCTGTTCCGCTCATCAGGATAACCGCCTTCCGGAAAGAGCGGTATGATGAAGAATTTGCTTTTAAGGATACGGCCGGCAATCCTCAGGACATAAGTGCGCACACCTTCTATCTGGATGTGTTCGACCGCTTCAATTACATCAAGCTCCAGCTGCAGGAGGGCAGCGGACTGCTCAAGCAGAACAGCAACGTTTTACAGGCGGCGATTACTACGGCCCAGATGAGCAGTCTGCTGCCGGGAGCCTATCGTATGGAGCTCTATAGTTTGCGCGAAGGAGAACGGGATGATTTTCTACACATAGCTTTTACCGTTTTATGATCAATATAATCCTGAACAAAGGAGTGAAGGGGGATCGCGGCTTTCAGGGCTGGTCTCCTTTGTGCACGCCGGTTGAGCACAATCAGCAGGTTGTACTCCAATTGTATGATTTTTTCGGGGGGGAAGGTGAGAAGCCGGAGATCACCGACGAAGGAAACGCCTTGTATCTTGGTGAAGAAGGGCTGGTATCTGACATTAATCTGGCAACAGATATTCGTGGCTTTCAGGGCCAGAAAGGTTGGTCGGCTGTATTTTCAGGGATCTTATCAGGGGTAAAGGTCGTCAGACAGTTATTGGACTGGATCGGAGGGGAAGGTCCTAAACCACCGATCCTGGGGCCAGGCAATGTCCCTTATTACGAATCGCCAACCGGTCTGACAACAAATATCAATAACGCCACGGATTACCGTGGTCCGCAAGGGTATCAGGGTTGGGCAGCTGTTCACGGAAGTGTACCTAACGGGCAGAATATCGTGCTTCAGTTGCTGGACTGGACCGGTGGCGAAGGAACAAAGCCGGCAGTTACCAGCGGTGGCAATCCGCTTTATGTTTGTTCGACAGGCTACACGACAAACATTAATGCGGCCACCAACTTTAATCCAACGAAAAAGTCGATTGCCGCCGGCAGTGTCAGTACCGCCTACACCGCTGATATGAGTCAGGCCGATGATCTGGTGATCAGCATGACGCTTAATTCTGACGTTACGCTCACTATTCTCAATCCGTCGCTGGGTAGAACGCTGACCATCTATGCGCTTCAGGGCGGGGCGGGGAATTTTAGATTCAATTATCCTGCGATGGTGAAATTTCCTGGTGGTGCCACTGTCGATATGAATACGGCAGTTGGCGGGCTTACCGTCATCACGATGGAAGCCAACAGCACGACGTCACTGGTAGGCTATTACGCTAAACACTAAGCACATGCGGAAAACGATGTTAGGGCTGGTCAGCCAGTTTACACCTGTCCGGTGCTGGAATTTTGCCTCCGGTTTATTTCCCGCAGACTTGACATTTTCCCGGCCAACGCTGGCATGGCGGTTCAATAACTCAGGTATTCTCGAAGCGGTGGCCAATCATATGCCCCGTATTGACTATGACCCGATAACCCTGGAATGTGTCGGGTATCTGCACGAAGAGCGACGGACAAATCAACTACTGTATTCGAAAGACTTCAGTAATGCTGTCTGGGGGAAGTTTAATTGTACACCCGAAATATCCGGTATAACCAATCTGGATAATACAGCAAGCGTGTGGAAAATTACCAATACAGGATCCGGTAATATATGGGCACGGGTCAGAGCCGGTCTTAGCGGAACAGTAACCGTCGGCAATAACTACACGGCATCGGCCGTGTTCTGGGCCGGTAATACCAATTACGCCGCCATTGTACATTCAGACGGGGTGAATAATACAGCTGTTTTTGCCCTGACAGGGAATGGCTCAGTAGTGTCCACAACAACAGGGGTTTCGGCTTCTATTAAGCATTTAGGCGCAGGCCGGTATCGCTGTGAAGCCTACTATGCCATAACGTCTGCCAGTTATACCGTCAACTATGGTCCTGCCAGCTCCGGCAGCACTAATTCAAATCCGGGCGATTATATCTTTGCCAGCTTCCCGCAAGGTGAGCAGGGCAAATGGTCAACCTCCATAATACCCACAACCAGCGCAGTGGCGACCCGCGACTATGATACTTGCAGCATAGTGACAGGCAACTGGTTCAACCGCAAGGGCGGAACATTCTTTGCCGAGTCACGGCGGCTAAACCGGATCGGATCAGGACGGCTTCTGACATTTGACAATGTAGTGAATGACGTGATTTTAGGCTACACTGAAAATAATAACATGGTGAACGGGCTTGGCCCTGCTACCTATGGCAGTCAGATTGGAACAGCTACGGACACTCTTAACTGGACGAGAATGATTTCGGCAACTTCAGTTAGTGATTGCTGGGGCTCTGTTGCCGGCGGACTCGCCGGTAGTCTGGGAGGTATCTCAGGCACAAAGTACCCTGATGCAACGATGCTACGAATTGCCCCTGCACAGGGCAGTAATTTTCCGAACGGACACACCAAGAAAATAGAATTTTGGCCACACGCTCTGGCCAAAACCTACGCCAGAGCACTAACATCCTGATGCACTATGATTATCCAGGAAACAGCAGAAAACATCCGCCATAACTGGCACAACCTGAGTCAGGCCCAGATTGATGATCTGGAGGCCAGAGGGGTCATTGAAAACATAGTTGATGCCACGTTTACGTCCCGCGTGATCGGCAACAACTATTCCGGCAGTTCACATACCCGGCGTGTCTATGTCTGCGGGGAACATAAGGTAGAAAACATTGTCGGAGAAGTACAACCGTTCAGAGCCATTGAGAACCTGGACCCAAACAACATGCATGCGGTGGCCGGTTACCTGGTGCAGCATGAGCCGGGTATTCAGGCCGCACTGATCGAACAGAATGGCGGCAACTTTCCGCAGATTCTTGATCCGGTGATTCCGGAGCCGCCAGCTCCTGTCTTACCTGAAGAATCAGAAGAGTCGGTTGAACCGACTGATCCTGAAGAAACCGTAATTTCTGAATAGCCATGCCGGTTCACGTTCTCCATGCCAGTGTTAAAAAAGTATATGGGAAAAAGCCGGACTGGTGGGCCTTCAACGAACCGGCGCTGGTGCCGTGTAATAGCAGGGGGGTAGTAATCCCTGCCGGGTACGAGACGGATTATGCGTCGCGCCCCTCGTGGGTGCCGGACTGGCTGATCCCTAAATCCGGTCTGAGTGCGATGCCCAGTGCCGCGCATGATTATTTGTGCGAAACCGGTATTGTTTCCCGAAAAGAGGCTGATCAGGTATTCAATCAGCTGCTCTGGGAAGCAGGAGTTCCGGTCTGGCAACGCCTGCTGATGTACTACTACGTCCGTGCTCTTGGCTGGGTGCGCTACGGGAAGTAATCAGTCCTGTTTTATCCGGCCTGCGCCGTTCATACTTGCTGAAAATTAGCAGTATGAACGGCGTTATTTTTTCGGGGCTCTATGCCGTCGACAGGCAACTGGAGAACAATTTAAAGGCTGCGATCCTGGGGGGCGGTATTTCTGCAAAGCTCGCCGGGCATCCGCTGATGGCATCGGCCGAGCAGCAGGCCGCCAGCGGTTTCACCTGGGAGGGTTACTATGCCAATGCCTTCAGCATCGGTAAAGCCAAAGATGTGGTGGTGATTCCGGTGCAGGGTACGATGTCGCGCGGCTGGACGTGGGACAACTACTTTTCCAACGAGTTCATGATGAGCATGCTGGCCCACATTGCCGAAGATGAGAGCAAAAAAGGGGTGATCATGCGCTACAATACCGGCGGTGGTTCGGTGGACTCGACTGATGAATTTGCGGCAGCGGTCCGTGCCTTCAACCAGGTAAAGCCATCTGTCGGCCTGATCAACTACTGCGCGTCAGCCGGCTTCTGGGTAGGCTCTCAGAATAAGGAGCTGGTTATGATGCCCAACAGCGTTTCACGGGTTGGGTCAATCGGTACAATTTATATCCACACCAATATTAAGAAGGCGCTTGATCAGCAGGGGTATGATGTACAGATTTTCCGCTCGACCGGAAGCAGTGACAAAGCGCGGATCAATCCCATTGAGGAGCTTGATCCGGAACTGGAGCAGGAAATTCAGCGTGATCTGGATTCGTCGAATAAGGCGTTTAAGTCTGAGGTCCGCCGTGGCCGTGGGGCTAAGATTACCAGCGATGAGATTTACACCGGAAAGATGTACGGTGTAGATGGAGCCATTCAGCTGGGACTGGCCGATGCAAAAGGCGATCTGCCGTATGCCTACAACCGGGTTCTTCAATTATCAAAACAAAAATAGGTTATGAACAAGCCAACGCAGTCGGGCAGTGTAATTGCCCGTCTTTTTCCGTCTTTATTCAAGGTTGCTTCAGAGCACGCAACCACGGAAGAATTCAACGCGGCCGAACAGGAAGCCGCCAGTCTGGAAACACGCCTTGCCGCCGAATTCCCGCAGGAAATACCCAAACCGGCGGCAACGGGCGGGGCAGTTGTACCGGCAGCCGTCACCACACCGGCGGCTCCGGATGCAGCTGCTGAGCTGGTTACCGAAAAAGCTGCCCGGCAGGCGGCCGAACAGCGTGCGACGGCCCTGGAGACTGAACTGAAGACGTTCGGAGCCAGCCAGGAAGCACGGACAGCCTGGAAAGCACAGGCTGATCTGGCCCTGCAGCAGGCCGATGCCATGCGCAGCGCATCGGTAACGCCGCCTAAGGCTGATGCCACCACAACCGGGCAGGCTCCGGAGCTGAAAAGCTACGAGAAAGCGCCCTGGAACCAGCATCAGGCAAAAAAATAGGACGTAACCCGTCCTTAGTGAAAAGCCCTGGAACGGAGAGGTTTGTACTGATTCGTTGTAGGGCTTTTTTCATCACTGCACCACAAGTAACATGGATTCACTCGATTTGAGTCTGTTGGCGACGACCGCGACCGACTATGCACGTGACAATCAGGATCACGTATTCAATCAATTGCTAAACCCGGGCTTCAGCGGCATTCCGGGCTCACCGATCCGGCCGCTGACCGACTACGTAACCCCGATCCCCGGCAAGGACGAGGTGGTACTGACCGAAATCGTGATTGGTTCGGTGTTGCAGCCAGACAAGCGCGAAGGCTTTACGCCGAAGAACAACGTGGTAAAAATCAAGCCGCGTAAAGCGAAGGTAAAGCCGTGTAAGATCAACCTGAAGTTCACCGAAAAGCAGCTTGTTACCCTGAACAAGAGCTATTACGGGATGATTAAAGGTCCTGAGTCAAAGCTGATCCTTGACCGCCTGCCGGTGTTTGAGGCCTACATTAACAAGCGGATAATTGATACGGCCCGCGCTGAATTGCGGAATATTTCGCTGTACAACGGTGTGGAGAACATCAACAACCCGTCGCCTGAGGGTGTATTTGACGGTATCCGTATCAAGATTGACGAAGCATTGGCGGACGGCGAAATTCCGGTGGCCAACATTGCAACGATCAATGCCATTACGGAAGCTAATGCGGTAGCCGAGTTTAAGAAAATCGCCAAAAAGGTACCGGCCAAGTACAAGTTTTCGGACAGGCTGATCATGGTGCTTTCACCGGAGCATCTGGAGATGTACGAAGCCAATTATCAGTCAACGCGCGGGGCACTGATCTACAACAATGCCTACAATAAACGGACGCTGGAAGGGACAATGATTGAGTTCTTTGTCGAGCCGGGTATGACCGGAGCCGACTCGCCGTTCATTACCACCCTGGGTAATATCTGCTGGCTGTACGACGACGATCTGACAACGATGTCGCTGACGTTTGATTACAACAAACGTTCGGAAGATCTGGCCTATATCCTGAAGTTCCAGGCGGCGACGGATTTCGCGCTGGCCGAAGAAATCTGGATGGGCGAAATTGATGACTAACCGGTTGCCCTGCTGACCGGCAGGGCAATCATAGCTTTCTGCTATATCTGCACAAGTTTTCTATACCATAATTCTTACAGACAATGAAGTTTTCAATTGACAAAATGGGGGAGTTTGCGCTGGCACTCCTGGTATTTTTGATTGGTATCGTACTGCCCAATGAGGTGCTGGGTCATGCGGATTTTTTTGGTTCGGTAGATGCTCCCGTTGTGACGGGGTTAGCGCTGGTGAACTTTGCGAGTATCGATGCGCAGTCGTATCAGGAAGCCAATCCGGGCGGTATCCGCCGGGTACTGATCATGTTGTCCCGCAAGTTTGCCAATCCGTGGCCAACGCTGGCGGGTATCGATGCGGACAATGAAGTCACGGTTGCGCCGGTGCTGAAGAATGCCCAGGACAAGTGGGCGGAGTACCTGTTTCCGGACGGTACGGCGTCCCTGGATTCGGACGGCGGCGGTGATCCCGGCTACCAGAGCTTCAAGCACGTGGCTGAACTGGCCCTTGCCGGTCTTTCGAAAGATGTACGGGCGGAGATCAAGAAGCACAAAAATGCCGGTTGCGTGATTGTGATGGAAATGAAGGATGGCCAGTTTCTGGTTGCCGGTTCTTCGGATGATCCGATCTTCCTGAAATCGTCGTTTAAAGGCGGCAAGAAAGGCAATGACAAGCGTGGCTTCACGCTGAAAGGCGATGTGGATGGCATGATGTGGGATCTGGCTGTTCTGCCGGCGGCTCTGGTCGAAGACCTGGCCATTGATCCGGTTCCGGAACCGGCCTAACCGCTGATGACGCTGAAGCGCTATGACGTGGCGGGCATTCCTGACGGGGGTGTCAGCCATATCATTCCGGGCAAAGGAAAGTTTGATGTTATCCCGTCGCAACTGACCGATGAACGGATTGATCAACTAATTGAAGCAGGTATTACCAAATACTTTACGCGTAAAAAAAATGGCAACAAGAAATCAAAGGCCGGTTCCGGAAGCGGAGCAAACGCCGGCAGTTCAGCAATCCGCACAGATTCCCGCCGGCGAACCGGCCATGCAACAGACACAGGAACCGGATCAGCCGGAACCGATACCGCCAGTGACGACCGACGCCCCGACGCCGGTCATACAGCAGGCTCCGGAGCAGGTTCAGACAGCTCCGGAACCGGATCAGCCGGAACCGGTACTGTCAGCGGCTGATGTGTTGAAACAACGCGCAAAAAAAAGACTGACGGCACGCCGGTTGCTAAGTCTGATCGATGGGGTAAAGAATCAGGAGCTTATGGCAGAAAAGGAGGAGCGGATTATTGAGTAAATCGCTCAGTTGGGTTAATACCTGAAAGGTTGCTTACGTTGTAGGCAACCTTTTTTGTTATATTTGAGCGCTCACACATGATTATCACAACCCTACCGGCCGGAGATATTCCGGCTGGCAATGGGTTGTGAGTACCCAACAGGTAGGGTTGCCTATGTGTGAGCAGTGACCAGCCGGCTTTTTTATGTCTCCTACGCCTCCTTCTACCTTCCCGCCATTTGCGGCCTATCTGGCTACAGCCGGTTACGACATCAAGCTGTTACAGGATGTTACCGACTACTACATTGCCCTGCTCAGGGAGCATGTGTTTCAGGAGATTGATGATATGAATGAGCCGCTTGTCTACGTGGAAGCACGCGATTACCTGAATGGAATGAATGACCTGCGCATAATGCTGGAGGTGAATCGTCCAGTGAACAGGCAATTGCCGGTAGTAGCTTCGTGGTATGAACGAGCAGGAACGACAGGAACAGATAATCCGGCAAAAAGCAAAGATCAGGAGCCTGGAACGCCAGAGCGCAAAGCCCTCAGAGCTGGAGCAGGCGCGGGCGTTTCTGACGGCGCTGACCACCCGCAAGGCAGAGCCGGATGCACCGGTACAAAACGTAGTCCCCGAAAAAAAGCAGGCACAGCTACCTCTGGAGCAGCTTCCAAAGCAGGTGCAGGAGCACATTGAGCAGCTTACAGGCGCCAGAAACCAGATTCATGCCGAAAAGGCAAAGCTTTGCAATAGCCTGCATACCTATCCCGATTCGGTCAACTGTAAGCAGGTTGTCAAGGAAATATTGGCTTACCGGCAGAAATGGAAACTGCTTCAGGACGATATCCGCTTAACGATGCAGCTGGGAGTAATTCCGGTCGTCGGACCTGAAAAAGCGGAACCGGGTACGGATATCACCAAACTGACTGCGGATCCGGAAAAATTGCGTTACAAAATTCAGTGTCTTCAGTCTAACATCCGAAAGGCTGAAAAACGCAGGGCTCAGGCGAAAGAGGAATTAACCAAACGACGTAATGAGCTGGCCATTGCCAAATGGACTGCGGAAATTAGTCAGCTGAAGACCAGATTAGCTACTCTCTGAATCTGGTTCTGCGTGTTTTACAAGTTCTAGTAAGTAGTAAAAGGCTGGCTGTATTAGTCAGCCTTTTTTGTCCTGTGACGATTCCTGATGGGCGAATAGGTTTGCTGCTGTGAGCAAATCTGTTAATCATGAATGAATTATTCCGGACCGAGCAACGCCGGCTTGGCGATCTGGTCCCGCATGCAAAAAATCCCCGTAAGATTTCGGCTGCCAATCAGCGTGAGCTGGAGCAGCGTCTGGGCAAATATGGCCTGATCGGTATTGCGGTCGTTGATGCCGACAACACAATTATTTCCGGTAAGCAGCGCTGTGAGCGGCTGGTGCAGATGGGTTTTGCCGATAAGGTGGTTGACGTGCGCGTCGCCGTCCGGAAGCTGACCGACGATGAGCTGAAAGAGGTAATGCTGATCGAGAACAACCACTGGGGCGAATGGGATGCCCATTTGCTGAAAGAGGAGTTTTCGGGCTTTTTGAACGACTTTGATTTCGGAATCGACTTCGCCAAAATGGATGCCGACGTGGCGGAGCTGACGGCTCCTGCACCGGTAGCTGAAATGCCGATAGTGCCGAAGTTTTCGGAGAAGTACAGCGCCTTTATTATTGTCTGTACGAATGAGATCGACGAGAACAATGTGGCGGAGCTGCTGCGTGTCGACAGGGGGCAGTGTTATAAGTCATCTAAGGTGGGTAGTACGCATGTGGTAACGGCTAAACAGTTTCAGGAGCTATGGAAGTCTGCAAAATTGTAATTCCTTCGCACAAGCGCCATACGCGCGTAACGACGACCTCGGTGGTGGATGGCTGTATTATCTGTGTGGCGGAAAGCCAGGAGAAGGCGTACCGGATGTGTAACCCGATAGATGAGATTGCGACGCATCCGGATAGTGTGGTCGGACTAGCCCGTAAACGGGACTGGATCATTAACCATTTTGGTTCGGTGTTCATGCTGGATGACGATATTGACAGCTTCCGGCGGTTATACACCGAAAAGGGTGAGTCGGCCGACGTGGATGCAAAAGACGCTTATGAGATTATTCAGGTGACGGCTGATGCAGCCCGGCAGGCAGGGGCTTATCTGTTTGGCTTCAGCTCCAGTCCGGCACCGGTGTCGTATAACAGCCTGAATCCGGTTCAGCTCAGTGGCTATGTGACCGGCTGTGCGCATGGCGTGTTGAAGGGCTCCAGACTCTGGTACTCGCCGGAGATTCGCTGTAATGAAGATTACTGGATTAGTTGCCTGAATGCCTATGAACACCGCCTGATCTGGAAGGATACGCGGTTTTACTTCGATCAGCGGGATACGTTCGTAAACGCCGGGGGCTTAGCTGAGTTTAGGAACTTTGGCGCTGAAGAGCAGGATTTTAACTACTTGCAGAAAATATTTGGATCAGATGTTGTTACTTTGAAGAAGGCTGGCGGGAAAAGCCAGTTGAAGCATCCGTTCCAGAAGACTATAAGTTTGCCTTTTAGTTAATATGCTACGAGGCTGCTTAGAAAAACCATCTTACTTTAAATTGTCTTTTATGAGACAATTTAAAGTAAGATGGTTTTTCTAAGCAGCCTCATATTTATAATAGAGCAGCAAGCTTTATTAATTCTTCCGCCATTGAATTAAGTCTTGACTTAATTTCACTGTACTCTTCTGAATTTATTGCAGAAAAAATAAAATCTCTTGTGGGATCACTTGCCAAGCCAAGTTCTTGTACTAAAAGCTCTTTAGTCGCAGCAGAAGAATATTTGTCATAGTATTCACCTTTCAATGCATTTCCAATGGCTCTGGAATCTGAAGCATGCCAAACGTAGCCTTCGGCGGTTGTTTGTTTGATCCAATTGTCTTCATAACGCTTTAAAAGAACTAGAAGTGCACCTATCTTAGCCTGAGCGGCAGAGCGAATAATATCTCTACGCAAAGATTTGACAGGATCAGGAGTGGGGTTTTGATTCATGTTTTAATTGAATTAATTAGCGTGAAAGTTATATTTTTAAATAGAGATAGCAAATGTAAAAAAAATAAGATTTGAAAGTTGTAAATCCGTTTTCTTGGGAGAAATTACTGGGGATGTTCAATTAATCATTCTCAGATAAATGAAAGAAAATCAGACTACTACCGCTCGGCTCCGTAATCAGGAACGCTTCGTTCAGAACACGGGTAAGAGTGAAGCCGAGTATCAGGCCTGGGCCACGGAAGTTGGCCGGCGTATGCACATTAACAACCTCGATAAGCTGGTATGTGCGAAGCTCAATATCTACACCGTGTCGCATCTGGCTTACCTGCCAACACCAACCCCTATTGATCTGCCCGCCGATGAGTACGATAAGTATTTGGCAGATCGCACCGAAAACCCACTGGAACTGGCTCAGCTCTGGCTTAAAACCAAACCGGATGCCCAAAGCTGGGTAAGTGTACAGTCCATTCTGGCCGATAACCTGCGGCCTTTCCCCAAAAGCGATTTTGAACTACATGGCGATCCGAACTGGTTGCCCGACGTCGCCAAATCGTGGTTCAGAAAAGACGGCCTGAATCTGGATGTGCAGATCGAAGAAATATCAGCCATGAGTGGTCGGCAGATTACGCTTCAGGATGCCATTGATTTTGTACGGGCCCACAAACCAGGCATGTACAAAAATCCGGCTCAGCTTCAGCTGGAGTATATTGAAGAACGCTTCAAAAACATTACGACTTTCCGCATAAAAGACTACTACGCGGAGCACCTGCTCAAGAGCTGTTATTACGTGGTACCAACCTTCGACGAAGTTCCTTTCTAACTACCAGAGCCGCCCGACCGGGCGGCTTTTTTCATTTTACAGACATGGCAAAGACAACCGACGTGCCGCACGAGCTGCGGGCGCTCAATAAGATATTTTCGGAAAAGGATTACAGCTGGGATTACGCGGACTCGTTCCGCGACTGGATTGATTTTCTGGTCGAGTCATTTATGCCCGTCCGGCAGGGAGAGTACGAGCGGTTAAAGAAAAAGCACAAGGACCTTGACTGGTTTGTCCGGATGACCAACGAATGGGTAATGGTGCAGCATCGGATGATTAACGACCGCGAACATGGCTGGTATGATTCCTTAGGAACCTTGTATGAGATTCTATCCAGCCGTGGTAAGCGGGACGCACTTGGGCAATTCTTTACGCCCGAGTGTGTCTGCGACTTCATGACCACCTTACAGCTCACCGACCCCAAGCCGGTCGGGAAAACGATCAATGATCCGGCCTGCGGTTCGGGGCGGCTCCTGCTCTCGTTCCATGCCCATGCTTCGGGTAATTTCCAGTACGGCGCCGATCTGGATGCCATCTGCGCAAAAATGACGGCCGTAAACATGTGCCTGCACGGTTGTGTCGGGCAGGCGGTTTGTATGGATTCGCTGAATCCCGACGACTGGCGGTTTGGGTATGAGATCAATAAATACCTGAATCGTGGCGGGTGGCTGAGCATTGTGCCCATTCAAAAAGAACAGTGCTATACATGGCGGTTGTGGCAGCAGGAAAAAGCCGAGTGGGAAAAGAAAAAGGCAGTAAATCCGGCCATACCGGCACCGGAACCACCGGCCGTGAAAATGTCGAAACACGGCCAGCTAAGCCTGTTTTAACTGCTTGAAAATTAGCGTTTTATCGGTGAATTTTTTCAGGAAAACGCTTTTTTTATCCGTTCTGTCGGGAGATTTTTATATGTAATCAGTCACAAACAAAACCCTGATTATAAGGATGTTCAATGGGAATTTACACGAGGAAACCCCGCAAGTTTGAGAACCCGAAAATGACGAAGAAGAAGTCATTTCTGAAACACGTAATGCGCGAAGCATGGCGCATTTTTAAGACCGGCCGCTGGCTGTTTTTTGGTGAAGCGCTCCGGGATGCGTGGATGCATATCAAAACGGGTGTCCGCAAAAAGCTGATTAATGTCGCTCAGGTAACCCTGTTCTAAATGGAAATGCCCGGCGCTGTCACGCCGGGCATTAATCTGAATACAGGATGTTCAATTCTATCATCAGACAAGGCAAAGAAACAATAAAAATGGGTAAATACGAACAAAAAACAGATAAAGGATATGACCTCTTTGAGGTATCCAGCGCCATGATTAAATGCATCCGTCGGGGGCAGGAAGATGAAGCCCTGTACTGGGCAGTCGAGCTCTATAATTCAGGTTTTGTCGAATATACCTGGAAGCGGCTCCGGATTCTGTGTAGTGAAGATGTTGGCCTGGCTGAACCCGGTTTGCCGGCCGAAATCTGGGCGTTATACGAAATGCACCGGGAGCAGGCTAAGAAGAAAGAAGATAAAAATGAGCCGCAAAGGCTGTTTCTGACCCACGCCATTCTGCGGCTCAGCCGCGCGCGCAAAAGCCGGATGATCGACTGGACGCTGATCTGGGCGTGGCTGACCCATAAATTCCGGTTTTTTCCGATACCAGACTACGCCCTCGATAAGCATAATGAACGTGGCCGCCGTCTGGGGCGGTCGTGGTACCATTTTTTCACCGAGGGAACGCTGCTGCACCCGCATTATGAGGTAGACCGGGAAAAGGAGATGCGGAGCCGGGCACAGGATGCCATCAGTAATCCGGCCGGAAACGGGTTGTTTGACTGATAACGTCCTGTTTTGAGCATGAAGCCTGCTGCAACTTGCAGCAGGCTTTTATGTAGAGAGACCATGCCAAAATCAAAAAAGAACGGGACGTCCATTCGCCGTATGAGCCGTCAGCTGGGCGTCAACACGGATAAATTGTCAGTTTACTTACAGTACCTAAATGATGAAGTTGCCTGGGAACCTGATCCGGAGCAACCCCGGAAGCCCTGCCTGACCGCTACCCAGCAGGATATGTTTCTGAAGTATTCGTTTGCCTGGGGCATGGTGTCCATTGGCCGCACGGACGAAATGGTACGCTCGTCGCTGGAGAAACAGTTCGGTATCAAGGAAGGCATGGCCCGCGTGATAATCGACGAATCCTACCACATTTACGGTAATGCCCGTGAAGTCCATAAAAAAGGCAAAACCCGCGCGGCTGTGCTTTATCTGGAGATGCTGAGCAACCTGGCCCGTGCCGATAAGGATTACAAAACCGCCAAGGAAGCGTGGGTAGAAGCCAAACGGCTGGAAGGCCTGTACCGAGAAGATGCGGCCGGTTTTGATCCGGAAGACTTCATGGTGAAACCAAATATTGTCTTCGTCAACAACGTCAATATTCTTAAGCAGCAGCAGCGTGACGACGATGAGTAAGCGGATGGCTCAGCGGGATGATACCAGATACATCTACGCCAATGACAAGCAAACCAAGTTTCTGCGCTCCCGGGCAAAGCGGAAAACGTTTATGGGCGGCCGTGGTTCGGGCAAAACCCGTACCTTGGCTATTGATACCTACGAAAACTTCTTTGAGCTGCCCAAAGGCAAAGTAGTATTAGCCGGTAACAGCTATGTTCAGCTTGATTCGGTTGTACTGCCCGGACTCAAGGCAGGTCTCAAGGCCTGCGGATTCGACGAGTATACCAAACATACGCCCTGGGGTGTGTATGTTGTCGGTATTCAGCCGCCGGATCACTGGGAGCGCCCGTGGGAACCGGTCGGCAAGCGGGCCATACCGTACACCATGAGTTTTATCAATGGCTTATCCTATCAGTTTGTGTCAGAAGATAACGCCCAGACGCACCGGGGGATTAACTCTGATGCTGTTCGGGCCGACGAATCGGCGCAGATCAAGGAAAGCTTTATTGGTGAAGTGCTCTTGCCGACCATGCGGGCCAACCGTTACCGGGCAATTTCGAAAAGCCGGAAATGGAAATCTTTCTACGATTTTACGTCGGCTCCCTGGACAGATCAGGGGAAGTGGATTCTCAAAACGGAAGAAGCGTATCTGAAAATGATGGCGCTCAGGGCAGAGATGGCCACAGCCGAAAAGGAAAAGATTCCGCCGACACACCTCTGGCTGGAGAGTACCTATCTGGATAACGCCGACGTTCTGCCCGATGACTATGCCGAAACGCTCAGGGATGTACTGACAGATTTACAGTTTGACGTCGAAGTGCTCAACAAGCGGATCGACAAATTACCCAACTGTTTTTACTTCGCCCTGTCAGAAAATATCCACTACTATACGCAGTGCTACGATTATCAGTGGGATGATAAACTGAAGCTGCACGTTTACCGCTCCAACGATTATCTGTCGGACAAGGATCTGGAAATAAGTCTGGACTTTAACGCCGATATCTGCTGGTGTGTGACCGGTCAGGAAGTCGGTAGTGAGTTCAGGGTGATCCGGTCAATGTTTGAAAAATCGACGCTGACCGATACGGACAAAAACCTGATCAAGGCACTGGCCGAAAAATGGTGTGAAACCTATGCTTCCCATGAGCGTAAAGTGGTGCACGTATGGGGTGATTTATCGGGCAAAAACCGCAGTGCCGGTAACGATCAGGAAAACCGGCCTTTCTTTGAGACCTACTGTAAAGTACTGGAGAGTAAGGGGTGGCGTATCGTACGCCGTTATCAGGAGCCAGGCAGTAGAAAGAACCCAGGTCATAAAGACAAGTACACACTCATCAGTCTGCTTATGGAGCAGAGCAACCCGCGGACACCACGAGTACGCTTCAACCGCCACTACAACAAAGAACTGCTGATCGCTATGAAGTCAACGCCGGTTAAGACCGACGGCAGCTTTAAGAAAGACAAGAGCAGTGAAAAGCAGGCCCGCAACCGTGAGTATGCAACCGATGGCACTGATGCACTGGATTATCTGCTCTGGGGAAAGTACAGAAATCTGATCGGCAACCGTGGTCCGCTTCAGAATCACATTGCCAGCATGTAAGTGGCATGGTCTGCAAAAAAATCAATCCGATTTTTTCGAAAGTGACAATGTTATATTCCGAAAAACTGAACCGGCAAGGGCCGCATCCGGTAAAGTGCGGGCCAGTTCGTGGCGGGAAAAACAGTGTTTTGCCCGCCGTTTTTCATTTAACCGCCTGAATCGCTGACAATTGCCGGAAAAAGCATTGAAAACCGCCCCCGTTTGGCCGCTAAACAAACCCGTCCTGTAGCCTTGACCGGTTAAAAACTAAGATTGTACCGGATTTCAGCACGCAAATGACAGGTAAAAAGAAGATCAATCTGGTCGGAGAAGGCGGAGTACTGGCCCTGGTTAACAAACCCGGCGCCGTCTTTTCGGTGAAGTTCCGGAAGACAGACGGAAACATTTCGGTAAAGGTAGGCTGTACCCGTCTGCCCACTACCAACGGACTGGGTGATCAGAAACAATCAAACCGCTCCGGACTGCTTCGCCTGTATCAACCTGCCATTGACCACACATTCGACGTGTACATTGACTGCCTGGTTGAGTTCAATGAAATGACCGTCGTTCACCCGTATTAATTATGTCAGGAGTTGTTCAGATAAGCAATAACATCTTTCTGCTCAGGGATGAGCCATCGAAACTGGGTGCATTTGTGGAAGTATATCCGGGGGCAGGCGATACCGGTTACGGCCCGCGCACGTCCCCGCTTCGCACCCCCGGTTTAACCGATCATATCCCCTGGGGCCTGAAAGATAACCAGCCGAATCTCATGCACCGGCTGGCGACCGACAACGACGTTAAGTGGGAGCTGATCAATACCCGCCGTGATTTTCTGGTTGGTCTGGGTCTCCGGTTCGGTACGGTCCGCAAGGAAGGCAAGCAGCGCATTTATGAAGAGCTGGCCACGACCCATGCGGATTATACCGCCATCAGCGACTTCACGGCGGCGCTCGACGAGTCGGGTTACTGGATCGATACGGCAGGGCAGGTCAGTTACGCCGGCCAGCATTTTACCCGGATCACGCTCGACCGTGACGGCAAGGTGCTGCCGTTTGACGTAAACGACTGTTTTGAAACCCGCTACCGGGCCTTACAGCCGAATGAGCGCAGGCCGACCGCTTTCCTGCTGAATGCCGGGTATGGAACCCGTCATTTCAGGGTGGATGATTCGGTGACGGTACCGGTCTATGATCCGGCGCGTCCGCTGGCGTTCCCATCGTCGATTTACCACGCTAAGCACCGCCTGCCCGGTCAGCCGTTTTACTCGTTTGCGGCCTGGTGGGGAACCCGTTCATGGACGGAAGTGGCCAACAAGATTCCGGCCTATCACATGTCGGGGCTGACCAACGGCTATAACATCAAGTATCTGATCAAGATACCGGATGATTATTTCGAAAAGGAAGGACTGGAGACGCAGGAAGAAAAGGATGCCTTCCGGGATGCGGTGCTCAAGCAGATGAAAAATAGTCTGGCCGGCGAGTCTGACCGGGCCGTGGTGACTTTCTACAAACAGGATTTAGTGGGCATGAAAGCCCTGCCAGGCGTGGAAATTATCCCGCTGAAAAACACCATGACCGACGATGCCTACGTGCAGCTGTACAACACGGCCAAAGCCGCTCAGGCCAGTGGCCATGGTATCTTGCCGGCACTGGCGGGCGTGGATACCGGTGGGCGGCTGGGTGGTTCCGGAAAGGAACTGGAAGTGGCGGCTAATTTCCAGCAGAAGTTCCGCACGTTTGCCGACCGTCAGTTACTGCTCCGGCCGCTCTGGATTGCCCGTCGCCTCAATGGCTGGGCGGCTGATATTCAGTTCTGGTTTGAGGATATCGAAGTCTATAACCCGGATGTAACGCCGACGGATGCCGGTGCCAATCCAAACAACACTGACAATGCTAATTAACACGCTGCCCGTTCTGAAAAGCCTGTTAGGCGGTATCCAGAAGAAAACGACCTGGGATACCTGGGCACCGTTCGTGCGTCAGGCGGAGCTGGATCATATTGTGCCTGCCATCGGGGAAGAGCTGTATGACCATCTGCTGACAAAGATCAATGCGGCGACAGATGTGGTTACGGCAACCCCGCTCGAGGAAACGCTGATTGAGCGCATCCGGATTGCTCTTTGCCACTTTGTGGAAATGGACAGTGAGCTGGCCATTATGCTCCAGAAAGGGGACTTAGGCGTTGCCGTTGCCAGTCCGCCCAACATGCAGGCTCCCGGCAAGTGGGCCATTGTTGCCCGGATCAAGGAAGCCCGCGATAAGGCGGACCGGTCATTGGAACGGGTGCTGCAATATCTTGAAAAACATGTCGGTAGTTTTCCGGTCTGGGTCAATTCCAATGCCTACACGGTAAGCCATTCGCTGTTTCTGGCAACGGCCACCGAGTATACGGAGTACTTCGGAGCGGTCCAGAACAGCCGCCGGTTATATGTGGCGCTAAGGCCCTACATTATCAAGGCGGAAAACGACCTGATCCGGCCGCTGATCGGGGAGAGCTTCTATACGTATCTGAAAGGCAAACTGCCTGACCGAACCTACAGCTGGACGGCTCAGGAGTCGGAAGCGCTTAAAATGATCCGGTCAGCTGTGGCCAATGATGCTTTCAGCCGCGCGGTGACCTTTATCAATATCAATGCCGATCTGCGCTACCTGTCCGAAACGGACGGGATTGTCAATGAGGATGTGCTGCCTGAAAACCGCCGTGCCGAGATAAAGGCTGAGTGTAACAGGGAGGCCCGCAACGAGACCATGAAGCTGAAAAAGTACCTCGATCATAAGGCTTCACCAACGGTTTTTCCTGCCTACTATCAGTCGGATGCCTATACGGTGTCCGAAAAGAAACCATACCGGCTACCGGCCAATAACGATCCACAACAACCATTCGTGCTATGATTATGAGCGCAAAAAACAACCACAAAGACCAGCCATTCCGCCGGATTCACAGTAATGGAGGGCAGGCTCCCAAACCGGAAGCCGATGAGTTTTCGAAAGTACTGTCTGATCTGGATCAGCAGGAAGAATCCCTGAGCTCCAAGCTGCAGGAGCTGACCCAGAAGCGCCAGCAGGCCAACGAAGCGATCCGTCAGGAAAAGCTGGAGAAGTTGAACGGTCTGCGTTCGGATGCCGTCGACTGGCGGGAAATGGCCGACAAGTTCCGGAGTGAGCCCGAGGTGGCCAGAGACTACCTGAATCTGGCCAAATCCGCTGAAGCCGAAGCGGCTGAGCTGGCGGCCGATCTGGGTATTGCAGAAAAAGCTCCTGAGGCAGCCGGTCAGACGGCCCGTAAACCGGCGCTCTCGACTACCCGGGCGATCTGGTACACCATAGGCATGTTTCTGCTGAGTGCGCTGGCGACGTATTACTTCGGTAGTAAGGTAGCCGCTGATCCCAACAATGCGATGGGACACAGCATGTTCCAGAATGCACCGGTACGGGCGCTGCTTTCCTTTACGCTGACGTTTCTGACGGTACTGGTCGGGGTGCTGTTTATCCGCTTATTCTTTCCACAACTATACCGCATATGGCACAACCGCGTCGAATCAGAACGTACGTTCGAGAGTGTATTATCCGAAGCGCCCGCGTGGGCGGTTTTGGGCTCTATCTTATTGCTTGTCTGGCTGTTCACCCAGCTTTTTGCCAGCTTCTATCAGGCCCTGTACGCCTAGACAGCATCCAGCAGAAACGGGCTTGCATCATCAGCACGGCCGAATCACAGACCTATGTCCGTGAAGCGACCAACAACAACGATCACAAACAGATCAATGTGTATTTCCGGGCAATCGGCTGGAAAAGTCCGGAAAAGCTTCCGGGCAGGGCAAAGCCCTACTGCGGGGCGTTTGTGGGCTGGGTGCTGATTCAGTGTGATCTGGTCAGCGGAGCGGTCAGAAAGATCAATATGGCGTCGGTGGCAAGCTGGAACACGCTCAAACCTTTTTTTCTGAAGGCTGGTCAAATGCCCTTACCGGGTGATATCGTCACCTACCGCACGTGGTCGCATGTAGAATTTAACAAGTACTGGCCGCTTGATCCGCGCATACGCATTTTCAGAGCGGTCGGCGGTAATACCGGCAGTCCCAATCAGGGGGTGCATACTGATCTGGTGCGGCCCAAAAACATTGTCCGGAATCAGATCCGGCTTTTCAAGGAGTAGTTTTTCACTTTTCACTACACATGTTTCATGAACAATCAACTCACGCTGACGGAGCGGCTCAAGCTGCCGACCAGCAAGTTCTTCAAACCGCTGGTCACCGGCGGCATCTGGGTGGCGGCCCTGGCTGCGGCATTGGTGGCTTTTCAGACACAGCTCGCTGCCGCCGGAATCCCTGTACCGGCGGTTGTGGAACTGATAGCCGAAGGGCTGACCATCCTGTCAGCGACGGTGGCCGGTATCGCTAAACTGACGGTAGACTTCGACCATACGGAGACAAAGCAGTACCTGAAACTGAGAGGGCTGGTACTATGACAACGCCACCAGTACCACCGCCGCCCCCACCGGACCGCCCGCAGCATACAGAAAGCCTGTCAGAGATGCTTGACCAGACCATACGGATAAAGGTCTGGGTAATACTGATCGTGGCGCTGGCTGTCCTGCTGGTAGTGTTGATCAACGGTCACCGCCGGTCAGTTGTACAGACACTGCCGTATGACTCGACGGCCTACTACAAAAACCTGCACCGGCAGGATTCCATCAATCAGGAACTGTTCTGGCGTCAGGCCGCAACGGATAAGCAACTTTTACTTCTTTTCGGATATGCAGATAGTCTTAAGCGTGATATTGATCAGCTGCACGGTGATGACCTGCAGCGGGAAATCGACCGGTACTATAATGAGCCTGGCCGACAGTATCCGGCCGTTACCCGGCCGTCCCATCGTACTAACCGAAGCCGGCGCGCGGCTGATCCTGAAACAGCGGATCGATCTGGAAACCTGCCGGCAAGCGCAGGCCTTGAAAGACTCAACTATCGCTTACCTGAATCATACGATCCGGCAGAAAGATGCCGAGTTCGGACGGATCAACCGTCAGCAGCAGGCTACCGGCAATTTGCAGCAGCAGGCCGAAGGGGATGGCCGGCAAACCCGGCAGCAATTGCGTATGTCACGGCTGGAGAACTGGAGCTGGCGGATCGGGGTAGTGGTTTTTGTTGCAGCTAAGTTTGGTTTATTCCGATGAAAAAGTTCTGGATCAGTGAGCGGGAATATCATGTGGCAGACAGCTGGCAGGAATGCACCCCTGAGCAGCTCAAGAACGGACTGTTGCTCCAGCTGTCTGCCAGTGTTGAGAAGCACGAACTCCGGAAGGCGCATTATACGGTAATGATGCTCCGGATTCTGTCAGATTGCCAGGTAAAGCAGCTTTCGCAGCTGAACGGCGAGCAGCTTTACCGGCTGAAAAAGCTGGTAAAGTGGGCGTTTGAAACGCCGGTTACCAGCCAGCCATTCGGGCATTTTACGCTCAACGGCAAAGACTACCTGCTGCCTGCCGAAGGCTTTGCCAATACGTCGGCCATTGAGCTGGCGATGGCCAACATCTACTACCTGCAATTTGCCAAAGGCCACAAGGAAGCGGCGCTGAAGCTGGTAGCCACGTTATGCCGCCCGCAGCGGACGGATATCAAAAGTTTTCGCCGGTCAGTGAAATGGAACGGCGATGCCCGTGAAGAATACAACTCAGTACTGGCCGACGAGCGGGCCGCTGAATTTTCAAAGCTTCATTTCGGGGTAGTTATTGCGGTAGTTCAATACTTTGAAAGCCTGAACCGCTCGTTTCTGGAGCGGTACGGGGAAGTATTCGGCGGTGATCCGGAAGAAAAAGCGCCACCCCTGTACAAGAACGGGGAGGGATGGCTGACATGTCTGGAGCAGGTGGCTGAGCTGGGGACACATGGACAGTTTCAGCAGGTATGTGCTGAAAACTGCCATACGATCTGGCTGTATTTGAAGCACAGGACCTTAAAGCGAAACAGTGCGAATCAAGTTAATGTGTAATAGAATATACGTTATTTTAGTTATTGATTAAGTAAACCATTAAACAAGTCTTCGATTTGTTTTTCTTCGTCAAGTTCTTGATACTCACTATGAGCATAAGTTTCATGAGATCTTTCTTCATCATAATACTCATTATATGAATCTCTTTTTTCGCTGAGTTTATAGTTTAATGTTGAAAACTCTTGCTCAAAATCAAAATCGAATTCTTTCGATAATATTATCATATTCTCTGCTAGTTCTTCAAGGGCATATGGTGTTGCTGATTTTAATTCTTCGTTGACTATAATGCGTAAATTTTCTTCAAAAGACCTTGAGCTTGTATATGTTTTATAAGTGTCAGGTAAAATATTTCTTAGTGAAATAAAATTGATAAAATTGTTGAGATTAATGAGATTTTTAAAAAAGCTATCAATTACCATTAGTCCATCAAACTCTAGAGAATAATGTTTTAACATCTCGAAAATTTTAATATATTTATCTTGTTCATTGAAATCATAAGTTTGTATATATATTATCTTGTTAAATTCGATTCTGACAAATTCTTCGACCTCTTTTTTGATTGATTGCAACTCAATTAATAATGTGTATAAGAAACTGTATTCATTTTCAATAGAAAAACTCCAGAATTCATTTTCGTCAAAAGGGGAATGTTGTACATTGAAATTTAAGTTTTTTAAATTATGATAATTGCTTTTTATTTTCTCGAATGCTTGCTTCGCTAATTCCGGAGAAAGTTTTATTTTGGAGTAATAATTTTCTGATTCCTCGTCTAAAGAAGTGAATATTGTAAAGAATTGTGCTTTAAATATTGCTCCATTAATTAGGTTTTTTATTAAATATTTTTTATCTCTAATGTAGTTTAATAGAAAGTCTTGAATAGATGGATTTTGATATTCGATAATTATAGACTTATCTTCATCTATTTGGGTTTTAATAAATGTATTCTCCAATTCTTTTATTGATTTATTGAACTTTAAAGGGTCGAAAAATAAATTCAATTCACTTTGATTGTTTTTTAAAAATGATGTCAATGCTTCCTCTAAATCTTCTAGTAGCAAAGGAGTTCCAAGTGTTAGTAAGACAAGCAAGGTGTATTTTGAGATAGGATCAAGAGCCTTTTGAAATGTATGCAACCAGACGCTTTCTGGGTTGTCAAAGTAAGATTTAATCTGATTGGAAAAATCAGTGCTGTTGCATAAAGTCCAAATTTTTTTATTAATTATTGCTTCAATTATCCGCGGGTTATAGTTTTTATGGTTTACTATTTTTGATAAATTATTATGTTTCATTAGGTCACTTAAATGACTTTTAGGTATTTCAGCAAAAAACATGTGATTGTATAGTATTTTTGCTTTGATTATACTTGTGTAAGATGTTAAATCAATTGTACACTTTGCTATATCAATATGGTTTAATGTAAATTCCTCGAATGAAAACATAGCTTGGTTTAAGATGTATTCCCGAGTAGTGAAAATGATTAATTTATTATTGCTGCTCCTGATTTTATTAATTAGTTTAATGATTTTTGCGTCTTCATTTTTATTGTTATCATATTGAAAGAAATTCTTTCCAAGGAAGTCATCAAATAGAAAAATTTGACTAGTATTAATATTGAAATATTGATAAGCTTCATCAATTGAGCTGTTTAAATAAATAAACTCATTATATTCTTGGGATAGAAAACGTAATGTTAGCATTCTAGCTAAGGTTGTTTTTCCAATTCCGGGGATCCCTGAAATAATTACATATTTGTACTTACTTAGTATACTTAGTGCTTTATGAAAGCTTCTATTTTGAACAAATAGTTTTACCTGATTACGTATTTCCTCGATTTCAAATTCTGATTGATTGTAAATTTTACTGTGTAAGGTTTTCTCAAGTACCCTTGTACTGGTAATCCATAACTTGAAATATTTTAATTCAATTTTCTTGTGTAAACTTAGAAGATTTTGTAAGTCATCATTTCCGATAATATCTTCTGTTGATTTTATGTGAGGGGAGAATAGTTTTAGGATATCTTCTTTGTTTTTAGGTGTTAATCCAACTGTTGTTGATATTATATATCTCTCTGGATTTAATTTTATTGGATTTTTGATTTCTTTTTTTAGGTTATTTATCAGTGAATTGTAGTCTTTGTATCTTTTGGCTTGAATAATTATTTTTTTATTTTTATCTGTGGCATATCTTAAGTCAATACCACCATCTGGGCCACTTGTAAAACTCTCAATGAATACATTCAGCTTGGCTTGTAAAAGATCTCTAGTGAAGTTTTCAAATTCATCAGCAGATAAAATTAGTAAGTCGTAATTATTCATTTGTCTAAAAGTGGGTAAAGAATGTTAATAATGCTAATTGTAAAAGAGTTTGCCTCTGTGAAGCGCTATACAAAGCGCTATAAATTTAAGAAATTATTTTTTTGACATGATACTATTAAAGATTATGTCCTGTTTCCGGCAATTGCCGCTTGGCATCTTTGCCGGAAACAGGATTTTGTATGAAGACAGGTACCCTGCTAAACTATGTGGCCTACTTTCAGGAATGGGCCGACAATGATCCGGAACTAACCTTTTTTATGTTCGGGTCAGTCGAACTCGGACTGGAAGCGCCCCGCTCGCACCCCGATTTTAACTACCCCTTTGCCTGGCTGGAGCAGCCGACCATCATTTCCGACTCGACCGGTAATCATAACTTCAACGAAGTTTTTCAGTCGGGTATCTCCGTACTTTTTGATGCCCCTCAGGATGATCATGACGCGCAGATCAGGGCGTATGACAGCGCTTTGTCCATTCTGTACCGGCTGCAAAGCAAGCTTCACAAAGACACAAAAGACGGGTCAATTATCTGTGAGGTCACGGGTATTAAAAAGGAGGCCGTCAGCCAGCTCTGGCTGGATAGTCATTACGGTTTCCGGATGGAGTTTATGGCTACGTTCAACCTGTCAACCGTTTATAAGCGATGATTGATCCGTTTGCTACCGCCATGTATCTGCCGGTCCGGCTGAGCCGGAATTATCTGGTTATCCGGCAGGCCTCGCTCAACCCTGTGACCTATCCCAACCGGGCCGAAATCCGCTACACGGCCGATCTGTACGTGCAGGAGTTTTTCCGGGCCAATACATTCACCAAAATGACGGCCAACCCGCTGGAGGCTTCTGAAGCACCACCCCGACAATTCGGCGGGAATCTGGTATATGCCGGTGCGTCGTTCGAACTTCAGGATATTGCTGATTCCCTGCTGGCGGTCTCGCTACCTAAGTTCAACCAGCAGTATATCAGCATCTGCGAGCAGATGACACGGCAGTTTTACACCGTTCAGACAATCATTTACGAGAATAATACGGCGAGCTCTGATCAGTCAAATACCGAATGGATGATCAAAGCCGGTATTGCCGAGCGCGATTACGCATTCTGGGGAATGGGCGTGTTTGTTAGCTCGTTTGCACTGGCCGGAAGGTTCCTGACCTGGCAACCTGACAGCAAGAAAGTCCTGCCCGGACAACCCGAGTTCCTTTACTTTCTCAATAACCTGAGTCCGTCGCCGGCGGAGCTCCGGTTACGGGTGCAGTATACCTTCGATGACGATACGACAGAGACAGCAACGCTGCTGACGGCAACTGATATTTCATCAATGACAGTTTACTGTATACCGGTCGGGCCGACGGTAGTGGGGGCGTTTGCCAAAGAAAAGCGGGTTAAGTTTTACCAGGTTTGGCTATCGAACGAGAGTACGGAACGGATCAGCGCAGTACGCCGGTATTATCCCGATCAACGGTATTACCGGCAATGCCGGTTTATTCTCTTTTCGAATTCATTAGGCGGGGTCGATACGCTGAGCCTGGTCGGTACCGGCAGCGAATCGCTGAAACCGGCGCGATCGGTAGCCGAGCGGGCGGGGGATACCTATGGTATTGCCAGCTATACCGAGCAGGTGGTGACCGACGTGCAGGGAACCCGTGAGCTGATTGTCAATACCGAATACCTGACCCCCTTGCAGCGTACGTGGCTTCAGGAGCTGGCCATGTCGCATGATATATTTCTGGTAACAGACCGTGCACACCTGCCGCTGGTGCTTCAGGGTGACAGCTATCTGGCCGCAAATGACGACGAGCAGCTGATCGGCCGGCAGTTTTCGTTTTTGTATGCCAATAAGGAGCGTAATATCTCTAACCTGCCCACGCCGGTGGCATCCAGTACCCAGCCGACAGCCTGGGAGAGCTTTACATTTGCCTGTGAGCTGGACGCCAACGGAAAGCGTACCGGCCGTCAGATTACCACGCTTCGCCGTCAGATTTATCTCAATACCGGAGAGCCGGTTATCCCGCCGGTGATTGTGATCAATCTGCCGGACAGTACCGATTACATTCCGCCTCAGGAAGCGGAGTCATGTGTGGTGACTCCGTTTCTCAATGTCCGGATTGAGCGGTACGGAACGTTCCACCGAAACAACTGTCAGCCAAATCAGGTAGGGTCAACGGCATTGATTGTGATTGATGCAGGTACCTATGGTTCTGAAATCTCGCAGGCCGATGCCGATGCGAAGGCCGAAGTGGCGTGGTCGGCCTTCAATAGTCAGGCGTATGCAAATCAATACGGCGGGTGTACGCTGGCGCCATATCTGAACGTGGCCATTAACCGGTATGGAACCTATGTCAAACAGGGGTGTGGTACCGGTACCATCGGGTCGAGTGCCTTAATCAATGTAGCCGCCGGTCAGTATGGTTCCGGGATCAGTCAGGCCGATGCCGATGCGAAGGCCGAAGTGGCGTGGTCGGCCATTAATACGCAGGCGTATGCCGATCAGTACGGAGCCTGTGTCAATGCCACGCAGTCGGTTTATGATAACGGGACGGCCATCTATATTCTGTTAACCCGCAATCCGGATCAGAGCTATACGCTGACCATGAAACTTCGCTTTGCGGCATCGATGACCAACATGCAATGGTCGGCCGGTCCGTGTGTGATCAATGAGCCGTTCGGTGCGTTCGTACCCCAATACGTACTGCAACTGCCGGCGTCACTGCGGGGAACGGTTGTACCGGCCGCAACGGCACACTATTATGTGAACACGGGTGGCGTTTATGCCGCTACGGAAAACATTGGCTCTTTTACGTTTTTCTGATCATGGATTTAACCTTCGACGAAATAGCGACGGAAGTGCTCGAGGAGCTGACGGCCGATGCGTTGTTATACTTCCGGCGGGCGCTGGAAGCCAAACGGCTGGTGCTGACTGAAGAGCTGATGCGCTCATTCCGGTATCATATTGTGCGGTCGGCTACGCAGGTGGCCGCTGAAATAGATCTGCTGAATTATGGCCGCTTCAAGGATATGCGCCAGCTCCGCTATCGGGGCAGTATGCCGCCCATCGATGCGATGGAATTCTTTGTAGAGAAGGTGGGTATCGGAAATTTTGCTTATGTATCCGGTTACTGGGACCGTACCGGCTCACGCATTGCCACCGTACCAAATGCCGTGCGCAGGATTGCGGCCGGTATCAGTTTCAGCCGCAAGGTGTATACCACCAAACGGCCTTATTCCGGAACGTGGTACAACGAAACCAAAATGAATATGGTGAATGTCGGTAAGAAGCGACTTGCCTGGCGTACCTCGGAATGGATTGCCGCACAGATCAAAATGACTGCAGAAGAAGATACTGACTGAAATATTGTCCTGTTTTGCCCGAAAGCCACGCCGCACCTTGCCGCGTGGCTTTTTTTATTCACATCCAATGGGACAATTAGATGAAAGCGTAAAGCTCCGGACCGAGATAGATACTGATGAAGCGTCGGTGTCGCTGGAAGGCCTTAAGTCCGAGCTGCGTGAGGTTAAAGGCGAGCTCCGGGAAATGGGGCAGGTTTCGGACGAATGGACCGATGAGCAGAAAGAAGCCTATACCGAACTGCGCAGACGTCAGGCTGATCTTACCGACGAAATCAAGGAATACACCCGCAGTATTGATCTGAATGATGCCAGTCTGAACGAGCTCAGGGCCAGTAGCCGGCTGCTGCACCAGGAACTAAACCAACTCAAGATCGGCTCGGAAGAGTGGCTGGAAAAGATGGAGCAGGTCAAGGACGTCGACGGCAAAATTGCCGACGTCCGGCAGGAAATGCGCAATCTCAATGATGCCGTTGATCAGCAAAGCAGCCTCTGGGGACAGCTGAAAGATGATTTCCTGAGCACTTTTGCCGCCATTCAGCTCGATGACGTCATCGACGCCGTTGTCGATTTCGGTAAGGAGTCCGTAGAAGCAGCTGCTAAGCAGTCCGATGCATTTGCCGACATCCGGAAGGCCACCGGTATGACAACCGAAGAAGTCGAAGGGCTGAACGAAACGCTGAAAAATCTGGATACCCGCAGTAGTCAGGAAGCGCTGCTGGATATTGCGCAGGTAGGTGGTCAGATCGGTATTGCCACCGATGAAATGCGCGGTTTCGTCGAGATGACCGACAAAGCCAACGTTGCGCTGGGGGATGAGTTCTCGGGAGGAGCTGAAGAAGTGGCGTCTAAAATGGGAACGCTGTCGCAGCTTTTTAAGGAAACCAAAGACCTGAACGCCGGCGAAGCTATCAACCAGATCGGTTCGGCCATGAACGAGCTAGGGGCGGCCGGATCGGCGACCGCTCCGGTAGTGGCCGAGTTTACCACACGGATCGGTCAGCTGGGCAACCTGGCTCCGCAGATATCGGAAACGATGGGTTTGGGTGCCGCCATGCAGGAGCTTGGGCTATCGGCCGAAATCGCCGCCGGTGGTATTACCAATATCATGCTGACGGGGGCAAACGAGATTGACGCGTTTGCCAAGCAGATGGGCATGGCTAAATCAGAAGTTCAGGGGCTGATTAACACCAATCCGAATGAGTTTCTGCTGAAACTGGCCGAATCGTTCAAGGGGCTGAGTAATACGCAGGTGGCCCAGCGACTGGCCGAAATGAAGGTCGGCTCCCAAGAGTCAATTAAGGTGATGAGTCTGCTGGCCAGCCAGACCGATGTGGTACGTGATAAGCAACAGCTGGCAGCCAAAGCGATGGCTGAAGGTACCTCGTTGACCAATGAGTTTAACCTGAAAAATCAGACGGCCGCTGCCGAGCTGGAGAAAGCCAAAAAACAGGTCGAAAACTTCAAGACTGAACTGGGTGTGGGCCTCATGCCGGTGGTCACCACGACAGTTTCCGGTCTGGTCCTGTTTTTAAATGCGATCCGGAACATTCCGCAGTTTGTGACCGAGAACAAAACAGCGATCGGCTTACTGGCGCTGGGGCTGGTGACGCTGAATGCCAATATGATTCAGGCGCAGGTCACCACGCTGGCAAAAGTCGCGGCCGACAAGGCGGCAGCCGCTGCATCCACCTTGGCTGCTGCGGCTGATCAGGTACGGGCCCAGCGCACAGCTGCTACCACGACGGCTGAGACGGCCGCCGGCGCTGCGACCAAATCACGCACGTTGCAGGAAACACTGGCCAACGCTCAGACGACCATCAGTAACGGACTGACACAGGCAAAAGTGGTGCTGACGAATGCCTGGACGGTGGCTCAGAATGCACTCAATACGGCTTTGAAAGCCAACCCGATCGGTATCGTTATTACGGCAATTGCCGCTCTGGCAGCGGGTCTGGTCATTGCCTATGAAAAATCGGAGACCTTCCGTGGAATCGTCAATGGTGTCTGGGCGGCGCTGAAGGTGTTGTGGGATATGCTTTCACCGGTGCAGGATGCGTTTTCCGGCCTGTTCTCGCTGCTCCAGCGAGGAGTTGCTTTGTGGCTGAATCTGCAACAGGCCGTCGTCGGTTTTGCGGCCGGCGCCCTTCAGGCGATTCTGGGGGCATTCTATGAGCCTGCCAAAAATGCGATCATGTCCCTTTGGAACGCCATCGCTGACTTTGGTAATAAACTGCTGGAGTTCGGTGGTAAAATAGCCGCTTTCCTGGGGCTCGACGACGTGGCCGCTAAAGCCAGAGCCGCCGGCGAAAAGATGGGAACCGCTTTCAAAGAGGCCTATGATAAGGAGCTGACCGCTGCCCGGACGAAAGATGCCGCCGATCACGATGCTCATGTCACGAAGAAAACCAGTGCTGATAGTGCCGCTGCTCTGAAATCAGCTCAGGCGATGTTAAACGCCAATAAAGATGCACTCTCAGGCATGGGTTCCGATAATGATGGTCACCGCACGAAAGAGCAGCAGAAAGAAGCCGAACATGCTAAAAAGGTAGCTGAAGAAAAGAAAAAGGCGAATGTTGATGCGGTTAATGATATCCGGAGCCGCAACATTGAACTCATTGCCGATGAGCAGACCCGCAAGCTGGCACAGCTCGAATTTGAGCGGGATAAGGAACGGGCACGGATTACCGAATCGAAGGCCGATCATGCGTTGAAGACCCGGCAGATGCAGCTGGTCGAAAAACAGTATGAAGCCGACGTGGCTGCTGTGCAGAAAGACTTCCGCGATAAGAAAGCGGCTGAAGAAAAAGCGGCCATGGAGAAATATCTGGCCGATCAGGAGGCCAGAAAGCAGAAGGAGAAGCAGTTGTTTGATGAGCTGATCCAGTATGAGCAGGCGACCAATAAAACCAACTCGGAGTTTCAGCTAAACCTAACCACGCTGACCGAAAGCCAGAAACTGAACCTGCGTAAACAGCAACTTCAGCAGTCGTATAACGAAACAGCGGCGGCCATCAATAAGGAATATGCCGATAAGGTAAAGGAGATTCAGGATAACGTGCGCGACAATGATGAGCGCATGAAGGCGATCAAAACCCTGAATGAATGGAAGAACAGTCAGTTGTCGGCCGCCGATCAGAAGCACACGCAGGATATGACGGCCCTGAATCAGGAACATCTGGAGAAACGCCGGGCCAATACCAAAGAGTTTTTCGATGGTATCAATGGCCTGATGAATGGCGACTACACTGCCTTCATGGGCTTCCTGAACAAGAAGCTGGCCAATGATAAAGCGGCCAATAACCAGAAACTTCAGGATTTTACGCAGAAGGGTACCGAAACACTGGAGGTGGCCGGTCAGGTGGTGCAGTCCCTGCAGCAGCTGAATCAGAAGTTTCTGGATTCCCAGCTGAAGAAAATCCAGAAAGAAAAAGATACGCAGGTCAAGAGCTGGGAGGATCAGTATAAGGCCGGCAAGATCTCGAAAGAGCAGTTTGACAAGGAGGTCGATAAAATCAATCAGGATTCAGCGGCTAAGGAGAAAGAAGCGAAACTGACGGCCTGGAAGCGGGACCAGAAGCTACAGATTGCCATGGCGCTGATCAACGCGGCAATGGCCGCCCTGAAATCGCTGGCCACGATGGGCTTTCCGCTCGGTCTGATCGGGGTAGCGGCTTCGGCCGCAATGGCCGCGATTCAGATCGGGATCATCAAATCCCAGAAACCACCGGATTTTGCCCGTGGCGGGTTTGTCAACGGCGGGGTGCCGGTGGGTCCGCGTCACGGCTCCCGTTACGGGGAGTCCGGCCTGGCCATCGTCGAGCGAAATCCGGATGGTACCTATGGCGAAGAAAAAGGCGAGATGGAAGGCGGGGAGCCGGTCATGATCCTGAGCCGCAACACCTACGCCAACAACAGACCGATCATCGACCGGCTGCTGCACTCCAGTCTGCACCGCAACGGTGCACCGATCTATAAAGCCGGTGGTATCGTTGGGTCAGACGGCGGCAGTTACCGCGATTATCTGGAGCCGCTCCGGAAAGGAAAGATGTATCTCTTTGGCAGCAAGAAAAAGCGTGAAGCCGAAGAAGCGGCGGCGGCCGCGCAGGCCGAAGCGGATGCCGCAATGTCGGACATGGGCGGAGATTACAGCGGAGATGACGGCGGCTACAGCAGTACCACGGCCGGTTCTGCCGATGATACGGTATCGATGACCAATGAGGAAATCGGTAAGTCGCAGAAACTGATGGAAGGCATTGAGACGAATACGGCCGATACCGTAGATAAACTCGGCAATGCCAATTTTGCTCTGGGTGCCATCTCCATTAAGCTCGATACGGCCAATGGTTATCTGGCGCAGATTGCGGCTAAGAACCTCAATGTGAGCGTCACCAATATCATTAACATTCAGAATAACATTGAAGCTGTCAACAGGGATTCGAATCTGTAGGCCGTTACAGCGTTACAAAATTTCAAAAAGTTGCAGCGTTAGCTCAGTTAAGCATGTTAGACATTAGACTGGAAGGCGAGTCGGTAGATATCAAACCCGGTACACAGCTGGTGCTGGAGCGGTTTAACCCGATGTTTGATTTTGATACCATTCAGGGAGCCAAAGTGCTGGATTTTAACCTGCCCGACACACCGGCAAACCGGCGGATTCTGGGGTATGCCCATCTGCCGCAGGCGGGTAACCCGCGCCGCCGGTGGTACTGTGAGAAGTATCTGAGCACGAATTTAATTGAGCGCGGGTTTATCAAACTCCGTGAGGTTAATCCTGAATTTAACCTGTATTTTACTCAGAATCTGGGGGAGCTGTTCGGGGATTATCAGGACGTGCTGTTGTCGGAAATGCTGGAGCTGGGCAGTGAAGCGGCACCGGCGGCACCGGTGGCTGATCCGGATCTGACTACGGCTAAATACTGTCTGCCAAGCGTGCTGAATCCGTCGTTTTACGGTAACGTCGCTGTGGCGGGCTATGACGGCATAATGAATCAGTATGCCTCGGGTTATATGACCAATGCCCGTGTGCCGATGTTCTTCGTCCGGTGGGTGCTGGCTCGGATCGGTCAGCTGACGGGCTGGACCTTCCGTGGTGACTGGTGGGACAGCAATGTCGGTCAGCGGCTGATCTTTTACAACCTGCATAGTCTGGATCAGGCCGCCACGATGACCTACTGCAACCATTTGCCTCCCATCTCCCCCCGGAATCTGCTGAAGGAAATCCGGAAGATGTTTAACCTGTACCTTGATTTTGACGTCCGGCGTAAAGTAATTACGATGGATTTCGTAGATGATGTATTGCGGCAACCGACCTTATACAACTGGACGGAAAAGGGTGATCCGCGTCATACCAAGCTGCCTGACCTGCACGGCCGTCTGGAGCTTTCGTTCGACATTGATCAGAACGATGCGACTATGAAACCTCTGCCACTGGAGCTGGATAAGTATACCACGCCGGAAACGGCCGAAAATGAAGGCGGTGCACTGATCCCGGTAAAGTGCGCGTTCTCGACGTTGTTAACCGATGGCGGATCTGGGTTTGCCCATACAGATCAGCAAGGCTACAGTCCGCTTAACAAAGACAGTAAGCCGGTGGCCACCGCCCGCTTTTTGATCTGGAACGGCATGCAGAACGGAGCCCCGAGAGCAACCGCCAGCGACGGCAATATGATACTCAACTGGTCGGGAGCCAACGGGCTGGCCAAAAAATACTGGAGGGTGTATGAAGGATTCCGTTCGCGCACGTTTGCGCTGAAGAAAATGCTTTATCTTTCACCGGCCGATCTGGCCAGCTTCAGCATGCGGCAGAAGATTCATGTCAGGGGAGTCGATTATGTGATTGGCGATATGAAGGCCGGTATAAGCGACAGTAATCTGATTCCGTGCGAGACGACGCTTTGGAGATGGTAAAAAAAAGAGGGAATAAAAAATTTATTCCCTCTTTTTTACGCTAATTGCTTGAATTGAATAATTTTTGTTCAATAAACCTAAGTATATCTATAATTTCTGATGCACTCTTATTAAATTCTGATTTAGCAAGTTCTTCATTTTTGTCAATCCAGTCTTTAACCCTCAGAAGAAGATCTTTCTTTGCTGCTCTTTTTTTGGCTTCATCTGTTATAGCTAAAGCACTTTTTCTATCAGAGTTAAAGTTGTCAGGATAATATGATTCAAAATCATGCTCTGAAAATTGAAGAAAAGAATCTTCTTTCCATCCGGCTCCCAAGTAAGCTTTTTTAAAGTCTTGAATTATTCCATTTTCCTTTGCTCCACTATCGATAATAACCCAAGCTCTGTTTTTATACATTTCTTCTAAATGTAAAAATAAAAACATTTCTTTCATGGTATTGAATCGCTTTTTTACATTGTCTACCCCACCAGCTGATACAACTTTTAATTTATTAGAAAGCTTTGGAATAAACCATTTTATTAGATACTCAATGATAGTTTGAGCTGACGATTCTTCTAATATTAACCAACCTTCCCACAGACCAAAATCGAAAAATTCATATCCTAGTTCTTCTAAAGCTGATCTACGATCCTCAGCTGTATTCAATTCATCGCACTTTGACAGGCGCATGGGTGTTAACGTAGCATCAAACATATCATTATGAACTCTAAATATCTTAGCTCCTTCCTTAGCTCCTAACATCCTCATTACTATATTAGAGTGAGTCGAAATGAAAAATTGATTCTTGTTCGAATTTTCAATAATGATCTCCATAAGTGCTTTGAGTGCTTGAGGATGAATGTCATTTTCAGGCTCTTCAATTATGAACACTTTGCCATTTGAGTGTGCAATATCGACCAATAAACCTAAAATGTTAGCTACTCCTTCTCCCATAAATGGAAGTGGAATGTTGTAGTTGTCATCTATGAAATATATTACCTGTTTACCGATTTCATCTTGATTCATGCCTAATTCAAAGCCAAGAACCTTATTGCAAAGTTCTAAGAATGTATTACGTATATTAGAATTAGCAGAGTTTTGGATATTGTCTATCTTTGAATATAAATATTGAAAATCATCAGATATAGTATTCGAATTTGCTTTATTTATTTGTTGAGAATAACTTTTAACTTTCCTCTTTGATAGATATGGGTAAATGAAATTTCTCCTATTTGTTTGAAGTTCATTAGTGTCATACTCTGTAAAGATGCCATCTGTGCTTGAATAATTATAAATTATTCCAAAACGAGATCGTGAAAATATAGAATATGAAAATTCAGTAGGTGTAGCCTCAATGTCATTCCTATACATTCTGTAATTCTGAGCATCAACTCTAACTCTACAAGAACCCTTATCATTACCAAAAGTAATGTCATTATGAAATAATGTCCCTGATTTTTGAAGATTATAGAGTGAAAGTAAAATAGTGCTTTTCCCTGAGTTATTTCTTCCAATAAAGACATTTATATTATCGCTAAGTTCAATAACATGTTGACCTTTAAAGCCTCGTAGGTTCTCGATTACAAGATTTTTGAATTTCATTTTGTTTTTGATTAATGTTAAAGTTCAGGAAAGTTATTAAAGTCTTCAAACTCTGCAAAGAGTCCCAGATCGCGTAAGTACTGGTCAGTTTGCTCAATGCTCGTATGCCCGCATTGTCGCTGAATTTTCTTCATGTCGCGGGTGGCTATGTACAAACTGATAACGCCGGTGTGTTTCCAGCCATATAGATCATACCCTTTGGGTAGCTCCAGACTATCGAGCATTTTTTTGTGGCGATCATAAAAATAGGCTTCGCCAACCGGCTCCGGTCCCGGAATACCACTCCGGCTGAAAACGTAGTAGTGGGAGGGGGCCAGCCGTATCCGGTATTGTTGTAGTAGCTGCTCTAAACCAGGTGGTATTTTCTTATATAGGACGCGGTTACCCTTTGCGGTTGATGCATCGATCCGGATTGTATTCCGTTCTATATCGGAAACCTTCAGCAAGCGTACTTCTTCATGCGGTCGAGAGAACGTGTAGTAGATGAAATTGATAAAAAGCCAGAGCTGACGGTCGTTTGTCTCTTCGAGGTATGTTTTAATATCGGCAATCTGATCCGGTTTAAACGGCTTGTGGTTACCCGCATTCTCGGCAAGCTCAGAAATCGCCTCACATGGATTTTCTGTTATCGTTCTCCGCTTCAGATAGAAGTTGAAAAACGTACTGATGAAGCCAAGATGCTTGTTGTGCTTATTGTTTGAGCCTCCTGCCTGCAAGAGCCGGTCAAAGTACAGGTTTGCCTGATGTGTATCGAACCGATTTAGGGGAAGGTTTTGTAGTTTATTTTTCTTCAGGTATTCAGTGAACAACTTAGCGATGGATGTATAAGTACGGCCGGATTGCTTACTCAGTGTTGGCAATTTGGTCGCCTGGTAATACTCCAGCGCTTTTTTGATCGTGCTTTTGCCGGTAATGCCATCTGATGCCTTTGGTTGCTTTTCCTTTTCAGGCTCGCCGAGAGGCTCAACAAACACATCACCGTTCTTAAAGTAATCGTTCAGGTACTTGATTACTTCGTCTGCTTGCTTCAGACGCTCTTCTATGGTGTCGCCGGATAAAGTTACCCGTTTGCGGATTATTTTGTCTCTAACCTGAGAATAGGCGCCATATTCGACGCACCACTGCTTAGAAAGATCGTTATTGGCGGGTTTAGAGAGCTTCGGTTCTTTCCAGGGGTACTTCACTTTTCTGGAATCTCTTTTGGTTTCTCGGTGTATGGAACGTTGCCATTTTTCTGCCATAAAAGCAGTCAGCAATAAAAAAACGGTTGTAAATACCTGATTTACAACCGTTTGCAATGTGACCACGGGGAGACTCGAACTCCCATGCCGTGAAGCACCACCCCCTCAAGATGGCGTGTCTACCAGTTTCACCACGTGGCCATTTCCTGTAAGTGGGTGCAAATATAGGCGTTTTTGCGCCGTTTGTCAATCCCACTGTACAAAAACTATGGCTTTAGGCCGCCACGGGAATAAAGGCCAGCATCGCGTCAATAGCTTGTCTGATGTTGTTACGAACGTCTAAAATGCTGGCTTCCATCATGTAACAGGGAGCGGTAATGATGCGCGCCGCAGGATCAACCGCAATTTCACGGACTGATTTTTTTGCACTTACCTGACCTGTTTTTTCCATACCCCCCGCAATTCCGTTAATGTCATAGGGTGATGCTTCGGCGTCTGTGCCTACCGTAAGGGTGCTTTGGATGCCTGATCCTTCGAGTGCCTTAGCTATCGTGGTCGGGCTCATGCAAAGGCCGACGATCGGTTTTTGCTGCGCCACAAGGTCCAGAATCAATTGTTTGACTGAAGGGAGGATGGTCCCGTCAGGTCCGGCGAAGGCCCAGTTGGTGATGTTTTTCGCCGTGCCAAAGCCGCCGGGCATCACCAGCCCGTCCAGATCATGGGCAGAAATGGTTGCCAGGTCGGCAATCTGACCCCGTGCGATCCGTGCCGACTCGACCAGTACATTCCGGACTTCCGGCATTTCGTCGCCGGTTAGGTGATTTAGCACATGATGCTGATTAACGTCCGGAGCAAAACAAACGGCCTCTGCACCGACTTCGGCAAGGGCCAGCAGGGTAAAGACGGCTTCCTGAATTTCAGTGCCGTCGAAGACTCCTGAACCATGGAAAAGAACACCAATTTTCATGTAGTTTAATGGGATTGTTTGGCCGGAATTTCGTGAAAAAACGCCAGAAAATCGTAATTTTAACCTTTCGTTTATACAACAGCAGACAGGTTGCAGGGCTTCGTTTGCGGCGGCATCAAAGGCATTTGATGTGCGCCCGCAGTGTAACGCAGGTTATCGCTGCATGCAAAAAAGCATAGCGGAGTGGTGTACAAACTGTTAACTTTCAACAAAACATGGCGTTAGAATTAACCGGTAAATTAGTTAAAACCCTGGCAGAGGTCACAGGGCAGGGTCGGAATGGTGCATGGAACAAGCAGGAATTTGTTATCGAAACCATCGATCAGTTTCCTAAAAAGGTGTGTATGGCTGCGTGGGGAGATAAAGCAAATGATCTGAAACAGTTTACCCCCGGCGATACCCTGAAAGTGACGTTCAATATTGAGTCGCGGGAATGGAATGACCGTTGGTTTACGGAAGCCCGTGCCTGGCGGATTGAACTGGCAGAGGGAGATTCGATTCGGCCGGAAGCGTCTTCACCGGCTCCACGGGCAGAACGGCCGGCCAGCCAGCCAGCTGCCTCACCGTTCGGGATGTCATTCGAAGAAGAGTCAAATGACTTACCGTTCTAAAACAAAAAAGCCCCGGTTTCGGGGCTTTTTTCGTGATCCGGCTGGGATTCGAACCCAGGACCCATACATTAAAAGTGTATTGCTCTACCAGCTGAGCTACCAGATCGGAACTGGCTGCGATTTTTGTTAGCTCTGTGCTTTTCCTGAATCGCGGTGCAAAACTATGCTCTCAAATTTGTAAATGCAAGCGTATACCCTAAAAAAAATACTATTTGTTTTCTTTCTGCCTGTTTGTCTTGCAGTTAAGGCAGAAAATTTTTCTGTGATTAAACGTGCCGATTCCCTTTTTTCTGCCGGTTTATACAATGAAGCATCCGCCTTGTATCAATCAGAACTAACAAAAGGGGAAGTGGCCACGGATGGCATGCTTCTGAAACTGGCTTACGTAGCAGAAAAAAATAATGATGTGCCTAAATTACTGTACTTCCTTGAGATGTACTTTGACCGGCACCCCAATGAATCCATTCTGCAAAAAATGAATGACATTGCGCGCGCCAATGGCTTAATCGGCTACGAAACCGACGACCTCAACTATTTTTACCTGTTTTACAAACAATATGGCCTATACGTGCTGCTGGCACTGCTGGCACTGGGTATGTATGTTTTCGGGATCATTGTCGTCCGGATATACCACAAGGAAAGCGTGCCCCAGCGCTATAAATGGGTCGCGTTTGTGTATCTGGTAACCCTGTTTATATTTGTCAATCTTCCGGAAGGCTACCAGTCCGGCATTATTAACCGCGATAAAGTGCTGCTAAGGGCTGAACCATCGTCTGCCGCACCGGTTATCGAAATTATCAGCCGTGGTAACAAAATT
Source organism: Arsenicibacter rosenii (assembly GCF_001870735.1). GTDB lineage: Bacteria > Bacteroidota > Bacteroidia > Cytophagales > Spirosomataceae > Arsenicibacter > Arsenicibacter rosenii. The sequence goes on along the minus strand of NZ_MORL01000001.1, from coordinate 933,308 downwards.
AATATTCTCGGCAGTGCTGATATCTGGCTACGTGTCTTCTGGAATGACCGTCTTTATTACATCAGAAAAGATGATGTGTGGGTGATCTGACCTCGTGTTTCAGGCCGCATGGTTTGGCGATAACTCTGGTCATCCGGCATCATCGAATATTCTGCATCCCCCGACAACTGGTATCAGTATTATCCAATATCTTCCAACATCCGGCACCAGCCAGGAACTATTTTTCCGCCAGAAATGCTCCCTGTTGATTAACGGAAAAACAAGGAATGTGACGTGTACGCGCTTCGGCCAGAAGCCGGGCGGTTAGCCGGGGCGAATTAGACGAATCAAGGATCAGGTTGCGGGCCACTACACGGCCATCGAGTTGCTGCCAGTTTCTGAGCGCGTTTTTGCGGATAACAGCAATGTCAACCACGGCTGGTAATCGCCAGAAGGCATGCCGGTTCAGCTTGTTAATAATCAGGATACTTTTGCCGTGTACAACCCATAAGGTGTAGGCCTCTGTGCGGGCGATAGGTATGTTGGTCTGTGTGCTGTCTTCGGTCAGATCAACCGGAGTGATCTGGTCGACAGCCCATTGGCCAAACGTATTCTTCAGGTGGAAGTCAAATGTTCTCTGATCTTTTGAAGGGGCAAAGTCGGTCAATAACGTAGCCTTATGGCCGTCGGTAACGCTGATGGCGGTATAATGAGGCAGATAATGAACCGCAAACCGTTGCTGTCGGTCCAGCTGGTAATCATCCATCAGCAGAGAGCCTGCCAGCCAGAAACTCAGACATGCCGCCAGCCCAGGCGCCATAATTTTCCGGGACGTAATAGCCCAAACAACAGCGAAAATCAGGGCATACAGTAAGACCAGCTCTTCGGCTGATAACCACAGGTTTTCGAGCGCTGCTTTGGGAAGCTGGCCCACAAGCTGTACGCTCCCATTCATCAGCCAAACTATTTTTTGTAGAAAAAAACCTGCCAGCGTATTCACATACGGTATCCACGAGAAAAGCAGAGCCGCCATTCCAGTGTATAATAACACATTCGACAGGACCAGTACGACCGGATTGGCCAGTAGAAAATACGTCGGAAACTGATGAAAGTAATAAACCGCCAGCGGGAAGGTAATGAGTTGTGCGACGAGCGCGACCGACGAAACCTCCCAGAGTTTATTGACCCATGGGTGTTTAAAGGTGACAGACTGGTAGAGTCCGGGATGCCAGGTCCCAATCCCGGCGACAGCCAGATACGATAGCTGAAAACCCGCCGAAAATAAAGTATACGGGCTGAAAAACAGGACAAACAAAGCCGAAACCGCCAGGCTATTGGCCAGTGATTGTGGCCGGTCCATGGCTTTGGCAAGAATCAGGACGGTAAACATACCGGCAGAGCGCAAAACCGCAGGCTCCAGGCCAGTCATCAGGGCATAAAACCACAGTATGTAAAGTTGTACGGCCGGCCAGATCCACGGGTACCGGGCTTTTCGTTTGACTAAACTCACTACCCAGGTAAGCGCCAGAAATAAAATGCTGACATGCAGACCGGATACTGACAGAATGTGAATGGCACCAGCCGTTGCATACTCCGTATAGGTATCCGGATCCAGTGAATCTGTGGCGCCCAGCAGCATCGCTTTCACAATACCGTATTCGGTACGGCTACTGATTTGGGCAGCAAAGACACTGTCTGCCCACTGATTGAGACTTATGGCCCATGCTTTGACCGGATTCGGGTTGCCTGTACTGAGAACAAGGCGCTGATGTGGCCGGATAAACTGCTGGTAATGGATTTGTTGGTGGCGGAGGTAACGTTTGTAATCAAGGGATCCCGGGTTTTTAGGGGGCTCAACCGGCACAGGCGTTCCGTAAACGAGCCAGCGTTGGCCATACACAGGTGCATTAACCGGTATACCCGCTGCGGTAGCTTTGTCCAGATAGGCAATAATGGCACCGCTGACCGGTCTCCAGCCGGAAGCCGTCTTCCCGCGGCTCAATGACAAGAGGACGCGGTAACTCCTGGCACGTGCTTCCGGTTGTCCGGTAATTACGGCTTCATAGGCTACCAGACTGTCCGTTTGCCGGGTAAGATGAGTGGGTGTATTCCGTTCATCATGCATCCAGGTTGTATACCAGCCCAGTGTGAAAAACAGAATAAGTGCCCCAAAGCCCTGAAAGAGTTTATTTTGTGTTACTGATCTGTTTTTCAAGGGTATAAGGCCCTGTAAAAAAGCAAAAAGGCCTATACTTCCAATCAAGTAAATAGGCCAGTTTGGTAAAGCAATGGTTTCGTAAGTGACGATGCCTGTTATCAGGGCAATGACAAAACGGACAACCGGATAGGTCATTAGTTATGCGGATAAGCCGCAGGCGGCAGAATCATTTTATAGTGTTGAATCGCACATTCTTCGAACATAGGGCCCACCGGAACAAAACCGAAACCGGCGTACAAAGGCATTGCCGAAAGCTGCGCATGTAGATAAATGCGTTCGATCGGTTCGGGTTGTTCGCTGAAAACATCGTTCAGTACAGCTTTTACGAGGGCTTTGCCGACGCCGCTTCCACGAAAGGCTTTCCGGACGGCAAACCGCTCAAGTTTGATGCCACCGGATGTACGGCGCCAGCGGGAGGTACCGGCAGGCTTACCGTCAATAAGAGCCAGAAAGTGGCGGCTGGTCGTTTCAAATTCGTCGTATTCGTCTTCCGGGCTGACTTTCTGCTCGTCCACAAATACTTCCCTGCGAATGGCAAAGGCTTCATCGAGGTGATTTTTTTGTGAAATGCGAATAACTTCAATCATAAAAGTTGACAGTGTGTCGGATGGTTTCAGGCAAAATACCGAAACCAATCAACAATTCAAAGGACTAACAGCCGTTTGCTGACGGTTTCCTGATCCGCTTTTACCCGTAAAATATACGAACCTGCCTGGTAATTGGCCAGGTTCAGTGAGATCGTGGTACTGGTCGTGGCAGCATAGCCGTTCTGATACACCAGTTTACCGGTTACGTCATATAATTCCACGGTAAACGCTTTCGCTCCCTTGAACAGGATTTGTGCATCTGCTGATGAGCTTGTAACCGGATTCGCGATGTTTACGGTCAGTGCGTCGCTTTCCGGCAATGGTCCGCTGGAAGCCTGTACCAGTTTTGCCCGGCGCGGACTGAGCTGTAATACCGCCCGCATCCGTTCTTTCTGACCTTTAGTAAACATATTCATGCAAAAGTCAGGCGAATAGTCCATGTAATTTTCAATAAGGTTACGGGTACGGGTTCCTGAACAGTTTGAGTACACATCCGTACAGGTCGTACCGGTATAACTGCTCTCGGTTACCGGTGTATCATATACATAGTCGTTCCCGCAAAAGGCATCGCCCCATGTATGAATCAGCCCCAGCCAGTGACCGATTTCGTGCGTTGCGGTTCGACCCAGACAGTTGTACCGGTATTGTGACGGACAAACCCGGCCAAAGACAAGCGAACTGATCAGCAGTCCGTCTGTTTTTTCGTCAGTGGTAATGCTGAGGCCTTTCAGGGTATCGGCAGCGGTAGGGTATTTAGCAAAACCGAGGTAGTCGTTATTGAGTTTAGGCACTACCCAGATATTCAAATACTTGTCGCTGGGCCAGTAAGCGATGCCGGATACCAGTTCCCAATCGGCATTGACATTGAACTCGCTCCGGTTGTAATACGTCCGGGTAATGCCAGATGTGGTATTACCGGCCGGATCTGTTGTGGCCAGGAAAAACTCAATGCCGGTGTCTGAGCCAACAGGGCTGGTATTGTAGCCTTTTGTCCCCTCTTTCCGCCGGAAATCTTCGTTCAGCACGGCAATCTGGTCCTGAATCTGGGCATCGGTGATATTCGGGTTGTTGCTGCCACCAATAAAATTAGAGGTGTTGTTGTGAATGACATGGACCACAACCGGAATGCGGTAGACCGTCTCATCGGCTGATTGGGTAATGCGTCCCCGGGCCTTCAGCTCCGAAAACCGCTGAATATTCTGGTTCAGGGCTTCAATCTGCTGACGGCGGAGTGGGTGGACCTTCTGTAAAAATTGTTCATAGTCGGCGGTACCGCAGCGGTTTGGGCTGACGGGTTCAGCGGTTTGGGCAAATGTTTGTGAAATGGCTACAATAGAGAAAAGGCAGCAGGCCGCCTTTTTGATGGCTGCCCACTGCCCTTTACGTTGATTTGCTGCCTTACTGGCCTGCATCTTCATAAGCTTTGATAATGTCTTTAACAAGTCGGTGACGAACCACATCGCGCCCGTCCAATTCAACGAAGGATATCCCTTTGATATTTTTTAAAACGTTAACAGATTCAATTAAACCGGACTTTTGCTTATTCGGCAAGTCAATCTGAGAGCGGTCACCGGTGATAATGGCCTTAGAATTGGGGCCCATCCGTGTCAGAAACATTTTCATCTGCATGGGTGTCGTATTCTGTGCCTCATCAAGCAGGATAAAGGCATTGTTCAGCGTACGGCCACGCATGTAGGCAAGCGGTGCAATTTCGATAGTTCTGTTTTCAAGATACAATTTCAGCTTTTCGGCCGGAATCATATCATCCAGAGCGTCATAAATCGGGCGCAGATACGGGTCGATCTTTTCCTTCAGATCGCCGGGCAGAAACCCGAGGTTCTCGCCTGCTTCAACAGCGGGGCGTGTTATGATAATTTTGCGGACTTCCTTATTCTTAAGTGCCCTGACCGCGATGGCAACGGCAGTGTATGTTTTACCGGTACCTGCGGGCCCGATGGCAAAGACAAGATCAGCCTTCTCGGCGGCCTCTACCAGTTTTTTCTGGTTAGCGGTCCGTGCCCGTACCACAATCCCTTTCGTACCATACACCAGCACATCTTCGTCCGAAACATCTGCTGCCAGCCGGTTGGCCTCAGGGTTACCATTCAGATAGGTTTTTACATGTTCATGCGTAAGCTTCCCGTACGTTTGATAATGTTGAAGGAGCGATTCAAGGATATCTGAAATACGGGAGATTTCAGGCGTCGTTCCTTTTATGCGTATTTCATTGCCGCGCGAGATGATTTTGCTCATCGGAAACGCAGCCGCAATCTGTTTGATGTTGTTGTTTTCAACGCCCAGAAAATCAATGAGCGAAACGTTGTCGAGGGTTATTACTTTTTCAACCAAATGCGTCAAGCTGTTAATTGTGATAGATAAATTTAAAGTGTCAGGCTAACTTTACAACAAAAAAGAACAAAAAAATATTCAAAGTGCAACGCACAACCTGCCGGAATGGTTATTGTCTGACCAGGCGACAGAATGTTAACATCCGGTTAAACAATTCCTTGCGCTGTTTGCCGCCTGCATTCGTTTTAGGGTCAGGTGGTTAAGTTTGTCTTGTTACTAAATTGTTAAGAAACAATCGGTAGGGTTGCTATCATAACTGCGATGAATTCCGTAAAATTGCATTAGTCATGGAAAACGCACGTCCTAATCAACACTTACGAAAAGCGGCATCGCTGTATGGAAACCGGTCGCAGTCAGGGAATCATTGGCTCGATACGGGTTTGGGTAAATTGCCCCCCCAGGCAGTAGATGTTGAGGAAGCGGTATTAGGTGCATTGATGATTGAAAAAGATGCGCTGTCTGCCGTTGTCGACATTTTAAAGCCGGAAACATTTTATAAAGAATCTCATCAACGGATCTATAACGCGATCCTGACGCTGTTTGCGAATTCGGAACCGATCGACTTGCTGACGGTTACGCAGCAACTCCGGAAGGCAGGCGAACTGGAGTTCGTTGGCGGAGCTACGTATATTTCAGAACTTACCATCCGCGTCAATTCTGCCGCCAACATTGAGTACCATGCCCGTGTGATTTCAGAGCATGCGCTCAAGCGGGCGATGATTACGATGGCGTCGGTGATTCTGCGGGATGCCTACGAAGATACGACCGACGTTTTCTCGCTGCTGGATCAGGCCGAACAGTCGCTCTTCCGGATTTCGGAGTCGAATATCAAGAAGAACTATGCCGACATGAGCAGCATCGTGCGGCAGGCGCTGGCCGAGCTGGAAACGAAGAAAAACAACAAGGACGGGTTAACGGGTGTTCCTTCGGGTTTCAGTGCGCTCGACCGTCTGACTTCCGGCTGGCAGCGCTCCGAATTAGTGATTCTGGCCGCGCGGCCGGCGATGGGAAAATGCCTCGGTAAAGGAACAAAGGTAGTCATGTTTGATGGCAGCCTGCGAAACGTAGAAGATATTCAGGTCGGTGACCTGTTGATGGGTGATGATTCAACACCACGCCGTGTGCTTTCACTGGCACGCGGACGGGAACGAATGTATTGGGTTCATCAGAATAAGGGTATTAGCTACCGGGTTAACGAAAGCCACATCTTATCGCTGAAACGGAGCCGGAATGAAGGACCACATACAAAAGATGAGGTTCTGAATATCGGGATCCGCGAATATCTGACGAAATCAGATAAGTTTAAGACGAATTATAAAGGTTATAAGGTTGCCGTCGAGTTTTCTGAAAAGGCACTTGCCCTTGATCCCTATTTTGTTGGACTCTGGCTTGGTGACCGTAACGACGGACCGGGTCACAGTTATAGCTCCCGGATTACAAATGTAGATCCGGAAGTCATCAGCTATCTGGGAGATTATGCTGAATCGCTCAATTTATCGCTGGTAAAATATGAGCAGACCGGTAAAACCGCCAACTACGCAATCACTACGGGTCAGCGGGGTGTCCGCTCTGAATCCTGTATTCAGAACGAATTACGCGGGATGAATGTCATTGAGCACAAGCTTATTCCTCAGGCGTACCTGATAAACTCTACAGAAAACAGGCTCAGGCTGTTAGCTGGTTTGATAGATAGCGACGGCCATTATCAGGAGGAGTTCAACTGTTACGAAATCACGCAGAAAAGCAAGGCGTTTGCAGAACAAATCAAGTATTTGTGTGACACGCTTGGCTACCGTGTTTCGTTAAAAGAAAAAACGGCGAGGATCAGTTCGATTGGTTACGAGACAACTGTTTACCGGATACGGCTGTTTGGTAATCTGGACCGTATTCCGGTACGGATTGAGCGTAAAAAAGCAAGGCCGCTACAGGCACGTGCTGACTGGCGCGTAACCGGCATTCAGGTTGAATACGATAAAGTGGATGACTATTACGGCTTTACCATCGATGGGAATCACCTGTTCCTGCTCGAAGATATGACCGTAACCCATAATACGGCTTTTGTCGTTTCGGCGCTTCGTAATGCAGCGGTGGATTTCGGGCAGCCGGTGGCGATTTTCTCCCTTGAGATGTCGGCCGTTCAGCTCGTGAATCGGTTGATTTCGGCCGAAGCGGAAATTGATAGTGAAAAAATTAAAAAAGGAAGCCTCGCACCGCACGAGTGGGCACAGTTGCACCACAAAATCCAGCGGCTGTCGGAAGCACCGATTTTTATTGACGATACACCGGCCTTGTCCATTCTGGAACTTCGGGCCAAATGCCGCCGTCTGAAAGCCCAGCACGATATCCAGATGGTGGTTATTGACTACCTCCAGCTGATGTCGGGCGACTCAAAATCGGGAGGGAACCGTGAACAGGAAATCGCCTCGATTTCGCGGGCGCTGAAAAACCTCGCCAAGGAACTGAACGTACCGGTAATTGCGCTGTCGCAGCTGAGCCGGGCGGTAGAAACGCGGGGTGGCGACAAGAAACCACAGCTGTCTGACCTTCGTGAATCGGGCTCAATCGAGCAGGATGCCGATATGGTTTGCTTTCTGTACCGCCCTGAATACTACAACATTACGCAGGATGAGAACGGTAACTCAACGATGGGCATCGGCGAGGTGATTGTGGCAAAAAACCGGAGTGGTTCGCTGGATACGATCCAACTGCGGTTTATCAATAAATTTACCAAGTTCTGCGACGTTGACACTTATTTTGAACCGGTAGCTACTCAGGGCTTCCCGCAAGGCGGTGGTTTCGGCAGCAACGTATCGGGCCTCAACAGTTTTGATGCACCGGCAGCGCCTCCGGTAGGTGGTACCTTCCGCAGCAAAGCCAACGACCTGTCAAACTTCGGCCATGCCGATCCGTCGCAGCAGACGCCTTTTTAAAAAGCGAGATAATGAAAGAGTGAAAGAGCGGCGTTTAGGCTTCCCTTTCACTCTTTTGCTTTTTCACTCTTTCGCTCTTTTCTCCAGCACCACGATATTCTCCACATGGTGAGTATGCGGGAACATATCAACCGGCTGAACAGCCGTAACGTCGTATAGCTCATCAAGAATGGCCAGGTCGCGGGCCTGTGTAGCGGTGTTACAACTGACATAAACAATCCGTTGCGGGGCAGCTTTCAGCAACTGGCGCGTCACTTCTTCATCCATACCGGCACGCGGCGGGTCAGTGATGACTACATCCGGATGGCCGTGGGTATCCATAAACTCATCGGTCAGCAATGCCTTCATATCACCCGCAAAAAACGAGGCATTGCCGATGCCGTTAATTTTTGCGTTCACATTTGCATCATTCACCGCCATTTCGACGTACTCAATACCAACGACCCGTTTGGCCATTCGGGCTACAAACAGGGCAATAGTACCGGTACCGGTATAGAGGTCATACACCAGTTCTTCGCCGGTCAGCTTAGCGCCGTCACGGGCAATGCGATAGAGCTCATAAGCCTGTTCGCTGTTGGTCTGGTAGAACGATTTCGGTCCGATACGGAATGTCAGCGGTTCGCCGATGCCCGGGTCCATCCGCTCTTCGATGTATGGCCGGCCTGCCACGTTGATTACCTCCTGATCCTGATAGCTGTCGTTCATTTTGCGGTTCAGGATGTAGTTGAGCGAGGTAATCTGCGGGAAGCTGGTTTGCAGGAAACCGAGCAGTTGGTTCAGCGCTTCGGGATGGTCTTCGCCCACCTGTACGGTAACCATCACTTCGCCGGTAGAAGCCGTACGGATGATCAGCGTACGGAGAAAACCACGGTGCGTTTTGAGGTTATACAGCGATAGATTGTGCTCCTGAACGTAGTTGGCTACGGCCAGCCGGATGTCATTTGACGGATCGGCCTGGAGGTAACAATGCCGGATGGGCAGTACCTTATCGAAGCGCTTCGGTACGTGGAAGCCCACGGCCCGCTGGTCGATGTGTTCGCCGGAACGCACTTCGGCGTCGGTCATCCAGCGGCCGTCGGCACAGGTAAACTCAAGTTTATTCCGGTAGTACTGCTTGCCTTCCGAAGGCAGAATCGGCTGGAAGGGCGGCAGGGCCACCTTGCCGATACGGGTAAGGTGGTCGACAACCTGCTGGTGCTTAAACCGGAGTTGTTCGCCATACTGAATGTGTTGCCATTTGCAGCCGCCGCAGGTACCGAAATGTTCGCAGAAAGGTTCTGTCCGGACCGGACCATATTCGTGAACGTGTTCGACAACCGCTTCGCGATATTGCTTTTTGGTATTAGTAATCCGGATGTCAACCAGATCACCGGGCGCAACGGCAGGGCCACCAAGTCGTCCTTCAACGAAAATGACGCCTTCGTCGGTGCGGACCAGACACTTGCCTTCAGCGGCCACATCGTCGATGCGGATTCGTTCCAACCGGACGGCTGGTTTATGGGTCTTATGTCGCATATTCTATTGTAAAAACTGCTAAATTAAGCAGTCGTTTTGATAGTGTGTGCTTCCGGCTTTCAAGTTGCGGAATTATTACAGTGTAGAGGATAGCCAAAGCACTCAAACCTAACCCAATTGTATGCAACAAAATTACTCCTTACGATTATTTAAGCTGTTTGTACTCTGTTTGTTAGGGATTGCATTGCCCCGATACGTACAGGCGACTCACATCGTTGGCGGCGAATTTGAATTAAGATACCTTGGTGCAACAAGCCCCTACTCTCATCGGATCAACATGAATATGTATTTTGATGATATCAACGGGAATGCACAGGCCAATGACCCTACGGTAACAATCTTCATTTTCAGGAAGCGCGATAATGCCTTTATGGCCAGTGTGACGATGCCCCGCGTCAGTCAGGAATTAATCAGCTATACCAACCAGTCCTGTGCGGTCGGCGATTTACGGACAAGGCTCATCCAGTACAGTGTCGATGTTACATTCCCGTCAGACTTCAATGATACCGGTGGGTATTACATGGTATGGGAGCGCTGCTGCCGCAACAATGTAATCAGTAATATTACCGATCCGGGCGGGGCAGGTTCTGTCTTTTACCTGGAATTTCCGGCTCCGTATGTCGGACGGGCAGCTTTTGCCAACACGTCTCCCATATTCGGGAAAGCCATCGGTGACTATATCTGCGTGAACCGGCCTTTTACGTTTAGCTTTGCTGCTACGGATCCTGACGGGGATAGCCTGACGTATAAGATTGTGACCCCGTATAACGGTTTCAGCGACCGGAATCAGCCGAATCCAAGTCAGGCTGTGCCTCCACGGGCCGATGCCGGACCGTATCCGAACGTTACCTGGGTGACCGGTATTTCCGAACGAAACTCCATCCCGGGCTCACTACCGTTACAGGTAAATGCCAGAACGGGTCTACTCACGGTGGTTGCCGGCACGCCGGGGCTTTATGTGTTTTCGGTCGAAGTAGACGAGTATCGCCGGGTACCCGGGCAGGCCCCTGTACGCATCGGCCGCGTAAGAAGGGATTTTCAGTTGAAGGTACTCGACTGCCCGGTCAACAACCCGCCAAAAATTGCGATGAAGCTCGACGGGCAAAAAGATTTTTACAAGGAAGGAACAGTCATTACCATTCAGGAAAAAGACCAGAACTGCTTCGACCTGTTTGTAACAGACCCTGACCTCAACCAGCGGGTCACCATTGTGAATGCCAGTGGTACGTTGCCGGGGCTTTCACTGTCGGCTACAGACATGGTCATCCGGAGTAAATCCGATACACTGAAATCACGGTTCTGTTTCGGGAAATGCGTCGGCAACGGAGGAGTGGTTACGCTGGCCATCCGGGCGGTGGATGAGAGTTGCCCGCAGGGGCTGAGCGATACGCTCTATGTACAGGTGCGCATTGTACCGGAACCGGTGAACCGGCCCGACATTATCACCAACCTGACCAACAACAAAGCCAGCATCACCGTTGGGTCGTCGCTGAGTTTCAATGCCATCGGAACTGATACCGACGGCGACATTATTTCGATACAGGCCATCGGGCGGGGTTTTACGCTGTCTCAGGCCAACATGTCGTTTTCGACTACGAGCGGAACCGGCAAGCTATCCCCGAAATTTGTCTGGAATCCGCAATGTGCGCAGGCAACCCGACCGGAATACATCGTCGATTTTATCGTAACCAAACAGCGGTGTAACCGGACATACAGCGACACGGTAACCGTTAATCTGGCGGCTGTCGGGAAGCCAAGCCAGCAACCTGTCATAACCACATCGCTTAGTCAGTCCATTGTTACAATGGTGGTCAGTCCGACAGACACCACGTCCATACGATTTAATGTGCTGGCCAATGATCCGGAGCGGGATTCGCTGACGATGAAAATGCAGGGGCAAGGTTTCGACCCGCGGGCGTTAGGCGCAAAATTTACCGATAAAAACGGGGTGCCGATGCTGACCTCCGGTTTCAGCTGGCGACCGACCTGCGATATGCTGAACGGTAAAAATGAAGCGATTTATACCATCAATTTCGTGGCCGATGACCGGAGCTGCCAGCCTGATCATACCGATACAACGGCGATTCAGGTGCGTTTGGTAAATCCGGCGCAAGCGGCCACTGAAGTAGTTATTCCGAATGTCATTACGCCGAATGGCGACGGGAAAAACGACGTCTGGCAGATTCCGACGCTGCCGGTCGACAATTGCTCGGAGCAGTTCCGGTTTGTTCAGATCATTAACCGCTGGGGCAAGGAAGTATTCCGGTCAACTACCCGCGATTTCCAGTGGGATGGTGACAATCTGCCGGTTGGTACCTATTATTACCTCATTCAATACACGACGCAGCGTTTTAAAGGTCCGCTGACGATTATCCGGTAGGGGGGCTTAGGGCAGGGGGTGAGTGTTCGCTACGCTTTCTGCTCTAAGCCCCTTCACCAACAAAAAAGGGCGTAACGCCAGAGACAATGAATGTCGCCTGGTGCTACGCCCTTTGCGCTTAGCGCTACGTCCTTAAACCAGCTTCCAGCCTTCGCGGTATTTACGCGAAACAAACTGATTCGCTTCGTCGAAGTTTGTAATCTTCATGTTCTTGCCGTCCCAGGTCAGTTTTTTGCGGCCAGGGTAATCGAACCCACCCCCGTTACGGGCAGTCCGGACGTTGGAACTGCGAATAGCCAGGTTACCCATCAGTACCGATTCTGTCAACGGACCGGCAAAGTCGAACGACGAAGTCAGTTCCTTGTGCTCTTTGCTGTTGAAGCCGGCTTTGCAGGCATTCGTCCACAGCACCTGGTGACCATATTCCGGATAGGTTTTGTCGTTCTGACGGGCCAGTTCTTCGGCCGACAGTTCGAACTTCTCCCCTTTTTTCGTGAATACTTTCGGGTCGCGGCCATACATGCCACACATCATCAGGCCTTTGTCGCCGATCATGAATACGCCGTTAGCGCCGTTGTCGTCGCTCATCGGCTCGTTTTCGGGCAGAAATTCCGGACGGAACGGACGGATACCTCCGTCAGACCAGGTCATTTTAACCGGCGTTTTGTTTTTGTCGGTTGCCGGGAAAGCCAGCTGCACATACGATGATGGCGGGCAGCCTTCCGGAATGTATTCCGGTGTCCAGTCTTTCAGGAACACCGCACCAATGCTGGCTTCCACTTCGGTCGGGTAGCCCAGACCCAGTACGCGGAACGGAACGTCCATCTGATGGCAGCCGATGTCGCCCAGAGCGCCGGCACCGAAGTTCCACCAGCCACGCCACTTGAAGGGGTGATAGGCCGGCGTATAACCGACTTTTTCGGCGGGTCCGATCCAGGTATCCCAGTCCAGTTCCGACGGCACTTCGCCCGCTCCCGCCGGTACCGGAATACCTTGCGGCCATACCGGGCGGTTGGTCCAGATATGGATTGTATGCACTTTACCGATCAGGCCTTTGTCGAACCATTCGACCATCTTTTTCTGCGACGGGTTCGACGAGCCCTGATTACCCATCTGGGTTACTACTTTGTATTTACGGGCGGCTTCGGTCAGCATTCGTGCCTCGTAGATGTTGTGTGTCAGCGGCTTCTGGACGTACACGTGTTTGCCCAGCTGCATGGCAGCCATTGCCACCACCGCGTGAGAATGGTCGGCGGTCGATACCGTTACGGCATCAATGTTTTTCGCTTCTTTCTCCAGCATCACGCGGAAGTCCTTGTAACGGGCCGCTTTCGCATGGGTCTCGAAGTTCTTTTTCACCTGGTCACGACCCCAGTCCACGTCACAAAGGGCGACTAAATTGTTAGCGCCTTTATTAAACGCGTTGTTGGTATCCGAAAAACCTTTTCCGGCAACACCAACACCGGCAATATTTAGTTTGTCTGAAGGGGCGATAAACCCTTTCCCGAGAACGTGCCGTGGGACGATAAAGAAACTACCGGCGGCAGCTAAAGCACCTGCCTGGATAAACTGCCGGCGGCTTGTTGTGGTTGAGTTTTGTTCTTTCTGGCTCATGAACGAAGTAAGTGGCATTTACTGCAATAAAGGCACAATCTTAAATTATTTACTAAAGAGGGCGAAAAATTCAGAAAATGATAACAATTGCGCGTCTTCATTGAGCAGGAACAGGACTTGCGGTGAGGCTTATCATCAGATACCGCACCGGCTTTTCTGACCTTTGACGCAATCAAAAACGCAAAGCATATGAAACGCAGAGAACCTGTTTCAACCATTATGACCAGTTCAGTGCTGACAGTGAATCTGAACGATGATCTCCATCAGGTAATTGACCTCATCAACCACCATAAAATCAGACATGTACCGGTCCTGAATGCGGGTGAAATCGTGGGAATGATCAGCCGTACCGATATTAACCGGTTAACGTTCAGTTCGCTGTTCGACGGCCAGGATGATGCCGATGAAGCAGTTTTACAGATGCTGACCATCGCGCAGGTCATGACCCACAAACCACGGACAATTCCGGCTACTATGACCATCCGTGAGGTGGCCGAAGTGTTTACCGAAGAAGAGTTTCATGCGCTGCCTGTCGTTTCCGGAGATAATACGCTGGCCGGTATCGTTACGACTACGGATGTCATCAACTATTTGCTCGATCAATATTGAGCCGATGCATTCACAGAAATAAAATGTGACCACATAAGTACGGGCTGTTTGCTGATGAACAGTAGAACTTATGTGGTCATTTTATTGAAATTCTGCTCTGAAATTGATTTATTTGAATCTATAATTATATTTATCCATGTGCTGTCTTATCCCGTTATGCAGTCATATCCAGTTAAAATTCAGCACATCAGTGATCTGTTTATCACCGCTTCATCCGGTGAGGTGACTGGTTTTATCCCATCTATATCCATAGCTGATGTAACAGCCGATGTCTGGAAAGCGATTTCGAAGAGCATGCGCCCGGCTCTGTCAGAAGCATTTATCCGGGAGTTCGCCGACCGGCTCGACTGGAATCTGATTTCCCGTTACCAGCCCCTGCGCCCGGAATGGGTCGAAGCCAATAAAGGTCGGTTAAACTGGCATATACTGACAATTTATCAGCGTATCCCGAAAGACTGGATGTGGCCGTTCCGGGAATACATCGATTGGGAAGTAGTATCAAAAGGGGAAGAATACGGATATTATCTCAATGAAGCATTTCTGGCCCGCTTCAGCCATTACGTAAACTGGGGCCTGGTCTCGGCCCGTGTTGGTTTACCGGAGCATACCATTGCCCGCTTCCGGAACCGCGTCGACTGGGAGTCGATCTGTCAGCACCAGACCTTATCCGAAAAGTTTATGAACCGACATGCCGACCGGCTCGATTGGCGGGCCGTTTCGATGCACCAGAGCTTGTCGGAAGCGTTTATCGCCCATTTTCAGGATCGGGTCGACTGGCGGGCGGTGTCGATGCATCAGACCTTGTCAGAAGCGTTTATCGAGCAATTCGCCGACCGGGTCGACTGGAGCTGTATTTCGGCGGGTCAACAGCTTTCCGAAGCCTTTATCGAGCGATTTGCCGATCGGGTCGACTGGCAGGAGATATCCTATTACCAGAAACTGTCTGGGGTGTTCCTTGAACGCTTTAGCCGTCAGCTGAACTGGTATACGGTTTCGGTCCGGCAACGGGTCTCTCCGGCCTTGATCGCCGGCCATGAAGAAGCGATCCGGCAAGGCCGGAAGGAATACCATGCACGGTACGGTATTTACCAATAAACTGTTTTAGTAAATAAATAAGATAGTACTGCCCTCACTGTGCCTACATGATCCTATTAAAAAAGTTTACAATGTGAGAATCTAAGTGTTAGAAGTTAGCGTATAGTGGATTATAGTAATTTGTACGACTCAACAGCTAACCCAAGGATTGCATGGCGCAGTATTTACCCCACTCATTAAGTGATGAAGATGTTGTTAAATTGTATTGTCTGACCGCCGAAGCGCACTATTACACCTTACTTTATAACCGATACACGAGAAAAGTCTATCATAAATGTCTGTCTATAACCCGTGATGAAGAACTGGCCCGTGATTATACACAGGATATCTTTCTGCGCTTACTGACAAAACTGAATAAGTTTGAGGGCAGGGCTACGTTTTCGACCTGGTTATTTACGCTTACCCGAAACTATTGCGTAACCCAGATTCGCTCCGTCCGGACGCGCTCAGAAGAGCTGACCGAAGAATATAATTCAGTGTATATGGCTGAAGATCAGGATCAGACTGATTACCGGCTGAGCGCTCTGCAACAGGCGATCTCGACACTTACGCTTAAGGAAATCGAGATTCTGCGGATGAAGTACTTTGACGATCTGGAGATGACGCAGATTAGTAAAGAACTTAGCCTCAATGTAAGTGCCGTAAAAATGCGGCTGAAGCGAAGCCGTGATAAATTGCGCACAAGGATGGAACAGATCGACACCTTCTTGTAAGTCACCGTAAAATTAAAGCAGAAACTTTGTGCAAACATCTGTTCGGCTATTCCGTTGTTTTAGTTAAGACAAAACTGACAACGTTATGAATACTAGTGCAGGTAAAACCGCTCTGATTACGGGCGCATCCAGCGGTATAGGGCTGGAATTAGCAAAATTGTTTGCCAAAGACGGCTATAATCTGGTGTTAGTAGCCCGCAGCGACGATAAACTGCAACAATTGGCCAATCGCTTCAACGACGATTACGGTATCGAAACAACCGTTATCGGGAAAGATCTCTCAGAAGAAGATGCGGCGCAGGATGTATACAATCAGGTGCGCGAAAAAGGCCTTACGATCAATGTGTTGGTGAATGATGCCGGGGTAGGGGCATACGGCAAGTTTGCTAACGAAACGGAATGGGAGCGTGAAAAGGCGCTGATTCACCTGAATGTGCTGGCAACGACCCAGATGACCAAGCTCTTTCTGAAAGAGATGGTGGAACGTAACGAAGGGAAAATTCTGAATCTGGCCTCGCTGGTTTCGGTGACACCATTCCCGCTGATGGCCGTATATGCCGCTACCAAAGCATACGTTTATAACTTCACCCAGTCGTTAATCAACGAGCTGAAAGACACTAAGGTGACGGTAACGGCCTTGTTGCCCAATGCGACAAATACAGACTTCTTTAACAAAGCCGGTGCAACCAATATCCGTGCGACTGACCAGGTCGATGACCCGGCAATGGTTGCGAAAGACGGGTACAAAGCGCTTATGGCCGGTGAAAGCAAAGTAGTGCCGGGCGGTCTGGTTAATAAAATGTACGAAGTAATGGCTTATGTGGCTCCTCAGGAGGCCGTTGCAGCCATGATGCGTTATAACAACGAGCCTAAGGCTGAGCCTAAAGAGCAGAAAAAAGAAGAAGGTTCAGACAAGGCCGCAAACTCATCCGCACTGGCATGGGGACTTGGTATTGCGGCCGTCGCGGTTGCCGGGGTGGCGCTTGCCGTAGCGTACAGCAATTCCAGTGTCGTTGACAAATGGCGCTATAAGTATAAGTTGGGTAAGCTGAAATGGAAAGCAAGCCGTGGGTATGCCCATGCGTCTGACGAAGCCGTCGATCTGGTATCAGAGGCCTCGAAAGCTGTCAGTAACGGGCTCGATAATCTTCGCCAGACGGTCGCCCGCGCGGTAAACTAACTGATAAAGAGCGAATAAAAAAACCTGCCGGTGCAACAAGCACCGGCAGGGTTTTTTATTGAGCATCGCACGGGCCGTCACGCTTTGACCGCGTAAGCGGGCCACGCTTTCACTCTTTAAACAGCTTCATTTCTGCCCAGAAAGTACCAAACGGGATAACAGAAGCCAGCAGGGCGAGGATTGTTTTACGGGCATTCCACCGGTATTCAATTTTGGCCTGTATAACCAGAAATACGTAGCCTACAAATAACAGGCCGTGTAGCATACCAATGATCCGGTTTGGCCCGGGCATACCGTAGCCGTATTTGAGCGGCATGCCGATTGCCAGCAGGGCAATAAACGACAAGCCTTCCAGAAAAGCCAGAATACGCAGCTGACCAATGGTTGTTTTAATGAGATTTATCATGGAGAAGTACAAATAACCGTTTTAACAAAACTACCGGCAAAGATACAGACAAAGTGAGTTCGAAGGCATCAGAACAGGAGAACCCTTGGCCGGTAAGTTGCGTTAAAATGGTAAATAGTTGACAACCCCATGGCACAACGCACGATCCAGCAACTCATACAACCGCGGGCACAGCGCATTGGTCCGCTTACGATGCACCAGCCATTACCGGTAGCCGGTATCCAGCAGATTGACCCGTTTCTGTTGCTTCATCATCACGGACCGCAGGTTTTTCCGGCTAATAACAGCGGATTACCGTTCGGACCGCACCCCCACCGTGGTTTTGAGACGGTAACGTTTATTTATGAAGGCGACGTACAGCACCGCGACAGCAGCGGGTTTTCGAGTACGATCAGTAAGGGAGGGGTGCAGTGGATGACAACCGGGAGCGGCCTGGTGCATTCCGAAAGCTCGTCGGCCCGTTTCCGGCAGCAGGGCGGACCTGTTGAACTGATTCAGCTATGGACAAACCTGCCCGCGCGGCTGAAAATGGTAAAACCCAATTATATCGGTTTGCAGCAAGACCAAATTCCGGTCGTTCCGGTTGGCGAAGGGAAGGGAAAGCTGGCGGTTGTTTCCGGTACCTGGTCCGGCATTACGGGCCCCGTCAATCCGGTCTATGATGTAAAGCTGGCCAATCTGACATTAGAAGCCGGTGGCCGTTACATATTGACTATCCCGTCTGAACGGAACGTACTGTTTTATCAGCTGGCCGGTCGCAGCCTGGTGAACGGAAAAGCAGTGGAAGGACGCGGGATGCCGGTGTTTGCCAACGATGGCGACGAAATCGTTATCGATGCAGCCGAAACATCCCGTATACTGCTGGGCTCGGCCCTGCCGATTAATGAACCGGTGGTTTCGCACGGGCCGTTTGTGATGAATACACCCGAAGAAATCCGGCAGGCGATTTACGATTACCAAACGGGTAAAATGGGCGTTCTGACTGAATAGGGAGCTGAGGGAAGACTGTTTTAATAATAGTTTAGATTACCTCAAGCGGCTTCTTTAAATGGCTACAAACCACATAGCCACATAGTAAAACAAAGATTGTTTAGTTCTTATGTGCCCTATGTGCCTATGTGGTAAATCAATAGGAGCCTCAGGTCGGCTTCTGGTATAGCTTTAGTGCTTTGCCTGCGGGCCTACCCATTTTGTCCGCGCCGAAACGTCGGCCTCTGACGGGGTGCTGCCTGCCTTTTCAGACACTATCACTTCCTGATTCGGGTTTTCTTCGGTCAGTATCGTCGTGGTCCGCGTCTGGCCACGGTGCTGGTACTGCACCGTCAGTTTATCGCCCGGCTTTTGCTCACTCAACAGGCTCCGGAGGGCATCCGTTGTCTTAATGGGCTGGTTATTAACACTCACAATCACATCGTCGACATCCAGTCCGGCTTTATACACCGGCGTGTTCTTTACGGTGTTCGCCGGAATAATCAGCCCTTTATCGGTGTCTGTAAACCGCAGATTGCCGATCCAGGCCTTGCCGGGAGCCGCCGGTTTAACGGTATAACCGACCGGTTTCAGCAGCGGCGCGTACTCAATCGGGGCATGCCCGTTGATGTATTTACCGAAAAAAGCAGCCGCATAGTCCTGGTTAGTAACCGTCGCCAGTACTTCCTGCAAACCGTCGACGGTGTAAGGCACTTCGGGTTTGCCGAACCGCTTCCAGACCGCCTGCATGTAGTTGTCCAGCGTTTTGCCGAACCGCTGGCGCAGGTCGAGATCAAGCGCGAGGGCAACGGCCGCCCCGTAGGTATAGTACGAGGTAAACATGTTGACGTAGTTGTTCCGGTCAATCGAGACACCGGCATCGACGAACACGGCATGGCGGCTGGCGTCAATGGGGGTATACTGCGTGGCGCCTGGCGTCTGGGTTTTGGTGAACACCAGCCCCGAAATCGTACCGGCATATTCTTCAGGGGTAACGAAGCCGGCGCGGGCCATCAGCAACTCACCGTAATACTGCGTAAAGCCCTCGGCAAACCACAACTCGTTACTCATGTTGCTTTTTTCGAAATTAAACGGCTCCAGCGTTTTCGGCCGGATGCGTTCCACATTCCAGCAGTGGAAAAACTCGTGGGCAAACACGCCCAGTGTCCGGCTCTGGCCGTTAAAATTGGTAATACCCGACGAAATCATGGTAGAGTTGCGGTGTTCCATGCCATCGCCTTTGACATAGGGATTCAGGCTGGCAATGAAGGTATAGGTGCCATAATCATACGCCGGGAACTCGCCGTAAACAGCGCCGGCCTCATCGACGATACTGGCAATTTTGCCGGCATAGGCTGTTGCGACTGAGTCGGTAACGGCTGCTTCGAGGGCCAGCCGGAACGTAACCGGTTTGCCATCCGCATTCGTCCGTTTCCACTCCTTGATGATCAGATCGCCGATTTTCGTCGGCGAATCCATAAAATACTGCAGATTCGGTGCAGTAAAGGTGTAAGGGTCATTCGTGCCGACGAGCTGCGTGGCAACTTTGCCGGCATTCCCGTCGGGCAGACTGAAGTGGACGGTAACCGGCTTACTGTCATACCCTTTTAACCACAGAAACGTAGCCGGCATATTCAGGTGAATACTCTGCGGATCAATCCCCATGTAGGTGCCGTCGGGGTGGTTGCCATAAAGTGTATAGCTGACCCGTACAAACCCGTTGTGCTTCGGTACTTCATACACATCGCCGTCGATGCGGTTGATGGGCAACGGCTGGTTGTTCTGGTCGAAGGCCTTGACGTTGTAGATGTTTTTGCCGAACTCGTGGGTAGCATACCGTCCCGGCGATGACCGGCTCATCCGGAACGTGGCCGGTTGTTTGGGCAGTTGCGCCACCGACAGCGAAATGTCGGCTTCGTGGTGTACGGCGTTCGGAAAAGTCAGATCGTACCGGATGGTCTGGGCATGTGCCGCCCCGAGAGTAAGTGCCGCGAGGGCTGATAAAAGATAGCGGTTCATGTAGGCTAGAGAAGCGTAATGCGGGCTCAAGTTAATAGATCACGGCCAAATTGTTACTACAGAGCGCCGAAACCGGCCGGGATGTGGTATTTTCTGTAAATTTGAACTCCAAACAACTCGTATGCGCATACAACAAACTACCGGAGCCTTGTTGCTGATGCTGGGACTGTTCGTGGGTTGTCACCGACCCTACCAGTTTACCGGCCAGCACTACAAACGGCTGACAATCGATGAAAAAGCCGCGACTGACAGCGGTACGGCGGCTTTGCTTCGTCCCTATAAGCAAAAGATGGATCAGAGCATGAATGAGGTGCTGACGGTAACGCCGGCCCCGCTCGACAAGAAAAAGCCGGAAGGCGGATTTACGGACATGCTGACAGACATGTTGCTGGAACGTGCGCAGCAAAAATATAACAAGCCGATCGACGTATCGCACCTGAATTTTTCGGGGGTTCGGTCAGGCCTTCCGAAAGGGAATATTACGGTGGGGAACGTGTATGAGGTAATGCCTTTCGATAACCTGCTGGTGGTTGTTACAGTCAAAGGCAGCATGCTGATGCAGTTTCTGGACCACTTCGCCCAACACGATGATGCCCTGGTTGTTGGCGGAATCCGTGTCACAATGAAGGATAAAACGGTGCAGTCGGTTACGTTTAACAACGGCCGGACATTCGACCCGAACCAGACTTACACCATTGCCATGAGCGATTACGTGGCCAACGGGGGGAGCGATGCGTCGTTTCTGAGCAACGCCGTTGCACGCGACAATGTGAACTACCTCATCCGTGACGCCTTTATTGAAGCCATCCGGCAACAAGGAAAATCAGGTCAACCGTTAAACCCGCAACCCGATGGACGCATTACAATCCAATAGACGATCATTTTTAAAACTGATGGGATCGGCGGCGGTAATCGGCAGTCTGACGCCCGACACCCTGCTCGCCGCCGCTAAAAAAGCCACTACCCTGACCATTCTGCATACCAACGATGTCCACAGTCGCCTGGATCCTTTTCCGATGGACGGTAGCCGGAACGCCGGTAAAGGAGGCGTTGCCCGCCGGGCTACGCTGGTGCAGCAAATCCGGAAAGAGCAGAAAAACGTGTTGCTCTTTGATGCCGGCGATATTTTTCAGGGGACACCGTACTTTAACCTCTACAAAGGTGAGCCCGAAATTCTGGCCATGAATCAGTTGGGCTACGATGCCGGTACCATCGGCAACCACGACTTCGACGGTGGCATCGACAACATGAAAACCCAGTTTGGTAAGGCTACATTTCCGTTCCTGATTGCCAATTACGACTTCAGAAACACGCCGATGGAGGGACAGACCCAACCGCACCGAATCTTTACTGCTGATGGCGTTAAGGTGGGTGTGTTTGGCCTGGGAATACAGCCGGACGGCCTGATCCCGAAAAACCTGTACGGGGAGATGAAGTACCTCGATCCGCTGGAAATTGCCAGTCAGACGGCCGGAGAACTGAAGAAAGACAAAAAGTGTGACTATGTTATTTGCCTGTCGCACCTCGGCTATAAGTATAATGACGCCATGGTTTCGGATCATGTGCTGGCGGCCAGAACCCGGCATATTGACCTGATCATCGGCGGACACACCCATACGTTTCTGGACGCGCCGGTGGCCGTAAATAACCTCGATAGCAAACCAACCCTGATCAATCAGGTTGGTTTTGCCGGTATCTATCTGGGGCGTATCGACCTGTCATTTGAACAGGGCAAAGGCCACGCGGTGACAGACGGCAAAGCCGTTTCGGTATAAGCCGCCTGTATGCTGTAAAAAATAACGTCCCGGCCAGGCTGGCCGGGACGTTGTCGTTAGGGGGTAACAGATTGTAGCCGTTAATCAGGGGTGAGAATCTATGCCATCCGGCTGGAAATGCGGCTGAGGGGCTTCCTGTTCTTCCGGTTCGGCAGCTCCCAGGTAAACAACGATTTTATTTTGCAGGGTCGACATTGGAATCCGGGTGATGTCTTTGCCGGTTTGCAGCAGAATCGTTGACTGATTAATGCTGGTAATGGTTCCCTCAATATCGTCGATGCGGATACGCTGGCCGATCTCAAACTGCGACCGGCTATAGATCGACGATAAGGTGTTGACCATGATTTCTTTGGACGAAAGGCCGTATCCGAGAGCAAAGGCAAAAATAGCTCCGCCAATCAGGAGGTTAAAGCTGGATTCAAGCAGGGTCGTATTGATACCAGCCTGCGATAAGGCCGAAATGATGACAACCAGCAGTACAAAAGCAAAGACAACCGTACCGAGGTTCCGCGCGGAAGGGATGTTAAAGGACGCGGCCAGGGTCGTGACGGCTTTTTTCAGCGCGTCGGCCACCATGATACCAATTTGCAGCATAATCGCGGCTGCGATCAGCCGTGGGATGAATGCTACCAGTGACTGAATCATTTTGCTGATGGCTTCGACACCGAGCGTTTCGGTCGATGCTGTGATAAAAATCAGCAGAACGAAGTAATAGATAATTTTAGAGATGACCTCCGAAAGCTTGATTTCGGTTTGTAGCTGCCGGATAAACTGGACTTCGTTGAGCCGCTCGCCGAGCTTGTCGAGACCGATCCGGGAAAGCACCCGCAGTGCCAGCCGGCTGAATAACCGCGCAAGCCCGAATCCCAGAATCAATACCACGGCAGAACCGATCAGTCGTGGAAAAAAACTGAACACCGAATTGACGAAACTCATCACGGTGTTCATCATAATACCATAAATATCAGGAGAGGATTGCATAGTACAAGAGATTTAACCTCCACAATCCCGGTCTACGGGCAGAAGGAAGCCGGGTGTATTGTGAAGAGACAGGTTTTATTGTGTTTTACTCGTCCCTGGTTTGCTGCCGGGAGTAAGAAGCTGATTCATTACTTCAGGGAAGCCGGCACTAAACGTGTGTAGCACACTCAGCACATTCCGGATGTCTTGTATATCTTGTTGTAGTGATTTCTGAATAAAAGCGGGAGCTTTTGCTTCGGCTTCAATGACTTTAAAGGGTTTTTCAATACGACTCATAAACGTTTAAAAAAACCGGAACGGTAGTTTAGCGGCAAAACGGGATAGTATCATAAGTACCAAAGCTAACGTTTCCAGATAATATTTTCTAAGTTTTTTTCGGGCCTGTGCTACCCGCAGCGCTGCCGACCCCTCACTTGTTTTTAGAATGTGGCCTATTTCACGGAACGAAAACTCATCCTGAAAGCGCATCATCAGTACGCTTTGTTCTTCCGGATTCATTTTTTTCATCGCTTTCTGCAAGTCTGCCACCGTCATATCCGAAAAGTCATCCTCTAGTTCATCTTTACCCGGCAATTCATCGGCTGTCGGGAAAAAATGCTGTTCTTTCTTCCGGAATCGTACCTGATCCAGACAATAATTATAGGTCATGCCGTATAGCCAGGTGGAAAAACGGGCCTGTTCCTTAAATGTTGAGATACGGGTGAGCGCTTTAAAGAAAATGTCATGCGTGAAATCAGACGCCAGCTCCGGATCTTTCAGAAAGGAAAGACATTTTCCATAAACGTTATCGCAATGCCGCGTATACAACACGTCGAAGAACCGGTCGTCCTGGGACAACAGATAGTGTTGTACCAGTTCTTCATCACTGAGTGGTTTCAGGTTAAATCCTGGAAATAATGCGTTTTGTGTTGAAGTAGCAAGATACATAATGGTACGTTCTGTTTCCGTGTATGACTGACTGTCAGGGGCTAAAAAATGGGTTTTCAGCTACGAAGTGCAGAAAGAATGATGCCAATAAAAACACCCTCTGTCTGAATGCCTGTAGACCGGAAGCAAAAGCCGGTTGGGCTACAAACGTCATTCAGACGGAGGGTGAGTTACCAGGTAACGCTCTGCATTAACAAATTGAAATAAATAGGTTGTTAAATGCCGGTAAGCTGGTTTTGAGTTAATAAAATATCATTTTTGCGGCGCCTGACGGGCTTGCCGGAAGGCTTTGACCGACTTGGCTACGTCAAGGAAAGAAGCGGTCCAGACCTCTTTATCCTGTTGTTTCAGGAACTGTATCAGCTTTTTGTGCTCGGCCTCATCGACGTTCAGGTTATGTTCACCCCCTACACCATGAAACAGAAAGACAAGGACCGAATTGGTGGCGATGGCCTGTTTAACGAGTTCGATCATCTGCTCGCCGGTCTGGCCATTGATGACATAGGCATCCACATTGGTCAGGTCAATATTTTCGGCTTTCTGCATGCGGCTGACCACACCACGGGCGGCGACAAAATCCTGTTTTACCGGTTCGTAATAGTTTTTGCCTTCCACCATCCGGTCGCCGCAGGGGAAGGCAAACGTCCGTTCCTTTTGGGCATCCATTACCTCCAGCAGGGTATTGGTCATGCGGATTTCGTCCAGAATCCGGGCCATGGTATAGGTGTTGAGATCATGCGCTGGTTTGACCCACTCGCGGCCCGGACCACCGGCACACGGATGAAACAACGTATGATTGCCCAGCTCATGCCCGTTGGCGGCGGCCCGCTTCCAGTCGGCGATGCGGGCTTTCAGGCCCGGGAAGTTGCCGGCAAGGTAAAAGGTGCCCTTGAGTCCGACCGCATCGAGGGCCGGAATGGCTTTATCAAGATGTACCTGCAGGGCGTCATCATAGGTAAGCGCAACGGCACACTTACGGCCGTGCCAGTCGGGCAGGTGTTGGGCAATCAGAACAGATGGGGTCAGCAGGGTTAGCAGCGACAGGTAAAGCGTTTTCAACGTGTCAGAATTAGTAGATAAAAATTGGTTAAAGGTAGGCATTTCGGTCCGGAAACCGAACCTTGGCGGTAATCCGGTCGCATTAGTTGTGAAAAAGCCGTTTTTTTGCGTATTCCCGGAAAACAACATGCTATGGAGCAGAGGGGCGGGCGTATACCAGCCACGGAATAGCCTGTTCGATAGCCTTATAGAGCGTAACAATCTACTTTTATGAATCGTCGTAATTTTGTCAAACAATCGGCAGTAGCGGGTATGGCTGTAATGGCCGGTGGCCCGGGGCTGGCTTCGGTGAACGATACTTCGTTTCCTGTAGTCAGAATACCTGCTTTTGAACGAAAATTTACCAGTAGAGCGGTTGAGGAAACCATAGCCAATGTAAAAAGAACCGTCAGAGATCCTGAACTGGCATGGCTGTTTGAAAACTGCTTTCCCAATACGCTGGATACCACAGTGCAGTATTCCGAAAATCATGGCAGGCCTAATACGTTCGTAATTACCGGCGATATCGATGCCATGTGGCTGCGCGACAGTACGGCACAGGTTTGGCCCTATCTGCCACTGACCCGACAGGATGAGTCGCTGAGAAAACTCATTGCCGGGGTAATCCGGCAGCAGGCGCAATGCATCCTCCTTGACCCGTATGCCAATGCGTTTTATCCGGATCCGTTCCGGGAAGGCGAGTGGAAAAAAGACATTACAGCGATGAAGCCGGGACTGCATGAGCGCAAATGGGAGCTCGATTCGCTGTGTTACCCGATCCGGTTGTCTTACCACTACTGGAAAACCACCGGCGATACATCACCGTTTGGCCGGGATTGGGCAAAAGCCATGCAGCTGGTGCTGAGAACATGCCGTGAACAACAACGGAAGCAAGGCCAGGGACCTTACCGTTTCGGACGGGAGACCGCCTGGTCAACCGATACCGTTCCCGGCAACGGATACGGCAATCCGACACGCCCGATTGGTTTGATTCACAGTATTTTCAGACCATCCGATGATGCGACGGTATTCCCCTTCTACGTACCTTCCAACTGGTTTGCGGTGGTGTCGATGCGGCAACTGGCAGCTATGATGGAAGTGTTGCATCCGGATATTCCGCTTGCCTATGACTGCCGTGCCTTAGCGGACGAGGTCGAGAAAGCCCTGAAAGAATATGCAGTTTACAACCATCCGGTTTTCGGTAATCTGTATGCCCTCGAAGTTGATGGGTTCGGCAACAGACTGCTACAGGATGATGCCAATGTGCCAAATCTGCTGTCGTTACCATATCTGGGAGCCTGTACAACCAACGATACCATTTACCGGAATACCCGCCGGTTTGTCCTGAGTAACTACAACCCGTATTTCTTTACCGGCAAAGCGGCACAGGGTATCGGCAGCCCGCATACACTGGTAGAAAACATCTGGCCGATGAGTCTGATTATGCGGGCCCTGACCTCGACCGACGATCAGGAAATTGTCGCTCAACTGCGGATGCTGAAGAAAACACATGCCGGGACCGGCTTTATGCACGAGTCGTTTAATCAGGATGACCCGTCGAAATTTACCCGGAAGTGGTTTGCCTGGGCAAATACCCTGTTTGGTGAGCTGATCCTGAAAGTTTCGGCCGAGCGCCCGCATCTACTGGCGAGGGAGCTGTAACCTGAAAAATAGCGGTGGCATGACCGGCTGTTGGCCCTGTTCCGGTCGTGCCACTACGCTTATCCGCCTACTCTTCTACATAATTCAACTCCTTGGTAAAGGTTTCTTCCATGAAGTAAAGGGCGATTAACGCCAGACACACCGTCAGGAACCCTACACCCAACGCGCTGCCCAAAACGCCAATCTGCCCTTTGCCCCAGACAAATAAGGTAGTCAGCGGGATAACGGCCCCACGGACAAAATTCGGAACTGTCGTTGCAACGGTGGCGCGGAGGTTGGTGCCGAACAGCTCGGCTGCTATGGTGACGAAAAGGGCCCAGTAACCGTTGGCCAATCCGAGCAGAAAGCAGATAATGTAGAAGGTGTTAAGGTCGTTGACCGGCATTAGTAAATATACCAGCACAAAGCCAAAAGACAGCAGAATGAAGCCGGTAATGACCTTTTTACGGCTTTTCAGAAACTGACTGAGCAGCCCGCTGGCCACATCGCCGCCAACCTGTCCGAGAAAGGCAATCATCACGGCCTTCCCCGCAACAACCGGTTCCGTTAACCCCATGGCCTGCCCGAATTCGGGGGAAAACGTAATCAGAATACCGACCACAAACCAGATCGGCAGCCCGACCAGGATGCATTGCAGGTATTTCAGCAGGCGGGGCTTACTGAAAAACAGCATCATCAGATCGCCGCGCTTCACCTGCCGGTCTTTAACCACTTCGAAGATCGCTGATTCCAGAATGTTTACGCGCATGACAAGCAACAGCAGGCCCATGCCGCCGCCGACGAAATATGAATTGCGCCAGGCAAACAGATCCGCGACAAAATAAGCCAGAATCGCGCCCAGAACGCCCATTGTCGCTACGATTGTGGTCCCGTAACCACGAATCTGGCGGGGCAGCACTTCGGTTACGAGCGTAATGCCTGCCCCCAGTTCACCGGCAAGACCTACACCGGCGATAAACCGGAGAACGGCATATTGGGACAGAGACGTGACCAGACCGTTGCCGATATTGGCCAGGGAGTAAATCAGAATGGAGCCGAACAGGACAGAAAGCCGGCCGCGCTTGTCGCCCAGTACACCCCAGAAAATGCCACCCACCAACAAACCGGCCATCTGCATGTTGAGCAAATAAATACCTTCGGGCAAAAGCCGGTCTGCGCCGACGCCCAGGTCTTTCAGGCTGGGCACCCGGACAACACTGAACAGAAAAAGATCGTACATGTCGACGAGGTAGCCAAGGGCGGCAACCAACACCGGCAGGCTGAGGAGCTGACTGGTGGTTTTTTGGGGAAGAACGGGTTCCTGAACCATGAAAGGATACGGGTTAATAGGTTGGGTTGTCAGAAAAAAGTGGTGGCACAACCGCTGGTCATGTCCGGACGACCGGCAGGCGGGGCCACCACGATCAGATGAATGGACTAAACTTGTTGCGGTACCAGATAAGGTGCCCTGTATTTGCGGGTAAGCATGCCGTTGGCTTCGGCATCTCCGATGAACTGTTCTTTTTTCGGGTCAAACTTCAGCGTCCGGCCGAGGCGATACGAAATGTTGCCCAGGTGGGCGATCCCCGAGGCCAGGTGAGCGGTTTCGACCGGTCCGTTCAGCTTTGATTTATCGCGGGCCCGGACGGCTTCGATAAAGTTCAGGTAATGATCACCACCCGCCTTGTTGGCCGGGCCCGGCGTACGCTCTTTGCCAAGGTAGGTTTTGTATTCATTGTAGCCATTGACGACCATGTAGCCTTTGTCGCCGTAGAAAAGGTTACCGATTTCAACGCCATCTTCCTTGTTGGTCATCCATGGCCGCACCTCAAACTGAATGACCTTGCCTTCTTTCGGGTATTTGTAGACCGAAGTCAGCGTCTCCGGGGTTTCCTTGCAGTCGTTCCACAGAAATTTCCCCCCCGATGAACTGATTTCTTCCGGCAGGCCGACGTCTAAGCCCCACATACACAGATCGGTTTCGTGGATGCCCTGGTTGCCGATGTCGCCGTTGCCGTAGTCCCAGAACCAGTGCCAGTTGTAGTGAACATAGTTTTTGCTGAACGCTTTGGTCTGCGCCGGGCCCTGCCACATATCCCAGTTGAGGCCTTCCGGAACGGGTGAGGTGCCCTGATTGCCGATGTCGGGACGCCATTTGAACACCAGGCCGCGGGCCATGTAGACTTTACCGATCAGCCCATCGCGCAGGTGTTTGATGGCTTCCTGAATGGCTACCGAACTACGGAGCTGGACGCCATGCTGCACAATGCGGTTGTATTTCGCCGCTGCTTCGACCAGCTTCCGGCCTTCGTAGAGGTTATGTGCCCCCGGCTTTTCGACATACACATCCTTACCGGCCTGACACGCCCAGATCGCCGCCAGCGCATGCCAGTGGTTAGGTGTGGCAATGCTGACCGCATCTATGTTTTTGTCTTCGTACACGCGGCGCAGGTCTTGCTCGGTATGCACTTTGCGGTTATACGTTTTTTCAAAGTCGGCAGCGCGTTCGGCGGCAACCACCTTATCGACATCGCACAGGGTAACGACTTCGACATCTTTGAGCCGTGAAAAACCGGAAATATGGTCTTTCCCGCGGCCATTGACACCAATAACGGCGACCCGGATGCGGTCGTTGGCCCCGAAGGCATGGGACGGAATAATCGTCGGCATTCCCATAACAGCCAGGGAACCCGTGGCCGCCGTTTTGAGGAAGTCACGGCGCGATTCAAGGGTACTCTTCATACGTGAATTAAGGTTTAGGAATAAATTGTCACGTAATCAAAAGCAAAAGATAATCAGGAACTAACGTGTATTTGTAACCTGATTTGTTAAAATTATAACCGTGACGTGGTCAGCCCGCCGTCGACCATGATGACCTGGCCGGTTGAGTAGGGGAAATCGCCCTTTGCCAGCGCGGCTACGGCCCTGCCCACGTCATCCGGCAGTCCCCACCGCTTTTGCAGGCAGAGCCCGTCTTCAATCAGCTTGTCGTATTTAGCCGTGACACCGGCTGTCATATCGGTCCGGATAATGCCCGGCCGCACTTCATAGACCGGAATGTCGAACTCCCCGAGCCGGACGGCAAAAAGCTGTGTTGCCATGCTGATACCGGCTTTGGCCACACAATATTCCCCGCGGTTGACCGAGGCTACCGTTGCTGAAACCGAAGAAACGTTGATAATACACCCCCAAAAGGATGGATTAGCCTGTTTCTGGGCAATCAGCCAGTTTGCTGCGGCCTGGGTCAGAAAATAAGGCCCCTGCAGGTTGGTTGTTACTACGTAGGCAAAGCTTTCTTCGGTCGCCTCCAGCATGTCGCGGCGTTCTTTCGGGGCAACACCGGCATTATTAACCAGCACGTTCAGGCGACCGAAATGGTCATTGATCGTCGCCAGGATGCCGGCACGTGCGTCGGCCGATGCAATGTCGCCCCGGCAATAGACAACGTCGGCCCCGAGGGCACGGAGTTCGGCGAGAGGCTCCTGCACGGCCTCTTCGGGTCTGACCCCGTTGATGGCCAGATCAAAACCGGCCCTGGCAAGGTGGCGTGCAATGCCCAGACCGATTCCGCGGGTACCTCCTGTTACTAAAGCTATCGGTTTCATGCGGTTACAGGCTGTCTTTCACCTCTTTTAATTGCTCTGCCTCAGGGCTTTTCTTATATAACGGATCGAGCGGATAACAACCCGAAATAATCCCGTTGCGCGGGGCGGTAGTACAGTCTGAAAACGTCCGGCAAATCAGATTACGGGTCAGGGTTTTACCTTCGGTCATATCCGCAGGCATAGTCGGGTAGGAGAGCACCATCCGCCCGAAACCGATGCTGTCGGCCATGCCGTGACTGAGCACATACTGCGCCACATTCGGCAACCACTCCTGAAGATACGAGTATCCGGAGCCAATGATGATCAGGTCAGGGAATGCCTGCTTGAGCGCGTGGGTAACGTCGATCTGGCGTTTGACCCCAATAAGCGGGTCTTCCGGTGGCAGGTAACCGTCGGAAGGCGGAAACAGGGCCGGCCGCATCAGGTGCGGGTTATAATAAGGACTGCCACCTGTGATACAAACCAGTTCAATGTCCAGCGACTGTAGCAAAGAAAGGAATGCTTTGGTTTCGGTCAGGTCGAGGCCCAGGCCGTTTTCCTGGCCGCCAAACGCATACGGATACGTTCCGGCAGGCTCCGGAATGCCCTGACCGTCGGTTCCTTTTTTGAACGGTAAAAAGTCAAAGGCACTGAGCCGTACCCCGATACCAAGGCCGGGTGCAGCTTCGCGGATGCCCGCCACAATGCTGCGGAGGTAACGGGTACGGTTTTCAAACGACCCGCCGTAGCGGCCTTCGCGGTCAACGGCGCTCAGAAATTCATGGCCCAGATACCCGTGGCAATGCTTGACATCCACAAAATCGTACCCCGCCTGCTGAGCCAGTACGGCGGCCTCGATATACTGCTGAATGATGCCGTCAATGGCTTCGTCGGTCAGGGTCGGGTAGTCCTGTGCCATCCCGAATTTGCTGTTCAGAAACGGGTGACTGTACAGGATCTTCGGCTCAAACTGTTTATGACTGTGTGGCTTGCAGAAACGGCCCGAATGGGTCAGCTGCAGGCCAATCAGCAAATCATCTGTTGTTTCGAATCGGGCGGCATGTTCGGTCAGCAGCAGTTGCCGGAGAGCGACAAACTCGTCGTAGGTGTCCTTGTTCAGAACCAGCTGATTCGGATTGGCTTTGCCTGAATGGCATACGGCAACCGCCTCGCAGCCGAATAGCAGTTTAGCGCCGCTGACGGCAAATTTCCGCCAGCGGTTGCGGGTAAAATCGGTCGGCCGGCCGTCGGGCGTACCGTCCCAGCCTTCCATGGGCAGAATACACAGGCTGTTGCCAATGGTTTTGCCTGACTTGAGCTGAATCGGTTTCCGGAACGGGCTCTCGGCCGGGGGGAATAATGTATCGTCAAACGGCAGGTCTATCTGGTTTGTTTGCAGGTAGTTGCGCAGATCGCCGGCCGTTTTCAATTGCGCCATGCGCGGAAAGCGGGGTTTGTATTTTTCGCTCATCGTGGCAAGCAGTTAAAAAACGTATAGTACGGTTGGGTTGGGTCAGCGAGTCGCTGTACATAAAGCGCCAGTTCGCGCAGGTGGTAGTCACCCCACATGCTCGACTCCCCATACGGAATCGGGCTGCCGGCCGGTATATAATCCCAGCCATTCGGGCGATGGTAAATCGAGTGCAGCAAGAGCCCCTGGTGGGCCGGATCGGTGCTCAGATACGGCTCGTCGAGTAAGGTGTTCAGCACGGTCAGACCGGCCCTGGTGTACCGTTGGCCTGCTTCGTGGTCGCCTTTGGCCGTGAGGTAGTTGCCAAGCCGCAAGAGCCCCTGTGCTCCGATGGCCGCCGCCGAACTGTCGACGGGTTCAAAGGCATTAAACGGATCGGCAGGGCGGTCGAGGTAATCGCCGAGCAGGTGCAGGAAAGGGGCGCCGGTATCCCAGTACGGGACACCGTCGGTTGGGGTATATTCGATGTAAAAATCGCAGGTAGCTGTTGCGGCTTTCAGCATCCAGGCTTCAACCGCTTCCCGGCCGCCAAATGGTTCAAGCTCAGTGTCGGGCAGGGTGTTCAGGTATTCGAGCTGCTCGGGGAACCCGCACATGGCCCAGGCCAGGCCGCGGGTCCAGGTCGAAAAGCCGGTATAGCCTTGCTGGGAATTCGGGCAGCGGAAATTACCGTCTTTTGTATTGAAGACACTTTCGTGGGCTGTCCGGCCCCACACATCGTAGCTGTCGCGGCCTTCGCCATAAAACACGGAATAGTCGGCGGTGGCTTTAATGTGTTGTAACGCCCGGTCAAGGAGGTTGATCCGGATGTCGTTTTCGGCCTGAAACACATGCCCGAGACTGTGACTTACCACCAGGGCGCGGCACGACCGGATGGTATCCACAAAGAGCGAATGCGGGCCGTTGAAGGAGTGAATGAAACCACCGTTTTTGATGGTGGTCCAGCGGCTCGCCTGCACGGCTCCGGAAATTTTCAGTGCCAGTTCATAGAAATGCTGCTCCCAGTCCTGCTGCGGAATGCGGCCTTCGCGCATGAGCCGGAGCAGGTTGCCATACGTACTAACGTTGTTGAAACCATGGTCGTGTACACCAATATGGCTGACGTGCGGCGCCATGGCCTGCACCGTCTGGCGGCGGCCCTCATCCAGAAAATAGCTGTCGCCGGTGGCATCGAACTGTAGAATAGAGGATCCGTACTGAAAGCCCTGTGTCCACTCCGTCCAGCCACGGGTGGTGTATTTACCGGCAGCCGTGAACACGGGGGAGCCTTTGGTCGTATCGTATTCCGCGTCAATGAGGCGGATTTTTTTGGCCGAAAGCTCCCAGAACCGGGTTAATTTCGAAGAAAGGTCGGCGGGTGTAAGGTGGTCATTAATCTGAATCATCGTTTCCGGATTAGAAAAGCGAGGAATAGGTTGTTGTTGGGTTTACCCACTAAAGAGCGTAGGCTGGCCTAAATACTGCCTTTACGGTATGCTGATGGCAATTTACCCGCCTGGCAGGTTACTGACCGCGTGCCAGTGTCAGGCTGATTTGTCCGGCATGATTGGCATTATGGAACAGCACATGCGCGAAAAGCCGCCCCTTCGATACCTTGCCGAAAAATGGGGTATCTATCGGATCGAGCCAGGCTTGTTCGGGGGTCTCATTGACCAGCTGTTCCAGCATGGAAAACCCTCGTTCAACCAATATATGACTGGTTGCCAGATCCTGTCCTTGTCCGGTATCCGGCTGTCCCATGGTCGTGTTCTGCACATCGGCCGCAGGAAGGCCGAAAAAGTAGCCGAACAGCAGCATCGTTTCGCCGATATGGCGGTAGATGAAACCAACAGAAGCAGTCTGGTCATTCAGCCGGCAGGAGAGGCTTTCCGGTGTAATCCGGGAGAAGGCGACCGCACAGGTCATCCGGTTCTGGGCCACCATGTCCATCAATAATTCGTTTTGCATCGTAAGCGGTTTTCCCCTAAAACCGGTTGCCGGTAGCGAACTACTGATCTGTATGGGAACGGATACGGCCTCTGCGGACAACCGGAAGTTGTGTATATTGCTCCGGAACTGATTAATCCTGACTGACATGAAACAGATTCTCCTTGCCCTCGGGCTTTTTATGGGAGCCTTGCCTGCAACAATGGCACAAACGTTCAGAGGCATCGACAAGACGCCGATGGACATGGCTTATTATCCGGATGACTATGCCCACGACCGGAAATTTGCCCCCGCTAAAATCGGGACTGATAAGGCGATGGTACGCGTAACCTACAGCCGTCCTGCCAAAAACGGCCGTGACGTGATGGGTAAACTGGTACCCTACGGCAAAGTCTGGCGAATGGGAGCCAATGAAGCTCCGGAAATCAAATTTTATCAGGATGTAACACTTGGCGACAAGAAAATTCCGGCAGGCAGTTATGCATTGCTGGCCATTCCCGGCGAAAGCGAGTGGACTATTATCCTCAGCTCAGACGTGGATCAATGGGGAGCTTACAGCTACAATCAGGCACTGGATGTGGCGCGGATAACGGTGCCGGTACAGAAAACCGAAACCCCGCTGGAGAATTTCTCGATTCAGTTTGCGAAGAAAGACGCAAAGAATGCGACGATGTATATCGGCTGGGACACAACGGTGATTCCGGTGCCGGTAGGGTTGTAAAAAAAGCGGTGGCAAGGGTCTCAGCCTTGCCACCGCTACATCTCGCAGTTAACCTGCTTATTTCTTTTTCTTACCGGCAAACGGCCTGCGGTATTTCGGTTTAGGGGCCTGGCCACCGCCCTGCTTTGGCGCACCGAGGAGCTGGTCGGCAAGGTCGGGGCGATTGAGCTTGTTCAGCCGGTTGCGGATCCAGTCTTTAAATTCCGGCTTGTACCAGAAGAAATACCGGTTCTGGGCCTGCTTCTCATCGCGGGTTTTGGCCGTTTTGACCGGCTTGAGCGTATACGGATGGACACCGGAGTAGTAAATCACTTCTGCAACGGTCATCGGGGTCGGCGTAAAGTCCTGCACCTGTTCCAGCTGAAAGCCCATGTCTTTCGTTTCGGCGGCCAGGTTCGCCATGTCCTGCTCTTCACAGCCGGGGTGCGACGAGATGAAGTACGGAATCAGCGGTTGTTTCAGGTTATGCTTGTCCGAAATCTTATCGTATTTCTTTTTGAAGAGCTTGAAATACTTAAACGACGGCTTGCGCATAATCCGGAGCGTGTCGTCAGAGGTGTGTTCAGGGGCTACTTTCAACCGGCCGGATACGTGGCGGGTAATGAGCTGCTCCATGTACTCGTCATGGTTGCCGTCTTCGTTGTTTTTGTTAAAATCATCGACCAGCAAATCATACCGGACGCCGGAGCCGACAAACGCTTTTTTGATCGCCGGGTTAGCATCGACCTTGCGGTATAGCTGAGTCAGCGGCTTGTGTGAGGTGTCGAGGTTCGAGCAGATAACCGGGTGAATGCAGCTCGGGCTCTGGCAACGGGCACAAATCGACTCGTCCTTACCCTTCATTTTGTACATATTCGCCGACGGACCGCCCAGATCGGAAATATAGCCTTTAAACTCAGGGTGTTTGGTGATTTCGTCTACCTCCTTCAGGATCGATTCTTCGCTTCGTGAAGCAATGAATTTGCCCTGGTGTGCCGAGATGGTACAGAAACTGCAACCGCCGAAACAGCCACGATGCATGTTCAGCGAAAACTTGATCATCTCATAGGCCGGAATAGCACCCCGCTTTTTGTATTTCGGGTGTGGCATACGCGTATACGGCATATCAAACGACTTGTCGATTTCGGTTTCATCCATCGTCTTAAACGGCGGATTAATCACCAGCACCTGCTCCCCAACCCGCTGAATGATGCGGTTTGCCTGCCATTTATTCGACTCAACTTCAACGATTTTGAAGTTAGCCGCATACTTGATTTTATCGTTCAGACAGTCTTCGTGGCTGGCGAGTTCAACCGTATTCCAGTTATTATAGTCGCGCAGTTCGGATGGCCCTTCATGAACAAAGGCCACCTGATTGATGTTGCGCATTGACCCGAACGGAACCCCTTTACGGACCAGTTTCAGGATCTCACGCAGGGGTTGCTCGCCCATGCCGTAGACGAGCATATCCGCACCCGAATCAACCAGAATCGAGGGCATCAGCCGGTCCTGCCAGTAATCATAGTGAGTAACCCGGCGCAGGGATGCCTCAATACCGCCCAGCAACACCGGTACATCCGGATACAGTTCTTTCAGTATTTTGGTGTACACGATGGTGGCGTAATCAGGCCGGAAACCGGCTTCGCCACCCGGCGTATAGGAGTCGTTTGAGCGGCGGCGTTTGTTGGCGGTGTAGTGATTCACCATCGAATCCATACAACCGGCCGTAACACCAAAGAAATACTTCGGACGACCAAATTTTTTGAAGTCGCGCAGGTCATCCTGCCAGTTTGGCTGCGCAATAATGGCCACGCGGAAGCCTTCGCTCTCCATGATCCGGCCGATCACGGCAGTGCCAAAGGCCGGGTGGTCAACATAAGCGTCCCCGGACACCAACACAATATCCACTTCGTCCCAGCCTCGTTTTTCGACTTCTTTCATCGTGAGAGGCAACCAGTCTGTAAGGGGTCTTTCGATCATGGAGAATAAGAAAATTACTATTTATAAAGAGTCAAAATTACAAAATAGTTCATTCATAAACTTCCCGGAGCGTCAAAACTCGCGGAGCATCACTAACGTTACTGAACGAAAAAAAGCCCCGATCCGGAATCAGATCAGGGCGGTTAAGTAAAGCAACGGATAATTGGGTTAAGAGCGGGATGTTTGGTGCCGGTGACGGGGTCTGACTTATGCCGGGTCTACAAAAAGAATAAGGGCGTTGTTGGAGAGTGCCTCAAAATCAACTGTATCAATATCCCATAAGGCAATGCTGTCGCGGGCATGCAGGAGGCGGTTCTGTACTTCAAAAGCGCCTTCTACAACAAAGGCAAAAAGTCCGGTTTCCGGATCTGATACCTTCATACGATCTTCTTCACGACCCCCATATTGACCAATCGTCACGTTGATGGCTGTACTGCCGGCCGGTAACAGCTGATTGGGCTGAGCCAGATCAAACGCCGTAATGGTGACGCCGGCCGTAAACGAGTCTGCGGGTTTTGCCCTGACCCAAATCTGCAGGTAATTAATCAGCTCGGTATCATATGGATTCAGAACCGAATAGGATGCGTTGGCCGGCATTGATAAAACAAGGGCTTCGCCGGCCGAGGCATACGAGGTGCCGGCGACGGTACTGTTCACTTCAATGCCCCCCACCAGCGGCAAAATCAGGACGTGCATGGCTTCGTCGATCTGCCTTGTAAGCTGACGGCCGGCAGCCAGTGTATCGTCATTGACGACACATAGCCTCCCGAAAGGTGTCCGGCCCTCGGTCTGATAGGGGCCGAAGTTAAATGTATGGAAACTCCGGAAACCGTCGGTTTCTGCAACACCCCGCTGATCGGCCAGATAAAGTTGTCCTTGTACGTCGGTTAACATCTTGAAGCGGGTTTAGGCACTGACCACAATGGTATGCGTAAGCACGTAGCCTGCCGAAACACTACCGGTTACCGTGGCCAGCTCCGTCGTGAACCCATCACTGAACACATTGTCCCGTTCGTTGGTGGTATCCTGCTTGCCGCGGGTATAAAACGTGGTGGCGGTTGTATAAACGGTATCACAAACGTCTTTCGGGAACGCAATCTGGGTAACCAGCAGTGATTTGCCGGTTGAGTCGTAGATGTGTACGTGAATGTGCGGAGCACGGCCGGAATACCAGCCGGGAAAAATCGAGGTGAAACTCACCAGCCCGCTGGCATCCGTTGTCTGGCGGCCACGCAGGAAGTGCACCGAGGTAAAGTTGGCCGACTGCATGCCCGTACCCCCGTACTCAGAATAGTAGCCGTCCTTGTCGCAATGCCAGATGTCAACCAGCGCCCCCTTCAATACGGCACAGCCGGCATTTTTGTTCTGGATGGTAATCTTAATGGTAAACGGCACCCCTGTACGGTCTGACCGGATATCGGTAAGGACCAGTGAGGACGGGGTTTTGGTCGGAAACGGGCCTTCTGTTTCTGAAGGGGTTACGGTACAGTTACCGGTGGTTGTACCGGTCGAAGTGCCGGTGCCTGTACCGGAGGTTGTGGCGGCGTCTACTTCTGATTTTTTACACCCCGTCAGTGGCATAACCATGCTGATGCCGAGTGCGGTAAATCCTTTTTTCAAAAAGTCTTTGCGGTCCATGTGATTAGAAAGGCGTTTGGTTTACATGCGGTTGTTTGTAAGCCTAATACGCAAAACGGGACGCAAGCATTGCAGGAATACCGGGAAAATCGGTAAACAGCAGGTTTTTGCCGGTAAATCGTTATCGCAAATCCTGCACACAGCGGAAACCAAGGTGCATCAGAGAGGTCTCCGGCGTACTGCCCGAACGTCCCGAAACGCGGTAACCGTGGCACCACGAAGGTTCGCAGAGGTAAGAACCGCCGCGCTGTGCCCGTTCTGTTTCCGGTCCGGCTTTGGGTTCTGTTTTGGTGAGCAGATCCTGATAGGAAATTTTCCAGTTGGCACACCATTCCCAGACATTACCGGCCATGTCGGTTAAACCGAGCGGCGTTTTTCCGTAATATCCGACGGGCGAGGCGTGGTGAAAGCCGTCTGTTACCTGATCGAAGTTGGGGAAGGTACCGTTCCAGGTGTTGGCCAGTGCCTTGCCGCCGGGAGCCAGTTCATCGCCGAAGGGGTAAAGGGTACGGTCATTGCGGCCGTTACGGGCAGCGTGTTCCCACTCAATTTCGTGGGGCAGCCGTTTACCGGCCCATTTGGCATAGGCCGTTGCGTCGTTCCAGGATACCTGCGTGACCGGCAGGTTATCGGTGGCTTTTCCGGCCTTGGGTCCCTGCGGAAATTCCCAGGTTGCCCCCGGCACCAGCGTCCACTCTTTCGTCGAATCGCTCAGAACACCGGCATCCCCGAATTGTTCGGCCTGTGTTTTGTAGCCGGTTGCCTTGATAAACTGCCGGAACTCACCGACGGTCACTTCGTGCTGATCCATGAGGAAGGGCTTCAGCAGGGCCCAGAAAGTGGGCTTTTCCTGCTCAAGGCCATCTTCCGAGCCAACCAGCACATAGCCGCCCGGTACATATACCATGCCTTCCGGAAGCTGCTTCGGCGGATTGGCGGCAGGAGCGGTAAGGTCGGCCGGCTTTTCAGAGAAAATGGTAATCGTGGGCGAAAGAGAAAAGGACTCCTGATCTGAAGAATGGCAAGACCAGCATACGAAGCCGGTAATGATCAGAGTGACTAGTTTATTCATAGACGATGTCAGCGCTCGAAGAGCGGTCAAAAAAGAGTTTCTTTAATTTACGGAAATAGTGTTAAGGTGAATTAGAGGATGAAAATTACCTAAATTTCCTTAACTTGCTATACCATTCAACTACCCAGATCCGGTTAGCAGACCGGATACATCCGTAACGAAACAGTAATTCATAATCGTTAATGCCCTATCTAGACACGTATACGCAACCGCTTACGGCAAAGACGGCTGCTCATATGTTGCGACGAGCCACATTTGGGCCCACACAAGCAGAAATTACCGGGTTTACCGGCAAAACGGCTACCCAGGCCGTGCAGCTTCTGATCCGGAATGCAAATCTGTCGCCGTCTCCCCCGATCGATCTGGACAGCACGAAGGCCACGGCAGGTCAGACCTACCTCGACAAACCCTTTAACGGAGACCGGAATTTTGATTTCGGCACGTATATAAAGTGGTGGTGGTATGGTATCATGGCTGATCAGTCGAACAAGCCGGCGTTGCTGGAAAAACTAACGCTTTTCTGGCAAAATCACTTTGTCACGACCCGTGAGGTGGTAGATGATTACCGGTTTGTCTGGCGGTATTTTCAGCTGCTGCGGACCAATGCGCTGGGCAATTTCCGGACGCTGGTGACTGGTATCAGCAAAGATCCTGCCATGCTGCGTTTTCTGAACGGGAACGAGAATGAGAAGGGTAAGCCGAATGAAAATTATGCCCGCGAGCTGCAGGAGTTATTTACGGTCGGCGCGTTTGATTTTGCGGGCAACAAGAACTATACCGAAGACGATGTGAAAGTTGCGGCCCGCGCTCTGACCGGTTGGAAATACTCCAACTACTGGGTTAACGGGTCAACTACCTTTGACACTACCTTCACGGCCACTAAGCACGACACGGACGCCAAGGTTTTTTCGGCAAAATATAACAACACCACCATTCCGGCCCGGACAACGGCGCCGGCAGGGTTTGCCAATACGGGTGAGGCCGATTTGAGTGACCTGATTACCATGCTGCTCAATCATCCCGAAACGCCGAAATTTATCTGCCGTAAGCTGTATCGCTGGTACGTAAATCCGAATGTGACCCGGGAAATCGAAACAAACGTCATTGTGCCGCTGGCGCAGTTTTTTGCCAGCCCGTCCAACAATTACGCGATTCAGCCGGTGATTGAGAAACTGCTCACCAGCCAGATTTTCTTCGATGTGTCCAATATCGGTGCCATCATCAAATCACCCCTTGAACTGGTGATTGGCTCGCTGAAGTTTTTTGATCAGCCCGTTCCGCCGATGGCCACCAACTATACGGCCTATAAAAAGCTGTTCGGTGATTTTGCCCACTGGCGGATGCGCGATATGCAAATGGATGCAATCGATCAGCCGACGGTGTTCGGGTACGAGCCTTATTACCAGACCGGGTACTCTAAAATCTGGATGAATACCACCACCATTGCCTTACGAAGCGATTTTACGGATGCCTTTATCTGGCGCTGGCTGGTGGTAGATGCCAATTACTATGGCACAGGTGTCCCTTATAAAATGGGCATCGATGTGCTGGCTTGGGCAACATCCCTGCAAGCCAACTTCTCCGATGTAGCCGGAACGCCATCGATTACCTGTGTGGATGTGCTGGAGGCGTTTACGAAAAACCTCTTTGCCACCGACCTCTTCCCGTCGCAGAAGGATTTCCTGATCGATACCATCATGATGCAGGGAATTCCGCGCACGTCGTGGGTCAACGAATGGAATAACTACCGGACAACACCAACCAACACCAACCGCAAAAATGCCGTGACCAACCGGCTTCAAAACCTGATGAAGTACATGCTTCGCATGGCGGAGTATCAGCTTTGTTAACCAACCAGATCGAACATCATGAACCGTAGAGATTTTTTTAAAGCGAGTTCGGCTTGTGTGTTGCCGGTAATGATTGACGGATTCGGGATGAAGGCGCTGGCCCGTGATTCTGTGCTGGTGCAGTCGCTTTTGCAGACTACCGCCGCCAATACTGACCGTGTGCTGGTGATCATTTACCTGAACGGCGGCAACGATGGCCTGAACATGGTGTTACCGCTCGACCAGTATCCGGCGTATACTACCCTCCGCAGCAACATTGCCATTCCACAGGCCAGTGCCCTGACACTAACCGGCAACGATACCACGGGGCTGCATCCGGCCATGACCGGGCTGCAAAGCCTCTATAATGACGGGAAGCTATCGATTGTTCATTCGGTATCATACCCCAACCCGGATCAGTCCCATTACCGCGCTACGGATATCTGGATGACAGCCGTAGACAGCACCCAGACATCTGATTCGGGCTGGGCTGGCCGTTACCTGGAGGATCGTTTTCCGGGCTATCCGACGGGTTACCCAAACACCAATATGGAAGATCCGCTGGCGATTCAGATTGGGTATCTGACCTCAACCGCCTTGCTGGGTAGTCAGGGATCGATGGGAATCGCGATCAGCAACCCGGATAGCTTTTACCAGCTGGTGGGAGCGGCTAGTGCTACCTCGCCAGGCGACCTGCCCTGCTGCGATGCCGGGGATCTGATTTCGTTTATCCGGCAGCAACAGGCCTTGTCAGTAGGCTATGCCGGGGAAATCAAAAAAGCAGCCGATGCCGGTAAAAACCTTGCGACTTATCCTACATCGGGTACAAACTCACTGGCCGATCAGCTGAAAATTGTGTCGCGCTTAATTCACGGCGGCCTGAAAACGAAGATTTACTTCGTATCGCTCGGCGGTTTTGATACGCACTCAGGGCAGGTCGATACGACGGATAATACCAAGGGGGCACACGCCACGTTGCTGG
This sequence comes from Arsenicibacter rosenii, assembly GCF_001870735.1. Taxonomy (GTDB): domain Bacteria; phylum Bacteroidota; class Bacteroidia; order Cytophagales; family Spirosomataceae; genus Arsenicibacter; species Arsenicibacter rosenii. Next base: position 891,201 of record NZ_MORL01000001.1, on the reverse strand, counting down.
CTAAACTGTCAGACGGAATTGCCCTTTTCCAGCAGGATCTGAAACTACAGGGAATTGAAGATAAGGTGATCGGCATGACCTTCTCGGAGTTTGGCCGCCGGGCGAATTCGAATAACTCAAAGGGAACGGATCACGGCGTGGCAGCCCCCATGTTTGTTTTTGGCTCGGGGGTAAAGCACAGCACGATCGGGACAAACCCGAACCTGTCTGATCTTTCCGGAACCGGCACCAACAAGGACATTAAAATGCAGATAGACTTCCGGCGGGTATACAATGATATTCTGAACGACTGGTTCGGGGCCGGGCAAAGTAAAACCGACACCTTGTTGTTCCGTAATTTTCCGACGGTCTCGTTGTTTTCCAACATGGTTGAGTCGGTCACATCCGGTGACTGGACCGATAAAAATACGTGGACAGTTGGGCGGATGCCGTTCCCGAACGAATTTGTCCGGATTTGTCCCGGTCATACCGTAACCGTAGGGCAGTCGGTTACCATGCGTAATCTGAAACTGGACGGGAAACTGAAGTTTGCCGGGAATTATAAAGTAAAGCTGACGGGATAACGCAGAAAAGCAATAATGAAAACACCCCGGCAGGTTTTACCTGCCGGGGTGTTTTCATTATAATCCGTTCAGGCTGTTACAGATCAGCCACTGCTTTTTTGATCTCATCTTTTGTCTTGCCGGTTTTTTGCTGAACCCGGCCCCACATTTCGTCTTCTTTACCTTCTTCGTAAGTCAGATCGTCGTCTGTCAGATCACCGTAAGCTTGTTTGATTTTGCCTTTAAGCTCATTCCATGCGCCTTTGATTGTTGTCTCGTTCATGACGTTGATAGTTTAATGATTTATGAATCTGCTGTTGCAGTTTACATCATATAGACTTTTTCAGAGACAGAATGTTCAGAAAAGGTGAGGGAACGGTCCGGAGAGAAAGAATCGGGGCAGAATCAGCGCCTTGGGGTATACAAAACAAAAAAGCCAAGCGAGACACTCTCTTGGCTTTCTGATTTACTCAACGTTATGAAAAACTTTTCTTTTCGACGCAATAATAAAACGAAAGTAACAAATAATTGTTTCCCGTTCGTTAATTTTTTTTCAACAATTTTGTAAGTTGTTGATAGTTAGTGAACTATATTTTATCAAAAAGATAAAAAGTACTAAAAGGCTACAGGTTTTTAGTGTCACCTATTTGTCCGTCCCGTATAGTTAAAGTTCTGTCTGCCAGTTCCGCTAACTGTTGGTTATGCGTTACAATAACAAACGTTTGACCGAATTGATCCCTTAAGTTAAAAAATAGCTGATGAAGCTCCTGCGCATTTTGTGAATCCAGATTACCGCTGGGTTCGTCGGCAAAAACAATGTCGGGCTGATTAATCAGGGCACGGGCGACGGCGGTCCGCTGTTGCTCTCCGCCCGACATCTGTGAGGGAAAGTGATCAATCCGGTCTTTTAAGCCCAGTGAGGTCAGGAGTTCTGCTGCCCGTTTCCGGACATCGGCTTCCGGTTTTCCCGCGATGAATCCGGGAAGACATACGTTTTCGAGGGCGGTAAATTCAGGCAGCAGGTTATGAAACTGAAAGATAAAGCCAATCCGCTCATTCCGGAAACGGGCCAGCTCGCGGTCATTCAGAGTAAACGCGGATTCGCCGGCCAGTACCAGTTCGCCGCTATCGGGGCGGTCGAGGGTGCCCAGAATATGTAATAATGTACTTTTACCAGCTCCCGAAGCGCCGACAACGGAGACGACCTCGCCCGACTGAATGGTGAGATTAATACCCTTTAAAACGGGAAGATTACCATACGTACGACGCAGGTCGGTTGCCTGAAGGAGTGTTTGCATAAAGTGTGCGTTTTGTTGTTTATTTCGCGCAGTTTCGGACGGATTGGCGCGGGTAAATGAAAACTGTGCGCTATAAACTGATTACCCAACCAAATTATTGGCTAACTTGCCGCGCGAACGCAAAACTACTGTTTTCCTTTATTTGTCATGAATATACACGAGTACCAGGGTAAAGAAATACTGAAGCGCTACGGCGTCCGGATTCAGGAAGGTATCGTTGCCGAATCGCCGGAAAAGGCGGTTGAGGCAGCTAAACAGATCATGGCCCAGACGAACTCTAAATTTGTAGTCGTCAAATCACAGATTCATGCTGGTGGCCGCGGTAAGGGTAAGGTCCAGGGGTCAGAGCAGCGTGGTGTTGCGCTGGCGAAGTCAGTGGAAGATGTACGTACCATTGCTACCAACCTGATTGGTAACGTACTGGTAACGCATCAGACCGGCCCTGAAGGCAAAAAAGTAAGTAAGGTACTGGTTGCCCAGGATGTATTCTACCCGGGCGATTCGGAGCCGAAAGAATTGTACATGAGTATCCTGCTCGACCGTGCGAATGCCTGCAATGTGATTATGGCCAGCACGGAAGGGGGTATGGATATTGAAGAAGTGGCTGAACATAGTCCGGAAAAAATCATTAAAGAATGGATTAATCCAGCCGTTGGCTTACAACCGTTCCAGGCCCGTAAAATTGCGTTCGCCCTTGGCCTGACCGGTGAAGCCTTCAAAGAAATGGTGAAATTCGTTACATCCTTATATAAGGCTTACGTTGATTCAGACGCGTCTATGTTTGAAATCAACCCGGTGCTGAAAACGTCGGACAACAAAATCCTGGCGGTTGATGCCAAAGTAAACCTTGACGATAATGCCCTGTACCGTCATCCGGATCTGGCTAACCTGCGCGACATCACGGAAGAAGATCCGCTCGAAGTTGAAGCATCGGCCAACGACCTGAACTACGTAAAACTAGACGGTAACGTAGGTTGTATGGTGAACGGTGCTGGTCTGGCGATGGCTACGATGGATATCATCAAACTCTCGGGTGGTGAGCCTGCCAACTTCCTGGACGTAGGAGGTGGAGCCAACGCGAAAACGGTGGAAGCCGGTTTCCGTATCATCCTGAAAGATCCGAACGTAAAAGCAATCCTGATCAACATCTTCGGTGGTATCGTTCGTTGCGACCGTGTGGCGACCGGCGTTGTGGAAGCATACAAGGCAATTGGTGATATCCCGATCCCGATCATTGTACGTCTGCAAGGAACAAACGCCGAAGAAGGTGCCCGGATCATCGACGAGTCAGGCCTGAAGGTGTACTCGGCTGTGCAGCTGAAAGAGGCCGCTGAAAAAGTAAAGCAGGTATTGTCGGCGATGTAATCGCAACCTGACGCATAACCCAAAAAGGCCCCGGAGCAGCTGCTCCGGGGCCTTTTTGGGTTTAATTTTTTGTCATTCCGACGCAGGAGGAATCTTATTCACTTGCGTGGTGAGAACCTTGAGAAACCTTCTGCCGACCAGATGTACCGGTAAGAATAACAAACCTTATCGCTTATAATATTTCATGGCCTCTGGCATCAGCTTCTGGATATCGTTGATCCGGCGCTCATCAGACGGGTGCGTCGACAGAAATTCCGGCGGTTTCTGACCGGAACCGGCTTTGGCCATGCGGGTCCAGAAAGCTACTGCTTCGTTGGGGTCATAGCCCGCCATGGCCATGAAGATCAGCCCGAGGTGATCGGCTTCTGATTCCTGAGCACGGCTATGGGGCAACTCACGGCCGAGCTGATAACCAACGGGCAGAGCAACACCCGCCGCCTGTAGCAACAGCGCATTCGCCTGACTTTTCTGAGTCTGTGATAACGTACCCAAAACAAGTTGACCGCCCTGAATCAGGCCGTTTGCCACAAGGCCTTCACTCATGCGCTCATTGCCATGCTCAGCAATAGCGTGTGAAATTTCGTGGCCCATAACCGTTGCCACACCTGCCTCCCCCTGACAGTACGGCAGAATACCGGTGTAGAAAGCCACCTTACCGCCGGGCATACACCAGGCATTCACCTGTGGACTTTGTATCAGGTTGAACTCCCACTGATAGCCATTCAGGCGGTCGCCTAAATTGTTGGCTTTCATGTAGTTTTCCATGGCCGTACGTAGACGCCCACCCACACGCTTGATCATGTCGGCCTGTGAGCCATTGTTAACCACCGTACTCGTATCCAGTACTTCTTTATAGTTGGTAAACGACATGGGTAATAACGTCGAGTTCGGGACGAATGCTAGCTGATTTCTGCCGGTCAACGGGACCTTCTGGCAGCCGATGGCCATTGAGATCAGTAAAACGCCAAAAAGTATTTTCTTCATTGTAGTAAACGATTTATAAGTAATCTGACGGCAAAACTGCCAAATATGTACCTTTTTTAGCTAGTGATTGTTCATTTTTTTTATTGTCGGATTCGGCCACACCGTCATTAGTCCGTAGATTTGCGGCTTTAAAACGGATCGTTTAACTGGATACAGACCTCTTCTGTGCTTCTCTGATACATGAAAATCATTGCTGTCGGCCGCAACTACGCAGAACATATTAAAGAGCTCAACAACGAGCAGCCCGATGATCCCGTCATCTTTACTAAACCCGAAACGGCTATTCTACGAAATAATGACACGTTTTATTATCCGGATTTTTCATCGGACGTGCACCATGAGGTAGAAATTCTGATCAAAATCAGCCGGACCGGTAAAAATATCGACGAAAAATTCGCCTATAAATACTACGACGAAATCGGCATTGGTATCGACTTTACGGCACGTGACGTGCAGAGTAAACTGAAGGCGAAAGGCTTGCCCTGGGATCTGGCCAAAGGCTTTAACGGCTCCGCCCCGATTTCCGGGTTTGTGCCTAAAAGCCAGTTTGCGGATTTGCAGGATATTAACTTCCGGCTCGACATCAACGGGGAGACCCGGCAGCAGGGGAATACCAGCCTGATGCTGTACAAAATCGATTACCTGATCTCATTTGTCTCCCGGTATTTTTTGCTGCAGCAGGGAGATATCATCTTTACCGGCACCCCGAAAGGCGTAAGCGGCGTAAGACCGGGCGACCGGCTCACGGCGTACCTGGAAGACCAGGTAATGCTGGATTTTGAGGTGAAATAAAGGTTTAGTATGCCTGTCTACGGGCTTTCATAGTAGTTAACGATTAAGAATGAGTATTCGACGGTTTGGGAAAAGCACTTTACTGGCTGGTTTTTTATCGCTTGGTGTAATTGGCGGTGTGTTTGGGCAACTGAAGCGGGAGATAAAAAAAACAGCCCTGACGTCGGAAAATGGCCCGAATTACCTGGAGCCGGGCTACTTTATGTTTCCCATCCAGCCAGGTCTGGCCAACTCGCTTTCGGGAGGGTTGGGCGATCTGCGGTCAAACCACTTTCATGCCGGTCTGGATATCCGGACCGGTGGCCGGGAAGGACTGAATGTGTATGCTGCCGCTGATGGCTATATCTCGCGGATTGCCGTCTTTACGGGAGGCTATGGCAATGTCATTTTTATCAAACACCCGAACGGGCTGACTACCGTTTACGGTCACCTGAAAGAACTGAAGGATACGCTGGGCGTGTACCTGCGCGAGCAGCAATACCGCAAACAAACGTTTGAAATTGACCTGCGTCCGGCTCCCGGTCAGTTTCCGGTGAAAAAAGGCGACATCGTGGCGCTTTCCGGCAATACGGGGGGCTCCGGCGGACCGCACCTGCATTTTGAGGTACGTGATCCGAAGGACAATCTCATCAACCCGCTGCTGTATGATTTCAGGGAACTGAGTGATAACCTGCCCCCGATTATCGAACGGATTGCGCTGAAGACCCTCACCACTACTTCGCGCATCAATGGGGAGTACCAGCGGATCAATGTCGCGCCGGTGCGCCGCGCCGACGGAACCTACGGGGTAAACCAGCCGATAACGGCTTCGGGGCTGATCGGAATGGAGATTCTGGGGTATGACCGTACCGGCGGATCGCCGTATAAAAACGGACTCAACTGCATCGAAATCAAGCTGGATGGCAAAGAGGTGTTTGCGTACAACATGGACACGTTTCCCAATGAGCTGACGCGGTTGATGAACATCCACGAAAACTACGAGGTAGAACAGTTGTTCGGCATGCGGTATCACCGGTGTTACGTTGCCGACGGAAATACATTGCCCATTTACCGGACCGATGGCCGGCGTGGTCGCTTACCGTTGTTCGACGGACAGCCGCATGAAATCGAGGTCACCCTCTTTGATGTCTATCAGAATCCGGCCGTACTACGGTTTACGTTGCAGCCCGAACCCGCAACGGTCGTGCAGGCAACGTCGGTGGTACCGGGCAGTGCGGCTGAAGCGGTTACCATTACAGTAGACGAAAGTGTATTGAAACTGGCCGTACGGAATTTCCGGACGACCGAAGTACCGGTAGCCTTACTCTTCCACGGGTCGACGATTGAAGAACTGCCGGTAAGTTACATCCGCCAGAATCAGGGCATATACCTGATCGATCTGAACAAACACATGCCGGATTCGATTCAGGTGGGGCGCGGCGTGGTCGCTACCAATTTCCGGAAGCGGATACTGCCGGGCAAACCGCAGGAATACGAAGGGGGGGGGGTAAAACTGAATTTTGACAGTAAAACACTGTTTGATACGCTCTATCTGACAACGCGGCAGTTGCCGGGCGGCATCCTGGAAATTAACCAGCCAACCATTCCGATCAATGACTATCTGACGGTAAACTGGACCCCGACCTATCCGGTGGCCGTCGATACGTCCCGTACGCGGGTGTATATGGTCAGCGGCGGGCGAAGCCGGTATGTCGGGGGGACCTGGAAAAACGGCCGGATTGAGTTTAAAACAAAAGAACTGGGACGTTTTCAGTTGCAAACAGACGTTAATCCGCCGTCTATTACTATGTTGTCGGCTTCGGCAAACGGCATTTCGGCCCGCATCAGCGATGACCGCTCCGGAATCGGTACCTTCCGGGCCTCAGTTGACGGCGAGTGGCTGCTGATGCAGTATGATTATAAACGGGCGCTGATCTGGTCGGATAAACTGAACCCGGACGAAGATTTTCCGGACGACGCGGAAGTGATCATCGAAGTCACCGACCGCTCGGGCAACGTGTCAACTACCCGGACCACCATCAGTAAGCCAAAGCCCAAAGCAAAGGTAAAAGCGAAATCGGCGGCTAAGAAAAAAGCGGCACCAAAGGGGAAATCCAAAAAGCGCCGCCGGTAAATAAAGCACGGAAACCATTCGACTATGAGTTTACAAGTTGGCGATGTAGCGCCGGATTTTACGGCTAATGATCAGAACGGCAACAGGGTCCGTTTATCTGACTATCGGGGCAAAAAAGTTGTCCTGTATTTTTACCCGAAAGACGATACGCCGGGCTGTACGGCGCAGGCCTGCAGTTTACGCGACAATTATACGGCCCTTCAGCAGGCGGGTTATGAAGTCATTGGCGTAAGCGTTGACGGCGAAAAAGCGCACCAGAAATTCATCAGCAAATATGAGCTTCCCTTTACGTTAATATCCGATACCGATCAGAAAGTGGTAGAGGCTTATGACGTATGGAAAGAAAAATCGATGTATGGCCGCACGTACATGGGCACGGTACGGACTACTTTTGTCATTGACGAAGGGGGTGTGATCACGGAAATCATCGGAAAAGTGGATACAAAAAAACACGCAGAACAAATTTTAAAGTAAGTTAACGACCTCCCCGGAGGCCACTGCAAGGCTTGCAAACCTAAAACTATGGAAATCCAACAACTCGAACAGATTGCTACTCAGGTTCGGCGCGACATCGTTCGGATGGTGCATGCCGTAAATTCAGGCCACCCTGGCGGATCGCTGGGCTGTACTGATTTTCTGGTAGCGCTTTATTTTGATGTAATGCGTCTGAAAGAAGACGGGCAGGGAACGGTTATTTTTGACATGGACGCCAAAGGGGAAGACGTTTTCTTCCTGTCGAACGGCCATATTTCTCCGTTGTTTTACTCAGTACTGGCTCGTCGGGGCTATTTCCCGGTTTCAGAACTGGCAACGTTCCGGAAACTGGACAGCCGTCTGCAGGGGCACCCCACTACGGCTGAGCACCTGCCGGGCGTTCGTATTGCCTCGGGTTCATTGGGTCAGGGTTTATCGGTCGCCTGCGGAGCTGCCCTGGCCAAGCGCCTGAACGGCGACGACTCTCACGTGTATGTGCTGATGGGCGATGGTGAGCAGCAGGAAGGTCAGGTCTGGGAAGGGGCTACCTTTGCGCCGCACCACAAACTGGGTAACCTGACGGCCGTAATTGACCTGAACGGTCAGCAGATCGACGGTCCGACGAGTCTGGTGATGAACAACCGCGATCTGGGCGAAAAATACAAGGCATTCGGCTGGAACGTGGAGCACATGGAAGGCAACAACATGGCCGACGTGGTGGCAAAACTGAAAGCATCGCGCAAGGATGCCGACGTACCAACCCTGATTCTGATGCATACCGAAATGGGCTATGGCATCGATTACATGATGGGTAGCCACAAATGGCACGGTGTTGCGCCGAACGATGAGCAGCTTGCCGTTGCCTTAAATCAATTACCACAAACCGTCGGACAGGCGGATTATTAAGCCATTGAGTGAATGTGCGATTGCGTGATTTAGCGAAAGCATTGCCTGAATCAAGATCTCTGTAGCGTATGAAGATCAAGCGCCTTGTCATCGAAAATTTTAAATCCATTGAACGGATTGAGCTCATTGAGCCTAATCCGTTTACGGTATTTGTCGGGCCCAACGGGTCTGGCAAATCCAATATTTTCGAGGCGCTGGAGTTTCATATCCCACAAACAGATGTTGGAGAGAAGTTACGGCTTTTTGGTGGTGCAGATTATCTTCAGAACAGGTTGATAGACAACTCTTCAAACTATCGTTTTCAAATAGAAACAGACACGTTTGTATGGGCCAGGAATAGCTCCTATCAAACTATAAGTGAATTAGATGCTAATAAATTATTAGTTGAAGTTGGACTAGTAGCTTTTGATGAACAAAGCCTGATAAAGAACGAAGAACGCTACTTAGATTTCGCCAGAAGGTTTAGCAGAATTTTTGTTGGTAATGAAAAGCTTCTTCGAAAGCGTTTTATTGATGATAGTAGTTTAAATGGCGCTGCTACAAATCTTGAGAAAGTGTTGAAGCGGGTTTTAACTGATATAATTCTGAAAAACGAATTCTTTGAATGGTTAGCGCTTTTTGTTCCTGAATTTAAGTCAGTCGAGGTAATAAAGAATCAGTATAGTACCGATGAAACGTTACTTTGGTATGAGCAGTTTTCAGACAAACCTTTTACCAAAAATCTGATTTCAGATGGTACCTACAACATTCTGGCATTGCTGACGGCGGTTTACCAAAGCGACGATAGACCGCAGTTTCTGTGCATTGAAGAGCCGGAAAACGGGTTGCACCCGCAGGTGGCCGGTGAGTTGGTTGATTTTTTCCGTACGATGTGTGAAGAGCGCGGACATTATATCTGGCTCAATACACATTCGCAGACAATGGCGTCGCGGGTTCGTCCGGAAGAACTGGTTGTGGTTGATAAAAAACAAGGCTCCACCAGAATCAGACAATTCAACGGCGATGACCTGAAAGGCTGGCGTATGGACGAAGCCTGGCTCACAAATGCTCTTGGAGGTGGGCTGCCGTGGTAAAGGTTGGCTTTATTTGTGAAGGCAAAACCGAAAAGGCAATTATCCAGTCAGATGCCTTTCAGGCCTGGCTGCATCAGAACCGGATCGAGTGCGTTTTTGAGGTTATTGATGCTAAGGGGGGAGGCAATCTATTACCGCACAATATCGGGCTGATTACCAAAGAACTGGCCCTGCGTGGCGCACAGCAAATTGTGATCCTGACCGACTCCGATGATGATTTATGTGTTACGCTGACGAGAGAACGAATCAATGCGTTGCCAAATCAACACGTTGTGGTAGCAGTAAGGCAGATTGAAGCCTGGTTTTTGAGTGATACAGAGACGCTGAAGGGAATGCTGAATGATACCGGTTATTATTGCAGAGAACCCGAAAAAATACCTGCGCCATTTGAGTATCTGAAAAACCTTTTTTTACTAAAAACAGGACGTGGTGTCGGTGGTAAGGCCATTCTGGTAAGCCGGATGCTCAAGTACGGCTTTACACCCGAACGGGCAGCGGAACATCCGAATTGCCCGTCGGCACGATACTTTTTAACTAAATTGCAACGGCTCGCTTCGACGGCCGGATAACAGACATGAAAAAATACACGTTTACCGAAAAGAAAGATACTCGTTCAGGCTTTGGCGCAGGAATTCTGGAGCTGGGCCGGACAAACCCGGATGTGGTGGCAATGACTGCCGACCTCGCTGGTTCCCTGAAACTGGAAGGCTTTATCAAGGAGTTTCCGGAGCGTTATGTCCAGTGCGGGATTGCCGAAGCAAACATGATCGGGGTAGCAGCCGGCCTGACCATCGGTGGTAAAATCCCGTTTGCCACGACGTTTGCCAACTTCGCAACAGGCCGTGTGTATGATCAAATTCGTCAGTCGGTTTGTTACTCTAACAAAAATGTTAAAATTTGTGCATCACACGCCGGTTTGACATTGGGTGAGGACGGAGCGACGCACCAGATTCTGGAAGACCTCGGGATGATGAAAATGTTGCCGAACATGACCGTCATTAACCCGTGCGATTTTAATCAGACTAAGGCCGCTACTATTGCTATTGCTGAGCATGAAGGGCCTGTATATCTGCGTTTCGGCCGTCCGGTGGTACCGATATTTACCCCGGCCGATCAGAAATTCGAAATCGGTAAAGCCGTTATCCTGAACGAAGGTCCGGACGTGTCGATTTTTGCGACCGGTCACCTGGTATGGGAAGCCATTCAGGCGGGTGAGAAGCTGGCTGAAGAAGGAATTGAAGCTGATATCATCAATATTCATACGATTAAACCGTTAGATGAAGAAGCAATTCTGGCTTCGGTGAAGAAAACCGGTTGTGCGGTTTCGGCCGAAGAACACATGCTGAACGGCGGTTTAGGCGATAGCGTAGCGCAGGTACTGGCCCGTAATTACCCGGCTCCGCTGGAAATGATCGGTGTTCATGATACCTTCGGGGAAAGCGGTACACCGGCCCAGTTGATGGAAAAATACGGCCTGACAGCAGATAGAATTGTTGAAGCCGTTAAGAAAGCCATGCAACGCAAAGCCGCCTAACGTAGAGACGCAACATCTTGCGTCTCCTTTTCCGCAGGTTTCGGGAATACCTGAGGCAACGAGACGTAAAATAGTCTGATGAACTGACGTAGACTAGAGACGCAGGATCTTGCGTCTCTACTGATATACAATGACTGACCAGGAACTGCTTGAGAAATACCGTGATCCGGCGAGCCGGAATTATGCCTTTAATCTGTTGGTACGTAAGTATCAGCAGAAAATTTATTGGCATATTCGCAAGATGGTTATCGACCATGACGATGCGGATGATCTGGTGCAGGAAACATTTATCAAAGTCTGGTCTAGTCTGGAACACTTTCGGGGTGATAGTCAGTTATATACCTGGATTTACCGCATTGCCACCAACGAGTGTCTTAACTTTCTGAATAAAAAACGGCGGAAGTTTTTTCTGCCAATCGGTGATGTAGAAGGCGAGTTGCTGGAGAAGCTGGAAGAAAATTCGGACTTCGTTACCTCAGGAGGGGATGTCAGCGGGGAGGAAATACAACTGAAACTTCAGAAAGCCTTGCTGAAACTGCCCGATAAGCAGCGGCTGGTATTTAATATGAAGTACTTCGATGATATGAAGTACGAAGAAATTTCGGAAATTACGGGTACTTCGGTCGGCGCGCTCAAAGCGTCGTACCATTTAGCGGTAAAAAAAATTGAAGAATTTCTAAACGGCGAGTAAACCTTATCCATTGAGGCCTGTCAAATAAGCAAATGGCTATGAATGAGAAGAAATACATATCGCTGGACGAGCTGAAGGCTGGGCATCCGCTCAGACAGCACCCCTTTGAAGGCAATGCTTCCAGCGTGCCGGAGGGGTATTTTGATATGCTGCCTTCACGCGTTCAGGCTCGGGTTGCCAAAAAACAACACGGATTCTCCGTTAGTTGGTCATGGCAACGCTCAGTTGCATCAATGGCAGGAGCAGGTTTGGTGGCGGCATTGGTCTGGATCACCTGGCCCGCCCGTCAGGAAGCGCTCGACAATGAATCCCTGAGCGGGGTTAGCAATGAGGCAATTCTGAGTTACCTGGACGAAGAAGGTGTGACAGTAGATGATCTGGTAGACAATGCTGTCCAACAATCGGCAGTAAGTAGTGATTCAACGTTGTTCCGCTATCTGGACGTTCGGCCGGAAGATGTTCGGCAACACATTGATACACACGAATTGTACGACCCACAAACAATGGAATTTGGTTCTTGAAACACACAGTAATGATTACCATGCGACGACTTATAGGCTTTTGTTTAGTTTGGTTGCTGTTATCGGGCGGGGTAGCAATGGCGCAAGGAGGAGGACGGCAGCAAATCGAAAGTGCCAAGATTGGTTTGATTACCAACCGGCTCAATCTGACCTCTGATCAGGCCCCGGGCTTCTGGTCGGTTTATAACGAATACGACGATAAGCGCTCGGATATCCGCCGGAAAATCCGTCAGCTGAACGGAGGCCAAAACCTGACTGACGAAAAAGCACTCAGCAACATCAAGGAAATTAACGAACTGAAACAGCAGCTGGCCAATCTGGACGAAGAATACTCGAAAAAGTTTCTGAAGGTAATCTCGCCCAAGCAGCTCAACGAACTGTACAACACCGAACGGACTTTCAGTAAAATGCTCCTCGAGCAGTTAAAAAATTAACGCTAACCCATACATGAAGAAGCCCTCTCAATGACTGTTGAGAGGGCTTTGTTATTAGTAGCGTTCTACCTTGAACCGGGAAATACCACCTTCGAACCGGATGTTGATTTTCTTCGTGGCTTTATCGTACTCCGGACTCACATACACGCCGTTTCCGGTGTTCTGAAAATCCTCAAGTTCGTTGATATTCAGCGCGCCGTCTTTTTCAATCCGGCAACCAACCTGAGCCGGTACACGAATCACGACAGAGGCCACACCGGCACTGACTTTAACATCGGTTTGAGCCGCCTTATCGCCTAGTTTGAGGTCTACATCGGCGGCACCGGCATCAATGGATACCTGTTTTACCTGAAAAGCGCTCAGGTCGAAGTCGCCTTCACCGGCCCCCATGTCGATATCAATGTCCCAGACCGGATTCGGATTCAGCGAAACATTCACCTTGTTTTTCAGCTCCCCGTCCTTAATCTTCACATTGCCTTCGTTGGGCGTCAGTACGATGGTTGGTGTGCGGGTGGTCGGATCGCGTTCGACTTCCATTTTATAGGTACCGAACGATTGTTTGGTTTCGGCCTTGATCAGGTCAGTCGACGTTTCGCCGATCACAAAATGACCGGCACCGCCCTCAAACCTGAGTTTTGCTTCACGCGTATCGGCAGACATCGTTTCGACAAAGACGTTTTCGTGTACCTTACCGTTGTCAGACCGGAACGTATCGTTTTCATCTTCTTCGGCTTCGCGGTCATCTTCCCCGTCGTCATAATTATCGTCGCCGAGGTGGTATTCGTACCGGCCGAAATCACGGTCGCGGTTCAGGAAACTGAAGAGTGCTACCGGGGCAATGATGCCAAGCAACAGGGTTGTGACTAATACCAGCTGACTGTTGCGTCGTTCCAGAATCAGGTTAATACCTGCCAGAATCAGTAATACGGGCCAGAAGTCTTTCAGGTAGTCCCAGTCGATGGCCAGCCAGCCCATATTGCGGCCGAGAAACAGCAAACCAAAGACGACAAAGAAACAGCCCCAGAAAAGTCCTTTCGTTTTCATGGCTTACAGTGTACCGCCCGGGTTCGACGGTGAGTTATAGTCGGTCGGATTGTTATAATTGGTCGGGTTGTTGTAGGTGTTGTTATCATAAGGCGGTTTGATCCGGTCCTTGAAGATAAGCCAAACGCCGATCGCGATCAGGAACAGTGGCCACAGATCGCCGAGATCAACGTCAAACCAACGATCCAGTAAAAACAAGACACCCAGGATGATGAGGACCACCCCACCAATGATACTACCTTGCGGTTTTTGATTTGAAGTATGCATAGAAAAAGAAGGATTAGCGTAAAGAGTTGATTGAGAATAAGCGGTTCCGTACAGACGCTCAGGCAATGCGATCCACAATATAACGTAAATAAGCAAAGCCGGGCAATGCGGGAGAAAAATTCCGACAACAAATAATGCGCGGATTAATGCACTATCGAGATTGAAATAGTGTGCCAGACCAGCACACACGCCCCCGATTTTTGCCTCACCGGGAATGCGTTCTAAGCGTCGTTCCATTGTTCATCAGTAGTTGATTGATGATGTAAACCTAGCAGGCAGCGGCCGGAACGACAATCTAAGATGGAAGAGTGGAAACAGGATTTGATGAATTGAGGGTTTTGCCTGATAATAGGTAATACATACTACTGTGTTTTGCCAAGAAAACCCTCAATGGTTGCTTAATCTTCGGTTTCGAGTACTTCAAGTATATCCATCAGCGCCCCGAATTCTTTATTGCCGGGACGTTCTTCGTCGCCTCCCTGCAACGCAATCCCTTGAACGGGCAGTGTGCTGAGCAGGCCGTTGATTGAGTCAGCGGAGAAGCCTGTGCCGAGTAATACCGGATGGCGGGCGGCCAGCTGGTTGATCTGTGCCGAGAGGTCAGCGTCTAAGTGGAGGGCTGCCCGGCTTTCCAGCAGGACGAAATCGGCACCTGCTAACGGGGTGGTCGCCAGGGCGTCAAGCTGCTCAAGGGAAAGCAGAGACAGGTCAAGCGAAAGAATTACCGGTTTGCCGAAGCTGGATACATAAGGCAGCAGCGCACTTTCGTTGATTTGTAAAATGTCGGGCTGATACAGCTCCAGTAATTGTTCGAGTTGGGTCAGATCAGTCGATGTTGTTTCGCCAACGATCTGAACGCCGGCCACCCACGAACGGATTTCGGCTAATTTTTTAGGATCAACGTATTCGGGCGATTGCTCGTCCATGGAGAAGCCAAGCATATCCACGCCCATACCGGCGCAATAGCGGGCATCACTCAGATTCGTAACGTTGCTGATTTTGACGATGGTTTTCAGAGCCATTGTAGACAGAAAAGAACAGGACAGCATAGCGGTGCGTGAGCAGCCGGCCTCTGTCCGGTGAAGTAAGGTACAAAAGTAATGGTACCATCCGATTCCTCATAGATTGATTTCGGATTCAGCGCTTTTTCTCTCAGATGGGGGCTGTTGTGAAATTCGGGCCGTATACTGAATGATTTTTACAGAAACAGCGTTACGGGGTTTGAATTCAGTATATCTTTAATCGCAGGGCTTTGAACCCTGGACGGATCCAATGAGCAAACACGGACGCATTCTGGTCGCTATGAGTGGCGGCATCGACTCTTCGCTGGCAGCAGTTTTATTACACGAAGAAGGGTATGAAGTAATTGGTATGACGATGAAAACCTGGGATTATGCGTCCTCGGGTGGTACCAAAAAAGAAACCGGCTGCTGTAGCCTCGATTCCATTAACGATGCCCGTAACATTGCCGTTAGCCTGGGCTTCCCCCATTATATTCTCGACATCCGGTCGGAATTCGGGGACTATGTAATTGATCACTTTACAAACGAATACCTGTCGGGCCGGACACCGAACCCGTGTGTGCTGTGTAATACCCACATCAAATGGGATGCCTTGCTCCGCCGCGCCGACCGGCTCGGCTGCGAGTTTATCGCAACCGGCCACTATGCCAACCTGCGCGAAGAAAATGGACGGCAGGTGGTTTCGAAAGGCATTGATAACCTCAAAGATCAGTCGTATGTGCTCTGGGGGGTGTCGCAGGAAAGCCTGGGCCGGACAAAATTACCGTTGGGGCACCTGCGTAAATCCGAAATCCGTGAGATGGCTAAAGAACGCGGATTTATCGAGCTGGTGACAAAATCGGAGTCGTATGAAATCTGTTTTGTACCCGATAATGACTACCGTGGTTTTCTGAAACGCCGTGTGCCGGGGCTCGAAAAAGAAGTGGCTGGTGGTAATTTTGTGATGGAAGATGGCCGCGTGGTTGGTAAACACGAAGGATACCCGTTTTATACCATCGGGCAGCGGAAAGGATTAGGCATTGCCCTGGGACATCCCGTTTTCGTGACCGATATCCGGAAAGATACCAACGAAGTAGTACTGGGGCTGGATCAGGACTTATACCGCGATGGTATGCTGGTCAGTAAGCTGAATCTGCAGAAATATGCGGCGATAGAAGCACCCATGGAAACCGTGACAAAAGTGCGGTATAAAGACCAGGGGACCAAAGCCATTATTTCGCAGGAGGCCGATGACCAGATTAAGGTGTTATTTGAACAGGGCGTATCGGCCATTGCGCCGGGACAGGCGGCTGTTTTCTACGAAGGCGACGACGTTGTCGGCGGAGGCTGGATCATGAAAAGCTTCCGGCAGGAATAGACCAGACCGGTTTTTCTATAAAACATGTACCTTGCAACAGGATTGACAGCCATGCTGTCAGTCCTGTTTTTTTTACCTGAAAACTACCGCTAAGAACACAATGCTTATCCGTGAAACACCCCGGCTGGAAATCCGTCAACTGGTGGTTGACGATGCTCCGTTTATTCAAACCTTACTGACCAGCCCGTCCTGGATGGAATTTATCGGCGATCGGGGCGTAAAAAACGAAGCTGATGCCCGCTGGTATATCCGGGACGTACAGCAGGCGAATTATGAGAAATATGGTTTTGGTTTATATCTGATCTACGAAAAGGCGTTGCTGCAGCCGATTGGCTTATGCGGGTTGCTGCAACGTGATTTTCTGGATGCGCCGGACATGGGCTTTGCTTTGCTTGACGAGTATGCCGGAAAAGGGTATGCCCGGGAGGCGGCAGAGGCTGTGCTTGATTTTGCCCGCAGCAAGGGGTATTCACGGCTGTATGCGTTTACCATTCAGCACAATCCGCGATCACAGGGACTGCTGGGCCGTCTGGGTTTTTCCCATACCCGTACTATGCCCAGTCCGGACGGCCGGCATGAGTTTTGGGTTTTTGAGCGGACGTTATAATACCGGTTTAACCGCTCGCGGGGGTTGCGGGTCAGGTTGTTCTGTTGCAACCGGCGGGCGGTATCCCTTAAACGGCAGCTTTAACATATTGCCGATGTGTTGATGTTCGGCGGGGTTAGTATAGGTGTCCAGTCCATAGACAAGTTTCTGATTATCAACCTGTACGAAGGTACCGAGGAGCCGGTCCCAGACTGAGAAAATGTTGCCGTAGTTTGTATTGGAGAGTGGCAGCGCGTAGTGGTGGTGTACATGGTGCATGTTCGGCGTAACGATCAGCCAGCTCATGGCTTTGTCGGCCCATGCAGGCAGAACGATGTTGGCATGGTTAAACTGCGACAGTACCACCGACAGCGACTGATACAGGAACACCAGCCACATTGGCGCACCTGTGATTACGATAGCCAGGGTTGTAAACAGAAACCGGATGACACTCTCGCCGGGATGATGGCGGTTTGCGGTGGTCGTATCAACATGGGTATCTGAATGATGAATCGTATGGAACTGCCAGAGCCACCAGATGTGGTGCTCCGTCCAGTGGGCCAGCCATGCCCCGACAAAATCCATTAGCAGGAGCCCCGCAATCAGCTGCACCCAGACAGGCATGGCTACCCAGTGCAGCAGGCCAATCTGGGCCTGCGTAGTCCAGTCAACGGTTTTGACCAGAATAAAGGCTAAAACAAAATTGACCAGTATCGTGGTAAACGTAAAGAAGAAGTTAATGCCGGCGTGGCTCCATTTTTGGTAGGAAAACCGGAAAAGCGGAACCGCACTTTCGAGCAGCCAGAAGACAGTAATGCCACTTACCAGAATCAGGCTTCGGTGGGCTGAAGGGATATGTTCAAAATAAGCGATGACGTCGTTCATGGGAAAGTGCTGTTTTTTCTGCGTATAACAAAAATAGGCACTTTCCCGTGAATATGCCAATGCGGATTATTATTTACGGGGTAAGCTCTCCGCTCTTGCTTCTACATCGTCCTGGTCCCTGGCAATTTCGATACGGAGCTTATGGTTCTCGCGTTCAAAAACTTTCATCAAGACAATAAAGTAGGAGAGCAGTAGTGGCCCGATCACTAAGCCAAGGATACCGAAAATAGGAACCCCTAACACGATACCGACCAGCGTAATCAGCGGATGAACGTCGCCCATGCGTTTGGCCAGCCAGATGCGCAGCAGGTTATCAATGTTGATGATGACAATGGCGCCTACCAGCAGAATACCTACTCCCTGACCGGTATTACCGCTGGAAATCTGCAGGATGGCGGCGGGTACAAAAACCACCGGAGTACCAAGTACGGGAATAAAGGCAAAGAAAAAGGTAACCATGCCCCAGAACGCCGGGTCGGGCACTCCGAAAATCCAGAGCGTCAGGCCGGTCAGAATGGCCTGAACAAAGGAGACGAGTGCTTGCCCGAGTACGTTGGCATTCACCATGTTCTTAAGCTCTTCGCCCAGGTTGTTGAGTGTCGCTGACTTAAATGGCAGGTACTTCCGGAGCCCTTTCAGAAACGACTCTTCTTCCATAAACATGAAGTAGAGCGCGACATAAAGCAGGCCCATGATAATGATAAAATCGAGGGTCCCGCTAAGAACAGACGGGAATTGCTTACTGGCAAATGACGCCCCCTGCTGTACCATCGACCGGATATTCTTCTCGTCAGTAATCTTGAACTTCGTCAGTTGTTCGACCTTATTAATCAGTTGCAGAATCGGTTCCGGATTGCGGCTGTAAAACTGGATCCGGCTGGCCAGCAACAGGCTCAGGGCCAGAAAAGGCAGAATAATGACAACAATGGAAAAAACGATCAGCAGCACAGTAACCAGTGTCCGGTTCCAGCCGCGCTTATGGACCAGGTTATGGAACCACGGCCGGAAAACGACGTAAAGGATCACGGCTCCTAAAAAGGCTGTGATGTATTGGCTGACGCCGACAATAATGAAGCCCCCGATAATGAACAGGCTGGCAATCAGTAGTATTCGTTGCTGGTTGGGTGTATAGATATTCGACATGATTAACGTTCCTTCGTTCTGTTGGTAACTGCATGGTTCTGCTCACTGTGTTCTGCGTTGCGGCAATTAGTAAACGAACACAGAACACAGTAAACAGAATCTGTTTGTTAAACTGCCGGATATGAAAATTGTTAACATTCGGTAGCACTGAGGGCCAGCCCCGCTTCCGATGTTTCCTTGTATTTGGTCGACATGTCGCGGCCGGTTGCTTTCATCACTTTGATGACCGAGTCGAGCGAAATCTTTTGCATCGACGGCGCGCCGGACGTTGCCAGCAAAAAGGCGTTGTAGGCTTTAACGGCCCCCATGGCATTTCGTTCGATGCAGGGAATCTGCACATACCCGCCAATCGGGTCGCAGGTCATGCCCAGGTGATGTTCGATGCCGATTTCGGCGGCCGATTCAACCGCGTCGATGGACTTACCGGCTGCATGCGTCAGGAAGGCGGCCCCCATCGCCGACGCTGAGCCGATTTCGCCCATGCACCCCATTTCGGCTCCCGAGATACTGGCATTGTGTTTGACCAGAAAACCAACCGCCGCCGCCGCCATCATGCCTTTCCGTAAGGTTGCCTTGTCGTAGTGGAAATGGTGTTTGGCGAGATAGGTCAAGCCCGGAATGACACCGGAAGCCCCTGAGGTCGGGGCAGTTACAACAATACCGCCCGCCGCGTTCTCTTCAGATGCCGCCAGACAGTAGGCATTCAGAAAGATCAGAAAACTGTCTGACGAATGGGACATGCCTTTCGCCTGTTGGTAGAGCAACGGAGCCTTTCGCCGTAGTTTGATCGAACCCGGCAAGGTGCCTTTGTGCCGTAGTCCGCGCCGGACGGCCCGGTGCATAAAGTCCAGAATCTGATCAATACGTTGGTTGATTTCTTTGGCAGAACGGCCGGTCAGAGCGATTTCATTGGCCATGATCAGTTCATCCAGCGACAGGTTATGTTGGCTCAGATGCGCTTTCAGTTCTTTCATGGTCTGGTAGGGATACGGCGGTTCAATCGAGGCCTGAGGCGTTTCGGGTTCCCCTTTCCGGATCACAAACCCACCACCGATCGAGTAATATTCTTCTTCCAGCAGCACCTCATCCCCGCCGGCCAGCCGCAGCACCATGGTATTGGCATAGGGCGAGTCATACCGGCGGCGTTCAAAATAAATATCCGACGGTCCAACGGGATAGGTGTGGCCGTTTACGGTAACGGGGTATTGCTGGTCCGGGTCTTTCAGCAGCGCGAGCAGTTGATCCGGATCGGTTGTTTCGGGTTGCCAGCCGAGCAGACCGGCTACGATAGCACGGTCGGTGCCGTGCCCTTTCCCCGTGGCACTCAGGGAGCCAAAGAGCAGCATATCAATGCGGTTGGCTTTCGCCAGGGTTTCTTCTGACAAATCACCGATGCGCCCGCGAAAATCAAAAGCCGCTTTCATCGGGCCGATTGTATGAGAACTCGACGGGCCGGGGCCTACTTTAAATAAGTCAAAAACAGATGTTGTAATGGCTGAGGTATTCATAAAAATGCTTGCGGACAAGTTGATGAAGGAGGCCAAAAATACAAAAAGAAATGCCAGGCAATATACCTGGCATTTCTTTTTGAGGGGTACTCAGATTTCAGATGTATCAGTAACGCTCAGTAAGCAGATGGCTTACAGCTGAGCGGCTAATTTTTGCTCCAGAACGTTTTTAGGAACGGCACCAACGATTTTGTCAGCCAGTTCTCCGTTTTTGAAAATCAGCAAAGTCGGGATGCTACGGATACCGAATTTTGCGGGTGTAGTAGAGTTCGCATCAACATCCATTTTCGCAACTACTGCTTTACCTTCATATTCTTCGGCTAATTTTTCCACAACCGGGCCAATCATCTTACACGGTCCGCACCACTCAGCCCAGAAGTCAACCAGAACAGGTTTATCAGAATTAATCAGTTCGCTAAAGTTAGCATCAGTTGCTTCCAGGGCATATTTGGTCTCTGCCATAGCTGTAATTGTTTATGTTTTTGTCTTGTTTTATGGCATAATATTTTTCAATTGGATTAAGTTCCCGATTGGCCGGGGAGTCTATCCATTGTGCGATTTAACCGGCCTGTTTGTGCTGATTCTGCCGGAGTTGTGTTATTTTGCGGACTGGTACTTACTTTAATTCATGCAACCTGTCAAAGCATTTCTGTTTGATCTTGATGGCGTAATTGTAGATACGGCCATTTATCATTATCAAGCCTGGCGCCGGATGGCGAATGAGCTGGGGTTTGATATTTCCGAAGAATTTAACGAAGGACTAAAGGGCGTCAGCCGGATGGACTCGCTGGAGCTGATTCTGGCACACGGGAATGTGCAGCTTCCGGAAGAAAAAAAACAGGAACTGGCTACCCTGAAAAATCAGTGGTATCTGGAGCTGGTCAGCCGGATGACGCCAACCGATATTTTACCGGGCGTGCCGGCGTTTTTCGCGCAGGTGCGGGAGGCTGGCCTGAAAACCGCCCTCGGGTCTGTCAGTAAAAATGCCGGTCTGATCCTGGAACGCATCGGGATGACCGGTCAGTTCGATGCCATTATCGACGGTAACAAAATCGCAAAAGGCAAGCCGGATCCGGAAGTGTTCTTAAAAGGGGCGGAGGAACTGGGCGTACAACCCGCAGAATGTGTGGTCTTTGAAGATGCGGTAGCCGGGATTGAATCAGCCCTGCGGGCGGGTTCGTTTGCGGTTGGTCTGGGGTCGCCGGATGTCCTGACAAAGGCCAGTATGGTGTTTCCGTCCCTTGAAAACGTTACGGTTTCACAAATTTTAGCCCGTTTATAACCCATGCAAAAGCTCGAAACTGCCCGGCAACTTCAGCAGCGTTTATCGGCCGTATTAACGATCATTGATCAGGATTTTCGTCCGTTAACCCATGAGCAGCTGAGCCGGAAACCGGCTCCGGATAAGTGGAGCATGATCGAATGTCTGCAACACCTGAATCTGGCCGAACGGTTTTACATCCGGAATATCCAGCATAAGGTAGATCAGCTGGGGCTGATTCAGCACCAGCCGGCAGACCAGCCACTCGAATCCGGTTGGGTAGGGCGGGCTTTGCGCTGGGCGGTTGACCCGAAAACAAAAATGAAACTGCCTGCTCCGTCGTTTATCAAACCACGACAGGCACAGGACCTGGATGTAGCGGATGTGATGCAGCAATTTGTGGACCTGCAGCAAACGTTACATACACTGATCGACAAAGGCGTTTATCTGGACTGGAACACCACAAAACTCGCTACCTTGTTCGGCAACAGCATCCGGATCCGTCTGGGCGATGCCCTGCTGATGCTGGTGGCCCATACGGAACGGCATATCAATCAGGCACTACGGGCGAAAGAGATGCTGTCGCACGGTGAATAATTTGAACGTAACTAACAAGAAAGGATATTTCTGCGTACCTACTTACGATACCCCTGCATGCGTAATCGGTAAATCCCTATTTTCGCATGCTATTTTTACCTCTGATGAAACAATATCTGATTAACGATCCCTGGTGTATAGTCGAAGAGGGCTTCCACCGTGACTACAATGAAATTACGGAAAGTGCGATGAGCCTTGGCAACGGCCGGATGGGGCAGCGTGGCAATTTCGAAGAGCAGTTTACCGGAAAAACATTACAGGGCAATTACGTGGCCGGGGTCTATTATCCCGACAAAACCCGCGTTGGCTGGTGGAAAAACGGCTACCCGGAGTATTTCGCTAAGGTACTGAATGCCGCCAACTGGATTGGCATCAATATCGACATCGAGTACGAAAGCCTTGACCTGAACCATTGCGAGGTCCGTGACTTCCGCCGGGTGCTGAATATGCAGGAAGGCTACCTCGAACGGTCGTTTGTTGCCATACTGAAAAGCGGTAAAGAACTACAGGTAAATGCAAAACGCTTCTGCTCGATTGTCGATGACGAGGCCGGTGCTATCAGGTATGCCATCACCCCGCTGAACTTCGATGGTAAGATCACGATCACGCCCTATATCGATGGAGACATCCGTAACAAGGATGCCAATTACGACGAGAAGTTCTGGGATGAAGTACGTAAGGAAACCGCCTACGGCGAAGCGTACATCGAGCTGCGGACCCGGAAAACCGGCTTCCATGTGGCTACCGGCATGTGCGTTGAAATTGAGCAGAACGGTACTAAAATTGATTACCAGTCACAGCCGATCAAATACGAAAAGTACGTAGCCAACCGCATGACGCTTGATTGTGAGCGCGGGCAGGAAACGGCCATCTACAAATACGCGGTTAACCTCTCGTCGCTCAACTACGACCCGGATAACCTGTTAGCCGATGCGCGTCAGTATATCCAGCGGATTACCCGCAAGGGGTTCGACAAGATGCTGTATGAGCAGAAACAGGCGTGGGCTGATAAGTGGAAAATGAACGACATTACCATTGACGGGGATGTAGCTGCCCAGCAAGGTATCCGGTTCAATATCTTCCAGCTCGAACAGACCTATACCGGCGAAGACGAACGGTTGAACATCGGCCCGAAAGGCTTCACGGGTGAAAAATACGGCGGATCGACCTACTGGGATACCGAAGCCTATTGCTTACCGTTTTATCTGGCTACGGCCGATCAGAAAGTAGCCCGTAACCTGCTGGTCTATCGCCACAAGCAGCTGGGTAAAGCCATTGAAAATGCACAGAAACTCGGCTTTAAGGCTGGGGCCGCGCTCTATCCGATGGTGACCATGAACGGAGAGGAATGCCACAACGAGTGGGAAATCACGTTCGAAGAAATTCACCGGAACGGGGCCATTGCGTATGCCATCTACGATTATGTACGCTACACCGGCGATGAGCCGTATCTGGTTGACTATGGCCTGGAGGTGCTGATTGCCATCAGCCGGTTCTGGAGTCAGCGGGTCAACTGGTCGGGCGCCAAACAGCAGTATGTCATGTTGGGCGTGACGGGCCCGAATGAATACGAAAATAACGTTAACAATAACTGGTATACCAACTACATCGCCGCCTGGACACTGCGGTATACCATTGAGGCCGTCGAAAAGGTGAAAGCACTAAATCCGGAAGCCTTTGCCGAACTGGCCGAACGGATTCACTTCCGCGAGGAGAAAGAGGTGGCTACGGCGAAACACATTGTGGCAAACATGCACTATCCGTTTGATCCGGAACGCGGTGTATTTCTGCAGCAGGAAGGCTTCCTGGATAAGGAACTGATGCCGGTCAATGACATTCCGAAAGGGCAGCGGCCGCTGAACCAGAACTGGTCGTGGGACCGGATTCTGCGTTCCTGTTTTATTAAGCAGGCCGATGTGCTGCAAGGCTTCTATTTCTTTGACGACGAATTTGATACGGAAGCCCTGCGCCGGAACTTCGACTTTTATGAGCCGATGACGGTGCACGAATCGTCGCTGTCGCCTTGTGTACACTCCGTACTGGCGTCGAAGCTGGGGATGAAGGAGAAAGCGTATGAGATGTATCTCCGTACGGCCCGTCTGGATCTGGACGACTATAACAACGATACGGAAGATGGTCTGCACATTACGTCTATGGCAGGTACATGGCTGGCGGTCGTGAAGGGTTTTGGTGGGCTGCGGGTACAGAATGAAACCTTGCGGCTCGATCCGTATTGTCCGGATAACTGGCAGTCGCTGGCCTTTAAGCTGCGTTTCCGAGGGGTATTGTTACAGGTGTCGGTAACGCAGGACTCGGTAACGGTCGAAAACTTCTCAGCGCAGCCGATAACGCTTCAGCTGCTGGGTCAGCCGCTGACCATCGGCAAAGAAAGCGCCGAAACGGTCGCGATAGCAGCATAACGAAGCGGCCCCGATCACGCTGATCGGGGCCGCTTCGTTTATATAGTGTCTTCGTCGTCAAACGAGTTGTTGATAATCTCGATAAGTTCTGATTTGGTGATGGCAGACTCTTCAGACTTGTCATAAATCGTAACCAGGAAAATCGTTTCGATGTCGTCAGTTACGTCGACATAATAGGTTATGACACGAAATCCACCACTTTTTCCTTTTCCTTTAGCCGTATTTTGTAGAGACCCGCCCCAAGGTCAGTGCCGAGCCTGGGATTTTGTTCAATTTCCTTTTCCAAGGCCCTTAATTCTTGAGTAAGCGATAGATATTTTTTTGCTAATCGCTTCAGCTTTCGGTCAAAATAAGGAAGGGCAAGAATTTTAGGCTTCATCTTCAAGTTCAGTTAATACCTGATCCAAGGTTCTTGCCTTCAGTTTTCCTTGTTTAATGAGTTTGATTTCTTTCAAACCCTCTTTAATCTGATCTTTCAACGGGACGATATCTTCCGCTTCTTCCTGAATAATCATTTCCTTAAGCTCCCGTTTCACGCGGGACGGCAGCACTTTATATTGTTCGAACAAAATCTGAGCGGTAGTCATAATGGCTGATCGTTTTTTCAAAATACCGGTATAGACAAAACTAAACAATTGACAGCCACAAAAAAATCCCCCAACCACAAGGTTGAGGGATCGTATCGTCTGTTTTAGCAAGACAGTTGATTACATCATGCCGCCCATGCCACCGCCGTGTGCGTGTGCACCACCACCGGCAGGCGCTTCTTCCGGCTCGTCAGCAATCACACACTCTGTTGTCAGCAACAGACCGGCGATAGACGCTGCGTTTTCCAGCGCTAAGCGGGTTACTTTCTTAGGGTCGATGATACCGGCAGCGAACAGGTCTTCGTACGTATCGTTTTTCGCGTTGTAGCCAAAACCGCCGGTGCTTTCTTTCACCTTGTTGATCACCACTGAACCTTCGCCGCCAGCGTTAGAAACGATGGTACGCAGCGGAGATTCCAGGGCCGTGCGGATGATCGCAACACCTGTTTTCTCGTCGTCGTTGATTGTCTGAACGCTGTCTAGTGAAGAGATGGCGCGGATCAGGGCAACACCACCACCGGTAACGATACCTTCTTCAACGGCAGCGCGGGTAGCGTGCAGGGCATCGTCAACACGGTCTTTTTTCTCTTTCATTTCAACTTCAGTAGCCGCACCAATGTACAGGATCGCTACACCACCTGACAGTTTCGCCAGACGCTCCTGCAGCTTCTCACGGTCGTAGTCGGATGTTGTGTTTTCGATCTGTGCTTTGATCTGGTTTACGCGGCCCTGGATGTGTTCTTTCGCTCCGATGCCATTAACAATAGTTGTATTGTCTTTGTCGATCAGGATTTTTTCGGCCTGGCCTAAGAACTCGATGGATGCATTTTCCAGTTTGAAGCCACGCTCTTCGCTGATAACCTGACCACCTGTCAGGATCGCGATGTCTTCCAGCATAGCTTTCCGGCGGTCACCGAAGCCAGGCGCTTTAACGGCTGCTACTTTCAGGGCACCACGGATTTTGTTTACTACCAGAGTAGCCAGGGCCTCACCGTCAACATCTTCAGCGATGATCAACAATGGCCGGCCTGTCTGCGCTACTTGCTCCAGAACCGGCAGCAACTCTTTCATCGAAGAAACTTTCTTCTCAGAGATCAGGATGAACGGACGTTCCAGTTCAGCTTCCATTTTCTCTGTGTTGGTTACGAAGTATGGCGACAGGTAGCCACGGTCGAACTGCATACCTTCAACCGTTTTAACTTCGGTTTCTGTACCGCGTGCTTCTTCAACAGTGATTACCCCTTCTTTGCCCACTTTCTTCATGGCCTCAGCAATCATGTTGCCGATTTCTTCGTCGTGGTTTGCAGAGATGGTAGCCACCTGCGCAATTTTACCGAAGTCGTCGCCTACGGTCTGAGCCTGCTCTGCCAGATTTTTCACCACCGTGATAACGGCTTTGTCGATACCACGCTTCAGGTCCATCGGATTAGCACCAGCCGCTACGTTTTTCGCACCGATCGAGTAGATCGCCTGTGCCAGAACCGTTGCTGTTGTTGTACCGTCACCAGCCGAGTCCGCTGTTTTCGACGCAACTTCTTTTACCAGCTGAGCCCCCATGTTTTCCATGGCGTCTTTCAGCTCAATTTCTTTTGCTACAGTAACACCATCTTTTGTAATCGCTGGTGAACCGAATTTTTTATCAAGGATTACGTTACGGCCTTTAGGACCTAAGGTAACTTTTACGGCATCAGCCAGCGTGTCTACACCACGTTTGATTTTGTCGCGGGCTTCTGTGTCAAAAAATATTTTCTTTGCCATTTTTTTAGAGAATGAATAATGAACAATGTAGAATGAATAATGTAGTTTGTATGTGTACAAAGCGCGTTAGCCCATTGTACATTATACATCATCCATTAAAAATTAGAGGATTGCGAAGATGTCTGATTCACGCATGATCAGATACTCTTTGCCGTCAACAGTGATCTCTGTACCAGCGTATTTGCCGTAGAGAACAGTATCACCAACCTGTACCGTCAGAGGCTCGTCTTTTTTGCCTGTGCCAACAGCTACAACTGTACCACGCTGTGGTTTTTCTTTGGCAGTGTCAGGGATGATGATACCAAAAGCGGTTTTTTCTTCAGCCGGGGCGGCTTCTACCAAGACCCGGTCAGCTAGCGGGCGTACGTTCACTTTTACGTTTTCCTCTGCTGCTACCATAGCAATAAAGTGATTAAGGTTATAAATGAAAATTGTTAATACTGAGTTCTACTAGGCCCGATTGCCAATTACTGTGCCAAAATGCGAAACTGACATTTTTACAGTTTTATGTCATAAGTTGGACATTATCGGGGTATCATAGGCGTTTGTTAGGCAATGGCACAAAAAAGGCAAACAATGTTTTGGATTATTCTCTTTTTAGTGTACATTACTCTTACTTAAGTTTAAGTCCAACCGTAAATAATGTTCGCTATGAAACGTCTGGAGTCTGACTGGTTGACACAAGGATGGCTGGATGCCGAATACAAAAAGTATGTCGTAATGGCATATCTGCACGCGGTTCAGCAAAACTTCTCTGACAAAAAACTCTACCCTGATTTACCCGAATTACGCCAGCACTACGAAAAAGGGCTACAATTCAGACAAGGCAAAGGTACGCTTAAAGCGGCGTTTCCCAAGAAACCGGTGCGATTTGACATAAAAAGCCAGACGCTGCGGTACAAATCTGAGGTAATGGATAATGACTTTCTGGCCGATCTCGACGATGTGGTAGATTTTGCCATTCCCCGTTTTCAGAAGCTGTTTCAGGAAGGCCAGCAACTCTGGAATGAAATTCTGTCGGGGCTGAGCCTGATTCCGATCGGATTAATGCCCTTACGGCCCGAAGAAGGCTATCTGCTCATTCACCGGACGCGGCAGGCCGAAACGCAGATTTATTCGTATTGCCTGACCTTATATTCCGACGGGGAGCCGGGGGGGCGCTACGTACATATCCGGTATGTGGAGTCGATGCCCAAAAGCGTGCACCGGACATTTGAAAACATGAAACTGGATCTGGTTCGCCGGTACCGTCACCTGCCCAATCCGGCAACCTATATGCTCGAAAGCAACTGGAATTATCCCGTACAGGAAACCTTACTGCCCATCGCCCGTCAACTGATTGCCCAGGCGGCTCAGGCGTAACAGCTACCCGATATGATGCGGATAAGACATAAAAAAAGCCCTTCCGGACAGGAAGGGCTTTTGCATATAACACTGGTAAATTACTTCGTAGCTGAGCTTGGGGCTGCGGCTGGAGGAGGTGTTGCACCTGTTCCGGCTGGTGCAGCAGCAGGTGTCTGCTGAGCAGGCGCAGGAGCGCCGGCCGGCGCAGCGGCTGGTCCGGCAGCAGGTACTGTACGGGTTGCGGCACGGTCGACGTTTACCGATGACGACTGCGTACCAACGCTCGATTTGTCAATCATGATATACGACGCCAACGTCAGTACCATCATACCAACGCCAAGACCCCAGGTAATTTGTTCTAATAAATCGGTCGTTTTTTTGACGCCCATCAATTGGTTTGACCCTAACCCGCCAAGCTCGCCTGAAAGTCCGCCACCTTTTGAGTTTTGAACCAGTACGATCAGGATAAGCAAAACGGTAATAATGCAGATGATAATAATCGTTGCCGTTACCATGTAAACTGTTTAACTAATTGTAAGATCATTGATGACAATACTAGGGAATCATATCGTTGTCAGCGTTTGCTGGATTTTCCCGTAGCTCGTCAATTCTGGATGCAAAGTACGCTTTTTTATCGGGATTTTTCAACAATAGCTTTTCATAGATTTCAATGGCCTGATTTACCTTACCTTGCTTAATCAGAATTTTGGCAAAGCTTTCTGTGGCCAAAGAAAGTCCGGATGATGTATTGCGCTGGGCAAGGTCAACCTGTTCGACGGGATCAGTAAGTTTGGCCCTGAAGGGGGCAATACGGGGTTCGTTACGGATAAACGTATCGATGATTTCAGACTGCCGCTGCCGTTCTTCTTCATTGGCGGCCGGCGCTGGTTCCGGTTGCTCAGCGGTTGGCTGCTGAGCCAGTTCGGTTTGTAATGTATTTTCCAGAAGAGGCAGCTCATCTGGTTCCGGGATTACTAATTCAGGCATTTTTGGCTCTGGCAATCGAATCAGCGGAACACCCGCCAATCCGTTGTTTAGGCCCGACTTTGACTTGAAAAGCGCATAACTTTCCTGCTGATAATCGTCAGGGATCGGTACTTGTCCGGTCGAAAGTTCATTCAGACGGGAAAGCAGGTGATCTGACCACTGAAACTCATTATCAATCAGTCTGCGTAACGCGTTGCGGCTCAGGGCATAAGCCGCCGCCTTGCGTGCAAACGTAATGGTTTGGCTTTTCTGGTGAATTGACGCGGCTTTGGCGGTCAATGAATAAAGCGCCTGGCAATAAGGATACACTTGCAGACTTTCCTGCAACTGCTGAAAATCACTATCCGTTAAGTCGTTGGGATGAGTTACCCAATATGAAAGTGTTTCCTTATCAAGAGGCTGCATTACCGGTGGTGTCGGGGGTTACTAATTATTTTTCTAAAGTAGACAAAAACCGGGTTCCGGCAAAAAAAGTTTCGTACCGAAATAAAGTTAATGTTAACAAGTTCTTGAATCTGAATACACTACCAGTCGGCAGCCGTTTTATTAAAAATGTCCAGTACCAGCTGATCCAGGATTTTAGGCACTAACCGGCCTTCATTCTGGGTTAGCGTCTGGTTCTGCGGGAAATCCTGATAAAACGAAAAGGATTGTTCGAAGTTTTTACTTTCGTCTTTGTTGTTTACAAACCGGACCTGAACGGTAACCTGCAACCGGTTCAGACCCGCCTGATCGGATGCGGTCGGCGCAACGGCCAGCAGGTCATAATTGGTGATGGAGCCTTCCAGCGATAAATCTCCGTTGTTGGGCAGTACTTTCAGGTTCGTATACCGCTGGTAGTATTCCTTGAGCTTTTCGTTGAAATTCAGCGCCAGGTTGGCCGGTCCACCTGCCGTTGCCATGGTAAAGTTGCTGATCGTAATCGACTTCAGATCCGGCGACAGGGTGGTGCCCGTAAACGAATAGACGCCGCAGGAATTAATGAATAATGAAAAATGAATAATGAAAAATGTCCGGATAATCCATCTGAAACCTGAAACGGGTTTCATCATTATCCATTTTACATTTTTTATTTCAGCTATTCGCGGCTTACTCTTCATCAATCTGGTACTGTTTAATTTTCCGGTATAACGTCCGTTCGGAGATACCAAGTGCCTGTGCTGCGTATTTTCGCTTGTTATTATTGCGGCGAAGCGCCTTCACAATCATTTCTTTCTCTTTTTTCTCCAGCGACAGCGAGTCATCATCTTCGGTTTCATGCGAAATGTCTTCGATCGTGATTTCTTCGTCCTCGTCGAGATCATTATAGTTCTCAATGGTCTCAACGGCGGGCAGGAGTTTGGCTACGTGGGTTTCCGACGGCTCCGCCGACGGTACATAGGTATCGCTTTGGAGCGTATCAAACAACTCTTTATGATTATTTAAGATCTGCCGGCCGTATTGCTCATTTCCTAACACTTCAAGAACGAGTTTTTTCAGGTCGGTCATGTCCCGGCGTAAGTCAAAAAGAACCTTATAGAGAATTTCCCGCTCGTTGAAGTTCTCTGAAGAGCCGCTTCCGGCTGCCGAAGGCACCATAACCGGCATCCGGCTCGTTGGCTGCTGCTGCGGCAGATAGCGGCCCAGCACATCGGTATCCACCGGCCGTGAGTGATCCGACTCCAGAATGGATATTTGCTCCGCCATGTTTTTCAGTTGCCGGATATTGCCCGGAAACGGATAACGCAGCAACATCTGCTTGGCCGGCTCTGTCAGCTGAATGGGTTTAATGCGGTAGCGCTCGGCAAAATCGGTCGTAAATTTGCGGAACAGCAGTTCGATGTCTTCACCTCGCTCACGCAGGGGCGGGACAAAAATCGGGACGGTATTGAGCCGGTAGTACAGGTCTTCACGGAAGCGCCCTTTTTCGACGGCATCCATCAGATTTACGTTCGTCGCCGCCACTACCCGCACGTCGGTTTTCATCACCTTTGATGAACCCACACGGATAAATTCGCCGTTTTCGAGTACCCGCAGCAAACGGGCCTGCGTACCGATGGGCATTTCCCCGATTTCATCAAGGAAGATCGTACCGCCATTGGTGGTTTCAAAATAGCCCTTCCGCTGGTCGACGGCACCCGTAAACGACCCCTTTTCGTGGCCGAACAGCTCCGAATCAATGGTCCCCTCGGGAATTGCCCCGCAGTTGATGGCAATAAATTGACCGTGCTTCCGGTGACTCAGGCTATGGATAATCTTCGAAAACGATTCCTTGCCGCTTCCGCTTTCACCCGTAATAAGTACTGTAAGGTCTGTGGCAGCCACCTGCATCGCCACGTTAATGGCGTAATTCAGGGCAGGTGCGCTGCCGATTATACCGAAGCGTTGTTTGACGCTTTGAATTTCCTGTAGATTCATGCTGTCAGGGTAAATATTCCAAATCACCCAAGTCTTTTACCCGACCCGTTGAGGCTTTACTGATGAATGATCAGGCTACAACTTCACCCCGCAATGTGGCGGCAGTACAGTCAGTAATGCGCACGAGCACATACTGCCCTTTCTGTAGGTCGCCTTTCGGAAACACTACCATTTTGTTCTGGTCGTTACGCCCGCATAGCTCTTCGGCTGACCGCTTCGAGGTACCTTCGATCAACACTTTCTGCACCTGCCCGATCGTGCGCTGATTCCGCTCCAGTGAGAGTTTCTGCTGCAGGGCAATGATTTCGTTCAGGCGGCGGAGTTTCACGTCATGCGGTACATCATCGGCATACTTTTTGGCTGCCGGTGTGCCGGGACGCTCCGAATAGGCAAACATGTAGCCATAGTCGTAGCGGGCATATTCCATCAGCGTCAGCGTATCCCGGTGCTCTTCTTCGGTTTCTGAGCAGAAGCCCGAGATCATGTCATGCGAAATGCCGCAGTCTTCACCCAGAATGGCGCGGATCCGGTCAATTTTCTGGATATACCAATCCCGGTCATAGGTCCGGTTCATCAGTTTCAGAATCCGGCTGTTGCCGCTCTGTGCGGGCAGGTGAATGTATTTGCAGATGTTTTCGTACTTCGCCATCGTATGGAGCACGTCATCTGTAATGTCTTTCGGGTGAGAGGTAGAGAACCGGACCCGCAACTCAGGGCTGACCTGCGCAACCCGTTCCAGCAAGAGCGCAAAATTGACATGCTCGCTGCCGTCGGCACTCGTCCACTTGTATGAGTCGACGTTCTGACCAAGCAGGGTTACCTCCTTGTAGCCATCGGCCACCAGTTGTTCGGCCTCACGGACGATAGAATGGGCGTCGCGGCTCCGTTCCCGACCACGGGTATAAGGCACCACACAGAAGCTGCACATGTTGTCGCAGCCCCGCATGATCGAAATAAACGCAGTAATGCCGTTTGAATTCAGGCGGATCGGCGCAATATCGGCGTAGGTTTCCTCGCGCGACAGGAATACGTTCACCGCCTTTTGCCCGGTTTCGGCTTCTTCAACCAGCTTCGGAATGTCGCGGTAGGCATCCGGCCCCGCCACGATATCAACGATTTTTTCTTCTTCCAGAAGTTTGGTTTTCAGGCGCTCGGCCATACATCCCAGCATACCGACTACCAGTTCGGGTTTCCGCTTTTTGAGGGTATTGAGCTGTTTCAGCCGGTTCCGTACCTTCTGCTCGGCGTTGTCGCGGATGGCGCAGGTGTTCAGGAAGATCAGATCCGCTTCGTCGGCGGTCGAGGTCGTGGCAAAACCGGCATTCCGCATCACAGCAGCCACAATCTCGCTGTCGGAGAAGTTCATCTGGCAGCCATAGCTTTCGATATACAGCCGCTTTTTGCCAACCGCAAGCTCGTCTTCCGAGACGCGTGGCAGATCAGTGGCTTCTTTATCTTCCGGAGTTAATATCGTGAGTGTTTCGGCAATACGTTCCATTGAAACAAATGTCAGTGTTGTTGTTTGGTTTTGCTCTATAAGCCAGGCCGCAGCTGAGTAAGCGGCTGAATCCGTTAAACAGCAAACCAAAACCTATTGGTTCTTGCAAAATTACAAAGAATAGGGGAAGTTTCCTGACATTTTGGCAGGTTAATTTAAAACGGATAACCAATCCCAAAATTAACTACCAGTGGATTAGGTCCTTTCGAAAGCTGCCGCAGGGAGAACTTCGGCAGGATAAACCGTTCGTCGACCCATTGATTTGTTTCCGGATTGACATACCGGCGGGCAGGGTCCCAAACCTTGACGGCGGCATCGAACCGGATAATAAAGTACGAAAAGTCGATGCGGATACCATAGCCGGTTGCCACTGCCATGTCGGAGAAAAAGCGGTTGGCCTTGAGGGTTGCCAGCGGTTTGTTGGGGTTGGGTCGTAGAAGCCACACATTTCCGGCATCGACAAACAGCGCCCCGTTTATATCGGCCCCGAAATGAAACAACCGGTGACGAAGTTCGGCCGAACCTTCCAGCAATAAGTCGCCCGGCTGTTCGAAACGATAGGCGAACTGCTCATATCGTTCGGTTGAATCTTTGGTGTAGCGGTATTTCGGAACATTCGGGTTGGTTTCATCCGTTTCCGGAAGGGCCGATCCCGGTCCGAGCCGTCTTGGGAGCCAACCACGGACACTGTTACTGCCACCAACAAAGAACCGCCGTTCGTAAGGAGCGGTTTTATTGGGGCCATACCCATACAGAATGCCGGTATTGATCCGGAAGGCCAGGGTGGTGTGGGGGCGTATCGGAATATAGCGGCGGTAGTCCAGATTGAGGCGCAGGTATTTATAGAACTGTAACCCTGTGACGCTTGAATCGCTCCAGTGTTCAATGGTTTTATTCTTCACGAAATTCAGGGTAGTACCGCCGGATTCCAGGGCCGTCCGGAAAAAGTTTGTCCGTCGGTTCAGCGTCGCCGCATTGGCATTGTAGGTATAGGCAAAGCTGATGTTCGATGAGAACGCCGGATAGAAGCTGTTGGCCAGAATGGTGTTTCCGCTTCGGGCCTGTGCAACGATAAAATTCCGGTAAGCCTGCCCGAATTCCCGGTTGGCAAAACTGGAATTAATCAGGTTGACATCGGCAATGTAAAACGTAAACTGACGCGTTTGTGACAGCTGCCAGTTGTATGACATCGTGGCCCGGAACGTTCGCCGGAGGTAATCCGGCCGGCTGGTAAAGGTAAAACCGATACCGACCTGTGTCCGTGGCGTATAATGGCTGAAAATAAAGCGGGGTTTGCCTGGAAACAGCACCTGCGGAAAAAGCAGTGATGAGTTTAATGCCACTTCTGTGGCCATCAGAATGTTATCGGCGCCGGGGTAGCCTGCCTGGGCTTCAAGGCCGTACCGGAAGTTGGTTTCCAGCGCCTCAAGGCCGTTAAACAGATTGCGGACCCGGAAGGAAACATTACCGAAGGGTCCGGGAAACCCCTGGTTCTGGTAAAGAACAAAAAGGCCTCCCTCAAATGTAGTTTCATATTTGTCGAGCGGACTGAGGGTGATATTGGCGCGCAGCTTCCGGTTGGTGGTATCGGTTATGTTGACACTGATGTATTTATACTGGTTCAGCATAAACAGCTGACGCTGGGTTTCGGCCAAATCTTCCTGGCGGAACTGATTACCGGGACGAAGCCGGATTTTTGTACTTAGCAGCCGGGTGGCATACTTTGGTCCGGAATAGTAAAAACGAACACCGTTCCGGACATCGCTGGAGGATCCGCGCAGGCTATCGGTTTTGGGAGCAGGGGTGTTTACCGCATTCGGATTGTCGTTGATCGTCACCTGCACCTGCCCGATCGTAAAGCGTGGGTGAGCCGGTTGACCTACCGGATTCACGATGCGGAAGAGCCAGTCGACCTGGCGACGGGCAGAATCCCGGCTGATGACAACGGATGTATCTGGCTCCGGAAAAACATACTGGCGGGAAAAACCGTAATAGCCGTTGTTGCGGAGCAGGGTCTCAATGCGTACCCGTTCGCTCAGGGCCTTGTCGGTATTATAGCGTTCGCCGGTCTTCACATACGCGTCGGCTTTCGCCCGTTTGATGATCGAGTCGACTACCGGATCTTCGGCTTCAAAATCAACATTCCGGTTATAAAACCCGCTACGTTCGTTAATCTGGTAAGTGACCTGCACCTGCCGGCGTAAAAGGGTATCCAGTGTATAGGTTACATAAGCATTGAAGAACCCGTTATTAAAGAGGTACTTCTGAATTTTTACTGCATTGGCCTGCCCGTCGCGGGGATAAAAGTAAGACGGAGGCTCTCCGAGGTTACGCATCAGGCCATTGCCTTCTTCTATGGTTCTGCGCAGTTTTTTAGCCTTCCGCCCAAACCGGCGGTTCAGCTTTTTAAGCGCCTTCGGGTCATTGGTCAGTTGCTGGCTTTGTTGTTCAAATTCGGTAGTTTTGGCCTCTAATTCTTTTACCGCCGCTTCCCGGTTGTAGCTTTTCAGGCCAAGTTCATAAAACCAGAGGGCAGGCGTTACCGGAAGCCGCAGGATCCGGCGGTTAGGCTTTTGCGGCAGAAGGGCTTCCAGTTCTTCGGTGGGAATGGAGCGGTTACCCCGAATGGTCTGACCATAGAGTAAATACTCGCCATTGCGTACTGATCGGTTGCTGATACAGCCAGAGACTAAGGTGGTTATGGCGGTGAAAACAACGAGCCAGCGCTTTGAAAATACCATATATGCTTACAAATAATCAGCGAAAATACATCCAATCACTTCATCAGAAAAAATTCCGGCAACAATCAGGCGCTTTTCTGGTCGAAGGGGCCAAAAGTGTGCAGGAGGTCCTCGCATCTGATTTTACCGTCGATATGCTTCTGGCAACGGAGGGCTTCTGTAAAGAAAATGCCCGGTTGATAGACAACAAACGGACGCAGACCGAAATTGTGCCGGTTTCCGAGCTGGAGCGCGTTACCACGCTGGAAAGCAACAATGCTGCGGTGGCTGTCGTAAAAACGAAAGACAACCGGCCTTTAGTCGCCGGACCCGGCGAATTTGTGCTGGTGCTGGATGATGTCCGCGATCCGGGCAATCTGGGCACCATCCTGCGCATTGCCGATTGGTATGGCATCCGCAAGCTGATCTGTTCCGATACTACGGCTGAAGTCTACAACCCGAAAGTAATTTCAGCCAGTAAAGGTTCATTTACCCGCGTAAACTGGTGGTATGGGAATCTGCCGGCGTTCTTTGCCGGTGTCAGCAAGGAGGGTGGGCCTGAAATGCCGGTGTATGGCGCTTTTCTGGATGGCAACGATGTACATACGATGTCGTTCGGCAAAGGCGGATACCTGGTGATGGGGAACGAATCAAACGGAATCGGACCGGCAGTCAGTCCGTTTATAACCGAAAAAATTACGATTCCGCGCTTTGGCGAGGCCGAATCCTTAAACGTTGGCATCGCTACCGCAGTTATAGTAGATAACTGGAAACGTTCAACTAAATAAGGCGGCAGGGGCCGCCGGAGCTATGGTCAGTCCTGTCATTATTCAAAAAGTTATCGACGGTGCGCTACAGGAGCCGCAGCCGGATTTGCTCGCCATTGAAGAGCCGCTGGAAATCAGGCTCGGCTTCGGGCCCATCGACAACCGGCAGCAGCGAAGCCTGAGTGTAACGATGCGGACCCCCGGCGCTGACGGACCCGGTGCCGATCAGGAACTGGCGCTTGGGTACCTGTATGCAGAAGGAATTATCCGCGAGGCATCCGACGTCGTCTCCTGCCGTCATTGCGTACAGGACGCTACCAAACAAGGCAATGTGCTGCGGGTGGAATTACAGCCATCGGTACTCATTGACTGGCAACTGCTGGAACGCCATACCTATGCCTCATCGAGCTGCGGTATTTGCGGGAAAGCCTCGATTGA
Source organism: Arsenicibacter rosenii (assembly GCF_001870735.1). GTDB lineage: Bacteria > Bacteroidota > Bacteroidia > Cytophagales > Spirosomataceae > Arsenicibacter > Arsenicibacter rosenii. The sequence continues at coordinate 853,888 of NZ_MORL01000001.1, read as the reverse complement.
TGCCGTTCGGGCGAGTTGTCCGGCGACGATGACGTCCGGCGGATTCAGGGTTGACGCAGCGGTCCTGCAACGTCTGTCCGACCGGGTGCAGGCTGCTCAGCGGGCCTTTTCGTATACGGGAGGGGTGCATGCGGCGGCTCTGTTTGATGCTGACGGGCAGGTACTAATGCTGCGGGAGGATGTCGGTCGGCATAATGCGCTCGACAAACTGGTCGGGGCCGCGCTCTGGAACGGGCAGGTTCCGCTTCAGGAATACGGAATTTTTCTGAGCGGCCGGATTGGGTTCGAACTCGTGCAGAAAGCCTGGATGGCGGGTGTACCGGTGCTGGTGGCGGTTGGTGCACCTACGAGCCTGGCCGTCGAGATGGCCAGGGAGGCAGGTATTACACTGATTGGCTTTATGCGGAACCAGCGCTTCAATGTATACACCGGCGTGGAACGGGTTGTTGTGGCTGAAGCAATCGGCTATGGCAATAAGTAACACAATCGTAACAGGAAACGCAGGCCGGTGAACGGGATATGCTTGCAAACCGATATGCTGGAGGCTGAACCTGTCGCGGTGATGGGCTGGATGCTGTACCGGTATTTTTTGTAAGTCGCCGAACAGTATGTAAGTTAAGTCGTTTTTATAGATAAACGATCAGACAGATACCAACGGGCGGTTGACCCGTCTGCCAAAACTATGAACGCGACTCCTCCGGAAGAATTAAGCGGCGAGCTGACCATCGGCGAACACAAGACCGAAGCCGCCGGCCTGACCGCCATCATTAAGTCGTTTGAGCATGTATTTACGCGGACAACACCCGCACGTGGTTGGACAGCGCTCTATAAACTGAATCAGAAAGACGGCTATGATTGTCCTTCATGTGCCTGGCCTGACCCCGACCATGACCGGTCATCCATTGCGGAGTACTGCGAAAGCGGGGCCAAGGCTGTTGCTGATGAGGTCATGACCCGGCATACCGCTTCACCTGTCTTGTTTCAGCGCTACTCCGTGGCGGAGTTACGCGGAAAAACGGATTTCTGGCTGGGGCAACAGGGGCGGCTGACACAGCCCATGCTCCTCGCAGAAGGCGCTACCCACTACAAACCCATCCGCTGGGACGAGGCGTTTGACCGGATCGGTCAGGAGCTGAAGGCGCTTGCTTCTCCTGACGAAGCGATTTTTTATACCTCCGGACGGACGGCCAACGAGACGGCCTGGCTTTACCAGTTATTTGTCCGGATGTTCGGCACCAACAACATGCCTGACTGCTCCAATATGTGCCATGAGTCTACGAGTGTGGCCCTTGGCGATACGTTGGGTCTGGGAAAGGCTTCGATTGTATACGATGATTTTGAAAAGGCTGATGTGATTATCATCATGGGGCAGAATCCGGGAACAAACGCCCCCCGGATGATGACGCCTCTGGAAAAGGCCCGGCGGAAGGGAGCGAAAATTATTGCCGTTAATCCGCTGATTGAAACGGGATTGATGGCCTTCCGCAACCCGCAGAGCCCCCGTGATATGCTGACCGGCGGGCAGAAATTAACCGATCAGTTCCTGCAAATCCGGATCAACGCCGATCTGGCATTGCTGAAAGCTGTCTGCAAGCTGTTACTGGCCGAAGAGCAAAAAGCGCCCGGGACAGTTTTCGATCAGAACTTTATAAAGACCCACACCGAAGGGTATGACCAGTTTATCCATAGCCTGAGCCATTATGAACTGGATGATCTGGTAGGGCAGACGGGTGTTTCGCTGGCCGAAATCCGGCAGCTGGTTGATACCATCAAACATACCCGGAAAATTATCATTTGCTGGGCTATGGGATTAACGCAACACAAGAATGCAGTGGCGACAATTCAGGAACTTATCAACCTGTTGCTGCTGAAAGGTAGTATCGGTATCGAAGGAGGCGGGGCGGCACCCATCCGTGGGCACAGCAATGTACAGGGCGACCGGACGATGGGTATCTGGGAGAAGCCGAAACCCGCCTTTCTGGATAAACTCCGGGAGGTGATCGGGTTTGAGCCTCCGCGTAAGGATGGTTTTGATACGGTTGCTGCCGTAAAGGCCATGCACGAAGGGAAAGCCCATGTTTTCTTCGGCATGGGAGGGAATTTTGCCCTGGCCACATCGGATACCAACTACACGGCCGAGGCCCTGCAAAACTGTCGGTTGACGGTGCACGTGTCGACAAAATTAAACCGCAGCCACCTGACGCATGGCAAAACGGCCCTGATTTTACCGTGTCTGGGCCATTCCGACATTGATGTGCAGGCTACCGGGGAACAGTTTCTGACGATGGAAAACACCACGGGGGTGGTGCAGATGTCGAAAGGGGTGGTTGAGCCGGTTTCAGAACACATGAAAAGCGAACCGGCGATTGTCGCCGGGGTGGCTAAAGCGACCATTGGGAACCGGAACGGTGTTGACTGGGATGCGCTGGTGGCTGACTATGGCCGGATTCGTGAGCTGATTGCGAAAACCGTGGACGGTTTTCAGGATTTTAACCAGAAGGTGCGGAAGCCGGGCGGATTTTATCTGCCAAACGGCCCCCGAAAGCGTAGTTTTCCGACGAGCAGCGGGAAGGCCAGGTTTACGGTGAATGCCCCGGAACAGGCCATCATGAAGCCCGACGAACTGATGCTGATGACCATCCGCAGCCACGATCAGTTTAATACGACCGTCTACGGAAACGATGACCGCTACAGGGGTATTTACAACGAGCGCCGTGTGCTGTTCATGCATAAAGACGATATGGCCAACCGTGGTCTTCATGAGAAACAGGTGGTAGATTTACACAGTCATTACGACGGTAAGCTCCGGACCGCACATCAGTTTATGGTTGTGCCCTATACCATTCCGAGAGGCTGTGTGGCGGCCTATTTCCCGGAAACCAATGTTCTGATTCCCATTGACAGCAAGGCCGACAAGAGCAATACCCCGACCTCAAAATCAATTGTGATCACGGTCACTGCCGCCGTTTAGTGCTTTTATATCCTGAATGAGCTGTTGCACATCAAGCGGAAGCGTTCCGTTATAAATGCCCCGGATGTGCAGATCGCCGTCGATCAGGATCAGGTTTTCGGTGTGCAGAAAGTCATTTTCGCCTTTCTGCACACCGATGTTTTCATCGGCGAAGTATGATTTTCGCGCTAGTTGGTATATGGCGTCATGGTCGCCGGTAAGCAGGTGCCATTTTTGATCAATAACCTGATGCTTTGTCGCATAGGCCCTCAGGACAGGGACACTGTCGCGTTCGGGCGTGACGCTGTAGGAAAGCAGCACAACCTGCGGATTGTCGCGGAAGGCTTCCTGTACTTCGGTCATGCTCCGGGTGAGACGGGGGCATAAGCCGGGGCAACTGGTAAAGAAGAAACCAGCCACGTGTATTTTACCGCTGACTGTCTGTTCTGTGATACGCCTGTTGTTCTGATCGGTAAAGCTAAACTCACTAAGCCGGTGCAGTTGGCCAATCCGTACATCCCCTTTCTCCAGCCATAGCGGCGTAAAATCGGCCGTGTTGTAATAAGGCAGGGGAGCTGTTTTCTTCTGATCCGATCCGCAGCCCGTCAACAGGAGCAGAGCTCCGGCAAGTGCGATAAGGCTTTTACCCATTTTTCAATCCATTTGTTGTGTTTTCGCCCATACAGCCTTTGGCGCCCAGTAAGCCATACCGGCGGCCGTTTCGCATTTCGTAGTTAGCCTTAACCTGCCCGCTTTCAAACCACATTTGCTGCAAACCGGCTTCATGGCCTTCGGCATCGTAATGAAATGAACTGAAGCGCCGGCCGGTCGGATACCAGTTCTGGTGATGGCCGACCGGTATGTCGCGTTCAAAGGTGTAATCGAAACGGCGCTTGCCGTTGGGCCACCAGGCCAGATGGTGGCCTGTTTTGCGCCCTTTATGGTAGTACCGGATTTCAGCTGTCCGTCCGTTTTCATACCATTGCTGGCTTATGCCGTCCGGTTCGCCCACGGCATAAGCCGCTTTTGACTGAATCGCCCCCGATGGAAACCGGCTTACAACAATACCGGTAAACGGAACGCCTTGGTAGGTATAGGTCTGATGCACCGATTCTAAGCCCGGCGTTTGTATGTCCATAACGAGAACCGGCGTGTTTGACGCCACCTGTTGCGTACAACTGCTCCCACAGAAGAACAGCACGACGCCGATTGTCAAGAGCCTGCTCATTGTGAAACCGATCCGGGTGTTCCGTAAAAACCGTTGCCGTTGATGTAAGGATCCTGGGCCGTAATGTGGTAATGGTAGATCCCGTTCGGATATTCGGTCGTAGCATGCGAATGGCCATGATACGCGTCCAGATCACTGTTGCTAACCGCTTTACCGTTCTCCATTGGACCGTACACCGGATAACCATCCAGCAAAAAGCCCAGCAGCGCACTGCTGCCGTACGCTTTAGTCAGGTAGGTTGGTTCAACGTGGTAATGGTACTGGCCGGTTTGCTGCGGATGGCCTCCGTACTGGTCAAACGAATTAATCTCATTGGTCAGTGGCTGGGAGGGACCGGCATACTGATTGAAAAATGGCACACCATTGAGCGAAACCCCGATCGGGCCCAGCGGCGTTGCCTGCGGCGAAGCGGCTTTCGTGGGTGTCAGCGGGATGCGGAACACCAGATTCTGGGTACTGATGCTGTTCGGGTTCTTGCTGAACTTAGCATTTGTCCCGTTATAGGCTTCATACTGACTGCTTGTCGTACTGAAATAAGGGCTTTTATGGTCCGGAATGCCCGTACTTTTAATGACCACATAATTACCGTCTATGGCAACGGACAGCGTACTGTTGAATTTTTTAAAAGCATCCGGCAAGGTGGTTGTCGTTGGGGTTACTGACGAATCAGTGGATTCTTTTTTACAGGCAAGAAGGCCGAGGCCAAGGCTTACGGTGATGAGCAAAAACGTTTTCATGCGTACAATCGGGAATTAGATGTTGTTTATTAAATCTTTAGACGGAGTAACATAAAAAATCCTGCGGCAGGGAGCGTATTTTTTTTAGCTTTGAGCAAGCGGCATTGTCAGACGTATTGTAATGGTGACAAGGGAACTGAAAACCAGTCTTAGTTGTCAATAAGCGTAGCAATTGTACGTTTTCGTATGGAAGAGTCAGCTGATCGTTATCTGAATCCGTTTACTGATTTTGGGTTTAAAAAGCTTTTTGGCGAAGAGCCCAACAAAGAGTTATTGCTTGATTTTCTGAATGAGTTATTAGCTGAACAAGAGGGGCCGATTAAGTCACTAACTTATCTGAAATCGGAACACATGGGGGCTGATGCGCTTGACAGACGGGCAATATTTGACTTGTATTGTGAAAACGAGCGCGGCGAAAAGTTTATCGTTGAACTTCAGAAATCGAAACAGAACTTTTTCAAAGATCGTACGCTGTACTACGCTACGTTTCCTATTCGCGAACAGGCAAAACGTACGGACTGGAACTATGAGCTAAAGGCCGTTTATACCATTGCAATACTGGATTTTGTATTTGATGAAGATAGGGCTGACCGCTCAAAATACCGGTATGATGTCAAATTGACGGACATTGAAACCTGTAAGGTTTTCTATGATAAGCTGACGTTTATCTATCTGGAAATGCCCAAGTTCCTGAAAACAGTCGATGAATTAACAAATCGCTTTGACAAATGGCTGTATGTGCTGCGGAATATGAACCGGCTTAATCGGGTGCCGGAAAAGTTGCGTGAGCAGATTTTTGAACGATTATTTGAAGTGGCAGAGATTGCAAGGTTTTCTCAGTCGGAATTACAGTCGTATGAAGACAGCTTAAAGTATTATCGTGATCTTAAGAACTCATTGGATACTGCCAAAGAAGAAGGCCGCTTAGAAGGGCGTGAAGAGGGCCGCTTAGAAGGACGTGAAGAAGGCCGCTTAGAAGGGCGTGAAGAAGGAGAAAAGGCCGGAGCACTTCGTGAAAAAACAGAAATTATCAGACGTGGCAAGGAGGCGGGCCTTTCGGTTGAAACGCTGGCGAGCCTTACCGGTCTTACGCTGGCCGAAGTCAATGAACTAATTAATACCTGATACCTCTGGTTATTACCTTACAGCCTTGACGGCCAGCTATTGCCCTTTTTACTGCGAAACCTGTACCTTTGCCCCAATTTTTATTTCTGAAAACACCCGGAGTACCTCCTGATGAATTATAAACAATACGATAACCTCAGTTATGCCAGCATCGCAGACGAGGTTTTAAATCATTGGAAACAAACGAATGCTTTCGAGGAATCAGTTCGGATCCGTGAAGGCAAACCATCTTTTACGTTCTATGAAGGCCCGCCTTCTGCCAACGGTGCGCCTGGTATTCACCATGTTATGGCACGGACGATTAAGGATATTTTCTGCCGATACAAAACCCTGCGCGGATTTCAGGTAAAGCGTAAAGGGGGCTGGGATACCCACGGCCTGCCGATTGAGCTGCAGGTGGAAAAAGAGCTGGGCATCACGAAAGAAGATATCGGCAAAACCATCAGCGTTGAAGAATATAACCGGAAATGCCGGGAAACGGTGATGCGGTTTACAGACCAATGGAACGACCTGACCGAAAAAATGGGCTATTGGGTTGATCTGGAGGATCCGTATATTACGTATCAGAATAACTATATCGAGACCCTCTGGCAGTTGCTGAAGCGGTTATACGACAAGGATTTACTGTATAAAGGCTATACGATCCAGCCGTTTTCGCCGAAGGCGGGGACGGGCCTGAGCTCCCACGAACTGAACATGCCCGGCACGTATAAAGACGTGAAGGATACGACCATCGTGGCCATGTTTAAGGCGAAGCTGACGGGCAAATCAGGGTATTTGTTTGATGCTGCCGACAGCGATAACATTTACATCCTGGCGTGGACGACAACCCCGTGGACTTTGCCGGCTAACTCCGCGCTGACCGTTGGGGCCAACATCGACTATGTGCTCGTCAAAACCTTCAATCCGTATACCCATGCGCTGGTGAATATCGTGCTGGCGAAAAACCTCGTTGGCCGGTGGCTCAACGAAAAGGGTAAGGTTGACAACGTAAACGATCCGGCGTTTGGTGCTTATCAGGCGGGGGATAAAGTGCAGCCATGGGCCGTTATCATGGCGTTTAAAGGCGAGCATCTGGAAGGAATCGAGTATGAGCAGTTGCTGCCGTACGTGCAGCCGGAAAAACCTGCCTTTAAGGTCATTCTCGGCGATTTCGTAACGACCGAAGATGGTACCGGGGTTGTTCATACCTCGCCGACATTTGGTGCGGATGACTTCCGGGTGGCCCAGGCCAACGGCATTCCCGCGATCATGGTCCGCGACGAAACGGGTAAGGAAGTGCCGGTGGTCGACCGTCAGGGTCGGTTTGTGAACGAAATTACGGACTTCGCCGGCCGGTATGTCAAGGAAGAATACTATTCGGATGAGGAACGGGCCGATCCCGAATTCCGCCCGACGGACGTGCTGATTGCCATCAAACTGAAAGAAGAGGGCAAGGCATTCCGCGTTGAAAAATACGAACACCCGTACCCGCACTGCTGGCGGACCGATAAACCGGTTCTGTATTATCCGCTCGACAGCTGGTTTATCCGGACAACGGCCGTGAAAGACCGGCTGGTTGAACTTAACAAAACCATCAACTGGAAACCGGAAAGCACAGGGACCGGCCGGTTTGGAAACTGGCTCGAAAACCTCGTTGACTGGAACCTGAGCCGCAGCCGGTTCTGGGGAACGCCGCTGCCGATCTGGCGGAGCGAAGCCGGTGAAGAACATTGCATTGGCTCGGTCGAAGAGCTTATTGCCTTGAGTGAAAAAGCGGTTGAGCGTATGACTGCGATGCTGGCTGAGCACCCGGAATATGCGCCATACATTGACCAGAATCAGTCACTTATTCAATCTTTCGCGCAATCACAGTTAGACGTTCACCGTCCGTATGTTGATCGGTTTGTACTGGTATCGGAGTCGGGTAAACTGATGTTCCGCGAGCCGGACCTGATCGATGTCTGGTTTGATTCGGGGGCGATGCCGTATGCACAGTGGCATTATCCGTTCGAGAACAAAGAGACATTCGATAAATCGTTCCCGGCCGACTTTATTTCGGAAGGCGTTGATCAGACACGTGGCTGGTTCTTCACGCTGCATGCCATTGCCGGTATGCTGGGTACACTCGATGGCAACGTCGACTCGTCGATTGCGTTTAAAAATGTGGTGTCGACCGGGCTGGTGCTCGACAAAAACGGCAACAAAATGTCGAAACGGCTGGGTAACGCCATCGATCCGTTCCGGACGTTGTCGACTTACGGAGCTGACCCCACACGCTGGTACATGATTACCAATGCTGAGCCGTGGGAAAACCTGAAATTCAACCTCGACGGGATCGGGGAGGTGCAGCGGAAGTTTTTCGGTACCTTGCTGAACACGTATAACTTCTTTGCGCTCTACGCCAACCTCGACAATTACCGCATCGAACAGTTTGACCGGGTGCCATACGAGCGTCTGACAGAACTGGACCGCTGGATTATCTCCAAGCTGATGACGCTGGTAAACGAGGTGACCGAGCAGTTCGAAGACTATAACCCGACCAAAGCCGGTCGTCTGATTCAGGATTTTGTCTGCGATCAGCTGTCAAACTGGTATGTACGGCTGTCGCGCCGCCGGTTCTGGACAGGGGCGAGCGAAACCGGTGAACTGACGGAAGACAAACGCGCGGCCTACGAAACATTGCAGCACTGTCTGGCAACGGTGGCCCAGCTGATGTCGCCGATTGCGCCGTTCTTCTCCGATTGGCTGTATCGCAACCTCACCGAATCAGTGCGCGAAGAATCAATTGAGAAAGATACACCGTTTAAGTACGATTCGGTCCACTTTACCGAATGGCATCCGGTTGTCACAGAATGGATTGATACTGAGCTGGAGAAGTCGATGGCGCTGGCTCAGAACGTTTGTTCGCTGGTGCATTCGCTGCGGAAAGGCCACAAAATCAAAGTACGCCAGCCGCTGACGAAAGTGCTCATTCCGGTGCTCAATGCCGAAACACGCGGTTTAATCGAACACGTAGCGCCGATTATCCAGTCGGAAGTGAACGTTCGGGCGGTTGAATTCCTGGATGGTACGTCGGCTGAGGCAACTTCGGGTATCCTGAAGAAAAAGATCAAACCCAACTTTAAGGCCCTGGGCCCTAAGTTCGGTAAGCAGATGAAAGACGTGGCAGCGGCCATTACGGCCATGACCGCCGATGACATCGCGCAGCTGGAGCAGTCGGGTACGTTTTTGCTGCCATCGCTGAACCAGCCCATCACGCTGGCCGATACGGAAATCCTGACTGAAGATGTGCCGGGCTGGCTGGTGGCCAGTGAAGGTGGGCTGACGGTTGCCCTCGATGTGACAATCACCGACGAACTGCGGCAGGAAGGGATTGCCCGCGACTTTGTGAACCGGATTCAGAACCTGCGGAAAGACAGTGATTTTGATGTAACGGATAAAATTACCATCGTACTGGAGCGGAATAACGATACGCTGGCGGCGGCTGTTGAAGCCAATAAAGCCTATATCTGTCAGGAAGTTCAGGCGAACTCGCTGGAGCTGGTCGAAAACCTGAACGGCGGGGCTTCTGAAATTGAAATGGACGAGTTCCTGCTGCGCGTTGCCGTAGCGAAGGCGTAATATAAAGAGCGAAAGAGTGAAAGAGATAAAGAGCGAAAGAGTACCGGGTTAATGGCCGCTCTTTCACTCTCTCGCTCTTTCACTCTTTAATTAAATCCGCCGCGAGGCCCCATGCCACCAGGGCCCATGCCTGGTCCCATACCACCCCGCTCGCGCCACGGGCGCTGCTCCTGGTTATCCTGCGTTGGCATCGAACCCGATTTGAAGTTCCGGAGTGTATACGTAAACGTCAGCATAAAGTACTGCTTTAAGACCAGCGAACGAACGTCTTCGCGGTAAGTCTCCGTCAGCGTACGGGTAATGCTGGTATTCTGGTTCAGCAAGTCAAACACCGAAATTTTCAGCTCACCGGCCTGATTCTTCAGGAATTTCTTACCCACTTCCATATTCCAGAGCGAGAATTGCTGGTTGAAACCGGCGGCCAGACCCGAATAGCTGTAGTAAGAGAAGTCTGTCCGGTACACAAAGCCTTTTCCGAAAATCCAGTTCAGCCGCGCGCTACCGGTCTGAACCGTGTAATTGGAGTTCGACTGAGTCTGTACCGTATTCTGCTGCTGATTATACGAAACGTTGTATCCAAGGTTGAAATCCAGTTTTTCGCTGATGTTGCTGCTGATGACTACCCCCGCGCTGCTTGCATACTGATGCGCCAGATTCAGCACCCGGTTAATCAGACCCGGCGTACGGTTATAGGTAAAGCTGGCATTGACGTTGACCTGACTCTTGATCGTTTTGAGCGGCAGACCGCCCGTTACGAACGTGCGGAAATTCAGGTTGTTGTCATAGTTAACCGGCTGTGTCAGCTGAACTCCTTGCTGCAACACATACCCGTTTGCCAGCGTGGTCGGGCGCTGAGCGATGAATGTCGAAGTACCGATCGGGTTTTGCGTATAGCCAAGGTTGATGAAGGTCAGGAAGCTGGCAGCTCTCGTTGGCTTGGTCAGTGAGTACCGCAGGCCAACGTTATGGCTGTATTCCTGCTTCAGCAGCGGGTTACCGGTCGATACCTGTAACGGGTTGCTGTTGTCCACCACATCCTGTAACTGCGTGATCGACGGCGCGTTGGTCGACGTGCGGTATGTCAGACGAAACTTGTTGTCCTGATTCAGCGTATAGTCGAGCATAACCATGGGCAGCAGGTTGATAAATGACCGGTCGATGTTGGTAAACTGCGGGAACGTCTTCTGGCCCGACAGCTCGGCATCCTGTAAGTTTACCGTCGCAAATAATCCCAGTTTCTTTCCCCGGTAGTTGATTCCGGTACCAAACTGATGCGTAACGTAATCGTTATTGAAGGTGTTGGTCAGCAGCGTATCCAGCCGTTGTACCAGGTGTGTAAACGGGTTATTCTGGTACGTACGCTTGTCGGCGTCGCTGTAGCGGTAGCTGACGTTATAGCTGAACTGCAACTGTGTTTTTTTGCTGAGCGGTTCGGTGTAAGACACGTTTCCCGATACCTGATACCCTTTCGAACGGTTCAGCGTTTTCTGGTCGATCATAGTCGTGTCGGGATTGGTGCCGTAGAACGTATTGTTCGACAGCAGGAAGCTTTTCTGATCGCGGTCGTTCAGTCCCATCCCTAAGTTAACCGAGAGGCTGCGGCCCATTTTGGCAAACCGGTGACGGTACAGGATATTGTTCGACATATTGTAGCCAAACGTTTGGGCCGACGAGGAGTTAGAACCTGTGTTTTGCAAGGCATCGCCCTGACGGGTTGAGCTCGTCACCTCACTGTTTGACCGGTTATCCTGAAAGCTCAGGTTCGGGGTAATCAGCAGGGAGTTATTACGGTCAATGGTATACTCAAACCGGAAATTTACCCGGTGGTTGTTGTTCCGGCTGCCGGAGGTCTGCGTTTCTTCGTAGCGCTGGGTTGTTTCCTGATTCAGAAAATAATCCCGTACCGTCGACTGTTCATTGCGGCTGTTACCCTGGTTAAAGAAATAGCTGCCCCGCACGGCCAGTTTTTTACCCCATTGGTCGCTGTAGTTAAGGCCGACTGAGTGGGTTGTGTTAATCCCGTTTGCGTTACCGACCAGAAAGTTACCGGCACCGCCGCCCCCGAAGTTGCCGCCCCCGCGGGCACCACCACCGCCGCCGCCCCCACCACGGGCACCGCCGCCACCGCCCCGGGTACCCCCGGCGCTCTGAACACCTAATAAATCCTGGCCCGAGAAGTTTTGCTGGTTAATGTTATTCGACAGGCCGATAATGCTTAACCGGCGGTCGCCTTTAAAGAAGTTCATGCTACCCCCTGCCTGATAGGTATCGTTTGTACCATAGCCGGCATAAACACGGCCAAACTGACCGTTCCGGCGATCGCCCCGGGTAACAATATTGATGGTTTTGCTGGTATTGCCATCGTTGAAGCCGGTAAACTGAGACTGATCACTTAACCGGTCGAATACTTCAATTTTATCGACTACTTCGGCCGGCAGGTTACGCAGCGCAATCGTCGGATCATCGCCGAAGAAGGGTTTTCCGTCGACCAGAATCTGCTGTACGTTTTCACCCTGCACCTGCACGGTTCCGTTCTGCACCGTCACACCCGGCATTTTCTTGATCAGGTCTTCGGTCTGGGCATCGCGGTTTACTTTGTAGGCGCTGGCATTAAACTGGAGAGTGTCCCCTTTTTGCTGAGCCGTCGGCGCTTTTCCCACAACCTGTACTTCTTTCAGCTGTTTGGCCGATTCGAGTAATTGCAGCGCACCAAGGCTCTGGCTCTCCTGCAGCAGGTTAACGGTCTGATTGAGCGCATCAAAGCCGACATAGGTAGCCTGAAGCTGATAAGCGCGTTGGGGAATTTTAGGGAACTGAAAGGCACCGTTGACGTCTGTCACGGCATAATGCTTTTCGGCAGTACTGTCCTGGCGGGTCAATACGAGGTTTACCCCGATTAAGGCCTGTCCTTTCTGGTCGGTGACAGTACCGGAGAGAATACCGGTCGGCAGGGCGCCGGTCTGGGGAGGAGCCGTTTGCCCGAACGTAAACTGCCATGCTGAAATGAGCAGAAACAGTGAAAAGAAAATTCTTCCAGGTTTCATAATTGTGTGTTCAGATTGTACCAATGAGTTGTTGAGACAGATGCGTCTCAGGTGAAAATGTAAACAGAATGAGGCAGCGGGTACTGCCTCATCCATAAACCGATACGGGAATTATTTGTTGCGTTGCCCGCCGCCATTGCCGCCGCCACCCGGGCGACCCTGCATTTCGCGCTTGCTCACGAAAACACCTTTTTCGTCAAAAGTCAGCATCAGGCGCTTTTCGCCTTCGGTCATCATGACCATGTACTGGCCTTCCGTACTTTTACCGGCACGACGGAATTCTGCACTGGCAAACTCTTTCTTAACATAATCCTTAATGCTTTGTGGCAGGTCTTTTTCTTCCACCTGCGCCATGTCGCGCATCATCCCGCCGCGGCCACCGCCACGGTTGGTGCTGTCGCGACGGCCTTCGCGGCGTGGCTGGTCCTGGGCAAAACTCTGGCTGATGGTTAAGGTGGCCAGCAAACTGGCTGCTAAGATTACTTTTTTCATGATTGTGTTTAGTATTTATGTCTTAGGACGATTCGGCTGGTGAAACTTGCGGCGGTAGCGAAAAAAAATTAATGTTTTTCATGTTTACGCCAGCCGCCGAACGGAGGGCCGCCGCCGCGCCCCATGCCACGGTCGACAAACGGCATTTCGATCAGGATCTTTTTTAGTTTTTCGCGCTGAACCGGTGTACAGATGGCCGCTACTTTCCGGAAGTGCAGCAGGGTAATGACATCCATACCGGCTACCCGGTTGTTAATCACCGACGCCTTCTCGGTAAGTTGTGCTTCCGTCAGCGTGGTATCATCAAGGAGCTTATAAAACTCCTGACGCGCTTTTTTCAGGTCTTTGGCCATGGGCATAGTCTCTCTGAAATACTGTTTGCGCAGGGTATCAAACTGAACACGCTGTTCCGGTGAAAACTTGAGTGTATCGGCTAAAAATGAGTTCCACCGGTTTCCGCCACGCCAGCGGGGCGGGTGTTTCGGGCCCATGTACAGCCACGCCAGTAAGGCGGCGTTGAGGGCAACCAGCACGATAATGATACCAGTCAACAGGCGGGTTTTTGATTTCTCATTCATTGGCATCCCAGTTAAATTGAAGAAGATGGTATTCGGCTACAAAGCCGTCATAGGTTGTTGATTCAGTTTGCGTCAGGTCGTTGCTGCCATGGTTTACCGCCACAGCCACGTTGATCAGTACCAGCAGGCTCAGGGCCGCAATGGCATACGCCGGATTGAGCAGCCAGCTGACGGGCCTTGCCTGACGGTTATCGAGGCGGGCCTTCACCCGTGTATAAAAAAACGGTTTGGGTTCGGCGGGGGGCAGTTTACCCAGTTTGCCAAACAGCTCGTTCCAGTTATCGTCTTGTGATGCGTACATATTCAATGAAAGATTAGAATGTATTTCAGTTGCTTCTTTAAATTTTGTTTGGCCCGGTGAATCAGCGATTCAACCGAAGAAAGAGACGTTTGCATGACCTCGGCAATTTCCTGGTAGCTCAGCCCATCCAGATGATGGAGGGTAAAGGCTATTTTTTGTTTATCGGCGAGTTGGGCAATGGCAGCAAATAAGTGCTGCATTTGTTCCTTGTCTTCCAGAGCTACCCCCGGATGATGAAAATCAGGCGGGTGGTAAATCACCTCGTTGTTCGCTCCGAACAAACTGCTCAAAAACGAAAACCGCTTCTGTGCCTTCTTTTTCTGGATGGCTTTCAGGGCATTTGACGTAGCAATCCGGTAAAGCCAGGTAGATAGCTTCGCTTCCCCCCGAAAGGCCGTAATCGTCTCATAAACTTCGACAAACACCTCTTGCGCAATGTCTTCCGCTTCTTCTGCGTTTTGTACCAGAGCCAGAATCGTATTATAGACCCGACGCTGGTAGGTCTCTACCAGGTAACGGAAGGCTTTTTCGTCGCCTTTCCGGAGTCGGGGTATCAGTTCTGCTTCTAAAATCAAGGTATTTTGTCGGGGTTATATAGGCTTAGGTCAGAAAGATGCCGGTAACTTGCGGCCTCAGATTAAAAAAATGTCAAAAAAGAGCCGGTTATGCGCCGTAACCCTGCATGCAAAACGACTTAACTCAAAAAAAGATGAATAAACTCTTACCTGTAGCTTATTTATGTATCCTGTTTGCCGTTCCGCCCCGGATCGTCAAAGGCCCCTATATTCAGAATCTGACAGAAAACAGTGTGACCATTTGCTGGCATACCGACGGCCCCGCTAACAGCCGGGTTTTGTATGGCCTCCGGATGAACCAGCTGAATGGCGCGATCTTCAATAACCAGCAACTCACGGATCATTACATAACTCTGAGCAACCTCGAGCCGGGAACCCGGTACTTTTATTCATTCGGCAGCTCCGGCGCCCGCTTACAAGCCGACTCAACCCAGCATTTTACGACAGGATTGAAAAAAAATAAAAAATAAACCGGGGTATAAAAGAAGAATTCCCCTGAGCTGTCATTGGCTTAATTATCAGCTTGTTTACTATTTTATCAGTGCATAGGTGATTGTTTTTTATGTAACTATTTATTGTATAACGGGTATGATAACTGATAAATAGACATAAAGAAAAACATTTGTGAGAATGTAAATGGCATTCCTTTTGATAAGGTTATGACGAATATGTAATTCGTTTATATTCTCTCTTTTCAAGAAGCTAAGGTTATGCCCATTTATTACACTCAGAACGTTTATGCACTTTTCAGAACTGTTACAAAGGCAATGCTATTTAGCCTCTGGCTGCTACTGTTCGCTAATGTAAAAGTATTAGGCGCGAATGCTTACTTAACAGCGCCGCCATCCATCAGTGTTGCTTCGGTTACCGCCTGTACGGGACAGATGGCAACGTTAGTCTCAACCGGATGTACGGGGGCTATCTCGTGGGAAGGAAATGGTGTAAGTATCGGAGGGCCAACACCTTCGATTGGTTTTCAGACGCCATCGGGCGTTCAGACGCCAACCCTTATTCCGTTTAAAATTACCTGCACAGAGAGTTCGTCAGTAGCTTCAACCACGGCCACCATTACGGTCGTACCTGTGCCCTCGCTGACCATTACGGCTTCGGCGGCCACAACCGTCAGTGAAGGAAGTACCGTAACGTTGACGGCGGCCGGCTGCGATTACGGTACAATGCACTGGTCGACGGGCACAGCCGACAACGGCCGGACGCAGATTGTAGTGCTGCCGCTTCAGACAACAACCTATTCGGCCACCTGCACGGTAGGTGATAACTGCCAGGCAACCGCATCCCGGACGGTAACCGTACAGCCGGTACCTAAACTCTCGCTGATAACCATGGTCAGTAAGGCGCGGGCCAGGATTGGGGATGTGCTTACCTATACCGTCATTGTCTCCAATACAGGGAATGCTGCCGCTAATAATGTGGTGGTGGAAGAGTACATTTCGGCGAAAGCAAACTACATTCCTAATTCGGCCACTGCATCAACCGGCACCTTTACGGCCGGCATTCCGACCAATACCTGGGCGTTTGCCACCTTACCGGCCAATGCCTCAGCTACGTTAACCTACTCGGCCAGTGTGGTCGGGGAGGGGGTAGTAAACGTTACCAGTACCATCCAGAACGTGGATACGACACAGGTTTGCACATCCATACCCATCCTTGTTTGTCCGGGAAGTGGTTATGTCGTGCAGGTCAATGCGCCGGCCGGATACAGTAATTATAAATTCTACAATGGCACTGCGCTGGTGCAGGAAGGACCGCTGAACAGTTATACGGCCACTACTGCCGGTGAATATAAGGTGCTGGTTGATGACGGTACCGGCGTATGTCAGCAACAGTCCTGCTGTCCGCTGGTGATCGAAGACGTACCGGTTTCACTGACGCTCACGTCGGCCACCGGCTCAACGCTGGCGTCAGGCTCCAGTACAACCCTGCTCGCCAATGGCTGCCAAAGCGGCACCGTGGCCTGGTCCAATTCGTTGACCGGGGTCAGTCAGGTTGTTTCGCCGACTGTTACAACAGCTTATTCGGCCACCTGTACCACGCCGGAAGGCTGTACGGCATCGGTGTCCATGAGTTTGTCTGTACTTGGGCCGCAGGTTTCGGTGCAGAAGTTCGTTTCGGCTACGAAGGCGCAGTTGGGTAGCCTCGTTACATTTACGGTGGTGGTTGCCAATACCGGTCCTGTGGCGGCCAGTGCGGTTGCTGTCCGTGATTCAGTTGGGGGGGGCGTAATTGTGCCGGGGTCGGTCAATGTATCACAGGGGGCTTTCTCGCCAAACTCACTGACCAGCCTCTGGAACGTCGGTACGCTGCCGGCTAGCAGTACGGCAACTCTGGTGTATTCGGTCAGCATTGTCAATGAAGGAGTGGTCTATGCATCGGCCAATGCAGGCGGGCAGGTATCGCAGGTTTGTTTATCGGTACCCGTTAACGTTTGTCCGGGCGATCCGGTGATGATTGAGCTGACGGCTCCGGCCGGCTATACCCGCTACGAATGGTACCGAGGCACCGAAAAAGTATATGATGGTCTGCTGACGAGCTTTACCGCCACTGCTCTCGGTGAGTACCGGGTGATCGGCTACAAGGGGAATGTGCAGTGTCCTGATCTGACCTGCTGTCCGATCTTTATTGAGTCAGACAGTATTCCGCTCTACGACGTTGTCGCGACCCGCCCGACCTGCCTTACTAACCAGCCACAGGCAAACGGCTCACTGCGTCTGTCCGGTTTGGGCAGCAACACCGGTCAGTTTATGTACCAATACTCGGAAGGAACATCGTTTAACGCGGCAGCGGCACTTCAGCCCGCGCCGGTTCCGGTGCCCGCCGGTGGGGTTATTGCCAGCACACTGAATCAGGCGAAAACCTACACGGTACGGGTGTTCAATGCTCTGGGGTGTTTCCGCGACGTAACGGTCACGTTGTCCGTCAGCTGCGACTGTCCGCCAAATCTCTGCGTGCCGGTTGCCATCCGGAAAACCAAAACAAGACCGTAACCCTGTGGGGTCGCCCCTGCCTATTCCAGACAGCGGGAAATGATCCGGCACACGGCTGCGATTTCGTCACTGGTGTTGAAATAATGCGGAGACAGGCGGATAATCCAGTCAATACCCTTGCGCTGAAAATCGATCAGCGCTGCCTGTGATTGCTGAGCCGTGAAAACAATACCCGCCTGACGTAAATTATTTTCGAGCACGGGAAGGGATTTGTTCGCAGCGTGAAAGGTCAGGATATTACTCTGCACCGAGCCACGGTCCGTCAGCGTGAGCCCCGGGATAGGAGCAAGGCCGTTCCGGAGCTCCTGCATCAAAAGCTGATTATGGGCCGCAATCTGTTGGATACCAATCTGGTTGGCATAGCGAATAGCTTCGGCCAGCCCCATAATCAGAAGCGAAATTTCCTGTGGTTCAAAACGACGGGCAGTCGGCTGAATGTCAAACTGATCCGGTGCTGTCCATATGGCACCCCTGCGGTCGACAAACAACGGAGTAAGGCCGGCTTGTAGCGCCTTGTCGGAGAGGTACAAAAAACCAGTATTGCGCGGCCCCCGCAGAAATTTGCGCCCTGTGGCTACCAGAAAATCGGGCCGGATCCGGGCAACATCCAGCGGCAGTTGCCCCACCGACTGCGCCGCATCGAGCAAATACCAGGCGTCATACTGATGACAAAGCTGCCCGATTGCTTCGGCAGGTAATACAATTCCGGAATTAGTAGGTATATGGGTAACGGCAACCAGACGCGGGCTGTGCCGGCGTATCAGCTCCTCCAGATGCGTCAGGTCCAGGTCTCCGTTCGGGAGGTCATTAATCCGAATCAATTGTATACCGAGCCGCTTTTGCAGGGAAAGAAAAACCAGCTGATTGGAAATATAATCATTCGTTGTGGTCAGTATTGTATCACCCTCGCGAAACGGTATGGATGACATGGCACGGATAAAGGCATCCGTTGCGCTGTAGGCATAGGCAATGTTATCAGGCTTTGTATTGAGCAGCAGCGCTGTTTCGTCGTAAAAGCGGGCAATCTGCCCCGCCTGTTGCCGCTCAGCCCCATAGCCACCCAACCGGTTTTCTAACTGAAGGTGGTGCAGCATGGCTGATAAAACGGGCTCAGGCATCAATGACGCCCCGGCACTGTTCATAAACAGGGTATCATCGCTACAGCCCGGTGTATCCTGCCGGATTCGGGCGATTTGGGGCAAAAACGTTAATTCTGTTTGCATAGGGCAAAAAAAGGCCTTAAAACTGTACGTAAACAGATACACTTTCCGGTATTTGACGGCATACAGTTAATGGATGAGACATGGCTTTGGCGCCGCTACTGGTTTAACCCGCAACATAAAAAAAAGAATCCGGAGGTGTGAAATACCTCCGGATTGATCCTTACTTACCAGACCGTGATCCGGTCTTTTTCGGGCTTATACATTTTGTCGCCCGGCTGTACATTAAAGGCTTTGTAGAACGGGGTGAAATTCATCAGCGGCCCGTTGACACGCCATTTAGCCGGTGAATGCGGGTTGGTATTGACGTACATACCCATGTAGGCATTCCGCGTTTTTACACGCCAGATCCGTGCAATTGAGATGAAAAAACGCTGGTCAGGGGTGAAACCGTCCAGTTTCTTGGTGCTTTTCCCTTGTTCAGTCAGTTTAAAGGCGTCGTAGGCAATGGCCACACCGGCGATGTCGGCCGTATTTTCGCCAACCGTCAGAGCGCCTTTTACGTGTACTGAATCCAGTACCGTAAACTGGTTATACTGGTCAATTACCTGTTGGGTTCGGGCTTTAAACTTGGCGTAATCGGCTTTCGTCCACCAGTTGGCCACATTGCCGTATTTGTCGTACTGGGCTCCCTGATCGTCGAACGAGTGGGTGATTTCGTGGCCGATTACCATGCCGATACCGCCGTAATTCAGCGCATCGTCGGCATTCACATCAAAATAAGGCGGTTGCAGGATACCGGCCGGAAAGACAATCTCATTGAGCGGCGGATTGTTGTAGGCCGTTACGGTGGGTGGGGTGGTATGCCATTCGGTGCGGTCAACCTTCCTGCCGGTTTTGGCCACATTATACAGATAGTCATTCTTATTGGTGGCCAGGCGGTTTTCGAAATAAGCTCCCCGCTGAATCTCAACCGCTGAGTAATCCCGCCATTTGTCCGGATAGCCGATTTTTTCGGTAAAGGCATACAGTTTTTCCTTTGCCCGTGCTTTTGTAGAATCACTCATCCAGTCCAGTTTGGTAATGCGGGTCTCAAACGCTTTTTTGAGATTATCGACCAGAACCGCCATCCGCTTCCGCGCATCTTCCGGAAAATACTTTTTGACATAGAGTTGCGCCAGAGCTTCGCCCAATGATCCGTCGACGGCCTGGGTCATTTCTTCGGCCCTCGTTTTCTTAACGGCCTGTCCCGTCAGCACTTTCGTATAGGCAAACGCCGCATCCACAAACGGCTGGCTCAGGTAATTGGCGTAATTGGTGAGGGCACGGGCTTTCAGATAGAGCTGCCAGTCTGCCAGCGGAACGGCGGTGAGCAGTTCATTCAGTTTGTCGTAGTAGCCCGGTTGGGCGACGTTCACCGAATCGACCTGTACGCCCAGGTGCTGTAACAGCGTCGGCCAGGCTAGTGTCGGATGCTTCGTGGCCAGGTCGGCAACGGCCAGTTTATTGTAGTTGGCCTTTACGTCACGCCGCTCAATGTTGGTCCGGTGAGCGCCGGCCAGTTGTTTCTCAAGGTTATACACAACGGCAGCCCCGTTTTCGGCGGTGGTTTTAGCCGCTCCGGTCAGTTCAAACAAGCGGGTCAGGTAGGTACGGTAGGCTTGCTGGATGCCGAGGGTCGACGAATCTGTTTTAAAATAATAATCGCGTTCGGGCAGCCCGATGCCGGTTTGCTGGAACTGGGCAATGTTGATGCTGCTCTGCCGGTTGTCAGGGCCAACGTAAAACCCAATAACCGAGCGGTTGCCTTCCTTGTGTTCACTGGCAATCAGCGCCAGCATGTCAGGAACGTCTTTCAGCGCATCGATGCGGGCGAGGAGGGGCTTGATCGGGTCATAACCTCGCTTGTTGATCGCGGTGGTATCCATGCCGGACGCATAAAAATCGCCCACTTTCTGCTCCAGACTGCCTTTGGGCTGCGGACTTGCCGACACGCTGTCCAGAATTCCCTGCAACCGGATCCGCTGCGGATAATTGAGGAAAGAGTAGGAGCCAACCCCCGCCTGACTGGCCGGAATCTGAGCCGTATCGTTCCAGATGCCGTTGGCGTAGGTGAAAAAATCATTGCCCGGCTTTTTCGTGGCATCGATGCCGGTGATGACGACGCGTTTTGCGTTCGGGACAGTCCCCCGTTGGCAGGCAGCAGCTGTTAGCAGTACAAGGGCTGGGTAGACAAGTTGTTTCATGTTTTTGATGGTAATGTACGCCCAAAATCGTATTCTATCAACTGTACCGGCAACTACGTGGGCGGGCAACTACGTGGGCGGGCAACTACGTGGGCGGGCAACTACGTGGGCGGGCAACTACGTGGGCGGGCAACTACGTGGGCGGGCAACTACGTGGGCGGGCAACTACGTGGGCGGGCAACTACGTGGGCGGGCAACTACGTGGGCGGGCAACTACGTGGGCGGGCAACTACGTGGGCGGGCAACTACGTGGGCGGGCAACTACGTGGGCGGGCAACTACGTGGGCGGGCAACTACGTGGGCGGGCAACTACGTGGGCGGGCAACTACGTGGGCGGGCAACTACGTGGGCGGGCAACTACGTGGGCGGGCAACTACGTGGGCGGGCAACTACGTGGGCGGGCAACTACGTGGGCGGGCAACTACGTGGGCGGGCAACTACGTGGGCGGGCAACTACGTGGGCGGGCAACTACGTGGGCGGGCAACTACGTGGGCGGGCAACTACGTGGGCGGGCAACTACGTGGGCGGGCAACTACGTGGGCGGGCAACTACGTGGGCGGGCAACTACGTGGGCGGGCAACCACGTGGGGTTGCCCCTACGAATTACCAACCTGGCAGGAACTTCCCGAATGGTGCTGTAAAAAAGAAGGTTCGTTTGTAGCTTTGTTGCATCTTGCGGTTTCCGTCCTGATCTTCCTATGCACAAGAACTTATACATTACATTTCTAATCATTCTCAACAGCTTACCGGCGATGGCACAGCAATCCATCGCGTACCTGACCCGGATTCCCTACCTGCAGGTAGTTACGCCAACGGGTATCACTGTCCGCTGGCGAACCGATAAGGCCGTGGCCGGTCAAGTCTGGTATGGCACGAATCCCGATCAGATGACGGCAATCGCGTCTGAAGCACAGCCTGCCACCGAACACATTGTCTCGCTTACCGGCCTCCAGCCGGCGACAATGTATTACTATGCGGTCGGACAGCCGGACGTGAAAATTGCCTACGGCACGGATTATACCTTTAAAACGGCCCTGCCAGCCGGTGACCGTCGTCCGTTCCGGATCTGGGCGCTCGGCGATTTCGGGTGTGGTACCGACAATCAGTTTGCAACCTATGAGCAGTATAAAAAAGTAGCGACGCAGAATCCGGCAAACCTGTGGCTGTGGCTGGGCGATAATGCCTATTCGGCCGGATATGATGAACAGTTCCAGCAGTTTGTCTTTAACGTCTATACCAAAACGCTGCCCAATCTGCCGTTCTGGCCAGTGCCGGGAAACCACGATTACGGCAACAACGCTAATGTGCGGGACCTGCCGTATTTCACCAATTTCAGTACTCCGCAAAAGGGAGAAGCGGGCGGGCTGGCGTCCGGCTCAAAACAATATTATTCTTACGACTACGGCAACGTGCATTTTGTCGCCCTCGATTCGTATGGCTACGAAGCCGGTCTATGGCGGCTGGCTGATACGACCGGCACGCAGGTACAATGGCTTAAACGGGATCTGGCGGCCACTAAACAGCCCTGGAAAGTAGTCTATTTTCACCACCCGCCCTACTCAAAAGGTTCACACAACTCGGATGCCGAAACTGAGTTGATCCTGATCCGCGAAAACCTGACCGGTATTCTGGAACGCTATGGCGTGGATCTGGTGCTCTCAGGCCATAGTCATCTCTACGAACGCTCGTACCGGTTGCGGGGGCTGAAAGGACCGTCGACATCGTTTACAAAAAACACCGACCTGGCCGAACAAACCAACGGGCGGTACGACGGTACGCCGAACAGCTGCCCGATGCTGACAAAAGGGGAGGGCACCGTCTACATCGTGGCCGGCTCGGGCGGGCAGATGGATCAGGCCGTGGCGGCCGATTATCCGCATGTGGCCATGGCCTACAGCAATACTACCGTGGGCGGCTCGGTGCTGATCGACATGAACGACAACCGTATGGACGTGAAATGGCTGACCAGCACCGGGCAGATCGGCGACCAGTTTACGATCCTGAAAAACACAAACCGGACGCAGCGGCTATCGCTGGAATACGGCGAGCAGCGCGAATTGCAGGCGTCGTGGCCGGGCGAGTACCGCTGGCAGTCGGGTCAAACGGGCCGGTCCATTACGGTTTCGCCCACGCAGCCGGCCAATTTTGTCGTAACGGATCCGCTGAATTGCCTCCGCGATGAGTTCCAGCTCAGCGTTATGCCAAAACCTCGCATCGTACCGGCAGCTCCTCCGGCAACGTCGGTTTGCGTCGGTACCAGCTTCCCGATTCTGATTACGGCCGAAAACTCAACTAAAGCCGATCAGTGGACGTATGACATTCAGCTTTCGGATGCGGCCGGCCGGTTTGACGCGCCGACAGTCATCGGCAGCGGCACCCGCCAGAACCTGCGCGCCACTATACCCGCCGCCTTGCCGGCGGGCAACGGCTACCGCTACCGTGTGGTGACCAAATCGGTAGATTTTGCCGAATCGGTGGAGAGTGCCACGTTTGCCGTGAAAGGGCTGTCGATGGCCAGTCTTAGCGGCACGGCAACCATCATGCAGGGCAGCAGCACCCCGCTATCGATTACCTTTACCGGCGACGGGCCGTGGAAAGGTGTCCTGAGCGACGGAACGGCCTTTTCTGCCATTACTTCGCCGGTTACCCTGACAGTACAGCCACAAGCCACAACCACCTATCAGATTCAGCGGGTAGAGAACAACTGCGGGGCTGGCATGGTGACGGGTCAGGCCGTGGTGACCGTGCAGGTAATCATGGGAACTGAAGAACTCGCGGGCGGCAAACTGGCCGTGTACCCGAATCCTACCTCGGGCGTGGTGTCGGTAGACCTGACCTTACCAACCCCGCAGGCGGCTACCCTGACGGTGCTGAATACACAGGGGCAGGTCGTGCAGACCAAAGGCTTTAAAACAGCCAATGCCCATCATACCCAACTACAGCTCCCTGCCGCCGCCGGAACGTACTTTATCCGCATTGAGGTCAACGGCAAGCAGGTGACGCGACGGGTTGTGAAGCTATAGAGAACGCTGTTAAAAAAACTCCCCGAAGGTTTAGGGCTCGTCTATTGCTTTTTAGTAGAAGATTTAGTGGTGGCACGACTTAGAGTCGTGCCACCACTGTATTTACAACACCTGTCCCAGTCCGAACAGAATCACAAACAGCAGCGTCGATAACGCCAGCTGACCCAGCCGCGGGTTGAGGCTACCGGCCTGCGTATGGGTAGCAATGGCGCGGCCGTTGAGGATGAACAGCGGAAACGACAGCACATACAGGTAGCCAATCACCGGGGCGCCCGACAGCACCGAATACATAAGCGCCATAACCATGCCGCCCAGCAGCAGAAACCAGTGGTACTGAATGGCGCGGGCGCGGCCCAGTCGTACCGGAATCGAATTTTTGCCGGTTTTGGCATCGGTTTCGATGTCACGGATATTGTTGATATTCAGAACACCCGTGGCAAAAAAGCCCACACTGCTGGCGGGCAATAACAAGATTGGCGAAAACGCCAGCGTTTGCAGGTAATAGGTCCCCATCACCCCGACCCAGCCGAAAAAGATCAGTACCGCAATGTCGCCGAAACCGGCATAACCATAGGGGCGCTTGCCGTTGGTGTAGGCGATGGCGGCGGCAATACACAGTACGCCAAGCACCAGAAAAACCCAGAACGTATACGACGGGCCGGTGGCATCGGACGTGGCAATGACCGGCTGTGCGGTCGCTTCGATCAGGAGCCAGATGCCGGTAATCAGCGATAGGCCCGAGGTCACTACAATGCCTTTAAACATGGCTTCCTTCGTGATCAGGCCTGTCGCCACAGCGCGGCGCGGACCAACACGTTCGGCCGTGTCTTTACCCGAAATGGCATCGCCATAGTCGTTGGCAAAGTTGGACAGGATTTGCAGAAAAATGGTCGTCAGAGAGGCCAGCAGGGTAATTGTCCAGCTGAATTGACCGGCGGCAGCGGCTAAAAAACTGCCAAGAATGATGCTGGCCAGAGCCAGTGGGAGAGTGCGCGGGCGGGCCGCAGCAAGCCAACTTTTCATATAGGTCTCAAACATGAATGAGTGAATAGCACAATCAGTTACTGATTCTGCCACTCACTCATTCAAATAGGCTTAAAAATTTCTGTTACAGCCCAACCGCCTTCAGGAATTCAGGCGCTGTTGGTTTCACGGCAGAAGCAAAAAAGTGGGTTACCTGACCTTTTTCGTCGACCACGTATTTGCAGAAGTTCCACTTAGGGGCCTGGTCGTTCCAGCCGTTCAGGTCTTTTTTCGACAACCACTGATAGAGCGGGTGCTGGTTATCACCTACCACGTCGATTTTTTCGAACATCGGGAAGGTGACACCGTAATTTTTCTGGCAGAACGAAGCAATTTCCTGGTTAGAGCCAGACTCCTGGTTACCGAAGTTGTTGGCCGGGAAGCCCAGAACAACCACTTTATCGCCGTGTTCCTTATAGAATTTTTCCCAGTCGGCATACTGTGGCGTGTAGCCACAGGCAGAGGCTGTGTTGAGCAATACGACCTTTTTACCTTTAAACTTGTCGAGGTTTACCGATTTGCCGTCCAGCGACTTCATTGTGAAATCGTACAGCGATTTTGTACCAGCATAATCCATGTTTGCAGGGGCCGTATACACGGCGCTTTTGTTGCTGAAAATGTGTTTGATGATACGGGTTACCGACATAAAACTAGATAACGTAACAATAACCGCCAGGGTAGCGATGGTTAGCAGAATGGGCTTTTTCATTGGTCTTGGTTTACATTTTGTCAGGTACTTCAATGCCTAATAACGACATTACCTTGCGAATGGTTTGGCCGACCGCCTGAGAAATTGCCAGACGAATCTGTGCTTTCCCGGCGTCGGGTTCCTGCAGGATCGACACCTCGGCATAGAACTGGTTATAGGTCTTGGCCAGGTCATAGGCAAACTGGGCCAGTTGCGACGGTGCGTAGGCCGCTCCGGCATCAGCGATCCGCTGCGGATACTGGCTTAGCAAAAAGATCAGCTGCTGTTCAAGTTCGTGTAACTGAACGCCTTCCGGAATAGCAACCTGCGTCAGCAGGCCGGTCAGCAGGCCGTTCTGCATCGCCTTTGCTTCAACCGATTTCGTCCGCGTGTGTGTGTACTGAATGAACGGGCCGGTATGGCCATGCACGTCAACCGACTCGGCAGGGTTGAACATCATCCGTTTCTGCGGATCAACCTTGAGCAGGTAATATTTCAGGGCCCCCAGGCCAATCATCCGGAACAGGGCGTCCCGCTGGTTTTCCGACATGTCGTCGTACCGGCTTTTGGCGGCTTGCTCGGCAGCTTCGGCGGCGGCGGCGGTTACTTCGCGGATCAGGTCATCGGCATCAACGACCGTTCCTTCCCGCGATTTCATTTTACCGCTCGGCAGGTCAACCATGCCATACGACAGGTGGTAACAGCCTGGCGCATAGGAACGCCCCAACCGGTTCAGGATGGCAAACAGCACGTTAAAGTGGTAATCCTGCTCGTTGCCCACGACCCACACCATGCGGTTGGTACCGAAGTCCTGAAACTTAATATCGGTCGTGCCCAGATCCTGAGTCATGTACACCGATGTGCCGTCGGACCGGAGCACCAGTTTCTGGTCGAGGCCTTCGCTGGTGAGATCAATCCAGACAGAGTTGTCGTCTTTACGGTAGAAAACCCCTTTTTCCAGCCCTTCGTCCACTACGTCTTTACCCAGCAGGTACGTGTTTGATTCGTAGTAGGTTTTGTCGAAGCTGACCCCGATTTTGCGGTAGGTTTCGTCAAAGCCGGCAAACACCCACTCGTTCATCTGCTTCCAGAGCGCTACGGTTGCTTCGTCGCCCTGTTCCCATTTCCGGAGCATTTCCTGCGCTTCCATCATCAGCGGGGCTTTTTTCTCGGCCACTTCCTTATCCATGCCACCGGCCACCAGCTGTTCGATTTCGGCTTTGTAGGCCTTGTCGAACAAAACGTAATATTTACCGATGAAGTGGTCACCTTTCATCCCCGCCGATGCCGGTGTCTCGCCGTTGCTGAACTTCTGGTAGGCCAGCATCGACTTACAGATGTGAATCCCCCGGTCGTTGACCAGACATGCTTTTACGACATCATAGCCATTCGCTTCCAGAATCCGGCTGACCGAATCGCCGAGGAAGTTGTTGCGGAGGTGGCCGAGGTGAAGCGGCTTGTTGGTATTCGGTGAGGAAAACTCAACCATCACCGATTCGTTTTTCTTCGGTAAAGTACCGAATGTCGGGTTACCCAGAATGCTGTTCAGCACGTACAGCCACACGGCATCGTCAATGCTCAGGTTCAGAAAGCCCTGCACAGCATTGAAACGGCTGACGACCGGCGAGTTTTCCTGCAACCAGGCACCGATTTCCTGCCCGATTACGTGCGGCGGTTTGCGGAGGGCTTTGGTGAGCGGGAAGGTTACGAACGTATAGAGTCCTTCAAATTCTTTTTTGGTCGGTTGCAGCGTTACCTCGTCGATGGTCGTGCCATACAAGGTGCTGATGGCTTGTTGAATATCCTGTTTAAGCTGGTCCTGAATGTCCATTTACATCATCTACCGCTTCAGCGGTGGTATTTTTATGGGCGCAAAAGTACTAAGCTTTCTCCGGTTTTCGTCCGGCGGGGATTCAGAATGTTGTAGCCGGGCGTGATAGGTAGATTATGCCAGTAGCCGGGCTATACACGTTTATATGAGTATTTGCCAGTACCCTGTTCAAATGAGAATGAATAGGATAAGCTGTAATCACCTGGCCAAAACCATCCGCCCGTTTAATCGGTTATCCGCATATACATACCAAAACCATCAGGTACAGGAGGGCTGACTGGTAGAAAAACGGTAACTTAAGTCTTTTAGTCAAAAACAAGTATATGCTTCAACGTCTCCTTTTCGGCATTGGTTTACTGGGTTGTTGCCTGGCACAGCCTGTTTGGGCCCAGTTTGAACAGGCCAAACGGATTGAGATTGTGCCTGATGCCAATCAGGATGAGACGTTCGATATGACTCCCCTGCAGGAACGGGGGGCGCTGCTGACTGTGCGCCGCAGCGGGTATTATGCCGCATCGCCGATGCAGTTCCGCTTTATCCGCTACACAACCGACCTGAAAGAGCAATGGGTGGTCGAATACAAGCCTGACTACAAATACAATGCGGTAACGTCGTTTCATAATACCGAGTACATGTACTGGCTTTTCCACGAATCGGATTCGGAACGATACCTGTTTTTCCGGATCAATCTGGAAGACGGGATCACTGAAACCTTTGAAGGAGAGTTGCTGTATGGCCTTGACGTGCAGCAGTTTAAGGTGCTGAACGGGCAGGCCTACATC
Organism: Arsenicibacter rosenii; assembly: GCF_001870735.1. Taxonomy (GTDB): domain Bacteria; phylum Bacteroidota; class Bacteroidia; order Cytophagales; family Spirosomataceae; genus Arsenicibacter; species Arsenicibacter rosenii. Next base: position 825,499 of record NZ_MORL01000001.1, on the reverse strand, counting down.
GGCGGCTATCACCGCAACCGGCCGGTGGTTATGTCGTTTTCGTTTTTCGACAAAACCATGAAGGTACTGCCGGGGCTGTATTCCAACCATCAGGAAATCAGTAGTCTGGAAATTGATGAAGCCCGCCGCGAGGTGCATGTCCTTGTGCATACCATGCGAAAAAAATGTCAGTTTTCGCTGCGTTCCTATACTTATGAAAGCAAACCGCTGCGAACCGTTGAGTTCGACGGAGCCGAACGCAGCCTTATTTCCGGTAAACTGGTGCGGGTCAACGAGCAGGAACAGGTGCTGATCGGCAATTACTCGACCGATTGCACACCCTATTCGCAGGGCGTATATGTCACCCGTGTGCACGCCGCTGACAATGGCCCGGCCAACCCCGACAACATTCAGTTTGTCGAATTTTCGCAGCTGAAAAACTTCTTTAACTACATGAAGCCGCGGCGGCAGGAGAAGCTGATTGCCAAAATTCTGAAGCGCAAGGAAACCGGGAAAGACTATAAATTCCGTTACCGGCTGCTGGTGCATGACCCGATGCTGACACCCGAAGGCCTGGTTTTACTGGCAGAGGTCTACTATCCGCAGTATCGCGGAACCGCCTTGCCGTATACCGGGAACGTAAGCCGGACGGCAGACCGCTATTTCGAGGGCTATCGCTACACCCACGCTTTTGTGTGTGGCTTCGACCGGCAGGGAAATCTGTTGTGGGATAACTGCCTGCCCATTGAAGATCTTGAAAGTAGTGAACTGACCGAGAAAGTACAGGTCTCGCAGCGGGATGATAAGCTGGTCCTGGCTTACCCGAATAAGGATAAAATCCATACAGAAGTAATTCAGGGGGCTAATACGCTGAAAGAGCGGGAAAATTTTTCGCTGAAAGATATGTACAAGAAAGGCGAACTGCTGCAATCGGATCATGAGCATATTATGGCCTGGTACGGGCAGTATTTCCTCGCTTGCGGCATGCAGAAATTTTCGTCGAGCCACGACGGAACAGGTAAGGAAGTGTACTACATCAATAAAATGACCTATCAGCTCAGTGATCTGAAAAAGGTAACGGAAACCTCAACGCGAAATCCTTCAAGCCGGCGCTACGAATAAAATTGGCGTATTCGTAGAGACGCAACATCTTGCGTCTCTAACAACATTTTGTAGTACTGAGACGCAAGATGTTGCGTCTCTACAGGAATTTACGGATCAGGGCGATGACCAGATTCAGCACGATGCTGACAAGGATGCAGGTTACAATCGGAAAGTAAAAGCCGCCGTTTTTGCCTTCTATCCGGATATCGCCGGGCAGATGCCCCAGCCACCTCAGTTTATCCCCGAAAAAATAAATAAGCGCACCAACGGCCACAACCGCGAGGCCGATGTAGATGATGTATTTGCCGGATGCAGGATTCATACGGCGAAGATAACCGGAATCAGGGTTCGGGCCACCATTTTGTAAATCATGGCATGGGCTGATGGTCGTCATGAAAGCAGCCGGCGGGCTGGTCTACTTTTGACTAACCAAATGCCCTGTGCCCCATGAAAACTATTCTTTTTGCTACTGACTTTTCGGAGGCCTCAGAAAATGCCTCAATGATCGCCATGCAGATGGCCGTACAGCTCAATGCGCGGCTGGTGCTTTTTCATGCCTACCAGCCCTGGCTTTTCAAAACCGATTTTCCGGTAAAAGGTAATCTGAACCCTGAGCTCCAGCGGCTGGAGGCGATGCGTAATCTGGCAAGGCTGCGCCGGAAACTGGCTAAGTCGTCGAATACAAAGGTTATGGCGGAGGTAGTGGCCCGCGAAGGTCTGACACTCGACGTGTTGCAGGAGATGGTGAACGACTATAAGCCGGATGTGCTGGTGATGAGTACGGCCGGCGACGCTCCGCAGGCCGCCCGCTTGTTTGGTAGCCTCACAACGGCCATGATCGCCAGAACCACCGTGCCGATGTTGCTGGTGCCGCCAACCATTTCAACCCTGCATATCAGGCAGCTGACGCTGGCCCTCGATCTGACCAAAACGGTTGATGCCGTGGCCCTCGACAGCGTTGCCCGCTTTGCGCTGGCTTTTGAGGCCGCCGTGGACATGGTGTGTATTACCGGAAATCCCGATGATCCGGCACTCCGGAAGGCAGCCGAACATATCCGGGAGCTGTTCCGGTTTGTTCCGCATACCATGAGCCTGATACAAGGAGAACAACTGACCGAAAATCTGCAGCGGTTCATCGACGAACACAAAACCGATATGCTGGTGATGCTGCCACAGGCGCATGGCTGGTTTGAACAACTCTTTACCGAAAGTAACACCCAACGCATGGCGCGGCAATCGGATATTCCGGTGCTGGCTGTGGTCTAACCCATACAACTATGAAAACTGTCGTAAGTCAGCAAATCAGTGATTATCACCTGCTGCACCGGATCTGGCAAAGCGAGCTCCGGACGGCCGAGCAGCAACTCGGCGTTTACCGCGATATGCTGGATGCGGTCAATAATCCGCAGGCGGCCCGGCAAAGCGCCCGGTTAGCCGATGAAATTGACCATTATAAACGGCTGGTGCCGGAAATCCTGCACGAAATGCACGACGTGGACGTAGAGATGGTGGTGGCCATCCGGAATCAGGAACGGATGGATCAGGAAACGCGGAAAGACCAGCGGTACCTACAGGAAAAAATGGACGATTTCGATGCCAATTACCAGCGTTTCCGTCAGCAGATACGCCGTTTCCTGGCCGAAACATTAATTCATCCGCTATGACAGCGGTCATAACGCAGGCCGGATCCGGACTGTAGTTTCGCAGCAGATTTTTTAGCGTTTATTCCCGGTTAACATGATTATTCTTTGTTTTTTTCTCCTGCACTGGTACCTGTCGGTGTTTATGCAAACCTTCTTTCTGCATCGGTATGCAGCCCATCAGATGTTTACCATGAGTAAGGGTTGGGAGAAGTTTTTTTACGTCGTAACGTTTATTTCACAGGGCTCGTCGTTTCTGAGCCCGCGGGCATACGGGATCATGCACCGGTTACATCATGCCTATGCCGACACCGAAAAAGACCCGCATTCGCCGGATTATTCGGATAACCTGTTTGATATGATGTGGAAGACCAAAGGCTTTTACAACGATATCGTCCATAACCGCGATCATATCGACCCTAAGTTTAAGAAAGGGGTACCAAACTGGGAGTTTATGGAGTGGCTGGGCGATCGCTGGATGGTCCGGATTGCGTGGGGAACGGCCTATGTGCTGTTTTATATCTACTTCGCAACCGCCTGGTGGATGTTCCTGCTGCTGCCGTTTCATTTCCTGATGGGGCCGGTTCACGGGGCCATCATCAACTGGTATGCCCATCGCTATGGGTACACGAATTTTAAGGTAGACGATACGGCTAAAAATCTCCTGCCGTTCGACTTTCTGATGATGGGCGAATCGTACCATAACAACCACCATAAGTTTGGCGGGCGGGCCAACTTCGGCGGCTTCCGCTGGCATGAATTTGACCCGACGTATCCGTTCCTGAAATTCCTGAACGGGATCGGTGTCATCAAGTTAAAATTGAATAACGACCTGAAATATATGTAGTCCGAATCCCTTGTGAGAAACGTTCCTCACAATTTTTATTACCAACTAACTACTAAAAAAAGCCGGAATTTCCGGCTTTTTTTGTTTGGCGAAAAACAAAACTCACCGGGAGTTGTAACCTCCCGGTGAGTTGACAGGACGTTGATAAGGCTAATTACCAACCATAAATACGGCGTTGCCGAAGAGCAGTTTTCCGTTATACCAGAAACCACGGAACAGCGGGTTATCGGCCAGATACACGATACTGCCGCGACCCAGTTGCTGCACGCCCATCGAGAGGGTGTTCTTCAGTTTTTCCTTCGCGTTTTTACCGGAGAAACCAGCCACATAATTGTTTTCTTTCAGGTAGCCGACATTCCAGCCATCTTTCAGGAAATCAAAATTATGGGTGTCCTGCACGAGCGCGTAATACCCGCCCGACAGACCGAAGGCCAGCGGATGGGTAGTGTCGAGTGTTATGCGGTAAATGCTGCCCGGCGACTCGTCGACGATCGCATCGCGCTCGCGGCTGGCATAGGTTTTCAGCGAGTCGGTAGCCGATTTTTTATCTTTTGCTTTCGGACTCTCCTCTTTTTCTGGTTTTGTTTTGAGGTCAAAATCAGCCTTGCCGGCCAGTGCATCGGCGGCGCGTTCGATCGCAATCAGCTTGCCACCCGCCCGGATCCAGTCTTTCATGGCATTCAGGGTGCGCTCATTCAGGATGCGGCCATAGCCCGACCCGGTTGGCAGCACCAGTACATCCAGGCGGTTCCACTGAATGCCGCCGAGATCATTGGGATTGATCAGCGTTACCGGGTAACCCAGTTCTTGATCGAAATAATGCCAGACCTCACCCGATGAGGTGGCGGTTGTGCCTTCGCCGATAACCAGCCCGACGCGCGGCGCTTTCAGGACCATCACAAAGTCAGAGCCAAAGTCAGAGCCTTTTGTGACAAAACCCGTCCCGGCCGCTGTCAGGCTGATGCCCGCCGATTTGGCGGTTTCCTGCACCAGCGCATCAAAACGGTCGCCGAGGCGTTCGTTACCGGCGCGGGTGATCAGCAGTGTACCGGCGCTGTAGGTTTTACCATCCAGTTCAAACGGTTTTTCGGCCGAGCGGACACGTACTTTCTGGTTCAGCAACGTGGCCAGAAACTTAACCGATTGCAGCGATTCCCACGAGGCCAGGTAGGCATATGGTTTGCCGGCCGGGGTGGCGGCTGGTTGCGGCTCCTGATAAGCTACCGGGTTCAGACGTGTCGTGACGCCATAGGTTTGCAGGCCATAGGCATACGGCAGCGACCAGGCCGTGATGTCGTACGTAACCGAATCTTCCAGCATCGACTTAGGCTCAAACAGGATTTTCAGCAGCGTTGATTTCGGCTGATAGGCACTGATTACCAGGTCTTCGGCGCTGATCGACACCGATTTGTCGTTCTGCTGGGTCATGTAGTTAAAGGCCGGAGCCGCCGACGCTTTCCCTGCCATGCCGTAGCGGATACCGTTAAGGTCGAGTAGTTTACGCAGGGCACGGATACGGCCCTGATCCCCCGAACTTTTAATGACATAGGTTTTATACGGGCCAACCGGGTTTGTCTGCGACTTTTCGAAAAAGCTGGTAAACTCTTTCACCAGATCGGCCGATTTGTCAGCCGCGGCCTCCAGGGTGGCAAAGCTGGCCGCAACGTGGTGGTCGATCCGTTGGCGGAGGGTAAGCGTATCGCCGTCCATTTTTTCGATAGCCAGACCCGAGCGGCTGTTACCCCCCTGTTCGTAGGTCATACCGATGGCACCGTTGTAGGTCGGCCAGGTATCACCGTAGCTTGGATAGAACAAATCAAACCGTTCGCGGGTGTAATACAGCCAGTTGTTTCGGTCGAAGTAACGGCTGCAATACTGACCGATGACCTGCTGCATCTGCCGCTGGAAACCGGTAATGTCTTCGTGGTACGGTTTGGCCGACGGAGCAAAATAGTAAGGGCTTTCAACGCCCATTTCGTGGAAGTCGCCGTGCAGTTGTGGCATCCATTGCTGGTAAAATGCCATGCGCTGCCGGGTGATTTCCTGCGTTTGCCACGCCCAGTCTCGGTTGGGGTCGAAGTAGTAATGGGTGTAGCGACCGCCCGGCCATGGTTCGTTGTGTTCACGGGCAAACGGGATCGGGTTCGGCGTTGCGCCCAGCATCTGGTTAAACCAGTTTACATACCGGTCGTGGCCATCGGGGTTCAGGTCGGCGTCGAGAATCACCACGGCATTGGTTGCCACTTTACCGGCAATCGGGTGGGTACCGCTGACCAGTCCATACAGAACGTCCATAAACGCTTCTGAACTGACGGCTTCGTTGCCATGCACGTTGTAGCTCAGCCAGGCAATGGCCGGTCCGGATGCATTCACCGGTTTTCCGTCGAGCATACCAATGCGTTTCAGGTTATCGGTCCGGATTTCTTCCAGTTTGGCCATGTTGGCTTCGCTGGCTACAGCCACGGCCATCAGCGGGCGACCCTCATAAGTGGTCCCGTACGGCAGTAATTTAACACGGTTGGGGGCCTGGCGGGCAATTTGTTCGGCATACGCCAGTACGCGGTGGTGCGGGGTGTACCGTTGGCCGATGCGGTAGCCTAAAAACTGTTCAGGCGTGATAACGGTGGTTTGTGCCAGCGTAGTGAGGCTCAGAAAGAGCAGCCCGGCCAGCCATGAGAAGTGTTTCATGAAACGGTTATTCGTTGAAAGTTAGCGAAGGGTAAAAATAGTAGTAAAAACGGGTGGAAATTATTTTTCACGAAAATTTTGGTCCTTGTATTTGCATTTTAAAGATATCGCCGTACTTTTGCGGACCGATTTACGAGAAAGCAGCCAAAAATGCTGACTCGACAGCCTAGATGCCGGGGTTCATCTAAGCCGGATTCAGAAACCCCACCCATATTTGGCCGATTCGTCTAGCGGTTAGGACATCGCCCTTTCACGGCGGTAACACGGGTTCGATTCCCGTATCGGTCACTCAGGTTTGCATGCCGGGGTTCGCGCAAACCAGATTCAGAAACCCCACCCATATTTGGCCGATTCGTCTAGCGGTTAGGACATCGCCCTTTCACGGCGGTAACACGGGTTCGATTCCCGTATCGGTCACTCAGGTTTGCATGCCGGGGTTCGCGCAAACCAGATTCAGAAACCCCACCCATATTTGGCCGATTCGTCTAGCGGTTAGGACATCGCCCTTTCACGGCGGTAACACGGGTTCGATTCCCGTATCGGTCACTCAGGTTTGCATGCCGGGGTTCGCGCAAACCAGATTCAGAAACCCCACCCATATTTGGCCGATTCGTCTAGCGGTTAGGACATCGCCCTTTCACGGCGGTAACACGGGTTCGATTCCCGTATCGGTCACTCAGGTTTGCATGCCGGGGTTCGCGCAAACCAGATTCAGAAACCCCACCCATATTTGGCCGATTCGTCTAGCGGTTAGGACATCGCCCTTTCACGGCGGTAACACGGGTTCGATTCCCGTATCGGTCACTCAGGTTTGCATGCCGGGGTTCGCGCAAACCAGATTCAGAAACCCCATCCATATTTGGCCGATTCGTCTAGCGGTTAGGACATCGCCCTTTCACGGCGGTAACACGGGTTCGATTCCCGTATCGGTCACTGCCCAAAGCCCCTGAACCAGTTCAGGGGCTTTTCTTTTGGCATCATTTTACGGATACCCCGTATAAATCCATAACTTGCCGGTGCAACCTGAATTCGTGTTGTCAATTCATCTTGCCATGCTATGGATAGTTCCCGTTCCGCAGGCACCGTCGAAGACGTGGATGCATTCTGGTCCGCCGATCCGCAGGATCTTCTCCGCCGGCTGACTACCACAGCGGCTGGTCTGTCAACCCCGCAGGCAGAACAAATTCGCCGGACTTCGGGGGTAAATCAGCTACAGACTACCCGAAAATCCTCCTGCATCGGTTTACTACTGAGCCAGTTCAAAGGGCCGGTGTCTATTATTCTGCTCGCTGCCGCTGTGCTGTCGGCGTTTCTGGGAGATACGACTGATGCTATCATCATTTTTATCATTATCCTCGTCAGTGGTCTGCTCGGTTTCTGGCAGGAAAAAGGCGCTTCCGATGCCATGCAGGACCTGTTGTCGATTGTGACGGTCAAGGCATTGGTCTTCCGGGATGGTCAGCCCGTCAGTCTCCCGACGGAACAGCTCGTGCCGGGGGATATTATTCAGTTGCGGGCCGGGGATCTGATTCCGGCCGACTGTTATCTGCTGGACGCCAACGAACTATATGTAAACGAAGCCACATTAACCGGCGAAACATATCCGGTTGATAAACTGCCTGGTATAACCCCGGCTGATACCCCCATTGCCAGGCGGCAGAATGCGCTCTTTATGGGCTCCCATGTAGTAAGCGGGAGCGGGAAGGCGGTTGTGGTCCATACCGGTATCCAGACGGAACTGGGCCATATCGCTAACCGGATCAGTGCTGCCCCGCCCGAAACCGGCTTCGAGCGGGGTGTCCGCCATTTCGGATATATGCTGATGCAGATCACGCTGGTACTGGTCATGCTGATTTTTGCTGTGAATGTCGGTCTGCATAAACCGGCGCTCAATGCCTTTATGTTTTCGCTGGCCATCGCGGTCGGGCTAACCCCGCAGCTGCTGCCGGCCATTATCAGCATCAACCTGTCGAAAGGGGCGGGGCGGATGGCCCGACAACAGGTGATCATTAAGCGCCTTTCGGCCATTGAAAACATCGGGAGCATGAATATCCTGTGTTCGGATAAAACCGGTACGCTGACCGAAGGCAACGTTAAGGTCGACCGGATTATGGCTATCAACGGACAGGTCTTTCCGAAAGCACAGCTTCTGGCAAAAATCAACGCTCAGCTCCAGCAGGGATTCCGGAATCCGATCGACGAAGCGATTCTGTCGGCTGATGCTACCGATGTAGCAGGCTATCCCCGGCTGGATGAAATTCCCTATGATTTTATCCGCAAGCGGCTGACGATTCTGACAGAACTGGATGGGCAGTACGTGATGAGTACCAAAGGAGCGGTGCAACAAATCCTCAGTATTTGTGTAAACGCCGATAACGGTTCGGGTCGTCTGGTGCCCATTGCCGACGTTCAGGCACAAATCGATGCGCTCTATCATCAGTTGAGTAGCCAGGGATTCCGTACGTTGGGCATTGCCACAAAAATCATTTCGGGAAAGCCGGAAATCGATAAGCCGGATGAAGCAGGAATGACCTTTCTGGGCTTAATTACGCTCTTTGACCCGCCCAAAGCCGGTATTCAGCAAACGCTGAATGAATTGTCGGGGTTGGGCATCCAGCTCAAAATGATTACGGGAGATAATGCGCTGGTTGCGGCGAGTGCGGCCGCGCGTATGGGTATTCATACCCCCGAAGTGCTGACGGGCAGTATGATCCGGCAACTGAGTCCGGAGGCGCTGCGGCATAAGGTGAGACACACCAGCGTGTTTGCCGAGGTAGAGCCGAATCAGAAAGAAAGTCTGATCCGGGCCCTGCAACAGGCCGGTTTTGTGGTGGGGTATATAGGCGACGGCATTAATGACGCCAGTGCCCTGCATGCTGCCGACGTCGGCATTTCGGTCGATACGGCGGTCGATGTCGCTAAGGAATCGGCCGATATTGTGTTGCTGCAGCAAAACCTGAATGTGCTGATCGACGGCGTCCGCGAGGGCCGCCGCACCTTTGCCAACACGATGAAGTACATTTTTATGGCTACGAGCGCTAACTTCGGCAACATGTTCAGCATGGCAGGAGCATCCCTGTTTCTGCCTTTCCTGCCCCTGTTGCCTACCCAGATTTTGCTGACAAACCTGCTGACCGATTTGCCGCAAATGGTAATCAGCTCCGATAATGTAGAACCGGATACGATCGATAAGCCAACCAACTGGGACCTTCGGTTTATCCGGCGGTTTATGCTGACGTTCGGACTGTTAAGTTCGGTGTTTGATTACATCAGCTTCTTTTTGCTGCTGTATGTATTCCGGACGGATGAGGCTCATTTTCAGACCGGATGGTTCGTCGAATCCGTCCTGTCGGCGTCTGTCATTGTGCTGGTGGTCCGTACGCGGCGTGTATTTTACCGCGCCAGACCCGGCAAGTGGCTGGTACTGGCAACGGTTTTTATCGTGGGGCTTGTGTTGGTGTTGCCCGTGACACCGGTTGCTCAGGCTTTTGGGTTTAAGCCCTTGCCGTTGCATCTGTACGGGGTCATCCCGGGAATCGTCGGTGCGTATGCCATATCGGCCGAAGGACTGAAATACTGGTTTTACAAACATGAGCGTAAGGCCCTGCCCGGCTGAACTGAGCAGACCATAAACCGTGTTTAGCGGATACATAAACAAACCAACGATGAACTATAACTATGTAGGAGAAACCGGACTCGTGGTTTCAGAATTATGTCTGGGTACAATGACATTCGGCGGACAGAATGCCGGTATGTGGGAGAGCATCGGCAAACTGCAGCAGCAGGAGGTCAACGACATCATTAAAACGGCCGTGGAAGCGGGCATTAATTTTATCGATACCGCCAATGTGTATTCCTTCGGTCAGTCGGAGCAGTTGCTGGGGCAGTCCCTGATTGATCTTGGTATTCCGCGCGATCAGGTGGTGATTGCTACCAAAGTGCTGGGCCGCATGGATCCCCGCCCGAACAGCGCCGGTCTCTCGCGGTACCACATCTTTAACTCGGTCGAAGCCAGCCTGAAGCGCCTGCAAATGGAGTATATCGATATCCTGTATGTACACGGGGTTGATCCGGTTACGTCCATTGAGCAGATTGTGCATTCCCTGAACGACATCGTTGCCAGTGGCAAGGTGCGCTACATCGCCATCTGTAACTGGCCGGCCTGGATGGTCGCCACGGCGCAGGAAATCGCAAAACGCAACGGCTGGCAGCCTTTCATCGGTCTGCAGTATTATTACTCCGCCGTCTCGCGCGATATTGAGCATGAACTGGTACCGATGGCAAAACACCATAAACTGGCCATTTTCCCGTGGAGTCCGCTGGCGGGCGGCTTTCTGTCGGGTAAATTCACCCGTGAAGGCTCATCGGCCGGTTCCCGCCGCGAGTCGTTTGATTTTCCGCCGATTGATAAGGAAAAAGCCTATGATCTGGTGGACGTGTTCAGCGGTATTGCGGCCGCGCATGAGGTAACCGTAGCGCAGGTTGCGCTGGCCTGGGTACGTCAGCAGCCGGGCGTAACCAGTACCATCATCGGAGCCAAAAGCACGGCCCAGCTGACCGACAACCTGCAATCGGTAAAGGTGCAGTTAACGGCCGGAGACCTTCAGAAAATAGACGAAGTCAGCCCGCTGCCGAAACAGTATCCGGGCTGGATGGTCGAACGTCAGTCGGCCTACCGGATGTAAAGAGATGTAGGTTTACCGGTTGATGGAGGGTTTAATGGCTTGATTGTTATAGAGTTAATATAGATTTAACAGCGATGAAAGCGGAGCACCCCGTTCTGCTTTTATCGCTGTTAATGATTTGAGGGCGACCGGAGAACCTGATTCGGATAGGATATGATGAGGCTTTTTGGGCCTGAATGCTGCCATTTTACCAGAATACCCGGAGACCTTCAGGTTGGTAAAGTTTTACCGCCTCATCGCCGGAAATGAATGTTAACTGTAATGTCATCGCATGGTGGATAAGTAATCTGTCGACTCCTTTGTCTGCCCAATGAACTAACTGGCGTTTTTTAGGCTTTCCCGGCTGCTTTTACACTAAATATGCCACAATCTCTTTTTTTGCCATACGTAATGGGAATCTCTTTCCCGTTCTGAACAGCTTTTAAGGCGTCTGAAAAATGAGTTTTTAAATCACCGGCTGTCAGGATGTTCATATTGATTGTTTCACAGGGAATACTGCTGGATTTCTTTGTCGCGGCGTTGGTGATGAGGCAGGGAAGTGCCTTAAAACCGCTTCATCACCCTGACGACCTCCCTGCTGATAATTTCATTGCCCTTATCGGACGGGTGGAGCCCGTCATAGGTGGCGCCGATAGACTCCACCGGATACGGGTATTCGTCGGTGGCGGGGTCAAACGGAATGTCAATGAACGCCGGATAGCGGACGTTTTTGTACTGACCGGTTTCCGGATCCTTCAGCCGCTTAAACCGGACCAGTTTTTTGTGGCTGAGCGATTTGAGGTGGTACAGGTCAATGACCGGCAGGTGCTCGTGTTTGCCAATTGAATCAACGGCGGCGGCAACCTGTTCGAGCGTCTGCCCGTTTTTGGCCTTGTAGGAGCCATAAGCGTTGTTTTTCGGATTGTTGATATACACAAAATCGACGCGCTGCATGGGTGTGATCAGCAGAATCGGGGCGGCCGGATTCAGGGACCTGAGCTTATCAATAATGGTCCGGTAAGCGCCGTAGACGGTCCCGTTGCCGGTTTTCTGTGCGTAATCTGTAAACCGGCCCAGTGGCTTGCCACCCCACCAGTCGTTTGTTCCCAGAAAAACCGAATATACATCGGCTTTGGTCAGGCCCAGTTTGTCGATGGATTCGGCAATACGGATAACCGTCCAGCCATTGTAGCCTTTGTTGACGTAGTGCACATACGGCAGCTTGTCCGTTACGCGGGTGAGGTAGCCTTTCTGAACACGGTTGCCGGTTTCGTCGGCGTGATCGTTGAGGTAGGTGATAGAGTCGCCCAGGGCCAGCCAGGTCATGTCGGGGTGGGTAAAGGCAAAAAGCAGGGCAATAACGGGAATGCAGCAAAGCAACTTTTTCATGTATGATCAGGGTTAACGGAATGATAAGGCCGGAAGGGCGGGAATTTAACCGTATGGCGCGTATTTTTGCCCCATCCTGAAATCCTGTCAAAAAACAGAAACGCATGAAGACCTTATTTGCAATACCGAATTGTGATACAGTGAAGAAAGCACGGACCTGGCTGGCCGCTCAAGGTATCGATTATCAGTTTCACGACTACAAAAAGCAAGGCATCGACCGCGCTACCATTGGTCATTGGCTGACGCAGAAACCGTGGGAAGAGCTCATAAACCGGGCCGGAACAACCTGGAAAAAATTGCCGGACGCCGAAAAACCAACCACACAGGAAGGGGCTATTCAACTGATGATCGACAAACCATCGGTGATCCGCCGGCCACTGATCGAACAGGACGGCCGGATTATTGCCCTTGGCTTTAAACCGGACCAGTACGAACAGCTGTTCGGGTAAACGATTTCAGGCAGGAAGCGGAAACACATCCCCGGGCTTGTACTGCCCCCATACCGGATTGGAGGACCGCAGTAGTGTCGTGTCTGTCCCGATCACCCACGTCTGCGTATCATGGTCGAACGTCAGAGTGCGGATAATCTCCTGACTCGCCGTTTTCAAGGGTACGGGCACATCACTGATGATTTTTCCGTATTCCAGCCGGATGACCCGGTCGGCCAGCGTCCGGACATCATCGGCATGATGGCTGACCAGTAAGGTGGTGGTACCCCATGCCTGATGCAGATGGAGGAGGGTCTGTCGTAATTCGGCACCCGACGATTCGTCAAGGGCGGCAAATGGTTCGTCGAGCAGCAGCACCTGCGGGCGGCGGACCAGTGCCCGGGCGAGGGCTACCCGCTGCCGCTGACCACCGGACAGCTTATCCGGCTTCTGGTGTATAAAAGGCTGAAGGCCAACCGATTCGATAAGGGAGCTGATCAGGGGGGAGCCGGCAGCAGCAAAGCGGATATTTTCCAGCACCGTCATATTCGGGAAAAGGGCCGAATCCTGAAAAACAAACCCGATAGACCGCTTCTGCGGCGGCAGACTGATCCGGGCGGCGGTATCCAGCCAGGTCTGACCCTGTACCGTGATGGCGCCCGACTGCGGTTTTTCGAGTCCTGCCAACAACCGGAGCAGGGTGGTTTTGCCCGAACCGGATGCCCCGACAACGGCTACCAACTGTTTTTCGGGCACCTGCAGCTTGATGGCCAGCATACCGGCTCCTTCAGAAAACAGGCGGGGATAGGTCAGCTGAACATCAATCATATCGTAACCCGTTTGTTGATGCTGTAAACCAGCACGAGAATGGCAAAGGAAAGGCCGAGCAATAACCCGGCATAAGCATGGGCTGTCTCAAAATGCAGCTGCTCTACTTCGTCGTAGATGGCGATGGAAGCCACCCGCGTCTGTCCCGGCAGGTTACCGCCGATCATCAGCACCAGCCCGAACTCGCCGATGGTGTGGGCAAACGACAGAACAACACCGGTCAGGATAGCGGGTTTGCAGTTGGGTAGTAATACCTTCCAGACCGTTTTTACCGGCGACTGACCAAGGGTATAGGCGGCTTCCCGCCACGAAACCGGCAGGTTCTCCAGACCGGCCTGGATCGGATGCACCATAAAGGGCAGGCTGTATAGCAACGACGCAATGACGAGCCCGTTGAATGAGAAAACCAGCTGGATATCAAACGTCTGCAACAGCCAGTTGCCAAAGGCACTCGTCGGACTGAAAGCCAGCAGAAGGTAAAAGCCGACGACGGATGGGGGAAGAACAATCGGCAGGCTGATCAGGGCCTCAATCGCTGGTTTTAGCCGGAACCGGCTGATTGCCAGCCAGCCGGCCAGCGGAATGCCGGTCAGTAACAGGAGCAGGGTGGTGATGCCAGCCAGCCGGAGCGTAAGCCAGAACGTTACCCGGATAGGTTCCCAGTCAATGGGGGTATGCATGCAAACGAAAGTTAGGAGGCTGAAAAACGGTAGCCGTATTGCTGCAAAATACGGCGGCCGGTTGAGCTACGCAAAAACTGAATGAATTGTCGGGCAGCTTTGAGCGATTGTGTGCGCTTGAGGATCACTACCCCCTGTGCGATGGGGGCATAACCGGGGGGCGGTACATCCATCCAGTATCCTTTGGCATTGGGAGCCATCACCACCGACTTGGCCGTAAAACCGGCTTCGGCGGCACCGGAGGTGATATACTGATTTACCTGCGCAATGCTTTCCCCGTAAACCATCTTAGGCTGAAGCGCGTCCCAGAGCTTATGGTACTTCAACAGGGATACGGCGGCCTGGCCATAGGGTGCTGTCGCGGGGTTGGCAATAGCAATGTGGCGGACCGATCGGGCCGTTAGCTGGTGCAGGCGTTTGAGCTGAGGTTTGTCCGGTGCCCAGAGTACCAGCGAGCCATAGGCATAAATGAACGGCGTTCCGGTAGTCAGGCCGGCTTTAAACAACGTTTCAGGATAGTCGGTATCGGCCGAAAGAAAGAGGTCATAAGGCGCGCCCTGCTGAATTTGCGTCGTTAGCTTGCCGGACGAACTCACAATGGGCGTAACCGATATGCCGGTTTGCTTCTGAAACGCATCACGCAGGGTTTCCATCACAAACTGTGCATTGGCGGCAACGGCAATTCTGAGTTCCTGGGCAGACAGGTCCGTAATGGCCGATAGAAGCAGGCCGCAAATGAGCAGCAGAAAACGCGGGCAGCCTGAGCGTACAGAATGATTCATCGGACGTTATTTTCGTCCAAATATAACGGTATCGGGCAAAGTTTCTTCAGGCCGTGCTGATTTTTACGGATTCGCTGTCCGCAGACGGTTGGGTCTCCGGACAGCGAATCCGGGTTAGCCGGCCACTATTTAGCCGAAAACGAGAGGCTTTTAAACGATTTGGTCAGATCGGTCAGGGATTTTTCGACCCCCATCCGTTCGAGAGACGAGGCCCCGACAAAGCCGTGGGCGGTGGTTTGCTCCAGAATGATTTGTACGTCTTCGGGCGTATTGATCGGACCGCCATGGGCCAGGAAGAAACTATCCGGCTTAATGTCTTTGGCCGCATCGATGATGGCCCGGGTCCGGCTGACGGCGTCGTCCATGGTGCAGCTGGCATCAACCACGCCGATCGAACCGCCTACGGTAGTACCGACGTGCGCAATAATGGCATCGGCGCCGGCATCGGCCATTTTACGGGCGTCGTCGGGTGTGGCGACGTACACAATGGTAAAGAGATCCATTTTGTTGGCAATCCGGATCATCTCGACTTCCTTATCAAAGCTCATTCCGGTTTCTTCGAGCACCTGCCGGAAATGGCCGTCTACAATTGAGTGGGTCGGAAAGTTGTTGACGCCGGAAAAGCCCATATCTTTGACTTTGAGCAGGTGATGCCACATCCGGCGACGCGGATCCGATCCGTGAACGCCACAGATAACGGGAATTTCCTCCACAACCGGCAACACGTCAAATTCACCGATTTCCATCGCAATGGCATTGGCATCTCCGTAGGCCATCAACCCCGCCGTTGACCCGTGCCCCGACATTCTGAAGCGTCCCGAGTTATAGATGATCAATAAGTCGGCTCCGCCTTTTTCAATGAATTTCGCACTGATGCCGGAACCGGCCCCGGCTGCAATAATGGCTTTTTGCTGGTCCAGCGTTGCCTGTAATCGGTCTTTAACTTCCTGTTTGGTATACGGATTTCCTTTTCCGGTCCAGGGATTTGGCATAACAATATACGTTTTTCGTGATAATTAGGATTATGTGGTTCGTTGCTGCTCCATGGCTGTAAAGCAGTCGACAAGCAGGGCTGCGAACGCCGCATCGTTTATATTGGCGTCGGAACGGATAAGCTGCACCCTGTCCGACGCATGGGTTTCTATCGAATTAAACAGTATCTGGTTGACCAATGGCTGATAAAAAAGCCCGCCCCTGGCATCCAGCTGGGAAAGCCCGCCGCCCGGCAACAGGATGGTCACCGGTCCGGCCGATTGATTCAGGGTTTCGGCCAGTTGCCGGCCAAGGATTTCATTCTCGGCTTCGTTGGTCCGCATCAGCGTTACAACCGGCGACCAGCTGTAAAGTAACCGGTCCCGGTAACGGGCCGGTACGGTATCGGGTGCCCCGAAGTTAACCATATCCAGACAACCGGGCACGATAATCTGCGGAATGCCCAGCGCCGTGGCAGCTTTCAGGCGGTCGGGTCCGGCACTACAGATGCCTCCGCACAACTCGTCGGCCAGTTCGGTCGTCGTAATATCCAGCACCGCATCGAAAAAGCCGTCGGCAATCAGGCTTTCCATGGTACTGCCGCCGGTGCCATTGGCATGGAAGGCAAAGACTTCATACCCTTGCTGTTGCAGCAGCTCCGTACACCGATTGACGCAGGGCGTGGTATTGCCGAACATACTGATAGCGATCCGGCCCTTGTACTGTGTTTTATTGGTGAGGGTAACCGCCGCCATGGCACAGATACCGGCCGCCGCCTGGGCAATGAGGGTCATACTGATGCTGTTGAGGCCCGCCACATCCACCACCGAAGTCATCAGTGTAATGTCTTTGCTGCCGGTCTGGGCCGAAACATCTTTCGCCGCCAGGGTACTCAGACACAGCTTGGGGATACCGAAGGGAACGGATTGCATGGCGGATAAGGCGATAAAGGTGCCGCCGCCACCGCCCATCCCTACAATAGCTTTCACCTGATTGGCGGCCACCAGCTGCCTGACCAGCACCGCAACGCCCTGACTCATGATCCCGATAGCACGTCCGCGGTCTCCCTCTTCCCGCAGGGCGGTAAGGCTTTCATTGACCTGAGCGGCAACAACATCGGCTTCAACATCAACGGGAAAGAGGGTGGTGGTCCCCATGACGCCGGTATTGATCATGCAGACCTGCTCCCCGCTGTCGAGCAGGCACTGCCGCAGGTAGGCGAATACATCGCCTTTTGTGTCAAAACAACCGACTACGAGTATGGATGGGCTCATCGGACTGGCAAACAGGTGAAAAGAATCGATTTCCGGTAGGTAAAACCAAAAAATGGCCGGTTCCTACTTCGGAAGGTATAAAACCAGCGTCATAGGCGGCTTCGCCACCGCTTTTCCCGCCGGATCAAACGCTTTTCCCGTATCAGAGAGCATCCGAATGGGCAACCGGAGACAAAGGCTATCGGAGGAAAGGATTCGGAGGAAAGTAAGCAGTAAAGTTTAAAAAATAGGCGTTTTGGTTACCAAAAGCTCATTTACTGTCCCCGACCGTAAACAAGCACCGGATCTGAAGTCTTAATGGCTTTGTGTCTAACACAAAGTCAAACCCGATTTATTATGGCGACGAAACAAGCAAAACACCCTGATTCCGCACTGCGGGAGCTTTTTGTAAATGAATTACAGGATATTCTCTGGGCAGAAAAGTATCTGGTCAAAAACCTGCCGAAACTGGCAAAAGGGGCCACTTCAGAAGAACTGAAGGCTGCCTTTGAAAAACATCTCGAAGAAACCGAAGGGCACGTACAGCGGCTTGAGCAGGTTTTTTCGGTTATTGGTGAAAAAGTGACCACGAAGAAATGCCTGGCTATGGACGGGCTTGTCAAGGAGGCCAAAGAACTGCTGGACGATACCGATGCCGGGACTAGTACCCGTGATGTGGCTCTGATTTCGGCTGCACAAAAAGTAGAACATTATGAAATCGCCTCCTATGGCACGCTGCGGACCCTGGCCAGTCAGCTGGGTCTGGACGAGGCGGCGGTTTTGTTGAATCAGACATTGTCTGAGGAGAAAAAGACCGACGAATTGCTGACGGAACTGGCAGAATCGTCGGTGGATGTTGATGCCAGCCAGGAATAACCCTCCATAAAGGGTAGCGATACAATTCAGAAATTACTCCGGAAACCATGTCCTGCCGACCAGCTCATTTCGATGAAGTCTGGTTGGTAAGATGTGGTTTTTCCATACGTACCATCCGGTTTGACGAACCGGAAGACGGACCTGCCCAACACATCATTGTTCAGGCAATAACTGCCGGGGAGGCTCAAATCTGCCCGCCACCGCCCCGCTCTGCCATGGCCTGTAAATAACTTTACGATGAATCCGGTATCACAGGCCTTTTCAGTGCAGTACCTTCGGTTTCCGGCACAGGCCTTTCGTTTTTATGCATAATCTGACAAATCCTCCGTCTTTTACTGCCGCTGAGGCCATGGATGCCGCCGGTATCGGCATCTGGTCGCTGGCACCGAAAAGCAGTATGCTCTTTCTCGATGACACGAGCCGGGCATTAACGGGGTGTCAGTTAACAGGGTGGTTTGGTTTTACGGAACTAATGCACTTTATTGATCCGCAGGATTACCCGCTTCTCCGGGAAGCCATTGATGCCGTTTTGTTATCGGCTTCAGCCAAACGGCTTGAGTACACATTCAGGACCCGTCAGCTAACAGACGGGCAGTACCGGTGGCTGCGTATGAGCGGTCAGCCGCGATCCGTAGACGACAATGCACTGCACATTGTCGTAAGCCAAATTGATATGATGAGCGGTCAGCCGCGATCCGTAGACGACAGTCCGCTGCTGGGTGGGATTATGCAGGATGTTACTGCCGAAACCATCCGTATGCGGTTTAAACGCAGTGAACTGGGCCGGCAAACCACGTTTCTCCAGAATGCACTGACCATTGCAGAGCTTGGCACATTTGAAGTCGATCTGGAAACGGCAACGGCCCGGTATAGCGACAACGTGGCCGGTTGGTTCAGGCTGCCGGCCAATGTCGCTCTGCACGCAGATACATTTGCCCGGATACACCCGCAGGACCGGACCATGGTTGAACAGACCATTGCTCAGTCACTCGCCTCAAAAGAACAGTGCCGCCATGATGTGATTTATCGCATAAACGGCTCAGGGACAGGTGATTTTTTGTATTTAAGGAGTATCGGCCAGGTACTGTATCAGGACGATAAGCCGGCAAAAATTATCGGTATTATTCAGAATGTAACGGCCGAAACGCTGGCAACCCAACAGGTCAGGCAGGCACAGTCGGCGCTTGAGGATGCGATTGAACTGGCAGCACTGTCGACCTGGACGCTGGCAATCAACGAGGGGACTGTCAGCTATTCGCAACGGTTTATGGACTGGCTGGGCTTTTCGGAAGCGACCAGGCCACTTGATGAAGCGTATAACCCCTTGCCGGAACCTTATCGCCAGACTGTGGCCGCTGCCCTGAAGGCTACCTGGCAGCCCGGCAGTAACGGACGGTATGATAATGAGCACCCGGTTATTAACCGCCTTACCGGTCAGATTCGCATTATCCGGGCACAGGCCCAGGTCATCTATGACGCTGCCGGAAAACCGCTGCGGCTGGAAGGTATTGCGCAGGACATAACAGAGCACCGGCAACTTCAGCAGGAACTGGAGCGGCAGGTTAACGAACGGACCGTCCGGTTAGACAACCTGATCCGGGAGCTCAGAGAGTCAAACCGGAATCTGGAGCAGTTTGCCTACGTAGCGGGCCATGACCTGCAGGAGCCGCTGCGGAAAATCAAATCCTTCGGCGATCTGCTGAAAGACCGGTACGCATTTCAGTTGGGCGATGGCGTGACATTTATTGACCGGATGCAGGCTGCGGCCATTCGTATGTCAGGACTGATCAGCGATTTACTGACCTATTCAAAGGTGACCTCCCGTAAGGAAACAGCAACCCATGTTTCTTTAAACCAGGTGCTCGGAGCCGTGCTGGATAATCTGGAATTAACGCTGCAGGAGACCGATGCTGTTCTGCATGCAGATCCGCTGCCGCAGGTATGGGGTGACCGGTTCCAGTTCGGGCAGCTGTTTCAGAATCTGATCAGTAACGCGCTGAAGTTCCGCCGGACAGACATCAGGCCCGAAATCCGGATTACGTGCCGGGAAGTCAGCGCCGCCGGTTTAACCCTGCCCGCAGCTATGCCGTTGCCGGCTTCCGGATACTACTGCATTGAGGTATCGGATAATGGCATCGGGTTCGATGAAAAAAATGCGGACCGTATTTTCCAGATGTTTCAGCGGCTGCACGGGAAAAATCAGTACGCCGGCACCGGCATTGGTCTGGCTACCTGTCAGCGGGTCGTCGCTAATCACGGCGGGATCATCAAGGCCACCGGCATGCCCGGCAAAGGAGCCGTTTTTACAGTCTTTCTGCCAAAAGAAGAATCGGCGGGTTAAAAACGTCTTCAGGAAGGTATCAGCTGCTCCCCGTTGTGAAAACAGGTCATTCTGGCGGGCATACGGCCTCAGGTCAGGCAACATTCAGAACAACTCCTGTTTGCTTGCCTTTAGTTTGCTCTCTGTTTACAAAGGATTGAAAAACAACGTAATGGCGGGAGGCAAAAAAAAAGAGTGCAGCCATAAGAGTATGGCGGGCGAATGGCTGACTATTTCCCTTTAAAACAGGAATAACGCAATTGATTCTATAGACAATTATATCAGCGGGCTTTTTCAGTAAAGCCGGATGACAAGCTGTTATAGCGCACGGATTTTGCCGGCGTTTATAGGGTAGCGTTAGTAAATGCCATATTGCCATTGCCGGATAACAGGGGCGCAACGACCGGTTAAGTGCTTCATTATCTGTTATTATCCTTCGTAAATAGTCTAAACCATACGTATGATCCGACATTTCTCACCCGTTGGCCGGGTAAGGGGAGGTATTGCCTTTCGGCAGCTTATATGCCTGACATTATTGTTAATGGCTGTAACGATACAGCTACACGCTCAGTCGTTTGTGCATCCGGGCCTGTTACACAAGGAAAGTGATTTCGACCGGATGAAAAGCAAGGTGGCTGCCAATGCCCAGCCATGGAAAGCGGGCTGGGATGTGCTGGTTGCCAATGCCAATTCGTCGCTGACCCGTAACTTCACCAATCCTGTTCCGGCCATCGTTTACCGCGGGTTCGACGGGACAAATACCGAAAATTACGCATCACTTTTCCGGGATGCCGCGGCCGCCTACCAGACCGCACTCCGGTGGAAAATTTCGGGAGATAATGCCTACGCCGACAAATCAATTGCGATCCTCAATGCCTGGGCCGCCGGTATGACTACGATCAGCGGTACATCCGACCGGTTTCTGCTGGCTGGTATTCAGGGGTATCAGCTGGCCAACGCGGCCGAAATCATGCGGTCATACGGCGGCTGGACGAGTACGGATTTTACAAAATTCCAGAACTGGATGCTGACCGTCTGGTACCCGGTAAACCACGATTTTCTGGTGAATCACAACGGCGCCTGCATCAGTAACTACTGGGCAAACTGGGATTTGTGTAACATGGCTTCGATGCTGGCCATCGGGGTCTTGTGTGACCGGCGCGACATCTACAATGAAGCTGTCGATTACTTTAAAAACGGCAATGGCATGGGGTCGATCAAACATGTTGTGCCTGCGCTTTACGGTAGCCTCGGGCAGTGGCAGGAAAGTGGCCGCGATCAGGGACATACCGTTCTGGGGGTGGCACTGGCCGGCACCTTCTGCGAAATGGCCTGGAACCAGGGCGATGACCTCTATGGCTATGACGACAACCGGCTGCTGAAAGGCTTCGAATACATTGCGAAATATAACCTTGGCTATGAGGTGCCGTTTACGACGTACAGAAACTGCATTGGCGTTGTGCAGACTATTGTGTCGGAAGACGGGCGCGGAAACCTGAGACCGGTCTGGGAAATGGTGTATAACCATTATGTGAACCGGAAAGGGCTGTCAGCACCTCACATTGCCCGTTTTGCGCAGATCGTCCGGCCAGAGGGCGGCGGCGGTAATTTCGGCCCTAACAGCGGCGGGTACGATCAGCTTGGTTTCGGAACACTGACGGCTTCTCTCGACGAACCGGTGCGGCCAAACAGCCAGACCATTACCTTTCCGGCCATCCCGAATAAAGACTATAACGCGGCTGATTTTGCGCCGGGTGCCACAGCCTCTTCCGGACTGACGGTTGTCTATTCCAGCACCAATCCACAAATTGTTTCGGTGAATGACGACGGTACACTTCACGTGCTGAAGCCCGGATCAACGGTCATTATTGCCCAGCAGATGGGGGATAGTCAGTACCGTCCGGCTGCTATCGTTTCGCAGACGCTGACCGTCAATCAGATACCCGGGGTTACGGATGGTACCTGGACCAATACGGCCGGTATCGTGACCAGCACCCTTTCGTCAACCAGCGGAAGTGCAGACCTGACGTGGCCCGGACAAACATTTACGGTCGGCGATCAGGTGCGGCTGACGGGCACGGTTCCGGGCGGGTTTACGGCCAATACTAACTATAACGTTGTGGCGGTTAGTGGTTCGCGGATTCAGCTTTCGCTGCGCCCGGGCGGGACGGCCATTACGGCAACCAGTTCCATTGCCAATGGGACGGGGAACCGCTTCCTGAAATGGTCGACGGCGGCGAACTGGAGCGGATCGGTGATTCCGGGCGGTGCGCAAGCCAATGCTACGTTCGGCCCGACGTCGTTTGGCAATATTGGCGGGGTAGCCTTAGATGGGCCCATCACCATCGGTACACTGACCTACGCCGCCAACGGCACTTCGGAGCTGACACTGGCCAACGGGCTGAACGGAGGCACGCTGACGTTTCAGACACTGTCGGGTACGCCAGCGATCAACATGATTAACACTGGTTCCCGGAAGCTCTTTCTCGGCAATTCGACCAACAACACGCGGATTCCGTTAAAAATTGCCGGAACCCAGGGCCTGAATATCACAACCCCGATTTACGGCGGAAGCTCGTCTTATGCCGGCCTGCGCATTCAGGCGGCCATAGACTGGAGCGCCATGCAGGGAGGAATTAAACTGACGCAGGGAGCTATTGAGCTGCACAACACCACCAACAGCCTGACCGAGGCTAATGATGTGTTGCTGCCGCCAATCCGTCTGACGATGGGAACCGACGCAACGGCGGCCCTGATTTTCAACGGAGCCAATCTGTATGCCAATAAGCAGACTGTCGGGGCGCTCGATGGTACGTCGGATGCGTTTATCTTTTCCCGCAGCAACCTCACCAACGGCGTAGCTACACTCGCTGTCGGGGCGGATAACCAGGATGGCGTGTTTGACGGGACGGTCAGTTCAGGCCCGACATCGGATACCGTGGATAAAGGACGGGTAGTGATTGAAAAAACCGGAACCGGAACACAAACCATATCCGGTACGCTGAAAAACGGGACGACTGTCATCGGGGGAACGCCTTATTATTCGTCGGTGGCGGTCAACAACGGCAAACTGATCCTGAGCGGCACGAATGAATACCTGGGGGTTACCAGTGTCAACAACGGCACGCTGGTCGTCAGCAGCGCCCTTGCCGGACCGGTTTCGGTGACAGGAGGGGTCCTGACGGGCAGTGGCCGTACGGCTTCATCCGTGACGGTTGGCGGTTCGGGCAGGCTGTTGCCAGGCACCGGCATTGGCTCCTTTACCGTCGCCGGTGCTCTGAATCTGACGACCGGGGCCGGCTACCAGCCGGAACTGAGTACCAGCCAGAGCAAAGCGGATAAGGTTGTCGCCAACGGCGTTGCAATCGGCGGGGCCTCACTGACGGTCAGCCACATCGGTACTTTGTCGGCCGTAGCAGTAGGAACGGTTTTTATCCTGGTGGAGAATACGGCGAATACACCGGTTGCGGGTACGTTTGACGGACTGGCTGAAGGAAGTCTGGTGGAGGTCGAGGGAGTACGCTTCCGGATCAGCTATCAGGGCGGCGACGGCAACGATATTGCTCTGATCGCGGCCAAACGTACCCAGACCATCGCATTCAGTGCCTTGCCTGACAGGCAGCCCGGCGATCCGGATGTAGATCCGGCAGCAACGGCCGGTTCCGGGCTATCGGTCAGCTACGTCAGTTCCAACACCGGAGTTGCTACCATCGTAAGCGGAAAAATACGCATCGTCGGGATCGGCTCAACGACCATAACGGCCACTCAGGCGGGAGACGATACGTATGAAGCAGCCGCACCGGTGAGCCAGACGCTGAACGTGACCAGCAGTACGGTTACGCCCGGCCTGAGCCTGACAGCCTCAAACGGGGCCCTGCTCTCATGTCAGCAACCGGCCGTTACCCTGACGGCAGGCAGTACGGCGACCAGCGTCAGTTTTGTGTTTGGCGGGCCGGGAATTACGGGGCAGCAGCCGACGGGTGTCGCCAGTGTGACGCTGGCCGGGCCATATTCGGTTACAGTTACGGATTTGATTACCGGCAACACAAACCAGCAAACGATTCAGGTTACCGGCAGCAGCACACCGGTAGTAATCACCAGCTTCGCGCCGAATGGTACAATAACCTGCGCGGCATCGGCCAGCCTCATGGCAGCGGCGACCGGACCAGCCCCACTGACCTATACCGTTGACGGCCCCGGATTGGCTCCGCTATCGCTGACGGCCGTTAATCTGCCGGTTAGTTTGCCGGGCACTTATTCGTTAACGGTTCGCGCCACCAACGGTTGCACGGCGTCGGCAACGGCCGTTGTCAGCGAAAAACCACGAAGTGTCGGCCCCTTGCTGGCGTCGGTCAGCGGCGTACTGACCAAAGACATAACCCGTGTTACGATTACGGCGAATGCCACCGGCGCGACCAGTTACACCCTATCGGGACCCGGAACGCTGACCAGCAACGGATCGGGTAGTTTTACCGTTAGTGAGGCCGGTAGTTACGCCATCACAGCGGGGAATGCCCTGCCGGATGGCTGTACCGCTGTGACTACTGTTGTGGTGAAAAAAGGCCTGCCTGCCGTAGCCATCAGCTATCCTGCAACCGTTCCGATGAGCGGGACGACAACAGCCATCTCCTTTATGGCGCAGGGCATTTCATTTGTTATCACCGGGCCGGGAGGGTATGTCTTCAGTAACGTGTACAGAGAATCCGGACAATATCAGGTGGTGGCACAGAACATCGTGCAGCCGGGCCAATACCTCCTGCAGATTAACGGAGAAGACGGTAGCCGGCAACAGGTTACGGTGACTGTCGCTGCGCCGGCGGATAAACTGATCCTGAACCCGGTCGGTTCGGGCAGTAAGTAGCCGGTCAGGTACCGTATCAGAAGCACCGGACGGGGAGTGCAGGTAATCGGGCCTGCACTCCCCGTTTGCTTTAACCGGTGCCGGTCACCGGAAAAACGCCCCGGCCTGTTACCTTTGTCGGGAATTAAATGCTGATTACGGGACGGGTATATGCAGGTACTGATTGTTGAAGACGATGAGCGGGTTGCCGATCTGATCCGGCGGGGGCTGGAAGAAGAAGGGTTTCAGGTTGAGCTGGCACCGGACGGGCTGACGGGCCACCGGATGGCGCATGCCAAAACCTACGACCTGCTGATTCTGGACATTATCCTGCCCCGCCTCAACGGCCTTGATCTTTGCCAGCAAATCCGCAAAAGCCAGCCGGAAGTGCCGATTATGATGCTCACCGCCCTTGGCACTACCGACGATAAGGTGGAGGGCTTCGATGCCGGGGCCGATGATTATCTGGTGAAGCCGTTCGATTTCCGGGAGCTTTTTGTACGGATCCGGTCGCTGCTGAAACGCCATGCCAAACGGCCGCAGGAAGCCCTGCTGACGCTGGCCGATTTACAGCTCGATCAGCGGACCCGGACTGTGTGGCGGGCGGGTCAGGAAATTGAACTGACCCCGAAAGAGTTTAATCTCCTGGAATACATGCTGCTGAATCAGGGGCGGGTGCTGCCGCGTACGGAAATTGCCGACCGGGTGTGGGATATGCCGTTTGACACCGGCACTAACTTTATTGATGTGTACATCAACTATCTCCGCAAGAAAATTGACCGGGATTTTACCCCTAAGCTGATTCATACGAAATCCGGTATTGGCTTTATTCTCAAAGAAGGATGAAAATCCGTAACCGACTAACAATCCTCTTCACGGCCATTATCACGGCCATCCTCCTGTTTTTTGCCATAACGGTTTATCTGGCCTATGCCGATTTCAGGGATGAGCAATACGAAAAACGGCTGGAGCAGCAGGCCTATACCAAAGCCCGTCTGTTGCTGGAAGGCCAGATTTCGCCCTCCGTTCTGAAAGTGATCTACCAGAATCAGCCCAACACGCTTTTCCAGGAAGAAATGGCCGTGTATGATGAGCATAACCAACTGATCTACCACGACGATATCAGAGAGGATTTTGTAAAGGAAACGTCGGCGATGCTCCGGCAGATCTGTCAGAACGGTAAGCTCCGGTTTAAGCAGGAAAACCGTCAGGTCGTGGGGTTCCTGTATCAGCACGGCGAAAAAACGTATATCGTAACGGCGGCGGCCTATGACGAATATGGCCTTTCCAAGCTGGCTAATCTGCGGAATACAATTGCTATAACATTCATTATCAGTATTCTGGTAGTGGTGATAGCCGGCCGTTTTTTTGCCAGACAGGCGCTGGCACCCATGGCCGATGTGGTCCGTCAGGTCGGGCAGATCACGGCCACGAGCCTGCATAACCGTGTTCCGGAAGGGAATGGGCGCGATGAAATTGCCGAACTGGCCATTACGTTTAATCTGATGCTCGACCGGCTCGAAAAATCCTTTGCCGCTCAGCAGCAGTTTGTGTCGAATGTGGCCCATGAAACCGGTACCCCGCTGGCCGGTATTATTGCTGAACTGGACCTGGCACAACGCCGCCCGCGCCAAACCGCAGAATACGAGCAGATTATCCAGCGGGTACTGAACGACGCCCGGCGGCTGGGCCGCCTGACAGACGGGCTGCTGAACCTGGCGAAGGCCAGTTATGACCCCTCTGTCATCACCATGAAGCCGCTCCGGATCGACGAAGTGCTGCTGGACTCCAGCCATGAGGTGATCCGGAAACGGGCCGGCTACCGGGTAGATATTGCCTTTGATCCGAAAACCGATACCGGTGAACCCATCCTTGTCCGGGGCAACGAATACCTGCTGCGGGTTGCCTTTGCCAACGTAATGGAGAACAGCTGTAAATTTTCGGCTGATCACCATTGCCTGGTGAAAATCATGCCGGCAGAACACGGTTGCGCCGTTTATTTTGAGGATCAGGGTATCGGGATTCAGCCCGGGGATATTCCCCATCTGTTTACGCCTTTTTACCGGGGCAGCCAGGCGCGGCAGGCCGAAGGACACGGCATCGGCCTGTCTTTGACGCACCGCATTGTTACGCTCCACAACGGACGCATTAGCGTCAGCTCCATACCGGGCAAAATAACCGTATTTTGTATACACTTACCGTTATAATGATTCTTCTAACAGAATTCTAATAAAACCTTAAGAGCTTCCTAACAGGGGAGCTTCATGTGTCACTGTACTTTTGCGGTCGCCGGCCGGAGCTGTGTGGTGCTATTTTGGTTAATTTATTGTTGATGAGTAAGTTACTCTGATCGTTTTCCGGCATTCTGATCGTTTCCCAACAAATACATTAGTTAGCAGGCAGTATCCGCAGTTCATCGACCGGCATCGTTGATTCACCTATAAATTCAGTATGCCCCATGAAGACCTGCAACAAACCAATGAGGCCGCAACCGGACCTGATGTACCGGACCGGTATACGGCTGTGGGTAGGAGTAGCTGCCGTTCTGTGTTCGGCTCAGACGCTGTCGGCTCAGGCTGTCCGGCAGCTCACGCTCAGGGAGGTTATCCGGCAGGTGCAGGAGAAGAGCCCCGAACTACGGGCCGAACGACTGAATCAGGACCTGGCCAAAGCCGATGTCTTGACGGCGGGTCTGCGCCCCAATCCATCGCTCAATAACCAGTCGCTGCAATTGATGCAGCCTTCGCATTTTCCGGAAGGGACCAATGCCATAAACCGCAAAAACCGCCAGATCTGGTGGCAGCTGACCACGCCGGTAAATGTGGCGGGGCAGCGGCAGAAAAGCGTTGCCCTGGCCGAAGAAACGGTGGAACTGAACCGCCTTAATTACGCCGAAACCGAACGCAACCTGCTCCGGTCGGCAGCACAGACCTGGCTCGATGCCTGGAGTGCCTACCAGACCGTTGTCTATACCGAACGCCTGCAGCATAACCTGGATACGCTCGTGCAGATCAGCGATGTCCGGCTACGGAATCAGGTCATTACGCAGACAGACCGTTCGCGAACGCAGCTACTGGCCGATCAGTACCGGCTGCGTGGCCGGACGGCAAGGCAGGCGTACCAGAACCAGCTCACCCGCCTCCGGTATCTGCTCCAGACAACAGATAGCCTCGAAGTTGACCGGATGGACAGCCTTTTTTTCAGGCCTGCCGACTGGCTGACCGATAAGGACGTAAGCGGGCTGGCGCAGGACCGGGCTGATGTGCGGGCCGCCGGGCAGGCCATCACGGTTGCCCAACGCAATGCCGATCTGCAACAGGCACTACGGATACCGCGTCCCGAACTGGGAGCGATTTACAACCCCCAGAACGGGGTTCCCTACCTGGGTTTTTACGGCACGATGGCGCTGCCGTTCTTCAACAAAAACCAGGGCGAAATACGGAAGGCGCGAATCGCCGAAGATCAGTCGCGGCAGGTGGCCGGTTATACGCGGCGGCAGGCGCTGACTGAGGGGCAGGTGGCGTTACGCAACTATACGACACAGCGGGATAACCTGACCCGTTATGCGGCTATCCGTCAGCAGGGAGCAGCGGTGCTGGCCAGTGTCCGCTATGCCTATTTCAGGGGCGGAACTGCCATCGTCGATTTTCTGGAAGCCCAGCGGGCCATGCTCTCCATTGAGGAAGAGTATCTGGCAACGGAAGTGGCTTACCGACAGGCTTTTATCGATTTATTATTTGTTACAGGACAGATTCAGCGTATTGCCAATCCATGAAACAGTATATAGTGTGTATCAGCCTGTTTGCGGCCGGTTGTCAGCATCAGGAAACGCCGGTAAAAACGACCGCTAATCCCGTCATCCGCCCGACGGTTGAGCAGGGTGGGGAGTCTATTCTGTATCCCGCCAACGCGCCGCAGCTAACCTACTACCAGAGTGAAATCATTGGCCGGAAGGCCATTTCAACGACTTATCAGGCCCCAGCACACGTCGTTGCGTCGGTGGTTTCGTCGCCGGGGGCGTCGCGGCCGCTGGTGCTGTTCGACAATCCGGATCTGACCGCCGATTACAGCCAGCTGCAGCAGCACCTGGCCAATATCCGGCAGATTCAGGGGGTAAACATCAAGCAGAAAGAGACCGAACTGGCGCGTGCGCAGGATCTGGCGCAGCATGGCGCCGCTACGGGCCGCGATGTGCTGGAGGCGAAAACCGAACTGGCGATGGCACAGACCGATCTGGCCAATGAACGGTCGTTGCTGGCCGAACACGAAACGCAGCTCCAGATCGCCGGTTTTAACCCGGGTAGCCTGCAGCAGGCCCGGCCCGGCCAGTCATGGCTGGTCTGCGATGTGCCGGAAAGCCAGGTAAACAAAATGCGGGTCGGGAGCCAGTGTACCATTCAGTTTACGGCCTATCCCGACGAAACCATTACCGGTCAGATTGAGTCGTTCGGCGATGTGGTCGATAACGTGACGCGGACGATCAAGCTCCGCATCCGGTTGAATAACAGCCAGGGACGTTACCGGCCGGGCATGTTTGCTACCGTTTCGTTTGGCCTCTCCGAAGGTGAAACGCTGACCATACCCCAATCGTCGCTGGTGACGGTGCAGGGCAAAGAGTATGTCTTTCTGACGGATGGTAACCGCTTCAGCCGCCGTCCGGTGCTGATCGGGCCGCAGATCGGCGAACGGATTGTGGTCTATAATGGGCTTCGCCCCGGTGACCGGGTCGTGACGAAGGGTACCATTCAGCTCAAAGGTCTCAGTTTTGGTTATTAAGCCGTTCCGCAATGATTCAATCCTTAATTTCATGGGCGCTTGATAACCGCATCACCGTCGTTATTACCGCGTTTCTTCTGATGGCCGCCGGGCTGGTAAGCTTTACCTACCTCAAAATCGAAGCCTATCCCGATATTGCCGATACCAACGTTATTGTCATTGCCCAGTACGAAGGGCGGGCCGCCGAGGAGGTCGAGCAGCAGGTGACAATCCCCCTCGAAAGGGCGCTCAACAATACGCCGGGAGTAATTGCGCGCCGCTCCCGGACCATTTTCGGGCTGGCCGTGGTGCAGCTGAATTTTGAAGACGGCACCGACGATTATTTTGCCCGCCAGCAGGTAATGGAACGGCTGTCGGCCGCCGAACTGCCGGAAGGGGTAACGCCTGAGCTCGGGCCGCTCACCACGGCCGTGGGCGAAATTTACCGCTACGTGGTAGAAGCTCCTGAAACGTTTACGCCCATGGATCTCCGCGATCTGCAGGACTGGGTTATCCGGCCGGCAATTACGCAGGTGCCCGGCGTGGCCGATGTCGTAACGTTTGGCGGGCCGGTAAAGCAGTTTCATGTGCTGACCGCCCCCGAACGGCTCCGGAAATATAACCTGACCCTGGAACAGGTGATTCAGGCGGTACAGGTCAACAACCAGAATACGGGCGGGAACGTTGTGGAGCGGGGTGATCAGGGCTTTGCCGTCCGTGGGCTTGGGGCCATTCAGAACGCGACCGACATCGGCAATATCGTCCTGACCAACATCAACGGCGTACCGGTCTATGTCCGCGATGTGGCCAGTGTGGAACTCGCCCCGCCGCAGCCGCAGGGGATTCTGGGCTACACCATTCCTGCCGGTGGGATCGACGTAAACTCGGGCGTCGAAGGCATTGTGTCGCTCCGGCGGGGCCAGAACCCGACGGAGGTCCTGAAAGCGGTAAAGCAGCGCATGAACGACCTCGAAGAAAATGAACTGCCGAAAGGGGTTCATATCAAGGTGATTTACGACCGGTCGTCGCTGGTCAACTATACGCTCGATACGGTATCGCACACGTTGCTGGAAGGAATTTCGGTGGTGGTGATCATCCTGATCCTGTTCCTGGGCGATGTGCGGTCGGCACTCGTGGTGGCCGTAACGATTCCGTTTGCGCTCCTGTTTGCCTTTATGCTGATGAAGCTGACGGGGATTCCGGCCAACCTGCTGTCGCTGGGGGCCATCGATTTCGGAATTATCGTTGACGGGGCCTGTGTTATGGCCGCCCACCTGATGCACGCCTACCGGGAGAGCGCCGCCCACCAGCGATCCGAAAGCATTGTCAGCCTGACCGGCCGGGCCGCCAAAGAAGTCAGCCGCGAGATCTTTTTTGCGGTCCTGATCATCATTCTGGCCTATGGCCCGATCCTGACCATGCAGCGGGTTGAAGGGAAACTGTTTTCGCCGATGGCGCTGACCCTGGCCTTTGCCGTTATTGGCTCCATGTTGTTTGCCCTGACCCTGATTCCGGTCCTGATGAGTCTGGTATTCCGTCGGTTTGTGGAGCAGCCGAAGACGAGAAAACACGGTAAAACGGTGTTCAGCCGGCTTGAATTTGCCTATGAGCGATTGCTCCTCCAGACATTCCGGCAACCCCGTATCGTGGTGATAGCCGGGATGGCAGGGGTACTGTTCGTACTGAGTTTTGCCGTAAAAATAGGGACGGAGTTTTTGCCGACCCTCGACGAAGGGTCGATCTTCATGCGGTCGTTTATGCCGTCGGGAACCAACATCCGGACCAACCAGACCATTGCGCCGGTAATCCGCCGGACGGCGACCCACCATCCGCAGATTGAAAGCATCATTACCCAGTCGGGCCGTAACGATGATGGGACCGACCCGTTCCCGAGCAACCGGACCGAAATCCTGATGGTGCTAAAACCCTACGACGGCTGGGTACATGATACCACCAAACAAACCCTGCTGCTGACGATTAAGCGTGAACTGGAGCAGCAATTGCCGGGCATCAGCCTGTCGTTCGGTCAGCCGATTATCGACCAGGTTACCGAAATCGTGACCGGTTCGGCCTCCGATCTGGCCATCAACATCACCGGCAATGACCTGACGGTGCTGCGTAAACATGCCGATGATATACTGAAAATTGTCCGTACGGTCGACGGGGCGTCTGAGTCGGGTATTGAGCAGGAGGGACCACAGGCCCAGATCAGTATCCGGATTAACCGCCAGCAGGCTGCCCGCTACGGAATTAATGTAGCGGCGATTCAGACCATGATTGAGGCGGCTATCGGTGGTAAAACCATCAGTACGCTCTACGATGGCCCCAAGCGCTACGATATTGTGGTGCGGTTTTTTCCTGAAAACCGGAATAACCTGGATGTGATCAAAACCCTGCAGGTGCCGGCCCCGACCGGTGCCCTGATTCCCATGAGCCAGCTGGCCAGCGTAGGTCTGGTCGACGGACAAACCAACATCTACCGCCTCGACGGCAAACGGCTCGTTACTGTCCGGACCAACATCCGCGGCCGTGATCAGGGCAGTTTTGTGCAGGAGGTGCGGCGGAAAGTCTCAAAAGCCATTAAACTGCCACACAGTTATGCGGTCACATACGGCGGTCAGTTCGAAAACCTGGAGCGGGCGGGCAAACAGCTCGGCATTGCCATTCCGCTGACGTTTTTCATTGTGCTTGGCGTCTTGTTTATGTTGTTCCGGCAAATGGGCTCGGCGCTTATGGCGGTGGCCTGCGTCTTGTTCGGCGGGGCAGGTGGCACGACAGCACTGCTGTTGCGCGGCTATAACTTCAACGTGTCGGCAGGGGTCGGTTTCGTATCCCTGTTCGGGCTGTCGGTGATGGCCGGTGTCCTGCTGGTGGCGGCTATCCAGCGACGGCGGGAACTGCTGCCCGACGAACCGCTGGCCAGGTCGGTAGCCGGGGCGGCCGCTTCGCAGCTGCGGCCGATCCTGATGATGCTCATTGTTGCCATTATCGGGCTGGTCCCCGCCGCCATTTCGTCAGGCATCGGCTCCGATGTACAGCGGCCGCTGGCAACCGTAATCATCGGGGGCTTGTTGTCTACCCTCGTCTTTACTCCGATTCTGCTGCCTCCGCTGTATTTCTGGGTGGAACGGAAAAAGAAACGGGCGGTTATGTGATTTGGGCGCTGCGTGCATTTGGGTGATGCGTGCATTTGGGCGACCACGTGGGGTCGCCCCTACATATTATCTGTACGGGCGACCCCACGTGGTCGCCCTTTTTTATTTCATCGGTGGTCGCCCTTTTTTATTTCATCGGTGGTCGCCCTTTTTTATTTCATCGGTGGTCGCCCTTTTTTATTTCATCGGTGGTCGCCCTTTTTTATTTCATCGGTGGTCGCCCTTTTTTATTTCATCGGTGGTCGCCCTTTTTTATTTCATCGGTGGTCGCCCTTTTTTATTTCATCGGTGGTCGCCCTTTTTTATTTCATCGGTGGTCGCCCTTTTTTTATTTCATCGGTGGTCGCCTTTTTTTGTATCCGGGTCGCCCTTTTTGATTATGCCTGCCTCCGGATACTGAGCCGCAAGATGTTGCGGCTCTACGTTTGTATACTAATCGCATCAATTAGGCCATATATAGGGTAAACCCTAAATTTGCAGTTCGTGGGGTTTTCACTATTCTCCGGACGATATAAATAGTCCTAATTTTGCTACACAATATTCAATTTAGCTGAAGTATGATTCGGGTGTTAATTGCGGATGATCACAACGTGTTTGTGGAGGGAATCGAATCACTGATATCAGGTTCAGCAGAGATACAGGTAGCGGAGCGTTGTTACACGGTGCAGTCGGTTACGGAGCGGTTGGCACAGACCGGTATCGATGTGGTATTGCTGGATATTTCCTTTCCGCAGATCGAAGACGGTCTTGGCCTGTGTGAGTTCATTACGCGGACGTATCCGGTCACCAAAGTGATTGCGCTGACGATGCACGATGATGCGAGTCTGATTAAGCGGGTCGTGAAAAAAGGAGCAAAAGGGTATTTACTCAAGAATACAACCAAGACAGAACTGCTGCAGGCTATTCAGACGGTGTACCATGAGAAGCAGTATTTCAACGAGACGATCATGCAGATCCTGCTGGACGATTCGCCGAAAAACCGGAGAACGTCGTCGGGGCTGGGAGCCAGGCCTAACCTGACGCCCCGCGAGTCGGAAGTGCTGAACCTGATTTCGCAGGGCCTGACTACACAACAGATGGCGAACCAGTTGTTTGTCAGTGTAAAAGCCGTTGAGTTTCACCGCAGCAGTCTGCTGATGAAATTCGGGGTGCCCAATACGGCGTTACTGATCAAAACCGCTATGGAATTGCATTGTATTGATTAACAGGATTTTAACGATACGTAGGTGAGCTTGACAACAGGGTTTAGGGCAATGACAGGGCGACCGGTAACGGTGATCGCGGTATTGCTGTGCCTGTTGACCAGCCGGATCGGTTGGGGATATGCTAAGACAGAACCGGTTGACAGCCTCAAAAAACAGATTGCCGCCCTGATTGAGCATAAAAAATACCGGCTTGCCGCAGATACCTATCAGGAGTTGGGGTGGCACTATAACAAACGGTTCGGGTGGTATAACAAATACTCCATCGAAGCCTTTCTGAACGGCATGCGCTATTACGGTCTGGTCGGGGATTCGGTCGGGTATTATAATGCACAGATTGCCATCGGGGATTATTATTCGCAGGATACGTTCATGAAAAATGCGGCGGTTAAATATACCCGGAATGCCATGCGGTATTTTTCCCGCGCCGGCAATATGCACAAGGTCATCGAATGCCGCATTAGCCTGGCCAATATCCTGCAAAACTCGAATGCGGTCAATGCCACCTTAATAACTGACCTGCGCCGGACAGTACAGCTGAGTGAAGAACATAAGGAAGCCTATTTTGAGGCCTATTCCCGGAATCTGCTGGCCAGTTCGTATTCCCGGCTGCAGATGCCCGACTCCGCCCGGTATTTCGCCGCCAGTAGTCTGGTGATGGCGAAGCAGCAGAAAATTAACTGGCTGATCAGTCTGAATTACTTTTATCTGGGCCTGGTTGAGCAGTTTCGCGGGCAGCAAAAAGCCGCACTCAACTACTTTCAGACCAGCTTCGGGCTGTCGGTGGCGGAGAAAAATATCGGCATCATGCGGGAGTTGTCGAGGCATATGGCTACCAGCTATGCACAGCTGGGCGATAACCAGAGCGCCTATGCCTGGTCTCTGAAGGCGCTGAAATATACCAACGAGTTTTATACGTCTGAACAGACAAAAGGCATTCAGGTGCAGGAACTCGATAACCAGATTAAGTCGCTGGAGGTTGAAAAAAAGCTGATCCAGGAGCAAAACCGGACCCAGAGTGTCGTGAATTATATGTTAGTAGCCGGGTTGGTAATGTGTGTGTTAGGAGTCGTGGCACTGGTCTTTCTGCGTCGCCAGCAAAAACTGATTACCCGGCAGCAGGCCGTGATTGCCGAGCAGCAAATCCGGAAACTGGAACTTAAATCGCTGCGGGCTATGATCGACGGACAGGAGAGCGAACGCAGCCGCATTGCCCGCGATCTCCACGACGGGCTGGGCATTCAGCTCTCGCGGATCAAACTGTTTGTGGAGGCCCATCAGGAACAACTGCCGTTGTCGGTAAAAGATCCGCTGAACCAGTTTCTGGATGAAGCCTGCACCGAAACCCGGGTGATTTCAAACGACCTCCGGCCCTACGCCCTGTCGACGTTCGGGCTTATTCCGGCGCTCGAAGACCTGGTACAGAAACTGAATCTGGTAAACCGGACCCGGCTGGATCTGGAGCACTACGGCGAGCTGCCACCCCTGAACGATGAGGCCTCGGTTATGCTGTACCGGGTTATCCAGGAGCTCCTGAATAATGGCCTTAAACATGCACAGGCACAGCATATTACGGTGCAGCTGATGGCCAATGACGAAGC
This sequence comes from Arsenicibacter rosenii, assembly GCF_001870735.1. GTDB lineage: Bacteria > Bacteroidota > Bacteroidia > Cytophagales > Spirosomataceae > Arsenicibacter > Arsenicibacter rosenii. Next base: position 789,496 of record NZ_MORL01000001.1, on the reverse strand, counting down.
CGTACTCGTTAGTGTCGATGACGACGGCATCGGCGGCAATTTTGCCGACAACCCGCCCACCGGCACCGGCAGCGGGATAGCCAATGTTAATTCGCGGATTGCTTACCTCGGGGGGCAGGTCATGTGGCACAGCGAGGCGGGTAAAGGTACATCGGTTATGATTTCGCTGCCCCTGGGCCGGCTGATCAGGCAATCAATCGTATAGTCTGAATATAAACCAAAAATGAAAAGCAGGGATCGTACACCAACGATTCTCTATCATGTCTATTTTCTAAGTTTACAAACAACCCTTTTTCTTTTGTTGTATGATCAAACATATGCTTTCAGGGGTTTTCGTGATGAGTATCTGCATGGGTACGCAGGCGCAGGACCGCACCATGGCCAGAAAAGCGGTCGATAAAAACCGGCCTCTACTGGCTACGATTAAGGATGTCCGGGCGGCAACGGGGGCCGCATCAGACGTTAAAGCCATTGTCAAAGGGGTGGTTTCCGACGATAAGGGCAATAAGCTGCCCGGAGCGACGGTGTCGGTAAAAGGTACATCGGTCGGCACAACCTCAGACGCCGATGGCCGTTTTTCGATAAACATGCCGGCGGGATCAAGGGTCCTGGTGGTGTCGTTTATCGGCATGAAAACGCAGGAAATCGAAGTGGGTTCGCGCACCAGTGTCGATGTGGTGATGGTGATGGACGACCAGTCGCTGGATGAAGTCGTGGTCCGGATCGGTTACGGGACAACCAAACGCTCTGACGTAACCTCATCCATCACCAGCATCAAGGCAACGGAGCTGAAAGACATGCCGGCGGCCGGGATTGACCAGCTGTTGCAGGGAAAGGCGGCCGGGGTAACCGTCACCAGCAACGGCGGACAGCCGGGCGGTGGGGTTTCGGTAAAAGTGCGCGGGGTGACCTCAATCAACAGCAATGACCCGCTGTTCGTCATCGACGGCGTGCCGTTTGTCGGTGGTAATACCTCGTCGAGCAGCGGCTATGCCGGGCTGGGTGGCGGCGACGGACAGACGGGTAACAGCGTGATGGCCATGCTGAACCCGAATGATATTGAGTCGATTGACGTGCTGAAGGATGCATCGGCCCAGGCGATTTACGGGTCGCAGGCGGCTAATGGTGTGATCCTGATTACGACCAAAAAAGGCAAGGCCGGCGAAGGGAAAATCAACTACGAGATGTATACCGGGGTGTCAGAAGTGGCCCGCCGCCTCGACCTGATGAACCTGCGCGAATTTGCCCAATACCAGAATGAGGTGTTGCCGATCATCGGCAATCCGGTGGCCGATGAGTTCAAAAAGCCGGAATTGCTGGGCGAAGGGACCGACTGGCAGGAAGCCATGTTCCGTCGCGGAAAAGTGCAGAACCACCAGCTGAGCTTCTCGGGTGGCCGCGATAAAACAACCTATTACCTGTCGCTCAACTACTTCGACAACACGGGTATCCTGCTGGGTTCTGACTTTAAGCGGTATGCTACCCGGTTTAGCCTCGACAACCAGCTTAAGAGCTGGGCAAAGGTAGGGGTCAGTGCTAATGTGTCGCGGAGTATTCAGAATGTGTCGCTGGCCGATGCCGCCGAAGGAACCATCTGGTGGGGCGCGATTACCAGCCCGCTGATTCCGGTGAAAAACCTGGACGGAAGCTGGGGCGGCGGGCAGACCGTGGGCGGGGTGCAGTATAGCAACGCCAATCTCGTCGGAAACAGCCAGTACCGTGGCAATACCAAAACAACGAACAACATTTTCGGTAGCCTCTACGCCGAAATCCAGTTCACGAAAGACCTGACGCTGCGCAACGAAATTTCGTACTCCCTCGGTCAGGACAACAACGTGGCCTTTCAGAAAGCCGGGAACGTAGGAGGAACGTCGTTCCGCAGTAAGCTGATCGATTCACGCTCCGACAGTTATTACTACTCGATTACTAACTACCTGAACTACAATAAGTACTGGAAGAAACACGGCGTGCAGGCGACCTTAGGTCATCAGGCACAGGCATCGTACTACCAGGGCATTTCGGGTACGAAAGTGGATTTGCAGGCCAACATTTTTGACCTGAACACCGGTAGCTCCGACCAGACGACCTGGGGCCTGAGCGGCGGCAAAGGACAGTGGGCCATGGAGTCGTATTTTGCCCGTGCCAACTATACCTATGATGAGCGATACTCCCTGTCGGCGAGCTTCCGGACGGACGGTTCATCGAATTTCGGGCCAAACAACCGCTGGGGGTACTTCCCGGGGGTGTCGGCCGGCTGGACCGTTACAAACGAGAAGTTTGCCAAGGGAGCTATCTCCAATGTGCTGAGCCACATGAAAGTACGTGTCGGCTACGGGGCCGTAGGGAACCAGAACTTCCCGGGCGGTGCACCGAACCCGGCTTATGTGGGGGCCGTGCAGTTCTTCTCGGGGCCGGTTGGCTTCGGGTCGTCGAACATGATCAATGGCATTCCGAACCCGAACCTGAAGTGGGAATCCGTGAAAACAACGAACGCCGGTATTGATCTGGGCTTCCTGGGCGGCCGCATCGACGCGACCATCGACGTCTACAAAAAAGTAACGTCCGACATGATCATCTTCCTGACAGGGCCGAACCTGATCGGGGTAGGCGATCAGTGGGATGACCTGAAAGCGCCGCTGGGGAATGCCGGTCAGATGACCAACACGGGTATCGACCTGAGCCTGTCGACGGTGAACATCAAAAAAGGCGACTTTACCTGGAAAACCAACGGCGTGCTGACGCAGTTCACCAACAAGTACGAAAAGGCAGCAAGCGCGGCCTCGGCACTCGACGGCAAAGTATATTACAACAACTACCTCGTTACACACACCACCCCGGGCCGCCCGGTCGGATCATTCTGGGGGCTGGTAACCGACGGACTGTTCCGGACCCAGGAAGAGCTGGCCAAAGCGCCGTCTCAGTTCGGTTACAAAGTGAATCAGACCGAGACATGGCTGGGTGACATCCGCTACAAGGATATCAACGGCGACGGGAAAGTCGATGCCAATGACCTGACGTATATTGGCAGTCCGTTACCGAAATTTACCTGGGGTCTGACCAACTCACTGACGTACCGCGACATCGACTTCTCGATCTTCCTGCAGGGAAGCCACGGGGCGAAGGCGTTCAACTTCCTGCGCTGGCAGCTTGAAGGGCTGAACAATGCCTGGTCGAACCAGATGCGGACGGTTATGGACCGGTATACCGACACCAATACCGACGGAACACTGCCACGGTTTACGGTGACGAACAAAAACAACACGGCGATGTCGGACCGTTACGTGGAGGATGCCTCATACTGGCGCATTCAGAACATTACGCTGGGCTACCGCGTACCGCGCACGATTCTGAACCGGGTGAAGATGTCGAACCTGCGGATTTACGGGAGCATCCAGAACCTGAAAACGTTCACGCATTACTCGGGTTACGATCCGGAAATCGGCGCCTTCAACAACAGCATCAAGCTGATGAACGTCGACACCGGCCACTATCCAAACCCGCGGACCTTTACCATTGGTGCAAACGTGCAATTCTAAACCTGTTGAGTGATTGTGCGATTTAGCGAAGGAGCGAAACGCTGAAGAAGCAGCAAGGCAACGTCACTAAATCACTCAACCACTCAATCACTCAATTAAACAGACATGAAACGGAATTTCATATATGCCGCGTTGATGACACCAGTGATGCTGCTGTCGTCGTGCAAGGAAAGTTTTATTGACCGCCCGTCGCTGTCGGGCACAACAACCGGCAACTACTATAACAACGCCGATGAAGTACGGGGCGCAACCAGCACGCTCTACAGCGGACTGCCCTGGCGGAACTTCGAAAGCCGCGCCCAGGACGCCATCGGCGATGTGATGTCGGGTAATATGTTTACCTACACCGACGTCGAATACCTGAACTTTACCGTCTCGTCGGCGTCGGAGCGGATTGGGGCGGCATGGGGTGCGTTTTACAAAATCATCGGGTATGCAAACGTGATGATTAAAACGTTCGAAGAGAAAAAAGCGGCCGGCGGGGGCGCGAGCTACCTCGACCCAGCCATTGCCGAATGCCATTTTGTGCGCGGAATGGTGTATTTCTATATTGCCCGGACCTGGGGAGCGGCACCGATCATCACCGATCCGGGAGCAACGGCTTTGTCGGGGAACTTTAACATTCCGCGGTATCTGCAAAAAGACGTACTGCGGTTTGCACTCGAAGAGCTGAAGCTGGCGGAGGCCGGGCTGCCGGAGTCGGATGTGCCGGGCCGGTTGACGAAATATACCGCCAAAGGCATGATGGCCAAGCTGTATCTGTACCAGAAAGATTACGCCAATGCGAAAACCAAAGCGCAGGAAGTAATCAGCTCAGGGAAGTACATGCTCGTGGATGACTACTACGGTATGTTTACCAAAATGAGCATGAACAACAACGCCGAAACGCTCTTCTCGATTCAGCATCAGCTGGCGCAGGACCCGTGGGGAACCGGCAACATCAAAAATCCGGACCGCGGTGCCAGTAACCTGCGGACAGCCGAAGCCGATGCCTGGGAAATGTACGTGCCGTCGCTCGATCTGCTCAAGGAGTATGAATTCGGTGACCTGCGCCGCCGCTGGTCGGTGATGGAACACGGCTGGACAAACGCGGGCTGGAAACCACAGCGGGTGAATGCACCGAAATACAATGAGTTCATGGCCAACGGGTTTAAGTACGACACGCTGCAGCCGGCCGATGCGGGCGGAAACCTGAACGCTACCCGGTCGAATATTGCCAAGTACTTTGCCGGTCCGGGCAAAAGTTTTGGCGGCGAATCGGTGCTGGGGCAAAACTCGGGTAATAACGTGGTCCTGCTGCGCTATGCCGACATTTTGCTGATCTATGCCGAAGCCGTACTGGGCACAAATGCCTCGACCAATGAGGCAAGTGCGCTCGATGCCGTCAATAAGGTGCGGAAGCGGGCCGGTTTAGGACCAAAAACATCGTTTACGCTGGACGATATCCTGCACGAACGCCGCGTTGAGTTTGCTTTTGAAGGCGATTACTGGTACGATATTCAGCGTCAGGGGTTTGCAAAGGCAAAAGCGATGATTGCCAGACAAAACCGTGGCTCTGTGAATGCACCGAACTACATCACCAACTTCACAGAAGACAAGATGTATCTGCCTATTCCGGCCGGTGAAATCGTACAGGACCCTGAACTGGGAAAAGAACCGGTGCCTTACTACAAATAATCCCCTGATCCTTAACTACGTATGCAGATGACTTTCAAACGATTCAAACATATAGCAGTCCTGTCGGTGCTGACCTTGTCGGCAGGATGTATGGTGACCTCCTGTGTAAAGGATACCGACGGCCGGCCGCAAATCAGCCCCGGCAGTATGTCGCTGAACGCCATAGCGCCGGATTCAGCGGCGGGTGGAACCGTGGTTACCCTGACGGGGAGCGGTCTGGGCGATATCCGGTCGATTGTTTTTGAAAAACAGAGTATTCCGGCCGGGTTCCAGCCCACCCTGAATACAGATAATGCGCTGATTTTCCGGATTCCGACGGATGCGCTCGGTGGCCGCCAGAAAATTACGTTTACCAACGGCGCCGGTACGTCGGCCTCGGTAACGTTTAAGGTACTGGCCTATCCGACGGTGGCCAGCGTGTCGAATTACAACTTCACCAAAGGCACGCAGATTACGCTGACGGGTAACAACCTGGATGATGTGTCGGCAGTGGCCATTGCTGATTCGGTGAAAGGGATTTCGGATGCCGCCACGATTGTGTCGAAAACCAAAACCCAGCTGGTGGTGCAGATGCCGTCTACGACGCTGAACCGTGGTACGCTGAGCATTACCAACGGCACCGGCCGCATCCGGACGCGGCAGGAATTTGTGAACATCGACAAGGCCTACCCGATCTTTACGGACGCTTATGGCGCAGGGTATCAGGATGGCTCTTGGGGCGATGCCGGGGCCATTTCGACGAAGGAGTTCAAAACCGGTACCGCATCGGTAGGGAAGACCTACCAGAAGGGCAACTGGCACCTGATCGGTTTCGCCAACTGGTCGTCGCCGATCAGCTATTCAGCCGATTATACCTACATTACCGGCTGGATTAAAGGCGCTTCGGCCGATTACTCGCTCTACATCACGACCGATGCGGGCAAGGGTGGTTTCGGCGATTATATTGCGACCAATAAGGTAGACGTCAAAGCCGGTGTCTGGAATTACTTCAAGATCAAAATTTCGGACATGGATTTGTGGGTAACGGGCAAAAAGCTGACTCAGGTCGGTTTCCGGATTCAGGGGCCTGACAAACAGGACGAAACGTTCTACTTTGATGATATTATGCTGGTGAAATAACCGGTAGTCAGACAGTTAAAGAACACGAAGGAAACAGGCCAGGCAAGTTGTCTGGCTTGTTTTTTTGCCACAAAGACGTAGCACAACGTTTTAAACGTTTAAAACGTTGTGCCGCGTAGGTTTCTTTGTGGTTTAAAACAGCTTTGTAGGTAATTTTAACGTAATGAAACATACATTACTAATGGTCCTGCTGGGATGGCTGCCAATTGCAGAAAGCTGTGCAGGCCCGTCACTGATCGACAAAGACGCCACCAAAGAGACGGTGGCACTCTATAAAAACCTGCATAAATTATCCCGGAAACACACGCTGTTTGGTCACCAGCACGCCATGGAATATGGACACGGCTGGTTTGGCGATGCAGACCGGTCCGATGTTAAATCGGTGACTGGTTCTCATCCGGCCGTAATCGGCGTTGACTTCAGCGGGCTTTCCGGTCGTTCGGAGCGGGAGATCGGGGTGAATCTGGAGAAATTGCGGAAAACCATTGCGGACACCTATAACCGCGGCGGCATCACAACGGTGGCCTGGCACTTTACCAATCCGGTTACCCCGCAGACCGGATTTTACTGGAAAGACGGCGCATCTGCTCCCGCAGTCCGTAACCTGATTCCGGGAGGCAGCCAGCATGAGGTATATAAATCCATTCTGAAAACGGTGGCCAGGCTAGCCAACTCAACCCGCGGGGCCGACGGTAAACTGGTGCCCATGATCTTCCGGCCGTACCACGAGCAGGATGGTAACTGGTTCTGGTGGGGGAGGCCACACTGTACGGCAGAAGAGTTCACGGGTCTGTGGCGCTTTACGGTCGGTTATCTGCGCGACAGCCTGCACGTCCATAATTTTATCTACGCCTTTTCGCCGGACTGCCTGTTTACCACCGAACAGCAGTACCTCGAACGCTACCCCGGCGATGATTTCGTCGATATGGTCGGTATTGACGATTACGCTGATTTTGGCCGGAATGGCCGGTATAACCTGGAAGCAGGCGTGCAGAAACTCCGGATCGTCTCCGACTATGCCCGTAAAGCAGGCAAACTGGCCGCCTTTACCGAAACCGGTCTGGAATCTATTCCGGACGTAACCTGGTGGACGGAAAAGCTGTTGCCTGCCCTGCAGGCGGAGGGAGTCCGGATGGCGTATGTGCTGGTCTGGCGCAATGATACCCGCAGCCCGACGCACTTTTATGCCCCTTATCCCGGGCAAGCCAGCGAAGCCGATTTCAAACGGTTTTACGCGGATCCGTTTACCCTGTTCGAAGCAGACCTGCCGAAGGTTTACCGTCGCTCGTTTCTCGGCTTGTAAAGGGAGAACCACGAAGACGGGAAGAACCGAAGGAGCACGAAGGTTTCTTGTTTTAACAGAATAAAACCTTCGTGCCGCTTCACGCCTTCCTGTCTTTGTGGTAATACGTTTACTTCATGTCTTTGTGGTTACAGAGACTATTAAAAGACAATCTCGTGCGTCAGGTAGTTAGCGCGGTTGTCGCCCATGATGCTCACACTGGCCGTCAGCGGCTTTTTGGCCCAGTCGATGGTAATCAGCCCGAAGTTGAGTTTGACGACCATGTCTTTAACGCGGTGTGTGTTGGGTTCGTCGCGCGGAGCCGCCCAGGTGTGGGTCAGACCGCTGCTGGTGATGTCGTACAGGTCATAGCCCAGGCCCGGAATCTCCGTTTTTGAGATTTCACCGATATGCCGGTCACCGCTGATCAGCATGGCCCCCTTTGGCTTTGTTTTGCCCAACAGGTCCCACAGCCGCTTTTGGGCGGTCGGGAAATTACCCCACTTTTCATAGGGATGGTCGTCGGAGATAAACTGAATCCCGCAGCCAATGATGTGTACGTCGGCCGTTGAGTTGGTCAGCTGCTGCTCCAGCCACGTCCATTGGGCCTCACCCAGGATGTCGCCCGATGGGTCGGGTACGTTATTTTTCCCGCCGCTGTCTTTCTTTAGCGGATCGCGGAAATAGCGGCCATCCAGCAGAATTACCTTGACCTGTTTGCCTGTCGGGCCATACGTATGCACCGAGTAGCCGCCTGCCTGCTTCCGTAGCGGGTCATTGGCTGGTACATCCAGAAAGTCGAGCATGAGCTGCTGGCTTTCTACCCGTTTGGGGTATTCCTTCCCGCCGTCATTGACCCCGTAGTCGTGGTCGTCCCATACTCCGATGATGGGTGTCGACTGCCGGAGCAGCTGGTAGCCGGGCTCCGATTTTTGCCGGTTATATTTTGCCCGGAGCGTATCCATGTTCTGGCTGTCGCCGTAGATGTTGTCGCCCAGCCAGATCCACAGGTCCGGTTTGGTGGCAACCACGTCGTCCCAGAGGGGTTTCGGACGTTTTTGGTCACTACACGAACCAAAGGCAATGGTCGTCAGGGCTTTGGATGGTATCGTGGTTTGTTGCCGGGGCGTCTGGCAACCGGCCAGCAGACCCAGACCGGCAAGAGCAGCCAGCGGAAGCAGAGATTTCATCATGTCAGGGACAATCTATTAATACCTGCAAAAGTAATACGGCGGCTTATTTTAACGGTGCGCAGCCTGTTAAGCATTTATTGTCTGTGCATAGTGCGTTATTAAAAAGGAGTTAAAACGTCAGTTTATTATGGATAATAAAAGAACGTTCGTTTATTTTTGAATCAGATATGAGATTACGCGACGAAAATAAAGAGCTGGCCATCAGGGAAAAGGCGCTTGAAATGATTGTAAAGGAAGGGTTTGACGGGTTGAGTATGCAAAAGCTGGCAAAGGCCGCCGGTGTGTCGCCAGCCACGATTTACATTTATTTCAAAGACCGCGATGACCTGATCATGCAGATTTTTGAAACTGAAAACGCGCGCATGGCCGACATTACCCTCGACGGATTTGATCCGGAGATGCATTTTGAAGAAGGGCTCCGGATTCAGTGGATGAACCGCGCGAGGTATTGCCTGGAAAACCCCGAACGCATGCATTTTATGGAGCAGATCCGGTATTCTCCGTTTCACGAACGGCTGCAGGGGGCGTCGAAAAGTACGTTTATACATGCCATGCGTACGTGGGCTCAGCATGCAATTGCGCGCGGCGAGCTGGTGCCGTTACCGATGGAAGTATACTGGTCCGTTGCGTTTGCTCCTTTGTATCAGCTCGTCAAATTCCATATGTCCAGACAGGGACTGCCCGGCTCAAAAAAGTTTACGCTCGATGAGCCGATCATGAACCAGACCCTTGAATTAGTCATCAAAGCCTTGACGCCTTAACATCTATAGACAATGCAAGCACAACAACCGGTAAACAACAACCTGAGCCCCTACCAGAAGGGGATTATTGCCATTCTGGCATTTATTCAATTTACGGTCGTTCTCGACTTCATGGTACTCTCGCCGCTTGGTGCCCAGCTGCTGACCGAACTCAGCATCACAACGGCTCAGTTCGGGTGGGTAGTTTCCGGCTATGCCTTCAGTGCCGGGGTGTCGGGGCTCCTGACAGCTGGTTTCGCCGACCGTTTCGACCGGAAAAAGCTGCTCCTGTTCTTCTACAGCGGCTTTGTACTCGGGACATTGTTTTGCGGTCTGGCCCCGAACTTTGAAGCCCTGCTGGCGGCCCGCATCATCACCGGTCTGTTTGGCGGGGTCATTTCATCGATTGGGTTTGCGATTATCACCGACTTATTCGACTGGCAGATGCGGGGCCGCGTCATGGGCTTTGTACAGATGTCGTTTGCTGCCAGTCAGGTGCTGGGTATTCCGGTGGGCTTATTTCTGGCAAACAACTACGGCTGGCACTCGCCCTTCCGGATGATTGTGGCTGTCAGTATACTGGTGGGTTTGTTCATGGTTTGGTATATGAAACCGGTTACGGGACACCTCACCTTGCAGACCGACAATAATCCGTTCCGCCACCTGATGCACACCGTTTCGCAGCCGACCTACCTGCGGGGGTTTGCCGCTACGGTTCTGCTGGCCACCGGCGGGTTTATGCTGATGCCGTTCGGGAGTACCTATGCCATTCATAACCTGGGCGTAACGGCGGATCAGCTGCCGCTGATTTATACCATCACCGGCGTATTTTCAATTGGGCTCGGTCCCATAATGGGTCGGCTGAGTGATAAAACCGGCAAATTCAATCTCTTTACCTATGCCTCGATCTGGGGCATTGCCGTCACCATTATCTACTGTAATCTGGGACAAACCCCGCTATGGGGCATTATCGGCCTGAATGTCCTGCTGTTTGTGGGTATATCGGGGCGGATGATCTCGTCGCAGGCCATGATCTCAGCGGTGCCGGAGGCGAAAGACCGGGGGGCCTTTATGAGTGTCAATGCATCGATCCAACAGGTGGCAGGGGGCGTTGCTTCACTGGTCGCCGGGCTAATTGTGGTGCAGCGGCCCGACGGTTATTTAGAGCAATATCCGCTGCTGGGATACATCGTATCGGCAGCGACAATCATTACCATTTTTATGATGAGATGGATCAATAACCACATCAATAAAAAGCAGGCAGGGGCAAAGGCCGTACCGCCAGCGGTAGCCGCCGGCGATCAGGTGGCGTAAAAACAAAACAGGGCAGCTAAAAGCCGCCCGTTTTAGTTTCAAACTTAACAATCTTGCATAACAACAAGATGTACAAAATTAGACAAAAAGTTAATTTGGGTATACTTAGTTGATTGAAAAAGTATACTCTTTTCATAATTATTTTTGGAGGCGGTGGTACAACTTTAACCGGTATCGCCGCCTTTTTTTATTTTTTGCGTAAAAAAAAGCCCTGGTCTGTTACACTTTGAAAAAAAAGTTTGACAAAGCCTCAACGTTTCAGAACCCCCCCGCGTACTGACTAATGAATCAACCAACTGTTATGTATGCGCTGGCATCTTTATCTTTTCGGTCTGTGTCTGGCCTTTGTTATGGCCGCCTGTTCTAAAGACGATCCTGAACCTGACGCAGCGACGCAGGTAGCGGGCGAATACCCGATTTCATACTATCGGGCCGATTCGGCAGCCGTTACCCTGTATGAGTTTAACATGCCCTACACCGTAGGCACCACTACGTTATCGGGTTCAGTTACGGCCCGCCGCGATTCGGCCAATGTCCTGTTTCTGACCCAAACGATTAAAATCACCGGAGAAACCGATCAGATAAGTGCCCTGGGACAGGTGAAACTTCAGGCGGTCGGCAGCGGCTACGACATGTATTATGGTTCGCAGAAAGTCGGATCCATCGACGGAACCAATATTTCTATTGATGATCAGGCGGTCGATCCGTCGACGGGAATCACGTATCGTACCATTATCAACGGAAGAAAATAAACTGACGACATAACGAAAGCGGTGTGATGAGCAGTCAGAACGGCTCATGCCCCATACTGAAGAACTAGTAGATGAATGAGTTAACTAGATAGGTGGAAACGTAGGAAAAAGAGGGAACGTGTTTTCCCTCTTTTTTTTTGACCGGCTGATACTGTTTAGCTTATGATTTCAGGTAAAAAAACAATCAGGTGTTGTTGCCCGGGATAGGCGTAGAAACACAACTAATTTCCGTTATTTGCGTTGTCAAATAAAGATCAGCGCCATTTCAGCAAGTGCGTTGCCGGTCTGATAGAAAATAATAGCTTCAGTTTTTGGTCAGAACAGACAAAACTGACCTATCCAGCAAGCCAATTGGTGGCTCTTCACTGTTCCGGATCCCTGTCGAATCAGTTAGGTTAACGACGCGGGGCAATCTGTTTCTGTTGATCAATCAATTAGTTAATAAAACATGCCGATGGCAAAAAAACTTAAATTTACTCCGGCAGGAAACTCGCCTTTTTTCGTTACGTTACGCGAGCGGGTTGATGCCTATTTTACTGAGCAGGCGCTTTCTCCATATGCAAACCGATCAATGTGGGGGAAAGCCTGTTTTTTTTTAGGAGGTTACATCGGGCTCTATGCCCTGATCATATCAAATCAGTTTTCAACCCCGGCGATGCTTGGCATGAGTCTGTTGCTGGGTATTTTTGCCGCCTGTATCGGCTTTAATGTGTCGCACGATGCCGTCCACGGCGCGTTTTCATCCCGTCCGTGGGTAAACCGGCTGCTCGGAAATAGTTTTTATCTGCTTGGTGCCAGTCCGTACGTCTGGAAAATTACCCACAACGTGGTGCATCATACCTACACCAACATTCCCGGGCATGACGAAGATATTGAGGTAGCGCCGGGGCTGGTGCGGCTTAATCCGGATGATCCGAAATATCCCTGGCACCGCTACCAGCACATCTACACCATTCCCCTGTATGCTTTTGCGTCCCTGTCCTGGGTATTCCGGAAAGACTTTGTCAAATTCTTTAAAAGCAAAATCGGTCAGCATAAAAACGCCGTTCATTCGCGGGGCGAGTATGTAAACCTGTTTGTAGGTAAGACGCTGTATTACCTTGCCTTTCTGGTCGTTCCCTGCCTTGTGCTGGATCTGACGGTTTGGCAGGTGCTGGCTGGCTTTGTGCTGATGCATTTGACGGAAGGCCTCGTGTTAGGGCTCGTTTTTCAGTTAGCGCACGTGGTGGAAGGAACCGAATTTCCGATGCCGGACGATAGCGGCATGATGTCGGAATCATGGGCGATTCACCAGCTTCATACAACGGCTAACTTTGCGCCTGACAGCTCTCTGGCTGCATTTATCTGCGGTGGTCTGAACCGGCAGATTGAACATCATCTCTTTCCGAAAGTGTGTCATATTCACTACCCGGCCATTACGGTTATTGTCAAAGACACTGCCCGCGAATTTGGTTTGCCGTATCTGGAAAACCGGAGCTTTGCCTCGGCCCTGTACTCGCATTACCGCATGTTGCAGCATTTCGGGCAACAATAGGGGTTGGCCAGAAAATTTCCTTTTTTGCGGAAGGATATTTTGCTTAAAAAAAAGCGATTTGGCCGCAATTATGTTTATTAGATGGACGGTGATTCGTATGAAGAGTCCGGAAACAGTGCTATTACCAATTTTCACTCAAAAAGAATGGAAGAAAACACGTTGATACTTGTTTCCGGATACAACTCCGTTTCTCCTAAGCCGTCCAGGCGGGCCTATCTGAACCTCAGTGAAGAGCAGGCTCGTCAGCGGTTTCTCAGCATTTTTCCAAATTGCCGGGATATAAAAATTGTGGCTGTTCCGTTCACGGATGAGTTAATCATTCAGGCGAACGGCGACATTACGGCCCGTTAAGCGGCCACTTTATTTTACGGGAAGGCAGGCCGTATGCATATAGACTTAAAAAGTCTGCTTAACTTACAGGAATACAATAGGGCAAGGCAATCTTCACAATTTTAATGATGACAAAACATGCATAAGCAGCAAAGATTGCAAAATCAATTACAGGAACTCGCAATTCAGATTGTTCAATGGGCAGGCCTGAGCGAACGGATTTTCCGGCCGGTTATTATTCCGGTTCCGCCAAGGTGGACTAACCGGTAGGGCATATGCCCGTTTCATGCGTGACCGGGCATTGACTGAACAATATGCATAACAAAAAAGACATGCTTTTCAGCATGTCTTTTTTGTTACATCAATATATAGCAACGAGGCTTACAGCAGCTCTACATCGACCGCATTTACGCCTTTTTTTCCATCCACTACGTTGAACTTTACCTGATCATTTTCACGGATCTGATCAATCAGACCTGAGATATGAACAAAGATATCGGATTGGGAATCCTGGGAAGAAATAAACCCAAATCCTTTGAGTTCATTAAAAAATTTAACAGTTCCTGTTTGCATTCTTACTTTTTTTAAATTTAGTAAATCTACGTCTAATAAACGTAGTATCCTATTGATTTTCAAAGTATTTTGAAAAATATATATAAAACTTATCAGAAAAGCAGACTAATGAATTAGCGATGGGCAAATAATGTCCTTACGGGTAAGTATGGAGGGGAGGAAGTGAATCAAATCGTGAACTGAGGATTGGGAAAAATTATCTTTTTCGCATCTGGTTGATTCAGATCGTTCAAGTTACCGATTTCCATATATTTTTGTGTAATGGGGATGTTTATCTTGGTTTTATACGGGCTGATACTGGTTTTATTAACAGCACATAACCTTTGCCGGTTGAGCCTGGTAATGGCTTACTTACGGTATCGGCCCAGACAAAAGGCAAATGCCCTTCCGGCAGCCGTTCCGGACAAGGATGATTTGCCGTTGATCACCGTTCAACTGCCGGTTTACAACGAACTGTATGTTTCGGCGCGTTTGATTGAGGCGATTGCAGAGCTGGAATACCCCGCCTCCCGTCTGGAAATTCAGGTACTGGACGATTCTACCGATGAAACGGTCGATATAATCGCGCAGCGGGTGGCTTTTTTTCAGCAGCAGGGGATTAATATTCAACACATCCGGCGGCCACACCGCACTGGGTATAAAGCCGGTGCTCTTTCTTACGGATTAACCCTGGCCAGGGGCGAATTCATTGCTATTTTTGATGCCGATTTCGTCCCCGCTCCTGATTTTTTACTGCGGACGGTCCCCAATCTGACCGATCCGCAGGTTGGTTTTGTGCAAACCCGATGGGAGCATCTCAACAAGCACTATTCCCTGTTGACCCGTTTGCAGAGTTTCGGGCTGGATGCTCATTTTACCATTGAACAAAGTGGCCGGTATGTTGGTGATTACTTTGCCAATTTTAACGGAACAGCAGGCATATGGCGAAAAACAGCCATTGAACAGGCCGGTGGGTGGCAGTCGAATACGCTGACTGAAGATCTGGATTTAAGCTATCGGGCACAGTTAAAAGGATGGAAGTTTAATTACCGTGAAGATATCGGTGCCCCCGCTGAGCTGCCGGTTGAAATGACAGCCCTGAAGTCTCAGCAATATCGCTGGCTGAAGGGGTCCGCTGAATGTGCCCGTAAACTGACAGGGGCTGTGATCAGGCAGCATGGCCTGACGATCAGTGCCAAAGTGCATGCACTTATGCATTTATTCAGTAATCAGATTGTTTTCCTTGTCTTCCTGTTAGGTGTGTTAAGTGTGCCTGTGTTGTATATCCGAAAGCATATACCCTGGGATATTACCGTTTTTGAAATCAGTTTTTTTGTGCTGAATCTGATTACGTTAAGTACATTCTACGCAATACCAGCCTTTATACTGAACTATAGAAAGAAGCCGTTGATGATCTGGCACTTTTTTATGTTTTCAACGCTGATGATGGGTTTATCACTACACAATTCAGTTGCGGTCATCGAAGGATATCTTAACCGGAAGAGCCCGTTTGTCCGCACACCGAAGTTTAATCTGAATCATAAAGGAGGGCGTTGGGAGGCCAACAAGTACATTGTTCCGGAATTATCGTGGCTGACTGTGATGGAAGGCTTGTTGGGGTTGTACTATGTCGGTGGATTGTCGCTGGCCTACCGACTGGATGAGTACCGGCTGGCACCGCTACACCTGATGATGGTTACAGGGTTCGGGTATGTATTTCTTTTGAGTATATCACATACATTTGCGGCTCTTCGGGCAAAACACAGACAACCAGACACGGAAGTACCAGACGTTATCGTTCAGGATGTTCGTGCGTGATTGGCCGTCTATAAGGAAAAACAAACAAAGCGGCAGTCCGATTCGGACTGCCGCTTTGTTTGTAAAAAAAGAAAGATTACGGGCACTTTGTCCCGCTGACAGTGATTGTCTGTGTCACAGGAGTCCCCAAACCACAATCACCTGTTACATTGGCGGTCAATGTGTAGACACCTGGCTCTGTCACCCGAAATCCGTTTAAGGTATAGGTGCCGGCTTTCCGGTATACGTTACTGAACACATAGCCATTCGGGCCGGTAAAGGTAAATACCGTTCCGCTCACCTGTCCATTCAGTTCAACCGCACAGTTCGGGCTCCCCAGCGTAGCATTGACGGATACGTTTTGTATCGTGGCACTGGTTGCTGACCCCGCTACCTGTAGCGCAACAGATGCTGTTTTAACGCAGTTTGTCACGTTATCGGTGACCGCAAAATAGAGCAGATTCAGGCCGCTGTTCAACCCTGACGCCGTAAAGGTATTCGATCCGGCGTCATACGTACCTGCCGGCTGTGTCAGCGCGGCATCTTTGTACCAGGTTGTGGCTACCGAGAAACTATTACTGCCACCCACCTGCAGGACAGTTGAACTGGCATTGCCGCAATTCGAACTGATCGGGGCAATGATCAGGTCATTGTTTGTGATGTTGGGAATGGCATTCGCCTGGAGGTATGAAATTACCCCGTCATTGGTGATACCTGTATTGCTATGAGGCTTCGAGGTATTCACGATCATAATTCCCTGATTAGTCATCCCGCCGACATTGCTGAGGTTATCGTACAGTGTCAGCGCAGCGCAGGCGCTGTTGGAGAATGTAGCACCCGGTTCGTTATAAAAACCAAGTGTGGCGGGTGTGCCGGTCGAAATGCTCAGGCTGGCCTTGTTAATAAACACGCCGGTGCCGCCGAAACCTTTCGCATTTTCAAAATTTACCTCTGTGGCCCGGTCAACACTGATGCTGCCGTTCAGGTTATTAAAGGTCCCTTCGTTCCAGAAGCCCCATGAACCGCTGCTGCTGTTGCTCCCGACTTTAATAGTGCCTGAGTTTGTAAATGTATTGCCTTGATTACGGAGGCCGGTAATCGTAACGTTGTCGACTGTCAGATCACTGTTGTTGGTAAACTGCCCCTGATTCCAGAGACCCCATTGACCGGTACCCGCGGTTGCACCAATGGCAACTTTACCACTATTGGTGAAATTGCCGCCACTTTCATTCCGGAGTCCGGTAATGCCGGCGCGGTTAATTCTGATCTCACCTCCGCTGTTATTGCTGAAGGATGCGACATTATACAGGCCCCAGTCACCAAGGGTGCTTGAGGTTCCCATGGTAATCAGGCCGGTATTGGTGAACGTGCCCGAAGCGTTATACAGACCATGTACACTGTAGGTGTTCGGCGTGATATGATCAATCGTTATCGAGCCGCTATTCGTAAACGTACTATAATTGTAGAGGCCTGTCTGCCCGCCACTGTAAGAGCGGCCGATGGTGATAATACCGTCATTGGTGAGCGAGCTGCCATAGTATGAAAATAAACCCCAGGAATTACTGCCGCTTATATGGTCAATGGTAATGGTTCCGCTCACCTGATTGGAAAGGGTAGCGGAACTCTGTAGACCGTAAACGCCTCCGCTACCGTTTTTCCCGATATCGATCAAACCGGCGTTAGTGAACAGCGACGAGCTATGTATGCCACCTCGCGTACAGTTATCAATCTGCAGGACCGCGCCAGTACCATTGACCACGGTAGATGAGCTCAGGAAACTGGGGGCATAGCTTCCTCCAGCCGTCGCACTGATACCAATGGTAATGGTTCCGCTGTTTGTCAGGGTATTCTGGGAGTGATGAATGGCAGAGGTATTAACCCGCTCAACAGCGATAAGGCCCGTAGATTGATTAGTAAAGTTACCTTTGTTTGTTATACCGGGAGAGTAAAATGATTGGGTACTGGTCGTGCCGATTTTTATACTTCCGGCATTGGTAAACGTTGTAGGGCTTTCATTCTGAAGGCCTACACTGGCGTTATCGATTAATAGTTCAGCACCGCCGGTGTTTGTAAAGGTGACGATCGGCGTTGCTGAGTAAGACGTATTCAGTAGCCCGACACTCGTGAGTGGGCCGGTCTGACCGATGTGAATTTTTCCGGCATTCGTACATGACATAGGCCCCGGGCCTTGCGCTTCATTCTGAAGACCTGTAGAGACACGGTCAATCTTAATTTCAGCAAGGCTTGTATTTTGAAACGTTAAACTCCCGCTCGCTCTGGCTATATTATGAATACCCGGGGCGGAGTTTATTACATTGGCCTGACCGACATGAATCGTTCCGCTATTCGTAAATGAAGCAGTAGCGTTACCGGTGTTTTCGTTGTAAATGCCTGTATTCGAACGATCAGCTCTAATGTCAGCACCGGATGTATTGATGAAGGTAACCGCATAGCTGCCGCTGCTCAAATTGTGTATCCCCGGGCCGTTTACCGTCGCCTGTTGACCAATCTGAATACTACCGGCATTGGTAAACGAAACCGGGCCGGTATCAATCAGGTTAAAAATAGCTGTTGATGTCCGGTCAATCTTAATAACACCGGTAGCCTGATTATTAAACGTACTGAAGTTATAAATCCCCGGCCCCGAACTGTTGGTGGTTTGGCCGATGGCAATTGTTCCGGAATTGACAAATGAACTGCCAGCCCGGTTGTTAATGTTACAACTACTTGCCCGATCAATTTTAAGTTCACCGCCGGCATTATTCCGGATCGCAACCTCATTATAAATTGCGGCAGCACCTAATGAGGCAGTTCCACCTAAATAAAACTTACCGGAATTGGTCACGCTTGCCGTTGATAATACAGAGATACGGTTCCAGAAACCTATCAGATTGGTATTGTCAATCTGTACTTCGCCGGTACCGTTGATGGTAAACGCACCGTCGTTAACGATACCATATGTTTTCGAAACACTACTGCTTATACTTAATAAGCCGCTGGTGTTAACCGTACCAAGATTCTGAAAAGCAGCCGTATAGATGGGGTCAGAAATAACTTTAGAACCCACAACTGATAAACTGCCCCCATTGCTGATTGAGAGCGAAGCACCCAACTGAACTTCAACATACTTCGCCAGGGCCGTGACACCGGATTCAATAACGGGAGTGGCCGTTCCCGCCGGAATTACGACTTCATCAGAAGCGGTTGGTACGCCGTTCGGACTCCAGTTACCCGCCGTGTTCCAGCTGCCTGATCCGGAACTGATCCAGGTTTTCTGTGCCAGAAGAGGCGTTATACTCAGGGGTAAAAGCAAAAGCATAACCCACAGAAGGCGACTGGAACTAGTCCATCGCCAATTAGTAGAAGATGTTAGCATAGTGAAAATAAAGAGTTGTTTAGCAGGTGTAAACCTGTCGCTTAATGGAGTTGCTAAGTTTCTTTTTTTTATGAATGAATGCAAGAATGGAATAGATTATATATTATTTATGATGTTATGCTTATTTGTAGTTATAATATTATCATATTGGTAACTAAGAGAAAGGTCACCGGCAGGCCAGCAGACACGCCCTGATATTGGCCAGTCCCTGCCGCAGTTCATCGGCCGTCGGGTATCCGAAACCGATACGCATATACGCGTCGGGAAGCTCGAACCAGTGCCCGGCCCCAACCATGGTCTGGTACTGGTGGTAAAGGGTATGGTAAAACGCATCGGTATCGATAGTCAGGTCTGGATTGATCCGGGCAAAGCCGACCACGCCGGCCTGCGGCGGGTTCCAGCGGATGAGGTCGGCGTTGGCCGCAAACCAGTCGCTGATGATGGCATAGTTCTGCCGGATGTGGGCATGAACGGGCGGGAGCAATTCGGCCTTCCGCCGCAGCAGGTGTTCGGCAATCGCTTCGTCCAGGATGGAGTTGCAGATAACAATCTGCTCTTTGGCCGCCAGAAAACGGGTCATCAGGACTGCATCGCGGCAAACGATCCAGCCCATGCGGATGCCGGGTACCCCGAACGCCTTCGATAAGGAACAAACGGAAATTACATGCGGGGCGTTGGCCGCCATGTAGGGCTGCAACGGGGTCTGAAAGTTCAGGTCGCGGTAGGTTTCGTCGACCAGCAGGTGGCAATTGTGCTGGCGGGCCAGCTCCGTCAGGGCATCCAGCGTTTCAGCCGTATACAACTGCCCCGTCGGGTTGTGCGGATTCGTGATGCTGATAAGCCGGGTATCGGGCCGGATTGCCTGCCGGATGGCGGCGACATCAATCTGAAATCCGGCTTCGAACGACAGGTCTATGATGGTGGTGGGGCAGCCGATAGCACGCGGCGTTTCGAGGTTGGTGCTGTAGTTGGGCCGGATCACAATCAGGTGATCCTCCGCGCTGAGCAGGGTGGTGGCGATGATAAACAGGGCCGTAGCCGCCCCTGTGCAGACGAGCACATCCCGGCCAGTCAGGCCCGGACTGTCGGCCACGATAAGGTCGCAAAGTTCCGGTTTCCCACGGTGATGCGCATACGCCAGCACCAGATCGTTCAGGGTTCCGTCCGGCAGCACCTCGCCGAGGGTCCGGTCATGGACCGAGCTTTCGGCCAGATTATACCGGATGGTGTCATAGCCCGTTTCTTCGGGCGATTCGGCCTCAATAGGCATTCGTTCGTAGCGCATACCGGACGGAGCAGTTGGTTATTTGTGTTTAGATAGCCAGACAAAGAACAGGACCAGCAGAAGGAAGCCCGCGACCAGCATCGCTATTTTCCAGAACGATTTAGGGCGTTCGCCGGCTACCTGCCCGGTTTGTCCGTTGATCATGAAACGGTAAAGCTTCCCGTTATACATGTAGGCGCAGATCCAGAGCGGCAACAGCAAATGTTTAAACGTCTGATTGCTCAGCTGCGTATCGACCTGCAAACCGCGCTGGGTATCACCACCCAGCTGTTGTAAGCAGGCATTCTCTTCACGGTAGCGGATCTGTTCTTCAGCTTTGCGGGCGCTTTCGGCCAGATCGATGCTGTAAACCTCGGCTTCCCATCCAAGCAGGAAACGCGGATCATAGTCTACCACGCCGTTCATGTCGTAATGGCTTACGTCCTGGACGGTACTTTCCTGCTTCGACAACTGGCGGGAGGCCATCATCAGCAGATCGTCGTAAAACTGCGAATGACTACCCGAGCGGTATTCCCAGCGTGTACGCTGTTCCTGACGGGTAATCATATTGCCGTTCTGATCGCGGTCCTGTACCTGCACGTAGTAATGAAAACCAGCCTCACCCGTCCAGTTGGAATACGCCCGGGCATCGAACGTCCAGTACGGGATGTAAATACCGTGGAGCTGGTCGAGCATCGCCCCGGCTTTCAGGTCAGAGGGCGCCAGCCAGTTATTGCCGACCCAGCTTTTGAAGCGTTCGGTGGCGGCGGCCTTCGACATCCGGAACGGGAGCACCCCTGCGGGTTCAATGACGCGGGTTTTCTGCGCGTCGGGGTTTACGTTTTTCGACCCGCAGAAGGCGCAGGTGATGGTCGGGGTTTCGAGGTTGATCTGCGTATGGGCCCCGCAGTTCTGGCAGGTAAACAGGTGTTTTTCCTCCGTCGGGGCATTCGGCAGCTGCTGGTTCTCGATCCGGAACGTAAGCGGATTTTCCTGAAGGTTTTTCTGCGTGAACGGAATCTCTTCGGTACTGCCGCAGTAGCCGCATTTCAGTTTCTGGGCATCGGCCGAAAACGTGAGCTGGGCACCGCATGTCTTACAGGGGGCTTTGATAAAAGCCGCATCAGGCACTGGGTTCATGAGCATGGTCAGGGTGCCGGACTAGCCTCAGGGGCCTTTCCGACACCGGATAGACTTAGAGACGGGCTAATAATTCAGCTTTTTTGGCAGCAAATTCTTCTTCGGTAAGAATACCGGCGGCCTTGAGTTCGCCAAGTTGCTTGAGCAGGCCGAGCACCTCGCCTTTATCTTCTTTCGGCGCTGACTGCGGTTGTGGTGCATTGCTGGCGGCAGCATTGTTCATGAAGTTGCCAAGGCCACCCATCAGGATGGCGGTACCGGCGGCGCCACCGCTTTCGGCCGCATCTTCAATGGCCATGCCGGCCTGAAACTGCTGAAACCGGGCCATGTCGCCGACCATGTTCATCTGCGTGGTTTTGTCGAGGAACGCTTCAACTTCCGGTGGCAGGCTGGTGTTTTCGATGTAGAATTTAGTGAGTTCAAGCCCGTATGGCGAGAAATCACTCTGTAGCATCGGCAACAGCTTATCCCCCAGTTCACGGTAATTGCGGGCCATGTCGTATACCGACACGCTGGCTTCGGCAACCGAATCCGAGAAGTTGGTGATAATCGCCGACCGCAGCTGATCCTCCACGTCGCCGATCCGGACGACCGGGTTGGTGCCCGAAAACTCTTTGATGAACTTCCCTCCGTCGACCACCCGCAGCGCAAATACACCAAAGGCCCGCACCCGTACCTGTTTCAATTCCGGGTCGCGGATGATGATCGGATTCTGGGTACCCCATTTCAGATTGGTAAACTGACGGGTAGATACGAAATAGACATCGGCCTTAAACGGCGATTCGAAGCCCATTTTCCAGGACCGCAGGGTCGTCATGACCGGCATGTTCTGCGTCGTCAGCTGGTAACGGCCGGGAGGGTAGATATCGGCAATCTGCCCCTCGTTCATAAACACCGCCATCTGCGATTCCCGCACGGTGAGCTGGGCGCCGTATTTGATGTTATTGCCTTTGTCCGGAAATTTCCAGATTACGGTATCCGTTGAGTTATCTACCCAGTCAATTACTTCGATGAACTCGTTCTTGATGAAATCAAAAAGTCCCATGTTTCGTCGCGGTTATATTTATATGCGCAATATACACGTAGAGACGCAACATCTTGCGTCTCCTTTATTATAGGTAAAATTTTACCCCTGACCGGATAACAGGCAGTACATACGGTAGAGACGCAACGTCTTGCGTCTCCTTTATCATAGGTAAAAATTCAGGACTGACCGGAGTGCCGACAGAGCAAACGGGGTTAAGCGGTTAACTGGAATGAAGCAGGGAAACAGGCCGTAAACGTAGCGCCCTGGCCGGGCTGGCTGCGGGCCGTGATGGTGCCGCCGTGCAGCTCGACAACTTTTTTACAGATGGCCAGTCCCATGCCCGTACCGGCATACTGGTTGGCCCCGTGCAGCCGCTGGAATAGCTGGAAAATCCGCTCGAGATACTGCTCGTCGAAGCCGATACCGTTGTCGCTGAAGTCGATGGCAAACCACTGCCCCGGCGTATGGTCGGCCGCTAGCTGATCCCGCTCAGGGTCAGCGGGGCGGGACTTTATATGGATCACAGGGGGCTTATCCTTACCCGCAAACTTCAGCGCATTGGCAATCAGATTCTGAAACAGCTGACCGAGCTGAACCGGATGGCCGAAAACAACCGGTAAGGTACCGACCTCAAACGTTGTTTCGCTGAACCGGGGCATCATTTCCAGATCATCCAGCACCGAATGCACCAGTTTGTTGAGATCAATGCGTTTAAAATCATGCTGTTTAGGCGTCAGCCGCGAGTAGGTCAGCAGGTCCTGAATCAGGTTCTGCATCCGCCGGGCGGCAGCCTGCATCCGCCGGACTACGTCCACGCCGTATTCATCGAGGGCAGGGGCATACTGGGTCATCAGCACATCCCCGAACGTCTGTACTTTGCGCAAGGGCTCCTGAAGGTCGTGCGAGGCCACGTAGGCGAAATGCATCAGGTCATCATTGCTCCGGTGCAGGTCGCGGATCGTTTGTTCGAGCTGCAACTGGTATTGTTCGAGCTGCTGCCGGGCAGCCTGCAGTTCTTCATTATCGCGCAGGGTTTGTTCAACAATTTTCTGGGCGTGAATATCGACCAGAAAGCCCGTCCAGTGCCAGATCACGTTGGTGGCGTCGACCAGCGGAGTCAGTGAGGCCAGATGCCAGATATACTTACCGGTTTCGGCATTGCCGATCCGGATCTCCATCCGGAACGGTTTGCCCGAAAACGAATGATTGACCCATTGGTTCCAGAAAACCGGATAGTCTTCCCGGTGAAAAATGCCTTCCCAGCGATTTTCATTCAGTTCGGGTAACGTTTTGCCGGTAAAATCGATCAGCCAGCGGTTGGCATACAGCAGTTCGCCTTTCGGATTAAACGAAAAAATCATCATCGGCAGCGAATCGGTCAGGGTGCGGTACTGATTTTCGCTGACCCGCAGCCGGTCGGCCATTTCCTGGAGCTGAATATTCTTGCGCTTGATTTCATCGTACGGTGAGAGGGGCGGGTCGTCATGAAAAGCGCTCATCCAGATTTTCAGGGTACTGGTACTGACCGGCAAGGAGGCCGGGAGCTTATAATACAGGGAGATGTCGGTTCCCTTGCCGGTTTCGGTAACCTGTAATTTGCTGACCAGCCGCCGGGCATACTTTACGGCTTCTGCCTGCGTGCTGAGCCCGGTCGGCTGCCCGGCAAAGCCGGAGATGCAGGCGACCAGATACCAGATTTGCCCTGAACTCCGGTCGGCAGCCAGGGTCAGGGCCGTTCCATGGCCAAGATCAATGGCCATGCGGGCAATTTCAGAAACGGCGGTGGCAAACGTTGTTTGTGCCGACAGCGACAAGCCGGACAGTTCCGCGAGTTTCATGGTTCGCTTGTGCGCCAGAATCAGGTCTAACTCGTTGTCAAGAGCAACTGACGTAATTGGGTGCATGCGGTTATGGGGTTTGTACGATGAGTACCGAAGCGTCATCGGTTTTACGCGAAAAATCCTTATACAGGGCAGCTGCCAGCACGGCCGGGTCATGCTGCCGGATGGCTACGAGCCGGCTCGTTTCCCAACGGGACCGTAACCCGTCGGATGCCATAATCAGGGTCTGCCCACGCTGGTAAGGAGCTACCTGCTCATTCATTGTCCGGGGCAGATTTCCGCCCAGAATGCCGTTATACGACATAAACGTCTTAGGCAGATCCAGCAGGTTCGGGCCAGACAGCCGGCTGGTAATATTACCGATGCCGCACAGTTTCCAGTTACCGGCCAGGGGATCAAGGATGCCAACCGTACCGACAAGTCCCCGTGTTTTCAGGACCGCCTGGTGAATTTCGCGCAGTATCAAAACCGGATCCTGGCTGCTGGAAGCCTGAAACGTTTTGATAGCCAGCTGAGTGGCAGCATCGGCTTCCGGGCCATGCCCCAATCCGTCGGCCAGAAATACATGCAGGGTACGGGCCACATACTTGACAGCGAACCCATCACCACAAACCTTTTCGCCTGCCTTTGGGAGCAGCAGGGAGCCGATACGGGTCGGGTTAGCCTGCGGTGCACGAAAGTTGGGCAGATGAATCCGGCAGACGACGATTGTTCCCCAGTTTGGCAGGGTATACAGATCAAAAAAGTCAGAAAGCCGCCGGATAGATCCCAGCCCGTGACCAAGGGTATTCGTTGTGGAAATACCGTCTTCCATCATTCGGGCCGGATTGCTCATTCCGGGACCGTTATCAATACTGATCAGTTCGATGCCGTGAAAGGTGGTCTCGCCCAGCGGACGGACCAGTATTTCGCCGCCACCGGCATGTTTGATAAGATTAGACGTCAGCTCGGCGATAATCAGGTCAATTTCGGCCAGGCGCTGCCCGCTAAAGCCGGTCTGTACGGCCAGCTGGTGAATTTCACGTTTCAGAAAAGACAGATAACTGCGATCGGATGCGTTAAATGCGTGTTGAATTGACTTATCCATTTTTCCATTTAACAATGGTGACGGTTGTGCCAACTCCCACTGTACTTTTAATATCAAATTCGCTGACAAGCCGTTTGGTCCCCGGCAAGCCTAATCCCAGACTGCGGCCGGTTGAATAGCCATCCTGCATCGCCAGTTTAATATCCGGTATACCCGGCCCCTGGTCTTTGAAGGTCAGGCGGATGCCGTTTTCGCGGCCCCGGGTAATGACTTCGATCAGCACTTCGCCGCCGCTGGCATACCGGAGCATGTTTCTGACCAGTTCACTCGCCGCCGTGATGAGCTTGGTTTGGTTAACCACCCCCATCCCGATCCGGACCGCAAACTCCTTGACGCGGTTGCGGAACAGAATAACATCCTGTTCGCGCTGTATCTGAAACGCATCTTTATTCAGGACTACCAGCATCGTCGTCCTCGTTTGGCGCTTCTTCTACGCTGGCAGTCACCTGAATCCGGGATTGGAGAAGCTGCATGCCTTTTTCAACATTAAGCGCCGTCTGAACGCCGGGCAGCGTCAGACCAAGTTCGATCAGGGTGATGGCTACTGCCGGTTGCATACCTACCACAACCGTATATGCATCGAGTAGCCTGGCCATACTGGCGATGTTGCCGATGATGCGCCCCATAAAGGAATCGACGATGGATACCGCCGAAATATCAATCAAAACACCCTGTGCGCCGGTTTTGCTGATAGCCTGTACCAGATCCGATTCCAGCGTCAGCGCCAGCCGGTCGTAAAGGTCTACCTGAATGGTCACCAGCAAAAAGGAGCCCATTCGTAAAATCGGAATACGTTCCATAGGCGATCAGATCAAAAACGGTTTTTGGGACTGCGTTTTCCGCACCTCCAGTTTCAGCATGCTGAAGGCTGATTTAAGCGCACTGGCCAGGGTCGCTTTGGTAATTACCTGCGACAGGTCGATACCAAGCTGCACCACGGTCTGGGCAATCTCGGGCCGGATGCCGCTGATGATGCACTCGGCACCCATCAGGCGGGTAGCGCTTACGGTTTTAATTAAGTGCTGTGCCACCAGCGAATCAACGGCTGGTACGCCCGAAATGTCCAGAATGGCGATCTCGCTCCCGGTGTCTACTATCGCCTGCAGCAGGTTTTCCATAACAACCTGCGTGCGCGCGCTGTCGAGGGTGCCAATCAGCGGCATGGCCAGAATCTGGTCCCACACACGGATGACCGGCGTTGAGATCTCGGCAATCTCGTCGGTCTGGCGCAGAATAACCTCTTCACGGCCTTTAATAAACGTTTCAAACGTGCTCGTACTTAACTCGTCGAAAAACCGGCCCAGCGAGCGGGTCATGTCGTAGAGCGCGGCTATATCCGATCCGGCCGATTCTGCCAGCATATCCAGCATGGCATTTTTCAGACTGAACAGGTAAAAACTGGTTTCACGGGGCGAAAAACCGTGCCGGGCACGTGAAATAGCGATGCCGGACAAGTATTCCAGAATCGGTTCCAGCGCGTATGGGTCGAGC
The DNA here is from genome assembly GCF_001870735.1 of Arsenicibacter rosenii. GTDB lineage: Bacteria > Bacteroidota > Bacteroidia > Cytophagales > Spirosomataceae > Arsenicibacter > Arsenicibacter rosenii. The sequence goes on along the minus strand of NZ_MORL01000001.1, from coordinate 762,444 downwards.
GCAAGCGTCTGTTCACTGATCTGATCAACGATCAGATTGACGATGCCTTCGGATTGTTCCCGCAACTCATCATTCGAGATCAGATCATCGCGTAAGGTGTCCAGGGTTAGCTGATGTTGAATCCAGCGTTCAAGGATTTGTGGCTTTTTACTGCGCAGTAAAGCCAGCATTTGATGTTGCATAGTTTGGTAGACTTGAATGATTGAGAACGGGCAGGCCGGTAAATGAACGGCATTTACTTACTTTAACGCGCTGAAAATAGATGTTGTTTTTTTGATAAGAAAACTATATTTCAAATATCTATCAACAGGCTTATCTTGTACTATATGTTACTTTTTTGTTGGTATTTGCTTACAAATAGCAAAAGCCCCACCTGAACACCAGTTAGTTCAGGGCAGGGCTTTTATCTGAGGAGTAACTAAAACGAATAGGCTTAAATCAGGTGCCTAGAAAATAAAATTAGTCGACAGGAACTCTGATTTGTGTTCGCCGACGATTTCGTTCAGAATTTCCTTGTTGGCCGGGGTATCTTTCGTCGCTACCACCGTCCGGATGGAGAACGAGCGCAAGGCGTCTTCAACCGATAGCGTTCCCTCGGCCGAGTCTTTCCGGCCCGTGAACGGGAACGTATCCGGTCCGCGCTGACATTGTGCATTCAGGTTTACCCGGCTGACCTGGTTAACCAGCGGATCGATCAGACGGGCCAGCTGATCCGGATCGGTGCCGAACAGAGAAACCTGCTGACCGTGATCCGACGAAATGATGTAGTCGATCGGCTCGTCAATCGAGTCGAACGGGACTACCGGAATTACCGGCCCAAACTGCTCTTCGCGATAGAGCTTCATGCCTTCTGCCACCGGGTACACTACCGCCGGGAAAAACAGCGATTCGGCATAGGTGCCACCACCTTCGTTGATCACGGTCGCGCCTTTGGCTTCGGCATCGCGGATGCAATCGGTCAGGTAGGCCGGTTTCTGCGGCTCCGGCAGCGGGGTAATCTGCGAAGTTTTCTGCCACGGCATGCCCGGTTGCAGCTTGTTCACCTCTTCGGCCAGCCGCTTCAGGAACTGATCGGCAACGGAGCGGTGTACCCACACAATCTTGATCGCCGTGCAACGCTGACCGTTAAACGACAGCGTTCCGAGCATACATTCTTTCAGCGCCAGTTCAAGGTCGGCGTTCTCCAGAATGATGGCGGCATTCTTGGCATCGAGGCCCAGAACGGCTTTGAGCCGGTTTACTTTCGGGTGCATTTTCTTCAGCTGATCGGCCACACGGCTCGACCCGATCAGGGTCAGCACGTTGATTTTGCCCGACTGCATCAGCGCCGGGACCACCGTAGCCCCACGGCCGTAGATGGTGTTAACGACTCCCTTCGGGAAGCACTCGCGGAAGGCTTCGAGCATCGGGTAGTGCAGCAGGGTACCGTGTTTCGGGGGCTTAAACAGGATGGTATTGCCCATCAGAATCGCCGGAATCAGCGTGGTATAGGTCTCGTTCAGCGGATAGTTGAACGGCCCCATACACAGGACCACACCCAGCGGCGAGCGGCGGATCTGGCCGATAATGCCCTGCTCAATGCGGAAACGTGAAGAGTTACGGTCAAGGTCTTTCAGCGCCCCGATGGTATCATAAATGTATTCAACAGTACGGTCAAATTCTTTTACGGAGTCGCCCAGCGTTTTGCCGATTTCCCACATCAGCAGGTTTACAACCTGCTGTTTTCGTTCGAGCATCCGGCCCACAAAACGTTCCATGCAGGCGATGCGGTCGGCAACCGACATGGTTGGCCATTCACCCCGGCCGTTGTCGTAGGCCTTGACGGCGGCGTCGAGCGCTTCCATCGCTTCGGTCTCGCCCGTTACCGGATAACTACCGATAACCTTTCGCTTTAATCCGTCTTCCGACTGCACATAAACGGGTGAAACAACGTCGGTCGTCATACCGCCCCACTGGCGCATTTCGCCGTTGATCAGGTACTCACGCTGATCGAGGGGTTGAATGTTGTACTCAGCAGGAATGTCGCTTTCTGACTGAAAAAGCGCTGCTAACTGATTAGAAGAGGTAGACATGGTTTTGTTGTAATAGAACCAATAGAATAACACGATCAGGTCATTCTTCGTTGCAAAAGTAATATTGTCGCCAACGTAACCTATCGGTACTCTCCTGTACGGGCCAAAATAGCTAAGTAATGCTTGCGATTGGTTAAAGAACAGGTATTGGCGTCAATCCGGATCTTCCGGGAAGTGCAGAACCGCAGCGCCGGAGGTCGCCAGGCGGCTCTTTTTTCAAATATATTAATTAATGCAGATATATCATTTTTGGTTTTCGTAATATCCTGTCTGAAAAGCGTTAATGCACTTTTCAGAAAAAATGATTCCTTTACCTAACTCCGATAGCTATGATAAATTCAAGCGTAAACGTACAATTTTTCAGGCTTACCATTGCCAGCCGGAGAGGTAAACCCACGCGCTGGCAAACTAGACAAATTGATCATTACCAATGCCTACGGGCTTCCGTAACCTATAAACCCATGCACCACCACTACCCGCGTACCACCGTCGTCCTCACCGCAGCCCTGGGCCACGCCGGCTATCAACCGGCATGTGCTCACCCTGAACAACTGTAGTTTACCAACGAACGAAAGCAACACCATCCATCTGACCGACTTTTAGGCGTACTACGGCTATTCTTTTTCGCATCTTCTGCTGTCTGCTCCTGTTCGGGATCAGTCCGGCGGGGCAGGTACTGGCAGCCCATCCGGCCCGGAAAACCGGCCTGGTCATCCCCGCGACGGCAGACAACATCCGCCGGATCAGCGAAGGCGAACCGGCTCCGGCCCCGACCCTCAGCGGGCTGAGCTCGGCCCTGCTGACCAGTATCGCCGAAACCCGACTGCGGCGGGCAGAGCTGACCCGCTATCTGGCTTCGGAGGCCAGGGAGCTTCCGGATGCGCAGAAAAGGTTACGTTAATGCAATGGTTTACTCAAAGACTATTGCTGTATACTGAAACGATTGGGTTATTAACTAATGTGAAGATAAGCTTGCGTAAGTGTCTATATTTAAGATGTATTTGCAATTATCAATCAATTAGTTATCAATACAATGAGACCTGAATTTGTTCGTTCGATTACACAACTGGCCGGCTTCGTTTTTACACTCGGCCTGATGAGCGCTGCGCCGACTCAGTCAACAGAGGTGTGGGTAGCGGCTGATCCGAACACACGTTCCATCACGCGGATGGAGTTTTCCGGTAATCGCAGCCGTGTCCGGATTATGGCTGCCTGTAGCCCCACTGATTGTGACTGGGGAACCGTCAGCGTTCGTAACCTTGACCCGAAAGGGGTGAATAGCCCGGGTGAAGGACAACCATACGAACTGGTTGTCGATCAATCCATTGCCCGCCGGGAGATTCGCCTGAACGTGCAGCAGGAAATGACCTATTTCATGCGTACCGTTTATAAAGACCGCCGGCCGTCTAAAGAAAGTCAGGGAACGCTTCGCCGTCAATAAACAAGCAAGCCAATACCATGACTATAATCTTGTTTGCGGGTAGTGTGGTACTGCTGCTGCGTGTGCAATGACAATCTGTCGGGAAAGGTACGGGAACTGTCACACTATCTGCATATTAACAATGGTGTGACCGGTGTTTTTCCGGACAATAGGCTGATCATCACAAAAGGGCAACTGCCGGACGACGGTGGCTATGGCTGCTAACGTTGACATCCGTATAAAATGGCTGGTATTGACCTGAAAATTGCGCAGCGTCACTTAGCAATCAAACTGGATCAGATGCGGGAGGATAGCGGCCGGAGGCAGACAAGCGCCGGGCAGACATTTGCCGGAAGATGGATTGTGTGGGCCGTCAGTGCGGACTCTGGCAACAATACCGCCCGGATGCTGCCAGAGTCAAAAAACAATTCGAAGGCCGTTATGCCGAATATGATTTTATGGAAAAGCAGGGAGAGCTCTCTACGCGTTTTTAGACCCGGTAAATCTATGCTTATCTATCGGAAGATTATGGCCGGAATCGTCAAAAATAGGTGCCGCAGACGTCGCCGGTCACCCTTGGTTCCAGAAGCACACCGGTGAACCACACCATTGTTTGATTTTCGTAATCGCCTGTTTGAAAAGCGTTAACGCGCATTCCGCAAAAAGTAATTTCTTTACATATTCGTTTAAGACTATTCTGTTCATAAACCTATGGCGACGTTTCAGCTGAAAATCAATGGTAAAGTAAGGAAGGTGGAGGTGGACCCGTCGACGCCCGTACTCTGGGTGCTGCGTGATCACCTCAATTTGCAGGGCACAAAATATGGCTGCGGCATGGCGCAGTGTGGTGCCTGTACAATTCATGTCGATGGCATGGCCATGCGGTCGTGTAGTTATCCGGTGTCGGCGGTGGGGAAGCAGGCCATTACCACCATCGAGGGGCTCTCTGCAAACGGGGAGCATCCGGTGCAGCAGGCCTGGCTTGAGCACGATGTGGCCCAGTGCGGCTATTGCCAGGCAGGGCAGATCATGAGTGCGGCGGCCTTGCTGAAAGGCAATCCTGCGCCTTCCGACGAGGATATTGATGCGGCCATGAGCGGCAATATCTGCCGCTGCGGCACCTATCTGCGCATTAAGGACGCTATTAAATCGGCTGCGAAGAAATAAACCCGACCTGATCATGGAAACAAAAAAAAACATTAGCAGACGTTCTTTTCTGACTTCTTCGGCCCTGGCAGGTGGCGGGTTGATGCTGAGCTTTTCGTGGCTGACCGAAGCCAGAGCGGCCGGAAAAACCGAAGCCCTGAACCTGGCAAACCAGTGGACTGAGTTAACCGGCTATATCCGGATCACGCCGGATAACGTCATCAAAATCATGGTGCCCAACCCTGAGTTCGGGCAGAACGTCATGACGTCGCTGCCAATGATGGTGGCGGAAGAACTCGACGCCGACTGGAAGAATGTGGTCGTAGAAATGGCCCCCCACGATAACCTGAAATTCGGGTCGCAGTTCACGGGTGGCAGTATGTCGGTCCGGACCTACTGGAAGCCGCTGCGCAATGCCGGGGCGTCGGCGCGGCTGATGCTGTGTGAGGCTGCGGCCCAGGCATGGGGTGTACCCGTCAGCGAGATTACCACCAAAGCCGGTGTGCTGAGTCATGCCGGTGGCAAAACGGCCACCTACGGCGAGATGGCCGCGAAAGCCGCCGCCGTGCCGGTGCCGAAGAATGTGAAACTGAAAGCTCCAAAAGACTTTACCATTGTCAGCCGGTCGAAGAAGAATACGGAGGGCATTAAGGTTGTTACCGGCAAACCGCTGTTCGGTCTCGACTACCGGCAGGAAGGCATGCTGATTGCGATGGTACAGCACCCGCCGGCCTTCGGCATGAAACTGAAATCGTTCGACGCGTCTCAGGCCCTGAAAATGCCGGGCATTACCGGTGTGTTCCCGATCCGGTTATTTGACGAAGGGTACGAACGGTCGGCCTTTGATACCCGCACGTTTAACGAACTGGTGGTTGTTGTGGGCCGTACGACCTGGGAAGTGATGAACGCCCGGAAAAAACTGAAGGTACAGTGGGAGGTAACGACCGACACCAAAGAAAAGGTGAAAGGTTGGAGCGGCCCGGCGCGGGAAGAAATCGTACCGGGCGGGCTGGAAAGTACCGCCTCGCAACTGACGCAGATGCAGGAGCGGGCAAAACAGGCCGCTACCGTGCTGCGGAAAGACGGCGATCCGGAAGCGGCGTTCAAGGGTGCTGCCCATGTGATCGAACGGACATACAATGCTCCGTTTCTGGCACACAATACCATGGAGCCGATGAATTTTTTCGCCCACGTAACGCCCGAAAAAGCGTTGCTTGTCGGTCCGTTGCAGGCACCGTCCCTCATAACAGGCACACTGGCTAAAGTGCTGAATATACCGGTTGAAAAAGTGGAAATTCAGATGACGCGGATGGGTGGGGGCTTCGGTCGCCGGGCCTACGGACATTATCTGGTGGAGGCGGCGCTGATTTCGAAAAAGGTCAATGCGCCGGTAAAACTGATGTACACCCGTGAGGACGACATGACGTATGGTATTTACCGGCCGATGTACACCGCAACCTACCGCGCCGCCTTTGACGCTGACAAAAATCTGATTGGTTTCCACGTAAAAGGCGGCGGGATTCCCGAGCATCCGATTGCGGCCAACCGATTCCCGGCCGGTGCCGTTGACAACTACCTGGCCGAGGGCTGGGAAATTCCGTCGAACATCACCATCGGGGCTTTCCGGGCGCCGCGATCAAACTTTAACGCCGCTGCCGAGCAGTCGTTTCTGGACGAACTGGCTGAGTATATGGGCAAAGACCCGATCAGCTTCCGCCTTGATCTGCTGAAGCGGGCTAAGGCAAATCCGGTTGGCAAAAACAACGAATACGATGCTGACCGATATGCTGGTGTGCTCGAACTGGTGCGGGATAAATCCGGCTGGGGAAGCCCCGCACAGGCAGGTAAACACCGCGGCGTAGCGGCCTATTTCTGTCATAACTCCTATGCAGCCCATGTGGTGGATATGGTCGTGCGGAACGGCGAACCGTATGTGGAGCAGGTGACGAGTGCCATTGACTGCGGCATTGTGGTGAACCCAGATGCGGCGCAGAACATGGTACAGGGAGCGGTCGTCGATGGGATCGGCAACGCGTTGTACGGGGCACTGACCCACAAGGACGGCGCGGCCGAACAAACTAATTTTCATAACTACCGGATGATCCGCCACAACGAGGCCCCGAAGACCATCGACGTTCATTTCGTACAGAACGAAATTGACCCGACGGGGCTGGGCGAACCGCCGTTCCCGCCGGTGTTCGGAGCGGTGGCAAATGCCTTGTACAAATCGACCGGCAAACGGCATTATAATCAGCCGTTCCGGCCGGAAGGGGTAAAAATATAAGTCATTCCTTACCTGTCACGGACGTATCCGGTTCGTGACAGGTAAAAAAAGTAAATCATACGAATGCAGCAAAGAACAGTCGGAGAGCAGGGGCTGACCGTGTCGGCCATTGGGTTGGGGTGTATGGGCATGAGCTTTTCCTACGCACCGTTTCCTCCGAAAGAAGCGTCAGTGGCCCTGCTCCGCAAAGCCGTGGAAGAGGGGGTGACGTTTTTTGACACGGCCGAAGTATATGGGCCTTACACCAACGAGGAGCTGGTAGGCGAAGCCCTGGCCCCTTTCCGTGATGAGGTGATCATTGCCACAAAATTCGGTTTCAGGATTCAGGACGGGAAAATGACGGGCGTTGATAGCCGGCCGGCCAGCATCCGCAACGCCGTAGAGGGTTCACTGAAGCGGCTGGGCGTAGACTGTATCGACCTGCTGTACCAGCACCGCGTTGACCCGAACGTCCCGATTGAAGACGTTGCCGGTACCGTGAAAACGCTCATTCAGGAAGGCAAAGCCCGGTATTTCGGTCTTTCGGAGGCGGGTGCCAACACCATCCGGAAAGCACATGCCGTTCAGCCTGTGACGGCGCTTCAGAGTGAGTACTCGCTCTGGACACGGCAGCATGAAGCGGAGATTATCCCGGCTATCGAAGAACTGGGTATCGGATTTGTACCGTTCAGCCCGTTGGGGAAGGGTTTCCTGACGGGAGCGATTGATGAAAACCGGAAATTTGAGGCCGGTGATATCCGGGCGATCATTCCGCGTTTTACGGAAGAAGCCCGGGCGGCCAACAAGGCTCTGGTGGATGTGATTGCCGGTTTTGCGGAGAAATACAACGCGACAAATGCACAAATTGCCCTGGCATGGGTGCTGGCCCGGAAACCGTGGATTGTGCCTATTCCGGGTACGACCAAAATGCACCGGCTGACCGAAAACAACGGAGCGGCGGCGCTTCTTCTCAGCGAAGACGATGTCAACGCGCTGACTACCGCCTCCGAACAGGTAAAGGTGGTGGGTGCCCGCTACACGGAAGCGCAGGAAAAGGCAACCGGATTGTAGAGGGATTTACGATTTATGAGGTACGAGGTACGATTTACGAGGTACGATTTGTAGGGGGGCGGGACGACTGCTTTTTCGATTGTTTCTCCACCATCCGGATGTACAGCTGCTCTACTTTCTCGCGGGCCCAGGGCGTTTTCCGGAGAAACGTCAGGCTGGACTTAACGCTCGGATTGTCGTTAAAACAGTTAATCCGGATACGGCTTCCGAGCTCTTCCCAGCCGTAGTGTTCGGACAGTTCGGTCACGATGCGTTCGAGGGTAATGCCGTGTAGCGGGTTGTTGGGCTGTGCAGGTGTCATAACATGCAGGTAAAATAAAACGTGATGCAAGTTACGCAATAAAGGCGAAGGCCCCGAACCAAGGTTCGGGGCCTTCGCCTTTATTGTTGCCTATCGCTGTAGTTTCCGGATCAGAATCGGCACACAAACCGGGGTGTCCGGACAACCGGCCGGTTCGACTGTAACGGTTACCAGGGTGGTCACGCACAACGTCGGATCAACCCGGTCACAGATGCGGTAAAGGAAAGTGTCGGTACCACTGAACCGGGCAAACGGCGTATAGGTAAGTGTACCGTCCGGATTGGGTCTTACTGTTCCGTTGGCGGGCTGCACAAAAATATCCGGTACACCGACCGTTGCCAGACTGGCTGGCCGGCTTCCCCGGTCGAGGTCGTTGCCCAGAACAGCAATCGTAACCGGTACCCCGGAGGCCGTTGTGGCCGCATCCGGCGAGGCCAGCGGCGGCGCCGAACCAACCACTACCACCACCAGTGCGGAATCACACAGGCTGCCGTCGACCGGATCGCAGATGCGGTAGACCAGCGTATCCGGCCCGGCAAAGGCATCCAGCGGATCGTATACTACAGTGCCGTTTGGCCGCACGATCACCGTGGCACTGGCCGGCTGCCGGATAATCACCGGCATAGTAACGGTCGACACATTCGCCGGCTGCCCGGCGCGGTCGAGGTCATTGGCCAGCACATCAATGGCAATGGTGCTGTTGAACGGAGCTGTCACCACATCGGTGTTGGCTACCGGCGGCGCCGACCCGACAAAGACTACCACCAGCGCGGAATCACACAGGCTGTTATTGACCCCGTCGCAGATACGGTAGACCAGCGTATCCGGCCCCGCAAAAGCACCGATCGGGTCGTAAACGACAGTTCCGTTTGGTGTGACAATAACCGTGGCATTGGCGGGCTGCGAGATAATGACCGGCAGGGTCACCGTCCCGACGCTGGCGGGCTGGCCGTTGCGGTCAAGGTCATTCCCGAGTACGTTGATGGCAACCGTGGTATTAAACGGTGTCGTCGCCTGATCCGGATTGGCCACCGGCGGCGCTGAACCGACATTAATGACCACGATAGCCGTGTCGCACAGGATCGGGTTCACCCGGTCGCAGATGCGGTATCGCAGCGTATCCAGTCCGGCGAAACCGGTCGTTGGCGCATACGTGATGCTGCCATCCGCATTGACCTGCGCACTACCGTTGGCCGGTCCGCGAACAACTACCGGAGCCGTCACAAACGACAGACTGGCCTGGCCCGACGTACGGTCGGTATCGTTCGCCAGCACGTTAATGATTACCGTTGTATTGAACGGGGTTGATGCAACATCCTGAATGGCATTCGGCGCTACCGAGCCGACGTTAAACGTTACCGTTGTCGAGCTGCACTGTGTCGGATCGACCACATCACAGATCCGGTACTGAAGGCGGTCGATGCCGGCAAATGCCGTAAACGGCGTGTAGGTAACACTACCATCCGGATTAATTACTGCCGTGCCGTTGGCTGGAGCGGCAATAATCTGCGGCAGCGTTACGGTCAATAAACCGGCCGGTTGTGCGGCTTTGTCGGCATCATTGGCCAGCACAGAGGCCGTAATCGTGCTGTTAAACGAAACATTGAACGCATCCGGACTGGCTAGCGGCGGGGCCGACAGGACAAGAACGGACACCAGTGCTGTATCGCACAGCGTAGCATCGTCGGTGTCGCAGAGCCTGTAAATCAATGTGTCACGACCCGCAAACGTGTTGTTCGGGTTGTACAGTATGCGGCCGTCCGGCTGAACGGAGGCAATGCCAAAGCCGGGTTGCTGCAGGATAGCCGGAGCCACCACGTTGGTCAGAGTTGCCGGTTGGCCGGTTTTGGCCGTATCGTTCGTCAAAACGACAATCTGCACATCGGTATTAAACGTTGTCGTCACGGCATCCGGATTGGCGACCGGCGGGGCCGAGTTGACACGAATCGTTACGATGGCCGTGTCGCAAAGAGAGGTGTTTACCCCGTCGCAGATCCGGTATTGCAGGGTGTCGAGTCCCGTAAACGTGTCATTCGGGTTGTAGAACAGCGTTCCGTCCGGGTTGATGCTACCCGTTCCGTGTTTTGCCGGTACCAGAATCTGCGGCAGCGTCACGCCGGTAGTCGGCGTCAGGCTCAGACTGGCTGGCCGCCCGCCCCGGTCAAGGTCATTGGCCAGAATCGGGATCGTGATATCGGTGTTAAAGGCGGTCGTACGGTTGTCCTGAATGCTGGTTGGCGGTCGGGACGCAATGGTAATGACGACAAAGGAGGTATCGCACAACGCCGGATTGATCAGGTCGCAGATGCGGTACCGCAGCGTATCACTCCCCGCAAAGCCCATGGCCGGGATAAAGGTGAGCGTGCCGTCCGGGTTGGCAATAGCGGTGCCGCTGGCCGGCTGCTGCACAATTTCCGGCGGACTGACACTGGTCAGCGAGGCCGGATTGCCGCCCTTATCGAGGTCATTACCCAGAATCGGTACCGTCAGCGGTGTGCCATAACCCGCGTTGTAATTGTTCGGGGTAGCCACCGGCGGGGCAGATTTTACCATGATGGTCACCAGGGCCGTGTCGCACAGGGTCGGATCAACCACGTCGCACAAGCGGTAAATCAGCGTGTCGCGGCCGGCAAACGTATCGTCCGGATTATACAACAACGTACCATCGGCCTGGATCGTCGCCACCCCGTTGGCGGGTGCGCGTGTAATGGCCGGTAAAACAACCATATTGGCAGAACTGCTGCTGAACATGACCGGATTGCCGTTGCGGTCGGTATCGTTCGCCAGAATCGGGATGGTTACGCTGACATTAAAATCTGTAATTGTATCATTCCGGACGGCAACCGGCGGGGCTGATCCCACCCGAATAATTACCAGTGTGGTATCACACAGCGACGGATTAACTACGTCACAGATGCGGTACGTCAGCGTATCCAGACCGGCAAATCCGGTAAGCGGTGTATAGGAAAGCACCCCGGATGCATCAAACGTGGCGGTCCCGTTCCGTGGATCCGTTAGTTTCTGCGGCACCGTAACCATACTCAACGTGGCTGGCTGACCGTTCCGGTCGGTATCGTTGGCCAGAACACTGACCGAAACCGGCGTATTAAACGGCGTATCGGCCCGATCAAGCAGGGCATTCGGCGCCGCCGAACCTACCATCAATGCCACCAGCGTGGTATCGCACAGGACCGGATTAAACAGGTCACAGAGGCGGTAACGAACCGTGTCCGGCCCTGCATAGCCGGTGGTTGGCGTATAGCTAAGTGTCCCGTCTGGCAGCACCGCAGCGGTTCCGTTGGCCGGTGCTGCCGTGATTTGCGGCAGACTGACGTTGGTCAGTGAAGCCGGCCGTGAAGCCTTATCGGTGTCATTGGCCAGCACCGGAATCACCACACTGGTATTAAACGGTACATTAAACCCGTCTGCGGCGGCCACCGGCGGGGCCGACAGGACGTTGATCGTCACCAGCGCCGTGTCGCACAGCGCCGGATCGTCGATGTCGCATAGCTGGTAAATAACCGTATCACGGCCCGCAAAGGTGTTGCCCGGCACATAGGTCAGCACCGCTACCGACGCACTCGTCACCAGCGTGGCGATACCGTTAGCGGCCTGACGGATAATAACCGGATTGGTGACGTTACGGGCCACACCGCTGAGGCTGGCGGGGTTGCCGTTTTTGTCAAGGTCATTGGCCAGAATGGCCAGGCTAACCGGCGTATTAAAGGCCGTTGTTGTGTCATTCCGGACAGCTACCGGCGGGGCCGAACCAATCCGGATAATGACTTGTGCCGTGTCGCAGAGCACCGGATTAACGGCGTCGCAGAGACGGTAGAGCAGGGTGTCGCGGCCGGCATAGCCAGAAACCGATGTATAGCTCAGCACACCGTCCGGCAGTATAATGGCTGCCCCGTGGCGTGCCGGTTCCACGATTTGCGGCAGCACCACACTGCCCACCGGGGTCAGGGTCAGCGAGGCCGGCCGGTTGGCCCGATCCAGGTCGTTGGCCAGAATCGTCAGGCTGACCGGGGTGTTGAACGCTGTCGTAGTCTGATCATCAATCGCCACCGGTGGTGCCGACCGGATGGTCAGCCGCAATACGGTCGTGTCGCACAGGGCCGGATTAAACGTATCGCAGATGCGGTACCGCAGGGAGTCAGTACCGGCATAGCTGTCTTCCGGATTATAGGTGATTGTCCCGTCCGGATTTACCAGCGCAGTGCCGCTGAACGGCCCATCCACGATGACAGGAAGGGTCACGTTGGTCAGCGCGGCCGGACGGCTGGCTTTGTCGGCATCATTGGTCAGGACCGGAATCGTTACAGTCTGGTTAAACGAAATGATCTGTATGTCCGGATTAGCCACCGGCGGCGCTGAGCGGACCGTAATGGTGACCAGCGCCGTATCGCAGAGTGTCGGGTTGAACGTATCACAGAGCCGGTAAATCAGTGAATCCTGCCCGGCAAACGTATCATCCGGATTGTAAATTAACCGGCCATCCGGCTGAACAGATACCTGCCCGTTTACAGGCTGGGCAATGATTTGCGGAATGGTTACGTTGGCCGTTCCCGTTACACTCGCCGGACTGCCGGTTTTGTCAACATCATTGGCCAGAATCAGAATGGCCGTCGTTGTATTGAAGGGTGTAATGACCGCCTCCCGATTGGCGACCGGCGGGGCCGACAATACCGTGATGATGACGTCTGTCGTATCGCAGAGCGTCGGGTTAAACGGATCACAAATCCGGTACCGTACCGTATCCTGTCCGGCAAAGGTGCTGACCGGGATAAAGCGCAGGGTTCCGTCGGTATTGATAGTAGCCGTACCGTTTTTCGGCAGGGATACCAGTTGCGGAGCCGTCACCAGGGTCAGGTTGGCCGGCCGGTTGGCGCGGTCAACGTCGTTAGCCAGAATACTGACTGCCACAGAGGTGTTAAACGGCGTGGTGGCCTGGTCCGGATTCGCGGTCGGAGCGGCCGAGCCTACGTTGAAAATAACCCGGGCGGTGTCGCAGAGCGTCGGGTTGTAGTTGTCGCAAATCCGGTAAAACAGCGTATCACTACCGGTAAACGCGTTGTCCGGATTGTAGGTAATGGTGCCGTCCGGATTTACAGCCGCCACTCCGTTGGCCGGTGCGGCGATAAGCTGTGGCAGGGTGATGTTGGCCCCGCCGGTTACAGACGCCGGACGACCGGCTTTGTCGGTATCGTTGGCCAGCACCGGAACCGTTACCGTGATATTGAACCCAACCGAATACACATCATTGGTGGCGACCGGCGGGGCCGACAGCACATTGATGGTCACCCGCGCGGTATCGCACAAGGCCGGATTGACGTTGTCGCAGATCTGGTAAATCAGCGTATCAATGCCGGCGAAGGTATTGTCCGGATTATACAGCAGGGTCCCGTCGGCGTTCACCGTCGCCACGCCGTTGGCCGGCTGGCGGATAATCGTCGCGGCGTTGACCAGCGTCAGGTTGGCGGGGCGGTTGGCACGGTCAACATCATTGGTCAGCACCGGAATGGTCACGTTGGTGTTGAAGGCCGTCGTCAGATCATCGGCATTGGCCGTTGGCGGAGCTGATTGTACAAGCAGACTAACCAGTGCCGTATCGCACAGGGTAGGGGTGATGTTGTCGCAAATCCGGTAGACGAGCGTATCGCGGCCCGCAAAGGTGTTGTCCGGATTGTAGGTAATGGTCCCGTCGGCGTTTACCGTAGCTACCCCGTTGGCCGGTTGTTCGAGAATCACCGGCGCGGTTACGTTGGTCAGAGCGGCAGGGCGGGCGGCCTTATCCACATCATTGGCCAGCACATTGACGGTGACGTCGGTATTGAACGGCGTTGTGGCATTGTCAGGCTGCGCCGTTGGCGGGGCAGACAGGACGGTAATGGTTACCTGCGCCGTTGCACATTTGGTCTGGTCTACCACGTCGCAGATGCGGTACGTCAGCAGATCGGTACCGGCAAAGGTGTCGTCGGGATTATACACCAGCACCCCGTTCAGGATCATGGCGGTGCCATTGGCCGGGCCGCTGACAATGACCGGGGCCGTCACCAGCGTCAGGTTGGCCGGTGTGCCTGCCTTATCGGTATCATTGGTCAGAATGCTGATGGCTATGTCGGTATTGAATGGGGTACCGGCAACGTCGTTGGTTGCATTCGGCGCAGCCGACCCGACAGTATAGGTCACACGGGCCGTATCACACTTCGTCGGATCGATCAGGTCGCAGAGGCGGTACACCAGCTGATCGGTACCGGCAAAGGTATCGTTCGGGTTGTAGGTAATGGTTCCGTCTGCATTCACCACCGCTGTCCCGTTGGCCGGTTGGGTCACAATAACCGGTGCCGACACATTGGTCAGCGCCGCCGGCCGGGTGGCCTTGTCAACGTCATTGGCCAGGATCGGTGAGGTAACGGTCTGGTTGAAGGCAAGGTTAATGACATCCGGATTGGCCACCGGCGGAGCGGAAAGAATCTGGACCACCACCCGGGCGGTGTCGCACTTCGACGGATCAATCAAATCACAAATCCGGTAAACAAACACGTCCTGCCCGGCAAAGGTATCGTTCGGGTTGTACGAAATGGTCCCGTCCGGATTCACCGCTGCTGCTCCGTTGGCGGGCTGTGCCACAAGGACGGGCAGCGACACCAGCGTCAGGTTGGCCGGCCGGGCGGCCTTGTCGACGTCATTGACCAGCACCGTCATCAACAAATCGGTGTTGAAGGCTGTCGTATAACTGTCGGGGTTCGCCACCGGCGGGGCCGACCCAATCTGCACCGTAACCAGGGCGGTGTCGCACTTCGACGGATCAATGAGGTCACAAATCCGGTAGACAAACGAATCCTGTCCGGCAAAGGTATCGTTCGGATTGTAGGTGATTGAGCCATCCGCATTCACCAGTACCGTTCCGTTGGCCGGCTGACTGAAAATGGTTGGGGCCGACACGTNCGACCGGCTTTGTCAACGTCGTTGGTCAGGACCGGAATGGTGATGTTGGTGTTAAACGCCGTTGTCACATCGTTGCGGTTGGCCACCGGCGGAGCGGAAAGAATCTGCACCGTAACCAGGGCGGTGTCGCACTTCGACGGATCAATGAGGTCACAAATCCGGTAGATAAACGAATCCTGCCCGGCAAAGGTGTCGTTCGGGTTGTAGGTGATTGAACCGTCGGCGTTCACCAGCACCGTTCCGTTGGCCGGCTGGCTGAAAATAGTTGGGGCCGACACATTGGTCAGCGCCGCCGGACGACCGGCTTTGTCAACGTCGTTGGTCAGGACCGGAATGGTGATGTTGGTGTTAAACGCCGTTGTCACATCGTTGCGGTTGGCCACCGGCGGAGCGGAAAGAATCTGCACCGTAACCAGGGCGGTGTCGCACTTCGACGGATCAATGAGGTCACAAATCCGGTAGACAAACGAATCCTGTCCGGCAAAGGTATCGTTCGGATTGTAGGTGATTGAGCCATCCGCATTCACCAGTACCGTTCCGTTGGCCGGCTGACTGAAAATGGTTGGGGCCGACACGTTGGTCAGGGCCGCAGGGCGGTTGGCCTTATCGACATCATTGCCCAGCACCGCCATGGTCAGGTTGGTGTTAAAGGCTGTCGTATAACTATCGGGATTGGCCACCGGCGGGGCCGACCCAATCTGGACTGTAACCAGGGCGGTGTCGCACTTCGACGGATCAATGAGGTCACAAATCCGGTAGATAAACGAATCCTGCCCGGCAAAGGTGTCGTTCGGGTTGTAGGTGATTGAACCGTCGGCGTTCACCAGCACCGTTCCGTTGGCCGGCTGGCTGAAAATAGCCGGAGCCGACACGTTGGTCAGCGCCGCCGGACGACCGGCTTTGTCAACGTCGTTGGTCAGGACCGGAATGGTTACGTCGGTGTTAAACGCCGTTGTCACATCGTTGCGGTTGGCCACCGGCGGGGCCGACTGAATCAGCATCGTAACCAGGGCCGTACTGCACAGCGACGGGGTAATGTTATCGCAAATGCGGTATGTCAGCTGGTCGGTACCCGCGTAGGTATCTTCCGGATTGTAGGTAATGGTCCCGTTGGCGTTGACGATGGCCGTGCCGTTGAGCGGCTGCACCACAATCACGGGTGCCGAGACGTTGGTCAGGGCCGCAGGGCGGTTGGCCTTATCGACATCATTGCCCAGCACCGCCATGGTCAGGTTGGTGTTAAAGGCCGTGGTATAACTATCGGGATTGGCCACCGGCGGGGCCGACTGAATCAGGATCCGCACCAGTGCCGTATCACAAAGCGCATTATTAACGTTGTCGCAGAGGCGGTAAATAAAACTGTCCTGTCCGGCAAAGGTATCGTTCGGATTATAGGTGATGGTGCCGTCGGCATTGACAACCACAACCCCGTTGGCCGGATTCTGTGTCACGACCGGAGCCGTAACATTGGTCAGGGCCGCAGGCCGCGCGGCTTTGTCGACGTCGTTTGCCAGTACAGCAATCGTCGTCGTGACGTTAAAGCCGGTTGTCAGGCTCTCCGGATTGGCTACCGGCGGGGCCGACTGAACCGTGATGGTGACGAGGTTATTGCTGCACAGGCTGGTGTTTACGTTATCGCAGATGCGGTAGCGGATCGTATCCACCCCGGCAAAGGTATCGTTGGGGTTATAGGTCAGCGTGCCGTTGGCATTGATGATGGCGGTTCCGTTGACGGGTCCGTACAGAATTTGCGGAAGCGTGACGGTCGACAGGCTGGCGGGTTGCGAAGCCCGGTCAGTGTCGTTGGTCAGGATGTTTACCGTTATGTTCTGGTTAAAGGGCGTTGTCGTGACGTCGGCTCCGGCGGTAGGGGCATTCGAACCCACGTTGAACGCCACGTAAGTTGTCGCACACAAAGTGCCGGAGAAGGTATCACAGATGCGGTATTGCAGCGTGTCCAGCCCGGCAAAGGTATCGTCGGGGTTATAGGTCAGCGTGCCGTCTGCGTTGACAACAGCCGAACCATGCTTCGGTGCCACCACAATAACCGGTGCCGACACATTGGTCAGCGCCGCCGGACGACCGGCCTTATCGACGTCGTTGGCCAGGATACTGACCGTTGTCGTAACGTTAAAGGCCAGGTTAACCGTCTCCGGATTGGCGACCGGCGGGGCCGAGTTTACCCGGATTGTTACGAGGGCCGTATCGCAGAGGCTTGCGTTTACATTGTCGCAAATCCGGTAAATCAGCTGGTCGGTGCCGGCAAAGGTGTCGTTCGGGTCATAGGTGATGGAACCATCCGCATTGACAACCACGGCACCGTTGGCCGGATTTTGGGTGATTACCGGTGCCGACACGTTGGTCAGCGCCGCCGGCCGACCGGCTTTGTCGGTATCGTTCGCCAGAATCAGAATTGTACTATTGGTGTTAAACGCTGTCGTAACATCATTGCGGTTGGCCACCGGCGGAGCCGATTGGATGGTAATGAAAACGAGGGCCGTATCGCACAGACTGGTATTTACATTATCACAAATCCGGTAGATGAGCTGGTCCGTACCGGCATAGGTATCGTTGGGATTATAGGTCAGCAGCCCGTTGGCCCCGATGGCAATGGTTCCGTTGGCCGGTTGGGTAATGACCGAAAACGAACTCACATTGGCGGATGCACCCGTCAGCGAAGCCGGCCGGCCGGCGCGGTCAACATCATTGGTAAGCGTACTGATCTGGACATTTACGTTGAACGGCGTAGTAACGTTGTCCCGGTTGGCCGTAGGCGGCAAGGACTGAACGGTAATCGCCACCAGCGCGGTATCGCATAAATTTGTGTTCAGGTTATCACAAAGCCGGTACACGACCGTGTCCTGACCCGCAAATGTGCTGCCTGGCCGGTAAACCAGCACGCCGTTGGTGAGGGTAGCCGTTCCGTTTTTCGGTTGGGTAAAGATGGTCGGCGCCGAGACATTGGTTAAGGCGGCCGGCCGGAAAGCGCGGTCGGTATCATTTGTCAGCACATTAACACCGACACTGGTATTAAACGGCGTGGTGACGGCTTCGCGGTTGGCCACCGGCGGGTAGGCCTGATTGATACTAATCGTTACCTGTCCGCTTACCTGGTCGTTCAGGTTGTCGCTGTAAGTTACGCGGTTGGTAACGGTCGCATTGGCAACCAGCGGGCGTTGAGCAATAACCCGGAACGAGAGCGTATCGCGTTGGGCCAGAATCAGATCGCCCAGATTATAACCTGTTTCATCCAGCGGAAAGGCTGTATTCGGGTTGGTCTGGTCGGGAATAACAACTGTCCGGTTACGGCGCGTACTGTTCGCTACGTATGAAAACCCGGCGGGAATGGTATCGGTTATCGAAACCACATTCCGGGAACGCAATGACGCGTTCTGAACCACAATCCGGTACGTGACCTCATCGCCGGGGTCAACAATACCGGGCTGCCCGTTATCGACCGTAATAGTAGCCAGTTTTGAAACGAGAATCCGCCGGTCAGGGGTAACGGTTGTGCCGAGGTCGAGATAGGGGAGCCCGTTCCCGGCTGTCGACGCGTCTTCTCCCCAAGCCACGGCAATGAGCGTACCGTCGAGTGTATACACCCGCATACCTGTCTGGTCGCGGTCGGTATTGTCGTAAATCCGTAACGACTGGTCGGCGACTACCTGATACGCTACATCGTATTTACCCCCGTTGGGGTCGGTGAAAGCCCCGGTAGTGGGGTCTCCGTCAAAATCGGCATAGACGGTAGTGGCATTGGTTGCCAGCACCCAGACCGGACTACCGTTACCGGTATTGCTGACCGGATCGGACGTGCCCGGACCATAGCCAACCACGGCCCCTGTTGTCAGAAACACTTCCGGCAGCAGCGAAAAGCCCCAGTCCCAGGTCGATTGTTCGGTCAGATCGGCGTCATGTACCCCGACGGCGAAAAATTTATCGCTTTCGTTGGTGGTATAAAAGTGGGCGCCCGAGTTGTCGGGCATGTTATACCGGTACGTGGCTTTCGGGCCAACGGTGAAGCTGGAAACCCCGGAGGTTGTGCGGGCATTGATGGTCAGCGAGCCCGGGCCAGGGTTAAAAATAAACGCATTGACGTCGGCATTGACCGTTGTCCGCCCGACCGGGTTGTAGTAGCAGTTGTCCCAGAGTGCAGTCGGATACATGGCAAAGGTCCTGGACTCATAGGTGGCCCCGATGTCGCCCGTCACCAGATCCACCTGTACCGGTTTGTTGGACCGGACAGCGGCCCCGGCCAGCACATCGCCGACCGAACTGCCGTTAAAATGATAGCTTTCTCCCTGATTCAGCGTAGCCGTTGTTTCATAGGTACCGTCGGCGTTGGCGTCAATTTCGACCGTGGTGCCATCTTCGCGGGCCATGACGAATATAGAGGTGTACTCAAACAAACAACAGGTTGAACCGGCGTTAAGGTCAGAGGTTTCGCCGATCGGCAACTGAAAGGCACGGTCGTAAACCGTTGTGTCATAAACTTCTACCGAAGAGCCAAGCACGGAGCCAGGAGATGTGGGAACACCGATACGGGTAACGGAGAGGTATTTGGTGGAAGCGATTTTATCACGGCCGTCATAGACGATCGTACTGGTATTGCGGGGAAGAGCAACATTGTTAATCAGGTTAATCCGGTCACCGGCATCGATTTTATCCACTGAATAGCCGGGGGGAATCCCGTTTGACGGATTGTTATCGCCCCAGATCTGTGTACTACTCTGTTTCGTTCCGGAGAAATTAGTTTGGTAACCATCCTCCCAGTGATCATAATAGATGACCGTGTTGTCGTTGGTAGAGACGATAGAGATCGTAACCAGAATGGTGTTACTGATCACCGTTGTTGTGGTTGGCGAGGTTGTCAGGTTTTTAAATGCCGTTTGCAACTGCGGTTCCGGTAACGGGATGTAATAGACGTTATCAGGCGTCACCTGCGCGTATAGATTTACCGTAATGAAGTGGAAAATCGTAAACAAAAATAGTTTTTGGAGTGCTGAGTATAAACGTTTCATTAAAGCAATGTTTTCTTCCTGCTCTAATGAATGACAATTAATATACCACTTTGGGGGTAGTGGTAAAAAGTTGGGTAGTAAGGGTGTTTACCGTTCCGTAAGTCTTGTGAAATTCAGCTTTGTAGAATGCTGAAAATAATGTAAGGAAAGTAGCAAAACTGATGGATAAGTAAGTTGAGGGTTGGTTTTACAAAAAGCGGGCCATTTTTTTTAAAGCGGCCCGCTTTGTTAGTATAGAAACGGCCCTCACAGCGTAAAACGGGCACCAATCGAGGCGTAGTTGATCCAGGTAAAATTGTAAATCTGGTCCACATTGGCGCCGCCTTCTACCACGCGGTAACCGGCTTTCAGGCTCACTGTCGGATTGATTGTATAGGATGCCCCGAGGAAAATGTCTTCGGCACGTCCTTGTTTAGAACCCAGCGCATCGCCTTCCAGCACGGCACGCCACTGGTCGGCCACCTGGTAAGAAGCATAGAAGTTGACAAGGGGTACGAAACCTACATTACTGAAATTGGTAACCCGCTGATCGCCGCTGATCCGGATGTCGGCATCCCGGATTTTGGCCGTGAGTCCCAGCCCGAGCCGCAGTTTGTCGTTGCGGATAAAGTCGTAGCGGTAGGTCAGCCGGTAGGAGTTAAAGCGGTACTTTGCTTCAATCGGCTGACTGGCCAGGAAAAACTCCCCGTTAAACTGTACCGGCTGGCTGAAACCGCCTTTGTAGGTAACGGTCAGCGGCGCGTAGAGCACCGAAATCGTATGCCGGTCGGCAATGGTGTAGCCCAGACGAACCCGGTAAAAGAGTTTTGCCTGCGGTTTTAAGTCCTTCCCGATATCGAAGGTAGTGCCACCCATGGTTGGCCGGCGGATGGTATTATAGGGCGTACCCAGCACAAGGCCCGTCTCAAGATCGGCAAAAAACTGGCCGTAGCCGGGAATGGCCAGACCAAATAAGAGCCAGATAAACGAAAGAGTATGTTTCATAACGTTGCTTTTCGGTTAATACATACGGGCGGGTCAGGTTGTTCAGGAAATCTATGGAACCGGTAGTTGCTGGCCTGGTCGTAGAAGAGAAAGGCAGACCGGATTACGAGTCTGTATACAACGTATGTATACGAATTTGCTCGCTTGTTTGTAAAATATCGCCGTTTGTTATTTTACGCTGGAAAAAGTATAGCTGAATCCGTAGATTGTCGGGTATGAAGTATCTGCGCTGGATTGGGTTATTGCTCTGTACTGGCTATGCCCCGCTGTTCGGGCAGCGCTACCCGATCAGGCATTATACCGTCCGGGATGGTCTGCCCAATATGCAGATTGCCACCACTCTGCTTGATTCAAGGGGGTATCTCTGGCTGGGTACCAACGACGGGCTGGCCAAATTTGACGGCGATCAGTTTGAGTCGTTCGACCGCCACGATCTGCACCTTACATCGGCCTATATCCAGGGCATTGCCGAAGACAGCCGGCATCATATCTGGATACTGACGCGCGAAGGCCTTACCCGTTTCGACGGAGCGGTGTTTCAGCATTTTCCGGTTCCCCGCCACCTGACGGTCAACAATACCCCGATGCAGATCGACGATCAGGACCGCATCTGGTTCGTGGCTTCCGGCCGGCTTTGTTTTTTTCAGCATGGCACATACCGGCGGGCTGCCTCAACCGTGACCGGCATCGATTCGCTGCCTGTTACCAGCCTGCGGTGGGAAAATGCCGGGAAACGGCTGTGGCTTACGGGCGGCCCGGCGTCCGGGCAGGTATATTATGTAGCGGCTAACCGGTGTTTTCAGGTAAGCGGCTATGCGCCACCGGCCGGTTTTCAGGCCCATCTGATGCCAGGGTATGCACAGGTAATACTGCGGGAGGCCAATCAGCTGGGTGAAACCCGATACCTGACCGTTGAGCCCGCGAAAATTCCCGCCCCGTTCTTTCAGATTACGAAAGGCACCGGCACTGGCTTAGCCCCGCTTTCCGGTGATTTTTACTGTCTGGATAACCCGTCCGGGCGTTTTTTCCGGTACTCAGGTGAGCGCCGGACAGTAGATATTCTGCATACCTCACTGGGCAACCTGGCCTATGCAACGCCGGTGGCCCGGAGCGGGAAAGTCTATTTTGGCACCGATAAAGGGCTGATTGAGGTATTCGACAACGGGCTCCGGTATTTCGATGAACAGCAGGTCCCCTATGTCTGGAGCGTTGCCGAACGACCCGATGGCACTATCTGGCTGCTCAATTACGGAACGCTGCCATTGCGGTATGTCCGGACGGGTGAGGATGCCGGCACCATTGAACCATTGCGGGAACCTGCGTTGCATCAGGCGTTGAAAAAAGCCCGTGCCGACAAACAAACCCTCTGGAACCGGTACTACTACCACCCCGTTCAGGATCATAGCGGACAGCTCTACCTGCCCCACGAAACCGGCCCGATTCTGTTTGACGGTCAGAACGCCCGTTTCCTGACAAATCCGAATGACGGTACCGCCCTGTTTTTTTACCATGATGTGCGGACCGACCGCGTTTTTGTCGGGATGCCCGGTGGTTTTTGGGTGTTTAAACAAGGAAAGCTGATCCGCAAAATAACCGCCAAAGAAGGGCTGCATCCCTGTCTGTATGGTCTGAGTGCCATTGCCGCCAACGAACCGGATGTCTACTGGCTGGGAACAGGAACGGGGCTTGCCTGCTATCATTTCGGTACCCGGCAGCTGACTAACCTTACCGGAAAGCAAGGCATCGAACCGGCCATGGGAGTGCAGGATATGTGTCAGGACCCACACGGTACTATCTGGCTGGCCACCCGCGATGGCGTCTGCTACGTCGACCACGCCAAAAAACAGGTAGTCCGGATCGCCGCCGAAACCCTTCGTGGCAAAGCCAGCTTTGTGGGTATGCTGACCGACTCGACCCTGGCCATCGGGGAGTCACAAGGTGTTTACCTGATTGATCTCGCTAGCTGGTACCGGCAAAAAAAGATTGTCATGCGGCTGCTCAACCACCGGACGGGTTATCAGGGGATTCAGCCGGGACAGGCCGGCTTTTTCCGGGACCGGCAGGGCAGAGCCTGGATTACCTCCGGAACCGTGCTGTGTTACATCGACAGTAAGCGGTTTGTGCAACGGGCCGAGCCGCTGCGGCCGGTGATCCGGAAGCTGAACGGACAGCGTATCCCGTTTGGCGGGGGGGATTCGGTCTTTACGCTGCCCGGCAACCAGCATACGGTCAATGTCGAACCCGAAGTCCTGGGCGACAACCGGCCGGCGCAGACCCAATATGCGTGGCAACTGGATCAGCAGCCCTGGTCGGCCTGGCAAACCACCCCCGTCATTTACCTGCACGAGTACGGCAGCGGCCGGCACACGCTTCGGGTCAAAGCGCGGACGGGGGGGCTGAATGAAGTCAGTGAGCAGGTGGCCCGCCTGACATTTCAGGCAGATATGGCCTTTTATGAAACGCCCTTGTTCCGGGAAAGCCTGCCTTTTCTGCTGTCGGGCCTGCTGCTCACGGGTCTGGTCTTGCTGTGGATTGTGATTCGCGGGCGGCAGCAGGTAATCCGGACAAACCAGCTGTTACGGGAACGGGAAAAAGAAAGTCTGTTTCTGAGCGTACAGACCATCCAGTCGCAGCTGAACACGCATTTTATGTTTAACGTGCTGGTACCCCTGCAAAATCTGATACTCAAGAATAAGCCGGATGAAGCCGCCCGGATGCTGGTTGAGTTTTCGAACCTGGTTCGTGGCTTCCTTAACTCATCGGCCATAACGAC
Source organism: Arsenicibacter rosenii (assembly GCF_001870735.1). Taxonomy (GTDB): domain Bacteria; phylum Bacteroidota; class Bacteroidia; order Cytophagales; family Spirosomataceae; genus Arsenicibacter; species Arsenicibacter rosenii. The sequence continues at coordinate 738,442 of NZ_MORL01000001.1, read as the reverse complement.
TAATGGCCGGAAAGGGCAGAGTCTGCCGGAGCGGGAGATCACCCTGGCCGAAGAAATGAGCCTGCTCAATCACTATGTCCGTTTCGAACAATTGCTGTACCGCGATAAAATAACCGTACATTTCGACGCCGGTAGCCTCGACGGAAAACTAAACCCGGAAACCATCACCCTGCCGCCGATGCTGATTCAGCCGTTTGTCGAAAATGCGATTAAACACGGGCTGGTTCACAAAGCCGGGCCCGGAAACCTGTGGATCCGGTTTATGGGTGTAGAAGAAACGCTGGTCTGCACGGTCGAAGACGATGGAATCGGGCGGGAGCAGATGCGGCAGATTCATCAGCATTCGCGGAAGGCTTACCGGTCGCTCGGGGCCACGCTGGTGCAGCAGCGCGTTGATACGCTGAATCTGCTGGGATACCGTATTCATGTACAAACCGATGACCGGCTGGCGGGCGGAACGGTCGTCACCATCACGATTGCCCGAAGCGAAGAACTCTGAATCAGCTTTTGAGCCACAATCCTACCTGGCCGATACCCGATGAAAACCGTTGTTATTGTTGAGGATACCATTGATAATCTGGAGGTTATCCGTTATTTTCTGAAAAAGGACTATCCGGACCTCCAGCTGGCCGGTGAGGCCAGAAGTGTCGACGAGGCATATGCCTTGCTGGCACGCCGGCAACCCGATATTGTGCTGCTGGATATCCAGATCATGGGCGGTACATCGTTCGATGTGCTGGCGCGGCTGGATGCGGCCGGTCATCCGTTGCCACAACTAATCTTTATCACGGCCCACGGCGTTCTGGAAAACGCTACCAAGGCCCTGCGCTATACCGCCCTTGATTTTATTACGAAGCCGATCAATGAGATCCAGCTGCGGTCGGCAATCGATACGGCCATGCAGCGGCTGGAGGCCCACGATACCATGCTGGAAGAAGTCAGGGCCATGCTGGAGCAACAACGGCACGGCGACCGTTTCGACCGGATCGCTATCCGGCTCACGGGCGGTGTCCGGCGATTGGTATCTGTGCAGGAGATCAGCTATTTTCAGGCCGACCGTGAAGTGACGAAGGTTTTTCTCCGAAGCGAAAAAGAGCCGCTGACGGCAGCGATCAACATCGGACATTTTACCAGAACCCTTCAGGAAGACTATGCCTTTTTGCTGATTCATCAGAGCCTGCTGGTGAATGCCGCCTATATCCGGGAGTTTAACCCCCGTGCCAGCGAAGTGGTATTAACCACCGGTCAGCGGCTGGCAACTTCGCAGCGGGGAAACATGCTGATGAAAAACTACGTCAGAGAACGGGAGCATGGAACACTGGTGTCATCCGGGCTGCGCCGGCACCTGCGCGAATTGCTGAATGGCTGGCTGCGGGGCCGGCGCTAACCGCTTCCCTGCTATATTGCGCTAACCTGCCTGTTTGTGCGAAATAGTCACTGGCTTGTTGGTTTTGAGTTGGTTGCGGGCCAAAAACGGCCTAGCTTGGTGGGTAGAACAAAGACTTTCCGACGTATCCCGGACCTTTACCCTGAATTACCATGCTGAACATAGCCACCGAAGCATTCATTATATATGAAAAACGGCATATTTATGCCAATACTATTTTGTGGATGGAGGGCGACTGGAATTACACCCGCATCCATACCGTAGATAACACGACGCTGATGAGCAGCTATACCCTGAAGTGGTACCAGCAGCAATTACCCGGCTTCTGGCGTATCCGGAAAGACGCTATGGTTAATGCGGCCCATGTCGTATCCATCAAGCGCATGGCGTCTGACCCTAAGAAGCTGCGGCTAACCTTATCAAGTGGCGTACAGATCATGGTCGCGCGGCGCCGGCAGTTTCAGCTTCGCCATAACTGGGGGCAACACACGGGGCGCTTTCGGTTTGAACGGGAAATGCATGACGTCAGCTGATTTGCGCGATTTTTGGCAACTTGCGGCCAAATCAGTTTGCACTTCATCTCATGTTATCAGAAAACAACACACAGATACCGGCCGATCTGGCCGAAAAGCTACAGCAGCTTTCCCTGAAATATGCCGCGATGGGGCAGGATATGGCTTCTTACCTCGAAGGCCTTCTGCAGGCAGACTACCTGACTTACTGGGACTATATCCACCTCGAAACCTTGTTGTCCCTGCAAAATCCGCGCACGGCCTATCCCGATGAGCTGATTTTTATTACCTATCACCAGATTACCGAACTATATTTCAAACTGGTCAAACACGAAATGGCTCAGATTGCCGGACGCGTACCCGAAGGCCCGTCGACCGGCTTTACTGAATTCTTCACGCAACGCGTGGCAAGAATTAACCGCTATTTCGAGATACTGGAAAACTCGTTTACCGTAATGGTCGAAGGCATGGACAAAGACCAGTTCCTGAAGTTCCGGATGGCGCTCCTGCCGTCGAGCGGGTTTCAATCGGTGCAGTTCCGCGAGATTGAAATCATGGCAACCGACTTTGCCTTACTGCTTGATGATCCGCAGGGAGAAGTTGCCGGGGCACCGGTCAGCCGGCAATACGACCGGATTTACTGGAAGCGGGGTGCTACCGAACTCTCCAGTCAGCAGAAAACGCTGACGTTGCGGCAGTTTGAAGCGCAGTATTCGGACCGGCTCGTCCGGCTGGCAACGGATTATCAGACCAAAAATCTGCGTCAGGCCATGCTGATGCTCCGGCAGGAAAACGTGCTGACCGACGGGCTTATGGCCGGCTTACGGGCCTTCGATCAGCGGGTCAATGTACGCTGGAAGCTGATGCACCTGCGTTCGGCAGTGCGCTATCTGCATAAATCACCCGAGGCCATCGAGGCGACCGGCGGTACAAACTGGCAGCGTTACCTGCCGCCTGCCGACCAGAGGCGGGTATTTTTTCCGGAGCTGTGGGCGGATGCAGAACTGGCTAACTGGGGGAGGGAGCTATAACGGGTTACAATTCGTTACGGAAAATGCGCAATTAAAACACATAAGTCAGCAGTTCTGCACTTACGTGCTGGTAAATCAGTGATTTGCCCGGCAGTTTTGCATCGTAAACAACCAAAAAAATGATGAAAAAGCTGTCGGTTACGGCACTGCTTATTGCCGTAAGCCTGTTTGGCTGCCAACCGGAACCCGGCCCTAAAGGTGATCCGGGGGCACAAGGTCCGAAGGGTGATCCGGGCCAAAAAGGCGATCAGGGCGAGCCCGGTATTCCGGGAACAGTAAATGCCTGGAGTTATGTCTACAAAGATCAGTCGTTTGCGGTCTGCTGCGAGCCGCAGTTCGATGAGGTCACTAAACAGTATGTCGTAGCCGGCTATAAGGAGCTGAAGCCCGACAAGTATACAGAACTTGCGGATCAGGGCGCCGTGCTGGTGTATCTGAAAGATTTACTGAATAACTGGACGCTGAGTTCAATCCGGTTTAATGCCATTACCGGGGTTCCGGGAGGCGGCTATACTATTGAAACATCAGCGCAGAACCTGAGCGATAAGGTTCGTATTCAGGCTAAACTGCTGAATACGGCCAATACGCGTCAGCCACTGCTAACCTACAAGGCAGATGTTAAGATCATCCTGATTGCGCCGGCCAATGCTGTAATCAGTTCTTTGCAGTCGGGTAGCCTGGATGCGCACGATAGTAAAGCCGTGGAGCGGTCATTGGCCTTAAAAACGACAGAATAACAGCCTTAGTGGCTAAACGGGCAAACCATTTAGCCACTTATCTAACCATTCAACTACAAAAAAGACGCCTGAATAGCTGGTTGGGTTATATTTGTTTATCGCCAAAACCGTACCCAACTACATGCAACTAACTATTCAAAACCTTTCCAAGACGTATTCAAACGGGGTAAAAGCCCTCGACAATGTATCGCTGACGATTCCGACCGGCATGTATGGCCTGCTCGGGCAGAACGGTGCCGGTAAATCAACCCTGATGCGGACGCTGGCCACCTTACAGGATGCCGACAGCGGCACCGCCTTTCTGGGGACTTCGGACGCCGACAACATCGATGTGCTGAACGATAAGGAGTCCATCCGGCAGGTGCTGGGCTATCTGCCGCAGGAGTTCGGGGTCTACCCGAAAGTGGCGGCCACGGACCTGCTCGATTACCTGGCCGTGCTGAAAGGCATTACCAACAGCAAAGAGCGCAAGGAACTGGTGGCGGCCCTGCTACAGCGCGTGAACCTCTACGAACACCGGAAAAAGGCCGTCAGCAGCTATTCCGGCGGGATGAAACAGCGCTTCGGCATCGCTCAGGCGCTGATTGGCAATCCGAAACTGATCATTGTCGATGAACCGACGGCCGGTCTCGACCCCGGCGAACGCAACCGGTTCTATAACCTGCTGTCTGAAATCGGTGAAAATGTGATCGTTATCCTGTCAACCCACATCGTGCAGGATGTGATGGAGCTCTGCCGGAACATGGCCATTATTCACCGTGGCAAGGTATTATACAGCGGCTCTCCGCTCGACTCGGTTACGATGCTGGAAGGAAAAATCTGGCAGAAATCCATCGAAAAGGCCGAACTTACCCGCTATGCTGACCAGTATTCGCTCATTTCGAACAAGCTGGTTGCCGGCAAACCGCTGATTCATATTTACAGTGAGGAGGCACCGGCCAATGGCTTCGAACTCGCTCAGCCGGACCTCGAAGACGTATTTTTCTCGACCATATCTACGCATGCCTGACCCCAGACGCTAACCGGAAACCATGTTTAGATACCTCTTTACCTTCGAGTTACGCTATTGGCTGCGACAGCCGATGGTGTATGTTTTCATGCTGGTCAATATCCTGATGTTTGCCTGGGCATCGGCCTCGGATGATGTGACGATTGGCGGCTCCTTCGGGAATATTTTCAAAAATGCTCCTTATGTGGTTCAGAATCAGTATGGTGTGTGGTGCTTGTTTGCCCTGCTGATGACAACGGCCTTTGTCCAGAACGCGGCCATCCGTGATTTCAGCTACAAGACAAACCAGATCATTTTTTCGTCTCCCATCAACAAGCTGGACTATCTGGCCGGTCGGTTTCTGGGATCGTTTGTTGTGTCGCTTATTCCGTTTCTGGGCATTTCGCTGGGCATTCTGCTGGGTACGCTCATCGGGCAGACAACCGGCTCGGTTGATGCCGAACGCTACGGGCCGGTGGTGTGGTCTGCCCACGTAAACAGTTTCCTGATCTTTGCCATTCCGAACACCTTCATCAGCGGGGCGCTCATTTTTGCGCTGGCTGCGTTGACCCGGTCAACCATTATTTCGTTTGTGGGGGCCATTTTACTGCTGGTGGCGTACGGTATTTCGAGCAGTTTTCTCAGCGACGTGGAAAACGAGCGGCTCGCCTTCTTTGTCGATGCGTTCGGGGCCCGTCCGTTCGATCTGATTACCAAATACTGGACGGTGAGCGAGAAAAACAGCCTCTCTGTCGGGCTTGATTATCCGGATATGCTCATGAACCGGCTGATCTGGACAGGCGTTGGTGTCGGGATTCTGGTTTTCACCTATTTCCGGTTCTCGTTTGCCGAGCGCAACGCCGTTAACCGGAAAAAGAAAAAAGACCACATTCAGGAAGACAGTCCGCGGCCATTGTTTATCCCGCTGCAACCCCTGCCGGTAGTGACTCCGCAGAAAGGGGCTTCGGTGGCGTGGATGCAACTGGGGCGCATTGCCCGTTCAGAACTCCGGGGGATCATTACCGGCACGGCCTTTATCGTGATTCTGCTGGCCGGGATGCTCAATATGGGCTTTTCGCTGCAATACTCCGATCGTTTTTACGGGTTGATGTCTTACCCGGTTACCTATCAGGTGATCTCAACCATCCGGGGAACGATGTATGTTTTCCTGATTGCCATCATTGTCTTTTACTCCGGAGCCGTCATCTGGAAGGAACGCGAAGCTGACCTTGACCAGATTTACGACGCCATGCCAAACCGAACCTGGACCGTGTTCGCGGGTAAACTGCTGGGCCTGATCGGCATGGTCGCTGTCATTCAGGCGGTGTGTATTCTGGCCGGCATCGTTACCCAGTTGCTGAAGGGATACACTACCCTTGAGCTTGACCAATACCTGATTGAGTTCTTTGCCATTGACCTCATCCGGTTTATTCCGCTGATCGTGCTGTCGATGCTGGTCCATACGCTGGTGAATCAGAAGTATGTCGCGTTTTTTGTCTTTATCGTGGTGCTGATTGCCAACGCCTATATCTGGGGCCCGCTGGATGTGAGCAGCAACATGGTTCAGTTTAATGCCTCACCGGATTATACCTATTCGGACATGAACGGCTTCGGCCCGTTTGTGAAATCCTTTGTCTGGTTCCGGGTATACTGGACGCTGGTAGCCGCCCTGCTGGGTATGAAGACGATCCTGTTCTGGGTGCGGGGACGCGACACGACATGGGCGAGCCGCTTCCGGACGGCGCGGCTGCATTTTTCGGGTACCAACGTAGCCATTACGGCCGGTTTATTCGGAGCACTGTTGCTTTGCGGCGGGTTTGTATTTTACAACACCAAGGTGGTTAACAGCTTTGAGTCGGACGATGAGCAGGAAGCGCGTCAGGTCAGCTACGAGAAGAAGTATAAAAAATACCAGGGCATTCCGCAGCCCCGCATCAGCGATGTGAAATATACCATCGATGTGTATCCGGAAGAGCGGAATCTGTCGGTGAAAGGCGACTTTGTGCTCGTAAACCGGTCCAGCTTCCCAATTGATTCGCTGCACATTGTGTACCCGAATGAGCAGAAATTTACGGTTTCCGTGGATCGTGGCAGACTGGCGCTGAACGATTCGGTGCTGCAATATCAGATTTACAGACTGAGTCCGGCACTCGCTCCCGGCGATTCGGTTCATTTGCGGTATACGATGCGGAAGGAAACCAACGGGTTTGAAAATGAGGTGACGTTTACCAAGCAGATTAACCAGAACGGGTCCTTCTTTGATAACACAGACATTGCCCCGATGATCGGGTATCAGGACGGTTTTGAGATCGGTGATAAAAACAAGCGCAAGGAGTACGGACTGAAGGAAAAGGACCGGATGCCGCAACTGACGCGCAACTGCACGGACAAGTGCATGAACACCTATCTGAACAATAATGCGGACTGGGTAATGGTTGAGACCGTGATCAGTACGTCGGGCGATCAGATTGCCGTTGCGCCGGGGTCATTGCTGAAAGAATGGACGAAAACCGGCGACGATGGCAAAACACGGAAGTATTTTCACTACAAACTCGACCATCAGTCGCTGAATTTTTACTCCTTTATTTCGGCACGCTACGAAGTCGCCCGCGAAAAATGGAATGGCATTGACGTAGAGGTGTATTACGATAAAAAACACCCGTACAATGTTAAAAACATGTTGTCGTCGGTGAAAAAATCGCTGGCCTACTACACCCGGAACTTCGGTCCGTATTACCACAAACAAGCACGGATCATTGAATTTCCGCGCTATGCGAGCTTTGCGCAGGCCTTTCCGGGCACCATGCCGTATTCCGAAGGCATTGGCTTTATCTCAAAGATTGACCCGGAAAAGGACATTGACATGGTGTACTACGTGGTGGCTCACGAGATGGGGCATCAGTGGTGGGCGCATCAGGTAGTAGGGGCCGATATGCAGGGGGCAACGCTGCTTTCCGAAACCATGGCCCAGTATTCGGCGCTGATGGTGATGGAAAAAGAGTACGGCAAAGACCGCATGAAAAAATTCCTGAAATACGAAATGGACCGGTATCTGGGCGACCGCGGGACGGAGTCGGTGAAGGAAGTGCCGCTGGAAAAAGTTGAAAACCAGGGCTATATTCATTACCGGAAAGGCAGTGTAGTGATGTATTACTTCAAGGAAATGATCGGCGAAAAAGCGGTGAATAAGGCGCTGCATGAGCTGGTACAGAACTATGCTTACCGCCGGCCACCGTACCCGAATGCCTACGCGCTCGTGGATCTGTTCAGGAAAAATACGCCGGATTCGCTGCAATATGTCATCACGGACCTGTTCGAAGAAATGACGATCTTCAACAACCGTGCCTTGTCAGCGTCCTACAAAAAACGGCCTGACGGACAGTTTGAGGTGACCGTAGCGGTGCAGAGCGAGAAGTTCCGTGCCGATCAATACGGAAACGAAAAGCCGGTGACGCTCAACGACTGGATCGATGTCGGGGTCTATGGCCGTCCGGCCGACGGAAAGGAGCAAGGCAAATTGCTGGCTATCCGCCGCGAAAAAATGAAGAAAAAAGACAGTACCTATACCTTTGTCGTGAAAGAGGAGCCCTATCAGGCCGGTATCGACCCGATCAGTTTCCTCGTTGACCGTGTGCCGGACGACAACCTGAAAAAGGTAGAGAAGCTGTAGTTGTCCGGACGACAACGAGGTGTTTTTACCACACAGGCCATAACCTATGGGCCTGTGTGGTATTTTTTTAATACGCAATACTGAAGTAGCTGAAGGCGGCCGGGTCGCTGCCTTGTTGCAAAAGACCCGGGCGCGGGCTGCGATCCCAGGGCGGCAGGAAGCCGGCATTGTAGCTGGCCCCCTGTGTGTTTACCTCTGTCCAGCCACCCTTGCCGTCGCCCCGGAAAAAACGGCACAAGTAGCCCTTTTCAACCTGGATTTTAAGCGTCAGCGGCTTTATATGGTCAATGGCTTCTTCGTGGGCAATAGTCGTTTTATCGTTTTTGACTTCCCGGATTTGCAGCCTGTTGCCCTTCACCCCAATCCCGACCGACTGACCAGCATCGCCGTACAGCACGAGCCCTTTCAACGATTCGTTATGATTGGCCACTTCGGTGGTAATGGTATAATCGCCGCTCAAGGGCCGTACGGTGAGGGCGGTGCCGGTCGGATTTTTCGCATCCGGCGTGCCCGACAGTGCCAGGGTACCACCCGTTAGTTTCCAGGCGGGTTTCGTATGGCGGAAATCCCATTGCCAGTCGCCGGCCAGCGTTGGTTGAGTGAACTCATCGCGGAAATTCCGGATCGCCGCAGCGTTGGCACCCATCGGATGGAGCGATGGCCAGCCCCCGGGCTGGTCCCAGCGCAGTTCGCTCAGCATACCCTGCCTGCCGGTATACACATGGTCTGCTTTGTTGTAGGCATGGTACAGGTAGTAGTCTTTCCCATCTTTGGCCGTAACGACGGTGCCGTGGCCGGCGCATTTCCATTCGGCTGTTTCAGCCAGTACCGGATTGCCGGTAAAGCGGGTATAGGGTCCCTGAATAGCCGTTGCCCGGGCCACTTCAACCTGGTAGGTACAGCCCCGGCCGCAGCAGGCTCCGAGCGAATACAGGAGGTAGAAATAATTGCCTTTTTTGACAATGCACTGGCCTTCAATGCCTTTTTTATCATCGTCGCGCAGGAGCATGAAGGGTTCCCCCTCAAGTTTCATCCCATCCGCCGACAGGCGGCTTCCCAGAATTTCGATGGGCCGTTTGTCGAGGCCATAGGCTTTCCAGGTCATGTACAGCTGCCCGTCAACCTCAATAACAAAGGGGTCAATGGCTTCCTTGCCGAATTCGAGCATAACCCCGTGATCAGTAAAACCTTTGGCCGGGTCTTTCGCCGTGGCCACGCCGATGCAGGAAATGCCATCGCTTTTCCGGCGTGCGACGTAATAGACGAAATAAGTGCCGTTGCGGTAAAACAACTCCGGTGCCCAGAATGAGGCCGAGGCCCACGAAGGTGTCTGGTTAAAAACGTAACCGAGCTGTTTCCAGTGGATCAGATCCGTAGAAGTAAAAACAGGGTAATGCGGAGCCCATTCGGAGGATGTACCGGTTGCATAGTAGGTGTTGCCACGCCTGATGAGCGATGGATCGGCAAAGTCGCCGGGAATGACAGGGTTCTCCTTTACGTTGCTGCCGCCGGAATGGGCTGTTATGACAACGCCGGTTTTGGGCTCATCCATTACCGGTTTGTTAACTGTACTGAACACATAGAGTCCGGACAGAAAAAGGAGTGTGTTTGTAAATTTAATCATGTCAGGTTTGGGTGAAAACGAACGTTACGCGGTTTGATGCAGCCGATCTACTGTTAATAGAGTCGGAAAAAGGCATGTAACCCCTGACCGGAAAAGAAAATTTAGCCGGGTTATACTTTGATAACCGGTTGTTATGAAGCTATAACGGTCCGTTATCAGCTCCTGCTGTTTTTTCTGCCAACTTTGTGTCATCCAAACGGCAGCAAGCACTTCTTCGGAAGCAGCACTGACGGATGGGTCGCGGCAGCCGAAAAGCGTATCGGGTAGGCGATTAACGCAACCATTTCATGTTATGGAAACGCTGCATCCGGATCAACCCGGTGTACAGGAACTGAATACTCAGGAAATGATTGATAAACAGGGTGGTAGTTTCCTGAATCTGGCTGATGTAACTGAGATTTTTGACTTTGCCGCCATCGGCACAAGCCTGTCGACCGGCGGCGGTGATGACTGATAGATAGTAGATAATCCCTGAAAGCCATCGCCGGTTCGTTAACTCCCGCGACTGTGCTTGACCAGAAAGCCCGGCAACTTGCCGAGCTTTTGTTTTATTTATTTGATTCTAAGCCAATACAGCGGAATACACTGCGGTCTGACTTCCTGAATGATAAGCGGACAGCATGATGGATAGCTGCAGTCAGTGCCGGCCGGAACGGGTATGATCCGATACGCGCCCGGAGAGGTAGCGGTGTATGTACGCTGCGGGCCCTGGTAAACAATCCTGTTGTCCTTATAAACCGTATAGGAAGAAGCTCCGGCGGGTCCTGATACGGATATAGCATACGGTTGACCGACACAAACCAGGTACGGGATGGTTGTACAAACCTGTGCCGTGTCGCCTGGAATAGTCGCTGTATTTACAGCCAGTCCTGCTCTGATAACGCTTACAGAGTAGGTTAACGTGGCTGATGAATTGGCGGGCAGACTGGCAATTGTCCATGTAGACGGGTTGCCGGCAACGAATGTACCGGAAGATGGCCTGGCCGTACCGGCCAGATAGGTCAGGTTTGTACTCAGTACGTCCTGCACCACGGCGCCGAAGGCGTTGCCCAAACCTGTGTTACGGATTGTTACGGTGTAAGTCAATATATCGCCGATGCGCGCCTGTACGGTGTTAACCTGCTTAGATACATTCAGAACAGGCGCAGGGACGAAGCCAATATCAATCGTGTGATCACTTTCGCCGGAATTGCCGGTGGTTACATTAGCGATAATGAACCCGTTTGTCAATACCCCGTTGTTGTCCCGGATCTCGTTTTCGCCCAGCGGTGCATCCACAAATGCCCGTAGCTGCGAGGTAGCCGGCAGTGTCATGCCCGTTAGCGGCCCGAATCCTTTTTTGTTATACTGACTGGCGGCTACCCGGATGGTGTAGGCTGTTTCGATTTGTGGACCCGGCCGGTTGGGGCGTTGTACCCCGACAGTATCCATAACATTTGTGCTATTGAACGCGTAGTGCCCGGCAGCATTGGAGGTTGTGCGGCCAACTACTTGTCCGTCTGTGTTATATAACTCAAGCTGAACGCCCGGAATAGGGGGCTCTCCGGGATCCTGAATACGGTTGACGTTTTGGTCGAGCCAGATCAGGTTGCCAATTTCAATCGGTTTTGGCAAACACAATACCTCCACACCGCCAAGTCCGGATGCTTTGCCGAATTCATTATTCCCGTTATTGGCCGGAACATCATTCAGCAGTGAAAAGCCCCGCAGTTCCCGGCCGGTTTTATTCGACAAAACTTTAAAGCCGTTGGTAAAGACCTGGCCGTTGTTTCGTTCGTTGATCGGGTCAAAAGCCGACACAATCAGTTCGCCGGAACCCGGAACCAGCCCGAGCGATCCCATTGCGGTTTCGGTATGGCTATTGTCATTAAAGTTATCACCCGTATAATATTCATATTCCGGATTCGCATAGGTTGCTTCTGTAAACTGTCCTCCTCCAAGCGAACCACACTTACCCAGCGACTCAACAGCATAAACGGGTTTAGCGAGAGTGCCGGTATTGCAGATCCGGATGACATCACCACCTGCCCGCGGGTCGACTTTCACAAAGTGACCATCAACGGTCGAGCCTGCCGGATCGGGACCAAGATAAATGGCCTGATGTCCGAACCGGTCCATGAACCCCAGGACGAGCGAACCATCGTCGTCAAAAACAATATCCGATAGTAACGGCTGCGGACACAATACTTCGGGACGGTTACTGAAACTGTATACTTCGCCGATAGCAGCATTGTCATTATGCCAGTCGGGGTCATTCGTCCACGGCTGCCACGCATTCATAAGCCTGGAAAAGGTAATACCGGCGACGTTCCCCCGCTGATAATCCAGCGGGATGCTGATTACTTCAGAAAAGGTGTTGGTCATGGTGTTAAGCTTATAAACATACGCCCGGAGGTCAGACCGGTTTCGGGATGTACCGGCATCGCAGGTTACCCCGACAAACACCTCATCTCCCCGAATGCCGAGGCCGAACGGTCGGGCCTGTCCGCCCCGACAGCCCGGATCAGGGATGTCGAAGGCCAGCACATCGGATGCGGTTGGGTTTGTCAACGGATTGCTATCACTGTCAATGAGAATACGATAGAGCCGTTTATCGTACAGACTTACGACATACAGGGCTTTCCCATCACTGCTCATGTCCATGTCACCGAGTGACATTTTACCCACTGAATCCGCGGGATTTTTTCCGTCATGGATGATGTCGGCAATGTAGTTGGGGATTTGATGCGGGTCTTGTCCGGTACGGATGACCACTTTACCCCCTCTTGCGTGATTTACCGTGAGTCCATTCAGGTTTATAAATTCGTAGGAGGCAGATTTGGCCGGGTCACGGGGCCTGGTGGTTACATAAATCGCACCCGTACCGGCGGTGCCGAACGCTGTGTGCCTGCGCATAAAGGAAGCCAGAAAAAGGCGGTCGGTTTCGTTCTGGAACGAAGTGCCCCAAACGGCTCCGACACTGGCGCCCGGAGCGTTGGGGTGGCCTACCACTGAACCATCGACTCCGGTCGCGTTGGCCGGAACCGTGGCCAGCAGGTTACTGCCAATGGTGGTTCCGCTGCCGATGATAAAACAAACGATAGAGACGGGTGGCCCGGCCTCACAAAAATCGATAGCGCGGTTAATACCAAAGTTGATGTTCGTGGCTGATCCGGTGGCGAACTGTACAGAGGTGCCGTTGTTCCCGGCACCATCGGCCATGGCGGCAGGAAAAAATGCCTTTAGCGAGTCAGGAATAAAAAACTCAATTCGTACCGGTTCATTCGCAGCCGCAGCAGGAGACAGCGTATACGCACCCTGTGCATCTGAGACCGCCCGCCCGAATACAACATTCCCGGTTTTAAACGACTGAATGGCAATGCCGGCAACACCGCCCTCGCTTTTATCTCTTATGCCATTATTATTAAAATCGCGGAAAACGCTACCCGATTGTGCCTGAATACAGATAGAATAAAGAAAAAATGCGCTTAGAATGACGAGTTTAATAAAACCTTTAATATAGAACTTAACCATATACTTTTCCTGATTGGCAGTAAGATGCCGGAAAGTATAGCAAAAAATATACCCATGTTAATATTAGTGCTTGTTACTGAATAGGTTGAAACGTTGAAGTGTATAGTTTTATTCAGGGTGATAATGGTAAATAGTACTCCGGCCTGTACTGGTAACCATCCGCCGCCCGTGTCAAAATCTATGCCAATACATATGGGGTAACTCCCGGAGTACGGTAGCCTACAAAAAGCAAAACGCTATCCTCTATTGAGTTGAGGATAGCGTTTCTGATACGTTATGACGACGTTTGTCAATCAACTTCTGCTGGTAAAATAAGCCGGATCGGCGGTAGCGGGCTGGCCGGACTATAGTGAGTGTCCAGGGCTTCCCGGATAGATTCCTGTAACTCCGGAATTGTGTCTCCCTGCGTCAGAATACCTTCTTCGAGAGAGTAGGCCTGAAAGCCTCCGGACTTATCAGACTCCACAACAAATATTATTTCAGTTAACATGCGGGTAAAATTATCGGGCTGATTCGGGTTTGTCAACCCATTCCGCAAAACTTAATATTGGGATGGGACGATAGCCGGAAATAATAACATAATGCAGGGATCAGGGCCATGAGTGCCCTTTTGGGGATGAAAAAAGTAGTTGCTCTTCCCTGAAATCCGGTAGCAGAAGCAGTTGTAATTGTCATTAAGCTTTTGTTAACGACATTCAATAACCGGTTTTTGCTATCATTGCATCATGACAAGCAAAAGCCTTACTCCATCAGCAAACCGCCGCACCGAACTGCTGGCCGGTGTATCGACTTTCCTGGCAACGATGTATATCATCGTGGTAAACCCGGCCATTCTGAGTCAGGCGGGTTTGCCGTTTAACGGGGTACTGACCGCCACCATTCTGCTTTCCTTTTTTTGTAGCCTGATGATGGGGCTGTATGCGAAGAACCCGATTGTGGTAGCCCCGGGCATGGGGCTGAACGCCTTTTTTACCTTCACGGCTGTGAAGGGGATGGGTTTATCGCCAGGGGTGGCACTGGGTGCCGTGTTCTGGGCCGGTATATTATTTCTGGTCCTGTCTGTCCTGAACGTCCGCGCGGCAATTGTGCAGGCAATTCCAAAGCCAATCCGGTACGCTGTTTCGGCCGGTATCGGGTTATTTATTACACTCATCGGCTTTGAAAATGCCCGGTTTATCGTGGCTAGTCCGGCGACGCTTGTCAGCATGGCACCGCTTCACGACCCGATAATGATTACGTTTATGCTAGGGTTACTGCTGACAGCCATCCTGGTTGTTCGTCAGGTTCCGGGCGGAATTATCATCGGTATTGTTCTGACAACGCTCGCGGCCATTCCCATCGGCCGTTGGTGGGGTGATGCGTCGGCCGTGAACATGGGTCTGAAAACGCTGGTGAATTTTCAGGGCGTACTGGCGGCTCCGGATTTTAGCCTGATTGGCACGCTTGATCTGGTTAACTCATTCAAATGGTCGTTGTGGCCGGTGATTTTTGCCTTTGCCTTTACGGATCTGTTCGACAGCCTCTCAACGTTTGTCGGCGTAGCCGAAGCGGGTGGTTTACACGACGAAGCCGGTGAGCCCCGCAACCTGAAACAATCGCTGATGACCGATGCCGTCGCAACTACGTTAGCCGGTTTACTGGGGACCAGCCCCGGCACCGCATATATCGAGTCTGCGGTGGGCATTGCGCAGGGCGGCCGCACGGGGCTGACGGCCATTGTAGCCGGCAGTCTGTTTTTGCCCTTTTTGTTTTTATCCCCGTTGTTGTCGGTCATTCCGGCGATTGCAACGGCCCCTGCGCTGGTACTGGTCGGGGCATTTATGATGCAGCCCGTCACGAAAATCCGTTGGGAGCAGCTGGACGATGCCATACCCGCTTTTCTGGCGCTGGTGCTGATTCCGTTCAGTTATTCCATCACCCACGGCATCATCTGGGGGTTTCTGGCGTGGACGGTCATTAAACTGGCCGTTGGTAAGCCCGATGAAGTCCCCGCAGGGTTATGGGTGGTCGACGGGTTTTGTCTGCTGTCGCTGGTAAACGGGTAGATCGTTTTACTTCGGCAGCTTCAGGTCCCAGTCGTCGGTACGGAACGGGATCAGCGGCAAACCCTCCTTGCTGAAGACGTTCGGCTCCGGAGCATCGCGGAAGGCGAACCGAACGGCATAGGGCACCTTTACCTCGTCAGACCAGACATCGATCATATTGCCCCGTATCCGGGCTTTGGCCGGTACAAAGACCTTGTCGGCTCCGGCAACGGTAAATTCGGTGAGTTCCTTGCCCTTACTAATCAGTCCTTTGGGTGCGTTCTGAAACGTGAGACGCAGGATACGGCCTTTTTTGCCGGTTACTTTCATTGACTGATACTGCGGGCTTTGGCAGACAATGTGTTTCTGTCCGTAAGTGCCGGCAAGGGCCAGATTCGCCAGCCGGTTGCCGACTTCATATTTATACGCCGGATGAATGTCTTTCAGGTTATCGACCAGATCGGTAGTGACCACCATGCCTGATCTGGCCATATCGAGGGCACGGGTCTGGGCTTCCCGCACGGCGGCAGTCTGGTGCTCTCCGTTGTAAAGAAACGGGGCGATCTGCACGTAATAAAACGGAAATTCCTTTTGCCACATGCCCCGCCAGTTATCAACCATCAGGTGCATCAGGTGGTAATAAGCCTGTGGGTAATGACGGTTCGACTCGCCCTGGTACCAGAGAACACCGGCAATGTTATAATGAATAACCGGAGCAATCATGCCATTGTATATAACGCCGGGTTTGCTGGGCCAATGCGCTGATTTGCTCATGCGAAGGGCCGATGTGCGGGTATCCGGATAGAGTTGGGTAACGGTGGTTGGCAGCCAGCTGTCGATGTAGGAACCTCCCCAGGCCACGTCGATCAGGCCGATGGGGACATGAAGGGTATGCTGGATTTTCTTGCCGAAAAAATAGCCTACCGCACTGAATGTCCGCAGGCTGGCTGAATCGCAGCGTACCCATTGGCCTTTCGTGTCGGTTTGCGGGGAATCGGCGGTCAGCTTAGGCATCTTGAAAAAACGGATCAGGTCGTTCTCTGCCGTCGGCAGTTCGGCCAGGGCATCTTTGACCCCGCGGCTGGCACTCCACTCCATGTTCGACTGACCGGCACAAACCCAGACTTCCCCGACCAGTACATCGGTCAGGACAATTGTATTCCGGCCGGCAATGGTGATGGAATAGGGGCCAGCGGCGGCAGGCGTCGGCATCGTCAGCTTCCAGGCAGCATTATCGGTCGTTGTGGTTGATATTGGCTGATTGTCCCATCCGGGGATTACGGTCACTACTTCACCCGGTTCGGCCCAGCCCCAGACTCTGACTTGTTCCTGTTGCTGTAAAACCATGTGATTGGCGACAAGGGCGGGTAAAATAACGTCGGCGTAAGCAGGTAAGGTAAAAAGGAAAAAGAAAACGTAAACCAGTTTTTTCATGAACGACAAACCAAATCAGGTACTCTGAATACGAAAAATAGTGCAATCCCGATGTACCGCCAAGCAGAAACCGTCATGTTAGACGGGTACGAACGGATAAGTGGGAGTAGTGTCTTGATTATCAGTGCGTAAATTTATTGCCGGCTTGTAAAAGAACTTTTCCGGTAACATTTTTCCTTTGAAGGTAAAACAACGTTGTTTATTCGGTTTACTCAAACTGAAGGAGGGATATGATGAAGAAATGGAGCCTTGTACTGGCTGTATTAGCCGGACACGTGGCAGGGTGTAAAGGGCAGGCGATACCGTCGGCTGCTCCAGACCGGTTTGTAAAAGGAGCCGATGTGAGCTGGATCACACAGCAGGAAAAAGAAGGAGTTCGTTTTTATCAGTCAGATGGCAAGCCGGATGATATTTTCAGTATTCTGAAAAATAAGGGGATGAATGCCATCCGGCTGCGCGTCTGGGTAAACCCGCAGGGGGGATGGAACGGTATAGACGACGTACTGGTAAAGGCAAAGCGGGTGAAAGCCGCAGGCATGCGCCTGATGATTGATTTTCACTATAGCGATAACTGGGCGGACCCGGGTAAGCAAACCAAACCGGCCGCGTGGCAGAATCTGTCGTTTGATGACCTGAAAAAAGCCGTCAGCAGCCACACAACTGCCGTTCTGACGCGCCTGAAAGAAAACGACATAACACCGGAGTGGGTGCAGGTCGGTAACGAAACAAACGACGGAATGCTCTGGCCCGATGGCCGTGCATCAACCAATATGGCAAACTTTGCCGCGCTGATCAATGCCGGGTACGATGCGGTAAAGGCTGTCAGCCCGACAGCGCAGGTGATTGTTCACATTTCAAACGGCTACGACCAGAAACTATTCCAGTGGATGTTTGGCGGGCTGGCTGCTCAGCAGACCAGGTTTGACATGATCGGTATGTCACTGTATCCGTCAGCTGCCGACTGGGCCACCAAAAACAGCCAGTGCCTGTCCACCGTTCAGGACATGATCGCGCGGTACCATAAACCGGTCATGGTTGTTGAAGTCGGGATGTCCGCCAGTGATCCGGCAACGGCAAACGCCTTTATTACCGACCTGATCGGTAAGATGCGCAACGTACCTGATTCGATGGGGCAGGGCGTGCTCTATTGGGAACCGCAGTCGTATGGCCAATGGCAGGGGTATGATTTGGGGGCGTTCGATAATACCGGCAAACCGACCGCTGCCATGGATGCCTTCCGCCATTAAAGCGACCGCCATTCCCGGGCCGCGTCCTCTTCATCATCGTGCTCCCGACTGGACGGTCCGAAACCAGAAGAGCCTTCGATAACTACTTCGTGCGGTATACCTGTAACCGTACTGTCGGATGATGGTCCCGGACTGGATGGTCCGGGGCCTGAGCCGTCGAGGGCGTAGGCAATGGAGTTGGCCAGGTCATCGTTATCAGCCGTTTGCTGTACTGCTTCAGGCTGCTGTTGGCCGGCTTGCTGATCAATGACCTCTTCATCCGCTTTCGGGTCATGGTCCAGGCCGGACGGAATATTCGTGAGTTGGTCGTTGCCGGTGGTATTACCGGTATCAGGGCTGTAGGTTTTCATAGGCTGTTGAGTTGTGTATGCTGGTATAACCCGCTGGTTTGGCAGATGTTCGGTAAGGGCATAAAAAAAACCTGACCGCCGGATCAGGTTTTTCAGGGCTTTATTTGCTATGGCTTAGCCTACGGCTTCGAGTTCACGTTCGGAGCGACGAGCCCGTGGACGTTCTTTAAGCCGAAAGAGGATACGCTCTTTCAGTTTCATCCAGCGCTCATACAATTTAGATTCTTTCAGGAAATTCCACTTTTCCTGCTTTTCATTTTTCTTTGGTTCTTCCGGATCGTAAAGCATACCCGTACACAGGCAGTGCTTCCGGTTTGTCCGGGTCAGGATATCATAATTCACACAGCTGGAACACCCTTTCCAGAACGCTTCATCCGCCGGCAATTCGCTGAGTGTAACAGGTTGATAGCCAAGGTCTGAATTGATCTTCATAACCGCCAGACTGGTCGTCAGGCCAATGATTTTCGCATTCGGAAACTTAGAGCGTGAAAGTTCAAACGCTTTTTGTTTGATGTTCGTTGCCAGACCACTTTTGCGGTGGTCAGGATGCACAATAAGTCCGGAATTAGCCACAAACTTACCGTGTTCCCACGTTTCGATGTAGCAAAAGCCAACCCACTCACCGGCGACGGTTGTGGCAATAACGGCTTTGCCTTCAAGCATTTTCTCCATCAGGTACACTGGTGATCGCTTAGCGATACCGGTGCCGCGGGCTTTCGCACTTTGCTCCATTTCATTGCAAATAGTCTCAGCCATTTGCAGATGGTTCTCATTAGCTACCTGAACGATGTATTGGTCGTTAATTATGTCTTGTTGAATCATCGCAGTAATTGGGTAACGAAAAAACGTCGAACGTTTACCTCAACCAGACCACAGATGCCTGTTGCCCGTACGATTATTAGATTGAAATGAATAAAAAAGGATTAACAGACGAGAAAGTTTTGCCACGTAGGCAAAAAAGATTATGCGGCCCTTTCGGACCTGAACCGGAAGGGCGTAGTATGATAGAACGTAGGTATGTATGCTGTCTGTTCCATGTACTATACTGATCGCGTCTGTAGCGTAAGAGCTGATTCAAAAACGCGGACAATGTTAATGATATTGTCCGGGTTGTGCAATGAAATAACGGTATTTTTTTAGGATAGTTCCGCTAGACCAAAAATATTAAGTCCGCAGGGCATGGAATCATTCCAGCGTTTTTTCCATACATTTGTTATTGTAAGTTATTGCTTCCACTATACATGACGAAACTAACCGCCGATGATCTGATCTATGGGTACATGAATGGCATTTTTCCCATGGCCGATGCCGATGGTACATTGTATTGGTATTCACCGGATCCGCGTGCGGTTATTCCGCTTGAGACGTACAAACCTGCCCGTTCGTTACGCCCTGTTCTCAACAAAAAAACATTTGATGTCCGCGTCAACGGGAATTTTGAACAGGTGATGCGGTATTGTTCGCTTCCCCGTTCCGAAGAAGATAGTACCTGGATCTCCGAAGAAATTATTGAGGCATATACGACGCTGCATCAGATGGGATTAGCACACAGTGTGGAAACGTATATAGATGGACGTTTAGTAGGAGGGCTGTACGGTGTGGCCCTTGGCGCTGTGTTTTTTGGCGAATCGATGTTTCATCTGGTAGACAATGCGTCGAAAGTAGCGTTTCATTATCTGATTATGATTCTCCGGCAACAACGCTTTGATCTTCTTGATACCCAGTTTATTAATGATAATGTCCGGCGCTATGGCGCAATTGAAATCCCGAAAGGGGATTACCTGCGTCAGCTGAAGAATGCGCTGTTTAAAAAAGCGCGGTTTACGGAGCCAACGCTTGAGCATTTGTTCAAAAACCATGCCACCGGCTAAGTCCGGAAGAGGGCCCGTTAAAGCTCAGCAAGGCAAACGTGCTTTTACGTACTTAGTAAAGAGTGAGTAACCAACAGAGTATACTTATTGCTTCATTTTGTGTGCAATCCTGATCAAGAGGTAGTCTTATCTGGTTCAGAAAGGGTATATTTTATATATTTGATTGTTTTATATACATCAGCAAATAAAGTATACAACCTGAAGGGCTTGCGGGCCGATACATAATACATGAAGCAATCTATACCGATTCTTTTTTTAGGGATTAGTCTGTGTGCACAAGCGCAGAACGCACCACCTGCCGGCGCTCCGCAACCGGTGCCCGAACAGGTTATAGCCGGCAGTAAATCCGGTCAGCAAAAGGGGATTAAAATTTCCGGGTCAATCATGGACGGGACGGCCAACAAGCCGGTCGAATTTGCGACAGTCGCCCTGATTAATCCGCTGACGGATAAGCCTGTCGGTGGGACAACAACCGATGAGCGGGGCCGTTTTTCAATTAACAATGTAGCGACCGGAACTTACCGGGTAACGGTTAGCTTCATGGGCTATGAAAATAAAACGATTAACAATATCATTGTGAAGGGTGCCGATATCGCGCTGGGAACGGTCCAGATGCAAGCTGACACCCGGATGCTGAATGAGGTTGTCGTAACGGGTGAAAAACCGTTGGTCGAAGATAAGGATGACCGGTTGGTTTACAATGCTGACAAGGACCTGACCAATGCCGGAGGGACGGCCGTCGATGTCTTAAAAAAAGTGCCCCTGTTAACCATTGACCCCGACGGGAATGTGCAGCTGAAAGGCAGCAGCAGCATTAAGGTATTGATCAACAATAAGCCGTCGAGTATCATGGCCCGCAGCATCAGCGAAGCCCTGCAAATGATTCCGGCGGAACTGATCAAGTCGGTAGAGGTGATTACGGCTCCTTCCGCAAAATATGATGCCGAAGGAACGGCAGGCGTTATCAACATTATCACGAAAAATCAGCTACAGGGCCTGACCGGTGGGCTCAATGCTTCGGCGGGTAGTCGCCGGAATAACCTGGGCGGCAATATTAACTATAAACGCGGCAAGCTGAGCGTAACCGGCTACGGTGGTACTAACTGGAGTAATTACTTTGGCGGATCACAATCGGTGCGGCAAAACCTGCGCAACGGGCAGGTTTTCAGTAAAATCGAACAGCAGAGCAACTACCGCAACCGTGGCCAGTCGCAGTTCGGGTCGTTCAGCGTTGACTACGATCTGGACACCTTAAACCGGATCGGAATCGATGCCAACTTCGGCGGCGATTCCCGGACAACGCGGTCGGTACGCGATACACGGCAGAGTCTGGATACACTGCGTGAGTTCCGGCGGTACAATAATAGCCAGAATCAGAACCGGAACATTGACCTGAACTTTAACTATAACCGGACATCGCGGCGCAGTTCCGAACAAGAGTTTACGTTTCTGGCGCAGTATAACCGGAATAACGGGCAGAGTGGTTACGCCCTGAACCAGTATCCGTTACCCGAAAGCGAGGTGATCGACTACCGCGAGCGCAACGAAAATACCAACCGCCAGAGTGAACTTACCCTCCAGACCGATTATGCCTATCCGTTTTCGACGGTTAAGCGCCGTTTACTGGAAGTGGGCAGTAAGTTGATTGTCCGGGATGTGAATAGTTTTTACAAGCTCGAAAATGCAACGGATGGCTCCCTGAATTTTCAGGAAGACCCGCGTCGGGCCAATACCTTTGACTATGAGCAGATGGTCTGGTCATCGTATGCGGCGTTCCGGATGCGGACCGAAAACAAATGGGGGTTCAACATCGGCGGCCGCTTTGAACTGACGTCTATCGACGCCAACTTTATATCAACCAAAACACGGTTTGCCGACCGTTATCAGAACCTCCTGCCGAACATTACGGTATCGAAGCGCCTCGACGATAACCGCCGGTTCCGGGCCAACTACAGCCAGCGGATTCAGCGTCCGTCGATCATGTTCCTCAATCCGTACGTCAACTACTCGGATCCGAAAAACATCCAGCAGGGCAACCCGTATCTGTCGCCCGAGCTGGCGCACTCAGTTGAATTATCCTACAGCACATTCAGCAACAACGGGACAACGATCAACGTCATGGTATTCGGGCGGCAAACCAACAATGCGATTGAGCGCATTACGACGGTAGATGCCTCAGGGATCTCGAACAGTACGTACCGCAACATTGCCCGTAATGCTACCTACGGGATGAACTGGTTTACGTCGGTGAAGCCGGTAAAAGCCTGGAATATCAGCGGATCGGTTACCATTAATTATAACCTGTTGAACAGTCCGGCCTTGCAGACCAGCAACCGGAACTGGAGTTATCAGGGTAATATCAATACCTCGCTGCAACTGCCGGCCAACTTCAGCTTACAGGCCAATGGCTCTTACAACTCGCGTCGGGTGCAGTTACAGGGGCAGTCGTCCGGCTTTTATTACTACGGCTTCTCGGGCCGGAAGGAGTTTAAAAAACAGAATCTGACGCTGACGGCCAACTTTGAAAATCCGTTCCGGAAATACAACACCATCGTTACCATGCTGCGTACCACCACGTTCCTGACCGACGGATCGAACTACAACGTGATCCGGAACATCCGGTTATCGGTCAACTGGCGGTTTGGTAAGATGAGCGCTGCCCCTGAGCGGTCAAAGAAAAAGGTGAATAACGACGACCGGAAGTAGGTGAACTGATTCGTCTGCCTTTTGGGTAAAACACTGATCCAAAAGGCAGACGAATGAAAACAGGCTTATTTCTCGCGCTATGGTGTGCGGTATCCGCTGTATTGGCCCAGACGCCGGCCGAAACCTATCCCGATGATCCCGCATCCGTCGAACAGGCGGGCGTTCCGAAAGGGGAGGTGCTGAAATTTACGTTCGAAAAGTCTGCCATTTATCCCGGTACCTGGCGGGAGTACTGGGTCTATGTCCCGGCACAGTATTCCCCCGATAAACCCGCCTGTGTCTATGTCAATCAGGATGGCATTCAGTGGAAAGCTCCGGCCGTTTTTGATAACCTGATCCATCAGGGCAAGATGCCGGTGACCATCGGTGTCTTTGTGACGCCCGGCCGCGTGCGGGCGGCCAATCCAGACAAAGCGCTTGACCGGTATAACCGGAGTTTTGAATACGATGGTTTGGGGGATGCCTATGCCCGTTTTATCCTTGACGAACTACTGCCGGAGGTCGAAAAACAAAAGACCGGCGACGGGCGGGTGATCCGGTTGTCGACATCCGGTAACGACCGGGCCATCGGCGGATCAAGCAGCGGGGCCGTCTGTGCCTTTACCGCCGCGTGGGAGCGGCCGGATGCGTTTTCGCGGGTCTTCAGCGCCATCGGGACCTATGTAGGCCTTCGGGGCGGCGACCGCTACAGCACCCTGGTGCGGAAAACGGAGCCTAAACCCATCCGCGTCTTTTTGCAGGATGGCGCCAATGACCTGAATATCTACGCCGGCGACTGGTGGAAAGCCAACGAAGCCATGGAGCGGGCACTGACGTTTGCCGGTTACGAGGTGCAGCACGTCTGGGGCGAAGGCGGGCATAACGGGAAACACGGCACAGCGGTTTTTCCGGAAGCCATGCGCTGGCTCTGGAAGGACTGGCCGGCACCGGTTGCCACCGGCAAGACAAAAAATCAGTTTCTGAGCGACATCCTGCTACCTGGCGAGGGGTGGCAAACCGTGTCGCCACCGGCCCGACCGGCAACGCGCGGCAGGCAGCCCGGCAAACAGGTGCAGGGGCCTGACCGGCAACAATATATGCTCTCCTCATCCACCGGCGACGTGATGGCGTATGACCAGGACGGAAAAGCGCGTGTGCTGGTAAAGGGGCTACGGGGCAATGATCTGGTAGCGGCCCATAACGGAGACCTGTACATAACGGTTACGGGGCCTTCGGAGGGCAGTGTTTATCTGGTACGCAACAAACATATTCAGCGGGTTGACACGGGGCTGCGCAGTGCTTCCGGCCTCGCCCTGACGCCGGATCAGACACAGCTTTACGTACTGGAACCGACAACCCACTGGATTTGGCTCTATACGATTCTGCCCGACGGACGACTGGCTAATAAACAGCAGTATGGCTGGCTGCATGTACCGGATACGACCGAAAACGCAGGAGCCACCTCGCTGGCTTGTGACAAGGATGGTCGGGTGTATGTGGCTACGAGTCTGGGAGTTCAGGTGCTGGACCAGGTTGGGCGGGTCAACGCCATCCTGCCGTTACCCACTGGACAACCGCAACAGCTGTATTTCGGCGGCCCCGACCATAATCTCCTGCATATCGTTTGCGGGGATAAAACCTACGCCCGCAAACTGAATGTTCAGGGGGTAAAAACCTACGAAGCCCCGGTAAAGCCGGGGAAGCCGAAGTTGTAGTGGAGGTTATTTGTAAACGCGGAGCTTTGCGCCTGCGCCGAATAACAGCACCCCGCCATTGCCATAGGTGACTTTGGCGGCCTGCGCCGTGTAATTTGCAGGGACAGTAATACGATGTAAGATTTGAACATCATGCTGTTGGCCGGGGATCTGATTACACGACCAACAGGCAGGATCGTTCCAGCTGCCGGATTTGATTGTATAAAAGCGCATACAATCCTCTGGTAACGTGTAGATGATCCGTGAAAAAGGGCCGTTCGTGTCATCATTTTCGGCGAGCAGTATCCTTCTGTCTGCATTATACAGAAACAGATAGGTGTCTGTTTGCGAGCTATTGACGGATTGGGTCTCTATCGTTAACGTATCATGAGCGATGTTCAGGTATAGTCTGTATTTACTGGTATTGTTAGCTGGATTTGCGGAGTTACTCCAAGTTGAAACCAGAATGTAGTAATCCTGTCCCAGATAAGAATACTTATACCAATCCTGATCCAGTGGATTATCCAGACATACATCAGGACTCGTAAATGTTAAGGAAGTAACAGGCGTCGCAGTCTCAGGCGTATTATTAGGTTCCTGTGGGTCACAATCAACAGAGTTAAACGTAAAGGAGGTTACCGGAGAGAAGGCCGACTCATTACCGTCACGGCAAATAGTTTGTACCTGCCATTCATAGTAGTGCCCATCAATCAGGTTATTGAGCTGAATATACCATCCGGGTTGCAGATCGGTCAGGTTCCATGTCAGACTGCCTGCTTCGCGCCAGCGAACCCGAAAATTTGCTCCCAGCTCAAAGCTCTCCCACCTGAGTATGGATGCATGATTTAAGTTATAGTTCTTTGTACAGCAAGGGATTGAACACTGCGTTGTGAACTCATTTACCCGACCATACTCAGTGCTTGATTGATCCGTACAGATAGCACGAAGCTGCCATTCATAGGTTGTGGCATTGGCCAGATTCGTAAGATAAAAGGAATTAGTCCTCAGGATTTCGCTTATGATCCAGTCCTGTGTCCCCTGCACACGCCAGCGGACCTGAAACCGCTGACCCTGTAACGGCGCAGACCAACGGATACGCGCTGCGTTAGAGGTAATATTATCCGTGTATGCAAAAGTATCAAAATAACAGCCGGTTGTGAATTGTTGAATGGCTGTGAACCCTGAACTAATTTCACTCGTGCAAATACTCTGTAAGCGGTATTGATAGGTGGTCTCCGGCTGGAGGTTACTTAACGTGCTATTATTTGACAGAGTAGTCAGGCTATTCCAAGTTGTTTCACCGGCTTTTCTCCAGTCAATTTTGTAGGTAAGACCGCTTAAACCTGGCCATGCCAGATAAGCGGAGGTAGGTGATGCCGCCTCAATCAAGGAATAGAGCGGAGGCGTACAGGCTGTGTAAAATGAGCCGACAGCCGAAAAGTCAGACAGACTGCCGTCTTCACAGACGGATTGGACTTGCCACTGATAAAGGGTTTTATTCGTAAGTCCTGTCAACCGGTATGTATTAGTCGTAATGTTAGTAATGGTATTCCAGAGACTTACCGAAGATGGTCGCCATCGTAAATTATAAGTGTTTGCTTCGCCGCTGATATTCCAGTTGAGCTGGGCTTCATCTGGCTTAACCCATGACAAAGACGGGAGCTGTGGGGGGGTACACATTGCGGTGAATACCATCACATCGGAGTATGCCCCGAATACTGATCCGCTGCAGAGTGCCCGTACCTGCCATTCATACTGTTTACCGCCTTTGAGATTATTTATAATAAGGTTTGCTACCTTAATATCAGACCTGACATTCCACTCCTGCGTACCGGTCTCTCGCCACCGGCACTCATAGGCAGCATCTTTTCCACTGGAGCCCCAGACTAAAAAGGCAGTTGCGGGGGTACGCCAGAGCGTAAAGAGACTGGCTACCTTTGGACATTGTGCTGTATCAATAGTAGTAATTAAGAAATCATTGCTGGCCGTAGCAGATGAATGGATGATTTGTAAAAAAAAGATCAGACAACAAACAAGATGTGGAGTATGGTTTTTCATCGTAAATGACTGTATTTGCCTTTGAGTATTTACTGTTTTTCGTAAGCCGCTTTTGCATGCATACTTAGCATTCGGCACCAGTAGCCAGATGAGCCCTTATTTACCATTTATCATAAAGACAGGCGTTAAGGCGTGATCTTTAGTTTGGCCCCGCTCTCAAGTTGCAGGCTGCCGCCGGCATCATACGAAATACGGGATGCTTTACCGGTTGTTGCTGCCGGTAGCTTAACCGGATGCCGGATTAAAACAGGGTCAATGGCAGCAGGTACTCTGAATGTTGACCAGATGACTGGATCAGACCAACGCCCGGGCCGGACGGTTGAGAAGGGCTTCGCAAGGTAAAGTGTTACTTCAGAATAGTATTGATCAAAATCGTCGTTTTCGGCCAGCAACGTTTTGCCGTCTGCGGCATAAATCTGTAAAAAGGTGTCGGTACTATCCGCATACGTGTCGGTGGCCGGAGCTGTTTTGACAGTCAGAATCTCATTAGAAATACTCAGGTTAAGTTTGTACGGTCCAGTTCCATATCTGGTGATAGGCGTAACCAAGATGTAGTACGAAATACCCTTATATTCCCATTTAAACCAGTCCTTATCAAGAGATTGATCTAAGCACAATACACTTGTTTCAACGGATGTACCGGACAGGGGTATAGCCTCTGTAATTGTTTCATTAGGCTCATTTATGTCACAAGGTGTAAGTGTAGTAAATGACCTTATTACCGAAAACTGGTCAGAACAATACGCGCGGCATCTGAATTGATATACGGTGTTTGGCATTAAGCCGGTTACTGAATTAAAGCCCCCAATGGTAATACCTTTAATTGAAGACCAGCTTACCGCTCCAGAAACCCGTACCTGCAACTCATTGTCCACATTTTTGCTTAACCAGCTTCCTGTAATTTGCAGCGTTATTGCTTTACTGCCAATACTGTATTCATATATTGCTGAATAGGGACAGTTTATTTGTGGGAAAATACGATCATACTGAGGACTATAAACAGAGGTCACTCCTTCGCATATGTATACTAAATCCCATTCGTATTTCAGATTAAAATTTAAGCCGGTTACTGTGTAGCTCATTTGTGTGGTCGGAGGAGAGTATGACCACTCCGAAGTGCCAACCTGTCGCCATCTGACCTGGTAGGTAGTGATGTCCGCAGAGTTTGACAAGCTCCATGAGAGCCTGACGGATGTTGAGTCTATTATACTGGATGAAGCCGAGTTTACTTTTGGACAGATAACTTCCTTCTGGGTTTTGAATTTTATGCTGGAACTATATTTCTCCCTGTCACAATGATAACGGATACGCCATTCATACTCAGTATTTGCATTTAAACCTTTTAGCTCATAAGAATTATCTGCGGAGGCAGATTGCCAGTTATCGCTACCCGTTTCCCGCCATTGGATGACAGTATTTTCACTTCCACTAAGAAACCACTGTAAATAAGCAGATGTAGCCTTGATAAAAAAAGTTCTCATATCCGAGACCTCACTGCATCTTGTAATAAAATATTTGCCGGATGAGTAATCGGTGTATATAGAAGGGGAACAATACTGACGTACTTGCCATTCGTATTGCTGATTGGATACTAATCCGGTAATTAAATAGTAAGCATTACCATCTGCCAGTTTTTCCGATTCATGCCACGTCGAATCCGAAGCAGAGCGGTATCGAATCTGGAAGTATGTTTTTGCAGGTATAGTGGATGTGTATTTGCCGGCATTCGTCCAGTTAACAAGCGCACTGGTAGCATAAACCTGGGCGTTATTCAGGTTGTCGTTTAATTGGGTTGTACACTGGGTAACAAACGTCCGGATTTTAGAAGTTGAAATGGCCCCGTCAGGACAACGAAGCTGGACACACCATTCATACTCGGTGCCAGCTTCCAAACCTCCGATTTGATTCGCAATGAATCTGCCTGAATGAAATGTGTACTCCTTTCTGGAATACCATTTTGTATTGCCTTTTTTACGCCACAGCAGAAAATAAATATCATAGTAGGCTATCCAGCTGACGACAGCAGAAGTAGGGGTGACATAGACTTCCTGGAGTCCGCTTACCTGAGGACACTGAACGGGGCTTGTTTTTATTTCACAGTAGGCCGAACTACTACCATCCGGGCACTCCGAACGGACCTGCCACTCATAGAGGCCGTTTTTCACCAACGGTGTTTCATTGTAATCACGTGTGTTAACATTGCTCCTGTAGTTCCATGCCTCCGTCCCTGCCAGCCGCCATCTGTATGTGTAGGTAACCGCAAGATCGTCCTGTGCTGCCGACCGGATAAACGTTGAACCGTTGTTGATAAACTCTAATGTTACGGAAGGCACAAAGCAACTAAGCGTAAACGTCCGTACCGGTGACCAGTCAGAGGATGAACCGTCGGTACAAGTCCGCTTCAGCCGCCACGAATACGTCTGCCCGAAAGTAAGCGGATAGAGGGTATAGCTTGATCCGAAATAATTGGTCTGTACATCCGTCCAGCCGCCTTCCGGACCGGATTTAAGCTGAATCGTGTAAAGCGATCCGAATTCGAAGGTCCAGTTGAGGGTAGTCGACTGAAAACTCTGGCCGGTTTCGGTCAAGCCTGAAGGCGGGGTGCAGGTTATTGTGGGAACATCTCCTTTAAAAAGTGAATCCGGAATGAGGAGCGAGGCTACCGGGCCTGTAAAACCCTTACTGCTGAGAAAAACCGAAAAAAAGAACAGGAAGAAAAAACGGTAAGCTGGTGTAATGTGAATGGCCATTGAGGAATGCGGAATGGAATTTTCTAATGAGCAAATCTAGCGTTTTTCGATTTATGGACGGCAAGTCGGAGCCCTCTGAAAACAAAAATCCCGGCCAGGGGACATGCCGCTGGCCGGGATAGTATATCGAAGTCCGGGCGATTACGCCTGCTTCATCTTAATCAGGTTCAGGGCCGCACCGGCTTTGAACCACTCGATCTGTCCTTCGTTGTACGTATGGTTTACCGGGAACTCGTCGACCGATCCGTCGGCGTGCGTCAGCCGGACGGTCAGGGGCTGACCAGGGGCAAACGTCGTCAGACCCAGGATGTCGATTGAGTCGTCTTCCTGTACTTTGTCGTAATCGGCAGGGTTAACAAACGTCAGCGCCAGCATACCCTGCTTCTTCAGGTTGGTTTCGTGGATACGCGCAAATGAGCGAACCAGAATCGCCCGGACACCCAGGTGACGGGGCTCCATCGCCGCATGTTCGCGTGATGAACCTTCACCGTAGTTTTCGTCACCCACTACGACCGAACCGATACCGGCAGCCTTGTAAGCCCGCTGTGTAGCCGGTACTTCGCCGTACTCGCCGGTCAGCTGGTTTTTCACGCTGTTTGTCTGGTCGTTGTAGTAGTTGACCGCGCCAATCAGCATGTTGTTCGAGATGTTGTCGAGGTGACCACGGTACTTCAGCCATGGACCGGCCATCGAAATGTGGTCAGTCGTACACTTGCCCTTTGCCTTGATCAATAGTTTCAGGCCAGTCAGGTCGGTACCTTCCCAGGCCTTGAACGAATCAAGCAGTTGCAGACGATCTGAGGTAGGGCTAACCAGTACGTTAACGCCTGAACCATCTTCGGCAGGAGCCTGATAACCGGCATCGTCAACGGCATAGCCTTTAACCGGCTGCTCAATGCCCTGCGGCTCGTCGAGCATAACGGCTTCCCCATTTTCGTTGATCAGCGTATCGGTCATCGGGTTAAACGTCAGGTCACCGGCAATCACCAGGGCCGTCACGATTTCCGGCGATGCCACGAACGCGTGTGTGCTAGCGTTACCGTCGTTCCGCTTGGCGAAGTTCCGGTTAAACGACGTAATGATTGAGTTCTTACGGCTCGGATCGTCCATGTGGCGAGCCCACTGACCGATACAAGGACCACAGGCATTGGCCAGAACGACACCACCCATGTGCTCAAATGTATCTAAGAGACCATCGCGCCCGGCGGTGAACCGTACCAGTTCAGAACCTGGCGTAATGGTAAACTCCGCTTTTACTTTCAGGTTTTTCTTCGTCGCCTGCTCAGCGATGGACGCCGAACGGGTCATGTCTTCGTACGACGAGTTCGTACACGAACCGATCAGACCTACGTCCAGTTTCTCCGGCCAGCCGTTTTCTTTAACCGCCTTGGCGAAGTTAGACAGTGGCCATGCCAGATCCGGCGTGAACGGACCGTTGATGTGTGGCTCCAGTTCCGACAGGTTGATCTCGATCAGCTGGTCGAAGTAAGACGCCGGATCAGCGTATACCTCGTCGTCTGAGCGCAGGTCAGCCGCTACCGCACTGGCCGCATCAGCGATATCCGCACGGTTCGTCGACCGCAGGTAATCACCCATTTTCTCGTCGTAAGCGAAAATCGATGTGGTCGCCCCGATTTCGGCACCCATGTTACAGATGGTACCTTTACCGGTGGCCGACAGGCTTTCTGCACCTTCGCCGAAATATTCAACGATGCAGCCCGTACCGCCTTTTACGGTCAGGATACCGGCCACACGCAGGATCACGTCTTTTGCCGAAGCCCAGCCGCTCAGTTTACCCGTCAGTTTTACACCGATCAGTTTAGGCATTTTAAGCTCCCATGGCAGACCGGCCATCACGTCGCAGGCATCCGCGCCACCAACACCGATAGCAATCATACCCAGACCGCCGGCGTTGGGTGTGTGTGAATCCGTACCGATCATCATACCGCCCGGGAAGGCGTAGTTTTCGATTACGACCTGGTGGATGATACCGGCACCCGGCTTCCAGAAACCAATGCCGTATTTGTTCGACACCGACGCCAGGAAGTCGTATACTTCT
Source organism: Arsenicibacter rosenii (assembly GCF_001870735.1). Taxonomy (GTDB): domain Bacteria; phylum Bacteroidota; class Bacteroidia; order Cytophagales; family Spirosomataceae; genus Arsenicibacter; species Arsenicibacter rosenii. The sequence continues at coordinate 706,808 of NZ_MORL01000001.1, read as the reverse complement.
TTGTTTTTATCGTTGGCAATGGCCAAATCCTCTACAGCACCAACTTTAGCCTGAATCAGGTGATCGCAGTGTACAGTTGACGGTACGGCAACTTTTGACCGGCCAGCCTGCATAAACTGTAACAGCGCCATTTGGGCTGTTGCGTCCTGCATCGCAACACGGTCAGGGGCAAAATCAACGTATGATTTTCCGCGCTCATAAGCTTGAGTCGGGGTACCGGCTGACAGGTGAGCGTATAAAATTTTCTCCGACAATGTCAGAGGACGGCCTACTACCTTGCGGGCAGCTTCGACGCGCTCGCCTAAACCAGCGTAAACGCGTTGAATCATGTCAAAATCAAATGCCATAGCAAATAATGAACTGGGTCTAAAGTTGCGTTCTCTTTTTTGTTCTGAGCTGCTGAGTATTGAGTTGCTGAGTTCAGGATAATACCGGAAAACAAAGCACAGACAACCAGGAACGCAGCACCAAAGATTGATTGACGCAGATTGGTTTTTCAGCCTCAAAATTAAGGCATTTTTGGCAATACGGACTTTATACTGATTACAAATACTGAAATAATTGGTAATCAGTATAGATTATCCGGCTCAAAACCCGGTTTTAAGGAAGTTTTGGCTGACGGGGGCCGGGCCGTTCGCTCAGTTTGAGAAACGGCTGACAATATTGTGGGGTTGAATGACATTGTAATAGTGATAAGAAGATTAATCCGATGGGATATAGTCTTAAACTAGTTTGCAACTTAAAACTCAACAGCGAATGAACTCGAAATGGATTGGAGGGGCGGCCTTTTTGGCAGTGATGACAGTTTTTGCAGCCTGTAACAATGACGACGATAACAACAACAACCCCACACCGACAAACAATGTCGTAAATCTGAAAGCAGACATTAACGGCTTACAGGAAAAACCAACATCGACAACCTCAACGGCTACCGGTACGATGACCGGTACGATCGATACGACGACGAACGTCATGAGCTATACTGTGACGTACCAGGGCATCACGCCGACCGCAGGCCACATTCACCGGATTGACAGTGCGAACGGGACGGGTGCGCCAATTATTCCGTTTGCCAGCCTGACCTCACCCATCAGCGGTACTACGTCTCTGCGCCGGACTCAGCGGGATAGCATTCTGGCGGGACAGTATTACGTCAATTTCCATACAGCGGCTTATCCGAACGGTGAAATCCGCGGAGATATCAAAAAACAGTAGCGTTGTTTAGTACAAAAAAAGGGCTGCGTTTTACGAAACGCAGCCCTTTTTTATGAGCTTATTTGCCCTGTGGGGCCGGCGGGTTGATCATGATGTGAGCCCGGTGCGTACCCGGGTCCATAATCCAGGGCATACCCGGTGCCGGGGGAGAGGTGGGCAGACCGGTACTTTCGGTCGTGGCGTAAGGAATATAGACCACACCCCGCTGATAGCCGTCTTTTACCTCGCCGGTTGCCAGGTCGACGTTTTCTTCTTTTGCGGTATAGACAAACAAGGATGACGGATGCTTCGGCATCGCCCACTTCCCGCTTTTTACCTCTGCTTCCCGTATTTTCAGGATCTCGTCCGGCTTTTTCCCTTCCTGCTTCAGCTCACGGCCCCGCTTCATAAAGGGCTCCAGGTCGCGGTGGTAACACGACACGCTGAAGCCTTTCTGAGCCGGATCGTCGGCCAGGCAAATCAGTTCGTTGGTACCTTTCCGGAGTTCAACCAGTTCTTTGTTCGGGTTGTAGCCCAGCACCGTTGCCCCGTCGCGCTTGTCGGCCGGTGCGGCCAGCGTGGCCAGCTTAATCTGTATGGCAGCGGGTGGGAGCGAAGACTGGGCGAATGTCTGTACGGCCACCAGGGCGAGTGGCAGGTATAACCAGCGTTTCATGTCTGTAAGTGGTTTAGTATTGGTTTTGTATGCATGCAAGTTAGGGGTTCCCGACCGAATTCCGGCTATTCTGTAAAAAATCGGGAAAGGCAAAAAAAAACGTATTTAGTTTACAATCAGTGGGGATTAGTTTACGGGAATCGTTGTACGCTAAAAAAATACGCACATGAAAGATAATTCAATTAATTTCGGTGTAGTTACGTGTAAAACGTACATATTTACTCACGTTAAGGTATAAAACGCGTTTCCTGGGATATGATTCTCATTGTTGATGATAGGCCAGAAAATATACTTCCGCTCAGAAAAATTCTTGAACTGCACCAATTCCCGGTCGATAGCGCTGAGTCGGGAGAGGAGGCGTTAAAGAAAGTGCTGAAGAATAATTATTCTGTTATCATTCTGGATGTTCAAATGCCGGGTATGGACGGCTTTGAAGTGGCCAATGCCATCGCGGGCTTCAGTAAAGCACGGGATACATCCATTATCTTTCTTTCGGCCGTTAATACCGAGAAAAAATTTATTACCAAAGGCTACAGCTCGGGTGGCATCGACTACCTGACCAAGCCGGTAGATCCCGATATTCTGGTACTGAAAGTTAAGACGCTGCACCGGCTCTATAAACAGCAGGAGGAGCTTCGGGAGGCCCAGAAAGCGCTTCAGAAAGAAGTTGAGGTCCGCAAACGGGCGCAGGAAGCGCTGGCCGAACGGATGCAGGAATTGCAGTCGGTGATGGAGTCGCTTCCGCAGATTGCGTTTACCGTTACAACGGACGGCCGGATTGAATACGTCAATAACCACTGGTTTTTATACTCGAAAGACGCCCATACCTTTCCCGAGCTTCATCCGGATGATCACTCTGTTTGTGAGGGCTGGGAAGTAGCCAGAGTATGCGGCGAAGAATTTGTCAGGGAAGTCCGGCTGTGTGATCTGCACACGAAAGCATACCGGTTTTACCTGCTCCGGATTGTGCCGGTACGGCAGGAAGGAAGTATTCTGCGCTGGGTCGGGACGTTTTCCGACATTCATTCGCAGAAAGTCACCGCCGAAATGCTGGAGCAGGAAGTCAGTAAGCGGACGCAGGAATTGTTAGCCAAAAACAATGAACTCGAACGGACCAACCATGAACTACAGCAGTTTGCCTGGGTGGTCTCGCACGATTTAAAGGAACCGCTCCGGAAAATTCAGGTTTTTAACGACATGGTTAAGGAGAATTACCTGAAAGACAACCCTGAGGCGGTCTCGTATCTGGACCGGTCGATCCGCGCGTCGGCCCGCATGTCACGGCTGATTAAGGATTTACTGGCGTATTCCCAGCTGACGGTTCCGGCCCCGTTTATGCCGACCAACCTGAACGAGCTGATGCAGGAACTGCTGGTTGATTTTGAAGAAACAATCAGCCGCAAAAAGGCGAAGATCACCATTGAAACCCTGCCGGTGGTTGAGATTGTTCCCGGACGCATACGACAGGTGTTTCAGAACCTGATCAGTAATGCCCTGAAATTTTCCCGTCAGGACCAGGCCCCTGAAATCAGCATACGGGCAGAACTGATCAGCCGTAAGGATATTGACAGTCCGGCTTCTGAAACGGGAGATTACTGCCGTATTGTGGTGGAAGACAACGGCATCGGCTTCGATGAAAAGTTTCTGGACCGGATATTTGTTATCTTTCAGCGCCTTGAAACCCAGGGTAATTACGAGGGTACCGGTATTGGTCTCGCCATTGCCAAGAAGAATATTGATAAGCATGGCGGACTGATCTGGGCACGAAGCAAGGTAAACGAGGGCTCTCAGTTTGTCATTGTGTTACCATTAGTACAGCGCCCTGAACCGGTCGTTGTCATGAAGTCATAAATACCGCAGACCTGCCGGCAGCTTACCCGCTGCTGCGTTACCCACTCCGCGTTAACAAAAAGATTTATTAGGCCCAACGTTCACGTATTCAATGACATCAGCTGCCACCACTGTCATCCGACAGTTACAGATCGTTTTTTCAGCCTCCATTCTGATACTGGTGCTGAGCTTATTTGCTTCGTATTACAGTACACAGAAACTGATCGACAATTCTAAGTTAGTGAACCACACCAATCAGGTCCTGATTGAAGCCGAGAATGTAATCTCCTACATGAAAGATGCCGAAACGGGGCAGCGCGGGTATCTGGTAACGCTCGACGAACGGTTTTTGCAGCCATACACAGGCGCCTATGAAAAAGTGGCGAATTCGTATGAGGTATTGGTTGGTTTAACGAGTGACAACCAGTTGCAACGCCGGCATCTGGAGCTGGTGAAAACTCTCTACGAGAACAAGTTCAATCAGATGCAGAAAGTGGTTGATCTCGTAAGGCGATCCAGCCGGTCAGCTCAGGATACCGTAGCCCGGCATCGTGAAATGCTGCGCGGGAAAAAAATCATGGACGATCTGCGCATTGTGGTGAACCGGATTAAGCGGGACGAAAATGCCCTGTTGAAGCGGCGTCTGGACCAACAGCAGTTCTATATTACCTATACGCCTTATTTGCTGGCCCTGGCGGCCATCATTTCTATCCTGATTACGGTAAGCACCTATATCCGTATCAAACGGGACCTGGATGAACGGATTGCCCGGCAACGGGAAGCCGAAGCCCGGTATCTTGAAACAACCCGGCGTATAACCGATATGGAAAAAGTCACCTCGGCCATTGCCGGAGGCGATTATACGGTCCGGTCGCAGGATGAAAAAGAGGATGAGCTGGGCCGGATCGCCAAAGCGCTCAACAGCATGGGCAGTGCACTGGAACAGACATTTACCGACCTGAAAGCCAGAAACTGGCTACAGGCCGGTACGGTTACCCTGAGTGAGGCCATCCGGGGGCAGCGGGAGCTGAAACGTCTGGCGGCCGGGCTGATCGACGCGATCGCTAAGTATGTAAAGGCACCGCTGGGTACCATTTACATCATCAATGACGATGGCAGCTACGGGCTGATGGCCGGTTATGCCGCCAAAAACGTACCGACCCGTCTTTTGCCCGGAGAAGGGCTGGCGGGCCAGGCGATTACGGCAAAGAAAACCATTGTTGTTTCCGATTTTCCGGAGGCGTATTTCGACATCAACTCGTCGCTCGGAGCCGTCCGCCCGGCTACCATTGTGGTGCTTCCGCTGCTGTATGACGGGGTGTGTATCGGCATAATTGAACTTGGCCTGCTGAAAGCCCCGACGGAGCTGGAACTGGCCTTCCTCGAAGGAAATACCGAGGCCCTGGCCATCGGAGTAAACTCTGCCCTGGATTACATCAAACTGCAGAATTTCCTCGAAGAAACGCAGGCGCAGTCGGAGGAGCTTCAGGCCCAGCATACCGAGCTGGAAAACCTGAATGCCGAACTCGAAATGCAGGCCCAGAAACTTCAGGCGTCGGAGGAAGAACTCCGGGTGCAGCAGGAGGAATTGCAGCAGACCAACGCCGAACTCGAAGAGCGCAGTTTCCTGCTTGAGGAAAAAAATGCGGAAATCCAGCGGAAGGCCGAAGAACTGGAAATCAGTACCCGTTATAAATCCGAGTTCCTGGCTAATATGTCGCACGAACTCCGGACACCGCTGAACTCCATTCTGTTACTGAGCCGGTTATTGTCTGAAAATGACGAAGAAAACCTGACCACCGACCAGGTGGAATACGCAAAAGTCATCCAGTCGTCGGGCAACGGCTTGCTGGGGCTGATTGATGAGATTCTGGACCTGTCCAAGATTGAGGCCGGTCAGATGAAACTCGAATACCTGGAGGTAGCGGTCAACGACATTACGTCGGAGTTGTCGGCCTTATTTACACCACTGGCGCGGGAGAAAAAACTCGACTTTTCGATCAGCGTGGCTCCGAATGTGCCGCCAATTATCGAAACGGATAAGATGCGGCTTGGACAGATCCTGAAGAATCTGATTTCCAATGCACTCAAGTTTACGGCGCAAGGTAGCGTAACGGTGGCAGTACAACGGCATCCAAAGCAGAAGGACGTCATTTGCTTTGCCGTGAAAGACACCGGTATCGGGATTCCGGCGGATAAACAACATCTGATTTTCGAGGCCTTCCAGCAGGCCGACGGGTCGACGAAACGGAAGTATGGCGGAACGGGACTCGGCCTTTCCATCAGCCGGGAACTGGCAAAGCTGCTGGGCGGTGAAATTCTGCTGGCCAGTACGCCGGGTAAAGGCAGCGAATTTACGGTCTGTATCCCGGTTAATCCCGATAAAGAGTTGATGCTGCCTGCGAAGACACCGGTGATTGTCCCGAAAGCAGAGCCTGTGCCGGTGGTGGCAGAGCCGAAAGAGCAGTCTTACATCAGTACGCTGATTCCGGCTGCGATACCGGACGACCGGAAAGAGATTACCGAAGCAGACAAAACCATTCTGATCATTGAGGATGATACCGGTTTTGCGCGGTCACTGCTCGATTATTCACGGAAACGGGGCTACAAAGGCATTGTTTCGGTGCGGGGGGACGAGGGGCTGGAACTGGCCGGCATCTACCAGCCGCACGGCATTTTGCTCGATATTCAGTTGCCGGTGATGAGTGGCTGGGAGGTGATGGATGCCCTGAAGGCCAACCCGCGGACACGGCACATTCCGGTACACATCATGTCGTCGCACCGCCTCAAGAAGGAAAGTATCCTGAAAGGAGCGATTGATTTTGTGAATAAACCCATGGCCTTTGAGCAGATGCAGGATGTGTTCAAAAAAATTGAATATGTGCTCGACCGGAAGGCCAAAAAGGTACTGATCATTGAAGACAACCCGAAGCATGCCAAGGCACTGGCCTACTTCCTGGAAACGTTCAGCATTAATTCGGAGCTGGAGAGTGATGTTTCGGCCGGTATTGATGCCCTCAAACGGAAAGAAGTTGATTGTGTGATTCTGGATATGGGTATTCCGGATTCGAAAGCCTACGAAATGCTGGAAGAAGCCCGGAAAAACCCGGGGCTCGAAAGCCTGCCGATCATTATTTTTACCGGGAAGAGCCTGTCGATGGCCGAAGAGCTGAAAATCAGAAAGTACGCTGATTCAATTATTGTCAAAACCGCCCATTCGTATCAGCGCATGCTGGACGAGGTATCGTTGTTCCTGCACCTCGTCGAAAACAACAAGGGATCGGGAGGAACGGCGCTGGAAGAACGTAAACTGGGCGCCTTGAGTCAGGTCCTGCAAAACCGGACGGTGCTGGTGGCTGATGACGACGTGCGGAATATTTTCTCCTTGTCGAAAGCGCTGGAAACCTACAAAATGAACGTAGTAACGGCGCTCGACGGCAAGGAAGCCTTGCAGAAACTAGCCGAAAATCCGGCTATCGACGTGGTGTTGCTCGACATGATGATGCCGAAGATGGATGGCTACGAAACGGCCCGCAAAATCCGCGAAAACAACCAGTGGAAAAACCTGCCGGTGATTGCCGTGACGGCCAAGGCAATGACCGGCGACCGTGAAAAGTGCATTCAGGCGGGTGCGTCCGACTATATTACCAAACCGGTGGATATTGATCAGCTTATGTCCTTACTGCGGGTTTGGCTCTATGAGCGCTGAACAGACCGATGAGTACTACACAGAGGCAAGGCGATAAAAAATAGAACAACATGCGTAAGAAAAAAGTATTAATCATCGATGATGACGCCAGAAATATCTTTGCGCTGAAGGCTACCCTGAAAGCAAAGTCATTTGACTGCCTGTCGTCTCTTCACGCTGATGAAGCATTGGAATTATTAAAAACGGATGAGGAGGTTGATGTCATTTTACTGGATATGATGATGCCGGATATTGATGGCTACGAGGCCATTCCGCGGATACGGAGTATTCGTTCGCGCCGGGAAGTGCCCATTTTCGCCGTTACTGCCCAGGCCATGGTCGGTGACCGCGAAAAATGTCTGGAAGCAGGTGCCGATGATTATATTTCGAAGCCAATAGACGTCGATAAATTATTGACATTACTCGCTCGTATTTAACTTGTTTATTGATGATTGAGGAGCATGATCTTGATCTTTTACTAAATGATCTTTTTGAACTATACGGATACGATTTCACCAACTATGCACGGGCCTCGCTGAAACGGCGGGTGCAGCGGCTATGTTCTCTGGACAAATTCCCGAGCTTTGCCGAGCTACGCTACCGGCTCCGATCTGATGAAACGTACCTGAAACATTTTGTGGAGGAACTGACGGTCAACGTAACGGAGATGTTCCGTGACCCGGGCTTTTACCGGGTGCTTCGGCAGGAAGTGATTGATAACCTGCGGGCCAAACCGTTTATCCGTATCTGGCATGCCGGCTGCTCAACCGGCGAAGAGGTATATTCTATGGCCATTCTGCTGAAGGAGGCCAATCTCCTGCATAAATCCCTGTTGTATGCCACGGACCTGAATCCAACCGTACTGGAAAAGGCCCGTAAAGGTTTTTTTTCGCTCAGCGAAATGAAGCTTAATTCTGAAAATTACATTGCTTCAGGCGGCGTGCAGGATTTTTCGTCGTATTACACCGCACATTACGGGCAGGTTAAGTTCGATGAATCGCTGAGCGAGAAGATGATCTTTTCTACCCATAACCTCGTGTCCGACAGTTCATTCAACGAATTTGACCTGATTCTCTGCCGTAACGTATTGATTTACTTTGATAAATCCCTGCAGGAACGGGTACTGCGTTTGTTTTATGACAGCCTGGCACAACTGGGTTTTCTGGCACTCGGTACGCGCGAAACGCTCCGGTTCTCCGGGGTTGAGCCGAAGTTCAAACAGTTTTCACAGGAAAAAATATGGAGAAAAGTAACGTAAGCCATTCCTGTAAGGCTGTTATCATCGGCGGATCGGCCGGTAGCATTGAAGTGTTACTGAAAATACTGCCGGCCTTGCCCGAACCACTGACCTATACGCTCATCATTGTACTGCACCGGAAACATACGGCAGAATCGGCCCTTGCGGATCTGCTGACCAGTAAAAGCCGGCTGGTTATTCACGAAGTGGAGGATAAGGAGCCGCTTCTGCCCGGCAATATCTACCTTGCCCCGGCCGATTATCACCTGTTGATCGAGCACAGCCTGGTGTTTTCGCTCGATGCATCCGAAAAAGTAAACTATAGCCGGCCTTCGCTCGATGTTTCGTTTGAGTCTGCCGCAGATGTGTTTGGCCCTTCCCTGGTCGGGATTCTGCTGTCCGGAGCCAATGCCGACGGAACCCTTGGCCTGAAAGCCATTAAGCGGGCCGGAGGGCTGATTATTGCCCAGAAACCAGAAACCGCCCGCGTGGCCTATATGCCCCAACAGGCCATTCAGGAAGCTGGCGTAGATTATGTACTCGATATCTTCGAACTGGCCCGACTGCTCAATTTGCTAAATAATCAGGGAGATTGACGCCTGATTTATCGGAATAACCCACTAGAGTTACTACATTTAACTCCTGAATGATTGATAAACAAATACACATGAAAAAGGTATTCGCCTTCTTTTTTTCGCTGCTGGCTTTCACCGCCATGGCTCAACAGGACAAAGCCAGCCGTCCTAGTCCGCCGGCTCAGGCAAAAGCAACCGTTGGTAGTAAAACCATTACCATTGATTACAGCCAGCCTGCTGTAAAAGGTCGTAACGTGTGGGACCCTGCCGGTAAAATTGCGCCCTATGGCCAGGTTTGGCGGACCGGAGCTAACGAAACAACCGCCATTGACTTTTCGGATGATGTAAAACTGGAAGGCAAAGACGTGCCCAAAGGGAAGTATGCCCTGTTTACCATTCCCGGTGAAAAGGAGTGGATTATCATTCTCAACAAAACGATTAAGTGGGGTGCTTTCTCCTATAAGCAGGATGAAGATGTGCTGCGCGTGACGGTACCGGCGAAAAAAGCCAAATCGTTTACCGAGAAATTTACCATCGATATTACACCGAAAGGCGTCGTATCGTTGACCTGGGCCGACGCAACGGCTTCCTTTACGGTAAAATAATATTCGCTGACGGCCACGTATCCGGGACTCAGGCTCTCAGGATCAGGGCCGTTACTGATTTTTGTCATGCCAACACAGGAAGCATCGTTGGCGCATTCCCTGAAGCCGCCTGTGCGATGCTTCCTGTGCCGGCATCACAGAAGTAAAAAATAAGTATCTTCGGTGTATGGTTGCTGCACATACGCTGTCTGTTTCGTCATTTAATTTGATTCTTTTCGGGGCCCGGCTACGCGGAGCGGATACCGATGCCCTGCTCACCGCTGTTGGCGTAACGGCTGAACAGCTTAAGGACCCCGACGGCCGCATTCCGATTCCGGTGGTGCAGCAGTTGTGGCGCGAAGCCATAGACGCCACCAATGATGCCCATCTGTCGCTCCATCTCTGCGAATTAATCAACCCCGTTGCCGTAGGCGTACTGGCGTATGTGATGATGCACTGCCCGACACTGGGGAAGGCATTCGAGAAACTATGTCAGTATCAGGATATTGTCTGCGAAGGCGTCGTGACCGAAGGAGTCCATTTGGCTGATAACGGGTTTGCGCTGCGCCTGCACATCATCAGCCCCGACATTATTTATCCCGATCATGCGCTGAACTCAGAACTGAGCATTTATCAGGCGGCCATGCGGGCGCTGACCGGTCTGCACGTGATTGCCCGCGAAGTGCATTTTGAATATCCCCGGCCGCTGGATACGACAGAACACGCCCGCATTTTTGCCCCCGCCCGTCTGGTATTCGATGCGCCGGTTACGCAGATGATTCTTGATGCCGACTGGCTTCAGACACCGGTGCTGAATGCAAATCCGGCCTTGTTTCCGTTGTTCGAACAGCATGCCAACGACCTCATGGCAAAGCTCCGGCAGCCCAGCCTGTCTGCCCGTGTCAAGCAGGAAATTCTTAGTTTGCTGAAAGGCGAAGAACCGACCCTTGCCCTCGTCGCCGACCGCCTGGCCATGGGTGTCCGCACCCTGCAGCTTCACCTGAAAGATGAAGGCGTCACCTATCAGCAACTGCTCGACGAGGTAAGGCGGGAGCTGGCCGTGCGCCATTTGCGGGAGCCGCACCTGAGCACGACCGACATTGCCTACCTGCTTGGGTTCTCCGAGCCCAGTGTATTTTTCCGGTCGTTCAAGCGCTGGACCGGCCAGACCCCCGGCGCTTACCGTACCGTTGCTGCCTGATGCCCGGGCGAAAAGGGCAGCTTATGCTCCCGGGCAAACCAGCCGAGCGTTTCCGTAAGGGCGTCATCCAGGGGCGTTTCGGCGAAGTCCGGAAAAAGCGTCCGGACGCGGCTGTCGTCCAGCAACACGGTGTTTTCATAGAGGTAGCCCATCTCTTTCACTTCGCGCAATACCGGAATAAACCAACCCATCAGACTGACAAACAGTTTACTGTAAATCGTTACCCGCAACGGTTGACCGGTCAGCTGCGTGAGGTGCTGAAATAAACTGCGCATGCTCCCGAACGTGTGTCCGCCATAGTTCCAGACCGAGTAAGCGGGCGACAAGGCCGTATTGCCTGCGGAGGAGAGGGCCATTAACCGGCCGATGATCACGGCTGCATCCGGTGTATAAACGGTCTGGTGCGGAATGTCGGCATTATACAACCACGGAATAGCCTTACCGGTCAGTGCGTTAACAAAAACCGGTTTCACGCCGTCATTCATCACGTTCGGCCCCCAGAAATCGGGTAGCCGCACATTAATCACCCTGCATTTTCCCGCCAGTGCGGCTTCTTCCAGCATCTGTTCGATGTGCAGCCGCAACTCGCCTTTCCGGCTGCACGGGTTTGGCAGGGCGTCTTCACGGATAGGCGTTTGGCTGAGACCGAAGCTGTAAATATTGCCCGGAAAAACAAGCGTCGTCTCCGGATCCACGGCATCGATCAGCTTTTGGGTGACGACGTCCATTTGGCCAAACCATTGGTGGTATGGGTAGTTGATGCCATGAAAAACGAAATCTTTGCCTTTGGCCAGCGACTGAAGGAAAGCGGCGTTTTGGGCATCGCCTTCAACAACGGTCAGGTGAGCTGACTGGCCGAAAAGCGACACGGCTTTTTGGCGGTTGCGGACCAGGATAGTTACGCGGTAGTGTTGCCGGAGCAGGTACCGGGTGACGGCATAGCCAATGCTGCCGGTCGCGCCGAGTATGAGAACAGATGGGTTCATGAGTATATTATTTACCGGAATGGTTACGAATGTTGCGTGCCGACAGTGCCTAAATGCGTGTGCCGGAAACTATCGGCGTATTTGAATCCATAGCCCATGACCCGATCCATACTGGCATGGCCGAACAGAATGAGGCCGGTCAGCATCAGCAACGGAGAAGCGAACAGAAAACCGGCAACCCCGATGGCAACCGCCAGACCTTTATGGTGGCCGAGATTATAGCCGATTGCTCCGGCTTTCGGGTTAATCAGGTAACCGAGCATGCTGATGTCAGGAACAAGCAGCAAGGCCGGATAGACCCACCAGGCATATGGTAAATAGGAGAAGAGGACGATCGATAAGATCAGCTGGGCCAGTTCTTCGGTTTTTAAGAGCGTTTTCATCGTATTTTTCTTTGATGTATTGACACAACAAAGGTCGGTGACCACATCCGAACCGGCGCTGACACTATATGCAAGCCGACTGACGGATGACGAAAAAAATCCGGTCTGCGTCGGAAACTGGCCGGAAATGAAAAAAGTAAACCTATAACTAAGTTGTTAGTTATAATGTGTAGCTTTGCCGGAACACAAGTGCGTGAGGTATGACAAGGGTGCTGATCCTGATAATTCTTTTTTGTTCGTGGGAGGGGATGGCGCAGCGGACCCTTCGCGGACAGGTCATCAACGGAGAGACCGAAGAACCGTTACCGTTTTCAACCGTTTTTCTGGCAAATACGACCAAAGGAACCACGGCCGATGAGCACGGCCGCTTCGTGTTGACGAATGTACCCTCCGGGCGGTACGACATGGTCGTTTCGTTTGTCGGTTATGAAACCCTGGCTTTTCCGGTGCAGGCAGACAGCGCCCGTACGTATAAAATCAGACTGAAGCCAATCGCCAATCAGTTGGCTGAGGTTCATGTAAAGGCGAAACGGGATGCCGAATGGGACGAACACCTGCAGTTTTTCAAAAAAAACTTTATCGGTTCCAGCGAAAATGCCGGAGACTGCCGGTTGGTGAACCCCGAGGTACTTTGGTTTGATTTCAAGCCGGAGATTCCGTTTCTGACCGCAGGGGCCCGCGAGCCGCTCAAAATCGAAAATAAAGCCCTCGGATACACCATTACCTATCTGCTGGAATCGTTTACGTTCGACTATAAAAACCACTATCTGGCCTACATGGGCTATCCGGTTCTGCAGGAAATGACCTCCCGGAATAAGCGCCGGCAAAAGCGCTGGGAGGAAAACCGGCAAAAGGCATTCTATGGCTCACCGATGCATTTTATGCGGGCAGTACACGAGCGCCGCCTGGGCGAGGAGGGATTTGAGTTGCGCCGGATTATCGAAAAGGAAGATACGGTCCGGATGAGCGGTATGCCGGTCCGCACCCGGAAAACGCGTATGCTGATCCGTACCCCGCTGCCGGAGAACTACCTTGTGGTCGCTGATTCGTCGGATGCCGGGCATTCTCTGTTGAAATTCAGTGATATCGTGCAGGTTACGTATACCAAAGAAAAGGAATCACAGGAATACCTGCGCGCACAAAGTCCGTTTTCGCAGTCCTCCGGGCGTGGGGGACCGCAAACGTCGGTGATACAGCTCAAAGGGCCGGTAATCCGGGTGGAGCCGAACGGGAATTACTATGAGCCCCTCGATATCTTGTTCGAAGGCTACTGGAGCTGGGAAAAGGTTGCCGAGCTGTTGCCGTTGAGCTACAAACCCTGACTGGTACGTTGCCAGGCAGACGGGCGCCAGCCTGTCGGGTTTGCCAGTTCAAGGGATGCTTTCCGGAGCAATGTCTGGTATTTTTGGCGGCCAATCTGCAGCATCCGCGGATGCTGGTTCATGTCAACGACATATACGTGATAGGGCCGTTGCTTCTGTAACCCAATAAAATAAACGTTGTTGCGCAGCGGCTGTTCCAGTTTCAGACTGAGGGCGTCGAGGTAAAACGCTGCCTGCCTGTCATAGTCGTACTTATCAAAACACTTGACAAACTCCTTCAGCGAGGCCGCAGATGTAGTTTTCAGATCTACCACCCACGGCTGATCCCGGTAAAATCCGATGGCATCCAGTTTGGCCTTACAGGCAACCGTTCCGGTTGGTGATGGCTGGTCAAAAAGCAGAATCTGCTCAGTTGAGGTAAAGGTGAAAGGGCCTTTATCCTTATAAAGCGACAGAAAATACTGCCAGGCCCGTTGCATATGCGCCAAATCTGTGCGTTGCTTTTCAGGATGCAGCTGCCAGTCAACGGGCTTATCGGGTTCCAGAATAAGCTGATGAAACGTCGTGCCGAATTGGGCCGTCGACGGGTAGATAGGGCGTACGGCATAGCCCATCTGCAAAAAATGGAGTTCTGTCAGGTCAGAATTCGCGATTCTGGGCAACGACCGGTATTCGGATTCTGCCAGGTTGATCGGTTCGAGCATGCGAAGTTAACGAAGGACAGGGGCGATGTGTTTTCCGATGAGTTCAATGGCGTCCAGCAATTGCCGGTGCGAGAGGCCGGCGTTATCCATCTGAAAGGTTACCCGCGAGATACCGCCCAGTGCCTCGCTATGGCGGAGAATTTTGTCGGCTACTTCGTCGGGACTGCCAATCAGTAACGCGCCTTTTTCCCGCGTCTGTGCCTCAAAGTGGGGGCGGGTTACCGGTGGCCAGCCACGTTCGCGTCCGATACGGGTAAATGTTTCGGCATAGCCCGGAAAATAGGTGTCCAGCGCCTGCTGCCTGGTTGCAGCAACATAACCCAGTGAGTGTAAGCCAACTTTAAGGCGTTCCGGTGCATGTCCGGCCCGTTTTCCGGCCTCCCGGTACAGGTCGATAAGGGGCTTAAACCGGTGCGTTTCACCGCCAATAACGGCCACCATCAGCGGCAGTCCCAACATACCGGCACGGACAAATGACTGCGGGGTGCCACCCACACCCAGCCAAACCGGAAGTGTTTCCTGCACCGGCCGCGGGTAAACCGTCTGATTGACCAGCGCCGGCCTGAAGGTACCCTGCCAGTTAATCGTCTCCTTGTCGCGGAGAGCGAGCAGCAAGTCCAGTTTTTCGGCAAAAAGCGCATCATAATCCTCCAGATCATACCCGAACAGAGGGAAGGCTTCGATAAACGATCCGCGACCGGCCACAATTTCCGCCCGCCCGCCGGAAATAATATCGAGCGTTGCAAAACTTTGAAAAACCCGTACCGGATCGGCTGCGCTCAGCACCGTTACGGCACTGGCAAGCCGGATCTTTTTGGTACGGGCCGCCGCAGCACCCATGATAACGGTCGGGGCGGAGTCCATAAACTCCTTGCGGTGATGTTCACCGATGCCGAACACATCCAGCCCTGCCTCATCGGCAAACTGAATGCGGTCGAGCAGGTTGGTCATCTCCTGCATGTATTGGGCCGCGGTCGGCCGTATGTCGTGGGCATTCGTGCCGGCAAAACTATCGATACCTGTTTCCATTGAGTTGTTCTTTATGCGCAAAGATCCAAAGATACTGACAATCCGGTCGTATGATAAACAAAAAGCAGCGCGGCAAAACTGTAGGTGAAAATAAGGTTGAATCCGAAAAACGGTCCATTGCAGACGGGGAGAAAAAAGCCGGAAGCGTTTATGCCTTTCTATTCAGGTAAGTGGATGGTTATCAATGAAAGCTCAATAGAAGCATACCCAGATGATAAAGCTCCAGAATAAGATTGTGCCGATAAGCAGAATGAGTAAACCAAGAGCGGGAAAGTAGTTTCGTTTCATAGGCGCAAAGGCTTGCTCTCCTTTACGATATAAAAGACCGGTTAGATTGCCCGGGCAGACGTCAGGCGTAAAAAAAAGAACTGAAAATATAATACGGTAACAAGATGCTGTAACACAGGCCTGCCGGCAAGCAAATGTTCTGTCAGGTAGCTTAATGAGTATTCATGCACCCTTTTAAACAGACCCTGCTGAAACGGCGTAGAGGCTGTGTAAATAGTTTGTCAGTTTGGGTACTTGTGCCCGGAAAATAAAGGTTGATAAGCAGGGTGAATGCTGAAAATGATTAAATCAATTCCTTGATAAAAAAAATAACGATAGCAGCATGTTTGTTGATAGAGAGGTAATTAAGAACTATATAAAGCTTCTAGATATACAGCTATTTCGACGCCGCTTTTGCGTAAAATCCAGGACGAACCTTCTTAAAATCAGTATGGTTTATCTGTTTTTTTTAGCCTGTCGGGTAAAATTCAGAAACTAAAAAAGCGTCGGTAATTCCGACGCTTTTTTAGTAAAATATGTAGTGATCCCGTTTGGATTCGAACCAAAGACCGCCTTCTTAGAAGGAAGATGCTCTATCCAGCTGAGCTACGGGACCCTTAGGAAAAACAGAATAACGAGGTGTACCAATTTTTCCGGCCACAAAGATAGAAAAAATAAAGCTGTAAGCAAAGAAAGTAGCGTTTTAGATTAAGCGCTCCCTGTCTGCAAATGTATCTTAAAGCCCGATGGAGTAGTTGATGAACTGTATAAATAAAAAAACCTTCAGACTCAAAGAATCTGAAGGTTAAGTCGGGGTGGTAGGATTCGAACCTACGACCACCTGGTCCCAAACCAGGTACGCTAACCGGACTGCGCTACACCCCGTGAAGTTGATACAAAGGTAACTCTAAAAAATGAATTAAAACGCCTGAAGAGCAATTTTAATGGTCGGGGTGGTAGGATTCGAACCTACGACCACCTGGTCCCAAACCAGGTACGCTAACCGGACTGCGCTACACCCCGAAATATAAATTTCTAGAGAACACTCTCTGTATCAGTCTGTCAAATAAATCCGGAAACCGTTGTTTCCGAGGCGGAGAGAGAGGGATTCGAACCCTCGGTACCCTTACGGGTACGGCAGTTTAGCAAACTGCTGGTTTCAGCCACTCACCCATCTCTCCGTTTTCGCGATTGGCTTATTGCTGATCGGGACACAAAAGTAGGACGTATTTTGGCGTTTGTCAAGCTTTTTATGAAAAAATATTTCAGGAAACTGTAAATTCGCAAAAGCAAACGCATGCTGATTTATAAATAATTCGCTTGTTTTCAGGTGAATATCATCAAAAAATGACCTGGTTATATTCGTTAACTTTTTTAGAATTTTTTTTCGTTGGACTGTTTTTGCTACTCTATGCCGGCTTCTTTTTCCGGACGTTTTATTTAGCACGGCAATTACAAACAACGGCGTGGGCAGTAATTCCTAAATTTTTTATTCGTTCCGGGTATTTGATTTTATTATTAATTGCGCTGCTGGGTCCTTCTTTTGGTGAAGCAGATCAATCAATAAATTCACAAATCCGCGATATTTTTTTGTTAGTTGATGTCTCGAAATCAATGGATGCGTCGGATATTTCCCCTACACGTCTTGAGCGGATCAAATACGATATCCGTCAGTTAACCGATTCGCTGGCGGCAGACCGCTTCGGATTAATGGCCGTTGCCGACGAGTCATTTGTGCTTTCGCCGCTGACGGCCGATCACGATGCCGTCAAGCGGTTTACACTCGATTTGCAGACAAATGTCTCACCCGTCGGGGGCACAAACCTTTGCATTGCCCTTGACGGGGCATTACAGAAGTTCACCGGTGATCGTTCGACCCGTCAGAGTTCAAAGGCAATTGTCCTTTTTTCTGACGGTGAAAACTTCGGGCCCTGTAGCCAGAACATGGTCAGGCGGCTGAAAGCGTTTGGTATTACCCTTTTTACAGTAGGAGTCGGAACCGAAGGAGGAAGCACCATCCGGCAAGGCAACGACTTTGTGCGGGATAACCGGGGACAGATTGTAAGAACCAGACTGGATCGTTCGTTTCTCCAGAGACTGGTGTCTGCTACGAACGGGAAATATATAGAAGCCGATGCGAATTCAGCTTACCTGACAGAGCTGGCCGGGCAGCTGCGGACGTTACGCGGCCAGGTTGTTGACCAGCAGCGGGTAGCTGTTACAACCAATAAATATTACTACTTTCTGGCGGCGGCCTTAGCACTGATCATCTTCGATCTGCTCTTTACGCTTCGGACATTCCGCTTGTAACAGAAGAAGTCCAATTGAAAGATTCGTGCTAATTTTGGCGGGAGGATTTATAGACATATGCGTTTTTTCGTACTTATATTGGCTCTCTGGCTATGGAACTGGCAAGGTTTTGACCAGATTTCGGTGCGTAACCTGGCTCTGAAGCAGGCAGAGCAGGCGTATTCGGCGGGGAACTATGCAAGGGCGGCCGAACATTACAGCTTTCTGATTAAAACGGAACCCCGGGTAAATCCGGACATCCACCTTAATTTCGGACATGCCCTGTTTCGGACAAAACAGTACCGTCTGGCCCGTCAGCAGTATAAACAGGTGATGGCCTTCAGTGAACCGTCGTTGGTCGCCACGGCTACGAATCAGCTGGGAGTTATTGCCTGCTTTGAGCGTGATACTGTCGGTGCCTTATCTCTGTTCAAAGAAGCTATGCTCAACAATCCGGCGGATAAGTCTGCCCGGTATAACTATGAATTAATAAAACGCATATATTCCGGAAAGACAAAGCCGCCGCGGCAGAAGAAGCCTGAACCGGCTCCGAAGCAGCAGCCAAAGCCTCAGCAGGCGAATTCTGAGACCGAACAGTCTGATGAACAGAAAGACGTACTTCGGAAACTGCGGAATCTGAATATGTCCGAAGAGCAGGCTATGCAAATTCTGAATGCCATGCGCGACGATGATCTGCCTTATGCGCTGGCCCGGCGACGGCGTCAGGCGGAAACAAAAAAGCAGGGAACAGCACAGCGCTGGTGAGTTTACACTTCATAATAAAAATCAGAGATGAACGAAGTTGTCATTGTTTCGGCCGTTCGCACACCCATCGGCAGTTTTGGCGGGGTGCTGGCCAGTCTGTCTGCGGTTGAGTTGGGCGCGGCGGCTATCAAAGGGGCCCTGGCCAGGGCCGGTATACAGCCTGAACTGGTGCAGGAGCTTTACATGGGTAATGTGGTTTCGGCAAATGTCGGACAGGCACCCGCAAAACAGGCAGCATTGCTGGCGGGCCTGCCGGCTACGGTACCCTGTACAACCATCAACAAGGTCTGTGCTTCCGGTACCAAAGCCATTATGCTGGCGGCTCAGTCTATCCAGCTGGGATTGGCCGAAATCGTTGTTGCCGGTGGCATGGAAAGTATGTCAAATATCCCTTACTATGTGCCTAAAGCACGTTTTGGCTACAAATACGGCAACGGCGAGCTGATCGACGGGCTGGCCAAAGATGGTTTGACGGATGTGTATGACCAGTGTGCAATGGGGGTTTTTGCGGACCGTACAGCTGAAAAATACGATATTTCGCGCCAAAAACAGGATGAATACGCAATTCAGTCGTACCGGCGGGCGGAAAATGCGACCGCGAGCGGTACCTTTGCGGCTGAAATCGTATCCGTAGCGGTGACTGGCCGGAAAGGCGTTGTTACCGTAAGCGAAGATGAAGAGTTCCGGAATGTAATCTATGACAAAATTCCGGACCTGAAACCGGCTTTTTCTAAAAACGGGACGGTAACGGCTGCCAATGCGTCAACGATTAACGACGGCGCATCGGCCCTGGTGGTGATGAGCCGCAGAAAGGCGGATGAACTGGGTCTAACCCCCATGGCCCGGATTCTGGGATATGCCGATGCGGAACAGGAGCCTCAGTGGTTTACAACGGCTCCGGTTAAAGCGGTGCCGGTCGCTGTAGAACGGGCCGGACTGAGCATGGACGATATTGATTATTTTGAAATAAATGAAGCCTTTTCTGTGGTTCCGCTGGCATTCAGCGAGCTCCTGCAGGTGCCTCAGGGAAAAATGAATGTCCTGGGCGGAGCGGTTTCCATCGGTCATCCGCTGGGGGCATCCGGCGCCCGGATTGTAACAACGCTCACCAACGTATTGCAGCAGCATAACGGACGGTATGGTGCCGTCGGGATCTGCAATGGTGGTGGCGGGGCTTCGGCACTTGTAATAGAAAAGCTATAATACGTTCGGAGGCAGTTTGCCTGCCTTCCGGACTAACGATAACCATGACTGCAATTAGCGAAACGAATTTCTCCTTTCCCGGACAGACGGGGTATTACCGCGGTAAAGTGCGGGATGTGTACAGCTTTGACCAACCCGACGGCGGGTCGCGTCTGGTCATGATCGCTACGGACCGGATTTCGGCGTTTGACGTTGTGTTACCCAAACCAATCCCGTATAAAGGGCAGGTCCTTAATCAAACGGCAGCGCATTTTCTGCGTTCGACGGCTGATATTGTGCCCAACTGGCTGGTAACCGTACCGGACCCGAATGTGAGTGTCGGGCTGAAGTGTACTACCTATCCTGTTGAGATGGTTGTACGGGGGTATCTGGCCGGTCATGCCTGGCGGCAATACCGCGCCGGTTACCGCATCCTCTGCGGGGTGACGCTTCCGGAAGGGCTGCGGGAAAATGACCGGCTCCCTCAACCCATTATTACGCCGACCACCAAGGCGCATGAAGGGCATGACGAGGACATTTCCCGCGAAGAAATTCTGGCCCGCGGAATCGTCGCAGAAGCAGAATACGTACAATTAGAAAACTATGCCCTGGCGTTGTTTGCCCGTGGTACGGAAATGGCGGCTGAACGGGGCCTGATTCTGGTTGACACAAAATATGAATTCGGTAAGCTCGACGGACAGATTTACCTGATTGATGAGGTACATACGCCGGATTCGTCGCGGTATTTCTACGCCGATGTGTATGCTGAAAATCTGGAGAAAAACCTGCCGCAAAAACAATTGTCGAAAGAGTTTGTCCGCGAGTGGCTGATTGCCAACGGCTTTCAGGGGAAAGAAGGACAGACCGTTCCGCCGATGTCGGCTGAGTGGATCAGCCAGATTTCGGCGCGGTATATTGAGTTGTATGAAACCGTGACCGGAAAAACGTTTGTACGGGCAGAAGACGGCGATCCGTTAAGCCGGATTGACGCCAATATCCGGAAAACGCTGTTGTAGGTATCAACGGTTAGCCCGATTAACTTTCTGATAATTTATCTATCCCAAACCACTGGTTTATGAACTATACGAAAGAAACTACTGAACAGTATGCACTTGTCCGGCTGGATGAGAGCGAGATCGCAGGAGACATCGCAGCGTCGCTGGAAACATTGTCACGGGGCTTTTTCCGGGACGGTTACAGCAATATAATTTTTGATCTGGCATCGGTGAAGACCATCGCGGCAGACGGTGTCATGGTGATCCGGAAGGTCAATCGCCAGTGCACGAATGAACAGGGGCTGCTGGTTCTGGTGACGAAAGACGAAGACATGATCGAGTTCCTCGATTCGTCACGTATTCCGGATCTGACTATTTTACCTACCGTCGAAGAAGCCATTGATGCTGTTTTTATGAACGAACTGGAAAACGACTTCCGGGGCGAAGACGACGATGAGTATGACGGAGGATTTGGAGGCGGCCGCGAAAGCGACTACTAAGCCTGAAGGGCATTTTACGGTAACGATTCTGGGCGCGGGATCGGCGACTCCCATGCTGGGCCGCCACCCGACGGCTCAGGTTGTCACGTATGATCACGAACACTTTCTGATCGATTGCGGGGAAGGTACGCAGTTCCGGCTGATTGAACGGCGGATAAAACCCGGACGGCTTCAGCATATTTTTATCAGTCATCTGCACGGGGATCATTACTTCGGACTGGCGCCGTTGCTGTCGAGCCTGAACCTGAGCGGCCGTACCGAACCCTTGTATCTGTACGGACCGCGCGGGCTGGATGAAATCCTGACCACCATGTTCCGTGTTTCGGATACTCGGTTAGGGTATCCGCTGTATTTTACGGTAGTTGATCCGGCCACGCCGACCATTCTGGTCGACCGGCCACATCTGACTATTGAAAATATTCCGCTCGAACACCGGATCACCTGTTCGGGTTACCTGTTCCGTGAAAAATCCGGAAAGCGGAAGCTGCTGCGTGAAAAACTGCCTGATGATGTGCTGGTGGCGCATATGAAGCAACTTAAAGAAGGCAAAGACGTTTTACGGGAAGATGGCTCGGTGCTGTACGATGTGGCGACCTATACTGCGCCCGGCCCTAAACCGGGCAGTTATGCCTTCTGTTCCGATACGCGCTTCAGCGAACCGCTGATCGGATGGGTTAAAGGGGTAGATATCCTATATCACGAAGCGACTTTTCTGGACGTACATGCCGGGCGGGCAGATGAGGTCTTTCACTCGACAGCGCGGCAGGCAGCGTCAATAGCCCGTCAGGCCGGGGTAGGGCAGTTAATTATTGGTCACTTTTCCTCACGGTATAAGGAGTTCGGGGCCTTTCTGGAAGAAGCACAGTCTGTTTTTACCCCAACGTTGCTGGCAGAAGAAGGTAAAACATATATCGTAGGTTAATCCAAAAACATTCCGGTATATTGGGCGGATAGTTTATTCATAACGAATAGAAAAGAGTATGATTCGAATTGGGTTTCTGGAGGTTGGCTGGCTGGATATACTGGACGTGGGGCTGGTAGCCTTGCTGTTATATCAGATTTACAACGTCGTGCGGGGTAGTGTTGCCAGCCGTGTATTTGCGGGATACCTGCTGGTATACCTTGTCTACCTGCTGGTTAAGGCTTTACAACTGCATTTGCTGACGACCATTCTCGGGTATTTTATCAGCGTTGGTGCGCTTGCACTGATCATTATTTTCCAGCAGGAAATCAGGCGTTTTCTGATGCTGATCGGCAAGGGAACCAATGTCATGAATAACCGCTACCTCCGGAAATGGCTGTTCCGGCAGCCCATACAGCCTGAGCCGGTCATGTCGCTCAGACCAGTACTGGAAGCGTGTAAAATCCTCGCTGCGGAATTTGCCGGCGGATTAATCGTGCTTCGCAAAAATGATGACCTGGAAAAATATGCCCAGTCAGGAGAAGCGATCAACGCCACACTTTCCCGGCCGCTCTTACTCGCCATTTTTAATCAGTATAGTCCGCTGCACGATGGCGCCGTTATCATCAGTGATGAGAAAATACGGGCTGCCCGCTGCATTTTACCCGTTTCTGACGACAGCGACTTGCCTACTTCATTAGGTTTCCGGCATCGGGCGGCCATCGGTATGAGCGAAGCAACTGACGCGGCTGTAATTGCCATTTCTGAGGAAACCGGTCGCCTGTCACTGGCCATCAACGGACAGTTTCATATAGGGCTTGGCATTGCTGAGCTGGAAGAACGGCTGGCTGTTTACCTTACCGAACCTACTCAGGATAAAAAAGAATAAAGACGGAATATAGTGCATAAAAAGAGCGCCGGGATACAGATCATCTGTGTCCCGGCGCTCTTTTTATAGGAATAAGAATCAGGCCTCGCCTCCGGTATTCCCAAGGAGTTTATTGGCAAACTGCTCATCGGCCAGCAATTTACGGAGTAATTCAGCCGAATTTTTATCCAGTAACTCGCTGATGGTAATCTGATATAAACTGGCTAAATCCTGTAATTTATCGATTGACGGTCTTGTTTGTCCACTTTCCCACTTGCAGTACGCTGGTTGCGTCATACCAATGTTAAAAGCCACATATTCCTGTGAATACCCGAATAAATGACGCAACCGGCGGAGTTTCTCTGAGATGATTGCCATAGCTCAAAAGGTTGTTACTAATTGTACATGAAACTAAAAAGTACAGTATTTCCGCATAGCAGCATCAATGAGTATATAAAGAATATTTGTACTGTAGATTAAGTTCTAATCTAGCTCACCTCATTAACATACGCAAATAAAATATGTTTAGGATTGCTACCCGGGAGCGCAATTGAGGGAATGGCCCACAGGTTATGATTTTATAACTGCCCGCTATGAAGCTATAAAGTCCCGTTATCAGACCCTGTGCCAAAAACGGCAACCTTTGTATTGTCCAAACGGCAGAACCGTCGCCCATCCGGGAAACGATCTATCGGACGGGCAGCGGATGCCGAAAAGCTTATAGAGTAGGCAGTTTTAAACAATTTACCGTTATGAAAACGCTGAATCTTGCTCAACTGAACGTAGAAGAGCTCTCAACACAGGAAATGACTCAAACACAAGGTGGTAGCTTCTTAGATTTTGCCAACCTGACCGTTATCAACGACTTACTGGCCATTGGTACGTCATTGTCGATTGGTGGCGGTGGCTCAAACAGCGGTTCCGGCTCAGGTTCCGGCAACAACGGCGGGCTACTGGGCGGGCTGTTGTAAGCCTGTAACCCAAACGGATTACGTACATAGTTAATAGCTGGCGCAGTAGCCGGGTCCGAAGCAGGTCTTCGGGCGCGGTTACTGCGCCTGGCATATCAGGGGTAATACAATAAAGAAAATTAACCATGCCGGTACGGACCGGTTATGTGAACAGGAATTGCTGAACTATGAGC
Source organism: Arsenicibacter rosenii (assembly GCF_001870735.1). Taxonomy (GTDB): domain Bacteria; phylum Bacteroidota; class Bacteroidia; order Cytophagales; family Spirosomataceae; genus Arsenicibacter; species Arsenicibacter rosenii. The sequence goes on along the minus strand of NZ_MORL01000001.1, from coordinate 682,488 downwards.
GAATTTGATCTTTCATCAAGCCTGATTACCTACCTGCCACGGGTCACGGTCCGTAGCCAGCGCATCTACATGACCGTTCTGGGAGCCGTTGCCCTTTGCCTGATTGCCTTACCGTTTATCTACGTAGATGTGACAACACAGGCGGGCGGCCTCGTTCGTCCGGTTACCGAACGGGGGGATGTGAAAGCAACGATGGGTGGGTTGATGACAGACGTTTATGTCCGTGAAGGGCAGACCATCCGGCAGGGTCAGGTTATGTTCCGGCTTCAGTCGGATGCCCTTGACACGAAAGTTCAGCTGTTGAAAAAGCAGTTGAATGAACGCCGCGCCTTTGTCCGTGATCTTGATAAATTAACGGCAAAGGACTGGTCGGTCATCAGCACCCTTGAGTCGTCGCTCTACCGGCAGCAGTTTGAGCAGTTCCGGTCGATGGTTTCGGAGGCGCAGCAAACGCTGCAGAAACGGTCCCGTGAGCTACAGACCAGCAAAAAGCTATATAATGAGAAAGTCATTGCCCGGCTCGACTATGAGGACGCGCAGTTTGCTTACCAAAGTGTAGCCGCCCGCTATAACTCGCTTGTGCAACAGCAGCGCAGCAGCTGGCAGGCAGATCGCACCCAGCAGCGGCTGGCACTGACCGAACTGGAGGCAGAGGAAAAGCAACTGGGTGAACAACGGGCTTTGTATGAGCTGAAAGCGCCCATCGGAGGGACAGTCAGTCAGGTGCAGGGCCGGTATGCCGGTAGTTATGTACAGCCGGGCGAAACCCTGGGTGTGGTGTCGCCGGACTCTTCTCTGGTAGTCGAAACCTACGTAGAGCCCAAAGACATCGGGCTGATAAAGGTAAAACAGCCGGTGCGGTTCCAGATAGATGCCTTTGATTACAACCAGTGGGGATTACTGACGGGTCGTGTGCTGGATATCGCCAACGACTTTACGCTCATGAGCAATAAACCCATGTTTAAAGTGCGTTGCCTGCTGGATAAGCCGTATCTGACGCTCGAAAACGGCTATCGGGGCTATCTGAAAAAAGGCATGACGGTTCAGGCGCGTTTTATCGTAACCCGCCGCTCGCTTTATCAACTCCTCTATGATAAGGCCGATGACTGGTTGAATCCATCAACGCAGACCCGCCGGTCGTAACCGGTACAGACTTAGACACAACGTTATGAACACCATTCAGACGCGTATACACCAATTAGTCGGAGCCGGTAAAGAACTTTGGGACAAGGTTTCCGGAAGTGGCCCCAAAGCAAAGGTCCGGATAAAACAACGGGATATAACCGATTGCGGGGCCGCTTGCCTGGCTTCAGTGGCTGCCCATTACAATTTTCTGATGCCGGTTGCCCGTATCCGGCAACTTGCTGCCACCGACCAGAAAGGAACGAACGTGCTGGGTATGGTAGAGGCGGCGCAGAAACTTGGTTTTCAGGCGAAAGGTGTGAAGGCGGCCTACGATAATCTGGCCGGGCTACCGCTGCCGGCAATTGCTCACGTGGCCATCCGGAACGGTATGTTTCACCATTATGTGGTCATCTATCAGATTACGCCGGCGTATGTCCTGATAATGGATCCGGCGGACGGGTTAATGCATAAAAAAACACCGGATGCCTTCAACGAGGAATGGACGGGCCTGCTGGTGCTGCTGATTCCCGATGAAACCTTTAGGGTAGGCGGGGAGGAGACGTCGGTATTACAGCGTTTCCGGCAACTGATGCAGCCACACCGGTCCGTCATGCTTCAGGCGTTGTTTGGCGCGCTGATTTATACCATACTGGGACTGTCTACCGCCATTTATGTCCAGAAGCTGGTTGATAATGTACTGGTTGACGGTAACCGGAATCTGCTCAATCTCCTCAGTACGATCATGATCGGGTTGTTGCTGTTACAACTGTTTATCAACTCGACGAAAAGCCTGTTTAATCTAAAAACCGGACAACGGATTGATGCTGCCCTGATTCTGGGCTATTACAAGCACCTGATGCGGTTGCCGCAGTCCTTCTTTGATACGATGCGGGTTGGTGAGATCATCTCCCGCGTCAATGACGCCGTCAAGATCAGGGCTTTTATCAATGAGGTTGGTCTGGGCCTGATCGTTAACGTGATGATTGTGCTGTTCTCCTTCGGGCTGATGTTTACCTATTACTGGAAACTGGCGCTGATTATGCTGCTGGTCCTGCCCTTATATGCCGGGTTGTATTGGGTAGTCAATCGGTTTAACCAGCAATACCAGCGGAAACTGATGGAAAACTCGGCGGATCTGGAGGCGCAGCTGGTCGAGTCCCTGAATGCGATGTCGACCATCAAGCGATTTGGGCTGGAGCAATATACCAGTGAAAAAACGGAAATGCGGTTTGTCTGCCTGTTGCAGACAGTTTTTAAAACCGGGACCGCCTCCATCTACGTAAGCAACGCGTCGGAACTGATTACGCGGCTGTTCACCATTATTTTATTGTGGGCAGGAGCCGGTTATGTACTGGATAATGAGCTGACACCCGGGGAACTGCTGTCATTTTATGCCCTGATCGGGTATTTTACCTCACCGGCAGCCTCCCTGATTGGTGCAAACAAGAGTATTCAGGATGCGCTCATTGCTGCGGACCGGCTGTTTGAAATCATGGATCTGGAACGCGAAACGGGCGAAAATAAAATTGCCCTGCAGCCCGGGATGGTGGGCGACATCCGTTTTCAGGAGGTAACGTTCCGATACGGAACGCGGGCCGTTATCTTTGATAACCTGACGCTGAGCATGCCAAAAGGAAAAATTACGGCCGTAGTAGGCGAGAGCGGCTCCGGAAAATCAACCCTCCTTTCTTTGCTGCAGGGGTTATATCCGTTACAGAACGGTTCAATCTTTATTGGCGATTACGACATAAAACACTTGCATCCCGACAGCCTGCGGCAGGTTGTCAGTGTAGTGCCGCAGAGAATAGACCTGTTTTCCGGCACGGTCATCGAAAACATTGCCGTCGGGGAGACCAGGCCTGACATGGACCGGATTCTGTCGATATGCCGCCACCTGGGCATTGCCGATTTCATTGAGCGCATGCCGAACGGGTTTAATACCCACCTCGGCGAAAACGGAACCGGACTCTCCGGGGGACAACGGCAACGCCTTGCGATTGCCCGCGCACTATACCGCAATCCGGAAATTCTGATTCTTGACGAAGCGACCTCGGCCCTTGATTCGGTGTCTGAACAGTTTGTACAGCAAACCATCCAGGATCTCAGGAAAGCCGGAAAAACGATAATTATTATCGCGCACCGGCTCAGCACGGTCCGGAAAGCAGATAAAATAGTGGTGCTGGAGCAGGGAAAGGTTGTCGAAGAAGGCAAACACACCACACTGCTCAAAAAAGGAACGGTATATGCGCAGTTCTGGCAGCAGCAGACAGAATCGGTATAAAAAAAGAGACCCGCACGGGTCTCTTTTTTATGATTAATATTCTAAAGTGGCAGGCAGCGTTTTGGCTTGCTCGATAAATTCGGCAATCTGATCAAGTGAAGGAGGACGATGGGTCAGCTGGCGCTTTCTGTTAATCTGAATCAGTTTACTGTGCAGGTTCGGAGCAACGCGGTGCGACAGTTCCTTTACTGTGTCAACACCGGCTTCTTCCAGTAATTCGCTGTAAACACGGCCAATGCCTTTAATACGGGACAAATCGGCGCGGTTCGCGATTTCAAGGATGGTAGTGGCATCGACGCCGGCCGCCCGGGCTAATTCTTTTCGTCCTTCCGGTGTCTTGGTGGCTTCAAGGAGTGATTCGCTGTCGCCTAAGCCTTTTGCTTTCAGGGTGTTAAGAATGGCATCGCTGATGCCTTTCAGTTCAGTTACGTGAATGCTCATGATTAAGATTAGAAAGATTAGTATAAACTATTCGCAAAATAAGATATTTTGAGCTAAAGTCAATAAGTGAGGTATTTCCTCCGTTTATTATTGATCAAAAATTTTTTTTGTGCTGTGAAGCTTTCCGGATGCATTTGTTCGAAGAGGCGCTTCCATTCTGCAAATTCTGTTGGTTCGGCGGTTTTGAACTGCTCAGGATTGATTTTTTTCTGAAGAAGGTATTCGTCGAAAGTCATACAGGTAGTTGTAGAAATTGAATGCTGTTCACCTCCGCTTATCCCGTATGGTACGGGTTTCATGAAGGGCACAGCAAAGAAACTTAAAAAAACGGATATCGTCAGTTTCAGAGCCCCGGCCGATAGCAGGCCTTTGGCACCGGTTCACACTGAAAAAGGAATCGAAAAAATCAGAAGAAAAATATGTAACTAGCAGTAGATCAGCGGTTCTGCATTTATACGCCAAACCGATTGAAAAAATAGCTGTCGAAGCAGGGGCAAAAAAAAACCTGCACGCACTTTATTGCCCGCAGGTTTTCGTCAGACAGCTAAAGGTGTAATGCCTATTGCATTCACTATGACAAAGTTACAGAAATTTTTTATCAACGAATACAAAGAAATTTATTTTTTAGTAAATTCCCGGTGATAGGCGGCTTTGTATAGCTCTTCTTCAGGCAAATTCCTGAAGTATTCGTACGTGATTTTGAGCCCTTCGGCACGGGAAACCTGAGGCTCCCATCCCAGAATTTCCTTTGCTTTCGTGATATCCGGCTGACGTTGTTTCGGATCGTCTTTGGGTAATTCTTTATAAACCACCTTCTGATCAGTACCTGTCAGCTTAATGATTTCTTCGGCAAACTGACCGATGGTGATTTCGCTCGGGTTACCCACGTTGACGGGATACGGGTAATCGCTCATCAACAACCGGTAAATGCCTTCGATCAGATCATCAACGTAACAGAAAGACCGCGTCTGCGATCCGTCACCGAACACCGTTAAATCTTCTCCGCGCAGCGCCTGACCGATAAATGCCGGCAATACGCGGCCGTCGTTCAGCCGCATCCGCGGACCATAGGTATTAAAAATCCGGACAATGCGGGTCTCCACGTTATGGTAGGTATGATAGGCCATGGTCATGGCTTCCTGAAAACGCTTGGCTTCGTCGTATACACCACGCGGCCCGACCGGGTTTACATTACCCCAGTAATCTTCGTTCTGCGGGTGTACGGTTGGGTCGCCGTATACTTCTGAGGTAGATGCGATCAGCACGCGGGCGTTTTTCACCCGTGCCAGGCCCAGGCAGTTGTGAATACCCAGAGAACCTACTTTCAGTGTCTGAATCGGGATCTTCAGGTAATCAATCGGGCTCGCCGGCGAAGCAAAGTGCAGGATGTAATCCAATTCGCCCGGCACATGGATAAATTTTGAGACATCGTGGTGATAAAACTCAAAATTTGGCAGCTTAAACAGATGCTCGATATTGCGGATGTCGCCCGTAATCAGGTTATCCATGGCAATAACGTGGTAGCCCTCTTTGATAAACCGGTCGCAGAGGTGCGATCCAAGAAAGCCTGCCCCACCGGTGATTAGAATTCGTTTCATAATATGACGTTCAACTGACTTATTACTGTTGACTTTTTACGGCTTGACGCCCGATACTATAATAGGTATAGCCCATTTCTGCCATTGTTTCGAGTTCGTAAACATTCCGGCCGTCGAAAATGACTTTGTTTTTCAGCAGCAGGTTCATTTTCTCAAAATCCGGCGTACGGAACAGCGGCCACTCGGTCATGATAATCAGCGCATCGGCGTCGTCAAGGGCGGCGTACTGGGTGTGGGCGTAATTGATCTGGGTACCGAGAATATTACGGACATTGTCCATCGCTTCCGGGTCATAGGCTGTTACTTTAGCGCCTTCGGCCAGCAGCGCCTTGATGTTGTCAAGCGCCGGTGCTTCACGGATGTCGTCGGTATACGGTTTAAAGGCCAATCCCCAGATGGCAAAGGTTTTTCCCTTCAGATCGTCGCCGAAATAGTCCTTAATCTGTGGCAGCAATTTAGTTTTCTGCAGGTTGTTGACAGTCATCACCGACTCCAGTACTTTAAAGTCGTAATGGTATTCCTGCGCGGTTTTTGCTAGGGCCTGGACATCTTTCGGAAAACAGCTTCCGCCGTAGCCAATGCCGGCAAACAGGAAGCGTTTACCGATGCGGCTGTCGGTCCCGATACCCCGGCGAATATCATCAACGTTGGCGCCTACCTTTTCACACAGGTTAGCGATTTCGTTCATGAACGTAATTTTTGTCGCCAGAAACGCATTGGCCGCATATTTGGTCATTTCGGCCGAGCGCTCGTCCATGAAAATAACCGGATTCCCCTGCCGGACAAGCGGGGCATATAGTTTGTTCATGACGCTCTTGGCCTTGTCTGACCGCGTACCGATGACTACCCGATCTGGCTTCATAAAGTCCTCAACGGCAACGCCTTCGCGCAAAAATTCAGGGTTTGACACAACATCAAACTCAACCTGTGCGTGTTCGGCAATATGGGCCCGTACTTTTTCGGCGGTTCCTACCGGCACCGTACTCTTGTCGACAACTACAACGTATTGTGACAGGATCGGACCCAGGTCAGAGGCTACTTTCAGGATATATTTAAGGTCGGCAGAGCCGTCTTCGCCCGGAGGGGTGGGCAGGGCCAGAAAAATAACTTCAGCCCCTTTGATGCCGTCAATCAGGCTTGTCGTGAATTTTAAACGGCCTTCTTCAACATTGCGATAGAATAAAACATCGAGACCCGGCTCATAAATTGGGATAATACCGTTATTTAATTTTTCTACTTTACGTTCGTCAATGTCTACACAGATAACCTGGTTGCCTGTCTCTGCAAAGCAAGTGCCTGTTACAAGCCCTACATAACCGGTTCCTACGACAGCAATTTTCATGATTATTTAGTTTAAGATAATTCTGGCGGTTGATCGTATTAAACGTGAATTTGTACTTTTTTGATGAGTACAGATTGCACCGCCACAAAAATAGAAGAATTGTTTGAAAGCATGTTGGTCTGCTGAATCACCTTTCGATAACAAGCCATTGCGATCAGGCGTTTATTGGGTATATTTTCCGTCATAACACTTCATCTATTTACTTAAACAACCAGTTTATGGTCACTGCACTTCAGGAAAATCAGGTAGCATTAATTCGTAGTACGGTCCGGGATTTTGCGGACCGGTACATACGCCCATATGTACGAAAATGGGATGAGGAACAACATTTTCCGATAGAAATCATGCACCAGCTGGGCGAATTGGGCGTGTTGGGCATGCTGGTACCGGAAACATATGGGGGCACTGGTCTGGGCTATCAGGAGTATGTCGCCGCTATCGTTGAGCTGTCGAAAGTAGACGGCGCTATCGGTTTGTCTATGGCGGCTCATAACTCACTTTGCACGAACCATATTTTATTATTCGGTAACGAGGAGCAGAAACAAACTTATTTACCGCGCCTGGCAACCGGCGAATGGATTGGGGCCTGGGGCCTGACAGAACCGAATACCGGATCGGATGCGGGTAATATGCGTACCGTGGCCACACAGCAACCCGACGGAAGCTGGCTGCTGAACGGAGCCAAAAACTTTATTACACATGGCAAATCGGGGCATGTGGCGGTGGTGATTGCCCGAACCGGCGAACCGAATACTCCACGCAACGCGACAGCTTTTATTGTGGAGCGGAACACGGCCGGATTTGCGGCAGGTAAAAAAGAAGATAAACTGGGTATGCGGGCGTCTGAAACGGCTGAAATGATTTTTCAGGACTGCCACATCCCGGACGGGCAGCGACTGGGCGAAACCGGCGATGGATTTGTGCAGGCGCTCAAAGTCCTCGACGGCGGCCGGATTTCGATTGCTGCCCTGAGTCTGGGCATTGCACAGGGGGCCTACGAAGCGGCGCTGCAATACGCTAAAGAACGGCAGCAGTTCGGGCAGCCGATTGCGTCGTTTCAGGGCATCAGCTTTAAACTGGCCGATATGGCCACCGAGATTGATGCGGCTCAATTGCTCATTGAGCGGGCGGCAGACCTGAAAAATGCAGGCCGTCCCGTGACCAAAGAATCGGCCATGGCCAAGCTCTTTGCGTCGGAGGTGGCGGTGCGGGTAGCCAACGATGCGGTGCAGGTTTTCGGCGGATATGGCTACATCAAGGATTTTCCGGTTGAAAAGTTTTACCGCGACGCCAAATTGTGTACCATTGGCGAAGGAACCAGCGAAATCCAGAAACTGGTCATTTCGAGACAGATACTTAAATAATGAGTGATTGAGCGAATGAGTGATTGAGTGACCGCTGACGCGGCGATTAGATTTGAAATACCACATAGACACATAGAAAAACAAAGGTCTGTATTTGCTTTTGTGTTCTGATGTGGCTATGTGGTAAATCTGTTTTACCTGATGATGAGCCTGTATGAAGGCCATTTATTCAACCAGGTGTCATTCAGCACCTCATAATTGATTGTTTATACAGCCTATGGACCGGTTAATTTACTTATGTGTGCTCCTTTGTTTATCACTTGCCGGCCAGCCGGTGCGGGCGCAGACCGGTGTACCGGTGCGGGTACGGCCACCCGACGGTGAACTGGAGCAAAATCCGCGCTATGCACCGTTGCTGAAACGAAACCGCTATCTGGCGCTGGACGTGATCGGCCCTTTCGGGTTTAAACGGTACCGTTTCCATGAGGGCGACGAAATCCGGTTTAAGGCCCGTGGCGAGGTTTACCGTGAGACGCTCTATGCCGTAACCGATTCATCGTTCAGCATTCTGGTCGAAAACGAGGTGATGAACCGGATGGAAACCATCTCGTTCCGGTTCGGGGACGTCAAGTGGATAAAAATTGACCGGCAGATTCCGTTTGTGTCGGCGGGAGCGGTGATGTTGCCCCTGGCGGGCGGTGTTTTTGCGGTAGCGGACTTTGTCAACCCCAAAGCGCCCGACGGCCGCTCGGGGCGTTTCCGGTTTGATCCCGGCTCCCTGATTCCGGCCGGCGCGTTGGTGGCCGGCGGTGTGCTTTGTTACAAACTGGCCCATGCCCGTTTCCGTATCAACAAAAACCACCGCCTGAAAGCCATGTAGGGGCGACCCCACGTGGTCGCCCACAGACTATACCATGGCCGCCCACAGACTATACCATGGCCGCCCACAGACCCCACGTGGTCGCCCGATTATGCAGGTATTTTTTAAAACAGAATGACAGGATTTCTGTCAATGAGCCTATGGGTTTCTATCAACTGATCGTAACGGACAACGTGGCCTCGCCGCCGAGCTCAATCTGGTCACCGTCCTGAAGCGGATAGCCCATCCCCATAATGTCGACGCGGACCACACTGTCGTCGCTCCGGAAAATCTTTGTTTTATTACCGCTCATCGGCAGCCCGCCCTCATCGGCAAACAGGAAAAATCCTTTCCTGACCGGATCAAACGTTATCTTAGCATGGTTGCGGCTGACCGCCCCGTTTTCCTTACCGGACACAGGGTCGAAGGCCGGATCGCTTTTCTCCAGAAAGACAATGTCGTTGGTCCGTACACGACCGCTGGGCAAGGCTGGTTTAAACCCTCTCCCGATCAGCAGCGTCGTCTGTCCGTCGGGCTGAATGATGTACGCTGCCTGATGGGTCTGCCCGCGTAACGCACTGATGATGGCCTGTGAAACCGGTACCGGGGCGGTATGGGCACGCTGGAGCTGCAGGCCCAGGTTGCCTTGCCGGAACCGGCAGTCGGGGAGGTGATCAGGCACGAGCTGGATGGTAAATGTCCAGTTCCGGGGCAGCCGGATGTAGTGATTCGCCAGCTCGCGGTCCAGTTCATCCTCCTTAAACCGGTCAGGAAAAGCCGTATAGAGGGCAACACGCATCAGTTCCTCCTCTTCGGCTGTCGGGCAACAGACCAACAACGTCAGACCCTGAATATCGGTCTGGGCCTCGTCGCGGTACGGATGGAGGCTGTTGATGATGAACGCCAGGATTTCCGCTCTTTTTTGGGGGGCGGCCGGCAAACCGCTGACCGGCACAGCTGGCGGGGAAGGTATGGCCGGTGTGTGGTCATCGGTTTGTTGTATAGGCTCAGGGTCGGTTAGCCCAAGGATTTTCTTTAGCCGGGGAATCATGCGATAAGGGTTAAAATGATCCGAAATAACCAAATTTCTGCAATACCGGAACGATATAGTCATCCGCAAGCTTTACCGCATTTCCCGACGACTCACCAAGCTCAATGCGGATACACACTACCGTATGCGAGCGTTTATCAGGCGTCGGCGCAAAAAAGACGTACCAGCCGTCGAACCGGTTCCTGCCATTAAAACGTCGTTCGGGGGTTCCGGTTTTACCCGCCACACGGCTAGTGCTGATTTTAGGGGCTCCGCCGGCCGGATTCGACTGGTCAATCATGAACGAGGTCAGCCGGGCCGCGTCGGCAGGCTGATTGATCAGCGTTGTACCTTTTTCGAGCGGAATGCGGTTGCCGCTCCGTTTAATGGCGTAGCGGGTCGGGGCCAGCAGGCCGCCGTTTGCAATGGCTGCCGCCATACGGGCCATAGCGGCAGGCGTAGCCGTTAATTGTCCCTGCCCCCAGGCAAGGCCCGAAAATTCGCTGTTGTAGCGATTCCGTTTGGTGCCCCGCCATTTGGTGTAAAACTGCCGGTTTACGTTGAAGGAAGAATCACGCCAATGGGTCAGGATACGGGTTTGCTGCTGCGGGGTCAGCGATGGCACAAACGAATAGCCACCCACATAATCAACGTTCATCCCCGTTGCAAGGTACAGCCTGGCCATATCATCATCCAGTTTTTTTTCATTGGCCAGCCGGATGAAATACACGTTACTCGACCGGACAATGGCTTTACGCATGTCGATCGGCTCGTTGAACGGCTCACTCTCGCGGGTACCTTTCCGGATAATTTCATCGAAAGTAATATCGGTATAGGTTTCGTCGGCGGCCGGACTGCCCAGCTTATTGTAAGCGGCCGCTGCCGTCAGGATTTTGGCTGTTGAGCCGGGGGCGGTCGGGTAGGTCAGGCCGGGATCACGGTCGGTTACGGGGTAAGGCAGCGTCATTTTGTCTTTTTCCGGGAGCAACAGCTCATCGGGTGCCTGAAGGTTGGGCAGCGGATAAACGGCCGAGGCCAGCAAATCACCCGAGGCGGCGTCGAGCACCACAACCGATGTCCGTTTCGAAGCGGCGTCGGACCGGCCGATGGCCTGTTGCAGGGCTACCTGTAAGCCGGCGTCGACACTGAGGGACACATCCCGGTTTTTGGCTTTCAGGGCAGTAACTTCCCTGCTGTCGATGCCTGCCCGCAGCAGGGAAGACAGCGGGCTGTAGTCATAGGCGACGAGCGTGACCTGCTGCATGATGGGTTTGGAGAAGCGGTCGGCTTTAAACCGGGTCGTAATAAAACTGGTTTTACGCGGCTGCGTATCAAACCCCCGCAACTGACTCAAATGCGTTGCCTCGGCAAAGTACCCGTTTTCCTGATTCCAGAATAACCGCGTATTTGCATCGCCTACCCAGAAAAACAGCTGATTGTCAAATGGATAGTATCGGCGCTGGTGCCGTCGGGCAAGCTGGGTGAGGGTCGTGGGTTCGAGACCGGCCTGCCGGAGAGCCCCGGCATTGGCCAGCAGCTGGTTCGGCGAGCTGGTCGCCAGTATGCGTTTCCGGCGGTCATAAATCGTACCGGCTGCGAGTTCCTTTGTCAGGATGTCGATGCGTGGGTTGTAGCTATAAACGGGCAGGCCGTTCCGGCTCATCACACGGGCGGGTTTCACAATAAACACATCAGGCTGCCAAAGCTGGATATAGCCCAGTTTACCAATCAGCAGCAGCAGACCGGCCATGAAACCGAGGATACCGGTCAGCAGAACCGGATCATAGAACGATTGTACGTATTCCTGCTGGGTTGCCTGCCCCGGACGGTGGGCCATACCGGCCACAACACCGAAGGCGGTCAGGTTGAGGATCAGCGAGATTTTGCCGTAGCTCAGAAAGGGCACCGCAATACCGGTGAGTGGCAACAGGCCGAGGCTTCCGCCCGCAATCAACAGAAACTGAAGGCCGTTTGCGATACCGATGCCCGCACAGAGGTAAAAACTAAACGGTTGACCGGCTTTACGGGCGTGCAGGAATGTGCGGTGAAACAGCAGTCCGAAGGCAACAAATACCGCAGCAAGGCCCAGCCAGCCGGTATCCTCGCCAAAACTGGCCAGAATCATATCGGTGTGGGCCGCAGGCATGGTGTGGGCCAGCCCCTTACCAAGGCCCTGCCCCGAAAAGCCACCCGACGACAATGACCAGTAGGCGTGGGCCAGGTGATCGCCGCCGTATACATCGTTATTCCACGGGTTAAGCCACATCGCCTCACGGTCGGCCAACCGGCTGCCGACGCCCGGCAACTGATTGCCAAATACAAAGGCTGCCATAATCAGCAACAACAGCACCGGCGATTCGGTGACGAGCATCAGCCAGCCTTTTCCTGTTGCTGACCGGACTGTTTTGGTCATCACCAGCAATAAGATGACCAGCATAAACGACAGCAATGTGGCATTCAGTGCCGGGAGTAGCCAGAGGGTAGCCCCGTAGACCGCCCCGGCCGCCAGCACATATCCCAGATTGCCGCGCGCGATGCTGTAAAAGACCAGAAAGGTAAGGCAGATAACCAGCGCCGGGCCCATATCGCCCAGCAACAGGTAAAGGATCAGAATCGCCAGTGTGCCGCCGAAGACGCCCAGACTGATCCGGGCCCGCCACCGAATATCGGACAGGTCGCGGATTCGGGGCGCGTTGGCCGCAAAAAAGCCCGCCAGAAATAAGAGAAACAGGTATTTAGTGAGTTCGCTTGGCTGAAAGCTGAACAAGCCCAGATTCAGATTTACCCGTACCCCGCTGCCTTCAGGTCCGGACCCAAATACTAATGTCATGAACGCCAGAACGATGGCGATGATCAGCCAGGTCCAGCCGGTCAGGTTGTAAACGGTGCGCTTCCGGAAATTAACGAGAGCGTCGAAGGTCCACTGGCTGTACAGTTTACCGATGGGTAGCTGAGAAACGATGGTCAGGCCGAGCAGACCGAAGGCAATCCCGATGGCGTTCTGGTTGGCGTGCATCGTGTCCTGCACCGGGTCCTGAATGCTGAACAGGGTCAGGAGCGAGACGCCGGTTAAGAGCATCAGCAGCGGAAGCAGCAGGGGATCGGTGGTAAACCGGCGATACGACCAGAATGCATATACCAGCCAGAAAGACAGAAAAAATAAAGCGGCATAGCCCCCGTATGCCCGGGTAAAATCAGCAGGAGTCCTGACGATAAAGGCCTTGTAGTCCTTAATCTGGTCGTAGACCAGCGGGCCGATCAGCCGGATGGTATGCGGTCGGGCGGTGAATGATGCCGAAAAAGAGCCGTTGAGGGAAGCCGTTCCCTGGCGGTTACCAAACTCAAAACCCGGCTTGAGCGGAACGGCGCTGTACCCCGAATCGGCCGCCAGTCCGGTAAAGGTAAACCGGCCGTCAGCGTCGGTACGGGCATAAAACCGCTGGTAAGGCTGGTCGGGACGGCTGGTATGCTTCTGTAGCTGCACCAGTACACCGCTCATGGGCGCCTGAGTGCGGGCATCCGTCACGTTTCCGGCATAGGATTCCTCCCCCTGCCCGATGGCTACTTCCGATGGATAGGCCTTCGGGTTGGTCAGTTCGCGCCGGTAAAGCAGCGAATCGAAACCCATCCGCTGTCGTGAGGTACGGACGCGGTTATAAAAGTCAGTTCCGCCAACAGACGGTTGCCAGGCGTTCGGGACACGGATCGCAAACTCCTGTTTGTTCAGCGCACCAAGATTCGACAACCCGTGGGTCAGCCTGGCCGAAAGAGAGTCGGCGACCAGGTCAATGTCGCGGTCGTCGGTGTAAAAACTGCCATTGGTCAGCACCTGCCGGATGTCTTCTGCGCTGGTGCCGGGGCAGAGCAGAATGGCCGCTCCGGACGTCAGCGATTGATCAGCCGCCTGCAACGCCGGCGACAGATGCTGATAGAGCCGGTAAAACAGGAAGAGTAAAAAGATGGTGGCCGCGAGCAACCAATACGGAACGGTCGCTGCTGGTCTCGTTTGCGCGGGTTGATTCATGTATGTCGGATGAAAGGAGGCCGGTTACTGAGCCCGGTACTCCCGTACATTATAGCCTAGCCGGCGAAGGGCTTTAATTGAAAATGCATTGCCTTGTTTGGCGGATGACTGATACAGGCGGACGGCCTGATCCACGTTTTTGTCGACTCCGTAGCCATTTTCGTACATCCAGCCCATGTTATACTGACCGAATGCGTTGCCGTGATCAGCCGCGCGGCGGTACCATTGCACCGCATCGGCATTACTTTGTGTCACACCGTAGCCAAAATAGTAGAGGTCACCCAGCCCGTTTTCGGCGGAGGTGTTGCCCTGTTCGGCCGCTTTGGCGTACCAGTCGAAGGCCTGTTTGTAATCCTGTTCGACACCTTCGCCGTTGTAATACTGGGCCCCGAGGTTATACTGACCAAACGGATTTCCCTGCGTGGCCGATTTGCGGTACCAGTTGGTCGCTTCGGTCTGGTCTTCGCCCACGCCTTTACCCTGGTCATAGAGCAGGCCGATCCAGTTCTGGGCTTCTGAATTGCCTTCATCGGCTGCCTGTTTATACACCCTGAATGCTTCCGTGAAGTTATTCTGCGCGTAATACTGACTTCCCTGATCGAGCAGCTCCTGCACCGGGTTTTCCGGCGACTCGCTGCTTTCGGTCAGGGCCGTATCAGCAGGCATCTCCCCGGTTATTGCTTCGGTGGTATCGGCCGGTATAACGGCGACGGTATCCTGACTGGCCTTCGCCGTCGGATGCGGCTCGCGGCGGCTGTGGTAGTACCACACAAACCCGAGCATCACCACTACCAGAATCAGGGTAATAAGGATGGCCGAATCACCCGAACGCTTCTTGACCGGACCCGGCTGACTTGTGCCGCGGACATCCGGAGGCCGGACATTTGCCGGCGGCACATAGGGCGGCCGGGTCGATGGCTGAACGGCTTTTACCGGTTCGTACCGTTGCGTTTCGGCGGGGCGGGCGGGGGCAACATGCGGTGATGGGGCGGGTAAGGTTGCCTTTGCCGGTTCATGGGTGGCCGTACCTGAAACCGGAGGCGCAGGCGGTACAACCGGTGCAACGGCTATAACCGGCGTGACCGGCGCCGGTATTGATTGTGGCTCGTCATCCAGTTCCAGATCCGCCCGTTTCAGCTTTCGTTTCAGCTCGCCGGCTACTGTCAGCCGGTCGGCCGGTTGTTTGCACAGCAGATCCTCTACTACCTGCCGGAGGCTCACGGGTAAGCCGGCAGGCAGGGGAGCAGGGGTTTCATTTTCGATGCGTTTACTGAGAAGCCCGATGCCGAAATCACCCAGCACAAACGGAACCTGCCCCGTCAGACATTCGTACAGGACGACACCCAGCGAATAAAAGTCTGTGGCTTCGGTCACCGACGATGGGTCGTGGAACTGCTCCGGCGAAGCGTATTCGTATGTCATTGCCGAATGACCGGTAACGGTATTCGGCTGTTCGCGGAAACGGGCAATGCCGAAGTCGGTCAGCAGGAAATGGAGCTCACCGCTTTGCAACTGCCGGAACATGATGTTGTCGGGTTTGATGTCGCGGTGGACAATCCCGGCTTCGTGGATGGCTTTCAGGGCCTCGGCCATTTGCAGGCCCAGGCGGATGGTGGTCGCCGCATCCAGCTGATGACGGTTTTTCAGCAGGGAGCGTACATCGCCGCCTTCGATCAGTTCCATGACGATGTAGGGCAGATCGGCGTCGAAGTGAACTTCCTTGATTTTAACAACATTGGGGTGAGCCAGTGTGGTCATGATATCTGATTCCCGCTGAAAACGGCGCAGCGTCCCTGCATCTGTATTGAAGGCAAAATGTTTGATGGCAACCAGTTCGCCGGTTTGCCGGTGACGTGCTTTGAGAACCCGGGCATTTGAGCGGCCCAGCTCTCCCAGAATCTCGTAGTCAGGAAAGTGCTGGTTAGCGTTGGTTGTGCGCATGGGTTACTTACGGGTGTTGTTTTTAGGTGTAAGCGGCTTTACCAAAAGCTGAATTTCTTCGTTCATCGTGGAATCGGTAGCCGCTGCCTGGGCCGCTACCGTTGTCTTAACATGATGGAAAGATACGTTATTTAGCGTGATTTTAGCGTTTTTGCCCGCCAGAATTGCCGTTTGAAAGCCACTGAACCGAACATTGTTCAGCTTCAGCTGTCCGCTGTCTGCTACCAAAAAGGCGGCAATCCGTTGCGTTGAATCAGCCGGCAGGATAACCAGCGGGTTACCGGTAACAATCAGGTCGAGGGTATCGGCAATAGCAATCGGACGGGAGAGCCGCAGGGTATCCGGCAGCGAGTCGGTCGACATGACCAGTTTATGCCTGCTTGCCGTGGTAAGCAGTGTATCCAGAAAGGTAGGCTGAACCGCCCCCGTGGCCTGTTCAGGAATGGACAGCTCAGCGGGCGACGCCGGCCGGTCGGGCCGGTTGGTCATCCAGAAATACGCCGTGACGCCCAGTACTGCCAGCAAAACAAGCCCGATCCACAAACCCTGTGCTTTCTTTTTGGGGGCCTGAGCCGGCGGCCTGACCGGTTCAGCAGGTGTTTGCTGCACAGGCGGGGCTTGTTTTACCGGAGCCACCTGCGGAAATGCACCGGTTTGTTTGCGCTCCGATTGGGCCGGAATACCGGTTACTGGCTGAATACCGGCATGTTTAGCCAGAACAACGGTAATATTATCCTTGCCGCCTTGCTGATTAGCCAGATCAATCAGGCTTTGTACCTGAGCGGGCAGGGCAATCCTGCGGTTAAGGACCGCAGTCATCTGTGCCCTTGTCAGCATATCCGATAACCCGTCGGAGCAGAGCAGCAGCACGTCGCCGGGCAGAAAATCAGCGTCAAAGGCATCAAAAAAGTCATGATCGTCAATCTGGTGATAGGCCGACCCGACATCGCGCAGAATCTCATTGCGGCGGGGGTGATTCATGGCCTCAGCTTCGTTCAGTTCGCCGGCGTCTTCCCGAACGCCTACCAGGGAGTGATCGCTGGTGAGTTTTTCGAGCACACCAGCGCGGAAACGGTACAGACGGGTGTCGCCCACATGTACCACATACAGGCGGTTCCGTTCGGCATCGGCAACGGCGGCCGTCAGTACACACGACATCCGGGCGAGCCGCAGTTCCTGCTGGCGGGCGTCAAAAATCTGGTTGTTTGCATGCACGACGGCTTCCCGCAGCATGCTCAATACATCACCCTTGGGTTCGGCCATATACGCTTCCAGATACGTACGGGCAATGCCCGCCGCTCTGTCGCCGCCCGCATAGCCGCCCACACCGTCGATTACCGACAGCAGGGCCAGCTGCCTGGAGGGCCATTTCGGGGAGTTCAGCAATTGGCAGATGAACGTGTCCTGATTGTCTTGTCTGCGCTGGCCAACGTCAGTCTGACCGGAAATGTCTAGTAAATCCATGCCGGAGTTCTCTGGGGAATGGCTTAGGGTGCCTGGTTAACTATCAGCGATAGGAACGAAAAACCGGTGAATATCCGTATAAAAAGTGATAGTACGGGGGGTTATTCTCCGTCGAAATGAAGCGTAATAAACCCGTTCAGCAGAATCTGGGCCTGATTCGGTAGCTCCAGCCATTGCGGGTCGGTCAGGTCGCTGCGGGGAATAATGCGTTCGTTGACCCGTGTTTCGTTACGGCTGAACGAAGCAATCTGAAACTGCCGGGTACTTTCGTGGTACCGGATACGGGCATGCGGATTGGAGACGTACAGTGAGTCGATCAGCAGGTAATTGCTGTAGCTCATGTTTTCGGGTTCTTTCCGGGCAATCACAATTTCCCGCACCTGCATGGTAAACTGCTCGTCGGTATCCTGTTCGGGCAGGTGGTAGCTGATACGGGCAAGACCGGCCTCTTTATGCCTGGGCTGACTCTCGCTGCCCAGCTGCAGGTCAGCGTTGAACTTTACCGTAAACGAACCTGACTCGTTGAAGTCGATATGGCGGAGCGTATCGAGGTTAATATCCATCCGGTCAAACACGTTGGTCCGTTTCGGTTTTACGGTCGCTTTTGTGTTCTGCTGGTAGCCGCCTTCCTTAACCCCTGTCAGCGTACCGATAACCAGTATGTCGTTAGGTTCAATCGTTTCGTTGTTGAACGAGACACCGGGGCCAAACTTAAACTGCCAGTTGGCCGACACCGGCGAAATTTCTTCGTACTGGTTCCTGAGCTCGCTTAGCCGTTTGTAAAAGGCTTTTACCGTTTCCTTCACCACGACCGGCAATGACGACAACCGGGCATTATAGGTGTCGGGATGCAGGATGATGAGGTAATGCATGTTGAACAGCAAGCTGGAGCCCACCGACTCCTGTTGCACCGAGGCGTCGAAACAGGCGAGCAGTTCGTTCATCAGCCGCGTATTCGTTACGTCGGGGGCCGGAGCTGCGGTATCGATGGGTAAAAGCGCTTTTTTCAGACGATCCAGAAATGTCATTTGTCGGGTATTTGCGGTGTAAAATGGGAAAATGTATCCATGCTCAACTTTGTGCCTGATCATCTGTATGGTGACGTCGCCGTGCAAGTTACTGAAAACCGAATAATCGTCATGCCTGCTTGTCGTCCGGATCTGTAGCAGCCCCAAGGTGTAAACTATCGGCTGAAAGATAACGTCTGTAAGCAACAGCCTGGCATAATGGCTTTGGAAAAACGATCCGGGGCCCCTGGTAATTATCAGCAACAGCTACTATATTTCCGAAACGATTTAACCGCCATTTACAATGCCCCATACCAATAACTCAGTGCTGCCTCCAATGGCTGAATGGTCCCTTACAGCACCTTGTAAGCCTTTTATCATGCCGGTAGTGGTTTGCCTTGGCCTCTCCGGCTGTACGAAATATGAACGTCAGGACATCCGGATCACCAATATGCAGAAGGACACCAGCTGGCTCTTTAAGCAGCTTGACCCGATCATCGCCGAACGACAGTTCAGTGTCAGGATTGAAGGGGAACTGGATGAAGAGGCCGCGCTTGAGATACAGCACCGTATTTTCGGATCTCCCGTTCCGGACAGCACAAAACGCATTGTTGTCAGTTACACAACATTACCCAAAGGGAAGTTTTCATATGGATTCTGGGACGATTCCGGTAGTCTCCGCAAGTTTATGTTTCATCCGGTTAACGCCCGGAAGGGGTATGTCCGTGTGATGGTCAGATCGGGCCGGCTTGAGAAAGATTCAACATGGACTGAGCTGAAAAATGATCCGGAACGAAGCGGTATCGTTGACATGCCAGCCTCTGACCTATGAAGGGCCAGGGATACCGGTAAGGTGGCCGGAATGATCTTTTACGGGGAAAATCATCCGGTTTCCGGGCAGATGCCGTATTTTTGCGGTGCTTAAGCCCTTGCCGGGGCAGGGCTTACCACTAAATGCTCTTTGTTTTGAACGCTGTACACTTACTTCCTCCCGATGGTCCGGTACGGGCCACGATTCCATTAGCCTCTTCGAAAAGCGAAAGCAACCGTGCGCTGATTCTTGATGCGCTGACGGGCTTTCAGTGTGATTTACATAACCTGTCGACGGCCCGCGATACGCAGACGATGATCCGGTTGCTGAAATCGGACGATGCGGTGGCCGATGTACTGGATGCCGGTACGACCATGCGCTTCCTGACCGCCTATTTCGTCGTAACGGGCCAGCAAAAGACCCTTACCGGTACGCCGCGGATGTGTGAGCGGCCGATCGGCATGCTGGTCGACGCCCTCCGGACGCTGGGTGCTGATATTGAGTATATACGGAATGAAGGCTATCCGCCGCTGAAAATCAACGGCTTTTCGGCATCAGGCACGAACCGTGTCAGCATCCGGGGGGATGTCAGCAGCCAGTACATTTCGGCCCTGATCATGATTGCGCCGTCATTGCCCGACGGATTAACGCTGACGTTAACGGGAGACATCGGCTCGCGGCCGTATATCGAAATGACCATGGCCCAGATGCGGGTCTTTGGTGCCGACGTGACGGCCGACTGGGACGCAAAAACCATTACCGTAGCACCGGGCGCTTACCAGCCGTGCACCTATGCCGTTGAATCGGACTGGTCGGGAGCGAGCTATTGGTACAGTGTGGTGGCCCTGGCCGAACAAGGTTCCGTCATTGAACTGCTGGGTCTGAAAGAAAAGTCGTTGCAGGGCGACAGCGCGATTGTCGACATCATGCGGCCGCTCGGCGTCGAAAGCAGCTTTACCGACCGCGGCGTATTGCTGACGCAAAAGCCGGCCGAAACGGCGCTTGCCTGGGATTTTACGAACTGCCCGGACTTGGCGCAGACCGTCGCCGCCTGTTGTGGTGCGCTGAAAGCCGACCTGACACTGACCGGTATCGAAAGCCTCAAAATCAAGGAAACAGACCGGGTGGCGGCCCTTCAGGCTGAGTTACAGAAAATCGGTGCCGAACTGGTCGAAGTGGAGACCAATACCCGTTACGTGGTCCGGCAGCTGGCAACCGCTCCGGAAGGAACACCGGCGATTGAAACATACGACGACCATCGGATGGCGATGGCATTTGCGCCGGTAGCCATGCGTCAGGCCGTCGTAATTGAAGAGCCGGGTGTCGTGGCAAAGTCATATCCGTCATTCTGGGAAGACTTCGCCCGCATTACGGCCGTAGAAACCGTCGTTGCGTAATTACATAAACGAACTCATCGACGCCTCGTTGGCCAGGTCTTCGGCGTGTTCTTTGCCGAGGTAGCCGTCAATGGCATAATGAGCCGCATACAGCAGCGGCGTCAGCAGAATGGCCGTTGTGAATTTGTAGATGTAGTTGATGATGCCAACGGCCAGTACCTGTGCCAGCGACCAGTTGCCGAAGACATAAAAAGCAATGCCGAGGACCACAAAACTATCGACCAGCTGCGAAACCAGCGTCGAACCCGTGGCCCGGAGCCAGATTTTACGACTGCCCGTAATTTTGCGGAGGTACTGAAACACCGACGCATCGAGCAGCTGACCGATCAGAAACGCGGTTAATGACCCGATAATAATACCAAGGCCCTGCCGGAAAATCATCCCGAATGCATTATCAATGTTGATGGGGTTGCCGGCGGGGTCTTTTGCATTTACATCGAGCCAGAACTGAGCGGGCGGCAGTTTCGTGACCGCATAAATGATCAGGAAACTGTAGCCGATAAAACCGGCCGTGAGGTACGAAATGCGTTTGACACCGGCCTTACCGAAATACTCGTTGATGATGTCGGAGGTGATGAACACAAACGGCCAGATAACGGCCCCGGCGGTCAGGTTGAAGTCGAGCACGAAATCGCCGAAGAGGTGCAGCTGCGCGGGAGCGGTGCCGAGCAGCGTTTCGCCCGAGAAAATTTTAACGCCGATGATTTCGGCAACCAGCGCATTGGTCAGGAAAATGGCGCTGAGGGTGATAAACAGGTTTGTTCGTTTGTTCGTAAATGAGTAGGCCATGGAGAAACAGCATCCAGTGATTCAGGTTCCAAGATAACAGTTGTTTGCTACAACCAATTCACTTAACCCAAAATCTCAATGGCTACACCACATAGACACATAGCAAAACAAAGTTTTTAATTTCTTATGTGCCCTATGTGGCTATGTGGTGAAAACCATTTTATAACGTTTCGCTGTAACCTTACACCAGTCTGCGGTGGTTTTCGAGGAATACCTCAATCCGGTCGAGGGCAATGGTTAGTTCGTCGACGGTGGGCAGGCAGACAATCCGGAAATGATCCGGTGTTTTGTAATTGAATCCTTGCCCGGCCACCACCAGCACTTTCTGCTCCGATAACAGGTCATAGACAAACTGATTGTCATCGGCGAAGGTAAACTGCGACAGGTCGATTTTCGGGAACACATAAAGCGAGCCTTTGGGCTTAACGCAGGAAATGCCCGGAATCGCCACCATCCGCTCATAGGTGAGCATCAGTTGCTTATATAGCCGTCCGGAAGGCATAATGAGATCATTGATACTCTGATACCCGCCGAGCGCGGTCTGAATGGCGTACTGCGTCGGTACGTTGGCACACAACCGCATACTCGCCAGCAGGGTAAGCCCTTCGATATAGGATTTTGCCTTGTGTTTAGCCCCGCTCAGGATCAGCCAGCCACCCCGGAAACCGGCAGCGCGGTAGTTTTTGGAAAGCCCGCCCATGGTGATACACAGCGTTTCGTGCACCATTTTCGAAATCGGGTAGTGAATTGCGCCGTTATACAGGATTTTGTCGTAGATCTCATCCGAAAAGACAATGATTTTATGCTTCTCCGCGATGCGGGCAATACCTTCGAGGATGGCCTTATCGTAGACGGCCCCCGTTGGGTTGTTAGGGTTGATGACAACGATAGCCCGCGTCCGGCTGGTGATTTTGCTTTCGATGTCGGCGAGGTCGGGGTTCCAGTCCGATTCTTCGTCGCAGACATAATGGACGGGTTTGCCCCCGCATAAGGCCACCGATGTTGTCCAGAGCGGATAATCCGGCGACGGCACGAGTACTTCGTCGCCCTCGTTGATGAGGGCCTGCATGGAGAGGATAATCAGCTCGCTAACCCCGTTGCCGATAAAAATATCATTGATGCTGATGTTGGGGATGCCCAGATTCTGGGTGTAGTGCATCACCGCTTTCCGGGCCGCAAACAGCCCCCGTGAATCGGAATAACCCTGCGCATTACGGATGTTCAGAATGATGTCGTGAACGATCTCATCAGGGGCGTCAAAACCAAATGGCGCAGGGTTACCGATATTCAGATTTATGATTTTGTAGCCCTGGCTTTCGAGCTCAAGCGAACGCTCATAGACAGGGCCACGAATGTCGTATTTCAGATTGTTTAGCCGTTGGCTTTTCAGTATTTCGTTCATGGCACCCTTGCGATGTAAGCCGCAAAAGTACGAAACAACCTGCTTCAGAAACGCCTTTGCCGGAAAATAATCTAAAATAGCAGTAAAATTGGGTATAAAAAGGACTATTTTCCTGCTACGTCAATGTAATTCAGGATATCATTAATGTCCTGATCGCTGAATTGCGGGAAGGCACTCATGGCGATTTTGCCGTATTTGTTGTAAACGCCGACGGCATAGGCATCGCCGCTGGCGACAACGGCCTGTGAGTTTTTGATCCATTTGGTCAGCCACGCATCGCCGGGCGTGCGCTGGCGGACCCCTTTCAGGCCCGGCCCCACCACGACTTCATCGGTAACGGCATGGCACTGGGCGCAGTTGTTGGCGAACAGCGTTTTTCCGTGTTCCTGTTCGGCGGTCAGCGCGACGGCTTTAGGCGCCGCAGCGGGTGCCCCGCCACCACCGGCCGGTGCCGAAGCGGTGGCCGTACCGCTGTTGGCCGGCCACAAAAAGAACAGAGCGAAGGTCATGACGAGTAATAACAGGACGAGGGTCCCGAGTCCGAGGAGGGCGGCTGTCAGCGCCCGGACGTAGTCTTTCGATAGCATATGGATGTTGGTTAATTCCGCCGCAAAAAAGCGCATCGGCACCAGGTTTGCAATGATTATGATCAGATTATGGATAGCTGGTCAGGTAGAGAGGTACAACGGAATGATATTCCGTTGAGGGGTAGGGGGGGCTGGTTGATCGGATAACGGAGTATTCATACAGTAGACTGTATTGATTTTAACCCCTAACATAGGGGTAAGCCGTTGTTGGATATATACATAGCTTTGTGGCAAACCGATCAGTCATGGGCCAACCCGGGCCTGAATTGCTAGGCTTGTCACTGTCAGCCGGATAGGTTTGCTAACCGGGCTGGCAGAATGTTCTTTGACATGCGGTTTGAAGACCCAATAAGCCTCTGTCAGCTCCGGTGGATGGGAGGGGCCACTGCCTCGCCGTCTGCCGGGGCAACCTATACGTGGTCGGGTCCCTGACTGGATGGGGCGGAGAGCTACCGTTCGGCCGGGGCCGTGATACAGCGGATCGGCGCGACGGCCAACTACAGCGGCACCTATACCGTTAAGGCCACCAACAATGACGGTTGCCTGGGCCGGGCGTCGGTACAGGTGGTGGTAGCGCCCGCCAGTTGTACGGGGATTACGGCCTCCATCAGTGCACCGGCCGCTATTACGGCAGGTCAGACCCTGACCCGAAAGTTGGCTTGTCACAAAACAATCTACGGGCGGGAGCGGACCGCCGCCGCGGGCCCTTCTGGATAAAAATCACTCGCCACAGGCGAGCGGTAACGGGAAAGTTGAAAAAGTGTATGTAAATTTTAAAGACAATCTAAACGAAATTTTAATAAACTAATGAAATCGTCAACGTATAATAAGCTTAGAATAAGGACACTTGAGCCTAATATGTCCGACGCTGTTGTGGGTCAATGGCTATTTGCAAATGAATCTAAATCTGATTCTTTTATTGATAAATTAATAATGAGTAATAAAGAACTTGTCAATATTATTGTTTTGTTCATAGATGCATTAAATTCTTACAATTTAAAGATTGAAATTAAAGATGACGAAAATAATCATAACTATATTGATTGTATTCTTTTTAAGACTATGCTCATAAAAAATTATAATAGTATTTATGAATATACAGAAAGAGTATTAAAAAGGAAAAGTAATCGTACCCATCATGAAGTAGAAAACATAAAAATAGTATTCTCAATTGATGGGTCAGTATATATAGAAAGTACTGAAATTTGGTTTCCTAAATTATTAGAATTTGAGTTAAGCCAAGACTTATTAAAAATAAATGCATGTAACTTTGCTTATTTACCCTTAAATCCAATACTTGAAGAAGAACATTACAACATTTGGGCATTAAATGCTCCCTTGTTGGCATCGATATTAAAGTCAGTTTTTAATACAAGTATATTCAAATGGATATATCATTCAGATCCAGATCATTATAGCACTTGTGATCAAAGAAATCCATTATTTTTAATTAATTCCCCAAAAGTAGACTATGATTATTGGGATTACGAATATATGCCTTATGAAAAAATCAGCAATATTCCTACAGTATAATTTCAGTGATAGATAGTAAATAGCTATGTAAAGTGCAGTCTTTATCTGTGATTTTTTCAGTTATCGCTCGCATATTGCGAGTGATCAATATCAGGAAGGGCCTCTGGCCCGAAAGCTGGCTTGTTACAGAACAACCTACGGGCGGGACGCCCTTCTGGATAAAAATCACTCGCGGAACGCGAGCGATAACGGGATAATCCACTACTAATACTGTACAGTAGTCCTCATCATTGGTGTATAGGTAGTTGGCAGTTCTAGAAATTTATTAGACTGAACTTGAAATATAGTACGTCCAGACTTCCATTCTCCTTGATTTTCTCTATAGAAGCAAGATAAAATTTCTGCATCAGTAGCCATCCCTATGACTTGACCAAATCCTTTTTTTTCTTCTTTATCTTCTTTTATCAAAGCATATTTATACTTTTCTATAGTTACATTTAACCACTCCATGGCAACAAAACAACCTTCTTCAGGCATATTTAATTTATACTTTGTCAAATCAAATTTATTCCAATGATTAGCCTTATATGCTTTACATATTATATCTTTTTTATTAATTTCTTCGCCAATTTCTCCGTCATTATTTTTATAAAATTTAACTCTAAATGGAGTATTATATATTCCATCATGAACAATATAAAAAGCTACTTCAATAATACTGGCATTTATAGACTTTTGATTAGGCATAAAAACTGCAAGCTCATAGTTTGAATCAAATACTCCCCCAAAGCTCCCCTCTGATCTCCGTTTAGATATTCCTACTACAGATATTCTATTTTGAAGCACTTTTACTTCCGCCAACTGAACAGGTTCCTCAGTAAGGTACAAAACAGAGTCTAAATCAGCGTTCACGCTAATTCTACTAGTTTTATACCCAAGTGATGATATTAATAAGGAATCATAAACACCGATATCTTTTATAAAAAACCAGCCGTTCTCATTAGATGTAACACCTATTGTTTTTTTAGTATTCGTTATTGAACAATAAGGTATGGTTTTTTTTGTATTCTTACCTATAATACGTGCACGTATTTTTTGAGAAAAAAGCTGTGTACTTATACTAAAAAAACAAAGAAAGACAAGGAAATATTTCATTTTAACGGTTCTTTATTTTTATACATCTCTATAACTTAATCACACAAAGGGCCCGTGCTCTTTGTGTGATTTTTATAGCAAAGGAAAGTTTAGTATTTCACAAACTTTGGATATGGTTTCCCATATGCAATACCTAAAAAGGTATGCCGACAAGAATAAATATCATAGCATCTGCCATTGTCATCTACTTTCGATCCCATTGGAGTACATATCTGTCCTCCCTTTACATTTTTCATTTCGCTCCTTGTCAGAGCGGCATCAGCAAATCTTGATAACATGATTTTTGTGTTCGTTAAAAGTTAAACAATTGATTTATGTGAATTGGCCAATGCCGTTGGTTGAGGTGCCGCCTGTAGTAGGGTGCATTTCAAAACTTCGTAGCAACGGTTTACTTATGGGTTATTTAGTCGATTCCTGACCAAATCCCATCGATTACTTTTAGCTGCTACCCGCAGATTGAGCATGGCCTGAGCCCCCTGTTCGCTCCACCGCTGCCCGCTGGTACGCCAGCCCGGTACGTTTCATCCGACATTGAACCACTGTTCGATGAGCCGCTTCCATTGACCCTGAACCGATTTGTAAACCTCGCTCCTGGAACTGACTGTATTGCATTCGATGGCGGTTTCGTTGATAGTAGCCCATAACTTCCCGACGGGATTCTTCGGCCGAACGCGACAGATTGCTCAAGCCTTCCAGGTTAGACAAGACCTCGTCAATCCCATCGACCATTAAATAATTACGCTGTTTATCAAGCCATTGTGCAGCACATGCCGCTTTTTGGAAATGGGTCCGACTGAACGAGGCTAAATGTTCCACCGCATGATAGTAGTCAAGAATATGAGTGGCCAGAGGATAGTTCTCTTCCAGATACCGTTGGATCCATACCCCACCGTCGGTGACAAAAACCAGCCGTTCCGGTGTATTTTTGTAGTGACCTAAACTGGCTTCAAACAGCGGAATAAATTCTTCTGAACTCCCTAAATGAGCGCAATAGGTTGACTGTTCCAGTCTGAAACGGGTTTGGTTATCTTCTTTTTGACCCGCTTCCCGACGCCTCAAACTCGAAAATAGCCGCCCTACTTTCACTTCCTGCCAGCCCTGATCGGTAAAAATCATGCTCCCGTCCATTGACCCATAAATGACTTCATCGGCAAGCAGCTCCGGATGAGAAACTTCCTGAGCTAAATCCACATTGATTTGATGCCCTAACACACTACTCACCCGGTACACCTGACTAACCGACATATCGATTCCCAGGAAGGCCTTAAACAAATCATTACTAGCTGAATAGACATCACTCACTCCAGCCAATGCCATGAGTTCCTGCAAATATGGGGTAATAAAAAAATCGTTTGTTTTAGCCTTAAACCGGTGACTATGAGGAACATCTACTTTCCCGAAGCGGGTTTGACACTTGTTTTTTTTCGGGAGTTCAGGGGAGCTTTCCCCAGCGTCGCCTGCAGCACATTACAGCCTAACTGCGTCCAGATCTGAGCAAATTTTTGTTCATAGGACAGGAAAGTTGGTTCTTCTTGAAGAGCTTCTAACTCATCAAACCGGGCATCAACCAACGCATGGAGTTCTTCTCGGGTCATAAGCAATAGAGGGTTTGACCTAAGTTAACACTTTAATGGTAATTTTGAAATGCACCCATCATGTGCGGGCGCAATTGCACAGTTCAACCGAATGTTTCCTGAAGTAAAACTGATATTAACCGATGGAGCAATTTGACAAACTACCTCTCAAGTTCGAAATAATCACAGGTGATGAAAGTCTCATCAAAAAAGTTGTTGAAGAGTTTAATAAAGAGCCGAAAAGACTTTTTGAAGTTGTAGGTTTCGAGGATCGGGATGGGGATATTTTTGCTCGTCTTGAACTAAAGAAAGGAACCCTTTCTGACGTATTCCAACTTGGCTGTAATTTTGGTATGAGAATTGAAGTTATGCGTCACCGCAATGAAATAGACTGGTAATCAATAAGTAAGATTCTTATGCTTTCGCATTATCTCCTACTTGCCCCTCGCCACAGGCGAGCGATATCGGAGAACATACTGTTTAACGGCATACGATAAAAGCCGTCCTCCATCGATCAGTTTCAGAGGAGGGCTGCTTACTATTCTGAACAGGTAGCTGGCTTCAGGCCGGCAGGTTTAATTACACCCCGTTCCCGTAATCGTACAGGTAATGACATCGGTTATCCGGTCGCCACAGGCATTGGTCGTGGCGGCCGTCATGGTAAAGGTGCCGGGTTGTTTCATGTTGAGGACATTGACGGTATACGTCCCGGGCCGGCGGTAAACGCTGCTGTACACATAACCACCCGGCCCCGTAAATACGGCACCAGCAACCGTTACGGTAAGCGTCTGAACACCCGACACCCCATTGCCTGCCGATGCCGAAACGGCCGACGTGGAGGTAGCCGAAAGCGTAATGCCCTGCGGAGCGGCCCAGGTGTAACTGAAGGGTGTGCTGTTGCCGGTGGCAGTCACAGAAAGTGTGGCCGCGCCTGATCCGTCAGCTATCCCCGTATTGCCGGATGATCGCCAGAATGGCAGCACCGAGCTGTTTGGTTTTGGTCTTGCCCATGCCTTTTATTTTCAGCAGGTCGGCGGGCGATGCGGGCCGGACGCGGGCCAGCTCCACAATCGTCTTCTGGGGTAATACCATGTAACCGGTCGTATTATGCTCGCCGGCGAGATCGTCACGCCATTTCATCAGCGCTCCATACAGCCCCTTGCCGATGGTATCGCCTTTACGGGTTTTCGGGCCCTCGTCGGGCTGCTTGCGGGCGGGCCGGAAATCCAGTTCGGCATGGTTGCGGGCTTCCAGATAGGCGAGGGCCGAAAATTGTTTCTGGCAGAGGGCAAAGCAGGCCTGCTTCGTAAACAACTCTTTTTCCAGTTCGTCGAGGCGTTCGAGGAGGCTGTCGCGCAACTGTTTGTTGTCGCAGTCGGTGGGCGCGTCGTGCAGAAAGGGGGTTAACTCATTTTTAATGAGGTCCAGAAAATAGGTGCCTGCCTTTTGGATCCGTTCCTGTAACGCCGTGTTAGATTCCGGCAGTTCGGGGGCCGAAAAATAAGTGGTTAACTGGTGCTGAAACCGGCGGGCGATGTCCCGCGCTTTTTCGCGGATCAGGTCATCAAGCCTGACCAGACCGGTCTTTAGTTCGTCGCTGAAACTGTCTTCACTTTCTTCCAGAAACCTGCGGCAACGGACGGCCAGGGTGGCGGCCCGTTCAAACGCAAACAGCTCCCGGATCAGCAGCTCCTGGTTGCTGCGTTTTGATTCGGTCAACTCCTGCTCGCCGGGCGTTTTTTGCTGAACCTGTTCGTGAAACTCCTCAAGTGTAAACTCCGTTTTGATGCTGCTCGACGGGATAGGGGTTTGCAGCACAAGGCCTTTCAGTGTTTTACAGCGGCTGAGGGCTACATACACCTGTCCGTGGGCAAACGCAGCCGAGGCATCAATAACCGCTTTTTCAAACGTTAACCCCTGGCTTTTATGAATGGTAATGGCCCAGGCGAGCCGCAGCGGAAATTGCCGGAACGTACCGATGGGGTCGGCCTTGATTTCCTTCGTCGCCGGATCAATACTATACCGGAGGTTGGTCCATTCCACCGGCAGGACGGTGATGACCGAATCCTCACCCGGACACTTTACGTAGATCGTCTCGTCGTCCATAGCCACGATGCGGCCGATTTTCCCGTTATAGTACAATTTCTCGTACGTCGCATCATTTTTGATAAACATGACCTGAGCACCGGTTTTCAGCTCCAGTTCGGCCTCGGTCGGATAGTTGTTTGGCTGGAATTCGCCGTCGATGGTAGCCGTAAACGTACGGGCCTTTGCCTTCAGCGCCTGTAGTTTCCGGGCGTTGATCTGTTGCGCAGCCTGGTTATGGGTCGACAGGGTAATGTAGCCTTCTTCGTCCTTCGGGGCAAAATCCGGAATGTACCGCTTATTCAGTTCGTCGAGCTCAGCGCGGGAAATCCGTTTTTCGCGTATGCTGTTCAGAATGCCGATAAACCGCTCGTCGGACTGCCGGTAAATGTGGGTCAGTTCAATCGAAAGGTACGGCGTCTGCCGGAGGGCCCGGCTGCTGAAAAAATAGCCGGTCTGGTAATAGGGTTGCAGCAACGCCCATTCTTCGTCGCGGATAACGGGCGGCAACTGCTGCATGTCGCCGATCATCAGCAGCTGCACGCCGCCAAAGGGAGCGCTGTTGTAGCGGTACCGGCGCAGAATGTCGTCGATCCCGTCCAGAATATCGGCCCGGACCATACTGATTTCGTCGATCACAAGCAGGTCGAGGGTGCGCAGCAGCCTGATTTTGTCACGGGTGAATTTCCGCGCTTCCTGGAGCGGTGCCCCCGGCACAATCGGGCCGAAGGGAAGCTGAAACAGTGAGTGAATGGTGACGCCCCCGGCATTAATGGCCGCCACACCGGTGGGGGCGACTACCGCCATCCGTTTGAACGCCTGTTGCCTGATCTGATGGAGAAACGTAGTTTTTCCGGTACCGGCTTTGCCGGTCAGAAACAGATTCCGGTTGGTGTGCAGGACAAAATTCCGGGCAAGTTCCAGTTTTTCGTTGACGGGGGTAGACATAGGCAAATTGCAGGCACAGGCGCTGTTGGATCACTAAACCGTCGTTTATGACGGAAAAAGGCTGTCCGGGAAACGGAACGCCCCGGTTTTCTGTGCAAAAGTTGATCAGGTAAAGATACGGCTTTCTGCCAAACAGTGAAAGCCTGTTACCTTTGCAGGGCGAAAGGGCACCCGCGTATGGGCGTCCCCTACAGGTGTATGTTGCCATGTTAGAGATTATTCACCATGCCGATGGCATGGTTGCCATTAATAAACCACACGGCCTGCTGGTGCATCGTTCGCCGATTGCCAGCGATGCCAGTGAATTTGCCGTGCAGCGGCTCCGCGATCAGCTCGGACAGCGGGTGTATCCCGTCCACCGCCTTGACCGCAAGACAGGCGGTGTCCTGCTTTTTGCGCTGACCGAACCATTGAACGCTGCCATGCAACTGCTTTTTGCGGAGGGCAGGGTGCATAAAACCTACCTCGCCATTGTCCGTGGCTTTACGCCCGATACCCTGGCCATTGATTACCCGCTCAAGCGGGATGACGGGGTGGTACAGGATGCTTTTACGACGCTGAAGACGCTCCGGCGGGCCGAAATTCCGCTGGCCTTCGGCAAGCACGCGACCTCCCGCTACTCGCTGGTGGAGCTGGAACCAACCACCGGGCGCATGCATCAGCTGCGCAAACACATGGCGCACGTGATGCACCCGATCATCGGCGACCGCCCCCACGGGTGTAACAAACAAAACAAGCTGTTTAAGGAGCAGTTCGACATGCATACCATGTTGCTGCATGCCCGTCATGTAACCTTTACGCATCCGGAGACACAGCAGGTAGTCCGGATTGACGCTGCCGTTCAGTCAGAATTTGACCGGATGACAGAGACGTTATTCTCCCGCGGGATGTAGTAAAAATACAATTTGTGGATTTTTTTTGAAAGTATGATCCTGATCATACTTTGTTTGTCAATGATGTATATATAAACGAATATTTATTTTTAATGTCTTTTTAAGGTAGGTTTAATAGCGATTTAACAAAATTCAGGGACTTTTAGGTGGCCGGAGTCATGACTGCCCGATAGGCGCACGAATGAATTCCCCGGATTATTCATAGTTAACACTCACTATAAGCTGTACCACCTGAATGACGACACGGCCCGCCCCTTTTGATGAGGATGAGGTGCTCCATGAGCTGAAGCATTATTTGCCGGCTCAGGCACCGCTCAAGGATTTTATCCACCATAATACCCTCCATGCGTTTCAGCATCTGCCCTTTTATAAAGCCATACAACGGGCATCTGCGCTGTTTGGCTATAAAGTGTCGCTGAGTCTGAGCGAGTACCGAGCCGCCTACGCAGCCGGTCAGATAAAAGAAACAATACTGGAACAGAAAATCCGTGAACGCAAGGGCGAAAAAGCATTGGCAGACTGGAAAGACCGGTTATTGCATGCCCCGCCGGATGCGACCACGCTGCCCCGTATTGGTCAGTTACGGGCAAACTGGAAACGGCAATACCGGATTGATCTCGATTCACTGGTGCATCCGGTCTTGTTCCGGGTCTTGTGTTCGTACCTCGATCAGGGGATTTCCATCTGGAGTTTTCCGGTTGCCGACCAGCGTTTTCTGAGCGCTTTGCGGGAGATGGAGAAAAACAGTTTCAGCAGTT
Organism: Arsenicibacter rosenii; assembly: GCF_001870735.1. GTDB lineage: Bacteria > Bacteroidota > Bacteroidia > Cytophagales > Spirosomataceae > Arsenicibacter > Arsenicibacter rosenii. Next base: position 650,200 of record NZ_MORL01000001.1, on the reverse strand, counting down.
TTTTCCGGACCAGGCGTGTCAGGGATCTGTTCATACAGGGGCCGTGCACCATTACTGAACTGCTCACGCAGCTGGTAGGGGATGAGACCTGGTTTGCCCAATATCTGTATGATCAGCAGTTTGCCCATCAGGGGTGGTCGGGTATGGTCTCCGCCATTGAAGATCAGCCGCAAACGCTGCTGGATCAGCGGCAGATTTCAGTACACGATCTGATTGTGTTTGAATTGCTGCTGGAGATGGATGCCCTCGACAGTCAGTTCGGGGCCGGTGCCTGGGAACCCCTTGCCCGCCGGCTACAGGACGCCCCCCCTGCGTTGTTTGCGGATGTGAACGCCTCCGGGCTCGATGATATGCTCACGATCTGGCAGGAAGCCTATGAGTGGAGCTACTATGAAGACGTGTTGACCGGGCTTGTGGCCAACTACGGGCCCAAACCGGCGCCGGCCGAAAAGAGCTTTCAGGCGCTGTTTTGCATCGACGACCGCGAATGCTCGTTCCGCCGGTATGTGGAGCAGTTTGATCCGGAGTGCGAAACCTTCGGGACGCCGGGCTTCTTTAATGTGGAGTTTTTCTACAAGCCGCAGGATGGTCAATACCTGACAAAGCTGTGTCCGGCACCCGTTACGCCGAAGCACCTTGTCAAGGAAGCCGACGCAAAAAGTGCGCGGGAACGGGATATTCATTTTACCAAACATGCCCATTCATTTCACAGCGGCTGGCTGATTTCGCAGACGCTCGGGTTCTGGTCGGCGTTCCGGTTATTTGCCAATATTTTCCGGCCGACGATGACACCGGCTACGGCTTCGTCGTTCAAGCATATGGATAAACATGCCAGGCTGACGGTGGAACACGGGGCCACCGACGGTTTTGAAGACGGCCTGCAGATCGGGTTTACGGTGCCGGAAATGGTTGCCAGGGTCGAAGGGCTGCTGAAAAGCATCGGGCTCGTACGGGAGTTTGCCCCGTTGATCTACGTAGTCGGGCATGGTTCCAGCAGTGTAAACAATCCACACTACGCCGCCTACGACTGCGGGGCGTGTTCAGGCCGGGCCGGTTCGGTAAACGCCCGTGTCATTTGTTCGATGGCCAACCATCCGGAAGTCCGGGCACAACTGCGCGAACGCGGCATTGCTATTCCGGATACAACGGATTTTGTCGGGGCACTACATGATACCACGCGCGACGAAATCATGTTTTACGATGAACATAAACTATCGCCCGTGAATCAGCAGCGGCATTCGGCAAACGAAATCACCTTTGCCAAAGCCCTCGATTACAACGCCAAAGAGCGTTCGCGTCGGTTTGCGTCGATTGATACCCGATTGAGTGCCAAACGTATTCACGAACTGATAAAAATCCGCTCGGTGTCGCTTTTTGAACCGCGCCCTGAGTTAAACCACGCCACCAATGCCCTTTGCATCGTCGGAAAGCGGGATCTGACCAAAGGCCTTTTCCTGGACCGGCGGTCGTTCATGAATTCATACGACTACCAGATCGACCCCGACGGCAATTACCTGTTTTCCATCCTGAAAGCGGCCGCTCCGGTATGCGGGGGGATTAACCTGGAGTATTTCTTTTCGCGGGTCGACAACCAGAAGCTGGGGGCAGGCTCGAAACTGCCGCATAATGTGATGGGGTTATTCGGGGTCGCCAATGGCATCGACGGCGATCTGCGGCCGGGGCTGCCGGTGCAGATGATTGAGGTGCATGATCCGGTCCGGTTGCTGATGATTGTACAGCACAAGCCGGAAGTGGTGCTGAAAACCATACAGCGCGCGCCCGAAACCTACGAATGGTTTAATCATGAATGGGTCCGGCTGGTGGTGTTTCATCCGGAAACTGAGGCACTCTATCTGTTTAAAGATGGTGCCTTTACCCCGTATACACCTGCTCAGGGGCAACTGCGTACCATACAGGATATAACCCCTCTGGTAGAAACCCATCAGGAAAATTTACCCGTTTACGCCCTACACTAACCGGACCCGTACGACCATGTCAATCTTACCATTCTTTATTCTGATTCCGCTGGCAGGCTATCTGCTTAGTTTATTGTTGCCGGCAAAACGGGAAACGCTGATTTCGGGGCTCTCGTTCGGGGTTGTCGGGACACACCTGGCTGGCGCACTGGCCTTTCTGGGGTACTGGCTGCTCAACGGCTGTCCGGTTCTGAACGAGAAGGACTTTGTGGTGTTTACGGCGCCCGGCTACGAGTTTTTTATCGACCTTTATTTTGATAAGATAACGGCTATGTATCTTTTCGTCGGGGCATTTCTGACGTTTCTGGTGACGATGTACAGCCGCTTTTACATGCACCGTGAATCGGGCTATAAACGGTTTTTTAACACGATCCTGTTTTTTTACCTGGGGTATAATATCACCATTTTTTCCGGCAATATCGAAACGCTGTTTGTGGGCTGGGAGATTCTGGGTATCTCGTCGTTTCTGCTCATTGCTTTTTACCGCGACCGGTATCTGCCGGTAAAGAATGCGGTAAAGGTATTCTCAATTTACCGGATCGGGGATGTGGGCCTGATTCTGGCCATGTGGATGAGCCATCACCTCTGGCATGAGAACATTACGTTTCTGAAGCTGAGTAATTTCGATCTGGTGCATGAGCATTTACAGTCACATTCTGTGATTGGGGCCTTTATTTCGCTGATGATTCTGGTATCGGCCTCGGCAAAGTCGGCGCAGCTGCCGTTTTCGTCGTGGCTGCCCCGTGCGATGGAAGGGCCAACGCCTTCAAGTGCTATTTTTTACGGGTCGCTGTCCGTTCACCTTGGTGTCTTTCTGATGCTGCGGACCTATCTGTTCTGGGAGCATCAGTTCTCGATCCGGATCCTGATCGGGCTCTCGGGATTGCTCAGTACGTTTGTGGCCACCGGTATTGCACGGGTACAATCTTCGGTAAAAAGCCAGATTGCCTATGCCTCCATTGCCCAGATCGGGCTGATTTTTGTTGAAATGGCGTTAGGGTTTGAAAACCTGGCGATTTTTCATTTTGCCGGGAACGCATTCCTGCGGACCTATCAGCTGCTGGTATCGCCGTCGGTGGTCAGTTACCTGATTCGGGAGCAGTTCTACAACGTTTCGTTCCGTGGCCGGACGATTGAGGCGCTGTATCCGGCAAAACTCCGGAACACCCTCTATATGTTAAGCCTGAAGGAGTGGAACCTTGATTCGCTGATGTACCGGTATTTGTGGAATCCGCTGAAATGGGCCGGTAACCGGTTGAATTTCCTGACCCTGAACCGCGTACTCCTCTTTTTTATTCCGGCCTATATCGCCGGGTTGATCTGCCTCGCCAACGACCGGCTGATCCCCGAACCGGTGCACAGGGTTCTGGCCGGCGTGTTTTCGTTGCTTGGTCTGCTCATGGTGCTGAAGTCGTTTACCGAACGCCGCAAAGCACGGATGAGCTGGACACTCGTTGTGATGAATCACTTCTGGATTGCGCTCTCGATTTCCTTCAATGAACACTTCACCTACAGCCATGTGGCGCTTTACCTCAGCGGAATCATTGTGGCGGGGATCGTCGGCTATCAGTGCCTGAGCCGTCTGAAGCGGCTGGAAGGGAACATTAATCTGGATCAGTTTCACGGGCATTCCTACCGGCATCCACGGATTGCACTGGTCTTTTTACTGGCCTGTCTGGGGGTTTCCGGCTTTCCGCTGACCCCTTCGTTTGTCGGCGAGGATCTGATATTTACCCATATTCACGAAGATCAGGTCATGCTGGCTTTTTTCACGGCCCTGAGCCTGATCATCGACGGGTTGGCGATAATGCGGATCTATGCACGCGTGTTTCTGGGCCCGCACGCCAAGTCGGTCTATGACATGGCCTATCGCTCCTCGTAAGCGAACCGGACCGTATCCAAATCAAAAAGGGCAGGTCTTCACAGACCTGCCCTTTTTGATTTGGATTGCCTGCTTATTTATGAAACGCCTTTAAACCCATCCTGATTGATGAACGGCTGATTGCGCAGTCGCTGACCGGTGGCTTTGAAGTAGGCATTTGATACCGCCGCGCCGGTTGGTGGCAGCGCCGGTTCGCCAAGCCCGGTCGGTTCTATACCATTGTCGACGAAATGCACCTCAACGGCCGGCACTTCATTCATCCGGATCAGCCGGTAGTCGTTGAAGTTAGCCTGCTGCGGCACGCCATCCTTAAAGGTCATGTTCCCGTACATTGCATGGCCGATGCCGTCGACAATACCGCCCATAACCTGCTGCCGTGCACCGCTCTGGTTGATGATGATCCCGCAGTCGGCAGCGGCGTAAATCTTCTGCAAGACCGGTTTGCCTTTCTGCATGACTACTTCGCCGACCTGTGCCACGTAGGAGTTATGCGAGAAATAAACGCTGAAGCCCTGGGCCACGGCTTTACCGTCAGCCCCCTTTTTCTGGCCCCAGCCGGCTTTTTCAGCCGCCAGTTTAATCACCGCGATCATCCGGTCAATGTCGTACTTAATGGCTCCGGTCGGCGAGGCTTTGGCCTTGTCGAGCAGATCGAGGCGGAACTGCACCGGATCCTTGCCCGCGGCCGTGGCTACTTCGTCGATAAACGATTGTTCGGCAAACGCCAGGAAGTTCGTGATCGGCGCACGCCACGCACCGGTCGTAATCGGCGATTTATGGTCGACCGAGTCAATCAGCAGATTCGGTACGGCACCCGACGGGAAGTTGTCCTGACGGGTGGAATTTCCGGCATTGATGCTGGCACCACGGAGTTTGTAGCCGATCAGGTTCCCCTGGGCATCCAGCGCGGCTTCGAACCGGTAGCGGACGGCCGGGCGGTAGCTGCCTCCGGTCATGTCATCTTCGCGGGTCCAGATCAGTTTAACCGGTGCTTTAACGAGACTCGACAGTTCGGCGGCTTCCACGACATAATCGGCTTTCAGCCGGCGACCAAAGCCGCCGCCCATCCGGGTGAGTTCAACCGTAATCTTGTCGGCCGGAATATTCAGGAGTTTGGCCGTTTCGTTACGGGCCATGTCCGGGGTCTGGGTCGGGCCTGCGAGTTCGCAGCTTTCCGGTCCGTTCGGACCAAATTTTACGTGGGCGAAGAAGTTCATCGGCTCCATCGGGCTGTGGGGCAGGAACGGGCACTGGTACTCCGCCTTAACTACCTTTGCCGCCGATTTAAACGCAGCGTCCACATCCCCGTCTTTCCGCTGTACCGTCGCCTTTCCGCCGTTCAGCATCTCGGTGAACAGACGATCATGGTCAGCATTACTTTCCGTTGACCCGTCTTTTTCCCACTCAATTTTGAGCGCCTCCCTTGCTTTTTTTACCTGCCAGGTCGATTTACCGACAACGGCTACGTTATTTTTAAACGTAACTACGTCGACAATGCCCGGCATGGCTTTGGCGGCTTTGGCATCTACGGATTTCAGTTTATAGCCAAAGGCCGGCCGCTGAATCATACCGGTCAGCATGCCTTCGCGGTAGAAGTCTATACCGAAGAGCGGCTTACCGGTCAGAATATTTTTGTTATCGACGTTTTTGATCGTCCCGCCGATCAGCTTAAACGATTTCGGGTCTTTCAGCGGCACATCAGCCGGCACCGGCAGTTTCGCCGCGTCAGCTACCAGTTCGCCATACGGCAGTTTGCGGTTCGAGGCCTTGTGGAAAACAACGCCTTTGTCGGTTGTCAGCTCCGTGACCGGAACGCTCCAGCGCTGGGCAGCGGCCTGCATGAGTAGCTGACGGGCCGTAGCACCGGCTTTCCGCAGGCGTGTCCAGGAATGTTTAATGGCACCGCTGCCGCCGGTCAGCTGGCGGTCAAATTTCTTGTTATCCAGTGCCGACTGTACCACATTTACCCGGTTCCAGTCGACATCCAGTTCTTCTGCCACCACAATGGGGAAAGCGGTTTTGATCCCCTGCCCGATCTCAGGGTTTGGCGACAGGATGGTCACCAGCCCATCGGGAGCAATGGACAGGAAACTGTTAAATTCCACCGAAGCGGCGGCAGCCGCGTTTTTTGAGCTGTGGACGAGGGCCGGCAGCCCGCCACCAGCCTGCAGGGTGTCGGCGGCAACGGCGTCAAACCAGTTGAAACCTAGTACTAAACCGCCACCAGCCGAAGCGGCTATTTTTAGAAAACTACGTCTTGTTGAGGTCATTTTTCTGAGGAGGCGTTAGCTATTTTGTTTTCGCAGAGGCAACTTTAACCGCTTCACGGATGCGGTGATAGGTGCCGCACCGGCAGATATTCCCGCTCATGGTCGCATCAATTTCTTCCGTAGACGGTTTCGGATTGCGCTTCAGCAGGGCCGCAGCCGTCATGATCTGACCTGCCTGGCAATAACCGCATTGGGGTACATCGACTTCATCCCACGCTTGCTGTACGGGGTGATCCCCGTTTTTCGACAATCCCTCGATCGTGGTAATTTTTGCGCTTGAAACCGATGAGACTGGCAGTACGCAGGACCGTGTGGCTTCGCCGTTGACATGCACCGTGCAGGCACCGCACATGGCTATCCCGCAACCATACTTTGTACCGACCAGACCCAGGTTGTCGCGGAGCACCCACAGGAGTGGGGTATCCGGATCAGCTTCTGTCTGAACGGTTTTACCATTGATTTGAAGTTTGTAAAGGGCCATTGACATGTACTATTGAAACTGGTTTGTTGGCTAAATTACAAAAAACGGCGCATTAAATTTGCCACCGGCTCACGGGTTCTCACTCACTAAATCAGGAGTAAGCCGCTCAATTGCCGGAAACCCCCTCAGATCAGCCCGCCCGACGGAACAATCCGCCGGAGCCGTGTCTGCAGGCTAAGGCTCCGGATGTCGAGTTCCTGTTCAATCCGCCGGATGGCCTCCTCGCTATACGTCCCTTCCTTATGCCATTTGATGATCTGTGTCCGCTGATGATGAACGATTTTGGCTTCGCTTTCAATGTATTCCCGGAAGGCTTCGGGCAGCGTATCAGACCGGTGGAGCCTTGGGTTTTCGTCCGTACGAACCACCCCGTTCAGGTAGTTGATCTGCTGTTCAAACCGTTCTTTGAGCTCGGTTAAGACCTGGTTGTTCAGTGTCAGGGAAAGCTCGCTTTCGATAAAGGTGATGGAACTCACCAGCAGTGCCAGCCGCATGGTACGCTCTTCCTGCTCCTCCTTGTCTTTGGGTTCAGATACGTTCAGCCATTTAACGAAGACCGGCAAGGTAAGGCTTTGCAGGACAAGCGTCACAACAATCACCATGAAGGTGATAAACAGAATCTCACTCCGGTAAGGGAATGCCTGACCGGAACGCAGCTTATAGGGAATAGAGAGGGCGGTTGCCAGCGAAACGACCCCGCGCATGCCGGCCCATGAGGTGATAAACAGTTCGTTACGGGAAAACTGCCGGATCGACCCTGCCCGCTTTTTCCGCGTTTTGAAAAACGAAAAGAGATAGGTGACGGGGAATACCCAGACAATCCGGGTCAGAATGGCCACCAGGCTGATTAGAAATCCATAGCCGATCAGCTTCGGCAGTTCGTCTTTTTCCAGACCGCTGACGATAAACGGCAGTTCGGTGCCGATCAGGATAAACACGAAGCCGTTCAGCAGGAAAATCAGGATATTCCAGAAGCCGTTGATCTGCATACGGGTCTGAAACGAGTAAATCTCATAGGAGTGCCAGGCCAGGTATAAGCCTGCGGAGACTACCGCCAGGACGCCGGAGGTACCGAAGTGCTCGGCCAGCAGATACGAAATAAACGGGAGCAGCAGCGAAAGCGTTGTCGCAACCGTCGGGTTATCGAGCTGATTATGAATAAGCCGTGCAATAACCCCCAGCAGGATACCGATGACAATGCCGCCGCCGGCCACGAACAGGAACTGTAATCCGGCTTCCCAGAGAACAAAACTCCCGCTGAGCACGGTGGCAATGGCAAAGCGGTAAGCGATCAGCGCCGACGCATCGTTTACCAGACTTTCGCCTTCCAGAATCACAATGATGCGTTTGGGAAGCCCCAGACCACGGGTAACGCTCGTAGCCGCCACCGCATCGGGCGGCGAAATAACGGCACCGAGTACAAAGGCTAGCGGCCAGCTGAAGCCTGGTATGGCATAATGGGCCACAATGGCGACGGCGGTGGTAGTAAAAAACACCAGACCGATCGCTAACAGACTGATTGGCTGGCTAAACGTTCTGAATTCATGCCAGGAAATATTTCCCGACGCTTCGTAGAGCAAGGGGGGCAGAAAAATCAGAAACGCAACATCGGGTTTCAGTTCAACATTCGGCAGACTTGGCACAAAACCGATAATAAGCCCCGCCACGATCAGTAATATCGTATAAGGGATTTTCAGCCGCTGCGTCAGTAACGTAAGGCCGGACAGCACTGCCATTAAAAGCAATACAGTTTCTATGTTGTTCATGCCGAATGGGTTAATTGGCTGATGTCGGAGCAGCGGTACCGGCTGATGGCGTCAGTAAAAGCGAACGTACGAGTTCAGCGTGTGAATTGGTAATCAGGTGTCCTGCCTCGGGTAAAAAAATGAAGTTGGCCGGTTTGCCATCCAGCACACATTTCGCAAAGTCGAAGTTACAGGCATTAATGATCCAGTCGCGTCCGCCCTGCATCACCGTTACAGGCGCCTGAATCTGCGACCAGGAAGGTAACAGTTTCCGGAGCTCGTCTGCATGGGTAAACTTTTCATGGGTGGCAATGTTAAGAAATTTAGGCAAAAAGGCCTGAATCAGCGGAAATTTCCCCCATGTCGAAAACCAGTAGAACTTTTCGGCGTCGGGATCAATGGCCGGGGAGACCAGAAACAGCTGGCTGATCTGTGCCGGATAGTCTGCGGCTAGCCGGGCCGCAACCGGAGCACCATAGGACCGGCCAAGTACAGTGGCCGGCTTACCGGAGTGATTTAACCGCAGGGCCTGCGCAATCGTATTGGCCTGCCAGCCGAGGGTATATTGCTTGCGTCGTTTCCGCCACGGTCCGCTGATCCGTGATTTATGATAGCCCGGACGATCTACGCTGATGACGTGGTACTGTTTACTGAGAAGGGTATCGTCCAGCATCCGGATGTAGCCGTACCACGCGCCCGGGGCGCCGTGAATCAGCAGGAGCGGAGGAAGTGTATCCGCGCCGGTAGCGGCCACAAAGAGCCGGCTGGTATCTGTATCAATGGTATAAAAAGTTGGTTTGAGCGGACGCCCCGCATAATGCTCCCGGATTTCGCGTTCGGTCATGGTAAACCGGCCGAAGCACCCCAGGTTCAGCACACTCAGTAACAGAAAAATCAGATGCGTCCGTTTCATACCTGTTAAAATAACGTCATCTGCCGCTGATTCTGTTCATGCTCAAGTAACCATTTTTTTCGCCACAGCCCGCCGGCATACCCAACCAGCTTGCCATCCGAGCCAATGATGCGATGGCAGGGGACAACTATCCAGAGCGGATTTTTGCCGTTTGCCGCGGCTACGGCACGAATTGCTTTTTCATCGCCCAGCTCACGCGAGAGGCTCAGATAGGAGCGGGTCTGCCCGTAGGGGACCGTCAGTAATAACTGCCAGACCCGCTGCTGAAATGCCGTGCCCTGCGGGTTCATCCGAAAGTCAAACGATTGGCGCTGACCGGCAAAGTACGCCTGTAGCTGGGTAGCGGCCTCCCAAACCGGAGCGGGAAGCAGCGCCTGTGGTTCGGGTAAGGCATCCGGATTGTCCTGATCCTGACAGGAAATAGCCGAAACCCCGTGCTCATCGCCGGCAATACGGACCGTCCCTAAAGGAGACCGGAATGCGGTAAGAAAAGTTGGTTGCTTCACGGCTGAAAATGCGTATTGACGACGTCTTCCAGTAGTTTGCGGGTCAGGGGTTTGCTTTTAAAACTATCGACAACCCCGTATGACATGGCCCGTTTATGGTCATCCGGATTCAGCGAGGTGGTGAGCATCATCAGTACTACCTTTGCCTTCTGGGCTTCAGGCAGTTTGTCATATTCCCCCAGAAATTCGAATCCGTTCATGCCCGGCATATTGATATCCAGCAGGATAACATCAGGCCGGATGTAATCGGGATTGGTAACGTCGGTCAGATAGTGTAAGGCCAGCAACCCGTTTTCGGAAACTTTAATCTGTTCACAAAGACCTGAATCCTGTATAACCATCCGGTGCAGAAAGTTGTCATCGGGGTCGTCGTCAATTAACAGAATGCAGTGTATCGGACTGGGCATAATGCTTCAGGGTTTTAATTACTTTAGGTAGTACAACGTAAAAAGTGGAACCTTCATTAACCTTGCTCTCCAGCCAGATGCGGCCGCCATAAATTTCGACCACCTTTTTACAGGTGGCCAGCCCAATGCCGGTTCCGGGAAACTCATTCCGGCCGTGTAGGCGCTGAAAAAGCTGGAAAATGCGGTCGTAATAGCGGGCGTCAATCCCAATGCCGTTATCACTGATCCGGATCTGCCAGTTGTCCCCTGCATCTTCGGCCTGGACGGAAACGACAGGCGTGACACCCGTACGGCGGTATTTAATACTATTGGAAAGCAGGTTAAGGAAAAGTTGTTTGAGGTCGGTCCGGTGCGCTTCCAGGACCGGCAGCCGGCCAACCTGGATATCGGCACCCGCATCGCGGATATCTTCCTGTTGCTCATCCATGATTTCTTCGAACAGCGTATTGAGGTCAACCGGTACGAAATCAGCGGTGTTGCCAATCCGGGAAAACTCCAGCAGATCGTTAATCAGGACCCGCATCCGGCCTGAGGCCGCTGAGGTAACTTCCAGCAATTTGCGGGCATCGGGGGATAATTCATGTCCGTGTTTCTGCTCCAGCAACGACATGTAGTTTTCAATGGTCCGCAGGGGAGACTGGAGATCATGCGAGGCTACATAGGCAAACTGCTGCAGCTCTTCATTCGATCGCGATAACTCCTGTACGGCCCGCTGACGGTAATTGAGTTCACGCTCATATTCGCCGGAGGTCCGCAGGCCCAGGGCCTGATCAAAATACTTAATCAGGGCCAATACCGTTGCGAAAGAAACAATACCTGTCAGAAACCGGATAAAGGCATTAAAGCGGTAAGCCGGCCACCAGAACATGGTGGCATCCACCAGGTGCGTCAGTCCGCAAAGCAGGATAAACGCCCCGAAGAGCCAGAACACACTACGAAGCGGAATGCCTTGCTTCAGGATGATAAAACGGATCAGTATGAGTGGAATGGCCATGTAGGCACTCCAGATGGCGAGGTCAGAAAAAATATAGAGCCAGCCATGGAAATCGGTCCAGTTGCCACAATACCACCGGGGTGGCCAATCATTTGTATCGAGTAACTTTTGAAAAAACTCAATTACCGGATTCATACCGTCAAGTTTGAAATCAATATGCTTATGGTTGCATAAGCAGACAAATATCGACAATATAAGTTTACTTTAGATCAATTAAAATAGCGATCAAGGCATGAATACAGATTTATTATCAACGATTGCGTCATTTCAGGTCCTTCAAACGGGCATTGGTTTATGTTTAGTTTAAATCGTCATGACCGGTGTACACTTTTCTGAGCGTTGACTGCTTCCCGTCATTGGTGGCGATATACAGAGAGCCGTCCGGACCGAAGAGAAGCTTACCGCCGCTATAATTCGTGAACGGTATTTTCAGCCTCATCAGGATTTGTTCACTGTCCGGATCCGCTTCGGTTGGTGTAATGGATTTGAACCGGCTGATGACGGTTTCTTCCGGATCCTCCTTGGTATAATTGACATAAAAAAAGCCGTTTGCCTCATAGGCCGGATCAAAAGCCAGACTGATCAGCCCGTGTTGGGGGCCGCCACTCACCCGTGAGCGGATATCAAGGAAGGTTTTTGCCGCCGCGGCACTCGCCTCTTTCTCGAAGACCTGAATACGCCCGGGACGTTCAATGACAAAGACCCGGTTACTTCCGTCGTTTGCTTGCGAAAACTCCACCGGAAGCGAAAACGTTACCGCCGGTCCGGCACTGACGACATTGACGAGGTTACCTGTTGATGCCTGGACCACCGACGCGGAATGCTGGCTCTTCCGGCTGCATGCCATAGAGATAAGCCAGGAGAATCCGGCCGTCGCTGCCAGTGAAAAAAACAGGGTTATTATTGCTTTACCAAACATGATTCTGTTATTTACGACGTTAATTAACTGCAAAATCAACGCCAGTCTGGTCGGAGGAACTTATTGGCGCCGTTTTTGTTGGCAAATAGCAGATTATCACCTATCAGACCCGATAGATGCATTGACCGTATTGTTGTAAGGTTTCCCCAAACCGGGGAATTGAATACGCTGAATATATGACCTCTACAGATGCTTTGACGGCCTTTTTTGATCAGTTAGCTACCCAGGGCGAACAGTTTCGCTTCCGGCTGCCATCCCGTCCGGATGCCGGGCGGTTTATTGATCAGCTGCTGCGGCTGCTTTTTCCGATTACGCAGGATTGTCAGTCGGTTTCGGTCGATGTACAGCGGACATATGACAAACTGACGGATCAGCTGCAGTGTCTGCTGCGGCCTTTGCAGTCGCAGCTTTCCCAGTCGCCGGAATCTGTATCGAATCAGTTTTTCAAGCGGTTGCCGGGCATCTATTCGATGCTGCAGTCAGACGCGCGGGCGATTGCCGAGAATGATCCGGCCGCCAACGGGATTGAAGAAGTGGTATCGGTATATCCCGGTTTTTTTGCCATTGCCGTGTACCGGGTGGCTCATGAACTGCTTGCGCTGGAGGTTCCGATGTTACCGAGAATGCTGACGGAGTATGCCCATAGCCATACCGGTATTGATATTCACCCGGGTGCTACGATTGGTCCGTCTTTTTTTATTGATCATGGTACAGGTGTAGTCATTGGAGAAACCACGATCATCGGAAAGAATGTGAAGATCTATCAGGGGGTTACCTTAGGCGCGACGCATGTAGCAAAGAATCTGGCTCAGAAAAAGAGGCATCCGACCATAGAAGATAATGTGGTCATTTATGCAAATGCAACTATACTCGGTGGTAAAACAGTAGTAGGGCATGACTCTGTTATTGGCGGTAACGTATGGTTAACGCATAGCATCGATCCCCATTCACTGGTTTACCACCAGAGCGAAATTCAGGTACGGTCTGTAAACAGCGTAGAGTAAACGACAATCCTTGATAAGATCATTGCTGTTTGTTACCGTAAGTTCCGGATAAACCGCCGGAGCGTGTCACGGTAAATAATTTCAGACTGCTCGATGGGTTGCTGGTCTTTAAGAATCATGGACATGGTAATAATGCCGTGCGAAATCGACCACCATTCGAAATAAAGCTTCTGGATACTTTCCTTAGATTTAGGAATGAAGGAGAAAATGGTTTCCCGGACCAGATTCGCCATTTCTTCCATATCGAGGGTTCCGCAGATTGAAACCTGACAAAAAGCTCCGTTGAGGTTATACATGACCTGGTAGGTCTCAGGTTGCTCAAAGGCAAACTTCCATTGAATCAGCGATATTTCATACAACCTTTTTTCCGGATCACGGTATAGCTTCATGATCCGGTTATATTCTTCTCTCAGAAACCGGAACCCTTCGGCACGGATTTCATGTAAAAGTATATCTTTGCTGTCAAAATATTCATAAACGATAGGTGCACTGTAGTCAATAGCATCGGCTATCTTACGAATCGAAACAGCCTGCCATCCTTCTCGCCGGGCAATATCCTTAGCCGTGAAAACGATGCCCTGTCGCGTTTGCTCCCGGGTACGTTGTTTGCGTTCTAAAACTTCCATTTATGGGTCAAATAGTAGTTAACAGTGTTAAATTCATTGAAAACTACTGAATTAATATATAAAAGGCCAGCACTAACGCAAAAAATCCTGGAAAATTTTAATAAAGTTGGCTAATAATGGTATAAATGTCGTTTAATGGTCTTCGCTGGTAGTATACTATGTTTTACGGATAAGATTTAATCAGCCGGTTTTGAAAAGAGCATCCACGCGGCCTCATCTCCGACAGCAAAGGGCTGACCATCAACGGTTCCGTAACAATCAATGAGTTCAAGGCCAACCTGCATGGCCATACGACCAATTTCGGCTATTGAATAAATGTGATATTCAGCGGTACGGGTTTCGATTTCGGCTTGCCCCGAATCAAGGGTCTGAATATAGGTAAGCCGGGCATCAATCCTGCCTGACATGGGATCGTAGGTGTTTTCGCTCAGAAAGGTTATGTCATCGCTGACATTCATCCAGCTGCGTTCCTGATAATCGGGTAAGATTACTTCGGCCACCATGCTGGTGTGAGCAAGGAACAGGCCTCCGGGTCTGAGCAGACCTTCAGTTTTTTGCAGAAACCGGAGCATATCGTCGGCCGGAAAAAAACTGAAGCTGTTTCCCATGCAGTAGGCCGCATGAAACGTGCCTTCAATGGCCATATCCAGAAAGTCGCCCTCAATGGCTTCCATCGGGAGCGTTTCCTGGTCAATAGTCAGCTGTAAACCGGCAATGTATTCCGTTGAAATATCAACTCCGGTTACCCAGGCACCCATCCGCGCTAAGGGTATGGCATGCCGTCCATAGCCACAAAAAATGTCGAGAATACGGTCGCCGGGACCAAAATCAAGATTTTCCACGAGTAACTCCAGATCAAGCTGGGTTTGCTCATGCGTTTGGGCTGCCTTCCAGGCAACCTGCGGTAGTCCGTTGAAAAAGGTATGATACCAGGCTTTCATGGTTTCCAGGAGTGTCACCGGTCAGATTTTTCTGACCGGTGACAAAGTTAATTCAGTTGATTTAAGGTTGATTGAATGGCCGAAAAGTCAGGTACATCCCCTGCATTGTCAAGCACTTCGGCATACTGAATAATGCCTTCGCCGTCAACAACGAATGCGGCACGCTTACTGACTCCTTTCAGATTCAGCACAAATGTTTCATACAGACTGTCGTAGGCCGCAGAGACTTCCTTGTTAAAATCTGACAGCAACTCAAATGGCAGGTTTTGTTCCTGTTTAAATTTAGCAAGGGTAAAAGGGGAGTCTACGGAGATGCCAATAATGTCGGCATTCAGCCCGGTATACGTACTGATATTATCGCGCATTTCGCATAATTCAGCCGTACAAACACTGGTAAACGCCATAGGGAAAAACAAAATAACAACGTTTTTTCCGGTAAAATCCTGTAGGGCAACTTCTTTCTTTTCGGTATTAAACAGCTTAAAATCAGGGGCACTTTCTCCGGCTCGAAGCATATTTTTATTTGTTTAGATTTATGATGAAACGCTGCTAAAATAATTGAAGCAGAAACTGGTGTGCGATTTACAAAAAAATAGTGATTTTTGTTGTTCTCTTTTGCTGCTTGTAAAGAGTAAATTCATACCTGAAACCACTATTACACCTTACATACTATTCTGTTCCGAACTTTATGAAAACTTATTGGGGTATCGATTTGGGTGGTACCAAAATTGAAGGAGTTGTCTTGTCGGCGCCTTCGCCTGAAGCTGTTTTAGTCCGTAAACGAGTTGATACTGAGGCACATCTGGGGTATGAGCATATACTGGGACAGATTATAAAACTGGTTGGCATTCTTAAGGCTGAAACAAATTGCGAACCGGAGAAAATCGGGTTTGCAACACCCGGCACCTTTGACCCGGTCACAAAAACAATGAAGGGGTGTAACACAACCGTCCTTAACGGGATGCCCTTACCGCAGGAGTTGTCAAAACGGTTGGGGGTAAAGGTAGAAATTGCCAATGATGCCAACTGTTTTGCGCTGGCTGAAGCAACGCTTGGGGTTGTGCCTGAAGTTGCCCCTGATTTCCGGTGTGTTTTTGGGGTGATCATGGGCACTGGTGTCGGTGGGGGCGTCGTCTTTAGAGGGCTTGATGGAAACGCCCTTGTCCTCAATGGCTTACACGGTATCGGTGGCGAATGGGGACATAATATCCTGGAGGAAAACGGATACCCGTGTTATTGCGGTAAAAACGGTTGCGTCGAACAGGTATTTTCGGGCCCCGCCTTGCAGCGATATTATAAGGATATTAGTGGCCAGGAACTGAAAATGAAAGACATTGTTGAGCGGCATCTGGCAGGAACCGATCCCTATGCGACTCAGACTATAGAACGATTGCTGGAGTATTTCGGCCGTGCCATCTCAACACTGATCAATGTACTCGACCCGGACGCTATTGTATTAGGAGGTGGTGTTGGAAACGTTGATTTATTATATACGGAGGGTGTAGAACGCATTAAGAAGTATATTTTCAATAACGGAATCCTGCATACCCGTATAGTGAAACCTAAACTTGGTGATAGTGCCGGTGTTTTTGGGGCTGCCATGTTGTAAGATCGACTAAATCGTTTAACTCTCAAAAAGGGTGTGCTTATTATAAGTACACCCTTTTTGTTGTTCTGATGAAATTGAGATTGTATTAAGTCCGGATTTATTGAAGTTGCCACGTTAATGTGATAAAACAAGAACTAAAATTTAAAAATAGTTACAAGAAGATAAGCGTGTTTTTGATCATATTAAGAGGTCTTTGGCCGAAAAACGAAAAGACTTGTCCAAAAAACAAAAAGAGATTCTTTATTAATATTGTTACTTGCATGACAAATCGGTGAACATCAGATGGCTACCTTACCTTACTGAATGAAAAAAGCATTACGATGAAGCTATTTATTCGCAAATACTGGTTTATCGGGACAAGCCTTTGTGTGGGCAGTGCGATCTATATCTGGAATCAGGGTAGTGGGGTAAATGAGATGTCAGAATCAGAAAACCCTGTACGGAGCCATAAACAACCAGTATCTGCCGGATATGCCAAAAGGGTGTTTCTGGATTCAGACACGTCAACGGTTGAACCGGTATCTTTCGACCGTTACCGGCCACAGTGATAAACTATATCTCAAACATATGCTCAACACCTTACCTCAATTAGATAAAACAGCCTATATGCTGAAGGCACTCGCGCACCCTTTACGGTTACAGATCGTTATGCTGCTGAGCAGAGAGGAAAAAGAGTTAAGTGTGACGACGATACAGGAGTATTTTTCAATCAGTCAGTCACTTATCTCGCATCATTTAATTAACATGCGGGCAAAAGGAATACTTGGTTTCCGCCAACAAGGTAATAACCGTTATTACCGATTGCAGGAACCTAGATTTGCCCGATGTGTTGCCCTATTGTTTGAAGAACAAATGGCTGCTGAATTGGTCTTGGAATAAAGACGTCATATGGTTAATCACACCCAAACGCCGTCCGGTTACAGCCTCCCGGACGGCGTTTGGCATTGCGACGAACTAAACCGTACAGGGCAAACAGCAAGAGAGGACCATGTTTGGGCCTAAATGTATTTGTGAGAAAGTGAATTAATGTTCTGAAACAGCTGAAAAACCAGGCGTGGAGGTATACAGGCCTGACAGAAAGAAAGAAGTCTGGTAATGCCTGTCAGGAAAAGTATAATGGTATATTGGAAATGTTAAATTGATTGCGTTAAGACCGGCTGAAAAGTAAGTTGTATTTAGGATTAATTATGAGAGAAACGTAAAATAACAAGGGGCATTTTGGGATATAAAGTAAAAATTAGAGCCTATAATACCCCTGAATGTAAAATGATTGTACATTTGATGTTTATAAAATCAGAAAAAGTATACATCAAATAAGTGAATCATTTTCGGAGTAAACTAATCGGATTTGTTTTATTCGGTGGGATGCTGATCCAGACGGTTAGCTGTAAACCTGATCATCAGGCGCAGCCAATTGAAGGAGGGCAGCCTGGCCGGGATGCCGCATTAACCATGGGTGATCCGGATCGGGGAAGTCCCCTGCCCGCGAACCGGTTTCTGATCGAACGAAATACCTACGCGGTTTCGCTGAATAAGACAACGGGGATTGCCAACTGGTCGGCATGGCATTTGTCAGACGCCTGGAAGGGTAATACAGAACGATATACCGGAAGCTTTATCGCCGATATGCAACTGCCGGCAGGGTATTATGTCGCCAGACACGATGACTACACGAATACTGGTTTTGACCGCGGCCACCTCTGTCCGTCGGATGACCGGGATGGTTCGGCGGACGATAACCGGTCTACATTTATCCTGTCGAATATCGTCCCGCAGGCCCCGCAGCATAACCGGCAGGCATGGCGTTTGCTGGAAGAATATTGCCGTAGTCTGCTGGCAACTCATAATGAGCTCTATATTGTAGCCGGTACCTGGGGCAAAGGGGGAGAAGGAGATAAGGGTGCGGCGGATGCGCTTGCCAACGGCAAATTAACCGTACCGGCCGCGCTCTGGAAAGCCGTGCTCGTTTTGCCGGTCGGTTCGGAAGACGTGCGTCGGGTAACCGCCAAAACCAGAATGTTTGCCGTCTGGATGCCAAACACGAATACGGCCGGGCAGCAGAAATGGAGTAGCTACCGGGTGAGTGTGGATGAGATTGAAAAGAAGACCGGGACGGACCTTTTTAATGCCTTGCCGGTTGATGTACAGAAAACGCTGGAAAGTAAGACGGAGCAGCAGGTCATCGAAAGGCAGTATACTGACCCGCTGCCGGTACGGTTATTTTAGTGCAGGATTGAAAACACCAGTTCACGCAGAATTTCCCCTTCGGTCATTGTCGGGGTATCAATTCCCTTTACCTGAGCGTCTGCCCGCCGGATGCTGTGGATAATGTCGGCCACTTTGAGCAGCGGAAACGTGCGGGCTGCCTGCAGATAGTCCTTTACAAAAAAAGGGTTCACCCCAAGCAGGGCTCCAACCCCTTTTTCAGACTGATCCCTCGATGACTGAACAAGAATCACCTTGCTGAAATAGCTAAACAGCTGGGTCAGAATCAGAATCAGCGGATTATCTTTCGGATTCCGGGAAAAGTAATCGACGATGCGGTTCGCCTTCACCACATCGCGCTGTAGCAGGGCTTTCTGCAGTTCAAAAACATTATACTCTTTGCTGATGCCGACCAGGCGTTCCACCGTCGATGCACTGATCTCTTCATCGACCCGCAGGTTCAGCATCATCTTGTCAATCTCGCCGGCCATCCGTTTCAGATCGTTGCCGATATGGTCGACCAGAAGCTGGCAGGCTTTGGGACTTACTTTTACGCCCTGTTTATGGCAGTAGTCCTGTACCCAGTCTACCAGTTTATTTTCGTATAGTTTTTTGGCCGCCAGTAAGACCCCTTTGTTGCCGAATGCTTTTACCCACGACTTACGTTCGTCCAGATTGCCGGTGTGGCAGATCATGAGAATCGTGCTGCTGAGCGGATTGAGGGCATAGTCTTCCAGCAGGGTCAGGCTGTTTTTTTCCTTCAGCCCACCCATGTCCTGGGCTTCCTTCACGATGACCAGCTGCCGGTCGGCCATGAACGGGTAGCGGCGGGCATAGTTGATAACCGAACCAACATCGGTGTCTTTCCCAAACAGAACAAACTGGTTAAAACTTTTTTCGGCTACGGGGATGGCGACCTTCTCCAACTGATCGGCAAGCTGATCCAGGTAATACGGCTCATCGCCGTGAATCAGGTAAACCGGGGCAAAACGCTTGGCCCGAATGTCTTTCAGCAGGGTGTCGACGGCTGGAATCAATGTAGTAGCTGTTAAATGAAATCAGGGTGCAAAAATAGCAACTTGCCGTTACTTTCTGCGGATAAATACCCCCGGAAAGTTGCCTGTCGGCTGTTGATGGATAAAAACCGGTTGTCCGGAAACCCATACCGCCTCAATCCCCGCGCCCGGTAACCGGCTATTGCCAGGCGTGGCTTTATCGATAACCGTATCGGGGTTAAACAGAACCAGATCGGCGGCATAGCCCGGAGCAACGATCCCCCGGTCGGTCAGTCCCAGATGCTGTGCCGTCAGTCCCGTCATTTTGTAGACCGCTATTTCCAGAGGCATGATTGGCTGCTCCCGGACGTAACGGCCCAGTACGCGGGTGAACGCACCGAAGGCACGTGGATGTCCGCCCACCGATCCGTCCGAACAGATATTTGTATGGGGCCATTGCAGGAACCGGATCAGGTCAGGTTCATCCATTGATTTTCCCATAATACTTTCACCGGCCTCGTCCGGGTGTTTTTCCGCATGGGCCGCTGCTTCGGCAACCAGTCCCATCAGCGTTTGTGCCGTTGTTTCCTGTCGGGTCCGGGCAATTTCACCCAGCGTTCTACCGGCATAGGCGGGGTTCGCATTGAAGCGGGCCAGAATGGATTTTTCCGGATCGAATAACTGCTCCACCGCAAAACGGGCGCTCTCCGGATTTGTATAATCCCGTTTCGGAAACAGTACCCGCAGGGTAGACAGCCAGAAATCGTATGGATAACAATCGGCGGTTATGTTAATGCCCTCCGCCCTGGCTTTTTCCAGTTGGGCCAGCCAGTCGGCGGCCTGTCCCCATTGGCTGCGCTGGGCCAGTTTGATATGGGAAATCTGTACCGGCATACGGGTTTGCCGGCCAATGGCAATGATCTCGTCCATCGCATCGGCAAAGGAAATGTCTTCGCTCCGGATGTGACTCATATACCGGCCGCCGGCGTCTGCCGCGACCTGCGCCAGCTGCAAAACCTCATCGCGGCTGGAAAAGAAAGCGGATTCATATTCCAGTCCCGTTGCCAGCCCAAGTGACCCGAGCTGCATATCGTTCCTGAGAAGGGCCTTCATCCGGTCAATCTCCTGTGGTCTGGCCGTCCGGTATAATCCTCTGCTACCCATAACATGGGTACGCAATGTAGAGTGACCGGTATAGGTGGCGACGTTCACGGCAACCGGACTACTGCTCATCCGCTTCATCAGCGTGTCGATGGGGTAACTGCTGCCATCCTGCCCGATGACAATGGTGGTAATCCCCTGGCTAACCATTGCAATGGCTTCGGGTGTTTTGTCGAGTGAGGCATAGTGATGACTATGGCTGTCGATGAATCCGGGCGCTAACACCAGACCCTTCCCATCCGTAACGGCTTCATCCGGAAAGGGGGAGAGTTGCCCGACTTCCCGAATAGTTTGATCCTGTATCCGGACCGCCGCCGGTCTGGCCGGAATCCCGGTACCATCGATGAGCCGGACATTGGTGATTAACTGCGTCTTTGGCAGTCGGACGGACTTCCCTTCGACGAGTTGACGGATTAGTGGTCTTGCCACCTGGTTCGTCCCGTTCGAAAGAACGATAAGTGTTTGTTTATCGTTGACGTATCGGACAATTTCGTTGTAAAAGCCGCCCCGCGTTCCGGTATGGGAAAAAACGGATTGCTGTCCGTTTTCGAGCTCCCAGCCAAAGCCATAAGGATAGGTGGTGCCATCCGTTAGCCGGACAGGCGTGAGTGCTTCCTGCATGGTCGCTGCGGAAACAAGTGTATTGGCGGTCAGCGCCTGTTCCCAGAGGAATAAATCCGCAGCGGATGAATACACGTTTCCATCCCCGACAGCACCATCAAACCTGGTAAGATCGTTGGGTTGCAATACCCCGTTATACCGGGTAAACCCCATAACACGATCGGTTCGGCGATTGATCTGTTGTGGTTGATAATGAACAATATAGGTATCATTAAGACGCAGCGGTCTGACAATCTGATGCTCGAACACGTCCTCAACGGGCTTGCCGGTTACGGCTGAAATGACAGAACCCAGCAGGACATAACCGGTGTTTGAATCGCGCCACTGCTGACCGGGTGTAAACTGCAGGGCCGGTTTATGGACCGAGAGCAGTTCCAGCAGGGATTGATTAGTCAGCGTATCGAGCGGCCCGCTATATCGCCCGGCCAGTTCAGCGTATTCCGGTAAGCCGCTTGTATGAGTCAGTAAATGGCGAATCGTAATGCCGGTATACGGAAAGTCAGGAAGTATGTCGTTGACGGGCTGATCATAACGAATGTGGCCCTGCTCGTTCAGCTGCATCACCAGCATAGCCATAAACTGCCTGGAGACAGCGGCAAGGTTAAAGGAGGAGTGGATCGTTAGTGGTTTTTGATCCGCCATGCCGGTCTGACCCAATGCCTGTTGGTAACGGATCCTGCCCTGGCGGGCCAGGAGAACAACTCCGTTGAACAAGCCGCGACTATGCAGATACCGCAAACTGCTATCCAGACGACGGATGCGATCATCCGGAAGAGGAGTCCTGGTTTGCCTGGTAACTGTATGACGGGATTGTTGTGTCTGCTGACTGAAGGCCGGCCAACCGTAAAAGACAAGACTGAGCAGTAAAAAAAAACGAGGTTTCATCGGCAGGAAGAATGGAAAATTGAAGATAAAACGCTTGCTTGCCATTGTAAAGATGATGTCGGTTTTTTGTTTTTCTTGCAACGAATTACCCTGTAGATGCAACCTCAAGCCCTATTATTAACGGATGGTTTATTAACAACCAGTGATGCCAAAACAGCCCATGGCCTGATTCGGGGAACAGAACGGTATCGGGTGCGGGGTGTGATTGATCCGCCAACAGCGGGGCAGGATGCCGGCGAGGTACTGGATGGTACAAACCGGGACATGCCCGTTTGGGCTACGGTCGAAGAGGCGTTGACGAACGTGCCCGAAGTTACCCATGCCATCATTGCGGTGGCGACATCAGGGGGTGTGCTGCCCGCCCATATGATGGCCAGCATCCGTACATGCCTGAGTCGTGGCCTTTCGGTGGTAAACGGGCTACATGAATTTCTGAGTGATAAACCGGAATTGGTACGGCTGGCTGAGGCCCATGGCGGAGAGCTGATTGATATACGGAAGCCAAAGCCCCGTAACGAACTGCATTTCTGGACCGGTGCAATTTATACGGTTCAGGCACCGGTTGTTGCCGTCATGGGAACTGACTGTGCATTAGGTAAACGGACAACGGCGCGGCTGTTAACGCAGGCATGCCAAGACGCCGGCATGTCGGCCGAAATGATTTATACCGGGCAAACAGGCTGGTTGCAGGGTGGGCGGTATGGCTTTATTTTCGATACGACCGTTAATGATTTTGTGTCGGGCGAGCTGGAGCATGCTATCGTAAGCTGCTGGAACGAAACGGGTGCCGATCTGCTGTTTGTCGAAGGGCAGGCGTCGTTACGGAACCCTGGCGGTCCGTGCGGCGCCGAGTTTCTGGTTTCAGGAAATGCCAGAGCGGTTGTTCTGGTACATGCCCCCAAACGGACGTATTACGATCATGTGCCGGCGTGGGGCGAAATCCCGTCCGTTGAATCCGAAATTGCCCTCATCCGGGCCTATGGCGCGGAGGTGATTGCCCTGGCACTGAATACAGAGGCATGTACGCTGGATGAGGCCCTGACTTTTCAGGATCAATACCGGAAAACGTTGCAGTTGCCGGTACTGCTACCGCTTGAACAGGGAGTGGCTGATTTAATACCGGTACTGAAAGCGTTCGTGGACCAAAAAAAACAGCGACATGCGCATCCGTGATATCCGTGTCTATACCCGCAACCTTGCTCTGGCAAAGCCCTACACCATTGCCTATCAGCACATCACTACGGTTGACAATGTTTTCGTGGAGGTGGAGCTGGAGAACGGCATAACCGGCCGGGGGGCTGCCAATCCTGATCCGGATGTGGTGAGCGAGACGCTGGCGGATGTCGTACAAAACCTGTCAGGTGAGGTGGTACAGGGGTTTGCCGGTGCTGATATCCGAATGTTCAATACCCTGTTAAACCGGATCGAACAAACGTTTGTCCATTGTCCCGGCACGTTGGCCGCGCTTGACATTGCCCTGCATGATGCCTTTTGTCAGTATCTGGAGATGCCGGTTGTCCGGTTCTATGGTCAGCATATCAAGGCCTTACCAACCTCCGTTACGATCGGGATCATGGATGTTGCGGCAACCCTTGAAGAGGCCAGGGCGTATCAGCAGCAGGGCTTCCGGGTGCTGAAAGTGAAAACCGGACGGGATGTTGACCTCGACAGTGAGCGGGTTATCCGGTTGCATGAAACAGTTGGTCATAACGTTACTATCCGGGTAGACGCCAATCAAGGGTACAATGCCCGTCAGTTGCGGCAGTTCCTGCATACTACCCGGCACGTGGATATTGAGCTTATCGAACAGCCATTTCCGGTTGGCCAGGAAAATGAACTGCTGAATTTTGACCCGGATATCCGCCTTCGGATCGCTGCCGATGAATCACTCACCGACGGAAAGACCGCTATCCGGCTGGCGCAGGAGCCCGCTTTATTTGGTATATTCAACATAAAACTAATGAAATGCGGTGGAATCAGGGCCGGGCTAGCATTAGGACAGCTGGCTAGGCATGCGGGGCTGCGGCTTTTCTGGGGCTGTAATGACGAAAGCCGGGTGAGTATTACGGCGGCGCTTCATGCGGCCTTTGCCTGCCCCAACACAACGTACCTTGATCTGGACGGTAGCCTGGATCTCGCGGAAGATCTGGTTACGGGCGGGTTTGTTATGGAGAACGGGCTCATGTATCCGGTGATGCGTCCGGGGCTGGGCTTGCAACCGATTCATGAATGATCCGTATCGTCTATGGCAAATCTTGAGCGTTCAATCGGCCTGCGCCCGGCCATTCTTCTTGTAGTCAGTGTGATCGTCGGATCGGGCGTGTTTAAGAAAGTCGCGCCGATGGCCGCTGAACTTCAGTCGCCCTTACTGATTCTGGCCTGCTGGACGGGTGCCGGGCTGATAAGTCTGGCAGGGGCATTGAGTAACTCCGAAATGGCGGGGGTGTTTTCGGACTCGGGGGGAGAGTACATCTATTATCAGAAAATCTACGGCCGTTTTTTTGCCTTTATGTATGGCTGGGGCAATTTTATGGTTATGAAAACGGCGGCCATTGCGGCGCTGGCCCATATCTTCGGCCAATCGGTTGTCTCCTTGCCGGGCGTCGGAACAGGTATAGGGGTGCAGGTGCTGGCAACGGTCCTGATTTTGCTGCTGACGTGGGTGAATTATCGGGGCGTCCCTTTTGCCGAAGGCCTTAGCCGGTTACTGACTTACCTGATGTTTCTGTCGGTAGGGGTAATCATCGTCCTGGGACTCCAGTCCGCCTCCGGGTCTGTTTCCCATATGACGCAGGTAAGTTCTTCCGGAAAGGCAGATACCCTGCATGGATTCGGGCTGCTCAGTGCATTAACCGCGGCATCACTCGGGGCATTCTGGGGGTATGAGGGCTGGAATCACATCGGCTATCTGGGTGAGGAAGTGAAGAATCCGCAACGGACATTACCCCTTGCCCTTGGCGTTGGTACGGGGCTGGTCATCCTGCTCTACACGCTGCTAAACGCGGTATATATCTACGTTTTACCGGTTGATGCGCTGATTCAGCTCAATAGCCGGCCGGATAAAATTGCAGCGGTTGAAGTCATCAGAGAGGCGGCCGGCCGGGGCGGGGCTTTGTTTGTGTCGTGTCTGATTCTGGTGACGACCTTTAATGCGACGAATGCATCGATACTGATGTCTGCCCGGATTTTTTTTGCGATGGCCCGGGACAGGCTATTCTTTCCGGATGCCGCGCATATTCATCCGGTATACCGGACCCCGTCCATGGCGTTACTGCTGCAGGGCGGGTGGTCTATACTATTGGTCTGGTCAGGAAGTTTCGATCAGCTGACGGATTTGCTCATTTTTGTTTCCTTTCTTTTTTACGGGGCTACATCCCTTGGGGTGATCATTCTCCGGTATAAACAACCGGCTCTCTACCGGCCATACCGTGTCCCGGGCTACCCGGTAATACCCGCTTTTTTTACCTTTTTCTGTGCAGTTCTGGTCGGGATGACCGTGCTGAGTCAGCCGGCAGATGCCCTGACCGGAGCCGGATTACTGGCTACCGGAATCCCTTTTTACCTGTATTTCGGCCGGCAGACTCACCCGGAAAAGGCCGCTGACCGTTGAACATGACCCGTGAGATCGGGCCAGAAAAGGTGGAATTCCGCGGAGATCGGCTCATAAAACCGGACCAGATCCTCCACGGCGGTATCGAGTCCGGAGGCGAATGTGGTCCGGCCGGCAAGGCCTTTCAGCGACCGTTCTATGCCACTCAGGTGCTGGTAATTCGACAGCCAGTTCTGCCGGATCATGTAGGTAGCCATCCGGCTGGCACCCGCCGGTAAACGGTCGTCAACCCGTAATAAGGTCTGATAAAACCACGCGACATAGGCCGTGAGCGATTCACCGGTAAGGGCCTCAAAATGCTTCGCCAGAAAATGATCAAAGAAAACATCTACGGCCACACCGGCATACTTATGGCAGCGTGGCCGTAATAACCGGCGCACCCGTTCAACGGCGGGGTGGGTATCGGTAAAGGCATCGATTGACCGGTGTAGCCGGATGCCATGAACCACCCCGGCAGATAGCCCGTGCCGTGGATTTGCCGGGTCTCCCTTGATAAAATCAGCAATAAAATTGCCGATCAGAAGCCCTTCTTCCCGGTTTGACAGATAGGCGTGTGCCAGAATGTTCATAACGAAGCTACAGGAAAAAATACTGGTAAATTGAAAATCTAACCGTGTTAAATAGATTTTTTACTGTTATTTGTGGTCTTTATTTCCTTTGCTGAGGGGCGGTTCAGCGACCAGTACGACGCCGTCTCCGGGTACATACGCCTCGACGGTTACGCCGAAACGCCGGAGAAAATCAACCCCTTCGTCGGTTCCGATTCCCTTGTAGGCGGCATACGAATGGAGGAAAATAACCTTGGCAATCTTCATGCTGTAGATCGTCCGGGCGCAGGCAATACAGGGAGACAACGTCACGTAGAGTGTTGACCCGGCAATGTCTGAACCGTTCTTGGCGGCATACAGAATGGCATTTTCTTCCGCGTGTAAAGCCAGTGAACAACTCCCTTTGGAGTCGCGCGGGCAGCCCGTACCGGGAAACTCGACATCACAGTTATGGGTGCCGGCGGGCGGTCCGTTGTAGCCAATGGAAATGATCCGTGTGTCTTTGGTCAAAACAGCACCCACCCGGGCTTTGATGCAGTGCGATCGCTTGGCAAGATTAACCGCCAGCTCCATAAAAATGTCGTCGAAACGCGGGCGGGTGTTGTGATCAGTGGTAAGTGATGAGACCGCCGAATGCGGTGTTACCGGGAAATTGGAATCCATCATGCGGCAAAGATAACCCCTTACCCTGAAAAATGCCGGTCCGGGAGCACGAAAAGGTATAAAACAAAAAGGCCGGTTCGTCGTGAACCGGCCTTCCGTAACGGGAACAAGGGGTTACGCGTGTTGGCGCTCGTGCTTGCCTTCCCGGATTTCTTTAATCATTTTCCGGTTGAATGCCGGTATATCATCCGGTTTCCGGCTGGTGACCAGGCCTTGATCAGTAACGACCTCTTCGTCGACCCAGTTGGCACCGGCATTTTTGAGGTCAGTCTGCAGGGAGGGCCATGAGGTTACCTTTCTGCCGTTTACGACACCCGCTTCAATCAGCATGGCGGGAGCATGACAAATAGCCGCTACCGGTTTTTTAGCCTCGAAAAAATGCCTCACAAACCGGACCGCCTTTGGATCGACGCGCAGTTTATCCGGATTCATCACGCCGCCGGGTAACAGCAGGGCATCGTATTGTGCCGGATCGGCGCCATCAAGAGGCAGATCAACGGAAAAGGAGTCTCCCCAGTCCGTCATGTCCCATCCCTTTACTTCTCCGCCTTTGGGGGCAATCAGGTGTGTTGTAGCACCTGCCTGTTTGAGGGCATCGCGTGGTTCTGTCATTTCGATTTGCTCAAAGCCGTCTGTTAACAGGATGGCTACTTTTTTGCCGTCAAGCCGGTTGTTGTTCAGATTTTGTTGATTTTCCATACTTACGTTGAGAAATTGACTACTCTACTATAACCGTAGAAAATGGCTTTTGTTTTCGCGGGTTGCGGTCATCCGTTACGGGCCGGAACCGGTTCAGTGGATAACGAATTGAAAACAAAGCGGGTGCACGCTGGTATAAACAATGTAGATAACGTGTCCACGGTAAACAAGAGAAAACGATGTTCAGATCGAATGTAAATGCGTTTCAGATAGGCCTGGTGGCCGGTATGCGGGCCATGTCGGCACCGGCGTTGGTCAGCCATAAATTGTCGCATACTTTATTGAACCCGATGCCCGGGTCGAAGCTCCACTTTCTGACCTCGCCGGTTGCGGCCAATATCCTGAAGGTATTGGCCGGCGGGGAACTGATCGGAGATAAAGCACCGTCGGCACCAGACCGCATCGTCACCCCGCAGCTGTTTGCCCGTCTGGCCGCCGGTGCAACGAGCGGCGCGGCGCTGAATGCCAGCTCAGGGGAGCCGGTTGCGGCCGGAGCGATTGCCGGCGGGCTTGGTGCTCTGGTGGGTTCGTTCGCCTTTTTTCATCTGCGCCGGTGGCTGACGGAAGAAAAAGGAATGCCGGATACAGTGGTTGCTTTGGTCGAAGATGGTCTCGCCCTGGGTCTTGGGTGGCAGGCCGTTCAGTCAACCAGGGTTGTTTAGGGAGCGATAATAGCTATACTAACAAAAGCCATCCCTTCTGCTGAGGGGATGGCTTTTGTCGGTGGGGGAAGATCAGGCTTCCGGCCGCAGCCAGTCGGGACGGGTGGTGCGGACGTTTGCTTTAAGCTCATTTAAAATGGCGTAGAGGCCATAATAGGTCCGGTTGATATACAGGCCGTCCTGAGAGCCCCGCGCCCCGTTAGCGCTGCGTAATTCGTCCATTTTGGAGAGATTGTCCGCAAAGGCGTATACCTTCTCAAAATAAGCGTCGTTGCCGAAATCGAATACGTCGACCGCAAACGGCTCACCCAGCATAACAATCATCTGCCGGAATACGTCCGAGAAAAAGGCCCGTTCTTTCGGGGTATCCGATGGGAGCAGGTATTCCAGTTTGTCAAAAATCTGTTCGGTCAGCGCGTTATTCTTCAGGGTGTCCGGATTAATCAACCGGAAATAGTTGTCATAATAGGATTCCGGAATAACCTTGACACACCCAAAATCAATAATCCCCATGGTGCCATCCTGCCGCATCAGGAAATTGCCCGGATGCGGGTCGGCGTGAACCTGCCGCAGCGTATGGATCTGGAAATCGTAAAAGTCCCAGAGTGCCTGCCCGATCCGGTCCCGCACGTCCTGTGACGGATTCGTCAGTAAGAAATCCTTGAGGTGAAGTCCTTCCACCCAATCCATCGTCAGGATCCGTTTGGCAGACAGTTCGGGATAGTAACCGGCAAAGACCAGATCCGGAATGTGTGCACAGGCGGCCGAAATTTCCATCGACCGTTTCAGTTCCAGGGAATAGTCGGTCTCTTCCAGGAGTTTTGACTCCACCTCGCCCATATACCGGTCAATATCCTTTTCGTTCAGGTTGAGCAGACGCACGGCAAGCGGCTTGGCAATCCGGAGGTCTGAACTAACCGAATCGGCCACGCCGGGGTACTGGACTTTTACTGCCAGGCGTTTGCCGTCTTTCCAGGCTTCATGCACCTGCCCGATACTGGCCGCATTGCTGGCTTTGATGTCAAAGCGGTCAAAGAGCTCACCCGGCGATTTGCCGAAATAGGTCCGGAAGGTTTTAACCACGAGCGGGCCCGAAAGCGGCGGCGCCGAATACTGCGACATGGCAAATTTCTGAGAATAGGCCGTTGGCAGAAGCCCGCGGTCCATACTCAGCATCTGGGCCATTTTCAACGCCGACCCTTTGAGTTCGCTCAGCGCATCGTAAATATCAGCGGCGTTGTCTTTATGCAGGTCTTCCTTCGAAAGCTCCGGATTGACCAGTTTTTTGCTGTAATGTTTCAGGTAATTTCCACCGACCTTCACACCGGCTTTGACGAACTGGCCGGCACGGGCGACTTTCGAGGTGGGGATGGAGGTTTGTGTTTTCATCGGTTTTGGTACATAAACTTAGCCAGATCGAAAAGCGAGTCCAGCGGCGAACGGCCAATCAGGTCGAAGGTGGTATTGACCGCTTTTTCGATGACGGTATCGGTTTTTTCAAAATTTTTGCTGACGTCGCGCACCCAGAAATCCAGAATCAGGAGCGTTTCGGCCCACAGGGCTTTCGGGTACCGGTCGGTCAGGAACGGTCGCGGTTCTACTTCGCGGCTTTCGCGGCCTTCGGCCATCAGATCGCGGGCATAATCGTCAAAGGCTTCCCGAAACGGCTGCAGGGTCATGGAGCGGAGCGAGTGCAGCCGGCCGGCACCTGCCATGGCCGGCTGCGCTGACCGGATCCGGGCAACACTATACACCACAAAACTGCGCTGCGATTTCAGCACTTCGATCCAGGTATAAAAGAAAGCCAGTAACTTTTCGCGTACCGAATAGGTTTGATACGTTGGGTCGGCCTCTACGGTCTGCCGGGCCTGATCAAACACAGAAAGCCATACATCGGCTTCGATGGCATCGAAGGAGGCGTAGTGTGTGTAAAATTCGGCTTCCGGCAGTTTCAGCTTTTTGGCGAACTGAAACACAGAGGCGGGCTGTTTTCCGTGTTCGAGGACATACTCCGTGTATGCCTTCCGTATTTTTTCGTTTGTTTCCATCAATCAAGTTAAGCCAGGCGGTCAATGTTAATGTATACTAGACAACGGATAACGGGGGTGAACACCGGGACCGGGCAGGACGGTTGACCGCCATGCGTGCCGGTCTGTTATCCATTATTGATTATACATTCACTCCTATAGAGGTCAACGGTCTGTTAAGTGGAAAAGTTTGCAGATTTTTGCAGAATCATTGAGAAGAATCCAATCGTATGCCTATCCTTCAACCCATAGTAAATATAGCCGAACTGCTTTCCCGGAAGGGCATGACGGACGTGATCGTCTCACCCGGATCGCGGTCGGCACCGCTGACGCTGGCCGTGGTACGGCATCCCGGCCTGCAGGTCCGGGTGGTACCGGATGAGCGGTCGGCGGGATTTATCGCGCTCGGCCTCGCTCAGCAGCAACAACGACCCGTCGGGGTGATCTGTACGTCCGGCAGCGCGGTCTATAACCTGGCCCCGGCCGTCGCGGAGGCTTATTTTCAGGAAATACCGTTGCTGCTGCTGACGGCCGACCGTCCCCGCGAATGGGTACACCAGCAGGACGGGCAAACGATGTTTCAGGCGGGTATTTTCGGACAACACGTCAAACGCAGTTATGAACTGCCGGCCGACTACGACCATCCGGATTCACGCTGGTTTATTGAGCGTTCGCTCAATGAAGCCTATAACCTGACCGTGTCGGGTGCCCGGGGGCCGGTGCATATCAACATTCCGTTGCGGGAGCCTTTCTATCCGAAACCGGATGAACGGTTCCGGTATGAACCCGTCCGGATTATCGACACGCTGCCAACGGAACCGTCCCTGAAAACGGAAGACTGGCACCGCATCCAGGCGGTCTGGGAAGGTACCGGCAAGAAGCTGATTGCCGTGGGGCAGATGCCGGATGATCCGGTGCTGATCGGGTGGCTGCGTAAGCTGAGTGACGAGTTTCAGGTGCCGGTAGTGGGGGAGATTGTCAGCAATCTGGCCCGTAACGGACAGTTTATCACCTTTGCCGATACGTTTCTGGCGGTGCCGGATGAGGCCTTCAAACGCAGCCTGCAACCGGACTTGCTGATTACCCTGGGCCTTTCGTTTCTGACCCGGAACCTGAAGACGTTTTTACGGCAGTTTCCCGCCAGTCAGCACTGGCATATTGCCCCGGTGGCCGATCGGGTAACCGATCCGTTCCGGACACTAACCACGCAGATACCCATGGAACCTGCCGCGTTTTTCAGCAAGCTGTTCAGTGATCTGGATTATCAGCGGTTTCTGCAGGGGGATGAGGAGGACGATACAGATGGTTTTCTGGAACGCTGGCAACAGGCCGACCGGAAGGCGGGGCGTGTGATCCGGAAATCGCTGGCGGGCGACACCCTGACCGATTTCCGGGCGACGGCCATGGTGCTGGATGCCTTGCCGGCCGGTTCAGAATTGCATTTGTCCAACAGCATGCCGGTACGGTATGCTACCCTTTGCGGTCTGGACGAGCGGCAGGCGGTTGCGGTCCGGGCAAACCGGGGGGTAAGCGGCATTGACGGTTGTCTGAGTACGGCTGTCGGAGCGGCGCTGGGGACAGACCGGCTGGTCACGCTTTTCATTGGCGACGTCGCCTTTTTCTACGACCGCAACGGGCTTTGGAACAACTATCTGCCCGCCAATCTGCGGATGGTGCTGTTTAATAATCACGGCGGACATATTTTCCGGATGATAGACGGGCCGGGGCAGCAACCCGAGCTGGAAGCGTTTTTTGAGGTGGCTCAGCCGCTTACCGCCGAACGGACGGCGGCAGATGCCGGTATCGGGTATCGGGTATGTACCACGCTGGCAGAGGTAAAGGCTGCCCTGCCCGATTTTTTTGACCCGTCTGCGACGGTGCAGTTGCTTGAAATTAAAACCGACAAATACCTGAATCAGGAAGAATTTGCCGCCTACAAAGCCGCCGTCCGATCCATGTAGGGGCGACCCCACGTGGTCGCCCGATACTGCACGTGGTTGCCCGATACCTTACCCCGCGTGAATCAATGAAAAAGGGCGACCACGTGGGGTCGCCCGTACGGGATACGGGATACGGGATATGGGAAAAGCAATAAAAGAAACGGATATTAAACGTGCCCGTCCAGCCCGAGGACACTGCCCGTCCAGCTGCGGATTTGCTGTACCATCACCGGATCGTTCTTAATGGATTTACCGTAGGTCGGGATGAGTTCTTTCAGCTTCTGCTGCCAGGCCTCCGTGTTGAGTTGTTCGGGGAAGCAGCGTTCGAGCAGGGTAAGCATGATGGAAACGGCGGTCGATGCGCCCGGCGATGCCCCCAACAGGGCCGCAATACTTCCGTCGGCGGCGCTGACAATTTCGGTTCCGAATTCGAGTACGCCGCCTTCTTCTTCGTCTTTTTTGATCACCTGCACCCGTTGCCCGGCCACTTCCAGTTCCCAGTCTTCCATCCGGGCATTCGGGAAGTATTCCCGCAGGGCGGATAAACGGTCTTCCGGCGACTGCATTACCTGCTGGATGAGGTATCTGGTCAGCGGAATGTTGTGCAGACCCGCCATCAGCATGGGTGCGATATTACTCATCTGCACCGACTTGGGCAGATCCAGATACGAGCCGTTTTTCAGAAATTTGGTTGAGAAACCGGCATAGGGGCCAAAAAGAAGTTCTTTCTGTCCGTCGATCATGCGGGTGTCGAGGTGGGGGACGGACATAGGCGGCGCACCGACGGATGCTTTTCCGTATACCTTCGCCTGGTGCTGTTCGATGACCTCACGGTTGGTACATTTCAGCCATTGACCGCTGACGGGGAATCCGCCATAGCCACGGCTTTCCGGAATATCGGATTTTTCCAGCAGGCGGAGGGATCCCCCACCCGCGCCAATAAATACGAAATCTGCCTGTATGTCCCGGGTATTCCCGCCATTGAGGTTTTCGAGCCGGATCTTCCAGCCGCCGAGGGATTTCGACCGCCATAAATCGCGTACCTCATAACCGAAGTGTATGTTGACACCATCCATGGCTGCAAGCTTGTCAAACATGAAGCGCGTGAGGGCTCCGAAATTTACATCCGTACCCATGTCCATCCGGTTGGCCGCTACTGGCTGTGACCGGTCCCGGCCCTCCATCACGAGCGGAATCCATTCGCTGATTACGTCCGGGTCTTCGGAATACTGCATGTCGGCGAAGAGCGGAGACGCCTTCATGGCCTGGTAGCGTTTCCGGAGATAGTTGACATTTTCTTCGCCCCACACGAAACTCATGTGCGGGATGGGCCGGATAAACTGAGGCGCATCTTCGAGGAAATGTTGCTGAACAAGCGAGGCCCAGAACTGCCGGGAGATTTCAAACGACTCGGCGATTTTGATGGCTTTGGAAATGTCAATGGAGCCGTCGGGTTGTTCCGGGGTATAGTTGAGTTCGCAGAAAGCGGCATGTCCGGTGCCGGCATTGTTCCAGGCGTCCGAACTTTCGGCGGCTGCCTGATCAAGCCGCTCAAAAATGTCAATGGTAATATCAGGTTGTAGCTCTTTTAACAGGACGCCGAGGGTGGCGCTCATGATCCCGGCGCCGATCAGGATGACGTCAGGACCTTTTTGTCCGGTTTTTTCGTGTTTTGGCATAATTTATCAGGAGAGACTTACTCCCAAAAGGTACACAATAAAGACAACCGCATAGTTTAGGAATTAGTTTAGTCTTTAGGCGTCTCTCCTGATCTGAGGCGCTACCGGCATTGTATTTTTGCGAGTTCTGCCGCCATTGAATCACCGGCTGTTACCCCGCGTTTCCATTGCGTGCAGGCCCTTATCCGGTCGTTTTTGAGTAGCCATGCTTTCCCGGAATAACCATATAAATGGTCAACGGAGGGATCGATTTTTTCAGCGGCTGTAAACGACGAAATAGCCGGGTCTGCCTGTTGTTGCTGCAGGTAGTAAATCCCCAGATTGCGGTGCGCCCAGGCATTCTGCGGGTCTTTCCGTAAGGCTTCCTGTAAGACCGGCAGCGCTTCCTGCGCACGGTTGAGCATCAGCAGGTAATACCCTTTATTATTGAGGTAAAAGGGCTGGCCGGTCCGGATCGCCAGTGCCTTGTCCACCAGCAGGAGGGCCTTGTCGTACTGTCCGTCATTGGCCAGCAGCAAGGCTTTGTTATTAAGGGCTTCCGGTTGCTCAGGGTTGAGGGTAAGGGCTCTGTCGAGGTCCTGACGCGCTTGTTCGTAGGCTTTCTGCTGGAAGAAAAGAGCGCCGCGGTTGGTCAGGGCCTCCACGTTTTTGCTGTCCAGCTGAATGGCTTTGTCGTAGGCGGCCTGTGCCTGTCCCGGATTTTTCAGCTGTACATACGTATCCCCGAGCCGTGTCTGGTAAAAGCTGGAATCGGTATATACGGTTTCGATGCGCCGGAGGTCGGAAAGTCCACGCAACGCGTGGCCCGACTCAAGCCAGATATCGGCACGGTTCAGATAAGCAGCGGCAAAACCGGGATCGGTATCAATGGCCTTATTGTAGTCGGCCAGGGCCCCTTCGCGGTCTCCGTTGCGGTATTTGGCGAGGCCCCGGTTATGCCAGGCATCCGCAAAATCGGCCTTTTTATCAATGGCCTCCGTATAATAGCGGATGGCTTCCCGGTATTCCCGTTTCTGTAGCTGGACATTCCCGCGCAGGAAAAACTGAGCGGCCTCTTCGTTGGCGCTGTTACCACAGGAGAAAGAACCGGTGAGCGCCGGGAGGCAGAGGGTGTATATGGCAAGCCGGCGGATGATCCGGTTAGGGATTTTGCGCGCTATGACCGACTTTTGCAGGGGTAACTGGTTCATGAAGCGTATCGGATTACGGATTTAAATCTGTCCCTGACGACACAGGCCCATAAACAGGGGGGGATGGGATCTGTGATCAATGAACATGATACTGCAAAGATGCACTACGAATTTTGTTTAAACGATGAGATATATCAAAGACATTCCCGATCCGCGGTTCAAGGTGGGCTTGTATGCCTGGAACAATAAATACATTGTAAAGATTGAAGCCGGCCAGTTTGAACAAACCTATAAGATCTCCGAAATGGATCTTACGGAACCGGAGGATGTGCCGGCGATGCTGGATACGTTGTTCCTGAATCAGGTAGCGGCTCAGTTTGAGGCCATGCAGTCGGCCTGGGTATCGGCGGCCGAACGGCAGGGAATTTTTTAGCAACCGGAGGCACCGGATACCGGACATACAGATCAGCCGGGATCTCATGTACCGGGTATCCGGTGACGGTTTTTACAGGACTAAGAACTGAGCCAGGTAGTTGCGGGCGGTCAGGATGGCGGTCTGCACATCTTCCGGACTGGCTTCATAGGCTTTGTCTTCTACTTCAATACACACCGGTCCGCGATACCGGACATCGGTGAGGGCCGCAAAGAAATCCCGCCAGCGAACATCGCCGAGGCCCGGAAGTTTGGGCGAGTGGTATTCCAGCGGATTGGCCATGATGCCGACCCGGTCGAGCTTGTCGCGGTACAGTTTTACATCCTTCAGGTGAATGTGGTGCAGCCGGTCTTTGTAGGCATAAATGGGTTTAATTTCGTCCATCATCTGCCAGATCATGTGAGAGGGATCATAATTGAGCCCGAAGATCGGGGAGGGGATGATCTCAAACAGTCGGTCCCAGATCGCCGGTGTCGTCGCCAGGTTTTTGCCCCCCGGCCATTCATCGTCGGTAAACCACATCGGACAGTTTTCGATTCCAATCTTTACATTGTATACTTCCGCTTCACGGACGATAGCCGGCCAGTGTTCCGCAAACAGCCGCAGGTTTTCGGCTACGGATAAGCCCGGGTTCCGTCCGATGAAGGTATTCACTACCGGAATATCCAGTGCGGCAGCCGTCCGGATAATTTTTTTTATGTGTTCCCGATAGAAGGCTGCTTTTTCCGGATCGGGGTCAAGCGGGTTAGGGTAGTACCCTAACCCGGAAATGGATACCTTGTGTTGCGCAAGCGCCTGTCTGATAAGGGGGACATTTACATTGTCTACATCCATGTGGGAAACGCCGGCATACCGGCGGGTGTCAGCGTTGGAGGCCGGCCAGCACATGACCTCCACGCAGGAAAAGCGATGGGTTGCGGCAAAATTAAGGACGTAATCCAGATCAAAGTCGGCCAGAATAGCACTGACAAAGCCAAGTGTCAACATAGTCAGAAGAGATTATAGTCAGAAGAGATTTCGGGTAATCGTATTGAATAAGCATGCGGGAGACAAAAGTACAACGCAGCTACGTATTACGGAAGCGGGCAGAAAAACGCTATAGTCTATCGATACTATGCCATTTGTCAGAAAAATCTGACAAACACGCCATACCGGATTAAACGATGAGTATTGTATTATTCCTATGAGTCGAATTTGTGAAATAAGGTGACAAACGGCTTTTTTGATCGTAACAGACCGGGTCGACGGGGGGGCGGCAGGGAAAAGATCAGTCCGCCACGGGCCTATAAATCGCTGTTAAAGGGCTATTTACGCGATAATTTCCTGTTTTGGCGAAAAATGAGTATATTTGTATAGAGCGGCAGGCTGTATTGGTTTGGCGTATATAATTGTAAAATTTTGAGAACTTCCCGTCCGGATGCTTTTTTGAGAATCAACGGTATCCGGAGATAGTTGCTGTTATATGGCAGAAGAAACCACAGGTATTGATTCGATGGGTCAGGAGGCAACCGGACCCGGCAACATTATTCCAATCAACATCGAAGACGAAATGAGGGGGGCCTACATTGATTATTCAATGTCGGTTATCATTTCGCGTGCGCTTCCCGATGTCCGGGACGGACTCAAGCCGGTGCACCGGCGGGTACTGTTCGGAATGGCTGAATTGGGGGTCAACTATAATAAGCCTCACAAGAAATCGGCCCGTATTGTCGGGGAGGTGCTGGGTAAGTATCACCCGCACGGTGACTCGTCGGTCTATGACACCATGGTACGGATGGCGCAGGACTGGTCATTACGGTACCCGCTGGTCGATGGCCAGGGAAACTTCGGTTCGATTGACGGTGATTCACCGGCGGCGATGCGGTATACCGAAGCCCGCCTGCGTCGTATTGCTGACGAAATACTGGGGGACATTTACAAAGAGACGGTTGATTTTCAGCCGAACTTTGATGATTCCCTGGAAGAGCCGTCAGTGATGCCGGCCAAACTCCCGAATCTGTTGCTCAACGGCTCTTCGGGTATTGCGGTGGGTATGGCCACGAATATGGCCCCGCATAACCTGACCGAAGTCGTGAACGGGATTATTGCCTTTCTGGATGATCCGGAGATTACCGTAGAGGGATTGATGGAGCATGTCATTGCCCCTGATTTCCCGACGGGAGCGACTATTTACGGGATGGAAGGGGTGAAATCAGCCTTCCGTACGGGGCGTGGCCGGGTGGTATTACGGGCTAATGCGACCATTGAGGAAAACAAAGGAAAAACACAGATCATCGTTACCGACATTCCGTATATGGTCAATAAGGCCGTTATGCTGGAGAAAACGGCTGATCTGATCAATGAAAAGAAAATAGAAGGCATCACCGCCTTCCGGGATGAATCGGACCGTGACGGGCTTCGGGTCGTTTATGATCTCCGGCGGGAGGTTATTCCGAACGTGGTTCTGAATAACCTCTATAAGCATACCTCGCTGCAGTCTTCCTTCGGGATCAACAACGTAGCGCTGGTCAAAGGCCGGCCGATGCTGCTGAACCTGCGGGATATGATCCGTTACTATGTGGATCATCGCTTTGAGGTGATTACCCGCCGGACGCAGTATGAATTGCGGGAAGCCGAAAAACGGGCGCATATCCTGCAGGGCCTCCTGATTGCCCTTGATCATATTGAAGAGGTAATTGCCCTGATTCGCGGGGCTAAGGATCCGGAGCAGGCCAGGGCCGGTCTGATAGAGCGGTTTGGTCTCAGTGATGTGCAGGCTAAGGCGATTCTGGATATGCGTCTGCAGCGGTTGACGGGTCTGGAGCGGGATAAAATCCAGCTGGAATATGATGAGCTGATGTCGCTCATTACTGACCTGAAGGATATTCTGGCCAATGACGTGCGGAAACGGCAGATTATCAAAGATGAGCTGCTGGAGGTAAAAGCCCGTTACGGGGATGAACGCCGGACCGCCATCAATGCCCTGGGCGATGGTAATATCAGTGATCTCTCGCTGATTGCCGATGAGGAAATGGTGATTACCATCTCACACGAAGGTTATGTGAAGCGGACTCCGCTGACCGAATACAAGACCCAGGGTCGGGGAGGGGTTGGTTCCCGGGCAGCAGCCACCAAGGACGATGACTTTACGGAGCATTTGTTTACGGCTACGATGCACAACTACCTGCTGATCTTTACCGAACGCGGGCGCTTATACTGGAAGCGGGTGCATGAACTGCCGGAGGGCAGCCGGATTTCAAAAGGGCGTCCGGTACAGAATCTGATTAACATTGAAGGCGATGACAAGGTCCGTACCGTTATTAACGTCAAGAACCTTGATGATCCGGATTATATAAACAATAACTATCTGGTGATGTGTACCGAGCAGGGGACGATCAAAAAGACCATGCTCGAAGCCTTCTCCCGTCCGCGGCAGAGTGGTATCATTGCCATTACCATTGAAGAAGGGGATCAGCTGCTGAGTGTTTGTCTGACCAACGGCGATAACGACATTGTGGTGGCGTCGAGTTCGGGGAAAGCCGCCCGTTTCCACGAAAGCCGTGTACGGCCGATGGGTCGTACGGCTGCCGGGGTGAAAGCGATTACCCTGGACGAAGAGAATCCGGATGACCGTGTCATCGGGATGGTTTGTATTGTTTCGACCGATGTGCAACTGCTGGTGGTTTCCGAGAAAGGATACGGAAAACGGTCGGAAGTCGATGAGTACCGCGTGACCAACCGTGGTGCTAAGGGGGTGGGTACCCTTAAGGTGACCGAGAAAGTGGGGCGTCTGGTGGCCATTCTGGACGTAACCGATAACGACGACCTGATGATCATCAACCGTTCGGGGATTGCGATCCGGATGGCGGTGAGCGAAATCCGCGTGGCCGGCCGCAATACACAGGGCGTGAAGCTGATCCGTTTAAATGAAGGGGATGAGATTTCATCGGTAACAAAGATTAAACAGGAAGAAGGGGAAGAGACTGCCGGGGCAGAACCGCATGAATCTCAGCCCGCTACTGAGGAATAAAACATCGGGGGGATGGGGGATTAAACCTCATCCCCCTTGTACAATCTAAAGCATAAAGATAACTTTTTGCATCTTTGTGCCGAAACGTCTTAATTTAGCAATACCTATCAACCAATTACAACCCAGTACAATGAAAAAAGTCGTAGTTGCAACGGCGCTCAGCCTGACCTCGCTGGTGGCCGCAGCCCAGACCAGCGCTATTCTTAACTTTCAGAATGGAACGCTGGACAAAGCCAAAACTGAAATCGACAAGGCCGTGACCGATGCCAAGCTGTCGACGAAAGCAAAAACCTGGTACACCAAAGGTCAGATTTACGAAGCGATTGCTATCGACCAGACCGGTGTCTATTCAAAGCTTGACTCGAGTGCGGCCTTAGCGGCTTACGAAGCGTACAAAAAAGCGCTGGAAGTAGAGCCCAACGGCGGAAAAATGAATAAGGAGATTACCGAAGCCTTAGCTGGTCAGAAGCTGTATCAGGCCTTAATGGGGCAAGGGGCCGCCAAGTATCAGAACAAAAACTTCAAGGATGCCATTAAGATGATGTCTCTGGCAGGAGAGGTGATGCCGAAAGATACGCTTTCTCCGCTGTATACCGGTATTTCAGCCCAGCAGGCACAGGATGCCTCTCTGGCGAAGACCCAGTTTGAGAAATACATGGCCAACGGAGGCAAGGATGCCAGTGTGATTTACTCGCTGGCCATGCTCTACCGGAATGATAAGGAAGTCGACAAAGCACTGGCTACGATTGATAAAGGGTTGCAGGTGCTTCCGGCGAATAAGGATCTGGCCGCCGAGAAAGTCAATATTATGTTGTCATCCGGCCGGATGAATGAAGCCATTGCCGGCATGAAGCAATTGATTGAGAAAGATCCGACCAATGCGATCAATGCACTGAACCTCGGCATTGTTTATACCCAGGGAGCTGATAAGCTGAGCGATGAGATTAAGAAGCTGACGGAAGAATCGAAGCGTGGCGCTGATCTGAAGAAGAAGGTAACGGCCGAAAAAGACGCTTTGGACGCGATCAACGGGGAGATTGCCCGTCTGAGTGCGGCGATCAAGAAAAACCCTAAGGCAGCGGATTTAAAGCGTCAGTTAGCGGATGTACAGAAACGTCAGCCGGAAGCAGCAGCCAGTGTTAAACAGGCGGAAGAAGCGCTGAAGGCCGAAGAAGCCAAAGGCGTGAATGCGGCAGCCAATGAGCAGAAAATTGCGGAGCTGCGTAAGCAACTGGAAGAGCAGCGCAATTCGGCGAAGGAATACTACACAAAAGCCTTGTCGATCGATCCGAACAATTACGATGCGAACTTTAACATGGGTGTTGCCTTCTTTAACGAAGCCGCAGAGCTGAACCGTCAGCTGAGCAACATGGATGTGAAAGAATACCAGGCAAAAGGAAAAGAAGTGGAAGGTCGTGTTTGCGGTAAATTCAAAAAAGCATTACCATACTTCGAGAAAGCAAAATCGGTGAAAGATGAAACAGAGGTACAGGAAGTACTGACCTCGCTACAAAATAATCTTAAGCAGATGGAAGAGAAGAAAGTGGTTTGCGTAGAATAGGTACAAAAAGGGGCGATTCTAAATGGTCGCCCTTTTATTGGAATAAGTTAGTTAACATAATATAAATTATATAACAAAAGGAATGTCTCCTGATCAAGGACGGTGATCACAGTTCATTTCAAAAAATGGGTGCGGGTTTATTATTGTAAATGGCTGATTCACGTAACACCGGAAAATAACGGCGTTGCGATGCAATGAGCATACTTTACTCCCGAGCCTGGTAATAAACAGAGCGTTTTTGGACATAGCCCGTCGATTCGGTCGATAGGAACCCTTGCTTGCACCACCGATTATAAAAACTCAGACATCATCTTTGATCACGTCTGAGACGGACCGCGTGTTGCTCTGTAATGGATCACTGAATCTATAGTCGATTACGCTCAGAAATGGATTTAAATAGCCGCTACAGACAGATAAATCAACTGTATGGTGGTATGCATCTCATAAATCAGTCGGTAAACATGTGTAAAGCCGGTTAGTCGTGTTAGCCAGATAACGGCCATTTAAGTAAAGCGGGTTTACTGTAAATCAGCGTCCTGAGCTTGCTTATCGTAACACTCAATTCACGTGAAACGTTAAAGTATTGCTTTACAGTATGTTACAAAAAAGGCCCGAAACGCGATGTTTCGGGCCTTTTTTGTGTAAAGTCTATTAGTTCTATTTATATAATCAATATAGTAGTCTGTAATAGGAAAGAGCGACGTACCGTCGCGATAACGTTGTTATCCGTTACATCGGCGAATACTCTTTGAATGTGCCGTCAGAGTAAAAAATAAGGATGCGTTCTACCGTTTTATTGACGGATTTATCGGGTTCGGGCAGAAGTTCATCCGCAGGATAAGCGGACTGCATGGGTGGTATTTCGGCGCGTTGAGAGCGTATGCCGGCGGTATTGTAACCTGATCCAGGGTAGTTTCCTCCCCCCTGACCCGACATAGTAACGGCCCGCTGTTGTTCAGTAAACCGGTTTGGATTCCGGAACGTCGGCGTAGCCGGAACGGATTCTTCTTCTAAGATCCAGTCAAAACCCAGGTCAGGAAACCGCCGGATTATTTTTTGAATGATATCAAAACTAGGCCTGTTACGGCCGGAAAGTATATGAGAAATACTTGAGCGCTGGACACCAATCTCATCAGCAAAATGCGAGGGAGACAGGTTTTTCTCAATCAATATCTGTTTAATCTTATCGTTAATGTTCATTGTCAACTGTGATTTTACACAAATATAAACACAAATATCTATTTACAATAAATATTATTAATTGTTATATGTAATGCATTGATTCAAAAAAATAAACCACACAAAATGTAAATTATACAATTGTGTGGTTTAGGTATGTTAATTTACTTTTGTTTATTATTAATGATCAGACAGATACGCTGTTTTCGCGGAGTGCATCGTTTAGCGATGTCTTTAGATCCGTTGATGCTTTGCGTTTCCCGATAATTAAGGCACATGGGACATCAAATGTGCCTGCGGGGAACTGTTTGGGATAACTTCCGGGAATAACCACTGCATCTTCAGGCACAAACCCTTTGTATTCGACCGGCTCATCCCCTGTAACATCAATAATTCTGGATGAGCCGGTGATTGTAACGCCAGCTCCCAGTACAGCCCGTTTGCTAATACGAGCTCCTTCAACAACAATGCATCGTGAGCCGATAAATGCGCCGTCTTCTATTATAACCGGGGCAGCCTGAGGTGGCTCCAGTACCCCGCCGATACCTACTCCCCCACTCAGGTGTACATCCTTTCCAATCTGTGCACAACTGCCAACAGTTGCCCAGGTGTCGACCATTGTCCGTTCGTCAACATAGGCACCTATATTGACATAGGAAGGCATCAGAATGACACCGGGAGCCTGGAAGGAACCGTAGCGTGCTACTGCTGGCGGGACAGCCCGTACACCGGCTGCGGCAAA
Source organism: Arsenicibacter rosenii (assembly GCF_001870735.1). Classification (GTDB taxonomy): domain Bacteria; phylum Bacteroidota; class Bacteroidia; order Cytophagales; family Spirosomataceae; genus Arsenicibacter; species Arsenicibacter rosenii. The sequence goes on along the minus strand of NZ_MORL01000001.1, from coordinate 607,178 downwards.
ATTAGATTTTAGCGGAATTTTGTCATGGAACGTAAATATACCTACTTCCTGTACATTCATTTTCTGACTGACAAAGTATAACAGGATTGCTTTTTTTACCCACTCGTTAACGGTCCACTCCTTTTCCTGAGATGGCTGAGCTACTCTGAGAGTTCCTTGGTCTAGCTGGTCGATTACGCTCAGAATACGGTCTTTAGCTGATTGGTCCTGAAGAAGATCACGATTACTCCAGATTTGTTCAATAGATTCCTGAAGAGACATTGTAGATTAAAGTTGTAATTTAAACAAAAACCCGTAACTGTCTGATAAATATCTAGTTACGGGTTTACACCAAATTATATTTTGGGTAATAAAAAGAACTATATGCCGATGAATAAATTCAGCGTAAGTACTACAAATGTAGGTTTTTGTTGTTAAATAATAATTATTATCACCTAAAAAAAGAAACGCAATGAAAAAAGATCTTTGTTCAGGAAAATGCTGGTGGACGTTTATTAGTCGCTTAAGCATGATCACATCTGCCTGTGTGTGTAGAGTTACTTATCCCAACTGGATGAAGTAAGTTAGGCTGAACTGTCAGGAGACACAGCTGGGCACATAGGAGAACGTACTCATTTGCGTATCGGGTGTCGGATGAGTCGTTTATGAAGTTGGTGCCGGTAATCAACGACCTGAAACTGCGGGCCAGTTACGGCATTGCGGGCAACAACCTGTAAAGGTTTGTTTTCTGTAGTCGACAGTACCATTTGAGATCTGCTATTTCTAATGCTTTGAAGAGTATTTATGAGATATAGGCTCCTACTCTACTATTATTCATGGTATTGTTGGAAGCAGTTAAAAAAAAACAGACCATTTTAGAACAGACTACTAAATCATTAGTAAAAAACACAGCAGCACATTTAGTCATTATTAGTAATCATATAGTAAAATACTAACTCTGTCCTAATTTATTTAGCATTTACTACCAATAAAACTAATTTTAGCTAAATAAATACGGTGTCTCTGTTCCTGATACTAAATTCTTTATCAGGCCAGAAACTCTCCAGCTATTCCATTAAAGCGTTTCAACAACGTAACTCATCCATCATCAAAATGACAAGAAAAGCCTTCATTTATTCGAAAAGACATATATTTGAGCCGAAATCAAACAATTAGTTAATTCAATGGGAAAAATTCGCGTAGCCATCAATGGTTTTGGTCGAATTGGACGGTTATCCTTCCGCAGACTGTTAGAAAAAGAGAATGTAGAAATCGTTGCCATCAACGATTTGACAGACAATGCAACACTTGCTCATTTGCTGAAATACGATTCAGTACACGGCAAATTCAACGGAACGGTAGCATCTGACAGCGAAAGCCTCACCGTAAATGGTGTTCGTATCAATGCGTATGCCGAGCGTGATCCGAAGCAACTTCCTTGGAAAGAACTGAACGTAGATGTCGTTCTGGAATCGACAGGCCGTTTTGTTGACGAAGCAGGCGCAGGTCAGCACCTGACAGCCGGTGCTAAAAAAGTAGTAATCTCTGCCCCTGCTAAAGGTAATATCCCGACAGTAGTATTAGGTGTGAACGAAGACACCCTGACCGGCGAAGAAACAATCGTCTCGAATGCCTCGTGTACCACCAACTGCCTGGCACCAATGGCGAAAGTGCTGGATGATGTGTTCGGTATTGAAAAAGGATACATGACAACCATTCACGCATACACAGCTGACCAGAATCTTCAGGATGCACCGCACTCCGATTTACGCCGTGCCCGGGCAGCTGCCTTATCGATTGTCCCTACCTCAACCGGTGCAGCCAAGGCAGTAGGTCTGGTTCTTCCGCAATTGAAAGGGAAGCTGGATGGAAATGCAATGCGCGTACCAACTCCGGACGGATCAATCACTGACCTGACGGTCATACTGAAAAAAGAGGCAACGGCTCACGAAATTAATGATGCCCTGAAACAGGCTTCAGAAACATACCTGAATGGCATCCTTGAATTTTGCACAGACGAAATCGTTTCGGCCGATATCGTAGGCAATCCTCATTCGTGTATTTTCGATTCTAAGTTGACAACAGTTAACGGAAATCTGGCCAAAGTAGTGGGCTGGTATGACAACGAATTCGGTTATTCAAGCCGCGTAGCAGACTTAATTGAGCGCTTAATTAAGTAATCAAACGCTCAATTTACGGCATGCCTTTAAAGGGTGTAAGCTTACAGGCTTACACCCTTTTTACATTGTAAATAATTAATTAAAAAACCCTTCGCCGTGAAGATGCCTTCGTATTTGGTTTTTATACCTAAATGAATCTGATTCATCGGCGATGTATACAAGTCTTTTGTCCACACCAGATCCGTAAATCCACACTGCGGCAGCGTCTCCAGCGAATAATCAAAAAACGGCAGATTATCGGTCTTTAAATGCAGGGTTCCGCCTGGCTTCAGAATCTGCTTATACAGCTCCAGAAAACGCGGATGGGTTAACCGGTGCTTTTCCTGTTTATCTCTCGGCTGCGGGTCCGGAAACGTAATCCAGATCGCATCGACTTCCTGCTCACCGAAAAATTCGGTCAGGTAACGGATATCCGTCCGCAGGAAAGCAATATTGCCAAGGGCTAACTGCTGAGCGGCCTGTGATCCTCTCGCTATCCGGTCTCCTTTAATATCAACCCCGATAAAATTTTGGTCGGGAAATGCCTGACCAAGTCCGACCGTATACTCTCCCTTGCCGCAGGCAAGCTCAAGAATAATCGGATTTACATTTCTAAAGTAATCTTCCCGCCATCTTCCCTTGATAGTTTTGTAAACTTCCTTTCCGGCTTCTATTACATTTGTACTTTCGGCATTTTGCCTGAATCGCTCTAACTTTCTTCTGGTCACAATTATAAACAGTTTAACTCTGACACAATGTAATTGCTTCCTACTGTGATAATTACATCGTTTACATTTGTGTTCTTCTTGGCTTCGTCAAGCGCACTATTGACATCAGTAAACGGCACTCCTAACAAGCCAAATCGACTGGCTTCCTTTTGTAAATCGATTGATTTTAGTGAACGGGGGCTCTCTGCTTCACAAAAATAATAGCGCGCCGCAACCGGTAATTCAGACAACAGTAAACCCGGATCCTTATCAGCAACCATGCCGAAGACAATATGCAACTGCTGCTTCGGAACCGATTCAAGCGCCTTAAAAAAGGCCCGGAGACCGGGTTTATTATGCGCTGTATCGACAATGATTTTCGGTGACTCCTGTATTATCTGAAAGCGGCCCTTTAATCCGGTTCCGGAAACAACGCTCCGTAACGCGTCACGGATTACCCCTTCTCCTACCGGAAACTGCTCCTGCAGCAAGTCCGTTGCCAGCAATACCGCCGGCAGATTCAACGCCTGATAATCGCCCGCGAGATCAAGGGCAAACCCATATTCTTTCCCGCTCACGGACGCCTGTACAGTCACGTCTAATAACCCGTTCCGGTGACCGTCCACACGTGCTTTATAATAGTCCACAGCCCGATACAACGGCGCGTTTTTTTCGGCTGCCATCCGCTCAAATACAGGTTCCGTTTCCGGCAACAATTCACCGGCAATTACCGGAATCGTTTCCTTAATAATACCTGCTTTTTCGAAAGCAATTTTGTCCAGTGTCTCCCCGAGAATATCGGTATGATCAAACCCGATATTGGTGATTAACGACAGTTGGGGACTGATAATATTCGTTGAATCTAAACGGCCGCCTAACCCCACTTCAATGATCGCCAGATCGACACGCTGAGCCGCAAAATAACCGAACGCCATGGCCACCGTCACTTCAAAAAAGGACGGGGATATGGCGTCAATTAATCCCTTATGGGTGTCCACAAAACCGGCTACTTCCTGCTCCGGAATCGGCTGCCCGTTTATCCGGATCCGCTCCGTAAAGGACTTCAGATGCGGGGAGGTATATAACCCTACCCGGAAACCGGCAGCCTGATAAATTGAGGCCAGCATATGGGAGGTACTCCCCTTTCCGTTGGTCCCGGCAACATGAATGCTCTTAAACTTCAGATGCGGGTTGCCCAGGGCTTCACACAGGCGTTCGGTATTCTGCAGACCGGGTTTAAACGCTTTCGGCCCGATCCGGTGAAAGACCGGTAACCGGCTGTACAGATAGTCTATCGCTTCCTGATACTCCATACATGAAAAATGGCCGGCGCGTAGCCATGAAACCCTCAGAAAGGGCCCATAACCTTGCGCTGACCACTTATTTTGATTTAATAATAAAGGTAATCGTTCCTGTAGAAACCGGCGGCGCAGACGAGGATTTAGGCACTAACCGCAGTCGCTGTACGGCTTTCCGGTATACTTCGACAACCGATGGACTTACCGTACTCTGTACCTGACGTACCGAGATAATATCCCCGCTGCTGTCTACTTTGAGCTGAAACACAATTTTACCGGTTTCATCGGAGTCATCATTCACATTCGGACGGCTGGCGAGCGACCACCCGGATACGTCGAATGAAACGCCGCTGCCGGTCCCGCCAGGCTGTCCGTAAAACTGCCCGCGGTCAATCTTGCCGTCCGGATGGCCTTTATCCCCCACTCCGCTGGCATCATCCCCGTTGTTATTGCCGCCGACACCGCTGCCGCGCCCTACGGTACCATTTGAGCCGGCACCACCCGACGACCGCTTATATAAGGCATTAGGGTCAACGGTTTCTACCTTTTTGGCGGGTTCCGTACGCGGCGGGGCGGGTGTTGGTCTGGGGGCTTCGGTTTTCTTCGGCTCTGCCTTTTCCGGAACCGAAACCGGACTTTCGTTTTTACTGGCAATAACCGGCTTTTCCGTAACCGTTTTGCCGGTTTTAACCTCTTCTACCTTTGGCACAGGGGTAACCGGGGTTTTCTCCACCCGTGGTGTTGTCGTCACTTTCGGATTCGGACGGTCTTCTGCCTTCTTGACATCGACATCATTCTTCGAATCGTTGGCCTTGTTATACGTCTGTATCTTTCCGCTCCCAACCGCGTCTGTCCCGAAATTAACCTCAACAAACTGAATAGGAGGCGGTTGCGGAATCGACTGAGTCAGCCGGATATAGACCAGAAGAAAAATTAACAGCAGGTTGATGGCAAAGGCACCGGCAAATGCCACCACCCGGACTTCTTTTTCATTTTCAAATGCCGTGCGAATCATGCGCGCGTAAGGTTGATGTTTTGCGTACTAACGATGAAAAGGTGCAATTTGGTTTATGTTTACTAAAAAACCGCTACTAATCCCTAACTTTCCCCTCCCCACTTACTAAAATCAATAAACATGATCTGTCAAACCGGATTTACAGATCAAATAGACTATGTACCGGCAGGGTCGCTAACCAGACACTCAACCCAACAAAAAAAGGCAACCCAACCGGGTTGCCTTTCCTGCCTTGTGTTTTCAAGTGAATCAATTTCGCATTACCCACGCCGGAATCCCGGTTAGCTTGCTGAGACTATCTACACTGGCCACTGCATCGGCTTTCTGCGGGAACCCGACAGCGGCCACTTTGTATAACCGGGTTGATTGATCCGGTAGTATGATATAGGCATCGGCGTAGCCTGCCTTCAATAACGATTTACGAAAACGGACGGCGTTCGGACGGCTGGCAAAACTACCGGCCACTACAATAAAAGCCGGGCGTGCTTCGCTGGCGTCCGGCGTGCCTGTTTCTTCGGGGTTAACAGCAACAGCCGTTTCGTTTTTTTCAACAGCACGCAAAGGCTTTTTAACCGATTCCCGTTTTGCAGCAGCAACCTCCCCCTTCGCTTCGTTACCGGCAGGGGCGGCAGCCGGCACGGATACAACCGGCTCCGGTGTTGTTGCCGGTACCGGAGCAGAAACAGGCTCCGCTGCCGGCGCTTGCGGAACCGTCATTACCGGCAACCGCTGAGGCTCGGTCAACACCGGCCCTTCCGGTTGCCCGGCTGGCGTACGTACCGGTTTTACCTCTGTCAGCCGGTTCCAGGTCTCGGTCAGTGCCGCCGGTACCTGAAAAATAGACGCCGGATTAAAACTGCTTTGTAAGGGCTGACCCGGCTGAATAACCGAGAAATAACTGAGCACACCCAGCGTACCCACGACAACGGCAGCCGCTACCCAGCGAATGTAGAACCGTTGCGGACGGTGTACCACCATAAACGGCGTCTGCTCAATCACCTCTCCGGCCAGAACCGGCCCTAAGGAAACCACGGCAGCGGTTTCGGCAAGGGATTCTTCCGTCAGCCGGACCGCCGGAATGGCTGCCATCCCAAAGGCTTCGCCGTAAAAGTTATGACGCAGTTCCGGTTCGAACTGCAGGCTGCCTTCGTCATTCAGGGTAAACAGGCCAATCCCTTCGAGCACAAAACGGCCCGACTGCTGGACCTGCAAACGAAGACCGGTAACGAACTGGCTGATCTTCCGCTGGGCCTCTTCACGGGGCAGCTGCTCGTGCAGCATTACGTAATTGAGTAACAGCCCGTCGTCCAGCCGCAACGCCTCATTAAAGCCTACCCGTTTCCGTGGCGGCAGAAACTGACCCGTACCGGCCACAAAGGTCGCCGGCTGATAGTTTGTCAGAAACCCGCCCAACTCCGGTACAATCACACAATCGTATTGATACAGAAGCTTTCTCAGATAGGCGCCAAGCGTAGTCATAACTTCGTTATTTTTAGTTACTTCAGAAAGAATAACTGATTCCTCCCAGAAAGTTAAGTCCCTGAACCGGATAATACAAATAACGCTGGTAATTTTGGCCGACGATGTTATTCAACGAGACAAAAGCCGCAAACTGTTTACCCAGAAAATAATCAATTTTCAGGTTAGCATCCCAGATCACCGGTAATTTGTAGCGGGTATTGGTCACAAAGTTCTTCGCCTGAATCCCTTCGTACATATACAGGTCGGCGGTAATGAACAGTTTCTTGTTGAGGATAAACGAGTTGGTCCAGGTGGCCGTCGTCCGAGGCCGGTGATAGGCGATTTCCAGCCGGTCGAGCCCGTAGCGGAAGAACTCCCCTTTCAGGGTTGACCGGAACTTGTCCTTCAAAGAATAGGCGAGCTGGCCGCTGATGGTTAACACCCGCGCGGTACCACCGTCATAGAGGACAAAGAACCTGGTGGTGTCGGGCCAGCTGTTAGTAAAGGTATGGTAATTCCGGTAGGTCGCATACGACACTTTGCCTTCATAGCTGAAGCCACCGCCGATCTCCCCTTTGGACCCGCCATAAAAATCAGCGGATTTAATGGTATTCGCCAGCAACACGTTCGGCGACAGCCAGCGGTTTTCGGTTAACAGGGACCGCAGTGTATTCCGCATGATATCCCCGTCTATCCCGGCAAAGAAATGGATATTCCCCGTTGGCACCGCATCCAGGCTGACAACCGGAAACGCCTGCGTCCGGTTGATCCCCAGCCGCTTGTCCGTCTCATTGACCGCATTGACGCCGACGGTTGCCGTAAAGAGCGGCGAGGCATATTTAAAGGTGGGCGTCACCCGGAACAGATTCCGGTTATCGACCAGCTGGTCTGTCCGCTGCGTCACATAGGCATCGGCGGTTAACAGGGCATATACCTGATCACTGATCGACATGGAGGCGTTGAAATTGGTTCCCCAGTCTACCTCCGACGCACTGTACAGATCCCGTAATACGGTAACCCCGGTTTTCAGCGAATAATCGACGGCCGTTTCATTATCCGTGTTTTCAAATCCCAGCTTAAAATGAAGCGTATTCAGCCGCTGGCGGATGCTGTCGCGGGGAGGGGCTTCGGTACGCGGACGATACCCGTAAAATCCGTATACATCGCGGTTATAGCCCAGTTCAGCCGAAAACTTCAGCGCATTCAGGGCATAGTTTCCGGCCAGCCGGAACCGGTTTTCACTCTGTCCGGAATTGCGCCCGTCTTTCGGCCCCAGATTCGACGACAGATGCCGGAAAGAACCCTCCCAACCCAGATTAGCGGTGTTCGGCGAGGCAACGAAGGCTTCGCCGAGGAATGAACTGTAGTTCCCCGCCCCGACTTTAACATAGTTGTTGAACGGTACCTGCTGATCCGGTTGGGTCACCGACGGCGGCAGTACGTTCGGCGTTGTCTTCTGATCCGCAACCGTCAGCGGACGGTCCTGAAACTCGTAGGTAATCTTCCGCTGCTCCTCCGACTGCTTCAGGGAGGGTATCTTGTTGAACAGACGGATCGCCGGCGGCAGGTCAATCTTGCGGCTTTTCTCCACGGTGATTTCCTGATTTTCGATTTCGCCTTCTTTCTTCGGCGGGCGGGGTTGCTGGTTCTGGGCCAGCAGCGGACCCGTCGCCATCGAAAGGGCAAGGGCCGTTATATATATCGGATGTTTTTTTAATACCAGCATATGTGTTTCCGGCAGTACGTTCTGAACCGGGCGGGATTAGTTTTTAGACTCCAGTGAAGCAAGTTTTTGTTTGGCTTCGGCAACAATGGCCGGTTCGGGCGAATTCTCAATGACCGAATTCAGAACGGCTCTGGCTTGCGCCATTTCGTTCATGGCCGCATTGTTGTCGGCGATCAGGATGAAGGCTTTTCCTTTCCAGTATTCCGATTCATTAAACTGTTCATTGAATTTGAGCAGCGTGGCAATCGATTCCTTATACTTCTTCTGCCGGAAAAGGATATCCCCGATCAGAAAATTCGCTTCCGCTCCGTACACATCCTTTGCCAGAGCAATCGTCTTTTCAAAATCGGCCTGGGCGGTCTTGACATCATTTTTTGCCATCGCCACTTTTCCCGCCATCAACTGCGCACGGTTCTGGGCACCCGGCACGACATTCCCGATGCGGAGGATTTCGGCTGAAAAATAGGCGGCTGAATCCAGCTTCGGAAACTGGTAATAGGTATCCATTAACCCCAGCATCGCCGTCACCTGCTCATTCTTGCCGTCGGCCAGTCCAAGGACATAGTAATAGTTCTTAACGGCCCGCGGGTAGTTTTTCATCTGGGTCTCCAGTTCGGCGGCGCGTACCCCGGCCCGGACACTGAAATCGGATTTCGGCGCACTCGTCACCAGACTATAATACCGGAGCGCATTCTGCGCGTCCCTGGTCTGGCGATAGGCTTCGGCCAGGTAATAGCGGGCTTCGTTGGTACTGCGGCTGCCCGGATACTCCTGCATGAAGGAGAGGAATGATTTAATGGCCTGGTCATACTTCTCATTAAAGAAGATGTTCTTGGCATTGTCAAACTGCACCCGTTCCACTTCCGTACTGTTGGGGTTCGCCTGCTTATAATCACCCAGGACCTGCGAAAACTCTTCCGGCCGGCCGGCATCATTCAGGGTATTCTGCAACCCGATCAGCGCACTCTGTGCCTGGGTGGTCCCCCCGAAATCGTTCAGAATCCGCCGGTAATCCGCCACCGCCTGATCATATTGTTCGAGGTTGCTGTAGGCAATCGCCCGTTTCAGCAACGCGGCCGGAATCAGATAGCTCTTTGGCTTCTGCTGGATCAGCCGCGAGAATCCGCCGATGGCCACCTGATAGGCTCCCTTTTCAAAATCCACGTTGGCTGCCTGAAACTCGGCATCATCGGCAAACCGGGAGCCGGGGAACTGGCGTTTCAGCTGATCAAACTGCGCCTTGGCTTCCTGATCACGCCCCACATACGTCAGGATTACCCCTTTCTGATAGGTGGCATAATCACGGTCCCCGCGCCCCTGCGAAATGACCATGTCGTAATACCGCATGGCTTCGTTGTACTGCTTTCCGGCCAGATACGAATCCGCTACCCGCACCAGGGCATCATCAGTGGCAGCCATATCGCCGGCCTGGGCACTCTTGCTCAGAAAATCGCGGAAATAGGTCAGGGCCCGGCTATAGTCCTTTTTATTATAGTAGGCATAGCCCAGCCCATAGAGGCTTTTCGCCCCGGTTTCCCCACCGGCCTTGCTCAGCTGGGTATAGAGCGGTATGGCACTGTCGTACTGCTTCTGAGCGGAGAAGGATTCGGCTTTCCAGAAACGGGCAGACTGCTGCAATCCGGCATCAGCATTGACGGTCAGGGATTTGTCAAAATTCCGGAGGGCGGCATCATACCGCTCGGCGTTATAATCATTGACGGCCTGGTTGAACGTCAGCCGCTGGTAGGTCGCGTTAATCTTCGGCGTCCGGCGCTTTAAGCCTTCTATATAGGCAATCGCCACCGGATAGTTGTTCGACGCGAAATAGGCTTCCGTCAGCAGCTCACTTGCTTCGTTCTCAAAAGAGCCGTTCGGGTATTTACGCAGGTATTCGTTCAGTTCCTTTACCGCATCGGCTCCGTTATTCATATCCAGCTGCACCTTCGCATGGTTGAAGACCGCTTCTTCCTGAATCGGAGCGCTGTAGGGAAGCCGGCTTGCCTGATCAAAGGCCGTCAGGGCAAAGGCCGGATTCTGCGTCTGCAGGTAACTGATGCCGAGCGTATAAGCCGCATACTGGGCCACCGTATCCTTACCGGCCGCCAATGGTTTAAGCTGCGTCACGGCATCGGTGTAGGCAGCGGTACGGAACAGGGACTGGCCGTACCGGAACTTTACCGGTCCGGGCACCTTAGCCCCTTTGGCCGACAGGTATTGTTTGTAATACGGAATCGCTTTGCCGTACTGCCCCTGCTGGTAATACACCTCAGCCGTAACCAGGGCCACATCGCTGTATTGCCCGCCCGTATTGCGGCGCAGTAACGGCTCGGTATACCGCAACAGATCCTCAAACCGCTGCTGGCGGTAATACGACTGGGCGATCCAGTTGGGTATATCCTGCTGGTAGAGCGGATGCTGTTCAACCCGTTTAAAGTCGGCGATCGCTTCGTTATAACTGTTGTTGCGGTAGTTAATCACCCCGGCATAATAAGACGCCGCCGGGGCATCCTGCAGACCGGTATCCGTTTTGATCTGATTCAGCAGCGGCAAGGCGCCGGCCAGATTCTGGGTGTTAAAATACGAGATCGCCAGCTGGTATTTATACCCCGCCAGCTGCGCATAGCTACCGTTTTGCTTAACAGCCTTTTCCAGAAAACTGATGGCTTTGGTGTAATCCTCCTTCCCGTAATAATAGGCACCAAGATCCCCGTACAGCTGGCCGGCTTTCGGATGCTGGCTGTGGTTCTTTACAAACCGGTCGACCTGCACTTCCGCCCCGGGCTCATCCATATACAGACTGCTCAGGGTGATGTAATATTCCGCTTCCACGGCGTTAGGATCGGCGGCCGGCGTACCCGATGTATTCCCGGTTTGCCGGCGCCGGTCAAGGTACTGCCGGAATTCGGCACGGGCCGCGGCATAGTTATTCTTTTCGAACAGCTCAACGCCGTTCCGGTAAGTATAGTCCGCTTCGGTATAACTCAGCGTACGCTGAGCCACCACACCGAAAGGGGTGACGATCGTACTGGTAACGACCACTGAAAAACCGCAGATGCGGGAAAGGGAACGCTGCATAGATGCGCTGGGGTTGTGAATCCTGGGAAAGCGTTGTAGATTCGCTACATGTCAATTTTTTAACCTGGACGCCCTGCACCGGGTTTTCTTCTCCCCGGTCAGGTGAACCGGCAACCGGCTGCCTTGACAACCGTCCGCAGTTGCGGGCAGACGCGGCAGTCTGATTGCACAAAAAACGAATGTATTACGTTTTCCGTATGAAAAACAAGTTAGAGTATCTGTTTTTAATGATCATTCTGGTGTTTAGTAGTTACCGGCCCGCCCTGGCCGCTGATCCGGAGGCCGCACCCTCTCCCGTTATCCGGTATCAGGTTGCCATGCCGCAGCCGCAGACCCATTACGTCGAAGTCGACATGCAGCTCTCCGGTTTTGCGGCGGCTACCAACCTGCAGAAGACCGGGTATATCGACCTGAAAATGCCGGTCTGGACCCCGGGCTCCTACCTCATCCGCGAATATGCCCGCCATGTGGAAGGCTTCTCCGCCCAAAGCAACGGACAACCGGTCCGCGCGGAAAAAATCCGGAAAAATGCCTGGCGTATCTACACCACCGCTGATCAGGTAACCATCCGTTACCGGGTGTATGCGTTTGAACTGAGCGTACGGACCTCGTTCGTCGACGAAACACACGGGTATCTGAACGGGGCCAGTCTGTTTTTATTTCACGACGCCCTGAAAACATTCCCCGCCCGGCTGACGGTCGTACCCTTTTCCGGCTGGAAAAAAGTATCCGTTGCCCTGCCGCCCGTCAGCGCCGCCAACGGAACCTTTACCTACGAGGTGGCCAACTTTGACCTGCTGGTCGATTCGCCGATCGAAGCCGGCAACCATGACACCTTTTCCTTTACGGCTGCCGGCGTACCACACACCGTTGCCCAGTATGGCGAGGTCGTCTACGATGAACGGCGGCTGGCGGCCGACTACCGGAAAATCTGCGAAACCGCAACCGGTATTTTCGGGGAACACCCGTGTAAGGACTATACCTTTATTGTGCATCATACCCCCCTGGGGGGCGGTGGTCTCGAACACCAGAACTCCACCACCCTGCAGACCAACCGTGTGGCTTACGCCACGGAAGCCAGCTACAAAGGGTTTCTGACGCTGGTGGCCCATGAGTACTTTCACCTCTGGAACGTAAAACGGCTGCGGCCCATTGCCTTAGGACCGTTCGACTACGAAAACGAAAACTATACCCGCTCGTTGTGGGAAGCCGAAGGGTTTACCTCGTTTTACGAAGACTATATCCTGCGGCGTGCCGGCTTCCATACCCCGGAACAGTACCTCAACGTCATTGCGGCAGACATTAACGGCATCGAAAACCTGCCGGGTAACCGCGAGCAATCGGTGGCCGAATCAAGCTTCGACGCCTGGATCAAGTATTACCGGCCCAACGAAAACTCAACCAACAGCACCGTTTCCTACTATAACAAAGGGAGTGTGCTGGCCTCCCTACTGAACCTGAGCCTCCTTAACAGTACAAACGGGGAACGGAATCTGGATGATGTCATGCGGTTTATGTACAACGAGTACTATAAAAAGCAAAAACGCGGCTTTACCGACGAGGAACTGAAACAGGCACTCGAACAAACCGGAGGCCGTAAACTGGATGACTTCTTTACTAAATACGTATACGGTACCGAATCCATCGATTACAACGCTTTCTTCGAACCGGTAGGCCTGCGGCTGGTCAATAACGCGTCGCCGGTACAGGACGGGTTTCTGGGGGTTGTGGCCTCGGCCGCCGGCGGCCGGCTGACCGTCGGCGGGGTTCGCCGCGATTCGCCTGCCTGGCAGCAGGGGCTTAACGTCGGCGATGAACTGCTGGCCATCGACAGTGTCCGGCTCGCAGGTACCGTTGATGACTTTAATAAACAACTCGCCGGCCGGCCGAACGGACAAACCATCCGGGTACTGGTGAACCGGAACGGGTTTATTCAGGAATTTCCGGTTACCTTAGGCAAAAACCCGCTGGTGGCCTACCGGCTGGACCCGGTCTCTGCACCGACTGACCGGCAACGGACCTTGTTCCGCAAATGGCTCTTCCTTAACTGATCATACACGCAGCCGCAAAGCCATCCATTGAAAAGCCCGGTCGTGCGATCGGGCTTTCTTTATAAAAAACAGAATTTTAATCTTATTTTAATCTTCCATCACCGCACAGGCAGCTAACTTTAGGCTCATAAAAAAACAAAACCTCCCTTCAATGAAGAGAGGCTGTCCCTTTCTAATCTTATCTTATCTTAAAAACAACCGGCTTCCGACACCGGTTACTTTCTCCAAAAGTACAAAAAACAGGTGAATCAGGCACAATAAATTAGACAATCTCGCCATTTTTGCCGATCAAATATACCTATTGTACCGACAGAGCTACTTAACAATAAGCCATTATCCTGAAGACCCCCTTTTTATCCGTTACCATTCCGGCCGGCTCCCGTCTATCTTTTGCATCATTTTTGCTCTTCAGCCATTAACGAAATGCATCTGACCAGGTTGCCTGCCTATGAGAAAACTATACCTTGCTATTCCCCTTTTTTTGTGGTCATCTGCGGCCTGTTGCCAAATGCGGAAACCGGTTCACCTCATGGGGGAAGCCGGAACGTTTTTTGCTACCTCGGGCGAAATCCCCTTCTGGCTGCGGGCCAATCAGTATGGCATTGTGCCCCGCGAGCACGCCCTGATGACCCTCCGCGCGGGGATCAGCGTGGACTACCATAAACCGCCCAAAACAAAACTGGATAGCCTGAAGGCGAAATACCGTTGGGCCGACTGGGGTTATGGCCTCAACGCGGTTGTCAATGCGGGCTATGATTACCAATTTGTGCTGCCGGAAGCCTATGTAAAAGTAAAACTCGGCGCGTGGGAAATCTGGAGTGGCCGGCGCCGCGAAATCATCGGTCTGGCCGACTCTACCCTGGGAACAGGTTCCTATATCTGGTCGGGGAATAGTCTGCCGATGTTAAAGATCCAGCTGGCGATACCGGAGTATTGGCCGCGGAATGGTGTTATTGCCGTAAAAGGTCTGTTTGCTCATGGCTGGTTTGAAGAAAACCGGTTTGTTAAAAATACCCTCCTGCATCAGAAAGCGCTGTACGGGCGTTTGGGCAAACCGGCCTGGCGGGTACAGCTCTACGGCGGGTTTAATCACCAGGTCCAGTGGGCCGGCAGCAGCAGTCTGCTGCCGGCCGGGCTGATCCGCAACGGGCAACTGCCCAATACCTTCAGGGATTATCTGGATGTGGTTACCGGTACGAGCCTGGGCTCGCGGTCAGCCGTAGATACCGCCCGCATCAGTACGTTTGACCGGGAAAACCGGATCGGGAACCACCTCGGTAGCCTTGATGCCGGACTTACCTACCGTGGCCGCTACAGTACCCTTTTTATTTACCGGCAAAGCATTTACGAAGACGGTTCACTATATTACCTCACCAATCTGAAAGACGGGCTTAACGGCCTTTCTATCCGGATTCATACACCGCTCAACCCCGATGGGTTTCAGATCCGGCAGGTTACCCTGGAGTATCTGAATACCTACAGCCAGGGAGGAAGTTCCTTTGTTGATAATGATCCGCTGCTTCGTGGAAAAGACAATTACTTTAACCACTCCCAATACAGAGACGGCTGGTCAAGACTCGGACAAACCATTGGTACGCCTTTTATTACGCCTTCCACGCAGCTGCGGAAGGACCTGCCCAACTACCAATTCTCCAATAATAACCGCGTAGCCGTATGGCACATCGGCCTCGCCGGACAGGTTCTTGACTTTTTTTATTTTAAAACTAAACTGTCGTATAGCCTCAACAAAGGCACGTACGAAAATCCGTTCGTTACCACTGTTCCGCAATTCTCAGGATTCTTTACCGTCAGTGCCCCGGTTGACTTGTTTGGCGGGGTTACGGCCACCGCTTCGGTTGCCGCTGACTTTGGTAACCTGTTCAGCAGAAACGCCGGTTACTTTTTCAGTCTGAAAAAAGAAAGCAGGATAAAGTGACCAAACACGCCAAAGCTAATTTTAGCCCTCTTTTTTCTTACCTGTATGTAACTACACAGGGAAATAGTCTAGACAAACACGAATTATCCTGTTTTTTTTTCGGTGATATCTGCCACTTTGATTATACTTGTATGATATAAACAGTTGATTGTTTAATCATTACCTGCGCAGGTAATACCAAACCACCACCTGCCGGCAGAAATACCTAAAGCACAATTATACCTTAACACCCATGAAAAACCGACTCAAAGACGAAGAGCTGGTGACGCAGTATTTGGTCACCAGTCAGAGTACGTATACCGAATTGCTCTACAGACGGTATGCCCAGAAAGTGTACAGGCGTTGTTTTTCATTAATTAAAGACCCTGTTCTTGCCGAAGATTTTACCCAGGAAATCTTTTTGAGGGTCTTACACAATTTACCCAACTTTAAGGAGCGCTCCACTTTTTCGACCTGGCTCTACGCCATTGCCTACAATTACTGCATGGACCAGATCCGCCATGCGAACCGACAGACCACCGTTGGCATCGGAGAAGAATTAATTCAGACCCTTACGGATGAGGAAAGCGATACCATCGAATTCCAGCTCAGCCACCTGTCCCGTGTTTTACAATACCTGCCCGCCGACGAGCGTACCCTGCTCCGGCTGAAGTATGAAGAAGATCAGGATATTAAGGCGCTGGCCCATACCCTGAATATAAAAGACAGTGCGATCAAAATGAGACTTAAACGGTCCAGAGACAAAATCAGACGACTCTATTATAATCTGGCCTAGTCATTAATGTACAATGAATAATGACCGGACTGCATTATGCATTGTACATTATTCATTTAATAACGCGGTCAGCTGTGCATTCGGGCTCATACGGGCCACGCGGATGCCTGAGAGACGTTTATTGTCCATGACGTACCGGATCAACGGCTGCCGTGTCAGCATGACCATCCCGAAATCCGACGAGGCGTGTAAAAGGTATACTTTTCCGTTCTGCCACACGGCAAAACCACAATGTTTCATGTCCAGTCCGGTACGGGCGGCGGTCAGCATGATGATATCGCCGTCGCGCAGCTGATTCTCGGCCTGACGCAGGTTTTTCTTTGGAATAAAGTAAAAGGCCTGCTGGCTGATGGCGGCCTCTGCCTGCACAATCTGCTTATAGACCGCCGGGTCCTGCAGGGCCGGATATTTCCAGGTAGCGGCGGTCATGTACGAAACCGGCTTCGACACCTGCATACTTCCCGGAAAATGCCGGCTTATATCACGGATCAATCCCTTACGTTCGTTATCTGCCAGCCATTCCGAAAAATAGTGTAACCGGCTGGCATATCCGTCGAGCTGCCCGTTCCGGTACCGGATTTTGGTCAGGTATCGTTTATAGGTCTCTTCCAGACTCATTTTCGTAGCCTTCAACTGACTGTCGTGCCAGGCAAATGACAACCCCATGACGGATTCCACAAACGTCGTGCAATCAAATTTCTGAAAATTAACGACGAGTTGCTCGGCCGCATTCCCCTCCAGGGTATGGGCTACATAGGGCTTACCGATAAATGACTTGCCGAACAGCAAAACGGACTCACTGATGGTTTTGCCCCCCTGCAGGTCAGGAAATCTGGTTTCTGGTACCGGTGCTTCCTGTGCGTACCCGATCCAGCCGGAAAAAAGCAGTAATAGTGTCGTAAAGGTTCTCTTCATCGATAGTCGGTCAGGTGGTGGTTAATGATCGGGTAACGGGATTGGTTATTACGCTGCGGTCAGTGTATTTCCAGAACCAGTACCCCAAGCGGTGGTAGTTCCAGAGCGATATCTTCTCCCGACTGCGTTTCCAGCCGGATGTTGGTCAGGAAAATATCCGTAAACTGGTGGGGGCGTTTTGCCTCAAGGCCAATGGTTTGCCACGCATGGTCCGGTAGGTGAAGCCGGGTCTGACACGGCTGCGTTTTGTCAAAATTGCAGACAATCAGCAGTTTCTGTTTATCGGTATGGCGCAGGTAAGCATACTGCCGGTCCTGATTATAGCCGGCCGTCCGGCCATTTGCCCATTGCAGGTCATAGAATTTTCCATGCTGAATGGCGTCGCTGCCATTGACCAGGTGATTCAACTGCTGGTAAAACGCGCGTAG
Organism: Arsenicibacter rosenii; assembly: GCF_001870735.1. Lineage (GTDB taxonomy): Bacteria > Bacteroidota > Bacteroidia > Cytophagales > Spirosomataceae > Arsenicibacter > Arsenicibacter rosenii. The sequence goes on along the minus strand of NZ_MORL01000001.1, from coordinate 589,653 downwards.
TTTCTTCTGGTCAGCGGTTAATCCGGCCCCGTCAAAGCGGCCTGCTGCGTTGCCTTTCCGGTTGATCCAGCCCTGCCATTCCTTTACACCCCAATAATCAAAAATGGTGGTACGGCCGTCGTCCCCGCTGAAGCCTTCGCTGCCTTCGGCCCGGACACCCACTTCCTGCCCGAAATACAGCATGACCGGCCCCGTATGCAGCGTCGCCGATAAGGTCATTGCCGGCACGGCTACCCATGGGTCATTGGCAAAAAAACGGGAGGCAATCCGCTGCTCGTCGTGGTTTTCGAGGAAACGAAGCATGTGTCCGCTGTAATCGCCGGACTCCTGCTGCCATACCTTCGTGATGTCCCGGCAGGTTCCCTGGCCTTCCATCAGCCGGCGGAGGGCGTCATACAACCCTACTTTATCGTAGAGGTAATCAAACCCGCCTTTAAAAATATACGGACGGTATTTGTCCACTTCGTAGATTTCGGCGATGAAAATAATGCCCGGATGCGCCGCCTTGACCCGCTGAATGGCCCATTCCCAGAACTCAACGGGCACCATCTGGGCCATATCGCACCGGAAGCCATCGACGCCTTTACCGGCCCAGTAAAGCAGAATATCCAGCATTTGCTGCCAGGTCGCCGGTACCGGGTCAAAATAGGTTTTTCCGTGATCGAAGATATCCACCCCGTAATTCAGCTTAACGGTCTCGTACCAGTCGTTGATCGACGGGCTGGCCGTTACGGCATCATTACCGGTTACCTTCGCCGGAAACTCCTTTAGTTTGGGGGCATGAACCGGTGTCCCGTCGCTGGTGACGACACCGGCCGGAATCTGTAGCTGCTGCCCGACCAGGTAATAAAAGTTATTATCCCGTTTAAAACCAACAGTCTGATCATCCTGCTGCCCCAGATCAATGACGCCGGCGGGCTTGACATCCGAATGGTATTGGCGGGCAACGTGGTTGGGGATAAAGTCAATAATCACCTTCAGCCGGTTGGCCTTAGTCCGACGGACCAGCGCCTCAAACTCCGCCATGCGGTTCGGCACCTCCACGGCAAGGTCCGGGTTGATATCGTAGTAATCCTTAATGGCGTAGGGCGAACCGGCTTTCCCTTTCACGACGGCCGGATCGTCCGGCGGAATGCCGTTTGCGGTGTAATCAGTTTGAATGGCGTGCTCAATGACACCCGTATACCAGACATGCGATACGCCGAACTGTTTTAATTCCTGCAACGCCTTATCCGTAATGTCGTTAAATTTACCGACACCGTTCTCATCGCGGCTTCCCCAGGCTTTGTTGGTGGTATTGTTATTCCCGAATAACCGGGTAAATATCTGATAAATAACGAGTTTATCCATCGTGGCTACGGGCGACGTTGTATTCATTTCCGGTTAAAAAGGCGTTACGGCTTTGGCAGTTTTGTCTATAATCTACAAAACTACCCGCTTAGGGGAGAAAAACAAAGAGCGAAAGAATGAAAGCGATAAAGCGTGCCGGCTCATGCAGCGCTCCCGTATCCCCGTCGCTCTTCCGCTCTTTGGCTCTTTCACGCTTTATGCATTATCAGTTCTCCGCATCCCCGGCGATTTTCTTTGCTTTTTTAGCCGCCTTTTTGGTTTCCTTTGCCATGTCTTTTGCCGCGGCCTTATCCATCTTATCGGCGTCTTTTTTCATTGCTTTGGCTTCTTTCTTCGCCATTTTCGCCGTTTGCTTTGCTTCCTTTTTGTTGACGTCCTGCGCCAACACCGCACCCGATACCATCAGTACCGCAGCCACAGCCAGCATGATTTTTTTCATTGTGTTGAGTGTATGAGTTTACCCTACAAACCCGGCCTGATAAAAATGGTTTCGGTTTATACTTCAGCGGCGTTGAATTCAGACGTCAGGTGGAACCGGATATCCGGATTATTGTCGCGGTTCATGCGCAGAATCCAGTCAGATTCGGCCAGGAAAACCGGATGCTGGTCCTTGTCATAGGCAATCTGATTGCCTTTCAGCCGGATAAACTCGCCGAGCTTCTGGGCGTTATCGGAGGTAATCCAGCAGGCTTTGGAGTAGTTCAGCGGTACCCAGCGGCATTTCGCCCCGTATTCGTGTTCGAGACGGTACTGAATCACATCAAACTGCAGTTCCCCCACCGTGCCCACAATTTTCCGGTTACCCGATACCAGGGTAAAGAGCTGGGCAACGCCCTCGTCGGTTAGCTGCTCAATACCTTTGTCGAGCTGCTTGGCTTTCATCGGGTCGAGGTTGATGAGCTCTTTGAAGATCTCCGGCGAAAAGCTCGGAATCCCCTGGAACTTCATGTCTTCGCCTTCGGTCAGCGTATCCCCGATTTTAAACGTACCGGTATCGTAGAGCCCCACAACGTCGCCTGGGAACCCTTCTTCCAGAACACTCTTGCTGTCGGCCATAAAGCTGAACGGACTGCTGAACCGGACGTTTTTGTCCAGCCGCGTATGGCGGTAGAACTTACCCCGTTCAAAAACGCCCGAGCATACCCGCAGAAATGCAATCCGGTCGCGGTGGCGGGGGTCGAGGTTGGCGTGGATTTTAAAGATGAAACCGCTGAATTTTGCTTCGTCCGGCTGCACCACCCGTGTATCCGTTGTCCGGCTGATGGGCTCCGGTGAAATCTGGCAGAAGGCGTCCAGCAACTCTTTTACCCCGAAGTTATTCACGGCCGAGCCAAAGAATACCGGTGCCAGCTTGCCTTCGAGGTAGGCCTGCCGGTCAAAGTCGTCGTATACCCCTTCAATCAGTTCTACGTCTTCCCGCAGCTGTCCGGCGTCCCGCTGACCCACTTTGGCATCGAGCACCGGATCGTTGATCTCAATCGGCAGCACGTCGTCTTCTACCCGCGTTTTGTTGACCTTGAAAAAGTTCAGCTTTTTGTCGTACAGGCTGTATACGCCTTTGAAGTCGGACCCCATATTGACCGGCCAGGCCAGCGGGCGCACGCGGATGCTGAGCTTTTCTTCCAGTTCGTCGAGCAGATCGAACGGATTACGGCCTTCGCGGTCAAGCTTGTTAATGAAAATAATTACCGGCGTATCGCGCATCCGGCAAACTTCCATCAGCCGCTCGGTTTGTTCCTCGACTCCCTTAACGCAGTCGATGACCAGAATCACACTATCGACCGCCGTCAGCGTCCGGTAGGTATCCTCGGCAAAGTCTTTGTGTCCCGGCGTATCCAGGATGTTGATTTTTAAATTATTGTACTCAAACGTCATCACCGACGTGGCCACCGAGATGCCCCGCTGCTTCTCGATTTCCATAAAGTCAGAGGTAGCTGACTTCTTGATCTTGTTCGATTTTACAGCGCCTGCGGTCTGAATGGCACCGCCGAAAAGCAGCAGTTTTTCGGTGAGCGTGGTTTTACCGGCATCCGGGTGGCTAATGATCGCGAACGTCCGCCGACGGGCAATTTCCTGTTCTTTATTCATGTCAAACAAATACTGCCTGCGTGTCTGATACACGTTTATCCGGCAGGGGTTTGTACTTTTCTCAGAATTAAACTACAAAGATACATTATTTTGTGCGCAACCACGATATGAAAACATTGGCAGGGCGACCATGATCCGCATGATCGGGCGACCACGATGCATATTATCGGGCGACCACGATGCGCATTATCGGGCGACCACGATGCGCATTATTGGGCGACCATGATGCATATTATCGGGCGACCACGATGCATATTATCGGGCGACCACGATGCATATTATCGGGCGACCACGATGCATATTATCGGGCGACCACGATGCATATTATCGGGCGACCACGTGGGGTCGCCCCTACGTGGTAAAATTTACACCGGGCATGGTGATGCTTCAGGTATTTTACCAACTTTACCGGACGTTTTACGTTAACATGTAAACCATTCACCGGACCGGCGGCCCACGCTGTCCGGACCGGTATACGCTTAAATTTATGGATCAATTCACCGACCGTATTGCGGCAGTCCCGTGGTGGGGATGGGCCGTACTTGTCCTGTTTCTCGTTGCGCTCCGCGACATACTGCAACGTAAACACACCATCCGGCATAACTTTCCGGTTATCGGCAACTTCCGGTACATGATCGAAACCATCGGTCCCGAACTGCGGCAGTATATCGTGGCGAATAACCGCGAGGAACTGCCGTTTAACCGCCGGCAGCGTTCCTGGATCTACGCTTCGTCGAAAAAGGAAAACAACTTTCAGGGCTTTGGCACCGATCAGGACATCCACAGTGCCGGCTATGTCTTTATCAAACCAGCCCTGCTGCCCCTGCGGCTGCCAAAGGATCATCCGACCGTGGCGGATCCCTATCACTGCCCGTCGGCCAAAATCATCGGACAATACCATAACCGGCGCAAACCCTATCATCCCGGCTCGGTCATCAACATCAGCGGCATGAGCTTCGGCTCCCTGTCGGCCTCCGCCGTACAGGCGCTGAACATGGGCGCCAAAGCCTTTGGCTGTTACCACAACACCGGCGAGGGTGGCCTGTCGAACTACCATAAAAACGGCGCCGACGTGGTCTTTAACATCGGGACGGCCTACTTCGGTATCCGCGACGACGACGGCAACTTTGTGATGGATAAGCTCGTCCGGCTGACCGAACAGTATCCCTTTATCCGGATGCTGGAACTGAAGCTGTCGCAGGGGGCTAAGCCGGGCAAGGGCGGAGTGCTGCCTGCCGCCAAGATTACGCAGGAGATTGCGGACATCCGGCATATTCCAATGGGCCGGGACGTCATCTCCCCCGCCGCCCATTCGGCATTCGCCAACATTCCGGAGATGGTGGCGTTTATCGAGGCGATGGCCGATAAGACCGGCCTGCCCGTCGGCATTAAGTCGGCCGTCGGGAAACTGGAGATGTGGGAAGAACTGGCCGACTACATGCAGGCCACCGGCAAAGGCCCTGACTTTATCGCCATCGACGGCGGTGAAGGTGGCACGGGTGCCGCCCCGCCATCGTTTGCCGACCACGTGTCACTGCCCTTTGTGTATGGGTTCAGCAAGGTCTACCAGATCTTTCAACAACGGGGCCTGACCCAACACCTGACCTTTATCGCATCCGGCAAACTGGGGCTGCCCGACTCGGCAGTGATGGCGTTTGCGATGGGGGCTGATCTGGTCAATATCGCCCGCGAGGCCATGCTGTCGATCGGCTGCATTCAGGCGCAGATCTGCCATACCAACCGCTGCCCGTCGGGGGTGGCGACCCAGAATAAATGGCTGCAGGCCGGTATTGATCCGACGCTGAAAAGCGAGCGTTTTCAAAATTACATGAAGACCCTCACCAAGGAGGTACTCGACATTTGCCACGCCCTCGGCTACGAACACCCCTGCCAGTTTACGATGGACGACGTCGACGTGGCCATGGGCGATAACAACCATACCAAACCGCTCTCGGTTACCTACGGCTACGACAAAGATCCCGTCGCCTTTGATGGGTTGGCAGCCCTGCTGAAAAGCCCTCACCTGGACCGGAAACCGGCCAATGCCTAAGCCCGCATGTGATTAATACGCAAAGGCCGTTTGTCTGGTGTTGCCGGGCAAACGGCCTTTTTTTGGCCGGTATTACATTATCTAACACTGTTAAGTAGCCCTAAAATCCGGTTTTGGCAGGTATTCATCGGAAAACATCCGGTATATTTGCCGCATGGCTAAGCCCGTTTTAGTACTTAAATTTGGTACGGCTTCGATCACCAAACCGAATGGTGAACCCAACGAGCCGGTTCTTGTTGACATTGCCCGTCAGATTGCCATCCTCCACCGGCAGTACCGGATTGTGCTGGTTTCGTCGGGGGCGGTGGGTGCCGGGAAGGCTTCTATCCGCGACTTCCGGGGCGATATTATCCAGCGCAAGGCCGCCGCAGCGGTCGGCAATCTGCTGCTCCTGAATATTTACAGCCGCTTCTTTGCGGTCTATGGGGTATCTATTGCCCAAAGCCTGTGTGAGCGCCATCACTTTGCCAACCGCGATCAGTTCCTGCAACTCAAACAGACCTACGAAGAGCTCTGGGAAAATGATATTATTCCGATTGCCAACGAAAACGACGTGGTCAGTAACCGCGAGCTGAAGTTTTCCGATAACGACGAACTGGCCACGCTGATGGCCGTCGGGTTTGGGGCCGAAGCCATGCTGCTCTGTACGTCGGTGGGCGGACTGCTCGACCACGAAGGGCAGATTATCCGCCATGTTCCCAGCCTGACGGAAGACGTGTTCGGGGTGGTCCGGACAGATAAGTCGGCACAGGGACTCGGCGGGATGTCGTCGAAACTGACCTTTGCCAAGCTGGCGACCCGCATGGGTATTAAAGTGGTTATCTTCGGCATCAACCATCCGGACGGGATTCTGCGCGCCTTGCAGGATGAAACCGGCACCCGGTTTGATCCGCAGCCGGTATCGCTCTCGGCCCGCAACCGGTGGCTGGGCAGCGGCAGTTTAGCCGCCGGACAGCTGCGCGTGGATGCGGGCGCGGTTAAGGCCCTGCTGCGGCGGAGCAGCCTGCTGGCGGTGGGTGTCCGGGAGGTATTAAGCGATTTTGAGGCCGGCGAGGTAGTCGAAATTGTCGATGAGACAGATCAGTCGGTGGCGGTTGCCAAGGCCCGTATTTCGTCGGCGGAGCTGGGCGGTCAGCTGCAGCAACCGAATGTCGAAGTAGCAAACGCCAGTGATATTGTCCTGTTATAAGGGCAAAAAGGGCGACCACGTGCCAATAATCCTGCAAAAAGGGCGACCACGTGGGGTCGCCCGTACGCCATCATAGCAAGGAGGCAGCATAGCCCTTAGAGGCGTTTCCAGTTAAGCCATTTCAGGGTGTTGCCCTGTAGCCGGACTTCAGTTTTATCCGAAATGGCAGGCTCAAAACGGGTTATGTCCGCACGCTGTAAATCAAAGCCGCTGGCGTCATGCACGCTGAGCTTCAGCGTCCCGTATTGCCCGCCCCCGAACTGCATAAAGCTTTCCTTCCGCAAATCAACGGTCAGCAACTGCTTCACATCGGTGTGGTCAAGGCTCATCCGCGTAAACGACGCATCGACCGTCAGCGAATCAAGGGTAAAATCCTGGACAAAAATGTGTGCACGGTCGCCTTTAACCAGCCTGATTTCCGGCGTCCGGACGAGAACCCGTACCGGAAGCGACCGGGCCGTAATATCCTTTGGGCGAACGGAATACCGGTCAGGAGCGATGTTGATAAACAACGTATCGGCGACCTGGCGGCAAGTAATCCGTGCTGTATCCTCCGGATATACCAGCGCTTCCGTTTGTTTACTGTGCTGAATGAATACCTCCATGTACGGCGAGCCGGTGACCACAACCGCCCGGACGGTTTGTACGGATACCGGTTTGTAGAACTGATAGGGGTTCGACCAATCAATTTTTTCGGCCTCCCGTTTGAACAACAGGTTAAACGACGTCATGCCCGCCACGATCACGACAAGGGCAGACAGAAACAGCAGACTACTGGTTTTCATTTTTTTCGTGGTTGGCGTGGTTAAAGTTCGATTCAACAAAAGCAGTATATCGTTTCCCGATTTCCTGCAGATCAATACCCAGCAGGTACATGTTTCTGAACAGCTGGGGCAGTTCGGCCTCCATGAACTGATCACGGCGGAAGGCCTTAATCCGGCTTTCGGCGTCGTCGGTGATGAAATTTCCGATGCCGCGTTTATTGGTAATGATTTCTTTCTGGTTCAGGAAGTCAATGGTTCGCATGATGGTATTGGGATTAACGGCCAGTTCGGCGGCCAGGTCACGGACGGATGGTAAACGCTCACCGGCCGGCCACCGGTTTAGCAGAATCTGCTCGCTGATGTATTCGGCAATCTGTAAATAGATCGCCTGCTTATCTCTGAACTCCATACTTATACCTCCCTTTCTTTAAACCTGAAATAGGCCGCCGCGTACAGCAACCCTACGGAAAGCACGCCGATAATCCCCCGGATGGTATTACTCAACCCTGCCGGTACGACTAAATCACGGCTTCCGCTTACGTCTCTTTTGTACACTTTTATTACTGATTCAAAAGGGGAATTAACATGGTATCCGGTTAGCCAATGAAAGATCTGACCATTCAGCCAAACGACTTCAACCATCACCCCGACTACCAGCAAAACCCCGAATACCAGACTGTATCGCCGGAAAAAAAGCGTTGCGAACATAGCCAATGGATTGATTATAGCTAAAAACCCGACTAAAGCGGCTTTATGAATATCCCCTAAGGCAAACGTTCTGACAGGAAGCGTTTCCCCGAATTCTTTCATAAGGCGCATGTCTTCCGGCGACCATGTTTTATGATTTACATAATAGGTACCCAGGCTGTCAATCAGCATAAAGCTTAAGGTATACCACAGGGCAAAGCCTATTCCTGTAATCACCCAGAGCGACAGCACCTTTTCAAAAACAGAGGCAGGCATCAGCCAGGTCATCATCCCTTTGTCCCGTTCATTGAGTTCGCTGGTAATCTGCCAGGTAAAAACACCCCACAGCAACAGCCCCATGACCGCGAATAGATTGGCCCTTACTGAATCCATATTCCCGGGCATTCCGCTGTAGACAATGGTAAGCCCAAACCCCGCCTGTATCAACGTAGTTACCAGAGCAGCCCCGATCAGGGCCGATTTTTGCTCCCTGACATTCTTGATCAGCAGGAGCCGGAAGCGCGACAATGAAAAGAACTGGTTCATGCGTGTGTGAGGGTTTTGGTGTCAGAAAAAAGGGTGTGCATATAGTCAGGATGGGCTTGTACGGCATTGAATAACCACTCCAGATCGACCCGGCTCATGGCTTGGCGCAGCCGCACTGCATCCGGCCGGGCCACAACCGCATAGCCGCCGATGGCCCGCTCGGAGTAAAAAATGGTTCCCTGAACGTCTTCCAGCCGCGGCACGAGGCCAAACCAGAGCCGTTCACTGATCACCTCCATCGGAGCCTGAATGACCTGATGCCCTTCCGTCAGGATAATCACCGGATCAATCAGTGTCTCCAGGTCGCGGACCTGATGGGTGGAAATCACCACAATCCGGTTTTCATCTGCGGCTCCGGCTACTAACCGGCGAAACTGCGCTTTCGACGGAATATCCAGCCCGTTGGTGGGTTCATCCATCAGCAGCACCGCCGTATTCGTCGCCAGGCCAAACCCGATCAGGACCTTTTTCTTTTGTCCGTACGAAATCTCGTTCAGGCGTTCGTCTTCCGTCAGCCCGAATTCCGCCAGATAACCCGCAAACTGCCGGTAATCAAACCGCGGGTAGAACGGTGCATTCAGCGTCACGTATTCCCGGATCCGCATGGCCGGGGTGTAGACCTCTTCGGGTAGCAGAAAGATATCCTGCAAAAAGGCCGGCCGTCGTTTGGCAGGGTCGTGTCCCGCCACCTGAATCGCTCCCTGTTTGGGAAACAAAAGCCCCGCCATCAGGCGGAAAAGAGTGGATTTACCGGCGCCGTTCGGCCCTAACAGCCCGTAAATCGAACCGGGCGATAAGCGCAGGGTCAGTCCGTCGTACAGCACCCGCCGCTTCCCGTACGCAAAGTGTAGATTGGTGATCTGGATCATGTTGTACCGTTTTAGTGTATTAGTTAAATAGTACACTACAATAGTACAGGATATTTTTGTATTCGCAAGGGGTTAGGGCAAAAAAAGTGGTGGCACGACCGGCAGGCGAACCTGTTAGAGTCGTGCCACCACTGATGTGATTTCGCGGATTGGGCGACCACATGGGGTCGCCCTTACTGTTTGCCGATGGAAATCATGTTGGCAAACAGCCGGTAGGCGCCTTCAACGCCGGCCGGTAATTCACGGAAGAACACCAGACCGGTATACATGAAGTGGCCTTTACCGTATTTTGCGTAAATCAGACTGCCGTCTTTCGGGGCTTCGCCGGTATCGTTGGCCGCAAAAATGGGCTCATAGTTTTTGTCCACATCCACGGCGAAATAAATCCCCCGTTCCTGTATCCAGCCGTCGAAATCGCGTTCGGTGATTTTATTCGGCGTATTCAGCAACGGATGCTGTGGTTTCAGGAACGTCATTTTTGCGTCTTCTTCGGTCACGCGGTCACGGCCGACGTTAAACGGATACGGGCCCATCTGCTTTACTTTCAGGGTATTGCCCGGACCACCCGCCGTTACGTACTGCACAACCATCGTCCCGCCGTTTTTAACGTAATCCATCAGCTTTTCCTGCTCGTATTTCAGCCAGTCTTCGGTATTATACGCCCGGACACCAACCACGATGGCATCGAACTGGCTCAGGTCCTTGTTCAGGTCGGCCTGCGTCAGCATCGTAACCTGGCAGCCCATCTGCCGCAGGGCAATGTTTACCTCATCGCCCGCCCCCATGATGTAGCCGATATTCTTCGCCGTCACCTTTACATCCAGTTTTACCAGCTTTGCCTCCGCCGCCGGAAAAACGGTCTGGGTCGGAATGTGTTTGTATTCTACTAAGCGAAGGCCGGTCGAAAACGCCCCGGCTGCCGTTGTCGCAACGGCTTTCAGCTTGCCGTCCTCTGCCCCGCTGCCGGGCGTTACGGTAAAGGTCACCCGCAGCTCCTGCCCTTTTTCTTTCAGATCAAACGGAATATCAGCCGGCTGCACTTTCCAGCCCGACGGCACCGAAAGCGCCAGTTTACCCGACACACCGGCCCGGCCGACTTTTACGACAACCTCCACCGGTTTGGCGACGTTGTCGCTGTAGACATATACTTTTTCGGCAATGTTGGCCATGACCTCCGGCTGAATCACAAACGGACGGTAAATCTCGCCCTCCACCGGATCGGTTGTTTTGTAGATCCACGGACGGGTAAACGTAAACGGCTCCCCGTCGATGTCGAACGTAAACGCGGCGGTCAGGGCCGGCGGATTTTCCGGCAAGCCGATCAGCTGCTGGTCGTCGACCTGGAACAGGCCTTTCTGCAACGGTTTTTCGAGCCAGTACGGCTGAGTGATTTTCTGCGTGACCGGAATCCGCATCATCATCGGCAGCGTGACCTGGTCATACGGTTTCAGCGTCAGATTCAGCGTCGTATCCTTACCGGTCGAAAAGCGGACATTCAGCAACCGGACCGGTGTTTCGGTTCGGGCAACCACCGTGGTATTCAGGCGGATGGTTTCCCCGGCCGTCGCGGCATAATCAACGGGGTTGGCTTCGAACCACAAGCCCAGACACTGCTGAATCAGGCTCTGTACTTCCTGACGCTTTGTTTTCACCAGCAGGCTGGTGGTATCCAGCTGGCTCATGGCGCGGTATACCTGCACCAGCGCCGGGACTGAGGCCGCCGGCTGACCGGCCTTAAAGCCGGCAATAGCCTGATTGACCAGTTCCTGTACCCGCTCGCTCTTTGCCACCCGCTTCCAGGACATGTCTACCCCGTCGAACGGATCTTTTTCGGCCGGTTCACCGGCTTTCAGCAGCAGGTAGTCCATCCGCACATTCCGGCTGGCGGCCACGCCGAAGCCCTGGCTTTTATGCTGACTACGGCTCTCGGCCGCAATTTCACCATAGGAACGGCCGATCAGCGGGTTGTAGACACCGGTTTCAATCCCGATCAGGTTACCCGCTTCGTTTGGTTTGGCATTGCTGCCAAAGGCGTTGGGAATAAAGACATTCCACATAATCCGCTTTGCCTGCCACGGCTTCACATACCGGAGCTGCTCGGGAAACTTCGTTGGGTCGGCGGCAATTTTAAACGCTTCTTCGGCCAGAAAACCCGACGCGCTGTGGTGGCCGTGGCCGGCACGCGGGTCGGGCGGGAAACGGGTGATGATCACATCGGGCTGGAATTTACGGATCCGCCAGACCACATCGGCCAGTACCTGATCACGCCCCCAGGTCTTTACCGCTTCATCCGTTGATTTCGAAAAGCCGAAATCATAGGCCCGGCTAAAATACTGCTCCGGCCCGTCGACGCGGCGGGCGGCCAGCAGCTCCTGCGTCCGGATTACGCCGATGTATTCGCCCTGTTCGGTACCGATCAGGTTTTGCCCGCCGTCGCCGCGGGTCAGGGCCATGTAGGCCGTACGGGCGAGGCGCTCCTTAGCCATATACGCCAGCAGGAGCGTATTTTCATCGTCGGGGTGAGCCGCCACATACAGGACAGACCCCAATACATTCAGTTTTTTGAGGTTAAGCAGAATTTCGCCTGACGACGGGTTTTTGGCCGTCCCATAGGGCACTTGTGCCTGTAACGGCTGATACAACAGGGCGCTCATGGCCCAGGCAAGGTACAATCCGGGTTTTCTCACAGTGTAACGAAGTGGTTGGACCGACAACGCGGTTAATGCTTTTCAACAAAAATAGCGAAAGAGTGAGAGAGTGAAAGGGCGAAAATCGGGACGTTAACAATCTTAACACGCTTTCCGGTAATAAACGTGGTTCTTCGCCGTGAACAAAAAGACATTTTTCTCTGTTATCCGGACAAATTTCCTATTTTTGCTGACATGGTAATTCAGGATCGTACAACGCTTGTGTTATTGGCCCTCAAAGGGGTACCGGCCCGGTCGTTTTTCGACATTGCCGACCTGACCGGCTATCGTCGTGAGCAACTGGCCGAAATTTTCGATACGTCGCTGAAGACGTTTCAGCGCTACGAGCGGGAACAGAAAAAGCTGAATCCGCAGGACAGCGAAAAAGTCCTGAAGATAACGGCACTGTTTCAGAAGGGCGGGCAGGTATTCAGCTCGGTCGATGCGTTCCGGCGGTGGATGGATAAACCTGCCTATGGCCTTGGCAATCAGATACCATTTGACTTATTACACACATCCGGCGGCATTGACCTTATCATGGATGAGCTGATCCGGATCGAATACGGTGATCTGGCATAATGGAGATCTTCCGTATTACGAAAACGCAATATGCCGACCGGCTCGTTGCGTCGGGTGGCGCTGCCCGCTGGAATGCGCGCGGCCGGTTTGTGATCTACACGGCCGCCACACGGGCGCTCGCCTGCCTCGAAAACGTGGTTCACCGCTCCGGCGAGGGCCTGCAGGACAGTTTCTGGGTCATGGTCATCCGGATACCCGACAGCGTCCGTATCCAAACCATTGCCCCCGACAGCCTGCCGCCCGACTGGTTTGCCTTCACGAATTACGCGCAAACCCAGCTGACCGGCGAAAACTGGCTTCTCGGCGGCCAAACAGCGGTGCTGCGCGTGCCCTCTGCCATCGTCACTCAGGAATGGAATTACCTGCTCAATCCCATACACCCGGATTTTTCAAAAATTCGGCTCATCCGGACCGAACCCTTTATCTTTGACCCGCGTATTAAAGAGTGAGTGAATGAGTGATTGAGCGAATGAGTGGCTTGCTCATGCTGAAGCCCTTCGCATCTCTGATAAAATCCGCTCAATCACTCATTCGCAATTAAAACATGTCTAAAAAAGTAAATATCGGTTTAGTGCAGATGGCCTGCTCGGCAGATGTCGAGGCAAATGTGCAAAAGGCCATTGACGGCATTCGCGAGGCTGCGGCTAAAGGCGCGCAGATCGTCTGCCTGCAGGAGTTGTTTACATCGCTTTATTTTTGCGATGTGGAAGATCACCATAATTTCAGTCTCGCCGAGCCCATCCCCGGTCCGACGACCGACCGGATGAGTGAGGTGGCCAGAGAATGTGGGGTCGTGATTATTGCGTCGCTGTTCGAAAAACGGGCGCAGGGGCTTTACCATAATACCACTGCCGTGCTCGACGCCGATGGTACGTATCTGGGTAAATACCGGAAAATGCACATTCCGGACGATCCGGGCTACTACGAGAAGTTTTATTTTACCCCGGGCGATCTGGGCTATATGGTCTTTGATACCCGATTTGCCCGCATCGGTGTGCTGATCTGCTGGGATCAGTGGTACCCGGAAGCCGCTCGGATTACGGCGCTGATGGGTGCGGAGGTCCTCTTTTATCCAACGGCCATCGGCTGGGATACGACCGAAACCGATCCTGCCGTTAATCAGGAACAGTACAATGCGTGGCAGACGATTCAGCGCAGTCACGCCATTGCCAACGGGGTGCACGTCGTATCGGTCAACCGTGTAGGCCGGGAAGCGGATCAGCAGTTCTGGGGTGGCTCCTTTGTGGCCAATCCCTTCGGATCGCTGCTGTATCTGGCCCCGCACGAAGGCGAAACGGTGCACGTCCAGGAGGTTGATCTGGCGCTGTCGGATCGTTACCGGACAACATGGCCGTATTTCCGTGACCGCCGCATCGACTCGTATCAGCCGATTACCAAACGATATATTGACTAACGCTTGTCGTTACTGGTTGCTGCGTTCTGCATTAGGTAGTCGTCTATGGAGGCTTCAACGCAGCATACAGTAACGCAGCATCCCCAAAAACGTGTATGTTCCGCATCCTGCTCCCATCCCTGCTCCTTATCGGGGTCTTGTACGCTGCCACCCGCACGCCGGAATCCGGTAACGCACAACCGGCCGGCCGGCAACCCGTGGCCGCAGCCCGTCAGCTTCCGCTTACCCCGCTGACGCCAACGCCCCGTGCGTCGTTCCGTCCGTCGAACCGGAAAGGCTACTGGAACATTGATGTGGTGGACGACTTTACGCTGCCGGCGAATAAAGCGCTGATTTTCTGCGGGGCCGGCCGGAATCTGCACGTCGATCAGGACTGGAGTAAGCTCTTCCGGCGGGGATTTTCGGCCATCGACGTGAGCCGGATGGTGTTGGGGCAGGAATATGCCAATGACCCGAATGCCATTCCGAAAGGCTGGAAAAGCCGGCTGAAACAAAGCCAGCGGGCCCAGTGGCTGACACAGGGCTATTTTGCTGATGAGCCGTTCCGGCTGGGCTGGGCCGCCAACAGCGAGCTGGCCGAAGAAACCTACTACCGGCGTCCGCAAGGCGATCCTAACTGGCGGCAGTCGCTCTTTCAGGCCTCAATGGAGCTTTGCGGTTCCTGCATCGGCTACGGCGACTGCCCGCCCGGCCAGATGAAAAATACCAACGGTTTTGTGATTCTGGATATTGAGAACGAAGGCGTCAGTATGTTCAGGCAGCAGGAACAGGCCAATCTGTATGCCTACATGATGAAAACCCTCAGGGAAAACGCCGGTCCGGCAACACAGATCGGATCGATTGCGCCCGTGCCGCACAACAGCTATGGCGCTTCACGGGCCTCCGACTACCGGGCCGGTCTGGAGTGGTTATGGAAGAAACCCGCCAGACATACGCAGACAAGCCGGCAGCGGGGTATGTCCGATGATATTATCGGCAAGTCCTATGCTGACTATGCCGATTTTCAGATGCCGGGCACCTATTATGTTTACCCGGACTTTGACTATTCCATTGACCACAGCGCCGACAACGGACGCCACTGGCTGGCTTCTTTACTGGGTGAGCAGGAAGTAAATAAGGCCCTTTCGCCGAAAAGACGGATTGCCTGGCAGTGGTTGTACAATACCCAGAGTTCCGACTTTCCAAATAGTGGAAAAGCCTCAAACGCGGCACCACCAGCCATTGCCGAGGGCATGAGCGTCTTTTACTGGTTTACGGGGGCCTATGGCGCTATTTTCTGGGACGACCACAACGCCCTGACTCCCGATCAGCCCACACCGACGGAGGGAGCCCGTATCGGTCTGGGCAACGACCGGAATTATGCCTGTTACGAACATTACCTCCATGGCTTATGGCGTATGTTTAAACACCATGGTGATTTATTTAACGGGCGGGAAAAATACCTGAATCAGGCAACCGAATGCTCGTTTGATGGCGGACAGACCTGGCAGGCGCTCAACGCCAATCAACTGAAAACCAGAAAACTACCCTACGCCCGCGCCATCGTCAACGGAAATCAGATTCTGATTGCTGCCACAATGCCGTATGCCCGGCCGGATCAGACAACGGCTGTCCGGGTGCGTTACCTGCAAGACGGCTATTCGTTTTATACAGAAATAAAACTCAGAGGTGATGAAATTTATCTGGGGCGCGCCACCATGCCAACACCCTAGTCAGGCATAGGCTTCGGACTCCGACCAGGTCAGTATCTGTTTCTTTAGTTTAGCCCGTGACCGGTTCAGCCGCATTTTGATGGCGCTGATACTGATGGCTAGTTGCTGGCTGATCTCCGAAAACTCAAGGCCTTCGTAATACCGCATTACCAGCAACTGCGACTCTTCGTTTGACAGCACGCTCAGGGCTTTAGGCAACAGAAAAAGCTTTGGATCAACGCCGCCTTCGCCATATTCATCGGCGATTGACTCCAGACCGTCCAGCGAAATACGTCTGGCACCGTCATGCGTCCGTAAACGGGTCAACACAAAGTTGCGGGTCAATGCGTATAGCCAGGTCGAAAACGAAGACCGTCCTTCAAAGTAGTTGATTTTCTGAAACAAATGCATGAATACATCATGCGCGTAATCCTGCGCCAGGTATTCATCTTTCGTAATCTGTAAGCATTTCTGATACACCCGGCGGTTGTACCGCTGATAGATTACCTCGAAATAGCGTTGTGAGCCAGTTGCCGAAAACAAGCTGACCAGTTCTTCATCCGTTATCGTTTTCAATGCTGTCAGTTTCATAGCGTTATGATGGTAATACCCGGGGTAAAACTACTATCGTGCCATCAGCCGGCTACTTATCCTTGCGTTCCCTACCAAATCAGTATACTGCCTGTTTTACAGCGACTTACTCATACACAAGCCGGTTTATTTCAGAGCAAACGGGCACCGGCTATAGTCCCGGAGGTGATAAAAAACTCTTCAAATCAGACATCATTCCAAAATATGGAAATTACCGTATTATGGAATAAAAAGGCTAATACATTGATTCACTGGCAGTTTTAACGCCGCTCTCAGCCTTTTCTAAGCTTTGTTTAAGGAGTCTCTAAGAAGTATATACGAACTTTGCGGGCTGACACTGAGCGCTCAGTTGCGCACAAACCACATGACCAATGCTAAGAATCCGTACAATCGTCTACTCATCGTTGCCAATCGCCTGCCTTTCTCCGCCAAACAGACTGCTGAAGGAACCGAATTGATCCAGAGTGCCGGAGGACTGGTGTCGGCCGTGCTTTCCATGGCCGAACAAATGGGGCAGTCCGCCAGTGACCAGACGCCCAAAATCCACTGGATTGGCTATGCGGATGCGTCCGTCCGCGAGCTCGGGGCCACGGCGCTGGAAAATGATAATTTCGTTGCCCATCCCGTTTATATGGACGACACCACCTACAAAGAGTATTATGAAGGCTTCTGCAATGACCTGATCTGGCCGCTCTTCCACTACTTCCCTTCATTTGCTTCCTTTCAGGACAGTTATTTTGAGCGATACCAGCAGGCCAATGGCTTATTTCTGGAGAAAGTAAGGGAGATTGCCCGCCCCGGTGACCTGATCTGGATCCATGATTTTCAGTTGATGCTGCTGCCCGATCTGGTCCGGCAGGCCATACCGGATGCGTTGATCGGCTATTTTTTCCACATCCCGTTCCCGACCTACGAAATTGTTAAGCTGCTGCCCCGTACCTGGCGGCAGGCCCTGGTGAATGGCTTACTGGGGGCCAATGTCATCGGATTTCACACGGCCGATTATGTACAACACTTTTTGCAGAGTGTGACAGAAGTGCTGAGCCTGCCCATTCTCGGCCACCGCATCGTCTTACCGGACCGATCGGTCATTGCCGGTGATTTTCCGATCAGCGTTGATTTCAACAAATTCAACATGGGCGCCCGGACCAGTGCCGTACTCGACACCAGAAACCGATTCCGGGACGAACTCCGGACCCCGAAAATCATCTTTTCGGTCGACCGGCTTGATTATGCCAAAGGGATTACTTACCGCTTACAGGGCTATGAACGCTTTCTGGTACAGAACCCCGAATGGCACAACAAGATCACATTTGTGATGACGGTCGTTCCTTCCCGGGATCAGATTCCGCACTATCAGGAAATCAAACGGGAGATCGAAGAAACCGTCGGCCGGCTCAACGGACTGTTCGGGACCATCGGCTGGCGGCCTATCGTTTACTCGTACATGTCGCTTTCCTTTACCGAACTGCTTGCTTTGTACACCGCCTGCGACGTTGCCCTGATTACCCCGATCCGCGATGGCATGAACCTCGTCTGCAAGGAATTCATCGCGACCCGTTCCGACGATCAGGGGGTGCTCATTTTAAGCGAATTTGCCGGAGCCGCTCAGGAGCTTAACGATGCGTTACTGATTAATCCGACCGACACCCAGGAGGTTGCCGATGCCATTCAGCAGGCGGTTAGCATGCCAGCGGCAGAACAGGCAGAACGGATGCAGGTCATGCGCCGACACATTCAGAATCATAACGTATTCCGGTGGAGTCACCAGTTTCTAACAGTGTTAGATGAAAATACAACCCTGAAAACCAGTATCGAAACTGACTTGCCACTCGTATCGTTCTGCAACGCCTTCGAGGGTGCCTCACGGCGGTTATTGCTCTTCGATTTCGACGGAACGCTCTCCGCACTCGTCGATAATCCGGCCGACGCCCGCCTGTCTGCCAGTACGGCACTGGCATTGCAGCGGTTGTCAGAAACCAGTGAACTGGTCGTGATCAGTGGCCGTAACCGGGCCTTTCTGGAGAAGACGTTCCGCCATCTGCCCGTACATCTGGTAGCCGAGCACGGTGCTTTTCTGAAACAGCCGGATCAGGACTGGCAGCGGCTGGACCTCACCAACGAAAACTGGATTGACTCGGTGAAGGCGATTATGCAGCCCTACGTTGATCTGTTTCCCGGCTCGTTTATGGAGTCAAAGGAAACCACCATTGCCTGGCATTACCGGATGGTGCAGCAGGAGGACAGCGAGCTTAACGCCACGGAGCTTGCCAGCCAGCTGCGGAATCTGCCCGTTTCGGTACCGCTGACCGTAATCCAGGGAAATAAAGTAGTGGAAGTAAAACCGGCCCAACATAGTAAAGGCACCGTTGCCCAGCTGATCGTCGAGCAGACCCCGTTTGATTTTATCGTCAGCATCGGCGACGATACTACTGATGAGGACATGTTCCGGCAGTTGCCCAACTGGGCCTATACCATTAAAGTAGGTCCGGGTCATTCCTTTGCCCGCTACCGGCTGGCCCGTCAGATCGATGTCGACGTTTTACTGGCGCAAATGAGTAAAATACCCGTTACCTTGTAAGATGTCAGCCGAAAAAACGTCATTTTACCATCGCCTACTGACTTTTCTGGACAGGCGGCTTTTTCACCGTATCTATGCAGACCATGTCCGGAAACTTGTATTACAATCCATTCCCTTCTGGATAGCGTCAGTACTGACCGGGCTGGTTGCGGTGGGGTACGAACGGATTTTCAGCTGGGCCGAAACAATCTGCCGCCACTGGATTGCGTATACGCCGGTCCGGGCCTTTCTGATTACGCCGCTTAGTTTTCTGGCTGCCTGGGGGTGCGTCTATCTGCTGGCTCCCGCCGCACGCGGAAGCGGCATTCCGCAACTGATGGCAGCTATTGATCTGGCCACGCCCTCCCGCCACCAGCGAATCGGGTATTTACTCGGGCTGCGGGTAGCGTTCGTAAAAATCGTCAGCAGCGCTGTCCTGCTGCTCGGCGGCGGTGCAATCGGCCGGGAAGGTCCTACCATACAGATTGCAGGCGCCTTGTTTCAGGTTATCAACCGGCTTCAGCCCAAAGGGTGGCCGCAATTATCCCGCAAAATAGCGCTGATTACCGGTGGCGCAGCGGGCCTGGCCGCCGCATTTAACACCCCCCTCGGAGGGATTGTCTTTGTGGTCGAAGAACTTACCCAAACCCATATTACCCGCTTCCGTACGGCCATTTTCACGGCGGTCATCATCGCCGGAATGACCGCGCAGGCCATTCTGGGACCTTATCTTTATCTCGGCTATCCGCCGGTCCCGGCCACCGGCTGGACCTTTTTAGGCGTAGCCTTCATGACCGCCCTTATCTGCGGACTGGCCGGTGCGCTTTTCGGTAAACTCCTGCTCTGGCTGAACAGCCGGCGTAAACGGTGGAGCACGTTACCGCAGCAGGTGGTCTGGGTAACCGGCTGTGGCTTACTGATGGCCATCCTTATTTATTTCGCCGGAGATTACGCAGCCGGAACGGGCAAACCCCTCATCAATCACCTGCTGTTCCGGCATCCGGAACCGATACCATGGTACGTTTTTCCGGCCCGAATAGCCACAATGGCATTAAGCTACAGCAGTGGAGCAGCCGGCGGAGTATTCGCAACATCGCTCAGCGCAGGGGCCGTTCTGGGCAATCTGACGGCAGAGCTAACACACATTGCCCCAAAGGATCTGCCAGTCGTGGTGTTAGTGGGCATGGTTAGTTTTTTAACGGGTGTGGTACGCTCGCCCTTTACGGCAGCTATCCTCGTACTGGAAATGACAGACCGGCATTCGGCCATTTTTCCGCTCTTGCTGGGCGGTCTTACGGCTCAGCTGGTGGCCACCATTGTCGATCCGCACTCCCTGTACGAACACCTTAAACATAATTTCTTTCAGGAAGCACTCCACGCCGGCAAAGCGACGGAGGCTCCCGAAAAAAGCACACAGCACCCCGGCTAGGGCGACAGTCGGGCCAGCTGCCAGGCGCCTGCTGCATCTTTTGCATACTGAATCCGGTCATGCAGACGGCTCGGCCGGCCCTGCCAGAACTCGATTACAGACGGGATAACCCGGTACCCGCCCCAGTGTGGCGGACGGGGAATGTCCTTACCCTCAAACCGGGCTTCCAGCTCTTGCTGACGCTGCGCCAGAACCTCGCGGCCGGCAATGGCATCGCTTTGATGGGATACCCAGGCCCCGATCTGACTTCCGCGCGGCCGGATGGCGAAATACGCATCGGATTCCTCCGCCGTTACTTTCTCTACTGTGCCTTCTATCCGGATCTGGCGTTCCAGTTCCACGAAAAAGAACGTCAGCGCGGCGACCGGATGCGCCGCCAGCTCATGGCCTTTCCGGCTTTCGTAATTGGTGTAGAAGACAAATCCGGTATCATCTACCTCTTTCAGGAGTACAATCCGGCCGGCGGGTTTACCGCCGGCACCGACCGTAGCCAGATGCATGGCATTAGGTTCGGGCAGACCGGCTTTCAGCGCCTCGTCAAACCACCGGCGGAACTGCTGAACCGGATCCGGCAGTACATCGGCGATGTCTAATCCCGCCAGGGTATAATCCCGCCGCATATCGGCAATTACATTCGACATATTTTTAAAAAGTTACAAACTGTGTCAGTGACGTCAGAAAACACCGTAAAATGAGTAAATTTCTCGCGTTCAGCTACTGATAAAAATCACCTTATAGGCGAAAACAGGCTCCATTCCCGAAAAAAAAGGGTGAATTAAGTTGGCATATGAAGCCAAATCCCATATTTCCGCTTTTTCTTTGTACTTTTGCAAAAGTAATCGGTACGCTCCCAACATGGCAAACGAAGAAAAAGAAATCAAAGATCAAGAGGATTTGACCAGTAAGTCAGCCGGTATGTTGGAACTGGATGTAACAGAAGACGCTGCTGCCCGCTCTGCGGATCAGGATGTAACAGAAGACGCTGCTGCTCAGTTCAACCAAACCGAAACAGCAGAATCCGCTGAACCTACAGTATCTGAACCCACAGCCTCAGCCGTTGCTGAAGAAACACCCGAAGAGTCGGTTACCGCCGAAGTGAGTAACGAAGCTCCCGTTGAAGAAGCCGCACCCGCCGCAGAACCAACAGCAGCCGTTACCGAAACGGCTCCCGAAGCTTCTGTTCCTGACGAACTGGTAGCCCAGTATGCAGACATCCCGGACCTCGGCGATGATGCGCAGGCTGCGGCTGTAGCTGACTACAGCCAGTTCTCGAAACAGGACTTTGTTGATTTGCTGGATAAGCAGTTAACGACCCTGAAAGCAGAAACCGTTTCGCCCGGCGACTTCAAGCGGGCTGACGATGTGCTGAAGGAAGTTAAACCGCTTTTCGACCAGATCAAGCAGGGAGAACGCTCGGCAGCCCTGCAGAAGTATGTTCAGGAAAACGAGTCAGAAGAAGGATTTACCTTTAAATCTGACGCGACGGTGACGCAGTTTGATGATTTGTACAAGCAGATCAAAAACCTCAAAAACACGTTTTTCCAGAACTTAGACAAAGCGAAAGACGCCAATTTCGCCAGCAAAACAGAACTGCTCCGTCAGCTACGTGAACTGGTTGAAAATGACGAGAATAACGCCGGTGATCCGAAAACCAGCTGGAATGAATTCAAACGGATTCAGGACGAATGGAAAGCCGCCGGTAATATCAACTCGCCGCATAACGCCACCCTCTGGGCAACATACCATGCGCTGGTTGACCGCTACTACAGCAACCGGAACATCTACTTCGAACTCAAGGAACTTGACCGTAAGCGTAATTCATCGCTGAAAATTGAGGTGATTGAGAAAGTAGAAGCCCTCGCCAAAGACGCTTCCGAAAAGTCAGTTACCCGTCAGGTTATCGACGAAGCCAACTCACTCTTCGAAGAGTATAAGCACATCGGTCCTGCCCCTAAAGCAGAACAGGAGTTGCTGTGGCAGCGTATGAAAGCCGCTCTGGACGCGTTGTATGAAAAACGCCGCGAACAAACGGAAGAACAGCGCAAGGAAGCGGCTCATCTGTACGAAGCCAAATCTACCATTTACGAAACACTGATTCCGTTTACGTCGTTCAGCTCCTCGTCGATCAATGAGTGGAACGATAAAACGAAAGAAGTTATGGCGATCCAGGAACAATGGAATGCCATTAAAGGCTCAATGCCGCGTGAAGAAGGCAAGGAACTGAGCAAAAAATTCTGGTCGTCGCTGAAAACGTTCTTCCATAATAAGGGCGAGTTCTTTAAAGAACTGGAAAGCAAGCGTGAGCAGAACCTGAAGCTCAAGACAAGCCTTTGCGAGCAGGTTGAGGGTATTCTTGAATCAGGCGACGACAGCCCGGAAGCGACGCAGACGGTTATTGATCTGCAGCGCCAGTGGAAATCGATCGGTCAGGTTCCGGAAAAACATAAAAATACCATTTTCGACCGCTTCAAGCAGGCCTGTGATTCGTTCTTCAACCGGAAGCGCAACAAAAACCTGGAAGTGGAACGCGAGTTCGAAGAAAACCTGGCAAAGAAAATTGCCCTGATCGAACGCATTGAAGCAACGGCGAAAGAAGGTGGTGACCTCTCGCAGCTGAATGCGTTTAAGAAAGAATGGTCTGGCATCGGTTTCGTACCGAAAAAAGACATGCAAAGCACTCAGAAACGGTATATCAACGCGATCAACTCACTCGTTGGCGCAACAGGCAAACTTTCGTCGAAAGAGAAAGAGCGTGTGATGCAGGAAAACGAAGCTGAGTTCTCACGCGACCGCGGTGATCGTGACGGTGGTTCGCGGGGTGGCAATTTCAACCGTGGAGAAGGAGACATCCGTCGCCGGATCTCTACCCTCGAAAACGACATCGCCACGTACCGGAACAACATCGAGTTCTTTGCCCGTTCGAAAAATGCCGATAAACTTAAGGCAGATATTGAAAAGAAAATCGCTTCGGCACAAGCCCAGCTGAACGACCTTCGTCAACAGTTGAAGGCCGCACAAGGCTAAGCGAACCGCTATATTGTTTCTCCAAAGAAGAGATTGGCACCAAGCTGATCTCTTCTTTTTTTACCCGTCTTTCAACGCCTGACAAACACGGCACAAGTAGAAAACCGGATGCTGTGTCACAGGACATTTATCTGCTCCATTCGCTGCGCTTGCCATCTGGTGAATGACGAACATTTATCACATCGTGTGACAACGATTATTGTATCCCTGTTCTGCCAAAAAGGGCTAATGGGAATCGTTTTTTGCATTTTTTTAACCAAATAAGCGCCTATTTTTCAGGATAGTACGTTATTTTGGGATTTATTTAAGGCTTTTTTTTCTAAACAGGTATTGCGTCATATCATAAAACGCACTACTTTTGTGCCACAATTAAGGTAAACGCTCCGGCAACGGACATGCCTTAAACGTAAAGCCTCCATAGCTCAGCTGGTAGAGCAACTGACTTGTAATCAGTAGGTCGTTGGTTCGATCCCGACTGGGGGCTCTAAATCAGAAATGATTTGCCAATTCAGGGTTATATATCGTTAATCGCCCGTTAACATTGCCTCCATAGCTCAGCTGGTAGAGCAACTGACTTGTAATCAGTAGGTCGTTGGTTCGATCCCGACTGGGGGCTCTAAAATCAGAAATGATTTACCAATTCAGGGTTATATATCGTTAATCGCCCGTTAACATTGCCTCCATAGCTCAGCTGGTAGAGCAACTGACTTGTAATCAGTAGGTCGTTGGTTCGATCCCGACTGGGGGCTCTAAAATCAGAAATGATTTACCAATTCAGGGTTACATATCGTTAATCGCCCGTTAACATTGCCTCCATAGCTCAGCTGGTAGAGCAACTGACTTGTAATCAGTAGGTCGTTGGTTCGATCCCGACTGGGGGCTCTAAAATCAGAAATGATTTACCAATTCAGGGTTACATACCGTTAATCGCCCGTTAACATTGCCTCCATAGCTCAGCTGGTAGAGCAACTGACTTGTAATCAGTAGGTCGTTGGTTCGATCCCGACTGGGGGCTCTCTTCAAAGCACATAGCCTACGTTATGTGCTTTTTTTATTCCTCTCCCCCGCCCGGAGCCTTTAGTTGGCTTTTCGAAACGGTTACGGTATCCATCGGACTGATACGGTAAATCGGTACCCTAAGCTAACAAACAGACTGGCAACGAGTAAATGGGGTGTATTTGTCATGAATGGGAAAATCTGGATTTCCGGACAAAATATATGCGTTCCCGATCAGAAATTCCCCGCAAACGGCTTTTTTGTTTTCAGGTCCCGCAACTGAAACGAGTCAATGCTACCAACCCCGGCAAACCGAATCTTAACCCCATAAATCTGATGAAGCGGTTTGGTATAACGCGCCTGATAGACCTGACGGCCATTGATTGACAGGCGGGCGGTTTGATCAGCTACCTGCAACGTCAGCCGGCCGCCGTTCCGCAGATCGGCGCCCAGAAAACCAAGATCATCGTGTTGCCCGCTCTTATGAAGCTCTGACAATTGCAGATCAATCCAGTGCACACAGCCGGGCCGCATCACATCAAAGGTATGAAACGATGATTCGCCGAAAATAGTAACCCCAACCTGCGAGCACCGTACGCCTGCCCGCTCCGGTGAGGTTTTTACCGCTGCCGTCAGTTCAAAGTTATCACCGTCAATGGCCGTCTGCCGGGTATTGGTAAACTCCACGAAATAGGTTCGGTTTGTATCAATACCGGCATGGGCGGCTTCTGAGGTACCGACATGTTGTCTGCCCGGTTTACGGCCATCCGGATGAAGAATCGGATAGACGCGGGTGGTGTCGTGCATCATCGAGGCGGTAACTGTCCAGCCGTTTGTGAGCAGGTAAACGACGGCTGTATCGATCACCGTGCTGCCCTGCCACAAGGTGGCATAATACCGGCCGGGCCGCTCATAATAATGCGTATATACGCTGTCTTCCGGTTCGATTTGTCGCCGTTTCCCATCCCCGAACCGTATGGTAAACACCGCTTCTTCCGCCCCCTTTTTCCTGTGGACGGCGAAAAGAGCCGAATGCGGATTTTCCCCTACCGGATTCCGGCAAACCAGCGACCCAACCACCGGCGGATGCACCTGACTGATATACATCATCATTCCGATAACAGTCAGCAGCACTGTAGCAGCCAGCAGGAGTATAACGGAGCGGCTGCGGACAGGACGACGGCCGGCCGCTGCACCCTTCGGTTTCTCCTCTCTGAAAACAGCCGGTACACGTTCCGGCAGAGGTGGTTCCGGTAGCCCATGGCCGGGATTTGATGCTTCCGGAAGCCGTTCGGCCAGCATCGTTTCGCCGACAAAGGTATCCCAATCCTTATAGTCAATAAAATAGGCAAGCGCATCCCGGGTTGCTTTCTGAGGATAGTAGCGGGCATCCGTTTTAATTTTTCCGAAGATGCGTTTAAGCGTATTCGGACTAATGCGGACATGGCTTTTTTTAAAGACAATACGCTCCAGCTCCACGTAATCACCGTTTGTCCACCGGCTCCGGTCCGGCTTCCCGTATGCTTCACTCACCCGTCGGCAACAAATATCCAGAAAGTGAAAACGATCCGTCATTTCCTGTTGTCCATTCTTTGACATCATAACGTCTTATATATTGATGGTCAGGCCATTACCTTGTCCATTTTTTTGAACAACAGATTGGTTAACCTTCCTTTACTGTCTTCTTTTAGTGCAACTATACCTTTGTTTATGCTTATTTAAGCCTACCGGCAGGCTGGTAGAAACGGTATAAAAACAGTAAATATCTAACTAATATGCGACAAAAACTTTTACTCTGTTGCTTAGTTTTTTTGAGTTGGTATACGCCACTCGTTGCGGCAGACCGGCTGATAACCGGTAAGGTCACTGATGAGTCGGCAAACGGGCTGCCGGGCGTCAGTATTGTGGTCAAAGGCACTCAGCGCGGGACCGTTACGGACGCCGACGGCCAGTACCGGCTGAGTGTTCCGGACGCCGGTCAGGTCGTGCTGGCTTACTCATTCGTAGGTTATCAGCCGGTTGACATTACCTTGACCGGTCAGACCGTTCTTAACGTTACCCTGAAACCCGATGAACACTCTCTGGAAGAAGTCGTGGTGGTCGGATATGGTACACAAAAGAAAAAAGACCTGACCGGTGCCCTGTCGACCATCGAGTCAAAGGATATTGGCGGCCGGCAGACGGTCCAGGTGTCCGAAGCGTTGCAGGGAAGCATCGCGGGCGTATCGGTCACCCGCAGCAGCGGCGCCCCCGGAGGCGGGTCGTCTATCCTCATCCGGGGCATTACGACTTTAGGGACCAACAGTCCGCTGATCATTCTGGATGGTGTACCGGTCAGTTCGATCGATAATGTCAATCCCAACGATGTGGAAACCATTACGGTGCTTAAAGATGCCGCTTCGGCGGCCATTTATGGCTCAAGGGGGGCTGCCGGTGTCGTGCTGATTACCACTAAACGGGCGAAGGAAGGCAACAGCAGTTTTGAGTATAACGCGGAATATGGGGTTCAGAAAGCCACCGCTTTGCCTGCCTATGTCAATGCGCCGGCATACATGCGTTTGTTTAATGAGCAGGCTACCAACGACGGCTCCGCTACAGGACCCTATGCGCAGGACTATATCGATAATTTCGCGAAATATAACCGTGAATCGCCCGACAAATTCCCCTTTGCCAATACCGACTGGCAGAAAGCGGTCATGACCAAAACATATGCCCCGCGGGTCCGGCATGATCTGGTATTTACGATGGGAACGGGTAAAATCAAGACCAAGGCCTCATTGGGGTATACGAAACAGGATGCTTTCTACACCAATTATAGCTACGAGCGCTACCTGTTCCGGGTAAACAACGATCTTCAGATCAATGACAAACTAGCGGTAAACCTGGACGTTGCCTATAAGCGGACGGGAACGCTGAGCCCCGTTACAAACCCCGTTTATGAGGCCCGGGTAATGCCACCGATTTACGATGATGTGTATACCGACGGCCGGTATGCCCTCGGAAAAGACGGCCGGAATCCGCTTGCCCAGCTGAACGAAGGCGGTACCAACCGCGGAACGTATAACCAGTTTATGAGCCGGTTGTCGTTTACGGTCAAGCCTGTCGACGGACTTACGCTGACGGCACTCCTCTCCCCGACCATTGACCTCGACAAAACCAAAGGGTTTTCGAAGCGGATTACCTTTACCAACCCCGATGGCAGCATCAGTTCCTTCAGTAACCAGGCCCGTACGACACTCACCGAAGGCCGGAATGAAGGCCTGATGCTGACGGGGCAGCTGCTTGCCAATTACGCACGGACATTCGGTGGTACGCACTCGCTGGATCTGCTGGCCGGTTATGAAGAAATCTACAATAAAACGGAGTCGCTGAGTGCATCCCGCAGCGGGTTTGCCCTGACAAACTTCCCCTACCTGAACGCCGGTTCCATCGAATTACGCGACAATGCGGGCAGCGCCAGCGAGGTGGGTCTGCAATCGGTCTTCGGCCGGCTCAAGTACGACTATAAGAGCAAATACTACATACAGGGCAACCTTCGCTACGACCAGTCGTCGCGGTTCAGCAGCCAGTACCGCGGGGCACTTTTCCCGTCGGTATCAGCGGGGTGGGCGCTCACCGAAGAGTCGTTTATGCGGGGTATCAACTGGCTTTCGTTCCTGAAAATCAGGGGTTCATACGGCATGGTCGGGAACGAACGGATCGGCAACTACCCGTATCAGGCAACCATCAGTTTCAGCAACGCGCTGTTTTACCAGAACGGTGTTGTGGTGCCGCTCAACGGCGGTGCTCAGGCCGACTATGCCGTGCAGAACATTTCCTGGGAAACGACCCGCACCCTGGATGCCGGTTTTGATGCGTCGTTCTTTAAAAACCGCCTGAACCTGACGGCCGATTATTACCGCAAACGGACCTACGATATCCTGCTCGCCCTCGACATTCCGCTCTATCTGGGTTATGACCGTCCGCAGCAGAACGCGGGTATTCTCGATGTCAACGGCTGGGAACTGGAATCGAGCTGGCGGGACCGGATCGGGAAAGTCAATTACTCGGTAGCCGTCAACCTGTCGGATGCCAAATCGACCATCGTCGACCTGAAAGGAACACAGGTACTGGGCAGCCAATCGACGTTTAAGGGTAGTGAGTTCAACGAATGGTTCGGCTACCGGTCTGCCGGTCTCTATCAGACCACAGACGATGCCAACAACTCCCCGCGCCTGAACTCAAACGTTACCGCCGGCGATGTCCGCTACCTGGACCTGAACAAGGACGGTAAAATTACCCCCGACGACAAAGTACTGCTGGGCGGTTCCCTTCCCCGTTATCTGTACGGCAGCACCTTGCGGTTCGACTATAACGGCTTTGATCTGGGCATCGTTATGCAGGGGGTTGGTAAGAAACTAAGCCGGATGCCGGATGATATTGCCCGCCCGTTTGCCGAAGCCTTCGGGAATGTGCCGCAGGATATGGCCGGTAAATTCTGGAGCAAGACCAATACGGCCGGACAGAATGCCGCAGCCCGTTATCCGAGGCTGTCGACGCGGTCACTGAGCGCTAATTACGAAATGTCAGACTTCTGGCTGGTCAACGGCGCTTATTTCCGCGTAAAAAACATTACGCTGGGCTACACGCTGAAAAACAACCTGCTGAAGAAAGCCGGTTTGCAGTCGACCCGAATCTACGTAGCGGCAAACGATGTGCTGGCCGTGCACCATTTCCCGGGGTACTGGGACCCTGAAGTCGGTGGTTCATCGTACCCGATTGTGACCACACTCATGGCCGGTGCTACCCTTAAATTCTGAGACAGGCTCCTCTTAAACCGTTTAAACACAGGAACATCATGAAATACATGTCAGGCATTCTGCTGCTGGCAGCAGGCTTAACCTCCTGTCATACGCTCGATCTGAATCCGTTGTCGGAACCGTCGACAGCTACCTTTTATGCCAACCAGACCGAACTCGAACTGGCCGTCAATGATTTATACCGGCTTGACTTCTGGGGAAATGACAATGAACAGTTTACGGACAATTACTGGCACCGCGGGCAACTGGGCAACAGCGTGACTTTCGGTACCATGAACGCCGATGATGCCGGTGTTCAGTCGTACTGGTCGCTGTGTTACAAAGCCATCGCCCGCGCCAACTCGTTTCTGGCCAACAAAGACCGGGCAGCGGCCAACACATCGGCTGCCGTACTGAAGCAGCTGGAAGCCGAAATGCGGCTGATCCGTGCGTATCAATACGTCCGGCTGATTACCCATTTCGGTGACGTACCGCTGATTACCAATCCCCTGACGCTGGAAGAATCCTATGCCGTTACCCGTTCGCCTCAGGCCGGCGTACTACAGTTTATTTTTGCCGAACTGGATTTTGCCATTGCCAATCTGCCTCAGTCCTACCCTGCTTCGGCCGTGAAACGGCTGACAAAAGGGGCTGCCCTGGCCATAAAAGCCCGTACGGCGTTGTATACCGGCAACTGGGCCGTGGCCAAAGAAGCCGCTCAGGCCATTATGCAGTTTACCGGTGCCGGGGCATACTCCCTGCACAGCGATTATAGTCAGTTGTTCCTGAAAGCCGGCGAAACCAGTAATGAACTGATCATCAGCATTCCGCGGGACGAAGCCCAGAAAGTGTTTACGTCCGGTGATGCCGTCAGGGATCTGCTACCGCGGATAACCGGCGGCTACGGTGCCCAGATTCCGACCCGTGAAATGGTAGACGCCTACGAATGCCGGGATGGCAAAACCATCGATCAGTCGCCGCTCTATAACCCCAAAGATCCGTTTAAAAACCGCGATCCCCGCCTGACGGCCTCCATTGTTGAGTTCGGTACGCAGTGGCTCGGGTATACCTATCAGCCTCATCCTGATTCGACAACGGTTTTCAGCGCGAAGGACAACAAAAAAGTAGCTAACCTCGATACACGGTCGGTTGCCGCTTTTGCCAGCTTTACCGGTTTTCTCTGGAAAAAAGGCGTGGATCAGTCCTGGGCCGATAAACGGAGCGAAGACAACGATGCCTACATCTGCCGCTACGCCGAAATCCTGCTGACGTATGCCGAAGCGAAAACCGAACTGAATGAGATCGACGCCACCGTCCTGAATGCCGTTAACCTGGTCAGGGCGCGGGCGTATGGCGTACCCGTTTCCCAGACCAGCCAGTATCCGGCCGCGACAACGACCAATGCCGCCGAACTCCGGCAGCTCATCCGGCGGGAACGGCGGGTAGAATTCGCCAGAGAGGGCCTTCGGTATATGGACCTGATTCGCTGGCGGTTAGCCGAAAAGGCACTGACCCGACCCGTGATCGGACTCCCCGATCCCGCCGTGCAGAACCGCAGCAAATGGCCGTTTCCGGGTGTCACTCCGCTTGATGCCGACGGGATCGCCGATTATTCGGGATTCGGCCCGGATGTGAAGGTCGTGGCCCAGCGGAACTTCGACAAGACCCGGCAATACCTCTGGCCGGTTCCGGCGCTTGAACGCCGTGTTAACCCCAACCTGACCCAAAACCCCGGCTACTAACCTGTATACAACCTGAATTACTCTGATATTAACAACCATGAAGCGATCTGTTTTAACGGGCCTGTCGCTGCTGACAGCCCTGACACTGGTGGCCCAGCCCAAACCACCAAAGTCGTTTAGCGGGGTATATCCGCATCTGGCCATGTACAACAACGAGGGGGAATGCGGCACCGGTGCCGTTGTTCCCTGGGCCGGACGGCTCTGGGTCGTTACGTACGGCCCGCACCTCCCCAATGGCTCTTCGGATAAGCTGTATGAAATCAGACCAGACCTCAGCCGCACCATCCGCACCGAAAGCATCGGCGGTACGCCCGCGAACCGGATGATCCATCCCGAAAGCAATCAGCTGTTTATCGGCCCGTATGCCATCGATGCCCGTGCCAATGTCCGCACCATTCCCTATTCGGCCATGCCCGGCCGCCATACCGGCAATGCCCGCCATCTGACCGATCCGGAACACCGGATTTATTACGGCACCATGGAAGAAGGTTTTTATGACGTCGACGTGGCTACACTCACCCCCCGGCTGCTGTACGAAGACGGGAATACCAAACACAAAAAGGGCGTCGATGAAACCGGCAACCAGCCAACGGCTCTGCTGCCGGGAGCACATGGCAAAGGACTTTACTCGGGTCAGGGAGTGATGGTTTACTCCAACAACGGCGAACCGGGCGACAAAGCCCTGAAACAGTTCGATGTACCGGCGGGGGTACTGGCCGAATGGGATGGTAAACGCTGGCAGGTTGTCCGGCGGAACCAGTTTGTGGAAGTGACCGGTCCGGGGGGGATTACCGGCAATGCCCGCCCGGAAACCGACCCGATCTGGGCAACCGGCTGGGACCATAAATCGGTGTTGCTGGGTGTCCGCGACAAAACAGCGGGCTGGCAGTTTTTCCGGCTTCCGAAAGCCAGCCACAGCTACGATGGTGCTCACGGCTGGAACACCGAATGGCCGCGCATCCGCGACATCGGTACCACGGGCAAGGCCGACTACCTCATGACCATGCACGGTCTTTTCTGGCATTTCCCCGGCACGTTTACCGCCCGGAACACGGCCGGTATCCGGCCCGGATCTGCCTACCTGAAAGTTATCGGCGATTTTGCCCGCTGGAATGACCGGATTGTGTTTGGCTGCGACGACTCGGCTCAAAAGGAGTTTCTCAACAAACGTCTGGCCAAGGGCAATCTGGAAGGCCCAGGCCAGTCTAACTCAAACCTCTGGTTTACCCCCCTCACACTGCCCGATCAGCTGGGCCCGAATACCGCCGAAGGCGCTGTCTGGCTCAATGAGTCCGTGAAAGCCGGGGAAACCTCAGAGCCATTCCTGTTTGCCGGCTGGAAAAACCGGTCTGCCTGGGTAAAAAACCACGGGAATGAGCCGCTGACGATAACATTTGAGGTGGATAAAACCGGAACCGGTAACTGGGTCCCCCTCAAATCAATGCCGGTTGCTCCCCAACAGGCCTTACAGATTCCGTTCGATCAGGCGACACAGGGCGAGTGGATCCGGACCCGCGTCAACAAGCCGTCTGTGATGACGATTCAGTTTTACCTCGCCGGAAACGATAACCGGCGTCCGGATACAGATCCGATGTTTAACGGCCTTGCCCGGGTTACGGATCAGCACGCACTGGGCGGTACGCTGTACGGATTGGGCAACGACCGTAAAGCACTGGGTATGAACGTCCGCCGGTTCGACAACGGTCAGGTTACCGATGCCGGCTATTATGAACTGGACGGAGAGATGCGGCTAACCCGGAAGAATGACCCGCAAACGGCCGCTTTCATCGCCGAAAAGTTTGCCATTCCGAAACAGGCCGTTACAGTCGACGAGGCCAGTGTGCTGATCGTTGACGACAAAGGCCGTCGGTGGCGGCTTCCGAAAGGCCATGACGCCTTTACGGATCTCACCCGGCAAGCGGCCTTACGCATTTGCCGTGAGGTGGCCACGGAGCGCGACCTGCTCAACTGCCACGGTACGTTCTACGAACTGCCGGCCGAAAATGCCGACGGATACGCCAAAATCCGGCCCGTTGCCTCGCATACTCTCCGGATTCATGACTATGCCTCCTACCGGGGCCTGCTGATTATGACGGGTTTAGAACCGGAGAACCTGGCAACCAACGAACATATTATTGTGTCTGACGACAAAAAGGCCGCCGTCTGGGCGGGAGTTATCGATGATTTATGGAAGCTGGGCAAGCCAACCGGTAAAGGCGGTCCGTGGAAGCATACAGCCGTTTCTGCCAATGAACCATCAGACCCCTACCTGATTGGTTTTTACGACCAGCGAAACCTTGCGTTATCGCACAACGCCAGTGAGCCGGTTACATTTACCCTTGAGGCTGACCCTGTCGGCACCGGTGTCTGGATGCCATACAAAACCATTACAGTAGCACGGGGTCAAACCAGCACATTTACGTTCCCAGCTGATTTTCAGGCTCGCTGGATCCGACTCACGTCTGATAAATCCTGTCAGGCAACGGCGGATCTGGTGTATCGGTAGCAACGGCAGGGAGAACAGAAGGCAATATTCCGTTCTCCCTGCTGGTGCTCAGCATCGTCATGCGGTACGGGCTGGTTGATCGGATAAGGCTGTCGTCTTACTTCAGGCTCAGCCGTTTTGTGTGGCGATGCTGCTTTTGCTTAGTCTGAACCGGCAGATTATGCTGTTTTATCATTTTACGCGTTGCGTGGACAATTTAACAAATGAATTCACGCTTCTTTTCACGGTAAATTCAGGCTTCCCTGCGCTTTTAGCAATGGGTGCTGGCAGGTCATTTTCCCCTGATCCGCGCTGAAGAATCGCTTTCACGGTCCAAATCTGCTTATACCGATGACCTCATTTTCTTTAACGCCGGATCAAATCCGGCAGTACCATCAGGATGGGTACCTCATCGTTCCCGGTCTTTTAACCGCTGATGAAATAGCCCGGTTGTATACCGTAGCCGTTGACGATCAGGCCGTCAGCAGAAACGCGATCAATGTAAATGACCGTACCGGCAAACGCAGTAAACTGTCGCTCTGGTACAAGCCCGGTAACGACATCTACGGCCTGCTCACCCGCAGCCGGCGCCTGGTCGATTCGGTCGATGCGCTCCTCGACGGGACGGCCCCGGTTTGTCATTTTCACTCAAAGCTCATGCAGAAGGAGCCGCGTGTCGGCGGTGCGTGGGAATGGCATCAGGATTATGGCTACTGGTATAAAAACGAGTTTCTGTTTCCCGATCAGATGATGTCGGTCATGCTTGCTATTACGGATGCCAACCGCGAAAACGGTTGTTTACAGGTTATTCCCGGGACGCACAAAATGGGACGCGTGGAGCATGGTTTTGCCGGTGAGCAGGTCGGTGCCTCGCAACGATACGTCGATCTGGCCCTGAAAACGATGCCGCTGGTGTATGTGACGCTGAAAGCCG
The DNA here is from genome assembly GCF_001870735.1 of Arsenicibacter rosenii. Lineage (GTDB taxonomy): Bacteria > Bacteroidota > Bacteroidia > Cytophagales > Spirosomataceae > Arsenicibacter > Arsenicibacter rosenii. The sequence goes on along the minus strand of NZ_MORL01000001.1, from coordinate 555,200 downwards.
GGGATGTGTTATTCTTTCACAGCAACATCCTGCACCGGTCTGAGGCGAACCTGTCTGACCGTGCCCGCTGGTCGCTGATTTCCTGCTACAACCGCCAGTCGAATCCGGGCTATAATGAAGTTGCCTCGGCGGGGGCCTGTATAACCCCCATTGATGTTGTCCCGGACGACGCCTTATTAACCCGTGAAGCGGGCGGATTAACCGAAGCGGAGGCTAACTTTCTGGCAAAAGAAGATGATTTGGCCCTGAAATAAGGCATTGCCCGGCTACCTGTATACATATACGTCATCAACCATTTTTACCTGCTACGCATGAAACTCCTTTTTTTCTGCCCCAGATGGGGGCAGGAACACATCCCATGGCCGGTATTTGCCCGGAAGGTAGCCGATGCCGGCTATCATGGTGTCGAAGTCGGCATACCGGCATCATCACAGGAACTGGACACGATGCTGAATGCCCTGGCAGCCCACAACCTGCAACTGATTGGTCAGCATTGGGAAACCAAACATCCGGATTTTGACCGGCACTATGCTGAATATGACCGGCGAATCCGGGCGTTAGCGGCCGTAAAACCCCTGTTCATTAACACCCAGACGGGAAAGGATTATTACACGTTTGCGCAAAATGCCCGGTTAATTGCTCTGGCAGATCGTATCGCCGGTGAAACCGGCATTCCGGTAATCCATGAAACACACCGCGGCAAATTCAGTTTTGCGGCCCACATAACCCGTATGTACCTGGAGCAGCTCCCCTCGCTCAGGATCACCCTCGACATATCGCACTGGTTCACAACGGCCGAGACCTATCTGGACGATCAGCCGGAGGCGGTCTCCCTGGCCATCAGCCGTACCGATCACATCCACAGCCGGGTTGGCTACATTGAAGGCCCGCAGATTGTAGACCCCAGAGCCCCGGAGTGGCAGGAAGTCGTCGAACACCACCTGGCTTGCTGGGACAAAGTGATTGCGCAGCGCGCCGCCGCCGGCCATACGGTCACGACGATTACGCCGGAATTCGGGGCGCCCCCCTACTTATTGTTGCTGCCATACACCCGCCAGCCCGTTGTTGATCAGTGGGAGATCAATCACTACATGATGACGATGCTGCAAAAACGGTACCGGGTGTGATGCTACTGGTTTAACCAGGGAGCGTTGCCGCTCCCTGGTTAAGTGCTTATGTGCCCTGACGGCGTATTTCTCTACCGGAAACCCGATGTATTTACGACTGCACATCTTCCCAGAGTTCAATGTTATTACCCTCAGGATCCATAATATGGACAAACTTCCCATAGTTATATTCCGCAATTTCATCGAGTATCGTCACCCCTTCCCGCCTCAGTTGCGCCACCAGTTCTTCGATATGCTCAACGCGGTAATTGATCATAAACTCTTTTTTTGACGGCTCAAAGTACTTCGTATCCTTACTGAACGCCCCCCAGGCCGTTGTGCCTTTCTTTTGCGGGTCATCTGCCTCCCGCCACCTGAAAGTTGCCCCATACTCATCGACCGGCAACCCCAGATGCTGAGCGTACCATTCCTTCATTTTCTGCGGGTCATCACATTTGAAGAATATACCGCCAATTCCGGTCACTTTTTTCATATACCGTCCTGATTGCAAATTGCGTTGAAAAGCTGTCAGGTAATTTATTCAGGAAATGCATATGAATCAATTTAAATGTCCTATTTCTATCGAGTCAGCGGGGAACATCTACTTGTGGAGCGACAAACGCCGGAGGGTACGCCTTATCCTTTCAGGTTTATCTACACACTTGTATCTTCAGGAAGGCATGTACACCTCTCCGGCCTTTCTACAATAATTTTCTGCTCTGCTTTGCGCTGAACCAATGGCGCTTTTCATCAGCGTCTCCAGGCTAAAGCCTGAATTACCCCGAAGGCTGAACCCGTACAACTTCAGCAGAGGGCAGCCTTAACCCTGTTAACCGGCAAGGGCCTTCTCCCGACAGACCATTAAATAATTTCCCGCCATTTCTTACCAAAAAACGCTCATGTATTTTTATCAGGATTACGTCATTAATTAACAGGGCACTGCTTCTTTATAATGGCTAGTTTTCTATATTTGCCGGAGAGGGGGCGATGACGCGAGACGGAAGAAAGTCCCTTCGTTCAGTAATAAAACACTGATTGTCAAGGAGACCGGGCAACAAAAAAAGAGTCATCAGTTGATGACTCTTTAGTAGCGGGGAGCAGGATCGAACTGCCGACCTTAGGGTTATGAATCCTACGCTCTAACCAGCTGAGCTACCCCGCCTTGTTTCGTAGTGCAAAAGTACACAAAATATTTATTCGCGCAACCTATATCATTGAGTTTCGCATTAAAATTATTTTACCTTTGCTTATAGGCCAATGCCGGTTTAGCCCCCTAAGCCGGTTCTGTCAACTGGTTATTAAGAAGATAGACAGGAAGCCCTGTAGCATGCTGGTATGTAAAAAAAAAATCTTCAGGTATGGAAAAATTTAAGTTTGTAACCGAATACGAGTTCCGGGCATCCCCGAAAATGCTTTTCCCTTACATCAGTACGGCATCCGGCTTGTCTCAATGGTTCGCAGCTAAGGTCAATACGCTCTCTGATCAGAAATACGACTTTCAGTGGGATAACGAAAGCCATATCGCCAAACAGGTTTCATTGCGCCAGAATAAAAGCGTCCGGTTTGAGTTTCTGGAGACCAGTGAGTCGGGGCACGACAATAACTACGTCGACTTCCGGATCGATCAGAGCGAGTTAACCCAGTCGACATTCCTGCGTATTACAGATTATTCGACGAATCTGGACGAAGAAGAACTCAAGGACCTCTGGGATGGTTTACTGGATAAACTAAAGGAAATTGTCGGAAGCTAACCGATGTGAATAATGCATACTGTCTTTGTTAACGTTTTTTAAGCATTCCGCTCGTTACACTGTACACTATCCATTATACATTTACGCATGAAACGAATTGATAAACTGATTTTAACCTCGTTTTGGGGGCCGTTTGTCCTGACCCTGTGTGTGGTCATCTTTATTTTCCTCACACGGCTCCTGATGTTTTATATTGACGACTTTGTTTCTAAGGATATTACACTGGCCACGTTTGGCCGCCTGTTATTTTTCTTCTCACTACTAACCATTCCTACTGCGCTCCCGTTGGCCACCCTGCTGTCGTCGCTGATGACCTATGGCAACCTGGGCGAGTTTTTTGAGCTGACAGCCATGAAAAGCGCGGGTATTTCCCTGACCCGCGCCATGCGCCCGCTGCTGATCGTAGCCGTGCTGATCAGTTTTTTTTCATTCTGGTTCAACAACTATGTCTCGCCCTGGGCCAACCTTAAAGGCTACAGTTTGCTGTACGACATCCGTACGGCCAAAGCAACCCTGAACCTGAAGGAAGGTATTTTTTACAATGACCTGCCGGGCTACAGCATTAAGGTCGATAAAAAAGCCAAGGACGGCGTCTCGCTCAAAGGGCTGGTTATTTACAAACACTCGACGTCGGGCATGGAAACGGGCAACCGCGAGGTGATCCTGGCCGATTCGGGTAAGATGTACACGGCTCAGGATAACTCCTATCTCGTTTTTGAACTATACCACGGCAACGACTACCAGGAATATGCGGATGGCCGTAGTCCGGCGTATATCAACACCGGAACAAAACCCACTCAGTTTATCCGAAACGGGTTTAATCACTACAAACTGATCATCGGGCTTGAATCCTTCGGGCTGAAACGTACCGACGAACAGCAGTTCGAATACCACGAGTTTATGAAAAACCTCGGCGAACTGACACATACCACCGATTCGCTGAAAAAAGACCTGAAAAGTACCAGCCTCAGCGTGTCAACCACCTCCAAACAGTATTACAACTACCAGTTTAAGCCAAACTCAGCGGTGATGCCGGGTAAAGAACCGCTGAAAGGCGGGAAATGGGTGGATTCGCTGCTGGCGAAAAACCGCGCGGTACCGTTTGACCTGGCACAGGCCGCCCTCAACCAGGCGCAGAGTGTGCTGAGCTATGCCTCGTCTAACATTACCTATCTGACCGAGAAACAAAAAGCGGTCTATAAATACGAACTCGAAAGTCACCATAAATTTACCCAGGCCCTTTCCTGCTTTGTCCTGTTTCTGATCGGTGCGCCGCTGGGAGCCATCATCAAAAAGGGCGGCTTTGGTTTACCGGTACTGGTCTCCATCGTCTTCTTCGTTCTGCTGTATGTACTGACAATCAACGGCGATAAGCTGGCGAAGGACGGCGTGGTCTGGGTACCCATCGGGGCCTGGTTACCGAATGCGCTCCTGCTGCCGGTAGGGCTTTATTTCATGCGGCAGGCCCGTCACGATTCACGCATCTTTGATAAGGATGTTTATATCATCGCCTGGGATCGGTTCCGGAAGCGGGTTACGGAATGGCGCATGCGCCGGAAAACACAAATGGCCTGACCGGCTCCGGATGCACTAGCCGTCAATAAAAACGGGGTTATTGTATCATTTTAATTAAATTTTACGTACCTTTGCGTTTTCTAAATTTTTTCAGTAAACTAAACGCTGTCTGACGATGTATTTAACGAACGACAAAAAGCAGGAAATTTTTGCTAACCAGGGTTTCAAGAAAAGTCCGGAAGACACTGGTTCGGCGGAATCTCAGATCGCGCTGTTTACATACCGGATTGCTCACCTGACAGAGCACCTGAAAGTGCACAAGCATGATTACGGTACTCGTCAAGGGCTGCTTAAACTGGTAGGTAAGCGTCGCCATCTGCTCGATTACCTCGCAAAAAAAGACATTACTCGCTACCGGGCGATTATTGCTCAACTGGGCATCCGGAAGTAAGTATACACAATCAGGGAATTTGCCAATGGTAGATTCCCTGATTTTTTGCTTTGTTATGAGTAGGTATTCCTTTCCGGAAGCCTGAACTTAAGTAATTCCATTTAATAATTTTTAAGCGGTAAAGCGGCCGGAGAAGTCATTTTAGAGGTTTTAAAGCTGTTGTAGCGCGTTTTCTACGAATATGTTTCAAATCACCACCCAGTCTGTTCCTCTTCCCGACGGACGTGAGATTACCATCGAAACCGGCAAATTAGCCCGTCAGGCTGATGGTGCCGTTGTTGTCCGTCTGGGCGATACTATGTTGCTAGCCACCGTAGTATCCAGCAAAGAAGCTAAAGAGGGCGTTGACTTTTTGCCATTATCGGTTGATTATCAGGAGAAATTTGCGTCAGCAGGCCGGATTCCGGGGAGCTTTCAGCGTCGCGAAGGGAAACTGTCTGATCATGAAGTGCTGATCAGCCGTCTGGTCGACCGTGCCCTGCGCCCGATCTTCCCTGAGGATTATCATGCCGATACGCAGGTTATGATTACCCTGATCTCGGCAGACCCACAGGTTTTACCGGATGCGCTGGCGGCCCTGGCAGCATCTGCGGCCCTGGCAGTGTCAGACATTCCGTTCAACGGCCCGATCTCTGAAGTTCGCGTGGCCAAAATCGACGGCGAATACAAGATCAACCCGTTAATTTCAGAACTTGAGCGTGCATCACTCGATCTGATTGTTGGTGCCACGGAGCAGGATATCTGTATGGTGGAAGGCGAAATGAACGAGTGTTCTGAAGCCGAAGTACTGGAAGCCCTGAAAGTCGCCCACGAGGTAATCAAGCTACAGTGCCAGGCCCAGAAAGAACTGGAAGCGAAAGTCGGTAAAACCGAAAAGCGTACCTACAGCCACGAAACCCACGACGAAGAGTTGCGGGTGGCAGTTCGTGCTTATTGCTACGATAAGATTTATGAGGCAGCCCGTCAGAAACAGACGGTTAAAAAGCTGCGCAGCGATGCCTTCAAAGCTATTCTGAACGAATACCTGGAGACGTTTGCGGAAGATGCTGACGTAAATAAAACACTGGTCAAAACATATTTCAATGATCTGGTTTGGGAAGCCTCACGCCGGTTAGTGCTCGACGAGCGCTATCGTCTGGATGGCCGCGTACTGGATCAGATTCGCCCGATTGTCTGCGAAGCCGATGTTCTGCCACGTGCGCATGGCTCATCCCTGTTTACCCGTGGCGAAACGCAGTCTCTGACAACTGTTACGCTGGGTACGAAAATGGACGAGCAGATTGTGGATCAGGCTATGTTCCAGGGATATTCCAAATTCCTGCTGCACTATAACTTCCCTGGTTTCTCAACCGGTGAGGTGAAGCCTAACCGCGGGCCCGGCCGTCGCGAAGTAGGTCACGGGAACCTGGCACACCGTGCGTTGAAAAAGGTATTACCGCCTGACGCAGATAACCCGTACACTATCCGTATCGTTTCCGACATCCTCGAATCAAACGGGTCGTCGTCAATGGCGACAGTTTGTGCCGGTACGATGGCCCTGATGGATGCGGGGGTGAAGATTAAAGCACCGGTAGCCGGTATTGCGATGGGTCTGATTACCGACTCGGAAAAATACGCCGTTCTGTCGGACATCCTGGGTGACGAAGATCATCTTGGCGATATGGACTTCAAAGTAACCGGAACCGAACAAGGCATTACCGCCTGTCAGATGGACATGAAGGTAAACGGCTTGTCGTACGAAGTACTGGAGCAGGCGCTGGAACAGGCGCGTGCCGGTCGTCTTCACATTCTGGGCGAAATGAAGAAGGCCATCAGTGAAGTACGTGATGATCTGAAGCCACATGCACCACGGGCCCATGTGATCAAGATTGAACAGAGCCAGATTGGTGCCGTTATCGGGCCAGGCGGTAAAGTGGTACAGGAAATTCAGAAAGAATCAGGTACGACGATTGTTATTGAGGAGAAAGACAACGCCGGTTATGTAAGTATCTTCGCCACCAACAAGGAAGGTATGGACAAGGCGATCTCCCGCGTAAAAGGTATTGTTGCCATTCCGGAAATCGGTGAAATCTACGACGGTAAAGTAAAAACAATTATGCCGTTCGGAGCGTTTGTTGAGTTCCTGCCGAATAAAGACGGTTTATTGCACATTTCCGAGATTAAGTGGGAGCGTCTGGAGGCGATGGAAGGGGTGCTGGAAGTTGGAGAAGAAGTACGGGTTAAGTTGATTGACATTGATAAAAAGACAGGTAAATACCGCTTATCTCGTAAGGTCCTCTTACCGAAGCCGGCGAACAAAAATCCATAGGGATTTGTTACTTTTTCGTGTAATCAAACGTCTAAATTTAACGTTATCTACCCATAACACCCGAATTCTCGTACCATGAGGCAGCTAAAAATATCAAAGCAGATTACCAACCGTGAGAGCCAGTCGCTAGACAAGTACTTACAGGAAATTGGTAAAGTGGATCTGCTCACTCCTGACGAGGAGGTGATTCTGGCACAGAAAATCCGTGAGGGAGACCAACTGTCACTTGAGCGGTTAACGAAAGCCAACCTTCGCTTCGTTGTCTCGGTAGCTAAACAATATCAAAACCAGGGTTTGTCACTGGGTGATTTGATCAATGAGGGTAACCTTGGTCTGATCAAGGCAGCACAGCGTTTTGATGAAACCCGTGGTTTTAAATTTATTTCGTACGCCGTTTGGTGGATTCGTCAGTCGATTCTTCAGGCACTGGCTGAGCAGTCCCGTATTGTTCGTCTGCCGCTTAACCGTGTAGGCTCGCTGAACAAAATCTCAAAGACCTTCTCTGATCTGGAGCAGAAATTTGAACGTGAGCCATCACCGGAAGAACTGGCTGCTGTGCTGGACATTACCCCGGCCGAAGTCGTTGATACCCTGAAAATCTCAGGTCGTCACGTATCAATGGATGCCCCGTTTGTGCAGGGTGAAGAAAACAGCCTGCTCGATGTACTCGAAAACGATGGTGAAGATAAGCCGGACTCCGGCCTGATCAATGACTCACTGCGTAAGGAAGTACAGCGGGCCCTGTCGACGCTGACGCAGCGTGAAGCCGATGTGATTACGTTGTACTTCGGTCTGAACGGCGAGCATGCGATGACACTGGAAGAGATTGGCGAGAAATTTAACCTGACCCGCGAACGCGTTCGTCAGATTAAGGAGAAAGCCATCCGCCGCCTGCGTCATACGTCCCGCTCCAAAGCGCTGAAAACGTATCTGGGCTAATATCCCTGGTAAAAATAAAAGAGCCCTCAACTTTCCGGTTGAGGGCTCTTTTATTTTTACTCCACACTCAGCGCCTCAATAATCGCAGAAATCTCATCTACTACTTTTGTCGGATTTCCTTCATAGCCCAGTGACCGGTAGCGGATATTCCCCTGCTGGTCTATGATAAACTTCATTGGAATTCCCTGCACGCCGAACGCGGAAGACATGCGGTTGCCCGGATCCAGCGGCACTGTAAAATTATAGGATTTATTCTGCATGAAGGCCTGCGCTTTCCGCGCCATCGTACCCACATCGGCATTACCCTCCCGACTGTTTACGAACAGAAATTTCACATTCGGGTTCCCCTTCTGCGCAGCCTGTGCCCGGTTCATGGCCGGGAATAAGGCGACACACGGACCACACCAGGTCGCCCAGAAATCAACGACCACAATCTTCCCTTTCAGGCTCGCCAGCGAAAACACATTCCCTTTCGCATCCCGAACGGAGAACGCCGGGGCCGGCACATTGATCAGTGTATTGCGCAAGAGGTCACGCTGCTTTTTCTTAAAGGGTGCCTCCAGTTCTGTCCAGTACGCTGCAAATCCGGTATCGGATTTTTGTGCCTGTACATAAAAATCGCGTAAGGTCGTTTTAATAAACGGCGTCCCCGTGCCTGACTGCACCGCCGACTCCCCTATCTGACGGGCCTCATCCGGCCGGCCCGTTTTCAACGCACAACGCACCAGCACCTCATTCGCTACCGGATCAGTCTGAAAGGGATTTTCTACATCAATAGCTTCTTTACCAAGCAGATAGCCCTCGTCAAAACGCTGCTGATCGGTAACGATCACGGCATACGTTGTCATGCATTGCCGGTAAAGCATTTGCCGGTTAGCCTCCCAGTCGCCGGTAAAACGGGCCGGTTTAGGTTGCGTCTTTGCCAGTTGGGCAGCCTGTTTGGCCAGCCACTCCGCCGGTGGTAAGCCATTCGGATAGGCTTTGACCTGATTCGCCAGATCATCCAGTTCGGCCGGATCGGTGAATAACTTCGGGCGTTGACCTATGAATTCGGCAATGGCCTTGCCGTCACGGGCCACGCGGAAGCCGTCGATAACCGCATCGGCAGCGCGCCGGAGCATCGTTGATGCGGGAAAGTCTTTCTCAAAAGCCAGATACTGTTGTTGCTTATCAGCCAGCGTTGCTGTCCGCTGCAACGCTTCCAGCCGCTGCACCTGCGCCGGAATACCTTTTGTATCAGCCGCCAGCAACCGGTCTTTACATCGTTTGAGATCGGCCGCCACACCCAGTTGTTCGTAGAGCTGACACGCTTTCGTCAGTTCCTCGACTGACCCGCCGCCCGGACGTGCTGACAGATAGGCTTCAATCCCCGTTTTCACCCGCAAGGCAAATCCCGGCTTTTTTTGTTTGAGGATTGCCGTCAGCTGATCAGCCCAATATACCGGACGGGTATCCGGATGACAATCCATTTCCTGCTCATACAAGGCAATGGTATATACGGGATCGGCCTTGGCCCCCAGATCGTACAAAAAGCTGGTCCGGGTATGCACCGTAGCCAGTCCGCCGACAGCATGCCGGACCGGGCTGCCGCTGACCGGATCATGGACCGGTACCGTATAGAGCCGGTTACGGTTGTGGTCAACGGCGGCTTGATTCTGCTTCCCTCTGAAAGCCAGCACCATACCGGTAGTCAATACACTATCCCGACCGTGGCTCGCCGGTATTTCCCCGACAAAGACTTCGCCTTGCCGGACCATTGGGATCAATTTTGTCCGGCTGGCATACATATACGCTGGCAGGCCATAGCGCAGAAACGACGCAGTTATTGCCTCTTCCTTTTCGAGTACGGTCCCTTTGGGCGTATAGGTAATGGAAACGGGTTGACCGGCAACCGGTTTTTCAGGCGAAAACAGAAACTGAGCCTGTACAGGCATGCTCATCAAAACGCCCGGGACAATCCCCGTCATCCACTGTTTTACCCGTAACTTATTAAATGGCCTCATTGACGTAACTTAACGACCACTGTCTGTTGTTATCTAATCAGCAGGAACTGCTCCGACAGTTTACGTGACAAACTACTCAAACTTTTCCGACTACCCAAGCTAATCCGACTGAACATGTGTTATCATTATGCCCTTGCCGTGCAGGCCGCTCAACTGGAAGAAAAATACAAGGCAAAAATAAGGCAGCCTGAAAAAAAGGATGACCTGCCGCGTTACCATATCAATGCCTATCAGTTTACTCCCAGTCCCGTCATTACCAGGCAGCAACCGGATCTGATTCAGTTTTTTCACTGGGGGATGATCCCGAAATGGGTCAAGAGCCGTACCGATGCGGATGCTATCCGGGCAAAAACCATCAATGCCCGATCGGAAAGTATCTTCGAAAAGCCATCATTCCGGGGCGCCATCCAGGCTGGCAGACGTTGCCTGATCCCCGCAACCGGTTTTTACGAATGGCATACCATCGGTAAGAAGAAATTCCCGTTTTATATCCACTCCAAAGAGCAACCCATCTTCTCCTTTGCCGGAATCTGGGACGAGTGGGCTGATCCGGAGACCGGTGAAGTTGTCAATACGTACAGCATGCTGACAACAGCGGCCAATCCGCTCATGGCTGCTATTCATAATTCAAAAGAACGGATGCCCTGTCTGCTCACTCCGGATGAAGAAGAGAGCTGGCTCCACGGAAACCTGTCCGAAGCAGACTGTCTTACCCTGTTAGCCCGTCAGTATCCGGTCTCAAAAATGCACAGCCATAGCATCAGCAAACGGATCACATCCCGCAGTGAGCCGACGGATGTAGCTGAGATCATGGCCCCTTCGTCTTACCCGGAGCTTGCCGGTAAAGCGGAACTCTTTCACGAGTAAACGAATCATACCGACCATTCGCCGGGAGAATCCGGCAGTTTGTCGATTATACGCGCTTATTTTCTAACTAACAACCCGTAACCACGTTTATAAAGTATAGGTATAGAACACACATATAGTTATTGCAAGCAGCTGGCCTATGGTCGTCATGAAAAACACATTACTTTTTTTACTACTCAGTTCTGCCACCACGGCATTTGCCCAGATTCCTCTCGGCGGACAAAGCCAGCCCGTACCGGTTATCCCTGGTACGGCATCTGACAACGCTCCGAAAGGCAATGCAAAAATCTCCGGAATCGTTATTGATTCAACAACCAACAAACCCGTTGAATTTGCCAGTATTGCCCTGATCGATCCGGCTACGAACCGGCCGATTGACGGAACGGTCTGCGACGAGAAAGGACAGTTTACCATGAGCAAAGTTCCGACGGGTACGTTCCGCGTCCTGGTCTCATTCGTCGGCTATAAAAATAAGGCTATCCCATCCGTGACTATTGACGGACGGCGGCAAGACATAAACCTGGGAAAAATTCTGGTTTCTCCGGAAGTGCGTACCCTCAATGAGGTTACCGTTACCGGGCAGGCCGCTCTGGTCGAAGAAAAAGTGGACCGGCTGGTCTATAACGCCGACAAGGACATTACCAGTAAAGGGGGCGATGCCACCGATGTGATGCGGAAAGTCCCGATGCTCTCGGTCGATCTTGACGGTAACGTCAGCCTGCGGGGGAGTTCCAACGTGCGGGTATTGATCAATAACAAACCTTCGACCATTGTGGCGAGCAGTGTTGCCGATGCGCTCAAGCAAATTCCGGCCGATATGATTAAGTCGGTAGAAGTGATCACGAGCCCGTCGGCGAAATATGACGCCGAGGGTTCTGCCGGCATCATCAATATTGTCACGAAGAAAAACACATTGCAGGGATTCACCCTCAACACCGATGCCGGTGTCGGCAACCGTGGGGCAAACCTTGGTCTGAATGGTAACCTGCGTACCGGTAAGATGGGCTTCTCACTCAGTGGCTTCGGCCGGGCAAACTATAATGTAGTCGGTTCCTACCAGAATGATCAGACTGTCCGGAACAGCAGTGGGTCAACCTCACGGACTGTCCAATCGGCCGATACACGGAGCAACGGGATGTTTGGCCAGTATCAGCTAGGCTGGGATTATGACCTGAACAAAAATACAGCGATCACGGCGAGCGTACGCTATGGCTTACGAAACAACAACTCATTTCAGGATAAGCTGACCACGCGTACCTTCTTACCAGGCGGCGCCACCGGCACGCTGGGTATTCGTGACGTAAATGTGCAGGATTACTCGGGTACGGTCGATGTGAACGTTGACTTTACCAAGACATTCAGTAAACCACAGCAGGAGTTCAGTATTCTGACCCAATATAGCCGCAACAACCGGACCAACAACTTCATTGCCAACATTTTAAATAATGTAGACATGGAGACAATTACAAGCCGGGAGAAGAATGAGAACCTGAGCTATAATCAGGAGACAACGGTTCAGGCCGATTATCAGACGCCGGTTAAAGAAAACCAAATGCTTGAATTTGGCGGAAAAGGGATTTTCCGGCAGGTAAACAGCGACTTTAAGTACTATTCAGCATCCGGTGCGAGCGGTGCCTTCAATCCGATCAACAGTGATGTGCGTCCGGCAAACACGTTAAACTACGATCAGAACGTCGCAGCTACGTACCTCTCTTACACTTATTCAACAAAGAGCAAATACACCATTAAGGCGGGAGCCCGATATGAATACACATTCATTAATGCCGACTTTACGTCGCGGACCTCAACCAGCCAACCGGCAGTGAGTGTACCTGATTATGGGAACCTGGTGCCAAGCATTAACATTTCAAAAGCCCTCAAAGGTGGTAAGACCATTAAGCTGGCGTATAACCGACGGCTCCAACGTCCGGGTATTCAGTTCCTGAACCCGAACGTGAATGCGTCGAACCCAACGAACATTACCCAGGGGAACCCAAACCTACGGCCTGAGCTCACGGACAATTTTGAATTCAGCACCAGTACGTACATTAAAAGCGTTTACCTGAACGGTTCCTTGTTTGCACGGTTTACCGGCAACTCCATTGAAAGTGTCCGGACGACCGACACGATCAGAACCGGTGATGTGGTAAATCCGGTACTGCAACAGGTCATCCGGACAACTTACTATAACATTGGTCAGCAGGAGTCGTATGGTCTTAACCTGTTTGGAAATGCAACCATCTTGTCGAAGTGGCAGATCGGTGGCGGGTTTGATGCTTATTATACCTTCCTGACAAATAACAGTCCGAATCCATCGCTTAAATCGAGCAATTCCGGCTTTGTTATTTCAGGGCGGATTTTTACTAATGTTACCCTTAAAAACGGCTGGGGTATTCAGGGATTCGGTTTTGCCAGAGGCCGGCAGGTTCAGCTTCAGGGTACGCAGGGGAGCTTTGCGTTCTATAGTCTTGGAGTGAAAAAAGAATTTGCCAGCAAACGGGGTAGTATCGGTATATCAGGTGAAAACTTTTTCAACCATCCATTTAAGGTCCGTACTGAGTTAGCTTCAGCAACCTTTACCCAGTCGAGTCTGACCAGTTTCTACAACGCCGGTGTGCGGGTAAACTTTAGCTACCGCTTCGGAAAAATGAGCATGGATGGCCAGGGCTTCGGTGGTCGCAAGAAAAAATCCGTTAACAACGACGACGTCAAAGGCGACGGTGGCGGAGATAACGGAGGCACGCCTCAACAAGGCCAGGGTACAACCGGTGGTCAGGGCGGTGGCCGGCCGAGAAACCGATAAGCCTGCTGCTTAACAAAAAAGCCCCGGACAACGTGTCCGGGGCTTTTTTGTTAAGCAGCAAGAACCCATGTCGTTTCGGTTATTTCCGACATAAGTCTCTGCAAATCCGATGTTAATCTATTTCGTATTTCCTGAAATTGTTCAATCATTAAAGGATTCGGATCATTTGACTGTTCATGACGATGAATAGCTTCATTCATCCGCTTTATCTGTTCAATTGTATTGAAAATTTCAATTTCAAGTTCATCATGAATTTCCATCGTCTTTACCAATTAATTTCAATGAATCCTTTAAGTCTTTTACGGCGATCGGTTCTGAAAAAATAATACCACGTCAGTTCATCCGCCTTAGCAATATTGTACCTGGGATGTTCTGGTGGGAATGTCTCAACAAAATAACAATCTACATCAGCTACCGAACGCCTCAGCAACTTTAGCTGATCAATATTTTTAGTGAACTCCTCATACGGAATGAGCACAACAATATCAATGTCCCCCGGATTATCCTTTTTTGTGGAAAAGCTTCCGTCAATCCAGTATCTACAATCCACTAAGAGCAGATCCCTTAACTTACGTTTAAAGCATAGATATGAATCCCAGAGGCGCTGACGTTGTTCATTCCAGACGAATACTTCACTGACAGTTTCCGGCGGCAATACTACTGCGCCATAAGGCATCAACAACCCTTTGTTATCAAACGATACCATTTTACGCTACCTTACACGCCACGCCATCCAGCGCCTCAAGGCCACGGAGCAGCGAGTTGTTTGGCGCAACCTTCACGGTCCGGGAAAGCATACTCACCTCCATCCGTTCTTCAGGATCGGTCACGTTCAGTAACAGGGTGCAGTTTCCGGGATGCGCTGTGATCAAGGCATTGATCTCACTGATTAACTGAGCCGTAACAGCTTCAAGCGACAGAGACACCCGGACCTCTTTACACATCTTGTCACGGAGTTCGGATAGTAACCGGATATTCGTTGGTTTAAATTCCAGCTGATCAGAGTTCCAGCGATTCTGGGTCTTGCCGGTAACGTGCAGGAAACGCCCTACTTCAATATACTGACCCATCTTCACATAGTCCTCGCCAAACAGCGTCATTTCCACCGACCCGTTATAATCTTCCAGCTTGAAAATCAGGAACGGATTGCCGTTTCGGGCAATCTTGTTGATAACCGAGGAGACAATACCACCGATTTTAATCTCCGGCGTTTTGATCTCATAAATCTGATCTGTCTTACAATTGCAGAACCCATCAAGCTCCAGTTTAAATTCATCCAGGGGGTGACCGGTGATGTAGAAACCCACGACGTCTTTTTCAAACTTGAGTTTTTCGATCTGGTTCCATTCGGTAACAACCGGTGCTTTCGGACGGGCAATCATCATGTCGTCGCCTCCCATCATGGCCCCGAACAGCGAGCTTTGTGCCGCCGCCTTATCGGCGTGATAATTGTTGGCATACCGGATCAGCTTCTCCAGGAAGCTCGTCGACTCTGTCGGCGGCATATCGAAATATTGCGCCCGGTGATATTCATCAATGGCATCAAAGGCACCGGCATAAGCCAGCGCTTCAAGCGTTTTCTTATTGACAGTCCGGAGGTTAACGCGGGTAATGAAATCAAAAATGTCTTTATAAAAGCCGTTTTCCATCCGTTCGGCGATCAGGGCTTCAACGGCGGCATCCCCGGCCCCTTTAATACCCGCCAGACCAAACCGGATTTCGCCCCGGCTGTTTACCCCGAACACCCGCTCCGATTCGTTAACATCAGGACCTAATACCCGGATGCCCAGGCTTTTACATTCTTCGAGGAAGAACGTAATCTTTTCGATGTTGCCCAGACACGAGGTTAAAACGGCGGCCATGTATTCGGCCGGATAGTACGTTTTCAGGTAAGCGGTCTGATAGGCAACGAAGGCATAACAGGTTGAGTGCGACTTGTTAAAGGCATACGACGCAAAGGCCTCCCAGTCAGTCCAGACTTTGTCGCAGGCTTTCAGATCGAGGCCGTTTTTTCCGCACCCTTCCATGAATTTGCCCTTCATCTTATCGATGATGTCCTTCTGCTTCTTACCCATCGCCTTCCGGAGTACGTCGGCATCACCCTTCGTAAACCCAGCCAGTTTCTGCGACAGCAACATCACCTGTTCCTGATAAACGTTAATTCCGTAGGTCTCCGCCAGGTACTCCTCCATTTCCGGAAGGTCATACTTCACCTCCTCGCGGCCGTGCTTCCGGTTAATAAACGTCGGGATATACGCCAGCGGTCCCGGACGATACAGGGCGTTCATCGCAATCAGGTCCTCGAAGCGATCAGGCTTAAGGTCCTTCATGTACTTCTTCATCCCGTCGGATTCAAACTGGAAGATCGCATTCGTTTCTCCGCGCTGGAAAAGCTTATACGGTTCCGGATCGTCGAGCGGAATACTGTCTATTTCAATCTCTTTATGGTAGTTCTGCCGGATCAGGCGCAGGCACTCCTTAATAATCGTCAGGTTTCGGAGTCCCAGAAAGTCCATCTTGATTACCCCTGCATCCTCAATCACTTTCCCCTCATACTGCGTGATAATCAGGTTGGTATCCTTTGACGTCGACACCGGTACGATGTTCGACAAGTCGTCGGGGGCAATGATAATCCCTGCTGCATGCAGGCCGGTGTTCCGGACAGTCCCCTCCAGCTTACGGGCCTGCCGCAATACCTGAGCAATCTTTTCCGAATCCGAAAGCAGTTTAAGCTCCCTTACCGTACGGTCGTCGCCCTGTTCGAGCTGCCGCATTCGCCGCACGTTTTCAACTTCTTCCGGCAAAACGACGTTGGTCAGCCCCCCCGGGCCGTCGATCGGATCTTCGAAAATCCGGCGGAGGTTCATGTTATAGGTCGGCTTATCCGGCACTAGTTTCGCCAGGGCATTGGAGTCGGAAAGGGGCAGTTCCATCACCCGCGCCACGTCTTTGATCGCCGATTTGGCAGCCATCGTACCATAGGTAACGATCTGGGCAACCTGTTGTTTGCCATACTTCTGCACTACGTAATCGATCACCCGCTGACGGCCTTCATCGTCGAAATCCGTATCAATATCGGGCATTGATTTACGATCCGGGTTCAGGAAACGTTCGAACAGTAAATTGTACTTTATCGGGTCAATGTTCGTAATACCGATGCAGTAGGCAACTGCCGATCCGGCTGCGGACCCCCGCCCCGGGCCAACCATCACCCCAAGATCCCGGCCCGCCTGAATAAAGTCCGCTACGATCAGAAAGTACCCGGCAAAACCCATGGTTTTGATCGTAAACAACTCAAAATCGAGGCGCTCCTGTATGTGCGATTCAATCTCGCCATAGCGTTTGCGGGCTCCTTCAAAGGTCAGGTGCTTCAGGTATTCCCACTGATTCAGCACATCATCATCGTGTACCTGAAACTCCTTGGGAATCGGGAAGTTAGGTAAGAGAATATCCCGTTTCAACTTCAGCGTATCCACCTTATCCACAATCTCATTGGTGTTATCAATGGCTTGCGGCATATCGCTGAAAAGGGTACTCATCTCCTGCGTGTTCTTGAAGTAGAACTGATCGCTGAAGAATGCGAAACGGGTCCCTTTTTTAGGCCCTTCCTCGTCATTGAATTCTTTCTCGGAAGGCGTACTTAACTTTTCGTTCGTATTGACGCACAACAGGATATCGTGTGCCACCCAATCGTCGCGGTCAACATAGTGTGAGTCGTTCGAAGCAATGATCTTTACATTGTACTTTACCGCGAATTTTACCAGCACCTGATTGGCCTTGATCTGATCCGGGATTTCGTGGCGCTGTAACTCCACATAGTAGTCTTCGCCAAACCGGTCGAGCCACCATCTGAACTCTTTTTCGGCCGCCTCTTCGCCTTTTTTCAGAATGGTTTTCGGCACAATTGCTCCAATACAGCAGGTTGTGGCAATCAGGCCCTCCTTATATTTGTCAATCAGTTCCTTTGTAATCCGCGGGTATTTCCCGTAAAGCCCTTCCATGTAGCCAAGGGAGCAAAGCTTTACCAGGTTTTTGTAGCCGGTCGCATTTTTGGCCAGCAGCAGCTGGTGGTAGCGGACGTCTTTCTGCTCTTTCGTAAACTGTTTTTTGGTGTGATCCTCAACCACATAGAACTCACAACCCACAATGGGTTTGATGCCTTGTTTGGCCGCCTCCGCAACAAATTCAAAGACCCCGAACATGTTACCGTGATCGGTAATGGCAACGGCCGGCATGTTATCGGCTTTGGCTTTCTTGATTAGCTTCTTGATGTCGGCCTGACCGTCGAGCAACGAGTATTGTGTGTGACAGTGAAGGTGAGAAAACTGCATAATAATCTACGATTGGGCAATAGTAATTTGCTATACCAAAAATAACAGGTTCAGGCATTAACCGGAAGCCCTTTTTTGGCATGTCGTGCTAACCCCCTGACCATAATACGGGTAGCGCTCAAAATTTATTTACTGTCCGGTAGCGTCCGGCTTTGTCTCACCGTGCGGGGTATGCAGAAAGCTTTTACCGGCGGTTTTCAGCTTCAGCAATGAGCGTATCATGCGGAAAACCAGTTTCGGGAATGTGGCCAGATCCTGAATGGACAGCTTTTTCCACAAATAGCCCGGGATGGAGATGACCATCGCAAACACCAGCACGCCCAGCATCCAGCCCGTCCACGACCAAAGCGGTTTGAAACCGGTTACGATACCGAGAAGACAACTAGTGAACAACAGCGCCAGTAAAAGTGTGCGGGGAATGATGAGAAATTTTAAAACGGCATTGGCGGCGTGGTAGTTGCCTCTGAAGAGTTCGCGCATGCCAAGGGAGAAGTAAGTTTTTACGAAATGAACCTGGGCAGCAATCCATCGGGTACGCTGGCGTTCGAACACTTCCAGATTCTGCACTTTTTCATCGTAGATATAGGCATCTTCCAGATAACCAATGTGAATTCCTTCGGACAGCAAACTGATTTCCAGCTCTTTATCGTAGCCACCCATGGTTTTCAGCTGACTCATTCCCCGTTTCATCGCTTCGGGTTCAAAAGCCATGCCCGAGCCGATCAGCTGGGCCGATAAGCCCAGGGCCCGCTGCCCCATCCGGTAAATATGGTTACTGACTTCTTCGTTCATGGCATCAAAAATGGCCACGCTGGTATTGGTATTTTTGGCTACCCGATGCCCCTGTACGGCCCGCCAGCCCGCGTCGAAGGCCAGATTAACCCGGTGGAGAAAATCCGGTGCCATGTGATTGTCGGCATCCGAAATTACCACAATATCGTACTCGTTTTCCCCCAGTGAAGCCAGTGCAGCATTGATAGACTTCTGAACAGTCGATTGCTCGAAGCTCACTTCCAGGACCCTGACCGGTTGTGTACGCAACGTCTGTAAAGTCTCTGGTTTAAACGAATCGGCGATTACCAGCAAGTCAAACCGGTCAGCAGGGTATTGTTGGTTAAGATTGGCGGCTACTGAGTCAAGAATAACTTTATCTTCTTTATAAGCCGGAATCAGGACGACTATTTTCCGGTACAGGGAAGGTTTCTGTTGTGCAGGTACATCATCGCTATCGCCGAACCAGCCGGCAACAGCATTACCACACAAATACAACACATTGGCCATCAGATAGATAGCTACTGGAAAGAATACAATTGAAAAAAAAGTTTCAAATGTCATGTTACAAATCCATGTTTAGGCTCATAAACGTATATAGACCACAAAGTTTAGTTACATTTCTTCCTGCTTAAAATCATATTTTTTTTCCTTGATTCACATTATTTCAGTATAAAATTACCTTTTTAGCCGAATCTTGTACATTTTCTTTCATAAATATTGGATTATGAAACATTTCCTACTCACCTTTTTGTTACTTGTAATTACCATAAAACTGAATGCGCAGACGCCTTCACGGATTTATTTTTCAACCATAACTGCAAGCGAGAATACCGGACAGGATTATAGCTCATGGCTGTCTGATGACCTGACCAGTCTGGTTCCTAACGCCTGGGAAAATAACTTTAAATATGTTGATGTTACCCTGAAACTGGCAAACAAATCATACATCAACCGCATTTCGTTGTATGACTATGAAGGCGTTTTCACCGACAAGCCGGCCCTAATTTATGCGCTAAACGGGAATGAAAAAATATTCCTGGGTAGTTTCGATGGTCCGGGTTATATGAGCTGGGTGAACTGGCAGCTTCCAGCGCCTGTACTGGCTGACGCCATCTGCATTCACAAATTTTCGAATAACATTCCGCAAAAAGTACAGGTTTACGGGCAGCAGGCTCCTGCTCTGACCAATCTACAGCCTGTTCCGGGCAAAATCGAAGCCGAAAGTTACGTAAACATGCAGGGCGTTCAGACCGAGGGCACATCCGATGAAGGCGGCGGACTGAATGTAGGCTGGATCAATGACGGCGACTGGATGGATTATAATGTGTCGGTTGCGCAAAGCGGTTTATATAACCTGACCTTCCGTACGGCAAACGGCTACGGCAATGGTATTATTCAGGTACGGAATGAAAATGGCACGGTGTTACAAAGCACATCGGTTCCGCTTTCGGGTGGCTGGCAAGGCTGGACAAGCGTACGAACTACCATTGCGCTGGCCCAGGGCAATCAGACGCTGCGCATCCATGCCATAAACGGCGACTTTAATTTCAACTGGTTTTCCTTCACCCCGGCCACCAGCATTCCCGGCGTTATTCAGGCCGAAAATCATTCCGGTATGTACGGGATTCAGACCGAAACTACATCTGATACAGATGGCGGGCTGAATGTGGGCTGGATCAATGACGGCGACTGGATGGATTATGCCGTAAACGTCGCTGCGGCAGGGGCTTATACCGCTTCATTCCGGGTATCAAACTCGTGGGGCAGTGGTATACTGCAGCTGCGCAATGCGGCCGATAGTGTACTGGCAACGCTCTCCGTACCGCAAACCGGTGGCTGGCAAAGCTGGACCACCCTCACCGCAAACGTTACGTTGCCTGCCGGTGGTCAGAAACTCCGTGTATACGCCCTTGTCGGCGACTGGAATTTTAACTGGCTCAGCTTCAGCACTAATGGCACGGTTACCCCACCACCCCACCACCCCGTATCGTCGACAGCCGTGAAAATAGCCATTGATCCGAAGCGCTGGTATCAGCTAAACAACGTCAGCAACGGGCTGAACGGTTTATTTGACGGTAACACCCAGACGCAGGTCAATACCGGCTGGGGTAAAGTACTGGCCAACTATGATGCCTATTACCCCCTGAAGCCCGGCGAAACCATGCGCATCGAAAAAATTAAGTTTTTTGATGGTGAGGGTTCTATGAAGGATAAGCCGATGACGTTATCGATTATTACCGATCAATGGCAGCGTATCCCGATTGCTACTTTTACCGGCGAAGAATATAACGGCTGGGTCGGCCCGTATCCGGACCGTCAGTTGTCGGGTGAGGCAAAATATATGCTGGACACGCCCATTACCAATGCCCGTTATCTGGTGATTAATGCCTGGTGGGGCTACCCAACCGAAATTGAGCTGTACGGCAGCTATACGCCCCCGGCTGCA
Source organism: Arsenicibacter rosenii (assembly GCF_001870735.1). GTDB lineage: Bacteria > Bacteroidota > Bacteroidia > Cytophagales > Spirosomataceae > Arsenicibacter > Arsenicibacter rosenii. Next base: position 533,906 of record NZ_MORL01000001.1, on the reverse strand, counting down.
ACTACCACCGCTGCCCCGCAAAAATCGCCGGAATTCAAGCATATGGTGGGTGTAAACGCGTTTGAGTGGGATTTCGAAGACGGTCAGAATCCAACCGTCATTAATGAGACTAAAATGCAGGCGGTAAAGACATTCTCGGGTGTCCGTCATTATATGGACTGGGAAAAACTGGAGTCGACCGAAGGCGGCTATACCTATAATCCTACGCATAGCGGCGGCTGGAATTATGATGTGATTTACGAACGCTGCAAAGCCGACGGTATCGAGGTACTGGCCTGCTTAAAAACAGTACCGAACTGGATGCTGAACACGTATCCGGCATCCGAACGGGATGCCGAAAATGTGCCGGTACGCTATGGCAAGGATTTTGCTGAACCAGCTTCTTACCTTGAACAGGCCAGGGTCGCGTTTCAGTACATTGCCCGCTATGGCAGCAATCCGTCGGTTGACCCCTCACTGCTCCGCGTAAACAGTTCGCAGCGCTGGACGGGTGATGGGATCAATACCGTGAAAATCGGTCTGGGGCTCATTAAATACATCGAATGCGACAATGAGCGTGACAAATGGTGGAAAGGCCGCAAAGCCTACCAAACTGCCCGCGAATATGCTGCTAACCTGTCGGCGTTCTACGATGGTCACAAAAATACGATGGGTGCCGGGGTAGGCGTCAAAAATGCCGATCCGTCGGTACAGGTGGTGATTGGCGGTATGGCCTCTGTCTATGCCGGTGACGACTATCTGCGGGGAATGATCGACTGGTGCCGTCAGCATCGCGGTTACCGGCCGGATGGCTCTGTCAATGTCTGCTGGGACGTAATCAACTATCACCTCTACCCCGACAACGCCAATTCATCACAAAGCGGCCAAAGTACCCGTGGGGCAGCTCCCGAAAAATCTGCCGCTGCCGATGTCGCGGCTCAGCTGCTGAAAACCGCTCACGAGCAATTGAATGACATGCCGGTCTGGATTACCGAAACCGGCTACGACGTTAACCAGGGCAGCCCGCTGAAAGCAATCCCGATTGGCCCGAAATCAGTGCTGCAGACGCAGGCCGACTGGATACTGCGCACCTCGTTGTTCTATGCCCGAACCGGCATCGACAAGGTATTTTTCTACCAACTTTACGACGACAATATCAACAACCCGATCCAGTTTGGCTCATCCGGACTGGTAAATCCGGATCAGACCCGTAAGCCCGCCGCTGATTTTCTGCTACAGGCCAAAAACCTGCTTGGCGATTTCCAGTACAAACAAACCCTGCACGCCGATCCGATTGTCGACCGGTATGAGAAAAACGGTAAATCAATCTACGCGCTGGTTGTCCCGGATGAGGTAGGCCGCACAGCCACTTATTCCCTGAATCTGGGTAACGCGGCTAAGGCACTGGTCTACACACCGCAGGCAGGTACGGCCACCATGCATGTCGACACGGTAGCTACCAATCAGGGAACAGTAACGCTGACCGTAACCGAAACGCCGGTATTTGTTAAAGCCCTGGACGTATCCGGTGCCCGGGTGGCCGTTTCTCCGGAAGCTGTTGAAACGCTGGCTACGACAGTGAAGGTATATCCGAACCCAACCAGTGAGTATGTACAGGTAAGCCTGCCGAATCCGTCGTTACAGCCGGTCAGCATTATCCTGTTCGATGCGCAGGCGGGCACATTGCATCGTCAGATTGAGGTGCCGCAGGCGGGCATCGCTGTCAACGAGCGGATCGATCTCAGCCGGCTGGCTCCGGGCGCCTATGTAATCGACGTAAAACGCGGCAATGAACGCGCCTTCCGGAAGGTCATCAAAGTTAACTAGGACACATGATTTGTTTGATTCAATGATTGGCATGATTTTTTAGCTGACGTGTATCCTTTTTTGGGTAGCTTTTTCGTGGTGGCCCGACTAGTCGGGCCACCACTTTTTTCAGGTCAATGATTTAATCCTTCAATCATTTAATTTTTCAATCATCTAAGCTTTCAATCATCTAATATTTCAATCATTTAATCCTTCAATCATCTAATATTTCAATCATTTAATCCTTCAATCATCTAATATTTCAATCATTTAATCCTTCAATCATCTAATATTTCAATCATTTAATCCTTCAATCATCTAATATTTCAATCATTTAATCCTTCAATCATCTAATATTTCAATCATTTAATCCTTCAATCATCTAATATTTCAATCATTTAATCCTTCAATCATCTAATATTTCAATCATTTAATCCTTCAATCATCTAATATTTCAATCATTTAATCCTTCAATCATCTAATATTTCAATCATTTAATCCTTCAATCATCTAATATTTCAATCATTTAATCCTTCAATCATCTAATATTTCAATCATTTAATCCTTCAATCATCTAATATTTCAATCATTTAATCCTTCAATCATCTAATATTTCAATCATTTAATCCTTCAATCATCTAATATTTCAATCATTTAATCCTTCAATCATCTAATATTTCAATCATTTAATCCTTCAATCATCTAATATTTCAATCATTTAATCCTTCAATCATTATAATCATAGTAGGTCGTAGTTGTATTTAAGTTGCCGGTAGACGTAGCGGGCGATGGAAATAAGCGGATTCTGACTCTGCTGACGCCAGTTATTACGCGTCACGGTGCTGGGTTCATCGCTCGAATTGACCTGATCAAATAAGCCTTTGAAGTCTTCGTAAAATAAGGCTTTCGGTTTGTTTTGCAGCACCGATACACACATCAGGTATTCGGCTTTATCCGACTTGATTCCTTCCACATATTTCCCGAACCGCTCGTTAAAATTACTCCGGCGCAGGTGCGGATGATCACTATAAAGGTAAATCTTGTGGTAGTCGGTGTACCAGAGTTTATACAACATTTCTGAAAAACCGGCGCGGTATGGCCTCAGATACGGGTACCTGAGATAGGCGTAAAACCGTACAAAATCCCAGACCGGCTCCGCCTCCATCATCGCCACGGCTTCCTTACATTTTTCAATGAAAGCGGGTTTGGGAATAAAATCTTCCTGCACGTAAAGCGTCAGGGGCGTTTTAACGGCAGCCTGTCCTTTGTTCAGGTTATTGGCCAACCCCTTGTTTACCGGTGTCGAAACCAGGCGGAAACCGTATTCAGCCTGTAAAGCCGTCAGCACCTGCTGCTGATCCGGCTTGCTGGCATCATCGGACACCACAATTTCTCCGAACGCAAAGCCCAGATCACGGAACGATGCCAGCAACCGTTCCAGTGAACGGCTTCGGTTATAATGGGTAATCAGCAGGGTAACGGAAGGAAAATGATGATGCATAGACGCTTAATTTGTACGGGCCAGTTCTATCTGATTTTTCATTAACCGCCATACGAGATACACCCGCCGCATGGCCAGAAACAACGGTGATTTATTTTGCCGCCAGTCGGCGCGTCCGATGGTACTCGGTTCGTCACTCGAATTGACCTGATCGAAAACGGCTGTGAAGTCGTTGAAAAATAATCCGTTTGCCTTCCGTTTCAGAAAAGACAGGCACATCAGGAACTCGGTTTTATCGGATTTTATCCCCTCCGCATACCGGCCGAACTTCGTAAAGAAATTACTCCGGCGGAGGTGCGGGTGGTCGCTGTAGAAATAAAACTTCAGGTGATCGGGCGTCCACGGGCTGTAGACCATTTCCGAAAACCCTTTGCCATAGGGTTTCAGTTTTGGGTACGGGAAATAGGCATAAAACCGGATAATGTCCCGGGCAGGCTCCTGGTTCATGATGGCCAGGGCATCTGTAAAATGGGGCACAAAGGCTGGTTTCGGCACAAAATCTTCCTGTACATACAACGTCAGCGGCGTTTTTACCGCGTCCTGCCCTTTGTTAATGTTGTTGCCCAGCCCTTTGTTGACCGGGGTTGTAATCAGCCGGAAGGCATACGTGCCGGAAAGCTGGCGGAGGGCATCGAGGTGTTCGGGCTTACTGCCGTCATCCGATACCACTATATCGTCGAACCGGCAATGAAGGGCCTCAAACGCCTTCAGGAGCCGTTCCAGCGACGAGCTGCGGTTATAATGGGTGATCAGCAGCGTTACACCCGGAAAATTGTGGGTCGGGGTAGTCATAGTCAACGTAATAGTAGTACACGTCCTGTGCGCTTAAACTGACGGTTGGTCGTTAAGCCTGCATAGGTTAACGTCCAGGTATAGAGCCCTTCTTCGCAGGGTTCGCCAAGGTAGGTGCCATCCCAGCGTAACTGCCGGGCATCCGACGCGAAGACAACACTGCCCCAGCGGTTATAAACGGTCATCGAAAAGGCACCGGTATTACCGCTGAAAATCTCCAGCACATCATTGAGCCCGTCGCCGTTTGGGGTAAATACATCCGGCACAAACACCGATGAAAAATAACAGTCGCTGCACTGGGTCAGCGTCAGATCGTCCATCACAAAGTCATTGCCGCAGCCCCCTTTTTCTTTGTCGACCAACCGGATGACAACCGAACTGCTGTCTGTGGTGGCGCCGGGAATCGTGAACGATAACCCGAACTGCCGCCATTGCAGGCTGGTGGTCCGGTCGATCACACCGGTACTGACCGAGTCGATCAGGCTACCGTCGGGACGCTGGGCAATTATGGTTATGTCCGGGTTATGCGGAACCACAATGTCACAGGTCAGCGGCGGCAGGATAATATTCAGATTGGCAATCCAGAACGAATAAACGTAGGAGGTGCCGTTACAGAGTCCATTGACAGTTTGCCGGTAAAATTCGCCCGGATAAGGGGCATTGACCACCAGCATGTTTCCGTTTCCGGAGCGATCCGACGGTGCACCATGCCAGGTTGATGTGTAACAGGTATCGCTTACCGCGCGGGTAATGGTATACTGTCCGTCATTCGGGCAATTAGCGGTCACGTACGTAAAGGGGATCCGTCCGGCAGGCAAAGGTATCGAGGGACCTGTTCCGAAGGTCTCCTGTGCTATAATCAGTCCGGTTCCGGAAGGACATTGCGCACATAAACACCGACTCATCAACAGGCTCATCCACAAAAGACCAAGCTGCCGCAGTCGCTTCATATCAGGACGAAGTCGTTTTGGATGAGGAGAGGTAGAAACCCATCTCCTGCAAACTTTTACGCACCCGCCGGCTAAATGCCTGTCCGAGACTTCCGTCAGCCACGAGGCGCCGGTCGCTTGTCCAGACGCGCACGGCCGGGTTGGCAATCCGCAGAATCCGGCCTTTTTTCGCCTCTTCCAGGGCCATAGCCATTAACCCGTCTTCACAGCGCCCTGAATCCGGCGGGGCCTCTCCCCCTGCAATCAGCTCGGCCACAGAGCCCTCCCGGCCCGAATCCAGTTCGAAACCGCCAACCGCCAGCGCATCGGCACGCCGGAAGGCAAAATTAAAGCCATACACATTGAGGTAGGCACGGTTCCGGTTCCGGATCGCATTCACCAGATGCGCCGCCTTTTCATAGGCCATCAGCGCCAGCCGGGAGGAGTGGCCGCCGGGCAGAAACGAATACAGACCATAGGTACAGGCAATTTCCGGTTTTTCGAGCGGCCTGATCATAGCCTCTACCCAGCCGGCAGGATAAATACAGTCGGCATCAGCATTGGCCACAAACCGGCCTCTTGCCGCCTCCAGACCCGCCTGACGGGCATAGGCCACCCCCGGACGTTTTTCCAGTACCGAGCGTACGCCGCACTGATCCAGAATCGCCTGCGTCAGGTCGACCGAGTTGTTGTTGACCACCAGCAGTTCAACCGTATACGCCGTTTTCTGGCTCGCCAGCGATGAGAGTGTATGCAGCAGATTCGCTTCTTCGTTATAGGCCGGCACCACAATCGACACATCAGGCTGATCGGTCCGTTGGTTTGCCATTCGTTGACGGATGGCCTCTACCCGGTCCTGCGGCAGATTGGCAGGATTATACGGATAAAGATGCTTCTTGAGCCAGTCGGGTAGTCCTTTAAACGTCATTTCAATATGGTGATAGGTCCACGCTGACACTTTGTAGATCAGGTAGTAATTCAAAAATACTAAATAAACGTACGCCGATGGCGGTAATTTCAGAATTCGGATAAAGACAATATTGAACAAACTCAGGATGAGCGTATGGGTCATGTAGATCGAGTAGCTGTACATCCCGACCTTTGCCAGTATAGCCGGCTTTTTGAGTAAGGCTGATACAAACCCCTTTTCAAACGAAAAAATATAAATCGCCGCTACAAACAACGCATCATACACCAGCCCGACCGATTTATACTGCTCCCCGTGTATGATCATGTAGAAAATCGCCGCGAGTATGAGGGGCTCCAGTACGTCAAACAGATAGCGGGAAAATTGGTGTACACTGCCGTACGAACCCTGAAAAATGATCAGGCAGAACGCTCCGGAAAAGAACCCGAAACTCCCGCGCAGAAACCCGTAATCAAAGCTATAGTTTAAGCGGTAGGTACCGGTAAGCTGTACTAACATCAAGGCGGCCAGCCCCGCCACAATCAGAAAAACAATTCCTTTTGCCTCTTGCCGGTTCAGGCTGGCGATAAGCAGCAAAATCCCTGCAAATACAACGTAAGCTACCATCTCGGCACTGATCGACCAGCTCGGGATATTCCAGCTGACATCCTGAATGCCCGGCAGCTTAATGGAGTTAATCAACAAGAGGGAAGAAATAAACGAATTTACATCGTTGCTCCTGACCGAATTGTTAACATGAATGTAGGCCGATAAGGAGTTTTTAGACAGCTCCACCACCAGAAATGCCAGCAGCATAATCAGGTGTAGCGGATAAATCCGCCAGAACCGCTTTGAGAGAAAGTTCTTTGCCTCGCCGACCGACCGGATTTCGCTGTAGTTGTAGGCAATGACAAACCCGCTCAGCACGAAAAAAAAGTCAACAAACATATCGCCGTTGTCGACCAGCGGATTATTCAGTAACGGCGTATCAGCAAAGGGCGACAGGTGAAAAAAGACCACCATCGACGCAAAAATTCCCCGGAATATATCCAGAACGTCAAAACGATGTTTGGTTTTCATATTACATCTGTTGTCTGAACGCCTTTAATTCCGAAAACGACAATTTGAAGCGAAGCGTCAAGGCGCCGAAAATGAGTCCGCCAATGGCAATTTCGACCAAAGTATGTATTGGACCTTCGTAGCCGACACTCACTTTGTATAGATATATGCCAACGATCATTAGTAACGCAAACAGGAGCGGTTTTTGAATATTCCGCAGAAAAGAACCGAAAAACGACCCGATCAGCGAATGGGCAATACCGAAATTGACGACCAGGTTAAAGAAGGTAGCCGATACAAACGCCAGCGCAATGCCGGTTACCCCCCAATACTTCCCGAAAAGCAGCAAAAGCGGAATTTTAACAACCAGCGTTGCCAGGTTCAGGTAAAACAACAGATTTGGCTTGCCTTTGGTAAATGCCAGCGTAAACAACGGATGTGCCAGGCAGCTGAAAAAGCTCTGTAAAACAAAAATCTGAATGAGCGGAATCGTTTCCTCCCACCCGTCGCCATATAACAACGGTACTACACTTTCGGCCGTGATAAATAATCCGGCCAATAGCGGAATATTAAGGTAGCTGATCAGGTCCAGAATCTTGAGATACGACTGCTTTAATTCATCCGCATTTTCCTTCATCTTGGCCAGAATCGGATAAGCAACCTGTAAAATAATCGGGTTCAGTTTATTGATCGGAAAGACCGCCAATTGGTAGGCAATTGTGTAATAACCCAGCGCTTTTACGCCCAGCAGTCCGCCGACAATAATGTTATCGGAGTTACCCTGCACAAACCCCAGCAACCCATCGCCGACATTATAAATACCGAATTTAATATGCTCTTTTACAAGCCCTAAATTGAAATAGAACGACGGAAAAAACAGCTTGATACCGAACATAATCTGAATCGCTGTCCGGACCACGTGCATCGCCAGTTGCCCGTAGATCAGGGATAATTCTTCAAAGCCATTATAGGCCAGCCCGATCGCCACGCCGGTGCCGACAAAGGCGCCCAGAATTTCCATGATGGCAATGGATTTAAACCGTAGTTCTTTCTGCAGAATAAACAGATAAAGCTGCCCGAAATAGATTATCAGAAAGTAGAGGGAAGCCAGCCGGATCACGCGGTCCAGTTTCGGCTCCTTGTAATAGGCAACCACCAGGGGGGCACTGAAATAGACAATCACAAAGATCAGCACACCCATCAGCAAACTCACGTAATAGAGGGTCGACAATACGCGCGGATCACTTTCCTGCTTGTAAATGATGGAGTTGGAAAAACCTAAATTGCTGAAAATGTAAAAAAAGTTGATGATCAGTGTACTGACGCTGACGACCCCGAACACCGCAGGATCTAACAGCCGCGCCAGTATCGATACCTGGGCAAATTGAAACACAGTGGATATGACCGTAGAAATGGTAATCCATTTCCCGCCGTCAATCGCATTCCGGGTAGTACTCATACGTTATTTATGGGTCAGTAATTCGGCTTTAGCGCCCTTCATTCAGGTGGTCGGGCTGAATCCGGACCATGCGGGCTTCTTCCACGCTCGGGGCCTCGGTATACTCGCCATCTACCTTATTCAGGACCAGCAACATCTGATGATTGGCTACCTTCAGGTACAAATCAAGCAGATTCTTTTCCACTCTCCCCCACACGCTGTTGGCATCGGCCACCATGATAGCCACGGTGGTCTGGTTTACCAGATAAACCGGAATCGGGCTGTTGATAAAGGCCGGCAACTCCAGAATGATTTTGTCGAAATCGGTCGGATTGAACGGATAGTCGCGGCGGATCAGCTCGTCGACCGACATCGTATTCATGAATCCCGGCAAGACCCGGTAAGGGAAAAACGTCACATTATCCTGCTCAAACCCGTGATCTTCGTCGCTCTGGCGCGGGAAGCAGAACGCGATCCGCTGATCAGACTCTGCATACAGGCGGGCGAGGCCATGCGTAATCCAGGTCTTACCCTGTTTGGCCCGCATACTGATCAGGGTAATTACCGGCGGGTGAATTTTACTGGTTGAGCGCGCAATGTCAACATTGATCGCATTGCACAGCTGCTCATACATACTGAGGGCAATCCGGCTCTTACGGGCGTCAATCGAAAACCGTTTAATGACCGGAAAGATTGCCACTACCGGCCGGCCAATCAGCGACTCGGCCTGGTCCGGCGAGCTGATCCGGCGATCGAGCAGGAAGCGCAGCACAACCACCAGCAGCGCCAGGAACAACCCGACTCCGATACCACCGGCAATAAACACAATCCGGCTTGTTTTTTTCTGTGACGACGGATAATTCGGCTGGTCCAGAATTTTCAGTTCCCCGTCAATCGAGACGTCCTGCCGGTGAATCCGGGCCTCGTTGAGGCTTTGCAGCAACGTCAGGTATTCTTTCTCGGCCACGCTCAGATCGCGGTTCAGCTCCCGGAGATCGGATCCGAGCGGACTATATTCTTTGGTTTTTGCCTGGTACTCACCAAGGCGTTTTTTGTAAACCCCCAGCCGCGCCCCCGACTCCTCGAATTCAATAACTTTTGCCAGCCACTCATCAATGAGTTTTTCCTGCGGAATGGATTCCGGCGAGTCACCGGCGGCATAATACCGGCGGGCAATGGTCCGGAGTTCTTCCGAAATCTGGGCCACCTTCTCCTGCAATTTTGTTTTATCCTGGTTATTGGCCATCGCCGTCACCAGTTGCAGCTCGGCGTCAGAAAGCTCATTCTGCTTTTTGACCATATCGCTGTTGATCGCTAACAGGTTACCGCGCTGCCCCATCCGGCGCATCAGGGCATCCATGGCTGCTTTGGCGGCGTTGTTCCGCATAAGTTCCAGATTGTACTGGTTCTCGAAAGTCTCCCGCGAAAAGGCCATATTTTTGGCTTCTTCGTCGAAGTTCAGGACCTCGTGCTGTACGTTAAACGACCGCAGCCGGGCTTCGGCTTCGTCCAGGCGCCGTTTGGCTTCCTTTGATTTATCTTCGTAGTAGGTAACGACCGGATTACTGTCGGCACTTTTCAGGGCGGTGTAGCGGGCATTCAGAATCCCGATCGCGTACTGCAGCGTTTGCTGAGCCACCGCTGCATCATCGGCTTCATAACTCATTTCCAGCATATCACTGGAGCTTTTCCGGTTGGCGATCAGCTTCTTGGCAATCTGATTGACCGAATAATACGTCTCCGAGCGAAAAAGCAGTGCCTTAACCGGATTGTCTTTTTCGGAGCGCGACAGGCTGTCAATCCGTGCATAAATCAGGGCTGGTGAGCCGGCAGCCAGCATCTCGCGGCGTAACGGATCAGGAATCGATTGTCTGAGTTTTTCGAACCCCGGAGCAGCCAGCACAAGCGTATCCGGCTGAGCCACCTGCATGTGTTTGGCCAGCAGGCTTACGGCAATCTGATGAAGCGTTTCCTTTGAATTAAGGGTGGTCAACAGGTTATCAAATGCATTACTTACCCCGGAATAGTCGAAGGAAGCGTTGTTTTTGTTAGCGTTCAGTGAATACCCCGACGCCAGACCGGTATAAATTGTCGCCTGCGATAAATACGTTTTCTTTTGATTTTGAGTCAATAAAGCTACCGTCCCTGCCGTAATAAGTGGCAACAGCACAAACAGGTAAGCATATTGTTTCAGTATCCGGAGAAATAGTTTTGAAATCATATCGTTCCGTAAACCGGTTAAACCGGAATAGCTGCCTTTAAATCCTTGTTCTGTCCTTCAGCCAATTTACTTCCGGCGCAGCTGCTGCATCGGTACCCCGACCAGGGCTTCCAGCTGGTAAAAACTTTTCAGCAACTGCCCTTTTACCTCTTCCGTCGATGATTTGACGATCGAATACCGGTTGCTGACGTTGGCTAGTGTATTCGGGTCCAGTTTGCGTTGCTGCATTTCAATTTCGGCAATCCGCAGTGCCGTTAAGGAGTTTTCTTCGTCCAGCATTTTCACCAGCAGAATACGCTGAGCAGTCAGCAAATCCTGGTACAGGTTGATCAGCTCACGGCGTACCTGTAACTCAATGGCTTCACGGCGGTACACGGCTGCCTGCTGGTTCGACTGGGCCATCCGTACCTCGTGTTTCCGCCCGAAAAGCTCAAACAGGCTTAGCTGTAAGGTCACCCCGGCCCGATACCCGTTGGCAATCTGCCCGATGGCATCGTTGCCCGTGGGTGTTGTCGACAGAATCGCCTGATTACCGGTTGAGTAATTCACAAAGCCGGATGCATTCGTAAATTTCTGCGATTTGGCCAGTTTGATAGCCTCCAGCTGACTAACCGTTACCTGCTTTTCGTATTTAACCAAAGGCGATGAAGCCACGGCCAGATCACTCAATTGGTTTATCGGCAATAATTGGGCCGAAATATCTTTTTTAAAATCAAAATAGAGGGTGTCGTTGATCATAATGCCGACACCCGCGGGCGCCGTCGTTGTGGCCGGCGGAGTGGTTTGTCCGTGTGCCGGCAAAAAACCGGTCATTATCAGACCTGACCCAACGGCATACCGACCCATTCGTCTTTTTATTCTTCGTATATACGTCCGTGTACTCATAGTGTATTGCGCTCCGGATACCCAGGAAAACTGCCGTTTTACCTGTTTAAACTTCTAGCAAAAGTTATACGAGAATCGCTCTTTTTTTTAAAATTAATCACAATATTTGGCTTTTCAGGTCAATATGTTCGCTTTACGATTTGAGTTTATAAGGAAACCTATTGCGTTTATTAATATCGCTCAAATTAAATAAGTAACACATATTCCCCCAAAGCGGTAACTTTTTTTCATCCAACCCAATCCACGGGTATGAACTTTGTCATTACCTCCCGACAACCCTGGGAAGAAAAAAATCTGGGCAGCAACATTCGTGACATGGCCCGCTGTCTGGCCCGAAATCATTCCGTTTTGTTCGTCAATGACCCGATGGACTGGACGACGGTTTTCAACGATCCGGCCGGTCGTGGTCAGGCCCGCCAACAGTTTCTGGATCAACACCAGGGCAAGCGGCTCATCGAAGACGAACCGAATCTGTGGGTGCTGAGTCCGGCATCGGTACTGGCTTCCATTAACTTCCTGCCCGACGGCCCGCTGTTCGACTGGATGAACCGCCGCAATGGCCGGGCCGTGGCCGGTGAAATTGCCGGTGCCGTTAACCAACTCGGCTGGCCCTCCTTTGTCCTGATCAATGATAATGACATGATTCAGGGTTTTTACCACAAAGAATTCCTCCGTCCGGCGGCATCCGTTTACTACCTGCGCGACAACTTTCTGGCGGTCGATTACTGGCGTAAACACGGTCTCCGGCTCGAACCGCTGCTGATGGCAACGTCGGATCTGGTTGCCAGCAACTCGCTGTACCTTGCCAATCAGGCCGCCCGCTACAATCCGAATGCCATTGATATTGGCCAGGGTTGCGACTTGACGCTTTTCGACCCGTCCGCGCACGCCCCTATTCCCGCTGACCTGGCCGCCCTTCCCGGCCCGCGCATTGGTTATGCCGGCGCCCTGACCGGTCTGCGCCTCGACGTCGAACTTATCGAAGCCGTGGCCCGCCAACGTCCTGACTGGCAGGTTGTTCTGATCGGCCATACCGACGATTCAATCCAGAAAGAGCGGCTTAATGCGCAGCCCAATATTACGTTCCTTGGCTCTAAACCGGCCCACGAAATTCCGGCCTACCTCGCCCACCTCGACGTGCTGATTAATCCACAGCGGGTCAATGAGGTAACCATCGGCAATTACCCGCGTAAAATCGACGAGTACCTGGCTATGGGTAAACCGGTTGTGGCCGTTAAAACCGAGACCATGGGCATTTTCCGCGATCACGTCTACCTCGCCGGCGATGCCGGTGAGTTTGTCAGCGCCATTGACCAGGCCCTGCTGGGTCATTTCCCGTCGTCGGCGGAGGCTGGCATTGCCTTCGCGCGCGAGCATACCTGGGACAACTCCATGCAAAAACTCATCGACGCTATCCGTAAACTGCCAGCGCCCTAACCTGTTATGTCACTAAAATCCTACCTCGACAGCCGCCCGTCGGTAAAAAAACTGGTCCACTGGCTGCTCATTCCGGCCGGTCAGGCCCGGCCCAGACTGTGGGTTAAATGGTTCGTTAACCCGTTTATGCACCAGCGCCACCGCAGGTCGTCCATCCGGTCGTCTGCCCGCATGGATGTGCTGCCGTTCAATGGGTTTTCGATGGGTGCAAACAGTGCCATCGAAGATTTCTGCGTCGTCAACAATGGTGTCGGCGACGTATCCATCGGCGACAACTCCCTGATAGGCATCGGTTCCGTAGTCATCGGGCCCGTGGTCATTGGCTCCGATGTGATCATTGCCCAGCATGTGGTCATGTCGGGCCTGAATCACGCATACGAAGACATTCAGCAGCCTATTCACCGGCAACCCGTCACCACCAAACGCATCACCATCGAACCCGAATGCTGGATTGGTGCCAATGCCGTTATCACGGCAGGGGTCACCATCGGCCGCCATTCGGTGGTGGCAGGCGGCAGTGTGGTAACCAAAGACGTGCCTCCCTACTCGGTGGTCGGCGGCAATCCGGCACGCATGCTGAAACAGTACGATGCCGCGCAACAAGCCTGGGTCAGGCCGGTTTCGTAGGGGCGGTATCCCAGCGGTTGCAGGTCGTAAAGGCCAGCGACGTCAGGTACAGCATGGTACTGGTCGGAAACTGCCCCAGCACCGGATTGGAATAGCCCATGACGGCAATCCCGACAAATTCGGCAATGAACATGCCCATGATCTTACTCAGCCAGGGGTCGTTCAGGTGCCAGATCCGGTAGACCCCTACCCCGACAATACTCAGCAGCATCGCAACATATAAATACACGCCTACCACACCGGTTTCAATCCAAAGTTCAACGTACCAGCTGTCAGGCGGAATCTGCGCGGCAAAATGCCCGGGCGAGAACCGCGCCCCTGCATCCGCCGCCGTCCCAATCCCCGCCCCGAACGGCAGATACCGCAGGTAATTTGCCAGTTTGGCCTGGTTTTCCAGCCGCACCAGAAACGACGGATCTTCCAGGGGCTTCAGGGCGGTGCGTATCCGGTAGACCTGGTAGTTCTGGTTGCCGATGTCGGTATACAACAGCATAAGCAATACCGGAATCGCAACACTTAACCCGATGGCAATCTTGGTAAAATCGCGCTTCAGCAGCAGATAAAAGCCATAGCCTGCGATAAATACAAACAAGGCACTCCGCGTTCCGGAAACAGCATACCCCCAGAAGTACACAAGGGCCAGCCCCAGGTAGCCCAGCCGCACAATCCACTTATCCTCTTCAAAAAAGAAGATCAGACAGATCAGCGCCAGCCCTGCCATTTCGGCTCCGAACTGGGAAGCATCGGTATAATATGACCAGCTCCGTAAGTGTCCGAACAGCAAATGCGTTTTGCCTCCGGCCGAATTGAGCCATTCCAGTTCCGATTGGGTAAGCCCCAGATACTGCTGTTTAAATGCCCAGATGGCCGCAAATACCGACCAGATCAGCCAGGTTCGTAACACCAGCAGAATATCGGAACGTTTTATCGGCGTTACCAGTACAATAATCGAGACAAAGAACCAGTGCATCGAAAACGCGCGCACGTGAAAAAACCAGGCTGGTTTATAGGGCGCTTCCGGATTGGCCAGCTCCAGCACGTTATACATAAACCACGTCCCGACCAGAAAAAAGACCGGGTTCTTCAGTTTCGACCAGTTTAAGCGGCGGCCGTTGAACAGCAGACTGAGCAGAATCAGCGCCAGCAGTCCATCCACGACCAGGCCGAAGGGCGCACTTACCGGCAAAAACCGGGCGAGTATATTAACCAGAAAGCTGTACTGCAAATACACCAGCAGCCCGAAGCGGGGCGACATCAGAATCCCCGTTACGAGGCCAATCCCGATGGGTGCCGCTATGCAGACGCCCAGCCCGACAATGCCCAGTTTAGCAATCAGCACACCACACACCAGCGCACCCGCCGTGCCCAGCACACTGTAGGGCCAGCTTTTATTTTCCAGATGTGAACGACTCAACACGCGATTGATTTGCATGGGCTATTCGTTGGCAAGGGAAGCCTTTTGACGAAGTGCCACCTGCTACTTTTGAATGACAGCCTCGTTTGCCCGGCGAACTTTCTCCCAGGCCCCTGACTGATTCCCCCGCAAGTATCGGACCAGACCTTTCAGGGCCGATACATTCATGAAGGTAAAATAGAAGGGAACAAAGGCCGCTTTCCAGCGTAGCTGCCGTTTTTCGAGTAAATAGCCCAGCCAGGCTACCGCATAAAACAGCATCTGCCCCGCCATCAGCCCTGTCCAGACCGGGTATAGCGCAGACCGGCCGGCCTCCGGCTGCAGAAGAATCAACAGATTCAGCAGCAGGATCAGCACCAGACATACGGGGGCAACGGCCCACCGCGACACCCGGTGCGACACGTATTCAAACGTCAGTATACCATACCGGAAGGGGTTCAGCAGATAGGCCAGCCGCACAATCGACTGAAAACCACCCGCCGAGATCCGGACTTTCCGCTTTTCTTCATCAATGATTGAGAACGACGGATGTTCGAGGGCGTAGGCATCCGGTTCGTAGCCAACCCGGAAACCACGACCGGCAATGCGCAGCGAGATGATAAAGTCGTCGAGGATGGTATCGGTTTCTACCGGCTCATACAACTCCGTCCGGACGGCAAACAATTCACCGGCCGCTCCGACAATACTGTACAGTTCGGCATCCCATTTTTTCAGCTGCGATTCGTATTTCCAGTAAAGGCCCTCGCCGGCTCCCGCCGCCGATTCACTATCAGCCGTCATAATTCGTTTTTCGCCCGCTACTGCGCCGGTTTTAGGATCGCGGAACTGCTCGACAATCAACCGAACAGCCTGTTTGTTCAGTTGGGTGTTGGCATCGGTAAAAATGGCAACCGGTGTCCTGACCAGCAACATGGCTTCGTTCATGGCAGCGACCTTTCCCCGTCGCCGGCTACCGCCAAGTACGGCAATCCTGTCGCCATAAGTTGCTTTGAGGTATTCTTCCGAACCGTCCGTGGAGCCTTCTGTGACAAATAAAATCCGGAGTTTATCGGCCGGGTATTCCTGAGCGAGTGAGTTGGCGACCTTATCCGGCAGGCAGGCCATTTCGTTATAAGCCGGTATGATCAGGGTAACCTCCGGATCAAACGTACCTGTTATACGCTCAGTAGCTCTATAGGGGCCACGGATTTTGATGAGCAGCCAGACAACCAGCCCATATCCCACGTAGGTATACAGCACCAGCAGTATGGCAATAACCAGTAGTGTTTCAAGCATAAACGTTCGTATTTTCAGTAATTACGGTATAGTCCGGGCGGGTTTGTGCCGCAAATTCCAGCCGATGGCCCGCCCGACGGCTTTCAGGGATGCCCACTCCCCGCGAATCAGGTACCCCAAAACCGCTTTAGGTACCGCTAACAGAAAGTAATACACACAAAATACCAGCAAGGGCAGACCCGCCACATTGCGGCGCATAAACCATAACCGGTTCCGGATGTGGTAATACACTTTCAGGGCGCTCTGCTTGCCGACACTCATCGACTCCCGGTGGTAGATCAGGGCCGATGGCTCGTAATAGATCACAAAGCCCGCTTTACGAATCCGGGCCGACCAGTCCAGTTCTTCGTAGTAAAGAAAAAAACTATCGTCGAGCGATCCCGCCGTTTCAAGCACCCGCCGGCTAACCATCATGGCAGCACCATGCGCAAAAAACGTTGGTCCGCCCGCTTCGTATTGTCCTTTATCTTCTTCCATCAGACCCACCGCCCACGTCCGGCCGGTAAAACGGCTTAACGGATGGTAACCGGCATACTGGAGCACATTGGGCTGGTCGTAGAAACGGATTTTGGGGCAGGTTACCCCTACTGCCGGATTCTTCAGAAAGGGCCCGAGCAGGTTAGTAACCAGATCCGGTGTAACAATGGTGTCGTTATTCAGCAGGAACAAATAGTCTCCCTTCGCCTGTCTGATACCCAGGTTATTTCCTCCGGAAAAGCCAAGATTCTCAGGGCTCATGATGACCGTCACGTTCGGATAACCGCCCTGACTGATCAACGGTCTGGGATCGTCGCGGGAACCGTTGTCGACCACGATAATCTCCACATTGGGGTAGGTTAACACGCGGGTAGAGGCCAGCATATCACAGGTCACCTGCGCCTGATTATAGTTGATCGTAATCAGCGAAACGAGCGGTGTTTCCATCAGACGTTTTCTTTCTGGAATAAAGCCTTCACGGTTCTGATCATGATAATCAGGTCCGTTTTAAAGGAGTATTTTTTGGCATACAACACATCGAGCTGAATCCGCTCCAGATCGGAGACACCGGCTTTCCCGCGTTTGGTTACCTGCCATAGCCCCGTTAGCCCGGCGGGTGCGGCAAACCGGCGCGCATACCCCGCCACGGTCAGCTTTTCGGCTTCATAAGGCGGCAGGGGCCGGTTTCCGACAAACGACATATCGCCCTTGAAGATGTTAATCAGTTGCGGAAGCTCATCGATACTGGAATTACGCAGAAATTTGCCGAGTCCCGTAATCCGGGGGTCTTCCTTAAACTTCATAAACGTGGCTTTTGCCTTCTGCTTCCGGTGATACAGTTTTTCGCAAACCTGCTCATTGTCCAGAAACAAGGGCCGCTGACACGACGTGCCGGCCAGCAGGCACTCTTCGCACAGATCCATCTCCGGCTCCTCAACTACTTTGTTGTACATGTTTTGCGAAGCCATGCCCGAAATGAGCTTGTCGGCTCCGGTTTTCATGGTTCTGAACTTGTACATGTCAAAGATTTTGTAACCCGTCCCGACCCGCTTCGATTTATAAAAAACCGGTCCTTTTGAGTCGAGCCGGATCAGAATGGCCACCACAATCAACAGGGGTGACAATAGCAGCAGCAGCACCGAAGACACGAAAATATCGAACGCCCGTTTCCCGACCGGCATCCGGATAGGTGCCGGTTTGTACAATGGCTTATCGGCTTCCTGATACTGTTTTTTCTGAATGAAGTACTGTATCCGGCGGCCAAGGGCTTCGGAAGAATACGTTTTCGGGAAGACATCAACAATGTATTTCCGGTAAGGGGCCGCTTCCGGTTTAATACCGGCATCAGCACTCAGCAGAATCACCCGCGTATCGTCAAAAAAATGGCTGTCCGCGATCCCCCGCAGGAAAGTCAGGTACCCGAGCTCATCATTGAATACCACCAGATCGACCGGATTTCCTAATTCAACGTATAACAAGGCGTCGGCCCCGTCTGGCTCGACCGACACCTGTACCATGTCTCCGAAGCTATTTTTGAAATTCTGAATACGCGAGGGGTCAGCCTCTACCAACAGAAGGCGGAATGTACTGTTTTTGTCTTCCTTTTGTTCCATGATCAAACTTATAGCGGATAGTCCGGAGACGGTTGTCTGATGCCGGTTGTGTACAAGTATTTTTTTGATCAAGTATCACTTATTCGGTCGCCCCGGCCGATGAAGGCTTCACCCGGTGTTCGGTCCGGCGCAGTACGGCCATGATCTTTGCTTTTACTTCCATCGGGTTAAAGGGCTTGATCATGTAATCATCCGCCCCTTCTTCCAGACAGGCAATCCGTGTCGCACTGTCATCAAAAGTTGATAGAATGATAATCGGAGTTTTACGAAACAACGCGCTGGCACGAATTGTGCGGATAAACTCCTGACCATTCATAAACGGCATTTTCAAATCCGTCAGAATGATGTCGACCGGATTTCCTTTTTCCAGCCAGTCCATCGCCTCAAATGCATTAATGTGCGAAATCACCTCAAAATCCTGATGCAAACTTTGCCGGAGTACTTTCCGGATAAATGCATCGTCTTCAACAATCATCACATTGTACCTTTTTTCCATGTTTCGGATAATTATTTTAATAAATATGTATCTTTATTCAAGAATTAATATACAGTCACTCGCTACACCTGCTAATTATTACATTTATACCAGCAAACCTCAAAAGTAACCGATACTTGAATAATTTATCCCTTTAATTTACGATCGTATTTCAGAGAAAACAATCATATTCCCATTCTTACCAAATGGTATTAGCAAATTTCACGTTTTATTCTGAAAAAAACAGCCTGTCATTTTCTCCAGTCAAAAGAAAACAAACTACCGTTCTCCGGACTTGATTCCAGCTTTATCTGACCGCCCTGCTCTTCCACAATCAGCTTCAGAATAGACAACCCGACTCCCGTACTGGTGTCTGCACCGGAATGGTTCACAGATGTCTGAAACAACCGGAAAATATTCTGCTGATCTTCCATCGGGATACCCGGCCCGTTATCCTTTACATAGAAAGTAATGAAATCGCCGTTATCCTGACAACTTACATCGACGTAGCCATCCGGTTTATCGTGGTACTTTACCGCATTGCTAAGCAAATTCTGAAAGACCTGCTGAAGTTTGATTTTGTTTGTTTTTAAGACCGGTAACCGGCCGTTAATACGGATTTTAATCCGGCGCGGGGGAAACAGTAATCTGGCAATCTGCTCTACAAGTTCCTGAGTATCTACCTCTTCAATGGATTGCTGAGTAATACTTTTCCGGGAATAGTCGAGCAGGGCATTAATCATGCCTGACAAATACGTTGATGCGTCTTTGGAATGTCTGATGTATTCGTCTACATCGTCCGGAGTAAGCTTGAACGATTCCCGTTGTTCGAGCAGCGAAAGGGCGCCGATCATACCCGTAAGCGGCGATTTCAGATCATGAGCTACGATATAGACAAACTTTTCGAGCTGTTTATTGATTTTTTCAACTTCACCGATGGTTTCCTTCAACTCCCGCTGGTATTGATACAACCGCTCAAACACATTCACTTTGGCTTTTGTGACGTTTATGTCGAGCGGCTTCTGCAGGTAATCAACAGCCCCTTCATCAAATCCTTTCAGGATATACTGCTCTTCCTTACTGATGGCGGTGACGAAAATGATAGAGATGTGCCTGGTTTTCGGATTCGTTTTCAGCAGCCGGGCTACTTCAAAACCATCCATACCGGGCATCTGTACATCCAGCATAATCAGACCGATCTGATCATTTTTAAGCGCATAGCGCAGCGCTTCGTTACCCGAAGTGGCTTTGATAAATATACGGCCGTCCTGCTCCAGCATCTCTTCCAGAGCCAGCAAATTTTCTTCCCGATCGTCGACCAATAAAATGGTGAACGGTCTTTTTAATAACGTTGATGTCATAAACGCAATTTTACCCGGTTGAGCGTCGTAACTGCTCAATCATTTCTTCTGGTTGCAATACATTGGCTTCTTGATTTAGCCGGATAGCGGCTAGCGGCATGGATTGATAAGCGGCGGTGTGCGGGGCCTGTATAATGGCCGTTCCTCCTTCTTCGATAATGCTTCTGATTCCCCTGGCTCCGTCTTCGTTGGCACCGCTCAGCAAAATGGCAACGGCTCCCTGACCAAACACCTGCGCCACACTCTCAAAGGTAACGTCAATAGATGGCCGGCTAAACAAAACCGGTTCAGAATAATCAAGGCTGAACGTAAGGTCGGCTTCAATCAGCAGGTGGTAATTCTGAGGGGCCAGGTACAGTCGATCCGGTTCAACCGGCATCTTATCATCCGGTTCGATTACCTGTAGATACCCTAACCCACCCGAAAGTAATAAGGAAAGCTCGCTATGAACGTTTTTCAATCGATGAATAACTATAATAACTGTATACGGAACCGGCTTAGATATAGATTTAAGCAGGCTGATTAATACCGGAATGCTACCGGCAGAACCGCCGATAGCCAGCACATTGATCTGTTTTCCGGTAAGTAAGCTCATTTTTTCCGGCGATAAATGCGTAAACCAGCGCTTGTTTCCTCAAAATGCGGACTGACATTCGTGAAAAGAAGCGATTCTTTCATTCCGATCATCAGATACCCCAGCGGGGACAGACTATCATAGAACAACGTAGTAACACGATTTTGCAGCACTTTGTCAAAATAAATCATCACATTTCTGCAAATAATGAGCTGGAACTCGTTAAAAACCTGATCACTAACCAGATTGTGCTGGGCGAAAATAATGTCTTTCCGCAATTCAGGTTTTATCTCCGCCCCTTCGTTAAAAAAGGTAAAGTATCCCGTAAAGTCCCGTCGCCCGCCCGCCTGCTGGTAGTTATGTGCATATTCTTTCATAGGGTGTACCGGTACCATGCCTTTCCTGGCCTGCTCCAGATTAGCCGGATTGATGTCGGTGGCATAAAGGCGTGCCCGGTTCAGTAATCCCGCCTCGTGCAACAGAATGGCCATCGAAAAGACTTCTTCTCCGGTAGCACAGCCGGCATGCCAGACTTTAATAACGGGGTAAGAGGCCAGTTTAGGCAGCACTTTCTCCCGCAATTCCCGATACACTACCGGGTCCCGGAACATTTCGGTTACGTTGACAGTCAGCGTCTGCAAAAACCAGTAAAAGAAATTCCGGTCGTTGGTCAGATGGTATTTCAGCTCGTAACCGGTCCGGAAACCGGCATTCAGCATACAACGTGTGACACGCCGCATCAGGGATGCCCGCGCATAATGACTGAAATCATAGCCGTACTGCTTCCAGATCAGATCAATTATCGCATCGAGTTCGTCGTTTGTTAACTGTATATGCGGATGGGGTGGTTGTAACATATCTCATCGGGACAGCCAGATCCGCATCAGCGAGAAAAGCCTGGTACTATCTACGGGTTTAGTAATATAATCTGACGCGCCGGCCTCGATCACTTTTTCACGGTCGCCGGGCATGGCCTTGGCCGTCAGGGCTATGATCGGCAAGGTACCCCGGCCCAGATCCTGCCGTATCCGGCGGGTGGCCTCATAGCCGTCCATTTCGGGCATCATAATATCCATAAGAACAATGTCTACATCAGCATGTTCCTCTAACATATCCAGTGCCTCCCGGCCATTATCAGCCGTAACAACGTCCATTTGCTGTTCATCGAGTAACGTGCTCAGGGCAAACACATTACGCATATCATCGTCAACCAGTAATACTTTCCTGCCCTTCAGCGTACCGGCACCCGCCAGAGGTCCGGCCTGTGGTAATGGTTCGTGTTTTTCTTCACGGACCTTAAACAGAAACAGTTCCAGCTCATCCATAAGCCGTTCGGCCGACTGCGCCGATTCCCGTATCACCGCACTGGTTAACCGCTTCAGCTGGCGCTCGTCTGTCGATGCAAGATCCTCATTAATATAGCAGATTACGGGCAGATTGGTAGCTTTCACCCGCAGATTTATCTGCTCAAGTTCACTTATTCCGGTCCGGAGATTCCCACGGATATCAACCAGCAGACAATCATACTGTTTTTCATCCAGTTGCTGCAAGGTATTGGCCAGCGTTGTTGTGTAATCGCATACGAGTTCGCCATACCGCTGCCGGATAAAGGCAGACAGGGCTCCCGGTACGATTTCCTGCGATGACCAGACGAGTACCTTTTTGGGTTTACCATCCAGCTGGGTATCCAGCAGCGCAAATACATTGTCCAGATCCTGCTTGGTAACCGGCTTCTGTAGGTAAGCCTGTAAACCGTTCTCAGACAACCGCACTTCATCCGCTCCGGAAATAACATGAACCGGAATGGATTTCAGCCGGGGGTCACTTTTCAGCCAGCTCAGAATGCTCCAGCCGTCGACCACAGGCAGTTTCATGTCGAGAATGATGGCTGAGGGCTTATAATGCCGGGCCAGTTCCATGCCCTCATCCCCCTGCAACGCCACCAGTGCCTTGTACTGCCGGGCCCTGGCAACATCCCGTACGATACGGGCAAATACCGGATCATCTTCGATGATCAGCACAAGCCGATCGCCTTCATGAACGGTATTCCGGTCGTCTTCTACTCCGTCTTCGCTGCCTCTGGCGATGCTTTTCGGCGGATTAATTATGGTAAACGTGGCCGGCTTTTCGGTTACGGTTGCCGGTTCTGTTGGCTCTCCCGCTGATTGTGGTAAATATATTGTAAACGTACTTCCTTTACCTGCTTCACTTTGCAGACTAACCTCTCCGCCCAGACGCCGGACCAGCTCTTTTACAATGGAGAGGCCAAGGCCGGTTCCGCCAAATTTGCGGTTGGTCGAACCGTCGGCCTGCTGGAAGGCTTCAAAGATAAGCTGCTGTTTTTCCGGCGGAATACCAATGCCCGTATCCGTCACGGCGATCCGGAGCACCTGGCTGGCCATCGACAGGGATTCATTGGTAAAGCCGCTCAGCTGATCGCTCACATCAAACGTCAGGCTCACCGTCCCGCCTTTCGGGGTAAACTTCAGGGCATTCGACAGCAGGTTCTGAATAACCTGCTCCAGACGCTGCTTGTCGGTATGCAGGGTGGCAGGAACCGATTTTTTTACATCCATCAGCAGCGAAACCCCTTTTTCGTCTGCCACTACTTTGAAAAGCTGGTTCAGATCCCGCAGTATGCTGTCGGTAGCAACGTCCTCAAACTGGAAGTCGATTTTACCGGCTTCGATCTTCGACAGGTCGAGAATATCGTTGATGAGTTTCAACAGATCGGACCCTGATTTCTGAATCACATGCGCGTATTCGACCTGTTTGTCGGTCAGATTTTTGTTTTTGTTCTCTGACAACAAACCAGCCAGTATCAGTACGCTGTTGAGCGGCGTCCGGAGTTCATGCGACATATTAGCCAGAAACTCCGATTTATATTTACCCGTGATTTCCAGCTCTTTAGCCTTCACCGCAAGTGCCTGCCGTGTCAGTTCCATGGCCGCGTTCCGTTCTTCCAGTTCGGTATTGATCTGCCGCAGTTCCTCTTCCTGTACCCGCAGTTCTTCTTCAGACGCCTGCAGACTTTCGGTCTGCCGGGTCAGTTCTTCGTTGGTCTGCCGGAGTTCATCCTGCTGGTTTTCGAGCACCTCCTTCTGGAGCTGTACCTGTTCCAGAAGGCTCATGATTTTCCGGCGCGACTGTACGGCGCTGATCGCGACGGCAATGTCTTTGGCAATTCCTTTCAGGAGCGTCATCGCCTGCGGCGTTAAGGGGTCAAATGTACCGAACTCAATCACGCCTTTCAGTTCCTTACCGTTCCAGAGCGGAATACAGACCACCTGCTTAGGCACATGTTGTCCGCTCGCCGACCGGATGGTCCAGAACCCGCCCGGCACCTGGTCTGTAATCTGAATCTGTTTGCTTTTTGCGGCTTGTCCGACCAGGCCTTCCCCTAACCTAAAGGCGCCCGGCGCCGATGCCGGCAGCGCTACCGCCGCATTTAATTCCAGCAACTGATGATCTTCATCGAAACAATAGAAGGCGGCGACCGGTACCTTCAGATACTGTACCAGCACATTGAGGGCTTCCTTACTGACCGATTCGAGTTCGTTCAGATTCTGAAGCGCATCATTCAGGGTAGCCACACCGGTCAGATACCAGTTGCGTTCGCGGGTTTCCTGATTAAACGTTTCCAGCTCATCGACCGAGTGCTGCAATTTATCTTCGATCTCTTTCTGTTTTTTGAATTCAAGGAAGTAGAAGTAGGTGATGACGGCGGCCACCAGAAACAGCAATGCCGTCCCCAGCACGCTGTTAAAGGTCATGGAATCGACCCATTCGGCGGTTTGTTTTTCGTTGTCATCCAGCGCCTGCTGCTCCACCCGAAGCAGTTGCGACAGCCCAAGCCGGACCTCATCCATCTGCTTTTTTTCCTGCAGGGTAAGCTGTACCGGATTTCCGGCCACCTCACTCTGATTATGCTCACTCTGTTCACTCCAGAACTGGATCAGATGGCCGATCTGTAACCGGACCCGCTCAAAGCGATCAATCTGCTGCGTATCGTCTTTGGTCAGATCGGCGGCTTTTTTAAGGGAAATTTCCACCTGAGGCAAGGCCTGATTATAAGGCAGCAGAAACCGTTTCTGATTAGTCAGGCGAAAGGCCCGCTGACCGGTCTCCATATCCACCAGCAGTTTTTCGATTATCAGCAACTGATTGATGGTCTGGTGCTTTTCCCGGACCCATGCGGCTTCATCAATCTGGCGGTTAATCGTCCGGAAGAACATAGTTCCCAGTATCACCCCCACACCAATGATCAGGGCCGACCCCAGATGGAGCCAGTTAGACGATGCAAGTCTCATAAACGTTTATCAATAAGAGCGGGAAATATACGAACTTTATACGGCTCAACACCTGTTTACTGGCCAACAATCCGCCGAAGTATTGTAACCCTATGTTTAAAATATATAGTTCATCGGCCGGTTCGGGAAAAACGTACACCCTTACCCGGGAGTATCTGAAATTAGCCCTTAAACCGGAAAGTAGTGAACGCTATTTCAGCCAGATTCTGGCCATTACGTTTACCAATGCCGCCGCCAACGAGATGAAAAACCGGATTCTCGAACGGCTTCAGGACATGGCAGAAGGCATAGAGCTTCCCCTGATCGACGATCTGACCACCGAGCTTTATGGTGTTGAGGCGGGGACCGATGCGTTTGAGGTAGCCAAAAAGCGGCTGCGTACCCGGGCCCATGGCGTTTACCGGACCATCCTGCATGATTACTCCAATTTTTCGGTAACCACCATTGATAGCTTTACCCAGCGGATTGTTACCGCATTTACCGATGAGCTGGGTTTGCCCTATTCGTTTGAGGTAGAAATGGATACTGACGAGGTACTGGCCCTCGCGGTCGACAATCTGATCGAAAAGGCCGGCGCCGATGAGATGTCGGAGGTAACCGACATTCTGACACAATACTACCGCGAAACGGCCGCCGAAGGTGAAAACTGGAATCAGTTGCCCGTACTGCTGCGGGAGTTTGGCCGCCATTTAACCTCCGATCAGCTCTACGAAGCCATTCTGGCCATTCAGGAACTGACCCCGTCAGCCATCAAAGCCATGCGCCGGAAAATGCTGGACTTCCGGCAGCAAATGGAAGACGATATTGTGGCGCATGGCCGGCAGGCCTGGACCCTCATTACCGGACAGCATCTGTCGGAAGGCGATTTTTCGCAGGGGAGTAAAGGCATTGGCGGCTATTTCAGGGCCATTGCCGAGGGAGATGCCTACAAACCGGTGAACTCTTATCACGAAAAAGCGGTGAAAGAAGGGGCCTGGTATACCAAAAAAGCCCCGAAGCACGTGCAGTCGATGATCGACGGCATGGCTGATGCGCTGTGCCGCTGCTTTGAAGCCATTGAAACCATCCGCGGGGAGCGCCTGAGCCTAGCCATGCTCTACGACGGCATTATGCCGCATCTGTATAAGATTGCCTTGCTAAAACAACTCCGTACCGAATTCGACGACCTGCTCCGGAAAGACGGACGGGTGCATATTTCGGAATTCAACAAAAAGATTCTCAACATTGTCGCCACCGAGCCCGTCCCCTTTCTGTACGAACGGCTGGGGGCAAAATACAACCATATCCTGATCGATGAGTTTCAGGACACCTCGAAACTGCAGTTTGCTAACCTGCTCCCGCTTATCGACAACGCGCTTGGCTTCGGTCATTTCAATCTGGCGGTGGGCGACGGGAAACAGGCCATTTATCGCTTTCGCGGGGGGGATATGGATCAGATTGTGGCGCTGCACCGCAATGACCTCGCTTCGCTGAAACAGGCCCACTCCCCTGCCTCCTTCACGGCCGAACGCATTGACAGCCTGTACGGTAACCTCCACAGCGAGATTCTGGGAACAAACTGGCGCAGTGCCAAACCGATCGTTACCTTTAATAACCAGCTCTTTGAGTTTGTGGCACGCCGCTTTGAGGGGGATCATCAGAAAATTACCGATGTGTTCGACCGCGAGCAGTTGTTCCACCAGCTGCATTCGCCCAAAGCCCGCGAGGAAGGCCATGTGCAGATCGATTTTGTGAGTAAGGAAGACGGCGACGAGTCGGCCGACCTGACAAGTGTCATGCTGGCGAAAACACTCGAACACCTGAATCAGGCCCTGGCAGACGGCTATCAGTACGGCGACATTGCCATTCTATGCCGCAAAAAAGACCAGGCAAAAGCGCTGGCAAACGAACTGAATGCCCTGAAGATTCCGCTGGTGTCGGCCGATTCGCTCTCCCTACAGTATGCCGACAGTGTCCGGATGATTGTCACGCTGATGCAGGTACTGATCCGGCCCGATCTGAAGCTGCTCCGGTACGAGCTGCTGTACCTGTATTGCCGGGTGGTGCGGGGCATTCAGCCCGACGACACCCAGACGGCGGAACTGCGCACCCTCGCCGAATCGCATGATGATACCATGGTATACCAGTATTTCCGCGAGCATGGGCATTCCCTTAACCCACACGCACTCCGGCAGTTGAATGCCTATGAACTGGCCGAAAAGCTGATTTATTTCTTCGGTTTGTACGACCGCGAGTCGGAGTCGCCGTTCCTTTTCCGCTTTCTGGATGAGGTACTGACGTTCGGCCATAAGCAAAGCGGCCACCTGGCAGACTTTCTGCTCTACTGGGAATCGGTTCAGCACAAGGTTTCGGTGGGCGAAGGGGCGCAGACCAATGCCGTTAGTATTCAGACCATTCACAAATCGAAAGGGCTGGAATATCCGGTAGTCATTATCCCGTTTGCTAACTGGGAAGTTGCCCCGCGCGGGGACTTGTGGCTGGCACTCAGCTCGTTAAAGGCTGACCCGCTGCGGCATAGCCTGCCAACGGGCGAAGTGATCCGGCTCAGACACGCCCCTGCGCGGCTGCGTAGTGAGGCCGTGGCCCGGTTGCCGCAATCCATTCGTTCTCAGCACGAAGAGGAGACAACCCGCGTATTTCTGGAAAACATGAACCTGTTATACGTGGCCTTTACCCGCCCTACAGACCGGTTGTATGTTATTGCCCAGCAAAAGGATTTTAGTAAACAGATGGCTCAGAAGTCGGTAAGTTACTGGCTTCATGCTTTTTTACTAAGTGACGAAGCCAAAGCCTGTGGCTGCGGCTGGTCCGAAGGGAGGTCAACGTACATCTTATCGGCTTGTCCGGACTCGTTCCCGAAAAAGCAAATCCCTAAAGATGAGTCTGTTATCTGGATTGAAGCGGTCACGAGTGGTGACCGGGCACAGAACATGCAGTTGCGCCGGCAGGCAGAACGGCTGTTTGATACCCGTACGTTTGAGCGTACCCACGACCGTGACCGGAAGTTAGTAGCGGCTCTGAGTTTGCTAAAAAGCGCGGCCGGTATCGACCCGATTCTACGGCAGCTGATCAGCGAAGGACTCATCCGGACGGCGGAATCTAACGATATCCGTCAACGGCTCACCGCCATTGTGAACCACCCTGACCTCGCCTCGCTGTTCGATCCTGCCCTGCGGGTAGACACCGACCGGAGTATCCTGAACCGCAAGCGGTTACACAATGCCCCCCACCGCGTGGTCCACCGCCCCGACGGCAGTCTGGTATTGGTACAATTTCAGAGCGCCCCGAACATAGCCGATCAGGACTCGCAAAACCTGCGTTATTTTACGAATCTGTACCGCGAAATGGGCTACAACGAAGTTGAGGGTCGGCTCGTTTACCTCACCGATCAGCCTAAAGTGGTTCCGGTTTAAGTTTTTGTCAGCAGACCTTGTCGTTGCGTTTATCCAACAGCGAGGTCTGCCCGTTATCATCATCAACCCATTACCACGCGCTGCGTGGAGTATTAAAAAACACCTACGGAAGCGGATTGGAAGTCCGGTCAAAACGTATAGTTTATGCCGGCAGGCAACTCTTCAACCTTAAGCTTCATCCATTTACCGTCGACCTTGATAACCACGATTTTGTTATCTTTATCGTAAAATATGGTTCCGTCGCCGCTGTTTTTCAGCTCTTTATAATTGACATATCTGGCGTCTTCCTTGTAATTCCGTTCATCATCGCCCTGCGGTTTTTCACTGGAAAGATCCTCTTTACCGAGTGCTCCGAGGGTGAGCACATTGGTCAGTTTCAGCGACCCATAAAAAACCGCCTGATCACGGCCAAACAGAAATGAATGCTGCCGGACATCTGACCCGATTCTAAACCAGTTATAGGCCTGCTCAGTATGGTTGTAAGTAGTTCCGTAGTAATACAGTTCAGCAACAGGACGTTCCAGCTCAGTATGTTTATTGACCAGCATGGTTATGCGCGATTTATCATCACGGGCATAGCCTTCAAAAACGTGATAGCCCCAGCGTTTTTTATTACGCTCCTCTGCATTTCCCCGCACCTGAATCATGTACGGCGTGGACAAAATTCCGTTTATTGTTGTGTACATGGGTGTTAAGGATGGATTAAATCCGAAACTATAACCCCGTTCTTGCCAGCGTGACCAGCTTGTATCGATATCCGATTGTATTTCAACCCGCTTCAAAGCGCGCTCTGTGCCACCCGGCACCACGTTTACATACCGGTTAAGCTCTCTGAAATCAACCGTTTGCTGCCCCATAGCAACCTGAACCGTACCGCAGAAGAGTAGTAGCCTGACTAGTGTTTTCATATATGCGTGTATGTTTGTCGAAGCGCAAAGATGCGGGGGTTTTCTGATAATCAGATCGCTATTCTCATGATTTGTATTGTATGAAGGTAAGCGGTACCGGCATAAAAATGCCCCAACTGTTTCCCGACAATTGGGGCATTTCCGTTAGCAATCCCCTTCTACATCCTGTTTACCTCAAATCGTAGCTCTTCGACCAGCTGGCGCAGGCGCTCCTGATTGGGGGGTGGTTCGGGGAGCTGCTGGCTGAAAAACGCTCTGATTTCCCAGACTTCCAGTACATCCTTGAGGGGCACTTCGCGGCTGGCTACCGTGGCCTTATCAGCCGTCAGTAATAAGGTGCCTTTTACTTTCACCTGATTGAATATACGTCGGCAGACCAGCCCCTGATGGTGGAGCATCAACACATACAGGCGGCCATCCACAATATCGAACCAGTTACGGATAAACTGGCCGACCAGCAAGGCACCCGGCATCACAAAATCGGCATCGGCTTCAAAGGCCCGGTAATTACCCACGGGTAAGGTCGGCAACCGCATGGTTGGCAGACGGCTGATAAAATCAGCCTGCTGATGGCGCTGCTGGTATTCCGCAAACTGGTACTGCATAACCAGCGGCACCGGCTGCGCGGCGGGCTGCTCGCTGACCACCGGCACACCCGTTGCCTGCTCATAACTGTTGTTAAAGACCAGCGGCATCTCATGGCTTCCCGATGCCTTCGGTGCCGGCATCGGCTCCATCCGCGGCATCCCCCCTCCCATTGGCTGATCACGGATGACCGCGTCACGTGAGACCGGGTCACGTGAGACCGGGTCGCGGATGACCGGGTCACGGATGACCGGCGGTTCAGGTACGGGCGTATGGTATGGATTCGGCACCTGATTTTGTCCGGCAATGTGCGGACCCGCCGGCGGCGGAACTGCCGTTGGATTGCGGTAATATTTTTCAAGCACCGATGCTAATGGTTTGGGGACATCTGCCAGATCCGGACGGTTAGTCTGCGGTGGATCGCCAAACGGATCGTCATCGGCAAACATCGACCGGGACGGGGCTGTTGTGTCTACCCGCGACGGAGCGGCCTGCCGGTCAAAAGACATGGTCAGGCTTGGCGTCTCCCGCAGCTTCCGTAAATCGTGGCGCTGCAGGTTTTCGACGCTGACATTAAACGCTTTAGCGATGGCAATCAGGTTATTCGGGTTCGGGTTGGCCCGCGCTTCCTCATAGGCTCCGAGCAACGACCGTTTGATGCCGATGCGCCGGGAGAATTGCTCCTGGGTCAGTCCGTTTAGTTTGCGGAGATACTTAATATTTTCGCTGACGAGACTCATGGGTGTCGGTGTCTGCTCTTTTTTTAGTAAAAATATGGTTTTTGCTAAAAAAATCCAGAAAACCGGCATTTTCTGCTAAAACGGTATTTTTTTTGTTCCGGGTTCGCAGGGCTTAACGCAGACCTATCAGAACCCGGAACGTAGAAACCATCCGCCAATTAAGCATCAGTGTAAACGCTTCCCGCTGTCGGCATCAATGAACAGAGTCGCGTCGGGGTGTTGCCGCAGAATGGTAGAGGGGTATGTTTCAGTAATATCGTCCTGCAGGGTATGGGCAATGGCTTCGGCTTTATGCGCAGCAGGAACCATACAAAACACGGCAGGTGCCTTCACGAGCGCCGGAATGGTCAGCGTCAGGGCATACTCCGGTACGTCGTCGAGGGCCGCGAAACAGCCGTCGTGTACCTGCTGCCACCGACTGGTCAGGTCAAGACCGACCTTTTTTACCAGCACCGGATCATTGAACAGGGCCACATGCGGATCATTAAAGGCGATGTGGCAGTTCTCCCCGATACCCATGCAGACAATGTCTGTCGGATACGCCTCCAGCAAGGCTTCGTAACGGGCACATTCGGCGTCGGGGTCAGTGACGTTGCCGTTGATATAGAAGACATTCCGCAGCGGTACTCTGGCAAAAAAGCGGTCTTTCAGGAAATTCCCGAACCGCTGGGGCGCTTCGTCCGGTAAACCGATGTATTCGTCCATGTGAAACGCATTTACCCGCTGCCAGTCAATACCGGGTTGTTCGGCCAGCGCGTCCAGAAACTCATTCTGTGACGGTGCTGCGGCAAAAATGACATTTACTACCTCCTGACGACCAAGCAATTCACGAATTTTATCGCCTGCTTTCTGTGCGGCATCTGCCCCAAGCTCCTGCCGCGTAGCAAACTCTCTTACCTGTAATGTATCTACGGTTGTTTCAAACGTTAATGGCATATTTTCTGACTATTTTTAGCATAAAGCGTTCGTATTTTCCTGATAGACCACCCTGCCGCCGACCATCGTCAGGCTGACGTTTATGTTGTCATCGAACAGAATCACGTCGGCATCCCTGCCAACCGTCAGGGCTCCTTTCTGCCCGCCGACACCCATGATGCGGGCCGGTGTGGTGCTGCCCATGCGTACGGCATCCGGCAACGGTACACCGGCCATCGTCACCATGTTGCGCACCAGCCGGTCGAAGGTGGCCACGCTGCCGGCAAATGAGGTGCGGTCGGGCAATTTGGCGACCCCGTCTTCAATGATCACGCTCAGACCGTTCTTCAGTGACCCGAGTATGCTTTCGCCTTCGGGCATGGCGGCCCCACGCATCGCATCCGTAATGAGCGCCGTGCGGTCAGGTCCTTTGAGTTTGTAAACCAGTTTGAGCAAAGGGACGGGTAAATGAATGCCATCGCCGATAATTTCGACATCAAGGTCGAGCAGGTAAGCGCTTTCGATCACCCCTGCATACCGGAACGCATTTTTCCGCGTCACCCCCGACATGGCCGAGTACAGATGCGTCACCAGCGAATAGCCCGTTTCATATGCCTGCACCACATCATCGTAGAACGCATCGGTATGGGCGATGGCCGCCAGAATACCCTTTTCGCGCAAGCGCCGGCCAAACGGAATCGCTCCCGGCAACTCCGGAGCCGCACTCCAGCGGGCAATCGACGGCGAATGGTCCAGAATTTCCTCATATTCCGCCGGATCGGGGTTACGGATGTAGCGCGGATCCTGCGCCCCCCGCTGCGACAAGGCAAAATAGGGCCCTTCGAGGTGCATCCCCAAAAAAGCGGCCCCGTCCGTGTTTTGCCGGTGCGCCCGTTCATACACATCCAGCGTATGCAGCAAATCCTCCTTTTCGGCCGTCAGCGTTGTGGGTACCATTGCCGTAGTGCCATACCGGGCATGGGTCCGGGCAATAGACAGGAACGCCTCTTCCGTCCCATCCATAAAGTCGTGGCCGCCACCGCCATGGACATGCAGGTCAATAAAGCCGGGAGCGATGTATTGTCCTCCGGCATCAATTACGCCGGCATCCGGCACCTCGGCTTTTCCGGCCTGTATACCGATAATTTTACCCGCTTCGATCACCACTGAACCGTTTTGAATGGTCCGGAACGGGGTCAGGACGGTCCCGTTGGTAATGACTGTTTTCATGCGAGACGCCACCGTTTTACTTTATGGCCGTAAACGGCATAATACACCAGATACAGATAACATGGAAACAGGACCCAGTATGCCGTCCGGACATCGTAGGCATCGGCAAAATAACCGTAGAACAGCGGCATTATGGCATTTCCGCACAAGCCCATGATCAGAATCGACGCACCGATTTTGGTATAACGCCCCAATCCGTCGAGGGCAAGCGGCCAGATACCGGCCCATACCAGCGAGTTGGCCAGCCCGAGTAACACCACAAACCAGATCGATATGTCGGCGGAGTGCCCAAGGAAGGTTACGGTCCCCTCGGTATGGATAATCAGCAGGGTAAACAGGGTGCCAAGCAGGGTACAGAACCGCAGGGCATTTACCTGGCTGACATACCGCGGAATAATAATGATACCGATCAGGTAGCCGCAAATCGTACAGGCCAGCGTATACGACGGGAAGGTTTTGGCCTTCAGCAGGTCAATGCCCATCGAATTGGCATAGCCGATCACCGTGTCAATGGCAATCACCTGCGTACCAACATGCAGGAAAATCGCTACGGCTCCCAGTATCAGGTGGGGGAAATCAAAAATGCTCTTTTTACCGGCATTGGCCGACGCCACTTCCGGCGTCTCCTGTTCGGTATTGATCTCCGGCAGCGGCGAGCGGTATACCAGATACCCCAGCACGAACAAAAACGTCCCGAGCACCGTATACGGCGGAATCACCCGGCGGACGAGTTCATCCAGCGCGGCGGCTTTTTCGGTGGTATTCATCGTTCCCAGCTGCGCAAACAGGTCGGTGTCGGTCGGCCGCAGGATAACGGCCGCAAAAATCAGGGGCGACAGGATACCGGCGGCCTTGTTGCAGATCCCCATCATACTGATCCGCTGTGCACCACGTTCTTTCGGGCCCAGAATCGTGATATACGGATTGGCAGCCGTTTGCAGAATGGCCAGCCCGATGCCGATTGTGAATAAGCCGGCCAGAAAAATGCCGTAGGTCCGGGTCATGGCAGCCGGCACAAATATAAACGCCCCCATCGCCATGAACCAGAAGCCGAACATCATCCCTTTTTTAAACCCCTGCGTCTTCAGCAGGTAGGACGCCGGCACCGACATAATGAAATAGGCAATATAAAAGGCGAATGCGACCAGATAGGCCTGAAAGCTGGTCAGCTCACAGGCAATTTTGAAGTACGGAATCAGGATGGAGTTGACCCATGAGATGAAGCCGAAGATAAAAAACATTACCCCGATCAGGAAGATCGACACGTTGGTTTCGCGCCTCGACAGGCTGCTCACGTCAATTGCGACTGCACTCGTTTTCATTGCGTTGATTTACTGGCTAAAACTCAAAAACCCCTTTCCGGTAACCCCTCCGGCGGGGAAACCGGCCCCAATCCTCCCTTTGGCCCGGTATGCCGGACCAGAGGGAGGCCAGGAAACATAGTGAAACCTATCGCTAAAAAGTTACAGAAATAAATCTGTCTACCACTTACTTACACCGTCGGCTCCCAGCCTTTTTCGTAGTCGCGGGTCCAGAATTTCTGTGCCGCCTTGTTGTTTTTAATCCGGCCGGTTTTCGGGTCAATGTCCAGTATACTTTCGGAGCGCAGAGCGATATTTCCCAGCTGGCAAAGCAGCGTACTCTGGTGTCCGCTCAGGATATCCGAAGCCAACGGAGTACCGCTTTTGATGGCCGAAATAAAGTTCTGAAAATGGGTAGCATCCAGTGCCTGCGACGGGTCCATTTTGTTGCGCGGGTCGATGGGCAGGTCATTTTTCACATCCTTAATAAGCTTGTTATCAAGGTCGTAAATTTTATAGGCGTTCCCTCCGCCGTATTCCAGCGTTCCTTTCTCGCCGTAGAACGACACGCCGACGCTGCTGCCTTCCACGTTGCGGCTATTGCAGCTCCGCCCCTCCCAGGTCATAAACCTGTTGTCCGGAAATTCGAGATTGATTACCTGCGTATCCGGCGCTTCCCAGTCGTCCTGGTACCGGTAGCGGCCGCCGGACGAACTCACGCGGGTCGGGTATTCGGCCTGCATCCCCCAGCGCATCAGGTCGAGCATATGCGTACCGTTGTTCAGCGCTTCGCCCGTACCCCAATGCCAGAACCAGTGCCAGTTGTAGTGAATGACATTGTCTTTGTAACTCCGGCGCGGGGCCGGTCCCTGCCACAACTCGTAGTTCAGCCACGACGGCACCGCTACGGCCTTGCCAACGCCGATGGATGCGCGGTTGTTGGTATACCAGCCCTTGGCGAAATAGGGTCGTCCGATTACGCCGTCGTGAATCTCCTTGATGGCTTGTTTTACATTCGGCCACGACCGGCGCTGATTCCCCATCTGGATGACATTTTTGTATTTTTTCTGGACAGCCACCAGCAATTCGCCTTCATTCGGGTTATGCGAACACGGTTTTTCGAGGTACACATGCTTCCCGGCTTTTGAAGCCAGAATGGCAGCCGGGGCATGCCAGTGATCCGGTGCGGCCACCACTAAGCCATCCATATCCTTGTCTTCCAGCGCCTTGCGGAAGTCAGGCGTATTTTTCGGTTTGGTCCCCGAAATTTTTGCCACCGCATGGATACACTTTTCCGCCGCCCGCGTATCGACATCCGAAATGGTAACGACATCGCAATTGGGTTGCAGGGCAAAATTACCGGCCAGGGCCAGGCCACGGCTGTTTACCCCCATAAAGCCCAGCCGCACTTTTTCGTTGGCACCCAGGATACGGGCATAACTTTTAGGCGTAAATCCGGGCAGTACTCCGCCAATGGCCAGGGCAGCAGAGCCGGTCAGTGTTTTTTTCAGAAAATCGCGACGGGATGGGTCTGTTGACCGGATAGGGTTGTTTGACATGTAACAGTTGAGAATTAACCGGTTTATTGGTATCGTTTATGTTTGCTGCGGTGCCCAGTAGGTACAATATCCTTCTGTCCGGACCGGGCCTTTGAAGAGCATGCATCCGCCGCACGGCTTACCGTCTTTGGGTGGTAACCACAGATTGCAGTTCCCGCATTTAGACTCCGCCATAGGCGATTGATCGACATACCCCAGCTTTTTACGGGTCTTCAGGTCGTTTTCCGGCACTTCCGAGAAGTCGGAGCAGTAATCTGTAGTTGTCTGTGCACCGCTTGCCTCAGAAGTCGTTTTTGACTGACAGCTACTCACCAAAACACCTGCCAGCGGCAACGAAATGGCGGTTATGAAAAATTTTCTTCGTTTCATGTTACGGACATCTGAATAAATACACCGTGCGATGGTCTGTTCCGTTTTAGTGTCTGCCTGCCGAATCCTTTGTCAGCACAGCCTTGATGTTTTCTCTCGTTACTGAATCTGCCTGTTGCATCAGTTCATCCAAGCGGGCTTTCAGGGCAACATCCGGCATGAGTTCCGCTTTTTTCAGACCTGCCGTGATGCCTTTCAGCAAAGCGGCATACACCGGCTTGTTGCCCTCCCATTGCGTCAGCAACCGGCCAGGCTCCCCGTTCCGGTTCCGGGCTCCGATGACATGGCCGTATTCTTCCAGAAACGTTCGTTTGCCGTCACTCAGTTGTGTCAGAAACCCATCCTGCTGCAACTGTCCGATAAAGGCTACCGACGACCCGGCCGGCGCACTTAGCACCCCCATCCGGAACCACTTATCATCCACCGTTTTCGCCAGCACACGCGCCAGAGGCCGGCTGGTTACCGTAGCCGGAAATTCACCCAGACTCAGGCAGGCCTGATAGGCGACCTGTACCGACGGGTCATTGGTTAAGGCAATGATCTGCGGCAAAAACGCCGGTTTCTTTTCGGCCTGCCGGATACCGTAGCGACGTATATCAGGCTGCCTGTCCTGCATCGCTTTGCTGATTATACGGTCATCTAACGCATTCAGGCCCTCCAGCACAAAAAAAGCATGCAACCGGGCACGGGCATCGGTATGGGTCAGAAATACGGATTTAACCGCCGGAATGATTGTTTTATCCCCTTTTTCAAGCAGTAAGCGCTGGGCCTGTAACCGCCACCATTGCTGCGGATGACCCAGCAGAGCCACCAGTCCGGCCGGTGTTTTAGCCCGAAGAGCCGGCCGCGTGGTCCCGATCCGGGTATCTTTCGGAATGATCCGGTAGATCCGGCCGAGCTTGCTGCCGTTAAAAAAGTCCATGTCTTTTTTCAGGTCTTCCGGAATGGCCGTCGGCGTTTCGATGTGCTGGCGGTACATGTCTATCACATACAGAACGCCGTCGGGACCTACACTCAGCTGAGCAGGCCTGAACCACGGGTCTGTCGAATACAGAAACTCCTGTGTTTTTTCGGTTTCACCACGCCTGGCCACAAATGTCGGACTGTCTTTTGCCGGTACCAGCACATCGCGGTGAATCAGGTTTCCGGCCACTTCACCGGTAAAAAGCGCTCCCTGATACTCCTTCGGCAACAGGGTACCGCCGTAGTAAGTCCCACCCGAGGCGCCGGTAAAGTGATCTTCAGCATATTCGTGCCGGTCGAGGCCGGCGTCTTCGAATTGCTGATTCCGGCGTATCGTCCGCTCCTTGCGCCAGTATGGCGGGGGCGTTTCCTGAAACATTTCCGGATCATGGTCCGATATATTCAGCGCGACATCATACGAGGCCAGAAACGGATGCCGGAACAGGTAACGGGCGGGGATCGGCGTGTGCTGGGCATGCAGGGAGTTTTCGGTGAAAAACCGGTTACCCCAATCGTCTATGGCCATGCCGAACTGTCCTGAACTGGATTCAATTTCGAACTGCCCGCGATCCAGCCGGAAGCGGAAATCTCCGCCTTTGATTGAGACCGGCTTTGCGTTGGGGTCGCGTGTGTAGGTAATCTCGCCCGCCTGCCCGCAGTTGGAAGCATAAATCCAGTTATCGATCCCGTAGTGCAGGTTGGTGATCTGAGCTTCGGAGTTACTGGCAAAAAAGCCCGAAAAGAGCACTTCCCGCACGTCGGCCCGATGGTCGCCGGTGGTATCCTTCATGAAATAAATGTGCGGAGCCGCCGCTACGAGTAAACCGCCCTGCCAGGGCAGAATACTGGTGGCTTCAGAAAGTTTATCGGCAAAGACAGTCACCGAGTCGATCCGGCCGTCATTGTCCGTGTCCTGCAACAGGCGGATGGCTCCGTTCAGCGTACCGTCTTCGGGCTTCGACGGGTAGTCCGGCATTTCCACGACATAGGCATCGCCGTTTTCATCAAACACCATGTCGACAGGGTCGAGCACCTGCGGCTCCGTCGCAAAAATATCAACCGTCAGCCGGTCATCACGCAGGGTGAAGCTTTTCAGGGCTTCGTCGGGTGTCAGCGGGTCGGTATAGTTTGCGCATGACAAGCTAACTCCCGTCAGCAAAGACAATAGCAGGCTTTTTTTCATTTGCGATTCAGGTTGTACGCTACGATGTTGTATTAGTTTCAGACTGAACGAAGTACGAATGTTCTTGTGGGTGAGAGTGGTGACACGACTTGGCGTCGTGCCACCACTCTTTATTGACTCAAACCATCGGCCGGTCAATCCGGACAAGATCCTGGATTTCATGCCCGTCGTGATCGAACCGGGCGAGGGTATAGACGGCTCCGTCTGCGCCAATGGCAATCGAATTCACGTACGTTGGCCGGCTACCATCGGGATAGAAAATGGGCCCGTGATCGGTATAGTGCCGGGTCGGGATATGAAACGTAACCAGATGCAGATTTTCCAGCCCTTTCGCTGCTCCTTTGGCAATCTGATCCGCCCCTTTCAGGCGCTTGCCGTCAATATAAACGGGTCCGCCGGTCAGGTAATAAATGGTTTCGCCGTCCGGCCCCGGCTGAAAACCAAGGTAGCCATAACTGAACTGGTCAAACATCCCGCTTTTCCGCGACGGCTCTGATGTCAGCCGTTCGACCAGTTCAATCGTCTGGTGCCGGGGATCGAACCGGAACAGATACCCGGAATTACCGTGTATTCCATAGGCCACCTCTTCGGGGGCGTACCAGAAGATTTTCCGCCAGTTATAGCCCATACTGCCCGGATGTGTTGGGTCGTATTTGCCGAAATAATCAAGCCGTAAATCAACGTTTGTGAGTTTATGCAACCCCTCCTGATCCGGATGATACGTATAAATATCCCCCTCCGCCGTGGAAAGATAAACCGAACCGTCGCGGGGATCAACGAGCATGGAGCGGCATAATACCCGGTAATCGTCTCCCGGTATACCCGCTTCCCCTCTGGCCGAAACCAGCCCCACGTTTTTTAACACACGCGTGTTCAGATCCAGATGAATAAAGTAGCCGAGTGGCCAGGTAATGCCGTAGAGATGGCCCCGCTCCCGGTCGATGGTCATGGTCAGAATCCCTTCTCCGTCCGGTGCAATGGCGAGATCTTCCACTGTTTTTGTAGCCAGATCATAGGCCAGGAAATGCCCGCCCGGATACAGCTGTTTTCCATCCGGCGCCGTCACCGGCAGGCGTTCCATGCCGTCGATCATTTCGTACACCCCGATATGGGTCGCGAAATAAAGTTTACCGGCATGTTCATAGAAACGCACATGGCTTTTCCCCTGCGGAATGGCATTGGCTTCTTTTTCCCCGCAGATGTCGGTCAGGCCGGCAATCCATTCTGTTTGGCCGGTCACCGGATTGTAGGCATACATCTGCCCGCCGGTATCATACGATTCCGAGCAGAGTACGTAATAAATGTTGCCGTCGCTGGCCGCCGTAATGGCATTGTAGGTATCGTGTGCCAGCGGAAACCCCGAATAAAAGGGTGTGGCAATCAATGAAGAAGAAAGTACGTCAGTCGCGTTGATCAGGGTCATTTTCGTTCAAGGGTTTTATTCTCCAGCATCCAAAATCCAGCATCTAAAATCCAGCATCCAGCATCACTTCCCCGCCAGACCAACCTGCGCCGCCAAACGGGTAATTTCCTGCTGAATCAGGTCAGGTACGCGGGCATCCCAGGTAGATGGCAGGCCATAAACCATCTGTGACGAAGCCCCTTCGTAGCCGCCTTCGGTCAGGATGGTGGCCGATGGAATGTAGCCCATCACATCATTGGAATAGCCCATGACAAAGACATCCTGCCCGAAGCGCTGTTTGCAGGCAATGGTATAGGCAATGACCAGTTCCCCGCCAAAGCTGAAGATCGGCTGATCGCCCAGTTGCCAGAGCTGCATCGGGTAGGGATACGACGACCGGAAGGACTTGCCCTGCTGCTTCTCGGTCAGCAGGCGGGTAGCCCACTTCCTCATGTAGGGAGCCTCGTCCTGCTGCGTCTTTTTCAGGTCGGCTTCGGTTGGAGGGGGCGACAGTGGCAGTTCGATCTCGGAATAAGCCGTTTTCGCCTGTGCCGCTAACGGCCGCATGGGCTCTTCGAGCACACATTCGACGGCCGCTGCCAGCTCCCGGCCGTATTGTTTTGCCAGCGGAATTGTCCGGCGCGGCAGGGGATTCTGGTCGCCGGCCCCACCCTGAAAAAACAGGGCAGTTGTGCCCGGAAATGTTTTTTCCAGTTCAATCTGGGCAAAGCCCGGGTAATCGCCCGAAAACTGATACAGGTCCAGTACCGTCGGGTGACAGGCGTAGCCAAACGTAATGGCCTTCAGCTTACCCGTAGCCGTTACAACCTTGATGACCGGCACCGCATAATCGTTCGGGCCTTTCAGTTCGGTTTGTTCCCGCAATGCGCCTTCCTTATTATTCCGCCGGTTTACCTGAAACCGCGTGACACCGTTCCGGGCAAAGAGTTCGGCGGGTTCGAGGTCTGCCATGGCTGTAGCCACCAGTGCCGTGATCTGCGTTTCAAGTTTCCGGGAGTACGCGTCAATTCTGGCCTGTTCGGTTGCATTAAGCGGGTAAATATCCTGCAGGGCGTCGTACAAAACCGGTCCCGAATGCGTATGTGAGCTATTCAGGATAATCTGGCTTTTGTCGAGGCCGAGCGTCTTTTTCAGCTGTTCCCGAATACGGTCCGACATGGCTTTGGGAAAGCCCAGCATATCGGTCGTGACCAGCACCAGCCGTTTGCCGTTTTCGTCTTCCAGCGCCAGGGCCTTGGCCCATAAGTCGTGCAGTTTTCCATCCGAAGCATGGGTCCGCGACGCGTAGCCTGCCTGCCAGAGGGGGCCCTCCGGTGTAATAACTACCTTCGCCACGCCGGCCTTCCAGCCCTTGCCTGCCACCGGCGAACAAACCAGCAACACGGCTATCCAAAGCAGTTTTTTCATTTAAGGCTCACGAGTTTATCGGCGTGCCGGTAGATTTTTTCAATAGCATCGGCGATTTCGTCCATGTCGGCGCGGGTGCCCAACAGCATATTCTGGGTAAACCAGACCGCCTCTTCGTTGCAGATGCGGTCATTTTCCGGACAATGATTTTGGGTAACATACTGGTTAAAATCCAGCTGTTTTTTCGGGTACATTTTCCGGTAATTCTTCGACTGGAACGCATCATTGAGGTACGGCATGTTGTTCAGGGTAGCGTACCCTTTTGAGCAGGGAATACCTTCGGCGCTCAGCGCTTTCAGGAAAATATCCCGCGACAGCCCCTTAAAGGCGTCCTTTTTGTAGCGGAACGGGAAGAGGTGAAACGCTGCCCGCGTCACATGATCGTAGAGTTTGTAAGGCACGACCCCCGGAATCGTTTCAATTTTTGCTTTCAGGTAGGCCGCATTCTCATTGCGCAGGGTTGTTTCGGCATCCAGGCGCTTCAGCTGCGCCAGCCCGATGGCCGCCTGATATTCGGTAATCCGCTGTTTATTGCCCTGCATAATCGTTCCGGCACCGATTACCCCCGAGGCCATACCATAGGGGTTGCCGTAGTTATGGTACGAAAAGCAGCGGTCCATAAACAGGTCGTTGTTACTGACAATGGCACCGGCCTCCCCGATGGCCAGATTTTTCGAGTTCTGGAAGCTGAAACACCCCGCATCCCCGAACGTACCGACCTTCTGGTGGTTGATTTCGGCCATGTGCGCCTGACAGGCGTCTTCAATAACGGCCAG
Organism: Arsenicibacter rosenii; assembly: GCF_001870735.1. GTDB lineage: Bacteria > Bacteroidota > Bacteroidia > Cytophagales > Spirosomataceae > Arsenicibacter > Arsenicibacter rosenii. The sequence continues at coordinate 492,054 of NZ_MORL01000001.1, read as the reverse complement.
TTTGTGCTTTTTCGCAATGGCCAGAATGGCCGGCATGTCGGCGGGTAAGCCGAGAATATGCACCGGAATAATCGCCCTGGTTCTCGGCGTTATTTTCGCCTCTATTTTAGCCGGATCGATCTGAAACGTGGCCGGGTCAATATCGACGAACACCGGCATGGCTCCGTTGGCGAGAATCGGGGCTACCGTACCGATGAACGTGTAGGGCGGCACCAATACCTCATCGCCCCCCCGGATATCGAGCTGGGCCAGGGCCGTAATCAGGGCGTTGGTACCGTTCACTACCGCCAGTGACCGCTTCGCCCCAACGGTTCTGGCCCATTCATTTTCAAACTCAGTTACCACACCGGCCCGCGACCAGACCCCGCTGCGAATGACCTCCAGCAACCGCTTTTCGTCGGTTTCCGGCTTCCAGACGGGCCATGCAGGCCATTCTTTACTGCGGATTGGTTTTCCGCCCAGTAGTGCAGGCGGTTCTGCCACCGAATGCGACGTGGCTATGGCGGGCCGGTCAGTCGCCGCGGTTGCGGCATGCGTCAGCAGGGACGGGGCAAGCACAGCCCCCAGCCCGGATAGGGAGTTCCGTTTAATGAACTCACGGCGAGAAACATGTTGAGCAGGCATTTATTTTAATGAGTGATTGAGTGAATGAGTGATTGAGTGAAAGAGTGACAGGATATTTCGCTCTTTCGCTCAATCACTCATTCACTCATTATTTTTTGATGACACTGGCAAGCGTAACCGGAATGCCGCCGCGGCGTTTGCTTTCGTCGGCGGCCTCCATGAAGGCAAAAATTTCAAGGGTTTCTTCGGGTGTGACCGGCACTTCACCGGTTTCGAAGTAATGGACAATGTCTTTCAGCAGCGGTTCGTAGCCGCCGTACGGGCCGAGTACAATATTGCCGTTCTGCGTGTAGACTGTCCCGCCGTAATCGTGTTTGCCGGTCCGGGTCCCGCGGAAGGTTCCGACGCGGCCGTCTGCCCACGTCCCGACAACAATGTCTGTCCCGTCGTTATGCACCCGGACAACCTGCCGGCAGCCGGTACCCATGACCGTATACAGCGTTTCGACGCCATGAATACCGTACCAGAACAAATCAGGATGCGTTTTCTCCAGCACCGCCGGACTAAATGTATCCGCCCCGACAACCGTTTTCTTATCTACTTTTTCAATCCCTTTTATATGTCGCAGCGACGAAGCCGAAAAGATCGGGATGTTGTATTTACGCGATGCCTCAAAGATGGCAATGGCATCCGGCAACGAGGCAGCAATGGGCTTATCAATAAATAACCGCTTTCCGGCTTTCAGCACCTGCAACGCCTGTTCGAGGTGTAGCCGCCCGTCGTTGGTTTCGAGCAAGACCACGTCCACTTTCCTGAGCAGATCGCTGATGGAGTCAACGATCTCAACATTCAGTTTTTTTACTTCGTCTGTATAGCCGGGAATCCGTTTAGTACTGCTTTCAATGTCTTTGCTGCCATATGGGTAAGCGGCCACAATGGTATACCCCAGAAAATCGGGGCTGGCGTCAGGACTGTTCAGGGCTTTGGTAAAGGCCGTACTGTGTGAGGTATCGAGGCCGATGATGCCGACCCGCTTACCGGTGGCTACCGCTTTTTTATTGGCCAGTGCCGGAAGGGCAGCTCCCAGTACCAGGCTACTCATGGTTGCATGCTTAACAAATTTCCGTCGGCTGTAGAGTGAATGCGTCATTCTGACTAATTAGCTTGAACGTTGATAAAAACTTGAGAAATTATGGTAGTATAAGCAGCAATGATGTGTTTTTTTATGTAATTAATTTTACCTTTACAAAGATAGCTAAAAATTGTTTACATTTTCACACATTTTTTGACTACAAAATGAAGGTTGATTCGCTGGCAAATAAAGTTTATATAGAACTCCGCCGTAAAATACTCTCAAACCAGCTTGGGGCCGGTACCCGCCTGAAAGAAGACATCTGGGCTAAACGACTGGAAGTGAACCGCATGGCGGTCCGTGAAGCCCTTACCCGCCTGCTCGGCGAACAACTGATTGTTACCGGCGAGAAAGGGGGCTATTTCGTAAAATCCATGTCGGCCGACGATATCCGTCAGATCAGGGAGCTACGGGAAGTACTGGAATTAGGCGCGATCAGGCTAGCTATCCAGAAAATTGACGAAAAAGGGCTCGGCCGCCTTGAGGAGATATGTAATGATTTTTCGTCGATGGTCGAACGTGGTTATTTTGGCGGAGCCTGTGAGGCCGATGTTAAATTCCATGAGACCATTATCGATTGCGCTCAGAATGATAAGCTTAAAGATCTGTACGAACTGAGCAATATCCCGCTGTTTCATCAGAAGCTGGGTAAAACACAGATCCACATGGATGATTACGAATTAACAGACCAGGAACATCGGCAGTTGCTGAAGGCGCTTCGCGAACGCGATCTCAAACTAGCCGAAGAAACCCTTTCCCGGCACCTGATTCGTGGGGAAGTCGCCGTACTTGAACTGGAAGATCAATAGTTCTCCTTCCTACAAAGACCTGATAATCAAACGCATTATTACTATAGTACGTTACCGGCCCCGGCACCTTAGTCTTACTTCGTGTCAGGGCTTTTTTATGGGTATCTCCCTTAGCAGGCATTTCTATGCCGGTAATCCGAAAAATGTAAACAATATCTGAATGCTACTCTGGCCGTTCATCGCTGGCCAGAGTCAGAATACCCTCTGTGCCCGCTAGCCTATAGTACACGTAATTAAGTATACTTTATACATATAGGCTCCATTTTGTGCAGTATTTGCGTTTTTTCGGGTTTATCAAAAAAAACTTTGCCCTTCAGTTGACTTTGTTTACAAAATAAGCTTTTCTTTGTAAACATATTCTACGGCGATTATTCGCCACCCCGTAAAAATCTCAATACTTTATGAAAGACCTTATGCAGTCCGTTCACAGCGATTCCGGCGACAATCCATTCCGTAACCGGCGCGCTGTTTAGCGTTCACATGATTTGCCGGTAACCGGCCGGCAGACCGGGTTTCCTGCGTACTTTTTTTTTGCTTTCCGGGGATTTATTCCCTGATTTTTCGCGACACATTTTTATGCCGGTTTCCGGATGATCTGCGATTGCAGCAAACCGGCATAAGGCTGTTTTTCCGGCTGATTGAGGAGGTAGGTGTTCAGTACCAGTACACACAAAGCGTAACTGTTTTTTCAACTTAAATAGATCATGATTCGCTCTTTACTCCTTCCAAAAGAAAAGGTCTGCATGCTGCTTCTATGCATGCTCACGTCCGTCATGGTATGGGCGCAGACACCCATTAAAGGTAAAGTCATTGCTTCCGACGATCAGCAACCGATTGCCGGAGCAGCGATCCTCCTCAAAGGCAACACCACCAACGGCACCACAACCGGCGCCGATGGTACCTTCACGATCAATGCCTCTCCCGGTGCCACGCTGATCGTTTCCTACATCGGCTACGTCACTCAGGAATTTCCGATTGGTAATCAGACGAATCTGTCCATCGTTCTGACTCCGTCCGTAACCTCACTCAGCGAAGTGGTCATCACGGGCTATTCGTCGGAGCGTAAAAAAGACATTACCGGCTCCGTATCCATTGTGGACATGAAAGCCCTTAAATCGATACCGGCCGGCTCGGCGGTTCAGGCACTACAAGGCCAGGCTGCGGGTGTAAACGTGATCAGTTCAGGGGCACCGGGCAGCCCGAGCAACATCTTTATCCGTGGGATCAGCTCGTTTGGTAACGCCCAGCCGCTGGTATTGGTTGACGGTGTGCAGGCCGAACTGAACGATGTCAGCGCCGACGACATCGAATCAATGCAGGTACTGAAAGATGCCGGTGCCGCCTCAATTTACGGGGTACGGGGGTCAAACGGTGTGATCATCGTTACCACTAAGAAAGGCAAATCAGGCGCTCCGGTTATTTCATACGACGCCTATTACGGCAGTCAGCAGCCACTGAAAGGCAACGTATTTAACCTCCTGAATTCGCAGGACTTTGCCACGCTGACCAAACTGGCCTATCCGAATACCAGTCTGTTCAAAAACGGCATCCCTGATTTCTCCTACCGGGGTCCGGGCGCTACCGGGGTCGGTAATACCGGCGATGCGGCAGTTGACCCGTCAAAATACAATTTCGACGCTGCGAACCCGGCCAGCAACTACCTGATCCAGAGATTGAATAAAACCGGAACGGACTGGTTTCATGAGCTCTTCAAAACTGCTCCCATGACCAACCATAACCTGACTGCCAGCGGTGGTACCGACAAGTCGAACTATCTGGTTTCGCTGGGTTATTTCAATCAGCAGGGCACCATGATCGAATCGTATCTAAAACGTTACTCGGCCCGCGTAAATACCCAGTTCAAGGTGAAAAACAATGTCCGGGTAGGCGAAAACATGTACGTTTTCTACAAGCAGAATCCGGGTTTCGATAACCTCAGCAGCGGCAACCCGATTGCATGGACCTACCGCAATATGCCAATCATTCCGGTGTATGACATCAAAGGCAACTACGGCGGGACATTCACGGGTCCGGAACTGGGCAGTTCGTCAAACCCCGTTGCGGTCCAGAAAAGCACGGTAAACAATAAGAGCAATACGTGGGACATCGTGGGGAATATCTTCGCCGAAGTTGACTTCCTGAAACACTTTACGGCTCGGACCAGCATTGGCGGAACCATTGACAACCAGTATTATACCAATTTCACGTTCACGCCGTATAACAACTCGGAAGGCAACACTAACCCGAATTCGTTTGCCGAAACAGCCCTGTATAACAGCACCACCATGTGGACGAATACACTGACGTATCTGAACGCATTCGGGAAACACAACCTGAAAGTCATTGCCGGTTCGGAAGCCATCCGCAACTACGGCCGTTACCTGACCGGTTCGTCAAGTGGCTTGTTCTCAACCAGTTTCGACTACCTGAGCCTTTCCAACGGAACGACCAACATCACCAACGCCAGCAGTGCCTATAACAACACCCTCTTTTCGGTGTTTGGCCGGGCCGACTACTCGTTCGACGACAAATACCTGCTGGGCGTTACGGTTCGCCGCGATGGCTCTTCGCGCTTCGGTGCCAATCGCCGGTACGGTGTTTTCCCTTCGTTCTCAGCAGGCTGGCGCGTAACAGGCGAGGAGTTTATGAAGAACGTAACGTGGCTCAACGACCTGAAAATCCGGGGCAGCTACGGGGTACTGGGTTCGCAGAATAACGTTAGCCCGGCCAACGCGTTTACCCTCTTCGGCGGTAACTTTGCCAACGCTTACTATGACATCACCGGTGCGGCCAAACTGTCGCAGGGCTTCGCCCAGATCAGCATCGGCAACCCGAATACGGGCTGGGAAGAGAACATCGTCACCAACGTTGGTTTCGACGCCAGTATCCTGAATAACAAACTCGACATCTCCCTGGAATATTACAAAAAGTCGATCAACGGTCTGCTCTTTACCCAACCGCTGCCGGCGTCGGCGGGCGGAGCCACGGCACCAACCGTGAACATCGGCGATATTCAGAACAAAGGGGTTGACCTGGCCGCTACGTATAGAGGCACCGTTAACAACGACCTGAAGTTTACGATCGGTGCGAACATTACGACGTACAAAAATGAAGTGGTAAACATTCCGAACCCTGGTTATTTCGATGCGGCCAATACGCAGAACCTCGGTACGGTTATCCGCAACCAGGTGGGTCAGCCGGTGAGTTCATTCTTTGGCTACAAAGTGCTTGGCCTGTTCCAGAGTGATGCCGATGTGTCGTCGTCACCAACGCAGAGCGGGGCAGCCCCGGGGCGCTTTAAATATCAGGACGTGAACGGCGACGGTCAGATCACGGCTGCTGACCGGACATTCCTCGGCAACCCGAACCCTGATTTCACGTACGGCCTGAACCTTGGCGTAACCTACAAAAACTTCGATTTCTCGACCACGCTCTTCGGTTCGCAGGGCAACGAAATCTATAATACCATCAAGTCGTTTACGCACTTTTTCAGCACGTATGTGGGCGCCAAAAGCAACGACCTGCTGAATGCCTGGAGCCCGACCAACACCGGTTCGTCGATCCCGAAAATTGAGTCAACCGGTTCATTCAGTTCGTCGGGGGTATCGAACTCCTTCTATGTCGAAGACGGCTCATTCCTGAAAATGCGGTCGCTGATCATCGGCTATACTGTCAGTCCTTCGACCCTGAAACGGTTCGGGATGAATAAGCTCCGGATTTATGCACAGGGGGCTAACCTGTTCACCCTGACCAAATACAGCGGCCTCGACCCTGAAATCAGCGGCAACAGCTCGGCCTTTGGTGTTGACTATGCCAACTATCCCAACAACCAGAAAAACTTCATTCTCGGCTTAAATCTTTCTTTCTAACAATACCTAACACATTGCCAATCATGAAAAGACTTTCTCTTCGACTCCTGGCAAGTTGCCTGGTATTAATCTCGGCAACCAACGCCTGTAACAAAGAATACCTCGAAATCGGCGCTCTTGGCTCGACCAGTGAAACAACGCTGGCCAACAAGGCGGGGGTAAAAGGCTTACTGACCGGTGCCTACTCCCTGCTCGACGGCTGGGGTGTACCCAACACTACGTATTACTTTGTCGGTGTCAGTAACTGGATTTTCGGCGGTGTTACGTCAGATGACGCCCATACCGGCACGCAGGCTTCGGCGCTGCCCCCGATGGAAGCCGTAGAAAGCTATAACTACGATGCGTCGATGGCTCCGTTCAACAACAAATGGATGGTGCTGTATGCCGGTGTGCAGCGGGCTAACGACGTGCTGCGTGTCCTGGCCCAGACGACCGACCCGTCACTAACGGCCGAAGAAGCCAAACAAATCAAGGCCGAAGCGACGTTCCTGCGGGCAGTTTATCACTTTGAAGCCGCAAAACTATGGGAAAATATCCCGTATCTGGACGAGACTGTGAGCTATGCCAACAGCAATTACAACGTCGCCAATACAACGTCGCCGTGGCCTAAGCTGGAAGCTGATTTCAAATTTGCGGCCGATAACCTCAGCGCGACGAAGACGGAAGTTGGCCGGGCAAACAGCTGGGCCGCCAAGGCATTCCTTGCCAAGACGTATATGTTCCAGGACAAATACACGGAAGCCAAAGCCATACTGACCGACATTATTGCCAACGGTGTAACGGCTTCGGGGGCAAAATATGCGCTGGTCAACTACGCCGACAACTTCAACCCGTCGAAGAAAAACGGACCCGAATCGGTATTTGCGGTGCAGATGTCGGTTGCAGACTCTTACCAGAACGGCAACTACGGCGATGCGCTGAACTTCCCGATGGGTGGACCTGCTACCTGCTGCGGTGCCTATCAGCCGTCGTTCAGCCTCGTGAACTCGTACAAAACAGACCCGGCGACTGGTCTGCCGCTCATCGACACCTTCAACGATTCGGACATTGCCAACGACCAGAATATTGAAAGCAGCGCCCCGTTTACCCCCTATCAGGGTACGCTCGACGCCCGGCTCGACTGGACTGTTGGCCGCCGTGGCATCCCGTATCTCGACTGGGGCGTTCACCCGGGGAAGGCATGGATCCGTGTACAGGCGGTAGCCGGTCCGTATAGCCCGATAAAAACCATCTACTATCAGGCGCAAGCCGCTACCACATCGGCTTTTTCACGCTGGACGTCCAACAATTACACCATGATCCGGTTTGCTGATGTCTTGTTGTGGGCTGCGGAGTGTGAGGTTGAAATCGGGAGTCTGGCACAGGCACAGACGTACGTGAATATGGTACGGGCACGGGCCGCTAATCAGGCTGGCTGGGTTAAAAAGTACGTGGACAACACGGCCCCGCTGAAAGGCTTTACCAACGAACCGGCAGCAAATTACAAGGTTGGTCTGTATACAACCGAGTTCACGACCAAAGGCAAGGATTTTGCCCGCGAAGCTGTCCGGTTTGAGCGCAAGCTGGAGCTGGCGATGGAAGGCCACCGCTTCTTTGACCTCCGCCGCTGGGACAACGGCACCGGCTACATGGCCAATACCCTGAATGCTTACGTAAAACACGAAACCTCGATTCCGGGCTACGACTTTACGTATATGAAAGGAGCTACGTTCAAGAAAGGCAAAAACGAAATTTACCCTATTCCACAGGCACAGATTGACCTGAGCGTCGTAAACGGTACGTCAGTACTGAAACAAAACACAGGGTATTGATGATTGACGCCGTCGTCGTAGAGCCGCAATATTTTGCGGCTCATTTTTCCAAAACCTGTAATCACGGCTCTTTGCCAAATATTCCTTACAGCATACTTTCTATAAAATACAGCTAACTAGTATGTACTTATTTTCAGCGTATATTTTTCGGTTTATCTTACAAATGAATTGTTGATGTTCATTTAACTATATCAAAAATGAGGCGCAAAATTTTGCGTCTCTACAAGTCAAATAAATTATGTTATTTTTTGCGTCTACCTATTCTGATAATAACCGGTATTCTAAGGACCATGTTGTATTGCTTCCGTTGGGAGCAATTGAACAGCACGGGCCCCATTTATCGGTGTCGACAGATACAGATATTGTCACAAAAATTGCGCAGAAAGCGGAGGCTGTATTACCGGACAAAATCCTGCTTTGCCCTACCCTGCCCTTCGGTTCGAGTGATCATCACCTGTACTTTGGGGGCACATTAAGCATTGCTCCGGATTTGTATACAAAAGTGATTATTGACCTGGTGCAGTCACTGGTCCTTTCCGGAGCCAAACGCATTGTTCTGCTGAACGGGCATGGGGGAAATATCACGCCGGTCAAGCAGGCGCTGGCGATCCTGAGCAAGCGTTTCGACGAGAGCCATCAGCCTACGATTGCCCTGGCTACGTACTGGGAGCTGGCGGGAAAGGCTTTTGCCGGAGACGTCCCCATGGAAAGCCCCGCCCTGAGCCATGCCTGTGAATACGAAACCAGCCTGATGCTGCACCTGTATCCCGAAAAGGTATGGATGGATCGGGCCGAACGCGCTAAACGGCCGGCCAGCAACGGGTATATCCCCTGGGAAGACGATGAAGCATATCGCGGGGTAACTGTATTTAAACAAACTGCCTTTATCTCAAGCAACGGCAGCAGTGGTGAGCCCCGGCTAGGCACCGCCGAAAAAGGTAAACATTTATTTGAGCAGGCTGTAAACAATTTAGTTAACTTCCTGTCGTCATTCAGTACATGGCCATTGTCTGATAAACTGGCTGAATAAGCATGCAGAAGATCGAAATAAAACATCCCGCTAAAGCCGTTAACACCGGTGCCTACTCCTCAGGCGTACAGGTGGGCAATTTACTGTTCGTCAGTGGTCAGGGTCCGCTGGATCTTGAGACCGGTGAGGTGCTGCACGGTACAATTGAAGAAGAAACGTTGCTTACGCTCTCGCACGTACAGAAGATTGTGGAAGCGGCGGGCGGAACAATTGACAACATTGTGAAATGTACGGTACACCTCGAAAACATACAGGAGTTTGATCGCTACAATGCGGCTTACGCCTCTTTTTTCAGCGGTGTGTTGCCCGCACGGACGACGGTACAGTCGGTCCTTTCGGATGGCATCAAGATCGAAATCGACGCCATCGCCGTACTTCCTGACCAGGCTTAATTTACTCAACGTTATGATTTCTCACACACGCATCGGTACCGTCGGACTCGGCCTTATGGGTAGCAGCATTGCCACCTGTATTCTGGCTGCCGGTCATGAGGTTACGTCGCTGATTAAAGACATGAGCACCGCCGGAGAAGCCCGCGAACGAATCCGCGGCTTTCTGACACAGCTCCGGGGGGAAGGCTTGCTGACCGATGCACCCGAAACGATCCTGGACCGGCTGACCATCACAGACGATGTTACCCGGTTAGCGGGTATTGAGGTAGTTATTGAATCGATCATTGAACATGTGGACGAGAAAAAATCGGTCTACCAGCGTCTGGAGACCGTACTTTCGCCCACGGCCATCATCGGCAGCAATACCTCAGCCATCCCGGTGACCATACTCCAGCAGGGGTTGACGCATCCGGAACGTGTCCTGGGCATCCACTGGGCCGAACCGGCACACATAACCCGCTTCATGGAAATTATCTGCGGCAACGACTCCGACGAGCAATATGCTTATAAAATGGCAGCGATTGCCGAAAGCTGGGGCAAAGAGCCGTCGGTACTCCGGAAAGACATCCGCGGGTTTATTACCAACCGCATCATGTATGCCATGCTGCGCGAAGCCTTCCACCTCGTCGAAAACGGTTATGCAACCATTGAAGACGTCGACCGCTCCCTCCGGAACGATCTTGGCTACTGGATCACCTTTGCCGGCCCGTTCCGGTTTATGGATCTGACCGGCATTCCGGCTTACCTGACCGTTATGAAAGACCTGTTTCCTGATCTCAGCAATGCCCGGGAAACACCGGCGATGATGGAAAAACTGGTGGCGGCCGGGGCAAAGGGCGTTCAGAATGCACAGGGCTTTTATCCCTATTCCACCGAATCGGCCGCACACTGGGAGGAACAGTTCATTGCCTTCAGCTATGACATCCGCAAACTGGCCCGTAAATATTCGTCAGACGCTATCGAACCGCAATCATGACACGCATTCAATCCATCAAAGCCACGCAGGTGATTGTGCCCGCCAAACCGAACAGCCTCAACTCAGAGGAGGTAATCGACAAGGACGCGGCCTTTGCCCAAAAGTTCCTGACCGGTGAGCGCTGGACAGAATTTGCCAATCAACCCAAATGGATCATTGAGCTGACGCTTCAGAACGGGCTGACCGGGATCGGCGAAACCTACCGGAGCGCCTCGGGCGAACTGCTCCATGAGGCCATGCAGCCGTTTGTCGGGCAGGATGTACTGAAACTGAACTGGCGCCGCCTGCCCGTGGCAGATCAGCGGATATACGAAGCCTTTGAAACGGCGGTCCTGGATGTCGTCGGGAAACTGTTACAGGCCCCCGTTTCCCAGTTGCTGGGCGGAGCCTGCCGCGACCGCATCGACTGCTTTGGCTGGACCGGTCGCCGGACGCCGGAAGATGCAGCACAGAAAGCCTTCGAAGCCATGCAGAAAGGCCACAAGGCCTTCAAATTCAAGTGCTCGGATGAAGATCCGGTGCGTCTGTGGACCGAAGAAATCAAGAAAAAGTGCGGCGACGGCATTAAAATCCTCCTCGATCCGAACCAGCGCTGGACCGACGTAGCCACCACGCTCCGGCTCATGGAAGGCGTTGAACAGGATATCATGCTCGGTCTCGAAGACCCGATCCTGCATGCCGATGTGGCCGGCTTCAAGTACCTGCGCGAAACCCTCGGCATCCCCATGTTCCGGCATATTTCGCTGCCCTATACCCAGGATATCCGCGACATGATTGCCTTTGTCCGGGCCGACGCAGTCGATGGGTATAACTTCAACGGTTCGGCCTATAACTGCGTACTGCTGGCCGAAATCGCCCATCTGGAAGGTAAATCCTGCTGGCGGGGCTCCGAAGTCGACCTCGGCATTGCTGAAACCATGGGGCTGCATATTGCCGCCGCCAGCATCAACTGCACCATCCCGTCGGATCTGTTCGGCGAACTCGTCCGGACCGACGATCTGATTGTGCAGCCCATCGAATTCGTGGACGGAGCCGCACTGGTTCCGCAGGGGCACGGCCTCGGTATTGAACTGGATGTCGAGGCACTTGCCCGATTCTCAACCGGTCAGACCTTACTCAGCCAATTATGAAAAAGTCAATCGTCTCGTGGTCGATCCTGTTCTTCTGCAACCTGATCTGGGCCTTTCACTTTACCAGCATCAAGCTGACACAGGACCAGGTCGGGCCCTATTTCACGGTCTGGGCACCTATGCTGCTGGCCACCATTTTTCTGGGGCCGTTTGTTGTCCGTGACTTCCGGAAGGGGGGTAAAAAGCTAAGCGATGCCCTGATTTTTGTGCAGCTGGCCGCGCTGGGAGCCTTTCCCTCGCAGGTGCTGATGACCTGGGGAACGCAGTTTTCGCTGGCGAGTAATGCCGCCATCATGGTCATGATTCTGCCGGTAGTAACGGCCGTGTTTGCCTTTCTGCTCCTCAACGAAAAGATGAACACCGCCCGCTGGATCAGCTTTGTGATTGCCATTGCCGGTGTGGCGCTCTGCTCTACCGACGACATCAAACGCGTTGACCTGAGCTCGCGTTACGCCCTCGGCAACGTGCTTATTTTTCTGGCTATTCTCGGCAATGCCTATTACAATGTGGGGTGCAAAAAAGTGGCCGACCGGTTTACCGAAATGGAAATGGTGTTTTACACCTATCTGGTAATGTCGATTCTGCTGACCCCCTTAGTGCTTTATTACGAACCCTATATGTTTGGCCGTATTCCTGAGTTTACGACCAATACATGGATTGGCATGATTTCCCTCACGCTCTTTCACAATTTCCTGTCGATGCTCCTGTTTTTCAAAGCCTTGAAAAATCTGGATGCTACGCAGGTCGCGATCTCAAATTATCTGATTACGTTCATGGGGTTACCTATTGCAGCCATCTGGCTGGGCGAAACCCTGAACCAGCAAGCCATTATCGGTGGCATTCTGGTCTTAGCCTCGACGTTGATTCTGTCGATCGTCGACAATAAAGTACAACAAAAGAAAGTGGTTACCAAAAATCAAGAACCAGCCAGGTTATGACAACTGTAGAAAACGAACTTTTCGGCGTAGTGCCTATCGTTCCGACGCCCTTTACTGAAAACGAAGAAATTGATGAAGCCGCCCTTCGCGATCTGATCGACTTTGCCATCGAAGGCGGCATCAAGGCCGTTTGCCTGCCAGCGTATGCCAGTGAGTTTTATAAGCTGACTGACGAAGAAAAGCTTCAGGTAGTGCGGGTGGCCGTCGAACACGCCGCCGGCCGGCTTAAAATCGTTGCCCAGTCCAACCATCCGTCGCTCAAGGTAGCGATCAAGCTGGCGCAGGCCAACGTAGCTGCCGGTGCCGATGTCGTCTCGCTGGCCGTTCCGCGTATTTTCAGCCTGCCGGAAGCGTCGCTGAAGGTGTATCTGTCGGAGTTTTTACAATCCATTCCGGATACGCCGGTGCTGATTCAGGATTTCAATCCGGGAGGCTCGTCGATCAGTGTCGGGTTCATTAAAGAGCTGATGGACGAAAACCCGAACTTCAAATACCTGAAACTCGAAGAGCCGCTTTGTGCACCGAAGTTTGAAAGCATCATCCAGGCAACCGGTGACCGGATCGGGCTTTTTGAAGGCTGGGGCGGACTGTATATGCTCGAACTCGTACCGGTAGGGATCCGTGGGGTAATGCCCGGACTTGCGGTGGCGGATATCCTGCAAAAAATCTTTACCCTCCGCACATCGGGCGAAGATGCGAAAGCCTTTGAACTGTTTGAACGCGTCATGCCACAGATTTTCTTCTCGCTGCAAAACATGGAGCTGTTCCACTATGCCGAGAAGGAGTTGCTGATGGCGCGCGGGGTGCTGCGGAACAGTATTGCCCGTAAAGCTGCCTACATCCCTGATCCGTCGTCCATCAGTTATATCCGTGAACTAAACCAGCGTGTACTCGATATCGTTAACGACGAAAAATACGGTATCCGTGCAGTAGAAAAAGCGGTTTACTGATTAATAAATGTATAATTATTAATGAACAATGTGTAATGAGCATCCGCCAGCCGGTACGTTACTGACTATATAAATGTATCAGCCAGTCACAGCTCCACATTATCCATTCTACATTTTACATTATTCATTCAAGAAAACATCACTTTTCAATGGGAGATTTTAGCGGACAGGTTGCGCTGATTACCGGGGCAGCGTCGGGGATCGGTTTGGCCGTAGCGAAGAAATTACTGGCCGACGGCGCACAGGTGGCCCTGCTCGACTTCAACGGCGAGGCCCTCAACGAGCACTTTGGCAGTTACGGGGTGCAGGCACATCTGGTAGCTATCGACATCACCGATGAGGCACGGGTAGCTGAAGCCATTCAGGCGGTTCACGCGCACTTCGGCCAGATCGACAGCCTGGTCAACTGCGTCGGGATTACGGGCGTCACAAACATAAAAAGCCATGAAGTAACGAGCGAAAATCTGCATAAGGTATTCGAAGTCAACTTCATGAGCAGTTTTTATACCTCAAAAGCGGTGCTGCCATTTATGATCGAACGCCGCTACGGCCGGATTCTGCACATCGCCTCTATTGCCGGTAAGGAAGGTAATGCCGGTATGCTGGCCTACTCAGCGTCGAAGGCCGCCGTGATTGGTATGGCCAAAGTGCAGGGTAAGGAATACGCCGAATTCGGCATTACGGTCAACGCTCTTGCCCCTGCTGTGATCCGGACACCGCTCGTCGATGCCATGCCCGAACAACAGGTGACGTATATGACCGACAAAATTCCGATGAAGCGGTGTGGTACTCTCGATGAGGCGGCAAATCTGGTTGCCTATATTGTATCGCCTCAGAACAGCTTTACCACCGGCTTTACCTTCGACCTGTCGGGCGGCCGCGCCACGTATTAATAATTGGTTAACCACATAGACACATAGTAAACATAGAATTATTGCGGTGCTCTGTATAGCGAAGGCAATAGTTTACCAGTTCAAACAGCTACCTCACAGACGCATAGTGTACATTTTTCTAATGTGCCCTATGTGTCTTATGTGGTAAAACAGCTTTTTTTTCCAATGACAAAGGGTCTTTTTTTGATAGCATTTTGCTTGTGCTGGCTCGGGGTCCGGGCACAGCAACCCGTTTTGCTGCCGAAGCCGCAGACCGTTCAGTATGGCCAGGGCAGTGTACCGGTCCGCCAACTGACGGTCTACACACCACCCAATGCCACGAAAGACATACTGTTTGCCCTGAATGAGCTAAAACAGTTCCTCGCTAACCAAAGTGGTGCTGCCGTAAAACAGGCGGCAACCGCGACAACGTCAGCTATACGGTACAAAGTCCGGTCGGCCGGACAGGAGCTGCCGGGGACCGACGAAGCGACCAACGGCAACGCCCGCGAAAAATACAGCCTGACCATCAACGCCAAAGGCATTACCATTGACGCACAAACGTCGGCCGGCCTTTATTATGCCGTTCAGACCATCCGGCAGTTGATCCAGGGGCAAGGCGCTTCGGCTTCGCTCCCTTTCGTTTCGATTCAGGACAGTCCCAAACTGGCCTATCGGGGCGTAATGATGGACTTTGCCCACGGCGGTTTGCTGACCGTCGATGAAATCAAGCGCCAGATCGACTTTCTGGCCCGCTTCAAAACAAACCAGTATTATTTTTACAACGAAGTCAGCATTGAGCTTGACGGCTTTCCGACTCTCAACTACGGCGCCGCCTACACGAAAGCCCAGATCCGGGACATCATCGCCTACGCCCGCCAGCGGCACATGGATGTTATCCCGTTTGTGAATTTTTACGGCCACCTGCACGAGCTTATCCGCAACGAAAAGTTTGCGTCCATGGCCATCGGGCACTACGGCCACGAGCTTGACCCGCGTGACCCGGCCGTTAAGGAACTGCTTACGAACTGGATCAGGCAATACACGGCTTTGTTCAGCAGCCCGTTTATTCACGTAGGTTTTGACGAGACCTGGGAAACCAAGCGGCTCGCCGGTGACCCGGCCAACAAAATTGATCCGGAAACGTACTATGTCGATCAGCTGACGTTTGTCAGCGAGGCGTTTAAGCCCTACGGCAAAACGCTCATGGCCTGGACCGACATGAACCTGTTCTACCCCAATATACTGCCCAAATTTCCGGCCGGTGTCATTCCGGTCATCTGGGAGTATACGCCGGATACAACGGCCATTTATACCTACCTGAACCCCGTTTTACAGGCTAAGAAGCCTTTTTTTATCCAGCCGGCCGTATCGGGCTGGGGGCATATCTATCCGTCGTCAGACTACACGTATACCAACATTGACCTCTGCCTGAAAACCGGCCTCAAACACAACACCCGTGGGTTTATCACCTCGGTATGGACCGATTCTGTCGAACCGTTTGTCAGCGCGTCATGGCTTTTTATGGCCTATGGCTGCATCGGCGCATGGCAGGGCACTCCCCCTGACAAACAGACCTTTACCCAACAGTATACACAGGTCGTTTATCCGTCAATCGCCACCGAACTACGGTCTGCCTTTGATCATCTTGCAGTGGCCGGCACCTTTCTGGAAAAGTGCCTAGGGAAGAATACCGGTAGCCTGCCCCGCGGAACACTGGTCGAAAGCTGGTCGAATCCGTTTCAGCCTTATTACCTGGCGAATACCACCGCCCATCTGGCCGACTTCGAAGCCGTCCGGCAACATACCGAAGAAGCGCAGGGAGCCCTGATTAACGCCCTGTCAAAAGCAACCCGGAAAGACAGCAGCTTTGTGTTTTCGATGCTCGTAACCGCACGGCTTATCAACTATTCGGCCATGCGTTTTCTGTGGGCCAAAGCTATCTGTGACCGGTGGAATGATGCCATGGTGACCAAAAAGAAAGAAGATTATGTATTTTACGATCTGACGTACCCGTGTCATAGTCTGCTGGTGGATGCCATGGACGAAACCGGTGAACTGAAAAGCCTGTATGCGAAAGCCTGGCTTTCTGAAAACATGCCTTACCGGCTCAACACCATGCTGGGCCGGTTCGACCTTGATTTTAGTCTCTGGCGCAAACTGCACCTGAACGTACTCGACTTCAAAATTCAGAAGAAAACCGACCCGATCAAGCCGTTTGACGTTATGTTTACCCCTGACTTTTAACCTTATGTCTGCCGAATTAGCCTTTATTTTTCCGATAGACGGTGATATGCTGCATGCCCGCGATGGCATTCTGACGGACGAATCGCTGCACATCAACGTGCGGGTAACCGCCCCCGCTTCGCATTACCTGACCGTCAATGGCATCAGCGCTACCTATGAAGCGGGTACGTTTTCGGCCAATATACCGCTGACCAACTATGCTAATAAACTGGTCCTCCATGACTATACAACCGGTCAGGAACAAGCCATTACCGTTTACCGGCTACCTAACTTTGCGGGCCACTACCGGCTGTCGATTGATGATAACATCTGGTTTCTGCGCGACATTTACCAGCAAGGTGACCGCTATCAGTCGTTGTTCGATAACCCGTATCTGGGCTTTCTGAAACAGGTACACGATAACTACCAGACAAAAATTCACCTCAACCTGTTTTACGAGACCGACCAGTTTAACCTGACTCAGTTTCCCGACCGTTTCAAGGCCGAGTGGCAGGCCAACGCCGACTGGCTCCGGCTTAGTTTTCATGCCCGTGGCGAGTTTCCCGACATGCCATACCGGACGGCCGGCTACGAGCAGGTTGCCCGTGATTGCGCCCTGGTTCAGGCAGAAATACGCCGGTTTGCCGGTGACGCGCTGATGGGACCGGTAACGACATTACACTGGGGCGAATCGACGGTCGACGGCTCACGGGCGCTGCGGGATGCGGGCTATACCGGTCAGCTCGGCTACTTCAACGTGGATGACGAGCTGCCTGCGGTGTCGTACTATCTGACGGCCGACCAGCGCCGGCACATGAAAAAGCGGTTTGTCTGGCACGATAATGCGGAAGGCATCACCTTTATCCGCAGCAGTATTGTCATTGACAAAACCGAGCTGGCGGATATTGTCCCGGCCCTTGACCGCTACGCGGACCTGCCCTCCGGCTTGCCGCCCTTTGTGGATCTGCTGGTCCACGAGCAGTATTTTTACCCGTTCTACGAAGCTTACCAGCCCGATTTCCGGGACCGGATCCTGAAAGCCGTTGCCTGGGCAACTGACAAGGGTTACACGCCTGCGTTTCTGAGCGAATGTATTTTCTGAGCTTACTTACCTCCAACGTAAATCAATATGGAAAACAACCGGAGAAACTTTTTAAAAACGGCGGGCTTAAGCGGCCTGGGATTGGTTGCGGCAAGTCCGTTTGCGGCCTTCGCCCGTAACCAGGATGAACTGGATGCCATCGGTGAGCAGGCCCGGCGGTCAGCCCCCCGTCTTTTTAATATGAGTGGTTATGCAGCCCCGAAGCTAGACGTCGTCCGTGTCGGTTTTATCGGCGTCGGTAACCGCGGGATGGGTGCCGTAGAACGGCTTAACAAAATTGAAGGCGTCGAAATAAAAGCCCTGTGTGATCTGCGCGAAACACAGGTCAACAAGGCAAAAAAACTGGTGGAAGCCTCCGGGCATAAGCCGGACATTTACTTTGGCAGTACCGACATCTGGAAAAAACTGGCCGAACGGACTGACCTTGATCTGGTCTATATTCTGACCCCATGGGCGTATCATACACCCATGGCCGTTTTCTCGATGACGCATGGCAAGCACGTGTGTGTGGAGGTCCCGGCTGCCAAAACCATTGAAGAAGCCTGGCTGCTGGTCGAAACCTCGGAGAAAACGAAAAAACACTGCATGATGGTGGAAAACTGCTGCTATGACTTCACCGAACTGCTGAACCTGAATCTGGCCCGTCAGGGATTTTTCGGCGAAGTAGTACACTGCGAAGCAGCCTACATTCATAACCTGCAGGATTACATGTTCTCTAAAAACCACTTCTATCAGATGTGGGAGCTCGAAGAAATGTCGAAGCGGGCCGGTAACCTCTACCCGACTCACGGCCTCGGACCGGTTTGCCAGGTACTGAACATCAACCGGGGCGATCAGTTCGACTACCTCAACTCCATGTCAAGTAATGACTTTGTGCTGGGCAATATGGCTAAGGAGCTCGCGGCGAAAGACGACTTTTACAAGCCCTATGCCGGCCGCAACTTTAACGGCAACATGAGTACGTCGGTCATTAAAACGAAGAAAGGCAAAACCATCATGGTGCAGTACGATGTATCGTCGCCACGGCCCTATTCGCGGATACAGCTGGTGAGTGGTACCAAAGCCGTGGCGCTGAAATACCCTGAGCCTGCCCGCTATTCGACCGGCCATGAATGGATGAGTGAGAAAGAAGTAAAAGCGCTGGAAGAAAAATACATGCCGCCGATTGTGAAACGAATGGGCGAAATCGCCAAAAAGGTGGGCGGTCACGGCGGAATGGATTTTCTGATGGACTGGCGGACAATCGATTGTCTCCGAAATGGTTTGCCCCTCGATCAGGACGTGTACGATGCCGCCCTCTGGAGTTCAGTCGGCCCGCTCAGCGCCTGGTCGATCGGCCATAAATCGAATTCCATCGACGTGCCGGACTTTACCGGTGGCGCCTGGCAACAAAATAAGCCGGTCGATATCTCTATGACTAAAGGAGGAACTACCGGCACAAAAGTTTGAGATCGATAAGCATAGAGTTCACCCTAGGTTAAACAGAAAAAAAAAGGCTTTAGACGGTTGTCCAAAGCCTTTTTCGTTTTCGTTCCGTCCGGATTAAACCTGAGGGAGCGTTTCCGGTTCAGTTGGAGATGGCGTTGTTTCGGAGCCAGCTACTTCTTCGCCGCGTTTTTTATACGCCTGATAAGCGGTGTCGCGCTCAAACGGGCGCTTGCCAATCAGCCGTTCCAGATCGTTCTGATACAGGATTTCTTTTTCCAGCAGCTTTTGGGCAATTGTTTCCAGAGCTTCACGTTTGTCGGACAACAGTTTGATCGTCCGCTGATAAGCCTCGTCAACAATCTTACGTACTTCTTCGTCGATGTGCTTCGCTGTTTCTTCCGAGTATGGCTTATTGAACGAGTAATCCGACTGTTTCGAATCATAGAAAGACACGTTGCCGATCTTATCGTTCATGCCATACATTGTTACCATGCTATAGGCCAGTTTCGTGATGCGCTCCAGATCACTCAGTGCGCCGGTTGATACTTTACCAAACACAATATCTTCGGCAGCACGACCACCGAGGGCCATACACATTTCGTCCATCAACTGCTCGGTACGGTACAGATACTGTTCCCGTGGCAGATACTGGGCGTAACCCAGCGCGGCTACACCGCGTGGTACGATGGTTACCTTCACGAGGGGATCAGCGTGCTCCAGATACCAGCCGGCCACCGCGTGACCTGCTTCGTGATAAGCCACGATTTCTTTTTCTTCCGGAGAAATGATTTTGTTCTTTTTCTCCAGACCACCGATTACCCGGTCCATCGCATCCTGAAAATCCTGCATCCCGATTGACTCACGGTCACGGCGGGCAGCAATCAGGGCAGCTTCGTTACAAACGTTAGCGATTTCAGCCCCCGCAAAACCAGGTGTCTGCGCCGCCAGTTCTTTCGGATCAACATCAGCCGACAGTTTCAGCGGCTTCAGGTGCACTTTAAAAATGGCTTCACGTCCCACGATATCCGGCTTGTCAATGCTTACCTGACGGTCGAAACGACCCGGGCGAAGCAAGGCGGAGTCCAGTACATCAGGGCGGTTGGTAGCCGCCAGGATAATAATTCCCGAGTCGGTGGCAAAACCATCCATCTCAACGAGGAGTGAGTTCAGCGTATTTTCGCGTTCATCATTGGCTCCCGGCATAGAACCACGGCCCCGTGAACGCCCTACGGCATCAATCTCATCAATAAAGATGATACAAGGCGCTTTTTCTTTTGCCTGTTTAAAGAGGTCACGTACCCGTGCGGCACCTACCCCGACAAACATTTCCACAAAGTCAGAACCAGACAGAGAGAAGAAAGGCACCCCGGCTTCACCGGCTACGGCTTTCGCCAGTAACGTTTTACCTGTACCCGGAGGGCCAACCAACAAGGCGCCTTTCGGAATTTTGGCCCCCAGTTTGGTAAACTTCGACGGATTTTTCAGGTAATCAACAATCTCTTTAATCTCTTCTTTCGCTTCGTCCAGACCAGCCACATCGTTAAATGTGATCTTTACCCGGTTTTCAGCATCAAAAAGAGCTGCTTTTGATTTTCCGATATTAAAAATCTGACCACCCGGTCCACCTGCGCCCGACATCCGGCCCAGCAGAAAATACATGGCCAGAATCATAACGATCAGGATTCCCCACGAGCCGAAGAAAGCACTCCAGTCGCTGCGGGTTTCAAATTTCAGTTCAACTTTTTCATTGTCAGGAATGCCTTGCTGAATGCGGTCCAGATCTTGCTTGAACGACTCAGCCGAGGCTACCTGAAATACATAGTGAGGACCAGAACCTGTTCCGAAGTACGGTTTATCAGAAGAGAGATTTTTGTACTTAGGACTTTGTAATGCCTGGTCGGTTAGCGTTACTTCGGCTATCTTGTCATTGACCAGCACTACTTCGGCAACTTCATGTTCTTTAACCATTCGTTCAAATCGCTTGAACGTAGTCTCGCGAACAGAACCGGAACGGCTCATGAAGGTAATACCGAGGATAGCGGCAATCAAGAACGCGACAATCCATCCCTGAATATTCGGCCGGCGAGGCCCCCGAGATGACAACGGGTTTCTATTGTTATTTTCTGGCATTTCGACAGGTTGTACAAAGAGGTTTCACTTGGTAACACCGATTATCAGGCTAATGTTTCCGCTATATTTACCATTTGACTAGTGGAAAGCCGCCCTGATAAACGGTTGGATCAGGCCATTGACGGCAAGGACAACGGTTCTTCGATGTGGTGAATTTCGGCATCGCCCCACAGCTGTTCCAGATCGTAGAATGTCCGGCGGTCTTTCCGGAAAACGTGGGCAATTACATCGACATAATCGATCAGGATCCATTCCCGGTTTGTCCGGCCTTCCTGGTGCCACGGATTCTGGCCTGTATTTTTATGAACTTCTTCATCAACCGACGAGGCAATCGCGTCGATCTGCGTGTCTGAGTTACCCGAACAAATGACGAAGTAGTCGCATATGGCGTTTTTTACCTGGCGCAGGTCCATCACGACGATGTCCATCGCTTTTTTCTCCTGCATACCCTTCACGACTAAATCCCGAAGAGTCTCTGAACTTACTTGTTGTTCTTCCGTTGTCTTAATGATTTTATTAATTCTCATGTAATCCGGTTAAAATTGCAATGAATCCGACAGCAAGGTCAAGTCAGGTGTGGCCGGGCCTTGTTCGGATGGTGAGATCAGCAGTTTCTGATGAGTCCTCTCTGATTCACCCTAATATCAGAACCTTTACTAAACTAAACAAATTTTGTACAAAATCCATCCCAAAACGCTATTTGTCGGCCAAAAAATTCATTACCTGCCAAGCTGTCAGTCTACCAACGATGAGGCGGCCCAAATCATTGCCAGCGACGAACCGGCCGAAGGACTGATTGTCATTACAGACGCCCAATTGGCCGGTCGGGGGCAGCGCGGGAATGTCTGGCAGGCCGAAAGCGGACAAAACCTGACAATGTCGGTTATTCTGCGCCCGTCTTTTCTGTCGGCAACGGAACAGTTCTGGCTCAATATGGCCGTTTCTCTCGGCATTACCGATGCGCTCGAGTCCTTCACAGAAGGGCTTCTCCGCATCAAATGGCCGAATGATATCTACGTTGAAAATACCAAAACAGGGGGTATTCTCATTGAAAACACCTTGCAGGGAGCCGGTATTGCATGCTCGGTAATCGGTATTGGCCTTAACGTAAACCAGGTACAATTTATTTACCCGAGCGCTACTTCGCTGCAAAAACGGTTTCCGATGCCGGATGGGTATTCGCTGCCTTCCCTGCTGACGACCATTGCCGAACGCCTTGAGCAACGGTACCTGCAATTGCGGGCCGGGAAGCGTGCTGACCTTAAAACGGCATATCTGCAACGTTTGTTCCGCTATCAGGAAGAGCACTGGTTTGAGCGCGAAGATGAGCAGGGCTATTGGCAGCGTTTTAGAGGCTACATCGTCGGCATCGACGAAACCGGCCGCCTCGCCATCGCCACCGACAACCGGATTCACTATTTTGGTTTCAAGGAAGTAAGCTTCGTTATTTGATTGAGTGAGTGATTGGGTGAATGAGTGGTTTAGTGACGCTCCGTGTAGCCTTTACCCTGCGCTACACACTCAATTACCCAATCACTCACCCACTCACTGCCACGGCTCATCGGCTATTTTAACCGCTTCATCCGGCCATCCTGACCGCTTGTGTAGAATGAGGATTCATGTATCGTAATCGGGGTGCACCTTTGTCATGTCGAACGACAACAACAACAAAGAACAACAACAAATACGAACAATCATGAAAACGTTTGCCACTTCCCTGATGATCGCCCTGAGCCTGGGCTTTGCAACAGTTGCGTCTGCTGACGACAACCGTTCAGCTGCCACGACAGCAACATCAAACTCTTATCGTACAGCCATTTACGCGTCGCCTTACAGCCCGTCGACCTTGCGGGTGAACGTTGAAAAGCAAGCCGGTAAAGCCCTTGTTATCAACATTAAAGACAAGCAAAACAATGTACTGGCGTCTCAGTATATCACCAAAAAATCCGGTACGTTCTCAGCAAAATTTGACCTGAGTCAACTGGAAGACGGTACCTATCATGTTGAAGTGATCAGCGATAACGAGGTAACGGCTAAAAGCATTACCTTAAAAACGACCAGTATCGATGTGAAGCGGTCTGTGTCGGTTAATATCTAATCAATGAGCGAAAGACTGAAAGAGCGAAAAAGTGTATTGCGCATCGTAATCACTCTTTCGCTCTTTCAGTCTTTCGCCCTTTAACTCAGGTTACGGTCGTCGGCAATTCGTTTCTTCAGGTCATAGGTCCCAATCGGGAACATCAGCAGAATACCCTCCTCATCGAAAGCCCGTTTCAGTGCTTTGATGGCTTCGCTCATGGCATATGTCGTATTCGTGTCTGAATGATCGAGCCAGAACCAGAGCTTAAACTGAATCGAATCGCCGGCAAAGGCTTTATAGAACAAATCCACCGGTTTATCTTTCAGCACAAAGGGCAAGGCGCTAATCGCAGCTTTAGCCACCTGCTGCGCTTTATCGAGATCGTCGAGATAAGAAATGCCCGCCGACACTTCCAGCCGCCGCTGCCCGGTCCGGGTATAATTCACAATCGGTTTCTGAAAAACATCCTTGCTGGGAATTTCAATCTTCTGACCGGCAAAATTATCGAGTACGACCGACCGCAGCTTTACGGCCACTACCCGCCCCTGAAAGCCGTTGGTTTCGACCACATCCCCTACCTGGATCGGCCGCTGAATCGCAATCATTGTTCCGGAAATAAAGTTGGCGGTGAGGTCCTGAAAAGCAAAACCAATGGCCAGGGCCACGACTCCCGCACCAGCCAGTAAGGATGTCACGGTTTTATCAAGGCCCAGTGTCCCGAGAGCAATAAAAAAACCTAATGCCTTAATGGCCGTGCTGGCAACCAGCGCCGTCAGGTCAACCAGTGCCGGGTTATGGCTGACACGGGTCAGGCTTTTAGACAGAATCTGACGGATATAGCCTGCAATAGTATAGGCCAGAAAAATAACAAGTATCGCTACGAACAGATCCGGCAAATGAGAGATGCCGAGCTTTGTCCATGTCTGTAGTCTTAGATAAACAAGGCGCAGCGCCTGATTCAAATCGATCATGGTAAATTGGATTGGTGATTACTTATTTAACCGGTTTTCCCCCTGTTTCTGTTTTCAGAAATGCCGAAAGCCGGTCACTGGCCAGCGAATATGCTGACCAATGACCGGCTTCTGCTATGGGGTCTGCTTACTTCAATACTTCTTCAATCGGTGCGCCAATGGTTCCGCTTGGCTCCAGAATACCGAGCAGGGCGGCTACGGTTGGCGCGATATCGGCAATCGCCGTCCGGCGGAGTGTCTGGCCTGGTTTAATGCCCCAGCCGTAGAACAACAGCGGTACGTGGGTATCATAGGCATACATGGTGCCATGTGTCGTCCCGCGTGTACGGCCTTCAAACCAACCGGCGTTAAAGACAATGTACACATCGCCGCTCCGGTTAGGCTGGTATACATTCCGGATCATTTCCATCTGAATAGACGGCATCAGCTGACCCGCCGGATTGTTCAGGTTCACCACATTCAGCACACCGCGCTGTTTCAGCAAAGCCCGCTTAACGACATCACAGGCGTCGTTAACAGCAATTTTTTTCTCCTGTAACAACGCGT
This sequence comes from Arsenicibacter rosenii, assembly GCF_001870735.1. Classification (GTDB taxonomy): domain Bacteria; phylum Bacteroidota; class Bacteroidia; order Cytophagales; family Spirosomataceae; genus Arsenicibacter; species Arsenicibacter rosenii. The sequence continues at coordinate 467,098 of NZ_MORL01000001.1, read as the reverse complement.
GGTTCAAATACACCTGCTGATTTATGTAGGACAATACCCACTGACCAGGACCGTATGCTTCCTGCAAAGCCGCCTTTGCCGCGTCGCTCACCTCACCACCCGATTTGACATCGGCCGGAATATGGTATGTCTTCAGGAAACCCGGAATGTCGGCAACACCGTGGTCGGCCGACAGAAAGGCGACCCATTCGCCCTTGCCCACACTGGCATCCAGCTGGTTAAACAAATCGGCCAACTGGCCGTCGAGCCGGATATAGTTGTCCTCTGTCTCCACGGCATGTGTCCCGAAGGCGTGGCCGATGTAATCCGGTGATGAAAAACTGACACACAGAAAATCGGTAATGGCATCCTTACCCAGTTCTTCGCCTTTAACGGCCGCTAAAGCAAACTCCTTCGTCAGCGCATCGCCATACGGGCTCGTCCGTAAGCCTTCATACTTGCTGCCACCTGACATGGTGACAAACTCATGCGGAAACACTGACTTCTGCTCGCCGGGCATCAGCGCCTCGTATGGTTCGTCATCAGCCGAACTTTCCAGGTACTGGTCAAGCGGCAAAAGCGGTTCCCATTTTTTGCTCAGGAACTGGTCCGGCAATCGTTTGCTGTTGTGCTCCTGCACCCATTTCGGCAGTTCTTTCATGTAGTAGGTACTGCTGATCCAGTTACCGTCTTTAGAGTCGAACCAGAATGCCCCGTTAGCAGCATGACCGGCGGGCAAAATAGCACCACGGTCTTTGAGGGCCACGCCAAACACTTTGGAACGGCCGTCGGTTGCCAGCTTCAGCTGATCGCAGATGGTGGTCACCAGCAGGTTTTTAGGAGACATTTTACCGGCCGACCCTGTATTACCAACGGTCTGTACGGTTGTATCTTCGGCACAGTACATAATCCGGCCGGCGGTACGATCATAAAAATCGTTTCCGACAATACCACTCAGTGCAGGCGCCGAGCCTGTGTAGATGTGGGTATGACCGGGGCCCGTATACGTGGCCGCGTAGTGATAGTGATTGTTACGGCAGTTGAATCCCTGATCCATCATGCGCCGGAATCCGCCTTTCGAAAACCGGTCATAATACCGGTACAGGTAGTCATAACGCATCTGGTCAACCACAATGCCAACCACAAGTTTCGGTCGTTTCGGGAATACGGGGGCTTCAGGAACTGTGCCTTTTTTAACAGGTTGAGCCATCGCAGCGGTCGACAGACATGCGAAGAAAAGTAGCTTTTTTACGGAAAACATACCGCAGGTTTATTGACGTTTCGGACAAAGGTAACCAAACCATTCCATTCCCTCATGCATTAAACCTTTTCCTCAATTAATGAGTCCATAAATAAACCGGCGAAACCGGCGCCCTCCGCCGGTGCTTTTGCCAGGTAAGTAAAAACGCGGAGAAACGTATGAAAACGATAAAAATGCTTTTCTTTTTGCTGACCGGGTTAACCGTGACCGTACAGGCTCAGCAACCGGGCTTAATGCAAGCCCTTATGGACGGGCTGAGTTCGGCCCTGTTAACCGATGCGCAGGTCGCTCAGTTATCGCGGCAGGCCGTGCAGCAGATGGATAGTCAGAACCCCGTTGCCGGCCCCAATGATCCGTATACCCAGCGCCTCAACCGGATTGTGCGCCGCCATAAAACCGTAAGTGGTATTCCGATTAATTACAAAGTTTACATGGTGAAAGATGTGAACGCGTTTGCTACCGCCGACGGCAGTGTCCGGGTCTTTAAGGGGTTGATGGATGTGATGACCGACAACGAACTGCTGGCGATTATGGGCCACGAAATCGGTCACGTGATTAACCACGACACCCGCGACGCGATGAAAAAAGCCCTGCAACGGTCTGCCGTCCGGAATGTGCTGGCATCCCGGTCGGGGGCAGTGGGAAAATTGTCACGGTCTGAACTGGCTTCATTTGCCGATTACGTTGTCGGTTCCTCCTTCAGCCGGAAGCAGGAGACCGAGGCCGATGATTACAGCTATCAGTTTATGAAAAAGAACGGCTATAGTGTGATGGCGCTGGCCACGTCGTTCGAAAAGCTGGCCAAACAAAGCGGCGGTGCGGGCGTTCCGACGTTTCTGTCAACTCACCCCGACAGCAAGGCCCGGGCGCAGCGGGTCCGCGACCGCGCCAAACGGGATGGATTGAGTCGTTAAACAATGGCCTGCCCTGCCGGAAAGTTTTGAGCTTTCCGGCAGGGCAGGCCATTGTTTAACGCTATCTTTTATTTACTCCGTTCTATCGTGTACTGAACCAGTTGTTCCAGCGACGTCCGGTAGGCCGATGCCGGAAAGGCGTGCAGAAGGGCTTTGGCCTCTTCTACAAACCGCTGCATGGCGGCCGTTGCGTATTCAATGCCGCCGGATCCTTTCACAAACGCGATAACCTCGTTCACCTTTTTAGGATCGTCGCTCTTATTTTTCACAATATTAATCACCCGCCGCTTATCGCCTGAACTGGCCTTGTTGAGGGCATAGATCAGCGGAAGCGTCATTTTTTTCTCTTTGATATCGATGCCCAGCGGTTTGCCGACTTCGGCCGTCCCGTAGTCAAACAGATCGTCTTTGATCTGGAAGGCGATGCCCACTTTCTCCCCGAATAGCCGGGCTTGTTCAATTTGTTCAGCTGCCGCGTTGGCCGACCGGGCGCCCATCGCGCAGCAGGCCGAAATCAGCGAGGCCGTCTTCTGCCGGATAATCTCGTAATAGACCTCTTCAGTAATGTCGAGGCGGCGCGCCTTTTCAATCTGGAGCAACTCCCCCTCACTCAGTTCACGAACAGCCCGTGAGCCAATCTGCAGCAGGTCGTATTCGTTGTTATCGACCGACAGCAGCAGCCCCCGCGACAACAGGTAGTCGCCGACAAGCACCGCAATCTTATTTTTCCAGAGGGCATTGATGGAGAAGAACCCACGGCGATAGTTGGAATCATCCACCACATCGTCGTGTACCAGAGAGGCCGTATGGAGCAGTTCGATGAGGGCGGCTCCCCGATAGGTCGATTCGGTAATCTGGCCACAGACACCCGCAGACAGAAAGACAAACATCGGACGAAGCTGCTTGCCTTTGCGCTTGACGATGTAATTCATAATCTGGTCAAGCAGCATTACCTCGCTTTTCATCAAGTCCCGGAATTTGCGCTCAAACTCGCGCATTTCGTGTTCGATCGGGGCTTGTATGTCGGCAACTGATAGTGGCATTTCCGGTAATTTTCTGGCAAGTATACCACCAAAAATTTGATTATTGCCCAAAATCCGGCAAATTACCGGACTGACTTTCGTAACCCTATGATCGATAATCCCAATCCGCCGGTACCCCACCGGTCGCACATTCAGCATAACTCCCCCCAAAACAGCGCCTTGGTGCTTGGTGGCGGTTCTCTGAAAGGTGCTTTCCAGACCGGTGCTGTTATGGCGATTCTGGAGTCCGGTTTTACCCCGGATGCTATTTATGGCATATCCGTTGGCAGTCTGAATGCCACCTTTCTAACCCACGAAGCCACCCGGCAGTTTGAAGAAACCGGCAAAATTGACTGGCCTAAAGCCGGGAGGGCGCTGCTTGAGTTCTGGATACGCAACATCACCGGCCCGCAGGCTATTGCCGAAGAACGATCCAGACTGATGATGGGCTATAACACGCTTTTCAGCCGGTTTGACGGGCTTTTGGACAATCAACCCTTACGTCACCTGGTCACCTCCCACCTCGACGCAGAACGGCTCAAACGGGCACCTATCAAGCTCAAAGTCGGGGCAGTTGATATTATCGAAGGCGACATGGTGTATGCCAGTCCGCAGGATGATCACTTTCTGGACTATGTGGTCGCCAGCAGCTCGCTGCCGTTTATCATGCCGGCCACTCAGATCGGCGGCGACCACCGGAAAGCGTTCCTCGACGGTGGCCTGCGCGAAGTAGCCCCGCTGCGGGTGGCCATCGAAGACGGCGTGACCGACATCATGTGTGTAGCCTGCCATGCGAAGAAAATATTTACCGAAAAGTTCAATTACCGCAACCTGCTGAACCTGATTGACCGCGTGAAAGACATTACCGTCAATCAGCTGGTCAACAACGACATCGCCTGGGCAGAGCGGTTTGCCGAACGCGAAAAGCTGCGCCAACGGGATTTTAACCTGACGGTTGTCCGCCCCCATGAACCGCTCCACCTCGACCTCCAGCGTTTCGATTCAGAGGACATCGGCCGGTTGATGATCCTTGGTTATCAGACGGCCACGGATACCTTACGACAACTGCGGCTCAATAAGGCGGCCGAAGGCAAAGAACAGGATTCACCGAAATAGCCGGTCAACGGCAGCAGGGCGGTCGGTTGTCAGAATATCGCCGCCTTGTTCAACGATACGCCGATACGCACTTCCGGCTTTCTCCATGGGCTGTTCATCGACATTGTCCTTCCCATAGGTTCCTACTGAGCAGGGTATCCCGACGGCATGCATGGCCTCATAAAAGGCTTTGGGTTGTAGCTGCCGGGGCGTTAAGGCCACCAGATGATGCAGCGGTAGTCCGGCCTTGCTGAATTTTGCCGGATCATCGGCTGTCGTAACCCCCAGTGCCAGCCAGAGATCCGGATACGTCTGCCGCAATGCAACGGCACTTTCTACAGTATAGCAGATCACCAATACGCTGTTCAGCGCCTTGTGTTTTTCCACCATCGCCATGGCTTTCCGGAGGTCAACGCCGGGTTTGATGTCCAGAGCCAACACTGCCCGGTTCCTGTTCCACCTGAGCACCTCTTCGAATAACGGCATTTTCTGCGTAGTTGGCTTACCAGTCAGGTCACGCAGTTGCAGCCGGGACAAAACCGGCCATGTCTGTGCGTTCAGGGAGCCGGTACCGGTTGTGGTACGTTCCAGTTCATCGTCGTGAAGCAAGGTCAGCACGCTGTCCTTTGTCATCCGCACATCCATTTCAAGAATAGCATCCGGCACGTCATTGATGGCCTTCCTGAAGGTCTCCAGGCTGTTTTCTGTATCACCGGCATCCGGACCGCCACGGTGGGCCAGTATCACCGGTTTTGTTCGCCGCTCAGGCATCAGAAAGGTACTGATGACAGCATTAGTCTGAAAGCGGTTTTCCTGCGCCGACACATGCCCTGCCAGCGAGCAGCCCAGTAAGGTAATGATGAGCTTTTTCATAGGGGTGATTCTGTTAAAAACAAAAGCCCCCGCTTTGGGGCGGGGGCTTTGTTAAGGCGTAAAACCGGCTTAGTTAAAGATATAACGCAGACCGATCTGTGCTTGCCATACGTTGTCGATTGACACGTTCTTCACGAATGAGTCACGCAACAGGATTGTTTTGTTCGTTGTTCCTTCGGTAATAACCTGTGTGTTCAGGCGGTATGTCGGAACACCGGCAGCGCTGATGCTTGCGTTCGTAAGCGGAGTAGCTGTCGTTGTCAGGTAACCTACACCCCACTTGTTGTTCAGCAGGTTGCCGAAGTTCAGGATATCCGCACGCAGCTGGATTGTATTTTTCTTGCCTTCTTTGCCAACACGGATGTAGAATTCCTGGGTAACTGTCAGGTCAACACGAGTCAGCCATGGGAAATAACCACCGTTACGCTCCGCATATTTGCCGCGACGTGTTTTCAGGTAATCGTTGTTGTCGATGTACTGATCGAAAGCGGCCTGCTGCTGCTCCGGCGTATAAACAACTGCAGTTGCCCCTGAACCTACTGTCAGTGATGCAAATGACAGGTCAGACGCTTTAGCCGGTACGAAGATCAGGTCGTTGATCTGACCGTCACCGTTCAGGTCATTACCATATGTATACGATACTTTACCACCGCTTTGTGAAGTCAGACCCAGTGTGAACATCGTTGAACCACCGAATTTGCCACCGTAGTTCAGACGGTAGTTCAGGTAACCAATGATCCGGTTGCGCTGATCGTTATCGCTGTATGATTCTGTCAGGTAGTTCTGACCGTATACAGTTGGCATGTTCGCCTGTACGGTGCTGCCTACTGACTGCATATCACGTGCGTAACCATAGGTATAGGCTAACATACCGCCGAAACCGTTGGTTGCTGGTTTTTCCAGTTTAAACGTGGCTGTGTATGCATATCCTACGTTTGTATTTTTCAGCACGAATACGTTCGATACGGCCGGGTTGTAGAAACGGGCTACGGCCACAGTATTTGCCGCACCTGAACCTGAGCTCGCTACACCTGAAGCAGGGAAACGATCACGGGCATCTGTACCGCTGAATGTGCGGTCCGGCGCTTTCAGGTTAGCATCGATATAACGCAGACCATTGATGGTTTTGTTATAGATGAATTCTACGGTACCGATCAGGCCAAACGGCAGTTTCTGGTCAACCGCAATGTTTGTTTTCCACATCGACGGGTATTTCAGATTCTGATCGGTTGCGTTTACAGCGTAAGGGGCCAGTTTGGTAATGTCAACCTTTGTTGGGTCTGGACGCAGTGCGGCTGGCAATTCGCTTGGATTCAGTACGAACGGAACCGTGTTTGTACCGGTCAGGTTGATAACGGCTGTGTTTACACCGTTGTTACCCAGCTGGTTCGACACCAATACCTGCGGTACACGGGATACGAAGATACCCGTACCACCACGAACCTGTGTTTTCTTATCACCGGTTACGTCCCAGTTAAAGCCCAGACGTGGTGACAGCAACAGACGGTTTTTAGGGAACGCCCCTGTATTTACGCTGTAGTTTTGCTTGTTTTCGTCTTTGAATACTGTTGTCGCCGCAACAACCGGGTTATTAAACGCAGTGGCCAGTGACTGATCGTAAGCAAAGATATCACCACGCAGACCCAGTGTCAGTTTCAAATTAGGCGTAGCCTGGAATTCATCCTGGATATACGCACTGTATGTGTTTGATTCCAGTTTCTGCCATGGTTCAGCACCACCTGGTAACAGTGAGTAACGCAGGTTGTAGCGGTTAACTGTTACCGGCGATGTTGTGCCGGTTGGGTTGTTTTTGTACGCTAACGCTGCTGTCTTGAAGTCAGCCAGGGAGTTATATACATACACACCGTTTGACGCAGGGAAGAACAGGTTATTCGACACAAAGTTTTCGTAGCCCAGACCCAGGGTCAGCGTGTGCTTACCGGCGAAGTAGCTCAGGTTGTTTGTCAGGTTCAGTGTCGAATAGTTCAGCTTGTTGCTAGGCGTGAACGGATCGAAACCGATAGACATATACGTAGTACCACCTTGCAGGATATCGATTGACGGGAACAGACCGTTCAGGTACTGACGATCTTCGATCTGCTTGTTATATGTAGCGACTAACTGGTTCGCCCATTTACCCTTGAAGTTCGAGTTTAATTCGGCAGCGATTGACCGTGTATTATCAGCGATCAGGTAGCCAGTGCTTTGTGGCGACAGGGCCAGCGATGAGTTGGTACGGTTACCGTTACCCGCTGTGTTGCTACTGTTACTGTTGCTGATCGGAACGCCTGACTGTGAGTTGTGGTGCGAGTACCGTACGGTCAGCTTGTGGTTGTCGTTGATGTTGTAATCTAAACGAACAAGACCTTTCTTGCTGGTTACTTCGTTGTTGAAGTTGTCGAACGGGCCCAGTTCACGACCGAAGTTCGTGCGCATGAAGTTCGTGATGTCGTCCACATCCGCCTGCGTTACCCGTGAGATGTTACCTGATGTCTGACCACGGTTAACCTGCCAGTCAAGAGCAGGCGTGCTGCTGGTAAACTGCTCGTAGTTCACGAAGAAGAACAGTTTGTTTTTAATCAGCGGACCACCTACGCGGAAACCGGTTGTTTTTTCGTTGATGTTGACCGGAGGAATATTGCGGCCGTCTGCTTTTTTACCCACCATCCGGAACGAGTCTTTGCTCGTACGGAACAGGTGGTATGCTGAACCCGAGAATTCGTTTGTTCCTGAACGGGTTACGGCGTTGATACCGGCACCGGCAAAACCTGACTGACGAACGTCGTAAGGCGCTACGTTCAGCTGAACTTCGTCGATGGCGTCAAGCGAAACGGCTGTAGTACCGGTACGGCCACCAGCCTGCGCCGAAGAACCCAGACCGAAACCGTTGTTGAATACCGAACCGTCAATCGTGAAGTTGTTGAAACGGCTGTCCTGACCGGCAAATGAGCGGCCGTTACCGTAGGCGTTGTACTTCGTGATGTCGTTGATGGTACGGCCGATGGTCGGCAGGGTATTGATCGTTTCACGACCGAACGTTGCCGCAGCACCCGTACGGTCAGAGCTGAACACATCACTGCGCGTACCCGAAACCGTTACTTCTGACAGCTGTGTGCTGGCATTTGCCAGTTTGAAATCTACGTTAGCGGCAGAACCCAGGTTAGCCGTGATGCCGTCCCGTGTTTGCTCCTGATAACCAACGAAGGTTACTGATACTTTGTAAGGACCACCGATACGAACACCTGGAATGGTATACCGGCCGGCGGCGTTTGTAGTTGTACCATACCGGCTACCCGACGGTAAGTGAATCGCTAATACAGTAGCACCTGGCAGGGCCTCCCCTTTGTCGTCAACAACGGCACCGTTGATCTGAGAGGTAGTAACCTGGGCCTGTGCATTGATTAGCCCCAAAAAAAATACGGCCAAAACTCCGAAAAGTTTAAAAGCCGTCCTTGTTTTTTGTACAAGTTTAAAATGCATAAACTTGGGTTGTTTGATTAAGATGATGAAAGACATCAGGCAACAGCGGGCTGCCCGAAAACTTCCTCAAAAAAACAATAAAATCTACTAATGAGCAACGCCCTTCTTTGAGAAATCCAGTTTAAGTAGGCTGAAAATGAGCTTTTGTAAAAAAAGTATACTTTTATATTTACATTGTTCAAGCTTTAGCGATTAAATAATTATGAAGGAAGGAGCCGTCATTTTTTCCTTCGCCCGATCTGATACTCATTTTGCCGTTTTTAGGGCGATTTTTTACCCGGATTTTTCCGGAAAGTGCCGTCCAAAGAAGGCTAAACTTAAAATTATACAAAATAAGCATAGCCGTATGGCTCTGTTTTCTCCCCTGGTTTTTATTGCTTTACGATCAAAACATGCCGTTTTAGTGTTTCTTAACCGATAAATCGTATCGATATGACATCTGCTGAACCGATAAAACTTACCCAATACAGCCACGGTGCCGGCTGCGGCTGCAAAATCGCCCCGAAAATTCTGGACCGGATTCTCCACCACAACCAGACAGGAACCAGTCCGTTACCGCCCTCTCCCCTCGCCCACCGGTTGCTGGTCGGCAACGACTCCCGCGACGATGCGGCCGTGATGGACCTCGGCAACGGAGAAGCCATCATCAGCACCACCGATTTTTTTATGCCCATCGTTGACGATGCCTTTGATTTCGGCCGTATTGCCTCGGCCAACGCCATCAGCGACGTCTATGCCATGGGCGGCGAACCGCTCATGGCGATTGCGATCCTGGGCTGGCCGCTGGACAAGCTGCCACCGGAAGTGGCGGGCGAGGTGCTGGCCGGCAGCCGGGCAATTTGTGCCGAAGCCGGTATTCCGCTGGCCGGCGGACACAGCATCGACTCACCCGAACCGATTTTCGGGCTGGCCGTTACGGGCAAGGTGCGGACCGAACACCTGAAGCAAAACAATACGGCCACCGCCGGTTGCCGGCTTTACCTGACCAAACCCCTTGGCGTCGGTATTCTGACCACGGCGCAGAAAAAAGGCATCCTGGCGCCCGAGCATGCGCAGCTCGCGCCCGCTCAAATGGCACAACTGAATAAATTCGGGGCCGTGTCGGGGAAACTCCCTTACGTGAAAGCGCTGACCGACGTCACCGGCTTCGGACTGCTCGGCCATTTGGTGGAAATGGCCGATGGCAGCGGACTCAGCGCAACCGTAACCTTCGACGCAGTACCTAAACTACCGGTCGTGGATGCGTACCTTGCCCAAAAAAGCATTCCCGGCGGAACACACCGCAACTGGGACAGCTACGGCCATAAAATCGCCGATCTGACCGACCGGCAACGCTTTATTCTGGCCGATCCGCAAACCTCCGGCGGCCTGCTGATTGCCGTTGAGCCGGATTCTTGTGCGGCATTTGAACAAGTTGCTGCCCAAAATGGGTTTACTTTGCAGTCGTTTGGCGAGCTCACCCCTCGCCGGGAGAAATCCATTTACGTTATTTAACCACTAAGGCAGAAAGACAGCAGGCAGCCCGAAGACGTTCTTTCTTTGTGCACCTGCGGTTATTTGCGTCTTTGCGGCCAATCAGACCATATGAAATTATATTTTCGTCAATCGGGTGATACCGGACCAGCCGTGATTTTTCTGCACGGCATTTTCGGATCCTCTGATAATTACGTGACCATCAGCAAGGCTATTGCCGCTCAGGGCTACCGCGTTTTTTCGGTCGACCAGCGGAACCATGGCCAATCGCCCCGCAGTGATGAATTTGATTATGAGGCGATGGCGGCCGACCTCCATGAATTTATTAAGGATCATCAGCTGGATAAGCCGGTGCTGGTCGGCCACTCCATGGGTGGTAAAACGGTTATGCAGTACGCTATGTCGTATCCGGATACATTCAGCAAGCTGATCGTGGTCGACATTGCGCCGCGTTTCTATCCCGTACATCACGGTGAAATCCTGCGCGGTTTCAATGCCGTACCGCTGCAAACGCTGACGAACCGGAATGAAGCCGATGCTATTTTCAGTGACTATGAGCGCTCGGCTTCGGTACGTCAGTTTTTATTGAAAAACCTGTACCGGACAACGGAAGGGAAATTCGACTGGCGCATTAACCTGCCGGTTATCGAGCGCGAAATCCACGGTGTGGGCGAAGAACTGAAAATGACCCGGCAAGTCACCGAACCGACTCTGTTTATGCGGGGGAGTGAATCGCCTTACATTACCGAAGAAGATGAGAAAACCATTAAACGCATTTTCCCGAATGCGGTAGTACAGACCATTGCCGGTGCCGGTCACTGGGTGCAGGCTGAAAAGCCGGCAGAATTTGTAGAAGCCGTTTTAGCCTTTATCGCCTGATGCCTACCTTATATTTAATACCAACCGTTCTGGCCGACAATACCGCCGACCAGGTGTTATCTCCGCAAATCCGGGACGTTATAAGCAAGCTGGATGCTTACTTTGTCGAAAACGTCCGGACGGCGCGCCGTTTTATCAGCAGTCTCAAAACCGGTAAAGTCATTGACGAACTATCGTTTTTTGATCTGAATAAGGATACGACCGATATCGACGTACGCCGCAACATGCAGGCCCTGACCGACCGGAAACAGGATGCCGGTGTGCTGTCGGAAGCCGGTTGCCCGGGGGTAGCCGATCCGGGCGCGGCGGCTGTCCGGGTGGCGCATCAGCTGGGCTGGACGGTTGTTCCGCTCGTGGGGCCCTCTTCGATCCTGATGGCCCTGATGGCGTCGGGCATGAGCGGGCAGTCGTTTGTTTTTCACGGCTACCTGCCCATCGATCGCGGCGAACGCAGTAAAACGCTGAAGCAACTCGAAAAAGAGGCCCGCCTGAAGCAGCAAACCCAGATTTTTATGGAAACGCCTTACCGGAACAATCAGCTCATGGGCGATGTCTTGTCGGCCTGTGCCGGTGACAGCCGCCTGTGTGTTGCCTGCAACGTAACAGCCCCTGATGCGTTTATTAAAACGAAAACCATCAAAGACTGGAAAGGCCAGCTTCCTGACCTGCATAAAAAACCAACTGTATTTCTTTTATTCTGACATGGTTAAGGCTTTTACGTTTTCCCCGTTTCAGGAAAACACCTACATCGTTAGCGACGATGCCACCAAAAAGGCGGTAGTAATTGACCCGGGCTGCTACGATCAGTCGGAGAAAGAAACACTCGCCGCATTTATCGAAAAAAACCAGCTGACGATTACCCATCTGCTCCAGACCCATGCCCACCTCGATCACGTGTTTGGCAGCGCGTATGTCAAGCGTAAGTTCGGGGTTAAAATGTATCTTCATGAACTCGACATGGTTATTTTCAACGATGTGCCGAAACGCATGGAGATGTACGGGCTACGCGGCTACGACCCTACGGAAGTAGACGCCTACCTGCACGAAGGCAATCAGATTACGTTTGGCAACACCACGCTGGATGTGCTTCATACACCCGGCCACGCGCCCGGGCATGTCGTGTTCGTGAATCACAACGACCGGTATGTGATTGGCGGTGATGTCCTTTTTAAGGGCAGTATCGGCCGTACAGACTTTCCCTACTGCGACCATCAGGCCCTGCTGACCAGTATCCGGACCAAGCTGTATACGCTTCCGGACGATTATACAGTGTATGCCGGCCATATGGACCCGACAACAATCGGGCGGGAGAAAAAAACAAATCCGTTTGTCCGGATGGATTAATGGCCGCAGTTGCTGCTGATACCTATTCTATATGCTATCGAATATCGTTAAACAAATTCCGAATACCATGACGTGCGGCAACCTGCTCTGCGGCAGCATTGCCATCGTCATGGCCCTGAACGGTGATCTGGTAACAGCTGCCTGGCTAATGGTCGTTGCGGCCCTGCTTGATTTCGGGGATGGTTTCGTGGCCAGGCTGGTGCATGCTTCCGGCCCGTTTGGCAAAGAGCTGGATTCACTGGCCGATATGGTTACGTTTGGTTTATTACCCGGCATTCTGGTGTTTAAGCTGGCGCAGGGGCTTGACATGGGTGTGTGGTCGTATGGTGCTTTCCTGATTACGGTTTTATCGGCGATCCGGCTGGCTAACTTCAACATTGACACCCGTCAGGCAGACGGGTTTATTGGGGTACCGACTCCGGCCAACAGCCTCATGATTGCCTCATTCCCGTTCATGAGCCATTATCAGCCCGACCTGACGCCCTATTGGTACAACCCGTATGTACTGACCGGCATCACCCTGTTCGCCTTTATGCTGGTGGCCGAATTACCGCTGCTGGCGCTGAAGTTTAAAACGTTCAGCTGGCAGGCGAATAAAATAAAATACGTTTTTCTGATTCTTTCCGCCCTACTTCTGTTAATTTTGCGCTTCGCAGCCCTCCCTCTTATTATCGGGCTGTATGTGGTATTGTCAATGAGCGAAAGAGTGAAAGAGTGAAAGAGCACCGCTTACACTGGTTACGGCCAACACTGAACCCGGTCAGCCAACCTGCTTTTTCACCCTTTTACTCTTTCACTCTTTCACTCTTTATCATTCATGAAATTTTTCGCAGAAATCGACGTAATGCCCCGGAAAGAAATTCTGGATCCTCAAGGTAAAGCGGTTCGGCTTGGCCTCCACAACCTGCACATCGACAATGTTGGTGACGTTCGTATCGGGAAACACATCCGGTTAGAAGTTGAAGCGGAAAGCGAAGAAGCTGCTACATCAACCGTCGACGACGCCTGCCGCCAGCTTCTGGCAAACCTGATCATGGAAGAATATAGCTTCACGTTACATACAGCGTAAGCAAGGCAGTTAAAATTGCATACTTTTTTTGCATTATCCCGGCAAAGTCAGGACTTTATTCATGGAAACGACAATCCTCCCCGAATAAAGTGCTATTTTAGCCGGGCTTTTTTTGCTTTATTGCAATACTATGACGTACTCGACCATAACGGGACTAGGCTTTTATGTCCCCGACAATATTGTTACGAATAATGATCTGACGCAGTACATGGATACCTCGGATGCCTGGATTCGCGAGCGCACCGGTATTCAGCAACGGCGGTATTTCACCTACGGAAAAGACACAAACGCCAGTATGGCAACGGCGGCCTCCCGGATGGCCATCGAACGGGCCGGTATCGAAGCCTCTTCGATTGACCTGATCGTGTATGCGACCATCACCCCGGATTACTTTTTTCCAGGCTCGGCCTTTCTGATGCAGCGTGAGCTTGGTCTGGATGGCATTGGTGTCATTGATATCCGGAATCAGTGTTCTGGTTTTGTATATGCCCTGTCCATTGCGGATCAGTTTATCCGGACCGGTATGTATAAAAACGTACTGATCGTTGGTTCAGAGATTCAGTCTTCCTGGATCAATAAAAGTACCGAAGGCCGGAATGTGGCGGTCATTTTCGGCGATGGTGCCGGTGCGGCTGTGGTGCAGGCCACTAATGATCCGGAGCACCGCGTGCTGTCGACCCACCTGCATGCCGATGGCCGGTATGCCGAAGAGCTTTATGTCAAAGACCCCGGCAGCAGCCGTCCCGGCCGCGCCGTGACGAAAGAGATGCTCGACGAAGGCGGCATTGATGTAATCATGAACGGAAACGCCGTCTTCAAACATGCGGTTGTCCGTTTTTCGGAAGTGATCCATGAAAGCCTGCAGGCCAACGGCTACTCCGCCAGCGATATTTCCCTGTTAGTTCCGCACCAGGCCAATATCCGTATTTCAGATTACGTCCGTCAGCAGATGAATCTGCCGGAAGAAAAAGTGATGAGTAACATTCACCTTTATGGCAATACCACCGCCGCCTCTATTCCGATTGCCCTGACTGAAGCCTGGGAACAGGGGCGCGTGAAACAAGGCGATCTGGTTTGCCTGGCGGCTTTCGGCAGCGGATTTACCTGGGCCTCGGCGCTGATTAAATGGTGACTATGATTGAATGATTAAGTGATTGAATGATTTAGTTACTGAATGTTAAGTGATTGAATGATTAAGTGATTGAATGATTAAGTGATTGAATGATTAAGTGATTGAATGATTAAGTAACTGAATTTCAAGTAACTAAATATTAAGTGATTGAATGTTTTAGCGGACTAAACGCGGTGAATGAACGAGTGTGAGCGTGATTGATACATTTTATGTTACCACGCTTGCACTCGTTCGCTCGCTCACTCTTCTTTAATAATTCCCGATTGACAGCATGACCAGCGTACAGGCGTCAACCGGTTCGATCCCTTCTTCCCGCAGCTGACGCTCAAACTCCGGATTTTCGGCACCCGGATTAAAAATCACCCGCCGTGGCTTTAAAGCCTTGATGTACTCATAGTACTGCGGCTGATTGCGTGGCCCGACGTACATCGTCACCGTATCAACTCCCTTCAACTCAGGCTGTCCGGTCTGAATAATATGGCCGCGTATATTCCCCTGCCGTAAGCCCACTAACTCAATGGCATGCCCGTGGTTCAGTAAACTGAGCGCGGCACGGTTTGCATACCGGTCGGGATTCTCAGAAGCGCCCAGAATCAATGTCTTTTTATCTGTCAACATAGTTGTTTGTCTCCTATTTATTTGAAAATACTCTGTTACCTTTATGATTTTATATCGTCTTCTATAAGAAACAGATTTATTCTTTTTTTGATTTTCACTTTCTTATGCAGTGCCTTTTGTTTATCTTTTCTTCAAATTAGTTTAATACTTGACCTGTATACTTTAAATAGACTTTTTTGCTAGTATAAGCGACATAAACCAGTTCATCTATTAAATTAGCAGCCAAGCTTAACCTTTTTCTCAGTATTTTGTTTAAGTTTATATAAACAAACAGGTATCCTACTCAATCTATTTCACTTCTACTTTTTTGTGAAAAATGAATGACAAAAAGAATCAAAGTTACTGGAATGAGAAATGGGTAACCATTCCGTTTGATACTGTTGAAAACCCTCCCCATTACGAGGTGTCCAACTATGGCCGGATACGGAGTTTTCAGTCCGGGACAGCCCAGGGGACTATCATTAAGGGGTCGGTTATTCAGGGGTATCGTTCCTTAAACATTCGTTCACAAGGGAAAACGCTCAACCGTTATGTACACAAACTGGTCGCCGAGTTTTTTGTAAAACGCCAGCAACCGGAACACACATTTGTCATCCACCTGGATCATGATAAGATGAATAATTATCATTTAAATCTGAAGTGGGTGTCGAAGGAAGAAATGATTGAGCATAACCGGAACAATCCAAATCTCAAGAACCGCCCGCAGCCACGTCAGACCAGCAATTACAAGCTGACGGAGACAAAGGTCAAAATCATTAAAAAACTTTTACGGAACGACAAAAACCGGCTCAAAATGATTGCCAAGCAGTTTGGGATCACGCATACCCAGCTCAACCGCATTCGGTCCGGCGAGAACTGGAAACACGTCACAATTGACGATTAACACACAAAAAAGGGGGTATCGGCTGATACTCCCTTTTTTGTGTTATGTAGTACCTTCAGAGAGTATTTATCAACGCCTGATAACGCCTTCCGGATGCTTTGAGATGCTTCCGCCCGAACCGTTGGCACGATGTGCCAATGGCAACGTCACAAAAAACGAGGTCCCCACATCCTCGGTCGTTTCAAACCAGATGCTGCCGCCAACGTGTTCTATACCACGTTTGGCGATGGCCAGCCCTAAGCCGGAGCCGTCTTTCTTCGTGCTGAAATTGGGCAGAAATACCTTCGCCCGGATCGACTCCGGAATCCCCGACCCGTTGTCATGTATTTCGATCTGCACCTCGTCTTCTGTCGTAAATAACTTTAGCTCGATGCGTGGCTTGCGCCCCGGCGGCACTGACTGAATACCGTTAATGATCAGATTCGTGATGATCCGACCCGTCATCTGCCGGTCACCGATAACCATTATCGGCCCTTGCATAATGTCTTTAACAACACTGTTGCGCTCATCGTCGGCATATAAATCAGCCGCTTTATTCAGGACAGCGGTAATTTCAAACATTTCGTTTTTCGGTAACGGCATTTTGGCCAGTTCCGAGAACGACGCGGCAATTTCGCTGATGTTATCGATTTGCTCCAGCAATGATTCAAAGGCATTTTTAATAATCCGCCGGGCACGGCTGTCCTCCTCGCCTACCGGCATTGTCCGCTGCAAATGCTGCAACGTCAGTTTCATCGGCGTCAGCGGGTTTTTAATTTCATGAGCAATCTGCTTGGCCATTTCCCGCCAGGCCGACTGTTTTTCGCTTACCGAAAGGGCCTGTTTACTTTCTTCCAGCTTCACCAGCATCCGGTTATATTCTCCGACTAAAAGCCCGATTTCGTCATCCGACTTCCAGTCGAGGGGTTCGTTCAGCTTGTCCAGGTTTGTCCGCCGGATTTTCTGCGTGATCAGCCGTAAGGGTCCCGTCAGCGAATTGGACGCGATATAGGAAAGAATGAGGAAGACGATGAACAGGATCATGAACACGTTCAGCGTAGAAGCAACCACTTCGCTTACCTGCTCATCCAGCTCCGGCTGAGCGTAGAAATACGGCACACTCAGCACACCCAGCAACCGGCCTTTATAGGATTTGATCCCGGCATAGGCCGTCCGGTATTCCTTACTACCCAACGACTCACTCAGCAGCACCTGTTTTTCCTTGTTCTCAATCAGGTGAATATACGCCTGCGGATTAATACGCTTCGACAGATGACCGCTTTCATACATCAACGGACGGGTGGAGGTGAAAAGAACACCTGTTGTATCAAACACATTAATGTCTGTATCAACGTCACGGGCAATTTTTTTCAATTCTTCCTGAGCCGACTCCAGGCTTCGTTTTCCCTGCTGGTATTCGTCCAGGTAAGAGAGAAAGTTCGATGCAATGTTGCGGGTATTGCTAATAAATGCCGTTTCCTGGTTTGAGACATAGTTCGAGGTGATAACTCCCAGAATAATGATCATTACCAATAACAACGGCAGGAAAAAGGCGATATTCAGCAGAATCTGAATCCGGGTCGAGTAATTAACGCTGAAATGCGAAATCTGATACCGGATGGCATAGGTCATGATGGCCACAATCACGGTCAGCACCAGAATCAGGAACAGAAAGGAAAAGTTAGACAGAATGCTGCTGAGAGGGAACTCCAGCGAAGACACCACAATTGTCCGGCCGTTTTTGCCCTGTAACCCTACGTGCTTGTACCCATTCAGCGTCATACCGGCATCAAACAGTTCCGGCCGTTCGAGCATCCACTGCGGCATTTTCCGGTCGTAGTTATAACTACCCGTACTGTACATAATGGACTTTGGCGTACCGCCATAGATTACGTAGCTATAGTCCTGGCTCTCCGGTGACTGGATCAGTTTTTTGTCGACCAGTAATTCCAGGTAGACGTTTTTAGGTGTCTCGTTGCGCAGCTTCAGATCAAGCACCAGCCGCCCGATCAGTGTACTATCAGTATCCTGACCGTATACATCGATAAACCCGATATACTGCTTTATGATATTGTTGCCGACTTCGTTATTAAAATAAAGCCCGTTGTACTGCGTTTTGAAGCGGTCATGCCGGTATCGTTCATCATAGGCACGATAATCCATAGCATTTGGCCGGTGCTCAAGCGGGTTACCGTCGGCATCGAAAGAGAGTACTTCAACGTCGTATTTCTCAAAGTATTTTTCGAGATAGGTACTTTTCACCCGATGCTGTATGCGGGCGCTCCCCAGTATTGAATCCCGCCGGAAAGACCGCCGGATCTCAGTATCACCGGCAATGGCACCACGCGCTTTGTCCAGCAAAAACTCTCCCAATATATCATTTTCTGCCAGCAGCCGAGCGCCAAAATCCTTTTTCCGGGCAATGTCCTTTTTGATTTCCTGCCGATAGACCACATAAGCGGTCGTCAATGCACAGATAAACGCAGCAAAAAACAGGTAAATCGAGGTCTGATAACGGAACGTGTACAGTATCCGCGGGAAACGGGTCAGGTAAAGGGTAATGAAATAAATGCCGTTCAATACCCATACCAGTTCGGCAATAACGCCGACGGCATAATATAAAACCGCTGACAGCACCGTACCGACCAGAAAAGCCAGCCACCCCTGACGCATGTCATTATTAAAGCGGATAAACAGGCTGGTCAGCAAATGAAGCGCCAGAAAATAAATCAGTGAGATGCTGACAAATACCAGTAAACACGCAATTTTCAGATGCGTAAAGTGAATGCTCAACGAAATATCGAGCATATACTGAGACTTCTCGTAGATATTATTCAGTTCTGCGTAGCACAGATAAAACACTACATAACTGGCAATTACGGTACTTACAGACACCAGTAATTTAATCCAGTCGTGCTGCCGGATCAGGAAGCGGAACGTGCGCGTACGGTAATAGTGGGCAATCATGTATAGGCCCAGCATCACTACCGCCAGCGAATTCAGCAGCATGTCACTGAGCGATGGCGCAATGACAGACGACGCGTAAAACTTAGGATTGAACAGGTCAGTGTCGATAAACAAAAACGGCACTCCGAAATAGAGCATCACCCCCCGCAACATCAGGAGATAGGCAAAAAAAACAAGGAACCCAAACTCAAATTGCCGTTTCCGGCCGAAACGGATCATCAGCCGGATCACATACAACCCCAGAAATAATACCCCGATTGTCGCCAGAATAACCGTATTGACAGGGGTAGAGTGATTGCGATAGGCCCGGATATGGGGCGGCGTTACCGAAAACAGGAAGACCGGCGAGTTATCGTAAATATTCTGATACGACCGCGCCTTTTGCATGGAAATGGCCCTGGGCTCAATCGGAAACAGCGCAGGATTATATCCGGACTGTAAATACGTATTCGTGTTGTTATAATGGCGGTAAACCATCACCAGCGAATAAATATCATACTGATGGCCGTTTTTGACGATTTTCTGCCGGCTTACGATGTATTTGCCCTGATCAAAATGGACGAGCCTCGGATGCGGTACCGTTGCGATACGCTCATAATCAGGCACAAACAGCTGATCTGACCAATACAGTATTTTACCATCCTGAAAAATAAAATATGGATACCGGGTTGAAAAATTCAGGTTCGAAAACGTAAAATCCTTGGTTTCCTTTACCCGGTTCGTCACCTGAAGCAGTTCTTCACTACTGGTCCGTAACTCTGTCTTGACACGTTCCTGAATAGCGGCCAGATATTGCTCATCAGTAGCCCCGGGTGCATCCCTTTCTAAAAAAACATAGCAGAGTGCCGACAGTAAAACCATCAGCATTGCCAGAAACAGAAATATATGCTTTTCGACTATTTTCACGATTCAGGATAAAGAGACTACCTCATTTGCAGTAAAAATCGTGCCAGAAGCAAGTCCTTATATTACCAGAACGGTAACTTATAATATTCATTTTTTCAACTTGCTGTATTAGAAGGCTTATCAACCGTGAATCCACGTGCCTCTTCAGCCGCTTCGTAGCCGATGGTAGCCCCCAGCACATATAAAAGATGTTTTTTATCGATAATGATCCGGACCCCGTCAACGTTATAGACTTCGTCAGAGGCCCCGGGCAAGTCAAAACCAAGCAGCCATGATGACCCGCAGCCCCCTCCTTTTATGCCGATGCGGAGACCGTATTCGGCCGGAATTTTCTGGGTTTGAAAAATATCGATTATCTGATTGCGGGCATCTTCATGAAGCTGCACCGGTTGATCTAGTACAAACATGGCTGGTTTTTCCGTTACGTTTTCGGGCCTCGGCATGCGTTTTCTGCGATTTTAAGTCGCCCCGGCTCAAGGCCCTTTTTTCAAAGTTACCTAATTTTACGCACACATAACGAAACACAGAATGGAGCTGATTGCTGATTTGCTTAAGTTGATTGTCCCTGCGGCACTGGTTCTTTACGGCATGTATCTGACCGTGAAACTTTTGCTGGAGCGGGAAGCCGACCGGCACAAAAATGAGACAAAAACAGAATACGTAAAATCGGTTATTCCGATCCGCCTGCAGGCCTATGAGCGCATGGTGCTCTTCCTGGAACGCATTAGTCCGAACAACCTGCTGGTTCGCCTGAGCGGTAATGCCACGACGGTGCTCGAATTTCAGCAATTGCTGTTGCAGGAAATCCGGGATGAATACAACCACAATCTGTCGCAGCAGATTTACATGAGTCAGGCGGCGTGGGAACATATTCAGGGGGCAATGAACGAAGTGGTTACCCTGATTAATCAGGCATCCGGCGATACATCCCCCGATGCGCAACCCATTGAACTCGCCAAGAGACTCTTTGAGCGCATCATTCAGCAGGATAAACAACCAACGGCAACGGCACTGAAATTTGTCAAAGCCGAAATACAGGAACAGTTTATCTGATTGTTGACCTGGCAGGTTCTTTCTGGCAGGAATACGGGCTTACCAGACTTGCTGCGCTATGGCAGTAGTAGTCTGTTAAGCCCGTATTCCTGCCTTTTTTCTGTTTCCCGTCCCTTTTCAGTACCCGAAAACCTCGCGGGAGATTGTCATTGCTTCCCCGAAAGCCGCCATGTTGAGCGTTGGGAGCAGGTTCTGTTTTTCTAAAACCGGCAGGATACCTTCCGTCGGCAGATTTCCGGTTAAGTCATCGGCCGCCATCGGGCAACCGCCAAAGCCACGCAGGGCCCCGTCGATCCGCCGGACACCCGACCGGATCACAGCGTCAACCTTTGCCTCCACCTCACCCGGAACCGCATGTAGATGGGCGCCGAACTCCACCTCCGGATGCTGATTGATCAGATGCGAAAACAAGCGTTCAATCGCCTCAGGTGTCGCACTGCCAACGGTATCCGACGGCGCGATGATGCGGATGCCAAGATCGGCCAGCTGCCGGGTAAATGTACTGACCACTTCCGGGCTGTAGGGGTCTCCGTACGGATTCCCAAACCCCATAGACAGATAGATCACCAGTTCTTTCTGTGCTCCGGCACACAGTTTCTGCATTGTTTCTACCTCTGTAAGCGCCTGTGCAATGGATTTATTCGTGTTGCGCTGCTGAAACGTTTCAGACACAGACAACGGGAAACCGAGGTAGTGAACTCCTTTCGAGTCCAGCGCCTGCTCGGCTCCACGCAGGTTGGCCACGATGGCTAATAGCTTCGTCCGGGTTGATGACAGGTCAAGACCAGCCAGCACAGCCGTCGTATCGGCCATTTGCGGGACCGCTTTCGGGGAGACAAAACTGCCCGCATCAAGCGTATCAAAACCAACCTTCAGCAGGGCATTCAGGTACGCCGTTTTCAGGTCGGTTGGCACTATATGTGTAAGGCCCTGCATGGCGTCGCGCGGGCACTCAATGAGTTTCATGAGTCGTAGGGGTTACCTTTTTTGAGAAAACGCATTAAAGACAGATTCAGTTTACCGCCACGCAACTGCCGGCGTCGCCGTGAACCGAACCACATCCGGATTAATTCTGTTTTAGTATAGGGCGTGGCCTGTATACACCCCCATTCCACTTTAATTGTTCATTCATTTCGAATGCTTTACCCGAATACCCTCGAACAAAAACTAGGTTTCGATAAAATACGCGAACTTTTGAAGCAAGCCTGTGTCAGTCCGCTGGGACAGGACTATGTGGATAAAATCCGCTTCACGGATAACCATCAACTCATCGATAAACTGCTCCGGCAAACGGCTGAATTTAAACAGATCGTTCAGTTTGAGCCTGACTTTCCGTCGTCGAACTATATCGATGTACGGGAGCAGCTGAAAAAAGCCCGCATAGAAGGCATTGCCCTTACCGAAGAGGAGTTTTTCGACCTGAAACTGTCCTTACGTACGATTCAGGACTGTCTGCGCTTTCTTGAAAAGCGTACGGAACGCAATGAATACCCGTTTCTGCGGGAACTGGCAGGGCCGGTTACGGTCAATAAAGCCGTTAACGATGCCATCGAACGTGTCATTGACGACCGCGGACATGTCCGCGACTCGGCCTCCCCCGAACTGGCACGCATCCGCCGGCAGATCATTGCCGAACAGCATAACCTGCGGAAGCAGCTGGACAGCATGCTGCGCATGGCCCGCAATAATGGCTGGATTCCCGACGATCTGAGCCTGACCGTTCGCGGGGGGCGCCTGGTGATTCCGATTGCAGCCGAACATAAGCGGAAGATTAAGGGCTTTGTACACGACGAATCCTCGACCGGTCAGACCGTATACCTCGAACCGGCTGAAGTATTCGATGCAAACAACGAAATCCGCGAACTGGAATATGAAGAACGCCGTGAGGTATTCCGTATTCTGCAGGCCCTGACGGATCAGTTGCGCCCGCATCTGGAGGATCTCAAGAAAGCCATTAACTTTCTGGCGATGATTGACTTCATCCGGGCCAAAGCGCGGCTGGCCACCCAGCTTGAAGCCGGTATGCCGAAAGTGCATAACCGCCCGTTTGTCAGCTGGTCGGCCGCCCGCCACCCCCTGCTGCATCTTTCGTTTCAGAAACAGGGTAAAAAGGTGGTTCCGCTTCAGGTGCGGCTGGATGAAAAACAGCGGATTCTGATTATTTCCGGACCAAACGCCGGTGGTAAATCCGTGGCACTGAAAACCATCGGTCTGGTGCAGTTCATGCTCCAGTGTGGTCTGCTGGTGCCGATGAATGATTTTTCGGAAATGGGCGTTTTCCAGAATCTGTTCATCGACATCGGCGACGAGCAATCCCTTGAAAATGACCTGAGTACCTACAGCTCCCACCTGACTGCGATGAAGCAGTTTCTGATTGGTGCCAACAAGCGGTCGCTCTTCCTGATCGACGAATTTGGTACCGGCACCGAACCGGGTCTGGGCGGCGCCATTGCCGAAGCCATTCTGGAGGATCTGAATAAGTCGGGAGCCTATGGGGTGATTAACACCCACTATACCAACCTGAAGGTGTTTGCCGACAAAACCGACGGGCTCATCAACGGCGCCATGCGTTTCGACGGAGAGCACCTTGAGCCGCTTTACGAACTCGAAATGGGTCGGCCCGGCAGCTCGTTTGCCTTTGAAATTGCCCGTAAAATCGGCCTGCCGAAAGGCGTCATCGATCGGGCCAAGGACAAACTGGGTTCCCAGCAGGTTAGCTTTGAAAAGCTGCTGAAAGAGCTTGATATTGAAAAGCGTGTTTTTGCCGAAAAAAACATGGAGATCGGGATTAATCAGCGCAAGGTCGCTCAACAGCTGGCCGAATATACGGCGCTGAAAACCCGCCTGGAAAACGAGCAGAAGCAGCTGATCAATGACGCCAAGCAAAAGGCAAAGGCGCTGGTGCAGGAAGCCAATCAGCGAATTGAAAACACAATCCGCGAGATTAAGGAAAACAAGGCCGAAAAAGAAGCCACCAAAGCCGTCCGGCAGCAGCTGGAGCAGTTTGAGACGAAGGAACTCAAGCCGGAAGTGATTGCGGAAACAAAGCCCAAAGAAGAATATGAACTGGCAGAAGGCACCATCGAGGCTGGAAATTATGTCCGGATTAAGGGACAGACCGCCGTTGGACAGGTGCTGGCCATCCGGGGGAAAGATGCCGAAATCGGTATCGGCGACCTGAAATCAAACATCAAGCTGAACCGACTCGAAAAACTCAGCAAAAAAGCCTATAAAGAGGCGACCGGCGAAGAGAATAAGCCCCGGATGCAGGGTATCGATATGAATGAGAAGATGATGAATTTCAGCTTCAACCTCGATATTCGCGGCAAACGCGGCGAAGAAGCCCTCGGCGTGGTGGATCAGTTTATGAACGATGCCCTGATGCTGGGCTATCCTGAACTCCGGATTGTTCACGGTAAAGGCGACGGCATCCTGCGGACGCTCGTCCGGAATCATCTGCGGACCTACAAGGAAGTGGCCCGAATGGCCGACGAGCATGTGGACCGTGGCGGGGCCGGTGTGACGGTGGTGCAAATGCGATAGTTTTAAAACAGAGTGGCACGAACGGTTTTCGTGCCACTTTTCTTTTATAAAAACTCAACAATAGAACCATGGAATACAGACACTTAGGCGGCTCCGGCCTTCAGGTACCGGTACTTAGTTTTGGTACGGCCACGTTCGGCGGCGGCAACTCATTTTTCAAGGCATGGGGCAGTACACAGGTCGAAGAAGCCACCCGGTTAGTGGATATCTGCCTGGATGCCGGTCTCAATCTGTTCGATACGGCCGATGTCTACTCGCAGGGCTTATCGGAAGAAATTCTGGGCAAAGCCATTGCCGGTAAACGGGATCAGCTGCTGATTTCGTCGAAAGCTACCTTTACGTTCGGCAATGGTCCGAATAATCAGGGCTCCTCGCGTTTTCATCTCTTGCGCCAGGTCGAAGGCAGCCTCAAACGCCTTGGCACCGACTATATTGACCTTTTTCACATGCATGGCTTCGACGGGGTGACGCCGGTCGAAGAAACGCTGCGGACGCTGGATGATCTGGTACAGAGCGGTAAAATCCGGTATCTGGCCGCCTCGAATTTTTCGGGCTGGCACCTGATGAAATCGACGGGGATCTCCGAAAAATACGGCTGGAACCGCTACATCGCCCATCAGGTCTATTACTCGCTGCTGAACCGCGAATATGAATGGGAACTGATGCCGCTGGGCCTCGATCAGAAAGTGGGGGCTATTGTCTGGTCACCGCTCGCGGCAGGAATGCTTGGTGGTAAATACCGGCGTAATCAACCGATGCCGGCCGACAGCCGTGTAGCCCAAGGCGGCAGCCCGATTCCGGCGGCAGTGGTTGACAGCGAACGGCTTTATGCGATTATGGACGTGCTGGATGCGATTGCGGAGGAAACCGGCAAAACCGTGGCACAGGTCGCCCTGAACTGGGTACTGCAGCGGCCAACTGTGTCGAGCATCATTATCGGTGCCCGCAATGAGGAGCAGCTGACGCAAAATCTGGGGGTAGTAGGCTGGAAGCTGACCACCGATCAGGTAAAACGCCTCGATCAGGCCAGCGAAACGCCGCCCGTTTATCCTTACTGGCATCAACGCCAGAATCTGACGCTCAATCCGCCACCCGTACTTTATTAATCCGGTCCGGAGAAGCTACTGACGGTAGCTTCTCCGTTATCGTTTCCGTGCTGCCATGCCCATACTGCCAGCCATCAGGGATGGCGTCAGCCGGATATAGACCTCTCCCGAAAGCGGCATATTGCCATAAAATGCCCGCAAAGCCGGATCAATCTGATAACCGGTCACCTGAAGGCCTGCCACCAGATCGGAGCCCCCATAACGAACCAAACGGCCGTTTACCCCCAGTGTCAGCGCATTGATGGTTACTAACGAGCGGTTGGCCAAAGCCATTTCCAGACCAAGTTCTTCGGTAGATTTTGTCAATCGTTCCAGACGACCATAGGCCGCTAACCAGCCCCATTGCAGGCTACTCTCGGCAAGCCATGAATTTTCGGTTTTTCCATGCGCCTGATTCTGCCCCCACACCAGCGCCGACGTGACATACACATCGGCCGGACCAAGTGGTTTACTGTGCAGCAGCGAAGCGGTCGTGCGTACTACATCATCTTCAGGGTGTAAATCTTCGGGACTTTTGATAAATCCCTGCGAAAACTGTAGTGCCAGCGCCGGGGAGGGGTTTATGGATAAGCGATAGGAATAGCTGTCAAAACGCGGCCGGTCGATGTTAAACCGGTGTTCGTCGGGCTCGCGACCCGTGAATGACGATACGTCCAGCTTGGTCCATTTGTAGCGGATACCGACCGTTGCCACCCCGAATAAGATATGGGTCGCGTCCTGCCAGTGATGGCCCAGTGTCGCATCCGGATTATTGAAAGACGAAATCCGGTGCATAAACGCAGGCGGTCCCAGGGCCGGTTCTCCCGGCAACCCGACATATCCGTATATATCTACCTGCCGGTTTACGGCATAGCTATACCCGACCGACAGTTCAGAAAACAAATCATGCGGGTGTTGGCGGTCAATCAGTGGTTTGCCCTGAAAAGACTCTCCTGTCTGAAACAGCAGCGGATACCCGCCTCTGCCAACCGTCAGCGCATCGAGCGACAGCATGGCCCGTAGCAACAGTAAACCCCGCCGGCCGACCGGCCGCTGCGCCATTCCCATCACCCAATTCGGGGCATCCACCTGGCGGTCACTTCCACGCATCGACGCATTATTGGCATTCTGGCTGGTATACCGCAGGAACACGCTGTAGTGAAGCATGTACATCCACTTGTTACGGTGGGTCATGTAGGCGTACATAGGCGTATGATCAGGATGCCAGGACGTACCTGAACCATTCCGGTTCATGGGCAGATTCCGCGAAAAAGAGTGACTCATGGCAGGCATATCACTCATCTCATGCTGGTGCTCACGCATCGTATCCGTCTTGCTTGCCGACGACATTGGCTGCATAGAATCATGCTGGTGCTGTGCAAAGGCTACCTTAGCGACCAGTAACCCGATAATGGCTGTCAAATATTTCTTTTTCATAAGGTCCGGTGTCTCTGTGTCTGCCTCCTTAACCCGGATCAGGTGTTGCTGTTAAAAAAAGTTAGTATCCGACGCCTGCACCAATACTCTCCCTTAATAATCCCGATTGCGTAAGTCATGGTCGGCTTGTCGTGCTTTCTTTGTGTATTATTTATAATAATTCTAAATAATTTATACAATGGAATCCTGTAACTTCAAAACACTTCATATCGACCCGAAGAACGGTTATGTACTTCAATGCACACATTGCGGGCGCATAACCATTGGTTTCGGCATCATTACCGTGAGCCGGACTTTACCCGAATTTTACAAATTCGTTCATGATACTCATTCTTGCTATCAGCACTATGCGGCAACCGGACAAAACCCTAAAATCCGGAATATCCCGTTCTGGCAACTTAGTTCATACAGTTGTCTGACCATGTCATTAAACGATCTGTCGCGGCTTGGGGAGCTCCTGGACTTTGCAGTTGGCAAACTCTATATTGACCAGTTCATCTCCACTTTACCCACAAACCAGAATTAATGCGCGAGCTTCATTTTCAGACCAATATTACCTGTGCCTCCCAATTGCACAAAGCCATGTGCGGGCTGGCTTGTTTACAGGGACAGTATTGCCGGTTAAGTGTTGATCTGCATACAGAGCGACATGACCTGACCATCCGGTCGGGCACACTTCAGGCAGCCGATGTGCTGAACGCCCTTAAAGGGACCGGCATCCGGTGCGCTGTCCTCCACGAAAAAGAACTTGATGACTAGCGTACAGACGCAGAAACCCGGCCAAGGCCGGGTTTCTGCGTCTGTACGCTGACAAGCGAATCGGCTTTACCAGACGTGGGCCCGCTCCCTGACACGAATCAGGTACAATCCGCCCAACGCATTGGCAAGTAAACTAATCAGTGGGAAGACGAGCAGCATTCCAAACCACCAGTTCTGATAGCCAAGGATTGTTTTCAGCGGAACAATCCGGATCAGAATATAGTAAAATATAACCCAGCAAACGCCCGCTATCAGTACACTGCCAAACCAGCGTATCATGGCCGGTACGGGATTTTCCTTTACAACCAGCGGCAGAAAAAAGGAATTCAGACACTGCACAATGTAGTAAATCAGGATAGCCCGGATAAAGTACCCCTCCGGATCAACGGCTGAATCATACCGGTGCGGCCCGAAATAAATCCAGCAGCCAAATGTCACCGGAAGCGTTGCCAGCCACCACCAGGGCTTCACGGCTTCAGAATATACCTTCAGTATCAGTACCTGGGCAATGGTCAGCAGCACCGGAAACAGCACAACCCCGGCCATACCGGTCAGCCAGCTCAGCCAGTGGGCAATAACCGGTAAAAAAATCCAGCGCATATAAATCGTTGGCTCCGACACCGCAATGCCCCGAAATCCAAACAGCATTTTCATCTTCGTAATTATTGTATTTTCAGAAATTTTTGAAACTTATTCAGCAAAAAGAAGGCCTCAACGGCCCGGCACTGCGCTCAGATACTGCGGAAAAACGTCAGAAACTGACCCATCAACCAGTTTTCTTCGGCCTTAATCACTGCATTCAGCGTATTATCGGCAAACCCGACCACCTGGCTCAAATCGCCCACGATTTTCCGGAAGGCTTCCGCTTCGGGGGTATCGGTGTTGACTTTCTTGAGCTCTTCCAGCACTTCGATCACCGGCGTTATCTCCCTTCGGCGGCGTTCTTTGGCCACCTGCCGGGCAATTTTCCAGACATCCTTTTCCGCAATGTAGTATTCCCTGCGGTCGCCGGGTTTCAGTTGTTTGTATACCAGCCCCCAGTCCATCAGCTCGCGCAGGTTCATGTTTGCATTCCCCCGCGATATCTGAAGCTGTTCCATGACCGTATCGGTGTCGATCGGATCCGGCGCTATCATCAGCAAAGCATGAATCTGTGCCATGGTGCGGTTGATTCCCCACTGCGTAGCCAGCGTCCCCCAGGTCTGGACAAATTTTGCTTTTGCTTCGTCAAACGTCATGACGCAAATGAAAAGCAACTTTCTGTATTTTCAAAAAATATTGAAAATTAAATTCGCGGTCTGCTGTATCTTTGTCCATGCATTATTTTGATCAGTTACTCGCCTTACTGCAGACGGAGCGGGCCGAGGATCGCCGGCAGTACCAGCAGCTAACCGAAACAACCTCCATTATTGAACGCCGTGCCAGTGGCCTGGCCTGGTATCCGATCGCCATACGCGGGTCGGAACTCAGCCGGGGCGATTACCTGACCATTGAAGCCGAGCGCACGACCCATCAGGACATTTCGCACCAGCTCCGCTTCGGTATGCCGGCGGTCCTGTTCAGCAATTATAATCCGAAAGCAGACCGGGTCGAAGGTACTATCTCACACCAGAGCGGCAACCGGGTCCGCCTGACACTACGTACCGATGAGCTGCCCGACTGGGCGCGGGATGGTAAGCTCGGCATTGAGATACTGTTCGATGACAACAGTTACGACGAAATGCAGCAGGCCATTAAACAGGCCAAAGCGCGTCTGGACTCCGGTAACGATTCGCTGGTTAACATCCTGACCGGCCAGAAGGCCCCTACCTTCCGGCAGCAAACCCCAACGCTGCATCTGCCAAAGCTAAACCCCAGTCAGCTCAACGCGGTCGGAATGTCACTGATGGCCAACGAACTGGCCATTATCCACGGCCCGCCGGGTACCGGCAAAACCACGACGCTGGTACAGGTTATCAAGGCCCACATCGAGCGGGATCATACGCAGCTGCTGGTTGTGGCTCCCAGCAATACCGCCGTCGACCTGCTCAGCGATAAGCTGCATGCCGAAGGGCTCAATGTAGTCCGGATCGGTAACCCCGCGCGGGTCTCAGACCGGCTTATGGCGTTGACCCTTGACCACAAAATGGCTGAGCATCCGTATATGAAAGATATCCGGAAGTCGAAAAAGCAGGCCAATGAGTTTAAGAATATGGCCCATAAATACAAGCGCCAGTTCGGGAAGGCAGAACGGGAGCAACGGAAAGCCCTGTTTGACGAGGCTCACCGGATTATGAAGGATGTAGAGCAGACGGAACAGTATATTATCGACGACATTCTGGCGAAAGCACAGGTCATTACGGCAACGCTCGTCGGGGCCAATAACTACGTCATCCGCCAGCGCACCTACGATACGGTCGTAATCGATGAAGCAGGTCAGGCACTCGAACCGGCCTGCTGGGTGCCTATATTAAAAGCGAATAAGGTTATTCTGGCCGGGGATCATTGTCAGCTACCGCCTACCATTAAATCACAGGAGGCGGCCAGAAACGGACTGGCGACAACACTGCTCGAAAAATGCGTGGCAAACCACCCCGAAGCGGTTTCGCTGCTGAACGTCCAATACCGGATGCACGAACACATCATGCGGTATTCGGCGCAGGTTTTTTATGGCAATGCCTTAACCGCACATACCTCCGTGGCAGGGCATCTGCTCACCGAAGGAGACCGGGCTGTTCAGTTTATCGACACCGCCGGCTGTGGCTTTGACGAAAAACCTGAGGGGACCAGCTCTACTAATCCCGAGGAAGCCGCCCTGTTATTCCGGCATTTAACCCAACTCGCCGGTGAGCTGGCAACCACCTATCCGCCTGCCCGGTTCCCAAACGTTGCCGTTATCTCACCGTACAAGCAACAGATTAGCATACTGAATGATTTATTAGACCAATCGGCTGATTTACAGCCCTACCGACATGCGATTTCGGTCAATACCATCGACAGTTTTCAGGGGCAGGAACGCGATATTGTCTATATATCCATGACACGCAGCAACGCCGGCAGCGACATCGGTTTTTTGTCCGATATCCGGCGCATGAACGTTGCCATGACCCGTGCCCGGAAAAAACTCATTATCATCGGCGACAGCGCCACGCTATCAGCGCTGCCGTTCTACAGTGATTTTATTTCGTATGCCGAAACCATTAACGGGTATCAGAGTGCCTGGGAGTGGATGTAATTACATGGTATCGGCGGCTTTCTGGCAGAACTCCTCAATCAGGTTCTGCCAGCCCGGATAATTTGCCGGCTTAGGCCAGCACCATTTTACGCCCAACTCCTCCAGTTCCCGGGGAGTTGGCATCACCATATCATCGCCTAACCACCCGATCGGAATCCGTTTTAAAAAAGGTATCAGACGTAATGTTTGTGTTAGTTCATACCCATTCATTCCGTCTAGCTGATAGTCGATCACAATAAACTGCGGTGGCCGGTGCAGGCTGCTCACATGTTCCAGAATACTCAGGCAATCCGGAAAAATGAGCAGCTGACATGGATTCTCTATCCGCGTCATGGCCTGCTGCATGAATATTGCATCCTTATCAATCTGATCAACAACCCAGATTAAAGGCAAAAGTCTCTCCATATGCTCCCGCTTCAGTTACCCCCTATGTTGTGATACACTACCATTTTACTAATTGATAAGTTGTTCAACTGATGAAATAAGGGATTGTTCTTTGTCACCAGTAAAATCTACTAAATCACCGAGTTTTACAGATTTATATACAGACTCCCCTTAAATGCCTCATTTGCTCACTCTTTTCAATGTCAGGGCAATAATAGCTCCGGCATATACGTTAAATCATATAATAACCAGAGAGCTAAAGGTTATGCCATTTTGTGGCGGGGCTCCAGTACGGAACGTATTGGAGCTTTTATTTTTCCGGCACTCCGCCTTTTTGTTCTCTGCATGGTAAAATTCTCCGGTGATTGCCTTTAGTCTGTATTGCCCCCTTACAGGCATTTTCTCATTTTGTCAATTACCATGAAAAAACTCCTGATCCTTCCCGCATTGCTCTTACTGGGGAATGTCTTTGCTCAAAAAAATCCGGAAGAAAAAGCTGGCTGGCGGCTTGGTGCCCAGGCTTATTCCTTTCGTTTGTTTCCTTTTTCTGAAGCCCTGCGCAAAATTGACAGCTGTGGATTAAAATACGTAGAAGCCTTTCCGGGACAAACCATTGGCGGAGGTATCGATGGTAAAATGGACTTTAAGATGAGTCCGGCCACGCGGGATGCGGTTAAGAAAATGATTAAGGATAAAGGCCTTACTATCTCGGCCTACGGTGTTGTCAATGCCCCGACAGAGGACGACTGGAAACAGTTATTCGAGTTTGCCAAAGACCTCGGAATCCCGAATATCAATACCGAACCGAATAAAAACCAGATGCCTTATATCATCCGGCTGGCAGACGAATATAAAATCAACGTGGCGATCCACAACCACCCTAAACCAACGAAATACTGGCATCCGGACTCGGTATTAGCCGTAATCGGCAACAGCAAATATGTGGGTGCCTGCGCTGACATCGGCCACTGGGTACGCTCGGGCCTCAATCCGGTAGAATGTCTGAAAAAATACGAAGGCCATTTAATTGGTCTTCATTTTAAGGATGTGAAGAAAGATACGCCCGATGGCAAATACCATGACGTAATCTGGGGAACCGGCGACTGCAACATTCCGGCCGTATTGGCAGAGTTGAAACGGCAGAAATATAAAGGCCCGCTATCGGCCGAATACGAATACCACTGGGAAAATAACGGTCCTGAAATCGCCGAAAGTGCCAAAGCGTTCCGCAAAATGTATAGCGGGAAGTAAGTTTTACCCCGTTCAGCGCCTCTCCCCTTTCGCCTGACCGGTTATTTTAACCGGCAAATGTTATTTTCGTTGCCGGATATGAGTTTAGCCCTGATCGGGAAAACTTGTATCCGGCTTTTTTTGCATTAGCTAATACAACCCATAACAGCCATGATGCCCAATCCTTATCCGCTTTTCCGGCCGGCACCGAATCTGACAGAGTTTAAAAACCTGATCGCTATTGAGAGTACGCGCCACGGGGGTGTAAGTCCGGCACCTTTTACCTCCCTGAACGTAGGCTACAATACCCCGGACACGGAAGAGAACGTTACCGAAAACCGGCTGCGGCTCTATAGTGAGCTCGGGATCCGGCCCGATCAGGTCGCTTCTTCGCACCAGATTCACGGCATTGAGGTGCTGCTCGCCGAAGCCCCCGGACGTTACAGCGGTTATGATGCCTTGATTACCAATAAACCGGGTGTGTTTGTGGGGGTTAGTGTTGCCGATTGCACACCGATACTGGTCTATGATGCTCATAATCAAGCCGTGGCAGCCATACACGCCGGTTGGCGGGGAACGGTGGGAGGTGTCGTTAGTGCGGCGCTGCAAGCCATGAAAACCAGCTTCAACACCCGCCCTGCCGATTGCTATGCGTATGTCGGAACCTGTATAGATGAGACTTCGTTTGAAGTCGGTGCCGAAGTCGCCGAGCAGTTTGCGCCGGGGTTTAAACGCCTGGACGCTTATACCGACACCTGGTTTGTGAATCTTAAATCGGCCAATGCCCACCAGCTGACGAGCTTTGGCATTCCGCCTTCCCAGATTGGCATCTCATCGTTTTCGAGCGTGCTGAACAACGACGATTATTATTCGCACCGGCTCGAAAAAGGGCAAACCGGCCGCATGATGGCGCTAATTGGTATAAAATCCTGAACAATTCCGGAAGTATGCTGTTTAGTTGATACTGCGGCAATTACGTGGCAGGTTAACTCAACAACGTTATGAACTTCTTGATCTGGATTTTAGTAGGTGCCATAGCCGGATGGCTGGCCGACCTGCTCTTTAAACGCTTTTCATTTTCATTACTGACCCAAATTCTGTTGGGTATTATCGGTGGTCTGGTAGGTGGCTGGATTTTCGGCAGCACGTTTGCTACCGGGGCAAGTGGTTTTCTGGATCGTGTCCTGACGGCTTTTGTGGGTGCAGTCGTTATCCTCGGTATCGCGGCCCTGATCAAAGGCAGCCGCCGGTCAGTATAGCAATGCATACATATATCATGAAAAAGGGCTGATATTCAGCCCTTTTTTTATTATTTATTCTTTACCAGCCACCCCAGCAACCACATCACGACCGCACAGATGGCGAGGCCTCCGGACTCTCTGGCCAGTTCAATATTAATCGTTTTCATACCCATCGAATCGAGCAGGAAGCCTTCAAA
Source organism: Arsenicibacter rosenii (assembly GCF_001870735.1). Lineage (GTDB taxonomy): Bacteria > Bacteroidota > Bacteroidia > Cytophagales > Spirosomataceae > Arsenicibacter > Arsenicibacter rosenii. Next base: position 433,081 of record NZ_MORL01000001.1, on the reverse strand, counting down.
AACCGGTGGCCACTGGAGCCAGGCCGCTACGGCATATACCAGCCCGATGATACCATACAACCAGATTGGTCCGGTTTTATAGTAAGCCATGATGCAGGCGCCAACCCCAATCAGGTATATCGGTATCCACACTTGCGGATCCGGATCATTGTATTGAAAGGCGGCAAAAAGCAGGAATACAAGGCCGAAAAATACGGCAATCAATTTTCTCATCGTTGCGTTCGGGTTATTTTTCACAGTATTGCGCAATGGCTTCAACCGCATCGGCATAGCCAAGCTGCCGGGCCTGTTTCAGGCTAAGGCAACCGGCGTCTTTTTCATTGTTGATCATTTGTGCCACGCCCAATGCATAGAAAGCTTTTCCGAACCGGGAATCTACTTCTACGGCCTTTTTAAAATCATTCATGGCACCAGCCAGATTTTTCTGCTGAAACAGGATATTGCCCCGGTTATAATAGGCCAGTGCGTTCCGGTCATTTTTGGCAACAGCCTGCGAAAAATCATTGACCGCCGCCGTTTCCTGATTCTGGAGGGCAAACAACTGCCCCCGGTTGAGGTAAATATCCGATATGGCTACTTTAGCAGTATCAGGTGCCAGCCGGATAGCTTCCGAATAATCTTTGAGCGCTGCATTCTGATCATTCTGCGCCATTTTCAACAGGGCACGGTTGTAGTAGGGCCGGTAAAAACCAGGTTCCAGTTTAATGGCCTGCTCATAATCCAGCAAGGCGTTGCTGTATTCCTTTAGTTCAAAATAAGCGACACCACGGGTATTAAATGCTTCGGCATTATCTGCATCAGCATTAATTGCCAGGTTCAACGGTTCGATGGCTTCCCGGAATTTTCCTTCCCGCATCAGGCTACGTCCCTGCTCCAGCTCCTTCTCCGACGATGTACAACCTGTAAATGTCAGAAAAAGACAGGCAGCAATAAAAAAATTTACTTGTTTCATTACGCTTATAATCAATAAAATACGGTAAAAGCGACCATTTTCAGCAATAATTTGCCGCACAAAACTACATCCGACATTTGGATTCTCTTAATAAATACCTAATTTTGCACCCGGCAAATCGGTGCTACCAGCTCCTACTGAATCCCCCAGGTCTTGACCGAAGCAAGGGTAGGTAGTTGTAGCGGTGAGACACTTGATTTGCCTTTTTTTATGTGCTTTTACAAACAACGCACATCTTCTCCGTAATTTGCCGGCTCACTCTGTTTTTTAACAATGTTTTAAGCAGACAGCTCAGCCTTGACAGCAGCATTCTAACATTTCCAGCCCTATACATTCATGCTCGAAACTCTTTCCCAGACCTTTCAGCAAGCATTCGGGACATCCCCTACGTTACAGATTGCCTCTCCGGGGCGTGTTAATCTCATCGGCGAACATACCGATTACAACGAAGGATTTGTATTACCCGCCGCGATCGATAAAGCCATTTTTCTGGCCGTAAGCCCCCGGCAGGATCAGGAATTACACTTTTTTGCCGCTGACCTCAACGAATCATATGCCGGTCATACCGATAACCTGACCCATACCGACTCCTGGCCGGATTATCTCCTTGGCGTTATTCAGCAATTTCAGCTGGCCGGTCTGACCGTTGGCGGCTTCAATTGCGCATTCGGAGGGACCATTCCGATCGGGGCCGGTTTGTCTTCATCTGCCGCGCTCGAAAACGGCGTTGGCTTTGCGATCAATGAGCTGTTCAGCCTTGGCGTCGACCGGCTGGATTTGCTGAAAATGAGCCAGCGTGCCGAAAACAATTTTGTCGGGCTGAAGTGCGGCATCATGGATATGTTTGCCAGTATGATGGGGAAGGCGGGCCATGTGATCCGGCTGGATTGCCGTTCACTGGATTTTGCCTACGCTCCCTTAAAAATGGACGGTTTCCGGATCGTTTTGTGCGATACGCAGGTTAAGCATTCACTGGCCTCATCGGAGTATAATACCCGGCGGGAAGAATGCGAGGCCGGTGTCCGGATTTTACAGGCTGCTTACGGCGAATCGGTAAAAAGTCTGCGCGATGCTACGATGGACATGCTCGATGCACAGCTGAAAGACCGGCATCCGCTGCTGTACCGCCGCTGTGCTTATATCGTTCAGGAAAACGAACGGCTGCTGACCGGCTACAACGATCTGGAAGCGGGCGACGTCGAAGCGTTCGGACAGAAAATGTACGGCTCGCACGAGGGCCTGAGTCAGTGGTATGAGGTCAGTTGTGACGAACTGGACATTCTGGTCGACATTGCCCGGACGCAACGTGGCGTACTGGGTGCACGCATGATGGGCGGTGGCTTCGGCGGCTGCACCATTAATCTCGTACGCGAAGAAGCGCTCGATGCGTTTAAGGAAGCCATTACGGAGCAATACCAGGCCAAAACCGGTCAGTTACCGCTTATTTATATCTGCAAAATCGAAGATGGTACCCATGTGATTGCCTGACCGCATTTTGTTTGAGGAACTGATTCTTTAATTTTGCCCCTGCAAGCCGAATACCCGTGTATTTGGATCCAGGTTTAACTCATTCGGACGTGGAGGTCCGATATACAGACCATGAAATTTTTTATTGACACGGCTAATCTCGCCGAAATCCGCGAAGCGCAGGATCTGGGCGTTCTTGATGGCGTAACAACCAACCCATCACTCATGGCTAAAGAAGGCATTACCGGCAAGGATAATGTCATGCGCCATTACAAACAAATTTGTGACATCGTTGAAGGCGATGTAAGTGCTGAGGTGATCGGTACTACGTTCGACGAAATGATCCGCGAAGGCGAAGAACTGGCCGAGCTTGATGAGAAAATTGTCGTGAAAGTTCCGATGATTAAAGATGGTGTAAAAGCCATTAAATATTTCTCAGAAAAAGGCATCCGGACCAACTGTACGCTGATTTTCTCAGCGGGTCAGGCATTACTGGCCGCCAAAGCCGGTGCAACCTATGTTTCGCCGTTTGTGGGTCGTCTGGACGATATCTCGACAGATGGCGTCGCCCTGATTGAACAAATCGTTACGATCTACCGCAACTACGGCTATACCACTGAAGTCCTGGCGGCTTCGATCCGTCACCCGATGCACATCATTCAGTGTGCTGAAGTTGGGGCCGACGTAATGACAGGTCCGTTGAGCGCCATTACGGCGTTGCTGAACCACCCGCTGACGGATATCGGTCTGGCTAAGTTCCTGGCCGACCACAAAAAAGCTTCTGCTAAGTAATTTGCCGGCATACAGCATCGTTATCGGGGCTGTATGCCTTTCCCCCACTCATTCGCTATGTTTAACACGGAACCCGTTCTTACCCTCGATCATGCCGATATTTACCAGGGACCTAAACTGATCCTCGGGGATATCAGCTTCTCCATACACAAAGGCGAGTTTGTTTATCTGATCGGACGAACGGGCAGTGGAAAAACGTCGCTTCTGAAAACGCTCTACGCTGACCTTTACCTGCAGGGTGGCAAGGGCTTTGTTGCCGGCTTTGCGCTGGACAAACTAAAGCCTAAAGACGTGCCTTTCCTGCGACGCAAAATCGGCATCGTATTTCAGGACTTTCAGTTGTTTTTTGACCGGAATGTAGAAGAAAACCTGCTTTTCGTGTTGAAGGCGACGGGCTGGACGGATAAAACAAAAATGAAAAACCGCGTAGCGGATGTGCTGATGCAGGTAGGTCTGGGTACGGCCCAGAAAAAAATGCCGCATCAGATGTCGGGCGGAGAGCAGCAGCGTGTTGTTATTGCACGGGCGATGCTGAACGAACCGCAAATCCTGATTGCCGATGAACCGACCGGTAACCTCGATCCGGCGGTGTCGGATCAGATTATGCAGGTGTTTCAGGCGATTAACAATGCGGGTACAGCCATGCTTATGGCTACTCATAACTATGATCTCCTGAAAAAATACCCGGCCCGGACACTACGTGTTAACGACGGTAAAATCAGTGAGGTAATCGGGGGCAGTTTTTAGGCAACTGATCTTTTAATCAGATGTAGTGGTGGCACGCCGGGCGTGCCACCACTTTTTATTATTTCGCCTTGAGATAGGCAAACGGAATGATCACCTCTTCGAGCGATACCCCACCGTGCTGGAAAGTATCGCGGTAATAGTTCACGTAATAGTTGTAGTTATTCGGGTAGGCAAAGAAGTAATCTTCCAGCGTAAAGACATAGGCCGTTGATACGTGCAGCTTCGGCAGGAAGAAACGTTCCGGCTTCCGGCAAACCAATACGTGGCTTTCGTCGAAGCCCAGATTTTTACCTTGTTTGTAACGCAGGTTGGTATTTGTTTCGCGGTAACCAACGATTTTGGCCGGTTTCTGCACACGAATCATCCCGTGGTCGGTTGTCACGATCAGACGCCCGCCCTTATCCGAAATCTTCCGCACCAGTTCATACAGCGGTGAGTGCAGGAACCAGGAGCGGGTAATGCTGCGGTAAGCTGCTTCATCAGGGGCCAGTTCTTTAATCATCGCCATATCAGTACGGGCATGCGAAAGCATATCCACGAAGTTATACACGACCACATTCAACTGATTCTGCATCAGGTTGTTAAAATTATCGACCAGCGATTTGCCCTGATTCGTATTCAGAATCTTGTTGTAGGAAAACTTGATATTCAGGCGTGACCGCTCCAGCTGACGACGCAGGAACTCATCTTCGTGGTTGTTGAGGCCCTCTTCGTCGTTCTCGTCATTTACCCAGATATCGGAATGGTGTTTTTCCATTTCGCTTGGCATCATGCCCGAGAAGATGGCGTTCCGCGCAAAGCCCGTTGTGGTCGGCAAAATGGAGTAGTACGATGATTCTTCCTCCACGGTGAAAAAGTCTGACAGAATCGGCTCAATCACTTTCCACTGATCGTACCGCAGGTTATCAATCAGGATAAAGAAAAGCGGCGAGTTCTGCTCCAGCAGCGGGAATACTTTTTTCCGCATCAGCTGGTTCGACAATACCGGCTTATCGGCTTTCGGATCGTTGAGCCAGTCTTCGTAATTGTCTTCCAGAAATTTACAGAAGTTTGAGTTGGCTTCACTCTTCTGCATGTTCAGGACCTCGACCATGCTGCGGTCCTGGGCGCCATCGAGTTCAAGCTCCCAGTAAATCAGCTTTTTATAGATTTCAGCCCACTCATTGAAGTCAATCCGGTCATTATATTGCATGGCAATATTCCGGAAATCCTGCTGGTAGCTGATATTGGTCCGTTCGGTAACCAGTCGTTTGTTATCGAGATTTTTCTTCAGCGACAGCAACAGCTGGTTTGGATTTATGGGTTTAATCAGGTAATCGGCGATTTTAGAGCCAATCGCTTCTTCCATGATGTGTTCTTCTTCGCTCTTGGTAATCATGACCACGGGCATGTTCGGGCGCATCTGCTTGATCTGCGCCAGCGTCTCAAGTCCTGTCATACCCGGCATCATTTCATCCAGTAGTACTAAGTCATATTTCTCCTGTTCGACCTGTTCAAGGGCGTCAGCACCGCTATTTACAGGTGTTACCTGGTAGCCTTTATTTTTGAGGAAAAGGATATGGGGCTTAAGCAGGTCGATTTCGTCGTCTGCCCAAAGGATCGAGTAATTTTGCATAATCAATTTATTAAAAATTGGATTTGTCGTCGTCAGTTGAGTACGTTCTTGTTAAACCTCTAACGCGCCACAGTGTTTGAATGGTTTATTTTTAAGATTCTTTAACAGTCTGAAAAACAACGCTGATTGCCTGTTCCAGATCTGTTAACGACTGAATACCAGCGGGTGAGATGCCTGACACACGAGCCGCTTCCCGGTAAACCATGACCGGCGGAATGCCCGCCTGCCGCCATGATGTCAGGGCGGTACTGCCTGCAGATTTGGATAATTTCCGGCCACCGGCATCCTGGATAAGCGGATGGTGCCACACCTGCGCCCCCAGAAACGCCCCCATTTTTTCGTTAGCCGGCAAAAGCAGATTAGCCAGATAGGCTTGCATACGGGTAGAAAGTTGCAGATCCTCGCCCCTGATCAGGTGCGTTACCCCGAAAAAAATATCGTCGGTGAGGGAGGCTACCTGATAGGCCGGGACTCCGTCGCGTCGTCGTACCACAAAATCTGTCTCCTCGTCCAGACGCCACAACGGAGCCTCATCCACACTAATCCGCCAGGCCGTTTCCGGTCTATCCAGCGCCGCCCCCATTAGCCGACAATCGGTTGGATAACGGTTTCCATGGGCCTGTAATTGCTTTCTGGATAGTAAGGAGGCAAAAATTTTTCCAGTGGTACGCAACTGCTGCAACTGCTGTTCATACAAATCCCGCCGGTGTATCTGCGACCATCGGGCCTCAAAATCATCCGGCCCGGCCGGCCCAAGGTCATAAGTAAGCCCCAGATAGTCGATGCAGTCGAATACATCCCGGACATATTCCGGCCGCTTCCGGTCGGCGTCCAGATCGTCGATCCGGAGCAGAATCCGGGCGTTCAGTTGTCTGGCCAGCACATAATTGAGAACAAAATTGATGCCGTTGCCCACATGCAGATAGCCTGAGGGCGTCGGCGCGTAGCGGAATAACAGGTGCTGGTTAGCCATAAACGTCAACCACTGTCTCTGCGCAGGTTTACCCCACAACACGTTTCAAATCCATCGGCGTGTCGATGCCATGGCTCTCCAGGTCGGTCTCGATGATCCGGATACGATACCCGTTTTCGATCCAGCGCAGTTGTTCCAGGGCTTCGGCCCGTTCAAGCGACGAGGGTGTCAGCCGCGTAATGCCCGCGAGTACATCCTTCCGGTAAGCATACAATCCGATGTGCTTGTAATACACATGATGCTCCAGCCATTGCGCCGGTTCATGGTTCCGCTGATACGGAATCGGCTGCCGGCTGAAATACAGGGCTTCCCGCATGACCGGATCACCGAACTGGCTAACCACTACCTTCGGCGAATTCGGATCGAACAACGTCTGTTCGTCGTTTATCCGTTTGATAAGCGTCGCCAGCTCCGTCGATCCGTCCAGGATGGAAGTCAGCAGGTTAATTTGCTGGGGCAGAATAAACGGCTCATCGCCCTGAATGTTCACCACATAATCGACCTCACGGGCTTCATCCGCCAGAATTTCCATGGCTTCCTGACAGCGGTCTGTACCACTCTGGTGTTCGGTAGAGGTCATAACCACCTCACCCCCAAAGCCCTGCACGTGCGAAAAGATACGGTCGTCGTCGGTAGCCACCACCACTTTACTCAGGGAGGCTGTTTTCAGCGCCTGCTCATAAACGCGCTGCACCATTGTCTTACCGTTTATATCAACTAAAGCTTTGCCCGGAAATCGGGTAGATCCGTACCGGGCGGGTATAATGCCAATATAGTTCATCCTGGTTATTTCGTTGTAGAGGCGAGTATCTTTCCGGAACTCGCACTGATTTTAGGGCAAAAAAACGGTTTTATCCCTATTTTTACACTTTGTTTACCCGCTACCCATGAATAAAAAATCAACTTTCCGGTCATTAGGTCTTCTTTTGCTGACCTGGTATCAAAGTCAGGCAGCCCATATTCCTGTTGATTCGATCGGTATTGAGAAAAAAGACGGTAAGGTATTTATCCTGCACCGTGTTGAAGACGGGCAGACCTTGTATGGCATTGCCCGCCGGTATAACAGCTCCGTAGAAACCATTCAGGGGGCAAATCCGGCACTTGGTGCTTCCCTGCAATTCAATCAGGTAATCCGGATTCCTGCATCGATCACGGCCAGAAAAGAACCGAAGGCCGGGGCCAATGCGGACAAAATTGACGAAGCGGCGCTTTACAAGCCTGAACCTAAGCCCAAAAACGCCAAAGAACAGGCGGAACTCGACGCCAAAGCGGCCCAGCGTATCGAAAAATCATTCCCGAAAACACCCGGCATTCATATCGTTGAGGCCGGGCAGACCCTTTATAGTTTAGCGGTACGGTATGGCGTGCTTCAGTCAGAAATCCGGATCTGGAATAATCTGACCAACGACAACCTGAAAGCCGGCCAGGAGTTGATTGTGTCAGAGAAAGCCTTTGCGGCCCGACATGGTTCTGCCCCGTCGCCGGAAGTAGCGCTAAAACCCGCAATAACGAAGCCCGAGGCTCCCAAGCCGGAAGCGGTAAAACATGAGACCCCAAAAGCAGAACCGGCTAAACCCGTAACGACCAGGCCGGAATCAGCCAAACCGGCCCTTGGTAAACCGTCGCCGGTTGAGCCGACCATTTCGGCCGAAAAAACACCGGTTCCGGCCCTGCCGGCAAACGGCCGCCGTATTTCCGAAATCGGGATGGCCGATGTAATCGACCCGACGGATACGTCGCCGAAATACCTGGCCCTGCACCGCACTGCGCCAACCGGTACCCTGGTTCAGGTCAGAAATGATATCAATAACGCTTCGCTTTGGGTTAAAGTAATCGGTAAGCTTCCGGATACCGGCCTCAACGACCGCATTCTCATCAAACTGTCGGCAAAGGCGTTTGAGAAACTTTCCCCTAACCAACAACGTTTTCGGGCAGAGGTGTCTTACATGGCCCCCTAATGTCCGCTCAGATAAAGTAATTTATGGAAACCAAAGAAGAACGAATTGCCCGGCGCCGTAAAGAACGTGATGCCAAGTACATGGCCACGCCCGGGTACAAGGTGTTCAGCGTTATGTTTACGATCGCTTATCCGTTCATCGCCCTTTTCACCGCTGTCTTTTCTGCCATTGTTGCCGTTTTTTCAACGATTTCGCGCGGCCTTGCCTGGGTCATCAGCGGCGGCCGGTCCCACTAGTAATGTCTTTTATTCCCGAACAGATTGTTGAGCTGCTGCTTCAGAAAGTCAGTCAGTACAACCAGCCTGCCTTTATCGACAAGGACCCGGTCAGTATCCCGCATCAGTTTACGTTGAAGCAGGATATTGAGATCATGGGATTCTGGGCGGCTATTTTAGCGTGGGGACAACGGCCGGTTATTCTGAAAAAATCGCAGGAACTCATTTCGCGCATGGACGGGGCTCCGTATGACTTCATCCGGAATCATCAGGAACGTGATCTGAAGCGTTTTCTCGATTTTAAACACCGCACCTTCAATGCGACCGATGCGCTCTATTTCCTGCATTTCTTCCGGCAGTACTACCAGCAGCACGACTCGCTCGAGGAAGCCTTTCTGCCGGATGCAGTCAATACAGCTACCGTTGAGCCGCATCTGATCCTTTTTCATGACCGCTTCTGCGGCGGCTATGACCTGGACAACAGCTACTTCCCCGACCGTACGCGCAAACATATCGCTACGCCTGCCCGAAATTCCACCTGCAAACGACTGCTGATGTTTCTCCGCTGGATGGTCAGACAGGACAATGCCGGGGTTGATTTCGGGATCTGGACCCGCATTCAGCCCCGGCAGCTGGTGATGCCGATTGATGTACATGTGGGGCGGGTAGCCCGCACATTGGGGTTGCTTTCGCGGGAGCAATCTGACTGGAAAGCGGCCCTGGAACTAACGGATGTTTTGCGGCAGATTGATGCTGACGATCCGGTAAAATTTGATTTTGCGCTCTTTGGCGCCGGTGTTGAAGGCGAATTTTAATCGGCTTTGTTGCCCCGTTTCTGCGTTTTTCTAAACAACTTCCTCTACTTTAGTGTCCTATATAACGACGCAGAATATTCAGCTTTATGGCATTTTCAATTACTCAACAAGCATTCGGTGCATATACCGAGTATGTCATTCAGTACACAGAAACCGGTGAGGGCCTGATCGTTGTGCCAGGCCATGGGGGTGTGATCCGTAAACTTATTTTGAAACGGTCAGGGTCAACGCCAACCCCGGACCATCCCGAAGGTTTGATTTCACTGCTTCGGGTTGCCGATAGTCCGGAGGCGTTAAAGGCCGATGAAGCCTATTCGAGTGCCATGCTGTTTCCGTTTCCGAGCCGGATTAAACACGGCATTTATCGCTTCGATGGTAATGCCTATACATTACCGTTTAATGACTATGGCCACGATAATGCCATTCATGGCCTTGTTCACCCGAAGCCTTTCGAAGTTGTGGGGCAGCATAGCACAGAGCAAGCCGCCTCCCTGACCATTGCTTATATGTATACCGGAGATGTAAACGGGTATCCCTTTCCGTTCCGGCTGGAGATGACCTATACGCTCACACTCGCTGACGCCGGTCATCTGGTCCTTTCACTGGATTTCCGGGCCACCAATACCGGCATCACCCGGGCTCCGATGGCCTTCGGCTGGCATCCGTACTTTACGCTCAACAATGAGCCAATCGACAGCATGAGCATTGAACTGCCTACCGATACTGCCATAACCCTCGATGAGGATTTGTTGCCGGTTGGCCGTAAGCCGTTCCCCTATACGGGTCAGCTATCGCTTTATCAGAAAGGGCTGGACAATGCCTTTCTGGTGTTACCGAATGACCATGGCGCAGAGACCGTACTCCATGCCCCGAACATTAATACCTCACTCCACGTCTGGCAGGATTCTTCTTTCCCGTACCTGGTCGTTTATACGCCTGACCGCCGCGACAGCATCGCTATCGAGCCGCTGACGGCCAATGTCAACGCCTTCAACAACGGCGAAGGCCTGCAGGTGCTGGAACCCAGCCAATCCATGGCCGGGCATATAAAGGTATGGTTGTCCTGACAGGAATGGTTAATGACTAATGTAAAATGGATAGCGCAGCCCTTCACAAGGCCCGTTATCCATTTTACATTAGTCAATTATACATTGCCCGTTTTACGTTCTCTACAGGTCAAACTTTATTCCCTGAGCCAGTGGCAGGGTGGTTCCGTAGTTGATGGTATTGGTCTGACGGCGCATGTAGGCTTTCCAGGCATCGGACCCCGACTCACGGCCACCACCCGTTTCTTTCTCACCGCCGAATGCTCCTCCGATTTCTGCCCCTGACGTTCCGATATTGACATTGGCAATACCGCAGTCTGAACCGGCCACCGACAGAAACTGCTCGGCTTCCCGCATATTCAGGGTAAAGATCGACGATGACAGCCCCTGCGGCACCCCGTTTTGCAGCCCGATTGCCTCCTCCAGCGTCCGGTATTTCATCACATACAGAATCGGGGCAAACGTTTCGCGCTGCACTACCGGCCAGTGGTTTTCGGCTTCGGCAATGCACGGTTTTACGTAACAGCCCGACTCGAAGCCATCGCCCTCAACCACACCCGGCTGCACCACAAAGCGACCACCCTGCGACCGGATTTCATCAACCGCCGCCAGATAACTCTGCACCGCTTGCTGGTCAATCAACGGACCGACGTGGTTGACTTCATCGAGCGGGTTGCCGATCCGTAGTTGCTGATAGGCCCGTGCCAGGCGCTGTTTCACCTCCTCGTAAATACTTTCGTGGATAATGAGCCGGCGGGTGGTGGTACAACGCTGACCCGCCGTGCCGACGGCACCAAATACGATCGCCGGAATGGCAATGTCGATATCGGCATGCTGCGAGACGATGATGGCGTTATTGCCTCCCAGCTCCAGCAGGCTGCGGCCCATCCGTTCGGCAACGGCACTCCCCACGGCCTTGCCCATCCGCGTACTGCCCGTAGCCGACACCAGCGCCACCCGCGGATCACGCGACAGCCATTCGCCGGTTTCGCGGCTTCCGCTGATCAGGCAGGAAACCCCTTCCGGTACCTCATTATTCCGCAGCACATCCTGAATGATCTGCTGGCAGGCAAGCGCTGTCAGCGGTGTTTTCTCTGACGGTTTCCAGACACATACATCACCGCAAACCCAGGCAATCATTGCATTCCACGACCAGACAGCCACGGGGAAGTTAAAGGCCGAGATAATCCCGACAACCCCCAGCGGGTGCCATTGCTCATACATCCGGTGCGACGGTCGTTCGGAGTGCATCGTCAGGCCATACAGCTGTCGGGACAAGCCAACGGCAAAATCGCAGATATCAATAATTTCCTGCACCTCGCCCAGGCCTTCCTGGAGCGATTTGCCCATTTCATAACTGACGAGGGTACCCAGTTCTTTTTTGTAAATCCGGAACTGGTCGCCCATCTGCCGCACAATTTCTCCCCGTTTCGGTGCGGGCCACCGCCGCCAGTCCTGAAAGGCCGCCTGAGCGGTCTCTATAACTTTGTCATAATCACTGCGGGTTGAGGTATAAACCCGCGCAATGAGCTGTCCGTCAGCCGGTGAATACGATTCAATGGTTCGTTCTGATGATTCGTTGTGCCAGAAAATCTGGCCGGTGCTGGTTCCGGGTTTAATCCCCTGCACCGGAAGTGGTAAGATCGATTGCATAAACTCGTTTTGTTTACTCCATTCCGCAATATTAACGGGCTTTTGGGTATAAGCTTACCATTTTTTCGTTTTTTTGAGGAAATAGCATCCAGTCATTCCAACCCACAAAGTATGTCATTCCGTCGTTTCCCCACGTACGCTGAACTTTCGCAACATGCAGCGGAGCACATTGCCGCCCTGCTTAAGCGTAAACCCGATGCGCTTATTTGTCTGGCTTCCGGAGCCACGCCTATCGGTACATTCCATCAGTTGGTTGAGCTGGCCCAGACCGGCCACGCTAACCTGAATCAATGTTCGTTTATCGGACTTGATGAATGGGTGGGTATGGGGCCCGATGACGAAGGCAGCTGCTCCTATCACCTGTACCATGATCTGTTTATACCGCTGGCTATCCCGGCAGAACGGATTCATTATTTTAATGCAAAAGCCGATGATTTAGCCGCCGAGTGCCGCCGGATTGATGATGCAATTGCCGCGCATGGCGGTCTTGATCTGCTGTTGGTTGGTATAGGTCTCAACGGGCATATTGCGCTCAATGAACCTGGTACGCCGTTTACCCATTACTGCCATGTGATTGATCTGCACGAAACCACGATTACGGTCGGACAGAAATATTTTACCAAACCAACGCCGCTTACCCGGGGAATTACAATTGGGTTACAACACCTGATGGATGCCCGCGAAGTAATTCTGATGGCCAACGGGCATGGCAAGGCACCCGTCATCAACCAGGCGATGACGGCGCCGGTGTCAACTGATTTCCCGGCTACCATTATCCAGCGGCATCCGAATGCCCACGTTTGGGTAGACGAAGCAGCCGGGGCTCTGGTTTAAAACAAAACCGGACGGGTTAGGGCCCGTCCGGTTTTGTACTGACTCATCTTTCTTTTTTATTGCCGGAGAATCTTCACCGTTTTAACAGCCGTTCCGGCTTTCACCTGAAGCAGGTACAGACCCGCCTGACGCCCTAAGCGAATTGTCTTGTGTTCGACCGGTTCCGGTTTTCCGATCTGTTCCTCGAAACGGACATTGCCCTGCGCGTCGGTGAGGTACAGGCTCATAACGCTGCCTCCCCTGCTTTCAATGTCAACCTCAACTTCTTCGCCAAGCGTCGGATTACCCAGAACGTTTATGTTTATATAATCCGTGCTCTTTCCGCTTTCGCGACCGCCTGCCGTACAGGCGGTCCGGGGATCCCAGCTCAACGTCACCGTATTCCCATCCTGGCGGGCACGTAATGTATACGGACTTATCTGTGAACTTTGGCTTCGGATTAGCGCCACTATGGCAGGATCATCAATTGCAGACTGGCAGTTTGTTGTCCAGCCGGTTATACCGATGGCAAAATACTCAATGGTTTTACCATTTCCGCCTGCGATTCGGAATTGTACCGCTCCTGTCTGACAATTATACGTTGGCGTTAAGAGAGCCAGTGGACTGCCAAGCGTACTGGCAGCACTACCACAGCCGGTAGCCGTCGGAGTGGTAGTGGTCGAGGACGGTGGGGTCGTCGTCGTTGACGAAGGCGGAGTCGTAACATTACAGACGGCCTTCCAGTCCCAGGTGTACGTCACAACTGTATTCGGATTGCCTTGTGTTCTGGCGTATAACGTAAACGAGCCCGCATCTGATGCCGGTTTCACCGTATATGGCCCCGACGTAGTCGTCCAGCCTGTTATGCCGACCGCGAAATACTCAACAGGTGTGCCATCTCCTCCCGTTGAGTTAAAGACAAATTGTCCCGTACTACAATTGTAGGACGGGGCGGCCAATACCAATGGAGCGCATGTTGTCACAAATACCGTCGTGGTGGCAACCGCGACACAACTACCCAGGGTTACTGTCACCGATACGGGAGTAGTGCCGCCCGGGCGGTAATTTATGCTTTTGGCCGTTTCTCCGGTCGACCAGCGGAAGCTGGCCCCATCTGATGTTGTTGCCGTCAGAATTGTACTGCCCCCCGAACAAACAGTCGTATTGCCGGTGATGAATGCCGTGATTGCCCCGGACTGAGCCGCAACCGTTATTAACGGACTGCTCGCTATACAACCCGACGAGAATCGTACATCCACAAAATACTGACCGGCGGTACTTACATCAATCGAGTTATTTGTCGTTTTCGAATAAAAATTATTCGGTCCATAAAACTCGTAGCTCAACGCGCTTCCGGTATGAACAGCACTCAACGTCACTTTTGCCTGCGAGCAGGATATCTGCCCGTTCGATTGCAACACGACTCTCGGGCTCTCGGAAGATTGGGACACATTCACCGTAGCGGTGTTTGTACAACCACTCTGGAAAACCACCCTTACGGAATAAGTACCTGCCGTGTTCGCCGTAATTGAATTCGTCGGAGGCGTCACCAGTGTTGTCACGCCCGAAGGGGAAGTGAACTCATAACGTGTTGCGGCATCAGTATGTAACGCGGATAAGGTTACCGTCGGATTTGAACAGGACACCTGTCCGCTTGCACTTAACGTTACGCCCGGTACAGATGAGCTTGCCCCCACCTGAACCGTTGCCACACCGACACAACCGTTGGTAAACGTTACTTCAACCTGATACAAGCCTGCTGTTGTTACATCAATTGTATTGTTCGGCGGCGTTGCAAAGGCAACGTAACCCGGTACGTTAAAATTGGTAAACTTATAGCTGGTTGCCGTTTCTGTATGCGTTACCGCAAGCTGCACTTTGGGTTGCGCGCATGTTATCTGGCCGCTAACGGTCAATCCCACCGTTGGCACAGCATTGTTTGAGGTAATTGTCGTAGTGGCTGCTGCGGTACAGCCACTGGCCGTTGTGACAACTACACGATAGGTCCCACCTGTGTACCCAAATGCGGTATTTAAAGCAAACGTATTTAGTGTACTGGTTTGCAGCAATATACCAGCCGGGTTGTAAAATGAATAGAGATCACCACCCGTAGCAATTAATGTACTTGTTCGGTTCGTACAGTTAAAGACCGAATTGGTGGCCGTGAGTGTAGCCGCAGGAACTGTGTTGTTGGCAATGACAAACGTACTGGCAGAAGCCGTACAGCCATACACATCGGTTACCCGTACGGTATAGGTTCCCGGCTGATTTACCGTAATGGTTCCGCTTGTATTGGTCAGTGTACTCCCGTTGATTGGCGAGAACGCGTAACTGACCCCTCCACTGGCAAAGAGGATGGCCGAAGGTAACGAACAGGTCAACACGCTGGTTGAGGTGCTCAGGGTGGCAACGGGAGCCGTTGTCCCCACCTGCGCCAGTGTACTTGACTGTGCCGTACAATTCTGATTAGCCACAATTAAGCTGTATGTACTCGTAGCGGCCGGCACCAGCACGGCATTAAAAGGTGTAGCAGCCGAGCCTGTGCCAAAAACGTTTGATACTCCGTCTGTCAGTGTATAGCTATAACCTCCTGTCAGCCCGCTCACCAGGGCGGTAAAAGTCGATGGTCGTCCGGAACAGCTTGGTGTAGCCGCAAAATTAAAGATTGAGGGAGACGCATTCAGCGAAATACTCTGTGTAGCCGTTGCCGTACAACCTTGCGGGGTACCAACGGTTAATGTGTATGCTGCGCTTCTGGTGATAGCCATAAACTGCTCATACTGCCCTGAGCCGGCGATCGTTCCGGAAACAGACCCGGTTACACTTCCCAGTGTATAGCTTGCGGTTGTGGCCAGATTGCCGATATTCGCCGTAAACGTTGTCACCTGGCCGGTCGCCGTACACAAGGCTGACACGGAAGCCCCGAATGTCGATAAATCCGGTATTGTGTTTACCGTAGTACTCATCGATGCAATCCCTGTACAGCCTAGCCCGTCAATAACAGTCAGCTGATACGTTCCCGTCGCGCTGGCTGCAATAACCGGTGTTATATCCCCTGAATTCCACTGATACCTGAGCGGTAACTGCCCGCTGTTAACCACCGCACTTAAGGAAACCGTTTTCCCCTGACAGTAGGATGTACTGGCCGGGCTGATGGTAACGCTTACCGGACGTACATTCGGAATTACCGTTACGGTAGCTGTTCCGGAGAGGGTTCCTGCCGTTATACTCAATGCATCACTGACCGAAACCAGAGTATAGCTTGTGGTACTGGTCAGACTTAACGGAATTTTTGCGCCGCTGGTATAATTCGTAATCGTTGTGGTGCTGGTGCCATTGTGAATAACCAGCTGATATGGGGCAACACCACCCGCAATGTTCACCTGTAGCGGGGCCGTATTCTCCCCACAAATTGTTGACGTCCCGACCAGGGTTGCGGTCAGTGAACCCGGCGTTGCCAGACTGAAACGCGCCATAACCGGCAGATAACCGGATGTACTCATCCCCCAGTCTGCCACATTTGCCAGATATTCCGGCACGATGGCATCCGGAGATAAGGTTGCTGCGGTCCCGGGAATATAGTTCCCGTAAAGTTCATCAGACATCAGTATATGACTGGTCATACGGTCAGCGGATAAGGACGTTGTCAGCCGGTTGGCAGACAGCCCCCTTGTAGCGGCCGAAAAACTGCCGGTACCACTCAACAGGCCCGCATAGGGTGAAGGGTTCGGGGAGGCAATGGACGTCAGCATATCATCGCCAAACTCACCGGCCACGAAAATGGCCTCTGTTGACCGGCTGTCCAGATAGGCTTTCAGTTGTGTCGCGGCCCGCTGACGGACTGAAAAATCAGTGACCGTTGCTCCTTCGTGGGCATGAATGCCGACAACATTAATCCGGCGGGATAGTCCGTTTAGTTTGGCATTTCCTGTCAGAACGACCGGAAAACGTCCGCCATCCCAGTCTGTCGTAACCATACTGGCAGAAACTACCGATACAGCGGGCGGAGTGGTAAACAGAGCTGTTTTATACAGAAAACATACCCGTGGGTTCTCAGCCGTATAGTAACTGCTCTGGGCACATACCGCAGCATATGTCTGGCTTAATGCATCACTCACCTGCGCCCCAATAGCGGTCAGCATAACCGGATCTGACACCCCGGTCAGTACCAGAATATCCGCATTCAGATACCGGATGAGGCTACCCGCGTTTGCCTGCTGCCGGACATCATCTGCTCCACTGAAAACCGGTCCCTGTAAAACAGCGCCAAGACTGTCTGTATTCCACGTTGCCAGTTCCAGTGTCTGATCACGGTTGGTTATTCCGCCATCCGACCGGGCCAATTCCGTAGTTCCCTGAATATCTTTCTGAAACCGCGGATAAAGCCGGTTGCCCGCCGAACCGTTTTCGGTTTCATCATCCAGATCGTATCCGTCCAGAATTCCTGTGAGCGTAAATTTACGTGTTGGTTTGAGGGAATTTATGACATCATTAACCCCGGTCCTGATTCTGAATTTTCCGGTATTATTCGTGGTGTCTCTGATGGTAAAGTCAGTTTCAGGAACAAAAGCCGGCCGTGTGTCTGTCACTAAACAGCTATCAAGCCGAACTAACTGGCCAAGGATTTCAGGATCTCCCATCTGCGAAATGGTTATGAGCTTTGGCTCCGGCTCCGAAGCCGCTGCATTTATAACAGACAGGCTGGAGATGCCGGTTAGCCCGAATACTCCTTTCTGATACCCTGTCACACCGAGGGTCTTAATTTCATTACCGATCCGGATACTGGTCTGAACCTGAGCAAACAGAGCGGCATTCGTGGCCGGCACAAATAAGGCCATCCCCCCGGTTTTGTCCTGTACATATAGAATCTGCCCGTTGTCGAACTGTCGGCTAACGGTAACGATTCCCTGAATCAACGCCTCTTTATTTAAGCCCGCCATTCTTACTTCTGCAATACCGGCTATTCCCGTATAGACGGTAACGGTACCGGATAAACCGAGTGATCTTGTCAGTAAACCCGTACTTGTGTGGGTTATGGCTCCATTATTGACACCGGTAAACAAGCCAGTCATCCTTACAATAATAATTGCGGATTCGGTCGATGGGGGCAGGCTTAGGGTTGGGCCATAGAACGACCCATTGGGACTTATCTCATAACCGGCCGAGGCAAACAAACGAAGCGAGTCCCGTAGATTTGCGGCTTGTAAGGTATAGGCTTTGGGCGCAGAGGGTCTTCCCTGTTCGGTTGTGAATCCGGTTAAAGTCGCAGGAGTTAAGGTCAGGGCCGGTGTAGACGGTTGAG
The DNA here is from genome assembly GCF_001870735.1 of Arsenicibacter rosenii. Classification (GTDB taxonomy): domain Bacteria; phylum Bacteroidota; class Bacteroidia; order Cytophagales; family Spirosomataceae; genus Arsenicibacter; species Arsenicibacter rosenii. Next base: position 414,733 of record NZ_MORL01000001.1, on the reverse strand, counting down.
CAAACGAAAAATAACTGCAAAAAATTAAACTTATGACGGTATACAGCTTCGTTATTACTCTGAAACTTAATTCTATACGTAAAATCATAAAATAAAGTGAAAAGATACAGGTACGATTCATTCAGGCTTTATACCAAATAAATTTATCCTATATCCTTCCCGAAGCCAAATTATTATAGAGTTAAATTGGTATTATTTATCCACCGTTACTCCATTTATTATTCTTCCGTGTGCGTTTAATCAATAAATCATCGGATTCTAACCGGATACTGGCAACAAAAAAGGCAGCTCTTTAAGAAGCTGCCTCAGGCAATAGTTTATTCAGATTATAGATCATAACCAGTCAATCAGGCGTTTACTGCCCTCACGGCCGGTAAATGCACTAAAGAATTCGCGTCGCAGAACAGCACGTCGACGGCGTGGATGGGTTGAAATATACAAAGCCCGCATTTTCAGCATAAAGCTGACCATCATGTATAGCATAAATAACGCTGCCAGTACAAGCAATGACTGTGTATTGGTAATATTCCGGTGCAACATGAAAAACATAATGGTGTTGAACAAGGATACCGCACAAAGCAGCATCGTAGCTGATGCATGGTTCAGGCCATTGTCCAGCAGAATATGGTGCATGTGATTCCGGTCTGCCGCAAACGGTGAACGCCCGGCCAGAATACGTACCAGGAATACGCGCAATGTATCAAAAATCGGTACGATCAGAATCACAATGGCAATGATCGGTGCATTGAAAAAAGCAGTTGGCTCGAAACGGTACGACGCGTTCAGGTTAATGAAGCGTACGGCAAAGAACGACAGCATGAACCCGAGAATCAGCGAACCGGTATCGCCCATGAAGATTTTACTGGTTTTCGAGAAGTTGAATCGCAGAAAACCAATCAAAGCTCCTGACAGCGAAAACGCCAGACAGGCCATCGCAAAGTGATTTGTCAACAAAAACCAGCCTCCGAAAGTCGCACTCGCAATTGTAGCAATCCCTCCCGCCAGTCCGTCGATGCCGTCAATGAGGTTAATGGCATTTGTCAGTGCAATAAAAATAAAACAGGTTAATAACACACTGATCACCTGCTCAATATGATGAAACCCCATAATTCCGTACAGATAATCGACTTTCAGATCGCCGAAGAAAATCAGGATCATCGCCGATAGTACCTGAAAAAAGATTTTCTTATTCGGGTCTACATTAACAAGGTCATCCTTAATGCCAACAAAAAACAGAATGGTCATGCCGACGATTGACAGGTTCGTACGGTAGATATCTGTCTGATCTATGCTGGGCCACAGGAAATAGCTGATTAAGACCGCAGCGAAGATGGCAATACCACCGAATGTCGGCGTCGGCGTTGTATGTGAACGGCGTTCTCCCGGCTTGTCCATCAAAGATTTCAGTTCCGAGATTTTAATCACAACCGGAATGGAAATTATTGACACAAAACAGGCCACCAGGAAAGACAGTAAACACTGGTATAAGCCTATCGTAAACAGTTCTTCGTTGAACTTATTTTTGATGAAGGCGATGAGTAATTCCAGGTTCATAGAAATAGTAGTTAATAAGAGTCAGGCAGGTTAGAAAACGTGATCAAAATTTACATTATTCCGGTAAACACCAATGACATACCGATCAAATGACGGGTTCATTTATTTAACGGATAGGTGAATGCATTTTTCTTTTCTTTCAGTATCAGCTGCGGCAACTTTCGCAAAGGCTTAAAAAACAGGGTAAACGGAAAAGGTTTCAAGCCATTCAGTTCCCATGCCTTACGGTCCTCCATATTTCCCCGTAACCAGTTTTTCAAACTTCCGTTACTCACCCCACCTTCACGCATTACAATGGTGGTTTCGTCCATATAGCTCAGCGTTATTTTATGCTTGTGAATAAAGCGTAACATCAGTTCGTAATCAGCTGCACTTTTCAGGTCAAGGCGGAACAGTCCGTACTGATCGTACAGTTTCTTCTTCGCAAAAAACGAAAGATGTCCCGGCATCCATCCCCACAGAAAAGCGCCCGACGAATACGTGCCCGACCGGAAATAACGACGGACATTGTACACATCATTCCGGTCCACATAAAGCATATCCCCGTAAACGGCATCGCTTTTGGTCCGCTCAAAGGTCTCAACAACGTGGCTGATCACATCCTGATGCCGGTAAAAATCATCGGCATTCAGCAGCCCAATCACCTCACCGGTAGCCCGCTGTATGCCTTTGTTCATGGCATCATACAGCCCCTTGTCCGGTTCTGATACAAATTGAGCAATCCGCGTGCCGTAACTTTTGATCAGTTCGACGGTACCATCTTTCGATCCGCCGTCGATAATGATATATTCGATTTCAGGGTACGTTTGGGCCAAAATTGACTCTATTGTATCCTTTATGGTTTGAACACCGTTGTATACGACTGTGATTATGCTAACTTTCACGCCTTAATTTCTCTTTTTCGCACAAAATTTGCGGGGTTACCCTGGTATACGCCATACGGTTCCAGCGAACGGGTCGCCACAGAACCTACTGCCAGTACGGAGTGACTTTTACAGACAACCCCCGGACAAACAACGGTCTGCGCACCTACCCATGCTCCTTCTTCAATGGTGATTGGCTTTGGCATCAGATCGAACGTCGATAACTGGTAATTATGGTTGCCGGTCAACAGCATGGCTCCCTGAGAAAGGCACGCGTTGTCTTGAATGGTGACCATCGAAAAGTTATCGATCCAGACACCCTCTCCGATCCAGACGTAATTACCAATGTCGAGAAACCACGGGTACTTTACATTGACGTTTGGCTTAATCATTACATGATGACCTATTTTTGCGCCAAACAGTTGCATTACCTTTATTTTTATAAATACCGGAATGGGTAAATAGTTTTTTAATACCAGCGAGTTGGCCATAAACCAGAGCAGCACTTTCCAGCGCGGCCCTGGCTGATACCAGCTGTTATTGAACCGGGACAAATCCGTAACTCTTTGTTTACCAGCAGAAAAACTATCTTGGTCCTGCCCGTAAGTCTTTTCCATATTCGGTTAAAAAGAATTCAATGATGGCTTCCTTATTATGCCCTGCGTGGCGGTATACTTCCAGCATTTTTGCATCTACCAGAAAACGGTACCACAAGCCCTGCAGAAAGTGCCAGACCAGCCCCCGCCGTCCGTCCAGAAATCCCAGCCCGATAAAATAGCGGTAGAAGAAGTACATAAAGGGTCGCGTAAATAAGGGCAGGGAGGCATACTTCACCTTCAGGTAACGCTTCATCTCATCGCGGGTACCGCCGATCAGCCGCGGCTCTACCCGCTCCGCATCCGTGAAATTGTACTTTATATTGAGCAAGTCAATGACCTCCCGAATGGCGTAGTTATTATGCTTCTGTGTCCACCAGGTCAGGTTATTGAGATTATGATCAACAACATCGTGATCAAACCGGACAGGACGTCCCCGGGTGAGCTTAATGTGTTCATCCATCCAGGTCTGCTCGCAGATACCCTGCCCGCGCCGCCAGAACCGCATCAGCCAGATCGGGTAATAACCGCCATGCTTAATCCAGCGATCCATGAAGAGTACCCGGCGTTTGATATAAATCCCGCTGACGTCGTCGGGTAAACCCGGTAGTTTCTGCTGGATTTCCTGCGCCAGTTCGGAAGTAATGTATTCGTCGGCATCCATCCGCAGAATCCAGGTTGTCTGGAACGGCAGGTTATCAATACCAAAATTGAACTGCGTGGCGTAGGTCACCCACGGATTCTGAACAACCACCGCTCCTAACGAACGGGCAATCTCTACTGTCCGGTCCGTCGAGAACGAATCGACAATAAAGATTTTATCGGTAAACGGCAGCAGGCTTTTCAGGCAACGGCCTATATGTTTTTCCTCATTAAAGGTGAGGATGATGACGGACAGGTCGGTCATAGATGCCGGTGGGCGTTTTTGTATTATTTTCGCAACACCTAGAATAATATTTTTGGTCAATACGGCTGGAAAATCATTATTTTGCCTCGATTTTCAAGCCGGAAGACGGGCAAAATTATCATTTTTTTAAGAATTAAGAAATGTTGTCTCGATTCCGGCCAGAATTCACCAAAATATTGATTTTTCGGCAAGGCCTGTTAAATCACCAAAGTTGCCGTAAACCTGAAAACTATCTGACCCGTTAAATGTGTACACGTTTACTTTTTCTGTGGCTGGCGTTTAGTACTTTTTCGGTGCTGGCCCAACCTTCCGTATCTTTCACCCAGTTGCCTAAAGACCTGCAATTGTATCCTCGCAATGAACAAAATCAGGCAGAAGTTATTATCAGCGGCCAGCTTAATGAGGCGGGTTACCAGCAAATCGAAGTATCCGTCCTGAAAGAAGGGGTCTTCTGGAAATCAGCCAGTCAGTCAGTCCCGGACGGCGGTGGCAGTCAGTTCCGCATTCCCGTGGTTATCCAGGCTGAACCCGTTGAATATACGATTCAGGTCTATGCCCGTCGCGGGAATGAGTCTGTCCTGGTCACTGAACGGAAACGGATCGTCTGCGGGGATGTCTATATCCTGTACGGGCAGTCTAATGCACTTGGCCTCGCTGGTCTCGACGACTACCAGCTCGACGACCGGCTGCTCCGGAACGTTACCTATCCCTATGGCTCAACCAATATCCCGGCCGAAATGCGCTGGTATACCGCCCGTGAACCGTTTGGCAGCGTCGGCATGCTGGGTATGGAAATTCAGCGGCAGATTTTACAGCAGTATGGTATCCCGACGCTGGTGATCAATGGCGGCATCGGTGGAGCCAGTATTCTGGAACTTGGTAACCGGACACCGTCCAATCATGCCGATTACAGTAATTACTACGGTAGTTTACTGTACCGTGCACAGTGGGCCGGGGTGGCCGATAAGGTGAAAGCCATTATTTATAAACAAGGCGAAAACGAAGCAGGGGGTGAACCGGCCGGTTATGCCGAAAAATTCCGGACGTTCTATAATCAACTGCGCGAAGACTTCGGGCAGAACCCTAAAATTTATATCGGCCAGATTAACATCATGACCCCGGCAGTTACCGGTGCGGGAGATCTGCGCGATTTCCAGCGCCGGGCCCCTCAGTTGTTTCCAAATCTGGCGGCCATTGCCACCGTCGGAGCGGTCGGCTACGACGGGCTGCATTACGAACCCCGTGCTAATAAGCAGCTGGCGTTTGAACAGTTCCGGCTGATTGCCCGCGACATTTACGGATCGGCAGACACGCGGCAAATCAATTCACCCGACATTAAAAAAATCGCCTACAACGAACGCCGGGATGAACTGACGCTGACGTTCGACAATGACATGCAAATGGTCTGGCCACAGGATACAACCATTTACAATCCGTTGACGGGAAATCAGGTCAACCGCCGGATGACCGACTTTATCTACCTCGACGAACAACCCGGGCTGGTCAGAAACGGCCGGGCAGAAGGCAACCGGATTATCCTGACCCTGGCCTCGCCGCAGTCTGCAAAAACCGTTACCTACCTGCCTCCGTATTACAGTACCGCCGAATTGCTGTTCTATCAGGGCCCCTACCTGAAAAACAGCCGCGGGATGCGGGCCTTCAGCTTTTCGAAGGTGGCGATTGATGCCGCACCGGTTATTGTGACACCACCGGCCGCACCGGCTAACCTCGTTGCTTCGGCTGGTTCTCCGAACGGGATTACCCTCAACTGGCAGGACAACGCCGACAATGAAGCTGGTTTTGAGATTGAGCAACAACAGCCCGACGGCTCTTTCCGCCAGGTAGCTACCGCCGCCGCCAACAGTACGTCCTTTCAGATGACCGGCTTAGCCGAACAAACCGTTTATTCATTCCGGATCCGGGCGGTAAACAGTGCAGGTGCCTCTGGCTATACCAACATGGCTACGGCCGCCACCCCCGCTTCTATTCCCCTTCAGCCTCAAAACCTTATGGCCACCACTGTATTTTCTAACAGTGTTAACTTAACGTGGGCAGACCGCGCTTTCAATGAAACCGGTTATGAGATTGAGCAGAGTAGCACAGGCCAGAGTTTTACCCGTGTTGCCGCGCTGCCGGCCGGAGCAACTGCCTATATTGCCGGTAATCTAACCGAAAATACAACTTATTTTTTCCGGGTCCGGGCAGTAAACCCAGCAGGAGCATCCGCGTGGAGCAACACCCTTTCCGTAACGACTCCGGTCTCAGTGCCGCTGCAACCCGGCAGCCTGACCACTGTGGGGGCAGCCCCTTCAAGCCTGACCCTTGCCTGGCAGGACGCGGCCTTCAATGAAACGGCCTACGAGGTGGAGCAGGCTTCTCCGGGACAGTCTTTTACGCGGGTCGCCTCACTACCGGCCAATACGACGAGCCTGACCCTATCGGGCCTGACCGAAACCACAACCTACCTGTTCCGGGTCCGGGCGGTGAATGTTGCAGGAACATCTCCCTATAGCAATACCCTTACGGTTACGACCCCTGCGACGCTGCCTGCACCACCAACCAGCCTGACAGCCGGGGCGTTTACCCCAACCAGCATTTCACTGGTCTGGACGGATAATGCCGTGAACGAAACCGGCTACGACATTGAACTAAGCAGCGGCTCCGGTGAATTTCAGAAAATAGCCACCGTACCTCCGAATTCAACCACGTATATCAGCAGCGGGTTGACCGAAGCTACGTTATACAGTTTCCGCGTACGCGCCGTTAACTCGGCCGGGGGGTCGGCATACAGCAACATTGCCCGGTCGCTGCCGCTCATTCTCGGCGTCGAAGACCTGACCGGCAGCCTGCGGGTATATCCGAATCCGGTCCGGACCGGTCAGCTCTTGCAGGTCGAACACGATCAGCCTATCTTTACGGGCTTTGAGGTCTATACCATCGATGGTCGTGTACTGCTAACCGGACAGCAAAAAGCGGCCCGTAATCTCTCAATTGCTCTGGATCAGGCCGCAGCCGGCCGATACATTGTTAACCTTCATACCACATCCGGACAACTAATCCGGCGACATATACTGATTTATTAGCATTAACCTATATTTCCTGATAGCATGAACGACAAAAAAATGCGCCTTGTATTTCTGACCCAGGACGATCCTTTTTACCTGGCCCGCAACATTGATTACCTCGTCAAGCACCTGCCTCCCTATGCAGAAGTTGTGGCGACGGTTGTCTTCGATGTATCGCCTTTCGGGAAACGGGAAAGTTTTACGGATAAGATGAAAAAGACGCTCGACATCTTCGGATTGCCGTTTTTCGTCCGCTATGGCGTCAAGTTTGTCAAGTCGAAGCTCGACCCGCGGAACAATGTCCGTAAAGTGCTGGAAGGGTTTAAGATTCCGCTGATTCAGATTGAGGGGAATATCAACAAGGACGAAAATCTGGCGAAGATCAAAGCCTATCAGCCGGACTTGCTGGTGTCTATTGCCGGCAATCAGATTTTCCGGCAGAAACTGCTGGATACGGCCACACACGGGTGCATCAACCTCCATACGGCCCTGCTGCCCAAATACCGTGGGCTGATGCCTTCGTTCTGGGTGTTACGCCACAACGAAAAACGCACCGGTGTATCGGTCTTTTTTGTGGATGAAGGCATTGACAGCGGCCCGATTCTGGTACAGAATCCGGTTGAGATCGGAAATATGTCGCAGGAAGAGCTGATTCATGTTACCAAAAAGATGGGCATGGACGCTATCCTGGAGGCAATTGATAAAATCCATTCAGGAAATTATCAGTTACAGAAAAACGATGCCTCTCAGATGACCTATTTTACTTTCCCTACCAAAGAAGATGTTCAGGCCTTCAAAGCGGCCGGTAAAAAATTCTATTAATGCTCCGTCACCGGGTAAGTCCCGCAACCTTGTCCGGTACAACTCACTATCCATGAATATCCTGACGTTTGATATAGAAGAGTGGTTCCATATTCTTGACAATGCCTCTACCCGGACCGAAACCGAGTGGGGCCGGTATGAATCGCGGATTCACCGGAACATGGACCTGATTTTTCAGCTGCTGGACGAAACCAACTCCCGGGCCACGTTTTTCTGTCTGGGCTGGGTGGCCGATAAATACCCTGATGTCATCAAACGGATTGATGCGGCGGGCTATGAAGTGGCGACACACTCCTATGCCCACCAACTGGCCTACGAACAATCGCCGGCCGAATTTACCGGGGACCTTCAGCGGTCGATTAAGTCGTTGCAGGATGTGACAGGCAAAGCCGTCCGCGCCTACCGGGCACCGGGTTTCTCCATCAAATTCCTGAACCGCTGGGTATTCCCGATCCTGCTCGAAAACGGTATCGACGTGGATTGTTCGGTATTCTCGGCGCGGCGCTCCCATGGCGGTGATGCGGCCTTCGGGATCACGGCGCCAAGTCTGATTGATATCAACGGCACCCCCCTGAAGGAGTTTCCGATCAATACCGTCAGCATTGCCGGACAGGATGTGATCTTTTCAGGCGGGGGCTATTTCCGGCTGTTCCCCTACCCTGTTATCCACCGGTTTACGCAGAAATCGTCGTATGTAATGACCTATTTTCACCCGCGCGACTTTGACCATACGCAACCGGTTATCGAAGACCTGGGGATGGCGCGCCGGTTTAAATCCTACTACGGTCTGAAAGGATGCTGGCCGAAGCTACACCGGTTGCTGAAAAACTTTGAATTCATCGATCTGGCTGAAGCCGACCGCCGGATTGACTGGAACGCCGTTCCTAAAAAATCATTTGGGTAAAGCATCCATGGCGAATTACCTTTCGCCCATGAAACATCATACATTCATTGAAATTCAGCAGATCAAATACAGGTGGATACCAGTACTTCTCTTAGTGGTTTATACACTGATTTTATGTTATGTCATTGATATCAGTGTGTTGATAGACGGCGACTGGTTTCTGCTCACGGTTTTGTCTGCATTTTATGGATTAAAGTGCGCCTTTATCTACCTGACAGTATTCAAAAAATTCGAAACCAGAATCGACGACAGAGATGTACGGTTCCGGTATTTTCCGTGGGCCAAATGGATGGTATATCCGTGGGAGGAAATTCAGGATGCCTATGTCAGGGAGTTTGCTTTAATCGGGGAATATCCGCAGGGCGTAGGCGGAACCCGGCAAGGCCCCGGCGGCTGGGTATATTCGATGGATGGGACGTGGGGGCTTCAGCTTGTCAAAAAAAGCGGTGCCCGCATTCTGATCGGGACGAAGCGCCCCGAGGAAATCCGCCGGTTTCTGGAGAATCATTTGACCAAAGACGGTCAGTAGAGACAAGGCATGCCTTGTCTCTACGCCATTTTTTTACGACACCCGCACGTAGCTGCCCACCCATTTTACGTCGGCGGCATGGTGGTTCAGGATTTCCTGCAGGCGAGGTTCATCGGCATGGCCTTCGCATTCCAGCAAAAACCAGTACACAAACGAAGCCCCTCCCCGCATCGGACGGCTTTCAATTTTAGTCAGGTTGATGCGGCGGGCATTAAATTCCTGCAGAAACTCGGCCAGTACCCCCGGCGATTCGGTATTTGGCAGCCGGGCAATCAACGTGGTTTTATCCTGGCCGCTCGGCTGGTTCTTAAAGTCTTTCGCCAGAATCAGGAAGCGCGTCCGGTTCAGGTCGCTGTCTTCAATGTTATCGAATAAGACCGGCACGCCGAACAGCTTGGCCGCAATCGTTGAACAGATCGCCGCCGCATTGGGCTGCTGGGCTGCCAGTTTAGCCGCCTTTGAGGTTGACTCCACCGGAACCAACTCGGCCTTTAGTCCTTCAAATGAATCATTCAGGAACTTACTGCATTGACGGAAGGCAATGTCTTTTGAATAAATATGGGTGATATCGGCCAGATTTTCGGCCTGGGTAGCAAACGTAAAATGCACCGGAATCTCCGCTTCGGCTGCAATCGTCAGGTCTTTTTCGTTTAGCAGGTCAATCGTTTCAAAAACAACGCCTTCCTGGTTATTTTCAATGGGCACGACCCCGAACCGGGCACGGCCGGTTTCTACACTTTCAAACACCGACCGGATGGTTGGCAAGGCCATGTAAGCACTCATCGCCCCAAACCGGCTCTCGGCCGCCTGGTGTGTAAAACTCCCATCGGGTCCCAGGAATGCGACATGCTCAGGTAATTCGAGATTCCGGGAAACCGCAAAAATTTCCAGAAAAATTGCCTCGATGGCCGCCCGGGTCATTAATCCTTTATTCTGCTGTTCTAACCGGTCGATAATCTGTTTTTCGCGTTCCGGCCGGTAGATCACGGCATTGGTTGAACGCTTCAGTTCACCAACATGACGAACCAGTTCCATGCGGTCGTTCAGCAGGGTCAGCATTTGATCGTCAATGGCGTCAATAGCGTTTCGGAGAGAGTCTAGTGTCAACAAATCAGTAAGCGGTAAGTCTATGGCTGCAAATTTACACCTTATGCCCTTATCCTATTACTTAAGGGGCATTTTTCCTTGTACATACCCGATTTTTAATCCGTTTATGGTCCCTTGATGCGTTCCCGCAGGAAAAAAAACGCAAACAACTTTTAAACACTCCCCGTTTTATTTACGATGTTACCCCATGCAGGGCCATACACGGTATCCTCCGGACGGGTTTATATTTCACTTATCTATAATCTCAACGTATGAATAAGACCATGAAACGGTACGGCTGGTCGTACCTTGTTACCGCAACAATGCTATTTTCAGCCCCTGCATTTGTGGGCTGTAACGGAAATGATCCGGATCCGCAATCGCCGGGCACCGGCACAACCCCTCCGGGTTCTACCACAACGCCTCCGGGCACCGGTACGGTAACCAATCCGCCTGGCTCAACCACGTCAACACCGGGTAACTCAACCGTTGTGCCCGGTACCGACTATATCAAAAATGCTGGTAACCTGACGTTCTTATCCGCTGCGATTTCACGGGCTGGTCTGGAACAGGATTTACGGTCAGGTTCACTGACTATTTTCGCGCCTTCTGATGATGCCTTCAAGGCGGCTGGTTATGCCAGTGCCGCTGCGGTCAGCGCCGCCCCGGCTGCCGACCTGAAACGTATTCTTCAGTATCATGTGCTTGGCTCTCAGATTGACCAGGCGGCTTTCCCGACGGCAGTAAACACATCCTACCAGACGACTTTGTCTGACGGTCGTCTGTCGGTTTACAAAACGTCTGACAATGTCATTAGTGTCAACAACGCCAAAGTTGTTCAGGTAAATATTGCCGCAACCAACGGGGTAATTCACATCATCGACAAAGTGCTGATGCCGCCAACGGTAACCGTGCTGGATTTTGCCAAAGGCAATGCCGATCTGTCATTCTTTGCAGCTGCCGTTGAACGGGCCGGTACAACCGTACAGAACAGTTTAGCCGCTAATGCGCAGAACGGGATCACCGTCTTTGCGCCAACCAACGCCGCCTTTAAAGCAGCGGGTTATGCAGACGAAGCCGCCGTACGGGCCGCCAATGCCCAGACACTGGCAAATCTGCTGACCTACCACGTCCTGAACTATCGCGCGTTCTCCAGTACGTTCCAGAATGGTGCCGACCTTGTCACCGCGCAGGGAAGCAGTATCCGGACCAACGTCAGCGGTGGTAAAGTAACCATCCTGGGTAAAGGCAATGGAACAAACGTAGCCAATGTAACAACGGCAGATCAGGTGACAACTAATGGTGTTGTGCATACTATCGACCGTGTCCTGATGCCGTAACCGGCAGGTTGCCTGAGGCTGGATTCCGGATAGCTGATACTGGATTAGCATTCAGATCGCCGGCCAACCGCAAGTAGCCTGAAAACAAAAAAGACCTGATCTCTCAGGTCTTTTTTGTTTTCAGACAGCCTATACAAGGGCGGCTTCTTCAATGTCTTTTTCGACCCTCAGGTTGTCAATGATAAACCGCTGCCGGTCGGGTGTATTTTTACCCATGTAGTACCCTAACAGCTTCGGTATCGAGATTTCCTTTTCAATGATTACGGGCTCAAGGCGCATGTTCTCGCCGATGAACAAGCCAAACTCGTCAGGCGAAATCTCTCCCAGTCCTTTAAATCGGGTAATCTCAATTTTTTTACCCCCCTTCGAGAGTTTTGACGAAGCGATCTGTTTTTCTTCTTCAGAATAGCAGTAGGTCGTCTCCTTATGATTTTTCGGGTTACGTACACGGAAGAGCGGCGTTTCCAGAATATACAGGTGGCCGTTACGCACCAGATCAGGGAAAAACTGCAGGAAGAAGGTCAGCATCAGCAACCGGATGTGCATGCCATCCACGTCGGCATCGGTCGCGATCACGATCCGGTTGTACCGCAGCGAATCCAGGCCGTCTTCAATATCGAGGGCGTGCTGAAGCAGGTTAAACTCTTCGTTTTCATACACCACCTTTTTGGTCAGCCCGAAACAGTTAAGGGGTTTACCCCGCAGGCTGAACACCGCCTGCGTCTGTACATTCCGTGATTTGGTGATCGATCCGCTGGCCGAATCCCCTTCGGTAATAAACAGCGTTGTATGGTAGCGGTCTTCGGCTTTGGGGTCGGGGAGGTGTATCCGGCAATCGCGCAGTTTTTTGTTATGCAGGTTGGCTTTCTTTGCGCGGTCATTAGCCAGTTTCTTAATACCGGCCAGTTCTTTCCGCTCCCGCTCCGACTGCTCAATCCGTTTTTTCAAAGCGTCCCGTACGGCAGGATTCATGTGCAGGAAGTTATCCAGGGTACCGCGGACAAAATCCTTAACAAAGGAGTTTACCGTCGGCGCATTGGGTTCCGGCGCCATAGTCACCGATCCGAGCTTGGTTTTTGTCTGCGATTCAAAGACTGGCTCCTGCACCCGGATACTGATGGCTGCAATAATCGATGCCCGGATGTCGGCTACTTCATAATTTTTATCAAAGTGCTTCCGGATGGTTTCGACCACAGCTTCCCGCAGCGCCTGCAGGTGAGTTCCCCCCTGTGTGGTATACTGTCCGTTCACAAACGAGTAATATTCTTCTCCATACTGATTGCCGTGGGTCATGGCAATCTCCAGATCATGTCCTTTGAGATGGATGATCGGATAACGTAGTGTTTCGGCATTGGTCTTGTTCTGTAACAGATCCAGCAGACCGTTCTGCGATACGTATTTCTGGCGGTTAAAGGAAACAATCAGGCCGGCATTCAGGTAGCAGTAATTCCAGATCATGTTTTCCAGATACTGCGGGATGTAATGGTAGTTTTTAAATACCGTGTCATCCGGCTCAAAACAGACCAGTGTACCGTTGCGCTCACTGGTTACCAGCTCACCCTGATTTTTCAGAATACCCCGTTCAAATTCGGCCCAGACGCTTTTACCGTCACGAAACGACTGTACCTTAAAATAGGCCGACAGGGCGTTGACCGCCTTAGTACCGACGCCGTTCAGCCCGACAGACTTCTGAAAAGCGCCCGAATCGTATTTACCCCCGGTATTGATTTTAGAAACCACTTCAACGACTTTACCCAGCGGAATACCCCGGCCATAGTCCCGGATTTCGACCCGGTGATCCGTCACTCTAATGTCAATGGTTTTACCAAAACCCATTACGTGTTCGTCAATACAGTTATCGACTACTTCTTTTAACAACACGTAAATGCCATCGTCAGCGGCTGATCCATCACCCAGTTTGCCAATGTACATCCCCGGCCGGAGGCGGATATGCTCCCGCCAATCCAGTGACCGGATACTATCCTCATCGTACTGAACCGTCTTTGTTAAATCTGCCATGTAAGGTTGCAACTAAAAGGCACAGCCCTCCGGTAATGGATACCAATGTAACCGTTCCTTAATAAATCCAAAATTTATTTTATGTGTTTACTCTAAGAGGCAAGATACGAAATTCTGCCGTCAAATAGAAATCTATTTAAAATAAGATAAAAGTTCGCTTACTTTGTCAGCAAATCCCGTTTAAGTAATAAAAACAATTCTTACGACGTAAGAGTTAAAAGGTCCAATAAAGCCCCCTAATGTTTGACATACACCTAAAAAATATGCAAAATTTTCGGTGTCTTCACTTCTCTGAGGTAAAAACAAGTACGAAACAATTGTTTAAAAGAAGCCTTAAAGCAGCCTGTGCGATCCTGTTAGTGGGTGCGCTGGTTCCATCTACATTCACATACGGTCAGGTTACGCCCGGACCGGTAGCCATTCCGGGCGGTTTGCCGGGGGGTACTACGCCTGCCGGTACATCTATTCCCGGCAGTGCACAACCAGGAACATCCCAACAAGGTAAAGCTCAGCCAGGCACTACCCAGTCGCAACAAGGGCGCGCGGGAGGGGTAAATCAAAACACCCAGCAAGGCCGGACAACAACCGGACAGAGCACTCAGACAAATCAGGGACAGGGCCAGGGCCAGAATCAGAACGGTACGCTACAGTCCACCAACGACAAGGCGAATGAACTTGATGAAAAACAAGCTCAGAAAACCAATGAAGAGGTAATCGAAGAGGGCTACGAAGCAGCCCGTACCCGCGAGAAACTGGAAATCCGCCGGAAGCTGTTCGGTAGCTCCGTTTTCAACAACCCGGATCTGGCGTCTGCGTTTCAGCCAAACATTAATGTCGCTACGCCCCAAAACTATGTGTTAGGCCCCGGCGATAAGCTGAACATTCTCATGTATGGCTATACGGAAGCAGACTTCAGTCAGTCAGTCTCGCCCGACGGAACAGTATTCCTCGGTAAACTGACCGGATTGGGACCCGTTGCCGTATCCGGTTTAACCGTTGAACAGGCTAAAATCCGTATCCGCAACCGGCTGTCTCAGAAATTTGTCGGCCTGAAAAGCTATAACGGCGCCCGCCCGAATACGTATCTGGATCTGACCGTGGCCGATCTGCGCAGCATCAGGGTATCAATCCTTGGTGAAGCTATCCGGCCGGGTACGTATCCGGTATCCTCGTTAGCGACGGCTACCAATGCCATTTATCAGGCAGGTGGTCCCAACGAACTGGGCTCTTACCGTAAAGTGATCGTGATTCGTGGCGGCAGAGTGCTGGCTACCCTCGACTTATATGATTACCTGCTGAACGGTGTGCAACGGAATGACGTTCGTTTACAGGACGGTGATGTCATCCGTTTCGGCACGTATCAGTCACGGGTGGAGGTAACGGGGACAGTTAAACGTAACAACCTGTTTGAACTGCTCCCAGGCGAAACGCTGGATAAAGTCCTGTATTATGCAGGTGGTTTTGCCGCTAATGCTTACAAAAACCGCATTAAAGTTACCCGCCTGACCGATCGTGAACGTAAAGTTATTGACGTAACCGCAGATCAGTTCGCTAACTTTGGGCTTCAGGATGGTGATGTCGTAACGATTGAGCAACTGCTTGACCGGTTCGAAAATCAGGTAAATATTGAAGGAGCGGTCTACCGTCCCGGTCGCTATTCACTGGATCAGAACCCGACACTGCGCACGCTGATTCAGAATGCCGAAGGCTTGCGTGGCGATGCTTTCACGGGCCGGATTCAGATCCTGCGTACCCGCGAGGACCTTTCGGTAGAGAACATTTCGCTGAACCTTGCCGACATCATCAATGGAAAGGCAGAAGATATCGTCCTGAAACGCGAAGATCAGGTCGTCATTACCTCGCGGTTCAGCATGGCTGAGAGCGCAACGATTTCCATTGAGGGCGAAGTAAACCAGCCAACGGGCGATGTACTTTACGTATCGAACATGACGCTGGAAGACCTGATCCTGAAAGCCGGTGGCCTGAAAGAAGCAGCGGCTGCCGCTCAGATCGAGGTGGTGCGCCGGAAAAAAGACGTGGATATAACCTCGAAGACGGCTCAGCTCGCCGATGTATTCCGCTTCCAGGTGAACCGCGACTTAACACTTGACAGCGACGACAGCCGTTTCTTCCTGTATCCGTTCGACCAGGTTATCGTTCGCCGTTCACCAAACTATGCGGCGCAGACCTTTGCCCGTGTGGAAGGCGAAGTGATTATGCCGGGACAATATCCGATTGACCGCAAAGATATCCGTATCTCCGACCTGATAAGGCAGGCCGGTGGCCTGTCACCATATGCATACAAAGAAGGGGCGACCCTGCAACGCCCGGTTAAGGAATCGGCTGAACAACTGGCACAGCGTCAGAAAGCCATCGACGAACTGGCCGATGTAGCCCGCAATACCGTTGTTCAGAAAACAGAACTGGTGGCCGGTACGCTCGAACCGATCGGCATCAACCTGGCCAAAGCACTTGCCAATCCGGGTTCTGCCGAAGACATGATTGTGGAGGAAGGTGACGTACTGCTCGTTCCGAAATACCTGGAAACCGTACGGGTGCAGGGGGAGGTACTGCTGCCGACCAATGCGAAATATCGTCCGGGCCGGACGTTCCAGGATTACATTGCACAGGCGGGAGGTTTCACCGAAAAATCACGTCGTCGCGGTGCCTATATTGTTTATTCCAACGGTTCGGCTGATCGTACCCGCCGGTTTATAATCTTCAACATCTATCCGCGTGTTGAACCAGGAGCCACCATCACCGTTCCATTACGCACAGCGACACCACTTACCCCACAGCAAGTTCTAAACTCCGCCATTGGTATTACCGGCTCATTACTGACGTTAATCACCACCGTACTGGTGCTAACCCGTGTAGGAAATTAATATGGAGAGCATAAATAAAAATAACACTTATAAATCAGTTGAACGTCCGCTTCCGCCGGATCAATTATCGCCGAAAGTCGTTTTGCTGCGCATCTTCAGTCTGAAAGATGTACTGAAACGCTACTGGAAGCTGATGCTGGCCTTTACCATTATGGGGGCCGCCATCGGTAAATTTATTGACATCTCTGAGGAGCGTAAACCCATTTACAACGCGACCATTACGTTCAACCTCGGTGGCGGGAACAGCGGCGGCGGCATGGGCGAACTAGGCGCTCTGGCCAGTGCCTTTGGGTTGGGCGGAAGCGCTCCGGAAGCCAGTATTTTCGTAGGTGACAACTTCATGATCTATGCGCTGTCGCGCCCGGTAGTGGAGAAAACGCTGATGAAAACCGTTAAAATCAACGGAAAAGATACGCTGCTGGTGAATTACTACATCCGCCATAGCGGTATCCGTGATAAGGAATGGGAAGATGATGACAGCCTCCGCAGTTTCTATTTCGACCGGGCTAAGAAGGTTACTGAATATACGAAGCAGGAGATTAATGCCATGTCGCAGATCTACACCCGCGTAAAAAGTGAAATCAGCGTAACGCAGCCAGAACGGAAATCGTCGTTTATGGAACTTTGGGGTGGGATGCAGGATGAAATGCTGACCAAAGTATTCATCGAAACCCACCTCGGAACCATTGAGGAAGACTACCGCCAAAAACAAAACAAAAAGAGTCTGGAAGTACTTGCGTTATTAGAAGAACGGCGCGACTCACTCTACCGGCTCTTAACCGGCAACGAGAATCGTCTGGCCCGTACGTTAGACCAAAACCAGCAAATGGTAGTGGCTTCCGGAAAGATTGAAGAAACCCGGCTGACACGTAACTCATCCTTCCTGTCGACACAGTATTATGCGGCGGTTCAACAAGCTGAAAACATGCATCTTTCGATGATCAAGGAAGCTCCTTTGTTCACCGAGATTTCGCCGGTTTACTTACCGTTATATAAAGAAGTGCGCACGTCTATTGCGATGCAGGCTGGTTTAGTGTTAGGTTTGATACTTAGTTTATTGATCGTTTTCTTCCGTGAGACCTACATTTCGGTCATGCGGGAAGCTTAAAATAGCGTACGTTTGCATAGGTTGGTCAGTGGTAAACAGTTTGTTCACTGCTGACCAACTTTTGCGAACAGGCAACCACTAATCATGAAATCCGAGGAAGTACTTATAAAACCAGGCCGGGCAGAACGGCATTACTGGCGTGACTTATGGCGTAACCGGGAGCTGCTTTACATTCTCTCGATGCGCGATGTGTCGGTTCGTTACAAACAAACGGCTTTGGGCACTGCCTGGGGGCTCATCCGCCCGCTGACCACCATGCTGATCATGGTGTTTGTCTTCAGTAAAATCGCCAAGCTACCGGCCGATCCGGGTGTACCCTATCCGCTGATGGTACTGGCTGGCATTACTGTCTGGACCTTCTTTTCCACGTCATTCACACAGATCAGCAACAGCGTCACCCTGAACTCAAACCTGGTCACGAAAGTCTATTTCCCGCGGCTGATTATGCCCATGAGCTCCATTGCCGTGAGCTTCATTGACTTTCTGGTTTCGCTCGGTCTTTACATTGTCATCGCCATCTGGTATAAGTTTACCCCCGACTGGCACATTCTGCTGCTGCCGGCCTTTATCCTGCTGGCCCTGCTGGCTTCGTTTGCGTTCGGGTTGTTTTTTGCCGTTGTCAACGTGCGTTTCCGGGATATAGCCCAGTTGATTCCGTTTATCGTACAGGTCGGCTTTTACGTATGCCCGATTGCGTACAGCAGCCGTCTGGTAGCCGATTCACAGGATTGGTGGGCACCCATTTACTGGTATAACCCGATGGTAGGGATCATCGACGGCTTCCGCTGGGCGCTGCTGGGCGAACAGGCGTATTTCAACCCGCAAAGCCTGCTCACCTCAATCATTACAATTGTGTTATTTTTGTCATTCTCACTGACCTTCTTCCGGAAGCGAGAGAATACGTTTGTAGACGATATCTAGGAGCTCATGTCTGTAATCACTGTCGACAATATTAGTAAACGCTACATTATTGACCATAAAAAAGGCAAAGGCGGCACAACCCTCCGTGATATGCTGGCGGAGAATGTAAAAAGCCTGTTCGGCCGGAAAAAAGAAACCACTGACAGCGGGCTGGAGCATGAAGAATTCTGGGCGTTGCAAGACGTAAGTTTCAGCATTCAGCAAGGCGACCGGGTAGGTATCGTCGGCCATAATGGCGCCGGCAAATCGACACTCCTGAAAATCCTGAGTAAAATTATCGAACCAACCAGCGGCTCCGTCCGGATTAAAGGGCGTGTTGCCAGTCTCCTCGAAGTCGGGACCGGCTTTCACCCGGAACTGACAGGGCGGGAAAATATTTTCCTCAATGGTTCGCTGCTTGGCATGAGCCGTTCTGAGATTAAAAAGCAATTCGACGCCATTGTTGATTTTGCCGGTGTCGAAAAGTTTCTGGATACCCCTGTAAAACGCTATTCGTCGGGGATGTATGTCCGGCTCGGTTTTGCCATCTCGGCCCACCTCGATCCGGAGATTATGATTGTGGATGAGGTACTGGCCGTCGGTGATGCCGAATTCCAGAAAAAGAGTCTCGGTAAAATGCGGGATAACTCGGCCAGCGGCCGGACAATTCTGTTTGTGAGTCATAACCTGACCGCCGTACAGGCCCTTTGCAACAAAGCCCTGTATTTTGAAAAAGGGCGGTTGCTGGAAGACGGCGAAACCAATCAGGTAATCGGCAACTACCTCAGCAAAGTGTCGAAGACCAAACTGGTGCGGCAGTGGGATACCCCCGAAGAAGCACCAGGCAACGATAAAGTCCGGATCCGCCGGATTGAACTGGTACCGGACATGCGCGAGGGGCAAACCCATATCGACGTCCGGACACCCATGCGCGTTCGTTTTGAGTTCTGGAACATGATGGAACAGGCTAACCTGAACCTCAGCCTCCACCTGAACTCGCTGACCGGCGAGTGCATTTTCAACGTTGGAACCCAGTCGAAAAGTTATAGCAAGGGATTGCTGGCCGGCGAGTGTGAAATCCCCGGTTATTTCCTGAATGACGGATCGTATACGATTTCCGTCATGATCGTAAAAGATACCGTAACCCCCTTGTTCAATATGGAGGAGGGAATTACTTTTGACATCGAAGATTATCGGGAAGGCATTGCCTGGTATGGCAAATGGCCGGGCTATGTACGCCCTCAATTCCCGTTTGTTATGCAATCCCTGGAGCAAGGTGTACCCATAAAGTGAGCAAAGGCCGCTGAGCCTTTGCGCTATTGACGCATTTACGCAATATGATTAACGTTACGAAGTCTTATCTCCCCGACTTAGACGAGTTTACCGGGTACCTCAAGGGTATCTGGGAACGGACGCAATTAACCAATGATGGCCCGCTCGCCCGCGAGCTCGAAGCAAAGCTGAGCGAGTTTCTTGGTGTAAAACACGTGAAGTTTTGCACCAACGGAACCGTTGTGCTCCAGATGGCCCTCAAAGCGCTGAACATAACCGGTGAGGTAATCACAACGCCATTCTCTTATTGCGCTACCACAACGGCTATCATGTGGGAGAACTGTACCCCTGTTTTCGCGGATGTCCGGCCAGAAGATTACTCCATTGATCCGGAAAAAATCATTCCGCTGATTACGGAGAAAACCCAGGCTATTCTGGCAACACATGTGTACGGTAACGCTTGTCAGATTGAACGCATTCAGGAAATTGCGGAACAATATAACCTGAAGGTTATCTACGATGCCGCCCATACCTTCGGCGCTACCTACAACGGCAAGGCGCTGATGAGCTATGGCGATCTGGCCACCTGTAGCTTTCATGCTACCAAGGTCTTTCATACGGCCGAGGGCGGATGTATTGTTACAGATAACGACGAAATGGCGGAGAAACTGCACCTGTACCGCAGCTTTGGCCACCGTTACGACGACTATTACAGCATCGGTATCAACGCCAAAAATTCAGAGATTCATGCAGCTATGGGGCTTTGTGTGCTGCCAAAAGTACCAGAGCTCATCGCTGCGCGCAAACAGGTATCGGAGCTCTATAGCGATACCCTTGATTTTAGCCTCATGACGCGGCCCGCCCTGCATCCGGCCGTCGGGTATAACTATGCCTACTATCCGGTGGTTCTGGAGTCGGAAGCTTTGCTGCTGGAGGTACGGGAAGCGCTGAACAAGGAAGAAATTTTCCCGCGCCGTTACTTCTACCCTTCGCTGAACACGCTGCCTTACATAGTTGACAAGCAATCCTGCCCCGTTTCTGAAGACATTGCCTTACGGGCACTATGTCTGCCTCTGTATCCGGGACTGGAAGAAGCCGACGTTCAGCGGATCTGTAGTATCATCAATACCGTTACGCAATCAAATCTGGCATTAGACAGTAAGCAATAGGCAGCGTCGCCGGCGATCCAGCATTCGTTTAGCCTCCCGATTACTGCCTTTGCCTTTGGCCATCATTCATGACAGTTATCTATCTGCTGACTTTTGTTCTGTTCGTAGCCTATGTCGGGTATCTTGCCTCGCGCATTACCCGCCGTTCGCTGAGCGAATGGATCATTACCTCCTTTCTGCTGTTTGCAGGAAGTGTCATTTTCACGGGTTTTGTTTTATCGGCCCTTTATCAGACAGCGCATACACCGGTATGGGCTATTGCGGTCTTTATTACCGCTACCCTCTTCGGACGCGGTTTACATTATCTGGTTGTCAACAGCAGCCCCGATAAAAAACACACGCCTTTCTCCCCGACTTTACTCATCAGAGAACGACGCCGGCAGCTCATCCGCTGGTACCGGGCGCTCAACACGTTTGCGAAGGTAATTTTCGGAATCCTGTTTGTCACCCTCGGCATTATCGCCGTCATGAACCTCATTCTGGTGCTGTTCACTGCCCCTAATGAATGGGACAGCATGACCGGTCATCTGAACCGGGTAGTGCAGTACATTCAGCGGGGATCGATGCGCCACTTCGGCGGAACAAACTGGAATATAGACACTTACCCAAAAAGCGTCTGTACGTTACAGATTTACGGCTATCTCATTACCGGCCATTTTGAAAACGGGTTTAAACTCATTCATCATCTGTCTTACTGGATCGCCATCGTTTCGGTATTCGGCATTGTACAGCGCATTACCAACGGCCGTTTATCGGCCAGCCTCCTGTGTGCGCTCGGGTATGCCCTACTGCCTGATTTCCTGATGCAGGCCATTACTACCGAAACCGATATTGTGCTCACAGCCTACCTCAGCGTGGTACTATACATGCTGTTTACGTTCAGGCAAACGGGCGATAACCGGTATCTGTACCTGACGGCTATGGCATTCGCTATCGCTTTCGGCCATAAAATTACCTTTGCCCTGCTCCTGCCCTCTGTGTTTGTCATTATGGTTTACACGGTTTTTCTGGCACCGGGTTTCCGTATTTTCCTGGGCCGGACATTTCGCCTCGGCATTGCCATTGTTATTGCCATGTGTTTCTGGACATTCCCGACGGGCTATCTGAAAAACATTGAAGTGTTCGGGCATCCGATTGGCCCGCCAACGGCACTGAAACACCAGTCGGTAGAACGGGCAGGATCATTACGCAATCTGTTTGAACAGGGATCACGGAACGTTGTCCGGTATGGGTATGATCACATTAATCTGGATGGCATCCGGAACGTTGAAGCCGGCGTAGTGCTGAATCATGAGATGCGGAAACCACTGGTTTTTCTGGAGGATAAACTCCGCATGCGCCTCGACGAAGAAACCGATTTTTCGATCCAGCCGTTTTCCTTTGACCGCCGCTTTATTTTCTACAACGCGAATCCGTATTGGGGCATCATCGGCTTCGGCCTTATTTTCCCGATCCTGCTTCTGGTTCTTTCAGGTATTATCGGCGTTCCGGTAGCACGTTCAACGCCGCATGCTTACCTCGGCATTGCCTTGCTGCTGCATTTCGCCGCTCTATCCTATTCGGCCCCGTATGACCCCTTCAAGGGCCGTTATTTTATCGAAACCGGCTTATTCGGCATTCCGATGCTGGCCCTGCTTTTCAGCAATACCAGCCTGTCCGTTGATCGTCCCGGCCGGTGGTTGTGGAAAG
The DNA here is from genome assembly GCF_001870735.1 of Arsenicibacter rosenii. Lineage (GTDB taxonomy): Bacteria > Bacteroidota > Bacteroidia > Cytophagales > Spirosomataceae > Arsenicibacter > Arsenicibacter rosenii. The sequence continues at coordinate 392,025 of NZ_MORL01000001.1, read as the reverse complement.
GTTATGTCGGTATGGTGTTGGTGGGCGGCTGTATTTCAGCGCTGTTGTGCGTCTTTTTCAATACCCGTGCCCTGCCGTTCGACTGGCATACCCCGGACGGGCGCGATATCCCGTCTGTCTTCAATGCTGACCGGATGCGGGTGCTCACCCTCGGGCGACCTGACATTTACCGGCCCTATAAACGCTTTGATGAACTTGTGCCTGAACAGGCAACGGTGGCCCTCGGTACGATCAATGATGATTACGAGTATCCGCTATACGGGAAGGACCTTACCCGCCGCCTGATTGCCATTAACCCGTTTGAGCGTGGGGTTCAACCCATCCCGAAAGAGGCAGATTATCTCTTTTTTGCCAAAAGTGTGATCAAACCCCGCCCGGGTGATATCCGGCTCGGTACCGACACAACCATGACCGAAGCCAATGGCATCGTTGTTCCCGGGGAAGACTATTATCTGCGAAAATTAAAGTAATACGCCGGTGAAACTAGCCATCATGCAGCCTTATTTCCTCCCGTATATCGGGTATATGCAACTCATGCATGCAGTCGACAAGTTTGTCCTGTTTGACGATGTTGCCTTTATCAACCGGGGATGGATTAATCGTAACCGAATGCTGGTCAATGGGCAGGAATTTATGTTTACCATTCCGCTGAAGGATGCCAGTCAGAATAAAAAAATTAACGAAATTGCCCTGAGCAGTGACCCGAAATGGCGTGGAAAGCTGCTAAAAACCATTGAACAGAGCTACCGGAAAGCCCCCTATTACGGAACGGTATTCCCGATGCTCGAAAAAATCATCAACTTTACGGCCGGTACCATTGCTGAGCTGATTTATCCCGGGCTTCTGGAGCTGAACCAGTATCTCGGGATCACGACCGAACTCGTTCCTTCGTCAGCCATCTATCAGAACGACCACCTGAAAGCACAGGACCGTATTCTGGACATTTGCCTGCAGGAAAAAGCATCGCACTACATCAACCCGATCGGAGGCATGGAGCTGTATGATAAAGACCGCTTTTCGCAGGAGTCGATCCGGCTTAGCTTTATGCAGGCGCGTAAGGTGGTCTATCCGCAGCTAAACCGCACAGAGTTTATGCCATGGCTGTCGATGCTCGATATTCTGATGAATAACGATGTTGACAGTATCCGGCGGATGCTCGGCGAGTACGATTTACTATAACCAAACGGGTACGGCCGGCTGCATTCCCGGTTCTGTACCATTCACGATTAGATCATGGCTAAAGTTGTCATTTTTGGTGTACTTGATACGGCTGAATTAGCCCATTTTTACCTGACGCACGATTCAGAGCACGAGGTAGCGGCCTTCACCGTAAACCGTGAGTACCTTAACGAAGTAACCTCATTTAAGGGGCTTCCGCTTGTTGCCTTTGAAGATGTTGAAAACCTGTTCCCCCCCCGGGAATACAAGTTTTTTGCACCCATGACGGCCCGGAACATGAACCGGAACCGCGAAAAAGTTTACCTCGAAGCCAAGGCCAAAGGGTATGAATTCATCTCCTACATTAGTTCGAAAGTAACGATGTTCGGGAATGAAATCGGTGACAACTGCTTTATTCTGGAGGATAACACGATTCAGCCGTTTACGACCATCGGTAACAATGTGGTCCTCTGGAGTGGTAACCACATCGGGCACCACGGTCAGATCAAAGATCACGTTTTCTTTACATCGCAGGTCGTTCTCTCGGGCCATTGTGTTGTCGAGTCCTATTCCTTTTTCGGCGTCAACAGTACCATCCGCGACTACACACATATTGCTCAGGGTACGCTGGTAGGCATGGCCTCAGCGATTTATAAAAATACGGATGAGTGGGGTGTTTACATTGGCAATCCAGCCAAAAAACTCCCGAAACCAAGTTACGAAACCTATTAATCAGGACACTGTGTCCTGCATGTCAGCATTTTTTACCGGGATAACCTACCTGTACACTGAAAACGATTTTACTCATTGGCCACGATGCCAATCGTGCTGGTGCCCAGCTTGTCTTACTGCAACTGATGCGTTTGCTGAAACAGGAAGGCATACAGATGCATTTATTGCTCGGTACCGGTGGTCCTTTACTGGAAGAGTACCAGCAGGTCGCTTCCGTGACAGTCTGGCCGGCCAACAGCGATCAGCATGTCGTCAATCCGCTCGTTGATAAAGTTTTAGGTAAAATCGGTTTATGGGACTCTATGTTCCGGCAACAGCAGCAGCGGCAACAGGCTCATCTGCGGCAATCCCTGCATCTGGATAAGACCGACCTTATTCTGGTTAATACCGTAAGCAGCAGCCGGTGGTTCTATGCGTTAGGTCTTGGTGACGTACTGCCTGGCAGGGCCAAAAAAATTCCTGTCATTACGTTCGCCCATGAACTGGCAATGTCTGTCAGCATGTATACCAAACCCGGCGAGCTGACTTATCTGCTGGACCATACGGATCATTTGCTGGCGGTTTCAAAAGCAACAGCGTCCTATTACGTGGACCGGCTTCACGTTGACCCGAAACGGATCACCCTCTTTACGCTGATCGATACACCATCGCTTCAGCAGCAGGTCGAACAGGCGCGTCACCAGCCAACCCCGCTGCCAGCGCTGGGCATTCCTGCTGACGCGATTGTGGTTGGCGGATGCGGGCTGGCCGAATGGCGCAAAGGGAACGATCTGTTTGTAACGCTGGCCCGGCTGGTAAGCCGGCGCCCGGTCAAACGCCCGGTTCATTTCGTCTGGGTCGGGATGAAACCCGGCGGCTATCGGGATGATCTCTGGCTGGATGTACAAAAAGCGGGGCTGACCGATATTGTCCATTTTGTCGAACCAACCCCGGAGGTCCTCCGCTACATGGCAGGGTTTCATATGCTGGCCCTGACTTCCCGCGAGGACCCCTACCCGCTGGTTGTCCTGGAAGCCGGACTCAGCCAGGTTCCGGTACTCTGTTTCGAAGGTGCCGGGGGATCGCCGGAACTGGTTGAGCGCGATGGCGGGGTGGTTGTCCCTTATCTGGATATCGAAGCCATGGCCGATTCCGTTGCCTGGCTGGCCGATGATGACAAAACGCGCACGGAGTTCGGTAAACAGCTCCGGGTAAAAGTTTTACAACGACATCCTGCCAATCAGAGTGTCGCCGTATTGTTACACCTAATCGGGGAGTTAGCCTAACGCTATACCCTGTTTTTTTACACCGCTATGCGATTACCTACCGGACATATGCCACAGCTGGATGCCCTGCGAACCTTCGCCGTGCTGCTGGTGGTAATCTACCACTGGTTTCCGACCGACCGTGGCTTCAATTACTATGTCCCGAACGGCACCATCGGGGTAATGATCTTTTTTGTCATCAGCGGATTTCTGATTACCAGAATTCTGCTCGATAACCGGAACCGCTGGCTCGACGGGCGGGTCTCCCTCGGCGAAACCTACCGCAAGTTTTTCATTCGCCGTGCGCTGCGGATTTTCCCGTTATACTACCTGGTCATTTCACTCGTCTGGGCCCTGATTCCGGAAGCGACTGACGTAGACCAACATCCGTTATATTATTATCTCTATGGCTATAACATTCTGCTGCATAAAACCGGCAACTGGTCAGACCTCCTCTCCCCGTTCTGGACTCTTGGGGTCGAAGAGCAGTTGTATCTGGTTTGGCCGTGGATTGTTTTTCTGACACCAAGGGCTTCGCTGCAATGGGTGATTACAGGCATGGTTGTTCTGGGAATCGCCTTCCGGGGGTTCGGCTACCTGACCGGCGATCTGGATGGTGTATTGACCCCTGCCAACGTCGATTCGTTCGGGTTAGGCGCTTTATGGGCCTGGCTGATTGTTGATAAACCGCAATGGATACCATTTTTTCTTGGCAAGTTGACATTTTTTACTATCATTGCCTTTCTTGCGTTTATAGGTTTTCAGTTTTTACCCAATGATCATTTTTTAGTCGTTTTATTTCAACGATTCGTAATTTCAGTTGTATCTTTATTCCTGGTAGTACAGGCTAGTATCGGCTTTCGCGGACTTACAGGAGCTGTCTTTAACAACGCTGCACTGCAATATATCGGAAGAATCAGCTACGGTATCTATGTATTCCATATGATCGTTCCAGGTTATCTGGTACCGTTGGCCATCCGTATCATGAACCGGTTCATTACCTTGCCGCCTTTTGGATTCTGGACGCACCGGCTTTTCAGTTTTAGTGTCCTGTTTGTTCTTGCTTCGGCTTCCTGGTTTCTTTTTGAAAAACCAATCAATGAGTTGAAGCGCTATTTTTCATACAAAACCACATAAACAGACGATTGCCACTGGCCGTCCGGACTGTTTTTTTATTGGCATGACGCTTGCATTTACGATATGTTCGGTGAATTACCTGGCCCAGGCGCGGACACTTGGTGACTCCCTGCTTGCGACCAATCCCGATTGGGAATATATTATCGGGCTGGTTGATGATTTGTCGGCAGCCAATCTGCCCGATGCCTTACGCCCCCCCTACCCGATGCTGGAAGTGGCGAAGATCAACATTCCTGACTTTCAGGCCATGTGTGACCGGTACGACATTACCGAGCTGAATACCGCCGTTAAACCGTTCTTCATCGACTATTTCTACGCCAGCAAACCGGAGATGACCGAGATCATTTATTTTGATCCGGACATTATTGTCTTCCAGCCTCTGACCGAACTACAGGAACGGCTGGCCAGTTACAGCATTGTTGTTACCCCACACACCTGCTCACCTACCCCCGATTGGGAACGGCCTAATGAGTTACACCACCTGAATACCGGCATTTTTAATCTTGGTTTTGTCGGGTTGCGGAAAGATGCCGAATCGCAGGCCTTTGTCAACTGGTGGAAAGAGCGGCTAACGTACGAATGCCGGATTGATCTCTGTGCCGGTTTATTTGTAGACCAGCACTGGGTGAATTTTGCTCCTGCCTATTACCAATCCGTTTACATTGACAAAAATCCCGGCTATAACGTAGCCTACTGGAACTTACACGAACGCTTTTTCAGTAAACAGGATGATCAGTGGATGGTAAACGGTAACTATCCGCTCTTATTTTTTCATTACAGCGGATACAACCCTTACAAGCCCAATGAGGTCTCTAAGTATCAGACACGGTATACATTCGACAGTACCGATCCGCGCAACCGGCCCGACGCCTTCCCGCTTTTTCTCTATTACCGGGATCAGTTACTGGCCAATGCGAATGACACGTACAGTCATTATCCATGTGTCTATATCAAACCACCGGCTGTACCACGGTACAAACGTGTGCGGAAGGCGCTGAAAGCACCGCTGAACAGACTCATCACTCTATTAGAAAAAAGGAACTAGCTATGTTTGCATGGCCACGCACCAAAGCACTCTGGATTCACCGATACAATAAATACACCCATATTATCGGGACGTATTTTTCATTCTGGCGCAAGTATACCCAACTCCGCAGTTTAAAAGCAACATTGCAGGGCCGCCCGATTATTGCTATTGTTCTTTCCGAACAAATGGGTGATATTATTGCCTGCGAGCCAGTAATCCGTGAAGTACGCCGCCGCTATCCGGATGCCTGGCTGATCTGGTTTGTCCGGCAGGCATACGTGGATCTGGTTAAATACCACCCTGATCTGAATGGCCATTTAATCGAAAAATGTCCCGGCGAACGCGTCAAACTCATTAATTCAGGCGTTTTCGACCATGTTTTCAACATGCATTTATCGCACCGGAAGTGCAAATACTGCATCGAAGATCCCGTAAATCCGGTGGCCGAAAAGCTGCATATTAACTATTCGAATTATTATTTCCACGGTAATCTGCTGCACTCATTCTCGCTTGCAGCCGGACTTCCTGCTCTTGACGATCAGCCGGTTATGCATATCCCAACAAACGTGCAGGCCAAAATCAGCCGGTTGAATATACCCAAGGATGCGATTGTGATTCACTGCCAGTCCAGTCATGCGCCCCGTGACTGGCAACCGGACAACTGGAATAAACTGGTGCGGTGGATGCTGGCTACCTACCCTAATACTGTCATCGAAGTAGGTTTAACGCCAATCGTGCAACTTAATGATCCGCGTTTTATAAATTTGTGCGGTCAACTGAGCTTACTGGAAACCGCCGAGGTGATTCGTCGGGCCCGTTTGTTCATTGGCATCGATAGCGGACCGGCACACATGGCCAATGCCGGTGGAACCGATGGTATCATCATGTTGGGACAGCTGTTCGATTTTGTTGATTACATGCCATATTCAGGGCGTTACCAGCATGGAGATGGCGTAACAATTTTAAACCAACTAGGGCATCCCTGCGCGGACATGCCATTTGAGTGGGTGCAGGAAGCCGTCGTTAACCGACTGGCTGAGCCCAAGCTAGTATGAAAAAAAACGGGAAACAAACAGTTTGTATCGTCATTCCGGTCTATAAAGCGGTTCCTTCCCCGCATGAGTCTATTTCGTTAACGCAATGTATTAAGGTTTTAGGTCACTTTCCGATTAAACTGGTACATCCTGAATCTCTGGATCTGACTGCCTACGAGGCCATAGCTCCTACTCTTGACGCTGTTCCGTTTCCGGCTCATTTCTTTACCGGTATTCAGGCCTACAACCGCCTGATGCTTTCGGAGGAGTTCTACAGTGCCTTTTCCGGTTTTGAGTATATGCTGATTCATCAGTTGGATGCCTTTGTCTTCAAGGACGAACTTCTTTACTGGTGTAATCAGGGGTTCGATTACATTGGGGCTCCATGGCTCAGGGACCGGGACTTTTACAGCTTTACTGATGAGTTTATCTTCAATCTGAAGAAACGTATTGCCGTTCTTTTCGATTTAAAAAAAGAAGACGGTATTACACCGCGTGAGATTACGAGTCTTAACAGCGTTGGTAACGGGGGCTTCTCCCTGCGGCGGATTTCTGCTTTTCTGGCGTGTTTACGTATCTTTAATAAAAAAATAAAGCAGTACGAACGTAGTACCCTTTATCAATTTAATGAAGATGCCTTCTGGGGTATTGAGGTAAACCGATACTGGCCCCGGTTAAAGATCCCGGATTTTCGTACAGCCCTTCGGTTCGCGGTTGAATTTTACCCGCAGCGGGCAATCACTAACTACAACCAGGGCGATTTGCCGTTTGGCTGTCATGCCTGGGATATTCATGGGACTGGCTATTGGCAATCAATTTTTGCCCGTTATGGCTACGTAATTTGACTTGTAACTGATGAATCAGCGTAAATCGCCAGGTATTTCAATTGCTTTATGCACCTACAACGGGGCAGCTTTTCTGCCCGCTCAGTGGGACAGTATCTTAAAACAAACTCTTCTACCCAACGAAGTTGTCATTTGTGACGATGGATCAACCGATGGCACAATTGACTTGCTGTATCAGTACAAGGCTACCGCTCCTTTCGAGGTTCATATTTTCCGGAATCCGGTTCAGCTTGGCTTCAATAAAAACTTTGAACAGGTTCTTGGCCGCTGTACCCGTGACCTGGTCTTTATTTGTGATCAGGACGATTACTGGATGCCTGAGAAACTGGAGGTCATGGCCGCCTTTATGGCTGAAAACCCTGATGCCCAGATTGCCTTCAACAATGCCTTTGTTGCTGATGATGAGCTAAATAATCTGCACGAACTGTTCTGGCTACGCGTCCGCTTCGATGAAGAAGCTCAGCAACAGTGGAAAAACGGTGAAGCTATGGAAGTGCTCCTCGACGGGCCCCGTATGATGGGCTGCGCGACCGTAATCCGGCACGGCTTTATCCCGAAGCTGATACCGATTCCGACCGATATTCCGAAATATATCTATGACGGCTGTATCTCGCTGGTTGGCGCTGCATACGATGCCATCCGGTTTGTCGATAAGCCGTTACAGCTGTATCGTACCCACAATAGCCAGCAGATTGGTGTCCGGGCCGCGCCCGTACCCCCCCGGACGCGCCTGCGTGACCGGTTTACCCGCCCACGTGCGGAGAAACTGGAACCGCTCGTTTTCAAACGGATGCAGATGGAGAAAATCCGGCAGTTTCTGGCCGGCCGCGTTCCGGAAAATTCTCCTGCCATGCAACAGCTTACCCGCAAACTTGCACACTATACCATGCGAAGTACGCTGTCTACCAATCGGCTGCAGCGAATTTACCCTGTTCTGCGGGATCTGCAACGTGGGTTGTACCATCGGTATGCCGATGCAGCCACCGACTGGTATAGCCCCTACCTTGCCGCCATCGGTGATTTACTGGAATGAGTCTGCACGCGGTCACGCCCTGAACGTCGGTCCGTTTGTTTGCTCGCTTTGCTCATTTTTCTATGTTTGCCGTACTTACAGTTTGTCATACACGTCAGTTACCACAAGCCATTACGCTTGGCAAGTCTATTCAGAAGGTCACTCCGGGAGCGTTGTTTCTGATCGGGCTAGCCGATAAACTCCCTGATGGCATTGCCGCAGACAGCCTGCCTTTTACCGTTATTCCTGCTTCAGACCTGCTCCCTGAGGCAGAACTGGCGGGGCTGTCAGCAGCTTATACGCCGACAGAAATGGCGGGAGCCCTGAAACCGCTGTTTCTTCAAACCTGCTATGAACGCTATCCGGATCGCCCGACCTTTGTGTATGCCGATCCGAATCTTTGTTTTTTCCAGTCACTGGATGCCATTAGCGACCAACTGACTGACGCCACGCTGCTGTTGACGCCCTATCTGATCAACCCACCGGCCGACAGTAAGTTTCCCGACGAAAAACACCTGCAGAACATCGGACTCTACAACAGTGATTTTCTGGCACTTCGCCGGTCCGATGAAGCAACGCGGTTTCTGACCTGGTGGGATAGCCGTGTCCGGACGCGGGCTCATATTAATTTCTGTGAGGGGTTATGCACGGATCAAATCTGGCTGATGCACATTCCTGCTTTTTTTGACGGTGTCCGGATCATACACCAACCAACCTGGCACGCGGGTCTATGGAATCTGCACAACCGGCAATTACAGCTCCATTCGGGCCAATGGCAGGTAAACGGGCAAGGGCCGCTGTTCTTTGCCAACTTTAAAGGACTTACCAATCCGGATGAAGGTTTCTTCCCTTACCAGAACCGGCTATTTGTCGGTAAACGGCCTGATATTCAGCAGCTCATGACCTCCTATAACCAACAGCTTCAGGTAAACAGACAACCGGCCCTGACCGGCATTCCCGTGTATGGCCGGCAACCGGAACCGCTTATTCTGCGGGGCTGGCGGAAAGGTGCCGTTGACTCCCTTCGGAAACTAACTGCCTTTATCGACACCATGCCGATTCCGGTTCTCCGGTGAGCAGGATCGCCAGTAAGTAAGTCCTTCTTGAATATGGCTAGTAAATACGCTACTTTTGCGGTAGTTTTCTACGAAAAATACAAACAGGACGTTTCACTGCATGAAGGTATTATATGACCATCAGTCGTTTACGGGTATGGCTTATGGTGGTGTTACCCGCTATTTTTACGAACTGATGAAGTCATTTGCCCGGCGCAATGACATAGATTTTGAACTTTCACTGAAGTTTTCCAATAACGAATACCTCGATCAGTCGGCCTTTAGCCGCCATTTCCGGTTTCGTCGGTGGGCACATTTACAGCAGGTTAATCAGGTCGCATCGGCCCTCAACCGGTTATACAGTGTGCAACGGCTCAAAACCAACGGGTTCGATGTGTTCCATCCGACCTACTACCATAAATATTTCCTGAATCACCTCGACGGCAAGCCATTTGTTATTACGTTTCATGACGCTACCAGTGAACGGTATGCCAAACAATACCCTGAAGTCGGGGAGCATATGACTGAGGTCAAAAAAGTGCTCCTGCCACGGGCCGACTGCATCATTGCGGTATCGGAGTACTCAAAACAGGAAATCCTGCGGTTTTTCGATGTGAAACCCGAAAAAATCAAAGTCATTCACCTAGGATCTTCGTTCAGTCACTTCAAGCCTGCCCGTCCGTTTGATCCGCTGCCGTTTTCGTATCTGCTCTACGTGGGTAAGCGCGGGCTGTACAAAAACTTTGACGGTTTTTTCCGGGCGATTCAGCCGGTGCTGCAGAAATATCCGGATATGCATCTGGTTTGTGCCGGCGGGGGCGCGTTCAGCAAACAGGAAAACGAACTGTTTCATTCAGCACGCCTGGGCAGCCGTGTCCATTATCGCCCGATTACTGATACGGCCCTGTTCGGCCTCTATCAGCATGCAACGGCGTTTGTCTTTCCGTCGCTGAACGAAGGGTTTGGTATTCCGGTGCTGGAAGCCTTCAGCGGAGGCTGCCCGAATGTACTCAGCGACCGGAGTTCACTGCCCGAAGTCGGCGCGGATGCTGCCATTTATTTCGACCCCGAAAATGACGAGTCGATGGCCTATGCCATTGAACGCATCCTTTCAGACAGTGAACTGCGGGCTACACTGACCCGTAAAGGAACCGAGCGGCTTAAACTGTTTTCCTGTGAGAAAACCGCCCAGCAAACATTTGATGTGTATAAGGAGCTAACCAAGTGATTTCACCGACTGACCCCTTCCTGCAAACGTTCGTAACCAAACCGTTTGTGGCTCAGCCGCAAACGATAAACGGACAATGGCCTAAACTCACCGTAGTGACGCCTTCTTATAACCAGGCCCACTACCTCGAGCGGACGATTCTGAGCGTACTGAATCAACAATACCCGAACCTGGAGTATTTTATCATTGATGGCGGCTCGACGGACGGGAGTCTGGACATTATCCGGAAATATGAACCCTGGCTTGCCGGCTGGGTCAGTGAAAAAGATAAAGGCCAGACAGATGCCATCAATAAAGGCTTCCGGCGTGCTACCGGCGACTATGTCGCGTTTCAGAACTCAGACGACATCTTTGCTCCGAATGCGCTCATTAACGTCGGAAAGGCCTGGCAGAAAAACCCGGAAACCGATGTGTTTTATGGCGACATGTACACCATCGACGAAGCAGATTTCGTTATCGAAGAAAAACGGGCGCTTCCGTTCATTCCAGCCTGCCAGATTTACAGCGGCATGCAGGTTTACAACCAGTCGATGTTTATCCGCCGGGAGGTTTTAACCAACCACGGGTTACTCGATGAAAGCCTGCGGTTTGTGATCGACTACGAGATCATCGCCCGCCTCGGCGTGCTGCCCGGCATCCGGTTTCAGCACGTAGCTGATTTTTGGGGCGGGTTCCGTGTCCAGCCCGATGCCAAGTCATCAACCATTGCCCAAACCGTGGGTGTTCAGGAACACCAGCGGGTAAAAGAGAAATATCAGCCGTACCTTCGCAGCTGGTTACCCGAAGCATTCTGGCGGCGGTATGCGCCTTTCCGCCAGCTCGCTTATTTTGCCCTTCGCGGTGATCTGGACTATGTCCGTCACCGGATGCAGATTCGAAAAGCCAACCGTATCACTAACGGATAATATAAATGACTACCCATGTTCCGGCTCATACAAAAACTTGATCTTATGCGGATTGTCCTCGGCATCTGCATGGTTGTCGACGGTCCGCCGTTAATTACGTTCCTGAAAGAAACTGTACACCTGGCACCAAACAGCCAGGCGTTTACGGCTGCCTTTCAGGGGCTTGGCTTTGTGCTGATGATTCCGTTTACCTTTCTCAGAAGGCTGTATACCCCAAATATTCTGCTCTTCTGGATGGCAATCTGGTTTATCATACTCTGCATATTTTACATGTTTTACTTCAACGGCGAACCCGGGTTTAAGGGCTATGCAACCGACCTGACCTATTTCGCCTTTTCGCTGGTATTCATCCTGTTGTTGCTCAATGTCCCGAACGACATCATTGAAGTAGCCATCCCGGTAATCATCCTGTTCACGTTTATTTCCAACCTGGCGCTGCTTTATGCCATGGTCACCGACCCGACCTGGAGCATCGGGCAGCGGGCAGCGATCAACTACGGGACAACGGATACCGGCGAACGGATGGGGAACCCACACATTTTTGCCCGGAATGCCCTCATGTGTGTGGTCGCCTGCGGTGTCTGGGCTTTCCGCTCCCAAACCGGTCCCCTGATGCGGATTGCCACCCTCTTTACCGGCGCATTCAGTATCGCTATTCTGATCATGACCCAGACGCGCTCCAGCATTGTCGCCCTGGCGATTGTGGTGGGCCTGTTTCTGTTCTTTAACGTGCGGCCCGCTCAGATTAAATCGGCCATCCGCGGCTTGCGGCACCCGTTCTCCCTGATTACGATTTTCCTGATGTTCTTTGCCTTTTCCATGTTTGTCCGCAAATACAATGATGTTTATGGTATCCTGTACGGATATGCCGTAAGCTTCATGGAGCGCAACCTGGAGAATGTCTATGCCCTGCTTGGGCTACAGTCATCAGGAGCTGCCTACAAAGCGGCGCTCGACGCCTCGGCAGCCAACCGTGCGGTGAGTGCCAATTTCTTTTCCAATGTGGTTGTCGGGCACATGGAAATGCTCATTTTCGGAAACGGCTATAAATTTCTGTACCTCGATGTGCCGGTTATGGAAGCCTGGGTAAACCACGGTATTCCCGGACTGGTCTTGTTCGGTGGCATGAATATTCTGATTCTGTACTACTGTTTCAGGGTTATGAAAAACAATCCGAACCCGCTGTCGACGTTCCTGGCCTATTTTTATATCCTGATATTCGTTCAGTTATTTACCAACGGAAGGCCGTATGAGCAATCTTTCTGGTATCCGTTAGGACTCATGATCCGCTTTATCGGCATCGAATCGCTGTTCCCTGTCCGGCTCTGGAATAATCCGCCATCGGTCGATTACAATGGCTATGCCGTGCCGTCGGCTCTCTCTGCAACCGATGATGAAACCGCGGCCTCGTAGCCTTCGTTCATGAAGATACTGATCGTACATAATCTGCTTTGGGCTCATTACAAGGCAAAGGTTTTTCAGGAGGTCGACCGGCTGGCCCGAACCTACCCGGATGTCGAGGTGAAGGTACTCCAGATTGCACGGAACGAGAAATCACGCAAAGGTCTCGAAACCAGCGACCCCGATACGCCGGTGTACCATTACCGGTACGAATTACTGTTTGACGCCTTTATCGAAGATACAACCGTAAAGCAGCGTACGAAAGCCTTACTGCAACACATCCGGTCTTACCAGCCGGATGTGCTCAATCTGACCGGCTATTACGATCCGGCTCAGCTCGCCTTATTGCTCTATGCTAAGCTAACCGGCATAAAGGTGATCATGCAAAACGAAAGCACTGCCGCCGACCACACACGCGGGGGGCTGAAGGAACGCCTTAAAAAAGCCATTTTCCGGCTTTGCGACGGCTTTTTCTGCTTCGGAACGCTTTCGGCTGACTACCTGACTTCGTCGGGGGTAAAGCCCTCTCAGATATTACTCAAAAAAAATGCTGTCGATAACGATGCCCTGCTGGAAGCCTGGACACGGGCCCGGCAAACCCGTACCGGGCAACAGCAGGCATTGGGTTTAAAGCCGCATAACTTCATTTTTGTAGGCCGGTTGATTGAGGTAAAAAACCTGATCCGGCTGGTCGAGGCCTTCGCCTCTGTCCGGCAAACCAACCCGGACTGGGGACTCATCCTGCTCGGCGAGGGGCCGATGAGCGGGGCTATTCAGCAACGGGCCAGGGAACTCAACGTGGCGGATGCGGTCACATCGTTGCCCGGTCGTGCCTGGTACAAGGTTCCGGATATACTGGCGCTGGCGGATGTGCTGGTGTTACCCAGTCTGTCGGAACCATGGGGGCTGGTTGTCAACGAGGCCATGGTCTGCGGCATGCCGGTGATCGTTTCCGACCGTTGCGGCTGCGTCGTGGATCTGGTCAGGGATCAGCAGAATGGTTTTGTCATCGATCCCGGGCAAACCCCGCAACTGGCCGGCGTCATGCATCGTTTCATGACCGGGGAGGTCGATCAGGCGGCAATGGGCGCGGTTGCACAGGAGATGATCCGGCCCTATTCGGCCGGAGCCGTGGCCCGTGAGATGCTCGAAGGCTTTTTAACCATTCACCGTACAAGACGCTAAACATAAACCATTCGCATGCGGATTCTGGATATTTGCGCTTATTCCTGGGAAATTGGCGGACCGCCGAAAATCATCTACGATCACACCAAAGTAGCGTTGGCCCTGGGCCACCAGGTTGACATTCTCAGCCCGATCTCACCCAATGAAAAACCCTATCCGGTCCCCGAGGGAGCACGCCTGATTCTGTGTAAGCGTACCCCGGTCATCAGTCGTTTTTTCCGTGAGTTTTCCGTTGAGCTTTACCAGTACCTGCAGCAGCATATTCACGAATATGATGTGGTGCACTGCCACGGGCTCTGGCACTTCGGCAGCATTGCCCCGTTTATGGTGGACAAAACGGTGATCAAAGCCATCACTACCCACGGCCTGCTCGATAAATGGGTGTATGCCCGCAGCTACTGGAAAAAACGGATCATGGATACGCTGGCCCAGAAAGCATACGTCCGGCGCGCCGATGTGGTGCAGATCAATAATACCGACGAGAAAGCGAACCTGGCAGAATACCTTGGCTTTCAGCACCCGAACGTCGTGGTCATTCCGAACGGCATTAATGTGGACGACTTTGCCAACGCACCGGCAAAAGGCACCTTTCGCCGGCAGTTCAACATCCCTGACGGGAAAAAACTGGTTTTGTTTATGAGCCGCCTCAACCTCAAAAAAGGCCTCGATATCCTGCTGCCGGCGTTTAAAGCCTACGCGCAGGAACACGACGATGCCTTTCTGGCCATTGCCGGTTCAGACGACGGCTACGAACAGGAGACCCGCGCATTTATTGAGCAAAACAACCTGTCGGGGAGTATGAAACTGGTGGGTATGCTCACCGGTGAAACCAAGCGGGCCGCCCTTGCCGATGCCGACATTTTTGCCCTTCCCTCCTATTCAGAAGGGTTCTCGATGGCCTGTCTGGAAGCCCTGGCCTCCGGTACACCCTCCTTGCTGTCGGACCGCGTTGGTTTTGGCGAATCACTGCGGGCCTATGACGCGGCCGAGCTGGTCGATCTCAACGTAGAGGGCGTCCACAAAGGGCTGATCAACATGCTCCAGTCTGCCGGACGGCGGGACGAACTGCGCCGGAATGCCTATCGCCTGATCAAAGAAAAATACGACATTAATATTGTAGCCCGTCAGTTGCTGGCCGCCTATGAAGCTGCCCTGCAACGACGAAAATAGGCTACGGGTTGCTCAGTGCCGCCGGATGGGGTAATTTCGCTGTATGAATAGTGAAACAACACCCCTACCCGAACGTGTCCGTCCCCGAACCCTGGATGACGTCATCGGTCAGCAAAAATTAATTGGACCCAAAGGAGCGCTGCGGCGGGCCGTTGATGCCGGCCGGTTACCGTCGATGATTTTGTGGGGACCGCCGGGCGTCGGTAAAACTACCCTGGCGCTGCTACTGGCCGAAGCCGTAAAACGCCCGTTTGTTTCGCTGAGCGCCATTAACGCGGGGGTAAAAGATGTGCGTGAGATCCTGGGCAAATCGTTTGGTTTTTTCCCGCCGGTCGTGTTCATCGATGAGATTCACCGCTTTAACAAAAGCCAGCAGGATGCATTGCTGGGAGCCGTGGAGAAGGGACAAATCACGCTGATCGGAGCTACTACCGAAAACCCGTCCTTTGAGGTGAACTCCGCTCTCCTCTCCCGTTGCCAGGTCTATGTGCTGGAACCGTTAAGCCGTGACGAGCTGATTCTGCTGGTAAATCGTGCCCTGAATCAGGACGAGTATCTGCGGTCGCGCCCGGTTCGGGTTGAGTCTTACGATGCATTGCTGCGCCTGTCGGGCGGTGATGGCCGTAAGTTGCTGAATCTGCTTGAGCTGGTGGTGACCAATCACGTCAACGCCGATGAACTGGTCATCTCCGACGACCTTGTTACATCTGTTGCCCAGCAGAATATTGCCCGGTATGATAAGTCGGGCGAACAGCACTACGACATTATTTCAGCGTTTATTAAATCCATGCGCGGCTCCGATCCGAATGCGGCCCTTTACTGGATGGCCCGCATGTTGCAGGCCGGCGAAGACCCTGTCTTTATTGCCCGCCGTATGCTGATTCTGGCTTCTGAAGATATTGGTAATGCCAACCCGACCGCGCTGATCATGGCCCAGAATGCCATGCAGGCCGTTCGGGTCATCGGGTATCCGGAGTCCAGAATTATTCTCTCCCAGGTAGTGGTTTATCTGGCGACCTCGCCGAAAAGTAACGCCAGTTACCTCGCCATCGATGAAGCACTCGCACTGGCCGAAAAAACCAGCCACCTACCGGTTCCGCTACACTTACGCAATGCTCCGACGAAGCTGATGAAGGAAATCGGTTACGGGCAGGCTTATCAGTATGCCCACAATTATGAAGGGAATTTTACCGAACAGAACCTCATGCCCGACGAGCTTCGTGGCCATAAGCTCTATGAGCCCGGCCACAATGCCCGCGAAGCCGAGATTCTGCGGAATCTGCAGAAGTGGTGGGGAGACTGGTACGGGTATTAGAAGGCTACCGGTTTCAGCCGGAGTCCCGTATCTTCCGGTAATCCAAAGATCAGGTTCATATTCTGAACCGCCTGACCCGATGCCCCTTTTGTCAGGTTGTCGATCACACTCGTAATCAATAGCTGATCGTCGTGCTTTTCCAGGTGAATCAGGCACTTGTTCGTATTGACAACCTGCTTCACGTCGACCGGTGTCGCGCTGCGGTGCGTAAACGGATGGCTGGCATAGTAGGCGTCAAACATGGCCTGAGCCTCTTCCAGCGTTCCGGCAAAGGGTGTATACACGTTGGCCATGATTCCCCGCGTGAAGTCGCCACGATACGGAATAAACTGAATGGCATGACCGAAATCCGGCTGCAGGCTTTTCAGGCTTTGTCCGATTTCCTTCAGGTGCTGATGCGTAAAGGCTTTATAAATCGACACGTTGTTGTTCCGCCACGTAAAATGAGTTGTGGCACTCAGCGCCTGACCCGCCCCGGTAGAACCGGTTACGGCGCTGACATGCACGTCGTCCGTCAGTTTACCGGCTGCGGCTAACGGCAACAGAGCCAGCTGAATACAGGTTGCAAAGCACCCCGGATTAGCCACTTTATAGGCTTCCTGAATCCGTTCGCGCTGTAACTCCGGCAAGCCATAAATAAAGTCATCTGATTCATCCCGGAAATCGGTGCTGAGGTCAATGACATTCAGATTTTCCGACAGTTCATGCGCCGCCAGAAACTTTGCCGATTCGCCGTGGCCCGAGCACAGAAAAATGACATCCAGCCCTTCCTGTGCCAGTAGTCCGGCGGTATCATCGCCGGAAAAACGAAGGTCCGTATCACCCAGCAAGTCGGTATGGGTAGCATACACTGGTTTGCCGGCCTGGCTTTTGCTGTGCACAAACGCGATGTTGGCGTGCGGGTGATTAATCAGAATGCGGAGTAATTCGCCTCCGGTATATCCGGCTCCGCCAATAATGCCAATGTTAATTTTCATAGTGGTAGTACTGCTTATGCAATACGTTTATACAACTCAATGTGTTCCTGAACAAACCGGTTCCGGGAAAACAATTTTGCCCGAGCGACCGCCCTGGCAGACATCTGTTGCCGCAAATCTGCCTCATTGACCACCGTCAGTATCGCCTGGCACAACGCATCCGCATCAGTTGGGTCCACCTGAATGGCGGCATCGCCGACCACTTCGGGCAACGACGATACGTTGGAGGTAATGACCGGTAAGCCACACTGCATGGCTTCGAGCGGGGGCAGGCCAAACCCTTCGTATAACGACGGATACACGAACACCAGGGCACCGCTGTACAACGCAGCCATGTTTTCGTCGGGCACAAAACCGGTCACGATTACCCTTGAGCGGATTTGTTCATTACGCCCGAGTTCACGCAAAATGGTATCAAACAGCCAGCCTTTCGTTCCTACAAGGACCAGTTTTGTTCCGTCGGTAAGTTCGCCGCTTCGGATCAGCCGTACAAAACAACGGATCAGGTGATCGATGTTTTTCCGGGGCTCCAGGGTGGCCACGCTTAACAGATAAGGCTGGTCTCCAAGATCAAACTGCTTCCGGACGGCTGCGATCTTTTGCTGGTCCTGCTCCCGGTAAAACAAGTCGGGGGAGGCCGCCAGCAGAATCGGCGTTACCCGACCGGGATCAAAACCGGTATAGGTACAAAAATCATTTTTCGTTGCCTGAGAAACGGTAATGACCTGTCCGTCTGCCGGAATCGATGCGATGGTCTGCCGGACCGTATTTTCGGATTGCTTAAACCACTCCGGATGCAGCAACGGGATCATATCATGGATCGTGACGACCTTGTGCACGGTCGGGGCCTGCCGGACTTCGTCGGGCAGGGGAAAGAATACCGAGTGGTAAACCGGATCCGGCGGAAAGGCCGCCACATCAAACCGGGAACGCTCACGATTCAGTATGTTTCGTAACCGGAAACCCGCTTGCCGGATGGCTTTAGAGAAGGCACTTTGCGGGCTGAACGGACGGAGCAGTGTATTTTCTATACCCGCCAAATGTTGCTCCAGCGACGGATTAACAAATGGCAGCGGCTGTCCTGGAATAGCCTTTTCCGCATATCGGATGGATTCACTCAGATTCGTCGGCGCAGCCAGGGATAAACGGACTTCCGGATGTTGGTATAATCCCAGAAACAGCTCTTCTAACACTCTGCTGACCCCTGTGCGGGCATGCCGGTGATAAAAACTCAATCCCAGCGGGCTTATGTCCAGCACTACATTCGGCATAAAGGAGACGCGAAACAGGGAGAAAAGGCAGACAGGCGCCTGCAGGAAAAACTGGTGAACCAAACGGTTTCGTATTCATTTACCCCTTTGCCCGGCTACCTCTCTGCCTTTCTTCCGCTGTTTCTCTCTTATTGATTTTTGATTTTTTCGTAAATCATGACCTGGTTCGACATTACTTTCGAGAAGCCCCGAACGTCGTCGCCCGTCCATGCATTATTCATTTCGCCATAGCTGCCGAATACAGACGACATCAGATCGTATGCCGACTCAATACCCAGCACGGTGAAGCGGTACGGCGCCAGTTGTACGTGCACCTTACCCGTCACATGGTTCTGCGTATCCGACAGGAAGGTTTCGATGTTGCGCATGACAGGGTCCATAAACTGGCCTTCATGCAGCATGGTACCGTACCAGTTTGCCATCTGATCTTTCCAGTACATCTGCCACTTCGTCAGCACGTGTTTTTCCAGCGTGTGATGCGCTTTGATGATAATCAGCGGAGCCGGTGCTTCGAAACCCACACGACCTTTAATCCCGATAATTGTATCACCGACGTGAATATCACGGCCGATGCCATACGGGCCGGCCAGTGCCGTCAGTTTGCGGATCGCGTCAACCGGATTCCCGAAGGTCTCGCCGGCAACACCAACCAGCTCCCCTTTTTCAAAGTCCAGGGTAATGGTTTTCGGCTCCGTTTCCGTTACCTGGGTTGGCCAGGCTGCTTCCGGCAAGTATCCGTTTGACGTAAGCGTCTCCCGACCACCGACCGATGTTCCCCACAATCCCTTGTTGATCGAGTAAGCCGCTTTATGCCACTCCTGATCAACGCCTTTGGCCTTCAGGTATTCAATTTCAGCCTCACGGGACAACCGCAGGTCACGGATCGGGGTAATGATTTCGGCATCCGGTGCAATGATCCGGAACGCCATATCGAAGCGTACCTGGTCGTTACCCGCACCGGTGCTGCCGTGCGCAATGGCCGACGCCCCGATTTCGCGGGCATACTCAGCGGCCGCAATCGCCTGGAAAATCCGCTCGGCACTTACCGACAACGGATAGGTATTATTTTTCAGGACGTTCCCGTAAACCAGAAATTTCAGACATTGCTGGTAATAGTCGTCCGTTTTAGCCATAGTTACGTGCTTTTTCACGCCGAGCGAATAAGCCCGCTCTTCGATGGCTTTCAGTTCGGCGTCCGAGAAACCACCTGTGTCAACCAGCACAGAATAAACTTCCATGCCCCGGTCTTCAGACAAATATTTGACACAAAACGAGGTATCCAGACCTCCACTAAAGGCAAGTACTACTTTTTGAGACATTAGCGTGTATGGCGGAGTCGTTTTCCGCTCAATTTTATTAATTGGCGGTGCAAATATCCGGGTTCTTCCGGTAAGATGCTTGATTTATTATTATTCAGTTCATCGTCCGGTCCAGTATTTTCCCGAATTCATCGTCTCCCGACAAAAATTTCACCCCGATCGGCAGGTAAAAAAGCGGTAGCCGTTGTTGCTCTTCCTCAGTAAACAATGCTGCCAGTTTTACCTGGTCTTTCTCGGTCGTCAGCAAAGCAACATCACCGGATAAATCCGCGATGATCCGGTCAAGGTCAGCCCGCGAATAGCGGTGATGGTCGCCGAACCGCTCATGCCGGAGCATGGTATACTGCGCCTTCACATATGCCTCCAGCGGACCGGCCTGCGCAATGCCGGTCACCAGAATGACTCTTGGCGGCATTGGTCCGGTATTTTGTTCTGAAAACGCGTTGGGTGTCTGATACGTCAGGCCCGCAAAAAAAACGGGGGTTCCGGCTCGGCTGTATTGCCGGATATGCCGGACAATGGCCTCCTGTTTCGTCACGGGCAGATCATCCGGGCATTTTGTGACAACAATCATATCGGCCCGCCTGGCCCCGTGCCGCCGCTCCCGCAGCCGGCCGGCCGGAAACGGGTGGTCGAGGTAAAACGGCCGGTTAAAGTCCATCAGCAGCACCGAAAGATGGGGTCTGACGGGCCGGTGCTGATAGGCATCGTCCAGTATAACCAGGTCGATAGCCGGCCGGAGAACCGCCAGCCGCGCCAGGGCAGCAACCCGTTTTTCACCCACAGTAATACACACCTCCCTGCCAAACTTCCGGTATACCTGCAACGGCTCATCGCCTATGGTTTCTGCCGTATCGGCCTCCGTAGCGATCCGGAAGCCCTTTGTTAACCGGCCATAGCCCCGGCTGAGGGTTGCGATTGTTCCGGCAGGTCGCCGGCCCGCGAAATACGCCAGCAAATATTCGACCATAGGGGTCTTGCCAGTACCCCCTACTGTCAGGTTACCGACACTGATTATTTTTTGTTGGGGGACCTGTGACCTTTGCCAGTTTTTGTCGTAACTAATATTACGAACATCAGTAACAAAACCATACAGGACGCTCAGCGGACGCAAAAAAAATGACAACACAATAAAGAATTGATCAAAATGCACCTTTTATCAGTGCATTTCATAAGAAAGTTGTTTTTATTAGCAGTCAAAGTTAGTTTTGCCGCCCGCAATTTCCTCACCGGAATTTGTTTATTGTCTCATGGCCCTTACATCCGACTACCTTACATACACGCTCAGGTTTCGATTTGAAGCCGGTACGTCGCGGGGCATCCTGACGGAGAAGACATCCTATATTATCCGGATTTACGACACCGACGACCCATCTGTTGTCGGCTTTGGCGAGTGTGGCCCCCTCAAAGGGCTTAGTTATGATGACCGGCCCGATTTCGAAGAACGTCTTGCGGAGGTCTGCCAATACTTCAATCAACTGGATTTACAGCTTTTTACCTGGAACATCCCAATCATTCTGAATCAGGTCATCGGCCAGGAGCTGCCAAGCGTATTGTTTGGCTTTGAAACGGCGATGCATGATTTTTTAACGGGAGGACAGCGCGTCATTCGTGACGGAGACTTTGTGAAGGGGCACCGCAGTGTCCCGATCAACGGGCTGATATGGATGGGTTCTCCTGACACGATGCGTCAGCAGATCGACGAAAAACTGGCCGCCGGTTATACAACCCTGAAACTCAAAATCGGTGCGATTGATTTTGAACAGGAATGCGACATACTGGCTTCCATCCGCGAACGATACACGTCCGGCCAGATTACCCTGCGCGTTGATGCCAACGGCGCTTTTGCACCCGATCAGGCCATGAACCGGCTCGAACGGCTCGCACAATACGCCATTCATTCCATCGAACAGCCCATCCGGCAGGGTCAGACCGATCTCATGGCCGAACTATGCCGGCATACGCCGATTCCGATTGCGCTTGACGAAGAGCTGATCGGCCACATGGAATACGTCGATAAATTCAAGCTGCTGAAAAAAATACAGCCTCAGTTTATTATTCTGAAGCCCTCCCTGCTGGGTGGTATGCGCCACTCCGATGAGTGGATTGAACTGGCCAACCGCCTGAACATCGGCTGGTGGATTACATCGGCTCTGGAATCAAATATCGGCCTGAATGCCATTGCACAGTATACGGCCCAGTTTAAACCGGTCATGCCGCAAGGATTAGGCACCGGACAACTGTATCACAACAATTTTGACAGTCCGCTGACCATTCAGCAAGGTCATCTCTTCTACCACCCTGAACACGCCTGGAACCTTAGTAGTCTGGCATAAAAACGCAAAATGGGATGAACGTTCATCCCATTTTGCGTTTTTATACGCCTGCCGGTTAGGTTACACCCAGTCAATTCCTTTTTTGAGTAACGACAGCGTATGCTGTTCCTTCGTACCGGTCCCGGGCTGGTGGTCATAGGCCCAGTTAGCCTGTGGTGGCAGACTCATCAGAATCGATTCGGTCCGGCCGTTCGACTCCAGCCCGAATTTCGTGCCGCGATCCCAGACGAGATTAAATTCGACGTAGCGACCGCGCCGCAGGTATTGCCACTGCTTTTCGGCCTCTGAAAACGGAAGATCCCGGTTTTTGTGCATGAAATGCGTATAGGCCGGTGCAAAGGCGTTTCCGACATCCTGCACAAACGAAAACAGGTCCTGCTTCGTCACCGTTTCTGACGGCTTGAGGTAATCAAAGAATATGCCCCCTATCCCGCGCGTTTCCTGCCGGTGCCGGATGTAAAAATAGTCGTCGGCCCAGGCTTTAAACTTCGGATACCAGGCCGCATCGTGACGGTCGCAAACGCCTTTCAGGTGCGCATGAAACCAGCGGGCATCTTCCTCAACCACGTAATGCGGTGTCAGGTCAATGCCTCCGCCGAACCAGAAAATACCGTTGCTCAGCTCGAAATACCGGACATTCATGTGGATGATCGGCACCATCGGATTGGTAGGGTGCAGCACAATCGACACCCCGGTGGCATAGAACTCAGCCGGTTCTGTCTGGTTGAGCTGCCGGAGGGTGGCCTCATTGGCCGGCCCGTGAACCGCCGAGAACAGGACCCCTCCTTTCTCAATGACGGCTCCGTTCTGGATAATCCGTGTCCGGCCACCGCCGCCTTCCGTACGCTCCCAGGTATCCTCCTGAAACCGGCCAATGCCATCTGCGTCTTCCAGCGCCTGACAAATGCGGTCCTGTAAACCGGTAAAAAAATGGGTTATGGTTGTTCTGTCGGGAAGCCCGTTATCGTTCATTTCTGCCATACGTCATAAGGCTGCCCGTTGCAGGAGTAGCCGTAATTTGAGCCGCAAAATTAGCGGGTTCAACCGAATCAAAGCCGGTTAGTCCGAAACTTTCAGTGAATAACGGGGCGGGCGGGGCCGGTCAATCATCAGCAGCAGACCTTTTTCCGTGTACTCCCGAAGCATTTTTTCGGCCCGCTGATCAGAAACGTTAATTAACTGAGCCATTTTGGCGGCGGTTATGGTGTCATTTTTCCGGAAATACTGTAACAACATCCGCACATTCGGCGTTTGCAGCAGCTTGGTATCGACCGCATTTTCAGACAAAATCAGCTTATTGGTAGGAATGGATTTATCCTTCGACCGGACATACAGAATTTTGTGACCACGCTCGTCAATGGCTTTTACCGGTTTCTCTTCGCTTTCGGGTACGTTGACAAGCAGTACCTCCTTACCTTCAAAAGTGATTACTTCGTAGCTGATTGACAGGGGGGGTTCAGTAAAAAAATCGGTCGCTTTCTCTATTTTCTGCATTTCATGGTATTCCGATTCAATGCCCGACACCCCGCCGTCGTCATCTACACCAACAATCAGGAGTCCGCCGGATGTATTCGCAAACGCCACAAGCGTCTTGGCAATACGGGGTGCCGACGACACCGTACTCTTAAACTCTAACCGGGTTCCTTCTCCTTGATTAATCAATTCTGCAAGATTATAAGGCATCCTGTTCGGTGGCTTGTTACGTCCGTAATTGCTGATACAAACTACGAAAAAGTTTTATGTCTTCCGTTTTCTTTACAGCCTATGTCGTATGGTTATTATCGAAAGCACGTATTTGCGCACTTAATCCGGTAACGTTCGTGCAACCGTTTTGTTTATTTATTTAACTTTTTTTCTTATCGATATATGGTAAAAGGTTATATTTGCCTTAATGAAATAGTTAAGTTGAGTACCGCAAGTACTCAGATAATCCCGGCTTCAGCTTGAAAGCCGGGATTTTTGTTTTATCCGCAAATATTTTTATTTAGATTTTTTCTAAATAAAAATATTGGTTTTATTTTTGCGTGGCCATTAGCCGAAACGTCGTATACCATGCAAATTAACTGGCAGGTTGTTTATCAGACTACCAAAGGATCTGTCTTCCAATGTACTTTGACAAACCGGTTCATTGTGGAGTTCAGTCATACGCAGACGAGTTTTTCTGTACTGGATTTCCGGCAATTCCGGCGTATGGTCAATGCCATCGATATGCGGCAAATGGCCCTCAGGACCGATGATGCGCATGACGTAGCGATTCTTTCTCCTCCCCATACCGACCGGTGCTTTGTGCTGACACTCTGTGAAGTCGTTCATTTACGCGATCTGCTCAACGGCGCCGGCTTCATGCTTGATCTCAACCGCATGCTCAGTGACTGCGGCTGTTCGTTTCCGGAGGAGGTCATTGCTTAACGTTTCGGTGCCGGTTGCTGCTTCTGTCCGTTGTTATATACCAATTACTTTACTTTTTCTGATTATCAACTATCCATTCGTTTCTCATGAAAGACATTGTCAGACTTCGTACGTCGATTAAGGAAGATATTGAGCAGATTCTGAATCAGCAGATTCTGATGGAGTTCGAATCATCATCAAAATACCTGGCTATGGCCAGCTGGTGTGACCGTAACGGTTTCGAGTTTTCGGCCGGCTTTTTCTACAAGCAGTCGGATGAAGAACGCCAGCATGGGCTCAAAATTTTCCATTACCTCTGCGATCAGGGGGTAGTTGCCGTGACACCGGCTATCGGTGCCGTTCAGATCGAATTTGATACGCTGCGGTCTGTTTTCGAAGCGGCTCTTGAACAGGAAATTTCGGTAACAAACGCCATAAACCGGATCATCGCTACCTGCCGCCGCGAAAATGATTACATCACCGAGGAGTTTCTGCGGTGGTATGTGAAAGAGCAGATGGAAGAAGAGTTCATCGCCCGCCGGTGTCTCGATCTGTTTAACCTCATCCCGGCCGATGACACCCTCCGGCTCGACAAGGAACTGGCCCGCGTTACATTCACCGGCGAAACGGTTGACTAAATCCCGAACGTCCTGCCCGTGTCAGCAGGACGTTTTTTCTTTTTGCTGACAGTAGAAAAGGCCTCGTTTTCACTCCTGTACGTAGCAACGCAATACCACTAAACCGGCTCTGTTCAGGCGTATGAAACGTGTCATCCTCTCCCTTTGTCTGCTCCTCCCGATTGTATGGGCAAGCACCGCCCCCCCTGACATCAACTGGACGGAATACAACGGTGACGGCACCCGCAGCCACTACGCTCCGCTTAACCAGATTACGACAGAAAACGTACAGCAGCTACAACCGGCCTGGTCATTCCGGTCATCCGATGCCGATACAGTACATAACCGGAGCCAGATTCAGTGCAATCCGATTATCATCGACGGTATACTCTATGGTGTTTCGCCGGCTACGCAGGCCTTTGCGCTTGACGCCCGGACCGGTAAACTTCGCTGGAAAACCGACCTGACAGATAACGGCGGAACCACCAGCCGCGGGGTTACCTACTGGCGCGACGGGCAGGATGTCCGCATTTTTTTCGGTGCAGGGAAGTGGCTGTATGCACTCGACGCCAACACCGGTCAACTGGTCCGGACCTTCGGGGACGCCGGACGCATCGATCTCACAGCGGGCATCAAACGGCCCGGCGGCGATGATTATGCCCGGATGAATACGCCGGCTACCGTATACCGGAACAACCTCATCGTCGGTGCGCGGCTTTCAGAGGGCGAAACCGCTCTTTTGGGCGATATCCGGTCGTTTGATACCCGAACCGGCACGCTGCTATGGACCTTTAAAACCATTCCGGAGCCAGGTTCGCGCGCCTACGCAACCTGGGCCCCGGCCAAACCCCGCGAACGTCTGGGGGGCGCCAACGCCTGGGCCGGTATGGCCATTGACCGCGAGCGGGGTATTGTGTATGCCCCAACCGGTTCGGCAGCCTTCGACTTTTACGGCGGTAACCGCAAGGGCGACAATCTGTATGCCAACTGCCTGCTCGCCCTCGATGCCAATACCGGCAAACTGCTCTGGCACTTTCAGTTTGTCCACCACGACATCTGGGACCGTGACCCACCCTCACCGCCAAACCTTTTGACCGTTACCCACCACGGCAAACGCATCGATGCCGTGGCGCAGACAACCAAACAAGGGCACGTGTTCGTTTTTGACCGCGTAACGGGCAAACCCCTCTTCCCGATTATTGAAAAGGCCTTTCCGCAATCGCACATCGCAGGCGAACAACCGGCTCCGACTCAGCCCGTTCCGCTAAAACCGGCTCCGTTTACCAAACAGACGTTTACCGAACAGGACGTTAACGCGTGGGCGTCGAACCGCGACGAGATCATCGCCACCCTGCGTAAGGCACGCACCGGTAGTCCGTATATGCCGTTAACTGAAGCCATGACACTTTTCTTTCCCGGTACCGATGGCGGAGCGCAATGGGGCGGTTCGGCGACCGATCCGGAAGGAACGATCTACATTCCGGCCAAGCAAAATCCATGCTTTACGTCCCTGGTCCGCCGTGAAGCCCCTGCCGCCACGGCTTCCATCACGGGCGCACAGCTCTATACCCGCAACTGCTCGGCCTGCCACGGCACCGACCGGCGGGGGAACCATGATGGCTCTTACCCGTCGTTGCTTGGTCTGGAAAAACGGTATACCCCCGACGCGGTAAACCAGATTATGCTGAAAGGACGTGGCATGATGCCTTCCTTTTCTCACATTCCCGAAGCCGAACGAAAGGCGATTCTGGCTTTTTTGATGAATACGGGCAATCCGGCTACCGTTCAGGGAGCGGTTGCCAAATCAACAGAAATTCCCTATCAGCATACCGGCTACAACCGCTGGTACGACAGCAAAGGCTATCCCGTCAGCAATCCGCCGTGGGGCACCTTAACCGCCATTGACCTGAACACAGGTGAACATCGCTGGCAAATTCCGCTGGGCGAATATCCGGAACTTACCCGCCAGGGCATCGCTCCCACCGGAACGGATAACTATGGCGGTCCGCTCGTCACCGCCGGGGGGCTGGTGTTCATCGCTGCCACAAAAGACGAAATGTTCAGGGCATTTGATAAACGGACCGGCAAATTGGTGTGGCAGGCGAAACTGCCCGCAGCCGGCTATGCCTCGCCGAGCACGTACACCGTCAATGGCAAACAATACATCGTGATCGCCTGTGGCGGCGGCAAGCTTAATACCAAATCCGGAGACCAGTACATTGCCTTCGCCCTGAACTGATTTTTTCTGACAGGATTAACAGGACTTAACATAGTACCGGCACTCTTTTTTTCTTTTACTACCCGTTTTACCAGAATCAGCGCTAAAACTTAATCATGTCCATCCTGTAATCCTGTCAAAATCTGTTCAAACGTGTAATTTGCAGGTCAATTCTCAACTATTCGACGCATAATTTCTCATCAGTAGATGAACAAACTCACGTTAATGACCCTGTTGGGTCTTAGTGCCAGCCCGTTACTGGCGCAAAAAACACCCCCACCGGCACCCTACGGAGCCGTGCCGACTCCTCAGCAGATTGCCTGGCAGAAAATGGAGTACTACATGTTTATCCATTTCGGGCCTAATACGTTTACCAACAAAGAGTGGGGCCACGGCGACGAAGATCCGAAGGTCTTTAACCCGACCCAGCTCGATGCCCGCCAATGGGCCCGTACGGCCAAAGCGGCCGGCATGAAAGCCATCATCATTACGGCCAAACACCACGATGGGTTTTGCCTGTGGCCAAGTAAATTCAGTACGCATACCGTCCGCGAAAGTGCCTGGAAAGATGGCAAGGGCGACGTCCTGCGCGAACTGTCAAACGCCTGTAAGGAATACGGACTGAAATTCGGGGTCTACCTGTCTCCCTGGGACCGCAACCACCCGAAATACGGCACGGACGAGTACAACCAGATTTTTGCCAACACCCTGAACGAGGTACTGGGCAACTACGGCGATGTGTATGAACAGTGGTTCGACGGGGCCAACGGCGAAGGCCCGAACGGGAAGAAGCAAGTCTATGACTGGCCGCTTTTCCATAGTGTGGTGTTCAAGAACCAGCCCAAAGCGATTATTTTCAGCGACATAGGCCCTGGTTGCCGGTGGATGGGAAATGAAGAAGGAATTGCCGGCGAAACCAACTGGTCGACGCTGAACGTCAAAGGCTTCGGTATGGGCAGCGAGGCTCCGCCAACGAATGTCCTCAACACCGGTAACGAAAACGGAGAACGCTGGATTCCGGCCGAAGTCGATGTATCCATCCGGCCCGGCTGGTTTTATAGCCCCGATACCGATGACCGTGTGAAGTCGCTGAACCACCTGCTTAAAATTTATTACGCGTCGGTGGGCCGCAACGGCAACCTGCTCCTGAACGTGCCGGTATCCCGCAAAGGGCTTATTCACCCGAATGACTCAACCCGCCTGATGGAGTTCCGCCGGACCATCGACGAGTCGTTCAAAACAAACCTGGCCCTGCGGAAGGCCGTTACCGGATCGGAAGTACGTGGCAACGACAAAGCCTACGCGGCCACCAACCTGACCGACGGCAATTTCGACAGTTACTGGACCACCAACGACAACACCCGCCAAGGGTCATTCATCGTCGATCTGGGTAAACCTACTGACGTAAACCGTGTGGTGTTACAGGAGTACATTCCGTTGGGACAGCGGGTGAAATCGTTTAAACTGGAAGCCTGGAACGGATCGGCCTATGAAACGATTGATCAGCAGACGACAATCGGCTACAAGCGCATTCTGGCCTTCCCGACCCGGAAAACGGCTAAAATCCGCGTAACCATTCTGGATGCGCTGGCGTGTCCGGTTATCTCGGAGTGCAGCGTTTACAAAGCCCCGGAACTACTCTCTACCCCGGCTATCAACCGGAGCAAACAGGGCCTTGTCAGCATCACCACCGAACTGGCCGACCCGATTATCCGGTATACTACCGACGGATCAGAACCTGCGGTGTCGTCGCCGGTATATGCGAAACCGTTTGAGCTGGTCCAGGGGGGAACGGTTAAGGCGAAGGCCTTCATTCTGAACGGGTCAAAATCGACGGAAACGGTTCGGGCTTCGTTTGACCTGGCTCCGGCCAAATGGTCGGTCGTAAACAGCAAGGATAACCGCGCCATCGACTCTAATCCGAATTCGGTATGGGTCAGTAACCGCCCGGATGCCGGTAAAAAATACCCGCATGAACTGGTCATCGACCTCGGCGAAGCGTTGAATCTCACCGGCTTCACCTATACGCCCCGTCAGGATAATAACCACAGCGGCACCATCTACCGCTACAGTTTTTACGTGAGTCAGGACGGTCAGAACTGGCAGCCGGTGCAGGAAAACAGTGCGTTTGCCAACATTAAAAACAACCCGGTCAAACAGGAAATCCGTTTTCCGAAAACGTACGGGGCCCGTTTTGTTAAGCTGGTGGCCCTCGCTCCTGCCAATGATGCGGATTCGCAGGCTTCGGCTGCGGAAGTCGGTGTACTGGTGAACTAATATGATTTATGGGGCAACTCCATTTGGGCAACCACGTGGGGTTGCCCCTACAGTTATGAAACCCGATATGAAACCTTTATTAACGATATTCCTGACGCTTCAGCTGGGCGCGGTAATGGCTCAGAAACCGGCCTGTGTGCCAACGGGTTTACAGTGTGAACACCTTGTTAATCCGCTGGGTCTCGACACGCCGGCACCCCGGTTTTCGTGGCGACTGGACGACAGCCGCCGTGGGGCGCGGCAAACTGCCTGGCAGCTGGCCGTCGGTACCGATTCGGCGGCGCTGGCGGGGGGAAAAGCTGATAGCTGGCAAACGGCTAAAACAGCGACCAATCAGGGGCTGGTTACGTATCAGGGCAGTTCGCTGAAACCCTTTACTACCTACTTCTGGCGCTTAACGGTTTGGGACAAAGACGGGAAACCGGCATCTTCGGCCATTGCCCGCTTTGAAACCGGCATGATGCAGCAGAAAAACTGGCTCGGGGCCTGGATCAGTGATGTCAACAACGTCGATCTGAAACCCGCGCCTTACTTCCGGAAGGGATTTACAGTTACCAAAAAAATCAGGTCAGCACGGGCGTATATAGCGGCAGGGGGGCTATACGAGCTGTATATCAACGGCGAAAAAACGGGTAACCACCGGCTCGATCCCATGTATACCCGCTTCGACCGGCGTACGCTTTACGTAACCTACGACGTAACCAAACAGCTTCAGACGGGCAAAAATGCCATTGGCGTGCTTCTGGGCAACGGGTGGTATAACCACCAATCAACGGCAGTCTGGTATTTTCACCAGGCACCGTGGCGGGCGCGGCCAACCTTCTGCCTCGACCTGCGGATTACCTACGACGATGGCACCACTGAAACCATTGCCTCCGGCAAAGACTGGAAAACAGCCCTGAGCCCTGTCATTTTCAACTCCATTTATACGGCCGAACACTACGACGCCCGCCTCGAACAACCCGGCTGGAATACCGCCTCCTTTGATGACGCGACCTGGAAAAACGTGCTGCTGCGGGCGGCTCCGTCGACGAATGTGGTGGCCCAGGCCATGCATCCGGTCCGTAATGTCGAAGCCATCCCCGCCCGGCAGATGCGCCGGATTAACGACACAACCGTGGTCTTTGACCTCGGGCGCACTATTTCCGGCGTGAGTCAGTTCAGGGTGAGCGGCCCGGCCGGCACCGTGATCCGGCTCAAACATGGCGAACGCGTTTATCCGACCGGTCTGGTGGACATGTCGAACATTGACGTACACTACCGCCCGACCGACAAGTCGGATCCGTTTCAGACCGACATTTTCATCCTGAACGGCAAAGGAGACGAGCAGTTTATGCCGCATTTTAATTACAAAGGCTTCCAGTATGTTGAGGTCACCAGCAATAAACCGCTCACACTGAGCGAGAAAAACCTGACCGGTTATTTTATGCACAGCGATGTGCCACCGGCGGGTCTGGTTTCTTCTTCCAGCGAGACGATCAACAAACTGTGGTGGGCGACCAATAATTCGTACCTCTCGAACCTCTTCGGCTACCCGACCGACTGCCCGCAGCGGGAGAAAAACGGCTGGACCGGTGATGCCCACATTGCCGTCGAAACCGGACTTTATGGCTTCGATGGCATTACGATCTACGAAAAATGGCTGGCCGACCACCGCGACGAACAGCAGCCCAACGGCGTACTGCCGTCGATTATCCCGACCGGTGGCTGGGGCTATGAATGGGGCAACGGCCCCGACTGGACCAGCACCATCACCCTCATTCCGTGGAATGTCTACCTGTTCTACGGCGACAGCAAGATTCTGGCCGACAACTACGAGGCCATGAAACGGTATGTCGACCGGATCACGGCCATCAGCCCGAACGGTCTGACGACCTGGGGTCTGGGCGACTGGGTGCCGGTAAAATCTAAAACGCCGGTTGAGTTTACATCGTCGGTGTATTATTTTACGGATGCCTCCATCGTTGCCAAAGCGGCTAAAATTCTTGGCAAACAGGCTGATTTTGTGGCCTATACTGCTCTGGCCAACAAGATCAAAAACGCGGTCAATGCGAAGTACTACCATCCGGAGACCGGGTTGTATGGGCAAGGGGTGCAGACCGAGCTGAGTGTTCCGTTGCATTGGGGTATTGTGCCCGACGATCAGAAGTCAAAAGTGGCCGCCAATCTGGCCAAACGGGTTCAGGCTGACAATACGCATCTGGACGTTGGGTTGCTGGGAACCAAATCCATCCTGAACGCACTGAGCGAGAACGGCTATGCCGATATTGCCTATCAGGTAGCCTCGCAGGAAACCTATCCGTCGTGGGGCTGGTGGATCAAAAACGGCGCAACAACCCTGTACGAGAACTGGCCGATTGATGCTAAAAGTGATATTTCGATGAACCACATCATGTTCGGCGAGATCGGGGCGTGGCTGTACAAAGCTCCGGGTGGCATCAAGCCCGATCCGGAGCAGCCCGGTTTCCGGAACATCTTGCTGGAACCCCATTTTGTAAAGGGGCTCAACCAGTTTGAGGCGGCCCACGAAGGCCCCAACGGCCTGATTAAATCGGCCTGGTCGCGGGGGAGTGACGGCATTACCTATTCTGTTGTTGTTCCGGCCAATTCCGGAGCCACCCTGACCCTGCATCTGTCCCCCGGACAACAACTGTGGGAAAACGGCCAGGTCGTGAAACCGCTACAAACGACTTCAGGCAATACGGCCAGGTATACCTTACAGGCAGGCAGTTATTCATTTAGTATCCGTTAAACTGACAGAAACTTTCCGGGAACGGTCGCCGGACGGCCCTGTTCCCGGCAGGCAAAATCCACACCCAAAGAAAAACAACATGGAAGATATTTATGCATCAGACTATGTAAAACGGCTTTTCGATAGCATGGCCGGCTCATACGAACGAATGAATTACATCACTTCGTTTGGTTTTTCAATCCGGTGGCGGAAGCAATTCATACGTGCGCTGGGGGATAGTTCAGCTGACATACAAGTCATTGACTTATTATCGGGTCTGGGTGAAAACTGGACAATGCTGACAAACCAGTTCCCAAATGCCCGGTTTACCGCCTTAGATTTTTCAGCGCGCATGTGCCAGATAAGTCAGCAAAAATATGGGAACAGGCCCGGCATTACATTCAGGATACTGCATCAGGACGTACTGCAAAACAACCTGTCAGCGAATCAATACGATGTCATCACCTGCGCCTATGGACTGAAAACCTTTAATAAAGAACAACTCAGCAAACTGGCCGGTGAGGTCTGCAGAATCTTAAAACCGGGAGGGCGATTCACGTTTATTGAGGTATCAAAGCCCCGCAACAAACTATTATTGTTTTTTTACAGATTGTATCTGAAACACACTATCCCGATACTTGGCAAATTATTCCTCGGCAATCCGGATGACTATAGGATGCTCTGGACCTACACCGAGAAGTTTGGCGATGCATCAGCTGTGCAGGAAATCTTTCAACGCTATCCGTTAGATGTCCGTTTTGATTCATATTTCTTTGGCTGCGCTACCGGAATCAGTGGTATAAAAAGGCACTAATCTACCGTTACAGTCAGATGGTACAAAAAGCCTTCGCGGCCGACTGCTTTCCTCCTCATCCCTGTTCTTTTGCGGTTCGGCACACCAGACGATGCGGCTTTCCGGAATGCATGGCTTTTGCATAAACCGGCTCCCGGAACCGGCAGCCCTGCTCTTTGTCGGGATGACAAAAAAATCAGAGATCACGGTTTTGTGAAAAACGAAACGCTGAGGTATGGCTGGAGCGCAATCATATCGGTTTCGAGTTCCTGACCGGCGGAGAGGGCTTCGCGCTGGTCACCGTAGGCAATCAGCAGGTTATTACCGATGGTATCTATCCAGGTCAGCGGGTCGCTGTAAAAAGAAATGGCCACTTTATGCGCTTCTTTCCGGCTGACGTGCGAATGAACGATCTCGAACCTGAACTGGCTAAACGGCAGGCACAATTTACCCGATACATTGGCAATATCGGGAATAACCTGGTTCAGCTGACGGATATATCCGGCTGCCGCCGTGCTGGTCAGGTAATGCAGGCGGTCGGCCCCCGGTACCTGATCGAGTAGTTCCTGAAATGTCTGACAGCTACCGGCCTGGTTGTAGAACTGCGACTGCATGTAAAACTCCTTCCAGGTGTCCTCAAACACATACTGGTCCCACGTTTTTACTGACGACGCGTCAATTAGTTTACGGTAGCTTAACCGGATGAGTCCTTTTGCCATAACAACAGAATAAAGGGAGCAATTTGAAAACGGCCGGCGACAGGCTCGTCTGCCGCCGGCCGGAAGTTACCGGTTTCTAGGCACTTACCACAATCGTGTGTGTCAGCGTGAAACCTGCCGACAGGCTGCCCGAAACGGTCGCCAATTCATTCGTGAAGCCATCACTGAATACATTATCCGTTTCGTTTTTGGTGTCCTGTGAGCCTTTGGTATAGCCATATGACTGGCCGGTGGTGTAAACCAGATTGGAAATATCGTAAGGAAACGTAATCTGCGTAACGAGCAATGACTTACCGGATGCGTTGTAGATATGCACGTGAATATGCGGTGCCCGGCTGGCATACCATCCCGGAAAAATGGAGGTGAAGCTCACCAGGCCATTGCTGTCGGTAGTCTGACGGCCGCGCAGGAAGTCGACCGACGTATAGTTGACCGATTGCATACTGGTACCGCCGTATTCGGAGTAGTAACCGTCTTTGTCGCAATGCCAGATGTCGACCAGGGCGCCCGACAGAGCGGCGCAGCTGCTGTTGGCATTCTTAATGGTAATGTTGATGGTAAAGGCTACCCCCGTACGGTCGTCGCGGATATCTTTGCGGACCAGATTACCGGGCGTTTTAGTTGGGAAAGGTCCCTCAGTTTCAGAAGGCGTTACGGAGCAATTGCCGGTGGAGCTGCCGTTCGTCGAACCGGTTGAGGTACTGGTGCCGGTCGATGACGGCGTAACGTCTGTGTCGGTTTTACAGGCTTGTGCCAACGGAGCGATTGCGGCAAAGCCTAACAGGCTCCCGAAACCACGTTTTAAAAATTCTTTACGTTCCATAATGACTGACGGCTTTATGATGAGCGATTGAGGTTAGATTCAGCAAGAAATAGCTTTCTGATTGTATTGCCTTTTACGGTCAGATACATTGCCTTGTTGCAACAGAAGCCGTATTTGCGGTTAACCCGCCGATTCTGCCGGTAAATGTCAGCCAAACCGTTCTCTCAATAAATCTGCGTAAACCTATGTGTTCCATTTCTTCTTCCCTTACCTGCCTTGCCCTCGGTCTGCCGGCTTTCCGGACTGCTCCGGCCCAGACCATGCCCAACCATAAACCCATTGCCGGCCGCGCTGGTAATTTACGATCCATTACCTTTGCCAACAGACCGAATTACTCATTCACCTACATGCTCTTTTTTTCACGTATAACAACCGTATGCACTGCCGCTGTAGCAACCGGCTTTTTACTGACAGCCTCGGTGCCTGACCCTGAACTTTTCAAAGCGCGGGTATTTACGCCGGCCAATGGCTTCACGAACGGCGTCGAAGGCCCCGCAGTCGATAAGGCGGGAACCATTTATGCCGTCAATTTTGCGAAGGAAGGCACCATCGGTCAGATTACGCCGGGTGGTCAGGCCAGTTTGTTTGTTGAATTACCGGCCGGCAGTGTCGGCAATGGTATCCGCTTCAATAAAGCCGGTGATATGTTCATTGCCGATTACCCGAAGCATAATATTCTCCGCATCAGCAAGGGGACTAAAACAGTAACTGTTTTTGCGCACGAAAGCCGGATGAATCAGCCCAACGACGTGGCCATTGACGACAAAGGTCGTCTCTACGCCAGTGACCCGAACTGGAAAGAGAATACGGGCAACATCTGGCGCATCGATCCCGACGGGAAGGTGTCACGGCTGGAGGCCAACATGGGAACCACGAACGGCATTGAGGTTAGCCCGGACAATAAAACGCTGTATGTCAACGAATCGGTTCAGCGGAATGTGTGGGCGTATGATCTTTCGCCGTCAGGGATGGTCAGCAACAAACGCTTGCTGATCCGATTCCCCGATTTCGGTATGGACGGCATGCGGTGCGACAAAGCCGGTAACCTGTATATCGCCCGGTACGACAAAGGCACGGTTGTTAAGGTTTCACCACAGGGCAAGGTCCTGCAGGAAATTATCCTGACCGGCAAAAAGCCAACCAATGTAACCTTCGGCGGCAAGGATAACCGCCTGGTTTACGTGACCCTTCAGGATCAGGGGAATCTGGAAGTATTCCGGGCAGATGTGCCCGGGCGACAGTAGTCCATTCGTTCCTACCAATCTATCATGTTCCCTTCGTAGAGACGCAATATTTTGCGTCTCGTTTTATGCCCGTTTCATGGCTTGCCTACTAATCTGCCTGACGGATGACGAGACGCAAAATATTGCGTCTCTACGTTTTATGCCCGTTTCATGGCTTGCCTACTAATCTGCCTGACGGATGACGAGACGCAAAATATTGCGTCTCTACGTTTTGCCAAATTTTATTTTTGCCTTTACACCTTAAAACAATCGTTTATTTGCAATAAACTGTTTTATGATTCAGGTGTTTTATTTGTCTTATCACTACTAAACGGCAAGTATCCTGGATCGGCGGCAACAAATTATTGCAGATAATCAGCACCTGCCGGAGCTTTGGGCCAAAGCACAGGATGGGGATCAATCTGCTTTTTGCCGGCTGGCCGAATCCCGAATTCATCAAGGACAGCATTCAGGATCTGTTCATCAATATCCGGGAGCAGCGTCGTTCAATCGCCATGCAGTATATGTCTCCATTTATTTCCTGAAAGCACGGCGAAATCAGCTCTTTCAGGAATTCCGGCGCCACAAACCACTGCATGCGCCTGTTGAAGAAAATGGCGTGACTGAACTTTCGGGCGGGTATACCGTTGAAAAAGAAATTGTGTTGTCAGAGCATGAATCAGCGAGCCGGAAACGGCCTCAGCGGGTCATTTACCACCTCCCGAAACGACAGCAGGGGCTGTTTTTCTGAAGTATTATCAGGGCCTTAATAGCGGGCAAAACGCTGATTTAATGGCCATTAACCGGCAATCCGTCGCCAATATGCTGTATAAAGCGATTGCGGCCTTAACATCACACCTAACCGTTTTCAATTACTGCATCGGTGTCATTTATTTCCTTTTCTAAGGAACCATCCGGCGGTTTTAGGGGTATTTTTTAATGTAAGTACCGTCGTATGATTTCACAAACTACCCCAACCACAACGTATAAGGCCGCTCAGGCAGTTGCACGGGCGGTTGAAGCGCATTTTGCCCGGCATTTCGGAAAAGCAGCACGTAAAGTCGAGTCCAGTGAACTGGCGCCGGTTCCGCCGCCACAGGTCATTGAGGCAATGATTGATGTAGCGTTCTGGGCAAGTCTGCGCCGTGAAGAAGGCAACTCGCCCAAAATTTCGCTTGCTTACCTGCCCGCCGAGCAGTCAAAAAATCCACTTTTGTTTGAACATAAGCTGGCTCTGACACCGGCGATCCTTACCAAACTGGCCCCTGCGGTCGAGCATCCCGGAATACACCTTGGCCTCTACGCCGAAGGCGATGAGCTCTGCATCTGGGGGGCCACGTCCGAAGTTCCGGGCAATTGCTTTATTCTGGAGGTAGTTGAACCCGGCTTGCTGGTGATCAAACACCGCCGTACCGAAGGCTTCGGTAAGTTTGTCAACGTGGCGATCCTGAAAGGAGATCAGATCAAAGTGGTCGATGAGCGCACAGCCGGCCTGCCCGACTGCCCCGCTATTCTGACCTCAATGCTGGGGTTTACGGCCCCGTCGACCTGGAATAATTCGATGAATGTGCTGGTGCAGCTGGCAGTAGCAATGCGGGCCCACGGTCGTGGCGGCAGTTTACTGGTTGTCCCTTCGCAACAGGACATCTGGCGGGATTCGATTCTGCATATCGGTTACCCGGTACAGCCCTCGTTTTCGGGCCTGTCGGA
Organism: Arsenicibacter rosenii; assembly: GCF_001870735.1. GTDB lineage: Bacteria > Bacteroidota > Bacteroidia > Cytophagales > Spirosomataceae > Arsenicibacter > Arsenicibacter rosenii. The sequence continues at coordinate 354,175 of NZ_MORL01000001.1, read as the reverse complement.
GCTGATGCGTTCTGATGCCGGCGAGCGCAAGCAAAGCTGGTGGATGGGAGCGCTGAACCTGGCCGTCGACCGGATTGCGGGGTTAACGGCCGTTGACGGAGCCACCATCATCAATGATCAGTATGAACTGATCGGCTTCGGGGCTAAAACCGGGCGTTCGTTCAACAGCGAGCGTGTCAGCCAGATTATTGTGACTGAACCTATCGTTGACAACGTCCCCATGGTGGTGCACCCGACTCAGACCGGTGGCACGCGGCATTTGTCGGCGGCCCAGTTCGTCTATGATCAGCGGGATTCGATTGCCCTGGTCGCTTCGCAGGATGGCCGGTTTACGATCTTTGCCTGGTCTCCGTGCGAAGAAATGGTGCACGCCCACCGCGTTGATTCGCTGTTGATCTAAAAAAATAAGGTCTCCGGCAATGCCAAAGACCTTACAATCTCCTTAACCTATGATGAAACAAACTTGAGGATTTATTCTCTACAGTAAAATTCGTGTTCCATTTCGTTTGCAAAGATCGCACATTCCGGAAGCTACTTCTTGTATCATGTTAGCAAGCTAATCAGTTTTATTAGCATATTTATGGAGATGAAATCACTACTCGTTCTCCTTGGCTTGCTGCCTGCCCTGGCCTGTGCTCAAAACGGCACCGACGTTTACCTGATGCGCGTCACGTCAGCAAACGGCATTCCGGCACTTTCTGATCCGGCAAACATCTCAAACAAAACCGGTTACGACAATCAGCCGTTTTTTCATCCGTCAAAACCGCTGTTGTATTACACATCGATGATGCCGGACAACCAGACCGATATCATGGTGTATGACCTCAGCACCGGCACCCGCACGCAGCTGACTAAAACCCCTGATTCGGAGTACTCGCCAACGGTGCTGCCCAATCAGCGCGACCTGTCTTGTATTGTGCAGCGGAAAGCCTCGGGCGACCAGGATCTGGTGGCCTATTCGCTTGCGGACCCCAACACCACACGGCTGATTTTTGCCTCCCAAAAAACCGGCAAGATCGGCTATCAGGCCTGGATCAACGACAACGAAGCCGTTGCCTTCGTGCTGGGGGAGCCAAACGCACTGCATTATTTCGACCTGAAAGCGGGAACAGACGCCGTCATTGCGCCGCAGATCGGCCGCTCGCTGCACAAAATTCCGGGCCGCAACACATTCAGCTTTGTACAGCAGACCGGCAACCGCTGGATAGTGCGCGAATTTGACCCGAAAACCAAAAAACTCACTGACCTTACCGACAGTGACCCCGACTCTGAGCATTACAATGCCTGGACACCCGACGGTATGCTTCTCGAAAGCCGAGGGACACAATTGTGGGCCTTTACACCGAAAACAAAGGTCTGGACCCGGGTACCGCTTCCGGCTGACTTACCGGCCAAAAAAATATCCCGCCTTGCGGTGCGGGATGGTTTTCTGGCCATTGTGCTGGACGAATAGGCTTTTTTACCACATAGCCACACTAGAAAACATAGTTATCAAAACCTTTTGTGTCTTATGTGTCTATGTGGTAAACGTTTATTTACAGCCTGATTTATTATTTCCCTTCACTCAGCGAGCTGTTTATTACGTAATTTTCCGGCGAAAGTTTCCAGTCATTGTCAAAGAAGCCGGCCATCCGGACGCCTTTGCTGCCGTTTTTCACCATATCCAGGCCAAAGATCATAAAGTCAGGGAAACCGCTGGCTCCGGCAAAGTACTGGTTGGCATTAGCCGCCTGCATCCCTTTCAGTCCGGTTCCGCCAATTACCGCTACCGATGCGTTGGCAGAACCACGGATCGGCCAGACAAAGCAGGCCGCCAGGTCATCGCCCGACCACTGCTGGTTACCGGCCCGCACCTGCTGCCGTTCAACCTGAATCGGACAGTCGGCGAGCAGCACTTTCCAGGCAGCGTTGTTAGTTGCATTACCGAACAGAACCACTCCACGGTCTTTATAAGCCGTCAGATTGTATTCCGTATCCGGAATCAGGTCGACCGCCCCGTTACCACGGTAATACCATGTTTCGGCGTCAAAACGGGCTTTCTGGTAGTTCCAGTCGTTTTCTTCTTTGGTTCCTTTGGTGCCGTATACATATACCATCCGGTAGTTAAACGCATCTTTGAACGTGCCGTACCGGTGCGGGCCTTTCTGCGCCAGCGACGGCAACGGCCCGACAGTCCACTTTCCGTCCGATTTCCGGAGCGTCAGTGTATCATGCGCACTTTTGGTCGCATAGGCAATCGCTGCCTGGCCGTCAAGAATTACATTAACCGGTGCATTGCCCCCGAACCCGTCCAGGGCCAGCCGCAGCACGGCCACGTTGGCTGTCGTGCCCGATACTGATTTTTTGTCGCGGGTCAGTTGCAGGCGGCTGTAGTTGAGCGGCTGTTCCTGCTGCACGATGGTAGCCCAGCGGTAGGTTGCCGAAATGCCCGGACTGGCGGTCGTAAAATCAACCGTCTGGATGGTCGAATCCGGGTTAATCTGGTGCCATTTAAAGAAATCGAAGATGGGTTTCCAGTCAACGCTGTGGTCGCCGAACCAGTGGCTGCCCCCCGGGTACTCGTAATACGTCAGGTCGGGCTGTGTTTCGCCCAGCAGTTTCCGCATCTGGCGGGCATAGGTTACCGGCACAGTCCGGTCGGCATCGCCATGGAAGACGTAGACACCCAGCGGTTTATAGTTGTTCGTCAGCTTCAGTACATCGCTCTGGTTACCGGCCCGCAGCAGCATCTGTTCCACGGGGTCCTGGCTGTTGGCTGGAATCACGCCATCGGCCGAACCATATTCTTTCAGCGTCGGATACCCTGCACACGGCGCAATGGCCGCCCACTTATCGGGATAAGTAGCTCCCAGAAACCATGTCCCGTGGCCACCCATGGAGTGGCCGGTCAGATAGATGTGTTGCGGATCCGGTTTAAACTGATCTTTGGCAATCGTCAGAACCTCCAGCGCATCGAGGCGCCCCCAGTCTTCCCAGTTAAAACCGCGCGGCCGGCGGTTGGTCGCCGCTACCAGATTTCCCCAGTCTTTAGGCTTGTAGGCCCTCGCCTGCCCGATGGCCTCAACCCCGGCCCCGTGTACGGACAGAAACAGCGCCGGTGATCCCGTTGCCTTCCCCGACTGTGGCGTTACGGCATAATACTGCAAACTCCCGTCGATCTGACTGATAAAGGTCCGGCTGTACGAGGCTTCCGGTGCCACGGCTTCAATCGTCAGCGTATTCTGGTCGACCGGCTTCCCCTGCTGCATCAGCGTCAGGGTACAGGCATGTTTGCCGGTGGTCGTCACTCCGGTCGGATCAAACCCAAAGGCTACTTTCCGGCCCGACATCGCCGGAATTGTTGCCAGCGTGGTTTTAACCGGTTTCCCGCCGATAACGGCAACCAGTTCCAGATTGGTCAGCGGTTTGGCGGTGGTGTTGAGCACCAGTACGGCGGCATTGAGCGCCGGTGTGGTCTCCCCGACCCGGATCGTCGGAACGGTCGGGTCGTCGGTCATCACCAATGCTTTTTTAGCCGTAAACTGAAGACTCGCTGTAATCATGACACCACGTGCATACAGCTCGTTCAGGCCTTTTTTCAGGGCTACGGGGATGTGCATATAACCCATGTTATAGGCATCGCCCATGTGCAGCTCGCCGTTGACATAGACGTTACTGTTGCCTTTGATGTTCAGGATGGCCACCTGATCTTTGGGCGATGCATACGTCAGGTAGGTATAGCCCCCTGCCGCCCCCAGACCACCGCGCAGGCTACCGGCCACCACGCCCGGGCCAGCCGGCGCGCCGCCGTTGCCGCGCATAGTCAGCTGCGGCCGCAGCCGTTTGGTCGAGTCGGCCGTCACGGGCATCCATCTGATCTCGCGCCCCTGCTCATCGGTACCGAAAACGGTGCCGTCCTGCGGCTGTTTAAGCGTTTTTGTGTAAAGCTGATAGGCCAGCGGATCTGTGTAAATGGCTTCGCGCCCGTAGCGGCTGCCGGTCAGGGCAAATAATCCCTTTGTAAACTGATAACTGTCCGTTACTGATGAAGCTTGTTGCGCCACAGAAACGTGGCTCATTCCTGCGAGGGCTCCCAGCAGAAGTACCCGATTGAACATACGTAGTGAATAGTTGAGTATTCGTCAAATTGCGTCACCCTAAAGTTCGTAAGTTTTCCGGTTACCAACCACATTGTACACACAAAGGGCTTAAATTTATACCATTGATTCCTTTATAAACACTCATTTTGTCTGCTTATACGCTGCTATGGGCAATTCGTCAATGTGATTGTATTGACTGACTGCGTACAGCCCAGCGAACTTTTCAGGGTATATTGGCCGGGTTGGGTGATTCCGGTTGCGCGGAAAGAATGGGTGCCGATTGAGCGGTAAACGGTTGAAAACACATAGTTATCCGGCCCCGTAATGACAAAGGAGTTACCGGTACCTGTCGCATTCAGCGAAACCGGCTGACCGGCACATACAGTGGGGATGCTTGCCTGAAGCGGGCCGGCAAAAGCGGCCTGGCTCGGGCTGATATATTCACCCTGATAAATCCGGAGCTGACCTATACCCAGTAAACCTTTCGCAGTAATACTTACCTGCCTGATCGTTGTTGAGGGGTCTGCGGTATAGAACCCATAATACCCTCTCGCTCCACTTCCCGGTGCGGAAACAGGCATCGGCCCGACAGAAGACGTTCCATCCGTTGAGGTTACCTCAATCGTGACGTTGCTTGCATTAAAAAGGTTAAACCCTTTAAAGGAAAAAGCTCTTGTCCCTTCAGGCATCGTCAGCGTAACCGTACCGAAATCAGGACCGCTTATGTTTGGAAGGTAAAAAGCTCCGTCATATAAATCGTCTGTTGCATCTGCATCCACGTATATAACCATATTAACACTTGAGCTGATTGTTCCGCTGATCGGACTGACGATATAATTAATCGTGGTTGACCCCTCAGGAGGCGGTGTAATACCAACCCGCGTCATTGGGAAACCGTTTAAGCAAGACTCTGTTGCAGGGGCTCCGGATTGAGGCACAAAAATAAGCTGGGCATGCGCCGATAGGGCAAACAGCAGCATAAAACCCGCCAGATAACTGAACAGGCAAGTACGTTTTTTCATTGGGTTTCAGGAAAAGGTTTACGAATAGTTGTGTTGCTATTTCACCACTAAACTTACCTAAAAGTCACCAATTTTTCAAAATTGCACTTACATGCGCTAACAGGTAGCTAAACTAATCAGCCCGGCAACTGATATGGGTGGGCAGGCCGTAATTGCCGGCTTGATCGTCGGGCTTTTCCGCGACACATAACCGGAATGTTGTTTCAACCGGTCTGTTTTCCGTTTCACCCGGCAGACAGCTGGTTTTTGGGCGGTGCTACGCCAATTTTACACCGGACAACATAAACAACAATACCATGAACAAACGACGTATCCTTTTCGCAACCGTCCCTTTTGACGGACATTTCAGCCCGCTGACCAGCCTTGCCGTACACCTCCACGAACAAGGCCACGATGTACGCTGGCTGGTAGGCGGCAAATATGGCCGTAAAGTCACGGAACTGGGTTTACACCATTACCCGTACGTTAACACACAGGCCATCAATCAGGAAAATATCGACACGTTTTGCCCGGAACGCATACGGCTTAAAAACCCGATTGCCAAACTCCGGTTCGATATCAATCAGGTGTTCTTACTGCGGGTACCGGAGCAGGTGGCCGATGTGAAGGCCATCTACAAACAATGGCCGTTTGACATGCTGGTTCATGACATTGGTTTTTTGGGGGGTGCCTTTCTCCGCGAACTGCTTCCGATAAAGACGGCCTGTGTCGGCGTGTTGCCGCTGACGGAGACCGATCCGTATGTGCCCCCGACCGGCATGGGCGTTAAGCCACAATCCGGCTTTTTCGGTCGTCAGTTGATCCGGATACTTCAGTTCGCCGTGAACAACGTAATGTTTAAACCCTGTAATGAGCTCTACAACAGCATTCGCCGCGATCACGGTCTTCAGCCCATAAGCAGCTTTATTTTTGATACCGCCGTAAAACAGTGTGATGTCTATTTACAAAGCGGAGTTCCCGGGTTTGAGTTTCCGCGCAAAAACATCAGCCCGCATGTACGCTATGTCGGCCCGATGTTCCCCTATAAATCCTCTGAATCCAAGGGGTTTGCTCACGTTGACCGTGCTCTCCGGTATAAACGGGTCGTGTTGACGACCCAGGGCACATTCGAGCGTGACATTGAAAAAATTCTGGTGCCTACCCTGGAAGCCTTCAAAGATGATCCGGATACGCTGGTGATTGCCACTACCGGCGGTTCAGGAACCGACGTACTTCGAAAGCGGTTTCCGCAGTCCAACATCATCATCGACGATTTTATTCCTTTCGAGTCGGTGATGCCCTATGCCAACGTGTATGTAACAAACAGCGGCTATGGCGGCGTTATGCTGGCCTTACAGCACGAACTACCGGTTGTGGCCGCCGGCATTCATGAGGGAAAGGCTGAAATCGCTTCCCGTATTGATTTCTGCCACCTTGGGATTAACCTCAACACCGAATCCCCCACACCGGTACAGATCAGAAAAGCGGTGCATAAGATAGGCAATGATCACAGCTACGCGCAGCATTTATCAAAGATCCGTGCCGAATTCAGCCAGTATAATTCGACCGGACTGGCGACCCGCTATCTGTCCGAAATACTTGATGACCACGTTCTGACGCCTCAAAATACGTCTCATCCGGCTAAAGAGCTGATCGCCTGAACAAAAGCGGCCCCGGGCATATGCCCGGGGCCGCTTTCATTACCTTCATAGACCGGCCTTAGAAACTATACCGTGCGCCGAGCTGCAACTGGTACGGGTTGCCCGATGGCGACACAATACCGGCCGTATTCACACGGTACACAAACTGCTGTTTTGTCTTGTCGAAACCTGGCACGGCCGCCGACGTTGACGTTGCCGGAATACCCAGGGCATACAACGCCTGCGTACCCAGCGATTTGTTAACGCCCCAATTCCGGTTCAGCAGGTTGGCAAAGTTGAACGCGTCGGCAGTGATTTCCAGTGCATGCGTTTTAAACAGGTTAAACCGCTTGCTGATACGAACATCCCACACGCCGTAAAAGCCGTTGATGCCTCCGTTCCGCTCCGCCATCTGACCCGCGTATTTCACGATATAATCCTTGATGCTCTGGCTGGCATTCGGGTTTTGCAGAATGGCAGTCAGACCGGTTTTGATGTTGGCCGGTGTACTTTCGGCATTGCGGTCAAAAATATAGGCAAGGTCGTTGGTGCCCGACACGAAGTCAGCGTTGCTGTTGGCACCCGACAACAGAGTATACCGTGTGCCGCCAATACCGCTATAGCGCACTCCGAGGCTGAATCCCCAAATGGTTGGCGAGGTACCGTAGAACACCACCTTGCTCCGGAAATGGTTATCGGAATACGTCATTTTGCTCAGATCGCGCGGATCGTCCTTAACGGGCAGTGACAGGGTAGCCGTATTGGCTACGTTTCCGTTATACGATGTATTGTCCTTCGTATCGCTCCAGGTGTAGCTCAGCGTCACTTCGCCGTCACGGAAATACCGGTACGTACCGTCGAGTACCACCGCAAACTGATTGACTTTCCCCTGGCTGTTCAGCTCCAGTACGCGGCCCAGTTTCTGGCTGATACGGCCCTGCAACCAGTCCCCTGCCCCGTTGGCCGGCATGGTAGCCGCCGGTACATACACCCCGCGATTAGCCTCGTTGGCCAGCCGGAAATACGGATCAGTGACCATGTTGCGGTCGACATACATGTAGTTCTGGCGACCCAGGGTCATGAAGCCGGCTATACCTACCTTCAGTTTATCGGTCAGGAAGCGCGAGTACGACAGATTGGCCTTGTACATGATTGGTACTTTCGCATCCGGTCCGTTCAGGTTGATGGTCGGCAGCTGGAAGGCGGGCAGCGACGGAATGGCGTTGTAGTTGCTGCGGTATGCCAGAAAATCCGGTGTCGGCAGGTTCGGGCTCCGGACATCGACCGTCGCCAGGTGTTTCCCGTCGAACGTCAGGTTATTGATGACCATGTAGTTATTGATATCCGACGCAAACACACCGGCACCAAAACGCACCACGTCGCGGCCGAGGTTATTCACATCCCAGGTCAGCTGCACCCGTGGCTGGACGACAAACGACTTGATTTTGTTATCTGTCCGTAAACCCAACTCGCTCAGTACGACGTCATTCAGCGGCGCCGACGGGTAGCGGGCCGCATCCAGCCGCAGGCCACCGGTGAAATCCATGCCGGGTGCCAGGCGGGTGTGCAGCTGCCCGTACACACCGGCGTTGATGATCTCGCCCCGCACGGTCGGATCAGCCACCAATGGCACTTCACGGTAATACCGGTATGGCTGCAGACGCTCAAACTTATCCAGGGCCGACAGGCTACCGTCGACGGTATAGTGGAAACGGCCGTTCACCTCACTGCCATAGAGCGATTTGGCATTGGTATACATGAAGTCGAGACCAAACGTGTACTGTACCTTATCGGTGTTGTAATACAGGTTATCAACCAGTTGAAGCACGTTATTCGTAAAACCCTCCTGCGCAAACCGGTGGCCGCCCATCTGAATGTTGGTCGAACGGTTTGCCCCGTCGATGACCGACACCACGTTTTCTACGATTGCGCGCGGGATATTGGCCGACGGTAACTGATCGTTCGGGCTGCTTTTCTGGTAGGTATAGAGGTGTTGCAGCTTCAGTTCATTGGTAACTTTCGGGTTCAGCGACGTGCGCAGGGTTGCCAACAGGCTGTTATCGACGTTATAGTCATTCCCGTACGACTCGTAGATGTTGATCGACGTATTGTCCTGCAGGCCCAGTTTGTTCCGGTCGCTGGTAAAGTTGTTGCGGACCGTCAGCAGGTTTTTCGGGTTGATCTGCCAGTCGATACGGGCAAAGGCAGCATCAGACCCACGTACTTTGTCGAACGTGCCATACTGGGGTGTATTGGCAACCCCGTACAGATTCCGGGCAATCGACACGAAGCGGTCGAGGGTGGTACGCGTGACGTTAAAGCGGTTTTCGTCGGCGGCCGACTGAATATCGGCGATGATGAGCGGGCGCGAATCCTGCTGGTGATCCCATACCACAAAGAAGTGCAGTTTATCCCGCACAATCGGCCCTCCCAGCGAAAACCCGAACTGACTGGTGGAGAAATCATTTACCCGGCGGTTGCCGCGAATGTCGTACGGACTCGACAACCAGTTGGCCCGCAGGTAATTAAAGGCGCTTCCGGACAGTTTGTTGGTACCGGCACGGGTTACGGCGCTCACCGTTCCGCCGCCCGCCCGGCCAAAGGTAACGTCATACTGATTCGTCACAACCTTAAATTCGCGGACGGCTTCAATCGAGATCGAATAGGGTGCCCCGCTCCGGCTGGTAGTCGCCCCGGCCGAGGTCGGGTTCTTGGCATTCATGCCGTCGATGGTATAGTTAGTCGACGAACCCAGTTGCCCCGACAGGTTGCCGCCCCGGCTCAGCGGCGACAGATCTGTGAGGGAAGTAAAGTTCCGGCCGTTTACCGGCAGCGCCGCAATCGAACGGGCCGAGATGGCGGTAGCCGCCCCGAAGTTTTCTACTTTATTCCGCAGACCCGACGCGACCACATCCACCACTTCGAGGGTTTGGTTGTCTTCCTGCATGCTCAGGTTAATCCGGATAGCGTCGCCCTGGTTGAGCATGTACCCCGTCCGCTTTTGTTCTCCGTAACCGATAAACGTGACCTTAATAGTATACGGTCCGCCCAGCGGCAGTTCTTTAAAGAGGTATTCGCCTTTAACGTTGGTAACGGTTCCGGTCGAGAAACCGGTTGATTCATTCCGGACCAATACCGTAGCACCCGGCAGTGGTCCCTTGTTTGTTTCTGAAATGATCCCGGCAATTGATGCCTGGGTTGTCTGCGCAACGGCCCGATGCCCTGCGCTCCAAACCAATGCCATTACCAGAAAGAGAAGTGATAGACTTTTTTTCATGCAGCTGAACTATGTGTTTTTTGCAGCTGCAAAGAGACAGGCCAAACGTGACCCCAGTATTAACCGTTTTTTATGGATGCGTTAACAATAAAGGGTGATTTATTACGAAATTGAAAACATATTAAAACAGGATGGGTATACCTTCCAGGATGTTCTGAACATCCTGGAAGGTATACCCATCCTGAACCGGAAAGAAGCCGCAGGCCTTACTCCGTTACCTTAACCTCCTTGATTTTCGTCGGCAACCAGACCTGCATCTGGCTTTTGCCACGGTTGGCCCACGCATAGTACGGAATGGCGGTGATCGTTTTCGGGGTATTCACAATGCTTTTGCCGTCAGGAGCGGGTTCGAGCACGGCGATATTGGCCTGAATGGCCGTTACCGGCTCATCGAGCACCTGATGCGGGGCCGTCGCGAAGGTCGCGTTCGACGGCACGAGCAGGTTCCAGGCACGACCGCCGTTATCTACGCCTTCGACACAATACACCAGCGGCCCCCGCTGCAAGGCTATCCGGCCCTCATCGGCTTTTACCTCCCGGCGGGCCACCACCTGACGAACCTCCATCGGCAGGCTCACCTCGACCACATCGCCTTTTTGCCAGGTACGGTCCAGCACGATGTAGCCTTTCTCTTCGCGATACGCCACCGGCTTACCGTTGAGCAGCACCTGAACCCCGGACGACGGTGGGGCCGTAAACTGATACAGATTCCCCGGTGCCGGTGTGTTCTGCGCCCAGCCCGGCAGCCGCACGTGCAGCGCATAAGCCACTTTTTTCGCCGGATCAGCCGTCAGTTTTACCGTCCCCGTCCACGGATACCCGGTCTCCATCCGGAATGGCACCGCCACCTTCCCGATGTTCAGCGTGGTACTGCTGGCCACAAACAGGTTGACCCAGATGCCGTTTTCTGAACGCCCGTAAATATAATCGCCGAGCGATGCGACCAGCCGGGCAATGTTCGACGGACAGCAGGCGGTACCAAACCACTCGCGCCGTTCGTTATTGCCGGCCGATGCCAGCGGGTTGCCGTAAAAGAAGCGGTCGCCGCTCAGGCTCAGGCCGTCGAGCGCTCCGTTGTAGAGGCTCCGCTCCAGCACGTCGATGTATTTGCTTTCGCCCGTCAGCAGGTTCATGCGCTGGTTCCAGAACACCATTCCGACCGACGCGCAGGTCTCGCAGTAGGCCGACTCATTGGGCAGGTCAAAGTCTTCGGTGAACCCTTCGTTATGCCCCGACGAACCGATCCCGCCGGTCAGGTACATATTGCGGTGGACCACATCTTCCCAAACCGTAGTCATGGCCTTCAGGTAGCCCTGATCGTTGGTCGCCGCCGCCACGTCGGCCGCCCCCGTGTACTGGTACATTGCCCGTACGGCATGCCCCGTAATCTCTTTCTGGTCTTTTACCGGCACATCGTCCTGGCAGTATTTCGGATTTTTCCAGTCGTCCCAGATTTTCCCTTTCCCGTACCCCCGTCCGCGCTGCGCCAGAAACCAGTCGGCCAGTTTCAGGTAACGCTCTTCGTTGGTCAGGTGGTATAACCGCATCAGGGCCAGTTCGATTTCCTGGTGGCCGCTTACCCATGGGCGGTCCGGCACACGAAACGTCTGGTCGATGTGGTCGGCAAACCGAATGGCCACATCCAGCAGCTTCCGTTTGCCGGTGGTGTTGTAGTAGGCCACTGCCGCTTCGATCAGGTGACCGGCGCAGTAATCCTCATGCCGCTCCATGTCGGTCCACCGTTTGTTGAGGCCGGTCAGCGTGTAGTATGTGTTCAGGTAACCGTCTTTCAGCTGAGCCGCCGCAATTTTATCAATCCAGTCATCGGCTTTTTGCTGTACATACGGGTCAGGGCGGTTTTTGAGCGAATACGCCATGGCTTCAATCGCCTTATAGACATCGCTGTCGTCGTAGTAAATGCCCTCGTGTTTTTCGGGTTGCTGCGTTGCCAGGCAGCGGGCTACTTTTTCGAAATTACGGATGCGGCCGGTTTTTTCTTCGGTCTGCACAATGCAGGCTTTCAGTGTTGCCGTGGCCACCTTTTCCATCTTAGGGGTCCAGAACTGGTCCTTGATAGACACTTGGGCAAAGCCGACCGGTTCGAAGCGTTGCGCCAGCGGCAAGGGTTGTGCATGGGCCGTCAGGCCAAATGCGGTGAGGGCCGTAAAGAGCTGTTTTGTCGGGAAATTTGTCATGTTCAGGCAGGGTTAACGTTGGCGGACAACCGGAGACCGGGCAATCCGTAAGTTCGTACATCCATACGAAATCAAGATTAGTTCATCTTCCTCAGGGGCTGTCCAAAAGACAACAAAAGGCTATTTATCCCTGATATCGCTTTTACCTACATCTGTTGACGTTGCCACGGCAATGACCCGTCCGTTGCTACCCACCGCATTGTAGAAGTGGTAGACCACGCCGTTCCACTTGATTACCCATGGCTTGTGGGCATAGGTTTTGTCGAAAGGTTCCGAAGGCGCAATCAGGTCCGGCCCTTGCCAGTCGGTCCAGTGCATCAGGTCATAGGAACAGGCGAACCGGTCAAAAGCGCCGGGCTTCCAGAAAGCGCCAAAGTAGAACATGACATACACATTACCGATTTTCGCGATCTGGGCATCGCCGCAAATACCGGTTCGCCGGCTAATCAGGGGTTCCTGTCCGAGGCGTTTCCAGGTTACCATATCGGTCGAAACGGCCATGGCAATGCTTTCAAACCGGTTGCCCTTTACATCCTTTTCGTCGCCTTTGGCATTGTAATACATCACAAACGGGTAGCCTGTCTTCTGCTCTTTGTCGCGGATAATAAGGCTTTTATAAATTGTATTGTTGTCATACGGCCGGGCATCCGGATCAATAGCCGACAACACCGGCCCGGGTTTCCGGTCTGCCTCTACGGCTTTCGTCAGGTCGGCGGTTGTGGCGATACCAACACCCAGCCGCCCCGCTTCATAGCCTTTTTCGGAGCCGCCGAGATACGATAGCCAGTAGTTGCCGTTGTAGCGTCCGGGCGCATACGAACCGCCCCAATCCGTATCGATCAGGGAGACATAACCGGCTTTCTGGGTGGCATCCCAGCCGGTGTCCGTAAATGACATCAGTTTCCCGGCCGTTTGCCAGTGCAGCAAATCGTCGCTTCGGGCCAGCCAGGTTTCATAGCCTTTGCCGTCAAAAATGATGTACGACATAAACCAGGTATCCTCTTTCCGGTAGATCGTCGGGCTATCGACCATGCGCCCCTGATCGGGTTGTGGCAGCACAATGCCGTATTTGTAGGGAGTCCTGACCTCGTTATAGATGCGCTCCATAACAGCCTGCGGCACGACCTTATCCGGCCCTTGCCCTAAAGCAGCCAGGTTCACCGCCACCAACCATAAGACCAGACCGGTTTTTATGTTCTTCATATGGTTAACCACAAAGTCAATAAAAACTAAAGCGGTACAAAGGGTAAAAATACCGTTGTGCCCCCTCCTGACTTCGTGGCAGAATCAATATTTCGTGCGGCTTTCCGGCTTCGTGGTTGCCCCGAAACCTAACCATATGCCATTCACCGTAAAAGCCTCCCCAGGGCATGACCATAGCCTCTGCGCGGCACAGCAGGATGTCGGTATAGCATACCACCGGCATGCTGTATATGATACCCGTCAGGTTATCCTGTAACCAATATCACCCACAATTTGATAAACTCTCTACACCTTTGCGTATACATAAACCAATCATTTCCTGTGCGTTACTGCATCGTCTTGTTTGTCGCTTTACTGCTCCGGCTGCCGGCTGTTGCCCAATCAGCCGATGACCTGAACCGGCTCCGCCACTATGCCTCCGTCATCGGAACCGACAGCGTGTGCGTTTCGCCGGACCCGCTGTGCCTCAAGCTGCTTTTCACGGAAATTGTCTATGGCCGTAAGCCGCGGAATGTGGGATTTACCGGCGCACCTGAACACATCGACAGCGTTCGCATCAACCGGCTAACCGCATCCTTTCTGCGCGGCGGCGACTGGTGTCCGTTGCTCGACTCACTCGAATCAAAGAATCAGGCGTATCAACTGCTGAAAGAATACTGCATGCAGTGCCTCACAGATGATTACATGGCAGACTCCCTGACGATGGCTAAAATCCGCGAAACCCTGAATACGTATCGCTGGCTGAACCGGTTCTCAACCGGTCAGTGTATTGTTGTCAATCTGCCGTCTGCTACGCTGCGGGTGTTCGACCGATCGGGTAAGCCCGTCCTGAGCAGCCGTGTCATTGTCGGAAAGCCCGCTACGCCCACACCCCTGTTTACGGCGGTTGTGACGGGCATTGTTATGTACCCATACTGGACTATTCCGAAATCCATTCTGATCCGGGAAATTCTGCCTGCTGTCCGCAAGAACCCGTTAGCGCAACTGGAGGCGATGAAACTACAGGTAATCGACGCCCGGGGGAAGCCGGTTGATCCGGCGACGGTGAACTGGTCCGTTCCGGCGACGGCCTTCCCTTACCGGTTACGCCAGGCAACAGGCTGCGACAACGCACTGGGTCTGATGAAATTCAACGTCAATGATCCTTATGACATTTACCTGCACGATACCAACGCCCGAAACCTGTTTGCTACCGCCAACCGCTTTCTGAGCCATGGCTGCATCCGTGTCGAAAAGCCGGTTGAACTCGCCAACCAGCTGCTTGGCAAACCGGCGTTTACCGCATCGTATATGAAGGCCTGTCCGGCCAATGCCGTGCCGCGTACGATTCCGTTACCGAAAACAATCCCGGTAGTCATGACCTATAACCTGATCGACCTCGACGAAGACGGGAGCATTCAGGTCTATCGCGATCGCTATCACCTTTGGCAAACCACTCTCTAATCCCAAAAAATCATGAAGCGTTTAAAGAAACTTTTTTCGTTTATCCTGCTCTGGAGTAGTGCCGTTTTCGTTGCCGGTGCCCAGACGATAAACTGGCAGCAATCCTTTGGCGGCAGCCAGAACGATTCAGCGACCGCCGTACTGGCCGTTGCCGACGGATATATCATCGCCGGCAATACGCTGTCGGGCGACGGCGATATGGGCAGCAATAACAACAATAGCCTGGATGTCTGGCTGGCGAAACTAACCACAACCGGAACCCTGGTCTGGAAAAAAACCATCAGCGGCTCAAAATATGATCACGTTCATGCCATCACCGCCGGGCCCGACGGCACCTTTGTGATCACCGGTACCACCAACTCCGTTGACGGCGACATGGTCGGCTTCAACGTGATGTACGGCGGCTATTACAGCTTTCTCTGGCTGATGAAATTCAGCAGCACGGGCGACCTTATCTGGAAGCAATATATCGACAGCGGCCGATGGAATGCCGCCTATGCAATCATGCAGGACCCGAACGGCGGCTATATCGTTGCCGGGTCGTATTACTGTGGCGGATGCCAGAGCGGGAATGATTTTTATACCAACTCGTTTAATGAAGCGGGTACGCGGACCGGCACCGGTACGTGGCCGGGAGGGCGCGGAGATGATCAGGCCTATGGTATTACAGCGGCACCGGCTGGCGGGTACCTGGCTGTTGGCAAAGGAAACTCAACCGGCTTTTCGTGGGATTCGTCCACCCCATCGGCCAATAACCGGGGCGGTTATGATGTCTGGCTGAAACGCCTTGGAACGGGCGACTTCTACTGGCTGAAATCCGTTGGCGGCAGCGGCGATGACATTGCGTATTCGGCCGTGGCCACCGGCGATGGCGGGTTTGTGGTGGCGGGTTACACGACCTCAACAAACGGCGACGTAACGGGCAACCACGGCGGCAAAGATGCCTGGGTTTTTAAGGTCAACAAGGACGGCAATCTGGTCTGGCAGAAAACACTGGGCGGTTCGGGCGATGACATCGCGTCGTCGGTCATCAGTACGCCGGGTGGTGAGCTGCTCATTGCCGGCACAACGGCCTCTGCCAATGGCGACGGGACGGGCAATCACGGCGGGACGGATGCGTGGGTGATCAAGCTAAACGGGAGCGGTGAAATCCTGTGGCAAAAAACGCTGGGCGGCAGCGGTAATGATGGTTTTCTGACTGGGACACAGGACCCGAACGGACAGTATTTGCTGACCGGCTACTCCAATTCGACCGATGGCGATGTGACGGGCAATCACGGCCAAAGCGACTACTGGGTTGTTAGCCTCAGCGACGTTCCGCTCCGGTTGCGGCCACCCGCCTACGATTGCACGACCGGCAAGCTGACCTTCCGGACAACCGGCGGAAATGGGTTCCCGGTGCAGTTTATGGCGATTGGCGTTACCCCCTGGACGACCAGTACAACCGCTACCGTTGAGCCCGGCGTACGGCTTGACCCCAACAGTCAGCCGGTTACTATCTTTGCCCGCCAAAACGACCGCATCGTCTCGCACGTATTTGACTTTAAAACACTGTGCAATGGCGGCAATCAGGCACCGTTTTTTTCCGGCAGCCTCCCGGAACTGACCGCCCGGGTGGGTCAGCCGGTTTCCTATCGTCTTCAGCCAGGTCTGGTAACGGATCCCGAAGGCAATCAGTTATCGCTGACAGCGGCCGGTTTACCACAAGGCTTAACCTTGTCGGATTGGGTCATTGCGGGCACACCGACACTCTCCGGCCGGTTTTTCGGGACCTTTACCGCAACGGATCCGCAAGGTGCTTCGGCAACGCTGCCGGTTATAATTCAGGTATTGCCGGAAGCCGGTGCCGCACCGCTGCAACTGCTTGACCCGCTCTACGACTGCACGACCGGTCAGCTGACGTTCCGGACAAGCGGTGGCAACGGGACCCCGGTCCAGTTCATGGCCATCGGCGTTACCCCCTGGACGGGCAATCCGGTGCAGTTCCTCGACCCGGGCGTCCGCCTCGACCCAAACAGCCAGCCGGTCACATTGTTTGCCCGGCAAAACGACGTTTTCGTTTCCCGGTCGTTTCCTTTCCGGAATTATTGCACCGGCCGGGGGGCAGCCTCGCCGGAGTCAGCCTCCCTCACGGTGACTGTCCTGGAAAACCCCGTTGCAGATTCCCGGGCGGTTTTCGACATCACCGGTGCAACCGGTCAGCCTGTTCAGATACGGATCGTAACGATGCAGGGGCAGGTGGTCAGCCAGCAGCAGCTTAATCAGGCAACGCTCCGGCAACGGGTAACGATGCCGGTCGGCAGTTTGCCGGGCGTTTATCTACTCCAGGTACAAACGCCCGGCCAACAGGCAAGTGTCCGGTTGCTGAAACGGTAGGCAGGCCGTCGGGAGCTGATTCGTACAAAAGGGTCATCTCCCGTTTTTACAGCAATGTTACCAGTTCTTTAGTCAGCTCATCGGCCAGGCGCACGTAGGGTCCGTCGGTGAGCACACCGAGGTTGATGCCAATAAAGAGATATGTTTTTTTCTCCGGCAAATAATACAGGGCACAGCCCGCCCCGATGCCCGCGCCCCCATGGCCGTAGGCTTCCTGCCCCGCCACAGTTGTTTTTTCCAGGCCCAGTCCGTACGCCGGTTTACCCTCCTTGTCGTTATACCAGGTTGTCATTTCCTTCAGACTTCCGGTGCTGACCAGTTTCCCTTCCAGCAAGCCGCGCAGGAATTTAAGGTAGTCCGTCGGGGAGGCAATGATACCGTCATCGCCATACATAGAGGCGACGTTAGCCCGCTGCATCTGCGTGATATTTTCCAGTTTCCCGTCCCCAAACCGGTCAAAGTAGCTATCGACCAGCGTTGGCTGTTCCAGATAGGTGGCTGAGTTGTGGTAAAAGGTTTGGCGTGCATCAAGCGGAGTCAGAATACGGTCCTGCAATAGCCGGACGTGGTTGCCCCCTACATAGTCGGTCATCAGTGCCAGCAACAGGTAATTGCTGTTTGAATAGCGGACAAAAGCCCCCGGCGTGGCCGTTGAGGACACCCCGGTCATGTAATTCAGCAAGTCATCTGTCGTGTATTGTTTGAGCGGGTTCTGTAAAACTGACGCCACATAGGCGGTATTTTCGGTATAATCCGGCACACCTGACGTATGGTTTAACAACATCCGTACGGTCACCTTCTCCGGATTGGTCAGTTTTTTGGCTATGTTTTCCGGCAAATACCGGCTTACCGGGCTATCCAGTACCAGTTTACCTTCATCAACCAGTTTCATAACGGTGGTTGCCATGTATAGCTTGGCTACACTCTGCCCGAATTGCAGGTGACAGCCCAGCATCTTCGTTTTTGATTCAAGGTTTGCATATCCCGAGGCCCCGGTCCAGTAGCCTTCGGCCGGGGTGTACACGGCAACGGCAATACCCGGCAATCCGTTTCGGGTATATTTGTCGAGCAGTTGCCGGAGGGCATCCCCCTTGCTGTATGCCTGATTGACGGGCGTAGTCTCCTGACAGCCCGCCGTCGCCACCTGCTGATCAACCGGTTCACAGGCCATGTGCAGGGCCATCAATCCGGCGAAAATGACATATCTTTTTTTCATCTGTATCTGTTGTTTCAACGTTTGGCATGCGTTCCTTTCTACCTGAGTAATCTATACGCGCGGTTCTTAGCCCAACCACCTCCAAAGGCGGGATTCAGCCCCGGCCTGCCTCCTTTAGGCAGACTGGCGAAGCGGGGGCTATAAGTCACACAGTCCGCTTTATAGCAATTATTTACAACCCGTTTAACTGAATCCGGAGGCCGGCCTGTAGCTGTTGTGTCGGTACGAGCGGAACGGATGGATTATAATTCGTCAGAACAATAAACTGATAGCCGATAAACGGCGCAATGGCTTTGGTATAATTGAGCCCCAGCGTAGCACCCAGCGGAATACAGAGCATCCCTTTTCCGGCGCTGTTTGATCCACGCCACTCACCGCCCTCAAAGGCAAGTGTTTTGTTGGGATGAAAGCTGTACTGCCAGCCAAGGCCTGCTTTCAGCCCCAGATATACGGGCCCGACATGAGGCTGCCAGCCGGTTTGGGTCCAGACAAAGGCCCCGTCGCCCGCATACAGGTTCCGGTAAAACCCCGCCTGCACAGACTGGACAAATGTCCCTTTACGGCCTATTTTTAATTCGGTCCCCAGACTCAGGCCCGGATTGGCAAAAGCGCCGTCCAGTTGTTGCAGGGGCATAGCCAGTACGTGAAAACCCGCCTGTATGGTTAAAGGCCAGTTTTTGAGGGTTCCTTGTGGCTGCGGCTGCCCCATCCCTGGCAGTACGCCGCAGGCCATCATCAGGATCAGTATTTGTATTCGATGCATGGCATTGTTGTTTTCATCAGGTTGTTGTTTTTTAATGACAGGTAATCAGAACAGTACCCCTATCTGAATCCTGAAAAATACAGCACCGGCCTGTTTTCCGGGCCGGTGCTGCCTTACCGTTAACGGATCACCATCAGCCGGCCCGTCAGGCGTTGGGTGGCCGATTGCCACTGTACGATGTACAGGCCCGGTGCCAGTTTGCTGACATCCGGCATCCACTCGTG
The DNA here is from genome assembly GCF_001870735.1 of Arsenicibacter rosenii. Lineage (GTDB taxonomy): Bacteria > Bacteroidota > Bacteroidia > Cytophagales > Spirosomataceae > Arsenicibacter > Arsenicibacter rosenii. Next base: position 334,758 of record NZ_MORL01000001.1, on the reverse strand, counting down.
TTCGGCGGCCGCCACCGGCCGGTTTTCGGTCATCACCGGCGTACCGTTCTGCGAAACCAGCGTAAAGCCGCCCGCCTCAACGGCCGTTGTCGTTACCTGCACCCGCACCGGACCATCCGCCGGATTCGGCGAAACCATCAGACGACCGGCCGGGCCGGTTTCCGGCGATGCGGCCTCCCGTGCGGACCCGTTCGGGGTCTCGATCCGGACATTATCCAGAAACACCGGATTCGGGCCGGACGTCGGCAGATTGATCACCAGCCGCTTTATGCGCGTCGGGTTGCCCAGTTGTGGCATCGTTACGACTACCTCCTGCCAGATGTTCGGCGTTGGCGTCAGGTTCAGCGTACGGCTCGCCTGGCTGTCATTTTCGGCGTAGGTGGTCAGTGCCAGCGTTTTATTGGTAGTCGCGTAGATCCAGAACCGGATTGTGGTCTGCGACGTAACCGGCAGGGCCGTTTTGCGGAAAATCGACCAGGCACCCCATCCCTCAAAGGTCAGCGCGGCCGATTTCTGGCCTGCTTTCACGGTCGTTGTGCTGGCGTAATTTTTGGTCAGCCCCCACGAATAATCGTCCCAACCGGCCGTATTAAAGGCCTCGTCGTAAATCATCTCAACCGACGACGAACCGGCGCAGAACGCGGTGGTGGCGCTCACCGGCACACTCGTTGCCAGCACGGTACCGGCGGCATTTTTCGCTACGACCGAGTAGGTATAGCCCGTACCGCAGGTAAGGCCCGTCACGTCGAGCTGCGTACCCGACACGTTCGCATTCACCGGCACCTCGTTCTGATACACGGCATACGTCGCTGCCTGTTCGACCGCGCCCCAGTTCAGGCGAAGACCGACAGGCGTCACGTTGCTCACTGACGCGTTGAATGATCCTTCAAAACGGACATTGTCCACGTAAATCAGGTTCGCTCCCGACTCCTGTGTCTGAATTACCAACCGCTTGATACGGGCCGGATTAACCAGTTGCGGCATCGTTACAACCACTTCCTGCCAGGTGTTCGGCGTTGGTTTAAACGACACATACGGGCTGAATCCGCTTTCGTTTTCGGAGGCTGTACAGACGCCCAGCGTCTTGTTCGTCGTGGCATACACCCAGAACCGGATGGTGGTATTCGGCGTTGGCACATACGGTGTTGCGCGGGTAATGGCCCAGCCGCCCCAACCCTCGGCATACTGAATAGCCAGCGATTTCTGCGCCACCTTCACCGGACTGGCATTGGCATAGTTGGTCGTTACCGACCAGCCCCACTCCTGCCAGCTGCTGTTCAGCACTTCGTCGTAAATCACTTCGCTGCCCGTCGGCGGCAGTGGCGGACAAACCGGCGTTGTCGCCGATACCGCCGCGCTTTGGGCCGACTTGTTGCCCGCTGCATCCTTCGCCAGTACCGTAAACGGATAGGCTGTTCCGCAGGTCAGGTTATTGACCGCCAGCGAGGTACCTGTTACGTTTCCGTTCAGCAGGACGCCGTTCTGGTACACCTCATAGGCCACTACCCCAATGTTATCGGCCGATGCGTTCCAGGTCAGCGTCAGACCGGTACTTGTGATGTTAGTAGCCACCAGATTCGTTGGCACAGTCGGTGCCTGAGTGTCCGCCTGCGCACAGGCTGTTGTGGTGGCACTCACCGGATTGCTCAGCGCCGAACGGTTACCCGCTCCGTCTTTGGCCCGGACGGTAAAGGCATAGGCCGTGTTGCAGGTCAGGCCATTGACGCCCAGGGTGGTCCCCGACACATTATCGGCAATGAGCGTACCGTTCCGGTACACTTCATAGCCCGTCACCGCCACGTTATCCGTCGAGGCCGTCCAGGTCAGGGTCAGACCGGTGGTGGTGATGTTGCTGACCGCCAGACTGGTTGGCACAGTCGGTGCCTGACCGTCGTAGCAGCTCGCCGACATGATCCAGATGGTGTTGCTCTTCGGCGACAGGTTGCCCGACGGGTCTTTAGCCTGAATAGCCAGTTCGTGCAGGCTGTTGCAGGTCAGACCGGTCAGGTCGACGGACGTACTGGTCAGGCCGCTCAGGATAACCGCCCCGCTCCGGAGTACGGTATACGTTACGGCACCGGTATTATCGGTCGCGGCATCCCAGGCCAGGCGCATGCTGGTCTGGGTAATGTTGGTGGCTGTCAGATTGGCCGGAGCGGTGGGGGCCTGCGTATCCGGCGTATCCGGACCGGCTACCAGCCGGATATCATCGAGGTAGAACGTTTGGCCCCCCCCCGATGCATCGCCGATGGAAATCCGCTGAATCTGCGTCGGGTTGCCGAATTCGGTCCATGGAATCCGGATCAGTGTCCACATCTCCGGTTCGGCCGGAATCCGGTACGTGTCTGAGGCCGGTGCGGTTTCGGTAGTATGGATGGATACCCGAACGCCCTTTTCCGACCCGTAGAACCAGAACTGGAGACCGCCCGGATAGTAGGCCGTGTTGATGATCTCACTGTTGCGGAGGCTCAGGGCGCCCCATGCCTGAGTCACGTCGGCACGGATCGATTTCTGCCCCGATTTGACCGGACTGGTGTTGTTCGGGTTGTCGGTCGTATTCCACGACCACGGAGCGATGGTGCTCTTGTAGGCATCGCCATACACCACAAAATCGTTCGGACTCGGCGACGGCGTATTGACAATCACTACGTTGCTGGCTTCCGACCGGTTAGCCGAGAAGTCAACCGCCTTTACCACAAACGTATAGCTGTTGCCCGGCGACAGGGAGTTCAGGTTCAGGAACAGGTCCGGCGTCTCGTCAATGCGGACCCCGTTCTGATACACCTCATAGGCCGTTACGCCGCGGTTATCGGTCGACCCGTTCCAGGTTAGCTTTACCGAATACGGCGACAAGCCCGATGCCACCAGATTAGTCGGTGTGGTTGGTGGTTCGGTATCATTCGGATCGGAGGTCGGAATCATCATCCGGCTCAGCAGACTCACATACGGTGCCTGGTTGTAAATCGCGACTTCGGTCAGAAACCATGAATTTTCCGGAAATCCGCCGTTCCAGTCCTTGTACCGTTTCTGCAAGGGTTCGGTACGCAGGTAACCTTCCGTGCCGTTATACTCGTCGAGCTTGTTCGGGCCGCCCGGCACATAGCCCGGAGCCGGTCCTTTCGGCGATGTTTTTGCATTATCCCAATCGGTGCCGTCCTGAAACCACGTATGGTAAATCTCATCCATCGAGTCTTCGGCGCCATAGGCCCCCATGTTCGAGAGCATCACTTTCCCCTGCGCATTCACCCCGTGGAACCAGTGCAGGTATTCCCCGGCAACCTCCCGGTACAACGCTTTCTGGCGCGGGTTGATCCCGAAGTTTACAAAGTCGAGGTTTGCCATTCCGACGTTGCCACGCACCTGGTTACTGCCCCAGTGGTACTGATCGTCTTTCATGTACGCGCGGTACAGATCCGCTTTGGCGGTGTAGTCATTGATCGACAGCACCCCGTTCTGCTGGCTCTTCATCGCGCGGATGGCATTGGCCACGGCCGGCGTAGCCTGCGGATTGGCCGCATACCGCAGCAAAGCCGCATGCACATGCATCAGGTAAGGCCCCCACCATTCATTCGCCATCGGCTGAATCTGGTTGTAGTTGTTGTCGATAAACGACTTGTATTCTGCCTTGCCCGTTACCTCAAACAGATAAACGGCCGCTACCACCGCCGATTGTTTCTGAATGGCGATGGGTTTATCGGCATCTCCGGCGCGAATATCCAGATCGTCGCAATTTGTGTCGAACGTCGAGAAGTAGTTTGTCGTCGCCCGTGCCCTGGCAAACGCCCGTTCAGCGCGGGCCAGCAGGTCCTGGGCGTAAGCTACCTGCGACGGAATCTGACGGTACACCGCCGCTCCCACCGCAAACATCGCTGCCCCCGACAACGTCGACGACGTACATTCCGGCAGGTAGTATCGAGGCCGCTTATCGGCACTCGGCGGTAAGCCTCCGATACGATCAAATTCATCCCAGGTATCGACCCCGACTTTCAGCAACAGGCCGTCCGTACCGGTAGCATCCTGCATCCGTTTGATGAACTCCAGTTCGTATTTCACCTCGTCCAGAATATCCGGCACCCCGTTTCCGGATTCCGGAATGTTAAAATCATCCCCGAATACAGCCGGATTGAGGCGGTAGGCTTCCAGCAGCAGGGCTACCGGCTCTTCGGCAAATGTCACGTATTTGTTCATGTCGCCGGCATCCATCCAGCCGCCGTGCAGATCTTTGGCCGTACGGGCGTTGGTTTTATCCTTTGCACTTCTGGCTTCCCGATCCTGTCCCGGCCATTCGTGGGTAGCCGCATCGGCCCATTTCGGATCCGTGTAGGGGGCTACTTTCGCGAAGTTGATCCGCTGGTAATAATACGTCCGGACGGCCGCTTTCAGCACGTCGCGGTATACCTGATCGCCGATATCAAACCGGTAGGAACCCACGTTATTGCCCGTGTCGAAGATGTAATAGGCACCCGGGGTGTTGACCATCGAAAAGTCGAACCACCAGCCTTTATCGCCCGACGACGCCTGGGTAGCGCCGTTGTTCCAGGCCTGCAGCGTACCGCTGAAAACGACCGCATCGTCGCTCCACCGCCGGACCTGATACTGATTGGTGCCGGTGCTGGCAGTAAAGGTTTGTCCCGCGTTGGCACCCACTTGCGGGTTGATAATGACCGCCACCTTGCGGGCATTTTGCAGATACCCGAACTGGTCCACCCGAATGTTGGCATTCGTCACCGGCGGAGCGGCCCAGGCGTTGTACAGCGTCGTTAACCAGACCAGTACCCATAGAATTTGTTGTTTCATAAAACTGCTTCCCGCGCCCCGGACGGGGTTACATCCGTAGCAACGCAAGCTCTTGCGTCACCAGCTTACGGGGCCTAAGCCCCGCAAACTTATGACGCAAGGTTCGTCCGGCCCGGTCTGCTCAGGACGAAGTGCGATAAACACTGACTGAGCCGGAATAAATACAGGTTAAGCAGTTCATACGAAACCGGAGGCTGACGGTTATAAACGCTGCGTTGACACCGAACAATTGCCGTCGCGGTAAATCATATAGGTAACGTGGCAGGAAGTCAGTTAATGACAGCTAACATAATACTCAAAGAGATATACCAAATAGACACACAGGGCACATCAGCGATAAAAAATCTTTATTTTTCTATGTGGCTATGTGGTGTAATCCCCTACATCCTTTCCGGAAAGAATTCGCGGATGGCTTTCGGGAAGTTTTTGCCTTCATGCCCCGAACGGCTAAGCTTGACGAGGGCAAACCGCTGCAATACGTCGAGTTGCAGCCATTCCGCAAGCGTCAGCGGACGGCATTCCCATTCGAGCGCTTTGCCGTGGATTTCGTCAGGGACAGCATCCAGACGCTCCCAGGCCGCATCGACCGGCCCCAGCTCACTGACCGGATGGTGGCACCGGCGCGCTACCAGATCAACCAAATCCTGCCGGTACGCGGCGATTTCCGCCGGTGTATAGCATGGCTGTTCTGCCAGCCGCGCCTTATCGTCCACGGTCAGCTTTACCCATTCCGGCAGTTTCAGCTTAATGCCACAGGTATCCAGTTTATAGCGTACCACCATCGGAATACAGCGCAGGGTATCGACAAAATCGTTTTCGAAGGCAAAAAATACGGGTGCAATGGCAGTCGGCGTCATAATTTTAATGGACAATGTAACATGGATAATGACTAATGAACTCCGGATGTTCGCATATGTTTTGGGCATTATTTACCCATTCGTCAGTTCCACCGCTTCCATGGCTGTTTTCGGCGTGTCGCAGGTCGGGCAGGCGTAGCTGACGGGCAGGTCGGCGAAGGCAATACCGGGGGCAATGCCCCGCAGCACATCCCCGAACTGCGGATCATAGACCGTAAAACAGGCCGGGCACTGATGGACGGAGACAAGCGGTACATCGGCCACAACCGGCTCCTCGGTCGTCAGCCGGAGGGGTTCTGCCGTTTGCTGCATCCGGCGGGCATTGTACTTGCGGCACAAGCGGTCGATCTGCCCCGGCAGGTGAATGCGCAGCAAGCCCTTTTCGAAGCGGATGTATTTGCGGTTATTGGGGTTAAAATTGTCGGTATGATACAGGTCGTAGACGCTGAAGAGGGCCAGCTGACCAATCCGGATCAGGGGCCGCCGCCGGATCAGGACCGACCCGAAAACCTCCGATTTCGGGCGTGTCTGAATGCCGAAGCAAAGACCGAACGTACGGGTATCATCGCGGGCAAACTGCCGGATAATGTATTGTTTGATGGCTGCCCCTGCCTCGTCGTGATCTTCAGTTTGCCAGGCCAGTTCATTGGCGGCGTGGCGTACATTGATGTTGTGTTTGCCAAGCACGTAGCTCCATGCGGCCCGGTCTTTCCCTTCAATGCCTTTGATGATCAACGATTTCCAGGGCGTTATGCACAGCTCACCAATCCGTGTCTGCAGGCAGAGCGCACAGACATCCAGCAGGAATGAAACCGGGAACTGTTCGTCGCGGCGATACAGCCCGAGCCACGACCGCTGCCCGTAGCGGTTAAATCCTTCGTAGTACGGTAGTGAAAAGTCGGGGAGTTCGACTTCGTGCAGGGCCGGTTGGGTAATAAACCGCCGTTCCTGCATCACGTCCCGGTACAGTTGTTCTTCCGTCATACCCGTATCGCGCAGCATAACCTCCTCTATGACGTTCGACAGGCGGCCAATGTCCTGCGTATACACCAGATCCGGCCACCGGAAAAGGGTATTCTGCTGCTTCGGACGAATGTAGAGGTACCAGAAATGCGGTTCGGGGGAGGCAATAAAGTTGAGGTTTCCGGTAAAAAACGGTGTAAAGCTCTGGTTCGAATCCGAGAGGTTGACTTTCAGCCGTGGCTGGTGATCGAAGCCGTCGAGCACCGTATGGTATTCACTTTCCTGAAGCCATGCCCCCGTCCGGAACACCTCTTCGCCGCAGTAGGAGCTGATGATGTTCGGAAACTGATCCGTATTCACTTCGTAGCGGATGGCATGCCGTTTCAGGGCTTTCTCCAGGTCACGCATGTCTTCGTAATGTACCGTCATCAGCAGTTGCTGCCGGGCGCCGAAGCGCACCGTACGCACGTGGGCAGCATAGGCCAGCGTCAGTACCTGCTGCAAAGCTCCCGGCGAAATGATCCCCGCCGGTGCATTCAGTTTTATGGTGTAATAATCACGCATCTTTATAAACGTTTGACCCCGATGGGGTCTTGTTTTTGCCCTTCGTTATAGACGTTTGACCCCGATGGGGTCTTGGTGGGTCCCTGACGGGGATGACCAACATCTTCCCGCAGGCCGGCCCTGTAGGGGCCACACAGCGCAGCGTCGGTAGCCAGCCATTGAATCCCCCGTTACGCCCCCGCCCTGTAGGGGCGGTACAAGCGTAATCAATTTTCACCGTTCGTTTAATTAACCGATGTTGCTCTCCCGGGTACCTCAATACCTGTTATCCTTTCTGTTTCTTTTTGCAGGATGCTCCGGACTTCGGGGCGGCAGGAACCACAACCCGTACCGGCACCGGTGGTCTGACACAATTGCTGAAAATCGGTACAACCGCCCCGGATAGCCCGTTCGAGATTCCCCTGACCAACGTTGTTGCACGAACAAACCAGCTTACCGTCTACCGGATCGACCTGCTTACTCGCCCGCAGGAGCTGAAGCCGCTTTTCGGACAGTTCAACGCCGTTGGCAATCAGGTCGCGGAATTCGGCGAACTCGTTCTTGTCGCCTACCAGGATAGCCCCTACGAGCTTGTCGCGGTGAACAATGCACTTTTTGTAATACCGTTTCGCCTTGTCGATAAAGACAATTTCTTCGTAAGCAGGGTCGTTGGCGGGGGCTTCGGGGAGACCGATACTACACAGGTGCAGCCCTTCCATTTTCAGAATATTCATCGACACGCTCCCTGTATACGGCTGCGAAATATCGCCGGCAATAAACTGTGCGGCAATACCCGCCTGTTGCTCGGCTGCCAGCGTAATGCCCCACATCTGTCCGCGCCACTGGGCCATCTCACCGGCGGCAAAAATGTCCGGATCAGACGTTTGCAGGTAATCATTAACCACTACGCCCCGGTTGCAGTCGAGTCCTGCCTGACGGGCCAGGTCAACGTTCGGAACCGTACCAATGGCCATCACGGCGACCTGGCAATCAATTTTTTTGCCCGATTTCAACTGAATTCCCTCCAGACAGTCGGTGCCCCGGAACGTCTGCACCTCTTCGTTGAAGTAGATCTCAATGCCGCGGTCGACCAGATCCTGGTACAGCAATTCGCTGGCCAGCGGGTCGAGCTGACGCTCCATAAACCGGCTAATCCGCTGGATTACCGTTACCCGGACGTTGATCTGCCGCAGGGAGGCCGCCAGTTCAAGCCCCAGCAACCCGCCGCCGACGATCACGGCATGAGCGCCGGCGGTCTGCCCCGGACGCGGTTGCAGAAACGGCATCAGCGAATCAGCATCCAGCCGTGACCGCATATTGAAAATCCCCGGCAGTTGCGGCACGCCTTTCGGCATAAAGGCACTGCTGCCGGTACCTAACAGCAGTTTATCGTAGGTATGCTCTGTCCCGTTGCTATCCACCAGCACCTTGTTTTTCCGGTCCAGATGAACAATACTCACCCCTTTATGTACATGGATGTTGGCTTCGGCAAACTGATCTTCCCGCAGTTTGACCAGTTGCTCCCACGATTGTGCCCCGCTGATGTAATCGGGCAACAGCACGCGGTTATAGAACGGATAAATTTCTTTGGAAAACACATGGATGTCATCGTCGGTGTTGAGCGTGCGGTAGGTATTGATAAACCCAAGCCCCGCCGAACCAGCCCCGATAATGACAATTTTCTCCCGTTTTTTCCGGTAAGGCGTGACCTGAATAGCCGCAAACTTAAAGTCCGGTTCTTTGGACCGCGGATCAATGAGTGCACTCGTCAGGTTATTGGCCCGGTTCAGGTTTTCGAGCAAGGCAGAAACACCGTTGCCCTGCACTAATTTGCCCCAGTGCATGGGCAGGAAACAAAGGCCCGGCCGCACATCGTCGGTCAGCTGCGCTTTCACCCGCACCTCGCCCCGCCGCCCCGATACCGTTACCAGCTGCCCTTCCCGGATGCCGCGCGACCGGGCATCGTCGGGATGGATCTGCAGCATCGGCTGCGGAATATGCTGCGTCAGTTTGGTGACCCGACCGGTTTTGGTCATCGTATGCCACTGATCGCGGATACGGCCGGTGGTCAGAATCAACGGAAAATCCTCATCCGTCGGCTCCGACGCATTACCATCCGGAACGGCATGGATGGTTGCCCGTTGCGTGGGCGTATAAAAGCGGTTGTCGGTAAACAAACGGGCCGTGCCACGCTCCGGTACGGACGACGCGGCCGGATAGGGCCACTGAATGCTCCGTGCCCGTTGCAACACCCCGTAGTTTACGCCGGTAATGTCGATGTTGGTACCCTTCGTCAGCTGCGTGTATTCGTCATACACCTGCCCTGCCGTTGTGTAGGGGAAAGCGTCTCCGAAGCCCATTTTCCGGGCAAACCGCCAGATGATTTCCACATCGGGCAGCGCCTCCCCCGGTGCCTCCAGCGCCTTGGGCAGGTAGGTAATGCGGCGTTCGGCATTGGTCATGGTGCCTTCCTTTTCGAGCCAGCCCGCCGCCGGCAGCACCACGTCGGCAAACCGCACAGTATCGGCCCGGTTCGATATATCCTGCACCACCACAAACCGGCTTTTGCGCAATGCTTCCTCCGCCGCGTTTACATCCGGCAGGCTCACCATCGGGTTGGTGTTCACAATCCAGATCGCCTTTAACCTGTCGGCGGCCAGGGCGTCAAACATTTCGGTAGCGGTCAGTCCAGGGGTTGCGGCCAGTTTTACCGGTCCTTGCCAGAAGGCTTCGACCTCGGCCCGGTGCTGCGGATTAATGACCTCGCGGTGGCCCGGCAGCATGTTGGCCAGCCCCCCTACTTCGCGGCCACCCATGGCATTGGGCTGACCCGTGAGCGAGAATGGTCCGTTGCCCGGTTTCCCGATCCGGCCCGTTATGAGGTGCAGGTTAATGAGCGACAGGTTTTTGTTCACCCCGATCACCGACTGATTCAGGCCCATCGTCCACAACGACAGAAACCCTTTCGACTGACCGATCCAGTGCGCGGCGGTTTCGATATCGGCAGCGGGTACGCCGCACAGCTCAGCGGCCTCCGCCACGGTCCGCTGCATGACCTGCTCACGGAAGGCCGCAAAACCGGCCGTATGAGCCGTAATGAACGATTCGTTGAGATAATTAAACTCAGTCAGCAGCCGCCCGATGGCGTTGTTCAGCACCACATCGGTACCCGGCCGGATGGGCAGGTGCAGATCCGACGAGCGGGCCGTATCGGTGCGGCGCGGGTCCACACAGATGATTCTGACCGCCGGATTCGCCTGTTTGCGGGCCTCAATCCGGCGCCAGATAATCGGATGGCACCACGCCGGATTAGCGCCTTCGACCAGAAATACGTCGGCCGATTCAATATCGTCGTAACAGACCGGTACGGTATCTTCGCCGAGGGTCAGCTTATACCCGACCACGGCCGAACTCATGCAAAGGCGCGAATTCGTATCAATGTTATTTGACCCGATAAACCCTTTGATGAGCTTATTGATCAGGTAATATTCTTCGGTCAGACACTGCCCCGACACGTAGAACCCGACCGCTTCCGGCCCGTGTTTCTGAATAATCGACCGGAATACGGCCGCCGTCCGGTCAAGGGCCTGGTCCCAGCTTACCCGTTGCAGGGGCATCGACCGATTCAGCCGCATGTGCGGATACAACAGCCGGTCTGACCCATCCATGACCGTGTAGTGCAGGTTCATGCCCTTGGAGCACAACAGTCCGCGATTAGACGGATGGTCTTTGTCGCCTTCGACCGTGAGCCGCCCGCCAGGGTGTTTGCTGACCACCACCCCGCAGCCGACGCCGCAGTAACAGCAGGTAGTCTTTATCTGATTTCCGCGTTCTTGCATACGCTTCAGGCGTTTAAACCGCTACTAATTCGTTTTCGGCCACCGGAACCGGTTCAAAGCGGGTAACCGCTACCACCGCCCCGACAACCGCCACCGCTACGCCGATCATCAGAAAGGCTTCGGTATAGGAAATCGTTTCGGACTTGAACAGGAAACCGGCCAGCACCGCTCCCACGTTCCCGCCCGCCCCGACGATGCCACTCACGGCGCCCATGGCCTTGCGGTTCACGAACGGAACAATGGCATACGTCGCGCCGTTGGCCATTTTAAGGAACATCGCAAACCCAAGCATGGCGATGACGGCCATGGTCAGGCTGCCGGTCTGCGCAAACAGAACAATGCCGATACCCTCCAGCAGGAGCAGCCCGGCCAGCAGCAGGCCCTTGCCGCGCAGACCGTTCCGTGCCCCGACCTTATCGGCAACAATACCGCCCACGGCCCGCGCAAACAGGTTCATGAAACCGAAGGTACCGGCCAGCAACCCGGCGGTAGTCAGGGTCGCACCAAACCGTTCGGAAAAGTACAGGGCCGCCACATTGTCAAATGTCACCTCAATGCCAAAACAGGCACCGTAGGCCAGAAACAACACCCACGTCCGGGGGTCTTTTGCCGCTTTTGCCAGGGTACCCTTTGCTTTCGGCGACGGTATAGTCTGGTTTTCGGCCAGCTCATCAAAGTTACCGGCGGGGGTATCTTTCGTGAAGCGATAATAAACCACCGACAGCAACAGCAGCACCACACCCGGAATCACCATGGCCAGGCGCCAGGCAGTACCCGGCACATAGCCCAGGCCGACAATACCCGCAAACAGCAGCGGCATCACCATGTTGGTTACCCCGCCGCCCAGGTTGCCCCAGCCACCGGCTACCGCATTGGCCGTGCCGACAATCTTTTTGTCGAACATCACCGAGGTGTGGTATTGCGTAATGACAAACGACGCCCCGATGACGCCGATGGCCAGCCGGAACAGCAGAAACCCTTCGTAGGAGTTTGCCAGGCCTACACCCATGATCGGAATAGAGGCCAGGGCCAGCAATAACGAATACGTTTTGCGTGGTCCCCAGCTGTCACACAAACGACCGATCAGCATGCGGGCAACGACCGTTGCTGCCACGGAGGCAATCATGGCGTTGCCGATCTGCGCTTTGGTTAACCCCAAATCGTCCTTGATCACTTTCATTAAGGGAGCTAACCCGAACCACCCGAAAAAGCAGAAAAAGAAGGCCAGCCAGGTCAGGTGGAAGGTGCGCATCTGCACACTATTAACACTAAAAATGGTTAGTTTTTCTAACGACTTGTTGGTGCTGTTTTTCATATCCCAAATCATAAATAATCGTAAAATCCTCTTCGTACTCCCTACTGATCAGTTGCTTACTCCTGGTATTCGACACCTTCGTCCTCAATGGAAAAGGATTGGGTGAGTAAACTGAGCAGCCGGTCGTGAACGGCCATGTACGCCGGCAGGTGAATAATCGCCTTCTTGTTACGGGGCCGCGCCAGGGGTATGTCCACAATCTCCCGGATGGTGGCGGCCGGACCGTCGTTCATCACCACCACGCGGTCGGACAGGAAAATGGCCTCCTCAATGTCGTGGGTAACCATGATGATCGTTTTTTCGCGGTGATCCAGATTCCACAGCTTCAGCAGTTCGATGTGCATACTGCCTTTGGTCAGGGCATCGAGCGCCCCGAACGGCTCGTCGAGCAGCAATACCGACGGATTGATGGCAAACGCCCGGGCAATAGCCGTCCGTTGTTTCATGCCGCCCGAGAGCTGCGAAGGCAGTTTATCGCGGTGCTGATAGAGATTCACCATTGTCAGGTTCCGCTCCACAAGCTCCCGCTTTTCGGCCGCCGTTTTCGCAGGCATAACGGCGTCAACCGCCTGATATACATTCTGGTATACGGTGAGCCACGGCAACAGCGAATAATTCTGAAAAACAATGCCACGGTCGGGCCCCGGGCCCGTAACCCGCTTTCCGTTGACAATCACTTCGCCCGATGTGGGTTTAACCATCCCGCTGACAGCGTTCATGAGTGTCGATTTCCCGCAGCCTGAATGACCGATGATGCTGACGATTTCGCCCTTGCTAATTGACAGGTCAATGTTTTTTACCGCCGTAAACACGCCTTTCCCCCGCGACGGAAACGCAATCGTTACATCCTTCACGTCGATGCTGACGGGGCGTTTATTTTTTCCTAATACCGGTGCACCCGGCATATCTACAAACTGCTTTGGTTGCATAAGGACTCAGGTTTTTATCCGTGACGGCTACTTTTTGTCGTACGTCACCAGTTGTTGTAATCCGTTGAACAGCTTGTCGAGCAGCAGGCCGACAAACCCGATGATGAGAATGGCCGAGAGGATTTTTTCGAGGCTCAGGCCGTTCCAGCTATCCCAGACAAAAAATCCGATACCGATTCCGCCCGACAGCATTTCGCCCGCGACAATCACCATCCAGGCCACCCCGATGGACAGGCGCAGGCCCGTAATCATGTGGGGCAACGCATAGGGAATCAGGATTTTGCTGACGTATTTCCAGCGTGAAAAGCCGAATGCCTTGCCTACGTTTTTGAAATCCTGCGGGATACTCGACACCCCGAACGCTGTGTTGATCAGGGTTGGCCACAGCGAGGTGATGGCAATGATGAACACCGTAGCGCCTTCGGCAGCTTTGAAGGCCAGCAATCCCAGCGGAAACCAGGCCAGCGGCGACACCGGCCGCAGAATCTGAACCAGCGGGTTCAGGAGCCGCATGCCAACCGGCGAAGCGCCCATCAGCAACCCCATCGGAATGGCGACCAGGCTCCCCAGCAAAAAACCTGCACCGACCCGTTTAATCGACCCCCAGAGCTGAATGCCGATGCCCTTATCGTTGGGTCCGTAATCGTAGAAAGGATCCTGAAGCATCTCCGAGAAGACTGTCCAGGTGGCTGCCGGGTCCGGAATTTCATGCGCCGTGACCAGCGAGACCACCCACCAGATGGCTATCAGCAGTACCAGACTACCGGCAAACCAGGCCACAGCCAGGACATTGGCTAGTGAGAATACCTTTTTCATCGTCAGATCAGTGTTTAGTACCAGCCAGATAAGCAGCCGGATTGGCAGGGTTAAACTCAATGTCCAGTGCCGTTTTGAAGGGCTTCATATCGGCCTGTACCGGCACGTTCATGTCTTTGGCGACTTCGGCAAACAGATCGTCCAGAATCAGCTTTTCGGGAATCTCTTTGTAATCAGGGGCCGATTTGACGAGCCCGAAGCGTACATACTGGGCTAAAAACCAGGCGGCGTGTGCTTTCAGGGGTGTATTTACGATGCCGTTGTTGTAGAACATCATCTTGTCGCTGGTGTATTTCTGTACGCCCAGGTCACAGCCCAGATCATTCGACCCCAGCAGGCGGGCTTCCAGCACACTCACCGGTGCATTGACGTAATAGGGTTTCGACAGCCAGGCTGCCGCCTTTTTCCGGTTGCCCATATCGTCGAGCCACCGGCAGGCGTCAATGATCGCTTTCATGACTTTTTTGAGGTCTTCCTTCCGCGTGCCGGCAAATTCCTTATTGACGACCAGCGCCTTTTCGGGGTGATTTTTCCAGATATCCTGTGAAGCAATATGCGTAAAACCGACATTCTGCGTGGCAGCTACACCGTTCCATGGCTCTCCGACGCAATAGCCTTCCATGTTATCCACCCGCATGTTGGCCACCATTTGCGGCGGCGGGATGGTGATAATGCCGACCGACTTCTGGTTGACGCCCGCCGCCGCCATCCAGTTCCGCAGCCAGATGTCGTGGGTGCCGCCCGGAAATGTCATGGCAAACGTTACTTCCTTCCGCTGTTTTAGCTGACCGATTGCCCCGTTCACATGTTTCAGGTCCTTAAAGCCAACCAGCCCGCAGAAGTCTTTCGACAGGGTAATGCCCTGCCCGTTGTTGTTGAGTACCATGGCGATTTTCATCTCAGAGCCCGCTTTGCCTCCCACACCCGTATAGACCGACATCGGCATCGAAAACAGGCAGTGCGCTCCTTCCAGCTCGCCGTTCAGGATTTTATCCCGTACATTGGCCCACGACGCTTCCTTGCTCAGCTGCACGTCAACGCCGTATTTCTGAAACAAACCCAATTCTTTGGCGGCCACCAGCGGCGCGCAGTCGGTCAACGGAATAAAGCCCAGTTTAATCGGCTCAGCGGCGGGTTTAAAGGCCGTAATGGCCATAGAAACCAGGGTCAGCAGACAGGCTGACAGCAGTATATATGTCTTTTTCATGGTCGTATTCGTACTGGAGTAACTGGTTTGACAAATGCGCCTGACCGGCCGGGGGACACCGGTCAGGCAACTACGATGGTCTTAAGTTATTGAGCGATTGAGTGAATGTGCGATTGAGTGAATAACCCATTGACATACAACCCTTTGCTCTCCGGATAAATCTAATTTTGCTTGTTTGCTTATTGTTTGATGGCTACCGGTTTGGTGTAGAAAAAGTCGGGACGGATGTTAATCATCAGATAAGCCCATTTGCCCAGATGATCGCGCTGATTCATAGTGCCTTGCTTCACATACTCAAGGCTG
Source organism: Arsenicibacter rosenii (assembly GCF_001870735.1). GTDB lineage: Bacteria > Bacteroidota > Bacteroidia > Cytophagales > Spirosomataceae > Arsenicibacter > Arsenicibacter rosenii. The sequence goes on along the minus strand of NZ_MORL01000001.1, from coordinate 319,189 downwards.
TTAGTACCCTGCATAAGCGAATAACCGAATTCCAGGGTCGTGAACTTGTTCAGCAGGTAGGTGGCCGTGAAATCGTATTCCATGCCTAGTTTCGGGTCTACCTTCGCCCCCGAAGCCGCATCCGGCAGTTTGTTATAGGTCGGGGAGGCAAGGGCAAAGTAATGCGCATCCAGGGTGGTGGTCAGGCGGTTTCCGGCGTATTTAAACTTCAGGAAGGCATCTTTCAGGCCTCCTGCCGGCGAACCGGTGCCCACGTAAAAATAGTCCATGTAGCCCCAGTGCTTGTGCGGCGTGCCATACAGCGGATCAAACCGGCCCGTTTCGCCGGCCTTGATCGTTTCGGCGTTATTTCCTGACAAGACCTCATAGCCTGGCCCTACGCTGAATAACCCTTTCTGGACCATGAAATTAGCACCATAGTGATACGCCTTCTTCAGTTTCAGACCATCGCGGTCCTTACCGCTCTGCCCGTAGGCAAACGCCTGCCACTGCACTTTACCAATTTTTGATGACGCATTACCGAACTGACCTGTCAGCATGGCCCCGTAGGTTACCCGTGAATTGACGCCTGAGACATCATAACGGCGGCCATATACGTAGCCTGCCGCTGCGCTACCGATAGAGTCTATACGATACTTCTGGAAGTCGTCTTTAAAAAAGAGCGCCGAGAACTTTGTCTGGTTAAACTTCCGCGTCAGATACGCCATCTGAAAGGATTTAAACTGCTGGTTCTGTCCGTTGGTGCTCAGGGGTGTTGCCAGCACCGGTGCACCGCCTTTACCGCTTGTCGGCAGAAAACCGGACGGTATCGCGAGGGTGACATTTTTGGTCGACAGGGCCGATGCCGGAGCATTGCCGGCTGTATAATACGTACCCACAGTGCCAAACGCATCCGTATTTTGGTTCATCCCCGCTCCCAGATCCAGCGCCCATCCCAGGTGCTGGGCTTTCAGCAGGGCCGCGTCAAACCGGCGGCCCTGTTGCAGCCAGTCCAGATTACCGAGCAACCGCACATCATCATAAACGAGCTCCTGCCGGCCGATTTTGAGCGACAAATTCTGAATTGGCTTAAACTTAATCGTCGTATCGGCACTATTGGCCAGCGTAATCTCGGCCCAGGCTTCGTGAACCATCAGGCGGTTACCGTCTGCATGGTTGATCGTTGCCGCATCCTGGCCCCAGACCCGTACATCCTGTACGGCCGTCTGAAACTGTACGCGGTCCCATTTATAGCCAAATGTCAGGCGGGTACGCTGTGACGTGAAAACGGCTGCTTTACTGTCTTTCGGTGCCAGGTTTCCCAGTCCGTCCCTGACTTCAGTCCGCGTCCGGACCTGACCGGTTAACGAAAACTGGGCCCGGGCTGTGGTTGCCGGTAACGTACAACCGGCTAAGGTAACCCCTATAGCTAATAAAGATAATTTCATGGTAATTCGTGAGAATAGTTCAGGTAGCAATAGTCGTAACGGAAATATGCGGCCATACCCCGGACGGGCAAACGTCAGACGTAACGTCTTGAATCAGAAGACAAAGGAGATGCCTTTTTCAGGCGACAGGAAGAGACGCACCATTTCGGCCGGTGAGGCAGATTTGGTTCAGGAAGTTTTTTTCATTTTCTTTGAAACGTTTGTGTTTAACATAGACAACCCGAACATAGCCGATCCACAAGGTGCCCCCACACCGGATCGGCTTTTTTATTAATCAGATGCAAGCGAGTTGCAGGCTTTGCAGATAAGCCGGTAAATACGCCTTGTGCAAGGCAACCACCTCACCGAGCACGATCACTGCGGGCGCCCCCACGCCTTGTGCAGCAACCAGTGACGGTATTTCCCAAACTTGCCCTACCACACACTGTTCACCCGTGCGTGTACCGTTTTGTATGACCGCCATCGGCAGGTTTGCCTTGCCGTTGCGGACATATAACGCGCAGATATCCTGTAGCTTATTTAGCCCCATCAATACGACCACCGTCGCGTCTGACTGTACGGCCAGTTCCATGTCTTTCGACATACCTCCGCTGCGGGTCGTTCCGGTAATGACCCAAAAGCTTTCGCTGACACCACGGCAGGTTACCGGGATGCCCTGAGCGGCCGGTACGGCAATGCTGCTCGATACGCCCGGTATTACTTCGCAGGAAATACCATGGTCAAGTGCATACGTACGCTCTTCAAAACCACGGCCGAACACGTAGGCATCGCCCCCCTTCAGCCGGACCACATGCCCGTGCTGCGTCGCCAGGCGTACAATCAGCGTGTTGATCTCGTCCTGCGCCTTTGACGGTTTTCCGGCCCGCTTCCCGACATACATTTTCAGGCAATGCGCCGGCGCAAAGTCCAGCAGCGTCGCGTTTGCCAGATCATCATACAGCACCACATCGGCTTTTTGCAGCGCCCGGATCCCTTTCAGGGTTATCAGTTCGCCATCGCCCGGTCCGGCGCCTACTAATGTCAGTTTAGGTTGCATGATCGTTTGCGTCAGGTAATGAATATTAATAATGTACTATCAATAGTTATTTTTAACTACATGATTAACTGCTTCAAATCTATACCTAAAATTTCGAAAAACAATAGTTTATCAAAAAAATAAGTTTAAAAATTAACCATTTAACAAATAATAAACTAGGATTTACCAAAAACACCATTTAATTTTGACCTACGCAATTTCAGGCAGTCATGGGGGTGATTCTTGAAATAACACAATAAAAATTACGGGTTGTCATAAAATTATAGTTACTACTAACTATGAAAACACAAACGAATACACGAATTGTGGTCGTTGGAAACGGCATGGTCGGCTACAAGTTCTGTGAAAAGCTCCGGACCAAAGCGCCGGACAAAGCAGATTTCCGGATAACCGTTTTCGGGGAAGAGCCACGCGCGGCCTATGACCGCGTGCATTTAAGCGCCTATTTCGCCGGAAAAACGGCAGATGAACTGCTACTGGCCGGTACCGGCTGGTATGCGGCCGAAGGCATTGAGCTGTACCTGGGCGATCCGGTGACAGAGATCGACCGGACGACGAAAACCGTTTATTCGCATCATGGTCTGGCCGTTCCTTACGACTACCTGATACTGGCCACCGGCTCGGCCGCTTTTGTGCCGCCTATTCCGGGTGTTGAAAAAGACGGCGTGTTTGTTTACCGCACCATCGAAGATCTCGAACTCATTCAATCGTACGCGCGTACCGCACGCAAAGGAGCCGTGCTCGGTGGCGGTCTGCTCGGTCTCGAAGCGGCCAGGGCGCTGCTTGATCTGGGCCTCGACGAAGCGCATGTTGTCGAATTTGCCCAACGCCTGATGCCCCGGCAGATCGACGATGCAGGCTCGGCCATGCTTCAGCAAAAACTCGAATCGCTCGGCCTGGCCATTCACCTGTCCAAAAGCACCCGACAGATTTCCGGCGGCGACACGATGAATGGCATAGAGTTTACGGACGGTTCGCGGCTGGATGTCGATATGCTGATTATTTCGGCCGGTATCCGCCCGCGCGACGAACTGGCCAAACGGGCGGGCCTTGATACCCATCCGCGCGGCGGTATTCTGGTCAACGATCAGCTCCAGACCACCGACCCTGCCATTTTTGCCATCGGCGAATGTGCCCTGGTACATAATATGATCTACGGGCTGGTTGCGCCGGGCTACGACATGGCCGATGTGGTGGCCTCACAGCTTACCGGTGAGCCGAAACAGTTCAAGCCGTTCGACATGTCGACCAAACTGAAACTGATCGGGGTTGACGTGGCCAGTTTCGGCGATCCGTTTGTGGCAGAACCCGCCTGCCGGACCATTATCTACGACAATAAGGCCAAAGGCATCTACAAGCGGGTTAATCTGTCGCCCGACGGCAAGGAGCTGCTCGGCGGTATTCTGGTGGGCGATGCGGAGCAGTACAACATGCTTCTCCAGACCTGTAAAAACAAAACGGTACTGCCGCCCGACCCCGAAGACCTGATTCTGGGGGCCCGCGGCGGCGAAGAGGCGACCGGTGCGGGAGTCATGAGCCTGCCCGACGATGCCCTGATCTGTTCCTGTGAGGCTGTGACGAAAGGGATGATCTGCCAACAGGTTAAGGAACATGGCTGTACAACGGTCGACGCCATGAAAAAAGCAAACAAGGCTTGCACGGGCTGCGGCGGCTGTACACCCATGGTGAAGGACCTGATCCAGGGCGTCATGAAAGAACAAGGACTGTATGTCCGGAATACGATCTGTGAACACTTCGATTTTTCGCGCCAGGAGTTGTTTGATCTGATGAAAATCAACAAACTGCGCACCTATGGCGATGTACTGAACCAGTTCGGGCACGGGGATGGCTGCGAAGTCTGTAAGCCGCTTGTAGCATCGGTACTGGCCAGTTTATGGAACGAAAATATTCTGGAACAGGATCGTGCACCGGTGCAGGACTCCAATGACCGCTATCTGGCCAATATCCAGAAAGGGGGCACCTATTCAGTAGTTCCGCGGATTCCGGGCGGCGAAATTACACCCGAAAAGCTGATCGTGATCGGGCAGGTAGCGCAAAAGTACGGGCTGTATACCAAGATTACCGGCGGCCAGCGGATTGACCTGTTCGGCGCCCACGTCGGTGATTTACCGGCGATCTGGGAAGAACTGATTCGGGCCGGTTTTGAAAGCGGTCATGCTTACGGCAAAGCCCTGCGGACGGTAAAAAGCTGTGTGGGATCAACCTGGTGCCGGTTTGGGGTGCAGGATTCGGTGACGTTTGCCATTGAGGTCGAAGAGCGTTACAAGGGCCTCCGCGCGCCGCACAAGCTGAAATCGGCGGTTTCGGGCTGTATCCGCGAATGTGCTGAAGCGCAGAGCAAGGATTTCGGCATCATCGCCACCGACAAGGGCTGGAACCTGTATGTCTGCGGCAACGGTGGCTCCAAACCGCAACACGCCCAGCTGCTGGCCACCGATGTAGACAAGGAGACCTGTCTCCGGCTGATCGACCGGTTCCTGATGTTTTACATCAAGACCGCCGATCCGCTGACCCGTACTGCCACCTGGCTCAACAAACTGGAAGGCGGCATGACCTACCTCAAGGCGGTGATCGTCGACGATGTGCTGGGGATTGCGGCCGATCTGGAAGCGGGTATGCAGGAACTGGTCAACAACTACCGCTGTGAGTGGAAGGATGTGGTAGAAACGCCTGAACTCCGGAAGCGCTTTACCCATTTTGTGAACCAGCCCGACCTTAAAGACCCATCGGTTGCCTTTACGCCGCTCCGCACCCAGAAACGGGCGCAGGAATGGACGATATAAGGTCGGTAGCGCGGAATGTCATGCCGCGTAATGAATGCGATTCATCCGGTAAGTAGCGGAATATCATGCCGCAATACACGTTTACGATCAAAATCAATATGTTAACCTTATCAATCACGTGGCACATGGCCTGCCACATCGACGATATTCCGGCCGACGGCGGGGCGTGTGCCCTGATCGATGGCCACCAGATAGCCATTTTCCATTTTGCCCGCCGCGGCGAGTGGTATGCCACCGATAATCAATGCCCGCACCGTCAGCAGATGGCTTTGTCGCGGGGCATGACCGGCAGCCATCAGGGAGAGCCGAAAGTCGCTTGTCCGTTCCACAAAAAAACGTTTTCGCTCCGGACCGGTCAATGCCTCACCGACGACGAATACCAGATCCGCACCTACCCCGTCCGGGTTGAAAACGATCAGGTGTTTGTGGGCATTGAGGGGTAAGCAACCCGACCGGAAATGGTTTACCTGCTTTTCCTGTACTTCTGAGCACTAACCTTGCAGGGATTTTCGATCCGTTATAAATCGACGTTAACCACATAGCCACATAGAAAAAAAGATTTTTATCACTGATGTGCCCTATGTGTCTATGTGGTAAATTTAGTTGAATGGCCTGTTTATACTGAAGCCTCTATACGTTCAGCTCCGGCTTAGAGCAGATCACTCAATCACAATTCACTCAATCACTCAATAGCTTTACCCCCGTGCAGGAACTTGACCAGCTGGTAGCCCGGCGACTGACCCGTTTCTATGTCATGGCGCTGACCGTTATTGCGGTCCTGACCATGAGCGGCTTATTTTTTATCAAGCAGACGATCAACGACCACAACGACGATGGCCGGGTGCTGAACGTGGCCGGTCGCCAGCGGATGCTGAGCCAGCGCCTGACCAAACTGGCCCTGCTCGATCTGGAACAGATACCGGCCAGCGACACCGTAGCCTTTGACTCCCTGCTCGCTGTCTGGAGCCGCGTGCATATGGAGCTGAAAACCGGCAGCCTGCTCATGGAACAGCGCTTTACGGTCCGTAAAAGTCCGGCCATCGACAGCATGTTTATCCGGATTGAACCGGCTTTTCAGGCAATCCGGGCCGGTTTTGCCTCCTTTACCAATCCACAGGCTTCGGATGAGATAAAGCGAAAAGCCCTGTTGGTTATTCTGCAGAAGGAGCCCGCTTATCTTGACCAAATGAACGAAATCGTATTCCGGTTTGATGTCGAAACGTTTGAACGGGTCCGCTATCTCGAACAGGTTGAATGGGTACTGGGCATTGCCACATTGATTACCGTGCTGATTGAAGGACTTTTCATTTTCCGTCCGGTTGTCAGCCATACGCAGACCATTATCCGCAAGCTGACCGAGTCAGAAGATGCCCTGCGGTACAGCAACCACCAGCTGGCCGTTGCCAATAATGAACTGGCGGACACTAACCAGCAACTTATTGATACACAGGCAGAACTCATCCGGACAACGGAAGAAAAGTATGAATTACAGCGCACGGAAGACCGTGTTCGTTCGGCGGCGCTGCTGGAAGGCCAGGAAGAAGAACGGCGGCGGTTTGCCCGCGAGCTCCACGACGGCATCGGGCAGATGCTGACCGGACTGAAGCTGCACGCCGAAAGCCTGAAACGCGTGCAGATCGACGATGACAAACTCCGGAAACGATTCGACGAACTATGTGAACTTATTCAGGAAACGATCCGGACCACCCGTCAGGTTTCCTATAACCTGATGCCGTCAGTACTGGGTGATTTCGGCCTGTCGGCCGCGCTGCAGCTGCTTGCCGAACAAACGGCCCACATTGCCGGACGCACAATCACCTTTGAAGGCAGTCCGGTAGACCGGCTCCCCCCTGCCATTGAGATTGGCTTGTACCGGATTGCGCAGGAGGCGCTCAACAATGCGATAAAATATGCTGATGCCGAACATATTTTCATGAAGATAGTGCAGGAAAAAACGTATCTTACATTGTCTGTTGAAGATAACGGAAAAGGATTCGTCTTGAAGAACGTCCGGAAAGCGAATCCGATTGTCAATGGTTTAGAAAATATGAAAACAAGGGCCCGGTTGCTGAACGGTGAATTTGTACTGACGTCGAAACTGAAAAAAGGGACAAAAGTCTATGTAAAAATCGCCCGGTAATACGACCCTAAAAAGTTAATGGTTATGCCTATCCGCGTGTTAATCGCCGATGATCATTCGGTAGTAAGAAAAGGAATTCTCAACCTGCTGGAAGACGAAAAAGACATTGAGATCGTTGGTGAAGCCTCCGACGGCGACGATGCGATCGAGCTCATTCCAACCCTCAAACCGGATGTTCTCCTCCTGGACATCACCATGCCGCGTATGTCAGGGATTGAAGTAACGAAAGTGGTTACCCGTCAGTTCCCCCGTGTTAAATCACTCATTTTCAGCATGCATAACAATCCGGATTACATCCTGAATGCTGTTCAGAACGGGGCCGCCGGCTATTTGCTGAAAGATACGGACCGGGACGAAATCTTACGCGCCATCCGGACGGTTGTAACCGGCGAACTGTATTATCCGCCGAATGCATCATCCGTTATTATCCGCCATCTGATTATCCCGAAAGTAAAAAAAGAAGACGATCCGGCTATTCCCCGCAGCAAAACCGTCTGGCATAAAATTACGACCCGCGAAGCCCAGATTCTGACCTGCCTGACGCAAGGCATGAGCAGCCGCGAAATCGCCGGACAGTTTGATATCAGCCCCAATACGGTGGCCAACCAGCGGGCCAGCCTGATTAAGAAGGCAGGGGTTAAAAATACGGCCGAACTCATCCGGATGGCATTGACTGAACGGCCGTAGAGCGGTACCTTCCCTGAATGTATCAGATGCCGGATAACGGATGTCCGATACTGGACGCCCGATATCCATTCGGGCTTACAGAATAACCGCATCTACACAAAAACCAAACCCTTCTATGGCTAAAACTTCAGCATCCGGATAGCACCGAAAACCGGAACATTCATTTTCTGACCAGCTCCGGATGTTGATCGGCAGCGGCTGTAGTAAGATCGGGGCGGAAAACCAGTACCCGGGAAGTACCGGTAACCGGAAGTTCCTTGTCGACAGTAACGTCGTCGGGCTGGCGGGCATGTTCTTCACTTGTTGTCACCGGAGGAAGACAGGCTAAGCCAATGAGGCTGAACACCGATATGGCCAGAAAAAATAAAACAGAGCCACGCAGTATGGGGGCTAATGAAGCAAATGAAATTGTCTGATATAGCTGCGTGCCGGTACCGGGCTGGCTAAGCTTATAAACAACCATTAAGCTGGCAATGAATAAACCAGTTAAGATGATGCGGAGAACCGGGGTTGCGTACAGCTTACGCTGTCGGGCTTTCGAGGAAATGTACTGATGATTCGGCGTTTTCATACGTTGCGTTGTTTTATAATAAGTTATTCTTCATTGATTCGTAAACATAACCCCGGCTTTTTCGGCTAAACCATTTAGCCAACGGCCCGAATACAGTTGGCACCATTAATGAACAAAAAAAGCTTGTTCATCCGCGTACATTTTTCGGTTCCGGCTACTAAAGTTAACAACCGGTAACGTTTCCTACGTTTTTCAAAAAAGGGTAAAACGCACCCGTTCTGTACTCCTTAGAAGGCCGGCCAGGCGGGTCGGATCGTTCCATTAAACAACTCAACGAACATGAAGAGCAACGAAAATCACATGAAAGTACAGCCAAAGATCAGACTAAAAAGGCTGATCAGCGCGTTGATTAAACGCAGAGAGCGCAACGGGTGAGCGCCAGGCGTTCACCCGTTTTTTTACCTTCACTACACGTTTTTCAAAGAGTGAATGAGCGATTGAGTGAAAGAGCGACATGCTCCGCCACTAAATCACTTAATTGGCTGACAGCCACTCTTTCGCTCTTTCACCCTTTCACTCTTTATCTCAAATCGTCACCTGCATGACCGGCAGTAGCCGGACGGGGCCGATCAGACCGGCTTCGAGTAATGGCGACTCCTTTGTGTAATGCTTCCAGGTAGCAAACGTAACCTTACCGTCGTCAGGCTTAGGGGCTCCGTTTTTGTACCAGGCCGGCAGTTGCTGAATAGCCCCGCCGCTCAGGCTGGCGAAGCCGCTCCCGCCCGCCCCCGGCGTATAGGCATCTACATCGGGCGTCTGCGCATCGCCGATCAGCCGGTTGGGCCATTGATTGGTGACCAGCACCTCCAGCTGGTTGGTTCCGGGTTTAACGGCATCGGTAATATCCAGCCGGAAGGGCCGTTTCCACAGTGTGGAGAGGCTTTTTCCGTTCAGCCGTACTTCGGCGATCACCTCTACCCTACCCAGATCCAGATAAATCCGGCGGTTCGGACCGGTCATTGCCGGGTTCAGGTCAAAGACGTGGGTATAGGTTGCCGTACCGGAAAAATACCGGACGCCAGGCTCCGGATGTTTCTGAAGCGGGATCAGTTCGGATAACCCGATCGTTGCCGGTGCCCCCCGATCCGGCGGAAACGAAACCTGCCAGCTTCCCGATAACACCAGTGGTTCGGGCAGGCTGCCTACCGGAATGGATCGTTCTTTGCCCGCACGGTCGCGGAACACATATTTGCCGTTTTCCCAGAACAGGAAAGAAGCTCTCTCCTCGCCGGTGACGGAAATGACGGGGGTTGTCTCTACCGGGGTATATCGCTCTCTGGCCAGCTGACGGATGCGGTCATCCGGCAACCCCTCCCGTACCAGTTGAGGCACCGACATATCCCCATTGTAGCAGGAAGCGCCATCGCGCAGAAAGGCCTGATCGAGGGTTGGATGTATCTGATAACCGGACGCTTTTCCCCGCTGAATCAGTTTGCCGTTCACGTAAACCGACGGTGCGCCTTCGCGGTATACCACCGCAATATGGCTCCACCCTGAGATAGCGGCGGGAGCGGCCAGAACCAATACCGGCTTACCGCCCGCCCGTTCCCAGACGGCGACGCCGTTCCGCCCGATGGCCAGCCCGGAAGCCGCGTGGTTAGCGCCGTACAATTCCTTTCCCGACGCAGGATAAATCGCATAGAAATCCGTCCAGGGATCCGCAATCCCATCCATGAAATTCTGCGTCGAGAGCATGATATTCAGCTCCGGTTTTGCCCACACGCTGATCGTGAAGGTATTAACGACATCCGTAAACCGCTTCGGTGACACGATCGGATACGGACGCGCAGCCCGCAGGAGCTGCTGATCTCTGGACACCGAGACATATTGGTTCTCAGGCGCTCCCTGCCGGAACACAACAAACACCGACGCTGCCGGTTCGAGCCGGAGCGGTATCCGCGTCTGCCCGTCTTCGGTTTCATACAGGTTCATTCTGGTCACCGTTCCGGTATCCGCATCCCAGATCTCCGGCAGTTTTCCGGCAATCCGGAAACTCACTGCTATTTCTTCAGCCGTGCGTCGCTGATTGGTTAGGAAGTAGACATCCTCACTGCCAATCCGGCGGTGAATCCAGGTAACCGGAGCATCCCCGGATCGCGACGTAATCACCACATCCGGAAGCAGCTTTATAGCCTTCAACACATCCGGAAGTGTTTTTCCGGCATATACCATGCCTTTACCAACGACATTTTCCACCGGCGGTACCGCACTTTTAAGCCCCCACAACTGATCCAGGATCCGGTTAAACTCAAGGTCTTTTCCGGCATCGCGCAACCCAAGGGTTCGTGCAGGCCGCTGACCTATAATGACCAGGCCCTGCATCACCAGTTCCCTGATTTTCTGTAACAGCGGCAGCGATATGCCTTCCGGGTGTTGCAGGATCAATACCCGATAACTCATGCCATCCGGCAGGGTGAGCCGATTATTTACCATCCGTGCATGGCGGAGAATGGTTTCGGCACTGATGACATCATAGTCATAGCCTTCGGGGGGTGCCGGATTCAGTTCATCCGGACTCACTTTTGCATAGGCATTGCCTTCTTCGCCAACCAGATAGGCAAGATCGGCGACAAACAACCCTTGCTGAAGCAGGCTCTGACAGCGGGACAGGTAAGCCATCCAGGGCCGCGCCTGCTCCCACCACGTATTGGTCCGGTCGAAATGAATGCCCCACGGTCCCATCGTCATGCCCGGCTGGGCGGTCGGGTGCGGCTGATGGGCATAGCGATGGAAAATCACACGGGTAAGCCCCTGACTAAACAGCTTGTCGCCCAGGGCTTTCATGCCGAACGGGTATTCCTGCCAGCGGGCCGATTCGGGTTCGCCGGTAAAGGCCTCCGCCCCGACCACCTGCGGCTTGTCCTCCCCTTTTCCGTTCGTATGGGCAATAGATGCCGCGAGTTTAACCGTCCGGTGCATGGTCAGGTTATTCTGGAATATCGTAGAGAGACCATTCCAGAATTCCCCCATATTGACATCGACCCGGGAACCGGTCTGTAGCTCATCCATCGGGCCCCGGTCATACGGTTCGGCATAGGCGATCAGGCCGTGCTGGTGACAAAGCGTCGTGAACTGACCGTAATAGGCATCGGCCATCAGGTCGGCCTGGGTACGGCGGATGTCCCACAAAAAACGTTCGGTTGTGTCAACGGAATCCAGAAACCGGCCGGTCATGGCGGGTAAATACGTCCGCAGGTCATAGCCGTTTTGCTGGCGGAAATGGGTTTCAAACCCATCCGTCCAGTTCTGCATACCCACTTCGTAGCTGTCGATGAGCAGACCGGCCTTGCCCTGTCGGGCCAGCGGCTCAAGGGTAGGCAGCAGTTGTTCCATCATTTTATTAAAGTGGGCCGTTATGGCGTCTTTGCTGAACTTGTCGCATTCCAGCCCGATGCCGGTATCAGGCGCCGACCGGTTCATGGTTGCCGTCGACGTATAGCCGAAGCGAAGGATGGTCCAGTCACCCGCCGGCGCATCCCATTGCAGGCGGCCGGTAGCATCGACCTTGTCGGTCAGGTCAACAAGGGTATTCCGGTGGACAATGGCTGATTTTTCGGGCGGTGTCGTTTGGGGGGCCGCCCCCGCCACCCCGCTGAAGGCGTAGTTAGCCTTTTTGCGCCAGTCGGTCAGGCGCAGGGCGTTCGAGAAATGGATACCCGTATACTGAATGGTTTTTGCCGAGACAAACCGAAAGGCCTTCACCATAACCGACGGAAATTCGGCCCTTGACATCACATCGGTTACGGGCACGGTCGCCAGCTTCCGGAACGACACGCCGTCTTCTGAAACCTCAATGGATACCGACGAACCGCCAAATCCGCCCCCGCCGGTATCCACAACCTGCCCGACAAATCCCAGTGCCTGCACCTCAACCGTAGCTTTCAGGTTGATCTGCAGATACGACGGCTGGTCGGCCGTTGTGCCCTGAACCGTAACGCCCTCTTTGTCTTCACCGTTTAATCCGCTGATATCGACCGCCCCAACCGGTGTTTCTACGCGACCGATGCTATTCTCAAAAGCCATCTCGCCGAACAACGACGGGTAGGCCAATACCGCCACATCGCGGTAATGCTGTAGCTTGGTATACGGCTGAGGCAGTTTACGGTTTACGGGGCGGCCGCCCTCTACGCACAATTCGCTCCAGGTCAGTTGCTTCATCGACTGTTCGGGCGTTATCCACGGCCCGCCGCTCGACGACCAGCCCGGGCAGTTGTGGATCGTAAATTCGAGGCCGAGCCGCTGCGCTTCCTGAATGGCGTGTTTTTTCAGCTCCAGCCATTCGGGGCTCAGGTATTCGAGCGGCCCCTTCGGGATGCCCGTTCCTGCGTCAAAATTCTGTACCCCGCCGATGCCGATGCGCTGCATGGCTTCCAGATCGAGCGTGATTCCTTCTCTGGTTACATTGCCGTTCATCCAGTGCCACCAGGTCTGTGGCTTTGCCGTATCGGGCGGGTTTCTGAACGACTCTAGTAAGGGAGAGGGCGCAGCCGGTTTTCGACCGGAATAAACGATGGAGGCAGGAGTGACAAGCGCCACTAAACCGGTGGCACCGCTTTGCTTAATAAAGGAACGTCTTTTCATGATTAAGGTCAGGTGGGCAACTACTCGCCGATTGCCGGTTCAATAATGGCTAAAGTTTTCCAACCTGACAAATTCAGCTGTAAAACGGCTGCGCCACCGGTCGATGACATGCCGTTTTACAGTGACAGTGCCCCCTGCCGTTACAGCTGCGCCGTCTTCGTATCCCGCTTCAACGACAGGACAATGTGTTTGCTCCACGACTCGTTTTCGCGCCGGTCGACCAGCTGAAAAATGTGGTAGCCGAATACCGTTTTAAACGGCTTTGAATACTGACCGGGCTTTAACCTGGCCAGTACCTTGTCAACCGGCGGTACATATACCCGTGGTTTCGCCCAGCCCAGATCACCGCCGTGCTCCCGTGACCCGACATCCTGAGAATACTGCTGTGCCAGCCCCTCAAAGGACTCTCCCGCCTTAAGCCGTTTGTAGAGCTGTTTGATCTCCTGCTTAGCTGTTTTTTCTGTGTAGACCGTCTTGTTTAGCGGAACAGCCGGCTGTGACGGGCTCTGCGCACGGGCCACGGAAACCGTAAAAAAGGATGCCGCAACGACAAAGGCGAGGTTGACTACGAAGGCGTGTGCTTTCATGGTTGTTTGTGTGTTTTGGAGTGAAAACAAGATCAGAACGACACTTTTCCGACCTCCGCAAATATCTGATAAAGCATACTATGCCTTCCGTTAAAAATGCTTAAAGTCTGTTAACAAACGCTAACCGCACTCGTTACCCTGCGGTTCCGGAACTCCCTAACTGCGGATTTGCAATCCGAACTACCAGACAATTTGTTACCTTTAGCGCCTGATCTTTTCCCTCCCTGAATATGTCTCAATCCCGTCCGCTTGTGGCTGTCATCGGCGCCACCGGCATGTTGGGCCGGCCGGTAACAGAGGGCCTGCTCGCAGCCGGTTTTCCGGTCCGCATTGTGGCTCGTAAGCCAGAGAACGCAAAACGGCTCTTTCAGAAAGCCGAAGTAGTCGCCGGTGATCTCCGGCAGCCGGACAGCCTTGTTGCCGCGTTTCAGGGCGCCGATATCGTCTACCTGAACCTGTCGGTAAAACAAACGGAAAAACCCGGTGATTTTCATACCGAATCAGACGGCTTAACGCATGTGCTGACGGCAGCGAAAGCGGCCGGTGTAAAACGGATTGCCTATCTGTCGTCAATTGTAATGCGGTATCAAGGTATGCATGAGTTCGATTGGTGGGTTTTCCGGATCAAGCAGGAAGCTGTCCGGCGTATTAAAACGGCAGGGCTGCACTACAGCATTTTTTATCCCTCCTGTTTTATGGAAACGCTCCTGCACACCCAGCGTCTCGGGCCTTTTATCCTGCTGATTGGCCGCTCGCCGGTTCAGCCGTATTACATCGCCGCACAGGACTATGCCCGGCAGGTTGCTGCGGCCTTGCAGCTTGCGGGCGATCAGCCACAGGAATATGTGATTCAGGGTCCGGAGGGCATTACCCAGCACGAAGCCGCCGAACGGTTTGTGCGCGCCTATGCGGCCTCGCGGTTGATGACCCTGACCGTACCGCCGGTTTTGCTGAAAGCAGGCAGCCGGTTCACCCAACAGGCCGATTATGGCCGTCACATCGGCGAGGCGCTGAACAACTATCCCGAAGTGTTTGAAGCCGCCCGAACCTGGGCGGACCTGGGCAAACCACAGACTACAATTGAAGATTTTGCGAAGTCGGTTAACGTGTAGAGCAAAGCAGGTGATTGCTGTCTGTTATTCTTCTGCTGTTCCGGATCTCCGTATCCGGAACTCCATAACCGCGGATTTGCAATCCGCACTACCGGACCATTTGTTACCTTTAGCGCCCGATCTCCCCCCCCCCTGAATATGTCTCAATCCCGTCCACTAGTGCGGTAACTTACGTTTGCTTAGTGGTGGCACGACTATTAGCTGACTGGCCGGAGCCTGGCTTAACCCAAGAGTCGTGCCTCCACTTCCATCAATTACCGCTTTACCCTTGCTTAAACTCTTTCCGATACTGTCCGGGGCTTTTGCCGGTGATTTCCTTAAAGTACTTGTTGAAGGTCGAGAACTGATTGAAGCCACTGTCGAAACACACCTGCGAGACAGGCAACTGCCCGTCAATGAGCATCTTACAGGCATGATGTACCCGCAGTTCCAGCATAAACTGGGAGAATGATTTACGGCTTCTCGATTTAAAATAACGGCAGAAGGAGTGCGGACTCATGTTGGCCACCGCGGCAATTTCGTCCAGCGTCACCTTCTGCTGAAAGTTGGCCAGGGCATAGGCATATATCCGGTTAATCCGGTCGGTATCGGCCTCGTTGAACTGGCCGGGATATTCACTGGACGACAGGGTCTCCCACTCCTCCGACCGCGCCATCAGTGCCAGTATCCGCATGAGTGTGATCACCTTGTCGGTGCCGGTCTGGGTCAGCATGTCGTGCATCAGCACTTTTACTCCTTCCCGCAGCTCACCGAAAAGCCGGATTCCCTGCCGTGCTTTTTCCAGAAACCGTGCAACGGGCCGGTTTTCAGGCAGTTGCAGAAACTGATCACCCCAGAAATTTTCCAGAAAATGTACCACCGTGGCCTGGGCAACCAAATCTTTCCGGTTCTCAAAATAAGCATTATCACACCGCCAGTAGTGTGGCAGGTTAGACCCGATCAGAAAGACATCCCCCGCCTGAAAGTTCTGGATATTATCGCCCACAAACTGCGTACCGCTCCCCTGCTCAATGTGCAGCAGTTCGATTTCAGGATGATAATGCCAGCGGTCATAGAAGTAAAGAACTACATCCCGGCGGACACTAAATGAATTTTCGGACGTAAGCGATACACGCAGTAATTGGGGCTTCATACCGATTAATTTACGAAATATTGGCTAATACTCCTGCTTTTTTGCCAAAATAACGGTAAAAATGGCCAATCTAACGAAAGAAATCCATCCGGAAAACTGCTTCTTTTGTCATAGTAAGTAAGCCGTAGCCGGTGCTCTGCTTTTATGTGGGAGTGCTGGCTTATTCCCTTAATGTGTACATCCGATGCGTGTTGGATTGTTTGTTCCCTGTTATATCGACCAGTTTTATCCGCAGGTAGCCATTGCGACGCTTGAGCTGCTGGAAAAACTGGGCTGCGAAGTGGTTGTACCGCGCAATCAGACGTGTTGCGGACAGCCGATGGCCAACTCTGGTTTTGCCAGCCTGACCGGCGGCTGCGACCAGAACTTTGCCAGAAACTTTGCGGAATTCGACTACATTGTCTCCCCGTCCGGCTCCTGTGTGCTGCACGTAAAAGAGCATAATCACCTGCTGAAAGGGCAGATTTATGAACTCTGCGAATTCCTGACCGACGTGCTGCATGTCAGCTCGCTCAATGCCCGTTTTCCGCACAAGGTCGGGCTGCACCAGAGCTGCCACGGCCACCGCGGGCTGCGGCTGGCGTCGATGTCGGAGCGCAACGAAAAGCCGTTCTCCAAGGTTGAGCAGTTGCTGAATATGGTGTCGGGACTGGAAGTAGCCGTACCTAACCGCCCTGACGAATGCTGCGGTTTCGGGGGTACGTTCTGCGTCACAGAAGAAGCGGTGTCGGTAAAAATGGGAAAAGACCGGATCCGCGAACAACTGAACAATAATGTGGAGTACATCATCGGCGGCGACGTTTCGTGCCTGATGCATCTTGAAGGTATTCTCCGGCGGCAGTCGTCGCCGGTTCAGGTTAAACATATAGCCGAAATCTTAAATGCAGACTGATCAGCACCTTATCCCGCACGCCGAAGCGGCCAATCAGTTCATTAAGGACGAAGAACGTACCGACTGGCACGACCAGACGCTGTGGTTTGTCCGCCAGAAACGCGACAAGATAGCGCATACGATTCCGGAATGGGAGGACCTGCGCGAACTCGGCTCACAGATCAAAAACCATACGCTCTCACGGCTGGATCACTACCTGGCGCAATTTGAGGCCAATGCCAAAGCCAACGGCGTGCATGTACACTGGGCGGCCAATGCAAAGGAGCATAACGAAATAGTGCTGGGCATCATCCGGAAACACAGCCCGACGGGCATTGCGAAGATGGTGAAAAGCAAGTCGATGCTGACCGAAGAGTGCCACATGAACGAATACCTGATCAGTCAGGGGGTTGAGGTGATCGATACCGATCTGGGGGAACGCATTGTGCAGCTGCGGCAGGAACCGCCCAGCCACATTGTTATGCCGGCGATTCACCTGAAAAAGGCGGATGTCAGCGACACATTCCACGAGCACCTAGGCACCGAAAAAGGCAATAACGACCCGCAATACCTGACCGAAGCAGCCCGTCAGCACCTGCGCGAGAAGTTTGTGGGGGCATCAATTGCCATCACGGGCGTAAACTTTGCGGTCGCAGAGACGGGCGGCTTTGTCGTTTGTACCAACGAAGGCAATGCCGACCTTGGTGTGAACCTCGCCGATGTACACATTGCCTGCATGGGGATCGAGAAGATCATTCCGCAGCAAAAACACCTTGGTGTATTTCTGCGGTTGCTGGCCCGCAGTGCTACCGGTCAGCCGGTAACGACCTATTCAAGCCATTTCCGTAAGCCACGCCGCCAGGGGCAGGAAATGCACATTGTGCTGGTCGATAACGGGCGCAGTACGCAGCTGGGGCGGCCGGATTTCCGGAACTCGCTCAAGTGTATCCGCTGTGCAGCCTGTTTCAACACCTGCCCGGTGTATCGCCGCAGCGGCGGCCACAGTTATCACAACGCGGTTGCGGGTCCGATCGGCTCGATTCTGGCCCCGAATCTGGACATGCGCAAAAACGCCGACCTGCCGTTTGCCTCGACCCTGTGTGGCAGTTGCTCGAACGTGTGTCCGGTGAAGATTGATATTCACGATCAGCTCTGGAAATGGCGGCAGGTACTGATGGCTGAAGGGCTGGCCCCTGCCTCGAAAAAGGTAAGCATGCAGGCCATGGCAACGGTGTTCAGCCATCCGGCCGTGTATCGCCTTGGCGGAAAAATCGGACGCTGGACAGTGAAAAACCTGCCGTTCTTAGTGAACAACAAACTGAATCCATGGTATACCCAGCGTGAAATGCCGGCCGCACCGCCCGAAAGCTTCCAGGAATGGTACGCCAAAAACCGTAAGAAATAAGGTTTTTATAACCACAGAGGACACGAGGGTTTGCACGAAGCAGTCAGGAATCCTTTCCGGATTACGAAAACATCAAACCAAAACACGGAGAAATTGCCGGTCATCCGGGCGGAGTGTGCAGAATAAACTTTCTACGAAGTCCCGGACAGAAAAATGTATGCGGGATTGGTGTCAATTTCTCCGGGTTTAATCAAAGCAACGCTCCTTCGCCGGGGCGCAAACTGGCCGGATTGATCCCAAAGCGCTGGCGAAAGAGCCGGGCGAAATAAGAAGGCTTCTGAAAACCTACACTTAAGGCAACTTCTTTGATAGTCTCGTACTGCCCGCTTTCCAGCCATTCGCGGGCCGTTTGCAGGCGGATTTCCTGGACAAACTGGAGAGGCGATAAACCCGTCCGCTCTTTTATCGCCCGGTAAAACCGGCGCTGGCTCATATTAAACTCATAGGATAGCGCACTGATCTGAAAACTACTATCGGCAAGTTTGCCCTGAATAAACTGTTCGACATTCTCAAGCCAGTCCTCACCAACCGGCGATTCGTCGGGCGGGGTCTGTTGGACCCACAGGTTACGCTCCTGAGCACGGGTAAGCAGGTTATGCAGGCGCGTCAGCAACTCTTCCTCATCAAACGGTTTGGTCAGGTAATCGGCTACACCCAGCCGGAGGGCCTGTAGCCGCACGGCCTGATCGGTGCGGGCCGTCAGCATCAGAATCGGAATGGAGCGGAGGCGGGCTTGTTGCCGAATCGTGCCAACAAATGTAATACCGTCCATTTCGGGCATCATAATATCCGTGATAATCAATTGCGGTAACTGATCGGCTGGCTGGCTGGCTAACCATACTTCCGCATCGCGACCGTTCCGGCAGCTATGAAGTTCATAAACCGGATCCAGCAACGTCTTCAGATAAGCCGTCATCTCTACGTGATCTTCTACCAGCAACACAAGATCACGACTGGAGTCACGGGGCGTGGTGGTGGTAGACGTAGACGGCAATCCTGTAGATCGGGCCAGCTCATCGGGCCGGAATTTACTGACGGCATCGACCCAAACACGGGGATAGGTGACAGCAAATGTACTACCCTTCCCCCATTGGCTTTGCACGGTGAGTTCGCCCTGCCACAAGCGGCAATAGTCGCGGCAGAGAGCCAGGCCAATACCGGTGCCGCCCTGCAACAACGCATCCGGCCGGCGCGATTGGTAATAGCGGTCAAAAATATAGGGCAGGTCGTCCGGATGAACCCCGCAGCCCGTATCCGTAACGCGCAGGCATACGGGATCATTCTGAGTCTGAAGCTGCACCGTAATCTGTCCGTTGGGAGGTGTAAATTTCAGGGCGTTGGCAATCAGGTTTCGCAGCACCGTTTCTACTTTCGGCGCATCGAGCAGCAGCCATTGCGGCGCTGCGGTTCCCGTTGTCATGAGGCGGATGTTGGTAAATCGGGCCTCGGTGGCAAAAGCTGCCACTGTTCGGTTGGTGAGGTCTGCCAGATCGACCGGATGAGGAGCCAGCTCCAGTTGGCCGGCATCCAGCCGCGACAGGTCGAGCAGATTGTTGACAATCCATTGCAGGTGCTGCGCATTCCGCTGCATGGTGGCAATGAGTTGGCTCGTTGTGAAATCGTTGCTTCGTTTGGCCAGCAAGTTGAGGGGCCCCAATATCAGCGTGATTGGGGTACGAAATTCGTGGGTGACGTTGGCAAAAAAACGGGCCTTCACGGCAGCACTCTCCCGTAAGTCGGCGGCTTGTTGTTCAATAATCACTTTGTCGCGTTCAATCGTAGCTTTATCCTGCTCAATCCGGGCTGTTCGTCGGGCCACTTCGGCTTCCAGATGGGCTTTCTCCCGGACAAACTGCCGGTTTCGCCAATGGATGTAAATCATAATAAGGCTACCCAGTCCCGCCAGCACCAGACCAATAAACCAGGCTTGCCAATAGAACGGTTTTGCAATATGGATGGGAATGGTCAGAATGGGAGAAACCCAGTCGCCATTGTCTGTTTGGGCACGAACTTTCAGGCTATATTCTCCGGCGGGCAGTCCGTTTAGTCGTAGTTCTGACCCGTTTTGTACCACCCAGTTCTCCTGCCAGCCGCCAATCTGAAACCACAGCCGGGTTTTGCCCAGATAGCGGTAGTCGGGCAGGGCAAAGGAAAGCGAAACCAGCCGGTCGGCAGCCGTTAAACGGACCTCTTTCTGCTGTTCGAACTGAGGCAGGTAATCTACCATTTTGCCCGTGTCCGGATCTAATTTGTGGTATTGGGTAACCAACAGCAGCGACTGCCCGGGTTTGGTAGCCTGTATCTGATCGGGGTAGAACGCCGTAATCCCGTTCAGCCCTCCCAGAAACAGCCGCCCGTCGGGAGCGCGGTAGTGGGCAATCAGGTTAAATTCTTCATCGGCGATTCCGTCTTCGGTGTGAAAAATCCGGATTTTATGCGTCTGCCGGTCAAAAGCCATCAGGCCGTAATTGCCGGGCAACCAAAGCCGGTGATGCCGGTCTTCATAAATCGCATAAAGGGTATTGTCGGCGAGACCCTGCTTCCGGGTAAACTGTCTGTATTGGCCCGTCTGCCGGTTCCAGCGAATAAGTCCGCCACCAAGCGTGGCCAGCCAATACACCGAGGTACTGTCGGGATCGGGATGCACAAATGCAATGTGATCAAAAGGCAGTGCCTTGTTCTGCGTGCTGTAGCGGGCAACGATGCCACGCAGGGTATCTAATACATACAGCCCCGACGAAGCAGCTACCCAGATTTCCCGGGTTTTCGGGTCGGGGAAGAAGCCATTGACCTGGCTTTGGGCGAGTTCGGGAAAACGATTGTATCGGGTAAAAGACCGGCACTGCGCCTGTCGGGTATCAAAAATACTTATACCCTGTCGGTGGCTCATCCAGATGTGGTGCCTGCCATCGTCCCAAAGGCTGACACCCAGATCATAAGGTTCTTTAGCCGGAATGGGATAGGTGGTCCTATGCCCGGTCTGCGGGTTGATGTTGACAAGCCCGGTCTGGATTGTCCAGAGTTGGCCCGACTTATCCTTGATGACCGGACATAGGTAGGACAGAGTTGACTTTTTAGGGTCGTGGGGGTCAAAAACAGGTTCGCTCCTGCCGGTTTGCAAATCGACCCACTGGCTTTTATTGGTATTCACCCAAAGCCGGTTTCCATGCTGCACCATGCCGCGAATGGAATGGCGGATGGCCCGGGGAGCCTGATCGGCCTGATGCAGGTAACGGGTGAACTGATTGGGTTCGAGGGTGAGCAGCACCACCCCGTCGTCGGTACCAAGCCAAACAGCTCCTGTCCGGTCTACATACGACCGGGCAAACTGCTGCATACCCGGTGTGGGCAGGCGGGTGGTCATCAGATCGAACACGACGCCGTGTGTGGGGTGCCAGGCAAAGCAGACCTGCCCGCTACCGATCCAGAACAGATTTCGGAGCGAGTCGTAGCGGACCGTCATGGCAAGAAATATGTCGTCGCTCCGGTCGCCAATCGGGTTCCGGCCGAAATGGATCGACAGTGGGGTGAGTTGGTTTGTCGGCGACAGTTCGTACAGAAAATCATCAAGCTGATGGTCGGTTAAGCGGGGAAGACTTTTGGGCGGATCAACTTTAGCCCGGGCCTGCAAATAGACCACTCCACTGGCTGTATGCGCAATGGGAACCAGTAACCGGGGAAAGTCCTGCCGACGTAGTACCCGACCCAACGAGTCGATTTCCAGCAGGGTACTGCCCGCCCCCGTTTTGCCCCGTTTCAACGTAACCAGTAATGATCCCTGCGGCGTTTCCAGCGTTCCCAACACATCACTGAAACCATCAGAGAGAAACAAGTGCCGGATAGTTTGGAAACTACCCTGCCCCAGATGCCGTACTACCCGCCCGCTTGTGGTGATCAGATACCGAAACGGCTGGCTGTCTTTTGGGGGGAAGAACAGCAGCGGGTCGGCCCGGAAAGGGTCTGCATGCCCAAACGCTTCCTGAAACGATACGGCCTTTGTTTTTCCGGGAGGGACAATCTGAATAGTCTGGAGCTTGCGATTTACTCCCCCCATTAACCACAGATACCCCGCCTGGTCGGTACGGATCGTGTAGCATCCAAAGTTGGCAGGAGCAGTATTGGCAGTGGCAGTAGCAGGCATGAGCGGTTCGAACTGTTGGCCATCGAACCGATAGGCATTCTGGAGGGTGCCTATCCAGATAAACCCCTGAGCGTCCTGTCCAAACGTAGTAACGATTCGGCTGGGCACCCGCTGCCCGAAGGTCAGGTGTCGGGCACTGACGATGTAGGGCGGCTGGCTGACCGGCGATTGCGCCCGGAGGGGAGGCAAAACCAGATGTAGCAGCACCCACAGATACAGGCAAGGCGAATAGCGGGGTAAACGATCCATTTTTAACGGTGTACTGACGTACGCTAAAACAAGTCAGGATGGTTCAGAAAACACTTAAAAATAACTACTCCCGCCGTTTGGTAACCGTAAAATCTGCCTTTTGGCCAAATCGGGGTCTATTTTGGCCAATTCGGGGTCTGAAAATCTGCCTTTAGGCCGAATCAGGGTCTATTTTGGCCAATTCGGGTCCTGCCGTCGGGTCTATCTTTGGCCCAGACGGCAGAAGCGATCCGGCTCCTGCACCGCTAACTTTTTCACTTACTTACCAAACCTCTTTCACATGCGTACACAAGTACATAAAAGGGAGATAAACCCCTCAGCGCAACAGACTCTCCACACAAGGTTATTCGTTATCCTGCTCATCTGCCTGGGCCTTTCGCCGGCACTGTTTGCTCAAACCAGTCCCCAAACCTTTACCTACACCGGGGATGTACAGACTTTCACTGTCCCGGCGGGGGTAACCACTCTCAGCGTGGTAGCCAATGGCGCACAGGGGGAGGGTGTGCAAAACTCTCAACTTTCGATACCTATTCCGACATTTTATCCCGGTGGTAAGGGTGGCCGGGTAGCGGCTACGCTGACGGTTACGCCCGGTCAAAATTTAAGTCTGTATGTAGGGGGCATTCCCTTCAACGGTGGAGGGAATGGTTCATTCAGTAAGGGTGGAGGAGCAACCGACATCCGGATTGGGGGTTCTGACCTCAGCAATCGGGTATTAGTCGCTGGTGGGGGCGGGGGGGCTGGCAATGTTAGGGAGGGTGGCGTTGGTGGTGGGCTAATCGGTGGCGTTGGCGGTGGGTACAACGATAGTGGTGGTGGTGGTGGCGGGGGAACCCAATCTGCAGGAGGTAAGGGGGGAGACTCAGACGGAGGTGTTACTCAACCAGAAGACGGAAAACTTGGCCTTGGTGGTAAAGGTAATAGTAGTGGTGGCGGTAGTGGTGGCGGTGGGTACTACGGTGGTGGTGGTGGTCAGTACTACTATCAGGGTGGTGGCGAATTTAATGCTTCTAGTGGCGGCGGCGGCAGTAGCTACCCCGACCCTGCCAACCTGCCATTGAATGGTGTCACCAGTGTGGTGCATGAGCAGGGCGTGAATGAGGGTACGGGTAGTATTACGCTAAGTTGGGTGGCGGCCCCTCCTTCGGCAACCGTTTGTATATCAGGAGCTACGGGTGATTGCTCTGTGGCTAATGGCACCTATGTGGAGACAACTTCATTTCCGACACTCCCAATACCTGAAACTATTAAACGAGCCCTGCAAAATACCACTACGGGCGTGTACATGGTGTATGGTAGCTTAGGTAATTTGAGCGCCTGGATAATCAGAGATACGGAGAACGAATACTTCTATCAGGATGGAGAAGATGTGAATACAATTCCTGAAAGTAACTGGAATACATTAGATTGTAACTCAGATATTACCGTCACAACAGGCGCATGTCAGGCACCGGGCATTGATTGCGGACAGCCGCAATTAGCCAGGGCCACTTCCATGACGGTTTCCAGCCCACTGGGCCCCAATAACTGTTCGGTAACGTTAAAGGGTACGGGCTACGGTACGGGCTACACTTTCACAGGACCCGGCGGATATGTCTTCAGTGCGGTGTACCGGCAAGTGGGCAGCTATGCCATCAACGGCCTGAATGTAACCCAGCCAGGTACCTACACCCTGAAGGTAACCTATTCCGATGCCTGCGGGCAGAGCACGTCCGACACAATGACCTATCTCGTAACGGGATCTGCCTGTAGGTAAGGAATGCCAGCGCTGAGACAGAAAGAATGAATGACAACAACAGTAATATCCCAAAACCACCTTCTTCCGATTATAGATACCGGATTACAGAACTGAACTTGCAACATTTGACTGGAGACTTTTTTTTCAGATACGCCAAAAACCGTAAGAAATAAGTTTTTTATAACCACGGAGGACACGAAGGTTGGCAGAAGATCCACAGCGTTTAGTATACGTTGTGTTGCTCCGTGCCTGCCTCTGTGTCCTCCGTGGTTTAAAACCCTCTCAGCAGCGGCCGGTTGGCGAGCGGGGAGAAAGGCCACGGAATGGCCAGGAAAATAATAAACAGACCGGCGGCAAACCACACCCCCATCGTCCGAAACTTTTCCCGGTCGGTTTCCGCCCGTTTTGCCTTCGCCGACCCGATGGTAATGACCATGATCGCCAGCAACATAAGCGCAAAGTGAATCACACTGAAAAACAGAAGGCCCATCTGCCCCGAGGCAGCCTTCGGGTTGTCCCAGAAGGCGTTGACAACCGGACTTTTCAGGTATACCGCAAACCCCAGCAGCAACTGAATGTGCGAGATCGTGGCCGTCCAGTGCCGGATTGAATTGTCATTTTTTGAAAAGCGAGCTCCGGCCTGTATTCCCCGGAAAGCGCGGAATATGGCATATAACAGGCTTAGGAGGACCAGCCAGCGGAAAAAAGAATGAATAACTAAGGCCGTTGAATACATATCAGGTAATAAAAACAGAACTACAAATATCTCCCCCATCTGTCGGACCAGCTAGGACAGATAGCGACAGTTTCAGGACTTTCCAATCCATTTCCGGTACTGAAGCGGTGTCGTTCCTTCATACTTCCGGAACATGCGGGTAAAGTACGACGCATCAAACAGCCCGACTTCGGCCGCCACCTGACTGACCGTCAGCGGGCTGTTGGCCAGCAGCACTTTTGCTTCCAGTACAATGGCCTCGTCAATCCAGCGCGTCGGCGATTTGCCGGTAATGGCCTTTACGGTTTTGTTCAGGTGATTGGGCGTTATGCTCAGCATCGACGCATAATCTGTCACAAGGTGATGCGTCCGGAACTGAGTCATCAGCAGGGCTTTGAAGCGGTTCGTGATCGTGACGGCACTGCCCTGCCGGGTGCCCGTCAGCGGTTTGTAGGCACGGTTCAGTTCACACAGTAATGCAATAAAATACGGCTGAATGATGTCGGGATGGGCCAGTCCGCTGGCCATATACTCAGCCATCAGCCGGTTGAACAGTTGTCCGACATAGCCCGATGCATCGGCCGGCAACTGGATACACCGGTTTCCCCAATGACTCAGAAACTCAAATTCCTGCATCAGTTCGCGGCCGGCAAATTTCCCGACCAGAAAGTCGGCCTGAAAGGCGCACAGATAGCCGTGGTTCAGGTCAATATTATCGAATGAGAAAACCTCACCGGCGGGTACAATCAGGCATTCATCCGCCACAATGCGGTACCGCTCACTGCCAATGTTCATAATGGCCTCGCCTTCGGTCAGGTAAATGATGGTATTGCCGAGCGAGCGCGTCGGGGGTACCGGCAACCGCATCAGCCGGATCATATCCTCGACTTTTACCACGAAAAAACGGGCATAATCCGGCCGCAGTATTTCGTTCAGTTTCGGCTTGTTCTGAATGAATTTTTCGCGGAACGATATGCCGTCATACGTCTTTATGGGATCATTTGTCATTTTTCTGGTACTATTCAGCGAAAGATTAGGGTTTACCCGACAGCAGCCTTTGGTGCTCCTGCTTAATTTTGAGCCGTAAACCCGATTCGTATGCGCGCGCTCATTATTGCCTTTTCTTTAGCCGGACTTTCTCAGCTTACCCTGGCACAAGCCGTCCAGATTCAGGTGGATGTGCTGGCGAACCGTAAGCCGGTATCTCCCTATCTCTACGGGCGCAACAATTCTTTGCCCGTTGATCCGCAAAAGCCCCTGACCAGGGCAGACCTCACACGTTTACAGGATGCGGGCGTCCGGTTTTTCCGCGAATGTACGGGCAATAACGCCACCAAATACAACTGGCGGCGAAAACTGTCGAGCCACCCCGACTGGTACAACAACGTCTATCCCAACAACTGGGATTTCGCTGCCTCACAGTTCACAACCTATTTCCCGCAGGCACAGGGCATGTGGGCCTTTCAGCTCATCGGTAAGGCCGCCAGGACGCAGACCGCCAATTTCAACGACTGGAGCTATAACCAGTCGCAGTGGTGGCAGGGTGTCAACCAGAATTTAGCGGGCGGCGGCACGGTCAACCCCGCCAGTACTGCCACCAAAGCCCTTAAAGACGGCAATCCGGATCTGTACCTCGAAAACTGGCCGGCCGACTCTACCGTCGGGCTCTTGACCCACTGGTTCGGGCCCGGTGGTTCAGGCTTTGATAAAACCCGCTTCCGGTACTGGAACATGGATAACGAACCCGAAATCTGGTCGGGTACCCACGATGACATTATGCCCGCACAGCTGGCAGCGGAAGCGTTTATTCAGAAATACGTTGAGGTGGCGCTGAAAGCCCGCAGCCGGTTTCCGGACATAAAACTGGTCGGACCCGTGACGGCGAATGAGTGGCAATGGTACAACTACGATAATAAACCCGTCACCGATGCCGGCGGGCAAAAATACCCGTGGCTGGAGTTTTTCATCAAACGCATCGCTGAGGAGCAGAAGCGCACGGGGGTGCGGCTGCTCGATGTGCTGGACGTGCATTTTTACCCCTCCGGCACCAAACCCGAAGAGGTGGTACAATACCACCGCATTTTTTTCGACCGGACCTATGCCTTTCCTGAAGCCAACGGCCTGCGCACCATCAATGGCGGCTATGATACCAGTCTCAATAAGGAATACATCTTCGGCCGTTGCCGGGAATGGCTGGCCAAATACATGGGGACCAGCCATGGCGTGGGGCTTGGCCTGACCGAAGCCGGCCTGAACGCTGCCAACAATGCTAACACTCAGGCCATCTGGTACGCCTCTACCCTCGGCGAATTCATGAACAATGAGGTGGAGCTTTTTGCCCCGTGGACCTGGCAACCGGGTATGTGGGAAGTGCTGCACCTGTTCAGCCGGTACAACCAGCCGGTCCGTGTCGATGCTCTGTCGACCGCCGAAACCCTGGTCTCGGCGTATGCAACGGCCAATGAAACCAACGACTCGCTAACGATTGCCCTCGTTAACCGATCGGCCGAAGCCAGACCCATGCAGCTTACCCTCAAGCACTTTACCGCGTCGGGGCAGTTTGCGTCGCTGCGGTTATTATCGAATCTGCCCGCGACCGAAACCTTTAGTTCACACAGCAACAACGCCCTGAAAACGAGCACAGTCCCTGTCAGTAACAATACCATATCGCTTGACTTACCGGCAATGTCGGTCATCTCCCTGCAGCTAACCGGCAGGCAGGCAAACGCGATCCTTGGCTTCGATCCTGCCACGGCCCTTGTCGTTGCCCCGAACCCGGGGACGTCGGGTTTTCAGTTAACGCAGCCGTTTACGGGCCATTGTACGGTGTTCGATATGGCAGGTCGGGAGGTTGCTTCGTTTGAGACAAAAAACAATCCGGTATTCGGGCAGACGTGGCCCGCCGGTACTTATGTGGCTGTTTTCAGGCAAGGCGACCGCCTTCTAAAGGCCGTCCGGCTGATAAAGCAGAACTGATTACAACCCGACAAGCCGTTTCTGTATCTTAGCGGATAAACTCTTTACCGTTATGCGTTTCCGCTTATGTATTCCCGCCTTGCTGGTTCTTTCCGTTTCGGGAAGCAGCCTGCTTTTTGCCCAAACCAACCGGAACGCTTTTCCGGATTACAAAGATATCCGGCCCGGTCACGGCGAAATTGTTGACCATCCGGCCGGCCGGCAATCCGGCTATTCGATCCGGTTTGATCCGTTCAGCTACCCGCCCGATTCGGTCATCTATTACCTTAACGGGAAGCGTTACCGGAATGCCCGCAAAGCAAAGCGGAAATTAGGACAAAAGGGGGTTGTCATCGAAGGGTTCTCGAACAAAAAGCAATCGGGGAGTGCCAAACGGGTCATTTCTATTGCGTATTCCGTTAAATCTGAATAGGAACGGCTACAATAGACAAAGCCCAACCAAGCTGGCTGGGCATGTTCCCTAATCACGCACATTTCTTTCAAAATGCACACAAAGATAACCAAAATCACTGATAATTAAGCCATTAATCGCAACATACTCACTAAAAAGCATAAGTTGCATTCACTGTTACATGAATAAAAAATTTTATCACCGTTCAATAAATAATTCATTTGTCTATTTTTCACAGCAATTGATTGCTTTCAATAAAAAATTGTCTTTTTCTATGGGCAACGCAATTAATTAGATACATCCATGAACTTATTGTTTTTGACTAATTAATTCCAGGCTACCGCCTAACCGGTAGCCATTCTGGCACGATTATGGATTCTTTTTTCGTGAATACATGAACCGTTTATGAAAAAACTCCCACTCGCCTATCTGCTTTTTTTCGCGATTGTCATGCCATCGTGGCTTTTTTACATGATCACGCAAAATGGCTTTTCTTTTTATCAGGAACACTGGCCCGCCTCAGTCACCATGTTTTTCGGTTCGTTTGTAGCCGGAGCCACGTCGGAGGGCGGTGGTGCCGTGGCCTTTCCGGTCTTTACCCTCCTGCTGAAACTGCCGCCACCGGTTGCCCGTAACTTTTCGTTTGCCATTCAGAGCATTGGTATGACTTCGGCCAGCCTGCTCATTATCAGCCTGAAAATAAAGGTCGACTGGAAAGCGATCCGGACCGTGACAATCGGCGGCATACCCGGTTTACTGTTCGGAGCGTTTTTTATCGTTCCGCTCATCAGCGGTCCCATGACCAAAATCTTTTTTGTTTCCCTCTGGCTGAGTTTTGCCTTTGCCCTGTATCTGGCCAACTGGAAAACCGGCCGCGTCACCACAAGTGGTCTGGGAGATCTGACTACCGCCGATTACGCACGGATTCTCATCTTCGCCTTCATCGGCGGTGTCATTACGGCTATTTTCGGCGACGGCATCAATATTTTTACGTTCTGCCTCTTCACGCTTTATTATTCAACCAGTGAGAAGATTGCAACGCCTACGTCGATCATTATCATGACCATTCACACCATTATTGGTTTCCTGCTGCACGTTTTTGTTTTACAGGACTTCCAGCCGGTTACGTTCCGGTACTGGATGTGTGCCATACCGGTGGTTATTTTCATGGCTCCGCTTGGTGCCTATATCATCAACTTCCTGACCCGCGAAACCATTGCTAATTTCCTGTATTTCACCACTGTAGTACAGTATATTGGCGCCCTGATCGCGCTGCGTCCCCCGCTTCCGGTTATTCTGACAAGCGTTGCCATTGTTCTGGGCGGCTTTCTTTTCTTCTGGTGGCTGTCGGTTATCCGGTCAGGGCGCGCGGCTCAGCCGGTCAAGTATGCAACTATAAATCAATAATCCGTTCTGACAGACATGCAAGCTGCTGTTCGCTGGGCTTTATATATTCTGGGTATCGAACTGCTGTTTCTCGCGGCACTACAGACAGATCAACTGGCTGTAGTGCCGCCGTTAGCAGCTACTATTGTCCTGCTGGCCGCTAACCCGCAGGGCATTTTTGCCCGTCCTAAAACCGTTTTACTCGCCTATGTACTGGTTGGTCACCTTGGCTTGCTAAACAGTGTGTTCTGGGGTAATAACATGTTTTGCCTGTTTGTGATGACCCTGCTGGCGGTCGCTCTGCTGGCGGCCGTTCCCTGCATCCATCCACCGGCCATTGCGATCCTGTTTCAACTCTCCAAAGCCCCCAATCCTTTTCAGACGTATCTGATTATGGCGGCACTCGTCATCGGCATTCTCGGATTTCATTTCGCCGCGCAGTGGTTTCACGCACAGGTGTTTCCCGAACAGCAACCCGGCCGGGTTCCGCTGGCAGAACCCAAATCATCCAGCTTTCCGACTATCTTTTCGGCCATAAAAAACGGGTAGCCTTTTGAATGGGCTACCCGTTTTGGTTAGTATACAGGCCGGTTATCCGGGATCGCTGGCGGCATATCCGTTGGCAACGACACCGGCAGCCCGCATTCTATAAAAGTCCGGAACATCAACCGGAGCGGTTGTGGCCAACCCGTCCACATAGCGGTTGAACATGCAGAAAGCAGCCGCAATCAGGACCGTATCATGCAGGTCGCGGTCGGTTGCACCAGCCAAACGGGCTGCATCAATTTGTTGCGCAGTCACGTGCTTCCCGCCCTTCTGAACGCTGCCGGCAATCGTCAGCAACGCTTTCATCTTCTCCGAAACCGGTGCCTGCCGGTAATCACATTTCACCGCGCTGACAAGCGACCAGTCCTCATCGCCCAGATGATGGCTGGCCACTGCGCCATGAATTGTCTGACAGAAATAACAGTCATTCTGTGATGAAACATATGTGGCTATCAGTTCGCGCTCTCCTTCACTGAGCGTTGAATCCGGATGGTGAGCGTTTGTTCTGAGCAATACATTGGCCAGGTCATTCATGGGTCTGGCGGTTTCGGGGCTGTAGTTCATCGGCCCGCGGATGCCCGGAATACCGGGCGGTAACGGAATATGTGGCATACGGGAATCGGTTTTTAGTGAGGCTTAGGTAATACATAGCCGAGGGTGCCCATGCGCTCGCCCATCGCCTCGTAGGCTGCCGGGTCGGTGGGTGTCAGGGTAGCCAACCCGTCAACGTAGCGGTTATACATACAGAACGAGGCAGCAATCAGCACCGTATCATGAATATCACCATCCGTAGCACCTGCCGCCCGTGCAGCTCCGGCTACTGCCTCCGATACCGTCCGGGCGTCTTCGGTCACATGCCGGGCAATGACCAGCAAGGCGTTCAGTTTGCCGGAAACCGCTGCCGTCTCCGGATCTGCCAATACCTGATCAACCAGATCGCGTTCCTGTCCGTAGAGGTAACGCGCTGCTGCGGCATGGCTGTTCCGGCAGAAGCTGGTACAGTTCAGTCCTGAGACGTAAGCCGCAATCAGTTCCCGTTCCGCATCGGTCAGCGTGCTGTCCGGTGAGCCCGCCCGTAGCAGCGCCTGCGCCAGTTCGTACAGTGGTTTGCCGGTATCCGGCCGGTAAAGTACCAGGCTTCGGATGCCCGGTGCATCGTTATTGAGTTGAATGTGAGCCATGTTAGTAAAGCGGTTGTTTATTTATCCTTGATTCTCAGATAGACCAGCAGGAAAGCCAGCAGAAAGGCGCCCGAAAAAACCAGCAGCGCATTGCCAAGTCCGCCCAGCAAGGCAACCAGTGAGCCTACAAAAAAGACCGCAGTCGCGGTAAAGAACCGCCCCACATTAAAGCTGATGCCCGATGCCGAAGCCCGGATGTGGACCGGGAATAATGCCGGGATAATGCTCGATAAAGCCCCCTGACTGATGCCGAAGAAAAGCGCCAGAAAAGCCGTTTCGGCATAGATAACCGCTGAAAAGGACCGATTGGTCAGAAACAGCAGCGCGCAGCCTCCCGTACAACCTGCAAAGGTCAGCAGCAAGGTTCGCCGGGTGCCCAGCCGGTTCAGCAGCATGCCGGATAACATTCCGCCGATAATGCCTCCGGTACCCAGCAGCATCATGGTAAAGCCGCGCTCCTGACTACCCGACCGGCCATCGGTCAACAGCGATTGTACCCACGTTGGTATCCAGGAAAACGTACCCCAGAGCCCGATCAGCACCGCGCCGAACACCAGCACGCCGGTCAGCAGATTGGCTTTATCGCGGGAGGTCCAGGTAACGGCGGTTTTTACCGATTGCCGGTGATCTGTCCAATGGGCCGACTCCGGTAATCCTGCCAGCATGGTCATCGACACCAGCACCGGCACCAGTCCGACCCAGAAGGCTTCCCGCCAGTAGACCAGCCCTGCATTTAAGATACCAGTCGTAACGATGCCGACCGGAAACATGACGGCCAGTACCCCCAGAACCACCGCCCGCTGTTGCGCCGGCCAGATTTCGGAGATATACACCGTAGTCAGCAGGAGTACGCCACCAACCCCGGCTCCCGTCAGAAAACGCAGCAGCAGCAGCACCTGCCAGTCGGTGACGAAAACGGTCATCAGCATACTCAGCCCATACAACGCCGTGACAAACGCCACGGCCCTGGCACGGCCCAGCCGGTCGCTGACAAAGCCAAATACAACGCCACCGGTCATCCAGCCATAGAGAAATGCCGCACTGATCCAGGCACTTACTTCGTCGACGCCTGCGGCGGAGCCTGAACGCTCCAGCAGTTCCGGTACCACCACCGGCAGAAAGGTAGCCATAAGCGTCGAGGCGGTACCTCCCAGCAGATACGATACGGCACACAGACCGAAGGCGAGCCACTTTTTTGTCTGAAGATCAGACGATAAGGTCATTGCTTCCATAGTAGTAGCAGGGCACTGCCAGCGGTCCGGCAGTGCCCGTTTTTGTTGCTTATTTCTGTAAACCAGCGTCAAATACCAGTGAGAGATAGTACAACCCACCCACGGCCGGCGACCCGTAAGCCTGAACCACGTAGCGGTTCGTCAGGTTCGACGCTCCCAGCTTCAGCACCGTTTTCGTGGCCGGCATGCGGTAACTCACCTGGGCATCCAGCAAGTGATAGGCCGGAACCTGACCCGGAATCAGCGAATTGAACGACCCGACCCAGCTGAAACTTTCCTGCCAGTGCCAGGCTACATTGAAACCGACATTAGGCAGCACGTTCCGGTGCCCGATGGTTACGTTACTTTTCAGGCGGGGCGTATTGAAAGCCGCTACGTTATTGGGGTTTGCATTCCGGATATCGAACGATGACCATGTCCCGTTTGCCCCGATCTGATAGCCGCTGTTGGTCCGGTAGGTCAGGCCAAGGGTAGCGCCCTGTGCCGATACGCGGTCGGGTGCGTTGGTATACAGCTGGAAGGCCTGAACGCGTCCGCTCAGCAGATCCTGGGCAGCGGCAGGGTTTGGTTTACCATCTGCCCCCAGTACCGGACTGTTTGGCCGGAGCACTACCGTATTCAGAATGAAGTTATCATACATCCCATAGTAGTAATTGGCATCGACGGACAGATTACCGGTCAACAGGCCGCGATAGCCCACCTCCATGCTGTTTACCCGCTCCGGCGCAATGTAGGGGACATTTGATTTCTGTAGTTTATCCTTATTGTTCAACAGGGCCTGCTGCGGTCCGACCTTGTTCACATCGGCCCCGAAACCGGCACCAAACTGATTGACACTGGCCGACGTAAAGGAGTTTTCGTACACGTTCATACCGGCACTGTTGCCGGGTGCACCACCCAGGATGGTAATCGGGCCTACGTTGAGTTTAATAAACTGGTCGGACGGGGTCGGGTTCCGGAAACCGGTCTGGTAACTGGCCCGGAAGTGATGACGATCCGTCACCGAATAAACGGCCGAGGCACGCGGCGTGAAGTAACCGGCAAAGTTCTTGTTCTTGTCAAAACGCCCCGAGACGGTCAGTTTCAGGCGGTCTGCCAGCAAGGATTTACTCACCTGCATAAAGGCCCCGAACTCATAATACTTAATCCGCCCGCCCTTATCATCAAACAGTGTGCCGTTGGTGAAGAGGCTGTATTGCCGGAAATTGCCGCCCACGAGCACTTCCGCCTTGTTGTTCAGGGCCGATGTCAGGTTATATTGCCCATCGGTATGCCACATACTGGTCTGGCTCAGAATCCCGGCCCCGTTCAGCCCCTGAATTCCCTCCAGCCGCTGTTTCTGGGCGTTGAATTCAGCAGTACCCGGCAGCAAACGCCCCTGATCGGCAAAGGCACGGGCTACCGTGTGGTCATTGCCCGCCACGTTCGGAACCGTGCCGGTATAGGCCGCCGAATAGCGGGTAAACCACATATCATCGGCCTTGTCCGGCGTAACCACGCTGCCGTTCAGATCCCGAACCCAGGTCCGGTTAATCTGCTGACCCAGTGAGCGGGTATTGAAGGAGTCATGTGAATCTTCGGCATTGCTGTACCAGCGTACAAAAAAGTCGCTGCCCTTGAGTTCTACGCGGTGCTGCATCAGCGAAAATCCGTTGACCGAGAACCGGTTTGAGCCCGTGTAGTTAGCGGTACCCTTGGCAAAGTTTGCCGCATAGATGGCTTCCAGCTTCGGGGTAATCCGGTAATGCAGGGCACCGTTCAGTTTCAGGCTATAGACATTGTAATCGGTCAGATCCAGTTCCTTATACCCCGTCCGCGACACCTGTCCGACGCCGGTCAGCGTTCTGACCACTTCATCCCCGTAACTATTAACGGCATTAGCTGCCGGATTCTTCGAACCGCGTTGTTCTACCGGCGTCGTCTGGTTTACGTCTGTGTAGTCGGTGGCATACCAGTCGAGCCCCCACATATAGGCCGCATTCAGTTTGATAGCCAGTTTGCCGGAAAACGCTTTGGCATAGCGGATGGCGTGGTCGTTATACATGGCGGCGTTGGTATTCGGGTCGCCGAGGTGATTGACCCCTGCTTTTGCCTGCACACTGAGTCCCTGGTATTTAAACGGATCTTTACTTGTCATCAGCAATGCCCCGTTAAACGCTGCCGGACCATACAGCGCCGACGCAGCACCCGGTACCAGTTCAACACGCTCGGCATCGAGGTCGCTGAGGCCAAACATGTTTCCGACCGAAAAGCCAAAACCGGCGGGCTGGTTGTCAACACCGTCGATCAGTTGCAGGAAGCGGCTGTTCCCCGTACTGGCAAACCCGCGCGTGTTGATCTGGCGATAGGTCAGGCCACTGGTTACCATGTCAACGCCTTTCAGGTTGTTGATCCCCTCATAAAACGAGGGCGAGGGCGTTTCCTTAATGCTGCGGGCATCCATTTTCTCGATAGTCACCGGCGCGCGGACCAGCTTTTCTTCGACCCGCGACGCGCCGACCACCACTTCCTGCAGGGTGCTGGTTGCCTGTTTCAGCCGGATACTCACCGCCTCACCGGCCGCCTTTACCGGTACAACCTGCGTTTCGTAGCCGATCATTGAAATGACCAGCGTGTATGGGCCTTTTCCGTCGGCAGCTAGCTTAAAAGCACCCGAGGCATCGGTTGTCGTTCCGGATTTGGTGCCTTTCAGCGTAATGGCAGCCCCGGTCAGCGGCTGATTTCCCGCCGGGTCCAGTACCGTACCGGTAAGCTGAACGCTCTGTGCATAGGTTATTGTGCAGAACAGGCAAAGGAGAAGCAGTAGCCACGCAGCACGCGCAGCAGATGTATAGAATGTCATAATGGTTTCTCTGATTTTTTTGGTTAATACGCCCCCTTCCGACCCGTTTTTACGGGTCAGTGGCAGGCAATGGGCAACATGTTTCCGGAATGTTATCCGTTCGTTTTGGCCGGTGCCGGATACCCGCCCGGCGGCCGGACATAGCCGCGGTGCACAATCCGGTCGCCGAGTATATCGTAATACGCGGGATCGGCCGGAGCTACCGTAGCCAGCCCGTCGACATACTTGTTGTACAGGCAGAACAGCGCCGCAATCAGCACCGTATCGTGGATTTCACGGTCGGTAGCGCCGGCCTTTCTGGCACGCTCAACGGCCTCTTCCGTCACGGCACTGCCCGGGGCCTGCGTCTGCGCGGCAATCTGCAGCAGGGCTTTCATCTTTTCGCTGACCGGAGCCGTTTCCGGATCGGCCAGTACCGCCCGGGCGGTTTGATCTTCGCCCAGCAGGATGTCGGCAGCCTTCGTGTGAGCGGCCGTACAGAAGCGGGTGCAGTTCCGGGACGACACAAGCGACGCAATCAGTTCGCGTTCGCCCTGGGTCAGGGTAGATTCTCCGCGAAGCAGAATCTGTGTTAGTTCGCGGATAGGCATAGCGGTATCAAGCCGGTATTCAAGCAGTCCGGTGATACCTGGTAAATGATCGGGTAATGGTATATGAGGCATGTGAAGAATTCGGTTTGTACGGGTATAATCAGGCTGCCAGCGGGTAGGTATACCCTTCTGCAACAGCGACTTTTGTATGTCCATGCATCGGTTCCGGCACGCAGCAATCACCCTATGCCGGTCTTACACAGACAGACATAGCTGTGCCGTACGTAACGAACGCAGCATAGCAACAGAAACCCTGAAACAAGGTTAGACAAACCGTGGCGGGGGCGAATGAACAGGAAGCGACCGGGTCGTAAACAGGCTGTTCCCTACGGGAATACGCGCATGGTCACGCCAGTCGTAGAGGAAGAAACAAAGTATATTTCTGGTATTCGGGGAGTATTCTTTCAGGAGTAATTTCAGCCAGTTGCTGGCCTTGCGTTCCGACTCTGACCGGGCATGAATCGTTTCCTTCATAAACGACAACAAATCCCGCTGCCAGAAGGAGGCATGCTTGTTTTCTAAACCGGAGACATACAATACATTGTTTTTGATCTCCAGGCTGACAACGTCAAAATAATGGCCCCGGTAGGTAAACCCTTCTTCGGTAGCCTTCAGAACCCCTTCTCCCGTATCATGATCGGTCAGGGCAATCTGAAACTCAACGAGACTGTCGACGGAGCGATAAACGGTCAGCCGTTTCGAAAGGTCATGTTCTTCCTGCCACCAAACCCCCAGCGAAACCAGAACAGTACCCAGGGCATGGTACAGCAGCAGGGTCAGTAACCCTAAGCTGATGATTCGCCGTATCCAGGAATTGTGCAGTTTCACGTTGATTGAACAGAAAAGAAACGTTGATTTTTAAACGATGCCTGTTGCTTTTATTATGGCAAGTTTACGCAAAAAATACTTAGCAATTAGTATGCCATAAACACAATCCCCCCCGTCTCATCTTCTCCTGGTGGCGTCTCATCTTCCAAAATTTTCCGTACCCATCCATGTATCGGCCGTCATTTTGTGCCCGCTAACCAATTTCTAAGCTAAAGTCGGCCTATATTGCAAAATAGCTCACATGAAACCCGGATTTGCATTATGAAACGAATGCTATGGTTTACTTTCGGACGTACCCTGAAATCACCCTTAGGCTTTGGACGCCGCCTTCTATTCGGCGCGGAGACGCAATATGTTGCGTCTCTACTGGGATGCCTGGCTTTTGCACAGACCGGCTATGCTCAGTCGACAAACGCCCGCCTGCCGCGCATTGCCATTGCCGGCCTTGGTATTGAATCCAGCACGTTTTCGCCGGCCGTTACACTCGAGCCGGCGTTTCATGCCCGTTACAGCGGTGAAGTGTTTAACGCCTATCCGTTTATGATGCCCATGTCACCCATGCGCAAAAAAGCCGTCTGGGTGCCGACCATCGTCGGGAAATCGCTGCCGGGTGGTATTGTCTCGCGGGAAGCCTATGAATCTTTGGTGCACAAAATGCTGGACTCCCTGAAAAAATACGCACCCTACGACGGATTGTACTTCGACATTCACGGAGCAATGAGTGTGCAGGGCCTCGACGACCCCGAAGGGGATCTCATTACCCGCATCCGGAAGGTGATTGGTTATAATACCCTTGTGTCGACATCCATGGATCTGCACGGCAACGTTTCATGGCGACTGGCGCAGCAGACGGACCTGATGACGACCTACCGCATGGCTCCGCACGAAGATGCCATGCAGACGAAAGAACGGGCTGTAACCAACCTCATTAACCGGCTCAACAGCGGTAAAGGCAAACCGGCCTACAAGGCCCTGATCAACGTACCGATTCTGCTCCCGGGCGAAAAAACGAGTACCCGCATCGAACCCGGTAAAAGCCTGTATCAACAGGTCGCTCCGGCCGTCGACGGGCAGGACGGCATCGTGGACGGCGGTATCTGGATTGGGTATGCCTGGGCCGACGAACCACGCAACCACGCGGCCGTGATGGTCGTTGGCGACGATCAGGCGAAAGTAACCCAAACGGCCGAAAAACTGGCCACTGCCATGTGGAACGTACGCGGTCAGTTTGACTTTGTTGCGCCGGTCGGTAAGCTGGAAGACGTGCTGGCCAAGGCGGTTGTCAGCGCCAGAAAACCGTTTTTCATCAGCGATACCGGCGATAACCCGACCGCAGGCGGTGCGGGTGATGTGACCTGGACGCTGACACAGATCCTGGCACGACCCGAATTTCAGAAACCCGATGGCCCGGCGCTGATTTATGCATCCATTCCCGGTCCTGACTTTATCCGGAAAGCAAAGGCCGCAGGTGTTGGCGGTCAGGTAGATGCCTTGGCCGGAGCCGCTGTCGATGCCCGCTTTGCCGGACCGGTCCGCCTGAAAGGGACGGTCGAGGCCATTGTCGAAGGCGACCGCGATGCGGAGGTTGAGGTTGTGGTGAAGGTCGGGAGTGTGCATGTGATAGTCACGCAGAAGCGCAAGCCTTACCACAAGGAAAACGATTTCAAACGCCTGGGGCTGGAACCCCGCAAAGCCGACATTGTGGTCGTTAAAATCGGCTACCTTGAGCCGGAGCTGTATGCGATGCAGAAAGACTGGATTATGGCCCTGACACCCGGCGGGGTCGATCAGGATCTGTTCAGGCTTCCCTACAAACGCATCGAACGCCCGATGTTCCCGTTCGACAAAGACATGAAAACGCCCGATCTGGGGGCGAAACTGGTGCCTTTGTCTGCCAGCTATTAAAAAAAACATCAGGGGATACAAGTTGTATCCCCTATCCCCTACCGGGGCAATCCGGTCTGGCAGACCGGAAGCGAAACAGCCACCTGTGTTTCACCGGTTTCTGAGGCATTGACTTCCAGTTCGCCCCGGTTAAACGAAAGTATTTTTTTTATTAGGGCCAGGCCCAGGCCTAACCCCTGCTGCTCGTACTTATCCCGGTCAAACTGCACATATGGCCCGATCCGGTCAATATCCTGCTGCCTGAATACCCGCCCCGTATTGGTACATGACAGGGTATACCGCTCTCCGGTTATGCTTCCCTGAATCAGTACAGGCTTGTTTCCGGTGGTAAACTTGACGGCATTATCAATCAGTTCGTCAATAATCAGTTTCAGATGTTCTCCGGCAATGGCCAGGCACCCCGGCTGAACCGTTACCTTACTTTCCGGGTGTATATCCTGACGCTCCATCGCATCCTCCAGCTGACAAACCACCTTTTCTTCTGTCAGCGAACTCTGCCCGGTCGAATACCAGGCATAATGCTCATGCGCCGGATGCATGTGTTCCAGAATGGACATCAGCCGGTTATTATCCAGCGAACGCTTCAGGCGCAGGGCACTTTGCTTGATCATGTGCAACATAGAAACCGAAGACTCCGGGTCAAAATCGCGAAAATTGGTACTCAATAAATCCGCAAACCCGATAATTCCGCTGAGCGGCGTATTGTATTCATGCGAAGAGATGGAGGTAATTGACTCCCGATATGCACTGAGGCGCGCCTGAATGTCGGCTTTCCGTTGTGCATCCCGCTTCAGTCTTCGGTCTATAGTCTGTAGTAAGTCGTTAATCGTAAACGGTTTAGTCAGGTAATCATCCGCTCCGGCATTCATTCCGCTGCGAAAGTCAGACGCTTCGGCCCGGGCAGTCAGAAAAATAAAGGGTATGCCCGACAGCGAGCGCGTATCCCGGAGCGCATTTAATACCTGATATCCATCCATTTCCGGCATCATGATGTCGCACAGTACCAGATCCGGTGACGTGATCAGCGCCTGGCTTATGCCTTCACGGCCATTTTGAGCGGTGTATACCTCAAACCCATAAATAGTCAGCAGCTCAGCGATATTGTCGCGGATAGGTGGCTCATCCTCAATAATCAGTATCCGTTCATTCATGCTTCATGTACGTTATGTTACGACAGGTTTATCTTTGTTTTCCGGGGCAATCGGATGGTGAATGTAGTTCCCTGCTTTTCTATACTGTCAAC
Source organism: Arsenicibacter rosenii (assembly GCF_001870735.1). Classification (GTDB taxonomy): domain Bacteria; phylum Bacteroidota; class Bacteroidia; order Cytophagales; family Spirosomataceae; genus Arsenicibacter; species Arsenicibacter rosenii. The sequence goes on along the minus strand of NZ_MORL01000001.1, from coordinate 278,873 downwards.
AGTCAGCACGCCCTGATGCAATTCAACAAACTGACGGGCAATGACAAGACCTAACCCCGTACCCTGAATAGCCGCCGTGTTGCTGGCGCGGAAAAATGCCTGAAAAAGAGACGGCAACTCGGCGGCCGGTATCCCGATTCCCCGGTCCTGCACCGTGATAACCAGTTGGCTTGCCGATGAGAAATCCAGTGTCAGCTCAGGATTTTCAGCCGAAAATTTGAAGGCGTTAGACAGCAGGTTTACCAGAACATGCGTCATCAGGTTTTCATCAACGGGTATGGTATATGGGGTTCCCTTTACGAACAAACTGACTTCACGATTATCATTTCTGCGGGCAAAATGGGTTGAAATTACTCCATTCACTACGTTTACCATATCGGCATCCGCCAGGTGCATCGTCACTTTGCCGGCATCAATCCGCCCCACGGTCAGAATGTCGCTCAGCAGCTCGCTGAAGCTTTTTATTTCATCCTGCATGATGCGCAGTTGCCTGTAGATAGCCTCTTTGGCTGAAGCGTCGGGGCGCTCAACATACCATTTAATGAGATCGATACAGGTCTGCATCGTCATTAATGGCGTTCTGAACTCATGCGAAGCCGTAGAGACAAACTGCGATTTGAGTTTATTCAGATCCTGTTCCCTGACCAGCGCCTCATGCAGCACGAGTTCTTTTTCTTTACGGCTGGTGATATCACTGGCTAACCCAATATACCGTAATGGTTTGCCTTGTTCGTCGCGTTTTATGAATATCCGCATCAGCACCCACTGCCAGACGTGGGCTTTACTTTTAATTCTAAACTCAACCTGCCCTTCGGTTCCTGCCATGGTTTGCTCATAAAAAGTTCTGACAAGGGGCAGATCATCGGTAGCAATAGCGTTGGCCAGTAGCGCCGGATTTTTGTAAAACTGGTTTTTATTCACCCCCCACAGCCGTTCATACGCAGCATTTACATACAGAAACTGAAACGGATTGGTCGTGAAAATAAAAAAGGCTTCATCCACATTATCCGCAATCTCGCGGAACCGCTGTTCGCTTTCCAATAATGCTTCCTCTGCCTCCATACGGGACGTTATATCAGCCACAACGCCGGTTGCCTTCACCGGTTTGCCATCTTTATCGGTCAGGAGCAAGCCATAATTTTCAACAAACCGTATCCGCCCGTCCGGTAACGGAATACGCAGAATCCGGGTGTAGTTTATTGTTTCCCCCAGCGTTACAAAATCATTAAGCAACACAGGCTTGTCCTCCTCATGAATCAGCGCATAGAAATCCCCGAAACTAAACCCTTTTGTCATACGCTCCGGCGACACACCATAGATTTCGCAGGTCCGTTTATCCCAGATAAACCGGTCTTTCCGGGCATTATATTCCCATATTCCTTGCTGAGACGCTTTAGTAGCCAGTTGTAAGCGCCGGTTGATGGCCTTCAGCCTTTGGTGCATGATATGCTGATCTGTGATATCACGCGCTGAGCTGATCATTACCTCTCCGGAAAGGCTGCTCGTCCACTCAATGAGCCGGTAACCGCCATTTTTGTGCCGGTAGCGATTGACAAACGTGGTATCATTCTGTAACAGTTTATGTTGCAGAAACGCGTCAACAGCGCTTAACGTCTTTTTTACATCATCCGGATGCAGGAAGTCGATATAGGGCGTTGCCATCAACTCGCTCAGCGAATAACCCAGTACTTTTTCCCAGAGCGGGTTGAGTAAAACAAAATAGCCCTTTTTATTCGTAACACAATGCAGGGCCGCCGTACTGTCGAAGAAGGCAGTCAGTAAGCGATTCCGCTCATGCAGCTGATTTTCAACCGCAACAATCCTGGACATATCAGACAACATCACCACAAAACCGGATTTTTCCCGGTGTTCATCCAGAAGTGTAGTGGCCGTTAACAATATTGGCAATTTATCCCCCTGCTTATTTTGTAGTGTTCCCTTGGCCTGAAAATGGCCGATGTGGATTAGTTGCGACAAAATGGCCCGGTAGGATAATGTTTCGCCGCTCTCGCCGGATGCGGTTGTGATATCAAATGAAAAGTCTGAAAAAATTCCTTCACTCTTTTTCGCCGACAACCCACCGGCAACGCTACCCAGCATCCGTTCGGAAGCAGGGTTGGCAATGTCTACTTCCCCTAAGGCATTGAAAGCAATGATGCCGACATCAGTCAGTTCAAGAATATTTTTTTGTACAAGAGAGAGTTTCTTGATTTCTTCGATATGCGCCGTATCTCTGATTTCTAGTTTTTGATTCTGCTCCCTTATTTCCTTGTGTATCTTTTTCTGCAGCAACACAATCGACAACTGCCCGGCTATTTCCTTAAGCAGGTTGATATGTGCCTCCGTAAAAAAGGACTGTTGCGTCGAAAAAAGGGCAAAAACGCCCAGGTAATGATAATCTCTGAAAAGGGGCACCATGATAAAAGACCGGAATCCACGCGCATAAGGGTTCCAATCTCCCAGCTCTTTATAGGTATCGTGCAGCAGGTTATTGTCCAGTAAAATGTCTCCGTTGATCAACGGCGGAACGCGGAAGAAACCGGCCGATAACCCCTTTTCCGGTGTTTCTTCCAGCACTCCGTTCAACAACCGCCGGTCGATTTCAGCGGTATCCGTTTTCGGATCAAAGCGAAGAAGGGTTATCCGGTTACAGGGTATCAATGCATATATCTGGTTCAGAAAACTCCCGCTCAGCTGCATCTCTTCCTGATGCTGTTCCAACAACCATTCGTGCAGAATCTGCAATAAGCGTAACCGCTTCCAGATCTGATCAGGTGCCGCATCCGGTGGTGGTTGCAGCTGCCTGCCGCCGGTGGTCTGAGCAGGATCTGCCGGCGCCGGCAGACAGATCACCTCAACCCCTTCGCCGGATTTTGTCAGTGTACATGCTACCTGATTACCGATGAGACACCGTTGTATGCCCCCGTCGAGCATGACGTTGGAGGCGGCGTTGATCAGGTTTGCGGAGATGGCAGCCGGTAATTCGCTAAGCCTTATGCCGGAAACCGGATCGGGAGGGCATGTCAGGAATTGCCGGAATGCCGGATTGGCATCAGAGATCATAAAGTCTGACATGCGTTCTGACCCAATGCCGGCCGGCCAGAGTACGGCAATACCGGCCGTTGTTTTCTGAAATGAGAATTTACCGGATATAGCTTCCGGGTTAGCCGGTTTGCCGGCTATGGATACACGTTTATCACGTGGCATACAATAGTAGCAGATTACGGAGTCTTATCTTGTTACGGTTACAAATGCCTATGCCTGTCAGGGGACACACACTTAAACGTTTGTATAAATTAAAGAATTGATTGTAAATTAATTACTATTTATAGGACCATACAATATATTTCGGTAACAATGCATCCTGCTTTTATAATTTATAATAATTCCAGTTCTACCAAACAAGGCAGTTATGGCGCCAAGTGTCATAAAATTACCGCAAAAACATAATTAATTATTGTTTTACAATAATTAATTAGTACGTTTGTAAAAACAACAACTACAATGCAACAAGTACGAATGCTGGCTTCGGCCTTACTGTTTCTGTCCAGAGCGGCTGCCATCCCCTACCTGGCAACGGCAGCCTACTGCCTGCTTTGTTTCGCGTTCCGCGACACCCTTGTGCATCCGATTGGCGAAGGCCGGTTTGTGATCAACTTCCCGTTTACGAATCAGCGCTTTCTGATCGGAGATGATTCAGGGTTTATGTATGTCTTCGAAATGATTGCCTTTATTGCACTATACGGGCTTTTCTTCTGGCTGCTGGGCAATATTTTCCAGATTTTCCGGGCGCAGAAACTCTTTACGGAGCGCGGTGTCAGGCGGCTGCGAATCTTTTATCTGCTCAACTTTCTGTTGCCGCTGCCGTTTCTGGTTTATCACGTGGCGACCCGGTACGAAGTAGAAATTGTCGTTATCCTGTCGGTTTTACATACCGTTTTGGGGATATTTGCCTACTTCATGGCCGTGATTTTTGTCAGAGGCCTTCACCTGCAGGAAGAACAGGACTTAATCTTTTAATTATGCCGATTGTTGTGAATCTGGATGTCATGCTGGCCAAACGCAAAATGCAGTCAAAGGAACTGGCTGAAATTCTGGACGTAACGCCGGCCAACCTATCTATTCTGAAAACCGGAAAAGCCAAAGGCATCCGCTTCGACTCGCTCGCCGCTATCTGCAAAGCCCTGAACTGCCAGCCCGGCGATATTCTGGAGTTTGTGGACGAAGTGGATTAAAGAGCGAAAGTGTGAAAGAATGAAAGAGCGGTTCTGCTGCCCTTCTTCTATACCCTGTCTCCCTGTTTATTTTAAAAAAATTAACAGCTGAACGGCTGCGGGGAATGCTATTGCCAATAATTACTGAACAACGATGAACACGTTACTCCTGCAGAACGTCTCGAAGACGTATGCCCATTCGGTTAAAGCCCTCAACGACATCTCACTAACCATCCCGAACGGCATGTTCGGACTGCTGGGCCCGAATGGTGCCGGTAAGTCTACGCTCATGCGTACGCTGGCCGGCCTCCAGTTGCCGGATACTGGACGTATAACCCTCAACGGTGTCGATCTGGTAGCCAATCCGACCTTTATGAAACAGCAGCTTGGTTACCTGCCACAGGACTTCGGCGTCTATCCGGGGCTATCGGCCTATACGCTCATGGACCATCTGGCGGTTCTGAAGGGCATCCGCAACCGTAGCCTGCGCAAAGAACAGATTCTGGCCCTGCTCGACAAAACCAATCTGTATGCCCACCGCAACAAAGCCGTCAGTACATTTTCGGGCGGTATGCGCCAACGGTTCGGCATTGCCCAGGCATTGCTCGGTGACCCGCAGGTCATCATCGTCGACGAGCCGACCGCCGGTCTGGACCCCGAAGAACGCAACCGCTTCAATACCCTGCTCTGCGAAATCGGGCAGCAGATCATCGTTATCCTGTCGACGCATCTGGTGGAGGATGTCCGGAACCTCTGCACCCACATGGCGATCATGCAGCACGGGTCGGTGATCGCTGCCGGTAAACCGGATGCCTTTGTTGACGCCATTGCCGGTAAAGTATGGTCGAAAGCCGTACAGGCCCATGAGCTGATTGCCCTCCAGCAAACTAACCGCGTTGTTTCGACGCGGCTTCACGGCGGCAAACCGTATATCAGCGTGTATGCCGATACACAACCGGATGCGGCGTTTACGCCCAAATCCGCTGATTTAGAAGACGTTTATTTCATCACCCTGCACCAGAACACCTCCCATGTTTGCTGACCTCCTCCGCTTTGAATGGCAGTTCTTTGCCCGGAAAAAAAGCCTCCTGCTCCTGCTGGCAGCCTACCTTTTGCTTGGTGCCTTTATGGGCACCGGCGCCCGTTTCCCCTTTCCGGACACCTTTGTAAACGGCCCCTATGTACTGACCTATATTATTGGTCTGACCTCCCTGCCGGCCATTTTTTCTACTACCTTGCTGGGAGCCCAAACCCTTTTCCGTGAACAGGATGCCCGCTTCGACGCCATCCTGTTTGCCACACCCATCCGCAAGGGCCCCTATGTGCTGAGCCGGTTTTCGGTTATTTTCGGCCTGACGACCGCCGGATACGCCTTATTGCTGGCAGGCCTTGGCGCAGGGCATGCGCTGAAAACAGGCGGAGCCGATACCCTCGGTCCGTTCCGGACCCTTAACTACCTGTCGCCCTTTCTGCTGTTCCTGCTGCCCAACATTGCCCTTTGCACCGCCCTGGCCTGCTGTATCGGGTTGCTCACACGGCAAAAACTGCTGGTCTACGTAGCGGGCGTTTTTCTCTATTTCCTGTACTGGGGCATTTCGTTTTACACCAATTCTCCGCTGATTGCGAACAGCGACCCTGTTTCGCAGGCGACCCTCCAACGCGCAGCCCTGCTGGATCCGTTCGGAATAGCCGGATTTCTGGCCCAGACGCAGCACTGGACAGCCTGGCAACGAAATCATCAGCTGGTGAGCCTGACGGGAAACCTGCTCATCAACCGGGTGGCAGTCCTGGGCCTGTCCGGGTTGTTGCTCGTTGTGGCGTACCGCCTCTTCCGGCTTACGACGGGGCAGCAGTTACCGGCCCGTCGCCCCCAATCGGATAAACGGTTATCCGGGATTACCACCTATCGTCCCGTTTTGCCCGGGGGGCTGGGTGTTGCCTATGATCTGCGTTGTCTGTGGCAGCTGTTAGTTACTGATTTACGCAGTGTTTTGAGGAGTATTCCGTTCCTGATCATTGCATTGGGCTGGGTCGGTTTTCTGCTGATTGAAACCCTGAGCGATGTAGCAGCCAGCAGCCGGATGCCGGAGAAACTGGCCACTACCAGCCTCATGGTCCGGAATATCCTGTCGGCGTTTCCGATGATGGGCCTGTTTGCCATCCTGATTTTTGGCAGCGAATTGTACTGGCGCAGTCACGCTACCCGTTTTGCCTTCCTGGAGAACAGCACGCCCCTTTCCGGCAGCGTCCGGCTAACGGCCAAATGGCTGTCTATCAGCACGATTATCATACTATTGCTTCTGCTCAGCCTGCTGACTGGTATCGCTATCCAGCTCCTGAAAGCGAATGCGCCGATCCGGCCTGCGCTGTATGCATCCCTGTTTTACCTCATCGGTGCCCCGCTGATGCTCAACGCCGGGCTCGTTGTCTGTTTGCAGGTCCTGATTAACCGGCGGTATGTGGCGATGGCCGTGTCGGGCGCGGTTTTGATGGTTTCACACACCACCCTCGGACCACTTACCGGCCTGCGGCATCCGCTGCTTCGGTTCGCCAATACATTTCGCGGGCATTACAGCGATATGAGTGGCTTTGACCGGACCCTGACCGGCTTCGGTTTTCACCTGCTGTTCTGGACGTTGGTTACGCTGCTGCTGTTTGCGCTCATCCGGATCATCCGCAGGCCGGGCCAAACCCTTTCGTTTCCGCACCTGATCGGGCCGGCCTGTCTGTTGGTGGCAGCCCTCAGCACCGGCGGATTCATCGCCCGGCATACCGACCTCCAAAGCCGCCGCGAACGGCTCGACTGGCAGCTGGCGTATGAACAAACCTACGGGTTTCTGAAACACTACCCGCAGCCAACCCCCGTGGCGGTTCAGACAACCATCGATCTGTATCCGGGCGAAGGACGGTATCAGGTCAGCGGCGCGTATCAACTGAAAAACAAAACAGGTACGCCAATCGACACCCTGTATCTGCACACCAGTCAGGACGTGACCCTGCATGCCGTTGGTGTGGTCGGCGGCCGGCGGATCCGGCAGGACAAGGCTTTTGGCTATACCGTTTTCCGGCTGCATAAAGCTCTGCGCCCTGACGACTCCGTACGGGTCGTATTCCGGTTTAGCTACCCCGGTTCTGTGTTTAATACACCGGCGGGTTTTAATGCCATCGTTGCGAACGGTTCGTTTATACGCATCAGCCGGTATTTCCCGCAACTGGGGTATGAGCCCGATAACGAGATCACGGATCCTGCCGAACGGAAGGCACGGCATTTACCGCCCGTTGCCCTGAAGCCACTCAAGGCACTACCCGCGACTGACCATGGGTTTATCCGCTTCGATGCCCTGATTTCGACAGAAGCGCCGCAAACCGTGATCAGTACCGGCGAACTGCTTTCCCGGCAAACAACCGGCAACCGTACCTGTTTTCACTACCGCAGTGCGGCCCCGATTCCGTTCCGGTTTGCTGTGGCCTCAGCCCGGTACGCCGTCCGGAAAAAGACAGTCGGCACCACAACCATTGAGGCGTATTTTCACCCGGACCACGACCGGAACATCGGGCACCTCCTGCAGGTGGCCGGTACAAGCCTGGCCTATGCCGCTGCGCAGTTTGGCCCGTCGCCGCACAAAACCATCCGGTTTGCCGAGATTTCGGATGCGGCGCAGGGGTTTGCGGGCACAGCCTACCCCGGCAGTCTGTTCTGCCGCGAACAGTTTGGCTATCAGAATCTACTGACTCATTCTCCCCAACGCGACATCCTGGCCGAAATGGTCAGCCACGAGCTGTCGCACCTGTGGTGGGGCAATGACCGGATTAGCCCCGACGAACGGGCAGGCAGCACGCTCCTGACGGAAACCCTCGCGATGTATACCGAACTGATGGTCTACAAACGCCTCTATAGCGAAGCTTGTCTGCCGGAGCGTGTTCATGTCCACAAGGATATTTACCGGCAAAACCGGCATGCCGTGCCGGAAGACCCGCTCATCAGCCTGCATCCCGACAAGACCCACCTGTCGTATGATAAGGGGGCCGTAGCGATGTATCAGTTATACAGACAGATGGGCGAAACCCGCATCAATAAGGCCCTGCGGCAGTTTTATGCGGCCAATGCTTACCCCAACCATCCACCGACCGCCCTTGATTTGTTACGGTCGCTCTACGCGCAGGCTACCCCCGCCGATTCAACCAAAATCCGGGAGCTGTTTACCGACATCGTCACGTATGACCTCCGCCTGCGCTCCGCTACCGCCCGCCGCCGGGCAAGCGGGTGGTATACCGTCAGCCTCAGCGGGCAGGTGATCAAATACCGCGAAGACGGGCATGGGCGCAGCACCGCCCTTCCGTTTCAGGCACCGGTAGAGGTGCAGATTACCGGTGCCGACGGACAGCAACAGCGGTTTATCCTGTGGCCGGCAACGGCCAATAAGCTGAGTGCTGTCCTGCCGGTCCGCTTCCGGCCTGTAGCTGTTGTTCTGGATCCGGACGGGAAGCTACTGAACCGGGAAGACGAAGGTAAACGCATCGGCATAAGCACCGATTGAGTGTATGTAAGCGACAAACAAAAGTGTAGGGACATGGCCCGGGCAGTAATGCCATGTTGACCGTCCAATCCTGACGGTGAAATCCATGGGCCGAATGAACGCCCGGCCATCCGGACCTGCTCAGCAAACACCTGATTCCTGTATACGGATCAATCCCGTCAGCATCAATGAAGGGTGTTTCATTCCCTGCAACCTCGGATACCGGCCCGCCCGCGCCCGCCGGTTTACTCAGGCGCGGGTGATGATGAGGAGGGTGGAGTGAGGTAAAGGGTAGGATTGTCTTCGGCCGCGTCAAGGATATGAATGCCGCCGTCGTCCCTGCCGAACCCTGCCGGTGAGTATGTCGAAGCCATTCAGAGCTATGTTGAAAAGGTCGGCATCGGGCGGTTTGCCTACGTGCCGGGGTATCAGAACAGTAAAAAATCCCAACGGCCAACATTGCCCTGAAGCGGTTAACGTGGGGCATTGCCATTGGCCGTTGGGGCAAGGGAACCGTTTACTGCCGTGGCCGTGGCTGGTACAACGACACCAAATCGAAGATCATGCGCGACATCAAAAAGAACTTTCAGGCCAAAGTCAGCTTTTTGACGTTTAAAACGATTCAGGAGAATCTTTCTTTATAAATTCCGGAGCTTATAAGTATAAATTGAATCTAAATTCATTTGGTCTTGGGGATTACTCATCCAGAATCTTTCCATCATTCATTCTTTAAATCACCCCATGAACAAGCTTGATTATATTACCCGCCAGCTTGCTAAAGCACAAAAAAAGAGATTTGAACATTATGTTGTCACAAGAATCTGGCATCTCCTCAATGACCTCTCTATAAAGTTTGTAACACAACAATATGTCAGCAGACCTGATGGACGTGCCTTAACGGATATCTTTTTCCCACAGTTGCAAATACATATTGAAGTCGATGAAGGATATCATAAAAAGCTGATAGACGAAGATAGATTGAGAGAAGCTGATATTATCAACGCAACAGGTCATGAAATCATAAGGATCGATGTCACACAAAAAATTGAAGCTATCAATGCAGAAATTGATCAAGTAATTCAGAGAATAAAACAAAAAAAGGTTGACTCTACTTCATTCTCTCCTTGGGATATTGAGTTTGACTATAGCCCTGAAAAGTTTATTGGTAAAGGCTTTATAGATATTTCTGATGATTGCTCTTTCTTTAGAAAACATGAAGCAGCAAGCTGTTTCGGTAAGTCATTTAAGAACTATAGCCTTCAGTATGGCGAGGTTCAACATCCTACAGAATTAAATAAATCGCTTTGGTTTCCTAAGCTTTATGCTAATGAAAAATGGAACAATTTAATTTCAAATGATGAAAAGATAATAACAGAATATAGCAAGTCTGAAGACATTCAGTTGACTATTGAAAAAGTATTAAAAAAAGGCTATTTGAATCGTATAGTCTTTGCTAGAGTAAAAAGCTCGTTAGGCGACACCATGTATCGTTTCAAAGGCGAATATGAACTTGATCTGCTTAATACTAATTCAGTAAATGGTCTTATTTGGAGAAAGGTTTCGGACAGAGTAAATACATATAAATCAACAGAAGCGCACTAAATCCCTGTCCTTCCAAGCTCCAAAGTCCGGCCACACATTGCGGCCGGACTTTTCTTTTCTACAGGAATGACGCTTGAAGACATTGCCAGACTAAGGCTCGAAATCGATGCCGCGAGCTCCAAAGAATCGCTCGAAGACCTTAAAACAGATCAACGCCGAGCTCCGCGATATGGAGGCGGCCGGCGAAAAAGGCTCCGATAGCTGGCGTGAACTCAAAAACGCCCAGAAGGAGGTAAACAGAGAAATCCGTAATATGGCTTGATGCCATAGAGAGCATCGGCCAGCCGTTTCAGCAGCTAAAACAATCCGTTTGCGTACGATTTTTTCCCTGGCGATGGACCAGACTCCGTATTCTACGACCCATTGTTTGGTCAGGTCGTTATCGTCTGGTTTAGATAGTCGTGGAAGCCTGAAAGGGTACTTTTTCCCATCAATCATGGTTTTGTACAACTTTTTTTGCCATTTTTTTCTGCCATTTTTTCTTTGTGGCAAAAAATTAGCTGTAAGTCGTTGACTTACAGCTAATTGATGAGTGGAAGCGGAGGGAGTTGAACCCTCGTCCAGTCAAGGAACCCGTCGTGCTTTCTACATGCTTAGAAGCGATTGGATTGTCGGGATTAAGGCTGGCTCGCGTCAGGCCGACCAGAAACCTTAGGTCTTAGGATCTTACCCGGTGTCAAGACCATTAGCCGGGCCAGCGCTGCGTGTCGATGCCTCCTGATCCAGCCAGCAGCACGTAGGCCGGGGAGACAATGGCTATGCTATCCGCTCGGGATTAAGCAGCCATGGCGTAGTTATACTCGCCAGTTATTGTTCGACGATTTGTTTAGACGGGAACTGTCGCCCACTCCCGGCATGCTTACACGCGACCTCAGCAAGCTGTCAATTCCGGTCGCCCCCAGGTATGCGTGTATCTTATGAACGCAAACCTACTGAAAAAAGTTTGGTTTTTCACTATCCGGTACCGCCCTAAAACTCCCACCGGTAGTTCAGCACCGGCACCAGACCAAGCTGGTATTGCTGCACCACCTTGCCCTGCAACGCATCAAAATAGTTGTATGCCGCATTCTTCGTGCCCGTAGCATTCAGCAGATCAAGCGATAAGGTGCGGCTGTATTTAGGCTTGCTCTTCCGCCAGTAGACGCGGACATCGGCACGGAAATAATCCGGCAGACGGACATCAAAATCGTTGCCTTTGTATACGGTCTGCCCTGCATTTTTTGACGCAAGCTCATCAATCGTGCGGTCGAGGTAGCCGCCCAGCTGCGTGATCTTAGCATTGACACCCCATGTACGGGTGCTGCCGTATTTTAGCCGCGTAAACTCTTTGCCGCCGGTCAGGGCCAGGGTATGCCGTCCGTTAAACCGGGTATCCCGCCAGACGCCGTCGTTGGCCTGATATTTCGAGTCATACACCGAACCGGTCAGTAACAGGTAGTAGCTTTTGGTCAGAAAACGCTGATAGGTCAGCTCCAGCCCCATGTTCCGGCCTTTGCCGGTATTGGCCAGCTGCTCCGGCCGGGCCGCAAACTCATTGATGTCGATCAGGTTCAGCGCCGACGTCACACTACCGGCATGCACCGACACCGGCACCTTAAACAGGTACTGGTAATAGACCTCGGCTTTCAGTGACGACGTTTCGGTCAGGGCGCGGGTATACCCCGCAACGGCGTGGTGGGCTTTGGTAAACCCAAGACCAGTATTGCTGATGCCGTTGACCGCGTCCAGCGGCAACCCTTTGGCCGCAATGTAGGTCATGGGCTGCTGTGTCTGGCTGTGCAGGCCGTAGGCAAACGTCAGCGTGTTCATGGCGTTGACCGCATAGCGGGCCGACAGCCGGGGCTCCAGCGACAGGCTCTTGCTGTTGAGCGTAAATACGTTGCCGTGAAAGCCGGCGTTGAGCATCACCGCCTCATTCGGCGTCCACTGGTAATTGACGTAGGGCTGAATCAGCCACGCCTGCAAGACACCTTCCTGCACCCGTCCCTGCCGTGGCGGCGGGGTAAAGGGCGTCTGACTCTGCCACAAACCGGCCGATCCGTACCAGCGCGTTACATACAGACCCGTCTGCAACCGGCGCAGGTCCGTAATACGGCGGGTCAGGGCGGCGTGAACGGTGGCCCGGCCGTTGGTCGAGCGGTCCCGTACATAAGCCGGTATATTCGCCGGCATCGTTTCTACGGGCGACTGAAACCGGTTGTTGGTATTTGCCGATGCCACGGCCGACACCTTCAGCGAATAACGGTCGGTCAGCGCCCGGCTATAGGTCAGGCCGGTAGCCAGCATCCGCGAGCTGAAATAAATGTTGTAGCGATCCTTGTCTTCCAGCCTTACGGCAGGGTCTTCGGGGGCTTTAAAGTCGTTGCTGCTGTTGCCGGCCATTCCGAAAAAAGTAAGCTTTCCGCCTTTTTTCAGCGGCTGGGTCAGGTTAAACGACAGGTCCTGAAACTTGATATTTTCGCCGCCGAACGATACGCCCATCAGACCGAGCAGGCCCGTAAACGAGTAGCGGTAGTTGACCAGATACGACGAGCCTTTGGTTTTGCTGAGCGGACCCTCGGCGGCCAGATCCAGCCCGATCAGCCCGGCCTGCGCCGTAAATTCGTGTTTTTCGTTGTTGCCCGTCCGGAAACGCATGTCGAGAATGCCGCCGATGGTATTGCCGTATTCGGGCGAAAAGGCGCCCGACAAAAAGCGGGTGGCGCCCAGGAGCTGGGCACTCAGGATATTCACCCCGCCACCCGAGGAGGTTGGCCGGTCGCCGATGGTACCGGCATTGCTGAGGTGGTTCGGGTTTACGATGTCAACGCCTTCGAGACGCCAGATGGTACCCGCCGGTGAGTTGCCCCGTACCGACAGGTTATTGGCCTGGTCATTGGTATTCACAACGCCCGGAAAAGACGTAGCCAGCCGTGCCGGATCGAAATAGGTAGCCGCAAACCGCAGAATCTGCTCGGTCGAAATGGATTGAATGCTGCTGACGGTATTATCGGGGCGGTTGCCTTTCACCACCGTTTCGGCCAGGGTCTCGTTGCCGGGCGTCAGCCGTACCTCAATGATCTGTTCCTTACCCGATTCGAGCAGGATTTCCTGCACGATCTGGGTCTCATAGCCCACAAAATGGCAGGTCAGCTGGTAGCGGCCAACGGGCAGTTTCGACATCCGGAAACTACCATCGGCTTCGGAGGTGAGGTTATAGACCTGGGTGGCATCTTCGAGCTGCAGACCGGCTCCCGCCAGCGGTTTTTCTGTGTCGGCGTCCAGGACATGCCCACGGATGGTTTGTGTCGGGTGTGTTGGGCCCAATTGTGCCGGAGATGATGTTGAGAGACCAGCCAGAAAGAACAATAACAGGTAAAGGTTTCGTACGATAGGCATTGCGGGATTGAGCAAACTTATTTTTTATTAATGAGTTATTTTGTCATTTCATCAGCCTTCGCAAACAATTACGCCTATGCCAACCATGAACTCCCCGTTCGAAACTAACCTCTTCCGGCATTTGTCGCAATTCTTTGCCGATCACCACTATTTGTTACTGGCTGATCAAAAACAATTTCGCAAAATTACGGCTACAGGCTTTCAAAACGTCATTTTTTCTCCTTCTTTTTACCAGAACGAGATTCTGGTTGATATTTTATTCGGTACCCGTAACCAGCAGGTCGAGCAAATAGCCCAGCAGTTTCTCCGGAATACCCCCGAATACCGTGACCACGCCAATACGACGATTATTTCTATCGGTAAATTCCGGGATATGCCTTATTTCCGGTATAAACTCAATCCGGGCGAATCGCCGGAAATGCTGTGCGCGGACGTTGAATCGTTTTTCCTGAAGCAGGGCTTTTCCTTTCTGGACCAGACCCGCAGCGTACAGGCTATTGATACCCTGCTGAACAGTCAGCCCGATCAGCCCTGCAAGTTTTTGTATAACCAGACCCACCGCTGTTACAAAGGACTGATTGCCGCTCACCTCAACCACAGTCCTCAGTTTGACGGGCTGATTGACCGATACCGGTTTGAATTAAAACGGCAGACTCAGAACGCCCACGAGCAACTCCGGTTTGAACGGCTCATTGCCTATCTGCTGCATTATTCCGCCAATTAACCCCCGTTCATCCGTTTTTGTCACCGGCCAATAACTCCCCCGTTTGTGGTCTTTTGGGGGGCTGTTTCCGGTCGATTTGTGTTTCTATTCCATCTATGAAAACCAGCCGTTAGTATATTCTCACTATAGATTGGTTGTCCTGGTCGGGGAATAAAGGATAACTTTCCGTTTAAATATTGGTGAAATAGTGCTTTCCGGGATTTGAAACGCGCCGGCTACCGACCTGAACAAACAGTTGTTTTTCCGGTTTAGCACTCAGTTAACGAATCGTTTCCAGCATAAACGTGAAAAGATGGACCGCTATAAGCCTTGTCGTTGTGATCGTCGGCGGGCTTTTTGTGTACAACAAGTATTTTAAGAAAGGATCAGAAAAAGGCCCTGACGGGAAGGCCGCAGAAGGCGGAAAAGGGGGTGATGGCAAAGGCAAAGGCGGCCCCGGCGGCGGCGGCCCTACTTCCGTAAACGGGTTTATCGTTATTCAGCAGGCGCTGAAAGAAGAAGTCGTGGCAACAGGCTCATTGCTGGCCAACGAACAGGTCGACATTTTTCCGGAAGTTTCAGGCCGCATTACCCAGCTCAATATCCGCGAAGGCCAGCCCGTTGCTGCCGGCACATTGCTGATAAAACTGTATGACGCCGACCTGAAAGCACAGCTTCAGCGCCTGATCGTACAGGAAGAAAACGCCCGCCGTATCGAAGAACGGAACAAACAGCTGCTGGCCCGGGGCGGTATCAGCCAGCAGGAATATGATATCGTTGTGACGAACCTCAAAAGTGCTTCGGCCGATATTGAGGTAGTCAAAGCCAATCTGCGCCGTACGGAAATCCGGGCGCCGTTTTCGGGGGTCATCGGGCTCAGAAACGTCAGCTTAGGCGCTTATGTAACACCCAACACGCTGATTGCCCGCCTGCAGCAAACATCGTCTCTGAAACTCGACTTCTCGATTCCGGAAAAATACGGTTCCTCCATTAAGCAGGGCAGCGAAGTCCGGTTTATGGTGGATGCCTTCGCTAAACCGTTTACCGGTCAGGTCTATGCCCTGGAACCGGCCGTCGACGAAGCAACCCGTAACCTCCGTATCCGTGCCCGCGTAAACAATACGCAGTCGCAGCTGCGCCCCGGTTCGTTTGCGAAGGTCACACTTACCATTCAGAACGAACGGGGTATGATTGTACCGACCCAGGCCGTTATTCCGCAAACCCGCAGCAAACAGGTCGTTCTGGTCAAAAACGGAAAAGCGGTTTTCAAAGACGTCACAACGGGCATCCGGTCAGCCAGTACCATCCAGATTTTATCGGGGATACAGGTGGGGGATACCGTGGCCACCACCGGATTGCTCTTCCTGAAACCGGACGGGGATGTGAAAGTAAGCCGCATGGTAACCTTACAAAGCATCAAACCGATTGAGCAGCCGGGCAGTGCCCGCCCCGCACAACCCGACAGTACGCCGGCTGCCGAACCGAGGCAGGCAAAGCTTTAGGCCGTAAGCAGACAGGTTTCTGTCTGCTATTGAAAACGTAGATCAACCAAGTTATGAGTCTTTCCTCACTAAGTCTGAACCGGCCGGTATTTGCGATGGTGATGTCTATCGTCATCGTGCTTTTTGGCGTCATTGGCTTTACGTTCCTGGGGGTCCGGGAATATCCGGCCATTGACCCGCCGATTATTTCCGTCCGGACAAGCTATACCGGGGCAAACCCCGAAATCATCGAATCCCAGATTACCGAGCCTATCGAAAAATCGCTCAACAGTATTGAAGGGATCCGGAATATCTCGTCGCAGAGTTCACTGGGGGTCAGTTCGATTACGGTCGAATTTGAACTCGGTGCCGACCTCGAACGGGCCGCCAACGACGTACGGGATAAGGTGTCGCAGGCCCAGCGGCAGTTACCCCAGGACATTGATGCGCCGCCGGTTGTAACCAAGGCCGATGCCAACTCCGACCCTATCGTCTTTATGCCGGTGCAGAGTACCAGCCGCAACATCATGCAGCTGTCCGACTACGCCGAAAACGTGTTGCAGGAACGCTTACAGACCATTCCCGGCGTCAGCCAGGTAAACATCTACGGCCAGAAACGGTTTGCGATGCGTCTGTGGATTGACCCGCTGAAACTGGCGGCCTACAACATGACCGTTCAGGACATTGAGCAGGCGCTTTCCCGCCAGAACGTTGAGTTGCCAAGCGGTAAAATCTACGGCAATAACACCGAACTCACCGTTAAGTCGGTCGGCCGTCTGCTAACCGAAGACGACTTCAACAACCTGATTGTCCGCCAGACGTCGGGTCAGATTGTCCGGTTCAAGGATGTTGGTAACGCCATTCTGGGTCCTGAAAACGAAGAAACGCAATCAAAGCAAAACGGGATTCAAGGGGTTATTCTGGTCTTGATTCCGCAACCGGGTGCCAACTACGTCGATATCGCCAACGAGTTCTACAAGCGGTATGAACAGCTGAAGAAAGAGCTGCCGGATGATATTCAGGTCAGCATCGGGATCGACCGCAGTACGTTTATCCGGAAAGCCATCGAAGAAGTAGGCGAAACCCTGCTGCTCTCGTTTGTGCTGGTCGTACTGGTCATTTACTTCTTCTTCCGCGACTGGCTGATTGCGTTCCGCCCGCTGATTGACATTCCGGTTTCGCTGATCGGCGCGTTTTTCATCATGTACATTGCCGACTTCAGTATCAACGTGTTAACACTGTTAGGTATCGTTCTGGCAACGGGACTTGTGGTGGATGACGGTATCGTTGTAACGGAAAACATCTTTAAGAAAATTGAGCAGGGAATGGATACCGAGCAGGCGGCTAAGGAAGGATCGGATGAGATTTTCTTTGCCGTTATTGCCACGTCGATTACCCTGGCGGTGGTGTTCCTGCCGATTATCTTCCTGCAGGGATTCGTTGGTCGTCTGTTCCGTGAATTCGGGATTGTGGTTGCCGGTGCGGTCCTGATTTCGGCGTTTGTGTCGCTGACGCTGACGCCGGTACTCAGTGTGAAACTGACCAGTAAAAACCACGGCAAAGATTCGTGGTTCTACAAAAAAACCGAGCCGTTTTTCCAGTGGCTCGACAGCAGCTACCGAAGCTCGCTGAGCCGCTTCATGAAATCACGGGGCTGGTCGCTGGCCATGATTGCGGTTTGTATCGCCATCATCGTGGGCATCGGCGGCATGCTGAAATCCGAACTGGCGCCGCTGGAAGACCGTGGCCGTCTGCGGATTCCGATTACGGCACCGGAAGGTACCAGTTTCGACGCCATGGCCAACATTACCGAACGCGTTACCCAGCTGGTTCTCGACTCCATTCCGGAAACGCGGCTGACCTTCAGTGTGGTTGCGCCGGGCTTCTCGGGCGGCGGGGCCGTTAACTCCGGGTTTATCTTCATCAACATGGCGGAGCCTTCGGAGCGGAAACGATCCCAGCAGCAGATTGCCGACTTCCTCACGGCAAACCTGAAAAAAATCAGCGATGCGCGGATGTTCCCTACCCAGGAACAAACCATTCAGGTAGGGCGCGGGGGCGGGCAGCCGGTTCAGTTCGTTCTGCAGAACCTGAATTTCGATAAACTGCGGGAAAAACTGCCGGTGTTTATGGATGAAGTACGGAAAGACCCGACTTTCCAGAACCCCGACGTTGACCTCAAATTCAACAAACCGGAGCTGAATATTACCATCGACCGGGAAAAGGCAACCAGCCTGGGCCTCTCGGTACTCGACGTGTCGAATACACTTCAATTAGCACTCAGTAACCGCCGTCTGGCCTACTTCCTCATGAACGGGAAGCAGTATCAGGTGGTCGGGCAGGTCGACCGCGCTAACCGCGACGAACCGGTCGATCTGGCCTCGTTCTACGTCCGGAACAACCAGGGACAGCTGATTCAGCTCGACAACCTGGTGAAGTTCCAGGAGGTAAGCTCGCCGCCGCAGGTATACCACTACAACCGGTTTAAATCGGCAACGGTTTCGGCCGGTCTGGCACCGGGCAAAACCATCGGCGACGGGGTAGCCGCGATGCAGGCCATTGCTGCCCGTACCCTCGACGATACGTTCCAGACGGCGCTCTCGGGTCCGTCGCGCGATTACGCCGAAAGTTCATCGAACACGTTGTTTGCCTTTGGCCTTGCGCTGATTCTGGTCTACCTGATTCTGGCCGCTCAGTTCGACAGCTTCATCGATCCGTTTATCATCATGATTACGGTGCCGCTGGCCATTGCCGGGGCAGTATTGTCGCTGTGGCTGTTTGGTCAGACGCTGAATATCTTCAGCCAGATCGGCATTATCATGCTGGTGGGGCTGGTAACCAAAAACGGTATCCTGATTGTGGAGTTTGCCAACGAGCAACGTAAGGAAGGCAAGAATAAGTACGACGCTGCGGTCGAATCGGCGGCCATGCGTCTTCGCCCGATCCTGATGACGACCCTCGTGGCCGCCTTTGGGGCGCTCCCGCTTGCTCTCGCGCTCGGTGCGGCCTCCAAAAGCCGGATGCCGCTCGGTATTGTGATCGTGGGCGGTCTGTTGTTCTCACTGGTACTGACCCTCTACGTGGTTCCGGCGATATACACGTACATGACCCGCCGGAAAGACGAAGTCCATCCGTCAGATGCCCAACGGCCGCTCCCGCAACCGGCCGGCCGGCCGACCGGTGATACCGAAGACCCGAAGGAAATGGAAGTACGGCTGGACCGCTGATTCTGGCCGGCGCATCGAAGAAAAGGGCGAACTGATGAGTCGGTTCGCCCTTTTCGTTGTCAGAATCCCTACCTTTGCTGCCGGATTGATAACAGACATCCCGCTCTTCCGGATTTTGCAATCCGGAACCGCCATCCGATCATTTTTAGCATACATACATTACCTTGAAACTCTGGCAAAAAGAAGGATTTGGGGCTGAACCCTCTGAAGCAGCCGCCAAAATAGAGCGATTCACCGTTGGCCGTGACCGCGAAATGGATGTATATCTGGCACCATTCGATGTACTGGGCAACCTGGCCCATGCGGTCATGCTTGAAACCATCGGCCTGCTGACGGCCGATGACCTCGCGCAGCTGCGGGCTGAACTGAAAACGATCTACGCCGACATCGAAGCGGGTAACTTCACCATCGAAGACGGCATCGAAGATGTACACTCGCAGGTTGAACTGATGCTGACCCGCAAACTTGGGGATATAGGCAAGAAAATTCACAGCGGCCGCTCCCGCAATGATCAGGTGCTGGTCGACCTGAAACTCTATACCCGCGCGCAGCTCTGGACGGTTGCCGAAGCCACCCGGATGGTATTCGACCAGCTGATTGCCCGGTCGGAGCAGCACAAACATGACCTGTTGCCGGGCTACACGCACCTTCAGATTGCCATGCCGTCGTCGTTTGGCCTTTGGTTCGGCGCCTATGCCGAAGCCCTGGCCGACGATATGCTGACGCTGCAAACGGCGTTCCGGCTGGCCAACCGCAACCCGCTGGGTTCGGGTGCCGGCTACGGGTCGTCGTTCCCGCTGAACCGGACCCTGACCACGCAGCTGCTTGGGTTCGAAGGCATGCATGTCAATGTGGTATACGCGCAGATGAGCCGTGGAAAAACCGAACAGACCGCCCTGAACGCCATTGCCGCCATTGCTGCCACGGTTTCCCGTCTGGCCATGGACATATGCCTGTATAACAGCCAGAATTTCGGATTCCTGACCCTGCCCGACGCCCTCACAACAGGATCGAGCATCATGCCGCACAAGAAAAATCCGGATGTGGCCGAATTGCTGCGGGCCAAGAGCAACCGCCTTAAAGCCCTGCCGATGGAAATCACGATGGTGATGAGCAACCTGCCCTCGGGCTACCACCGCGACATGCAGATTCTGAAAGAAGTACTGATGCCGGCCTTCGACGAAATACTGGACTGTTTGCAGATTCTGGCCTTTACGCTCGAAAACATTCAGGTAAAGCCCAACCTCCTGGCCGACGAAAAGTATGACCTGCTGTTCAGCGTGGAACGGGTAAATGAGCTGGTGTTGCAGGGCGTACCATTCCGCGAGGCCTACCGGATTGTTGGTAAAGAAATCAACGAGGGTTCGTATAAAGCCTCCCGCGAGCTGAAGCATTCGCACGAAGGCAGTATCGGCAACCCCGGAAATGAGCTGATCGTGCAGCAGATGGATGCTGCCATGGCCGGCTTCGGCATAGACCAGATCCGTCAGGCAACGGCGGCGTTGCTGGCTTAAGCTTCCCCGAGGGTTACGCCAAAAAAGTAAAGCCCGGTCAGCGACCGGGCTTTATCTTATTCTCCATGTAAGCCTCAACCTATAAGAGCAGATTACTGAGAATGATGAGCAGGTGCATCGTCAGGCTGAATAAAAAAGCCGGCACGATGTATTTCACAGGCATAGCTCCCAGAATCGGTACCAGCACCGTCAGGAAACCAAGCATCGACGCCAGGAACTGCCAGTCGCCACCGCCCAGGTAAGCCATTGACAGCAAGAGGGCCGGCGATAAAATGCAACCCTGAATCATCATCGCGGTTGCGGCCCAGCCTGTACGTGTGAATTCTGCCTTCTCAATAAATGTATGATATCTCGCCATGAAACCGGTCCCGGTTTCGTGTGCGTATGAAGTTGTCGTTTGGGTAACCATGGCCGTACTGTGTTTTCTTGTGATGTGACAAAAGTACAGGGCCGGTTGCGGCTCGTTTATGATTACCCTCATACGTTGGTATGATTGCGCTATTCGACACGGTATGCCACCAGTTTGTTTTTCAGAAACGTCGGTACGATGATCAGTTTTTCCTTAGCCACGTACTCAATATCAGCACAGTTGCTTTTCTGCTCGCGGGTATCCAGCAACTGCTCCTTATTGCCTCCGGCACTCACGTAGAAAATCTGCCCGCTCCAGTCGGAGACAAAATAACCTTTTCCGTCGGTGACGATACCGTCGGTATTGGCCATACCGTCGGCAATGGTCATAAAGGTTTTGGTTTCGGTATCCAGTGCCCGCAGCGCCCCGATTTTGGTTGAACCCACCATCAGCCGGTTCTTTTTCACGGCCAGCAAGCCGTTCGGGCGGTTAAGCTGTTCGCCCTCCATCCATACCTCCCACTTATTATCCTTCAGGCGGTAGATTTTGTCAAACCGGTTGTCGGAGACATACACGGTTCCGTCATTGGCTACGGTGACATCGTTCAGGAACGCATTTTTGGGGTCGGGGGCATCCCACGTTTTTTCGGCCTGACCGGTTTCCAGGTTGATCGCCACGAGCCGGTAAATGTCTGTCACATACAGCGTGTTTTTATAGATGCCCATCCCTTTCGGTGCGTTGAGCCCCGACGTCCAGCGGAGGTTCTGAATCTTGCCATCCAGCGACACCTTTGAGATGAATCCGCTGCCATCCAGCGCATCGGCTTTGCCATCGATGTTGGCTACATACAGGATTTTGCTGCGCTTGTCGTAGAGTACCGATTCCGGGACCCGCAGTGTGGTGTCTGTTTCCCAGACTTTTACCAGTTTTTTCGGCTTAGGTTTAGCCTCGGCCATAAGACAGGCCATGCCCATCAGAGTCCACAAGATGAGGTATTTTGTCTGCATTTTTTCGTACTGCTTAGTTTTCTGCAAAACAAGCAGAGATTAAAACCGCTTGCAACTTATCTGTCCGAATGTTAGCTAACTGACCGTATCAGCTATTGTGTTTATAATTATTTAAAGAAAGCAAAACAGGCACTTAAACCTGGCAAACAATTTGATAATGAGAATGTTCAGTGCTTGATAAAAAACATAGTAAATTCATGAATTCTCAACACAATGCAACGCTTTCTACCCGGCCAGCCGCACAGGAGCTTAAACAAAGTATTCGGGACATGATCCGGCTCCAAACCAATTACCAATTATCTGACGAACTATTCTGGGAAGTATTTAACACCCGCGTCCTGCTGAATCAGGACGTGAATGTCGATGCTTTCATCCGCGAACTTCAACATTCATCCCCGCATGGTCACGCTTAATCCGGTACGCAAAAAGCGCTATCCCTTTCAACTCCCCTGACGTTTAAACGCCAGGGGAGTTTCTTTTTTAACCCCTGATTCTTCAGACTGTCAGCCGTTCAAAGCTTTGACGAACAAGCATGCGTTTTGACAGACGTTTATCCGATCTGGAATAGCCTATCCTCTTCTACTACTCTTCTCATAATTACATATAAAGTTTTGCTTTTATTAGGTATTAGTTACATTTTTGATCAGATTTTACTAAAAAGTAAACCATGTCTCCCTATGTGGATTACTAAATTTTTCTAAACCTATATCTACTTATCTTATTCTTCTACAGATTCACTTTTATGAAAACCCAACTCAAAGCTCCCTGCCCTCTTTTACTGTTCGTGGTGGCAGGGATGGTGTTTATGTGGCTGTTTACCCTGCCAATGGCATCTGCCTCTCCCGGTAAACTCTATCCTGACAACGAGAAAGGCCATCCCCAACGAATTAAGCATACGATTGACCCAGCTCCAACGATTACGATTAGTCCGGCCTCAGCTACCTACACCGTAGGGCAAAGTGTAACCGTTACTGTGACAAACTTGACGGAAAATAACAACTATGGCTTTGATATTGACGACGAAGAAAATAACATAATCACCTACTCCAGTTTGTTTGGTAATTCGGGAAATCTGTTAGCTCTGGGAAGCGGGGTTACCAGTGGCACAATTGTCGGAACATTTGACGCATTCTCTGTAGGTAGCAACAGAAAAATTAATGTTTACTTACAAGGCGGTAATGTGGTTGTTAGTACAGCGCGTTTCACCATCCAGGCGCCCCCTAGCCTTGCCCTTGTGACGAAAGCTTCAATAGCATCTGTCTGTATCGGTAATACCGTAGCCACGCTTTCCGTAACGGCAACGGGCGGGTCAACACCATATACTTATACCTGGAATGCCCCCTCCGGCGCATCCATTAGCGGAGCTAACAATACCAGCGCTATCTCTGTGAATGCCCTGACATCAGGTCTCAAAACCTTCACCGTTACCGTTACCGGCTCAGACGGCAGTCCGGTCAGCAGCACCATCAGCATCAATGTCGATAATCCGACGCCCATTATTTCGCCGAGCACTAACCTCACCTTTTGCGAAGGCAGCAGCCTGACGCTTACCAGTTCGGGCGGCAATGGTATCACCTACTTATGGAGCACAGGTGATACGAGTGCCTCAATCGTTGTCAGTATAAGTAAGCCCTACTCCTTAACGATTACTTCGCCCACGGGCTGTACCGCATCTGCCACCGTGACTCCATACCGCTACAACCGGCCAACGGCTACAGTTTCGGCGCTGCCCGGCCTGACCGTCTGCCAGGGTCAGAGTGTTACGCTGAATGCCAATGTCGGCGGGACACCGGCACGGATTGCGTCGGCCAAAGCACCACCACCGGTTTCCTACAGCTGGTCGACGGGCAGCAATACACCATCAACAATTTTCACCCCCACCAGCAACACGGTGGTTAGCCTGACGGTCAACGATGGTGTCTGTACGTCGCTGCCCATCAATACCAGCATTGTCGTTAACCCGGTCTCGTCGGTCAGCATCACGGCAGCCCCGTCAGCCATCATCAGCTGTGCTAATCCAGGCGTAACGCTCACCGCTTCGGGTAGCAGCGGATACACCTGGGATGACAACTCGACCGCCACTACCCGTACGGTTAGTGTATCAGGGGTTTACTCGGTGTCGGCAACGGGGAATGGGTGTTCAACGACTGCTTCCGTAACGGTAACCGGTAACTCCACCACCCCGACAATTACCATTACCCCCACCGCTGCTCCGATTCTGACGGTATGTGCCGGTTCCAGTCTGACCCTGACCGCAAACGGCGCGGGTTCCGGGGGGACCTACAAATGGAATACGAGCGAAACAACCCAGGCGATTAGTGTCAGTGTTACCAATACTTATTCCGTAACCGGAACAACGGCGTCCGGCTGTCAGTCCGTAACCTCGGTGTACTTTGACGTGCACAGCCTGCCAACCGCTACCATTTCGGCCCTCCCTGCGCTGACGGTCTGTCCTGGTAAAAGCGTTACCTTAACGGCTTCCGGGCTTCCGGGCGGCTTATCCCCGCGCATCGCCAGCACGTTTTCGGCCCCTACCGTATGGTATACGTGGTCGACGGGCAGCACCGACGCCACAGCAATTTTTACCCCGACCAGCAGCACCGTGATCAGCCTGACCATCAGTGACGGAGCCTGTACCGGAACAACGGCCGCCACCATCACCGCCAAAGAATCGCCGACCGTCAGTATTGGCGCATCGGCCACCAGCCTGTCCGGCGGACAAAGTGCTACCCTAACCGCTTCGGGGGCCGACAGCTATACCTGGAGTACCGGTGCGACGTCGAACCCGATCACGGTGTCACCCGTGTCGACAACGGTTTATTCGGTGACCGGAACCCGCAACGGCTGTGTAGGCGTAGCCGTACAACCGCTTTCGATAAACTGTACGGACCCGATTTCAAAAGCTATCTCGGCAACGGTGGTGAGCGTTTTAGGGCCAGGCAACTGCGCAGTCAACATTCAGGGGCAGGGAACAGGAAGCTCCTTTGTCATAACCGGGCCAAACGGGTATGTCTTCAGTACGGTTTATCGCCGGACGGGTACGTATGCTCTCTCGGCAACCGGCGTCCGGCAGCCGGGCACCTACACCTTCACGGCCAGCGCAACCAATGCCTGCGGGCAGACGAGTACCGATAGCATAACCTACGTGGTGGCCGGAACAGCCTGTCCGTAAAGGAGCTGTCCTTTGCTCTGTCAACTCCCCGGGGTCAACACCTTCGGGGAGTTTTTGTATGCACCTTACAACCGCACCGTCAGCAATTCCTTCGACCGCAGATAGACGTAAGTAACGACCACCAGCGTCAGGCAACCGCCCAACACCACCGACGGCACCGCCCCCACCGCACTTGCCAGCAGCCCCGACTCAAAGGCGCCAATCTCGTTGGACGAACTCACAAAAATACCGTTAACCGCCGCCACACGCCCCCGCAGGTGGTCGGGCGGAAAGATTTGCAGAATGGTCTGCCGGATAATCACACTCACACTGTCGAACGCGCCCGTCAGGGCCAGCATCAGCAATGACAGATAAAAGTTGGTCGACCACGCAAAAATCAGCGTAGATATCCCGAAGCCCAGCACCGCCAGCAGCATGTTCCGCCAGGCGTTGTTAATGGGTGGGAAACGGGTCATGACGATCATCGTCAGCACGGCTCCCACCGACGGCGCGGCCCGCAGGAAACCCAGTCCTTCGGCTCCGACCTTCAGAATGTCTTCGGCAAAGACCGGCAGAATGGCCACAACCCCGCCGAACAGAACTGCCGCCAGATCAAGCGAAATGGAATAGAATACGATTTTGGTCTTAAACACAAAGTCAAAGCCTTCCCTGAGGCTCTCCCACAGACTAACGGCGGCCCCGTCTGCCGGTGTCGGTACGGGCTTTGATTTAATCATCGACAGCAGGATGAAGCAGACCACAAACAGGGCGATGATAACAATCAGCGTATGGTCGAGGCCCAGCCAGTTGTAGAGAAATCCGGCAATGCCCGGGCCAATGATGGCACCCGCCTGCCAGAACGAACTGCTCCAGGTCGACGAGTTGGGGTAGAGTTCGCGCGGTACCAGAAACGGTTTCAGCGACGAACTGGCCGGGGAGTAAAAGCCTTTGGCCGCTCCGATCAGCATCAGCACGCCATAAATAATGCCCAGCTGTGCCGTCTGACTCATCTGCCCGACCACCGACGGCTGAAACACCAGGTACAGAATGACCGACCCCAGCATGATCACCAGCAGGCTTTGCTGCAGAATCCGGCGTTTGTTGCGTTTATCGGCAAGGTGCCCGCCAAAGAGCGAAATCGAAATAAACGGAATCGCCTCTGCCAGCCCAACCAGACCAAGAGCAAGCGGTTCATGAGTGAGTTTATAGAGTTCGTAGCCCAGAATTACTTCCTGCATCAACAAGGTAGCAGTGATCAGAAAACTGTTGGCCACAAAAAAGCGGAAATCGGGTATTCGTAATGCAGCGTAGGGGTCAGCCATTCCAGAGAGGCCGGAGATCCGGCGATAAATTGCAGATAAAACAGGGTTCCTGAAACGTTCAGGGGTTGTTTAGTCAACAATTCTGTCTTTTCTCAGTTCCGTATTGTGGCTTTTTTTAAGGGTTATGGAATCCGGCTCACCAACGCATCGTCAATGTAAAACCCATATGCCGAAAACTACCCTGCTCCTTTTTTTAGTGATTTGTCTTACTGGCTGTCAGCGTGCTTTCAAAACCGGAAAACCGTTGAACTCTTCCACAACGATTCTTTTGTTCCCCGTCTATGCGCAGGTGAAACAATACGATCTCCGGGAGGCTGACACGGTTGTCGACAGCACGCTGACGAAACAAAAAGAGCGTTTACTGAACCAGTTAGCCGAAAAAACGATTTCGGCACGGTATACGATAAGGGCGGTCAAACCCGATCCGGCCACACGCGATTCGCTATGGTCGGAGTTCTTCCGCGTATTCGGCGAAATCGGCAAACAAGGCAACATCCGTCAAATTGCCTCGCCTCCTACGGTGCAAAAACTCATGGAACAGGCACAGGCAGATGTCGCCTTCGGGTTAGTGCATCTGGGTACAACAGGCCCTGATGAGAGGGGTTATCTGATTAACACCAGCGTTATTTTTGACCGGCGCAGCGGGTCGGTTATCCGGTATGGGTCAACGGTGCTGGAGAAACAATACCCGAAAGGCGACAGTGTTCTGACCCAACTGACTATACAACTGATTAATAAACAAGTGAGGTAACGCTACATACTCAGCAACTGCACCTCGACACGCCGGTTCTTTTCCTTGTTTTTTTCGTCGTCGTTCGGCGCGGCGGCCTTGTCGGGGCCTTTCCAGATGACCTCCATCTGCTGTTCCGGGATACCCTTCATGCGCAGGTAACCAGCCACAATTTTAGCCCGGTATTCCGACAGCACCATGTTTGGCTGCCGGGGACCCACGTTATCGGTATAGCCCGTGATCCGGATTTTCCAGTCAGGATGCTTCTGCAGGACACCGGCGATTACGTCCAGCGGCGGCTTGTTGTCGCCCCGCAGGTCGTAACTGCTCTGGTCAAAATAAATCACCTGAACGTCGGTCGGCGGCGGCGTTTTTTCGTCAATTTCCGGTTTTCGGTAGACCATGCCTTTCACACCCAGGGCCTTGAAGTTCACCCCCGGTTGAATAACAAAACGTTCCTGAAAGAGCAGGAACCCGTCGGCGGTGCAGGCGGCAATGGTATATTCACCGGGACGGGCGTCGCGCAGCAGAAAGCTGGACGCTCCCTTGAACTGCTTCGACGTAAATTTCGTCACGTGCGACAGTTCTTTACCGTACTGGAGTTCGTAGGTTATGTTGGTGGTATCTTTCCGGTGGAAACCCATATACAGCTGATTGGTCGGCCTGACGGCAGTTGTATCTTTCGACCGCATCGGAATGATCATGTTAAAGGCATATTCCGGGTCGATGACGCCGACAAAATGCACCGGTATGGTCATTGTATGGTAGCCTTTGGCTTCAAAAATCAGGGCATTTGCATTGGATGGTACTCTGAAATCGAAACGGCCTTTTTCGTTGCTTTCCCCGAGTTTCGTGCGTTTTTTTCCTTCGGCAAAGGATACTTTAACCGGCAGATCGGCCCCGGAACCGGCATTGTAGCTGCTTCCATTCACACGTACCTGCTTTACGGTCTGGGCCTGTACCGGCCATTGACATACCCATAAAACGGTGACCAGTACGGCAATTGTGGCATTTTTTATCATCAATAAACCCAAATTTGTTGAGTAAACCGCAAAATTACGGATTTATTCCCCTTGCTCTATCCCCTCTTTACACGGCGCAGACGGAATGTTCTTTCACGGCATTACGGCGACCATGGCCAAACGGGCTACCAACCACACTGAAGCCCGGGCAACCACGTGGGTAAATGGGCAACCACGTGGGTAAATGGGCAACCACATTGGTAAATGGGCAACCACGTGGGGTTGCCCCTACGGGGTACCCATAATGTGGGGGTGACCATACGGGTAACGGTAAATCGGGGCGGTGATTGCCTTTTTCCTGTCAAACGGGCTTTGGCCCGATTCCTGATCCTGACCTCCTATGACCTGGCAACAACCTATTAACCCACTCAATACCATCGGGCTGTCGTTGCTCGTGGCCTCTATCCCGATTCTGTTTATTTTCTGGGCGCTGATTATCCGAAAGATGAAGGGCTATCAGGCCAGCCTCATCGCCACGGCGATTGCCCTGGTCATTGCCGTAACGATCTACGGCATGCCGGTAAAACTAGCCCTGCTCTCGGTAAGTCACGGTGTGCTCTACGGCCTTTTCCCGATTTGCTGGCTCGTGATCATGGCCGTTTTCCTGTTCAATCTCACCGTCAAAAGCGGGCAGTTTGAAATCATTAAATATGTGATGGGAACCATCACCGACGACCGGCGTTTACAGGCGCTGCTCATTGCTTTTTCGTTTGGCTCGTTTCTGGAAGGAACAGCCGGGTTCGGCGCTCCGGTGGCGATTACGGCAGCCATGCTCGTAGGACTCGGGTTCAATCCGCTCTACGCGTCGGGGATCTGTCTGATTGCCAACACCGCACCGGTGGCTTTCGGGTCAATCGGTATCCCGATTACGGTGGCCTCGCAGGTATCGGGCATTCCCGAACTGGCCATTTCGCAGATGGTCGGGCGCACGTTGCCGCTGCTTTCCGTTTTTCTGCCGTTTTATCTCGTGTCCATTATCTCGGGAGTCAGCAAAGCCCGTGAGATCATGCCCGCGCTGGTCGTGTCGGGCGTATCGTTTGCCCTGCTGCAATACCTGTCGTCGAACTTTCTGGGGCCTTCGCTGCCCGATGTCATCGGCGGACTCGGTTCGATTGTCTGCCTGATGGGGCTGCTGCGTGTCTGGAAACCGAAGCAGGTCTGGCGGTTTGCCAACGAACCGGCGCCGGTTGTGCAACCTGCCGGGCTGTATTCCACAAAACAGATTATCCGGGCATGGTCGCCGTTTATGGTCCTTACGATCCTGATCATCGCCTGGGGCCTGCAACCCGTTAAAGACATGCTGAATGCTACCGGTATGATTCAGTTTGAATTTCCGGGCCTGCACAATGCCATTCTGAACCAGACCGGAGCGCCCATCGCCAAGGTTTTCAAATTCAACTACCTGTCGGCAGCGGGTACGGCCATCTTTCTGGCCGGTCTGTTCTCCATTCCGCTCGTCGGCCTGACCTTCCGCGAGGGAATACAGGTGTTTGCCGGTACGCTGAAACAGCTCCGTTTTCCGATCCTGACCGTCGCCTCGGTACTGGCGTTTGCCTACGTCCTCAACGATTCAGGCATGACCCTTACCCTGGCCGATGTGCTGGCCAACACCGACCTGCTGTTTCCGTTTTTTGCGCCGGTGCTGGGGTGGCTGGGCGTTTTCATCACCGGTTCGGATACGTCGGCCAATGCCCTGTTCAGCAAACTCCAGTTCGCAACGGCCCAAACCATCGGCGTTGATCCGGTCGTGACGGTTGGTGCCAACGTATCGGGTGGCGTTGTGGGCAAAATGATTTCGCCCCAATCGATTGCCGTGGCGGCCGCCGCCGGTAATCTGGTCGGGCAGGAAGCGCAGTTGTTTCGGTTCACCGTCAAACACAGTTTCATCATGCTCGGGTTTATTTCCCTGCTCACCCTCGCCCAGGCCTACGTGATCAAATGGATTATCCCGAACTATGTGCTGCTCATTCACTTCTTTACCACCTAGAAAAACAAAATGCATATTCTGATTGCCCCGAATGCGTTTAAACACAGTCTGGATGCCCCCACCGCCGCCCGTGCCATCGAAGCCGGCTTTCTGGCCAGCAAACTGGACTGTCGATGCACCTGTTTCCCGATTGGCGACGGTGGCAATGGCACCGGCGACCTGATTGTTCACCACCTGAACGGCGAACGTATCCGGGTGGATGTACAAGACCCGCTTGGCCGGCCCGCTCAGGCATCGTTCGGGCTGGTCAACGGAGGAAAATCGGCGGTAGTCGAGATGGCCGCTGCGTCGGGGCTTCACCTGCTGAGCAGTCAGGAGCTTAACCCTTTGCTGGCGACATCCTACGGTACCGGCCAGCTCATCCGCGCCGCACTCGGCCACGGCATTGAGCAGCTGATTCTGGCCATTGGCGGATCGGCAACGGTCGATGGCGGCACGGGCATCCTGCGCGCGCTCGGCATCCGCTTCCTCGACCGCGACGACAGGGCCATCGAAACGCCTGAGCAGCTCACCAACCTGACCCACATTGACCTGACCGGCCTTGACCCGCGCCTTACCCGGCTGGACATCCGCATCCTCTGCGACGTCGACAATCCGCTGGTCGGGCCGACGGGGGCCGCAGCGGTCTTCGGGCCGCAAAAGGGTGCCACCCCGGACATGGTCCGTCAGCTGGATGCGGGGCTGTCCCGGCTGGCAGAATCGGTACAAGCCACCACCGGGATCGACATCGCCGGGCTGAAACACGGTGGTGCGGCCGGTGGCGTGTCGGCCAGTCTGCACGCGCTGTCCGGCGCTCAGCTGGTCAACGGCATCGACTTTTTCCTGACGTTCACCGGCTTCGGCCAGCACCTGGCCACCGCCGATCTGGTTGTCACGGGCGAAGGCAGCCTGGACGAGCAAACCCTACACGGCAAAGGCCCGTTTGGCGTAGCTCAGGCCGCCAAAGGTCGGGGACTTCCGGTGATCGGCCTCGCCGGCCGCGTACCGGCCAGGGCCAGCGAAGCACTCGAAGCCTGGTTTGACACCCTGCTGGCCATTGGTCACGAACCGACCGACTTAGCTGCTGCCTTTGCCCATACGGAAGAAAACCTGTCGCGAACGGCCCGGCAACTGGGGAATTTACTGGCCTACCGCAACACAAACGCCTTTCGCTGAACCGCCGCCGAGTTGGGGCCAACCATGACCTCAAACTCGCCGGGCCCGGCGACAAACGCCAAATCGCTGTTATAGAACGTCAGCATGTCAGCTGTTATCGGGAATGTGACGGTGCGAGCATCCCCTTTTTTCAGCATCATCTTCTGAAACCCTTTCAGTTCCTGCACCGGTCGGGTAATGCTGCCGACCTTGTCGCGGATGCATAGCGGCACGACTTCTTCCCCGTCGTATTCACCAGTATTCCGGACCTCAACGGTCAGTTGCAGCGTCTCATTACGGGTCATCTGCGTTTTATTCAGCCTGGGCTCACCATACGTAAAACGGGTATAACTCAGGCCGTAGCCGAACGGATACAGCGGGGTATTCGGAACGTCGAGGTAGTTGAACCGGAATTTGGAAAACCACTTCGTGTCATCGCCGGGCGGCCGACCAGGTATTCAGGATGGCCGGCACATGACAGCTTCCTCTATCAGGACCGTATTGCTGCGGTTATCGCGGTAGGTGGGTTTTCCGAAAATACTGATCCGCTCCTCCAGTCCGGGGTCGCTGACGATGTTGGCCCCGCGGGCATATACCACCCGCACGGCATTGCCCGCTACGTTTTTCAGCCCGTCCATCAGCGACACCGACTGGTCGAACAGGCCCGACACACTCCAGGTCCCCGCCATATTCTCTCTGTTGTTGGCTAATGGGCCAATCAGCGCCAGGGTACCTTTCCGGCCCAGTGGCAGCACCGGCCCGGCGTTTTTCAGCAACACAAACGAACGGGCGGCATCAATTTCGGCGACCGTTACTTTTTTCTCCTGCACCGACTTTTTCAACGTAGTCAGAAATCCTTCGCCGTACTCACGACCGAACCGGTTGTGGCTTCGCCGCCGGTCAGCAGGTTCAGCTGTCCTATTTTTTCGTCCAGCGTCATGCGCTGTATCAACTGGCTGATAAACGGTTCTTTCGGTTGTTTTTGCCCGTATGCCATCTGAACCAGCAACAGGAAAGGGAGGAGTTTCTTTTTCATAGGTCGTCAACCGTGTTGTACCTCTCTATAACCTTCCGGACCAGCCCTTAGGTTGAATGAAATCAGGCACCGGGTCGCCAACTTACTTTCCGCCTGGTCAGCAATTATTTTTTTGCAGTTACCGTTCGATTTTAACTCAGGCTAAAATTCTCATCATGAGACCATTATACTTTTGTTTCAAATCTTAACAACACGGAAAACATGAAAAAGTCAAACACAATTGTTCTTATCCACGGTATGTTTGTGAACAACACGACCGGGCCGTCCACTATCGTTTATTCCCCCAGCCAGGCCCTGAAATCAGCGGCACGGTCGCGGCTGATAAAAACCTCTTCCTCAACCGGCGGGGTAAGCTCCAGTTTCAGGCGACCGTTGAAATGCAGGTGTACGTCGCTGATGGACCGGGCACTCAGGATAAACTGCCGGTTGGCGCGGAAAAAATGCTGCGGATTCAGCTTTTGCCCTAAATCGTCCAGATGGTAATCGATCATCAGCGTGCGTCCCTCCCACGTCTGCACAAACGTCAGGCGGTCGCGGGTGAAAAAATAGGCCATATCCGCTACCTCAACCGGGATGAGCCGTGCGCCCTGCCGGAGCAGAAACCGTTCCCTGTAGTCGGTAGGCTGCGGGGCGGGTGCAGGCCGCAGCATGGTCATCAGTTGCTGCACATCCAGGGCAGGAATACCCGTCCCGAATAACCGGCGCATTTCCTGAAACTTATCCAGACTCCGGCGCAGGGCCGCTTCATTGATCGGTTTCAGCAGATAATCCACACTGTGTACCTGAAAGGCTTTCAGGGCATATTCGTCGTAGGCCGTCGTAAAAATAACCGGACACCTGACCGGCACCTGATTGAAAATGTCAAAGCTTTGCCCGTCGACCAGCTCTACATCGGCCAGTAACAAATCGGGGTGCGGATGGCCCGACAACCAGTTGACCGACGTTTCCACGCTGTCGAGCACCGCCACAATCGTGATGGCCGGATCACACTGGAGCACCATTGACCGGAGTTGCCGGGCGGCCAGGGGCTCATCTTCAATAATCAACACGTTCATAACGGGCTGTTAGTTACTGCTTTCGGATGATGTTTTCGTGAATTAACGGGACGGTCACCATAAAAACCGATTCTGTCTCCTGAATATCAATCGGGGGCTGTCCCAACAACCGGTATTTCTGGCTGATGGTCAGCAGCCCCTTCCGGTCCGACATCACATCCGGACGAGGTCTGCGCTGCAACTTGTTTTCGACTACCAGGAATCCGTCTCCGCGTGTATAGATTTTGATCGTCAATGGCTTACTGATGGATACCACGTTGTGCTTTACCGCGTTTTCGACCAGCAACTGTAACGTCAGCGACGGCAGGTAGCAGGCCCTGAACGCAGGATCAATCGCCATATCGAGGTTTAGCCCGTCTTCGAAGCGGGTCTTCAGCAGGCTCAGATACGCATGGGTAAAGGCCAGTTCTTTCTCAAGCCCGATCAGCGGCTCATCGTTACTCTGGAGCAGATAGCGGTATACCTGCGCCAGATCGCCGATAAACTGAACGGCTTTCGGGTTCTCGTTGGCTTTCACCAGCGCCTGCAACGAATTAAGGCTGTTGAACAGAAAATGCGGCTGTATCTGCTCTTTCAGCGACCGCAGTTGTATTTCGAGTTTCGACCGCCGCAGTTCTTCGGAGATAATTTTCTCTTTCAGCCACGCCCCGAAGAAATACCGTGCCTCATAAATCGCCCCGATGATGGTCAGGTAAAACAACCCGATGCCGGCCATAAACGGAATATCGCCATACTCCCACGCCTTTTCACCCGCAAACACCCAGTACTTCGTCAGCAGCAACCGCGCTCCGACCAGCAGCATGGTCATCGGCACACCGGTCAGACCGATCCAGACGATCCGTCGTTGTGTCCGTTCAATCTCCGGATAACGCCGCTGCGCCTGCTGCACCAGCCACCGGATCGAAAACCAGCTCAGATACAGGGTCAGGATGCCGTAAGGGATGAATCGCTCCAGCCGGACCTGATTCCGGAAAATCACGTCCATGTTAAAAAACACCGTTCCGATGACCCACAATACCAGCGGGCCGGCAATCCGTAATGTCCGGTCATTGAGGCGATTCATACGCGGTCAGTTCAGCAGTTCAACCCACAGGCCGAACAGGATATGCCAGAGTGTATAGTGCCCGAGCCGTATCATCAGCCCGGCCAGAAACCCCGACTGACGAAAATAAAGCGCCTGGAGCAGATTCATGGCATAGCCGGTCATAAAACTGTACAAAGCCAGTTCGGGCGTATCGGTAATCAGCTGGTCAATCGGTTCAATGAGCGACGTCAGCAGGGCCAGCCCCCGGAACAGGTGCTCGTTCCGGGTATCTTTCAGCAACAGATTACCCGCCCCCCACATCAGCACCGGAATCGGGATCAGCCGGTACAGAGTGTCGGTATAGAGTGCGCCCGACCCATACAAGAGCAACGAGTACGGGAAGGGCTGCATAAAGGGCATCAGCCCCGTAACAGGCGCGGGATGCATGACGAGGGTAAACACCGCTATATCGGCAGCGCCGAAACCAAGACCAATCAGGAACGGGAACAAAAACCGCTGCGAATCCGGTACACGGGCATCGAGCAGATCGGGGAAACCGGTACGGGGGGCCAGCCAGACCCCTGCGCCCCCTATCACGATGAGCCCGATTTCTTCAGGCCCGAAAATCCGGAGGCCGGCCGCCCCCTGCCCCGTCAGATACAGTCCGGTCAGCCAGGTCAGCAGACCCAGGCCCACAAACCCCGCATAGATCAGCAGGCTGTTCCGGCCGGGTATGAGTGCGGTATGGCTCTCTGTTTGTATCATTTCATTAACCGGTCCATCAATCGTTTATCAGAGCCGTTTCCGTTGTTTTTGTACAACATAAAAATGCCTTTGTTCTCTACAAAATACAACAGGTTTGCTTCAAAGCCTACCGACCCGCCATTGTGGCCGTAGGCGATGCCTGCGCCCGTAAACCATTTTTCCATACCCAGCCCATACTCACAGTCGCCGTTCGGACAGGCGGGCAGTTTGACCGAATCAATCATTTCGCTGACGCTCGCGGCCGACAGGAGTTTGCCGCCAAACAACCCGCTCAGGAACGTGGTCAGGTCGGCCGCCGTTGAAATGATGCCGCCCGCAGCCTTGCCATCGTCTTCGGCCCGGTCCCAGCTACTGACATCGAACAGCGTGCCGTTGCCATACAGATCGGCATAGCCCCGCACCACATTCCGGTCATCGCGCCGTTCCAGGTAGGTATTGTTCAGTTGAAGCGGCCCGAAAATAACCTCGCTCAGGACGCTCTGTAGTGGCTTACCGGTTTTACTTTCAATGATTTGCTGTAAAATCCAGTAGTTCGCATTGCTGTAGCTGAAGCCGGTACCGGGAGCAAACTGCAACGGTTTTCCATATACGTACTCCGTCAGCAATTGATCGATTGTTTTGTTGTAATGCGCTGCGGCCTGGCTGACGATGTTCAGCTGATAGGTCATGCCGGCGTTGGGCGGATCAATAATCCCGCTCGTATGCGACAGCAACTGCCGGATGGTTATCTGCGTCGCCTGCGGTATTTTCCCGGCCATACCCGGTAATGCCTGCGCCAGTTTCTCATCCAGACTGAGTTTACCCTGCTCCCTGAGCTTCATAACCGCCACGGCGACAAACATTTTGGTGATGCTGCCCACCCGGAACTGATCACAGTTGCGCATCGCTGTCTGGTGTTCCAGGTTTGACTGACCGGCCACGCCCTGCCAGATGGCCTCGCCGGGGCGGACGATCCGCATGACGCTGCCGGGCGCATGGGTAGCCAGGCGGTATTGGACTAGCTCAGCCTGATAGGTCTGGTGCGCAGGATGTTGCGCGTAGGCGTCCGGCGCGCAGGTACCGGCCTGTTGTTGTGGCACATCCTGTGTCTGACAGGCAATAACCAGCGGGCAAAAGAGTAATAAATACGTCTGTTTCATGGTGTGTGATCAATGATGGTTTTGGTTGAGAGACATCCGCATACCCACGTGCAGGGCCGCATGCGGTAGCACCGGCTGTCCGCGAAAACCAAACGGCACCTCGCCAAACGCCTGCTCCTGCACAAACACACTCACCGGGTTGGCCCCCGTAAACCGGTACCCGACGCCAAGACTGACCGAGGGAACCGCTTTCACCACAAACGCTGATGCGGCCTGATACCCGCCGTTGCCGTCGGGCTGGTACTGCTTTAGCCAGTACGATGCGCCCAGAGCGCCAACCCCCAGCAGGCCCTCCACAAATAATCCGCCGATAAATTTCCGGTAACCCAGCTCCGTTGTCACAAAAAGCGCTGTCTGGAGTTGTTTATGCCCGTAGCCGCCTGCATTCAGCGTCTGGAATAGCTGGCTCCTGCGCCGGTTCCGGTAATAGATTTCCGTACCGATCCGGAGGCCCGGATTCAGATCCGTTAATTGAGGCTTAACCGTCGGCAGGCTGATGCCATGCGAAAAAACGGAAACCGTGAGGGGTCGGCCCGCCGGCCCCGATGCGGCTCGTTGTGCTACCGCAACGGGCGACATACCCGCCAGCCATAGCCACACCAGCAAACTGTTTCTGTACATGATGTTCGTGTAGTTGTTGTTTACGGAGCAAAATTAAATGCCGGCACAGCATCGAAAACCACGGCTT
Organism: Arsenicibacter rosenii; assembly: GCF_001870735.1. Taxonomy (GTDB): domain Bacteria; phylum Bacteroidota; class Bacteroidia; order Cytophagales; family Spirosomataceae; genus Arsenicibacter; species Arsenicibacter rosenii. Next base: position 241,828 of record NZ_MORL01000001.1, on the reverse strand, counting down.
GTCTGAAGGGTCAGAATCAGCACCTGAGCTGTTGAAAAACCCGCCCGAACGCCCGCATACGGTCACTTTCTTCCCGATCAGGTTTGGTTTTCCGCCAATAGTTTATACCTTAAAACCTGTTTTACTCAACAGCAGACACCAACTGATCAACGATATGAAACGATACCTTCCCCTCCTTTTCCTCGTTCCGGCCCTGTTGCTGAACAGTTGCCGCAATCAGGAACGCGAGCAGCAGCTGGCCGCCCGCGAGCAGGCATTAACCGAAAAAGAAGCCCGGTTTGCACTCAAAGAAGCCGAATACCAGTCGCTGCTCCGGATGCGCGACAGCCTCACCGCCAACCATGATACCATAGCCTTTCTGCGGGAATGGCCGGCCGATATTGCCGGGCAGTGGAGCAGCAAACTGATCTGTACCGAATCGACCTGCCCCGACTATGTAATCGGCGACCAGCGGAATGATGTCTGGGAGTTCAGCAGTGACTCGACCCGGATTATCACCAAGGTCATTAATAATAACAAGCTGGTCAGGGTCTACAATGCGGCCTTCGCAGACAACCAGATCAACCTTAGTTTCAAAACAGACTCCGCATCCGCCAAACAGGTTGAGATGAGTGTCTTGCTGAATGAGATTTCCCGCGACAAAATAAAAGGTACCCGCAACATCAGTGTCGATAATAAATGTGCGGCCCGATTCTCCGTTGAACTAAGCCGTATCACGAATTAACCCCGCCACCGCAATGCTTTTTCTGAATATACACAACCTGACACTGCCGCTAGAGGACCCTGTACTGAAATTTCTGGTCGTACTGGTCATTATTTTGTTTGCCCCGCTGCTGCTGAACAAAATCAAAGTACCCCACCTGCTTGGCCTCATCATCGCCGGCGCCGTTATTGGCCCCAACGGCCTGAATATGCTGGCCCGCGACAGCAGCATTGTCGTCACCGGCACTACCGGTTTGCTGTACATCATGTTTCTGGCCGGGCTGGAGATCGACATGGGCGATTTTAAACGAAACAAGTGGAAAAGCCTGACCTTCGGCCTGTATACGTTCACGATTCCGCTGGTGCTGGGCTACCTCGGCGCGTATTACCTGCTCGGTTTCACGCCGCTGACCTCAATCCTGTTTGCGAGTCTGTTTTCGTCACACACCCTGATTGCCTATCCACTGGTGAGCAAGATGGGGGTTGCCAAAAACCTGGCGGTCAACATCACCGTCGGGGGCACCATGATCACCGATATTCTGGCCCTGCTGGTGCTGGCGGTATCGGTGGGCATGGCACAGGGCGATGTCGGCAGTGCATTCTGGATCCGGCTATCGGTTTCGCTGGTGATCTTCGGACTTATTGTCCTGCTTATTTTTCCAATTATCGGGCGGTGGTTTTTCAAGCGGGTGAGCGACAAGATTTCGCAATACATTTTTGTGCTGGTCATGATTTACCTGGCGGCCCTGCTGGCCGAGCTGGCGGGGGTGGAAGCCATTATCGGGGCGTTTCTGGCGGGGCTGGCCCTGAACCGGCTCATCCCGCACACCTCCTCGCTCATGAACCGCGTTGAGTTTGTCGGCAATGCCATTTTTATCCCGTTTTTCCTGATCAGCGTCGGCATGCTGATTGACTTTTCCGTCTTTTTCAAGAGTCTGGAAACGCTTAAGGTAGCGGCCCTGATGACCCTCGTCGGGGTTGGCGCTAAATACCTGGCAGCCGTTGCGACGCAAAAAACGTTCCGGCTGCGGAAGGAAGAAGGCGGGCTGATTTTCGGGCTTAGTTCGGCCTCGGCGGCGGCCACACTAGCGGCAGTACTGGTTGGCTACAACATTATTATCTCGGAAACCGAAACCGGCGAACCGGTCCGGTTGCTGAATGAACACGTGCTGAACGGCAGCATCCTGATGATTCTGGTATCGTGTACCGTATCCTCGTTTGTGTCGATGGCCAATGCCCGGAAAATTGCCGAAACCGATCATGAAAATACCATGGCCGGCATTCCGGTAGCCGGCTTACCGGCGGCTGACGCCAATCAGGAGACCGAACATATTCTGCTGGCGGTCAATTACCCGGAAACCGTCGAGCGGATGGTCAATCTGGCTTTGATCATCAAGGCCAAAGCCAACCACGATCAGCTGTTTGCGCTCAACATCATTAACGAAGAGAAACAGGAATCATCGCTCAAAAACGCGGAGAAAATCCTGCACGAAGCCGTCCATATCGCTGCTGCTGCCGATGTAACGCTCACGCCGCTGACGCGCTACGACAACGATGTCATCAACGGCATCAACAACGTAATTAAGGAAAAGAAAATCACCGACCTGCTGATCGGCCTCGACGGCAGCAAGGGCTTTTCGCCATCATTCGTGTATAACCTGTACAACGGCTATTTACCTGGCGGACAAACGAATGTGCTGGTCTACCACGCCATACAGCCGATTTCGACCATAAAGCGCCATGTTGTCATATTACCCTTCCGGTCGCATACCGAGCCCGGCTTTTTCTACGCCCTGCTCCGCATCTGGAACATTGCGCGCAACTCGGGAGCGGTTCTCAGCTTCTATGGCGAGCAGGATACGATTGATATGCTGCAGAACATTTTGCGGAAGGTTACCATCGAAGCGGCCTTTACGGCGGTCAGTAACTGGCGCGAGATGGAGCGGGCCATCAGCACCATCGGCAAGGACGAAGGACTGATTCTGCTCATGGCCAAACGCGACATGGTGTCGTATATGCCGCAGATGCGCGTCATCCCCGACATGCTCAACAACCATTTTACCGACCGGAATTACCTGCTTGTCTTCCCCCAAACGGCCGATGAGGAAGTCTACATTGAGGAACGTTCGGTGAGTAACCACGGCGATTTTGTGGAGATCGGTAAGATTATCGGAAAGGTGTTCCGGTAAGGATAAATCAAAAAACACCATATAGACGCAACCCTTCCGGTAAGTAAGCTGTCTTATGCTTCTGATTCCGGGTTGTAAAAGCCAGGCTGACGAAAACAGCCGGCCTTTACAACCCGTATCGCAGCAGATAGCGTATCAACTCCGGTTTTCTGTATGACTGTTTTTACCCGTAACCTGTATCTTTCTTTTTTTCTATTCTTGTGGCACTACCCGCTGGTGGCCCAGAACAAGTCGGTTATCCTGGGACGCCCGACGGATAAGTCTATAACGGCCAGCGTCTATTTCGAGGCATCTGCCGAATTTTACCTTGAATATGGCCTTAGTCCCGGCAACTATCCGTTCCGGACAACGGCCATCCGGAACCAGGCACGGAAGCCGGACATGGTGGAGCTGACGAACCTATCGCCGAATACACGGTATTATTACCGGATGCAGTGGCGGGCGGTTAACGCGGCAACGTTTACAGCTACTCCCGAGTATCTGTTTCAGACCCAGCGCGCTGCGGGGTCAACGTTCCGGTTTATCGTGGAAGGCGATGAACACCTGCACGATAAAAAAGGGGTTGCCAGCCTGTATAGGATCTGCCTCCAGAACCAGCTGAAAGGCGCCCCGGATTTTATGATTTCGATGGGCGATATGTTTGGCGATGACCATACCCCCACACAGACCACCAGTGCGGATATGGATTTTTATCACCGTGACCTGCTTCAGTACCTGGGAGATGCCTGCCATTCGATGCCCTTCTTTTTTTGTCTGGGAAACCACGAAGGCGAATCGGGCTACTACCTCCGGCAAACGCCCCCCAACAACATTGCTGTTTATGCCACCAACTGGCGCAAGTATTATTTTGCCAATCCACGACCCGACGGTTTCTACACCGGTAATGCCACCAAAGAGGCGTACGGCATGGATTTGCCCGAAAACTACTATGCCTTTACGTGGGGAGATGCCCTGTTTGTGGTGTTGGATGTGTACCGGCATTGCGATGTCAATGATAAGCCACAGAACTGGGACTGGACCCTCGGAAAAGCGCAGTATGACTGGTTCCGGCAAACCCTCGAGACCAGCAGGGCGAAATACAAATTCGTCTTCGGGCATCATACACGCGGGCAGGGGCGCGGCGGCATTCTGACAGCGAAAGACTATGAATGGGGTGGTAATAACGGCAAAAACAGCTATGACTTCGACAAGCAGCGGCCGGGCTGGGGCTTGCCGATCCATCAGCTGATGGTCAAAAACGGGGTCAACATTTTCTTTCAGGGCCATGATCACCTGTATGCCCGCGAAGCCCTCGACGGCCTGGTGTATCAGACCTCGCCGATGGCCTGTGATTCAACCTATACCATCGGGATGCTTGCCAATGCCGATGCGTATACTGACGTAACCCTCGACGGCTCCGGACATTTGCAGGTGACGGTGTCACCGGATGAGGTCAGGGTAGATTTTATCCGGGCTTATTTGCCGGCCGACACGCGGGACGGAAAGCATAAAAACGGCGAAACCGCTTATTCGTATACGCTGAAAGCGGGCACTCCGGCGTCAACTACCACGTCCGGACAAACGCAGACAATCCTGGCCGACCCTGCGCTGGAATCAGATGTGATCAGGATTTTTCCCAACCCCACCGCCGACCGGCTGAAAATTACGGTGGGGCAACCGCTCGCCACCTGCCAGGTCACGGTTTCGGATGCCGCCGGGAAAGAACTTTTCCGGACATCATCTACCGATATTGATATGCACACCTACCCCGACGGCCTTTACCTGTTCCGGATCGAAACCGGCCGTACGCAAATCACCCGGAAAATCCTCATCCGCCACTAGACCGGATCCATTAACCAAACCAACTTAACTTGTATGCTACGTAACGTACTCCTGCTGCTGTCGGCCTTATGTTTCAGCCTGGCAGTGTGTGCACAGAATTTCACCGAATTACTGGGTCGTCCCACGACTAAATCCGTCACGGCCAGTATTATGTTTGATGCCGACACCGACCTGTACTGGGAGTACGGGACAACGTCGGGAAGCTATCCGCTGAAAACGGCTACGTTTAAGGCAACGGCCAATACCCCGCTCGAAGCGGATATTACCGGCTTAACCGCCAACACGACCTATGTTTACCGCGTACGCTACAAAAGCGCCGGTGCTACCGGCTACAACACCGGCCTTGAACATACGTTTCAGACGCCCCGGCCCGCCGGTACCAGTTTTACCTTCGCTATTGAAGCCGACCCGCACCTCGACGAAAATACCCTCCCCGAATCGTACCGGCTGACGCTGAAAAACATCCTGGCCGATAAACCCGATTTTTTGGTTGACCTCGGCGACGATTTTATGACCGACAAGCTCGCCGTTAAAACACAACCCGAGATCACCGCACGGACGCTGCTTAACCGGTCATACTTCAACGAAGCCTGTCACTCGGTGCCGTTGTTTCTGGTGCTGGGCAATCATGAAGGCGAAGCCGGGTTTATGCTCAACAATACGGCGAACAGCGTACCTGTGATGGCCACGAATACCCGGAAAATCTACTACCCGAACCCGCTGCCGAACGACTTTTATACCGGCAACGTAACGACCGAAACCTTCGTCGGACTGCGTGAAAACTATTATGCCTGGGAGTGGGGCAATGCCTTGTTTGTGGTCCTTGACCCTTACTGGTATACGCAGAAAAAGGGCGACTGGGGCTGGACACTCGGCAAAACGCAGTATGACTGGCTTGCCAAAACCCTGGCCACCAGCAAGGCAACGTTTAAATTTGTGTTCTGCCACCAGCTCGTCGGTACCAGCGATGCCGACGGACGGGGCGGTACCGAAGTCGGGCACCTGTACGAACAGGGCGGGCTCAACGCCGATGGCAGCTATGGCTTTGATGCGAACCGTCCGGGCTGGGGAAAACCGCTGAATACACTGATGAAAGACAATAACGTCACCATTTTTTTTCACGGACATGACCATTTCTACGGCAAGCAGGAAAAGTTCGGCCTGATTTTCCAGGAAGTTCCTCAGCCGTCGGCTAAAAACATTACGAACATCACGGGACTGGATTACGGGTATGTGGAAGGCGTACTGATGCCGAACCGGGGATATCTGCGGGTTACGGTTACGAACAACGATGTCAAGGTCGAATACGTCAAAACGTATTTGCCCGCCGAAGAAAAAAACGGGCTGAAAAACGGACAGGTTGCTCACAGTTATACGGTTACCCGTAACCTGATTACAGGCGTGCCAACGGTTACCGAAAAAGACCTTGTTCGGGTTTATCCTAACCCGGCTACGTCACAGGTTCACGTTGCGTTCAGCGAGCCGGTCAGCAACTACACGATCCGGGTGGCAAATCTGGCCGGACAGGTCCTGTTCGAAACCTCCCGGACACCCGTCGATGTCAGCCGGTTGCCGGAAGGCACTTACCTCCTCAATATTCAGACCGACCGGTTCGACTTCAATAAACGCATACAGGTCAGTCATTAACCGCCCTCTTTACCTCTATGAAAGAGTTCATTTTCCGGTCAATAGCGGCCGCCTCAATTCTGTGCTTCCTGAGCATACCAGGCAACGGGCATACCGGTGGCCATACCGTTAGCGGCAGCGAGATTTACCTGCTGAACGGTAAGCCGGTCAGCGGCCATGTACTCATGTGCCGGAACGACAGCATTTTTCTGGAACAGGCCGACGGCCACATAACCGGCTGGCCCTTATCCCGCTTTGATGGAGTCAGTCAGCGGCCACTGCGGGAAACCAAAGCCCGCCTCGCCCGCCTGAACCAGTCGGCCCATACGGCAGACCGCTTTTTCAGGAACAGCCCAAACGCGCGCGCTTTCGGCCTGCTTACGGGCTGGTGTTGCCTGGTACTCATCAGCCTGCGATATTTCCGGTTGACGGGCATAAACCGGCTGCTGCTCACTGGTGGATCGCTGGTGGTTCTGTACGCCTGCAAGACCAGCAATACCGGCACGCCGACACCGGTGCCGGTCACGGGGTCTGATCCGGCAGTGATCGACAAGGTCTTTGCCCCGTTTAAACCGCAGGTCAGCACCCGGTACGACAATACGTATTTCTATGTGGAGTCAACCGGCATGCCCGATCATCCGATGATGACCGGCATTACCAGCTGGCAGCAACAGGTGCCGGTTCCGCAGAACTACACCGGCACCAATGCGTGGTCTATTCCGCTTAAACCCGAACTGGCAACCAGCCCGCTCAGCCTGAAAACCAATTTCATGAAAGGTGCCGTGGCTATTGCCCCCAACGGAATTCCGGTGTTTAATCCGCTCAATAACCGCGGCGAAGACGCCTTTGCTATCGGCGAACTTGATCAGTGGGGCGGTCACTGTGGCAGGGCCGATGATTATCATTATCACATTGTGCCGCTGCATTTCGAGAAAACGGCCGGTAGCAATCCGATTGCCATGGCCCTCGACGGGTTTGCCATATACGGCAGCAAAGAACCGGATGGCCGCCCGATGCAACCCCTCGACGAATACCACGGCCATATGCTCAATAACACCTACCATTATCACGCCACCACGACCTACCCGTACTTTATGGCCGCTATGCGGGGTAAAGTAATGGTCGATCCGGCAACGGCCGCTCCCGAAAACCAGATTATTCCACAGGCCCGGACAACCGCTATACGACCGGCAGGGGAACCACTCAGAGGAGCCGCAATTACCGGTTTTACGTCGGTTTCGGTCAATGCCTGGTCGCTTGAATATACGCTTGCCGGCCAGAAAGGATTCGTCAACTACCGCTGGGACGACAAGGGGGTCTATACCTTCACGTTTATCAGTCCCGACGGCAAAACAACAACCGCCAGTTATGTTAAAAAATAAAACACGCCTCCCGGCCGGTCTGCTGATACTGACTCTGTTGACCCTACTGGCCGCCTGCCGCCGCAGCGAACCGGCTCAGCCCGATAGCGGAAACGTCCTCACCCTCCAAAGTACCGGTGTGACCAACGGCATCCTGTCGACGCGCTATACCTGTGACGGGCAAAGCATTGCCCCGCCGCTCTCGTGGTCCGGTGCACCGGCATCCACAAAATCGTATGCCATCACGATGCATCATATCCCACCGACCGGGGAAAAGCACGTTTATTACATTCTCTACAACCTGCCGGCTTCGGTCGTTATGCTGCCGGAAAACAACACCACCACCGGCACCTTCGGCATCAATACCGTCAATGGCCGGAACAGCTACTCCCCGCCCTGCTCGCAGGGACCGGGCCCTAAAACCTACGTGCTGACCGTCTATGCCCTGTCGGTTCCGTCGGTGACAATGCCGGCGACGACAAAAGTGACCATGGATGTGCTCCTCGATGCGATCAATCCGTCGGTTGTTGGTAAGGCCGAACTTCCGGTGGTCTATTCCCGGTAAGCGGGGCGGCTTCATCCCATTTTCAGGCCGGTTCGTCCCATTTTTGTCCGCAGTCTGTTCCTGCCCTGTATCTTGCTGCCATAACATACCCGTGAACCAGCGCATGATCAGGAACTACCTCAAAACAGCGGGGCGCAACCTGCTGCGGAACAAACTGTTTTCGGCCATCAACATCGCCGGACTCGCCATCAGCATGTCGGTCGGCCTGCTGATGATTGCGTTTCTGCTCGACCTGCGGACCTGCGACCGGTTCCACGAACACGGCGACCGGATTTACCGCATCACCAGCGTCGTGACGACCAACGGCGACCGGGGCAAGTTTGCCACCACCACCCCGACAACCGGGCACCTGATCCGCGACAAGGTTTCCGGCGTGGAGGACGTGACGGTTCTCCGGCCGGATTTTGCCAAAGACGCCGCCGTCGGTGCAGACATTGTGCCGGTTAAGGGGTATTGGGCAGACCCCGCGCTGTTCCGGGTGTTTACCTTCCCGCTGCTCGAAGGCAACCCCGAAACCGCTCTGCGGGATCCCTATTCGGTTGTGCTTACGCAAAGCACCGCCCGGAAACTCTTCGGCAACAGGCAGGCACTCGGCCGGTCGGTGCGGTTTGATTCGGTGGCGTATCAGGTAACGGGCGTCATGCAGGACGTGCCGTTTTTCTCCCATATCTATTTTGAGGCGCTCGCTTCTCTTTCGACCCTCGGGCCGGTTCAGCAAGGCGATACGCGACGCAAGGCATCGTCGGATTTTGTGTATCTCCGCCTCCCGTCCAGCGCCGACCTGACGGCGGTGCAGACGCAGCTCGACGCCGTGGCGCGGGCCGAAAACCAGGCCGGCGGGCAGACGCAGGTGCAGCTTGAACTGATGCCGCTGTACAATATAGTGGTTGGCGAAACGCTCCGCCGTTCTGAAGGCAGTGGCGGAACAACGGGCCCTCACCTGTCACCACGTGTGCTTTGGCTGCTTGGCGGACTGGCGCTTGTAGTGATCCTGTCGGCTTGTTTCAACTACACCAACCTGTCGATGGCCCGGGCCATGCGCCGTTTCAAGGAAATTGGTCTGCGCAAAGCCATCGGCGCGGGCAAGGCGCAGGTACGGCAACAGTTTCTGGCCGAATCCGTCCTGATTGCGCTGGCCGCCCTGGTGTGGTCATTTCTCCTGTTTCTGGGCCTGCGCCCCCTGCTGATCAACCTGGCACCGGAGATGCAGCGCACCGTACAGCTCAGCCTGACGCTGCCGATGGTCATCGCCTTTGTGCTGTTTGCCGGTGTGGTGGGGCTACTGGCCGGTCTGATGCCTGCGCTGTTTTTTGCCAGGGTGAGCGCCATCCGTGCGCTCCGGAACGTGTCGTCGGTTAAGGTGTTCCGGCACATGACCCTGCGGCGGGGACTGGTGGTGCTGCAATATACCGTTACGCTGATCTTCATCACCACCACCGCTATCGGTTACGTGCAGTACAAACACATGCTGGCGTTCGACCTCGGCTTCCGGACCGAAAACATCCTGAACATCGACATGCAGGGCAACAAACCCGATGTGCTGATGAAAACGCTCGGCGAAATGTCCGAAGTGACAGCCGTTTCCCGCTCGCTGATCGTGACGAGCATTGGCAATGCGTGGGGCGGCTACGTTAAGCACACCGATTCGCGCGACTCCGCCCTGGTCATGACCAATCATGTGGACGAAAATTACCTGGCCCTGCACCAATACAAACTCCTTGCCGGCCAAAACTTCCGGTCGCGGCCCATCACCGCCGATGCGGCCACGGAAATTATCGTCAACCAGCAGTTTCTTAAGCGGTTTAACCTGGGCGTCAGCCACCCCGAACAGGCCCTCGGCAAAGAAGTGACGTTCCGGAATTTCCGGGGTACCCGGCGGCTGTCGATCGTCGGGGTGATGAAAGACGTTCACTACGGCAAGGTCGACAACCTGATCGGGCCGGTGGCGTTTATGCCCTGGACACCCGGCGACGGCGCCGTGATCAATGTCAAACTCCGGAGCACCGATCCGGCAGCGACCCGCGCCCGGATCGAAGCCGCCTGGCAGACCATCGACCGGGTGCATCCGTTCAAGGCGCAGTTCTACGACGAAGCGATTGAGGATGCCTACAGCGAGTTTTCAATGCTGATCCGGATTATCGGGCTGCTGTCGTTCTTTGCCATTTCGATTGCCTCGATGGGCCTGTTCGGCATGGTGGCCTACACGACCGAAACCCGCCTGAAAGAGGTCAGCATCCGCAAAGTACTGGGAGCCGGGGCGGGCGGTTTGATTTACCTGTTAAGCCGTGGGTTTATCGTTCAGCTATCGGTGTCAGCACTGATTGCCCTGCCGGCCACGTACCTGTTTTTTGAGAGGGTTGTTCTGACGCGTTTTCCCTACCACCCCCCCATCGGGTTTCCCGAGCTGTTTGCCGGGCTGCTGGTGGTCCTGCTGATTGCCTTCGCGATGATCGGTTCTCAGACGATCAGGGCCGCGAGCAGTAATCCGACAGAAGTGCTGAAGGGCGAGTAGAGACGCAATATCTTGCGTCTCCCGCGCGTCAGTATCAGCCCAACTATCTGCGGCCCGTGGGCAGGATTACGGGCAGGCAGTGCCGGTGACGATATAAGTCATGGTTTGCGTGCTCACCTGCCCGCAGGCATCCTGATACGCAGCCGTAAAGGTGTAGGTACCTGGTTGCCGGATGGCAAGGGCATTCAGGCGGTAATTGCCCGGACGACGGTATACCGTACTATAGACATAATCGTTCGGACCGGTCAGACGCAACGACGTTCCGAATCCGGTGGCCTGTACCGCCACGTCACACGCATTGGCCCCCAGGACAGCGGTCTGGGTCACCGAAAAGGCGTTGGCTACTATTGCCGGATCACAGGGAGGAGCCGTCAGAACGGTAGCCTCTACCTTGGCAGTACCTGAATTACAACCCGTTATACCGGTTACGGCATACGTACCGCTGGCCGAAACCGAGATAGCCGTAGTACTTTCTCCGCCGGACCAGCTGTAACTATCGGCGCCGGATGCGGTCAGGGTAAGGGTTTGGCCCTGCCCCACCGTAAGGCTTGGGGTAGCAGCAATACTGACTGTCAGTGCACTGACAGGAGCCTGAGCCGGTACCCCCGCGACAAACAGGCCAACCAGATAAGTATCCCCCGTGGTCTCTGCCGCTACATCAAAAGAAACATCACCGGCAGTCAGGCTACCGGTAATATCAGCGACATCCAGATCGATGCCGGACATACTTCTTGCGGTGCCCGTCAGCCGGGGTAAATCCCCTGAAACACTCACCGCCGTACCACTGAATGAACGAGTGCTGTTAAAGAAGTTATCCGCAGGGTTTAGCGTATTTGACACAGCATTACCCTTAACCGTCAGGGCATCCCCTACTGACGCATCATCACCATCCATGGCAAAGACGCCCAAATAGGCCGGTCCGCCGGCCACGTTGAGTCCCGAAAAGGTGACTGTAGCGGGAGCTCCATCAACGACAAGTCTCAAACCGTCTTTAATCTGTATCTGCCGGTAGGGTTCACTGCAGGACTCATACACAATAACCATGCTCCAGCCCACGGCTATAGTCGCATCGTTCAGGTTGGTTAACGCAACACTGCTGACACCCGAGACTCTGTAATTCCCGCTTCCGTGTTGCTGCACAAACTCCGTTACATCCGATACAGTCTGGTAAAAGGTACCGTTCAGCGAGACCGTCGAGTTATCAACCGGTGTTATTGATTGAGAGGCAACACCCGGGACTTCGAGCGTGATGGTCGTCGGTACAACCCCGCCGGGTGCACGGGCGGCTGCATACAAATATGCCTTCCGGACAGTAGCGCCGGCCGGTATATCCAGGCGGGCTGTTGTCCGGGCCTGTGCAGCGGTTATGGAAGTGTTCGCTTCGGCCTGCCCATCTGAAGGCGAATCAGCCCGCCAGAAAACGTCGGGAGCCGTATCGCTGGTGTTTGTACCTGCCGCACCAACCGTACCGACAATGGGAGCCGGCACACCCGGGCCGACATCCTGCGCCAGGGTATTGCCAATCATCATAAAATTTCCCCGAAGCGCCGTATTATAGCGATTCGTCATCTGGGCCTGGGTCAGGCCAGGTAAGATAAGTAGACAGATGACTAAAGTTTTTGCAAGTCGTAGAGCAAACTGCATGTACACGAATGGTTTTGGTTAACACAATAGCAGCGCCGAAGTACATACACGTTTCATATGTACCTCTCCGGCGGGCTGCCCAAAACCACACTTACGAAATATAGAGTAGAATGGTTTTAACCCGTTTGCTAACAGATTACCATGCCATCCAGCTTTTTCTTTTTAGAAAAGGAATTTCCGATTCTCTTTACCCTCGGCAGCACCGCCGAACGCTACTACCACCATGCCCCGGCCTACTGCCTGTCACGGCTCCGGGCATTCGGCGAAAAACTGACCGAATACCTGTTCCACGACCGCAACCTCGCCAAACCGCTCCGGGGATGGTACTCACCCGAGGGCCTCAAAACTTTGCTGCAACAGGACCTCGACGCTGCCGACCGTAAACTGCTGACCTCACGACGGGCAGTAGTACCCAAAACAGTGGTGGCATGACTACTAACCAGAGACGCAAGATGTTGCGTCTCTACAACTCTGCTACGCAATAGCCTGCGTCTCCTCTACCGGCAGGCTGGCTGGCAGTAGTACTAAAACAGTGGTGGCACGACTACTAACCAGAGACGCAAGATGTTGCGTCTCTACAACTCTGCTACGCAATAGCCTGCGTCTCTGAACGACCTTTACCATCGGCCATACGGCTCATCAGGGCGAGAGAGCAATACGCCAGCGGCGGCCGGCTACCACAGGGAAACGGCTCAGATCAGTCAACAGCTATTTTTTCTGCTGACGGTACTTCGGGCTGTCGTTGTTTTGGCCGCGCCATTTTCCATAGAACAACCACGCTCAGGGCCGACAGACACAGAAAAAGCACATCAATAAACAGAATATCAAACGCCTGACGGCGGAACGTGTTCCAGAACCAGTTTCCACGTACCATACCGTCGAGCAACGGCAGCAGAAAACAGCTGACGGCAGAGAGCCATAAGGCCTGACGGTTGATGAGGGCGAGGTTTCTCCTGATCAGAAAATAAACGCTCAGCGCCAGCCAGGGATAAAAGTACCAGTGATAAATGTCGGCTTGTCCGGCTTTTTTCAGGAACAACAGCGCAGTCATGCAGAAAGCCGTGACGGGCAGCATACTCAGACTCGACGCGAGATACACGTTGGCCGTCCAGAAATTGAATTTCCGTTGGCGGGCCGGTATAGTTTTTTTATCTCTGGCCACGAGCCAGATCAGTACCCCCGAGTTGATAACCACACAGCCCAGCAATCCCAGTACGAAATAGATTACCCTGAGCGGTCTCCCACCAAAGTCGCCGAAATGCAGGTGATAGATAAATCCTCTGACGGTCTGTATATACGTAGGCGGAGAAAGCGGAGGCCGGTCTGCTACGATGGCCTGATCACGCATTCGGTAGATACGTTCGCCGAGGCCGTTCAACTGTGCATCCGTATGCGGTTTTCCCTGGATGATCACGTGCATATTTTGATCTCCGGCATTACGGATAGCCACCAGACTGATATCACTCTCTGGCCACTGCTGCGCAGTCTGCGCCACCAGCTGGTTCAGATTACACGAAGCACGAAGCGCGCTGCCGGCATACGGAAATGCTGCTTTCACCCCAAAGCCCAGCTCCTTGTATAGTTGATCATCATCGCCCTTGTAAAACAGTTTTGTGTAAGGCACGATCAGAAAAGAGTTGAATATCAAGACGATGCCTGTGATGGCGAACACAAGCTGATACGGAAATCCGATTACCCCGAGGACCGTGTGCAGGTCAGTCCATACGGTTTTGGGCTTATGCCATGGCCTGAAGGTAAAGAAGTTAGCGACCAGTTTATCCCAATGCAGCAACAATCCGGTGATGAGGGCAAACAGGAAGATAAACGAAACGACACCCGCCAGCAGGTAGCCAAACGGGACACCGATCCGGAACGGAAACACCTGATTAAGTTGCGCCAGAAAGTGCAGCCGGTACAAAAACTCACCGATGGTATACGAATCAGCATAAGCGGCCTCCTGCCGTTTACTGAAATCATAGGTAAAGAACACCGAGTCATCATCGCCCCCCCGGCCTCTGCCCCGGCCCCGTTTCGGCTCCGGTTTCTTTTTTGGTTTCAGCTTCTGAACCACCGGATCGTGTGAGCCCGACATGGCTACATAGGCACCGGCCTGATGCCGTTGCAGCGTAATGTCGATATCGCGCCCCTTAAGCGTATGGTATCTGGCGAGCGAGTCAAGTATGTAGTTAAAATCCCGGCCGACAGTGTTGCCTTTGCTCAGGTACGATTCGTTTTTCTGCCACGAGGCCAGATCGTCTTTGAAGAATGAAAACGAACCGGCAAAAAACATGACATACAGCACGGCGCAGATAATGATCCCGCTGATGGTATGCGTGTTGAAGTAGATATTATATTTCCTGTTATCCATGACCGGTTAAATGAGGTAAATACCAGAGAAGACACCCATCAGTACGATATAGAGCGCCCAGGTTTTCCAGGCTTGCGGGATCAGAAAGGCATTCAGTAAAAGGATAGCCCAAAGCAGGTAACCCGTTATGAATGAGGTCACGATTACATATTCTTTGGGGCACACACGGGTCAGGGCAGCGTGAAAACTAATGGTTACGAGATAGCCGCCGAGCGAACCGGCGAGTAGTTTAGATAGTCGTATCCAGGGTGATCTGGTCAGGTATTTCTTGTTCGCAGGCATGCTTAGACGAAAATTTCAAGGATCACACAACAGATATAGATTGCCGTAATACCCGGCACGCGCAGGTACTGAAAAGGCTCCAGCATCACCGACAGCCCCCCCACAGCCATCAGGCCCGTTATAAAGCCGCAGCAGCCTGCGCCAACGCCCCACTGCACGATAAACCCCGTGCAGGCCCCTAGCCAGAGAACAGTTCCGGTCAGCCGGCTCAGCGTTGTATGGCCGGTAGCAGCTGCCGTTAAACCGGTCATAGCTACAGATTTGTACCGTGGAGAGGTAACCTGCCAGAGGTAAAAAGCGATAAACTGTATGAAGCAAAAAGTCGTAATCATCGGTAGTCAGGTAACGCCAGTACCGGACAGACTTCCGGTACTGAGCGGTTGGTTTTAGTTCAGGTGTTGCACCGCTGTAACGGTTCCGCCTTCAACCTTTAAGCCCCGTGTTGCGGTTTGGGAGCTGGCATCAATTTTATAGATATAGCTGGTTCCGTCACTTAAATTCACCCCGACATACCCCGTTTTACCGTCTTTCGGGGTATAATTATTGGTAGTCAGGGTAGCAATGGCAGTCACGTCGGGCAACCCCGTAACGGCCTTGTAGGTTTTGTCTGCCACGTTTACAATACCGATGCGTTTACCGGCCGGAAAACCGGACGTTTTCTCTGCCTTTGCCACCGCATTGACGATATAGGTGTTATTGCCGACATATAGCCACGACGTAATACTCATCCCCCCGCTTGCCGCCTCCACATCAAAGAAATAGCTTTGGTCAAATTCGGTGGTACCTGACTTAATTCTCAGGATTGCCGATGGTTTTGTTGAGGATAATTTCCCGCCTGTTGTGGCCGCTGCCGGTGAAAAACCGTAGATATCGCCGTTTTCCTGTACCGAAAGCCCATCGGTAAAGTATTTACCGATAAAACTGGCCCGTTTATCCGTAATCACCTTGTCAAGCTTCATGTCGGCGTAGTTAAACACCGCAATAGACGCCTGGTCGGGATAGGCCGTGTTAAAACTTCGGTCGTTGATAGTCTGATAAGGCGCAAACACTTTTGTGCCTACCTGTTTCAGCCATGTAAAATGTGCGAGTTCGCCAAGGCCGGTAACATCAAGGGTATTAACCGTTCCTTCTGACGTAATCGTGAGGGTGTTTGTATTCACTTTATACCAGCTTGACGTTGGGGCGGTAAGACTTCTGGAGATTTTGAACAGCAGCAGGTCGTCGTTTACCGGTGCAAAAGCCTGCACGGTTTCGGTCTGGAAATTGGTCAGTTTCGTTAGTTTTCCTGCCTGCATATTGTACGCAGTAACCGCGCCGGGATTGCCCTGCCCGTAGAGCATACTAAAAAACTTCCCGTTGTGGGTGACATAATAGCGGTAGGTACCATCCTGTTCGATGCCGTTTCCGGCGGTCGAAATGGTTCCGGTATCCAGGTTTTGGGCCGTCAGCAGGTAATCTGCTACCCCGGTAGAGGCTGTCGGGCTAACCGTCAGGATATAACTACCAGGATTTTCAGGTGTAGTCGATGTATCCGTGCATGAGGCGATAAGTCCCGCAGCGAGCGTTACAAAAAGCGTCGATTTGATTTTCATAAAGATTATATAGTAAATGAATTAAAGAAATAGCGAAGGTTCAGATAGAAGCCACGACCGGGCTTTTGCAGGCTGAAATTGTCGTAGAGCCGCCGGTCGGTAATGTTCCGGACTTCAAGACCAATGTTATACCGCCCATCGGCCAGGCTATAGACCGCATTGATGTCGTGGCTGAGTTGTTGGGGAATGCTCAGCTTTTCGCCCCCCCGGCTTGGCCAGTAAAGCCAGAACGCATGCACATAGAGCAGGTTATAGCCAATGTTGAGCACACTCCCTTTCCGGCCGGGATCCTTGATGGTAACTGATGCATCGGCATTGCCGAACAAATACGGAATATTGGGCATCTGATCTTTGTAAACGGGGCTTAATACGCGGTTACCATTACTGTCGAAGACATACTGCTGCCGGTTTTGCAGATGCTGCCAGGTAAGCGTAGCCCCGGCCGACAAACGCTTTTTGTAGGAATAACGGACTTCCCCTTCCCCACCCAGTGTGAAAACGCCGTCGAGGTTATCTAATACGAGAGCCGATTGGTTCTGATTAAACCGTGAATAGATAAAATTATCGGAGTAGCGGTAAATAGCATTCGCATTGATCAGAAAACGGTGATCCTTTGCCGCAGAAAACCCATAACTGACGCCTGCATTTATGTTCTGACTTTGTTCCGGCTTCAAGGCAGGATTTCCCTGTACGAGTTCGACATCGCCGAACAGTTCATTGGCTTCCGGCAACCGGTTAGCCCGCTCGAACGAAGCTTTCAGTTGCAATCCGGGCTTGACAAAATAGCTCGCTGCCACCCCGAAGCCAATCTTATCGAATGCCGTCTGTCCGGGCGTATGCTGGTGTAAATACTTCCCGAACACAGACATGCTCCATTGGTCTTTCAGATCGTAGGTATACCCTAGACCCAGTACGTTTTTGTTGAGTCGTGGCCGGACCGGCCCCCGGGTAAAGCTTTCATTGAACGCATCTGTTCCTTTCCGGTAAAACGTACTAAAGGCATTACTCAACGCAATAGCGTGCCGGTCAGAGAGTTTATAATTTGCGGTAGCCGTTACCAATCCGTTATTATTTCCGTATTTCGACAGACTCCGGCCACGTCCCTCACCGTTCGGATTCGGCTTTGAGTTACCGTACCAGTCAAACCGCGCCGACAGCGTATCGATGTTCCGTTCGTTGCCGAGGTTGTAATTCGCATTTACGGTTACATCCAGTCCTTTGATGAGATCTGCTTTCCGGTATTTCAGCGTTGGCATCACGATTGTGCCCCGCCGGTGCCAGCCTCCGAACACCGCAACCATGCGGGCACCCGTCTGTAGTTCTTTATAGTTCTTACCGAGTGTAACACCCAGCAACAGCTGATCAGCGAACTTTTTACCAACTACGCCAACACTGGCAATGACCGTTTCATTATGGTAAGTATCATGGAAACGTCTGACAGTGGTATTGGGTTTGTAGGCTCCCGTATAGATATCGGCAGCATCGACCGTTACCTTGTAATTGTTCTCCGAGTGGTTTTTAAAGGCATTCAGCCGTAGGGTAAACCCGTTTTTTGAAGTCAGTGCCGCATTGAATACGGCCCGGTGAGTAGAAAAAGACCCGTATGAATACGACGCATCTACAAAATTCCGTGAGCGGTCGCCGGTTACAATGTTAATCGCTCCGCCCAGCGCATCAGACCCCAGCCAGATCGGAACAACGCCTTTATAGACTTCAAGCCGTTCCGCAACGTTGATCGGAATATTGTTGATCTGGAAAGACGATCCGAAATTATCCATCGGTACCCCGTCGATAAAATACCGGATACGATTTCCCGAAAAACCATTTAAGGAAAGATTAAAACTGGAGCCTACCCCTCCGGACTCGCGCACCCTGACGCCCGAAACCCGGTCGAGAGCGCTGCTGAGGTCAAGTGTGGAGTTATAGAGTTGTTTAGCATCGATGGCTGTAACATTAAACGACTGCCGGTTTACCTCCTGTACCTCCGTACGCCCGATCACCGAAACGGCATTCAGTTCGTTGGCTTCCGGTTTGAGAATGATGTCCATGCGTACAGGTGTACCCGCCGGGATATATACCTGCCGGCTGATTTTCTGATAGCCAATGAACGAAATAACGACCGTGTATTTTCCGGTTTTAATTTGCCTGAGACTATACCTTCCCTGTTGATCGGTGAATGTTCCCCTGCCATGGTCAGACAGGATAATTGACGCTCCGGGCAGTAGTTCCCCCTCAGAACTTTGTACAGTTCCGAATAGGTTGCCCCCTGATTGTTGTGCCCAGCTGCAATATGTCAACAGACATAGCAGTCCTGCATGCAGAATTTTATTAATTTGCATTTGCTTTATAATGTTTCCCCGTTGTAGAGCACCTGCCGTCAGGCAGGCCGAGCCGGATGGTTGCAGCCATCCGGCTTTTTTTGTTCAGGAGATCCCACTGCCCTTTTTCCTTACGGCAAGGCATTGGCTTGTTCTCTTTTCCGGAACGCAGTTGCAGCTACGTAACGCATCGCCTGAACAATGTTACAAAGCTACAGCATTATTTATAAACAGTCCAAATAAAAATTCCATCAAAGCAGTAAAATGCAAATGTTTATTACAAAATGAAAAGCCAGGGTCCGGGAGTTACCTTTCTATACGGATTTGTTTGCTTCAGACAAGAAGGAGACAGCGGCTCAGCTACAATATCCCATTTTATACCCGGGCACTAAGTTGATTCACTATAACATTCTGTGGTGGAATGGCACTGCTTTGCGGAGGTCTCAAAAACAAAACCCCCGCCGAACAGCTGTTCGGCGGGGGTTTTGTTTTTGTAGTAGGATGTAGCGGGCTCGAACCGCTGACCTCTGCCCTGTCAAGGCAGCGCTCTGAACCAACTGAGCTAACATCCTGCGAGGCCGTCAGACAGTTTCCTGCCTCAATCGGGTTGCAAAACTACAAAACTTATTCAGTTTGCAAACGAACCCGGTAAATTTTTTGTGACGGAATCCGCGTCAATAACACTAACCCGATGATAAACAAGACCAACAGCGCCAGCACACTGTTGCGCATGCTGCCGGTAATCTGCTCAATAAACCCGTAAACAGCCGTTCCCAGCACAATAGAGACCTTTTCGGTGACGTCGTAGAAGCTGAAAAACGAAGCCGTATCGGGGGTCTCTTCCGGAATCAGCTTCGAATACGTCGACCGCGACAGGGACTGAATGCCGCCCATCACCAGCCCGACCACCGCCGCCAGGATAAAAAACTGGTTCTGGTTCTGCACAAAATACGCCGCCGTACAGATGCCGATCCAGATCGATACGGCCACCATCAGGGCATAGGTGTTGCCGAACCGCTCCGACAGCCGCGCAAACCCGTATGCGCCCGGAATCGCTACCAGCTGAATGAGCAGAATGGTCACGATCAGGCTCGACCCGGTCATCTTCAGCTCGTCGCTGGCAAAAATGGTTGCGATGTACATCACCGTCTGCACACCCATGTTGTAGACAAAAAAGGAAAGCAGAAACCGCTTGATCAGTAACTGACTCTTAACCTGTACAAACACTTTCTGCAGCTCTTTAAAACCGTTCAGCAGGTAGTTCGACGGTGCGCCCCCGCTACTGCCTTTCGAAAAGCCGGTGTTGGGCAGAACCCGGAACGGAATCTGGGCAAAGCCAATCCACCACAACCCGACGGTGAGGAACGAAATCCGCGACGCCAGCCCCGCCGAAATACCACCGAACCATTCGGGCTTCATGATCATCACCAGATTAAAAATCATCAGGGCCACGCTGCCGATATAGCCCATGGTGTAGCCCCGCGCACTGACGCGGTCGAACTGGTCCTCGGTGGCGATGTCGGGCAGGTAAGAGTTGTAAAACACGATGCTGCCCGCCCAGCCCACAAGGCTTAGTCCGAAACAGAAAATGGCAAACGTGGTGGTTTCCCGCGTAAAGAAGTACAGCAACGAGCACGAAATAGCCCCGAGGTAGCAAAACAGCTGCATAAAGATTTTCTTACGCCCGCTGTAGTCGGCAATGGCGGTGCAGATCGGCGACAGCAGTGCCGTCAGCAGAAACGCCGCCGACACCGTATACGAAAACAGCACCGAGTTTTTGATGGGATAGCCCAGAAAATCAATCACCGGCCCGCCCGCTTCGTTCAGCGCCGTCGACGAAAAGTAAACCGGAAAAATACTCGACACAATCACCAGCGAATGCACCGAATTCGCCCAGTCATACATACACCAGGCACTCAACGTACGGGGGTTATTTTTCATAAAGATGAATGATTGAATTAGTGAATGACTGAATTATTGAATGACTGAATACCGTACAGCATTAAAAAGTCAATCATTCAATCACTTAATCATTCAATCACTGTCACAGTGACGGTTTAAATTCCAGGTTGGCTTCCTGCTCGATGCCGTTGACGGGGATTTTATTTTTCAGGACCAGTTTCTGACGGCTCAGTTCGCCGATCGGGAAAATGCCGTTGAAGCCGGTCACTTTCACGTCGACACCGGTGTTATCGCTGGTAAATTTCCAGTCGCCGCCATTGACGATCTGTTTGGTGGTCCGGTCGAGGGCACGCACGATGTTGTCGTTGCGGAACTGAAAATCGAGGCCGAACAGCACCTGAGTGGTCAGGTTGGTCTGTTGCGGATTGATCACCTTCCCGCTCGCATCCGTCAGCTGACTGAGCTGCCAGTTGGTCGACGTAATCAGCTCCAGGCGGTTGGCCGTTGAGGTGTCAGGCTCGTTGCCTTTTTTGCATTGGCTGAAGAGTGTACTTACACTAAGTATTAGGACAGGAATGAACCGTTTCATGGCTTTTTATGCGATGTTTATTGTAAAACACCCCATATTTGGTTGATTATATAGTGCTATGGCCTTTTTCGAGCCAATGGGCGGGCCTAAGTTAATAATTTTGAAGGATCATCTCCATCAGGTATCCAGCATTCGCATGAAGAATCGGTTTCTTTCACTCCTATATCTGCTCTTTCCGGCCACGGCAATCGCCCAGATTCAGTGCGCTGATCCGCTTTCGTTTACGCCTGTTTCGCAGACAAACCGCATCAACTGGGAGTCGTTTCCGGATTTTACACTGCCGTTTACCATTGTCTACGGTGGTCCCCGCTTTTCGGCGGTTCAGGGGCAACCGCTCAAACACGGCTTCAGCCATATCGTCTACGTACGCGACAGCGAGTTCGGCACCTTCGTGAAACCCACCCAGCGGGCCCTGGAATGGTCGGGCTTTGCCTTCGGGCTTAACCAGCCCTGGGAAACGGCCGAAAGTCCCTGGAACAACAACCTGACCGCCTACCGGACCAAATGGGATCAATGGCTGACGGCTGTGTCGGGCGGCCTTACCAACAGCCAGGGCAAATTTAACCTCCAGAGCAGCCTGCTGATGGTCGACGTCGAACGGGTGCAGGAAACCGACGCCCGGATTCTGGCCCTCAAAACCGACGCCACCACCCCGGCAGCCTATCGCCAGCTGTCGGACGCGGCCTTCCTGGATCGCTACAAAAAAGACATGACAGCTCTCTACGGCGAGTCCCTGCGCTACATCCGCAACCGCGCCGACCTGAGCCAGATACCTATGAGTACCTACAGCGACGTGCCGGTCCGGAATACCTACCTGAATGTTGTCGGCAATACCTGGGCCGACTGGACCACCAACGCGAACCGCGTGCATTTTCTGACGAAAGACACAACCAATACCGCCAAAGTTGGCGGGCCGCTGTATGAGCAACTCGACTACCTGGCTCCGTCCGGCTATTACTATTACGACTATACCAGCGCCCTGGCACCCGATTATCTGGCCTACCTGCTCTTTCAGGTAGAGGTAAACCGCGCGTGGAGCACCAAGCCCGTTATTCCGTTTGTCTGGATGCGTTACCACGATTGCTGCGGCAACTTCCCCAACTTCATCCAGCCGTTTATGGCCGAAGCTACCGCCATTTTTCCGTTTTTCTCAGGGGCCAAAGGGCTCTGGCTCTGGGAGATTCCGGCATTTGAGCAAACCCGGCAGGATACCTATGCCGCCTATGAACACTTCATTCACGGCCTGTACCGCCTCTCCCGCTTTGCCGATATGTTTCAGGGAAACTACGAGCTGGTCATCGCAACGCCTGCCCGTGACCTGATGGACAGCCGAAAACCGGTGTGGCGGGGCGTTGTCAAAGGCGATAAAATCCTGATTGCCGCCCAGAATCCATACGCCGCCGACGGCCAGGCTACCACCCTGACAGTGACGTACAAAAACTGGAGCCGCAACATTACGCTGACCGGACGGCAGGTTTATTTATGTCAGTTCGATATGTCGGTCATTACCGGCACCGAAGATCCGGCGCCGGGCAACGCTTCGTCCGCTATCACCCTCTATCCTAACCCCGCCACCGACCAGGTGACCCTTACGTGGCCCGCCCAACTGAACAATTCCGCCGACATATCCGTATTAACTGTAGCGGGGCAGGTGGTTAAGCAGCGTACTGTGGTCAGCAAAAACCCTGTTGGCGGCAACCACCAAACCACTATCCCTGTAGCCGACCTGCCATCCGGACTGTACCTGGTCCGCTTCCAGGCCGGCAACCAACAAGTAGTCAAACATATTTTTAAAGAGTGAAAGAGCGAATGAATGAAAGAGCGGTATCGTCACTCTTTATCTCTTTCACTCGTTCACTTATGTACTTTTCGCTCTTTATCTCTTTCACTCTTTCACCAGTTGTCCATGAATCGCTTAGCAAACGAAACAAGCCCATATTTACTGCAACACGCCCACAACCCGGTCGACTGGTATCCGTGGGGTGAAGAAGCCCTGACCAAAGCCCGTGACGAAAACAAGCCGATCCTGGTCAGCATCGGGTATTCGGCCTGCCACTGGTGCCATGTTATGGAGCGGGAATCCTTTGAGAAAGAAGGCATTGCCCGCGTAATGAACGAGCACTTTGTCTGCATCAAGGTCGACCGTGAAGAGCGGCCTGATGTGGATGCCATCTACATGGATGCCGTTCAGGCCATGGGCGTTCGGGGTGGCTGGCCGCTGAATGTCTTTCTGGTACCCGATGCCAAACCGTTTTATGGGGTTACCTACCTCCCGCCTCAGCAGTGGGTAAACCTCCTCAACAGCGTGCAGAACGCTTTTCAGGAACACCGTGATCAGCTGTTCGAATCGGCCGAGGGCTTTGCCAATGAACTGAATATTTCGGAAAGCAGCCGCTTTAGTCTGGCAGCCGCCAATCCGCTGTTTTCGGAAGAAACCGTTGAGGCCATGTTTCAGAAACTGGCCGGTAGTTTCGACCGGCAAAAAGGCGGCATGAACCGGGCACCTAAATTCCCGATGCCAGGCATTTACTCGTTCCTGCTCAACTACATTCATCTGACCGATTCACCCGGCCGCCCGACCGCCCAATCGCAAGTAGCGTTAACCCTCGACCGTATGGCGCTCGGGGGCATTTACGACCAGCTCGGGGGCGGGTTTGCGCGGTATTCGGTCGATGATCACTGGTTTGCGCCCCATTTTGAGAAAATGCTGTACGACAACGGCCAGTTGCTGACGCTCTATAGCCAGGCTTACAGTCTGACCAAACGGCCTTTGTATAAGCATGTTGTTTACCAGACAATTCACTTTGCCCAGCGTGAGCTGCTCAGCCCCGACGGCGGCTTTTATTCGGCCCTCGATGCCGACAGTGAGGGCGAAGAAGGCCGGTTTTACACCTGGACAACCGACGAACTCCGGCAGATACTGGGCATCGACTTCGACTGGTTTGCCGATCTGTACCACATCCGGGAGGAGGGCAATTTTGAACATGGCCGCAACATCCTGCACCGCATCGACACCGACGAGACGTTTGCCGAGCGTGCCGGCTGGACACCGGAAGAGTTTGATGTACAACTGGCGGCGGCCCATACGCGCCTGTTTAAGCGCCGTGATGAGCGCATCCGCCCGGGCCTCGACGACAAAATTCTGTGTTCGTGGAACGGCCTGATGCTGAAAGGGCTGGTTACGGCCTACCGCGTTTTCGACGAACCTGAGTTTCTGGCCACGGCCATCCGGCTCGCGCATTTTCTGCTCCATAAAATGCGCGACCAGCGGAACGGACGGCTCTGGCACAGCTATAAGCAGGGCCGTGCCAAACAACCCGGTTTCCTGGAAGATTACGCCGCGGTGATCGACGGTCTGCTGGCCCTGTATCAGGCAACCTTTACCGAAAGTTTCCTGACCGAAGCCGACCGGCTGACCAAATACGTGCTCGATAATTTCTCTGATCCGGATGATGATTTGCTGTTTTTTACGGATAAAAACGGCGAAGAACTCATTGCCCGCCGAAAAGAGCTGTTCGACAACGTCATGCCGGCATCCAACTCGATTATGGCCGGTAATTTCTATACACTCAGCTTACTGCTCGACCGCCCTCTGTACGGCCAAAAAGCCGATCAGATGCTCGGGCGTATCCAGCCGTTGCTCCAGTCCAATGCGGATTACCTGACCAACTGGGCAGCCCTCTATACGCTGCGGGTAAAACCAACGGCCGAAATTGCCATCGTCGGGCCGGATGCGCAGGCTTTCCGGTGTGAACTGGATAAACATTTCCGGCCGAATGTCATTTTCTGCGGTACCGAAAGCAGCAGCCAGCTACCGTTATTACAAAGCCGGACGACTGTTAACGGGCAAACGGCTATTTATGTCTGCTACAACAGGGCCTGCCAAATGCCGGTTACGACCGTTGCCGCTGCCCTCGAGAACCTGGCGTAAGTCTCCTGTCCTGTTTTTTGTCATCCCGACGGAGTAGGGCTCTCTTTACACGAAGCGGCCAGAGATCCCTCCTCCGCCTCGACGACAAAAAAATTCTCTGGTAATGGAAATCAGGATCTTACTGTTTGCATACTATATGTTTAAATCATAAGTTTATACGATTACGCCACACACCTTTGTGTCCCCGACAAAATAGTATGCTTTTATCATTCATAAGCGAATATATACTTTCTATGCATGTTATTACACAAATTAATACACAGCTATAGAATATTTTAAAAAAATTTAATAATTAGCATATCAAATCCCCATAAACCTTACAGTTCAGGATTATTTATCATCAACCTAATGGCTTCTCGTCGCAAGTTTATTCAGTTGGGTGCTTTATCGCTCCCTTTATTGGGCAAAGTCTCAGCCGCTTTTTCAAAAAGCCCCCTTTCCTCAACCGCAGCTACCAAACCTGTAGTTATCTCAACCTGGGATAGTGGGGTTACTGCCAATAATGCCGCGTGGGAAGTACTCAAAAAAGGCGGGAAAGCCCTTGATGCCGTAGAACAGGCGGGCATTGCCATTGAAAACGACGGAGGCTGCTGCGTAGGGCTGATGGCCAACCCAGATCGGGACGGCCATGTAACGCTTGATGCCTGCATCATGGACGAACAGGCCAACTGCGGCTCGGTAGCCTTCCTGGAGCGGATCAAGCATCCGGTATCTGTCGCGCGCAAGGTCATGGAACTAACCCCGCACGTGATGCTGGTCGGTTCCGGTGCCCAGCAGTTTGCCCTCGAAAACGGCTTTAAACTGGAACCGGATGTACTATCACCGGATGCGGCCGAAACCTACCGGAAATGGTTAAAAAAATCGGAATATAAACCGGTCATTAACATCGAAAACTCGAAACCAGCTCAGAAAAAAGGGCATGGCCCATTTGCGCCTTCGTACTTCGATGATGGTACGCCAAACCACGATACCATGGGCACCGTAGCCATTGACAGCAATGGCCGGTTGTCGGGCATGTGTACGACGAGCGGCATGGCCTTTAAAATGCGCGGTCGCCTCGGCGACTCACCCATCATTGGCTCAGGGTTGTTTGTCGATAATGAAGCCGGTGCTGCCGTCGCCACCGGTCAGGGCGAAGAAGTCATCCGCGTGGCCGGGACACACCTGGTGGTTGAATTTATGCGGCAGGGCCTGTCGCCGGAAGAAGCCTGCCGCAAAGCCGTTGAGCGCGTGGTGAAACGCAACCCCGAAAAGGCGAAAGATTTTCAGGTGGCGTTTGTGGCCATCAATAAAGCCGGTGATGTGGGTGGCTATGCCATTCAGAAAGGCTTCAGTTATACCGTTACCAAAGACGAGACCGGCCCGAAAGTCATTAAAGCAAAAAGCTATTTTGCCTGATTGGGCTGGATGCCGGATGATTGATAGTAGATACTAGATGCTGGATGGTTACGATATTATCCGGTATCTAGTACCATCCAGAACCCGGAACCATCCCTCCGGAAATTATCCCACCCCGATCGCACAAATTGTGGCTGTTTTTTGTTGTAATTTTGAATCTTTCAAAACTACTCACCCGCTATCGACTGGTACATGGCGGATGAGTTATTCGGATTATGCAAACAGCCACGGACATCCTGGACATACAGCGCATCCGCGCAGACTTTCCTATTCTTGATCAGCTGGTTAACGGCAAGCAGCTTGTCTATTTCGATAACGCGGCCACTACCCAAAAACCGTTGTCTGTTTTACAGGCTATTAGTGGTTACTATGGTGGTTATAACGCCAATATTCACCGTGGCATTCACCAGTTAGCGGAAAAAGCCACCTCGGCCTTCGAAGCAACCCGTCAGAAATTTCAGGAATTTCTGAATGCCCGGCATCTGGAGGAAATTATTTTTACCTATGGCACAACCGACGGGATCAACCTGGTTGCCCAGTCGTATGGCCGCCGCTTCCTGAACGCTGGTGACGAGATCATTATTTCTACCCTTGAGCATCACTCAAATATTGTGCCCTGGCAAATGCTCTGCGAAGAGAAGGGCTGTATCCTGAAAGTCATTCCGATCGACGACAACGGCGATCTGCTGATTGACGAGTATGAAAAACTATTGTCGGAGCGCACAAAGCTGGTTTCTGTCGTGCACGTCTCTAACGCACTGGGCACCATCAATCCCGTCAAAACAATCATCGACAAGGCTCATGCTGCTGGCGCGGTGGTACTGATTGACGGGGCACAGGCCAGCTCACACATTACCCTCGACGTACAGGCGCTCGACTGTGATTTCTATTCCCTTTCGGCCCACAAGCTTTACGGCCCCACTGGTATGGGTGTGTTATATGGCAAAAAGGCGCTGCTGGAGGCCATGCCGCCGTATCGTGGTGGCGGTGAGATGATCAAGGAAGTTACATTTGAGAAAACGACTTATAACGACCTGCCGTATAAATTCGAAGCCGGAACGCCGAACATCGCCGATGTGATTGCGGCCCGAACGGCGCTCGAATACATTGAAGGGCTGGGCAAGGAAAACATTGCCGCCTACGAACACGAACTGCTCGTGTATGCTACCGAAAAATTAAGCCAGATCGAAGGCCTCCGCATCATAGGTCAGGCCAGAGAAAAGGTGAGCGTTATTTCGTTTGTACTCGACGGGATTCACCATCAGGATACGGGCGTTATTCTCGATCAGCTGGGCATTGCTGTCCGGACGGGGCATCACTGTACGCAGCCATTAATGCGGCGATTGGGTGTTGCCGGAACCAGCCGGGCCTCTTTTGCGGTTTATAACACCAGAGAAGAAATTGACCGTCTGGCACAAGGCATCCTGCGCGTTCAGAAAATGATGATGTAACTGAATAAGCAATCATATCATGGAAACCGAATTCTTGTCAGACAAAAGCCAGGTAATTGAAAGCTTCGGCACGCTGCCGGATCAGGT
Organism: Arsenicibacter rosenii; assembly: GCF_001870735.1. GTDB lineage: Bacteria > Bacteroidota > Bacteroidia > Cytophagales > Spirosomataceae > Arsenicibacter > Arsenicibacter rosenii. Next base: position 213,490 of record NZ_MORL01000001.1, on the reverse strand, counting down.
TACTGCAGATCAGTTGATCGAACCTATTCTCTTTATCCGTTCGATTAATGAGCGTATTCAGGAAGCCCGCACAACTTCCGGAAAGGACCATGCAACGTTCATGAATGAGTTAAAAACGTACATGGAGGAGCTAAAAGCATCTAAAGAATCCCGATAACAGTGATATGACAGTAATCTGGAACGATAGCGCCAGAGAAGAGGTCAAAGATATTTATGGCTATCTTTTTGAAATCTCTGGTAGTCTGGCTGATGACTGGTCTGATGAACTGGATAAAAAGCTAAATCTCATTATAAGCTTTCCGGAAATGAGTCGTCTTGTACCTGAATTCGGAATTAGTTTTATCCGGGCGGTGTTTGTCCGCAAGTATAGACTTGTCTATCAATATCAGGATTCAAGTATTCGTATTTTAGCGGTTCGCCCTATGAGTGGGCTACCTGGAAAATTCTAAACAATGACCATTAACGAAAAGCAGGACGAAATCATTGACGAGTTTGATCTGTTCGACGATCCGCTCGACAAAACGCAATACATCATTGACCTGGGCAAAAAACTACCGCCGATGCCGGAAAAATACCTGACCGATGATAACCGGATCATGGGCTGTCAGTCGAAAGTGTGGCTGGGAGCAGAAAAGCAGGGCGACACGGTGCATTTTTACGCCGACGCCGAGCCAACGGCCCAGATCTCAAAAGGCCTGATTAGTCTGCTGATCCGTGTCCTTTCCGATGAAAAAGCGGAAGACATCGCCAAAGCCGACATCTATTTTATTGACAAAGTCGGAATGGGTAACCTGGTCACTTCCCGCCGTGCCGGCGGTCTGGCCGCTATGCTCGCGCAGATGAAGGCTTATGGACAGATATACGCTGCGAATCCCGCATAAAAACGGTTGGTGTTATTCCAACATCATTGCTTAAAACGGCCAGACTAACCAGTCGAGCAAACCGTACGAAACAATATGAACGAAACAGAACTTAAAGAGCAGGTGGTGCTGGCCCTCAAAGGCGTTTATGACCCCGAAATCCCGGTTGATGTCTATGAGCTCGGGCTTATTTACGAAATCAAGATTTTTCCGGTCAACAACGTCTATATTCTGATGACGCTGACCTCCCCTTCGTGTCCGTCGGCGGGTTCTATTCCGGCCGAAATCGAACAGAAAGTCCGGGAAATCGAAGACGTGAATGATGTCAGTGTCGAACTTACGTTTGATCCGCCTTACTCAACGGAAATGATGTCGGAGGTGGCGAAACTCGAACTCGGCTTTATGTAATTCCCTGCCGCAAGGCATTTTAAATAAGTATCTCAAACATTAACAAATAAGTACATCATGTATCCTCCTCATCTATTGATTCCGATGCGTCAGGACCTGACAAGCGCCGGTTTTCAGGAGTTAACAACACCCGCCGAAGTTGATGCCGCTATGGCACAAACAGAAGGCACTATGCTGATTATGGTCAATTCAGTATGTGGTTGTGCTGCGGGTGCAGCCCGTCCGGGCGTAAAAGCGGCCCTGGCAGCCAGCGATGTGAAGCCTGACCGGTTAGTAACCGTATTTGCCGGTGGTGATCTCGAAGCTACTGCGCGCATGCGGGAGCACCTGTTGCCTTACCCGCCATCATCTCCGTCGATCGCCCTGATTAAAGATGGTGAGCTGGTTCATTTCATCGAACGCCACCATATCGAAGGTCGCTCGGCACAAATGATCGCCCAGCACCTGGTAATGGCATTCGAAGAATTCTGCGACAAAGCACAGGCATAATCCGTCGGGTATAGCTCATAACGCAACAGGGCGTAACCAGTGGTTACGCCCTGTTGCGTTATGAGCTATAGAAAACAACGTTACCAATACAAAACCCTGTATTTGACCGCCCCGTGTAATCGCCAGAAGATGGATAGATAGGGTGTAATGATGGCGGTTGTAAACGCTTGCTGCACCCCCTCCCAGGTCAGTTGCTCTTTCGGCCAGAAACGGGCTAACAGATCGGCGGTCAGCAATAACCAGATTGCCAGCCCGCTGGCCCCCACAAAACTGTGACCGCTCAGTAGCGCAAACAGGCCGGTGATGAAACTAAAAACGGCGCCGTAGTATTCCAGCACCTGATTACGTTCGTGACCCATGCGCTGCCGGTATAATTCAGGATGGCGTTTGTAGAGCAAGGCATCATAGCTGTATTTCCGTTCTTCCCGCAACCGGTTGTTCCAGTGCGATTTGCGGATGGGATGTGTCACAACAGCTTCCGGGCATTTGCCCATGCGTATGCCCGCGCGGATCAGTTTAAACTGAAGATCACTGTCTTCCCGCCAGGCAATATCAAAGTCTTCCGTAAAGCCTCCGACACGCTGTAAAACAGCCGGCAGGCAGAAAAAATTAGCGCTCGACAATTCGGCCTTGTCCATAAACCCGTTGCTACGGCTGACGGAGGCCTGCCTGGCATTGGTCAGCCGTACCTGGCCGGAAATTGCCTGTGCCCCCCGCTTAAACGAAGGCAGAACAGCCGGTAACCAGTCGGCCTGCGGCATACAATCATCTTCGGTAAACGCAATGATGCGGCCACGCGCCGCCCGCCAGCCCCGATTACGGGCGGCAGCCGGTCCACGGCGTTTGGCCTGTGCCAGATAACGAGCTTCAATCCCGAATACTTCCCGAAAGCTCTGTACAATCTCGGCCGTTGCCCGGTCGTCACCATCATCCACAACAATAATTTCAAATTGATTATGCGGAAGCTGCTGGCGGCTTAAGGCATCCAGGCATTTCATCAGTAGTGTCGGTCGCAGGTATGTCGGGATGACGACCGAAAATTCAGGGTTCATAACGTGCTGTAAAATTACTTTTCGATAACCAGTGCCATTTAGTGAACAAATCCGGAATATTATTTTGCGACCCCAATAATACACCAAAAAATTAGAAGGTCAATCCATTTTTTTCTGATAGGTTTATAAGGACATTGTCCATTATGCAACCATAATTAGCAAGATAACTCACATATTATGGTTAAATGTTTTTTATTTTACTAAACGGTTTACAAATCCGTCTTTTTATAGGTATGAATGCTCTGATAACCGGGGCCACCTCCGGCATTGGCAAAGCCACCGCCGCAGCACTGGCCCAACGTGGATACAACCTGATTTTATGCGGACGACGGACCGATCGTCTGGCAGACGTAGCCGGCGAGCTTAGTCAGCAAACCGCCGTCACCACCTTAACATTTGATGTCCGTGACCGGAATGCCGTAGCGGAAGCCATTGCCTCACTCCCGGCCGGATGGCAGGCAATTGATGTACTGGTCAATAATGCCGGCAACGCCCACGGCCTGTCGGCTGTTCAGGACGGAGATCCGGACGACTGGGATGCTATGATTGACGGTAACGTGCAGGGATTGCTCTATGTGTCGAAAGCTGTTATTCCCGGCATGGTGGAGCGGCAGAAAGGCCATATCGTTAACATCAGTTCTATCGCCGGCAAGCAGACCTATGCCAACGGGGCCGTTTACTGTGCCTCCAAGGCGGCGGTTGAAGCGCTCAGCACAGGCATGCGCCTTGACCTGACCCAACATGGCATTAAGGTGACCAACATTGCGCCGGGTGCGGTAGAGACTGAATTTTCGGTGGTGCGGTTTAAAGGAGATGCCGGCCGGGCGGCAAAAGTATACGAAGGGTTCGACCCGCTGACGGCCCGCGATATTGCCGATGCTATTGTTTATGCGGTAACGGCACCAGCCAATGTGACCATCGCCGACATGACCATTCTGGCCAGCGCCCAGGCCGCTGCAACAACCATTTACCGGAAATAACCGTTTGTCCGGCTACCCTTCCGGTAGCCGGACAAATTTATTTATAGCGCTTCAGGACGTCCCGGTCTATCACGTGTTTGCCTTCAAACGCATCGATCTGCACATGCGGCATATCCTGTTTGATCCGCATGATGTAGGCATCCGGATCCGGCATTTGCTCAATATATTCATCCTGCCGGCCATAGACATAGGTGACCGGCAGCTGCGCTGCGGTTGAAGCGGGCAGCACATCGGTCAGCCCGTTGGCGAAATAGCCTGCCCATAAGATCAGACGATCGCAGCTGACCTTACCGTGGGTTACCCACCGGCAAGCCGTTGCTCCTCCCTGCGAAAACCCGAGTAACGTAATCTTCACCGAAGCCGGATCCCGGTCCTGCATGATCCGTGTATACAGGGTGTCGAGATACGCCACATAATCTGCCACTTCCTGATCCCGGTCTTCGCGGGTCAGCCAGGAAGCCCCCATGCGGTTAAACTCCGTATCCAGATAAAAGCGCGATAAGGCTTCCGGTGCGACGACCAGGGTATGTTCATCGGCGATGACGTCGAATTTGCGGATAAAGTACCGGGCCAGCTGTCCGTAGCCATGCAGCACAAACCAGATGTTGGTAACCGAATCGGGCCGTTCGCCCGAACCGTCGCCGCCGAGTGTATGAAAACGGGCCGTTCGGGTTACTGTGAGATGGTGTTCTGTAGCCATAATCTGATCAGCGGCGCTGGAATCGCGACTGTTGCCGGTCGTTTTTTCGTTCTTCATAATGGGTTTTATCGGCGATGTAACATGTGCGTTCGATTTCGGCATAGACGACGCCGTCCTTATCCCGCCACTGAATGACGAAGGTCCGGTCCAGCTGTCCGTTTTGGCCTACCTCCTGACGAATTTCGTCAAGGTCCGCGTCTGTCAGCAGAAAATGAGCGTAAAGGGTGGTTCGTCCCGGTTTCCGGAAGCGGATCTTAGCCGCTTTATCCCAGACCACATACTGATTCCCCAGAATCCGGTACAGCATCAGCATGTAGAACGGGTCGGAAGCCGCGAACATACTGCCCCCGAAAATGGTCCCGACGTAGTTATAGGTCCAGACATTCCGGCGCAGCCTGACCTGTACTTCTTTCGAATCACCTGACCAGAACAGGATCTTGCCGCCTGTTCCGAAAAACATTGGATACCAGTTCATCAATGTCCGGAATCGCCACGTCTGAAAAGATTCTTTCCGGGTTGTCTGCAAATAATGGGGTTTCATTCTGTATCCGTTTGCTGATTGTTCGTTCGGGTCGTCTGTGCCAGTTCAAAAATCTGTCCGGAGAGTGTGTTCAGACCAGATAACGCTTCCGTCCCCAGCTGCTCCCGCATGTTCAGGTTGAGGGCTTTCCAGATTTTATGGCATCGTTTGGCTTTAATCCTGCCCTCTTCCGTTAAAAAAAGGCCTTGCTTGAGGTTGTCGGTCAGCCAGCCGTTGCGTTGTAAGAGCTGGAGTTCACGGTTCATGCCCGACTTTTCGATATGCAGCATCTGCCCCAGGGCTACCTGACGGATACCCGGTTGGGCAAAAATGTACATCAGCAGCCCTGCCTGTGGCAAGGTAACATCCTCGTCCTCAAAAGCCTGATTGTATAGGCTGGTCATGATGCGGGAAAGCATCCGCAGCCGGCCGGCAATACAGTAGTTCTCAGCGTCCATGGACAAATTTATACCGGCAAAGTTGTATATGCAACTTTTATTTTTCAGCTTTGACCGGTCAACTTAATTTTCCTGAACATGACAGTAACAACCGTTTCAACCGCTCTGGCTGCCAGCCTCCGGGCTATGGCCGGGTTTATCGGCACCTTAACCGACGCTCAACTCCACCGTTCGCAGGACGGTAAATGGACTATCGGGCAGGAACTGGCTCATATTTACCTGGCCGACTCCAGCACCAGCCGCCTGCTGAGCGATGCCGGCCGGGCCATGTGGCGGCCGGAAGCCCGCGAATCACGGAGTTTTGACGCTATCAAAGCCGGTTACCTCGAACAGCTGGCCCGCTTTCCCGGCGCCAATAACCCGAACACCAATCCGAAGCCTGAGCTGGAGAGCCTTACGCCGGCGCAATGGCTGGAAAACTGGCAGACGATGTCGGCACAATTGCTGGCCCATGTCGACGCTATCCCGGAAACAGATCTGGACGCCTATACTGTCTGGAAGCATCCGCTATTGGGTCCGTTTACGGTACGCGAAATGATTTATTTCACCGGCTACCATACGCAGCACCATGCCGACATCGTAAGCAGGAAAGCAATGTAATGTCGTGTACGCTGACTTTCACTTCACGCATTTTACCACATAAGTTATTGAGCGATTTAGTTAATAAACTATTGACATACAATCCTTTGCTTTCTGGCTAAATCTAATCTGGTTCTGCTTGCTTACTTAGATAAACATAGTTTTATTGAAACTTTTTTGTGAACTATGTATCTATGTGGTAAAATTAATCCAGCCTGAAAAAATACAGGGCGGACCGGATTGCTCCGGCCCGCCCTGCTGTTGATAAAGTATGCATCGACTTAACTGATTGCCTTAGCCGCCGTTAGTTCTTCCGGCTTCTTCGGCGTCGTTTTTTTACCCGAAAACCGGGCAATAATCCGGTCAACGACCAGATATACCGATGGAACGACAACCAGCGTTAAAATTAACGAGCTGGACAAACCACCGATAATAACCCATGCCATACCGTTTTTTACCTCGGCACCGGCACCACTGGCCAACGCAATCGGCAACATCCCGACAATCATCGCCAGCGTAGTCATCAGGATCGGGCGAAGACGTTCTTTACCGGCTTCGATCAGTGCCTCCACAACGCCCATCCCTTCTGCTTTCAGCTGGTTGGTAAAGTCAACGATCAGAATCGCATTCTTCGCCACCAGACCGAGGAGCATAATCATCCCTACAATCGAGAACACAGTCAGGCTCTGCATCGACAACGCCAGGGCCAGTAAAGCCCCCACCAACGCGACCGGAATCGAGAACAGGACGACAAACGGATAAACAACGCTTTCGTACAACGCCACCATGATGAAGTATACCAGCAGGATACCCAGTAACAGAGCCTGGCCCAGACTTCCGAACGCATCGGACTGTTGTTCCAGCTGACCGAGGTACTGAATAGAAATCCCGTCCGGCAGTTTCACTTTCGCCATCTTCGCCTGAATATCGGCCCCGACCGAACCGCTCGGACGACCCACTACCTGCGAGTTCACCGAAATTGACGACAGCCGGTCGATCCGTTGCAGCACGCTTTCGCCGGTATTCTGCTGAACGCTGGCAAACTGCGACAGCTCAAACGTACGCCCCTGGTTATTCACAAAGGTCAGGTGGCGGATATCGCCCGGATTCGACCGGTCAAACTTATCGAGGCTGATCAGGATGTCGTACTCATTACCGTTTTGCTTAAACTTTGACCGGTCATCGCCACGGTAAGCAATTTGCAGCGCCTGTCCGACATCGGCGGCGCTGATGCCCAGCTGCGCCATGCGCTCACGGTTCAGGTTTACGGTTACTTCCGGTTTCGGATCTTTCACCGAATACTGAACATCCTGTGTGCCCGCTACCGACTGCACCACCGCTTTTACCTGCGCCGCTGCCTGACGGATCGACGGCAGGTCTGTCCCTTTGATCGCAATCTGGATCGGCGCCTGGGTACCACCGGCAATAGACACCGGACTCACGGTGACACGTACGCCCGGAATCTGCGCGATTTCCCCTTTCACCATGCTGCCGAACTCTTCCGTCGACAGTTTACGCTCTTTTTTATCAACCAGCTTGACGTTGATATCCGCAATATTACTGTTCGACGATGTGGCTACCCCATTGTTGGTATACCCCACGTTGGTGAACACATTCGTCACTTCAGGGTGCTTCATGATGATCTGCTCCACCCGTTGCGACAACTGATTGGTCTGGTAAATCGACGCTGTCGGGTCCAGTTCAACACTGACGTTAAACTCCCCCTGATCGCTTTGCTGCATAAAGGCGGCCCCGATAAAACCACCCGGCACCAGCGCTACCGCGCCGACAAAGATGGCAATCGTTAACAGAAAGATATAGCGCTTGTGGCCCAGTGCCCAGGCCAGTACATGGCCGTAGCCTTCTTTCAGGTTATCCAGGAACCGTTCGAAACCGATGTTCAGCTTACCCCATAATGACTTCGGATTCAGCACCTCCAGTTTACCGAAACGCGAAACCAGCAATGGCGTCAGCGTAAACGAAACCACGAGACTCATCAGGGTAGAGAATACGACCACCAGGGCAAATTCGCGCAGGATATTCCCGATCAGACCGGAAGTCATCGCCAGCGGCACGAATACCACGACGTCGACCAGCGTAATGGCGAGGGCGGTAAAGCCAATCTCATTCCGGCCATCAAGGGCAGCCGTCCGCTTGTCTTTCCCCATTTCCATGTGACGGTTGATGTTTTCCAGGACCACAATCGAGTCATCGACCAGGATACCAACAACCAGCGACAGGGCCATCAGCGTCATGAGGTTGAGCGAGAAGCCGCTCAGATACATGAGTGCAAACGTCGGCAACATCGACGATGGCAGCGCCACCAGAACGAACAGCGACGACCGGAAACTATGCAGGAACATCAGCATCACAACCGATACGATCAGGACGGCCAGGAATAAGTCGTCTACAACCGCATTGGCTGAGGCCAGGGTGTAAATTGACTGGTCAGACGCCACGTTAAACTTCAGGCCCACGTTTTTAAACTGCCCTTCAATCTTCGTCAGCCGCTCGCGCACCAGCTTGCTCACATCGACGGCATTGGCATCCGACTGTTTCTGCACCTGTAACCCTACCGATGGCAACGCATTGATGTGGTTGATGGCCGTTGCCTTAGCCGTGCCGTCTACCACCTCTGCGACATCGCTCAGCAAAATCTCCCCACCCGACGGCCGCCGTGCAACAATCAGGCTACGCATTTTCTGCGTTGTGGAAACGGTTGCGTCGAAACGGATGGAATACTGACTTTTATCCGTTTCAATCTGTCCTGCCGGGTAACTGGTGTTGGCCGCGTTGATGGCCTGCGCTACCTGACCGATCGAGAGCCCGTAGGCTTTCAGTTTTTCCTGGTCAACGTTGACCTGAATTTCCCGTTCGCTACCGCCAATGATGCTGATCTGACCCACACCCGGTACGTTCGACAGCTGCGGTTTAATTTTATCATCGATGAGGTCGTAGAGCTGCGTTGGCGACATTTTTGCCGTAACCCCCATCCGCAGCACCGGCAGTTCATCGGTCGAGAACTTGTTGATGGTGGGCTTATCGACGCCATCCGGCAACAGGTTCAGAATCTGATCGACTTTACGCTGGGCATCCTGCTGCGCCAGGGTTGTATTGACCCCGTTTTTGAGCTGCATGATCACAATCGAAGCCCCTTCCTGCGAGGTAGAGGTGATCCGGTCAAGCCCTTCAATCGACGACAGGGCGTCTTCAATGCGTTTTGTCACGTTGGTCTCCACCTCATCGGCAGACGCCCCGCGATAGATGGTCGATACGCTGATTACGTTCGCTTCGAACTTTGGCAGCAGGTTATACGACAGCTGCTTGTAGCTCATGAAGCCGAACAGGACCATAACGGTGAAAATGGTTGTCACCAGCAATGGTCGTTTTATGGCTACTTCGGTTATTGACATGGTTTTACCTTACCGGTGATTATTTCGTTACTTGTACCGCACTTCCATCGCTCAGGTTGAGCTGACCGGTTGTCACGACCTGCTCTCCTGCGGCTAATCCGCCGGTTACCTCGACGGTATCGCCGAAATCGCGGCCAATGGTTATCACCCGCTGACGGGCCTTGCCGTTTTCCACTACGTACACATACGGCGCTTTGATGCTGGCGACCAGCGCCGAGCGCGGAATCTGCAACGCCTGCTGCTTCGATTTCTGCGAGAAGTCAACGTTGACAAACGTACCGGCTTTCAGCAGATTACCGTTACTCAGCGTAATTTCGACCGGATAGTTATGTTCTTCATTTCCCTGCGGGGCGATATACGAGATACGGCCTTCAAACAGGCGGTTCGGAAACACATCGGCCGACACCCGTACCGACTGGCCTTCGCGCAGCGAGTACACGTCTTTCTCGTTGACCAGCACCTGTACTTTCAGGCGGGATACATCCAGAATCGTACCCAGCGACGTACCGACATTGACGAACTCGCCCGGCTCAATGTTTTTCTTCACAATGCGGCCGCTGATCGGTGCCTGTACATTGGCGTCCTGAATCTGCTTCTTGATTTGCTCAGCCTGATTCAGGGCATTTTTATAGTTATAATTAGTTTCGTTGACCTGAATTTCAGTGGTGGCATTTCCGGCCAGCAACGTATTGTAGCGGGTCACGTCTTTCTTTAACTTATCCACCTGTAATTCCGTAGCTTCAAGCGACAGTTCTTTCAGTTTGCTGTCTACCTGAACCAGCGTGGCTCCCTGCCGTACGGACGAGCCCAGGTCAAAATTGACGCGGATTACCTTGCCGGCAACGGTGGCCATCACGTCGGCCTCCTTAAACGGAATCAGGTTACCGGTTTTCACTAACTGCTGGTCAACGGAACCTTCCGCCACGGTAGCAGCCGTTACCGGAATCGCTACGTTTGTATTGGCCGGCAACTGGTTTTTCGCATCAATTACCTTTTTATTGGATGCCAGCCGGAAAGCGATCAGGGCCGAAACGGCTACCAGCGCGACAAGGATAATAATGGTTGTCTTTTTCATGATGATTGAGGTCAGTAAAGGGCTCACCCATTCATCGAGCCCGATCCCGGATATTAGAGTTGGTTATAAAACGAAAGCAGGGAACCCTGAGACTGTTCAAGATCTAACCGTGCCTGATTATAATTGAGTAGTGAATTGATGTAATCGCTCTGGGCCTGACGATACGATGTTTCGGCATTGACCAGATCGGTCAGTGGCTTTGTCCCCTGTCTGTACTGGAGCGTCGTTACCTCGTAAACTTCCTGCGCCAGCCGGATATTGCGCTCGTCGTTCTGCAACGAAATCTGCGCCCGCTGCAACTGTGTCTGCGCGTTGTTGAACTGTAACTCATACGAGGCCACATTCAGGCGCTGCTGCTCCTGCAGAATATTGATATTCAGGGTCGACTGCTTAATCTGCGCATCGCGGCGGAAGCCATCAAAAAGCGGAATGCTTACCCGCAGACCAATGCTCCCGAAGCCGCTGAATTTCTGCACCGACTCCCAGTATTTGTTCCCCAGCGCCAGTGTTCCATACTGCGCATTCGCGCTTAGCTTGGGCAGGTAGCCGGCTTTGATCCGCTCACGGTCCAGGTTCTGCAGGGCCAGGTTGGCTTCGAGAATCCGGAAGTTGGTCAGGTTGCGGGCATCAAAACCCGTGTTTTCAACAACCGGCATTTTCGTGGTCAAGGTCGAATCCGACAGCGTCAGGTCCTGCTGCTGCGACATACCCATCTGGAATTTTAACCGGTTGAGGGCCAGTTTCAGGTTGCTTTCTGCCAGCGTCAGCTGTGACTTGGTACTGTTATACGTAACCTCTGTGCGGGTATAGTCGACCGGCTGGATAACCCCGTTATCGCGTTGCAGCTTCAGGATGTTCAGCACCTGCTCCGTCCGTTTCAGGTTGTCTTTCAGGAGCGCAATCTGCTGCTGTACGACAAACACCTGATAGTAGTTACTGGCAATGGCATAGACCACATCTTCCTGCGTCTGACGGGCATTCAGCTGTGCTTTTTCGGTATTTGGCTTAGCCGCTTTGATACCGACCAGCAGCGATTTATCGTAAATCACCTGATCGACCGATGCGCTGGCGGTGGTCTGGTACTTCTGCCCGAAGGCAACCCGCGTTGGCTCCGGACCAAAAATACCGGCCGGCAGGACCGTTGTCTGCAGCTTAATGTTGTCGGTGACGTTACCGGATGCGTTCACCTGGGGCAGATAGCCTGCAATGGCTTCCCGCGCCTGCTGATCAGCAATCTGTGTCTGATACTGGGCCACGCGAACGGTACCGTAATTCTTTAAACCGTAGTTAATACAATCTTTCAGCGACCATCCAGCCGGCTGAACCTGTGCAGTCGGCTGCCCTGATGTGGTCGACTGGCTTTTTGCACTCAGCGAGATGCCCAGGGCAAATAGTCCGCTAAGTATGATCCTGGTTTTCATGATTTGTAGGTACAAACTCCGTTGACATGTCTACAGTTGACATATCAACAATAAGACTAAAAAAAAGTTTAATTCTCCAGATTACGCGCAATCTTGTTCAGGATACCAAGCAATGTATCTACCTCCTCGGTTGTCAGCTTACTGGTTAATTCCTGATCAAAGGTATGGGCCGACTGAACCACCCGGTCAATAATGTTCCGGCCTGCTGCCGTCAGTTGCACGTTGTTTTTACGCCGGTCCACATCGTCCTGCTGAACCCGCAGGTAGCCGTCCCGTTCCAGGGTCTTGATGGTCCGCTGCACGCCTGATTTATCTTTCTGTAACAGATTAGCTATTTCCTGCTGTGACATCAGTTCTGTTGAAAAATAAATCATAAACAGAACAGGCAGCTGCTCCATTTGCAGGGTGTAGCCTGTCTTCAAAAGCTCACGGTTTACGTGTTTAGCCATCAGATGAGCCACATGATTGATATTAAAACCAACCAGCCGGCCCAATCTTGATGCAACCCGTTCCTTTATATCCTGTGCTGTTGTTGTTGACATGAGGCAAAAGTAAATACTGTTGATATATCAACCAAATAATAAAATATAAAGTTTGTAACTTCTTAAAATCCTGCAATTAAAAACCGGTTGGGTAAAACTTTGACGAAAGCTTTACCCAACCGGTTCCGGAATTATTGTATTATCCGATGATTTATGCGACTTCGGGGGTCAACTCAACGGGTTGATTTTTGGGTGGCCGCTGGCTCCAGTAGGTAGCCAGTAGCGAACCGGTCATGTTCATGATTGGCCCGAACAAGGCAGGCGCCAGACCTACCGTAGCGACCTTACCCATCTGCAGGGCGATCCCTGATGCCAGCCCGCCGTTTTGCAGACCCACTTCGATGGCTACAGTGCGGCTGCTTTGCTCATCGAGCCTGAAGAGGCGCGCTGTCCAGTATCCGAATATAAAGCCGCTCAGGTTATGAATCAGCACACAAAGGGCCAGTGTCCAGCCAACGGTCAGCAGACTATCCCGGCCCGCCGCCGTGATAATGGCCACAATCAGCACGATCCCGCCCATCGAGATCAGCGGCATGATCTTATTCAGGATCACGGCCGATTTATGGAAAATCCGGTTCAGGATAAGGCCCAGAATCACCGGCAGAATAATGATTTGCATAATCTCGACCACCATTTTCCAGAAGTCAATAGATACAAACTGACCCGCCAGCAACTTCATCAGCAACGGGGTCATCAGCGGGGCCAGCAGGGTTGAGATTGAGGTTACGGTGATCGACAGCGGCACGTTGGCTTTGGCAATGAAACACATCACGTTGGAGGCCAGCCCGCTGGGTGAACAACCGATCAGAATCACCCCTGCCGCAATCTCAGGCGGGAAATTAAAGATATTCGCCAGCGAAAAACCCAGTGCCGGCATGATAATAAAATGAAACACAACGCCGATCAGGACCGCCCGGGGCTGCTTTATAACACCTTCAAAGTCTTTCAGGGCCATGGTTGTGCCCATCCCCAGCATAATAATCTGCAGCAACGGAATGATCAGCTTTTTCAGCGGAAACCCGCCTACACTCGTGAACAGGCCCGGAAAAGACAAGGCCAGAATGACCGCAATTAAAATAAGCAGGGTATACAGCAGATTGCTGAGCGATGATTTTTCGTTGGTTTCCGATTTCATAAGGGTTTTGTTAGGAGCTGCTCAGTAAAGACATTACCAGCAGACTTTTACCGGTTTACACCCATCCATTCGGGGACGTTTGCATGGTTGCCAGAACGCCTTCCTTCAATGAGTAGGTAGAGGTGCTGATTTGCCGGATACCAAACGTCCGGATCAGGTAATCGATCAGACAGACAGCGACCACAATCATATCAACGCGGAGCTCAATCATCCCCGGCAGTTGCATGCGTTCATCATGATTGCGGGTCATTAACTGCTCAAATGACCGGTAAAACTCCTCGACGGGTAGTTCAAAGGCCGCCTGACTGGCAGGGGGCCAGATGCCCTGGCTGTGCATAAACCACATATCGACCAGTGTATCGAACGTACCCGATGAACCCACCAGCCGGAGCGGTGCGCCTGAACGCGGGCTATACTGATGGAGTGCATTCACGAGCGGCAGCAGCTGCTCCTGCAGATAATCCCGCAGGCGGCGGACGGCCACACCACTGATTGCCTGTTGCGGATCCGGCATAAACCGCTCCATCAGCCGCTGTCCGCCGATTTCAAAACTTTGCTTCCACAGAATCCGGTCCCGGGCACTGATGATGAACTCAACACTCCCCCCGCCGATGTCAACAATCAGGCAGGTTTCGTCCGGATAGTTCAGGGCGCCGGATGCCTTCACACCATGATAAATATAGCCGGCCTCCTGATCGCCCGAAATCACCTGAATCCGGATTCCGGTTGCCTCCCGGACGCGCTCAATAAACTCAGCCTGATTTTTCGCCACACGGATAGCGCTCGTACCGATGGCCACCACCTGCGCTACCGGTACCTCCAGCCGGTCAAGCTGCTCACGGAAATAACCGAGTACCCCGAGGGCCCGCCCGATCGCTTCTTCGGTAATCATGCCCTGATTAATGCCTGCTTTCCCGATTTTTGCCGGTCGGCTTTCCCGGAACAGGACCTTTTCCGTTCCATCGGCCGCCCTCTCAACGACCATTAAATGGAAGGTGTTTGTGCCTAAATCAATCACTGCTTGCTTCATTCCTGCAAACATACTATCTTTGCTGTCCGTTTTTTAGCGAAATTTTAATATCCGGATATGCTTATTGTAAACGTAAAAGAAAACGAATCAATTGACAAAGCCCTGAAACGCTTCAAGAAGAAATTTGAGAAGACGGGCGTATTGCGTGAACTGCGTTCACGGACAGCTTTCACGAAGCCTTCAGTAAAACGTCGGACTCAGGTCATCAAAGCTACGTACAAAGAAAGAATGTACGGCAAGCACACAGAGCAATAGTCTCTGATTACTGATGCACTGACAAACCCACGAATTAGCGCGCAATTCCGACCGTTTGTTATCGTCAGGTGCAGATCTTAAAAGAAGCAGTGAGCTGTGAAGTTCGCTGCTTTTTTTTGTTATATGGATAAGCAATCCGTTGTGCTTAATCCCCTATTTTCGCCCTTATGTCAACAGCTCCGCAGATCAGTATCGACGACTTCCTGGATTATATCCGGTTTGAAAAACGGCTCAGCCATCATACCCTGACCGCCTATGGCAAAGATCTGGAACAGTTTCAGGTATTTCTGGCCGGTGAGTTCTCGCTGGCACACCCTGAGCAGGCCGATTTCCGCCAGATCCGGGCCTGGATTGTTACGCTGGTTGATGCCGGTCTGGATAAGACCTCCATCAACCGGAAAATCGCGACGCTCCGGAGTTACTATGGTTTCCTGATCCGGCGCAAGGTGATTACAAGCGATCCTATGCTGAAAATCCAGGCGCTCAAAACCAGCAAGAAACTGCCGGTCTACGTTGAAGAAAAACCAATGGAGACCCTGCTGGATGAATTTTCGTTTACCGATGACTTTGACGGTACACGCGACAAACTGGTGCTCGAACTACTCTATGGCACCGGCATCCGCCTCAGTGAACTGATCGGGCTGAAGCACACCGACGTCAATCTGTACGAAAAAACCATTATCGTGCTCGGGAAACGAAACAAACACCGCATTGTGCCCCTTACGCCTAATCTCGCCGCCGTAATCGACAAGTATCTGCAGCTCAAAAAAAGCGAGCTGGGCGACAAAGCCGATCAGGAAGCCTTTATTGTCAGCGAGCAGGGGAATCCGGCCTACCCCATGCTGATCCAGCGGATCGTGAAACGGCATCTGGAAATTGTAACAACTCTGGAGAAAAAAAGCCCGCACGTGTTACGGCATACCTTCGCTACCCACTTGCTCAATCGCGGAGCCGACCTCAATGCCATTAAAGATCTGCTGGGCCATAGCAGCCTGGCCGCTACACAGGTATATACGCATAACAGCCTCGAACAATTAAAAAAAGCCTATGATCAGGCGCACCCTAAAGCTTAGTTAACTACTAAGTCTACATTTTTGATTACTATATATATACTAACTTTTTTGTTCACAATAAATTGCCGGTCTTTTTTCCTGGTACCATTCCAACATTATTCATGATTTTTTAGCTATTAAATAAGTTTAATACAAACAAGCTAACATTGAACGTATCCAATAAAATATTACAACTTACCAATATACATAATTAGTTACAAATAAAAATAGCTAATAGTCAGTCGTTTACACTTTAAGAATGACGCCTCTTTTCTTTATTGATTTATTAAATAGCTTATTTCACAATAACTTACGGCGGCGAAACTACCTGAACTGACAGTTGTACATAACTGAATGCATCGCTAACTTACTCAACGATTATTAGACCGTAATCCCTACCCCATAAATAAAAACATGCACGCTTCCCTGAAAATAGTACTGGCTATTGGGGTCATGTATGGATGGACTGTATCGGTGCTTCCGGCACAAATTCCGGCGGCAAAGATCGACAGTCTGAAGGATCGCCTTGCTCATTCGTCACCCGACTCATTGCGGTTTGAGTACCTGTATGAGTTAGGGAATGCACACAAACTGACCAACTTCCAGATTTCGAGAAGTTACGCACAGCAGGCCCTGGAGTTAGCCAGGGAGTTGCATATGGTGAAGGCAGAAAGTGACGCATACAACCTGATCGGGGTCACCTACCGACAGGAAGGCAATTTTATTAAGGCGAAGGAATATACCCTTAAATCACTAAAGATCAGGGAGCAGATTGGCCTACCGAAAGGTTTGTATCAGGGCTATAACAACCTGGGGTATATCATCTTCGAAGGTGAGTCGAATTTACCACTGGCTCTGAAGTATTACGAAAAAGCCCGCGATATTGCCATCAAAGCCGGTATGCTGGATTACCTGCCCGACAGCCACAATCAAATCGGGCTGGTTTATAAGCGGCTCGGTAAGCTCGATGTCGCCAGATATCATTTCCTGAAGGCCGTTGAGCTGGGAAAACAACGCTATAAAGCGAAAGAGTACGAGCTGACAGCTTTTTACAATAACCTGTCTAAAATCGCGCTCGATCAAAGTAAACCGGCCGAAGCGCTGATGTGGGTACAGAAAGCCATTGCTCTCAACAAAAAATACGACAACAAGCGGTCACTCACCTACAGTTATGAAAATGCCGGACGGATTTATGCCTACCAGCACAAGCTGACAGAAGCCGCCGCTTCGTTTGATCTGGCACTGACACTGGCTTATCAGCAAAAAGCCATGAACCGGATTCAGGAGATTTACAGTACAATGAGTGAAAGCTATGAAAAGGCGGGCGAACTCCCGAAAGCGCTGGCTTATCATAAACGGTACACCCATCTACAGGATTCGATTTTCTCGGCCGACAGAGCCCGGCAGCTCGCCGAATTACAGGTGCAGTATGAGACCCGGCAGAAAGAAGAACAGATTCAGAAACTGGATCAGGAAAATGACTCGCGGACCCGGCAGCTGGCTTATCTGGGCGGCGGGGCTTTTTTACTGATTATGGCCCTGGGCGGACTCGGCTGGCAGTACCAGCGGATCCGGCGGACGAAAGCAAAGCTGCAACAGCAATCCGTCCAGCTCGAACTGCTGATGAAGGAGCTTCACCACCGCGTAAAGAATAACCTGGCCATTGTGTCGGGACTGTTGAACCTTCAGTCGTATCAGATGCAGGACAAAGAAGCGGTCGAAGCTATTCGCCGCGGACAGCAACGTATAGAAGCGATGTCTTTAATTCACCAAAAACTCTACCAAACCGATAAGCTAACACAGATTAATGTTCGTGACTATTTACTGAATCTCATTGAAAGTTTATTACGGGTACACGGGTATTCGCCCAATGATTTTGATCTGCAAATTGATATTTCGGACGAATGGCTTGACGTTGACCTTATGATTCCGCTGGGCTTGATTGCCAACGAGCTCATCACGAATTCGCTGAAATACGCATACCAGCAAACACAACGCCCATCCCTGCGGATCGCCCTGCATACCGATCCGGCACTGGTGCTGGAGATTGCCGATAACGGTACCGGCTTTGACATCAATCAATGGCAGAAACCAGCCGGTTCATTCGGCAAGCAGCTTGTCAAAGCACTGGGAAATCAGATTGGCGCCAATCTGAACATCAATACCGACAACGGAACCTGTTTCCGTCTCAGTATCCCGAAAGCAGCCTAACGACTATTATCACATAACCTCTTTTCCATGAATTCCTCTTTGCCAGTATCCATTTTAATTGTTGAAGACGAGGCCATTCTGGCTATGGACCTGTGTGCCCGGCTCGAAGCCGAAGGATATCAGGTTACGGGAACCGCTGCCACCGGCCGCCAGGCACTTCATCTCTATCAGCAACATCAGACCGACATTGTTATTTGTGACATAAACCTTTCAGGCGACTGGAACGGTGTCGAAACAGTGCAGCAGCTACTGGCGGTTAAACCCCTCCCGATTATCTATCTGTCGGCCCTGACGGATCGTGAAACCGTCGAAATGGCAAAGTCGACGAAGCCGGCGGCTTACCTGACCAAACCCATTACGACCGACTGCCTCCGGATTGCCATCGAAATTGCCATGAGCAATTTTGCCTATCTGGTACCGCCGGGCAACGAACAGGCGGTGCCGCCCAAACCTCGCCCGGCGATTTCGATTGCTCCGGCCAAGGACAGCGAAATGATTCTGCAGGTGGGCGATCATATCTTTATCAAGCAAAATTACCAGTTTGTCCGCGTGCGGCAGAGTGATGTGCTTTATGTGGAAGCCGACGATAAATACACAACGCTTGTTACCTCCGACCGGAAGTTTGTGTTACGGCTCTCGATGGGTGTCTTGCTGCAACGGCTTTCGGATCAGGCACTTGTACGGGTACATCGATCTTATGCGGTAAACCTGACCCAGATCGAATCCTTTAATGACTACGAAGTACAGATCAAAAGTCAGGTTTTACCATTAGGCAGGGCGTATAAAGAAGAGTTCTTACAGCATTTCCGCTTCCGCTGAGCCGGTCCGTTTCGGTTCACGCCCAAAAGGTAGTCGTTGACGCCCCAACCCCTGTCGTTTACGGCCAAATACCCACGGCTCACGGCCACTTTAGTTAGTTTAGAGAACGTTTTCCACGGTTTAGCGCCAAAAAGCTGACCACGGAAAAGGTTCTCTTTTTTTTTATTACCCGGTTTACAAACCTGGTTAAATCCAAAAACCGCAACAACACACTATTGACGACTGGTAGCCGGAAAAACCGTTGGAAATGCGCCAAACCGTATTGACCGGCCCCACAACCAAACTGCCTTTAACTGCTTACAATACATACCCATTGACGAATGAAGACGATCGACAAAACCGGTTCTCTCGAACTTGCCCTGCTGGCAGCCGTTGAAGCCAACGACCTTACTGCGGCCACCGAACTCATCAAGGCTGGTGCCGATGTAAACCGCCGCGGCCCTACTCCCTACACCGTTTTGATGGTTGCTGCCGGCTTAGGCTACGTTCAGATGACCGATAAACTGCTGGCAGCCGGTGCCGATGTCCATGCCGTTGACAGCAGCCTTGGCGCTTCACCCCTGCACAAAGCCGCCCAGAGCGGTGTCGTAGACATTGCACAGCTCTTACTGAATGCCGGTGCCTTTATCAACCTGCAATCGGCAACGGTAGGCCATACGCCGCTGATTGATGCCGTCTGGTCAAAAAAACCGGCCATGGTTAAATTCCTGCTCGATCAGGGGGCTTCGATCACCATTCGTGGTCACCACGGTGCTTCGGTTTTCGACTTTATCGGCAAGGAACCCCGCTGGACGGCCGGTGGTACTACCCCCGAAGAAGAAAGCTGGGGTAAAACCATCCGCGAGCTGCTGGAGGCCAAACAGGCCGCCGACGAGGCAAACCAGCAACAGCCGCTGATGCAGGCCGTATTACGCAATGATATTGACGCCGTGCGGAAACTCATCGCCGAAGGGGTCGATGTAAACGAAAAATCGCCGGTAATCGGCAGCGGCAACGATGGGCAAACGCCATTGCTGGTGGCTTGTTTCAGTGGCCTTACCGATATCGCGGCCGAGCTCATCAACGCAGGTGCCAACCCGAAAATCGTCGATTATCTCCTGAAAGCTACGCCTTTGCACAAGGCAGCCTTCTCAGGCCATCCGGGTCCGCTGAAGCTGCTCCTCGAACAAGGGCTGGTTGAAGTAAATGCCCAGGGGCCCTATAACGGCTATACCGCCCTGCACGATTCGATCTGGCACGGCCACACTGAGGCGTTTGAGGTGCTGATGAACGCCGACCCAGGTGCCAACGTCCGCCTTGATCTGAAAGGTCAGGATGGCCGTACGCCGCTTGATCTGGCCGTTGCCTTCGGCTATCACCACATGGCCGACAAGCTCCGCGAGCGCCTCAGGGAATCGGCTTAATTACGACTCAATCAAGCAGATCAATACTTGTTACTTTACCGGTTAAACAAATCTTAAAACTAAAATTCGGAGGGTAAAAAAATGCCAATTAACACGTTTCGCACGTTCAACGACGGCCTGTTAGCCGAGCAGCGTACGCACACCGAATACACAACCGACACAAACCTGGATGATGACCGGCTGTGGATTCCTTACGTTGAGGGAGCCTGGTTTCAGGCCTGTAGCTTTAACGTAAGCACCGGTGGTTTTACCAATGTCCTGAAAATCGCGCCGGGCGCCATGCTGAACCCGCATTACCACATCAGTACGGTATATGGGTATACGCTTCGCGGCTCATGGCATTATCTGGAGCATGACTGGGTGGCCACACCGGGCACGTTTATCTACGAGCCACCGGGAGAAGCCCACACACTGGTCGTACCGGCGGATGCCAAAGAACCGATGATTACGTTTTTCCACGTATCCGGTGGTCTGATCTACCTCGACACCGTTGATAACGGCAAGATCGTAGCGTATGACGATGGTTTCACCCTGCTGGAGCTGGCCCGTAAGCATTACCAGAACGTAGGCCTTGATCAGAGCCTTCTCGACCGTCTGATCCGCTAATCCGCAACCAGGCCGGCGGGGCCCCTGACTCTCGGCAGTCAGTGGTTTTCGCCGGTCTGATTAACCTTCCTCTCATTAACCTTGTATCTGTGTAAACCCCATGAAATTAAAAGGCGCGAAAATCGGCATACTGTTTGAGAGCGATTATTTCGAAAACGAAATTTTTTACTACAAGTACCGGTTTCCGGAAGAAGGTGCCGAGGTGCACTTTCTGACCCGCTTGTGGGGCCAGCCCAAAATCACGTTCTACGGCCACGAACACCGCGCTCCTATGGATTGTTGGGAAACGTTCGAAGGCATGAGTGATGAAGAACTCCGCAGTTATTCTGCCATTATTGTCCCTTCCGGTATGGTTTCAGATCGGTTACGGTATACCGAAGACGTTGAGAAAATACCGCCTGCCACTGAATTTCTGAAACGCGTATTTGCAGAAGACAGCATCCTGAAAGGTATTATCTGTCATGGCCTGTGGCTGGTGGCGCCCGCTACTGAGCTTGTCAGCGGAAAGAAACTTGTCTGCCATAACAACCTGATCGGCGACGCCAAAGCGTACGGCGCCATTTATACCAACGAGGATGTGGTTGTTGATGGTACGCTGGTCACCGGACGGTCCGGCGGCCATGCGCACCTGTTTGCCCGCCGGATCATCGATATGCTGGCGGAGCGGCAAGGCTGATCGCTTTCATCATTGCACCGGCTTACCCTGTTTTCGTAAATCCTCATTTAGACCAAACTTCTATCGGAGTACTGCCTGCGGTAGTCAATTAATCTCCCATGAAACTCAACTTTACATTTTCCGATACCATTGCTGGTTATATCGTCAGCTTTACGCCCGCCGAGCGTTCGTTTGTTGTCGAAACCTCCGACAAACGGCAGTTTAAATTAAACCTGATTCCATCGACCTACGCCCGCAGCGTACGCAACCTCGACGAAGGCTACCAGGATGCTACCGGCCTCATGTTCGAGTTTCTGTCGAAGCAGGGACAGTATGTGTTTGCCTACGGTACGTTCTACCCCGGCGCCGACGAGGGCGACATGATTTTTGAGGCCCAGCAACTGATCTTCCCCGGTAAAACGCCCGAAGAATACCGCCACGAAGGCCAGGACTGGTGGATTAAACAAATCGAATCGATTGCCAAAAGTTACCTCAAATGGCAGTTTAACTATCCTGAATCACCGATCGACTACCATAACTACCGTACGGTGCTGAACCTGGCCGGCTCAAAACGAGGCGATTACCTTCAGGAAACCGATACGATCTCGCGGATGATTTACGGCTTTGCCTCAGCCTACATGCTGACGGGGAATGATGCCTTTCTGGAAGGAGCCGAGCTGGGCACCAACTACCTCCGCGACCACATGCGGTTCTACGACCAGGACGCCGACCTCATCTACTGGTACCATGGTATCAAGGTAGACGGCGCCAAAGAAACCAAGCTGCTCACGTCTGAATTCGGGGATGACTACTACTCTATCCCGATGTATGAGCAGATTTATGCCCTTGCCGGTCCGACCCAGACGTACCGCATCACCGGCGATACCCGCATCATGGCGGATATTGAAAAAACCATCGACCTGTTCGAGAAGTACTTCAAAGACAACGAGCAGGAAGGGTATTTCTCCCACATCGACCCGATCGGGCTCGACCCGCGCGACCAGTCGCTGGCCCACAACCGCGCCCGCAAAAACTGGAACTCGGTCGGTGACCATGCCCCGGCCTACCTGATTAACCTCTATCTGGCAACCGGCGAACAGAAATACGCTGATTTCCTGGAATATACCTTCGATACCATTACCAAATATTTTCCTGACTACGACAAGAGCCCGTTTGTGCAGGAGAAATTCTTCGAAGACTGGAGCAAAGACCAGACCTGGGGCTGGCAGCAAAACCGCGCGGTAGTAGGCCACAACCTCAAAATTGCCTGGAACCTCATGCGGATGCAGTCGCTTAAGAGCAAGGACGAATACCTCGATTTTGCGAAAAAGATCGCCGAACTGATGCCGGCGGCCGGTTCTGATCAGCAGCGCGGCGGCTGGTATGACGTGGTTGAACGCGAAACGCTCATCGGCGGTAAGCACCATCAGTATGTATGGCACGACCGCAAGGCGTGGTGGCAGCAGGAACAGGCCATTCTGGCCTACCTGATCCTGTACGGCATCCTCGGCGAAGAAGACTATCAGAAACAGGCCCGCGAAGCGGCCTCGTTCTACAACGCCTTCTTCCTCGATACCGACGATGGCGGTGTTTACTTCAACGTCTTTGCCAACGGGATGCCTTATCTTCTGGGTCACGAACGCTTCAAGGGCAGCCACTCCATGAGTGCCTATCACTCAACCGAGCTTTGCTACCTGTCGGCCGTTTACATCAACCTGCTCATTACCAAGCAGCCAACCTATTTCTACTTCAAGCCTTATCCGAACTCGTTTAAGAACAATGTCCTGCACGTGTCGCCGGATATTCTGCCTAAAGGCAGTATTAAGATCGGAGAAGTATTCATCGACGATGCGCCTTATACCGACTTTGATGCCGATGCGCTGACCGTCAATTTACCGGAAACCGACAAGCAAGTAAGAGTGAAGGTGTTGATCACTCCGGTCTAACACGAGAAAAAACAAGTACTGCGTTACGTCGCGATGGTGTCCGGAGGTTTCCGGGCACCATGCTGTTGCGCAATACACCAAAACCAAACGAGTATGAACGTTACATCCAAAACGGTCGGTAATATCACGGTTATTGAAGCAGAGGGCAGTATCGACAGCAAAACGGCCGGCGAGTTTGAACGCGGGGCCATGGGCCCCATTCAGGGGCAGACCGCTGTTATTCTGGATATTTCCAAGGTAGATTTCCTGTCGAGCGCGGGCCTGCGGGTACTGCTGATGATCTACCGGCAAATCAAGTCACGTAACGGGAAAGTCGTCCTTCTGGGAGCGTCCGAAGAAATTCAGGACATCATGGCCAACACGGGTTTCCTTTCCTTTTTCATTTTAGTCGACACCCTGGACGAAGGCATCGCCGCCCTTAAACCGTAATACGCATGGAAGATAGCCGGATAGATTATTACCCCACCCATGAGCTGAACGGGATTAAGTTCAGACGAGGACACGTACTGCCGTTCGGGGCGTCGATGGTATCAAACGGCGTTAATTTCAGTGTGTACTCCAGCGCAGCCACCTCGTGTACACTGGTTTTATTTGACCGGGGCGAAGCCAGGCCGTTTGCCGAAATTCCGTTTCCCGACGAATTCCGGATCGGTAACGTGTATGCCATGATTGTTTTTGATCTGGACTATGAACGGCTGGAGTATGGCTACCGTATGGATGGGCCGTTTAACCCCGCAGCCGGTTACCGCTTCGACAAAACCAAAATCCTCAGCGATCCCTATGCCAAAGTGATCGGCGGCCGGGATACGTGGCTGGCCAAACCCAACTGGGATGACATTTATCCCTACCGCTCCCGGCTGGCCTTCGAAGACTTTGACTGGGAAGGCGACCATCCGCTCGAAACCCCGGCCGAAGACCTGATCATCTACGAAATGCACGTGCGCGGCTTCACCCGGCACCCGTCGTCGGGTGTCAAGAACCCGGGAACGTTCAGTGCCATCAAGAGCAAAATTTCGTACCTGAAAGGGCTGGGCATCAACTGCATTGAACTGCTGCCGGTTTACGAGTTCGACGAGTGGGAACACAGCCGCGAAAGCCCCGTCACGGGCGAAACGCTAGTCAACTACTGGGGGTACAGTACCGTCAACTTCTTCTCGCCCAAAGCCGGTTATGCCGCCACGGGTAAATTCGGGATGCAGGTCGATGAGCTGAAAACGCTGATTAAGGAATTACACAAAAACGGCATCGAAGTGATCCTCGACGTGGTCTTCAACCACACGGCCGAGGGCGATCACCGGGGCCATACGATCTCCTTCCGGGGGATCGACAACAAAACGTATTACATGCTCACGCCGGAGGGGTATTATTTTAACTTCTCGGGTACGGGCAACACCCTGAACTGTAACCACCCTGTTGTCCGGAACATGGTGCTTGACTGTCTGCGGTACTGGGCTTCAGAATACCATATCGACGGCTTCCGCTTCGACTTAGCCGCGATTCTGGGACGGGACATGGACGGCAGGCCGCTGAGCAACCCGCCCCTGCTCGAATCGCTGGCGTTTGACCCGATTCTGGCCAAGTGTAAGCTCATTGCCGAAGCCTGGGACGCGGGTGGTTTGTATCAGGTAGGGTCATTTCCGGCGTATGGGCGTTGGGCAGAATGGAACGGGAAATACCGGGATAACGTACGAAAATTCCTTAAAAGTGATGCCGGTGAAGTAGGGCCCATGGCTCAGCGGATCATGGGCTCACCGGACCTCTACTATCACCGGGGACCGGCCGCCAGCATCAACTTTATCTGCTGCCACGACGGGTTTACGCTATATGATATGTTCGCCTACAATGAAAAACACAACGAAGCCAACGGGGAAAATAACAACGACGGTGCCAACGATAACAACTCCTGGAACTGTGGCTGGGAGGGCGAAACCGACGACCCTAACATAAACTGGCTGCGGCACAAACAGGTAAAAAATGCGCTCACAATCCTGATGGTAAGTCAGGGAATTCCGATGATTTTAATGGGTGATGAAGTCGGCCGTACGCAGAAAGGCAACAACAACACCTATTGTCAGGATAACGAACTGAACTGGCTCGACTGGTCATTGCTCGACAAGAATGCAGACCTGTACACCTATTCGCAGCGGATTATCCGCTTCCGGCACCTGCATCCGGTACTGCGTAGTCCGAAGCACTTCCAGCACTGGGACTATGTGGGCAGCGGATTCCCGGATATCAGCTTCCACGGCACCAAAGCCTGGCGCTGCGACTGGTCGACATCCAGCCGTGCGTTTGCCTTTATGCTCTGCGGCTATCATGCCAAGCAGGGCGCCGTCACCGACAACATGGTGTATGTCGCCATGAATATGTACTGGGAAACACTGCACTTTCAGCTGCCGGAACTACCCGACAACCTGAAATGGCACCTGTTTGCCAACACGGACATGCCAACTCCGGAAGACATTTTCGACCCGGGCCGCGAACCGCAGCTCGAAGATCAGCAGAATTTTCTGGTGGGGGCCCGCAGTGTGGTTGTCCTTGTCGGCAAGCCCGTTTAGCGCACGCATTGACCGTGATACCACCTGAAAACCGCATTAAGTCATGCACCAGGTACTATCCCGACGCTATCTGAGATCAATTCCATTAACCAATAAACTGTGTAACACAATGAGTTTTCACATACTAGCTGAAGCCAAAAAAATTGCCAAAATTACCCTTGCCGGAGAACTGGATTCGCTGTCGGCCAGAGAGTTTCAGCGTGAAATCGAAAAAGTGGCTGCCGAAGGCCCCGATGAACTCGTACTCTTTGTTGAGAACCTGACCTTTATCTCATCAGCAGGGTTACGTGTCCTGATCTTCGCCAAGCAAAAAATTGGTACCAACTTAGCTATTTACATCGTCCAGCCGCAGGAAAACATTGTGGATACACTGGAAAAAACCGGCCTGCAACACAGCGTTAACATTGTCGACAAATACATGTAACCGCTGTGTCGGGCCTTTCCGGTCGTAGTGCCTCACCGTTTTCATTTATGCTTTATGGAAAACAAAACCTTTCCGGCGACACTCGACTCCCTTGACGACCTCAGGGACCTGGTTCGGGAAAAAGCGCTGCTCGCGCATCTCGATAAGAAAAAGACCTACAACCTGATGCTGGCCCTCGACGAAATTGCGACCAACATCATCCTGTATGGTTATGAACAGGCCGGTAAAGAAGGGGTACTGGATGTTATAACTGACCTGTCGGACCGGCAACTGACCATCGTTGTTGAAGACGATGCCGCGCCGTTTGACCCGCTTCAGCGGGACCTCCCCGACGAAGACGATTTCAGTAAACCGCTTGAAGAGCGCCCCATCGGTGGCATGGGTATTTTTCTGACGATCAATGGTGTTGATGAATTCCGGTATGAATATACCCATAACCGGAACCGGAACATTTTTATTATGAACGTGCCGGCCACAGAGGCATGATTCGCCAGTCAGTACATGAGTTAATGCACATGACCAGTCGCTCGCGTACTGAACAAGCAGCTGTAAAGTGAACGATGGTACAAGTCAGTAATACAAGTGCGGTCTCTAATCCGTTTCCCGGACTCAGGAGCTTCGAATTCGAAGACGCCCACTTGTTCTATGGCCGGGATAATCAGATTCGGGAATTGCGTGATAAACTCACCGGTTCCCGTTTTCTGGCTATTATCGGTTCTTCCGGCAGTGGCAAATCCTCCCTTGTCAAAGCGGGTCTTCTCCCCGGGCTCATCGCCGGTCACCAGGCCGGCAGCCATACCGGCGACTGGCAGATTGTTTTCTTTAATCCTGAAGCAAACCCGATCCGGAGCCTGGCGATTGCCTTGTTCCAGTCATTCAGCCGGCGAAACCACCCCTTTGTTGCCGGTTCGTCGCCGGAGACCATCGAACACCTGCTGGAAACCGATCTGGACGTCATTATTTCCCTGTGTCGCGATCACAGCCTGCTGATTGTCATCGATCAGTTTGAAGAACTGTTCCGCTATCAGGCCAACACCAGCGAGGCCCATCAGAAAACAGCCGGTTTCATCGACATGATTCTGGCCTTCAGCCGGCAGTCTGTCTGCTCAGCCTACGTGGTCATTACGATGCGGTCTGACTATGTCGATCACTGTACCAACTACGAAGGGCTGACCGAAGCCATTAATCACGGGTATTATGTGCTGCCGAAAATGAATCAGGACGAAATCCGGCAGGTCATCACCAAACCCATTGAGGCACAACGGTCTGCCATTACCGAACAGCTAACCGAACGGCTGCTTAACGACACGGGCAACAATCCCGATCTGCTGCCGGTACTGCAACATGCTCTGATGCGGACCTGGGCCTACTGGCACCGGACCGCCACCGCCAGTCAGGCCATTGATATCAGCCATTACGAGGCGATTGGTACGATGAATCAGGCGATTTCCCTCCACGCGGAAGAAATCTACGGCAGCCTGCCTACCGATAAAAGCAAGCTGGCCACCGAAGCGTTTTTTAAATCCCTGATTTCGGTCGGCACCGACGACCGGATTGTGGTGAACCCGACATCGCTGGCCACCATTAAAATCATTACCGGTTTGCCCGACTTTCTGCTCTTCGACGTTGTCGATCGGTTCCGTGCCCGCGATGTGGCTTTTTTGACGCCTTTATCCGGCCTTTCTGTTGACATGCAGACCACCATCGGCATGTCCATGGAGCGGATTACGCGGCTGTGGGACCGGTTACGGGAATGGTGTCAGCAGGAAATTGATTCGGCCAAGCTCTACAAGGAACTCTCGCGGTCTGCTGCCCAGTATGAAGCCGGGCTGACCGGCCCGCTGGTGAATCCGGAGTTGCAGCTGGCCCTGAAATGGCTACGCGAACAAAAGCCAACGGAAGAATGGGCACGCCGGCATGATTTCTTCTTTGAGCGCGCCCTGAATTATCTGGAGTTCAGCCGCCAGAAATACGATTTTGAAGTAGAAAACCGAGAAAAGCGGCAGCGGCAGGAGATTACCCGCAGCCGCATTCTGGCCGCCCTCGGGATCGGACTGGCTTTTATCGCCATTATTGCTTCGATCTATCTCATTATGATTACGGCCACCGCAAAAAGTGCCGAAAAGCAAGCTAATGATCAGCGCGCCCTTGCCTTGGAGCAGAAACAACTCGCTGATGACCAGCGGAAAGAAGCCACGACCCAGAGCCGGATTGCGCAGCAGCTCTGGGAAATCGCCAATCAGGAAAAAGACCTGAAAGATCAGCAGACCCGGCGGGCAAACGCACAGTCAGAGCTGGCAAAACGGCAAAGCCAAAAGGCCGTTCTGGCCCAACTAGACGCGGAAAGAGCCCGCAATGCGTCTGACCGTCTGCGGGAGATTGCCCAGAATGCCGAAAAGCTCGCCCGGGACAATGCGGATGCGGCTAAAAAAGCGGCGGCACTTGCCCGCAGCGCCGAACAGCAGGCTAAAACCTCGGAGCAGTCGGCCCTCTCCAACGCCAAAGAAGCCAACCGGCTCCGCATGCTGACCGTCGCCCAGTCGCTGGCGATCCAGTCGCTGCAATTGCCCGAGTCTACGCAGGACGATCTGCCTAAGCTGCTGGCCCTGGAGGCCTACCGGCTGAATCAGGAGAATCATGGCCCGAACAACTCGCCCGGTATTTTTTCAGCCCTGCTGAAAGCCGCCGAAGAGCGGTTTGTGCTGGAAGGACATAAAGACAATATCCGTGCTGTCGCCATTGATCCGGCCAAACCGGTCATTGCGTCGGGAAGCGATGATGGTACGGTACGCATCTGGGATCTGGCAACCCGCAAAACAACCCGGATGCTGCAACCTGCCCGCCGGACAACCGGTGGTTTCCGGGCAGTGGTCTTTTCGAAAGACGACAAATTTGTGTTTGCCGGTAGCCAGGAAGGGCAACTCTATGCGTGGGACCTGAGTAAACCCAAGGGGGTAACCGTCTACAAGGCCCATACGGCGCCGGTTTTATCGCTTATCCCCTTCCGGAACAACACCGAATTACTTTCGGTCAGTACAAACGGCCTGATCCGGCTCTGGAAACAGACGCCGGCCGGACTTGACTCCCTGAGCAGCATCTCGGCAGGGATACCGATTCTGTCTGTACGCCTGACGCCCGACGGCCGGCACCTGCTTTGCGGATCGGCGAACGGCACCCTGGCACTGATCAATATGGCAGACCTGAAAGAGGAAACTGTCTATATCAAACAACCCGATCTACCAGGCCGGATTACGGCTATGGCCTTTAGTCCGGACGGCAAAAACCTGGTCCTTGGCAACAGCGACGGAACGGTACTCCTGCTGGGCTACGCCGGCAATAAACCCGCTTCATCCGGTTATCGCTTGCCGGGCAGCCATGCCTCAACGGTAACCGGCGCCGCCTTTTCACCTGATAATAAACTGATTGTAACGACCAGTTATGATGGGTCGCTCAAGATGTGGAACATGCAGGATGCACAGCGCCGGCAGGCTCCGCAGCCTATTAATATCACCGATTACGGCAACTGGATCATGAACCTGGGCTACGCAGGCGACGGCAACACGGTTTTGTTTGCGGGAGCCGACAAAACGATCTGGGGTCTGAATACCAATATTAATCAGCTGGTCGACACGGTATCTAAGTCCGTCAAGCGGCAGCTTACGCCCGATGAACGGGCCAAGTATGTAGGCAGCGACGGCATCCGGCCAACGGTACCGGCTTTACCGGCCAATTCAAATTAAAAGGAGCGAAACGTATGTGGCGAACGATACAAATACTACGTTTAATCCTGATCGGATCAATGATTTTTCCGGCAATACAGGCCATGGGGCAGGGTTGCGGAGAATACAAAATCAAGGAAGCGCAGGATTATTACAACAAAGGCAATTTTAACCGCGTGTTTGCCCAGCTAAACCCTTGTCTGGAGATTAACGGCTTTGATAATTCGCAGAAAGCACTGGCGTATAAATTACTATCGCTTACCTGGCTGGCCATGGACTCAACCATGCGGGCAAGCCAGGCTATTGAGCAAATGCTGGTCTATAACCCGTCCTACGAGCCGGAAAATGAGCTGTTGCTGCCCTATCGCTTCATTAGCCTTGTCAATGGTATCCGGCAAAATCAGGCAAGGGTGGTTCAGGTAACGTCGGTGTCCAAAAAACCGGAAGACCTTTACAAGGCCCCGGCAACAGCATTGGTCATTAGTGAAGACGATATCCGCCAGCGCGGCTATACCGACCTCGAAGCCCTGTTCAGTGATCTGCCGGGTTTTGATGTCTCGCGCAGCTACGGCCTGACCTATTCAAACATCTACCAGCGTGGCTATCGCTCCGATAATACGGAGCGTACCCTGTTTATGATTAATGGCATCGAGGAAAACGACTTCTGGAGCAACATTGTCTACTGGTCAATGCAGATTCCGGTGTCGAACGTCAAGCGGGTTGAAATCGTCTACGGCCCGTCGTCGACGATTTACGGTGCCAACGCCTTTCTCGGGGTGATCAACGTCATTACAAAAGGGCCCAAAGACTTGTTGTCGGGTACGAAGAAAGTGGCTGTCCTGGCAGATCTGGGTTATGGTTCCTACAACACCCGCTATGCCGATATAACGGCCGCCACCAGGATTGGCAGTGCCGCGTTTACCATCACCGGCCGCGGCTATTTTTCGAACCTTCAGGACCTGTCAAACTATCCGGAATACGACTACAATCCATCCGACTACGATCTGGTAAATTACGCCGGACAGCTCCGCATTGCCTCGAAAGGAGCCTATTACGCGAATAAGTACGGACTTACCGACGGTACCACCCACGCCCCTTACTATTTTCTGAATGGTAATGCGCTTGAATTAACGCCCGCAGGCGTAGCAGCGGCACAGGAGCTCGATAAGAAAGCCCTTCAACAGACTGTCGGCGGCAACCCGATTGCGTATTCGAACCGGCTGAAAGCATTCTACATCCGTTCAAGCCTGACATTCAACGATGTGACACTGGGCTTTCAGCTTTGGAACCTGGAAGAAGGGACCCTGAACTCGGCCAACGATAATTCAAGGGCCGGTGCCAAAAACGGCAATGTCTGGAAACCCATGCAGAGTCTGGTCTATGCCGTGTATAACAAGGAAATTATCAAGGACAAGCTTACGCTGATTAACACGGCGCAATACCGGGTGGATGAAATAAACGAACAGTCCAGGGCGGTCACGCTGAAAAATTACAGTAACGGCAGTTTGCTGTATCCGTTTGCCCAGGCCAATCCGGGAATCAACGCGGATACGGTTCCGGTGCTTGTCCGTCTCGGCTACAATCTGGCCCGCAAAACAGACCCTTACTGGGAAACCCAGTATTTCTATCAGCACTCAAACCAGTTCCGAAACGAGTTACGGCTCATTGCGTCACCGGTCCGTCAGCTGGACCTGGTGGCTGGTCTGGAGACACGGAGCAGCATGATTCAGGGTGATTATAAGCAGATTACGATCAACTACACGCTGACGACCCCGATTGATACCAGCGCCAAAGACTACGGCCGGAGTACGCTGGATAATACCGCGGGCGGCAACTCGTTCGAATATTTTAACCTCGGCGCTTTTTTCCAGGGAACCTATACCATCAACCCGCAATGGCAGTTTACGCTGGGAGGCCGCTACGATTTTGCCCGCATCCGGGCAAGCGGCGGATACGGGAAAGAACTAAACCCGCGTCTGGCGCTGACCTACACGCCCGGCCGGTTTGCGTTCAAGGCAATTTATTCCAAAGCGTTTCAGGATGCCTCCAGTCGTGACCGGTATGCGATCAGTTCTACCCGTCTGAAAAACAACCCGACCCTGCGCCCCGACCGCATTGACAACCTTGAACTGGCAGTCAATTACAACTCACCTAACCGCTATCAGCTAGGCGTTACGGCGTATTATGCCAACTGCCGGAATATCGTTGAAGAAGTGTCTGTCCCCTATCTGACCGGACGGACGCTGCAAAAACAGAATACCGGAACCGCCGATATTTATGGTATTCAGGCAGTTGCAGATTATCAGTATTCTGAGCGGTTTCAGTTTTATGCGAATTACAGCTACACCAATGCGTTCAGGGGAGTTACGACAACCAACGCAGCGGGGGAATTTGTAAAGACGCAGCTTCAGGTTGGTGATATTGCCCGACACCATGTTAATGCGGGCGCAAACGGAAAGTTTTTCAGCAATAAGCTGAATATAAACCTGCGGTTCAACTATGTGGGAAACCGGCCGGTTGGCCCGGGCACGTCCGTTCCGGGAAACACAAAGCAGCCAGGTGGTTATTTTCCGGCCTATACGCTGGTGAATGCCGCCATTACGTACCGGATTTTTTCATTTGCGCAGCTACAGCTGATTCTGAACAATGCCCTGAACGAAGTTTATGCCGATCCGGGAACACGGTCGGCAAACGGCACCACACAAGCTTACCGCACTCCGCAAAAAACACGGAATGCGATGCTTAGACTGATGGTCAGTTTATAACCCGGCCGGCAACGGATTTGTCAGCCAGAAAAAGATAATCCGGTCACCGGCCTGCTCATCAACCCCGAGTGCCTGTAGAAACGACCGTTCTTTTTCGGGGGCCTGTCGCAGATTCTGTTGTTCGAAATCGCTATAGCGTTGTGGCAGTGTGGTATTAAAGGTAAACGGATGCTTGCCATCCTGCCGGTTGATACCCAGCACCTGCTTAAGCTGTCGGGCAATCTGACGACCGTTATCCGTAAACGATCCGTTTTCAAAGGGTTCCAGATACGGGCATACTTTACGATAGGCCCGCAGCGCAAACGGATTTGATGTGATCGCATAAAGCAACAACCGGGCATGATCGGTTTTGATCCGGTCACAGAAATAGGTGGTCGAAAACTGTATCAGTTTCTGTAACACCCCATTATTACGATATGACAGATCTGTAACGGCATACCCATTATAAATTGCCGTGATTTTTTCATCATTAATGTAAAACGTATTCCGATGTCCGAAACTATAAAATAAGATACCGACAATGGTTTCCTGATGACGCGCCACAAACGCAATATCATTTACAATATAAATCCGGTCGATCAGTTCTTTCACGTTTATATAACTCTGACTAATCAGATCGTATAACCGGTTTTTCAGTTCGGCATTCGTCTGAAAGGTTTCATCCTGACAGAAGTCAAATGTTAAGTAAACATCAGTCATGATTTCCATACTGCTTTAGATAGTTTATGCAAATTATCAATACGATAAATATAATATTTAATAGCGACAGTAACACAAGTATATACAGTAAGGCATAGTTTTTCATCGTATATTTACTATATACCTTACAGTTGTTTTTTTAGAACAGCATTTAATTTATTAAAACTAAACACCGGCTTGATGATAACCAGAAAGTACATACAGGGCATATTAAGTATAAAACCGGAAGAAGCAGGAAGCGTGCGGCTTCTGGTTGGTTATTCTTTCGTTATCAGTCTGGGACTTTACATGTATTATACGGCCGCAACAACGTTATTTCTCAGCAACTTCAAGAACAAGGACTTACCGGTTGCGTATATTGCCGGCGGGGTGTTTGTTTTTTTGATCGGGAAAGGCAACCTGTTTATCCAATCAAAGGTATTATATGCTACACTATCCAGGTGGCTTCTTATTGGGCTTACTATTGTATCAGGTATCCTGCTATATCTTTATTTTTTGACGCATTATACCTGGATTGTTTTTCTATTATTTTTATTAATCCGTGCTAACCTTTTTGTCTTTAGTTTTACCTTCTGGATTACTGCTTCAAAAATCTTTAATCTCGAGCAAGCCAAGCGGTTATTTGGCTTGCTCGGCACCGGAGAAGTAATTGCATCTATTGTAGCCAATTTTCTGGTTAGTTTTCTGGTTAGCAATAAACTTGTATCGGTCGACGGGTTCCTTATCATAGCGGTTGGCTGTATTGCTGCATCTATATTTTTCTATTCGTTGATACAGCGCGAATACAAAAGTACCCTGTCATTCCGGAAAGCCCCCCCGATTAGTACAGAAACGACCCGTAAACCGTTTTTTTTCTACAAAAAAGATCAATATGAATTATTTGTTTATTTGCTGGCATCATTACCCATTATCTGCCTGTATCTGATTGAATATATATTTTCTGTTGATACCAAAGCACAATACCGTGACAAAGAACAGCTAGCCGCCTTTATCGGGCAATTTCTGTTTACATGTTCGCTTATCGAACTGGTTATCAAATCTTTTTTATACCGGTTTGTTACTGATACATTCGGACTATCTTCCAGTCTTATTCTCTTGCCGGCCGCCTTACTTTTTATCTCGGTCGCAATTCTGCTCCTCTACACTATTGATGTCAATATTTTCTTTCTGGTTCTGATGAGCCGCTTTTTTATTACCTCGATCAGGCGGTCCTTCAGCGACACATCGTTTCAGCTATTATACCAGCCTTTACCGGCATCAGAAAGTATCCACCTGCAAAATCTGGTAGAAATTTATGTAAAACCACTCGGCTATATCATTGCCGGGGGCAGCCTTATTTTTCTGACGTCTTCGGGCTTTACCAACAGCACTGATGTCTATTCGCTGCTGCTGATTTATCTGGTTATCTGGGCGGCAATTGCTTACCTGATGCGGGAAGAATACAAAACGAAACTCATTGATTTTCTTGCCAACCGGACCCCGCTTCTGTTGAGCACACCGGCCACCCTCCCGGTTGCCAACATGGTCAGACCCGTAAAGCCCTCCGGTACACAGGCAGATCTTCGTACCCTGGAAAAACTCGCAGACGCTGCGGATGAGAACGATCGGCTTAAAGCCATAAACATACTCCAGTATAGCCGGTTGCTCAAAACAGACAAACTCATAATTAAGCTCCTCAACGACAAGTCAATAACTGTCAGAAGTGCAGCTATTTGGGCGGGCTCGGCCAGTTCAAATCCTGAAGTCTGGGAACACATTAGTCAAAATCTTTTCATTGATACCTTTTATCAGATTACCTACAAAGCATTATGCCGGTTAGACGAACCGGTTTTGCCTTTACTCAACCGATACTTTTACGATAAAAACCTCGGGCTCAACGACCTGAAAAAACTTATCGATGTGATCACCGCCATCGGGGGACCACAGGCTGTACATAGCTTAAGAAAACACATAGACGGACAGAATCCGGCAATTCGGTTTTATATCTTCCGAGCGTTATTACAGCTGGGTTACGAGGTCAATATCCGCGAAAAATCCTTATTATCTACCGATATTGACCATACGGCGAATCGCTATCTATGGTCACTTGCCGTTGACGTAAATTTAAAGAAGGAGCAAGCATACGGTATTGATCTGTTAATTAAATCGCTCCGATATGAACAGGAAAGTGCCATAGATACGCTGCTTGTTCTGCTCTCGTTATACCACAACAACGACAAATTTTTATACCTGAAAGATTTAATAAAAAACAAAAATAAACAAAGCCGTGGCTATTTAAATGAAATCCTGAATACCCTTATAGCACAGGAGTTGAAACTAAAATTACTTCCCGTTTTTGAGGACATTTCTAACGAAGAAATACTGATCAAAACAAACAAATATTTCCCGCAACGAGACCAGACTTTAACGGATTGCCTGTTTGACCTGATCAACAGAAGCGAACAGGATATACACATTATCACAAAAGCATTAGCCATTAAATTATTGAATCATTTCGATAGCGACAAATCACTTTTGCTATATGCTACCTATGCCCGATCAAAACACAAACTAATTGCGCAGTTATGCCTGTATAGTTTATATACTTTTTATAATGAACATTTTAATTTATATTTTACCTATTTTATTGAACATAACGAGACATTTTACATAAATATTTGTCATGAAATTTTGGCAGATACTCAAACCAATAAACTGGAAATATGTAAAATCGAGTCGTTGTTCAGAACAGAACTGCTACCATTTAAAGACCTTGATGACATTCATCGAATCTCAGCGGACCTGCACCCAGGCACCTTAAAAGCCGGAGGGCATTTAAATTTTTCTGATATAATCAGTACTGTATCTGGCTTTTCCGGTATTATTCTCACCAGCGGAAAACTAGTCATTACGCCACCCAACGATGACTTGTTTTTTATGGACGCCCCGAATTATTATTTCTATAGTAACGGCCTGAAAGAAATGAAAGCAATCGAAGATTGTGCATTATATTATATCAGCCGTTCGGACAGGCAAAGTCCGGCCACAATATATGATTCAGTAAGTGAAACAGAAGATGCTGTTTAACCTGATAGTGTTAGCCATGATTAACCGAATTATACATAAAAAGGAGCCGTTTACAACCGTGTATATTCATGGCTGGCTAGACACGGTTATCCTGTTTTTGAGTATAGTATCTTTTCCTCTTACCTCATTCAGTCAAACGGAGCGGGGATTACCTTTTATCAAAATATATTCGTCTCTTGATTACAAAGCACATACGCAGAACTTTGCCATCACACAGGATAAACGGGGCTTAATGTATTTCGGAAATTTTGCCGGTGTACTGGAATATGACGGCCAAAACTGGCAGCTTATCCCGACAAATTCACGGGTTACGGCCTTGCATACAGATAGCACCGGAAAAATATTTGTCGGTACCAGTTCTGAATTCGGCTATCTTGATATGAACAAGCAAGGTGAGCTTTTTTTCAATAGCCTAACTGAATTACCTGCGTCAACGACACAACGGTTAAGCAAATTTCTGGAATTGAACGGTAGTGTTTATTTTTTTACAGAAAACACCATTTACAGTTATAATCTAAAAAACAAAAAACTCAGCCGCCGGTCTATCGCGTTTACCATTCAGAATGCCTTTCTGTCGAACCGCCATATTTTTGTACAAACTACCGACAATATTCTGTTACAGTATGACAACGGTTTGACTATACCGTTGTCAGGCAGCAGTAAAATTCCGGACAAGGTTATAGCCATGTTTCCCTCAGGCCAGCAGGAACACTTGCTGATTACGCGGAATTCAGGGTTGTATAAGATCACGGGGGCGTCTGTTATTCCTTACATTCAGCAGAAGCTATTTACCGGATTAAGCAAAGCTGCCGACGCCGGTAATAACGAGTTCATGCTCTGGTCAACGGACAACGGTATGCTAACCATAAACCGGTTCGGCAGCATCATAGCACAGGCAGAAACCGGCCCGCAATTACAGAATGAGTCTGTAAATGACTTTTTCCGCGACCGTGCAGGCAATATGTGGCTGGCCATGGATAATGGTCTTGCGCTGGTCAACACCGCGTCGCCCCTGAGCGTTATCGATGTTTCTCAGAAAGGTATTGTCAATGATATGCTCCGGTTTAACGGACGGCTTTTTGTTGCCACCACAAAAGGACTTTATGTAGCCGGAAACGCGGCGTTAAAACCGGTATTGCTGAGCGGATGCTGGTCTTTGCAGGCCTCCGGCAATATGCTCTATGTCGCAACAGCCACCGGTGTATACAGCATCAACGGAACGGCGGTCAGCCGGCTTAGTACCGATTATTCATTCGCGGTAAGAGCCTCTGCCGTTACACCGGGACTGCTGTATGTGGGCGCAGAAAACAGCCTGCAGCTCATTCGCTCCAAACCAGCTACATCAGTAAAGGTACCGGTTCCCGATAATGTAGTATCGCTGCTGGAAGAAGCTTCCGGCCGTTTATGGATACAGACCCTCCGTCATGGCCTTTATAGTTATTCGCCTGCCACGCGGGCACTAACCAGTTATGGAATCAGCAAAGGCTTACAGACCGATATCGGCAATCAACTCTGGCAAAGCCGGTTCGGATTACTGGTGTATAATGCCAAAGGAATTTTCCGGTATGACGCCAAAACCGATAGCTTCGGGCCATTTTCTGTCGGTTTGTTTGGTTCGGCAGACGAAAAATGGTTTAGCCACATTGACGAACAGACAAACGGTGATCTGTGGACAGTCAGCGGTGATGAAAAGCAGATTAGTTTATTCAAAAAAACGGGCAATACCTACACCGTTCTCCGAAAGCCATTCTCCCCGTTAAATGATCTGAATATCCGGTCCGTTTATCCCGACGGGCAGGCCTCTGTCTGGTTTGGCGGGATTGGCGGGCTCGTTCATTTTGACAAAACCCGGACGCAACATGACACCCTGTTATTTACGACACTTATCCGGGGTATTTCGGTCACTGAAGACAGTACAAAGAGTATCTATAACGGAAGACCGGACAGTACGGCGGCGTCCGTTAATGCAGCGACATTTAAGTCAAATTTCAACGGGCTGACAATCCGGTTTTCTGCGCCGGTATATTCGCCGTTTGGCGAAATTCAGTACCAGTATTTTCTCGAAGGCCTGGACGACCGGCCGTCGGACTGGACATCTCAGACGAGCAAAGATTACAGCAAACTGCCGTATGGCTCGTATGTTTTTCATGTAAAAGCCAGAGACATTTATGGCAACGAAGGGCAGGAAAGCACCTTTACATTTACCATAAAAACACCGTTTTATTTAACATGGTGGGCTTATTTAATCTACATTATTGCCGCCTTATTTTTACTTTCATTTCTAATCCGTCGGCGGCTGAAACGGGCCGAAAAAGAACGGCGGTTACTGGAAAATATCGTAAATGAGCGGACCGAAGAAGTTGTTGAGCAAAAAGAAGTACTGGAGCGGCAATCGGAAGAACTTGCCAATAAAAACGATCAGCTAGAAAAGATTGATGTGATTGTTCAGGCGATCAATACCGAACTGGATTCGGCCAACCTGTTCCAGACCATTCTCAGCCGGTTCACCGTGATCCGGAACATGGATAGTGCCACCGTCCTGGTTTTCGATCAGGAATCCGAAGCGTTTCGTTTCAAGGCGTTACGGGGCAGCCGTGAACTCGCCTATGTGGCATCGGTACAACTGACACCGGAGCAGGCCCGCAAACGCTACATTGACGGGGCCGAAGAAGTTTTCGAAGACATTTACGTCAAAAACAACCCCGAATTTGAACCGCTGGGCAATGCCATCGACGACCTCTTTACGCCTAAATCACTGTTAGTCATTGCCATTGTCAACGAAGACCGGATTGAAGGATATATTACTCTCGAAAACAACATCCGGCCTAATGCCTTTGATCAGCGCGATCTTTCGATGATCAGACACCTGAAGGAGCACTTAATTGCGGCTTATATCAAGACCCGCCTGCTGGAGAACCTTGAGATCACGCTGAAAAATCTGAAAAACACCCAGGACGAATTAATCAGACAAGAGAAACTCGCTTCCGTCGGCCAACTCACCAAAGGCATTGTCGACCGCATCCTGAATCCGATCAATTACGTTACCAACTTTTCTGAATCATCCGACGCCGTTCTGGATGAAATGATCAGTAATGTAGAAACCAATTCAACCGGTTTATCTGAAGAACAACTTGAAGATTTACTCTTTGAATTGAATATGCTTAAAAACAATTCAAAGAAAATTATTGAGCACGGGAACAGTACTACGCGGATCCTGAAAGACATGCAGAAACTGCTGAAAGAAAAGTCAAATGATTTTATCGAGGCCGAGTTTAACAGTTTTATCGAAAACCGGATAAAAACTACCTATACAGAACTCAAAAGCGAATACGCCGGACTACCGGTTAACCTTGTCTTAAATACAGTACAGAAACAGACCAAAGTCCATATTCTGCCGTTTGAACTTTCGCAGGCAATCAGCAATGTAATTAATAATGCATTTTATACACTTTCCGAAAAAAACAAGACAGCAAAAGGCTTTGCGCCTGAAATAACTATCTCAACCCGCGTAGAGGATCAGTTTGTTTTTGTATCGATCCGGGATAATGGGAAAGGCATTCCACCGCGCGATTTAGAACGTTTATTCAGCCCGTTTTTCACCACAAAACCAACGTCGAAAGGCACGGGGCTCGGCCTGTTTATGACAAAAGATATCATTCAGATTCACAAAGGCAAAATCAATATCCAATCTAAAGAAGGTGAGTTCACGGAAATTTATATGGCATTGCCCATCGTTTCCTGACAACAGGCTGGTAAAGCAATATCCGGACTTTTAACGTTATCGCTATGGAACCCCCTAAACAAAACACAAATACCGGAAACGACGGTGCCGCTGTTTCCACACCCATCCTGACCGCGTCCCAATCGGAAATTGACATGTTGCAGGATCGGGTGCGTGAACTCGACCGGCTGGCGTCTATCGGCCAGCTGACGGCCGGGATTC
The DNA here is from genome assembly GCF_001870735.1 of Arsenicibacter rosenii. Classification (GTDB taxonomy): domain Bacteria; phylum Bacteroidota; class Bacteroidia; order Cytophagales; family Spirosomataceae; genus Arsenicibacter; species Arsenicibacter rosenii. Next base: position 172,707 of record NZ_MORL01000001.1, on the reverse strand, counting down.
TGCATGAGATTAAAAACCCCCTGAATTTTATCAATAATTACGCTCAGATTTCTGTTGAACTCGCCGAGGAAGCCGAACGGATTGTCAACGGACTGCCGGAAAGCCCGAACCCCGATGAAAAGGATGAGCTTACGATGCTCGTTGGCCGGCTGCATTCCAACGTCTCACGGATCGAAGAAAACGGAGCACGGGCCCAGCGGATTATTCAGGGAATGCTGGCACAGGTCCGCGTTGATGAGATTCACTTTGAAGCCACGAATCTGAACACGCTGGTCGAAGAGTTTTCCAAGCTAGCCTATCAGGGTGTCCGCGCGGGTGATACAGACTTTAACCTGTCCTTTGTCTTCCGGCTCGATCCGGAGGTAGGCATGGTCCATATTGCCCCGTATGAGTTCAACCGCGTTATCCTGAATCTGGTTTTAAACGCCTGCTACGCCCTGAATGAGCGCCGGAAGCGTGAAGGGAAAGCGTATAAACCAACGCTGACCATCTCCACCGCACGCCAGTCTGACTCCGTGTCTGTGACGATACGCGATAACGGCGATGGCATTCCGGAAGAGGTTAAAGCCAAACTGTTTACGCCCTTTTTCACTACCAAACCAGTCGGTAAGGGAACGGGACTCGGGCTGACCCTCAGCCGTGATATTATCCGGCAGATTCACCACGGCGATCTGACCCTCGAAACCGTACCCGGGGAGTATACTGAATTTGTTATTCAACTTCCCTGCCAACCGAAATAAACAGAAACTTACCTGAACTGATCAGTCTCTAACAAAAAAATAATTAACCATCATGGCTATCAAGATCCTTAGTGTAGATGATGAAGAGGATATGGAAATGCTGATTGAGCAGCGATTCTGGAAACAGATCCGTGACAAGAAATTTCAGTTCATTTATGCCCGCAACGGACTGGAAGCACTCGACATGCTCGATTCGCACAAAGACATTCAACTGGTGCTGTCGGATATTAACATGCCGGAAATGGACGGACTTACGTTTCTGAGCGAACTGAATACCCGCACCGTCCCGAGCCTGAAAACGGTGATGGTATCGGCCCACGGCGACATGGACAATATCCGGACGGCCATGAACCGCGGTGCGTTCGACTTTGTGACCAAGCCGATCAATTTTAAAGACCTCGAAATTACCATCAACAAGACCGTCGACCATATCGAGATGCTGATCCGGACCCAGAAGGAACACGATCAGCTGGTTTCAATTCAGAATGACCTGACCATTGCCCAGGACATACAACAGTCGATGCTGCCGAAGATTTTCCCGCCCTTCCCCCATCGCACGGATTTCGATCTGCATGGCTTCCTGAAAGCGGCCAAACTCGTCGGCGGGGATTTGTTCGATTACTTCCTGATCGACGAAAACCAGCTGTTTTTCATCATCGGCGATGTATCGGATAAAGGTGTCCCGGCATCGCTGTTTATGGCCATTACCAAAGCCCTGTTTAACAGTCACTTTACCAATCCGAACTGCGGAACGATCTGCGACGAGGTAAACCGGATTAATGCGTTCCTGAGCCGCGAAAATGACGCCATGATGTTTGTCACCGCTTTTGTCGGGATTCTGAACCTGACCACGGGCGAAGTCGAATACATCGATGCCGGTCATGAGCCACCGCTCATTCTCCGCAAGGGGAAAGACAGTGAGATCCTCAAAAAGAAAGGGGGCCTGGCACTCTGTATTGATGGCAGCTTTTCCTACGTTTCAGGCACGTTTAGGCTGGAGCCGGGGGATGCCCTCTTCCTCTATACCGACGGCGTACCTGACGCCAACAACCTCACCGGTGAGCGTTACGGTATTCAGCGGGTCCGCGAACTGCTCAGGCCGGTTGCAGATACCGCCTCGCCGCAGCAAATCAATACCATGGTTCTTGAGAGTCTGCAAACCTTTATCGGTGAAGCCGCTCAGTTTGACGACATTACGGCACTGACTATCCGGTATTTCGGATAGGTGCCGGAAAATACCCCGGACGTCAGCCATCCTGGCTGACGTCCTTTTTTTACGCTGCGACCCCGCCCGATACAATCAGCTTCATGGCATCAGCGCTCGACATCGATAACAGGGAAACGTTTTCGGCGGGCACGATAAACAATTCGCCTGAAAAAGCGTAGGAGTGCGGGAAATAAACCGCAACGTGCCCTTTAATGCCGAGGTGGTTCAGGTCAGCCTGCGTAATAAATCCCAGCTTTTTCAGCTCCGACTGCCGGTTTACAACCACCAGCACCGGCTGATTAAATTTCTTTTTATCCCCGACAAAGGCTGAGATCAGGTCTTTCAGCGAAAAATAAATCAGCCGGACCAGGGGCAGATGCTTGATAGACCCCTCGAACAGGGTCAGTACAGAGTTGGGGATAACGGTTGATACCAGCACGCCCACCCCCAGAATAATCCCGAAAACAATCAGTAAGCCAATGCCTGGAATCTGTGTGGGCACTAATCCGTCAACCCAGATAAAAATACTGTAGAGAACCCAGATGGTCAGGCCAATGGGGGCAACAGCCAGGAGGCCCCGGCCAAAATAGGTAAGAAACCGACTCATAATGGCGGCAAGTGAATGAATGATCAGCAGTAAACATAACCTCAAACTGACAACTAAAATTCATTTTTGTGGTATTTTGCCGCCATGATTCAGGCAAATACACTCCGAAATTTTACCGAACAGGTTTTCCTGTCGATTGGCTGTCCGGATGCCGATGCACGGCTGGCAGCCGATGTACTGGTCAGTGCCGACCTCCGTGGGGTGGATTCCCACGGCGTAGCCCGGCTACCGGGTTATGTGCGGTTATACGACCACGGCCGCTTAAATCCGACACCGGACATCCGCATCGTGCACGAATCTCCGTCAACGGCCGTTATCGACGGCGACCGCGGGCTGGGCCTTGTGGTTGGGCCGTGGGCCATGCAGGTGGCCATTGAAAAAGCCCGTGTGGCCGGTACCGGCTGGGTGGCGGTCCGCAACTCCAATCACTTCGGCATTGCGGGCTACCATGCCATGCTGGCCGTTGAGCACGATATGATCGGGCAGGCCATGACCCATGCAGCCCCGCTGGTGGCGCCTACGTTTTCACTCGATAAACTGCTGGGGACGAATCCTATCGCCGTGGCCATTCCGGCCATGACCGAACCGCCGTTCCTGGCCGATTTCGCCTCAACGGCCGTTGCTTATGGTAAGCTGGAGATTTTACAGCGCAAAGGGCAATCGGCCCCGTCGGGCTGGGCCCAGGATGCCGAAGGGCAGCCGACCACCGATGCCAACGCGGTCCGTAACGGCGGTGCGCTGCTGCCCCTCGGCTCCGACCGCGAACACGGCAGTCACAAGGGATACGGACTCGGGGCGATTGTAGACATTTTCTCCGGTGTGCTGTCGGGAGCCAATTACGGGCCGTGGGTGCCGCCGTTTGCCACTGCCGGTTTTATGTCGGCCAGCGAAGGAGTCGGCATTGGCACCGGTCATTTTTTTGGTGCCATGCGTATTGATGCCTTCCGGCCGGCCGATGCCTTCAAACAGCACATGGATACCTGGATTCAGCGGTTCCGCAGCGCCAAAGCCGTTGACGGGCATCGGGTACTGATTCCCGGCGATCCGGAGCGTGAAATGGAAGCAGAGCGTCTTGCCAACGGAATTCCCGTACTCGATCCGGTTATCAGAAGTCTGGAAGAACTGGGCGACCGGTTTGGTATAAAGCTGTAGGTTGTATCCTGAAATAGTGCTACATGCCCCGGGTAGCCGAAAATTTTCAACAGCTTTTACTGCTTCATTGCCAGCGGGTAAGGTAGCCGACGGAGCTGCGGCGGAAAAATCGTTTTAAAGAAAATTTCACAAAATTCATTTTTCTCCATATATTGTTCCGAAAAAACCGACCGTATGATACAGTTTCAATCGCAGGGCAGCGGTTTTACCATGCAAAACCAGGGCCAGACCAACAAGAACTTTTCCTTCTCGGACTATTTAACAGAAGGCTTCTATGACGAGATGTTTGACGCAAACGGGCAAGTTCGTGCAGGGTATGAAGTATTCCGTCAGCGGTGTGAAACGTTAACGCCTGAAGAACTGCTCCGCCGGCAGCAAGCCGCCGAACGGGCACTGATGGCCATGGGGATTACGTTCAATGTTTACTCGGAAGGCGAAGGCACCGAACGCATTATGCCGATTGATATCATTCCCCGCATTGTCGATGCCATGGAATGGAATCAGCTGGAGCGTGGGCTTATTCAGCGCATTAAGGCGCTGAACCTGTTTATCCACGATGTTTATAACGCGCAGAATATCCTGAACGACGGCGTTGTTCCCCGCGATCTGATCGAGTCGAGTAAGTGTTTCCTGAAACCTTGTATTGGCCTCAAACCACCCAAAGATATCTGGTGCCACATTACCGGAACGGACCTTATCCGGGGCGACGACGGGCAGTGGATGGTACTCGAAGATAACCTTCGCTGTCCGTCCGGCGTATCGTATATGCTGGAAAACAGAGAATTAAGCAAGCAAACCTTCCCCGAGTCACTGGCCCGGACAGGTGTGCGGCCGGTATCCGATTACCCGACGCGGCTGCTGCAGATGCTCACCCACATTGCCGACCGGCCCAACCCGACGGTGGTGGTCCTTACGCCGGGGATCTATAACTCGGCTTATTTCGAGCACTCCTATCTGGCCCAGCAAATGGGTGTCGAACTGGTCGACGCCCGCGACCTGGTGGTGTCGGGTGGCTACGTAAGAATGCGGACGACGAAAGGCTTTCAGATCGTCGACGTTATTTACCGCCGCCTTGATGATACGTTCCTCGATCCGCAGGTTTTCAATCCGGATTCGCTCCTGGGCGTCCCAGGCATCTTTGATGTATTCAGGAAAGGACGTGTGGCACTTGCCAACGCCCCGGGTACCGGTGTAGCCGACGATAAGGTAATCTATGCCTATGTGCCACGGATTATTAAATATTACCTGGGCGAAGAACCCATCATCCAGAACGTCAGAACCTACATCTGCGGAGAAGAGGAAGACTGCCAGTATGTGCTCGACAACATCGAGCAGCTCGTGGTTAAGGAAGCCAACGAAGCCGGTGGCTACGGCATGCTGATTGGCCCGAAAGCGTCGAAGGAAGATCATGAGCTGTTCCGCCAGAAAATAAAGGAAAACCCGCGCAACTATATTGCCCAGCCCACCATCTCCCTGTCGCGTGTGCCGTGCCTGGTGGGTGAACATGCCGAAGGCCGCCACGTTGATTTGCGCCCGTACATCCTGTATGGCGATGACATCAACGTGATTCCCGGCGGGCTGACCCGTGTGGCGCTCCGCAAGGGATCCCTGGTGGTGAACTCCTCGCAGGGCGGCGGCGGCAAAGATACGTGGGTCCTTTACTAAAAACCGGATTTTCTGTTACCCTTATACCTATCTGCTACCTTAATTGTTACCATTCGCCGACCCTCTCTTTTCCTGAAAAGAGAGGGTCGGCTTTTTTCTGAAATCCGTAACACAGGATAAAAGTGGCCGGACTTGGGGCCGTATTCTGCTATCCTGTAAAGCCTTCTTCCTATCTTTGCCTCCTATTCTTACAAAATTGATTGCATTTTGATCGACGTCAGCATTATTATTGTCAACTACAAAACACCTCAACTAATTAACAACTGCTTACAGTCTGTCTACACCTACACCAAAGGTGTTACCTTTGAGGTTATTATTGTCGACAATAACTCACAGGACCAAAGCCGTGAGATGGTATGCGCTCATTTTCCGGATGTTAACTGGATTGACATGGGCTATAATGCAGGTTTCTCCCGAGCCAATAATCTGGGCATGGATCACGCCAAAGGCCGTTATCTGATGCTGTTAAATTCAGATACGCTGATGGTCGAAAATCTGCTGGCCCGCTTTGTTAATGTGCTGGATCAGCAAGCCGACGTAGCCGCCGTCGGAGCCATGCAAATCAACCGGGACGGACAGGTTCACTACGATATTTTTGACACGTTCGGAAAAATCCGCCGGTACTTCTACATCATCCCGCAGCATCCGTTTTTCCAGAAGCTGCTCTATAAATTTGTCCCCGATACGGTTTATGCCGACCCCAATCAGGTCGACTGGCTGTCTGGTGCCTGCATCATGACCCGCCCGTCGACGGTTGCTAAAGCCGGCAAACTGGATGAGAGCTTTTTCATGTACGGCGAAGATGTCGAATGGGGATACCGGCTGGGCAAGCAAGGCCGTTTACTGATGTTACGCGATGCCTTCGTGGTTCACCTTGAGTTTGGCAGCAGCGAGGAGTACCGGCAGCACTTAGTCACGCATATCAACCGCTTCAAAACACAGGCTCAGGTATCAAATCTGCTCTGGATACGCAAACAGTACGGTATCGGTGCCTATCTTTTCCTGATTCTGCACTACATGTTGATGGTACCGGTGGTTTTTATTTGGAAAATCACCGTAAATCTGCGAAATAGGGATTCCTTATTGTCGGGGCTGGACAACCAGAAAGAATTTGCCAGCCAGGTGGGTGTCTTTCTGCGGTTCCTGCCCGAAACTTTATTAAACCGAAAGGGATTTTATAAAGTTTGAGAGAGATTGAAATACAGTTTTCTGCCTGTTCCACGTTGATAGGTTACTGACGTACATTTATATGAAATCGAAATATACCTCATGGTTGGTCGTTACCCTGCTTCTGCTGGGTGCCTTGTGGCCGACGCTATCCCACGCTACCCACGTACGGGCCGGTGAAATTACAACCCGGCGTGTCGGCACCAACCCCCTTACGTACGAAATCACCCTGATCACCTACTTTGACGAAGTCCGGGGCGCCGAAGCCAGCCGTCAGACCACCGAGGTGGAAATCTGTTTCGGAGACGGTAACTCCCGGATGGTGGGACGTATCTCTCAGGTAAAGATCAACGGCGGTACCTCATCCATCAATATTTACCGGACAACCTATACCTACTCCGGTCCGGGTTTATATCAGATTTCTGCCTATATCGAAAACCGGAATGCCCAGACTATCAATATTAATAACGGAAATTCTGATAACATTACGTTCTGGATCAGAACGTCTCTGAATATCATTGCCGGCCTCGGCCTGAATAGTTCGCCTGTGTTGCTGAACCCACCGCTTGACTCTGCCCGTGTCGGTCAGAAATTCTGCCATAACCCGGCAGCCTTTGATCAGGATGGTGATAGCCTGGCGTACAAAATGGCCATTCCGCAGCAAGGCCCGCGCAACAACCACTGCCGTGGTATCGACGTTACGGCCTATCGTGATCCTGCCCGGGGAATTGATCCGAACGCGCAGAATGAGCTGAAAAACGGTCCGGCTACCTTATCTATTGACCCGTATACCGGTAGTTTGTGCTGGGATGCTCCGGCTGTCGCCGGTCAGTATAACATTGCTTTTATTATTGAGGAATGGCGCGATGGTGTTCAGATAGGGGAAATTGTCAGGGATATGCAGATTATTGTAGTCGATAACCCGAATAAGCGGCCTCAGCTCATCACACCCAATGACCTCTGCGTCGAAGCCGGTCAGGCGGTTAATCAGGTTATCCGTGCCTGGGATCCGGACAACAACCGTGTTGAGATCTCTGTTTTCGGTGGTATGTTCAACCGGCAACCGGACGGTTCTCAGTACAATCCGCCGATTATTGCAACGCCATACGCCAGATTTACTACACCGACACAACCGCAGAGCGGCACGGCCACCGGCACCCTTTCCTGGACACCGGCCTGCGCGCATATCCGTGATGAACCTTATCAGGTGTTGGTTCGGGTAATCGATTTTCCGGGCCGAAACGCAACCCAGTTAGCTACGCTGGCAACTTTCAACATTCAGGTAATCGGTCCGCGCCCGCAAAACCTGACCGGCCGGCCAACGACATTCGGCTCCAGACGTGCTATCCAGCTGACCTGGAACCCCTATGTCTGCTTCCCGTCGGGTAGCGTTCAGACTGATACCAAAATCATTGTTTACCGCAAAGTGGGATGTCCGTCAGGCCCGATTCCGGCCTGTACGACCGGTATTCCGGCCAATGAAGGGTATGTTGAAATCGGCCGGGTGCCGTCAACGATCTCAACCTTTACAGACACGACCAGCATTCAGCGCGGGGTAAAATACAGCTACCGCGTGGTAGCCCAGTATCCGCTGCCGACGGGTGGATATAGTGTGGCTTCTAACGAATTCTGTCTGGATCTACCCCTCCTGTCGCCGGTCCTGACCAACGTAACGGTCGATTCTACCTACGACACAAAAGGCGTCATTACCGTTCGCTGGACACGGCCGCTGGGCCTGAATCCGGCCGATGGCGGGGCTCCGTTCCAGTATCGCTTGTTCCGGGCAACCGGACAGAACGGCAGCAGCTTCTCGCAGGTGGCCGCCATCACAACTAATCTGTCGCCAACGGCAGCCGATACGGTTTTCCGGGATCGGAACCTGAATACGGTGCAGAATACGTACCGGTATCAGCTGGAGTTTTATTTCACGGATGCATCGGGCCAGCTGGTTCGCTCCGACATTTCGGATCCGGCCAGCAGTGTTCGCCTGACGGCAACCCCCGGCAACCGCCAGATGACATTGACCTGGCAGGCCGCTACGCCGTGGACCAACGACAACCAGACGCACCGCGTTTACCGCAGCCGGACCGGCCCGAACGGTCCATTCAACCGGATTGCCGATGTGCCGGTGCAGGGTGCTTCGACGTATACCTACATCGACCGTGGCGCCGACAATATTCTGGCCGATGGCAATACCAGCCTGTCGGCGTTGAGCCCCGATAGCAGTTATTGCTACCGTGTGGAAACAGTCGGTACCTATGCGGCCACGACGTCAATCAAGGTTGGCTTACTCAATAACTTTTCGCAAGGCGTCTGTGCCAGTGCCGGCGATACCACCCGTCCGTGTGCCCCGAACCTGACGCTGGATCTGCTCGATTGTGCCACACTCGATGCGAAAGCGTTCTGTAATCAGACTACGTTTACCAACAACCTCTCCTGGACCAATCCGGAGCGGGATAGCCGGGGCACTTGTGATCCGCGTATTGCGTCGTACAACATTTATTACAGCCGGTTCAACGATAGTCAGCCGCTGCAGAAGATTGCCAATGTCATTGCTCCGACGACGACTTACCAGCACATGAACCTGACGACGGTGGCAGGCTGCTATTACGTGACCGCCGTTAACCGCGCTGGTTTTGAGAGCACGCCAAGCAACAAGGTCTGCAAGGACGTGTGTCCGGCGTTCCAGATGCCAAACGTCTTTACGCCGAACAACGACGGGAAAAACGACCTGCTGACACCGATGCCATGCCCGGCCTTCGTGTCGACCGTTGACTTCCAGGCCTACAATCGCTGGGGCGCCAAAGTATACGAGACCAGGGACCCGAATATCAACTGGGATGGCAACACCAATGCCGGCCAGCAACTGCCGTCGGGCATCTACTATTACATCGTGACGGTCCGGTTTGCGACCCTCGATCCGAACTCACCACCGGTTATTATCCGGGGCTGGGTGGAGATCATCCGCGAAACAGGTGTTAACGGCGGCTAGTAGTTAAACACAGGATTTATCCGGAGCTGTTGGTAAAACCAACAGCTCTTTTTTTTCTGGTTTTATACTACGCCACGAATTGGGCTGTAGATAGCTGCCAACGCGGTGCGTTTATGTTCCCGACAGGACAATGGGCCACTGCTGTTTTTTTCATCAACCCATTGACATTCAACATACCCCGCCGTATCTATGTAGTCTGTATTGCCGCGTCAACTAACCATCGGCTTATCATGAAAAAACACTTTGCCGTAACCTTGCTGAGCCTGGGCTCTTTTTCATTCACTTTCGGGCAAACCGCTATGTACCAAAGTACGCGTGACCGCATCAATTTCAGCGGATTAAGTGTCCCGACTAATGGTGGCAGTGTTCTGTACGGGTTTGACGGCAATCCCGGCAAACTGCTCGGCACCGTCTATCTCGACTCGGTCTGGCAGGCCGGTTTTGTCCGGTTCTATGGTAAAATTGCTCCGAAAACAGACTCCCTGGCCGGCGTGCCCATCCGCCTCAATTTACAGCAGCAGGAGGTGGAAGTACGCTCTAATGACAGGTCGGTGAAAGTAGCGAAGGCTCCCATGATCCGCTATTTTCTGGTCAATAACAACGCGGGCGGCGTCAGCGAATTCATCAATGTCCGGGAGTTCAGGGGTGAGGCGGATAACCTGCCCGGCTTTTTCGAAGTCATTGCCAACGGTCCGGTTCAGTTGCTGCGGCATCATTTTATTACCGTCAAAAAAGGCAACTACAATCCCGCGCTGAATGTCGGCTCAAAAGACGATGAGCTGATCAAAAAAGCAGCCTGGTACGTAGTAAAAGAGAAAAAGGCCGGAAAATTCGCTCCCGGTAAAAAAGCCATTCTGGATCTCATGGCCGATAAACAGCCGCAGGTTGAAGCCTTCCTGAAAGAGAAAAAACCGGATCTGAAGTCGGATTCGGGCTTAGCCAGCGTATTTGCCTATTATGCGACCCTGTAAACAGGCATGCAGGAGCTATGCTGTGCGTTAAATCCGGCATAGCTCCTGAAAACGCTTTGTTTTCTTGATGCCTCCCCCTACCTTTGCGCCATGAAAACGGAACAGGCGCTTATTCTTCATCTCCATCGACATATTAACGGTCAATAATGGCCGCCCCTCTGCCTGTTTTCAACTGTCCGGGCGCTCGTAACCGGACCATTCAATTGTCTTAAAATCTCAATTTTAATGAACTCCGTGATTCGAATTGCTCTGCAAAAATCTGGCAGGCTAAGCGAAGACTCGTACCAGCTATTTAAAGAATGCGGTATCCGCTTCGATTATGGTACGGGCAAACTCAAATCTGTTTCCTCGAATTTTCCGGCTGAGTTTCTCTTTCTCCGCGACGACGATATTCCTGGTTATGTAGAAGATGGTGTGGCTGACCTCGGCATCGTCGGTGAAAACGTCGCGGTTGAAACCGCCCGCAATGTACGGACAATCCATAAAATGGGTTTCTCGAAGTGCCGGTTGTCGATTGCCATCCCGCGCGGCGAAACCTGGTCGGGTATTCAGCAACTGCAACACAAAAATATCGCCACCTCGTATCCCCGCCTGCTGGGTAATTACCTGGCCGGTGAAGGTGTTCAGGCGAATATCCACGAAATCAGCGGCTCGGTTGAAATTGCCCCAAGTATCGGCCTCGCCGAAGCGGTTTGCGACATTGTCAGTTCGGGCAGTACGCTACTGAGCAACGGCCTGAAAGAAGTCGAAGTCATTTTCCGGTCAGAAGCCATTCTGGTCGGCGCGCAAACCATCAGCGACGAAAAACAGGCACTGATCGACAAGCTGTTGTTCCGGATCAAGGCTGTTCAGGCGGCCAAGAACAACAAGTACATTGTGCTGAATGCGCCGAATGATTCACTCGATAAAATCACCTCGCTCCTGCCGGGTATGAAAAGTCCGACGGTGACCCCTCTGGCGACCGAAGGCTGGAGTTCGGTGCACTCGGTCCTGAACGAAAATGATTTCTGGGAAAACATCGAGGCCATCCGGGCAGCCGGTGCACAGGGCATTCTCGTGATCCCGATTGAAAAAATGATTTACTAAACGCAGCCGTTATGCAACTTATTCCTTTTCCGGACCGGAGCGAATGGCCTGCTTTACTGGCGCGTCCGGTGCAGTCGTCGGCGCAGATCGAAACCGCCGTGGCTCCGATTCTGGCGCAGGTGAAAGCCGGAGGCGATGCAGCCCTGATTGAGCTCGCCAAACGGTTTGATCGGGTCGATCTGACCGCAACCGGTATTCAGGTCACGGCCGAAGAACTGGCAGCGGCCGAAGCGCAGCTGAGCGATGAACTGAAAGCAGCGATCCGGCAGGCCTATGCCAACATCCGGACCTTTCACGCGGCCCAGAAACAATCCGTCGAAAAAATTGAAACGATGCCGGGCGTAACGTGCTGGCGCCGGAGCGTCGGTATCGAAAAAGTCGGGTTATATATCCCCGGCGGCACAGCGCCCCTGTTCAGCACCGTACTGATGCTGGGGGTACCGGCGCAGCTGGCGGGTTGCCGCGAAGTGGTCCTGTGTACGCCCGGTAATCACCCGGCAATCTATTTTGCCGCCCAACTGGTTGGCATTACCAAAGTCTTCCGCGTCGGAGGCGCTCAGGCAATTGCAGCCATGGCCTACGGCACGAAAACGATCCCGCAGGTATATAAGATTTTCGGACCGGGTAACCAATACGTGACGGCGGCCAAAATGCTGGTAGCCAAAGAGGGCATGGCCATCGATATGCCGGCGGGCCCGTCGGAAGTAGCCGTTTACGCCGACGACACCGCCATCCCGGCTTTTGTCGTCGCCGACTTACTGTCGCAGGCCGAACACGGCGCCGACAGCCAGGTGCTGCTGGTGACCACCTCGAAAAAACTGCTGAGCAGCGTCAACCTGGCACTGTCGACTCAACTCGACCGGTTGCCACGCCGTGACCTGGCCGCTCAGGCAATCCAGAACAGCAAGGCCATTCTGGTAGAGACGCAGGACGAAGCCATTGACCTGCTGAACCAGTATGCGGCAGAACACCTGATTCTGAGCGTGGCCGATGCTGAAGCTATTGCTGAAAAAATCATCAATGCGGGTTCTATTTTCCTTGGGAACTATACACCGGAATCAGCCGGTGATTATGCATCGGGCACCAACCATACCCTGCCAACCAACGGCTTTGCCCGCGCTTACAGCGGCGTATCGCTGGATAGTTTTGTGAAGAAAATCACCGTTCAGTCAATTACCCCGGAAGGCCTGCGCAGGCTGGGGCCGGTGGTCGAAGCGATGGCCGAAGCCGAGTCGCTGGATGCCCATAAACGGGCCGTCAGCATCCGATTAAAAGCCTTAGACGAGCTATAATTGCCAACGCCCCGTCTAAATTCTCAGGCGGGGCGTTTTCATTTTCCCACTCCGATACAGACATGAAAAAACGATTATTGATTGCGTTGCTCGCGCACGTTTGCCTGACGACCGATGCCCGGCAGGCAACCGGAAAAGCCCGGCAGATTATCGAGCGGATGCAGCAGGTTTACCATGTTTTTCCGGCCCATACGTAATAAACCAATTGCAGAAAAAGACCTGGCATTCGATTATGAGCGCTACCAATCTTTTGAAAAATGAACTGACCATCGATCTGCTCGGTCTGGCAGACACCGAAGCACTGGCCGGCCTGGCGCTGCGGGCCTATCAGGATCATTACCTGCATCTGTGGCTGGACGGCGGTGAGTGGTATATGAACCGTTGTTTTAACACGGGTCAGCTGGCGGCTGAGCTTGCCGATCCAAACAGCCGCTTCTACTTTATCAGGGATGCCGGTCAGCCGGTCGGATTCCTGAAAATCAACCTTGACAAAACCCTGCCAACCGCCCCGGATTTGTCGGCGCTGGAACTCGAACGGATTTATTTTCTGGCCTCGGCTACCGGCAAGGGTCTCGGCCGCTTTGCCGTTGATTTTGTGGTACGGCTGGCGCAGGAACTGAACAAAGCCTGTGTCTGGCTCAAAGCCATGGATAGCAGCGAAGCCGCCCTGCACTTTTACCGGCAGAATGGCTTCACCGTCGTCGGTGCTGAACGACTGACCTTTGCTGTCATGAAACCTGAATTACGGGGTATGCTGGTCCTGAGCCGGCCGATCCTTTCCAATAACTGAATGATTAACCAGTAACAATATGCGTCCTTTTAATCTTGCTGATATTCTTCGTCCACACATCCTGAACATAACACCCTACTCCTCAGCCCGTGACGAATATACGGGAAAGGAAGGCGTATTTCTGGATGCCAACGAAAACCCGTTCGGGCCGGTCCTGAGCGGCAACAACGCCCTCACTACGTTCAACCGCTACCCCGATCCCTATCAATCGGCGATTAAAGAGCGGCTGGCTCCGATTAAACAGGTCCGGCCCACACAGATTTTTCTGGGCAATGGCTCCGATGAACCTATTGATCTGCTGGTCCGCGCCACCTGCCGCCCCGGTGTTGACACCATGCTGACGATGCCGCCCACCTACGGCATGTACGAAGTATCTGCCGCCATCAATGATATTGCCTTAACCAAAGTCCCGCTTACGCCGGATTTCCAGGTAGACACACCGGCGGTTCTGGCCGCTATTGCAGCCAAAAAGCCGAAAATTATCTGGTTCTGCTCGCCGAACAATCCGTCGGGTAATTTGCTGAGTCAGGAGGCGATCCGGACCGTGCTGGAGACGGCAGCGGATTGCCTGGTGGTGGTCGATGAAGCTTATATTGACTTTGCTGAAGCCGGCACCTCATGGGTATCTCGCCTGGATCAGTACCCGAATCTGGTCGTACTGCAAACCTTTTCGAAGGCCTGGGGACTGGCAGCGCTCCGGCTGGGCATGTGCTTTGCGTCCGAAGAAATTATCCGTGTGCTGAACAAGATTAAGCCACCGTACAACATTGCCGCCCCGACCCAGCAGCTGGCCCTCGACGCCCTGCAGCTGGAACCCGCCAAGGACCGGATGGTGGCGAAGATTCTGCACGAACGGACGGACTTACACGAAAAACTTCTTACTTTGCCAATCGTCCGCCGGATTTATCCATCCGATGCTAACTTTCTGCTGGTAAGGTTTGATGAGGCAAAGGCCGTGTTCGATTATCTGATTGATCATCAGGTAATTGTCCGTGACCGGTCCCGCGTCATCCTGTGCGATGACTGTCTGCGCATCACCGTTGGTACGGCGGAGGAAAATAACCGATTAATTGATACGTTGAAACAGTACCGTGTCTCAATGGCCACTACGTTTTAAACGTTAATTACCGTCAGCAACTACACATATGTTTAGAAAATTGGCTTTGGGTGCCCTCGTGATCCTCGGCACCGCCTTTTCGCAGCGGGCACAAGCCCAATACAACAACTGGGCAGCAGGCTTCCGGATCGGAGAACCGGCGGGCGTAAATATCCGCAAATACTTTGGTGATAATAAGGCATTTGACCTGAACATCGGTACCTATGGCGGCCTGTACGGCAACAAGCGCGACTATCGCCGTGGCGTGTACCGGAGCGTCGGCCTGACCGTTCAGGGTAACTACATATGGCATAACCGCCTGTTTGGCAAGGACGAATTACGCGGCTACTACGGCATCGGGGGTCAGATCAATTCACGGCGCTATTACCCGCAACGCTTACAAGCCATTAACGAATACGAAAGCGGCTTCTCGCTCGGCGGTTCTGCCGTTGCCGGTGCTGAGTATTTTGTGCCCAACAAACCTTATTCGGTCTTTATCGAAACCGGCCTGTACGTCGAGGTGCTGCCCGCACCGCTTTTTCTGAACGTGCAGTCGGGGGTTGGGCTTCGCTATAATTTTTAGCCTATGATTTTCCAGTCGACCATTGAGGAAGCACACGACCGGATCCGGCCGCATATTCACCGGACACCGGTACTGACCAATCAGACGATTAATCAGCGGATCGGGGCAGCGCTGTATTTCAAGTGTGAGAACTTCCAGAAAATCGGGGCCTTCAAGGCACGCGGTGGCCTGAATGCGGTGCTGCAACTCTCGCCGGACGAACTGGCGAACGGTGTTACGACCCACTCCTCAGGCAACCACGCCCAGGCCATTGCCTATGCCGCACGTCAGGTCGGTACGAAAGCCTACATTGTGATGCCCCGCACAGCACCGCAGGTCAAAAAGGACGCCGTTCGCGGATACGGTGCCGATGTGATCGAATGTGAGCCAACGCTCGACGCCCGGGAGGCCGGCGTGCAGGAGGTCATCGAACGTACCGGCGCGGCCATG
This sequence comes from Arsenicibacter rosenii, assembly GCF_001870735.1. Taxonomy (GTDB): domain Bacteria; phylum Bacteroidota; class Bacteroidia; order Cytophagales; family Spirosomataceae; genus Arsenicibacter; species Arsenicibacter rosenii. The sequence continues at coordinate 156,930 of NZ_MORL01000001.1, read as the reverse complement.
ATTCATCCGTTCGACGATGACCGGGTTATTGCCGGCCAGGCTACGTCTGCTAAAGAACTGATGGAAGATTATGGCCAGGATAAGCCCTTTGACGTGATTCTGGCGCCGGTCGGTGGCGGGGGGTTACTGAGTGGTACAGCCCTGTCGGCTCATTATTTTTCGCCCCAAACCCGCGTTATGGCCGGAGAGCCCGAAGGTGCGGCCGATGCCATCCTGTCGTTCCGGTCGGGGGTGGTTGAAAAAGCACCCTACATCAATACCATTGCCGACGGGTTAATGACCACGCTCAGCCCACGGACTTTGGCCATCATCCGCCAGCACGTATCCGATATCCTGACGGTTTCGGATCCTGAAATCATCGGGGCAATGCGGCTGATCTGGGAGCGCATGAAGATTGTGATTGAACCGTCATGCGCCGTTCCGTTTGCGGCCGTGATGAAGCACGCAGACCAGTTTACCGGACAGAAAGTAGGCATTATCCTGACCGGCGGTAACGTCGATCTTGGCAAACTGCCTTTTTAGCTCATAAAAGATACCGCTCTGCAACCGCAGGGTTGGTAGCACAGGCCAGCAGAAAGGCTGCCACGATGCACGTATTTCCGGTCAGGAGTACGTGCATTTCGTTTTCAGCGGCCTGTAACAAACCACCCGCTACAGCGGCAATTTCCAGACCACCGGTTTGGGCCAGTAGTTCGTCGGCCGTGCCGGCTTCAGCCCGCGACAGAATTGCCTCCGCTTCGGCAGGCGTGATCTCCTCCGGCAAACACGCAGCCAATGGAATTCCGGTCAGCTGATGGATCAATAAACCCGCGGGCAACCCGCTACCGGCCCCGAGGGTGCCGAAGCCAACGGTATTGCAGTCGCGGTAGGCGACTCCGTTTACCAGCGTCCGGCCTGCATCCATGGCGGCCTCGCACTCGAATAATTCCATTGCCGCCGCCTCGCGGATGTCGTTTGTAGCCGGCCGGACTTTAAATTTCACAAATACGGGCGTATTTTCGGCAAATGTCCCCTGCACGCCCACATCACACAGCAGCAATGTCAGGCCGTTCCGGCGATACTGGTCAAAAACATGGTTGTCGTCACCTATCAGTTGTTGAATCAACCGATAGCTTGTTGTCGGGTCCGTTTCCTGTTTCCAGCCATGGTCCCCGGCAAACACGAGCACATGGGCATTAGCGACCGGCCCGGCCATCAACTCCTTTTGGCGGGTCAGATCAGTTAAAGCCGATACCAGTTCATCAATCCAGCCGGCCTGCCCCTTCCGGTTTTTCAATTGCTGATGTACCCACGCCAATAGCTGCGGGTTTTCTATCCTGTTACGCATACAATCATTCCGAATTAGGCTGTAAAATTCGCAAATTGCCTCGTTCATCCGGTTCTCCCGCCGAAAACATCCGACAAAATTCTAATTTGTAGCCGATTTTAAGCATAGCCAATGAAAAAGCATCAACAGTCCATACACCCCAAAGTCCGGGCCTCTATTGAAGAGTCAACCCTCATATCTGTTTCGATTGAAGACGATAACACCCCGTTGACCTTTGGTGAGCGATTAGCCGACAAAGTGGCCGACTTTGGCGGCAGCTGGACCTTTATTATCACGTTTGCCCTCATCATTTTCGGGTGGATTGCCCTGAATTCCTTCATTTTATACAAACAGGCCTTTGACCCGTATCCGTATATTTTACTGAATCTGATGCTTTCCTGCCTGGCCGCGCTGCAAGCTCCCGTCATTATGATGAGCCAGAACCGGCAGGAAACCAAAGACCGGCAACGCGCCCAGAACGACTACTTAGTCAACCTCAAAGCCGAGATTGAAGTGCGTACCCTGAACGAAAAACTGGAAGCCATGAGCCAGCTGCTCGAAGAAATGAAACAACAGCAACAGGCGCTGATGGACCGGCTTTAGTTTTTTATCTGGATTCCGGGTTCTGAGTTCCGGGTTGCTGGATTCCGGATGGCTGGCTGTAACACAGCAACCACCAGAACCAAAATTTCCCCTCATCCTGCCGATCATCCATTCATCACGTTTTACGGCAGGGAGTTTGGAGAAGCCCTTAATCATTTAGACATTTGTCTAAATATCTAACAAATCTATATGAATGCGCTCTTCAAAGCCCTTAACGACCCGACCCGCAGGCAGATTCTCGACCTGTTGCGCGAAGGGGATCTGACGGCGGGCGACATTGCTGACCGGTTCGACATGACGAAACCCAGCATCTCCCATCACCTCGATCTGCTCAAACAGGCAGGTCTGGTGGAAGCCACCAAAGAAGGACAGTTCATTCGCTATACCCTCAACACAACCGTGCTGGATGAGCTGCTCGGCTGGCTCATCGGTTTTAAGTCAACGCCAAACAAGTAACCAACAATACCATGAAAACAATTACCCGCTCACACGAATGGCTGATCCTGATTCTCATGGTCGCCCCGTTTATTTATCTCGGTACGCTCTACAACAACCTGCCGGAGCGCGTGCCGTTCCATTACAATGCCGAAGGAATCCCCGATGATTACGGCCCGAAATACGGCCTCGTTCTGCTTTTCGGCGGCATCACCGCCTTCCTGTATTTCCTGTTCCGGTATATCCCCGACATTGACCCGAAACAGCAGCTCAACACCTCTAACTACCGGAAACTGCGGGTGGCCATTGCCGCTTGCTGGAGCTTACTTCTGTTTCTGCTGTGGTACAATACCGCACACGGTGCTCAGTCGGATACGTTTCTGAGCTTCTTACTGGCTTCGGTTGGGCTGATGATTGCCAGCATCGGCAACTTCATGTACAGTGTCCGGCCAAATTACTTTGTCGGTATCCGTACGCCGTGGACGCTCAACAGCGAATTTGTCTGGCGCAAAACGCATCAGAAATCAGCTCCTTACTGGGTTGCGGGCGGGTTGCTTTGTGTGCTTCTGGTCTTTCTGGTACCAACCGTATGGAAAACAGCCGTTCTGCTCACAATCACGTTGGGCCTTGCGTTTGGTTCAGCCCTGTACTCGTTCGTTCTTTATCGTCAGCAATCAACTAACCAGCAATAACATGAACTCACTCGCCATTACCGCCCTTGCTATCGTACTGTCTGTCAGCCGTGTTTTCGCACAGACTGCTATTAGCCAAACCGTACAGCAAACCCGGGCCGATGTAACGATGGAAGGCACCCTGAGCCTCCCCGCCAACGTAACGCAGAAAGTACCGGTTGTCCTGATTATTGCCGGTTCGGGCCCGACTGACCGTGACGGAAACAGCAAACTCGGCGTTAGCGGCGACACCTATAAACTGCTGGCCGACAGCCTGAATAACCGTGGCGTGGCCGTTCTTCGCTACGACAAGCGGGGGGCTGGTAAAAGTTTCCCCGCCGATATGAGCAAGTTTAAGGAAGAAAACTGGACGTTTGACGATGCGATCCATGATGCCGAAGGGTGGGTGAAGCAGTTGAAAGCCGACAACCGCTTTTCGAAGATCATCATTGCCGGACACAGCGAAGGTTCCCTGGTAGGTATGATAGCAGCTCATCAGACCAATGCCGACGGGTTTATTTCGATTGCGGGTCTGGGCCGCAATATTGCCGAGACACTGAAGGAGCAGTTGAAAACATTGCCCGATGAGATGCGGCAAACGGCGTACAAAGACTTAGACTCGCTCCGGAACGGGCAGTTTGTTAAAAAACCACCCATTATGCTGATGAGTTTGTTCCGCCCGAGTGTGCAGCCTTACATGATGTCGTGGATGAAATATGACCCTGCCGTTGAAATTAATAAAATCAAGGCTCCGGTACTGGTTATCCTGGGTAAACGGGATTTACAGGTGCAGATGCTTGACGCAGAAACCCTTACTACAGCACGCCCGAATGCCGCTACCGCTTATTTCGACCGCATGACTCATATGCTCAAAGACACGGAAAGCGACGATCAGGCGGCAAACATGAAAACCTATAAAGACCCGTCTTTGCCGCTGACAACGGGATTAGTCCCGGCGATTGCAGGGTTTATTAAAAGTTTGCGATGAGGGTTGCGGATTACAAATCCGCAGTCAGGTTGTTCCGGATGATAACATCCGGAACAGCTTTTATTCACGGCCGCAAATGCGTTTGTATGAACAGAAAGCGCAGGTCTTCAGGTCGCTGGTCCGGACAAAAGGTTGTTCCGGATCCAGGATTTTCTGAATCAGACCAGCCAGTACGGCTTCCGATGCCTGTACGTAGGCTTCCGGTGTATCTTCCTCCGAAAACCGGACGGTGTTGGTTTTTAAGGCCCCGTCTTTGTCCCGGAACGAATAAAAACCGGCGGTTACCGGTAAATTGTCCCGGTTCAGGTCGCTCTTCAGATACAGGTATTTGTACAGCCAGAGCTGCCTCGCCTTGCCCCAGTCAGAGCCGGTCTCAACGGGTAGTTTTTCGGCCGCCTGATCCATTGCCCGGTCTCCCGGCAGCTTAACGGTCCCCGTCTTGTAATCCACAATCCGGATCTGGCCGTTATACTTTTCGATCCGGTCAATCTTACCGGCAATTTTCACCCGGATCGGACCGGCCGGTAGCGGCACCTCAATCGTGGTCTCCAGTTTCTGTTCAGTACCCAAGACCTCCAGTCCGGTCAGCCCGGCCTGCCGGCGTTGGAAATTCAGCATCAGTTCCTGCGCTGTCTGGTACATCAGCAGGTTCAGGCCCGATTCCATCACCCGCCCCTGCATCACCTCTTTAAAGGTTGTTTCGAGCACCTCCTGCACAATGTCTTCGTTGACCGGCTTGTTCAGCATCCGGAAATCCTTATCCAGGGTTTCGAGGGCAAGGTGCAGCCAGCTGCCAAATTCGGCTACCCCCATTTTTTCCTCCAGATCGTCTTCTTCACCGACGCCCACCACCCGGGCAAAATAGTATTTCAGCGTACAGTCGACAAACTGGTTCAGGGCCGTTGGATAAAGTCCTTTTTCGGTCAGATTCCGGAGCAGTGACTCCATCACCTTGCCGGTTTTAGCAATCTGCCAGTCTGTATTGATCGGCGGCCGGTCGTAAGACTTCCCGATCCGGACAACCGGATAACTCAAGTTGATCTGACCCGACTTCGGAATCAGCTCATATTCCAGCTGCCGGATGTAACGGCTTTTCTCCCCTTTGCCCATACCGTAGGCGTCGGGCGAGGTAGTGTAGAGCAGGGTAATGTCTTTGGCCCGCTGCAGCAACCGGTAAAAGTGGTAGGCCATCACGGCTTCCTGCTCCCGATAGGTCGGCAGCCTGATATCCGGTGCCGTACTGATATCAAACGGAATCAACGAGTTCAGTTTACGTGTCTGCGGCAGAATCCCTTCGTTGGCCGACAGAATAATTACCCGGTCGAAATCAAGGCCCCGTGTCTCAAGCATACCCATGACCTGAATATGGCTGTTTCCCTCACTCGTAAACGGAATGGTCGTCTGCCGGATCAGCTCGTAGAGGAATTGCCGGAAACTGCGCAAGGTTACCTGCATGGCGCCTTCTTTCCCCTGCTCGCGCTCCAGCGTGGTTTCCAGCTGTTTCAACAGGGTGTAGAACAGATACAGGTATTCAATCTCAATAGCGTCCTGCGTTTCGCGGTAAACTGCCCGCAACTGATCGATCAGGTCGTAGAGCAGTTCAATGACCCGACGGGGATGTTCGTTTGGCCAGCGCGTAAACAACACACTGACCAACGGATCGTGCTGCCCGAGCTCGCGCATTTCGGCTTCGGTCAGATACGCCCGCTGTTCGTTCACGATTTTCTCAACGAGCCACGAAAACAAGGGCTTAGGCAGTTCATTCACCTCGTCGGGCGACATCAGCCCCCGAATGCGTTCATATTGCCGTACAAACGGGTGATTCAGAATCTTGATGACATGCTTGTGGTGAAATTTCGGAATACGCAGGTCACGCCCGTCGCGCGTCCGGAACTCATGCACCGTCCGCTGCATCTCAAACAATCCGTCGATGAGCGTAAATAACAGAGAATTCCGGAGCGACAATCCCATGGTCACGTTCAGGTCCGTCACAGACTCGTCGAGCGCATACAACACCGGTACCAGCAAGGTCTCGTCAGCCAGTACAATGGCAGTTTTGGCGCGGGAAGGCGGAGAGCCCGGAGCGGAGAGCACAGAGTCCGGAGCGACATCGTCTCCCCCCTGCCCTCCGCCCTTACACAGCTCACCGGCTACCTTAGCCTGCATACTGGCCGTCGGGACGCCGATAATCTGTATGTTTTTGGGGGTTCCGAGCAGGTCATTCCCGATCTGCTCGCGGTTGTCGCGGTTAAAGAGCCAGCCGCTTTCGCGGTAGCGTCGCAGAAACTCACCGGCTTCCTGCCCCCAGTCGTTCATGTAATACACATCGGCATCCCAGAACAACTCCGCTTTTTTGGCTTCGAGGAGTACTTTTATTATCTGTTCCTCCGCACGGCTCAGGGCATTGAACCCGACGAAATACAGCTTCTCATAAGCCATATTGTCACGCACCAGCGTTTCAACCTGTTCGGCCAGCCGCCGGTAGCCCATGCCCCGATACACCAGCCCCTGTGTATCCAGCCGGGCGTGCAGGGATTGGTAGGCCGCATGCAGGTTTTCAAAAAGCTGAAAGTAGCGGGCCGTTCCGGTTGTTTCGGTAATGGTGGCTCCTTCCGGAATACTGGCCTGCCAGCGTTCGAGCGCTTTGGCCGCCGTCAGGTAATCAAACAGGTAAGACGGTTTTACCAGATACTGATCGATCCGGTCAAAGTCGGCGAGCAGTACTGACGCCCAGCCAATGAAAGGTTCAAAATCGAGGTGTTCATCAATCTCGCGGAACACCTCGTACAGTTCAAACAAAAGACTGACCGGGTCGATAAGCTGCACGCCGGCCGCCTGCATAATAAAATCGTCGATGGCCAGGGTATGGGGCGCCAGAAACGGGCGTTCACTTTGCGTGGCCAGGTACTCTAAAAAAACCGTAACCGCCCGTCGGGTCGGCAATATAACCCACACGTCATCCAGCCGCGGCCCGTGGTTCGCGTAGATCGTGCGGGCAGTTTGTTCAAGAAAATTCATGCAATAAGGTTAGTGCATCCGGTCGCCCCGAACCTCCAGCGTTGCCATAATGCCGGCTTCGAGTTCGAGGATTTCTTTCCAGCGCTTTCGTACTACCCCGGCGGGCATATACGCCTCGGCCAGTTCAATAAAGTTACGATAATGACCGGCTTCCGACACCATCAGGTCATAGTAAAATTTGCGCAGGCTGTCATCGGCAATCTGCTCCGACAGCAATTTAAAGCGTTCGCAGCTCCGCGCTTCGATCAGCGCATTGAGCAGCAGCTTTTCCATCAGGTTTTCGTCGTAGTTGCTCGACGACCGCATCTGCGCCTGCAAAGCATTTACGTACAGGTCTTTCCGCTGACGACCTAACGGAATATTCCGCTTTTTGAGTTCCTTCAGTACCCGCTGGAAGTGCCCCCATTCTTCGGCAACTACCGGTGTCAGCACTTCTACCAGTTCCACCTTTTCGGGATACTGCACGATGAGCGAAATACAGGACGAGGCAGCTTTCTGCTCACAATAGGCATGATCAATCAGGATTTCGCCGATATTCATTCCGGCAATGTTAACCCAGCGCGGGTCAGTCGGCAGTTCTAAGCCCAGCGTTGTCATTCTTTTTAATGTATAATGAGTAATGGAAAATGTATAATGGCTACCACACCATGACATCCTGTACTGTCTGATGGAATGAATAGCAGACGATGCTTAATTTTTAATCGTTCAGTTCTGCAACTACTTCATTAATTATTATTCATTTTACATTATTCATTTTACATTATTCATTTTACATTATTCATTTTACATTATTCACTCCTGTTAATCAAACAAATACCAGTCGACGCCGAAGGCGAAAGTGCGGCGCATGCCCAGGTAGTCGGCACCGACAAAATAGGCCGGTTGCAGCAAGTCCTGATTCACGTGCGACATTTTCACGAATAACCGTGTCCGGTTGATCCGGAAGTTGGCAAACACATCGGCCAGGACGTAGCCCTCCACCCGCCGTTTGTTCTGCAGGTAAAACTGCTGGGTGAGCGGCATATAGGTATCGGCGAAATACCCTGATTTATAGTGCAGCTCTACGCCCGTCTGAATATATAACACCTTGGCAAACAGCAGGTCATAACTAGCCCGCAGGTTAACAAACAGTTTTGGTGCGCGCAGAATATCGTTTCGCGAAACCAGGGTGTAATACCCCTGCGTCGATGCCTGGAATTTCCCGACGCTGACCTGTGCCCCCACACCGGCGCGCAGGATACTGAACGCACTGCTCAACTGCCGTGGTAAGGCATTTTCGTCGAAATAGATGTAATTGTTCAGCAGGTAATAATCCAGCCCCGGCTGAAAGCGGATTTTCCGGTAGGCCAGGTTGAGTTTCCCGTAGGCGTGCTGGGTACCGCGCAGACCAAAATTATTCGACCAGGTCAGGTTGTTGCTTTCGAAGCGTTGCTGCAATAACGTCGGCGACGCAAACACGCTCCGGTAGCCGGCCGTAAAGAGTTTGGTTTCCAGTTGCCCCTCCAACCGGATGTCGCGGCCAATCAGGTACTCGCCTTCGACGGTCAGACGCGACAGGCTGTCCGGAAAATAATAACCCAGCCAAAGACCCAGAAACAGTTCATTCCGGTCGATCAGGCGGGTGGGGTTGCGGTACGTACCGGTAAACACCGAATCGCCTTTTACGGCCAGGCGATTGTATTCACCCGTCTGCGAGTAAATCCGGTGGCGCATGTAGGCACGGTAATTAAAGGCCGATTTGCCAACCTGATAAATGCCTTTCAGGCCAAAATTATTTTCCAGCAACCGGTAGAATATGTCCTGATGCGTCGTGGCGCTGTCGAGCTGCGCGCGGCGGGCCGCCGGGAATAAGGCAGGGACCACCGCCGGATAATACGAAGTCAGGGTCGAATCGCTCGCCAGTGCCGTGTCGTAAAACGTGTTGATATGGCGCTGGTAATCCAGCCGGTGATATACCTGAAATCCCGGTGCCATGATATACTGTTGGTATATATGCCACATATTCCGGCGATCAAACCCCTTGGCGCTTTTGAGTTTGGCGGCTCCGTCGAACGTATATCCCAGCAATTCGCCCCCGCTGCTCCGGAGCGGCAGGACGCCGCCCTGTTCTTCAATCTCGTGATTCAGGTGGTTGAAATGGGCCAGCAGGGTGTATTTGTCGTTTTTCGACCGGTAGCTCGTCTGCCCGATAAAGGCCCAGCCCTGGGCCAGAAAGCTCGACGGATCGACGGTCTGGTTCACCCCGAACTGTTTGCGGGACGTAACCCGCTGGACCTGAAACCCGGCATTCCAGCGCGGATTAATGTTCTGACTGAAATCGAAATTCAGGACGTTCTGGTTGCGGCCCCCTAACACAAAGTACATCCGCGTAAACGGCGATTTGGTGTCGTAATACTTTACCTGCATCGTCTGAAACGCATAGGGTGCATACGCATAAAAACCGTTCTGGGCGCCGATCTGCTGCGGTTCTTCATAAAAAACCGGACGCATGGCCGTGCCGAGGTTCCCTAAATCCTGATACAGATTCTGGTTGCGGTTTACAAAATTATACTGATGATGACCGGCCAGCGACGTATCGATCAGGTAGAGCGTTTTCCGGTTGTTGAAGATGTCGGTCTCCAGAAAGTAGCGGGTCGTTTTAGGCCCGTAAATCACTTTGGTAGAATCATCGATGCCACCGCGGCCGCCGGACCCTGAGCCGGACACGCCGGTTTGTGACTGTGTTCCGGTGAACCCGGGAAACCCGTTGCCGTTGCCGATCCGCCCTCCCGTTATCTGGGCGTGGGTATGGCTATATACAGCAATCAGAAGATATAGGAATACCCACGACAGCGTACGCGGCCTTACAGACGTACGGATCGTGGGTATGAGTGAGCGTAGTGTATTGGTACTAATCAGAATCTTCATCGGCGCAAAGTTAACCCAAAAACGCCGGATGCTGCTTCTATGTTGGCGGCTTAACTTTTTTTATAGTAAAGTTTACCACACAGACATGTTGTCAGCCGATCAGCCAGGCAATCATCATAGAGGCAACCGTAGCCACATCCATCTTCTCCCGCAGAAACTGTTTGGCTTTAACGAGCTGGTTTTTTACCGTGTTTTTCGAAATGTTGAGCATTTCAGCAATTTCCTGGTACGACATCCCTTCTTCTACCGTCATCTTCAGGATCTGCCGGCGCTTCACAGACAGAGACCCGACCGCGGTCTGTAATTGCTGCAGCTGTGTTTCAAGCACTTCAGCATCTTCCTCACGGGCATTGGCCATGCGCTCCATATACTGCTGCTTCAGCCATTCGTTTTTCTCCATCTTTTTGAGATAGTCGAAGGCCATGTTCCGCATGCAGGTAAACAGGTACGAATTAAAGTTCAGCTCCGGATTGATCTGAGCCCGTCGTTCCCATAATTTAATGAACACTTCATGCACCATATTTTCCGCTTCTTCTTCGTCTTTCAGAATGGATGTGCAAAACTTCAGGGCCGGTGTCCGGTAGTGATTGTATAACCTGGCGAAGGCTACCTGATCTCCCTGGATAACGTCGCGTAAAATTTGTTCATGTAGTAAGGCCATTGCAAAGAAAGTTATGTAACGCTCGATTATATATAAAAAATTACCGTCAAAATGCTATTTAATAAACCCTGTCTTTAATCCGCAATCTGGTTATGATCAATTAGTTTGTTAATTGGTTACTGAAAATGATTACTTAATTCCGGATATTGAAGAATAGAAGCGGGATTCCCTAAACAATCCTTTCCGTAGAAATTATCCCCGCCTGATGTGAACTTGTGTAGCTAAACTACGGTAAAATGGTCAATTAGAATGCCGCAAATTGCGTAATTATACCCTCAATTTACGCAAACACGCAAAAGTTCATAATCTGGTCATGTTTACCTGTCTGATTTTATCAAAACATTAACGTTCAATGGTTAAAATGCAGGATTGTGTCATGAGAACTCATTACCGGCAGCCGAAAATTCCGGGGGTTCCTGACCAACCCGATAGCCTTCCGGTAAACGAATGCCGTATACTAGTTGATTTTTGATGATTGGCTACGGCATGGTTATACCTTATAATATATGGCGCAATTCCGGCAACTGGCTAACAGCCTTTTGCGCAATCCTGCTTTTACAGGGATGCCACTCTCAGAAACCGCAGGAACAACCTTATGTCGATAAGGCGTTCTGGCAGGAAGACCATAAACCTTATCCGGTCAGTACCGACCCTGCCGACAATGATGTCCGGAGCATTGCGGTTGCGCCCGACCAAACGGTCTGGATTGCTACGGCTACCGGCATTTTCCGCAAACCGCAGAGTACTTCCGTCTGGGAGCCGGTACTACCTGCTGACCACAAAGGCCCCGCCTTCTCGGTAGGCATCGACAAGGCGGGTACAGTATGGCTGGGCACGTGGCAAGGGTTGTTCCGGTATCAGCAAAACCGTCTGGAAACCATTGCCGGTACCAACGGGCCGATCACTTCGGTCTGCCCCGCCGCTGAAGGCACGTACGCTATCGGGCCTCAGGGCATCTGGCTGGTCAGCAACGGGCAGGTTGTGAAAAAAGGATATACCCTTCCGCGTTCTGTCCGCCACTCCCTTTCCGACGGTCAGGGTGGCCTCTGGATTGCCAGTGACGTGGGCCTGTATCACTGCACGCCCAAAGGGGTTGATGTATACCAGTCGACAAAACATTTGCTGAGCGCCTACGTGAAGGGGTTGGCCTATGACAGCCGGCAGCAACTCTGGGCGGCGGGTCTGGGGGGCGTCTCGCAGTTGGCTAACCACCGGAAAACCGGAGTGCTGACACCGGAAGAAGGACTGCCTGCCATCTACGCAACCTGCGTCGAACGGGCGCCCGACAGTACCATGTGGGTAGGCACCGAACAGGGGGTGGTCCGTTACCGCCCCGACGGCAGCCGGTCCCTGCTGTTCAGTCAGCGCTGGCTGCTCGACGACCGTATTGTGGCGATTGCCTTCGATCAGGCCGGAACCGCATGGATCGCTACGCCGAAAGGCGTCAGCGCGATCCGGAAGCGGTCGATGACGCTGGCGCAGAAAGCCGGTTACTTCTACGACATGCTGATGAAACGGCACATCCGCGCACCCTGGATTGCCGGTCAGTGCCGGCTGCCGGTAGCGGGCAATGTCTCGGTCTGGGAACCCGAAGATGACGACAATGACGGCGAATACACCGGCAACTACCTGGCTATGGAAGCGTTTCGCTACGCCGCCACCAAAAGCCCCGATGCCAAAGCCAAAGCGGCCAAAGCCTTCCGGTTTCTGCGGTTATTGCAGGAGGTAACGGGCACCGACGGTTTTTTCGCCCGTACGATTGTGCCTGCCGGCTGGGATACCGCCCGCCTTCATGACGGGAACCGGACCTATACCGCCCGGGAGCTGGCCGGTGAACTGGCTAAGGAGCCGCGTTTCAAACCGGTTCACGTACGCTGGCACCGCTCGGAAGACGGCAAATGGCTGTGGAAAGGAGATACCAGCAGTGACGAAATGTGCGGCCATATGTTCGGGTACTTTTTCTACTACGAACTGGTGGCCGATGAACCGGAAAAACAACTGGTCCGCACGCACATCCGCCACCTTGTCGACCACCTGATCAAACACAACTTCAACCTGACCGATATCGACGGAAAACCCACCCGCTGGGGTGTCTGGTCGCCCCAACAACTGAATCACGATCCGGAATGGGCACCCGACCGCAGCCAGAACTCCATGGAACTGCTGACATTTCTGAAGCTGGCCTACTACGTCACCAACGACGCAAAGTACCAGCAGCAGTACCTCCGCCTGATCCGGGAAGAAGGCTATCTCGACAACATGGCCAACATACCGAATCAGAACCCGGCGTGGTTTATCTACTTCGATGTGATGTTACAGGCGTATTGCTACCCGATCCTGCTGAAATGTGAAAAAGACCCGACCCTGCTCGCTTTCTACCGGAATCACATGAGCGCCTGGTTCGACCGTCGCCGCAATGACCACAACCCGCTCATTAACTTTCTGTACAGCTATGCCAGTGATCAGCCGGGCGAACTGGAAAACTCGGTACGTTTTTTCGAAAATACCCCCCTCGACCTGGTCGACTGGCCGATTGATCATACAAAGCGCGAAGACATCCGGATTGTCCGTAAACCCGTGCTCGACGACAGCCAGGTAAGCGAGCTGCAGCCTCCGGCCGTGCGTCTGGCCATCCGCTGGGATAAAAACCCGTGGACAGCCACCGGCGGCGACCCGCACCGCGAGCGGGAACCGGTGTTCTGGCTCCTGCCCTACTGGATGGGACGGTATCTGGGCAGCATTAATGGATAATGGATAATGGATAATGGATATTAAAACTATCCATCTGCTAACAGCCATTCCCTGCTCCTACTAGCTATTGCTCATTGCTCATTGCTCATTATACATTACACATTACTCATTGTTCATTACACATTATTCATTCCTTAGTATGAAACCCTTGCTTCTTCTTTTCTCCCTTTGGATGGGGCTGATGGCTCCGGTACTGGCTCAACCGGCACCGACGTATGCCGAAAAACTCGGCTGGCCCAAAGGGGCAAAAGTCATTATCCTCCATGTTGACGATGCCGGTATGTTTTTCTCTGCCAACCAGGGCACGCTGAAGGCCATGGAGCAGGGTACTGCCTCGTCGTGCAGCATCATGATGCCCTGCGCGTGGGCAGCCAGCTTTACCAAATACGCCATCAACCACCCGGCGCTGGATGTGGGGATCCACCTGACCCTGACCTCGGAGTGGAAAGACTACCGCTGGTCGCCGTTATCAGGGGCGAAGCAGGTGCCCGGCCTCACCGACCCCGAGGGGGCGATGTGGCCGGAAGTAGCCGATGTGGTCAAACACGCCAGCCCGGATGAAGTAGAGCGCGAGATCAGAGCCCAGCTGGACCGGGCAATCCGGATGGGCCTCAAACCTACCCACATGGATTCGCACATGGGTACCTTGTTTGCCAGCCCGGGCTTTCTGGAGCGCTACATCAAGGTGGGTGCCGGGTACCGGATTCCGGTCATGTTTCCCGGCGGCAACAACAAACTGCTTATTGAATGCCAGAATTACCCGATCATCAAAAAACTCAAAGCCGAAGGAAAATGGAAGGACGGCATGACCCTGCCGACACCAGCCATTGTACAGCAGGCAAAATCGGTCGGCGAAACGATCTGGCAAGCCGGTCTGCCGGTTCTCGACGATCTGCACACGATCAGCGGCGACTGGAAACCCGAAACCGGTGGTGAAGTCACGCCCGAGGCATGGAGCAAATACAAGGTACAGCAGTTCAAAGACGCGTTCAGGCGCATGGAACCCGGCGTCACCATGTTCATTGTTCACTGCAACGACCAGAACGACACCTTTACATACATCAGTTCGTCGGGCGGTACCCGTTACGCCGATATGCTGTCGATGATGGATCCCGAACTCAAGGCGTATATCAAAAAGGAAGGCATTATCCTCACAACCTGGCGCGAGCTGATGGAACGCCGGTCAAAGGTGAAATGATGGCCCAAATGGCTGTAATTCCGGGCGACCACGTGGCGGTGGAACATGGGTCTGAATGGCTGTAATTCCGGGCGACCACGTGGCGGTGGAACATGGGTCTGAATGGCTGTAATTCTGGGCGACCACGTGGCGGTGGAACATGGGTCTGAATGGCTGTAATTCTGGGCGACCACGTGGGGTCGCCCCTACATGATATGAAAAAAATTACATTTCTCTTCTTCATTGTACTTACCCGGTTGCAGGCACAATCCGTTGTCAGGGAGCAGCTTATTTTCCCGGGGCAATCGCAGCATGTACACGGCAGCAGCCTGGTGGCGCTGCCGAACGGCGATATGCTGGCCTGCTGGTTTCAGGGCAGCGGCGAACGCACCGCCGACGATGTCAGGATCATGGGTGCCCGGCTGCGGAAGGGCTCAACAAGCTGGAGTACGCCGTTTCTGATGGCCGATACGCCCCACCTGCCCGACTGCAATCCGGTGCTGTTTCTGAATCATCAGGGCAAACTGTTTCTGGTCTGGATTGCGGTACAGGCCAATCAGTGGGAGCAATCCATTCTGCGCGTACGCACTTCCACTGACTTCAGTAATCCGGGAGCTCCGGTCTGGAACTGGCAGGACAACATACTGCTGAAACCCGATAAGCGGTTTGCGCAGGAGGTTGAAAAACGGTTCAGGGAGCTTCCGGAACAGCATCATGGCTGGGCAGGCTACGCCCCCAAATACGACGACATGATTATTGACGCCAGTAAGGATCCGAATAAACGCAGCATCGGCTGGATGACCCGCATCAAACCGCTGCTGCTCCCCGGCAACCGCCTGGTGCTGCCGCTCTATTCCGACGGCTATAATTTCTCGCTGATGGCCATTTCGGATGACGACGGCACGACCTGGCGACCCGGGCTGCCGGTCGTTGGCCGTGGCCCCATTCAACCTGCGCTGGCCCGCCGCAAAGACGGAACGCTGGTGGCCCTGATGCGCGACAGCGGCGATGAGCCGCCACGCGTACATATCAGTGAGTCAACGGATAACGGAGAGAGCTGGACGGCAACCCGGAAAACGGACATCCCGAATACGGCCAGTGTGGAGCTGCTCGCGCTGAACGACGGCAAATGGGCTTTTCTGGGCAATGACCTTGAGGATGGCCGGTACCGGCTCAGCCTGTTCCTCTCCGACGACGAAGGCCGGACCTGGAAATGGAAGACCAGACTGGAAGATACGCCGCCCGGCAAAGGCGGGTACTCCTACCCCTGCCTCATCCAGACCGCCGACGGCCTGCTACACATGACCTACTCACACCACGAAGGCGACCAGCAAAAGTCAATTAATTACGTGGTCGTCGATCCGGCAAAACTGATTAAATAATACCCTCTCATACGATGCATACAACCCATTATCCAGCGCTGGTAGCCGGCTCACTGCTTTTTCTGAGTACGCACATGGCCGCTTTTGCTCAACAACCGGTTTATCAGGACAAACCTTATTTACAGGATTTTAGTGTAAAATATTACAGTGACAAACAGGGGCTTGAGCAGGTTTTTACAGACCGCAACGGCAACATCAAAATCATGTCGGCCGATGGCATGCTGCACCCCTATGACGGGCAGTTTCTGTATCCCGGCAAATTATCGGCTGACGCGTCATACCGGACACTGAAAAACAAAAAAATCAGCGCGCTGTCCCTGTACGACCAGCAGATCGTTTACCTCGATGATAAAGCCGTGCTGAGTAATGCCTGGGCCGGTAGTCTTTACTGCAAACATGAATTGCCGGGCGCCAACAAAGCCGTTGGGGGCCGTGACTTTGCTTTTTTAATTACTGACGGAAAGGCCCTGCATCTGGTCAGGGACTCGAAAACGCTTTGGAAAGGACAACTCCCCGGCGACGAGGTGGTAGCCATCCGTTTTCAGGAGTCAGCAAACAGCTTCTGGATTCTGGGCAAAAGCGGGCTGTATTCGTTCAATCCGGCCGGCAATTCCCTGGCAAAAGCCGTTTCCGGTACCGACTTCACTGCCTTCGCGCTGACCAGTAAGGGAAACCAGGCCATTATCGGCACCACGGACGGGTACCTGACCGTCGATCTTGCTACCGGAAAACAGGTTGGCACTATCCAGCGCCGCGTACCGGTGACGCAGATTACGGCCGTCGAAGAGGTTGACGGACGACTGTGGTTCGGTAGTACCAAAGGCGCCTTCGCCCTGCGCCCCGACGGCAGGTACGATTACTACAACGGCGAACGCTGGCTGCCGGGTGACCATGTTATTTCCCTCGCCCATGGCCCGAAACACTCGGTGTTGGTGCTCACAAAGGCCGGTCTGGGACAGATTTGCTTTAAGCCGATGACCTTGCAGGACAAAGCTGATTTTTACGAAGAACAGGTACGCAGCCGCCACATCCGCAACGGCTTCAACGCCTCCCTCGACGGCATGGAAAAGGGAAACATCAGCACCGGCTACATGAGCGATTCGGACAACGACGGGCTATGGACATCCATGTATCTGGCCGGTGAAGCGTTCCGCTATGCCGCCACCAAAGACAAGGAAGCCCTGCAAAACGTCCGCGAATCGCTCGACGCCATGGACCGGCTGTATACCATCAATCCCGTACCGGGCTTCCCCTCACGCTCCTTCGAACGGAGCGGCTTCGGTAAACACCTGTCGGACCCGGAACGCTGGCAACACGCCCCCGATCCGGAATGGGACTGGAAATCAACCACCAGCAGCGACGAGGTTATCGGCCATATTTTTGCGTTCGGGGTCATTGCCGACATTGTCGACGACAAAGCCCTGAAAAAGCAATCTATCGCCCTGATTGATACCCTGATGAGCCACATTGTAAAGAACGACATGTACCTCATCGACTTCGACGGAAAACCAACGATGTGGGGTAAATGGAACCCGGCTTACGTGAATAATTTCCCGACCAATGTGGGTGACCGTAAGCTGAATTCATCGAACATTGTGGCCATGCTGCAAACGGCCTATCACTTCACGAAGAAGGAGAAATACAAGCAAAAAGCCCTTGAGTTGATGACTAAATATGGCTACCTCGAAAACCTGATGCGGCCGATGCGCGCGATTGGCCAGGCTCCGGACAATGCCGATGCACACGCCAAAAACATGTCGGAGAGCTGGAATCACTCGGATGATGAGATGTATTTCGTGGGCTACTGGGGCCTGTATCGCTATGCGTTTACCGACGAGCTGAAGGCAAAATACAAACAGGCGATTCTGGATCACTGGCAGGCCGAACGGCCGGAAAAGGAAGGCGCCTGGAATATTTTCACCGCCCTGACCGGCACCAAAGATTTTGATTTGCCGGAAGCGGTCTGGTACCTGAAAGAGCACCCGCTCGACCTGATTGACTGGGCGATTACCAACAGCCACCGGAAAGACATTGACCGGCTGCCGGAAAATTTCCGTGACCAAAGCACCAAAGAAGTTCTGCCGCCCGACGAGCGTCCTGTGCAACGCCACAACGCCAACATGTTCAGCCTTGACCGCACCCGCAACGGCAACTCAGAGCACAGTGCGGGCGATATCTGGCTGCTGCCCTACTGGATGGGTCGTTATCTGGGGGTGATCAGTGCGCCGGTTTCCGGCCCCCCCAGCCCGATCAGCAAGAAATAACGGCAAATGATTTTGTGTCAGGGACACAACAGCGCAGCGTCGGTAGGATAAACCATATTATTCATCGTGCCGTAGGTACGAAACAAGCGTTGGCTTGTATTGCCCATACAGGGCAGAATGGATGGATGTCAATCGTTTTTACTACCGACGCTGTGCTGTGTTGTCCCGACGGGACAACGGATATTATTGCTTTTTCTCAGGCTTGTATGAAACAACTTCTTTGCCTCTTCCTCCTCCTTTCCGCCCTGCCCCTGTCCGCGCAGCAACCGGTTTACCAGGATGTGCCGTACTGGCAGGATTTTAGTGTAAAGCACTATCTGCCCGACACAACCAACCGCCTGCGGGCGGTTTACAGAGACCGGAACGGCGTCATACAGGTATTGTCAGAAAAAGGGTTGCTGCGCCCCGTGGGCGGACAATTTCAGTACCCCGGCACGCTCCGGCCTGACCTGGGTTATCTTCCGATGCGCGACCGTCAGCTATCAGCGATGACGGTCGCGCACAACCAGTTCGTTTACCTGGATAACCAGGCCGTGCTGAGCAACGCGTGGGCCGGTAAACTGTACCTGCCACATGACCTGCCCCGGGCGCACCTGTTTGCCGGCGGACCGGCCGGTACATGGCTGGTTTCCGACGGCAACACGATCAAAGTGCTGAAAGAGACCCAAACGGAATGGACGGGCAGGCTACCGCAGGACGAGGTCAAAGCCATCCGCTACGACCCTGTCCGCAACCGGTTCTGGCTGCTGGGCACCCAAACGCTGAGCTACCTGTCGCTGGCAGACAAGCAACTGAAAACCGTACTGCGGATGCCGGACCTGACCTGCTTCGATCTGGCCGATAATACCCTTTACCTGGGCACCCGCAACGGCTACCTGACCGTTGATGCGGTTCAGGGGAAACAAACCGGCATCCTCAATGAAAAACTCCCCTGCCCCGATCTTACGGCCATTGCGGTTGTGCATGGCAACCTGTGGTTTGGCTCCCCGATGGGTGCGTTCATGCGCCGTTCCGACGGTACGTTTAACTATTATTTCGGGGAGCGATGGCTGCCGGGCAATCAGGTGGTACACCTCTCTGCGGGCGAAGGACGCAATGTGCTGGTTCTGACCACGAAGGGGCTGGGCGACATTCAGTTCAAGGCCATGACCCTACAGGATAAGGCGCTGGTCTACGAACAACAGGTGCGCCAGCGTCACATCCGGTACGGGTTTAACTGTGATGTGGTTACCCTGAAACACGGCGACCTGTCAACCGCCGAAATGGGACAGCGCGACAGCGATAACCTCTGGACGGCCATGTACCTGGTCAGCCAGCTCTACCGCTACAAAGTCACGGGGGATGCCGATGCCCTGCAAAACTGCATGGAATCGTTCGACGCCATGGAGCGCCTCTTTACCATCACCGGCATGCCGGGTTATTTTGCCCGTGGATTTGAACGGAAAGGCTATCACAAATTTAAGGCGCAGGCATGGGACGGTGGCCTCACCAACGGCTGGACAATGGCCGGAGACCCCGAATGGAACTGGCGCGGCACCACCAGCAGCGACCAGACCGTCGGTCAGTTTTTTGCCCTCACCCAGCTCGCCGAACACATGGACGGTGCGGTGCGGCAACGGGCCATTACCCTGATAGACAAACTGATGACTAACATCATCAACAACGACTGGTATCTCCTTGATTTCGACGGCAAACCTACGCTCTGGGGCAAGTGGAATCCTGCGTACGTCAATAGCTTCGACATCATTGTGGGTGACCGGAAGATTATGTCGTCGAACCTGATTGCGTTCCTGCAGGCGGCGTATCATTTCACGAAGAAACCCGTATACAAAGAAAAAGCGCTGGAGATGATGCAGCAATACGGCTATCTCGACAACCTGATGCGGCCGATGAACACCATCGGACAGGCACCGGCCAATGCCGGAGAACTGGCCAGATCGCTTTCCGAAGAATGGAACCACTCCGACGACGAAATGTACTTTCTGGCTTACAACAGCCTGTACCAGTATGCATTCGACGCCAAACTGAAGGCTACATTCATCGAGGCAATCAGAGATCACTGGAACATTGAGCGGCCGGAACGCGACGGGCTCTGGAACCTGTGCTATGCCGCGACCGGTGCCAGGGCTTTTGACCTGCCCGAAACGGTGTGGTACCTGAAAGAATTCCCGCTGGATATGGTCGAATGGCAGGTTAAAAACAGTCACCGGAAAGACATCACCCTTATCCCGCCCAACTTCCGGGGACAGACCACCACCGTGGTGCTTCCCCCCGACGAGCGGCCGGAACTGAAACACAACCGCAACCAGTTCAAACTCGACCGGAACGAAAACGGCGTTAGTGAGCTCAGCGCGGGGGATTCGTTTTTGCTGCCCTACTGGATGGGCCGGTTTCTGGGCGTCATCAGCGGACCCAAAAAATAGCCGTCTATGCAGACCGTACATTCGTTGTCAAAGCTGATCCTGATTGGCTTCCTGCTGCTGCCAATCATAGCCAAAAGCCAGATACTGGACCTGAGTCAGGCGCAGCTTACCTGTCTGGTGGAAGACAAGGCCGTACTTCGCCGCACCCTGGTCGTTTTGCAGGAAGAAATCGACAAGCGAAGCGGCATCCGGTTGCCAGTCACCAGCCGGTACACCCCCAACCGGCAACCGGCAATCGTTTTAGCAACAGACGCGGTGCTACCGCAACTCCCCGAACCGGTGCGGGCTGCCATCCGGAAACTACCGGCCACCCGGGCAGAAGGCTTCCGGCTGATTAGCCTGCCGGATCAGCGCCTGGTGCTGATTGCCGGACATGATGCCCGTGGACTGCTGTATGGTGTTGGCCGCCTCCTGCGCAAACTGGAGATGCGCCCCGGCCGGATTCAGTTAACCGAACCCCTTGCGCTGGCCGGTTCGCCGCGATACCCCATTCGCGGACACCAGCTGGGGTATCGCCCCAAAACCAATGCCTACGACGCCTTTTCGGTTGCCCGGTTCGACCAGTACATCCGCGACATGGCCCTTTTCGGCGCCAACAGTGTTGAGATCGTTCCGCCCCGCACCGACGACGATGCCCATAGTGTGCACATGCAGCTGCCGGCTATCCGGATGATTGGTGAACAATCCCGGATTTGTCAGGAGTACGGGCTGGATGTCTGGATGTGGTACCCCAACATGGGCCTCAACTATACGCACCCCGACTCCGTCCGCCGCGAACTGGCCGAGCGCGACAAAGTATTTGCCGCCGTGCCAAAACTCGACGCCCTGTTCGTGCCTGGCGGTGATCCCGGCGATCTGGAGCCCGACGTATTGTTCCGCTGGCTGGGGCAGGTAGCGGCGGTGTTACGCAAACACCATCCGAAGGCTAAGATCTGGGTCTCACCCCAGGTCTTTAAGCCCCGTCAGCAGTGGTTCGACGCCTTTTATGCGCACATCAACAAGGGCTACCCGTGGCTGGGTGGTGTGGTCTTCGGCCCCTGGGTAAAAACGCCCGTTGAGGAAGTCCGGAAGCGCGTCAAACCCGGCATCCCGATCCGGCATTACCCCGACATTACCCATAGTCTCAGCAGCCAGTATCCCGTACCGGACTGGGATCTTGCCTACGCCATGACCCTCGGCCGCGAATGCATAAACCCGCGACCAACCGACCAGAAACTGATTCACAATGCGTTTGACCAGTTTGGCGCGGGCAGCATCAGTTACTCCGAAGGGACCAACGACGATGTGAATAAATTTATCTGGAGTGATCAGGACTGGAATCCCGACACGCCCGTCATCGAAACCCTGCGCGATTATGCCCGGCTGTTTATCGGCCCCGACTATACCGAAGGCGTTGCGCAGGGGCTGATGGCCCTCGAACGCAACTGGCAGGGCCCGCTGGCGGTCAATCCGCATGTCGAACGCACGCTGTTGCAGTGGCAGGCGCTTGAAACTGGTGCGCCGGTTTCGGTAAGGCAAAACTTCCGGTTTCAGATGCCGCTGCTGCGTGCCTGTTACGACGCCTATGTCCGGCGGCGGCTGATCCGGGAAACGGAGGCCGAAGCACAGGCGTACCGGTTGCTGGAAGCCGCTACCGGGGGACAGGCTGCGGAAGCGGTCCGGGCCGCCCGGCAGTGGTTGCTGACCCCGCAAAAAGAGTTCACAAGCCCCGATCTGCGCACCCGTTGCCTTGCACTGGCCGACTCGCTGTTTTCCAGCATCGGGGCCCAGCTGACCATGAAAAAACACCACGCCTCCGACGGACGGGGTAATTTTCTGGACAACATCGACATACCCCTGAACGACGCCCCCTGGCTACTTGATCAGCTCTCCCGTATCGATAAACTGAACATCGAACCGGAACGGCTGGCGGCAATTCAGGCGGTTATTCACCGGACCGATCCCGGGCCGGGCGGCTTTTATGATCATTTCGGGTCTGTTGAAGGCCGGAAACGGGTGGTATCCGCTAAACGGTGGGCCGATGACCCGGGCGGCCTGATAACGCCAGGGCTCGGGTTTGGGGTGGGGCTGCATGGCGACGAATGGGTACACGAAATCCGGGCGACCGGCTTCGAAGGACAGGCTACGCCCATGGCTTGGATGAGTCAGGTGAATACGCTGTACGATCAGCCGCTCCGGATCGATTACAGCGATCTGGACCCTGCGGCAACGTACCGGCTCAGGGTGGCCTATACGGGGGCCTTCCGGTCAAAAATGAAGCTTATGGCCGATAACCAGCTTATCCACGACTTTATTCAGACCGGTGATCAACCCGTCTACGAATTCCGGTTACCGAAAGCGATTCATACAGACGGTAAAATCCGGTTTACGTGGACGTGTGGTGAAGGCGAACGCGGGGCGCAGGTCACCGAACTCTGGCTTATCCGTGAACAATGAGGCATTTTTATACCGCATTGCCGCAAGAGAAAGCAAGTGTTTCAGGAGCAACACCTTTGTCGGCTAAATACTCTTTCTGCATTTCTCAGAGGCAACATGAGCGCCTTCCCTATCCCTCCGGATCTGACTGCCGATGCAGGATAACCAGCGAATTAATATCAAATACGCAGACTTTTAAAAATGAAAAAAGCCCTTTACCTCCTGGCCCTTTGTCTGGCTCCGTTTACGGCTCCGGCACAGAAAAACGGCAGTACCGTACGGATCGGCCTATGCGCGGACGTTCACCTGCCGACGATGCACGATGCCGAATACCGCATCCGGACGTTTATCGACAGCATGCAGGTAGCGAAACCCGATTTCCTGCTTGATCTGGGCGATTTTGGTACCCCGGCCCCGAAATATGCACCTTACTTTGCCATCTGGAACAGCTATCCCGGTCCGAAATACCACGTCATCGGCAATCACGAAATGGACGGTGGATTCAGTCTGCAACAAGCCCTGGCCTACCGCAACATGCCGTCGTCCTATTACTCGTTCCGGCGTAACGGCTTCCAGTTTATCGTTCTGGATGGCAACGACAAAAAATCGCCGGAACTAAAAGGCTATCAGGAACACATCGGCACGCCGCAACTCGACTGGCTGAAAGCCGAACTCGCCAAAGCAGTCGACCCCATCGTTATTTTCTCCCATCAGGGACTGGGCAAGGACGGCGTTGACAATGCGGACGACATCCGCGCGATCCTGGAAGCGCACAACAAGCAAGCCAAACGGGCGAAGATTCTGGTGAATTTCTACGGCCACATTCATTACGACCGCGCCGACAACATCAACGGCATCTGGTATGTCTGCATCAACTCTATGTCGTATAAATGGATGGGTGAGGCATACGGGCATGTCCGCTACAGCCCTGAGGTCGATAAGGAATACAAGTGGATTAAGTACACGGCGCCGTACAAGGAACCGCTCTTCACCGTCGTAGAGATTTCGACGGCAGGAACCATTCATATTGCGGGCAAAAAGACCGAATGGGTCGGGCCCTCGCCCTGGGACCTCCACTACCCCGAAACCGACAAGGCCTATATCAAACCCGAAATCTCGGAACGGACCCTGCGGTTCAAGCCGGTTAAGTAGCCAAAAAGGGGTGGTACGAATTGTAATCGTGCCACCCCTTTTAACAAAATTGTAATTCGTAAATCCCTACACCCGCAGGAACACCTTTTTCTTAAACATAAAATACAGGAAGGCCCATTTTACGGCCAGGAATGCAAACACACCGGCCACCGCCTTCACCGGCTCGTTGCTGATAAACCCGAGAATGCCGCCGAACAACTCACGGGCGGTGTACCCAAAATCGATAAAGCTCTCCGACATGTAGATCATGATCGAGTTCATGCCGATGACGGTAAAGAAAAATGTCCAGCCGGTAACGCCTTTTACGTCGATAATCCAGTAGAAAATGGCCAGCAGCAGCAGGCTCAGTCCACCGGTAACGAGCATGAATGAGCTGGTCCAGAGGTTTTTGTTGATCGGGAAAAACACGCCCCAGATCATTCCGATGAGCAGACAGATAAACCCCGCAAAAATCAGTTGTACGGTCTTTTGCTGCTGACTCAGCGTCCGGCCGTCGGTGCGCAGCAGGTTACCGGCAAAAATGCCCAGCAAGGCATTGCAGATGGCCGGCATCGTCGACATTAACCCTTCCGGATCATGTACGTCTTTGTAGAGATGTCCGGGCACCAGCAAGCGGTCGACATACCCGGCAAAGCTGCACTCCATCGTCAGCACACCCGCCCCGCAGCCCGGCACCGGCACAAACGACATCAGGAGCCAGTAACCGACCAGCAGACCGCCAAACCAGCCATACTGCGCCTTTTGGCCTGAATAAATGTAAATCAGCTGGGCAAACATGCCTGCCAGACCAATCCGCCCCAGTACGCTCGGAAAACGGGTGTCGGCCAGTGATTTGGCCAGGATGCCGTTGTTGTAAATAATGCCTAACAACACCAGTAACAGGCCCCGTGTGATAACCTTGCGCGCCAGTTCACCCCTGGACGCGCCTTTTTCCAGGCGGCTACCGATTGAAAAAGGCGTCGACACCCCGGCCATAAAGATGAACAGCGGGAAAATCAGGTCGTAAGGCGCAAAGCCGTTCCAGTCGGGATGATGGAATTGTTCGGCCAGAAAAATAGCCCAGGCAGCGCCGGTTGTTTTGGCCAGCACATGGAAAATTTCCTCGCCCCCCATAATCCAGAACATGTCGAATCCGCGCAGGGTATCGAGTGATAATAGCCGTTTGACCGGTGCCGGCTGAGCCACGGATGCTTCCGGGGCCTGTACGGTAGTTGTTGAGTGCATATGTAGGTTAAGTTTACTTTTTCAAGGCTTCTTCCACCGCATTTCCTACGTTACCGCTTGGTGGCAGCAGGTGAAGCAGGGCCGCAATCGTCGGCGCAATGTCCGAAATGGTAGTCCGCCGCAGGGTTTCTCCCTTGTTTACGCCCCAGCCATACAGCAGAAATGGTACCTGTGTATCGTAGTTATAGGGCGAACCATGGTTTGTACCGGTCGCACTGCCCGGAAACCAGCCCGGTTGCGTCACCAGCTGGAGATCGCCGCTGCGTTTGGGGTTCAGATTATTTTTGTACAGCGACTGTAAATAATCCGGCAAGGTCGACGTAGCCATACTCCGCAGGTTGATCACATCGGCAATGCCCGGCAACGGCAGCAGCGCTTCACGAACTACGGTATGTACGGCGTCTACCGATACATTCTTTGCCCGCAAGGCTTTCTGATCTAAATATATTTGAAAGTTTTCACTTGCGAGCATAAAATCGTTTGGTCCGAATGCATCCGTCATGGCTTTTTTAACGGTGGCAGCAATCTGCCGTTCGTTGAGCAGACCGGCGGGCAGCTTATGCTGTTGCCAGAACCCCGGCACATCCATCACCCCATGGTCGGCGGTCAGGAAAACGGTATAGTTGCCTTTGCCCACCCAACCGTCGAGGAAGCTCAGCAGATCGGCAAATTCGAGGTCCAGCCGCAGGTAAATATCTTCCTGTTCTACCGAGTTCGGCCCGAAGGCATGCCCGATGCGGTCGGGCGTCGAAAAGCTGATGGCCATAAAATCGGTAAACGGTCCTTTACCCATATTCTCGCCTTTGATGGCGGCAATGGCCATGTCTTTGGTCATGGTGTTACCCCAGGGCGTCGACAACACGGTACCATAGGCATCTCCCGCAATCCCGGCCAGGTCGTACGGGAATACGGGTTTGGTCGCGCCGGGCAGTTTGCTTTCGTAGGGCTGGTCATCGGGCGTACTTTCGGTATACTGGTCAACCGGCAGCAGGGTTTGCCAGCCCCGCTTGGCGTAGGTCGACGGCAGTTTCTGCGCATTCAGGTCTTTGGCCCATTGCGGCAGGTCGTTCATGTAAAAGGTACTCGTTACCCAGTTTCCGGTTTTAGAATCAAACCAGTAGGCGCCGGTTGCCGTATGACCGGCCGGCAGGATTGAGCCACGGTCTTTAATGGCGACGCCGACTGTCTTCGACCGGAAGCTGTTCGCAATCTGTAGCTGGTCAGTGATGGTGCTGGTCAGCAGGTTTTTGGGCGACATTTTACCCACGCCGCCGTTGGTGCTCCCCACGGTTTTAACCGTACTGTCTTCGACGCAATAAACGCCTTTCCGGGCAATCGGGTCATACCACTCGTTGCCGACAATGCCGTTGATGGCCGGAATCGATCCGGTATACACGGCAGCGTGCCCGGCAGCGGTCACCGTCAGGGCATAGGGATAATGGTTATTGCGGCAGTTGAAGCCCTCATTCAGCATGCGCTTGAAGCCCCCGACGCTGTATTTGTCGTAAAAACGGTAAAAGTAGTCGTACCGCATCTGATCGACCACGATCCCAACGACGAGTTTAGGCCGCTGGAGGGTTGCATTAACGCCATTGGCCCGCTTCGGCAACGGCTGCGCCAGTAACAAGGTGCTACTTTGAACAAGAAAACAGATTGCGTATATAAACCGCTGCATATCAATAAAAGAGTATTTATTCACCACATAGCCTCATAGTACACATGAGAAAAAAACTATGTTTACTTATGTGGCTATGTGGTAAACAAAGTAAATACAACCGTAATAATTACTTTTTCCGGGCTTTATATTCCTTAAACCGGCGGTTGTATTCGTCCATCTGCTGCTCATTGAACCGCTTTTTGTAGTCGGCGGGCAGTTCCAGGCGCTCGGGAGCCAGGGACGGTGCCTGATCGACCAGCGTGTTCTGCCCTTTAGCATTTTTCTTCAGGTCAAACGAGTCATACAGCTGACCGGTAACCGTATACGAGCGATAGGCCAGCGTTCCGGCATCGACCGAGATAATCTGGTACAGCTGCGTGTTCGAAGCCGCGCGGTCCATCCAGTCCTGCAAGCCAATATCATACATTTTCGGCCCGCTGACCGAAACGACATAGATCGGTCCGTCGGGATGTTTGCGGCTCGTGCCCAGCGGCATATTCAGCCCGCGGCCATAGGTATGATCATGCCCCTGCAACACCAGATCGACATGAAACTGCTTATAAAGCGGTTCCATGCGTGCCCGCCATTCATCGTTGTCGCGGCCGCTTTTTGTCGAATAAACCGGATGGTGATGAACCACGATTGTCCAGCGGTTCGGATTATTGGTCAGGACATTGGTTACCCATTTTGCCTGTTCATCCAGCACCGTTGAGTCGAGCAGTGCGCCCTGTGAGTCGAGTGAAATAAAGCGCGTACCCTGATAATCGAAGAAATACGCCGTTTCTTTCAGGCGTTCGGGGCCGTTTTGGGGCAGCACAAACGATGGCCGCCAGTGATACGATACCCGCCGCTTGCCGTCAGGAGCCTGAAAATACTCGTGGTTGCCGGGCGTGGCCAGCGTCGGCACCATGCCGTTGATCCAGCCACCGGCTTCGAACCACTCGCCCCACTGCCAGTCGGCGTTGGAGGTAGTAATCAGGTCACCGGCATGCACCATGAGGTTTGCCTTAGGCAGGGTCGAATACGCCCCCCGGATCGCCCGTGACCACAGCGAACGAATGTCGTTCTGGGCATCCCCGAAATAGTAGAATGAAAACGGAGCCTGCCCGTCGGCCGCCGTCGTGAACGGAAACCACTCGCTCCAGATCGTGCCGTCGCCGACGCGGTAGGTGTATTGCGTCAGCGGTTTCAGATTCCGGAAATGTACGGAATGATACAGCACCGTTTTCCCGTCGATTGTCACCCGTTCGGTAGTGCCGGGCACCAGCGTTGCCTTACCCACAAAGTCCGGCGACGGATCCGCTTCGGCAATGGCCCCGACGGCTTTCGTAACGGTAGAATCGGTACGCCAGTTGACCGACTGTGTAGTGGCCGGATTATCCTGCCAGCCGAGGATCAGCCGGTCCGGGTAAGCGGTAGGCACATACGGTTTGTGTGTCTGCGCCCACACGCCCGCCGGAAGAAGAAAAGCGGCAATAAGCTGAGTAAAAATACCTTTAACTGACATAGTATGTAATTTAATCCTGAGGCCCGCTATTTGTGCGGCGCATTCTTCAGGTTTGGTTTGGCCCGCCAGCTGGCCTCCGGCCCGAAGCGGGTATGATCGTGTTTAGTATCTAACTGTTCGTAAGGCGGGTACCGGTATATCAGCCGGTTAGTGACCATAAACAGTGTCCCTGCCAGCCCCGCTATGCCAACAATCACTTTCCAGTTTATACGATACAAAGCCTCTATGCGGCTCCCCGTACTGATTAATAAATTGTTATCGTTCTCCCGCGGAGCAATCAGCACAAGGGCCGTAGCGAAGGCCGCGTTCACAAAAATGACCCACTCAGTCAGTAACCGGGAGGGATGCCAGCCCACCAGCGACCGTTCAAAATCGCCGATGACCATCACCCAGAGCAGGATCAGAAAAACAAGCTGCCCCCTGCCGAGCCAGGTCGCCGGTATCAGGGCGACCGGTTCTTGGCGGTGCCGCCGGACAACCAGCACAAACACAGCTGCCAGGATCATCCAGCTTATATTGTACCAGGTTTCGGGCGTGAACGATAACCCCGTAACACCCGGTAAACGGCCCGCATACGGCATGTCCCAATGGGCCGGGACCGTTTCGGCCGACCCGTCTGCGCGGGTAATCGTTTCGGTCCAGACTCCGGACTTCAGCTGATCTCCCCACTCTTTTACGTTTTTCACCACATTCAGGTATGGTACGGTAAACAGCACAAAAAAAGCGGCCACCGCCAGTGTCCAGGTCCGGTTGCGGCTTCCCGCCGCTTCGTTGTCTGGCCAGACAGGCAATTTCACCGCCAGTACGCCAAGCGCAACGGCAATGGCAAGGCCGTTCACAAAGCCGTAGGTTTGTTCCAGAAAGCTATGCCAGTTCTGGTCCTGCCAGTGTGCCCAGTAAGCGACCGACTCCTGATAGACCTTACTTTCCGGCATCAGGCCCTGAGCCGCCAGAATCCGTGGGTTGCCGGGCGCCATCATCAGTTGTTTTACCCACTGTACACCCGAAAAACCAAGACCGCCGATTGTTCCGCTGAGCAGGGCTGCCTTACTAACAGCCGGATAGTTGTGCCGGTACATCCAGACCAGCAACCCGCCGAATACGCCCGTGATCCCGGCCCAGTCATCGCCGCGGGGTGGTGTCATCCGCAATCCGCCGATCTCTGTGAAAAAGATACTGCCCAGCACCGGCAACAGCAGAAAGCTGACCAGCCAGCCTGAAGCCATGCACACAATGAGGGAGGCTCCGTTGCGGAACCGGCCAAACCAGACGAAATAGGCCGTTATGCCGGCAACCATACCGATTACCCAGCCGACATGCTGCGGGTAATCGCCGAACCACTGCGGCCAGTTATTCAGAAAGTTATCGGGCGTGAATTTCAGACCACCCGTCTCCGGATCAATGTAAGCCGGATCGCCTAATGAATACGTCAGCGACGAAGTAAGGGCATCCATCAACCCGGCCTGCTCCAACAACCTCTGTGCACCATAACCCGACACCGCTCCACAGGCCATCATCACCGGCAGATACAGGCGGTTTCGCTCCCGGCGTTCCCACAGATCATACAGGCCCACACCCAGCAAAGCAAAGAACGCAGCCAGATAATCGGCATCGAACCAGTATAGCGGGCTTTTGTGCCGCCCCCAGGTATGGTCGAACGCTATATGTTCCTGCATAGCGGCGGCAACCGGGTCTTCGATCCGGTCCTGGACAAACCAGGCGGCAAACACAAACAGGACCGGTTTAATCAGGCGGGTCAGGTCGTCGCGACGCAGTACGGCCGGTATAGCCGTACCGGCGCCCCCCAATGCCGCCCACAGGAATCCAATGTAAAACAAAGCCAGATACCCGTACCACTGCGAGGCCAGGTGCCCGCTTTCGGTAAAGGAGATGACCTGCATGTAGGAGATCGACCCGCCGAACCCCCAGCCAATGGCCCCGAAAAAACCAAAGAACAAGACCCGTTCCCGCCAATCGGGCCGGCCGGATGCCAGACAAACGGTCAATGCGGCGAGGCAGCCGGCAAACATGGCCCCGTATTCATGACCGAAATCCCCGCGGATTCCCCAGCCAACGGATAAAGATACCCCCACCAGCAGCAGGGTACTCCACCGCCAGGCAGGCTGTCGCGACGTAGCCGGCGAGACCCGGGCAGTAAACTCCGATACATTCATGACCTAAACGTTATAGAAAAGAGGAAGTAAATGGTAGTCCGTATTACCCGTCAGACCACCGGGAACGACGGGTTGTCTGCCATGACAGACTCACCCTGTGCGGCCTTGATGATCCGCATATCATTCTGTAAACGCTGACCTAACAAGGCTATATCGGAGCTGTGTATCACCAGATTGACTCCTTCCTCCATCCACCGGATCTGCCGTTCGGGGGCCAGGGAGAAATGGATTCCCACGGCAAGCCCGTACTGCTTCGATTTCTGAATGATGAGCCGGACGGCGTCCTCAAAAACCGGGTGATCGTATTGTTCCGGCAAGCCAAGGCTGATCGACAAATCATGGGGTCCGATAAACACCCCGTCCAGGCCGTTCACGCTTAACAGGTCATCAAGGCGTTCGAGAGCCGGTACACTTTCGATATTGGCGATGCACAGCTGACCGGCGTTGTAAGCAGCGACATAGTCTGCCAGTCCGGCAGGCATGGGTTCCTGATTATACAGGTACCGCGTCAGCAGCTCCCCTTTGAGCGGCCGGTATTTGGTGGCCCCCACCAGTTCCATCACCTGATCAACCGTTTCGAGGTATGGGGCAACGACTCCCACCGCTCCTCCGTCAATGGCCTGACACGCCAGAAAGGGGTTTGGCTCGGGAATGCGCACAATGGGCGTGATCCCCATCGCTTTAAACGCCTGACTTAACTGAGTCAGCTCCACCCGTCCTAACGGGATGTGTTCTGTGTCCAGAAAGACAAAATCCAGTCCTGCCCGCCGGGCCACAGCCGGCCACATGGGTGCCGGTGAGGTAATACAGGTTCCATACACTGGCCGCCCCGATTTTATTTTTTCCAGTAACGACATGTTATGGTCATTTTTCATGTGTATACCTCGTTTAACGTGGTTGAGTATCAGCCGGCCGCTACCGGACTGCCGTTTTTAATTTCGCTAATAGTACGGCAGGCCGTTTGCGATAGGCTACTGTGAAAAGTGAATTATCGGTGGATTTTAATAGTCTGAAAAAAGATTTGCGGCGTATATCGTAATACCACGAAGGCATTTCTGTTTCAAACCACGAAGACGGGAAGAGACGAAGACCCACAAAGACTGTTAGTTGATCCTGTAGTGAACGTCTTTGTGTTTCCCGGGTTCTTAGTGCCTTTTTGGTAAACCATTGGTTAAGTCAGACCGGTCAACGGCCTTTTAGGAATATAACATACACATTAACCCCCTGGATCCTTGAAAACCCTTCCGATCATAGACCTGCTGGTAATTCTTGTCTATCTGGTTGCCATGGTTGCCGTTGGCGCGTATTTTTCCCGTAAGAATAAAAATGCCGATCAGTTTACGACGGCATCGGGAAAAATTCCGGGCTGGGCAATTGGCCTGTCGATTTATGCTACGTTTCTGAGCAGCAACACCTTTCTGGGTGTCCCTGGCAAGGCCTTTGGCGGCAACTGGAACTCGTTTGTATTCAGTCTGTCGATGCCTCTGGCAGCCTGGGTAGCCACGCGGTATTTTATTCCGTTTTACCGCAGCACAGGCGAAGTATCGGCCTATACCCACCTCGAACACCGCTTCGGGGCCTGGGCGCGTACCTATGCCGTGGTTTGCTTTCTGCTGACCCAGCTGGCGCGGATGGGGTCGATTTTTTTCGGCATTGCCCTGAGTTTACAGGCACTGACGGGCTATCCGATGGCCACCATCATGGTCGTAGTCGGGCTTTGTATCATCCTCTACACGGTCATGGGCGGCATGGAAGCCGTCATCTGGACGGAAGTTGTCCAGGGTGTCATTAAAACCGCCGGTGCCCTGCTGATTCTCTGGCTGGTCGTCGACGGACTGGATGGCGGCGTCAGCAAAATCATTGCCATTGGCAAGGCAGAAGACAAATTCAGCCTCGGCAGCTTCTCCCCTGATTTCACGCAGGCCACCTTCTGGGTGGTGCTGTTGTATGGTTTCTTCATGAACCTCAACAACTTCGGGATGGACCAGAACTACATCCAGCGCTACCATACGACCACATCGCGGCAAGAAGCCGCCGGTTCGGTCTGGCTGTGTGTCTACCTCTATATTCCGGCCTCGCTGATGTTTTTCGTGATTGGCTCCGCGCTGTATGCCTACTACCAGAGCAATCCGGAGCTGATGGATGCGGTCCGGATGCAGGTGGCGGGCGAAAAACTGCCGAACGGTACACCCGACGCTATCCGCCAGCTGGCAGCCACGCTGAAACCAGGCGACTACGGCGATAAGGTAATGCCGCATTTTATGGTCAACAAAGTACCGGCGGGCATGGTCGGGCTGATTGTAGCAGCCATTATGTCGGCAGCCATGAGTACCATCAGCTCGGGAATGAATGCATCGGCCACCGTCTTTTCGCTCGATATCTATCAGCGGTATATTGACCCGGCCATGTCGGAGAAAAAATCGCTCCGGTTGCTGTATATCGCTACCACCGGCTTCGGGCTACTGGGAATGGTTACCGGCATCGCCATGATCGGCGTTAAAAGCGTACTCGACGTCTGGTGGATGCTGTCGGGCATTTTTGCGGGGGGGATGCTTGGCTTATTCCTGCTGGGAATGATCTCGAAAAACACCCGTAATACCGAAGCCCTGACGGCTACGCTCATTGGCATTCTGGTGATTATCTGGATGACGTTCTCGACACAGCTTCCCGACGAGTATGCAGCCCTGCGGAATCCGCTGCACCAGAACATGATCATGGTGGTCGGTACACTGACCATTTTTCTGGCGGGTATTCTGTTGACCAGACTGAAAGCCGGAAAAACGGCCGGTGCCGTCGAAGAAGTGCACTGATCCTACCCTACTCCGTGCAGGGAAGGGGATTTGGCTGAACCGATCACGAAACATTCATCATAACCAAAGGTCCTACGGGGCCAGACTACGCGGCGCGCTCATTTACCGCGCGGCGGCCGCTCATTCACTTTATTGCTCTATCACTCATTCGCTCTTTATATACATGCGTCCGATTGTTCAGATCTCGCTTGATTTAACCAACATTGATGAAGCCCTGGAAACCGCCGCCATGGCTCTGCGGGCCGGGGTCGACTGGCTCGAAGCCGGTACCCCGCTGATTCTGGCGGAAGGCCTGCATGGCGTCCGGAAACTGCGGGAAGCCTTTCCGGGTATTCCGATTGTCGCCGACCTGAAAACGATGGATGGCGGTTATCTGGAAGCCGAAATGATGGCCAAAGCCGGCGCTACCCATGTGGTGGTCATGGCCCGCGCCCACGCCGAAACCGTTAAATGTGTCGTACAGGCCGGCCGTGATTTCGGGGTAAAGGTCATGGGCGACAACATGGTATGCCCGGATATGGTAGCCGGGGCCAGGTGGCTCGAAGACCTTGGCTGCGACTACATTGTACACCACATCGGCTACGACGAACGCCGCGGCATTGCCGCACAGGGCCTCCGGATGCCCAGCCCGATGGATCAGCTCCGGGAAGTAGTGGAAGCGGTCAGCATTCCGGTACAGGCCGTGGGTGGTCTGTCGCTCGAACAGGCAATCCGCTGCCCGGAATACGGTGCCCCGCTGGTGGTACTGGGTGCTCCCCTGACCATCGATGCCGATGCCTTTAAGACCGCCGACGGCGACCTCGAACACTCCCTCCGCCTGATCTGCGATGCCGTTCATGCCTACGGGAATTAAAGAGCGAAAGTGATAAAGAGTGAAAGAGCGATTTCGCTTTCACTCTTTCGCTCTTTGCCGCACAGCGGTCACTCTTTCATTCTTTCGCTCTTTCACTCTTTGCCGCATAGCGGTCACTCTTTCATTCTTTCGCTCTTTCACTCTTTGCCGCACAGCGGCCACTCTTTCACCCTTTAACATATATGCTTGCAGTTGTAAATTATGCGCCGGAGCGCGGCAGTGTTGAGATCCGGGATATTCCGAAACCAACCATCGGCGACGATGACGTATTGTTACAGGTAGCTAACGTCGGTGTCTGCGGCAGTGACCTGCACCAGTGGACAGCCGATCATAGCTGGCCGGTTAACTATCCGGTGGTGCTGGGTCATGAGTTCGGCGGCCACATTGTCGAAATCGGCAGCCGCGTAACGGGCTGGCAGGAAGGCGACCGTGTCGTGAGTGAAACCGCAGCGATTGTTGACCTCAACAACCCCATGACCCGCCAGGGCATGTACAACCTTGACCCCACCCGTAAAGGCTTCGGCTACGGAGTCAACGGAGCCATGACTGAGTTTGTCCGCGTCCCGGCCCGCTGCCTCCATGCCGTTCCGGCGCAACTCCCCTTTGAGGAAGCCTGCCTGACCGAACCTTGCTGCGTGGCGTATAATGCCGTGGTCGGCAACAGCCGCATCCGCCCGGGCGACCGTGTGATTGTGCTCGGTCCGGGAACAATCGGCATCCTCTGCGCGGCCGTCGCACGCCTTTGCGGGGCCGAAGTGGCGATTGTCGGTCTTGAAAACGACCGGCAGCGGCTTGCCATTGCGGAAAAACAGTACGGCTGTACCGGTATCATCGGCGATGCAACAGCCTGGGCACTTGCCCGCGACGGCCTCGGAGCCGACTGCATCATCGACGCAGCCGGTGCCAGTGCAACTTTGCGTATTGCCATGCAGCTGGTTCGCCCGAACGGCCACATCACCAAAGTCGGCTGGGGCCCGCAACCCCTTAACTTTTCACTTGATCCGCTGGTGCAGAAAAACGTAACCCTGCAAGGTAGTTTCAGCCATAACTGGCCGATCTGGGAGCGGGTAATTGCGCTGCTGGCAAGCGGCCAGCTCAATGTCAAACCCATCATCGGCGGCGTCTGGTCAACCACCGACTGGCACGAAGCGTTCGACAAAATGCACCACGGGGAAGTTGTTAAAAGTGTTCTCCGGCCGGGGGTTTAATTTTTTTTGCTTTTGTCATCCCGGCAAAGGACCGGGCCGCCGTCGGGATGACAAAAAATAGCATCCAGCAAAACATGCGTTTAATCAATAAAGTCATTATCGTTACCGGCAGCTGTACGGGAATCGGAAAGGCTATTGCCCGCCGGTGTGTGGCCGAAGGAGCACGCGTAGTCATTCACGGGCTCGATCAGCAGGAGGCCGGAGAAGCACTGGTTACCGAACTGGGAGCCGACAAGGCGGTACTGCATCTGGAGGATATCACTGCCGACGGGGCGCCGCAACGGCTGGTCAACCAGGCCCTGAATGCGTTCGGTCAGCTCGACGGTATCGTCAACAACGCGGCGATGATTGCAACGAGCAACATTCATACGACCTCTCTGGCGTTTTTCAGAACGGTTCTGGAAGTGAATACGCTGGCGCCGTTTGCGTTGATTCAGGCCGCCCTTCCCCATCTGACACAGACGCGGGGAGCAGTGCTGAACATCGGCTCAGCCAATGCCTGGTGCGGCGAACCCGATCTGGTGCCGTATAGTGCCTCAAAAGGGGCATTGATGACCCTGACCCGTAATCTGGGTGACACCCTGCACCGCGAGAACCGCGTACGCGTCAATCAGGTAAATCCGGGGTGGGTGCTAACTGAGAAAGAACTGGCTCAGAAACGCGGACAGGGTCTGGCCGATGGCTGGCACCAGGAGCTTCCGCGTACACTCGCCCCCGCCGGCCGGATTCTGCGACCCGAAGAGATTGCCGCCGCCGCCATCTACTGGCTTGCCGACGAAAGCGGGCCCATCAGCGGTCAGGTAGTCGACCTGGAGCAATACCCGCTCATCGGCCGCAACCCACCCAAAGATGCCGACGCCCTGCCGGCGCTTAAAGAGTGAAAGAGCGGCCGCTTTGCGGCAAAAGAGCGAAAGAGTGATACGGCAACTATCAAAACAACCCAGAACATCCAACATCCAGCAGCAAACATCCAGTATCCGGTATTCAAACATCCAGTATCCAGCAGCAAACATCCAGCATCAAACATCCAGTAACCCCAAAAAACAAATGCCTAAACTAGCCGCCTTCCCCAAAGCCTTTATGCACGCCTTGTGTAAAGACGGGACCATGACCGTTTCCGAATGGATTGACCTCGCCGTACAACTGGATATTGACGGACTTGAGTGGTACGCCGGCTTCCTCGAAATGGCCGACGAAGCCAACTGGCCCAAATTCCGTCAGCAGGTCGAAGCGCACGGTAAGGTCATTCCGATGCTTTGCTGCTCGCCCGATTTTACGCATCCCGACCCAGCTTTCCGTGCGAATGAGATCGCTAAGCAAAAGCGGTGGATCGACATGACACAGGTGCTGGGCGGTTCGTATTGCCGCGTTCTGTCGGGACAGCGGCGGCCCGAACTGTCAATCGAAGAAGGAATCCGGCTGGCAGCAGAATGCATCGAAGCCTGCCTGCCTTACGCACAGGAGCGCGGGATCACCCTGATCATTGAAAACCATTACAAGGATGATTTCTGGGAATATCCGGAATTTGCCCAGAAAATGGATGTATTCTGTCAGCTCGTCGACCGGATTCATCATCCGAACTTCGGCGTGAATTATGACCCGAGCAACACCTTTCTGGCGGGTGAAGAGCCCCTCGAACTACTCAAACGGGTATCAGACCGTGTGGTAACCATGCACGCCAGTGACCGCTACCTGCTTGAGGGCACGATCGAAGACCTGCGGCGCGAAGAAGGCGGCGTAGCCGGTTATGCCAAACGGCTCAGCCACGGCGAAATCGGCAAGGGGCTGAATGACTATGACGCCATCTTTACCGAACTCAAACGGGTAGGCTTCGACAGTTGGATCAGCATCGAAGACGGAGTCGACGGCATGGAGCAGCTGGCACGAAGCGTCGCCTTTCTCCGGAAAAAAATAGCCCGGTACTGGCCGGCATAATTAAAAAGGCGACCTGTGTATGGTCGCCTTTTTAATGGCTTACCGCCGTTACAGATTTATTAATAATCAATGCTTTCCCTCTTTAGGTTACAATAATACTACCCCTTCTTAAGCCTCTCTTTCGTTAACTATCCCTTAATGTACTACCCGTCTTCTCCCCCAAATTGGGGGACACCGGCTATTGGTTTTTTGGACAAAAACAATATTTATAGGCCTTTTACCGTTCCTTTAATATTTATTGAATGGCATATAA
Organism: Arsenicibacter rosenii; assembly: GCF_001870735.1. Lineage (GTDB taxonomy): Bacteria > Bacteroidota > Bacteroidia > Cytophagales > Spirosomataceae > Arsenicibacter > Arsenicibacter rosenii. The sequence goes on along the minus strand of NZ_MORL01000001.1, from coordinate 119,156 downwards.
ATATACCTAAACGGGATACTTATATATTTTCCGCTTTTGTCTAGCTAATACTTACCATATATTATTTTGACGCTATTCCAATATCATGGATCAAATCTGGCCAAATAGCCAGAATCGCCAAATAAGCCCGAAAAAGTATACTCTAATTTTTTTCTAATGTATTTATTGTGAAAAATGGTAGATTTTTAAGAACTTCGTTCGTTAATAATTGTTTAATCAAACTTTGTCGATTAGCTAAAAGCAAACTTATGTCTAAGTTTTTACGAAGTTTTATCGTACTGTTTGCGCTACTCTGGACCAGCAACCTGGTTTTTGGTCAGAGTGTTGTCAAAGGGACCATCACGTCAAAAGAAGATGGGACAACGTTGCCAGGCGTCAGCATTCTGGTGAAAGGAACTACTGTCGGTACGGTTACGGACAAGGACGGTAAATACTCAATTTCAGTAAACAACAATTCGGCGGTTCTGGTGATCAGCTCAATTGGTTTTGTCAAAACAGAAGTACCTGTCAACGGCAAATCAACGGTAAACATCACCCTCGAATCAGACGCCCAGTTACTGGGTGAAGTAATGGTTGTTGGTTACGGTACTGTCAACAAGGCCACGCACGTGGGCTCGTCAGCACAGATTACGTCACTGGATATCTCGAAACGCGCACAGGCCAACCCGCTCAACGCGCTGGTAGGTGCGGCTCCGGGCGTTCAGACAACGATGGCCGGTGGTGCGCCGGGCTCTGCGCCGGCAATCCGTATCCGCGGTTTCGGATCGATCTCTTCGTCAAACAGTGCGTTGTACGTAGTAGACGGCGTTCCGTTTGATGCCTCAACTGTTACGCTTAACCCGGATGATATTGAGACTATTTCAGTGCTGAAGGATGCGTCTACAACGGCTATCTACGGTTCACGTGGTGCCAACGGTGTGGTTATGATCACGACTAAAAAAGGCAAAGAAGGTCGCAGCAACTTTACCGTAAACGCATCAGCCGGTGCTATTTCACGCGGCTTGCCGGAATACGAAACGGTAAATGCACAGCAGTACTACCCATTGATGTGGGAAGCTTACCGGAATAACCTGGTATACGGTGCGTCTAAAATTCCACTGGCGGATGCGGGTGGCATTGCTTCGGGTCTGACTACGTCATACGGTGGCAAAACGTATACAGGCATTGCGGATCTGCTGATCTACAATCCGTTTAACGTGGCTAAAAACCAGATCGTTGATGCGAATGGTGTTCTGAACCCGAACGCACAACTATTATATGCAGACGACCTGAACTGGGCAAAAGCTATTCAGCGCGGTGGTCAGAACCGTCAGAACTACTCGATCAACTATGATGGCGGTACGTCTAAAACAGCTCACTTTGCTTCATTTGGCTATACGAAAGAGCAGGGTTACCTGTTGAAATCGGATCTGGAGCGTTTTACCGGCCGTGTGAGCATCGATCAGCAGGCGACAAAGTGGCTGAAAGCAGGTATCAACCTGAGTGGTAGCTATAGCCGTGCGAATGTAGATGCCGGTTCTGATGGTGGTACATCATTCATCAACCCGTTCTATTTCTCGCGTTACGCCGGCCCGATTTACCCGATTTACAAGCATGATCCGACAACCGGTGCGTATGTTCTGGATGCCAATGGCAACAAGATTTACGATCAGGGGGATACACGCCCTTACTCAAGCGGCCGTCATGCAGTGTGGGAAAACGAGCTGAATGCCCGTAAGCAAATCCGTGGTACAGTAGGTGCCCGTACGTATGCAACCGTAAACATCCTGCCTGGTCTGAAAGCTACGACGAACCTGAGCTTTGACTTACAGGATACGCACTACCGGACATACGACAACCCGACAATCGGTGACGGTGCGCCGGCCGGCCGTGCATACCATTATCTGTACCGCACAACCAGCTCGACATTCAACCAGTTGTTAGAGTACGACAAAACCATCAACAAGCACCACTTCAATGTGCTGGGTGGCCACGAGAACTACTATTATACGTATAACTACGAAGTAGGTGCCCGTTCAGGCATTATCGTTGACGGGATCACCGAACTGCCCAACTTCGCTACCGTGCTGAACGTGTCTTCGTACGAAGATAACTACCGGATCGAAAGCTTCTTCAGCCGTGCCAGCTATGACTACGACAAGAAATATATCCTGAATGCCTCTTTGCGCCGCGACGGTAACTCACGTTTCGCGCCGGGCGTTCGCTGGGCTAACTTCTGGTCAATTGGTGGGGCGTATAACATCGAGCGCGAAGATTTCTTCAACGTGCCTGCGGTAGACCTTCTGAAAGTACGCGCCTCTTACGGTGTCGTAGGTAGCGACGGTATTCTGAACAGCGGTGGTGGTCAGAACTACTATCCTTATCAGGCCCTGTACAACTTAGGTCGTAACAATAATGCGGAGCCGGGTTTCACACAGGCAACAATTGCCAACGATGGTCTGACCTGGGAAACATCGAAAAACTTTGATCTCGGCATCGATTTCAGCCTGTACAAAGGCCGTATCAATGGTAGCTTAGAATACTTCAACCGCGCCACAACCGGTCTGATCTTCAGCGTGCCGCTACCGCTGTCAAGCGGAGGAACACTCTCTGGTGGTTTCTCGGTGAACAAAAACATCGGTAACCTCTACAACCGTGGTATCGAGCTGCAGATTACCGGTGATATCGTTCGCCGCGGTGATTTCACGTACTCGGCAACCCTGAACTGGACATCGTTCAAAAACCAGATCACGAAAATGCCGGACAGCCAGCAACTGATTCAATCAGGCACAAAAGCCTATAGCGTTGGCCACTCTATCTATGACTTCTACCTGCGCGAGTTTTATGGCGTAGATAAAGAAACAGGTGCGGCGCTGTATCGGACAAACGCAATGACAACAAACGCTAAAGTAATCGGTTCGGATACCGTTACTACGGTTGTATCAGAAGCAAACTACCGGTACACCGGCTTCTCATCGATTCCGAAATTCTACGGCTCAATGAACCACAACCTGACGTATAAGAACGTAACGCTGGGCTTCCAGTTTACGTACCAGGTAGGTGGTAAAGTATACGACGGTGTGTATGCGTCGCTGATGCACGGTGGCTCATACGGCACCGCCCTGCACGTAGATGCTCAGAACCGCTGGCAGAAACAAGGTGATGACGTAACCGTACCTCGTCTTGACGCCGGTAACGTGGCGAACCTGGCTGGTGGCAGCACCCGCTGGCTGACCGATGCGTCATACCTGCAGTTCACCAACGTAAGCCTGACGTATAAATTACCGGCTTCTGTTCTGGGGGCAATCAACGCTAAAGAAGCCAGTGTATTCTTTACCGGCGATAACCTGGCGCTGTTCTCGGCACGTCGCGGTATGAACGTAAGCGGTACGTTTAACGGTACAACCGATAACACGTACAACTTTAACCGTGTCCTTTCATTAGGTGCACGTATTCGTTTCTAATCAAACAAACTGAACGGTAAGAAAATCACAATGAAAAATATATTAAAGAAAGGGGTTGTCGGCCTGTTGGCTGTCATGTCCCTGACCGCCTGTGAAAAGGATTACCTGGAAACAAAACCAACGGATCAGGTTGCGACAGCGGATGCCTTCAGTACTACGAAGAATGCCTGGGCAGCCCTGAACGGTATCCACCGGATCATGTACTCACAGATTTTCTCGGTACAGGCACAGGGTGGCCAGTCAGGGAACATGCTGTACATGGATATACTCGGTGAAGACCTTGTTTTCCCGAACGTATCGAACACATGGCTACGCAATGATTACCAGTGGATTGCTCACCGCGACCCGAACAGTTCCAGCGCGTACTATAATTACACGTTCTATTACATGATCATTGGCAATGCCAACATGATCCTTGCGAACATCGATAACGCTGCCGGTCCGGAGGCTGACAAAAAAGCCATCAAGGCCGAAGCGTTGACGTACCGTGGCTGGGCGTACTTCCAGATGGTTCAGTTATACGGAGAGCGTTTTGCGGCCGGAGCTGCTAACAGCGGTTTAGCCGTTCCGCTTATTCTGGAACCGACAACCAATGCCAAAGCACGGAACACGGTTGCTGAAGTCTATACGCAGATCAACAAAGACCTGACAGACGCGATTTCTTTCTTTACAGGTTATACCCGTCTGGACAAATCGCACTTTGATATCAGCGTTGCCAAAGGCATCAAGGCTCGTGTAGCCCTGACCCAACAGGATTACGCAACGGCAGCAACACTGGCGAAAGAAGCCCGTACCGGCTATACCCTGATGACCAATGATGAATACCTCGGCGGTTTCAACAACTACACGAATAAGGAATGGATGTGGTCGTCGCGCATTGTGGCCGATCAGACCAACTACTTCTATTCGTTCTTCGCCTACATGTCGAACAACTATAGCTCAACAGCGATCCGTTCGACGCCGAAGGTGATGTACTCGGTGCTATACAACCAGATTTCAACGACTGACGTCCGTAAGAAACTGTGGGATCCGACCGGAAAGAATACCGCTGAATTCCCGCTGCCGGCCTCAACGTTCCAGCGTTATCCGTACCATCCGAAGAAATTCCGGGTGGCCGACGTGAACCTGTCAATCGGGGATGTACCGTACATGCGTGCAGCTGAAATGTACCTGATCGAAGCGGAAGCCTTAGCGCGTTCAGGCAATAACGCCGGTGCGCAGGATGCTCTGTACACGTTGGCTGCTAACCGCGATCCGCAGTACAAAAAGTCGGCCAACACAGGTCAGGCCCTGATCGACGAGATCATGATCCAGCGCCGGGTAGAACTTTGGGGTGAAGGCTTCCGGTTCTATGACCTGAAGCGTACCAACAGCGCCCTGAACCGGAATGGCGGTAACCACAGCGCTACGTTTACTAACGGCGTCATGGATGTACCTGCCGGTGATAAGCGCTGGCAATTCCTGCTGCCGAACGACGAAATCCGGAATACAAACGGGTTAGTTACACAAAACCCGCAGTAAGCTGCCGGTTTTATCAAATAGTTAAAAGGGACTTCGAAAGAGGTCCCTTTTTTTATGGCCGTCGTATGGTCAGTAAAGAGGGGAAGCCCCCCGCTTTTGACCATGAACAGACGCATATGAAACAGATCCTGACTTTACTGTGCCTGCTTGGCGCCTCCCCCGCCCTGCTGGCCCAACACTGGTACAAAGGAAATTTGCACACGCACTCGCTCTGGAGCGACGGCGACGAATACCCCGAAATGATCATGAACTGGTACAAAGCCAACGGCTATCAGTTTGTCGGGCTGTCGGATCATAACACCATTCAGGAAGGTGAAAAGTGGGTTACCGTCCCGCACCAGAAAGACCGCCGGCTGGTGTTTGAGCGCTACCTACAGACATTCGGCCCCGATTGGGTTACCTACCGCAAAGGCGCGAACGATACGCTGAAAGTCCGCCTCAAAAACCTCAGCGACTATCGGGGGCACTTCGAGGAATCCGGCAAATTTCTGATCCTGAAAAGTGAGGAGATGTCGACGGGCTATCAGGGCAAACCGATTCATATCAACGTAACCAACATACAGAACCTGATCCGGCCACTGCCGGGCAACAGTGTGGCGGAGGTGATGCAGAACAACATTGACCTCGTTGTGGCCCAGCGCCGCCTCACCGGTCAGCCGATGTTTACCCACATCAACCACCCGAATTTTTACTATGCCATTACGGCCAATGACCTGATGCAGCTCAAACACGAACGCTTTTTTGAGGTGTTCAACGGGCATCCGCTGGTCAACAATTACGGCGATGCTACCCGCGAAGGAACCGAAACGATGTGGGACAAAATCAACGCGCGGTTCCTCCTGAACGGCCAGCCGCCCATGTTTGGTCTGGCCACCGACGACAGCCATAATTATTCGCTGTTTGGTCCGGCGTACAGTAATTCCGGCCGTGGCTGGGTGATGGTCAACGCGCCGGATTTATCGCCCAAAGCCCTGATCGAAGCCATGGAGGCCGGCCGGTTTTATGCTACAACCGGCGTCGAACTAAAGCAACTGCCGCAGCAAGGGCAAGCGCTGTTCGTACGGGTGAAGGCAAACCCGAAAACCAGCTATACCATTCAGTTTATTGGCCTCCGGAAAGGCAAAGAGCAGGTGGAAATCCTGCGGGAAGTGACCGACACAACGGCGGCCTATACCCTGCCCGATGATGTCTGGTTTGTCCGGGCCAAAATCAGCTCCGATACGCCGAAGTTTAACCCGTATGCCCCGGGTGACGTCGAAACGGCCTGGACCCAACCGGTATTCCGGCCCGTTTATCCGAAGCCGGTTGCCGGTGTGAAACCACTGCCGCAAGCACATTCGCATAACGATTATGAGCAATACCGGCCGTTGTTTGATGCGCTGGAGCACGGCTTTACCAGCGTTGAAGCCGATGTATATCTGATCCATGATACGCTCTATGTAGCCCACGACCGCCCCGCATTTACCAACCCGGCCAGAACGCTGGACAACCTGTATCTAAAACCCCTCTCCGACCGGATTAAGCAAGTACAGGGCCAGGTTTTCGCGGGCTACAGCGGCCCTTTCTACCTATGGATCGATGCAAAAACCGAAGCAGAAGCCACGTACCAGGCAATCGAAAAAGCGCTGAAACCCTATAAAACGCTGTTGCAGCAAAGTCATACCACGGTAATCCTGTCGGGCAACCGGCCGGTTGAGACCATGAAAAAGGCGCGGAATCAGTTTCTGACCATCGACGGCCGTCCCGGTGATCTGGGCAAAGGATTTAAACCGGCGCTGATGCCGGTGATCAGTGACTCGTACCCGAATCAGGTCCGGTGGCGGGGCCAGGGCGATATGCCTGCCGACGAGTTCATGAAGCTGAAACAACTGGCAGACCAAACCCACAAGGAAGGCAAAAAACTCCGGCTCTGGGCCACTCCGGAAAACCCTGCCGTGTGGGTTAAGCTGCGCGAGGCCGGTGTGGATTTACTGAACACCGACCAGCTGGATTTGCTGAAGGAGTTTCTGGAAAAGTGAAATCAGACCAACAAAAACACCCCGGACTAATTTAATCCGGGGTGTAAACGTATACTTGCTATCTTATTTTCCTTATAACCGGCTCTTTGTTTTCCGGATGGTTACCGGTACACAAATCTCTGCCGGACACTGGCAATTATTCACCAGGTCTACCCGTACATCCCTGAAACAACCAGGTGCATTATATACCCGTACGACATATGGCCGGTCACCGGCCAGATTCGTGGCAATGACACCATTGGCCGGTACAGCCTGAACCACCGGGTTCGTTGCGGTAAAACTCGTACCTTGCGAAATGGCAAAACTGTATGAGGCCGGATTTGAGCCAAGCCCAAACAACGTAATCGTGCCATCGCTATTCGGCTGATTGGCGATACAGGTTGGTGCTTTTGCCTGAGCCGTATATACCGGAATGCTATCGGCTTCGATAATCACCGGGCAGCATGAACCACCCGGACATAACCCCGGAACATTGTCGACCGTAACGGCATATTCCCCGGTTTCGGTAGCCGTAAAGCTGTTCAGCGGACCCGAATACACCTGAATACCGTTTTTCAGCCATTGATAGCTCGTAAAGCCCGCCGGAGCTTCCAGCTCGAATGAAAAAGTACTGCCTTTGCAGACTTTATACGGAACGCTGGTACAGACCGTTTCCGTGATGCCCGGAATCTTAGCCGTATTGTAGGCAATTCCTTCCGTTGTCAGACTGGCCGAGAATGTCAGTGTTGCCGTAGCATTCGCCGGTAAAGTGGCAACTGACCAGCTGCTCACCGGTGTGCCCAATCCGAACGTTCCGACAGTGGCACTAACGGATGATGGTATAATCACTGCTCCCGTTGATATTGAGTCACGTACAACCGTATTTGTTGCCTGACCACTACCGGTATTGTACAGAATTACGGTATAGCTCACCACATCACCGATTTGCCCTTTGCTCTTACTCACCAGCTTTTTCAGGTTCAGCTGCGGTACCAGTTGCTGACCTACTGTTATCGTAATCGGTGCGGTGCCCACACACTGTGGCCCGGCAATACAGGTTACGGAATAAGCGGTTGTCGCTGTCGGACTGATAACAATACTGGTTTTACCGTCATCAACTGAACCGGTCGACCAGTTCAGGGTTCCGCTCTGACAGCCTGCTACAGTCAGCGTAACGGACTGGCCTGTTAGTACGGTTAATGAGGATGCCGCTAAGGTCAGGCCTGGCGCCGATGTTACAGTAACCAGCGCTTCGGCTTCGAGTGCAGTACTGCCATTCGTACAAATGGCCGTATAGGCTGTTGTCTGCGCTGGATTTACGATCACACTGCTTGTAGTCTGCCCGGCGATGCCACTTCCTAACCAGCTGACGGTACCGGCGCATGCCGTGGTAATCAGAGTGGCACTCTGACCGGAACAAATCAAGGCATCGTTTACGGTAAATTCGTTTGTCCCGCCACTGCCGCTACCGACAAAAATCCGTCCGGTTGCCACACACCCGGGACCGCTGACACAGGTAACGGTGTATGGGCTATTTACGTTGGCCGGAACGATAATACTTGTTTTTCCATTATCTGCCGATCCGGTTGACCACGTTAATGTTCCGTTTGAACATCCACGCGCTGACACCGTAACGGATGTTGCGCCTGATAAGGACGTACGGCTAACGGTTAAACTCACCGGCGGCAACACCGCTACCGTGCTGACCGACAACGTAGCCGAACCCGCCTGAGTCGTACAGGTCGCCGTGTAGCTCGTTGTCTGCGTCAGGTTCGGCGTGATCAGGCTGTTACCCGTCGTACCGTTCGACCACGTTACCGTCCCGTTGTTGCAGCCCGAAGCCGTCAGCGTCGCACTGCTGCCGGAGCACACCGTCAATAGGTCAGGAACAACGTCCGGTGTCATAGAATTCACGATGATTGACGCCGTGGTCGTACAGCCCGGCCCTGTCGTACAGGTCGCCGAATACGTCTGCATCGGCTGCGTCGGCGTCACACTGATTGTGCTACCGCTGCCACCCGTTGACCAGGCCACCGTGCCCACACAACCAATCGCCGACAGGCTCACCGGCGTACCCACCGTCACATTCGTTGAACTCGCCTGCAGGCTCAGCACCGGCTGCGGCATCACCGTTACGGTCGCCACTACCGAGGTTGACGAGGTTGAGGTTGTACACGTAGCGGTATAACTGGTCGTCTGCGTCAGCGCCGGTGTCGTTATGGATGACGTTGTTGCGCCCGTTGACCATATTATCGCCCCTAAACAACCGGTACTGCTCAACGTAGCCGTAGTACCGTAGCAAATTGTAGCCGCGTTAACCCCAATCACTGCCGGAGGACCGGTAGTGATAGTGACAGATACAGACCCCTTACATCCCTGACCCGTAATACAGGTTGCCGAATACACATTGGACGGATTTGTGGGTGTTACACTGATAACGGATAACGAAGAGCCGGTCGACCATTGCAGCGTACCGCCGGCGCATCCCGAAGCGGTCAGGCTTACCGGTGTGTTTACGTTTACGTTGGTAGCGCTCGCCTGAATGGTAATAACCGGTAACGGCGAAACGCTGACGGCTCCGACAGCATACGTTGTTGAACCGCCTGCGGTTGTACAGGTCGCGGTATAGGTTGTCAGTTGCGTCAGGGCCGGTGTCGTCAGGGTATTGCCCGTGGTACCGTCAGACCAGGTTACGGTTCCGGAACAACCCGTGGCATTCAGCAACGCGGTTCCACCGGAACATACATTTGTCGACGTTACGGTGATGGCCGCAATATCGGTAATAAAGCCAAAGTCGATCTTGTGGTTGTTTTCGCCCGGAATACCGGTGACCACAACGGCATAAACCCCCGTTCCTCCGCTGATTACCTTGCCATCAGAGTCTCGTGAGTCTTTCGAATTACTGCTTACATCGGCCGTTGTTGCCTGCTTGTTTTTCAGAACCCCCGTCGAAAAGTCAGTTGTTTTGTTAACAACAACAATGTATTGTGTCTCGAAATCAAGGCCATCTGTCCGGTCAAAATAATACTGCCCGCTGGCATTGGTAGTGGTCGACGCAATGGCGGTCTCATTCGGCAAACCATCGTTATTGGTATCTTTGATCAGGCTCACGGTTACGCCGGCCAATGGCAGATCGGATGGATCCTGAATGCCGTTTTTGTTTACGTCTTCAAATACGTAATTTCCGATTTCAAGCGGTGCCGGTTCCAGCAGGGCTTCTACTTCGCCCCAAAGGTTTGCTTTGTACACCTCGCCTCTTGGCGCTGTACCACCGTTCGTGAGGCTTCCTAAGAGCAGGATATCACGCGTACGGGTACCATCGCTCCGCTTCATAAAGGTAATACCACTGTTCCCGGCTGATTTTATATTATCTACCCCGGCAAGCGCTACTTCCGTAAATCCGGGAATGGCCGCTATATTTCCTGTGCCATCAGCACCTTCCGAACCATTTGTGTTAAAAAATACGCCGTTTCCGTTTCGAACAGAAAACCACGGAAGCGTTAAGGTATTTGCCGTTGTCCGGTCACCGGCAACACCATTATTTTCCAATACCCAGCTGCTGCCGTCCTGTGCCGCCAGCCAGAGACCTTGCCCATGCGTAATGCGGCTTCCGGATGTAGCATCCATAAACCGGTTCCGGCCACCGACAATCATAAAAGTGGTGCCGTCGGGTTCAATATCGAACGCAATATCGGCCATCCAGGTATGGTCTGAATAGTTATTTGTCACAACGGTGTTGTTCCCCATTGTGGTCCATGCGTCATTTGTCGCATTCGCGTAACTGCCCTCCGTTCCGTCGTCACCCGTCTGAAAGGTAAAATTCAGCGGAATCTGTAGCTCGTTCGTAAAGGCAGGTGTTGCCGCCCCCGGATCAAATGAATACACAGTTCCGGACATACTGGCCGAACTTGGGCCTGTACAGGTTACTGTACAGTATACCCTGCCCGTTTCCGGATGAACGCCCAGTCCGAGCAGGGCATTATACGGCCGTGTACCGGCCGGGCTGGCCGGATCAGTACTAAAACTCCCCGACGCACACGGACTCGGTGGGGTAAATGTTTTGATTCCCGCCGTATTAGGTGTCCCGTCGGCATTGAGCGGGATACCATAAATCTCTTTAGAATAGAGATTGACAACATAAACCGTTTTCCCGTCCGGCGACATTTCAAGGTCTCCGAGACTGATATGACCTATTTTATTGTGTTCAAAATACGATACCGTAACGTTTGAGGACACAAAGTTTAGCCCCCCTGTAATGGCCGGATCAATGCCGGCGACATTTGCCGACAGGGCACTTTCCAGATCCAGCCAGGTAGTCGTTGATACGGCCGACCCGCTGGCAGCCAGGGTCGTCACATAAATTCTGCCCTCACCACCGGCTCCGGCCGCCCCAATACCCGTATAAGCCCGCTCAAAGGCACTGGTAAACAAGCGGTTGCGCCGCTTATCATACGTAACACCATATACCGTTCCCGTCTGCCCGAATGTTGTTAACACTTGTTTTGACGGTGACCCCGGGTATTCTGTGGCAGAATAATAATTCAGCCCGGTACTTCCTGCTGTCGTTGACGCCCGTGTGCCGTTCGTTAGCGGGCCGCCACTGTTATACGGGAACCGGATGACCATGGGTTCGGCCGTGCCCGGACTTCCTGATGCAACAGATGGGTTTGGTAAAGCAAAACAGGCCATAGCCAGATCCGGATTGTCCTGTGCATGTTCGGATCCAAGTCCGAACGTAAAGTTTACATTCGTTGCCGTTTTAGCAACCCTGGCGACTGTCGTAGAGTTATCATTACCAAATGGCCCTGTCTGCAAAAAAGCAAGACTGGCCGGTGGCTGACATTCCACAATCACATTGGTTGCCGTATACGATCCGGGGACCGTAACCGTCCAGCTACCTGTTGCGTTTGTGGTAGCCGTACCAAGGATTTGTTCATTGTCCCCGTAAACGGTAATGGTTACTCCGGGTATCCCGACTTCGGCATACCGTGTCTGAATCGACGTGGCGTTGTTGCCTGCCTTGTCTGAAAACGTATTCGAAACTGCAGCATCTGCTTTCCCGTTCATGTTAAATTCACGGTAAACACGGCCCGATACCTGAGAAAACGCCTGCTCCGCACCAAAGACCAGTAATACCACAAGCGGAATAAGTAACTTATTAATGTAAATTCCCCTTGATCCTTTGTTTTGAATAAGCAAGTTTTCTCCTTTTGAGAGAGAATTTAAATAAAATATCCTCATAAGATAACTATAATGGATTTTTTGAACCAAATAGTTACCAAAATCATGCCAGACATTACACTATATTAATATATACATCAGATAGGTTTTTTAATACTTACAGATATAATAAACTAGTAATAAGCTAATTAAACGATCTAAATAAGTCTATCAACAGTTAACTTATTTAAAAAAAAGTCATGCTTCATGACTGAACAACGCGGCATTCGCCTCAAAATCCAATCCATACAGCATAGGTTCTCTTTTGGCATGAGCCTCTACAGCTTAACAAAAATCTTCTTCTTATACAGCCACCAGGCCGGTATAAAATTGAGGCACACAAAGAGCAGGGCATAAAGCATACTGACAAACTTTGGTTCCAGACCGGCCGTGGTCATGGTTAGCTGAAACTGCTGATTCAGGGCCAGACCGCCCACCGGCAGCCGGTAAAAAATCACGCCCAGCAAATCGCCGGTCACATAAACGGCAATGGCATTGGCCCCGAAAATAATGCCGGGCTTTGTACCACGTACATACCCCATGAGGTCGACGCTGAAATAGGTAGCCCCCAGCACCAGGGCCGCAAATCCCGACGTCACCATCACAAAGGAACTCGTCCACAGGTTTTCATTGACCGGAAAAATCAGTCCCCAGAAATAGCCGGTGGCGGCAGACAGCAGCCCGGCCGTCATGAGGTAATTCACCTTTACGTGCGGATTCAGTGGGGTTAGCATCAACCGGCCGGCCAGCATACCGGTAAGCCCCGAAACAACCGACGGGATCGTACTCAATATACTCTCGGGGTCCCACGTACCCTGCCACATTTTACCGGGCAAATACAGCCGGTCGAACCACGCCACCAGATTGACGCCGGGTTCCAGCATTACTTTCCCGACACCCGGCGTCGGGATCCGGGTGAGCGCCAGCCAGTATCCCACCAGCAAGATGGCAGCCAGCCCGGCTTGCTGTTTCCAGCTGGTATTCAGGAAGATGAACGCACACAGCATAAAGACAATGGCAATCCGGTGCAGCGTCCCCGTCCAGCGGATGGTGCTGAAATCAAAGTCGGGTTGCAGGTTCAGAAACATTCCTACCGCAAAAATCTTCAGCGACCGGATAATGATCTTCCGGTACATTTCTCCTTTCGGCGCCCCGGATTCCAGCCGTCCGGCGTAGGCCAACACAATAGACACGCCAATGATAAACAGGAAAAACGGCGCGACCAGATCGGTAAACGACAGGCCGTTCCAGATGGTGTGGTGCAGCGTATGGTACACTTGCTCGCCGTCGCCGGGAAAATTAACCAGCAGCATGGCCGCTATGGTAAACCCGCGCATCGCATCGAGCGAGATCAGCCGGTGCGGCGCGGTTGATGAAGAAAGCAGTTCGCCGGTTCCGGCAGCGGGTTTAGCAAGCATGGCAAACGGTGAAAAGTCCTGGCCAACAATGGTATTTTTAGTACGCATTCCCGTATTATTAGGACTACTTAACCGTCGTATCGATGAGGACTTTTTTTGCTGCGTTGCTCCTGTTAACCAGCTTTTTCGTAATAAGCTGTCAATCAGACCAGAAAAATTCAGAAGGTGAGGCAAAGATCGCCGTTTCGTGGGAACTGCTTACGAATTTCACCGACGTACCCACCGGCTTTAATGCCCGGTTCACGCTGACCAACAACACCGGCGAAACCCTTACCGATACCAACTGGAAGCTGTTCTTTAACATGGCGCCCCGGCCGGTTCTGGCAAACAAAACCCCGCAACCCGCAACGGTGCAGCATATCAACGGCGACTGGTACAAGCTCGTCCCTGAAAAAGGGTTTTCACTCAAGCCCGGTGCCAGCATTGACATCAACTATTCGGGGACCGAAGCGGTAATTAAGGAAACGGATGCACCAATGGGGTTATACGTCGTCTTTTATGATGAGACCGGAAAGGAAAAGCAAATCGCGCAGGTGGGCGACTACACCGTTAAACCGTTTGTCCGCGATGAGCAGCTGCGGCGCGGTACCGACGAACTGGAGGCCATCATTACACCGCAGACGCGCTACGCCGATAACCTGTCGGCGAGCCTGATTCCGGCCGGCAAACAGCTCCGGATTATTCCCTCCCCTTTCCGGCTTACGCCACAAAACGGGCAGTTTACCCTTACGCCGCAAACGCCCATCTATGCAGCCAAGGGCCTTGAAAACGAGGCCGCTTACCTCCGCGACAAATTAAAAGCCATTACCGGTGCAGACTTCACGATACAACCATCCGGCAACGCACCATCGGGAATTTTTCTTAAAACCGGTGCCGTGACCGTCGACGGCAAAACGCACGAGGCCTATAACCTGACCATCGACCAACGGGGCGTCACCATTACCGGCGGCGATGCGGCGGGTGCATTTTACGGCGTTCAGAGCCTGCTGGCGATGATGCCGGCAGAAGCCTATCTGAACAACAGCCGGCAGATTCCGCTCGGCTTTGTCCGCGTCGATGATGCGCCCCGGTTTGGCTTCCGCGGACTGCACATGGACGTCAGCCGGAATTTTCAGACCAAAGAAACCATACTGCGCTTTCTGGACCTGCTGGCCTTTTACAAGGTGAATCACTTCCTGTTTTACACGACCGAAGACGAAGGCTGGCGGCTGGAAATCGACGGGCTTCCCGAGCTGACGCAGGTGGGGGCGCAACGGGAGCATACGTCGGGCATGGAGGCCGCGGCCCTGCATCCGGCCTATGGCTCGGGCCCGAAAGCCTACGACAAAGGCAAATTTGGCAGTGGTTTCTACACCAAAGCCGATTTTATTGAGATACTGAAATATGCCAAAGCGCGGCACATCAAAGTCATTCCCGAACTCAACTTCCCCGGCCATGCCCGCGCGGCCATCAAAGCCATGGAAGCACGGTACCAGCGGCTGATGAAGGAGGGGAAGGACGCCGCAGCCAACGAATACCGCCTCATTGACCCCGACGACAAATCGGTCTATCAGTCGGCCCAGGGCTATAAAGACAATGTGGTCAGCGTGGGCCGCGAATCGACCTATCGCTTTTACGAAAAAGTGGTGGATGAGATCACGAACATGTACAAGGAAGCCGGTGTACCGATGGACGTCATGCATGCCGGCGGCGACGAAGTGGCCAGCGGCGCATGGACTAAATCGCCCGAGGCGGCAAAGGTCCTGCGCGACCATCCGGAGATCGGCGACCCCAAAAATTTACAGGCTTACTTTTTCCGTGAATTGGTAAAACGGCTGAAAAAACGTAACCTTACGATTCATGGCTGGGAAGAAGTTGCCCTGCTGAAAGCCCCGAACGGCGAGTACATGGCTAATCCGGAATTTGCGGGCGGTCGTGTGGTTCCTTACATCTGGAATAACCTGTTCGACTATGATCTGGGCTACCGGCTGGCCAACGGCGGTTATCCTGTGGTACTGTGTAATGTCTCGAACTTCTACTTTGACCTTGCCTACAACAACGATCCGAAAGAGCCGGGGCTGTACTGGGCCGGCTTTGTCGATACCCGCAGCAACTGGACGTTTGCTCCTTACGATATGTTTAAGACGACGTTTAAAAACAGCATGGGCAAAAAACTGGACAAAGAGTTTACCGGCAAGGTGCGGCTCAAGCCCGAAGCCCGGAAAAATATTATCGGCGTGGAAGCCCAGCTCTGGAGCGAAACCATCAAAGGCCGCGACATGATTGAATACTACTCGTTGCCGAAGCTGCTGGGTTTTGCCGAAAGCGCCTGGGCCCCTGCCCGCCCGTGGGAAACCATCGACAATCCAACGGCCCGTGAACGCTCGATGGCAGAGGGCTGGAATGTGTTTGCCAATACCATTGCCCGGAAGGATCTGCCCCGGCTGTCCCGCCTCAACGGCGGCTACACCTACCGGCTGCCCTTACCAGGCGCGGTGATCGAAAACGGCCTGCTCAAAGCCAACGTTGAGTATCCGGGCCTGACGATCCGGTATACCACCGACGGTTCGGAGCCGACTCCGCAGGCAACGGCCTATACCGGTCCGGTAAAGGTATCGGGTACGGTTAAGCTCAAAAGCTTCGATCTCGCCAACCGTTCCAGCCGTACCGCCGAAGTCAACTAAGCCACCGCCGCTCGTTCACTCTTTCGCCCTTTCACTCTTTGACATGAAGTCCAATACCCTGATTGTTGTCCTGATTCTGCTTATTTTCTTTGTCATTTCGTTTCTGACGAATATTCTGGGGCCAATTATTCCGGATATTATCCAGAGCTTTCACCTGAGCATCGGGCTGGCGGGTTTTCTGCCGTTTGCGTTTTTTGTTGCCTACGGGGTGATGTCGATCCCGTCGGGGATTCTGGTGGAAAAATACCGCGAAAAGCGCGTGCTGATCTGGGCGTTTCTGCTCGCTTTTGCGGGGGCACTGCTGTTTGCACTGGTGCCCGGCTTCCGTGTGTCTCTGTTGTCGCTTTTTCTGATCGGGATTGGCATGGCCATGTTGCAGGTCGTGATCAACCCGCTTCTGCGCGTAGCGGGCGGGGAAGCCAATTTTGCCTTTAATTCGGTACTGGCCCAGCTTTTTTTCGGCGGGGCGTCTTTTCTAAGCCCGTTGTTATACAGTTATCTGGTACAGCACGTGCACAGCGGCACTACTGATTCCGGCCTCATTGCGCTGTTTAACCAACTCGTACCGGCCGACCTGAAATGGGTGTCGCTGTACTGGGTCTTTGCCGTAACGGCTCTGCTGATGGTGGTGATAATCTGGCTGGTCCGTTTCCCTGAAGTGGCGCTGAACGACGATGAGCGCATCGATACCGGCAAAGCCTTCAGCGACCTCCTGGGCAACCGCACCGTCTGGCTGTTTTTTTTCGGCATCTTTGCCTACGTCGGCACCGAGCAGGGCGTTGCTAACTGGATTTCCAAATTTTTGCAGACCTACCATAACGTCGACCCGGCGACCACGGGGGCAACCGTAATTTCGTATTTCTGGGGGTTATTGACCGTAGGCTGTCTGCTCGGGCTGCTGCTGCTCAAATTCCTCGACAGCCGGCTGGTGCTGAGTCTCTTCACTGTGGGCGCTATCCTCTCTCTGGGGGCCGGTCTGTTCGGGTCGCGGGAGGTAGCGCTGTATGCCTTTCCGGCGGTTGGGTTCTTTGCGTCGGTGATGTGGTCGATTGTGGTATCGCTGGGGCTTAATTCGGTTCCGCATCACCACGGCACCTTTTCGGGCATTCTCTGCACCGGCATTGCCGGAGGCGCTATTGTGCCGCTCGTCATCGGCGGGCTCGCCGAACTAACCGAACTGCGCACCGCCATGCTGTTTTTATTCCTTACCTTAGGTTATATTTTCAGCATTGGCATCTGGGCCCGCCCGCTGGTCACCAACGCCAGGATCCGTTTAAAGAGCGAAAGAGTGAGAGAGTGAAAGAGCGACTCATGCTTTCACTCGTTCGCTCTTCCGCTCTTTCGCTCTTTCACCCATGTATAAGATTATTCTGCTTATCGACTTTTCGGAGGACTTCAGCAAGCGGTTGTTGCAGGGGATTGTGAAATATTCCCGCGAGCACGGGCCGTGGGTTTTCTGCCGCATGCCGCTTTATTACCGTGAAACCATCGGTATTGAGGGCATTCTGAACTGGGCCCGTGAATGGGGTGCCGACGGCATCATCGGTCAGTTGTATAAGGAGAAAGATAAAAACGTCAGTAAACTGATCGAATCGGGGCTACCGGTGATTGCCCAGGATTTTGACGAACGCTTTACCGACATTCCGAATATTACGGGCGCTTACCACGAAACCGGCAGGCTGGCGGCCGACTATTTTCTGGCGAAGGGCTTTAAAAACTTTGCGTTTTATGGCTTTAAGGAAATTGTCTGGTCGCGGGAACGGCTTGAAGGATTTGAGGAACGGGTTCAGGAATCGGGGTTTACGGTCCATACGTTTAAGCAAAACCAGAAACGAGCCAGCGATTTATGGTATTACCTGCCGAGTTCGCTGAGTGAGTGGCTCATGTCGCTGCCCAAGCCCATTGCAATCATGGCCTGCGACGACCGGCAGGGTCAGCACATCACCGAAGCCTGCCGCCATGCCGGCATCCGGATCCCGGAAGAAGTTGCCGTAATCGGCGTTGATAATGACGAGATGATCTGCGACCTGTCAGACCCGCCCCTGTCGAGCATTGCCCTTGATGCCGAAAAAGGCGGCTACGACGCCGCCCGCCTCCTTGAGCAGATGATTCAGCACGGCACAAAGCACTATTACGACATTGTCATTAAGCCCATGCAGGTGGTTACCCGGCAGTCGACGGACATTTACGCAACCCATGACGATTACATTGCCTCATCGCTGAAGTTTATCCACCAGAACATCGACAAAAACCTGCAGGTCGATGATGTGGTAAAACAGGTGCCGTTGTCACGCCGCGCGCTCGAAAAACGGTTTCTGGAGATTACCGGCTACCCGATTTACAAATACATCGCGAACCTGCGCATCGAAAAGTTTTCGAAGAAGCTGCTCGAAACCGACATGACCGTCTTCGAAATTGCCCTCGACATGGGCCTGAATGACACCAAAAACATTGCCCGCCAGTTCCGTCAGGTCAAAGGCTGCACGCCGCTCGAATACCGGCAGAAACACCTGGCGGGGAAATGACTTTTTTTCATTTTTTGTCATCCCGACGGAGGAGGGATCTCTTAACGCTCAGAGGCCAGAGATCCCTCCTCCGTCGGGATGACAAAAATATACAGTAACAACTATTTAAACGGCCGGGCGCTGACCGCTTTTTCGGTCGGGAAGTCGGCAGGAATCGGGATATCAACTTTGCCGGTGGCAGCCCACTGTGCCCCCCGTTGCAGGCTGGTGATGAAGCCAACGCATTCTACCGAATAATCGACGTGGCCCAGCGGCGTATGAAAAATACGACCCTTGCCATAATCAATCACCATCAGCATCGGCTCGTTACGATCCGTCCCCCGATTGTCTTTCGGCGAGAAAGCCGTGGCCAGCACCGTCATTTTTTCGGCCGGTCCGCGCAGGCGGTCATACATCTCGTCCTTGGTATGCATCCAGTTCAGCGGCATTCCCTTCGTAATCGGGTGATTCGGTTCACGGACGGTAATCAGAAATTCTTTTTGCGCCCCATGCGAACCAGCGTTGCCCGGCTGCATGTCGCGTACGAGCTTACCCTCCTGATTGTAATAGACATAAGGCCCGTCTTTTTCGGTGCGGTCGCCCCAGCCGCCAAGGCCGATCATTTTATTGTAAGCCGGCCAGGTCGGGAACGAGTTATCAGCCGCGTGAACAACCACCAGACCACCGCCTCCTTTGATAAACTTCTCAAAATCGGCCTGGGTTTCGTCTGACCAGGGCGCGGCATTCCAGCCGAAATTGCTGATGACTACATCATAGTCCGAAAACTTAGGGTGAAAGCTTGAATCCATGCGGGCTTTCGGCAAAGCCTTTGTGGCCGGCACTCCCTCAATTTTGTATTTATCAATATCATCACCGTTCCAGGTAAAGTACGTACGCTGTACATCGACGCTGAATTTCCCGGTTTCCTCCAGGTACTTCTTCATCATATACGTGATTTTGGGCCATTGCGTATGGTTATTTTGCCCGTCGATAATCAATGCCTTCAGCATTTTTCCCTTTTTGCCCGACTGCGACCAGGCCTGCTGACCTGCCAGGAGGCATAGCATCGCCATCAGGATGTATTTTGCTTTCATGTACGGAAGAATTTTGCGTTGCTCGCCTATTTACCGCAAAAGACGAAAAGTCGCAAACCTTACCGCAGATTTTAGTAGCATTTTTGGCTAAGTGCCTTTTTCAGGCACGTGCTTTCCCCAATAACCATGCGCATGAAACGGAATACGTCTTCCCTGTTTTTGCCGGCAATCGGTATGTTGCTGACCATCATGATGTCAGGATCCAAAAGCAGCACATCCAGTCCGGCAGCACAGGCGGTCCGGCTGGAAAACGCCTTTCCCGGACTGACCTTTGAGCGTCCTGTGGAGTTTACGCATGCCGGCGATGGCAGCAACCGGGTATTTGTCAACGAACAGCCGGGCCGGATCCGGGTTTTCCGCAACGATCCGTCGGTGCAGTCGGCTGGTGTCTATCTCGATATCACAGACCGGGTGTCCTCAGAAGGCGAAATGGGGTTGCTGGGACTGGCTTTTCATCCGGATTTCAGGCAGAACGGCTATCTGTATGTCAATTACACCAAACGTAAGCCGCTGGAAACCATCATCGCCCGCTTCAAAGTCTCCGCTTCAGATCCCAACCGGATCGATCCTTCGACAGAAACGGTAATGCTACGCTTCCCGCAGCCCTATGATAATCACAACGGCGGTAAACTTGCCTTTGGTCCGGACGGCTACCTTTATATCGCTACCGGCGATGGCGGGGCCTGGGGCGACCAGCATAACTATGCCCAGAACCGGAGCTCACTGCTGGGCAAAATCCTGCGCATTGATGTCGATAATACAACAAAAGGTCTGTACGGTATCCCGGCAGATAATCCGTATGCCGGCAATCAGGAAGGCTTTCGTGAGGAAATTTATGCCTACGGGCTTCGTAATCCGTGGCGGTTTAGCTTCGACCGCCAGACGGGGCAGCTCTGGGCGGGTGATGTAGGACAGAATGAATTTGAAGAAATCGACCTTATCACCAAAGGTGGCAATTACGGCTGGCGGCTGAAAGAAGGAGGCCGTTGCTACAATCCCCGCCACGATTGTGATAACGGGCAATTGATTGATCCGGTTCATACCTACCCGCGCACCGATGGCGTCTCGGTGACGGGTGGCTTTGTTTACCGGGGTTCGCAACTACCGTCGTTGCGCGGCAAGTACATTTTCGGTGATTACAGCAACGGAAAACTCTGGGCACTCAGCTTTGACAATAACCGGAAAACCAGCCATGCTCTTATTTCCGGTGACGGCGGGTCGATCTCCGCTTTCGGCGAGGATGCAGCCGGCGAATTGTACATTCTCGACCATTCGTCCGGTAAAATCAAGCGTTTTATGCAGTAACAGACCTCACTTAACCAACCAGCTGTTTATCAACCTCATTCCCCTGCCTTTACTGACCGGTTTTCAGACAAGCATCAGGGCTTTCAGAGCCAGCAGACAGGCGGCCAGGGTCAGCAGATTACGCAGGTAATTGGCCTGTATCCAGCGACGGATGACGGGATGTAACACTTCGTTTTTCAGCTTGTTTCCGCGTTGCAGGCGCATGGCGGCCGGTATAAAAAAGGTGAATGTGCCCACCCGTTCGGCCAGGGCCGCGAGGCTGGCCGCCATCCACCAGTCATGTACCGGTGGCAGCGACTGCCAGGCAAGGGCAAGGTTAGCCAGCGTCAGCATCGTTAGCGGCCCCGTTGTGACGAATCCCCAGAAGTGCCGGCCTGATTCCAGATCCATCATTGCCTCCCGGTCTACCGCGTACCGGCCACCGGATTCAGGAAACCACCTTGGCAACACAATCCGGGTTTCGTAGAGGCCGGCCCCGAAAGCCATCGCCAGATTCAACACAAACAAAGGCAACAGAATAGCTGTCATTGAACACATCATTACGTTTAGTTAAGGATACGCTATGCCTCAAAACTAAGCCGTATTGCCGCGCAACACCAGCCATTCAGCGTCAGTTGCAGACTTTGCCTGACCAACCGGAGAAAAACGGGAGTGAGTGCAGGAGCCTTTTTTGAATTCAGGAAATTTCACTACAGATGAACCAGTGATTGTGCTGGCCATGATGAATTGGGAGAAGCTGGCCGCCCGTTTTCAGAAAAGCGGATAGCGTTTCAGGTACATAGCTGCTGGTCTGCCCCGAAAACCGCGTTGATTTCCGAGGCTTTTCCTTTATCGTTTCAGCAGCCAGACATCTGATATGCGGGATTGCTTCCGCCAGTTGAGATGCGATTCTTCCGGTTCATCGAACGTGACCGATAACTGGCCGTCCATCGTCAGGCTGAGCGGGACAATCCACTCCTTGAACGTCCCGTCTTCGCGGTTGTACACAACAGGCTCCAGCCGCTTACCGTCGACCCGCAACAGGGCCTCGCCGTATCCGGCCACACGGATGACGTAGCGCGCCCCCGGCTCCAGATTCGTGTAGGTCAGCGCCGGTGCCCGCTGAAATAGCTGCGACGACAACCGCGCCCGGCTGCTGCCATTGTCCCACCAGGCTACGTCGGTCGCATCATCCGATACCGTCGTCACGCGGGGCCCCTTGCTGACGTTTGACACATCATCGTAATAACTACCGGGACCAGGGGTTTCCCAGGCTGCCAGTACCTTAATGCGTTCCAGCTGAGCCGCTTTGGCGGGCAGACTTTTCAGCTTAGCGCACTCGTCAGTCAGCCACCAGCGGTTATTCAGCGGGTAGTCGACAAAATCGAGCAGCGCGCCCCGCTCATAACCTTTGGCCTTATACTTCGGCACACTCGTCTGGAGACCGATAGAGGCATACAAGTCCGCGCAGAGGGCTTCTATTTTCGCCCGCACATCGGCCGAAACCGGCGCTTTATCCGCCCGGTTGATCACATCCAGCGCTTTCGTTACCGCCTCATCCATCGTTGATTCCGTCGCCCGGGCAAGAATCGTATTGGCGTCCCGCTCCAGTCCCTGTTCGTAGAGTTGCCGCCGCCGGATATAGACATCGTAATTGGCCCGCAACAAACATAACTGCCACCGCCAGTTACCCGCCAGCTTCGGCTGACTGGCTTCGAGTGTTTTCCAGAACTGATACGTCGCCTCGACCCCGCCGTTTTCAGCCAGCGGCCCCTTCCAGTTCTGCTCCAGGGCGGCAATTCCGCCCGCCGCCTGATCGGCCACCGCCGGATTAAAGAAAAAGCGGCTGTATTCGGTCAGAATTCCGGTAATGTCTTTGGCTGGTTCAAAGGCCCGCATGCTCCAGATCACCTTGTTCACATCGTCGTGGCAACCATCCGAGTACGCGACAAAGCCATCGGTAAACGGGGCAAATGTCCCCTGAATCCGTGCCGATGCAAACGGACGCGGATTGGCCGGTTCACGCCCTAAGGTCAGCGCATAGGCCTGGTCCCAGTGTTCGACCGGAAATTCACAGCGAACGGTATGGGTAATGTCCGGATACTGCCGGTGCCCATACTGTTTGGGTAACCGGTACCGTGTTTCGGCCGTAGGGGGGCTTCCGGGGCCTGATACAACCCCGGCGAACCAGTCTGGCTTGTTCTGGTCAAGATAACGGTAAAAATAGTCGACCTGCTCCACACTGAATCCTTGCAGCGACAGCCAGACTTTGGCTTTCGGATGGTATTTGACCAGCCGGTCATGCAGGTCTTTCAGGAACGGCATGACTTCCCGCGGATGGTTATCGCCGGGATCACCGCCCGGCACAAAAATATGGTCAAGACGCGGACACTGCCGGTAAAAGGCCTCGTGCATCTCCAGTTCAGCCTTTCGTTTGGCCGCATCGTGCAATTCAAAGGTCACTGGTGTCCAGAGCCAGTAGTCCATGTCGTACTGCTGACAGATGGCGCTCATTCTGATACGCATTTCTGCCGCCGGTAGCTTAAAGTGCACGCTCGGGGTTTCGTCCTCATGAAACGGTATCCCTTCCACGGAATTGGATCCGAAGATTGCCAGCTCACGGGTATACTGCTCGAACTGTGCAACCGTCCAGGCATCGTAGGAGTTCGCCGTTGTCCGGTAGCCGAGCTGGTGTCCGCGTATCGGATAGGCCGGTGAACGTGCCACATCCACGGCACCGGGCAGCTGTAGCTGTGTGGCATCCATCTGCAGATGGCGCAATAACCAGCCTGTACCAAACAAAATGCCCCGTGCATCGTCACCGATAATCCAGACAGTGGTGTTGCTGCCCTGCTGTTCCGTTACAACCCGGAACCCCTCCGGCTTTCGTTCGGCCACATCGTCGCCTGTCCGGGCCGGTACACTGACACCGAACAGACTGGCGTCGCCCGACAAAGCCAGAGCGATAGAAACCCCGCCCGCCCTGGTCCGGTCTTCAGCCTGTTTAAGGGTAATTGCGGTGCGTTTCGCGATTTCTTCACGGAGCATGCGCGGAGCCGTTTCCCGCATTGGCATCGGGATGGACGGTGACACAAGCAGCACTGCCTTACGGAGGTTAACCGGTTGCGCTACCAGCGACTGAAGGGCGCACAGAACCACCCCAAACGCACTAATCAATACTTTCTTCATCGTTGTTTTGCTACGTTGATCAGGCCGCGCGGACAGCCCGTTGAATTTTCCGGATGGCTTCGGCAAACAGGTCCATATCGGCTTTGGTACCCAGCATGGCATGCTGCAGAATCCAGACGCCTTCTTCTTTACAGGCCCGTTCGGCAACCTCACAATAGACCTGGCTATAGTCTACCGTATCCGGCAAGGCATAGCACATAAAGGTCTTGTTCTGAAACAGCGGTTGCCGGTAAAGCGGATGCGGATAGCCCCGGAAACAGGGCACGCCTTCGGCCGCCAGCCGCTCCACAAAGCCGGCTTTGGACAGGTTGCCGCCGAAAGCTGCCGCATCATACCGGAAAATATAGAGGTGATAGCAGTGCAGCGTTTCGCCGTGGCCGCGAGTCAGTGGTGTAATCCCGTCAACATCGGCCAACAACTCATTCAGGTACAGGCCATTTTCGTTACGGGTCTGCGTCTGTTCCTCCAGGCGTTTCAGTTGTTCGGTCAGCAGAACGGCCTGCATCTGTGTAATGCGGTAATTACAGCCCGGATTGTAATGATCATACCATTGCCCGCCTTCGATACGACCGACGTTCCGCAGGGAATGCATCAGGTGGTAAAGTTCGTCATCGTCTGTCACCACAATGCCGCCTTCACCGCTGGTCAGGTTTTTGGACGACTGAAAGCTAAAGCTGCCCACATCCCCGATGGAGCCGAGTTTCCGTCCCTTATAGGCAGCCCCGTGCGCATGAGCCGCATCCTCGATCACACGCAGGTTATGCCGCCGGGCAATGTCCATGATCGCATCCATGTCGCAGGCCTGACCGGCAAAATGTACCGGAATGATGGCTTTGGTCCGGTCGGTTATGGCGGCTTCAATGGCTTTGGGGTCGATGTTGTAGGTATCCGGATCGATGTCCGCAAAAACCGGTACGCAGTTGGCTTCGACCACCGTCGATGCCGTTGCGATAAACGTATAGGGGGGCACAATCACCTCATCGCCGGGCCTGACACCGCAGGCGATCAGGGCGAGCCGCAGCGATACCGAACCGTTGACGCAGGTGATGGCGTATTTGCTGCCACAGTAGCGGGCAAAGGCGTTTTCGAACGCTTCGACCTCATCCAGGCAGTCAGGATTACCCCACTTGCCCGACCGTACGACCCCGGCAACGGCCTGCACTTCCCGCTCGTCAAATACCGGCCACGGAAACGTTTTGGTCACAGTCGGCTGACCACCGTCGAAGGCCAGCCGTTCGGTTATAGATGGATTCATGTTCCGGAGAGTTTTCTGGGTGTAATACGTGAAAGCCTGATTGACGTACTACTTTTTACCGCTTTTTTCTCTGCCGGTAGTCTGTTTTTTATCCGGCAGCGTACTATAAACAGTTCGTTCTCAAGCATACTCCACGGCTACTCACATCATGCTAACCAACAAGCAGTTTATCACCGCCTTATTACTGGCGGGTATGTCGCTCGGCACAGCCTGGGCAATTCGCGGTCAATTCGGACATGAGCAAGGCGCGGCCTGGGCCGGTACCATCGGCGCCCTGGCGGTTATTCTGATCGCCAAACGTACGGATTGGTACAACAAAGCCTTAAAAGCCGCTCTGGCGGCCGGCCTTGGCTGGGGTATCGGCGGCATCATGAGCTACGGGAAAGTGGTTGGGTTCGGCCGGGGAGTCGATTTCGGCAACGTATATTACGGCCTGGTGATGCTGCTGGTAATCGGTGGCATTCAGGGTTTCCTGGGCGGCGGCTTGTTCGGACTTGCGTTATCCGATTCATCGATCAAACCGGTAAAATGGCATTTGCTGATGATTGAGATGACTGTCGGGGCCTTGCTAACCTATTTTTTTCTGATCGAGCAATGGGGCTGGCTTATGACCCCTCCACGGTCCGAACTCTGGGCAGCCTGTCTGGGCATGGCCCTGGCCCTGCTGGCCTTTGTTAGCCGGCATCAGCAGCGGGCAGCCCTGCGGGTAGGTGTTTTCAGCAGCCTGGGTGCCGGTTTCGGTTTTGCGTTCGGCAATTTCCTGCAGGTAATGGGCAGTTCAACGGATCTTTCGTTCAACTTCTGGAATGTCATGGAATACTCCATCGGCTTCTTCGGTGGTGTTGGTATGGCTTATGGTGCCTTTACCTCGCAATGGGATACCGTGGTCGAACGGCAGGGAGCCCATCCGGTTTTCCTGCCGCTTTTTATCGTGGTCGCTTTTATTCCGTTTGTAGTCTGGGAGCAGTCCTTTGAAACGGAAAGGCTACAGGGCATGTACCGGAATTTAATCAGCGGAGACACCTTTACACCGACGCGCCTTACACAGATTACCGCTCTGGTAATGATTTTAGGGACAGCCACCTACTGGCTTTACCGTTTTCAGCCGGACGCATCAGGCAGTTACCTGCGGCTAAGCTTTACGGATGTACAGCAGTTTTTTCTGGTACACCTTTCCCTGTATATCCTGCTGAGTTTTCTGATTACCGGTTCTGTCATCAGTACCTACCGGCCTGAGCAGTTTCTTTATATCGGAAATCTGATCCTGATTGGTTTCTTTATAAAGCGAACAAAACCGATTTTTTCGGAGTCGCTTTTTCAATGGAGCCGCTGGGCTATGGCGTTTGTGGTGGTGCTGGTCTTTATCGCTTTAATTGCTCTGATTGCGATCAATTCCCATGAAGAACTGGCCGGCGTTAATAAACGATTCGAATAAACCGTCAGGCATCAAGCTGGTTAAAAGGAGACGGGGTTGACCCATCTGTTGGCTTTTGTGGCAGACTAACGACTTCACTCCAATACTGGCGCAGTGCATTCATATGTTGTTTCCAGCCCCCGAAATTCATTGGTTTTTCCAGAAAAGAAGTGGCTCCGGTTTCGTAGGCGCGTTGAATCCGCTCCTCATCTGCCAGGGACGATAAAATGACCGTGGGCATCTGGCTTCCTTTAGGATGCTTTCTCAGTTGTGGCAGAAAGGATAATCCGTCCATCACTCCCGGGCCCAGATCGATATCCAGCAAAACCAGCTTCGGTAAATCTTCTTCATCCTTTTCCAGATAGGCCAATGCGTCATATGGATTCTGAAATCCCAGAAACGCTGCCTGTGGAAAGGTTTTCCGCGATGCTCTTTTTACAATTTCAAGTACGTCAGCATCGTCGTCAATCAATAAAATAGGAAATGTTGCCTGTTGACCGACCATCGCATCCATGATACAAGTGCTTTAAAATAACGATTGACTTCGTATCAAAATGGATAACTCATTAGCGAAGCCTATACTCTATAAGATAAGTAAAGATAATGCATTTTTAGAACTTACCGTCGCCTATCATCCTTTATCTACTCAATAACTAAAATCTTATTTATTTGTTGTAGCTATTGCTCAACAAATGTTACTAATTTGTAAATTAAAAAACTATATCAAAGTTCTGTCAACCATTTCATTAAATTAAATTAACTTTTTAAATATTTAATGATTAACTTGTATAATTATGTAAATTAATTGATTGGTATTTTTTATAGGGTTACATTTAGGTATACAATCAACTCAACTACGCTATGACTCCCCTGCTCCCCTATGTCTGGATTGTTCCTGTAGTTCTTCTGATCCTTTTTCTAGCCCTGAATGTACGTTTAAAACCGGTTTGTCCGAGCTGCGGGAAAGAGTCTTCCGACCGGATAAGAAGGCCGCTTCTGGTCCGGCAGCTCTTATTCTTTCTTCCGCTGAGCCGCTTCGAATGCTGGTCCTGCCACAAAAAGTACTACGTGCTTACCTTCAGCAAATGGTTTGGTAAAAAGCAAAGCGCAAAACGGGAGTCCGTTTCAGTCCGTTAATTTCGCTAAGATAGTCCGGCCTACTGCTCCTTCAGTGCCTCCTTTACCCGTTGGACATAGTCGGTCTGAATGACATCGATGCCATTGCGGGCCGCCGACCGGTACTGTTCGCCGGTTTCAAAGTAGTCAAGCGCATCCGAAAAGACGCGGATGTGCTGGTCATGCAAGCGTTTGATTAAGGAGGGCGTAAGCGCCTGCCATTTTACATCAAAAGCATATGGCTTCAAGCGGGCTACCTTTGCCTCAATGTCGGCTTCACTCGTCAAGCCGGGCATAATCCGGGCAACCGGCCTCTGCTCTCTGAGGGCCGCCAGGTAATCATCCGATCCGTAAAAAACGGATGTGCCGGCTAATGCATATTTTTCTAACGTTGCCAGAAGCGGTGCCGGAGCCACTTCTTTGCAATCGACATACAGGGACGCTTTCTTCCGGTGCGTTTTATTCCAGTCGCTAAGCAGTCGGCATACCTCATCAAGGGTCGGAATTTTTTCCTGTCTATAGGCTTCATCAGCCCCTTTGCCGGCCGAAAGCAGACGCAGTTCAGCCGCCGTTTTTGCCTTTAACGGGCCGCTGCCGGTGGTTGTCCGGTCCAGATTCCCGTCATGCAGGATAAACAGCTTACCGTCCTGACTCGTCCGGACATCGATCTCGATATAGTCGACGCCCATTGCCAGAGCAGCCTTAAAAGAGGCTAGTGTATTCTCAGGCAGCCCGGGCATGGCCCCGCGATGAGCCGACACGCCGGGAACCTGTCGTGTTGCCATGGGTTGTGCCTGCATTTGCCGGCCAGTCATCAAGAGTATCTCTAAGGCCATCAGAGCAGCAGATGCCCATGTAGTGTATTTCAGGTTCATTCTTTCCGGATGCTTAGCTGGTCTTTCACCTGCCCGTCGGGGTCGTAGCAGGTGTATATCATTTTTTTGCCTTTGATGGTAATGTGCTGGTAGTAATTCCCTTTCGGGTACCGGCTGACGGCATAGTCTTCGGCGGGCATGTTGTTGTGATTGCCCGGGATACCCACCGAAATCGTATAAATCGTCCCTTTGGCCGGGGAGTCAACCGGTTTTCCGGCATACATCGGTTTCGAACGCATGTAATAGTGGACGTGCCCGCTCATCACCATATCGACATGGTACTGGTCAAACAGCGAGCACCATTCTCTCCGGATCAGGGCATAATCTTCTTCGTAGTTATAGGGCGGGAAGTGGAAAAAGGCAAATTTCCAGTCGGCTTTTGAGGAGGCCAGCTGATCTTTGATCCACGCCGTCTGCTGCTCTACCGGCGAGGTGCCGTCGATCATCAGAAAGAGTGCGTTCTGATACGTAAAGGCATAAGTCTGCTCTGCCGGGGCGGCTGCCGGACCATTTTCGGGCAGGCTGAACATGGCCTGATACATCCATGCCCCGAGCCCATCCTGACTATCGTGATTGCCCGGAATCGGCATCAGCGGTTTGCGGGCAAAGATGCCTCCCGAATGCTGCCAGAGTTCATCCCATTCGTCGCGGTGGAGGCCGGTACTTACCAGATCACCGGCAATGCTGTAAAAAGCCACTTCGGGGTGACGGGCGGCGGCTTTCTGCGCTATCTGCCCCCATTCAGGCGATTTGTGCGTGTCGCCGAACCAGATGTAGGAAAATCCGTCCGGGGCGGCAGCGCTTGTGGAAAAGGTTGTTGGCGGCGACCAGCTTCCGCCCCGGCTGCCTACCCGACAGGTATAGGTTGTGCCGGGCGCCAACCCGCTTAACGTGCCCGTAAACCGATGGACGTACCGGTCATTCTGCAGGAGCCGGTCCTCCATCACAAACCGGCTGGCGGGCTGCGTCAGGGTATCGTGCCGGCCAGCCACCCAGTACTGAACCAGTCCTTCGTTCACCGCCGGGCTGGTCCGCCACTGGATATTCATCGTCGTAGCGGGGTCACCACGCCACGTCAGCAGCAGCTGGTCGGGCGTTGCCGTTGATGGGGTGGTGGTTTTCCGGAAGGCCCCGACCAGATGGGCTTCCCGCGCCCGGCCACGGATCGTTTGCAGCAATAGCTGCCCTCTCAGCGCTTCGGGTACTTCGTCGAGCACCAGATCATCCCAGTCGTGATAGGTAAAAGCCCCTTTCTGCATGACGGTTTGCGTCTGCGCGGGCAGGCAGTTGGTCACCTGCAGCCTGCTCCCTGCCTTCTGCGGTCCGACACTGACAAAATACACGGGCCGGTGCTTGTCGAACCCATTGATGCCCAGCTCAACCCGGCCGGCGTTTACCCGCTTCTGCCAGACTTCGTAAGTGTATTCTTCATTTTTGACCACCATACCGGTTTTAACAAACCCGCCGGGGAGCAGCCAGAACGGCACCGTTTTCTGCGCCTGGTCGCGCATGACCGAAACCACCGCCGGTACGTTTACGTCAAATGTCAGGTAGCGGGTTGCCAGCACGTTTTTATCAGCAGGACTCAGCATGTTCAGGATAAAGGATTCCCGGATGGTATCCAGCTGTTGGGGAGAAAGCTGCTCATAGAGACGCGTTACCGCCCTGTCTGTTACGGACTTAACCGTCTGCGGCCCGCTACTGACCTGCCCGAACGCGGTTGCCGTACCCGCTGTCAGAAGCAATAAACCACAGGAGAACTTCTGAAAATACGTCATCACATGAATCTAAAATGAATAATGGACAATGAATCATGGCCGCTGAAGCCACATCCACTGTCCATTATAAGTACGCATTAACTACCCGGCAGGGCTATCCGGATACTGGCTGATGAACAATAAATAATACGGAGCCGATCGCTTCATTATCCATTGTTCATTAATCATTATTTCAAAAACACCTCATCGTTATCTGTCAGGAACATACGGGTACTCTGGATATAGGACCCTCCGCCCGGGCTTTTATACTTGAGGGAAACGTAAAACGCCTTGTAGCCGGTTTTCGGATAGGCCTCCGTTACGTTGACCTTTGCCTGATTGCTGATGCCCAGGCTGCGGCTTTCCCACTTTTCATCCTGAAAAATCTTGTCGTCCGAATCGGCTGACCAGACAATGGCATCTTCGAGCAGCTCCGGTGTGGTTTTCACCGTCACGTTTACGCCCTCTCTGGTGGTCGATACCTCCCATTTGCAGAGCGGATACTTTTGTTTCAGCAAGGTCTCGCCAAAGAACGCGCTCAGACTTTCGAGGGCCTGCCGCTTGTCGCCCAGCCCGTGACCCGCATTCGGTACATAGCTGATCAGGTTCTGGCCGGGAATATCGTCGTAGTAGTTTTTGATAGCGTCGACAGTCCAGTACTCGTCGTTGGTACCCATAAAAATCATTTTCGGCTGGGTCAGTTTTTTGCGGTACGAATACGGGTCGATCATCTGGTTAATGGCGCGGCCTTCCGGAGAGGTCATGGTGTTGGTCAGGCCCAGCTTCACATAATCGTTGATCTGCTCGCTGTACTTATTCCACGAGTCGATCTGGTACTGCAGGTTTTTAGGCATGTTCAGGATGTCGATCACCATCGGTGCAATGGCTACCGCGCGGCTATCCATCGCGCCTGTCAGCCAGGTTGTCCAGCCCCGTTTCGAAGCCCCCGACACCACAAACCGTTTAACCTCATGTCTGAGGTTTTTGCGGGCAAATTCCTGCACGGCGTCCATCCCTCTGATGGCGCTCTTGGTCATCGGAAACAGCAGCGGCCACGAATAGTCGCCATCTTTCTGAAAGTTATGAAGCGTATGCGAGATCAGGGCATCTTCGGTCAGATTGCCGAAAAACGGCTGGTTCGGTGTCTGACGCAAGACGGCCACAATGGCGTTGTTCTTCTGCGCAATGGCCCCGAACGCCAGGGCATCTCCCTGGTTTTTACCCCAGTTCGGCTGCTCATTTTTGTTGGACCCACCCGTAATAAAGAGCAGAGCCCCGTCGTGTTGATTGGCTTTCGGCACCAGTATGGTCAGTTGGTGACGCCAGGTAAACTCCCGCCACTTCTGTGATGTCAGTAACAGGTTATAGGCCGTTACCTCGCCGAGGTTCATGGTATCCTTAAGCTCCCACTGGTAGGTCTTATCGCCGTTATGGAGGTAACTCTCCAGCGCATTTTCCGGGGTGATCGCTTTTTTTGTGGTGATAAATCCCGCCATCGTCAGCGCGAGCATCAGGGCGGTCAGGACAACAAAACGATTCTTCATAATGAGGTTAATTTACTTTAAGCTAATTGGTTCAGGACTTTCCGATATCCATTTAAGGACTTCGTTCATGTAAATTTCGGCCGTTTGCTCGCCCAGACTCGTCCGGCTGATGTATTCGTACCGTTTAAAACTACTAAAGTCAACTTTCGTGAGCATGTACCCGAAGGCATCGTTGGTCAGACCGAATAAAAACGGATGCCGGGTCCGCATGTTGCGTTTGAGGTAAAAACCGATATTGGGCAGCGCCTCGCCGGGAATCGTCAGCACCTGCGCAGAACCGATGTTCAGCAGATTGACCTGGGCGGATACCTGCTTATTCGTCATTTCATACCCCAGCGGCGAGTTCCTGATGATGTACTGCATGATCTCCGACTCAACGGGGAAGCTGACTTTCCGCATGGCACAGTATAACGCAGGGCTCGTCTGCACGGGAGCATCCGCCACTATCCGGAGCGCTTCGTCGGCCAGCAGCTCACCGATCCGGGCACATTCGGCCCAGTCATTGGCTTCCTTGCCGCCCTCGCGCCGGTTGTCGGCCGTGACCATCCCGCCCTGGGCGCTGTTGATAAAGATGGCCATGCCACCGGCTTTGGCCTCGATCCGGTCGTAGAGCGGCCCGCACAGATCAGGACTCAGAATGCCCCTGCCCGACCCGATGATTTCGGGATGGATGGCATAATTTACCAGCGTCGCAATCGGCTTGCCGTCCTGCCCGATGGCCTGAATGACCCCGCAACGGGGATCATACAACTGATCGGCATAGTAGTTATAGGCAATTTTCCCCTTCGCTTCGCCCACGGCAATTTTCAGCGTGGCCGGTTTCAGGTTCCGGACGGCTTCATTGACCGCATCGGCCATGTCTTTTACACAGCGGTCGAGATAGGCCAGATCGGCATAGGCCTTGCCGGAGGCATCCGGAAATCCGTACGCATCAGGTCCGCTATGCGTGTGTGTGGCACCGATCAGCACGTTTTCGGGCGGTATTCCCTTGATCAGTGCCCGCGACTTATTCCCCAGCACCGATGGCCACCCAAGGTTATCCACGCTGACGATAGCCACCCGCGTGTTGCCGCGTTCGAGCACCAGCGCCCGGATATACAGATCGCCTTGTTTTTGTTGCGCCGGCTTAGGCGTTCCGATACCACCGGACACCGGCAACAGCGGATCGGGCGTGATTTTCCGCAAGGCAGCCCCTGCCTTAAACGACTGGGCCTGTAGGCTCAGTCCATGCAGACACATCAGAAAAAAGAGCAACCTCATAGAGACGTTTGACCCCTACGGGGTCTGTTTTGAGTACTTGTTTGCTGTTCCGGATTTGAAAATCCGGAACGAATTAATATCGGATTTGTCATCCGAATCAGTGCAGGCGGATGACAAATCCGCGGTTAGGCTGCGACGGATTTAAAAATCCGTCGCAGCAGCGTAAAATCGTTACATGCGTTTTACCACGGCTTACCGGTTCCCTGAACAACCCACGGTTTCGACCACGGACTATTCCGGCCGTCGGCTTCGGAGTAGGTTGTCTGCTCCAGCTTGCCCATAGCGGCTTCGGTATTGGTTTTGTTCAGATTCCGTTCGTCGAGCATGTAGTAGAAACGGACCGGCAGCACCTTGCGTTTGGCTTGCGGACCGGCTTTCAGCTCCGGATAGCCCGTCCGGCGGTAATCGAACCAGGCTTCGGTAGCGGCGGTCCAGCTGGCAATCCACTTCTGCTCGATGATTTGCTTTTGCGTGGCGTTATAGGCAACGGTTTTCTGCGCGATGTAAGCCGCATACGAACTGGTCAGCCCC
This sequence comes from Arsenicibacter rosenii, assembly GCF_001870735.1. GTDB lineage: Bacteria > Bacteroidota > Bacteroidia > Cytophagales > Spirosomataceae > Arsenicibacter > Arsenicibacter rosenii. The sequence continues at coordinate 85,071 of NZ_MORL01000001.1, read as the reverse complement.
CACGCATCGAGCGAGGCTTTGACGCCGGCGTCGTAGTGCGTTTTGGCATCACCGGCCGCCCAGCCTTTCAGCGCGGCCTCGGCCAGAATAAACCGGACTTCAGCCGCCGATACCAGCCGTGCTTTCAGCAGCGGGCCCTTCGCTTGCTTATAAATGTCGTTCAGCCACGAAACGTGCGGGTTATTGGCGGCCTGCTCGGCGGTCGGACTCAAATTATACGAGGCACCGCCTACGATGGCGACCGGTAAACCCACATAGTTCGGATCGGTATTATACTCCTTACCAGCCACTTTGTCGGGCGACAGGTAGCGTTTGCCGTTTTCAATTTTATCGGTCCCTGCGGGCAGACTGGCATCTACTACCAGCGGAATCTGCACTTTGTTGGCCCATACACCGATACGCGGGTCATTCAGCGCCAGCAACGCCTTTACAAAGGTATCGCACATTTTCAGGCGCCGGTAGTTGCTCGCACTGGCATCATAGACCGTGTTGGCCGGCCATGAATCGCTGTCGCTGTTTCCGGCAAAAGGCATGGCCGCATCATCGGTCGCCGCCAGAATGATCGGGTACTGTGTCGGGTTGGCCACGATTTTTTCGATACCAGCCTTGGCTACGTCCGGTTTTTTGCCGGAAATACGCATGAAATACCGGAGAGCCAGCGAATTGGCCAGTTTCCGCCATTTGGCCGGATCACCGGCGTAATAGACATCGGCCGCATCCATCGTACTGGTGTATTCGGCTTTGGTTTTCGACAGCAGGGTATTGGCCTTTTCCAGATCGGCCAGGATGCCGGTATAAATGGCCTCCTGCGTATCGTAGGCCGGAAAGGTATTTTCGGCACCACCCAGTTCCCCTTTCAGCGCACTTGAGTAGGGAGCATCTCCCCACAGGTCCGTAATCAGGCCGAATACCATCGATTTCATGACCAGCGCCACGCCCTGCTGGAGCTCGAAGCCCAGCTGTACCGACCGGTCATAGACATACTGGTTATTCCGCAGGATGTCGTAATACGGGCTCCAGCTCTGGCTCCCGCCCCAGTCGTATTCGTTGTGGCCGCCCGACCAGCCGTCTTTCTGGGTGTGCTGCATGACCCCCGCCATATCCTGGTAACCAAGGTTGACGAAGGCTTTACCGGTCTCCGTCAGCACGGTCGACAGCACGAGGTTCGGGTTTGCCTTTGTCGGATCAACCCCGTTCGGGTTTTGGTTCAGCTCGGTCAGGTCCTTACACGAAAAGACAGACAGCGACAGCAGAACCGTAGTCAGTATATGTTTGTAGTTTACGATTTTCATGGCTTTTAATTACAGGTAAAATGGATAATGAATAAGGCATAATGCGCCACTGTTCCTCACAGTCGGGCCATTATACATGCTCCATTGTACATTATTCATTAAAACGTCAGGTTTACTTTGAAGCCAACCGGAATCACCCACGGCATTACGTTGTAGCGTTCAATCCCCTGCTTGAACTGGATACCGGACCCTTGCAGACCGGCTTCCTGCTGGAACGCCATTTCGGGATCAATGTTGATTTTAGCCGCTGTCCAGAGAATGATGTTCCGGCTGTAAACCGACAAGGACGCGTTCTGCAGACCAACCTTTTTGATGATGTTCTGTGGCAGATCGTACGAGAAGGAGATTTCACGCAGTTTCAGGTACGACGCATCGTAGAGGAAGGCTTTCGTAAAACCCCAGGCCGTACTGCCCGCAAACGGCAAATACAACGTACCGGTGTTGCCCAGGTTTTCCTTGTACCCGGTCGGGTTGCCGTTGGTATCATACCCGGTAGCGATTACCCCCGGAATGAAGGTACCGCCATAAGGCAGTGTGTACGGGCCGTATTTGAACGGAAAACTACCGTATTCCGGCGTCGGGCCACCCACCAGCGGGAAATAGTTGCCATGCTGCCGGATCAGCTCATCCTGATTGGCAACCAGGTAGTTCCGCAGGGCGTCCCCTGTCAGGCCGTTTGGATTAATGAGCTTGTCAAGGAAGAGCTGCGACTGTCCGTTTTCTTCGCCATACCGGTAGGTCTGCGATACAAAGTCCCCGCCGTTACGCCAGTCGAACGTCATGTTCACACTGAAACGCTTGTAGGAAACCGACGCCTGTACCCCCATGATAAACTTCGCGTTGAAGTTTCCGATCTTATTTTTGGTATTAATCGCATCTATGGACTGCCATTTGCCGGTCTGATCCAGAATCGGGTAGCCATAATACGGTGACGATTTATCTTTCACGGTTACCAGCTGGGCGTCGTAAATATCGCCGATGTCTTCGCCCACATACGTCCATGCCCCGCCTTTAGCGTCGGTCCAGAGTGTGTAATACGGCAGGTCGTCCGATAGTTTCAGGATGCGCGTCCGGTTCCGGGTCAGGTTGGCATTCAGGTCGACGCGCCAGCCCGAAGCCGACTGGATCGGGGTGCCGCCCAAGGTCAGTTCAAAGCCGCGGCTGGCCAGCAGACCGGCATTGATGTTTTTCGTGGTATACCCCGACGATGGCGGCAGTTTGGTGCTCAGGATCTGATTTTCCTTTTCGACGCGGTAATAGGTACCGGTAAAGCGCAGGCGGTCGCGGAACAGGTTCAGGTCAAGACCAGCCTCATACGACGTTGCAATCTCCGGTTTCAGATTCGAAATCAGCAGGTTACCCGGCACCGACAGCCGAGGCACCCCTGCCCATGTACCCGCATTGGTCAACGTACTGAGGAGCATGTACGGATTGGCATCATTCCCCACCTGCGCCACCCCACCGCGTAGTTTCAGCAAACTAACCTGGGTGGAGGTCGGGAACAGCATTTCATTCATCAGCAGGCTCAGGGAAGCCGACGGGTAGAAATACGACCGGTTGGCCGCCGGCAAGGTACTCGACCAGTCGTTACGGGCCGTCAGGTCGAGGTAAATCATGTCTTTATACCCGATGTTGGCCAGCCCATACAGGCTATAAATGGCCCGCTGGAACTTGGTACTGGCGTAATCGAGGTTTTCGGGCAGAATATTCTGGATCGTGAAAACACCCGGGACAATCAGACCGGTCCCTGCCTTAGTTGCCGTTGATACGTTGCCCCCATTCTGATAACGGGCATTTCCGCCGGCCGAAACCGAGACGTTAAACTGCCTGATACTTTTCTTGTAGGTGGCCAGGAAGTCGGCATTGCTTTCGAAGTTATCGAGGTTGATAATCCCGTATGCACCGCGCGGATCGCCGGTATAGCTGTTGGCGATTTTCATTTCACGCTGCTCCTTGTAGGTATCGAGTGCGTAGCGGGCCATAAAACTGAACGCCGGCGATATCTGCCAGTCGGCTTTCAGGTTACCGAAAATCCGGTCACGCACGAAGCTGTTATTCACCTCATAGGCCAGAAAATACGGGTTGTTATAAATGCCCTTCGACTGCGACCGCTGCTGAATCCCCTCCTGCCCCGGTTGCCAGTAATTCTGCATGTTCAGGATATCGATGTGGGGAGAAACAGCATACGCCCATTGCAGCGGGTTGGTGCCCCGGTTGCTGGCCGGCCGGTTGTTCGAATTATTGCGGCTCACGTCCAGATTCGTGCTCAGCCGCAGCTTGTTGCTGGCTTTGAAGCTGGCATTCACATTGAACGTATTCCGGAACAGATCGGAGTTCGGAATAATCCCTTTGTTCCGCATGTTCGAGTACGACAGGCGGTACGTAAACAGGTCGGTATTATTGGCCACCGACACCCCGTTGGTGGTGGTTACGCCGGTCTGCACAAAGTTTTTCACGTTGTCCTTATGCGAAACAAGCGGCATCGCAACGGCTTTTCCGTTGGCGTCGAGCGGGCTGTTCCACTGTACTTCGGAATAGCCTTTATCGAGTTCGGCCCCATAGGTTGCGCCTACACTTTCGTCGATGAGTTTACCAAACGGGTTCGACAGCGGCGTGCCGCTGATCGCCGGCGGGATTCCGGAGAATTGCCCCGGCCCGAATTTGGTCTGCCACTTCAGGAACCGGTACGGCTGGTCAAATACGGTACTTGACGTAATGGTAACGGTCGGCTTTTTGGCCTTGGCCCCGCTCTTGGTGGTGATCAGTACCACCCCGTTACCGGCCCGCGAGCCATAGAGCGCCGCCGCGCTCGGCCCCTTCAGAATGGACACATTCTCGATGTCGTCCGGGTTCAGGTTAGAGATCGCGTTTCCGAAATCGGCGCGGTTGTCGGTCCCGACCTGGCTGATGTTATTCAGGGTATTGGCAATCGGGACACCGTCGATCACAAACAACGGCTGGTTATCGCTGCTCAGCGACGTGGCCCCGCGGATCACCATACTTACCGACGAACCGGTCCCCCCGGTCTGGCTGATCTGCACACCGGCCACTTTACCGGCCATGCCGTTCAGGACGTTTTCCTGAACAACGCGGGAGAACTCCTTGCCGTCAACCTTGCCGACGGAATAGCCAAGGGAGCGTTCTTCCCGCTTAATCCCAAGAGCTGTCACGACCGCCTCCTGTAAGGTCTCGGCGCTTTCGGTCATCGTCAGTTCAATCACCGAACGGTTGCCCACGGCGATTTCCTCGGTTTTGTAGCCGATATACGAGAAAATCAGCACGGTATTTTCTCCGTTGACGTCGAGTGAAAACCGGCCGTTGCCATCCGTAGTCGTACCGGTCTGGGTCCCTTTGATCACCACGTTTACGCCGGGCATCGGTGTGCCATCGGCTCCTGTAGTCACTTTTCCGGTAATTTTCCGGGCAACGGCGGCCCGGATGCTTATGTCCGGATGCGCTTTGTTTCTGGCAGCAAAAGCGGGTTCAATGGACAGGGTACCGGTAAGCAGAGCCACCACCAGCATCCCAATCTGTTTTTGTTGGGCGGTAAACATACACTCCATAAGTGCAGTATTAAGTTTAGGAATGAATTGACTTTACGTTAAGTGCGTATACAGAACACCATTAGACAGGCCGCATCTGCCTGACTGACTGATCACGTTACTGAGGCTTTACCAGGGCAGGCTTGTTCCTTGAATTAGCCAGGGTTTAGACCATTGACTGTTTTTCCCCCGCACCTTGGTATGGGTGTTTTCTTCAAGGCTTTGCAGGGCGTTCATCGCGTTTGAGTAATTATAGTTTGTTTCGTTATCTCCGTATATAAACCGGACCGGCAACACATTTTCGGCCGCCGCAGGCCCCGCTTTGAGCACCGGCAACCCCGTCCGGCGGTAATCGAACCAGGCTTCGGTGGCAGCTGTCCAGCCTGCAATCCATTTCTGAAGCATAACCTGTTCAAGGGTATTATTGAACACCACCCCCGGCTGCTGCATATACTCCGTAAGTGCTCCGTCAACACCCCACACAGTGAGCGAGTTACGGATACCCTGCCGGTAGTGCATGCCGGCGTTGCCCGCTGCCCAGCCTTTCAGCGCCGCTTCGGCCAGGATAAACGACACCTCGGCCGACGAACACAACCGTGCTTTCAGAATCCCGCCATTGCTGTTCCGGTATACCTCGGCCAGCTGTGAAACATGCTGATTCTGCACCACCTGACCTGTTGTCGGGTTGTAATTATAGGCACTCGGGTCAATCAGCCCCGGCGGCAACCCGACATAGGAGTTTGTATCCAGAGCCACTTTAAACGTTTTCGGGTTAAACCGGCGGGTATACCGGGCACCGGCCTTGACCTCAGCCAGAAACCGGGCATCCGTCAGGGCAGCAACCCCTTGTTGTATCACCCCGTTTTTCCGGATAAAGGCATCGACCGGCTGCGTCAGCGTTGAGTCGGCGACCCACCGGACATATACCGGGGCAAACCAGACTTTCAAACGTGGGTCCTTATACGTTGTTAATTTATCCAGCAGGGTCTGGCAGGGTTTGCGGCGGCGAAACTCGGAAGGGTCTGTCTCGAAAGCAATCGCCCCGGGCCATGAATTGGCGGCCGTCGCACCGATGTACTCCATCGTTGCATCATCCGTCGCATCGTTCATGTAGATACCCGTCTGATACACGCCTTCGATACCGGCTTTGGCTACCTGAGGCAGTTTGGCCGAAATCCGCATGTAATACCGTAGCAGCAGTGAGTTCGCAAATTTTTGCCACTTCACGGTATCGCCGTTGTAATATACATCGTAGCCGGTGAGGTATCCGGTCGTTTTACCGATCGCAAATAAAGCCGAAGCCTGTTTCAGATCGTCGATGATACCGAGGTAAATGGTTTGTTGCCGATCAAAGCCGGGTAACAGCAGGTCTGCTGAACTGGCGCCCTTCAGGGCATCTGTATACGGTGCATCGCCCCACAAATCGGTGATCAGCCCGAAGAGGAAGGCCTTCAGCGTCAATGCCACCCCCTGATGAAACGTATAGCCCAGCTCTTTTGACCGCTGTAGCAGGAAATCGTTGTTACGGAGCAGGTCATAATAGGTACTCCAGTCTTTGGGACTCCAGTCGTAGTGATTGTGTTCACTGAACCAGCCATCTTTCTGCGTATGCTGCACCACACCGGCTACATCGCCGTACCCCAGCGTTACGTAGTTCATTGCCAGCCCAGTCATTACCGTCGGCAGCATCAGGTTGGGGTTGGCCGTCGACGGGCTGACCACATTCGGATTTTCGTTGATTTTTGACAATTGGTCACCACAGCCGCTGATCATGAGCAGCAGCATCACCAGGATCATCCATTTGGCAGCAACGAGTCTGTACATGATGGTTCTGATTAAAGTGAAAAACCAATTTTGAATCCGACCGGGATTGTCCACGGCAAGACATTCTGCAACTCTACCCCCTGCCGGAACTTACCGTTATCGGCCAGAAAAGCACGCTCGGGATCAATGCCCACCCTGGCGGCTGTCCACAGCATGATATTCCGGCTGAAGACCGACACGTTTATATTCCGGAAGCCCCGGCGCTGCGGCAGGTCAACACCCACCGAAATCTCCCGAAGCTTGACAAACGAGGCATCAAACGTAATCTGCTGATTATAGCCCCAGGGGTATGTATCGGTAATCGGATAGACCTTCGTGCCGGGACCGCCCAGATTTTCGCGGTATGTGCCGTCCGGATTCTGAATAACGCCCGGCGCAAACGCCCCGTCATATTCCGGGATACCGTCGCCGTCGGAGTCCAGCGGCATACCGCCGGTTTCTTTGGTATGCCCCCCGATCCGCGGAAAATTCCCGTTTTGCGGGATGATGTAGCGGGCAGGGTCCGACTTCAGGAGAGCAATCAGCTGATCGGGCGTGTACAATCCTCCCGGAATCAGCTGATCCAGCTGCCGTGCCGACCGCCAGTCTGACTCAAAGTAGCGGTAGGTATACGATTGAAAATTGCCTCCGCTGCGCCAGTCAAAGCTCGCGTTCAGGCTGAATCGCTTATACCGGATCGCCAGTTGGCCACCCATGATAAACCGTGGATTAAAATTCCCGACCTTCACCCGTGCGTTGCGGTCATTGACCGGAATCCAGTCGCCGTTGTTATCCAGAACCGGCCACCGGTAATAGGGTGATTTCGGGTCCGTTACGTAGGCATAGCCCCGGCTGTAGAGGTTCCCGATTTCTTCCCCGACATAGGTAAACGCCCCGCCGTTGTTGTCGTCCCATAGCTGGTAGTAGTCTACCCCCGGCGCCAGTGCCTTGATATAGGTCCGGTTCCGGCTGAAATTTACGCTGGCATCTACCTGCCAGCCATCTTTCTGCTGAACCGGTGTGCCTCCGAGGTTGATTTCCCAGCCACGGCTGGCCAGCAAACCGGCATTGATCAGTTTATTGCCGTAGCCGGATGAATTGGGCGTTGTTACATTCAGGATCTGGTTTTTATTTTCTGAATAGTAATAGGTTGCCTCAAACCGGAGCCGGTCTTTAAAGAGCTTCAGATCAATCCCTCCCTCCGTCGACGTGGCGATTTCGGGCTTCAGCCGGGCATTATACAGGGTGCCCGGCACATTGGTAGTTACCAGATTACCCCATGTACCGGTAGCCAGCGCCTGTTCCAGCTGATAGGGTGCGGCGTCGTTCCCCACCTGAGCCCAGCTTGCCCTGGCTTTCAGCAGGGACACATAATGCGGCAGGGTAACCGTATAATTCAGCAGCCAGCTGCCCGATACCGACGGATAGAAATACGACCGCTTATGCACCGGCAACGTACTCGACCAGTCGCTGCGGGCGGTCAGATCAACATACACCTGATCCTTATAGCCTACCGATGCCATGGCATACAGGCTGTAAATCGCCTTTCGGGTTGTCGAATTCGTAACGGTCAGGGCCGAAACCGGCACGTTCGTAATCCGGTACAGCCCCGGCACGGTCAACTGCGCACCGCCCATAAAATTATCCAGATACCGCTGCGTCATGTAGTTTCCCCCGACGGATGCACTGATATCCAGATCTCCCCGTTTTTCGTGGCGCGTGACCAGAAAATCGGCATTCAGTTCGCGCCGCGACAGATCCTGTAGGTAATACCCTCCTTTTTTCGCCCGCGAATAGCTCCAGGGAATTTTGGTTTCGCGGTTTTCACCGTACTGGTCCAGTGCCAGCCGGACAAAGCCAGTCAGCCATGACGATGGTTTCCAGTCCAGTTTTATGTTTCCGAAAATCCGGTCACGGTTAAAGCCGTTGTTGATACCATAGGCCAGAAAATAGGGATTATCGGCCGTTGCCGAAGGGGTGAGCTGCTGGATGTTTTCACTGCCTTTCACCCAGTAATCCGTTAACTGACGGACATCCACATGGGGCCACATATACACGGCTTCAAGCGGGTTTGCGCCCCGGTTTGCGGTCACCGGCCGGTTATCCGAATTCGTCCGGACCAGTGTAAAGGCCGAATTCAGCGTAAATTGCCGGTTTAGCGTATAGCTTACACTGGAGTTAAGGGAATTCCGCAACAGATCCGAATTCGGGATCATGCCTTTATTGATCATGTTGCTGTACGAAATCCGGTACGACATTTTATCCCCCGACCCCGACAGGGCTACCGTATTGGTTGAGGTAATCCCGGTTTCAAGAAAGTGCTTCATGTTGTCACGGTATGACACCAGGGGCGTTGGAACGGGTTGCCCGTCGGCACCAACCGGACTGTTCCACTGAACGGCCAGGTTACCGGCATCCAGGGCCGGTCCGCCCCAATACATTGAACTTTCGTCTAAGCGGTTACTCCGGTCGCCGGATGCGTACCGGTAGTGCAAATCCAGATATCGGTATGGTTTTTCGAACACATTGCTGGTCGAAAAGGTAATACCGAGTCCTTTGCCTTTTTTCCCTTTTTTGGTTGTAATCAGGATCACCCCGTTGCCTGCGCGGGAGCCGTAAAGAGCCGCGGCTCCGGGGCCTTTGAGTACCGTAATCTGGTCAATATCTTCCGGGTTGAGATCCGAAATCGTATTACCGTAATCAACGTTATTCCGGTCGCCCATGGTCTTCAGGTTATTGAGGGTATTGGCCACCGGCACCCCATCAATCACAAACAGCGGCTGGTTATCGCCGGTCAGCGACCGGGCACCCCGAATGATGATACTCACTGACGAACCGATTCCGCTGGTTTGATTCAGGGTCAGCCCGGCCACGCGGCCAGCCAGTGAATTCACGACATTTTCCTGCGGCACCTGGGTCAGCACCTCTCCCTTCAGATCAGCAACGGAATACCCCAGTGACCGTTTGCCCCGCTGAATGCCCAAGGCCGTCACCACGGCTTCGGAAAGGACCTCAACGTTTTCGGAAAGCGTTACTTCAATGACGTTTTTCTGGTCAACCAATACCTCTTCCGTCAGAAAACCAACCGATGAGAACACCAGTACATCATCCGGATTGACAACATCGAGTTTGTAGGTACCCGATGCATCCGTTGTTGTTCCCAGATTCGTATCCTTAATCCGGATCGTAACCCCCGGAATACCGATGCCATCCTGCCTGGCCACTACCCTGCCCGAAAGCTTAAACCGTTGCTCACCGATAGAATGGACGGCTGCCTCGCTTACCTTTTTACGGATGATGATGTTTTTGTTCACCGCCTTAAATTCGAGCGACGTTTGCCGGGAAATCATGACCAGTACATCCCGCAGGTTCCGGCCGTTCTCAATCCGGATCAGTTTATTCAGCTCAGGCTTCAGGTTGTCTTCAAACAAAAAAACGTAACCCGACTGCTTTGTAATTTTATTGATGATATCCAGCACGCGCCCCTCCTCATGGGCCAGGGCCAGCTTTACCTTTTCGAGATCCGACTCAACCGACAACACCGCTGCCCATGTACAGCCCGGGATAAGGACCGTAAAAGCCATTATCCAGATACAGAGGACATATCGACACGCTCGGCTGGTCATTGTTTCGTAACGGATGCACTAAAATCAATAAAGTAGACAAAACTCTGATCAACGGTACTTTATTTTTTTGTAAACAAATCTCCCACTCCCGTATAAGCGCAGGAGTGAGAGATTGCGGGAAACAGCCTTAAAATGAATTACTGAAGCAGCCAGACTTTTGATTGCTGATCATCTACGGTCGGACTCAGGGCACCAACACCCAGATCGTAGGCCGTTTTGTTCTGACCCAGTTCGTTGCCCGGATAGCGGTAACGAAGCGGGAAGGCATAACCGCTCAGACGGCCATTGCTGAAGATATTCGGCAGTTTTGTCCGGCGCAGATCCAGATAGCCTTCTGACCCGACAAGGAACAGGGAAATCCATTTCTGATCCGCGATTTTTGCCAGCTGACCGGCTTTATCCGATGGCAGCGCAATGGATGCCTGGGCCAGATAGGTATCTACATCCGCCTGTTTTACTCCCCAGCGCAGCAGCGAGTTGGCAATTCCCTTCCGGTAATAGGTATCGGCATTGCCGGTAATGAGCCCTTTGGCCGCGGCTTCAGCCAGAATAAACTGCACTTCATCGCTGTTCATAATCATGGCTTTCAGCAGGTTGTGCTTATTTTCACGGAACAGTTTCGAAAATTTCGATACTTTGAAGTTACCCACCACCCCACCGGCTGCGGTGTTGTAATGGCCGTTACCGTTTTTCCAGTCACTCTGCATCCCGGCCACAAAACCAACATATACTTTATTGGAATCAAGCAGGACGTCGGGCGTAGCATAGGCGGCAATTTCCTTGTTTGTCCGGTCGATGTATTCCCAGGTTGACGAATAGCTGTAGCCATTCGGATCGGTTGTGGTGAACGTCACGCCATGTTTAGTCTTATCACTGGTCCACGGCCGTTCTACCGGCGCAAACCATACCGGCAGGCGCGGGTCTTTCAGGTCAATCAGCTTGTCGACCAGTGTCTTACATGGCCGGCGGGTATCGAAGTTGTCGATGGTTCCCCAGTTCAGCGGGCCGCCGGTCCAGGAGTTGTCAGCGGTTGTACCCACATAGGCAATCGACGCATTCTCGGTCGCTTCGGTCAGCATCGGCTGGGTCAGCAGGGCTGTCATCCGGGCACCGGCATCGGCCAGTTTACCCGATGCCCGCAGCAACAGACGCAGTTTCAGCGAGTTGGCAAACTTGAGCCATTTTGTTTTATCACCGGCAAACATCAGGTCATAGGTATTCGAGATCGGTTCCGAACCGGCATTGATCAATGTCGTCGCCTCATCCAGTTCCTTCAGCAGACCCGTATAGATATCGGCCTGGTGGTCGTACTTCGGATACAGAATTCCCTGACGGGCTTTCAGTGCCTCTGTGTAGTATACGTCTCCGTAAAAATCAGTCATGTACGAAAACAGCAGCACCCGGAAGGTCGTAAAAATACCCTTGTGCACCTTCGATCCGCGCTGATCGGCCAGCCCAATGGATCCGTCTACCAGTTTCAGGATATCCATTGCCGTATACATGTCATCAACCGGCGATTTGAATCCGTTATAGAAGTTATCGCCACTCTGGTAATTACTTTCGATGTGCTGTACGGCGCCCGGCAAACGACGGTTGTCATACCCCATTTTCTGGTAGAAAAGCGACGTTTGTTTAATGATCGAAGCCAGCAGATACGGATCGTTTACGGATTCAATCGCATTTTTCTGCTGCAGGGCGTCGAAGCTGCGGAGTTCATCCTGACTACACGAAGCCAGGCCGGTGATCACAGCCGCAATAGACGCAATTTTTATCAATGATTTCATGTCTTTTCTGTTTTAGGAGAATGCCGTTAAAAGTCAAGTGACAGCTTAAAGCCATAGGAACGGATGCTTGGCAGTGTTGCCCGGAGAATCCCCTGGTTGGTTCCCACCCCTGTGAACGCCGATTCCGGATCTTCGTTACGCCCCGACTTATTCCACTGGAACAGGTTACGACCGATCAGCGAGAAGGTTACGTTGTTCAGGTTGTATCTGGTCGTTAATGCTCTTGGTACAGCATATGAAAGAGAAATTTCGCGCAGCTTGAAGTTGGTCGCATCGTAGGTCCGGGTGGCGGTAAAGTTCCAGATGATATCACCGTACCCGTTATACGGGAAATCATAGAACGTATTTTTCGGATTGGCCCCGTTTACGATGTAATCGGCGTCTGTTGCCTGCGAAGGATCACCCTTGTAATTCGGATTCAGGAACACGCCTTTTACATAGCTGGCGTCCTGGAAATCCGACCGTTTGCCGTCGTTGTTGGCATTAATGGCAGCGTACTCGCTCGACCCGGCGGCCGGCCATACCAGACCACCGTTAGCGGCATCGCGGCCACCCACCCACCATGGGTTGTTATCGCCCGAACCTAGTGTTGTTAAGGCACGGCCGTTCGACTCGGCATACTGCTGGTTTACCGACACATACTTGCCACCCATGCGCAGGCTACCCACAACGTTCAGCGAGAAATTTTTATAACGGACACCCGTATTCAGGCCAAGGATATAATCCGGGTTGAAGTTACCCAGCCGTCCGCGGTCACGCTCATCGCTCGACTTCTGGATTTTACCTTCGTCGGATGTCAGCAGCGGCATACCGGCATATTTTCCGGTTTTTACGCGCAGAATCGGGTTTTCTTCGTAAATATTGCCAATGGTCTCACCCTGAGCGATTTTCACTTTTGTTTTACCATCGTAGCTGGCAAACACATACCCGTTAGGGGCAAATTTATCAGACAAACGGGTGATGGTTGCTTTGTAATGGGTAAAGCTGGCCGACACATCCCAGGCGAAATCGCCCGTTTTCACCGGGGTAAAGTTCAGGCCCCACTCGAAGCCCTTATTCCGGACATCACCGATGTTGGTCAACAGGCCGGAGTAACCCGTTCCCTTAACCAGCGGAATGTTGTCGATCTGATTTTTCTGGTCTTTAATAAAGTAAGTAAAGTCGAATTTCAACCGGTTCCGGAACATCCAGATATCAACGCCGGCTTCTTTCGTCAGGGAGTGCTGTGCCTTGATGTTCGGATCAACGATCGTTGCGTTCAGGCTGACGGTATTGATCGCTCCCCACGGGCTGGCGTCATACGTATACGTATCGATTGACCGGCGGCGGGTCAGTCCGTTCCCCACGTCGGCGAGGGCCAGCCGTGTTTTCACGAGGTCAAAGATCGCCGGCAGTTTCATTGTTTCGGTAGCCACCCAGCTCAGAGAGGCTGAGGGGTAGAAGTAGCTGATTTTTTCTTCAGGCAGAATACCTTTCCAGTCGTTGCGGCCGGTCAGGTCAAGAAACAGCTTATTGTCATAGCCAAGGTTAGCGTATGCATAGGCGCTCAGCGATTTGGTGTTCTGGAACGGAATACCGTTTACGGTCATGGTACCGGCCTTGATGTTTGCCAGCGTAAAGAGCGACGGCGAGTTCAGGTCACCGCCCGTGATTTCCATGCTGTTCAGGTTATTGAACCGGTAGTTACCGCCACCCGACACACTCACCGACAATTTGCCGAACGTCTTGTTATACGTCAGGATCGCATCCGAGTTGGCTTCCAGCGAACTGTTGTTACCCGATACATACTGACCGTACGCATCGCCTTTGGCTCCCCATGACTGACGCAGTTCGTAATTCTCCTTCACATTTTCCATACCCGTACGCAGCAACACCGAGAAATTATCATTCAGTTGCCAGTTGAGCTGGAGCTTGCCGAAGAAGTTGTCACGGGTGAAGCGGTGCAGTTTTTCATAGGTAATCCACCACGGGTTATTCTGGGCAACATCAATGCCGTTGTCTTTCATGATTGCACCGTTCTGACGGATGCCTGCAAAACCCGGCATCCAGTAGTCGCGCATGTCGGCCAGTGGCTGCAGGTTGGTCGGGATATTGAACAACAGGTCATTCAATACACTGTTCGACCCGACGCTGTTGGCCTTGTTCGGCGAATAGGTATGGATATAGCTGGAGCTGACCGATACTTTCAGCTTATTCGTAATGTTGTATTCGGTATTGAGGGAGATGGATTTCTGCTGCGTTTTGGTGTTCGGCATTACCCCCTTGTTGTCCATGTTCGACATCGACAACCGGAAAGCCCCTTTGTCATAATTGCCGGTTACACCGATGTTGTTGGTGAACGTCCCCCCCGTTTGCAGGTATGCTTTCACGCGGTCTTCGTTGGCCGACACCATCGGGCCGTTGTTCCACTTCTTCAGTTTAACGTCCCAGTAGTCCGATTTGAATGTACCATCGAGCCGCGGCCCCCAGGTATCGGTGTTGTCGTACTGCCATTCATACGCGCGTTCGCCCTGGCCGTAAAGCGTTTGTTCGGGGAAGAACATATATGGTTTATCCGCCGTATAGGCCGTCGAGAACGAAACGCCAAGGCCTTTTTTGGCACCTTTGCCGGATTTTGTTGTGATCATAACCACCCCGTTCCCCCCTTCGGCACCGTAGAGCGCACCGGCACTCCCCCCTTTCAGGATGGTAATGTTAGCGATATCGTTCGGGTTAAGCTGCGAGAGAATGTTTCCGAAGTCGACCCCGTCTTTTGACGTAAACGTCTGTGTACCAACCGGCACACCGTCAATTACATACAGGGGCTGCCCTTTGATGGATACATCGGAACCGCCGGCGCTGGTTGTCGGCATGGCCGTTGTACCACGGATGTTTACCAGTACCGACGATGTCGGGTCGCTGCTCAGGTTGGTCAGGTTAACCCCGCTCACCTTACCGTCCAGTGCTTTCAGCACGTTCGGGTTGGCCGCTTTTACCAGGTCTTCGGATTTTACTTCGCTGACCGAGTAGGCCAGTGATTTCTTTTCGCGGCTGATCCCGAGGGCCGTCACGACAACCTCCTGTAACTGGCTGGCGTCTGAGGTCATGACCACATCCACCACGCTCCGGTTGCCCACCGGCACTTCAATTTTTGAATAGCCGACGAATGAGAATACCAGTACGGCATTACTTCCGCTGACATCGATTGTAAACTTCCCGTCGGCATTGGTGCTCGTCCCACGCTGGGTCTCTTTAATCAGCACGTTTACCCCCGGCATCGCAAGGCCATCATCCTTCGATGTAATTTTTCCCGTGACAGTACGGACTTGTGCCATGGCGGTCGTCAGGCACCCGGCCGCAAGCACGATTACTGCCATCAGCAGCGGACGCAGAAGCCATTGAAAGGTAGATCTGTGTTTCATAGTTTTCAGGTATTTAGAAGGTACTTACTTACGGATCACGACAATCCGGCCTTTTATTTCATATTTAGCGCTGATCGCGAAGCAGATGGATTCAAGGGCGGATACCAGGTTTTCATTGATGTGTCTGCCGGTCAGCGAAGTTTCCAGCAGCGATTTATCTTTTACCTGAATCTCAACGTCATAGCATCGTTCCAGGGTCTGAACCACCGTACTGAAGGGCGTATGATCAAACAGCAGCACGCCGTCTGCCCAGGCATAATCAGGCGTTACATCCTGCCGGACAATCCGGTACTTCTCTGTTCGTTTATTGAAAATCAGCTTTTCGTTACGCGTCAGAATAACAGCCGGTAACGAGGTGGAATTGATCGACACACTGACGCGTCCCGAACGGACGGAAACAGCCACTTCCTCGTCGGCATCGTACGATTTAATGTTGAATGACGTGCCAAGCACACATACCTTCAACTCATCAAGACTGATGGAAAAGGGCCGGTTTTTGTCTTTGGCCACATCAAAGTAGGCTTCCCCCTGCAAACTGACCGGCCGGTTTTTGTTGTCGAAAGCAACCGGAAATGTCATTTTGCTTTCTGCATTGAGCTTTACATAGGTTCCGTCGGCCAGCCGTAAGCTCTTCCGGCTGCCTCTCGGAACTACCTCCTCATGGTGAGCCGCCAAAGGAGTCTGCTTTCCGGAATCACTTAATTTCTGCTGTTGAGCACGGTAAGGAATCAGATATAGAATGCCCAGAAACCCGAGGGCAAGGGCAAGTAAAGCGGCCATCCGTGTGTAGCTTCCCCGCGAAATTCCGAACAAGGCCGGCCGCTGCGATCCGGAAGGTACCGAATCCGTCGCAGGGGGCTCCTGCCGGGGTAAATCTGTGGTTTCGCTTTCCTCAACGAGTGAATTAAAGTAAGCTTCCAGTACGTCCGAAAAATCGTCAAGTGCCCGCTCGTTCCCCATGCTCCGCAGCAACTCATCCAGTTCGGAGGAAGTCAGCTGGTTTTCGATGAGACGATTAACGAGGTATTCGGCGCGGGACCGTAACATGGTTCGATTGGTTTAAAATCTGCTAATGATACTGCACTTGCCGGGCAAAAGACTATTTCGGCATATTTATTTTTTGTTAACACGCCTGGCGGCTGGTTTTCAGCCACCTGAAAGCCGCAGGTTTATCAGCTCTCCTATGATCCTGCCTCGTTTTCAGGCCCGCTCACACAGTTTCCCTGCTTCTTTATAACATTCTGCTCCTCTTAAGGCTTCCTGTTTATACCTTGTAATCCTATAGGCTAAACCAATATAATTTAGTCTGAGCATATGATTGGCCGCGCTACTGCATCCTCACCCCAGGGGATTCTACATGTATGAAAATGAACCTTGCCCCGGTGACGAAATCCTTCGCACCGGACGTTGTCTGACACGTTACGATGCGGTACTTGCCGCATGATCGGTTCCGGCCGAATGTACACACTTAATCCATAAATCGTATTTCCAACTTTTTACTCAACCAGTATGCATACAAATTTTAAGCCGGCGACCACGTCACTGTGGTTGTTTGTCTGGGCATTGTGTATCACGTGCTCCTATCAACACCAGGCCTTTGCCCAATCAGCCCTTACCCTTACGCAACCGACCTATAACTGTTCTACGGGAGCGATCACCTTTAATACAACAGGCGGTAATGGTTCGGCCATTACCTATTCGGCGGCCGGTATTACGCGCGCCGGCGCATCCAGCAGCAGCGGAACCCTGGAAGCCGGTTTGCGGGCTGACCCCAAACCAATTGTTATCACAGCAACTCAGGATGGCGTATCAACTACCTATACATTTAATTTAGCTACCGCTTGCCCGGGCAACTTTGCCGTTACCCAGCCAACGTATAATTGCTCAACCGGTGCCATTACGTTCAACACAACCGGTGGCGATGGCTCTCCTGTTACCTTTACGGCCCCGGGGATCACCCGCGCCAATGCAGGGAGTGCCAGCGGTACCGTTGAACCAGGCTTACGGGCCGATCCGAAACCAATCGTCATTACTGCGATGCAAAACGGTGTCATGGTCAGCTATACGTTTGATCTGGCAGCCTTCTGCGGCAACAATCCGACGCCAACCAATCAGGCGCCTGTCTTCAGCGGCACACTAACGGCCGTTTCGGGTATTGCCGGTGTTCCGTTCAGCTATACCCTGCCAACCGGATCGTTTACCGACCCGGACGCCGGACAAACGCTGACCTATACGGCCGTAGGGTTGCCAACCGGCCTGAGCATCAATGCCGGGACGGGTGCCATTACCGGTACAACATCGGCAACGGGTGCGAACAACATCACCATCCGGGCAACTGACCCGGGCGGACTATCGGCCTCAACAACAGTTGGTATTACATTCAATGCAAACCTGACACCGGTTTTCAGTGGTACGCTGACATCCGTAACCGCCATTGCAGGGGCACCGTTCAGCTACACGCTGCCAACCGGCTCGTTTACGGACCCGAATACCGGTCAGACACTGACGTATACGGCAACCGGACTACCGGCCGGACTAAGCATCAATTCAGGTACGGGCGCACTGACCGGCACGGCCTCCACTACCGGTTCTAACTCCGTTGTGTTTACGGCCACCGATACCGGCGGGCTATCGGCCAGTTCAACGCTGGGTATCACAGTAGTGCCCAATGTGGCTCCGGTATTCAGTGGCTCGCTTGCCTCTGTTTCGGCTACGGTAGGCACGCCCCTGAACGTTACGCTGCCAACCGGTACCTTTACCGATGCCAACACCGGTCAGGCGTTAGCCTATTCGGCAACCGGACTACCGGCCGGACTAAGCATCAATGCAGGCACGGGCGCAATCACCGGTACGCCTTCTGCCACCGGCACCAGCTCGGTTACGCTGACGGCACGGGATACGGGCGGCTTATCCACATCGGGCGTGGTTTCGGTGAATGTAGCCCCGAATCAGGCCCCGGTCTTCAGTGGCTCGGCGCTTTCGGCCACCGGTACTGTTGGTTCGATGCTTAGCTATACGTTGCCAACCGGTACGTTTACCGACCCTAACGCCGGACAGACGCTGACCTATACCGTTACCGGACTACCGGCCGGCCTGAGTGTTAACAGCGGATCAGGCGCGATTACAGGGATGCCATCGGCAACGGGGGTTTCATCGGTAACGATTACGGCTACCGATCCGGCGGGTGCTTCGGCATCCGGTACGGTAAGCATCTCCGTTGCGCCAAATCAGGCCCCTGTCTTCAGCGGTACGCTGGCTTCGGCAACCGGTCTGGTCGGCTCTGCGTTCAGCTATACCCTGCCAACGGGTGCCTTCACCGATCCGAATCCGGGACAGTCCCTGACGTATGCGGCTACCGGGCTGCCGTCAGGATTCAGCATCAACAGCGGATCGGGCGCCATCACGGGAGCACCGTCGGTATCGGGGGTTAGTTCGGTAACCATTACGGCCACCGACCCTGCCCGTGCTACGGCAAGCGGCGTACTCAGCATCAGCATCGGCTCCGCGCCGACTCCGGTCTTCAGCGGCTCGCTGGCTTCGGCGACCGGCACCGTAGGCCAGGCGTTCAGCTATACCCTGCCAACCGGCACCTTTACCACGGCCGGTGGCCAGTCGCTGTCGTATGCAGCCACCGGTTTACCCGCTGGTCTGACCCTGAATACAACTACCGGTACGATCTCAGGAACGCCAACCACAGCGGGCAGCAGCACCGTTACCCTGCGGGCTACCAACACGGGCGCTCAGTCGGCCAGCGGTACAGTTGGGATTACCATCAGCCCGATGCCTTCGCCAACCTTCACCGGTACGCTGGTGTCGGCAACCGGTACGGTAGGTCAGGCGTTCAGCTATACCCTGCCGACCGGATCGTTTACGGATCCTTCCGGACAAACGCTGGCTTATGCCGCTACGGGGCTGCCAGCCGGTCTGACGATCAACACAACAACCGGGGCCATCTCGGGAACACCGACAGCAGCGGGCAGCAACACCGTTACCCTGCGGGCTACCAATACCGGCGGCATGTCGGCCAGCACAACGTTTGGCATCACCATCAGCACATCGGCCACCAGCGGTACCGGCACAGCACCGGTCTTCAGCGGCACCTTAGCCTCGGCGACGGGTGTGGTTGGGCAGGCATTCAGCTATACCCTGCCGACCGGCACGTTTACGGGCGGTACCAATCAGACGCTGACGTATGCCGCTACCGGATTACCAGCCGGTCTGACGATCAACACAACAACCGGTACGATTTCGGGCACACCGACAGCGGCGGGCAGCAATACGGTTACTCTGCGGGCGACTAACACCAGCGGGCAGTCGGCCAGCGGAACAGTCGGCATCACGATCAGCACATCGGCGACCAGCGGCACCGGTACGGCACCGGTCTTCAGCGGCACCTTAGCCTCGGCAACGGGTGTGGTAGGTCAGGCCTTCAGCTATACCCTGCCAGCCGGAGCATTTACAGGCGGTGCCTCACAAACGCTGACGTATACAACCGTTAATTTGCCGGCCGGTCTGACGATCAATACCGCAACCGGTACGATCTCCGGAACACCGACCACGGCGGGCAGCACCACCGTAACCCTACGGGCGACCAACGCAGCCGGTCAATCGGCCAGTGCATCGGTTGGGATTACGATCAGCGCATCGGCCACCAGCGGCACCGGAACAGTCGGCACAGCGCCGGTCTTCAGCGGTACGCTGGTGTCGGCAACGGGTGTAGTAGGCCGGGCCTTCAGCTATACGCTGCCAACCGGTTCCTTCACGGATCCGAACAGCCAGACACTGACGTATGCGGCTACCGGTTTGCCGGCCGGCTTGAGCATTAATACGACAACCGGTGCTATTTCGGGCACACCGACCACGGCAGGCAGCAGCACCGTTACCCTACGGGCTACGAACACCGGCGGGTTATCGGCCAGTGCGGTGATGAGCATTACCATCAGCGCCTCAGCGACCGGTAGCGGACGGATTGCCGCCGCCGAGTCACTGCCTCCGATTGATGTGGTAGCGATTGGTGGTAACCCGATTCAGAACGGTATCATCGAAGTAGCCATCCGCGGAGCCGAAGGCGAACCGATTCAGGTACAGGTGACGAATATGAATGGTGAAGTCATCAGCGTACAGCGCCGTGAACGGGCACAAGCCGAAGAGCGCTTCCGCTTCGACGTCAGCCGTCAGCCGGGTGGTACGCTCTTGTTGCGGGCCGTTTCCAACAGCCGTGCACGGGCCATCCGCCTGTTGAAAATCGACTAAACCTGCTTTGTAAGAAGGAATAACGGATCATGAAAAATGGACAATGGCTTCAGGCCGTTGTCCATTTTTCGTTTCTGATTCATCCAGCATCCCCCTCATGCCCTTTCCGTGCGCTTCAGGATGCGGTCGCGGTGCTGAACACCCCAATCGTGCAGGGCGATTATTACCGCATCCAGCGTATCGCTGTAGCCGGTCAGTGCATATTCGATGGTGACGGGTGTGGTCGGGTATACCTTCCTGACCACAAACTCATTCATTTCCAGCTCTTTCAGCTCCTTGCTCAATACCCGCGCCGTAATGCCGGTAACGGCCCGCTGAATCTCCCCAAACCGGCGGTTGTTATCCCGCAGGGCAATGATAATCGGCAGTTTCCATTTCCCGCTCAGCACATACAACGCATCCTGTATCGGCATCAGGTGCTGTGTACATTCCTTCTCCGACAGGCGCCTCTGCCGCCGTATGCTGATTTCCGGTTCATCCAATAGTACGTCCATATTGTGTGCACGTTGTTCTGCTTATAAAGATACAAGACAGTATCTGATTCATAACCCCGTATCCTGAAGGATAGCAGTATACTTCAGGATAGTGCCCCATCATGCATCACCGGAACGCGTAGGTTTGCACCAATATTAATCATCTGAAACTCCCGAACTATGAATCCGAAAATCAAACGCATTCTGACCATTACGTTTACGGTCCTGGCCGCCGGTATGTCTATCATGAGCGGCGTGATGAAGCTGATCGGCTCGCCGGAAATTGTCAGTACACTGAGCAAAGTCGGCGTAGGCGCATACCTGCCGATGCTGGGGCTGATGGAAATCGGCTTTGCGCTGCTGTTTCTCTACCCGAAAACGATGCGCATCGGTTTTATCCTGCTCTGCTGTTACTTTGCCGGTGCCCTGGCCACGGAGTTATCGCACGGTACGCCGTTCAACGCTGTTCTGCCGATGGCGCTGATCTGGATAGCGGCGTTCCTGCGCGACCCGCGTATTTTTCTAGAACCGGCTCCGGCACGGTCCTAAGCAGCCGGGGCGTCAACAAAAAAGGTGAGTCTGTCGGGGCAGACTCACCTTTTGAGAATTAACTTTCCACTTGCTTATTTAAATACCAGGTAATTCAATCGTTCGGGTTATGGTGTCAGACCGGCCACAGGCATCCCGGTTGCTTACTGTAACCGTATACCTACCGGCAAGATTACCCGCGGGAATGGTTACCGTACGGCTGGCTTGCCCGCGGAATACCTGGCTAAACACATATCCCCCCGGCCCCGTCACAACATAGGTCGTTCCCACCCCTGTAATCTGTAAACTCCGCTCATTACCGATTGGCGGAGCAAAGCTAACCGATCCTATCTGAGCCGCCAGCAATGGATCACAGGCCAGAATCCGGATTGATTCGGCATACGTACAGCCATTGTATATATCAACAGCTGTTACGGAATAAATCATCGATTCTGTGGGAGTAATCACAATTGTTTTCCCGATCTGTCCGCCATCCCATCTGTAATTTGTAAAGTCATTGTCCCGATTATCGCTGTCCGCATTCAGTGTTACCGATGTTCCCTTGTCTACAATCAGCTCCGTAGCGGTCAATGATAAGACAGGCCGGATCTCTACAGTACTCATCGCTGACAAGACACCGGTAGCAGTAGCTGCCGTTTCGGTTGCACTCATTACATAAGTCCCTATAGTACCGGCACTGTAGTATCCGGGTTTAGTGGCTGTAAACTGCATTATACCCGGCGCATTTACATCAGGGTTAGGAATAGGAACAGGCCCCCTGAAGCTTACCGTATAAGAAACCAAACCACCCGTCGCACCACCAGCTAACGTCAATGACGTGCCCACACAAGGGTTATTCTGGTCAAAACCAGCTGAACTATAGACCTGACCTGTATTAACGTCTATATGTATATCCGCCGAAGCGCTTTCACCATTGGTCGTTCCGGTTACCGAGTAATCACCGGTAAAGTTAACTACTACCGTTGCGGAGGTTGAACTACCCGCGTTTTCTGACCAAAGGTAGCTGTCGGCCCCGCTGGCAACCAGCGTCACTAACTCCGGCCAGGTAACACTGGTACCCGGATACGCCGTGATGATAACTGTCGGTGGCGCTGGTTTCCGGCTGTTTCCCGGA
The DNA here is from genome assembly GCF_001870735.1 of Arsenicibacter rosenii. GTDB lineage: Bacteria > Bacteroidota > Bacteroidia > Cytophagales > Spirosomataceae > Arsenicibacter > Arsenicibacter rosenii. The sequence goes on along the minus strand of NZ_MORL01000001.1, from coordinate 62,234 downwards.
GCCTTATGCTTATCTGATGCCATTACATTGCCAGCTGCCAGCAGCATTATTACCAGCCATAGGACGTTTTTTTGTAAAATTCGGGCCATATTTTCATTCGTTTTAGTATACAACACGAACGAAAATAACCGTAACGGGTCTTCAAAGGCAAAAAAGCAGCGTAGACAAAAACATAGACAAATTGCTATCTTTCAGCCGATGAGCGACTTACTGCTCAATCAGTCTGCCGGCTTCTCAGCCTCTCCGCATAACGGCCACCACTGAAAACCGGATCAGGTACGCAGCCTGTACCACCAGAAAGGCCAGCAGCGCCAGTCCGCCCAGATACGAAGCGGTCCTCATGGCCTCTATATCCGGAATGGACACATAGCGCCGGTCGATACCCGACAACACCAGGTTCTGCATTTGGCTGTAGACAAACACGAGCCCGCAGAGCGTTGTTGCCACCACATGCCACTGATAATCCCGTTTAGGGCGAAGTCTGCTGACCTGTTTGCGGCGTACAAAATACGCGGCTTCAATCAGGCAGCAGCTAATACCGAGAGCGAGAAAAATCTGAAACGTGGGTATCACATAATACGTATCGGCCAGCTGAATATCAAAGACAAGGCCACGAAACAGCCACGTAAGCACGAAGAAGAGAATGGCAAGGATAAGGAACATGGGGCAGTTTTTTACCCGTAAAGGTAATACGACAACGGAACCGGTCAATAGGTAATGGCAAACGTCATCATCTGTAACCCGTGTTCATACGCTTCAGTATCAATTAATCCGGCCTTGTACGCTTTTGTTGAGTCGCCGAAGAGGCGTATGCCCTGCCCTAACACTACCGGACTCAGTTTGATGCGCAATAGATCAATCCGCTGATGGTCGAGCAGCCATCCGGCCAGCTGCCCGCCGCCACACAGATAAATGTCCGTGCCGGGCTGCTGTTTGATGGCGTCGATTGCGTCGAGGTTCAGCGGCTTTACGTGTACGCTTTCGTGCGGATGATCAAACGTAAGGGTGTCGGAAAAGATATAGTGGGTCATGTTCGGGTATGCCGGCTGACCAGGTTCAATGCCGAACGCATAGCCATATTCGTAGGTCTTTCTGCCCATAATGACGGTATCAAATCCCGCCAGGTCGCCGAGGTATTTTTCCACGCCGTTTCCGGTCTGTACGTAGCCGCTTACGTCATCATCCGGCCCTGAAATATACCCGTCAATGGAGCTGGCGACGTAATAAATAACCTTTCTCATACCGTTTCGTTGTGTTGATGCGTGAAAACCTAACCCGTTGACAGCCGGTTTTGTTACCTATGGGGGTGATGGTCGGCCGGTGTATGAACAGCCTGGTGAGGAGGACGACCGGTTTACCAATCCTTTATTCTTTCCTCTTGTGCAATATCGAAGACGACTTGTGTAAGAATGATTTGTTTTTCTTTTTTTTCAACCATGTAAACAGGTCCGATCAATGGCGAACGTTCGGCCGTAGAAGCGATCAAGCCGATGTGACGACTTATCCAGGTACAGTCCGTGGGTTTGATACCCTCAAAGAATGATGCTGACTTTATTATTTTTTTCTTCCCTACACGAACAAGCCGGATAGCACTCCTGTCGTTTTTGCATGGCAGCGTATAAACCGTCATCGTATCATACGCCACGACCGTTTTATTATCCCGATCTATCGTTGACGGCACAATACGATTAGATACGGCAATCTCATTCGTTACGACAACGTATACAGGCTTCCTAACAGGCTGACTCAGTACCAACAGCGATAACAGGTGGCAGAATAGTATCATGGGTTTGTGTTTTCCGTTGTTGCTCGTTTATAACAAGTACCCAATATCCGGAAGATTCTGCGATAGCAGCCCCGTCTGGCACGTAAGCTGGCTTGTGCCATGCAGTCTACGGACCAGAGGCTCTTACGGATAATCTTCATTCGCAATATGCGAGCTAGAACTGTGAAATGAAAGTTAGCCTTCTCTTAAAATCTGCCCAGAATCGCCATCTTTGAGAGTTTGTTTGACGAAACTTAGAAATTCTTTGGGTTTGAACACTCGCGTCAAAATACCAAGCTCTTTGAATGTCTCTGTTGCTTTGTAATGACATCTATCGTCCTCAGTCACGAAAAAATGGCAGTGAGCAGCATAAAACGTGTGTAAAGCGTCGTCAATCATATTGTCGAATCTTTCATCAGATTTGTATCCTCTCCAGTCAATCTTAAGATAAGTATCAATTACCTTGCTATAATCACTGTTACCAGATGTTTTTGAAGATGACTTATTTTTTGCCCATTCATACATTTCGTCCGAAGACGCTTTCAGAAAATTAGGCGCCTCCTGATTATCAAGTATTTGAAGTTGGGCCTTGAGGCTCGGGTCATTTTTATATTTCTTTATGATTTTACTTGTAAACCCTCTCAGAGACTTGTATATCGAATAATCCGTTTTGAGTAGACTTGACATCTTCATCAGATCATCCATCAAAGAATATATGGTCAGTTTTTCTCTCGATGTAGCAAAAATTTTATCAAACACTGGGTCAAGCTCAAACAATTTAGAAAAGTTATCAGGTAAAGGCACGCTTTTAAATAAGTCCATCATAGTCTTCATCATACCAAACTCATCACCTTCACATAGTTTTTCAAGTGAATCAAAATCGTTACTTTTTTCTTCAAGAGCATCCTCAAAAAATTGAAACACATCTCGTTGATGCCAAGTGACTTGATCGTGACCCCAATACTGAACAACGGCCAAATTACCAGTAATTTGAGCAATGAAACTTAAATCTCCCTGTGTGTAGGTTGGATTTTTCTTGTAGCCCCTTATAAGATCATTGATGTGAGCGTTTGAATAAGGTACAAAGACATTTTGCTGCGCTATTAAATTATTAATGAATGTGAATGCTTCTTTATCAGAATCATTTAACTGCTGAATCTTTTGCAGCCCATCAAACACATTCCAGTCCAGATAGATATAAACGGCGGGCATAGCAGATGATCTACTTCTCTCAATCAAAATAATACTAACTCAAGCGTTTCCCTTGTCAGCCAAAACTTGGAAATGGAAGCCTAAACATACATAAACGGAGCATTTTTCGTGTCGCAGGTAAGCCCGAATTGCACGCCAACGATCTGGCCTGTTGAGCCGTGACCCCTGTCCCTAACGTTGACAAACACGCCTTTTCTGCTTGGCGAATCATCTAACGATGGTTGACCGGCTCGGCGTTCGTCTTGACTGTCCGCTTTCACCCATCAAGTCCGAGGGATGGGCTGAAGCGGTTGGTCGTGCATTTTTCGTATAGCTTGATTGTCGCCCCCGTTGTTGCTCGTTTATAACGAGTAAGCATTATTCGGAAGGGCCTCCGGCCCGTAAACAGTTTTGGTATAAGCCAACTTACGGGCCGTAGCCCTTACGGATAATCCTCATTCGCAATATGCGAGCGAGAACTGAGCATATTAATGCCAGCCGTAATATTTTTTTATCACTTCTACTAACAACCCGCCCGCTGCTCCAACACCGATTTGCCACGTACCATCAAGGCTTTTTGAAATCATTTTTGATATCCAGCCATTCGTTTTATCGCCAAAAACTCCCTTTTCCTTGTTTAGACTATCAGATTCCAGGATACTTTTTAACTCTTCAATATCCTGTTGCCCAACATGATTAGCTCTAAGTTTTTGCGCTAACTCTTCAAAGTTTCCTCTATTAAATTCTATGGAGCTGTCAATGTGTGCGTTGTTACCTGTGTTAATTAATGTGCCATCCTGTCCTTGTAACACACCAAAATTGTTATTGCCGATAACAGCGTTGCCGTTAACTAAAATACCTCTCCGTTCGACTTCTCTCTGCTCCATATATTGTATCCAATTATCAAATCCGCCTACTTCTATAGCTTTGTAGCCTTTTTCAGTTAAGCGGTAATTAGTGCCTGAAATCAGATTAAAGGCAATAGCTTTGTCAATAGCCGCTTCGTATTCTCTTGTATTTGCTCTGATACGCACAACAACTCCCTGCCGTGCATCTGTCAAAACTTTGTCAATCCATTTTGATTCTTCCATAGCTAAGAAAAAATCACATAAAAGCTATTAATTATCAGATGCTTTTAAGATGCGTCTGCGAACATACTGCTAACGTCTCTTAATGTCGATAGCCAAGGAAAAAGATTGTTTTTGGAGTATCATATTTAGCACTTTCGACACTTTCGCATGTTTTACTTGAGGACATATATCCTGTATCCTGTCTACACAAGATGCCTTCAACCTTGCACATACTTAAGGCATAGGATAAGTACATTCTTTTTTTATTTTTTTGTTCAATTTATATCTCTGAAGAGTTTTAATAAAAACTACCTATCAGTTAAGCTCTCGTAAATTATTACCAATAAATAAGTATTCTCAATTTTCTTCTCACTATAAAAAAAGGTTTTTCTTAATAATACCCGAATCATTTTTGCAAGATTGGCAAACAATCTGCTTAATTATCTATTAAATATTTAGGCAAAAATAAGCGTTTCAAATCAGCGACCCCGACGCCATTTAAATAATTATCATGGCAATAACAGTTGTTGCATTCTCTAACAGTTAGCTTATCATGCAAATGCGGATTATTCTTAATTGATTTTCTAATAGCACTTATAGCCTCATTAAATAAATTAATATTACCATCTGTTATTTCAACTTTTGGATTATCAACTATAATCTTATTTAGATAATCAAATAATATAGCTGTTTTATTATTTCTTATTGTTATCATCATACGCTGGCGTTGAATAACATCCCATTTCTGAGATAGCTCTTCAACATCAATAAAATACTTTTCATCGTTAGAATTTCTTGAAGTCCAATATATTGGATTATCTTTCGTTATCCAAATCTCATAATCAGGATTTAATACTAGATCCACAGAAAACTTAAATACAATAGGACCATATAAATTTTGTCTTGGGAAATAGCCATGTAAATCTATTGTATCTAAGAATATATCGTACCATATATCAAAATCTCTGTCGATTTTATCAGAAGACTGCTCAGTCTGAAATAATCCCAGCTCCTCGACCGCCCCTCGGGACAATAAGCCATATTGTTCTAAATATGTTATTGAGGTCGAAACTGTATTTGCATGATATAAATAGTGAATCTCTTTTCTTTTTAGAAATTCGTATAATACGTCATTATTTAATCTCATTTCAAAAGTTTTTTTTACTCAAAAAAGAAATTATACTACAATTACATTTAACTATAACTAAAGACTTAAATAATATTAAGCTATATTTTCATGCATTTTATTTACTTTAAATATATACCCTTCCCATCTAACTTGCCAAAGTATTTTTCATATTGCTGGATTGCGTATATATCCATCATACCACCAATATAATCTTGAACTTTTCTCTCCCACAAATGTTGTATACGGTAGTTTGCGGGCAATAGTACCATATCTTTATTATAGTCTTTATCTGTATATAGCTCATAGAGCCTTGTTAAAACATGACTACCTAACTGCTCATATTCAATTATTTCAGGCTGTCTTTTTATACATTCAAAAGTCATCATTTTAAGTCCCGCTACTAATGAGCCTAATGTTTTATATCCTAGTCTTCCATCAACTAAATGAATATCAAGAACAAATTCATTTGCAAGAACTGAAGTTAATTCTTTTCTAAATAATATTGCATATTCTTCTGAGGTTTTGTACTCATGAGCTTTTTCTGCAAACTGGCGAGCTCGTACAACGTATTTCTTAAAAATACCTAGGACAGATTTATATTCTTTACGTATAGAGAATTCATATAGCAATTCGTCGATAGTAAAATAGTTCAGCCTTAATGTATCTTCTAAGTCATGAATAGCATAAGCTATTTCATCACACAAATCCATTATTTCACAATCAATTGTTTTGTGTGATATATTATACGTCTCAAGCCATTCTTTCACTAAACTATAATCCTCATCATACAAAAACTTCTTATTTTTTTTCAGTGAATTACTCTCAATATCATTTTCAAACTCAGGCTTAAAGTATTTAACAACTCCAAGCATTGAACGTATTGTCAGATTTAACCCATTAAAATCATAGTGCCTTTTCTCGAGCCTATTGAGAATTCTAAATGTCTGTGCATTACCCTCATAAAGGCTATTTTTACTCACATTGCTTAAAAATATTTCGCCCGCATGCCCAAATGGAGGATTACCTATATCATGAGCCAATGAACATGTTTGAACTGTAATAATATCATCTAATTTAAGTCTTTTGGCTATTGTTTTGGCAAACTGAGCAACTTCCAAGCTATGAGTTAGGCGGTTTCTATAAAACACTTGGCTTTTAGGCACTAATAGTTGCATCTTCCCTTGCAACCTCCGGCATGAAGATGAGTATAAGACTCTGGAATAATCTATATCAGCGTCATCACGGAAATAGTTTATAACACCTGTATACATGGCATCAACCCGAGTATTTTTCACAATAGACAGTTGGTGTTCTTTCTCTTTACAGTACTCTTCCAATTCATTTGTATTCATATTTGTTAATGGCATTTATATGGTCAAACACGATTTATCATTACAAGCCTAAATATTTAAACAATTTTATATTTTTCATTATTGACATCGCTTATGATGCATAAAATGATGATATCATTCTGTTTTTTTTACAATTATCTATTTTAACTTTTATCATGTTATAGTCCGTATATGTAATTTATCAATCAAGTAATATTTTACATTATATAGAGTTTTTATTACTAATCAACCGCTCCGCTCCCTCAACAAGCTGTTGCGAGTATTCGTATAAATCGTCTATTCCCGCAATCTCATACTTAGTTTCTTTCTTGGCTTCATCAAGCAACGCTAAGTATTTTTTAGAGCCATTGAAATACAGGCGGCAAATCGTCTTTCGGTTGTTGTCATCCAATAAAATAGCAAAGTACGTTTGTGCATCACGGTAAGCAATCCGTTTTAGCTCAACCGTTCCCCGAAGGATAGAACGCACAATGTAGAAAGCCTCTAACTCCTCCTGTGTGGTGACAATCGTTGGTTTTTCCTTTTCTTCAGCCGCTGGCGCTGCTACGGGTTCAGTTACCACAATGGTCTTTTCTTCCTGAACCAACGCCGTTTTCAGCCTGTCCGTGATCTGGTCTGAAAAGCTATGCTGAAAGGATTTCTTAACCAGTCCGGTAAAGTAATCCATCATTTTGGCGTTTAACTGGCCGGGATAAACCTGCTTTGCCAAATGCCTGACTAACGGGTCACTTGGGCTATTCATCTCCTGCTGTATCAGCAATTTCAGCTCACCGGTATATTTCAGTTCGCTGGCAGAGGTAATGATAGCGTTTACGTCGAAATAGGATTTGTGGAACTTCTTTAGCTCCTCTACCTGATTGTCCCTCAAATCGAGCATGTTGATTTCAAGAAACGGCTTTTGGTCCATCTTGTTCGGCTCCTCCAGGTCAGTATAAAACCGGTAAATGATCCCATTGGTCAAGACACCAAAGCGGGCCTTGGTAACATGGAAGTAGCGTAATAGCTGGTTGTCGTGTAAAGTCAGGCTTTGCGCCCAATGCTTGCATTCAATCAGCATACACGGCTCTCCGCTATCCCGCATGATGGCGTAATCAACCTTTTCGCCCTTTTTCGTGCCTATATCGCTGATAAATTCAGGCACCACCTCAAGGGGGTTAAATACATCGTAGCCAAGGCATTGCAGGAACGGAAGGATAAAGGCCGTCTTTGTCGCTTCCTCAGTATGGATAGAATCTTTAAGGCGGGCAACCCTGTCAACAAGTTGTTTGAGGTGGTCTTTAAAGTCCATAAAGGTGTCAGGTAAACGTTATTGATTCATTAAGGGTCTGGTTTAGTTCTTCTTTACAGTCAACTGTATATGTAATAATTACTGTACAGAATAAAACATTAAGATGATTGACAGCAATTTTATGATTATTGATTGTAATAAACAAATTTTCATATAAATGCCATTTCTATCATAATTTATTATAGATCAATCAGTTCCATATCGCACAAAAAAAGCCCCGCTCTCTCGAACGGGGCTTTGGTATGCTCAGGAAGGCTCAACCGTGAAAAAAGTCTTTCATCTTCTCGAAAAAGCCCTTTTCGTTTTTATTCGGTTTCGGCAGGAAATTCGGGGCGCTGCGTAACCGCTCCAGCAGGGCGCGCTCGTCGGACGAGAGCGTACGCGGTGTCCAGACGTTGACGTGTACCAGCTGATCGCCGCGACCGTAGCCGTTCAGTTCTTTGATACCTTTGCCCTTCAGGCGCAGGATTTTGCCGCTCTGCGTGCCCGGCTCCAGCGTAATCCGTGCCCGGCCATCGATGGTTGGCACTTCTACACTCGTCCCCAAAGCGGCGTCGGCGAAGTTAACGTACAGGTCGAATACAATGTTGGTACCATCGCGTTTCAGTTCTTCGTCTTCCTCCTCTTCGATCAGGATCAGCAGATCACCGGCCACGCCTCCGCGCGGCGGCACGTTTCCTTTACCCGATACCGACAGCTGCACGCCCTCGGCTACCCCCGCCGGAATCTTGATCGGAATCACGTCTTCCTGCAACAAACGGCCTTCGCCAAAGCAGGTATCGCAACGATCCGTTACCTGCTTGCCTTCGCCGTTACAGGTCGGACAGGTGTTGGTCGACACCATCTGCCCAAGCATCGTATTCACCACCTTGCGCACCTGACCGGTTCCGTTACAGGTTTGGCAGGTCGTGACAGCAGTGCCGTTTTTCGATCCGTTTCCGCCGCAGGTCGTACAGGTGACGTGACGTTTTACCTTGATTTTTTTCTCTACCCCGTTGGCCACCTCCTGCAGGTTCAGCTTCAGCTTAATCCGCAGGTCAGAGCCACGGCGTACGCGCTGCCGCTGACCGCCCGTGCTCCGGCCAAAGAAACTGCCAAACGGCGATTCGTCGCCGAAAATATCGCCGAATTGGCTGAAAATATCTTCCATCGACGGGCCACCGCCATAACCGCCAAAACCGCCGTTGCCGCCAAGACCCTGATGACCAAACTGGTCATACCGCGCTTTTTTCTGCGCATCGCTCAGCACATCATAGGCTTCAGCCGCCTCCTTAAACTTTTCTTCTGCCGATGGATCATCCGGATTTTTGTCCGGGTGATACTTAATCGCCATCTTCCGATAGGCTTTTTTAATATCGTCCGCAGAGGCGTTTTTGTCGATACCCAGTACCTCGTAATAATCTCGCTTCGTTGCCATGAAATCAATGAGTGAGTGGGTGAATGAGTGATTGAGTGAGTAGTCCCGCTAATTCACTCAATCACTCATTCACTCAATAAATTAGCTTCCTACAATAACCTTTGCAAACCGGATTACTTTGTCGTTCAGGAAATACCCTTTTTCTACCTCGTCGATGACCTTGCCTTTCAGGTCGTCGCTCGGGGCAGGGAACTGGGTGACGGATTCGTGGATATCGGCGTTAAATACCTCCCCTTTCGACATCATCGGCTTCACGCCTTTGGCTTCTAAGGTCCGGAACAATTTATGATAAATCAGCGACACGCCTTCTTTCAGGGCCGCAATGTCACTGGCATTTTCGATGGATTGCATCGCCCGCTCAAAGTCGTCAACAACCGGCAGCAGCGATACCAGCAGGCCTTCATTGGCGGTGCTGATCAGGTCTAATTTTTCCTTAGCCGTACGGCGGCGGAAGTTCTCAAAATCGGCGTATAACCGAAGGTATTTGTCTTTCAGCTCGGCAACTTCCTGCGACGCCGATGACGTTTCGGCAGCAGGCTGCTCTGCCGCTTCGGCAGACTGATTGTCAGTATTCTCGTTTACAGATGGCGCTTCTTCGTCAATAATGTCTTTATTTTCCATGCTAACTATCGCTTTCTCTACCTGAATTCTTTCTGCAAATATGCACAATAACAAGGCCAAATCCATTCAATCTGACAACTTGACACACATCTGCCGCTCTGGTCCGGTCACTCATCTGCTAACACAAAACCGCCCGAAAAGATTAGCGACCGGCCATACTTTTAGCCTGAATCTGAATTTTTTCGGCCGGATATGCTGTTTCTCTGACATCGGATTATGCAACAACACCTTAACGCAACCGCCCGCCACACAGCCCTGATCAAACAACAGGCAGTTGCCCTTGGCTTTGATTTCTGCGGCATTTCAGCAGCCGGTTTTCTGGACGACGAGGCGCCGCGTCTGGAAAACTGGCTGAAGCAGGAACGCCACGGGCAGATGGGCTACATGGCCAATCATTTTGACAAACGCCTTGACCCGCGCCTGCTGGTCGACGGGGCAAAATCGGTCATTACGGTTTTGCTGAATTACTTTCCCGAAGCACCGCTTGCCGAGGGTGCCGATGACCTGAAAATCTCGAAATATGCCTATGGCGAAGACTATCACTTTGTGCTGAAAGACAAACTGAAGTCGTTACTGACGTTCATTCAGGAAAACGTTGGTGAGGTTGGCGGCCGCGCCTTTGTCGATTCAGCACCGGTTATGGACAAGGCCTGGGCCCAACGGAGCGGGGCGGGCTGGATGGGCAAACATACGAACATCATCAACCGGAAAATGGGCAGCTTTTTCTTTATCGGAGAGCTGATCCTTGACCTGGAACTGACGCCCGACGGCCCCATCGGTGACTATTGCGGCACCTGCACCCGCTGTATCGACGCCTGCCCGACGGGCGCAATCGTTGAGCCCTATGTGGTCGACGGGAGCCGCTGCATCTCCTATTTTACCATCGAACTCAAGGAAGCCATTCCGGCCACCGTCAGCGGACAGTTCGACAACTGGATTTTCGGCTGTGACATCTGTCAGGATGTCTGTCCGTGGAACCGCTTCGCGAAACCACATCAAACGCCCGCCTTCGATCCGCACCCGACGCTGCGCCAGCTGACCAAAACCGACTGGCAGGATATTACGGAAGACGTCTTCCGCGAGGTTTTCAGGCGGTCGGCCGTGAAACGCACCAAACTCGAAGGACTTCAGCGGAATATTGCCTTTGTTCAGCAAACAAGTCAGGCGGCTAATCTTGATTTAGATTAAATTGCCATAAATAACGGAACAAAGTTGCAAACCATAGAACTATACATTTAGTTTAGGTGCAAAATCGTTCATACATCGATTTAAGTTGACAACAACGTACTAGTAGACATGCCAAGAGGAAGAGCACATACTGAGCAACGGCTTATTGATGCCGTCGGTAAAATAATAGCAGAGGAGGGGTTTGACCAGCTAGGCATTAACCGGATATCGGCCGCATCAGGCATTAACAAGATATTGATTTACCGCTATTTCGGCGGATTAGACGGCTTAATGAAGGCTTATTATAAGCAAAATCCGCCGGTCGTTCAACTGCCCCGGATTGATCCGGAGCAATTCAAAGGTGCGACCATTGAAGAAATCATGGAAGCCTCCTGCGAATACATGCTTCTGGATTTCAGGCTATTGCGCCAGAACATACAGACACTGGAGTACCTGCGGGCTGATTTGCTGGCCCATTCAGAAAAGCATACTAACCCAATGGCCGATAAGCTGGAACAGGAAACGCATGACATTGTCGAAACCATGTCAGGTATGGTCAGCAGTGAATACGGGCGTTCGGTATCGGCAATCATGATCTCGGCCCTCCGGTTGCTGACGTTCATGAGTCAGGATAAACGCACCCTGATGGGCATTGATTTAGGAACCGACGAAGGCTGGGCCCAGATTGAGCAAGCCGTTCGCCGGATCTTTTACGGGCTGGCACTGGCGGCCAACGAAACGCACGCCAACAATCAGAACCTGCTGATGACATCGGCAACCCGCCAAACCTCTTCAAAGGTGTTGTAAAGCGGGGCAGGTGCCAGGCGAATGCAATCCGGTTCGCGCCAGTCGCCGATGATACCGGCTTCCACAAGCCGGTTAAATAAGGCTTTCCCTCCGTCCGGCACCAGCAGTGACAGCTGGGCCCCACGCTGCGCCGGGTCGTCAGGCGTCAGCACGTGGATACCGGCTTCACGGAGCAGGTAGTACAGGTAACCGGTCAGCTGCCCGCTTTTTTGCCGGAGTTTTTCCATGCCTGCTTCGGCCGTAATGTCGAGCGCGGTTTTGTGGAGCGACATAGCCGGAATATTCGGCGTACTGACCTGCCAGCCATCCGCCCCCGGCATCGGCACAAACCCTTTGGTCATCTCAAACCGGCGCGGTTCGTCGTACCCCCACCAGCCGGCCAGCCTTGGCAATCCGGCGGCATGGTGTTTTTCATGCACAAAAATCCCTGAAATGCCCCCAGGCCCCGAATTCAGGTACTTGTATGAACACCACGTAGCAAAATCAACTCCCCAGTCGTGCAGATAAACCGGTACGTTGCCGATGGCATGGGCCAGGTCAAAGCCAACCGTAATCCCGTGCTCCCGAGCAGTTTGGGCAATGGCTTTCATGTCGTATACCTGCCCCGTGTAGTAGTTCAGCCCGCTCATCAGTACCAGAGCAAGGGTTCCGGCATGGGCGGCAATGCCGTCCTGAATCGCTTCCAGCCGGATCAGGCCGTCGGCTTCCGGTCTGATTTCAATCAGTACCTCGTCGGGATCAAACCCACGGGACTTGATGTGGGTTTCGAGGGCGTACTGGTCCGACGGAAAATCACCGGCAATGGTCAGAATCTTTGGCTTACCGGCCGTCGGCTGATAAAAGGTGGAGAGCAGCAGGTGCAGATTTACCGTCAGCGAATTCATCGGACACACCTCTGCGGGCATAGCCCCAACCACCTTTGCCAGCGGCTCCTTGCAGGCCCGATGGTACCCGATCCAGGCCTCATCGTGTAACGGGTTGACGGCAAACCACCCTTCCACACCCATTTGCTGCCAGACCGATAAATCATGCTCCAATACCGCCTTAGCGGCCTTTGGCTGCAACCCCAGCGAATTGCCGCAGAAATAAATAATAGGCTTCCCGTTGTGTTCAGGTATGTAAAACCGTGTCCGGTAGGCGCGTAACGGATCCTCCTGATCCAGTTTGCGGGCAAAATCCAGGCTATTTTCGTAATTCATGAACGAACGTTGAAACAATATGGTCGTTGTGTTACTTATTGCATATTAACCACAAAGATCAATTTTATTTTTGCATCACTATCTTTTTGTTCCAAACTACCCAGCGAATGACAACCCAAGCCTCCGTAATCATTGTTGGCGCCGGCATGGCTGGCCTGACTTGTGCCGCCTATCTAAAAAAAGCGGGGATCAATGCCCTGATTCTGGAAGCCTCTGACGGAGTGGGCGGCCGGATCCGTACGGATGTAGTCGACGGTTTCCGGCTCGACCGCGGTTTTCAGATTCTTTTAACAGCCTATCCTGAAGCGCAGCGTTTACTCGATTATGCAGCCCTTAACCTGAAAACCTTCCGGTCGGGGGCGCTGATTCGCTGCGATGAGCCGGGCAACACCAATCCGTGGCTTACGTTGCTGAATCCGCTCAATGAGCCGGCGTCTCTTTTTCAAACGTTGTTTTCATCAGTCGGTACCTTCGGCGATAAACTCCGGATTCTGGAACTTGTACGCCGTGTGCAGGGCATGCAGTCTGAGGACTTTTTCTGCCAGGAAGCGACAACAACCTACGACTTTCTGACTGGTTTCGGCTTTTCCGATCAGATGATTGCGCGTTTTTTCCGGCCATTTTTCGGTGGTATTTTTCTGGAAGATGCGCTGCACACCTCCAGCAACTTCTTTGAGTTCTGTTTCAGCATGTTTTATTCGGGTGAAGCGGCCATTCCGGCCAGCGGCATGGAGCAGATTCCGGCGCAGGTGGCGGGCCGGTTATTACCGGAGCAGATCCGGCTCAATACCCCGGTCAAAGCCATTTCCGGCGGGCAGGTACATCTGGAAAACGGCGAAATACTGACCTCATCCCACATTGTGCTGGCGGTTGACCGCGCCCGGGCCGCTGCGCTGCTGGGTAAGCCCGCTCCGGCCGAAACGGCCTTTACGCATACAACCTGTACGTATTTTGCCGCGCCGGCCTCACCGCGCCCCGGCGAAAAACTGTTGCTGCTGAACACCCGCCGGTCGTCGGCGGTCCATAACCTGGCCGTTGTTTCAGATATCGACCCGACAACGGCCCCGGACGGACAAGCGTTGATTTCGGTCAGTACGCAGGGGCTTACGCACGTGGATAAACCCGCCCTGGCCGCTCAGATTCAGCGTGAACTAACCGGCTGGTTTGGCGAGCCGGTGAAAGAGTGGCGTCATCTGCGGACCTATCATATCCCGCATGCCCTGCCTGCCTACGGACCGGATGCGACCCACGAACCGCTCAAAATCAGCCGTAGCCTGTACCAATGCGGCGATCAGACAGCCTATCCATCGCTGAACGCCGCCATACGGTCAGGCCGGGTAGTAGCCGAACAGATTTCGAAAGAGTATTTGTAAGGAGAGCGTAGCACAGAGGGCGGGGAGCACAGGGTTTTGCCCTACACCCCTCCCCTACGCCTATACTCTCAGCTCTACGCCCTCTGCTCTACGCCCTACCCGTTCCCAGCAGGAAGCGGGCCATTTGCAGCCCCGACTGGAAAGCGCCTTCGACGTTCCCCATACCGAAGCCATCGCCGCCGAACAAGAGCATAAACGGTGCTTTACCCACCACAAAGGCTTCGTCATGCCGTTGATTGGCCAGACTATACCGCCACCGGTGAACCTGATAGCTGGCTACGGAGCAGGCAGGAATCCATTCGGTCAGTTGATCGAGCAGTTTTTTGCCGACCGCATTCAGATCATCTTCCAGATGCAGCTGACTGAATGCATGGGTTGCATGGACCGTGATCGTTGTCTGGTTCGGCGAAATACCCTTCTGCCGGTTATCGGCCACCCAGGCCACCCCGTGGTCGGCGTTTTCATCGAATCGGAGGATGCCGGGGGTCGGGATGGTAGCCGTGCCGTTCAGAACGGCCATAACGGCAATACAAGGCTGATAGCTGATGTTGGAAAACGCACGGATTTCAAGCGAACCGGGTTCCAGGCCACTGTCTTTCAGTAAGGCTTCTGCCTGTGGCACCGGAATGGTAATCAATAATTGTGCG
The DNA here is from genome assembly GCF_001870735.1 of Arsenicibacter rosenii. Taxonomy (GTDB): domain Bacteria; phylum Bacteroidota; class Bacteroidia; order Cytophagales; family Spirosomataceae; genus Arsenicibacter; species Arsenicibacter rosenii. The sequence continues at coordinate 47,208 of NZ_MORL01000001.1, read as the reverse complement.
GCTTCGTAGGTATGGCCCGATTCCGTCACCACCTGGCAGCCACCGGCTATGGGATTGATCCGCACAGCCCGCTCGCCGGTCTGCACCGGAACCGACTTCGCCATGTACTTGGCAATGGCATTCATTCCCTCTGCGCCGATGTAACGGGGGTGACGAAACGTTGTGTCTACGATCTCGGCTTCCTGCAGATTCCATTCGTTAACCACGCCCGCCTCCATGAGCTGCTGCACGTGCGCCTGAAAATCGGGGGTCCGCGCCGAGAAAAACTGCGCCCCGTGATCGGCCCGGCCATCGCCCAGACGACGTGTGGCCAGCCGCCCGCCAACGCCGCGGCCTTTGTCCAGTACGGTTACCTCGTGGTTATTTTTGATGAGTTCGTGTGCCGCAGTCAGGCCAGCCATACCGGCCCCGATGATAATCGTTGAAGGCATTCGTTCGTAAAGTGAAGGTGAGTTGTTACATTTAAACTTTTATTGACAACCATCAAAGCCGCTGCTTTGTTGACTTTTCATGCGTGCAATTTCACTACGTAACTGGTTATCAGGCCTGTTAATTGCCTTACCAATCAGTTATCTGTTTCTTTTTCCGGAACTGTTTCGTTGCCAGACCGTGCGTTTCTCGGCCGATTTCCGGCCATTGGCCCAAACGCCCATGCCGGTTTATATCCAGCGAAACACCCCTGATTCCCTTCAGAAAAAACTTATTCAGCATATTACAGCCTCAACCACAAGGCTACATGCGTTCTGGAACGTAAAAAAAGGATCCCGCCTCGCCGGAAACGCGACAATTATTTTCTGTGCTGATCCGGAAACCTACAACCGGTATTGTGGCCAAAAAGCAGAGTCATCCGCAGGGTGTAGCCTTGGTGCTCCGTGGGGGGAAGCCTACCTGATCCTGGGACCGGATGGTAATAATGTAGATGTGATTGCGCACGAACGGTGCCACGACGAACTGCTGGCGCGTTTAGGCTGGTGGACGGTACAGCGACAAATCCCGCAATGGTTCAACGAAGGGCTGGCGCTTATGGTCGATTATCGCTTTTCACCCGCCACCCATAACCCGCGCCTGCGCTACGAAAAACTGCATGACGAGTGGTTATTCCGGGGCCAAAGTAGTCAGGAATCAACTGATTTGCAGGAAATTGAGACTATGGAACAATTTTTCAGCGGCAGTCCGTACCGGGTGTTGCTGGCCTATCTGACCTCTGCAACGGAAGTGGCCCGCTGGCTGGCCTTTTCCGGTCCCGACGGACTGCCAACCCTGATGGCGAACCTGGACGCCGGCGAATCATTCGGCGTGGTTTACAAACAGCTTGACCGGAAACGCAGCCAACATAAACCAAACAACCGACCCGCTCCCTGATGTTTAAGGTGACAACGGGCGATCGGCCCGGCGGTTTTGTTATTCATTTTTCAGCCTATAACATTCATTTTCATAAACACTCTCATGGCAACCATTGAAAACAGCATTCTACGCGTCTCAATCCGGCCACAAGGCGCCGAACTGACATCTATTTTCAATAAACAAACCAATATTGAACACCTCTGGCAGGCCGATCCGGCGGTCTGGGGCTGGCATGCTCCCAACCTGTTTCCGGTAGTCGGCGGGTTACAGGATGATCAGTTACGCGTTGGCGAACAGCACTTTCCGATGGGTCGTCACGGATTCGCCCGCCAGTCCGGATTTGCCCTGGTCGATGAATCCCCAACCAGCGCTACGTTTGAACTCGCAGCGAATGAACAAACACTGGCCGTATATCCCTATCAGTTTGTTTTTCAGATCATTTATAGTCTGGATGAGGCGGTTCTGAGTATTGTTTACCGCGTAGAAAACAAGGATAACAAGACTATGTTTTTCTCCGTGGGCGCTCATCCGGCCTTTACTGTGCCGTTCCTGCCGGGCGAGCAGTATGAAGACTATCTACTTGATTTTCAGAAAGAAGAACCCCTCACCCGCCACCTGCTGTCGCCGAAGGGCTACTTCACCGGACAAACCGAACCGGTACTGACGGTTGGCAATCAGTTACCCCTGACCAAAGAGTTATTCAACCAGGACGCGCTGGTGTTTAAAACGCTCGAAAGCCGGGCGGTGACCATTTCCAGCACCCGTCACAACCACAAGGTGGTTGTTTCTTTTACCGCCTTCCCGATGTTAGGCATCTGGGCAAAACCCGGCGCCGATTTTGTGTGTATTGAGCCATGGCTGGGCTGCGCCGACAGCGAAGGAACGCCCGTGTCCATTGACGAAAAAGAAGGTATTCAGCACGTAGAAGCCGGCGGCACTTTCGAGGCTGGCTTTACCATAGGCGTGGCCTGATTGGCGGCCGGCGGCTTATAAGGCCGGCTGACTGAATACGGCAATGAACCCCATCGGACCACAAAGGAAGATAGCCTCCTGAAGAATAAGCCAACAGGTGCACTATTTACCTTTGTGGTATTAACCGGCTAGGCAGCACGTTGCAGGGCATAATCAAAGGCGGGATCGTACCCGACAATCTGGAGCACATCAATTATTTTGATCAGATAATCTTCCGGCAGACAGCAATCCCCCTGAATGATTGACAGCAATGTATTCGGCGGAACAACAGCCAGGGTTTCAACGGCCTGTACTGAAATCAGTTTCCGGCGGACTTCGGTAAAGTAAGCTTTAATATTCTCCGTCTGAAGCCGTACGTTTCCGGAATAAAACCGGGTAATCCGTTCGCTGATCAGCTGGTTCTTCCCGTTTTTAAAGCGGTCACGTATGCTGGTTTCGGTCAGCGAAACGTAGCGGTGGGTCGTATTGTATACCATCCCTAATGCTCTCAGATCAAACAAATCCGTTTCTAAGCCGACAATGGTTATATACGCATTTTCCCATACTTTTTCCTCGACCTGCCCCCGCCGGTATGGATTCTGAATTTCGACAGCCCATTCAACTTTTTTGAATTCAGAAAGTGGCATAAAGTGTTCCGCCTCGGCATATAACCGGTTATAATCGTCATCCGTAAGCTTTTCGATTCGCTTCTGCAATTCGTAATATGCCTTCAAATGCTCATTATAGCTCGACGCTGAATAGGTTGAGTGGATAGCAAACGCCAGAGATTGTAGTCGCATAGGTTTGGTTTAATCATCAACAGTAGCCCAGGCTACTTACCCGAACACTCAGTTATTTAGAGTTAGACGTATCATCTCTTTAAAGTCACTAAATGTTTTTAAGCGAAAATCTAAATAATATTTAAGTAAAGCATCATTTCCGTTTAATTAATACAATTTTAACCTTTTGGTCTCTAATTCCCTAGATAAACTGATCAATAGTGTACAAGTCTTCAAATACGCCATTTATTTAAATTTTTATTTCTATTTCCTAATCAATGAAAAAATGATGTTTATAAGTTAACATTCAAAAGTTTAATTATGATCATATAATTTACCATTTCAAGTAACATTTCTGAATTTATAAAAAAATGACGTGACCTCTCCCGTCTTTGTCCGTCTTTAGGCAAACAGACAAGCTATTCTCATGGCAACATTTAAAGTTCCGGGCTACGATAAGCCCCTACAGACTGACGGTATAATCTGGATTCAGGGAGACGGTAACTACTCACGCATTCACTATACAGACGGTAAATCATTTTTAGTTTCGCAAACCCTGAAATGGTTTGAGGATCGATTGATTCCCTTTATCCGGATTCATAAATCGATGCTGATTAACCCTAATCATCTGGCAAACTTTAATGAAAAGTACAAGCCGTTTACTGTTCAGCTTAGCAACGGCCTGGAACTCAGTGTTTCCCGGCGCAGAATACAAAACATACGTACAGGCTTACTCGTGACCGAATCATAAAAAAAAGCCCCTGTGACAATGTATGTCACAGGGGCTTTTTTTTATGATCAGTTAACACACCATGCTTCACTTTACAACTTGCCAGATCAGGTCAGCAATTTTCTGCATCCCGGCATCATTCGGGTGTTGTGCCAGCCCGGCATTCGAATATTGTGTAGCCCGCAAGGTTGCATCACCCGCAAGTGATTGAATATCGGCTACCGGATACCCTTTTTCGGCAGCTACTTTCCGGATAACCGCGTTGGCTTTTTCCTGTCCGGCATAAAACGTTGTCGTACAGACAACCTTTACCGGCCCTTTGGAATATTTAATCAGGTAGTCAAGCAACTGCCGGTAATAACGTTCCAGATTCTGCGGTTCTACCTGCGTATCATCCATATTTTCGCCTATTCTGACAATAACCAGATCAGGCCCGTTTCCGTCAAAAGGCAGGTGTTCATCCAGTGATGAGGACATATCATAGGTCCACCATGTCCGTTCAAAACTGCTGCCGGCAATCGGCTTCACCTGTATGTCGGCATACCGGTTTTTGAGCTGAGCCGTGAGCAGATGCACGTAATCCTTATCCGCCGATGAAGCAGCCATTCCCCAATTCCCCGTCCAGCCGATTTCCGGAACCGGACTAATACCGGTAATACTATTCCCCAGAATAAACACACGGCGGAAATAGGGAGCATACTGCGCACTAGCCGTGGCTGAAACCTGGTTGTTCAGGCGCGTCCTGGCTAATATCGTTGTTTCACTCAGTACGGTTACCGCTTGCCCCGTTGCCCAATTTGTTCCGCCATCCGCTGAATACTCAACAACTGCTCCTGCCGGTACATCAAGTGCCGAAAACTGTACGGTGGCAGCATAAGGTACATTACCACTTTGCCGATTAAAAGCAGGGGCTGGTAACGTTGCCTGGGCCGGATTATCCGAATTAGGATTATTTGCAGATTTGTTCGATAATCTTTTTACGGTGATCGGCATACAGGATGTAACACAATCCGGCGGATTTGTCGCCTGTGCCCGTACTGTCATGCTTACAGACACAAGCCAAAACAATAATAATCCCCTCATTATGAGCCTGCTCATATGGCTTTTCTGCATAAACGTATTAGGCGTATTCATGGGTATAAGGTCTTACTTACCTACGCTACACCCAAAAGTGTGCCAGTTTTTACAATATTATATATTTTCAAGCTACAAATATAATACGCACCCTTAAACCAGCTGTAAATCGGCTAGTTACACTCACCTTTTTTTCAGACCGTACATTAAAATTCAGGCTTTTGACTACTTTTATACATATTACGTTACATAAAACAGTTTTTCATTCACTTAACATCCTGCATCAGCACAACTGCGGCCTTGAAATCCCTGGTTGCTGGTTCCCTATCTCTATGCGCCAACGATACCTGACGCTGCTTTTTCTTTTTACGGCTACGTTTTTCTCACTGCACGCCACGGCTCAAACCGGCACCCTTACCGGCCGCTTTACCGATCAGAAAAACAGCCCGCTTGTTGGTGTCGCCGTTATCCTGACGGCGCAGAAAGACACAACGCAGAAAAAGTTTATAACCACCGACACCACAGGAGCGTTCCGGTTTTCGGGCCTGAATCAGCAGCCTTACCGCCTACAGGCTTCGTATATCGGATTTGATAACGTGGAACAGGTAATCGACCTGACCGGCGAGACCTTGCCGCTCGGGACGCTCATCATGAACGAAAACGCCAAAAGCCTGCAGGAGGTGGTAGTGAAAGGACAGATTCCGCCGTCGCAGATGAAGGGCGATACGCTGCAATACAACGCGGATGCCTTTAAAGTAAACCCCGACGCCACCACCGAAGACCTGATGAAAAAAATGCCGGGGATCACCGTGGAGAACGGACAGGTAAAAGCACAGGGCGAAAATGTGCAGCAGATTCTGGTGGACGGTAAGCCTTTCTTCGGCGATGATCCGTCGATTGCCATCCGGAACCTGCCGGCTGAGGTCGTCGACAAGATTGAGGTACTCGACCGGCTCAGCGATCAGGCACAGCTAACGGGCTTCAATGACGGCCGGACCACAAAAACCATCAACATTGTTACACGGAAAAACCGGCGGAAAGGGGTTTTCGGCAGACTATCGGCCGGCTATGGCACCAACGATAACTACTCGGCAGGGGCCAACGTCAACATCTTTAACGGCGAACGCCGGATTACGATTCTGGGGCTGTCCAACAATGTCAACCAACAGAATTTTTCGGGACAGGATCTGGCCAGCGGTGGTGGCGGACGAGGCGGGCAACCGAGCGTCGGGCAGCAGGCCGGTATTAACACAACCAACTCGATCGGCCTGAACTTCACCGATCAGATTAATAAAAAACTGGCTATCCGGGGCAGCTATTTTTACAACAACACACAGAACCACAACGACCGGTCGATTGTGCGGCAGTATTTCCTTACCGAAAATGCCAACCAGTTTTACCGCGAAAACTCGATGAGCCGTACCAACAACGGAAACCACCGGGTAGACCTGCGGCTGGAATACAACATGAACGACAACAACTCGTTTATTTTCACCCCGCGCTTCCGCACCCAAAACAACACCTCCAACCGGACGGTGGCCGGTGTGACATCAATTGCCGACAGTACGCTGCTGAACCAGACGGGCAGCAAGTATTACACCACCAGCCAGAGCCTTTCCTTTGGCCAGAATCTGGTCTATCGCCACAAATTCGGGAAGAAAGGCCGGTCGGTTTCGTTTAACCTGGGGACCGATGTGTCGACGTCGGAATCGGTCAACAACCAGCAGTCCCGGAACGAATATTTCAACAAAGGCTATCATTTACAGCGCATCGACCAGCAGACAACCAATAATTCGCCGAATTACCAGTTGTCGGCCAACATCAGCTATACCGAACCCATTACGCCGAAAAGTTTGCTGCAGATCAGCTATCGGGGCTCCTACCGCAATACCGACTCTGACCGCCGCACCCGTAAGCTGGATACGCTGACCCAGCGATACACCCTCATCGACTCGCTGCTGTCGAACTCGTTTGCCAATGATTACCTGACCAATCAGGCAGCGGCCAATTACAACTACCACACCGAAAAGGTGGGAATCATTACGGAACTGTCGTACCAGCGGGCCGACCTGATCAGTCAGCAGAGTTTCCCGCGTCTGAACCACGTCCGGGCTACATTTGATAACCTGCTGCCAGCCGTAACCGTCGACCTGCGGCCTAACCGCGAAAACCGCATCCGGTTCGTGTATAACACCAACACCAATGCACCGTCGATTTCGCAGTTACAGAACGTGATCAACAACACCAACCCGCTGTTTCTGACCGCCGGTAATCCGAACCTGAAGCAATCGTATAACCACTCGTTCTCAGGCCGGTATACGCTCAACAAACCGGCTACCTCAAAAAGCTTCTTTATCTCGATGGGGGCCGATATGACGAAAGATTACATTGCCAACTCGACCCAAATCAGCGACGGAACCATCCGCCTGCCCAACGGACAACTCGTTGGCCAGGGCGTACAGCTCACCCAGCCGGTTAACCTCGACGGGTTGTGGAGCCTGCGCTCGTCGGTCACGTACGGTTTTCTGGTGAAGCCGCTTAAAACCAATTTTAACCTCAATGCGGGGTATACCTACAACAACTCCCCGAGTCTGATTAACCGCCAGACCAACTATTCGCGCAGTTCGACCTATTCGCAGGGCGCTACCATCAGCAGCAACATCAGCGAGAAGATCGACTTTACCATTTCATATGCCCTGAATTACAATCAGGTACAAAACACCATTCAGTCGAAACTCGACAACAGCTATTTCTACCGTACCCTGAACGCGCGCGTCAACTGGATTTTCTGGAAAGGTATGGTCTTCCAAAGTGATCTGACCAATCAGCAGTACCGTGGTCTCGCGGGCGGACTCAACCAGCATTACACGCTCTGGAATGCAGCCCTGGGCAAGAAGTTCCTGAAAAACCAGCGCGGCGAGCTCAAAATCGTTGTATTTGACCTGCTGAAACAAAATGCCAGCATCAGCCGCTCGGTGTCGGACACCTACCTGCAGGATACGCAGTCGCAGGTGCTACAGCGGTATTTCCTCTGCACCTTTACCTATACGCTGCGCCAGTTTAACGGCGGTAACCGGGGCGGAAACGGCAACCGGCAGGGTAACCCCAACGGCAACCGGCAACAGGGCGAGGGCGGCAACTTCCGCCGGAATGGCGGCGAAGGCGGTCAGGGCGGCGGGGGTTTCCGGCAACGGCAGGGCGGCGGTTTTTAATTTTTTTCGCACCAGACAGGTATTTACGTTCCCTCTTTTGCTATTTCTGAAAGACAGGCCTGCTGTTTGCGCAGCAGGCTTTCCTGTAACCCGTTTTTCAACGTAACCCTACCTGATGCACATGCTCAATCGCCATGTTTTTCCGGTTGTCCTGCTTTTTCTTTTCAGCCTGAGCAGGCTACACGCTCAGGCCGTTAAACTGGTCTCCCCCGATGGCAAAACCCGTATCGACGTTATGGTAAACCCTGACCACGCTTTGGTTTACCGGATGTTGGTCAACCAAAGCGTGGTTGTCGACTGGTCGGTACTGGGCCTTGAGCTTCGCTCCGGAACCATCGGCGCTGATGCGGCCATTGTCTCATCGGCCACCCGAACCGTAAACGAAACCATTACCTGGCCGCTGGGCGAAAACGACCGGATACCCAACCGGTTCAACGAAACAACCGTTAGCTGCCGGTCGGGGTCAACCCCCTTTCAGGTAACATTCCGGCTTTATAACCAGAGTCTGGCGTTCCGCTATACCCTGACAGACAAAGCGGCCATTCGGGCAGGCGTCATTACCCGCGAGCTGACCACCTTCCGGTTTGCAAGCCCGTTTACGCTTTATCAATACAACGAGGAAAGCGTATTTGCGCCCACTGCCGTTGACAGCTTTACCAAAACCAGCGATTTCCCGACTACCCTGACCAACGGTAAACTGTTTATTTCGGTTGGTGAAGCGGCCAATGCGGGCTATACCAAAGCCGTACTGGAAAAAGGCACTACCCCCAACACGCTGGCGGTCAGCTTCAAAAAAGACTACCGCGATCCGGCCAAACACGACTCTGTCCGCATCGGCCAGCCGTTTAGCAGTCCGTGGCGTACGATCAGCGTCAGCGCCTCAGCCATTGGCCTCCATGCCTTCAGCGACTTAGCCTTCCGGTTGTCGCCGCCCCCGGCCAGCGGTATACCGGCATGGGTGAAGCCCGGCAAGCTGATCCGCTCGTACCTCACGACCCAAAACGGCCTCGACTGCATTGATTTTGCGCACAAACACAATCTGCAATACATCATGTTCGACGCGGGCTGGTACGGGGCCGAATTCCGTGGTTCTTCCGACCCCACCAACGTGATTGAGGCTATCGACATGCCGAAGGTGATTCAATATGGCAAGCAAAAAGGCATCGGGGTAATTCTGTACGTCAACCGCGTGGCATTACGGGCTAAACTGGATACCATTCTGCCCCTGTATCAGAAATGGGGAGTGGCCGGATTGAAGTTCGGATTTGTCGACGGCCTGAGTCAGGAAGGTATTCAGTGGCTGGCGCAGGCATTGCCAAAGGTGCAGGCACACGGCTTCATCCTTGACATTCACGACAACTACAAGCCTACGGGGCTGAGCCGCACCTATCCCAACCTGCTGACGCAGGAAGGCATTCGCGGCAACGAAAACAATCCGGATGCGTTTCATAACACGGTGCTGCCCTTTACGCGGTTTCTGGCCGGTGCGGCCGATTATACATTCTGCTATCCGAACGCCAACAAAGCCTTCAGCGACAACCTGCGCAAAACCAAATTACAGGTCAGCAAAGGGCAGCAACTGGCGCTGACGGTGGTTTATTTCAGTCCGTTACAGGCCATGTTCTGGTACGGTAACCCGAATGACTATACAAACGAGGGCGAAATTGAGTTTTTCAGCCGTGTGCCGACCGTCTGGAACGAATCACACTACCTCTCCGGCGAAATTGGTCAGCACATTGCCGTTGCACGGCGGCAAGGTAAATTATGGTATCTTGGGACCGCCGCGGGCCTCAACGACTGGTCCGGAACGCTTACCCTGAACTTTCTGGACAAAGGCAAAACCTATACCGCCACGGTTTACGAAGATGACGGGGCCGATAGCATCCGCAAACGTACTGTCACCGTTAAAAAGGGCGATGCGTTCCCTGTTCAGCTGGCGGCCAGGGGCGGGCAGGCCGTCGTGATTGAACCTAATCGCTGATCGCTCATGAGACCGTTACTGTTTTCATTATCCAACCTTTTCCTTTGTTTTCTTTTGGTCTGTACAACCGGTTCAGTAGCGCAGACGCTTCCGAATCCGCTGGTACTGACCACTGGCAAGCGCGTGCAGACCGCCCGCCAGTGGACGGAAGAACGCCGCCCTGAGTTGCTGAAGCTATTTGCGTCGGAGATGTACGGGCAGGCCCCTCCGCGCCCCGAACGCATGCGGTTTGCCGTGGTTGACGAAGACCGGCAGGCCCTCGGCGGTCTGGCCACACGGAAGCAGGTGGTGATCTACTACGACGGCACACCGCAGGGGCCCAAAACCGACGTGCTGCTCTATATTCCCAATCAGATGAAAGGCCCCGCACCGGCGATTGTCGGGCTGAATTTCTGGGGGAATCACACCATCCACCCCGATCCGGGCATCCGGCTGGCAAAATCGTTTGTCGAGTCTGGTAAAAACAATCCGTATATCGACCTGAGCTGCGTACAGCATAACCGCGCGACGGAAGCCTGTCGGGGCACCAATGCGCGGCAGTGGCCCGTCGAAAAAATCCTGAAAGCGGGTTATGCCCTCGTAACCGCCTACCGCGAAGATGTAGCGTCGGACGAGGCCGGATCAACGTTGACGACGGGGGTACATCAGTTGTTTCCGGCTTACCAGCAGCGGCCCGATAATTTCGGCACCATCGGTGCATGGGCATGGGCCCTCAGCCGGATCATGGACTACCTGGAAACCGATAAGGCCATTGACCGGAAACAGGTAGCCGTTTTCGGATGGTCGAGACTCGGTAAGGCCGCACTCTGGGCGGGGGCTTCAGACCCGCGGTTTGCGCTGGTGATCAGCCACGAATCCGGCGCGGGCGGTGCCAAACTGTTTCATCGGGGCGTTGGGGAAAACATCCGTCGTCTGTGTACGGTGTTCCCGCACTGGTACGCCAAAAGCTTCCGGCAATACATGGATAAAGACACACTGCTCCCTTTCGACCAGCACATGGTCATCGGGCTGATTGCGCCACGGCCGGTCTACATCGGCAGTGCACAGGACGACAAGGGCGCTGATCCGGCGGGTGAGTTTGCGTCGGCGGTGGCCGCAACACCGGTTTACCGGCTGTTTAAAACCAATGGCTTGCCGGTTTCCACTCTGCCCCCGCTGAATCAATCCGTACAGGGGCAGATCAGTTACCACATCCGGCCCGGCGGCCACGACGTAACCGATTATGACTGGGAGCAGTATCTCCGGTTTGCCGACAAGCATTTCCGGCCGCGCTGATCAGGCAGGTAGATCAGCGGCCGGTTTGTATTTTCAGGGTAAGCACATCTGAAAACGTATGAAAACAATCCACATTCTGCTGTTCTGCCTGTTCTTTTTTAGCGTAACTGCATTCGGACAATCTTCCCGACCGGCTACCGGCTGTAGATGTCCGGCCGCGCTCAACGAGGCCATTGATAAAACAACCCGCATTTACGCCGGATTTACCGACAAGGTTACGCCGGCCACACAAAAAAGCTATAATCAGCTGGTTACTAAAACAAAACAACTCGCCCGCAGCGCAAAGACCGCTGATGACTGCCATGCTGTACTCAAAACATACACGTCGTTTTTCAAAGACAGCCATGTGTTTGTTATCCGGCAACAGGCCGGAGCCGCGCCGGTGCTTTATGCAGACGTGATCAAAGACCGCACCGACCTGGTTCAGTTCCGGCAGCTCGATCCGAAAACGCTGTATATCCGGCTCGCCGTCTTTAACCAGCGGGAGGTTGACCGGCTCGACAGCCTGCTGCGGGCCAATGCCCAACTTATCAGCCGGACGCCGGACCTGATTTTCGATGTACGCGGGAACGGGGGTGGCAATACGTCGACCTCCGACGAGATGGTTAAGCTGATTTATACCAACCCGATCCAGTATCCGTCATGGGATTACCGCTCCAGCCCGGAGCTCATCGAATCGACCCGCGACAATATTGCTTCGATGATGAAGGATTCGGTCAACAATGCCTTTTTCATCAAGCGGCAACGTTTTCTGCTTACCGGCTTACTGGCTAATCCGGGCGGTATGGTCAGTGACGGCGAAGACCTCACCCGCCCCGCCGATGTCAGTCCCGACGCCAACCCGAAACGCATCGCCTTGCTGATTGATAAAGGTTGCGGCAGCAGCACTGAGTTTTTTGTTTTTGAGTGTAAACAAAGTAAAAAAGTGACGCTGTTCGGTACTAATACCCACGGGGTGATGGACTATGGCCTCGACCAGAACTTTAACCTCTGCGACGGGAGTTTTAGCCTTGCGCTGCCCTGGGGCCGTAACGGCTGGACCCGCCAATACCGGATCGACAACATTGGCTTTGCGCCGGATGTCCGGATACCGGCAGCCGAAAAAGACTGGATACAGTTTGTAAAACGGCATTGGGCCAGGCAATAGCCCGGCCCAATATCACTAACCTTCTGTATTATTGCTTATTGTTCAATACACGTTTACCAGCCAATAACCTACGGACAGCTGCGGGCTACCGTCACGGTCATCTGCGCCGGAACGGACGATCCGCACCCACCGGCAGTACCGGCCTGAAGGGTGTACGTGCCTGGCACACGGACATCAAACGCTACCGGCTGATAGGTACCGGCGGTCCGGTGCACTTCGCTGAATACATAGCCGTTGGGTCCGGAGAAGACAAACGTTTGGCCATTGCCAGTACCCCGTAACCGGACCGGACACGCCGACTCATCGGCCGTCAGCCCGCTTACCGTTGCGGTTTGCCCGCCCGGAACAAACTTCTGGACGCGGTGATTATTCTGATCGGCCACATAAACCGAGCCCATCGCATCGACGGCAAGGCCGGATGGCCTGTCCAGCTGGTTTGCTGATGACCCCGATACACCGGATGTCCCGCCTACGGTTATGCCGGGAGTCCCCTCCGTTGAATTCGGGGGAAATTTCTGTATCCGGTGATTATACCAGTCTGATACATAAATGAAACCCGCTCCGTCAACGAACACACCCAGGGGCGTATCCAACTGATTACTGGCCGGTCCGGCACTTATCGTTATGCCGGCTACGGTTGCCCCATTGTCGCCCCCAACCGAATTCGGCGGAAATTTCTGAATCCGGTAGTTGTTGGCGTCAGCAATGTAAACGTTTCCTGAGCCATCTACAGCCACGCCGAGCGGATAATAAAGCCGGTCGGGCGCTGAGCCAAAGCTGGGTAAGCCGCTAATTGTCATGCCGGCAATCGTGACCCCGTTGTCGCCGCCAACCGAGTTCGGGTTAAATTTCTGGATGCGGTGGTTCTGCGCATCGGCAATGTAGAGATAACCGCCGCCATCAACGGTAAGTCCATATGGTCTATTTAACTTTTCAGGACTATACCCGCTCGTACCGGTACCGGCCACCGTGATTCCGTTATCGCCACCTACCGAGTTAGGGGCAAACTTCTGAATGCGGTGATTCTCATAGTCAGCAATATAGATATTGTTACTCCCATCCAGGGCAACACCGGTCGGTTTATTCAGTTCCTGCGGTCCGCTGCCGGCCGATCCTGTGCCGGCGACAACCGTACCGGCGCTCCCGGACGTTGCATTCGGGGCAAATTTCACGATCCGGTGATTCTCCGAATCGGCGACATAGATAAAGCCGGCCGCATCCACGGCAACCCCGACCGGCAAATTCAGTAAGGCGGGAGTTGTGCCGATGGTGCTGGTTGTTCCGGCAACGGTAACGCCCGGACAGGTCTGTGCCCCCGCAGGCTGCACCAGAGCACTGATGATCAGCAGCGTACCGGCAATAAATTGAACAGGAGAATACGTTTTCATACCTGAGTGTTTTTCAGAACCGTTTATTTCACTTCAACTTCAGCACCGGCCGCTTCAAGCGCACTTTTTATCGATGCTGCTTCTTCCTTGACTACTTCTTTGGCAATTATAACAGGAGCCGCCGCGACAATTTCCATTGCCTGCCGCTGATGTATGCCGAAGTAGCTGACGAGGGCTTTGGTCACGTGCGCGGCCGTTGAGCGGTCTTTCGGGCGCAGCAGCGTTACGGTTACGTACTTTTCCTGTACCTGCTTTGTGGCTGTTTCAGATTGAGCTACCGGAAACAGTGAACCGGAGAAGAGAGCAATAAAAAGCAGTGTTTTCATCATTTCAGAGACGATTTAAGGGGTTATTCAACAACATCAACAAAGTCCTGCGGGCGTACTTTAAACTTCGGTCGTTCGCCCTTCGGCACAATGACAATCAGGTCAGCCGAGACACGGGAGCCATTTTTCAGGAGATAGCCACCCTCTACTTTCGTCGTGGTGCCGTTGTTGGTATAGGGCACAAAAAACGGTTTTGCCTTTACGTTTGCCCCTTTGGAGGTCAGCCGTTTGCCGGTGGCATTCACGCATTCGAACCGGGCAATGGCCGACGGATCGCCTTCAAAAATGCTGTTGAGTTCTTCGCCTGCCTTTTTGAAATAGATCAGCATACAGCCGCTCTTATTCTGGGCCGTCACCGACACTTCGTAGCGCGAATACGACTCCTCATTGCGCTCGTTTCTGACCATGTAGCTGAACTCTATTCCGTTGCTTACCGTAGGCTTGTCCTCCGAAAGGTCAATAGCCGACTGCCCCTGTGCGTTCCAGGCCAGCAGCATCCCAACAATTGTCGTAAATACTTTTTTCATAGTGTAAATCTGACTTATCAGAAAGGTTAGATTCTCCGGCCGGCAGTAACCTGTTGTTTACCAACCGTTGATGCCCCGAAACTAGTACAACACGTCAGTTTGTATCTGCCCGGTTTCACGAAATGCAGCCTGCCGTTCACGAAGTGCATCTTTGATTCCATAAATCCCGGTACGTATTTTTATCGTATTATTCGGAACAGTTATCAATTGTCTGACCGCCACCTGGTTCAACCTATGCCTATACGTGTACTTATTGTTGATGACGAGCCCGCCGCCCGGTCGCTGCTGCGCCAGCTCCTTGCCGACCATTGTCCGGCTATCCGGAGCATCAGCGAAGCGGGAGACATCCGCAGTGCGGTTAAAATGATCAATAACCAACCGGTCGATCTGGTTTTTCTGGACATTGAGATGCCGGAAGAGAATGGTTTTGCCTTGTTTGACTATTTCCGGCAACCCTCGTTTGAGGTAATCTTTTGTACGGCTTATTCCGAATATGCGCTCAGGGCCTTTGAGGTTTCGGCGGTTGATTACCTGCTGAAGCCGGTTAGTATTTCCAAACTGATCGCCGGCGTAGAAAAGGCCCGTAAACTCATCGGACAGGGCCAGATCAGCCAGCGGGCCTCCGTGCTGCGGGAAAATCTGAACGTGACCAAACTACAGAAGATTGCCCTGCCGATGGCCGACAGCCTGCTGTTCGTGCAGCTGGACGATATTTTTTTCTTTGAAGCCGACGGCTCGTATACCAATGTCATTACCCGTCAGGGAAAAACACTGGTCAGCAAAAAAATCAAGGAGTTTGACGAGCTTCTGGCCGATGACGAGCGTTTCTACCGCATTCACCGCTCCTATCTGATCAACACGCATCAGATCCGGCGGTACAACAAAAAGGATGGCGCCACGGTCGAGTTTGACAATGGCCTCAGCACTCCCATTGCCCGTGAAAAAGTAAAGGACTTCGACGAGTTCATTGCCGGTATCCGCGTGTAACCAATTTCCAACCCACCCGACTAAACCCTGATTATGAAACAGCTCATCTGGCTGGCGGTTATGCTGTTTGCATGGCCTGGCGTGGTCCGACCTGCCCTGGCCCAACAATCGTACGAAACACTGTTACAACAGCTGAAAAAACACCCGAAGGCCGATACGGTGCGCGCTGAGCTCCTGATTGATGCCTGTGTAGCTGCCACGTTCCGGTCCGATACGGCGGTGCTGAACATGGCCACCGAAGCCAACCGCATTGCCAATACACTTGGCTACGAGCTCGGGCAGATCCGGTCACTAAACTGCCTGGGCAATTATTATTTCAGCCGCTCCCTCAACGACAAGGCCACCCAATACTACGTACAGGCGCTGCGGCTGGCCGAAAAACGCGGTGATTACCGCAACATCGTGATCGGCAAAAGTAATCTGGCTAATGTCTTTTACCACAACAGCGACAATGCCCGCTCCATCCGCCTGCTGACCGAAGCGGACCAATTGCTGGTACAGCACCATGACACAGTAAGCCAGAACCGTGCGGCCATTCTGACCAACCTGGCCAATGCCTACGCCCAACAGAAAGCATACGTCAAAACCATCCAGGTATACGAGCAGGTACTGCACATCTGCCGTAGCCAGCAGATCGGCTTCGGTATCGCGCTGACGCTCGACAACATCGGCAAGACCTATTTCAATGCCGGCCAGCCAAACAAAGCGCTGCCTTACCTGCAGGAAGCCAAAGCCGAAATTGAACGGCATCACGTAGATTTTGTACGGACCAAAAATCTGAGAAACCTTGGTCAGACGTATGCCCGCCTGGGAGACATTCCGCAAAGCCTGCGCTATTTCCGGCAGGCAGAGACCATTGCCCAACAAACCGGTGATAATGAAGGGCTGATGGATATTTATTTTGAATTACAGCAGAGTTACCGGAAGAGTAATGATTTCAAGGCAGCCTACCTCGCCCTTAACCAATACATATCCCTCAAAGACAGCCTGTTTACAATTCAGAAAGACAAAACCATTCAGGAGCTCAACACCAAATACGAGACCGAAAAGAAAGACCACGCGATCCGGACACTGGCCCAGCAGAAGCAAATTACTGAACTGGAATCGGGGCGGAAAACGGGGTTGATTTACACTATTCTGGCCCTTGCCGTTGCGCTGTCGGTAGTTGCCTATGGCCTTTTTGCCCGCTTCCGGAACCGCAAGCAGCGCGAACTGCTGACGACACAGTTGCAGGAGGCCGAGCGCCGCATTACCATTGAGCAGCAAGCCCGGGACAGTGAACTGAAAGCGCTGAAAAGCCAGATGAACCCGCATTTTATGTTTAATGCACTCAACAGCATTCAGGAACAGTTTATGTACGGGGATAAGCAGGTAGCCAACGAGCAGATGGGGAACTTCACCGCGCTTACCCGCCAGATTTTACAGGTGTCGGGCAAGAAAAAAATCAGTCTGTCCACCGAAACCGACATCCTGACGAAATACCTGGAACTCGAAAAAATGCGGTTCCCGCAGGATTTTGCCTACCGCATTACCCTAAGCGATGACCTCGACGAAGATTACCACCAGCTCCCCCCGATGCTGGTACAGCCGTTTGTTGAAAACAGCATGAAGCACGGTCTGCTGCACAAGCAGGGGCCGAAGGAGCTCAGCATCGCCTTTTCCCTGTCAGAAGATGAAGCGTTTATTCTCTGCACGGTGGAAGATAACGGCATCGGGCGGGCCCGTTCGGCCGAAATAAATCAGCAGCAGGGACCATCGCGGCATGTTTCATTTTCGGTATCAGCCACCGAAGAACGGCTGAAACTGCTGGACCAGACCAACACCGGCCAGCCGATGGTTCAGTTCGAAGACCTGGTGTTTCCGGATGGCAGCGCGGCAGGCACCCGCGTCACCATCCGGATTCCGCCGGGCTAACCCTTACGGTAAGGCAAATGCGACATACTGATTGCCTTTGGGGGTGCCCAGTTTCTGGCCCCCGCAGGCAATCACGACGTATTGTTTCCCGCCAATCTGATAGGTTATCGGCGTGGCAAAAGCGGCCGCCGGCAGTTTGGTTTCCCAAAGCAGCCGCCCCGTCTTTTTGTCAAATGCCCGGAACTTGCCGTCTTTGGTAGCGCCGATAAACAGCAGCCCGCTCGCCGTAATGACCGGCCCGCCGTAGTTTTCGGTACCGGTCGTCGGGATGCCCTTGTCTTTCAGCGCCTGCACCTCGCCAAACGGAATTTTCCAGACATAGTCGCCCGTATTCAGGTTAATGGCGTTCAGCGTCCCCCAGGGCGGGGCAATGGCCGGCAACCCCTGACTGTCCAGAAACTTGTTGTACCCCGTGCTCCGGTACGGCAACCACGGCTTTTTTGAGGCCGTTGACGAAGCCACTTCTTTTTTTTCCTCGCCGAACAGGAACGCTACCAGCGCCTGTTTTTCGTCGGCGGTCAGGGTCGTAAAACCCGGCATCATGCCTTTGCCGTTGCTGATCACCTGCGTCACGGCAGCGCGGTCGCGGCGACGGCCAATATCGACCAGCGACGGGTAACCGCTTTTGGCGTTGCCCTTCCGGTCGGCTCCGTGGCAAGGCGTACAGGTGGTGGTATAGATCCGTTCTCCGGTCGGCAGATGGGCCAGGGCGTCCTGCTTCGGCGTATCGACCATGGTCAGAATCCAGGCCATTTCGTTGCTGTTGACATACAGAATTCCCTCAGGGTCGGCCGCTGCTCCGCCCCACTCCGCCCCTCCGTCGAAGCCAGGGTAAATAATGGTTCCTTCGCGGCTCGGGGCGGCAAACAGCTCTTTGCGGTATTTCCGGAAACGGGCTACCAGGGAGTCACGGTTTTCGGCATAGGGGCTGATGTCTTTTTCGGTCAGGGTATTCACCTGCCGCGCATACGGAGCCGGTTTCGACGGTACAGGCTGGGTTGGCCACGTTACTTCACCCGGAATGGCCGATTTCGGAGCAGGCACTTCGTTGATCGGGAACAACGGTTTGCCGGTTACACGGTCAAAGACAAACACATACCCCTGCTTGGTGACCTGCGCCACCGCATCGACCAGCTGACCGTTGTGGTTCAGCGTCACCAGATTCGGCGGAGCCGGTATATCACGGTCCCAGACATCGTGGTGGATAAACTGATAATGCCAGAGTCGTTTACCCGTTTGGGCGTCCAGCGCCAGCAAACAGTTTGCATACAGGTTCTGCCCCCTCCGGTTGCCGCCGTAGAAATCATACGAAGCCGAGCCGGTCGGTACAAAAACAATCCCCCGTTTGCGGTCAACGGCCATGCCCGACCAGTTATTGGCCGCGCCGACATCGGTATTTTTGTACGCTTCTTTCGGCCAGGTTTCATAACCGGGTTCGCCCGGATACGGGATGGTATGAAACGACCAGGCGAGTTTGCCGGTCCGGACGTTGAACGCCCGGATATCGCCGGGGGCGGCATCTGCTTCTTCCGATAACCGCAGCGGCATGATGATCAGATCGCCGAACAGCGTACCCGGCGTATTTGAGATAATGAATTTGTCTTTGGCAATGGCCGGCAGCCCCGTATGCAGGTCCACCTTGCCGCCGTCGCCGAAGTTTTGGACCGGCTTACCCGTTTTTGCGTCGAGGGCCCACAGGTTTGGTCCGACGGTATAGAGAATGCGCCGGTCAGTGCCGTCCTGCCAGTAGGTAACCCCGCGGCTCGTACTGGCCCAGCTCTTCAGCGGGTCACCGAAACGCCACACTTCTTTGCCGGTTTTCGCATCAAGCGCAAACGCCTGCACGGTACTGGTCACGCCATAAACCAGCCCGTCGACCATAATCGGACTGGTCTGCATCTGCCCTGAGTCCGGCGCGGCATACGTCCAGGCGACCGTTAGCCGGCCCACATTCTCCGGATTAATTCCGGTAAGCGGCGAGTAGTGATTCCGGTCGGGCCCGCCAAGGTACTCCGGCCAGTCAGTGTCTTTTTCGTCGGACGACGGAGCGTAAAAAGCGGCCGTCAGCAAACAGCCTGCGGCCAGCAGCACATAACGGAACATAAGGTCAGGAATGTTTTTATGGGCATAAGCGGCGAAACGGAACCACCTACTTTTTTTACCGGAAAATAGGCCTGCTAAACGGTAGAATGCCAGGATTTCTACGTTTTATTCACAGCTTGACATGTTCGTTTTCTGAATGCCTAAACTCCCGGCCCGCGTATGAGAATTTACTGGTTTAGCGGTTTGCTTTTGCTGTGTACAGTGACGGCCTGCACGCTCAGCTCTTTGTTTACCGATGAGAAAATCAGCTATAATCAGCACATACGGCCTATTTTTAACACGAAATGCATTACCTGCCACGGCGGCATCAAACAAAGCGGGAAGTTTAGTCTGCTCTTCCGGGAAGAAGCGCTGGCAAAGGCCAAATCCGGTAAGTATGCCATCATTCCGGGCGATGCCGATAACTCCGGGCTGGTCAAACGGTTGCTGACCGATGATCCTGAGCTCCGGATGCCGCAGGAACACCCGCCGTTGTCGGCCGATGAAATCAAGCTGATTAAAACGTGGATCAATCAGGGGGCCGACTGGGAAGACCACTGGGCCTATATCCGCCCCGACCGCCACCTGCAACCGCCCGACGTTGACGATGCGGCGGGAATTGACGCTTTCGTCCGTGACCGGCTGAACAAGGAAGGGCTGAACCCTTCGCCCGAAGCCGACAAAGCCACCCTGCTCCGGCGGGTCAGCCTCGACCTGACCGGCCTGCCGCCAACCCCGGAACAAGCCGCCGGTTTTCTGGCCGACAATTCGCCGGATGCCTATCCGAAACTGGTTGATCAGCTGATGCGGTCGCCGCAGTTTGGGGAACGCTGGGCCTCACTCTGGCTCGATCTGGCCCGTTATGCCGACTCGAAAGGGTATGAAAAAGACCTCGAACGCAGCATCTGGCTCTACCGCGACTGGGTAATTAAGGCCCTGAACCGCGACATGCCCTTTGACGAATTTACGGTGAAACAGCTGGCCGGTGACCTGCTGCCCGCCCCCGACCCGAAAACCGCCGATGAGCTGCTGATTGCTACCGCCTTTCACCGCAATACCATGTCGAACGACGAGGGCGGCACCAACGACGAAGAATTCCGGAACATGGCTCTGATCGACCGCGTCAGCACGACCTGGGAGGTCTGGCAAGGGACAACCATGGCCTGTGTGCAGTGCCACAGCCACCCCTACGATCCCATCCGCCATGCCGACTTCTACAGGTTTATGGCATATTTCAACAACACGCGCGACAAAGACCTGTACAATGAAAAGCCTAAACTGTATACATTCAGGCCGGAGCATGAGCAGCGCGTAAACAAGCTGATGGCCTGGATTAAGGCACAACCGGCCACAAAACCGTATCTGAGCCATTCTCAACAAGGCGGATTGGGGCAACAGCGTCAGGCCCTGCTGTCGGCCCTGGGCTACCGGCGGATTGAAGCCGAAGATTTCGACAGCACCAGCCGCCACATTGAGTTGTTCAACAACCAGACCACCATCATGCAAACCACCGAAGGTGCTTTTGTCGCCTACGAAAACGTGGACATGACCGGCGTTACGCAGATTTCGTACAACTATACCACCTCTTTTACCTCATTTCTGGAACTGCATCTCGACCGGCCCGATGGCCCGCTGCTCAGCCGCCTGAAAATCCTGCCCGCTCAGGAGGGCGATCCGGCATCGTGGGGCAGCTGGAAAACGTTCCGGACCATGACGACGCCTGTCAAACCGGCAACCGGTCTGCACACGATTGTGGTCGTGTTCCGGAAAGACAAGGAGTTCCGCAGCGACCTCGTACACCTCGACTGGATCGAACTTGGGGTGGCCAATGCCCCGATTCAGCGCGACAAGGCCCTGCGGGATTCGGTCCTGCAACTGGCACAGATTCCGGCCATTTCGACACCCGTTATGCTGGAACGCCCTGCCAGCCGGAAACGTACGGCGCATGTCTTCATCCGCGGCAACTGGCTCACCAAGGGCTCTGTGGTTACGCCGGCAATCCCGGGGTTTCTGGTTCAAAACAGTACCGGCCAGACCAACCGCCTCGACATGGCCCGCTGGCTGGTGAGTCCACAGAACCCGCTGACCGCCCGCGTGATGGTCAACCGGTTCTGGGAGCAGCTGTTCGGCATCGGCCTGGTTGAAACACTTGAAGACTTCGGGACGATGGGGGCCAAACCCAGCCACCCCGAACTCCTCGACTGGCTGGCGGTTCAGTTTCAGGATGAGTACAAATGGAGTGTGAAGAAACTACTGCGGTCGATGGTGTTGTCGGAGACCTACCGGCAGTCGGCCAAAACAACGCCGGAGCTGCTGGAAAAAGATCCGCGTAACCTGCTGTTGGCCCGTGGGCCACGGGTCCGGCTGAGTGCCGAGCAAATCCGTGATCAGGCGCTGGCTGTCAGCGGCTTACTAAACACCGAACTCTACGGCCCGAGTGTCCGCCCGTTTAACCCGGCGGATCGGGGCTGGGAAAACGAGAAACCTGAGAACCGGCACCGGCGCGCCCTGTACACGTTCTGGCAACGGACCAATCCGTTCCCGTCGATGGTGACCTTCGACAGTCCGCAGCGAAACGTCTGTGTCTCGCGCCGCGTCCGGACAAACACCCCGCTGCAGGCCCTGACGACGCTCAACGATACGGTTTACACGGAAGCAGCCCGGCACCTGGCGCAGCTGATGAACAAATCCGGCCGGACGATCCCTGATAAAATCGCCGCCGGTTACCGCCGGATCATGTTCCGGCAACCGGCCCCGGCCAAGCTTGTGCTGCTCGAAAAACTGTATGCCGATGCGTTGCCCCCACGACGGAAACCATCGCCCGCACCCGACCCCAATGCCCTGGCACTGGTAGCCAATGCCCTGTTAAACCTCGATGAAACCCTGACCAAATGAAACGGATCTCCCACGCTGACGAAGCCCTGTTTTCGGAAGCCACGTTTAATACAAGACGCCATTTCCTGAAGCAATGTACGTCGGGGCTGGGATCGCTCGCCCTGCTGTCGCTGCTGGACAGTTGCGGGTTAGGGCAACCCAAAGCGGAGCTCGCCGGGAACCCGCTGAAGCCGGTCAGTCCGCCTTTTGCGCCGAAAGCCAAACGGGTGCTGTTTATGCACATGGAAGGCGCTCCGTCGCAGCTGGAACTGTTCGACTACAAACCCGAACTGGCCAAACTCGACGGTCAGCTCTGCCCGCCCTCGCTGCTGGAAGGGAAACGGTTCGCGTTCATCAAAGGGGTTCCGAAAATGCTGGGACCACAGGCCCAATTCTGCCAATACGGGCAGTCGGGCACCTACCTGTCTGACTATTTTGAGTACCTGCCCAAAGTAGTCGATGACCTGACGTTTCTGAAGGCCATGCATACCGATGAGTTCAATCACGCACCTGCCCAGTTGTTTATGCATACGGGCAGCCCCCGGCTCGGACGCCCAAGTCTGGGGGCGTGGGTCACCTACGGGCTTGGTTCCGAAAACCAGAACCTGCCGGGTTATGTCGTGCTCGTTTCCGGCTCCGATCCGAGCGCCGGTAAGTCGGTGTGGGGCAGTGGTTTCCTGCCAACGGTCTATCAGGGCGTGCAGTGCCGCTCCATGGGCGAGCCGGTGCTTTATATCAAAAATCCGTCGGGTGTCAGCGACAGCCTCCGCAAAAAATCCATCGATGTCATCAACCGGATCAACGAACTGGAACACGAAGAAATCGGCGATCCGGAGATTCTGAGCCGCATTTCGCAATACGAACTGGCTTATCGCATGCAGTCGGAAGTGCCCGAAACAATGGACATTGCCGATGAACCACAGTGGGTGCAGGACTGGTACGGAGCGAAGCCCGGCAAATCGTCGTTTGCCAATAACTGCCTGCTGGCCCGCAAGCTGCTCGAAAAAGGGGTACGGTTTGTACAGCTGTTCGACCGCCGCTGGGACTCCCACGGTACGGATGCAGGCAGCGGTGTCGGGGAAGGACTCCGGAATAATGTCCGTACCATTGACAAGCCGATTGCAGCCCTGCTGGAAGACCTCAAGCAGCGCGGGTTACTCGAAGACACGCTGGTGGTCTGGGGCGGCGAGTTTGGCCGGACCCCGATGATGGAAAACCGCGCCGGTGATAACGATTCGCCGTTTAAAGGCCGCGACCACCACATTGATGCCTTTACCATGTGGATGGCAGGCGGGGGCCTGAAGGCAGGGTACAGCCACGGCGAGACCGACGAAATCGGTTATTATGGCGTCAAAGGGCGTACCCACATTCATGACTTACAGGCAACGATCCTGCATGTACTGGGCTTTGACCACGAAAAGCTGGTGTTTCCGTTTCAGGGCCGGAACTTCCGGCTGACGGATGTTCACGGGCAGGTAATCCGCGATATTCTGGCGTAATCCCTCATTTTTAGTAATCAACTTACCCGCTGA
Source organism: Arsenicibacter rosenii (assembly GCF_001870735.1). Taxonomy (GTDB): domain Bacteria; phylum Bacteroidota; class Bacteroidia; order Cytophagales; family Spirosomataceae; genus Arsenicibacter; species Arsenicibacter rosenii. The sequence continues at coordinate 23,085 of NZ_MORL01000001.1, read as the reverse complement.
GTTGTTACGTTTTATAAGCACATGCTTAACTGGTTTTCCGGCAGGCTTGCGGGCTACTCAGGATTTATTTCCCGAAATCCTGTCTGATTACCGGCGTTAATGCTTTTAAAACGTATGAAAAACACTCAGACTGACCTCGATCAGCTTTGTATTGACACCATCCGGCTCCTGTCTGTCGATGCTGTCCAGAAAGCAAATTCCGGTCACCCCGGCCTCCCGCTCGGCGCGGCTCCTATGGCGTATGTGTTATGGTCGCGTTTCCTGCGGTTCAATCCGAAAGACCCGAACTGGCCCGACCGTGACCGGTTTGTCTTGTCAGCCGGCCACGGTTCGGCCCTGCTGTATAGCCTGCTCCACCTCTTCGGCTATGACCTGTCGCTTGATGACCTGAAACAGTTCCGGCAACTGCATTCCAAAACCCCCGGTCACCCGGAGTCCAACCTGACGCCCGGTGTCGAGGTAACGACGGGGCCACTCGGGCAAGGCTTTGCCAATGCCGTCGGCATGGCCATGACCGAAGCCTTTCTGGCGGCCACCTACAACCACGACGGCCATACCGTCATGGATCATTATACCTATTCTATTGTCTCCGACGGGGATCTGATGGAAGGTATTGCGTCTGAAGCCGCCTCCCTGGCTGGTCACCTCAAACTCGGCAAGCTGATCTTTCTGTATGACGACAACCTGATTTCGCTTGACGGAGACACCAATCTGGCCTTTACCGAAGACCGCATGGCCCGTTTTGCCGCATACGGCTGGCACACGCAGCAGGTCGGAGACGGCAATGATCCGGAAGCCATTGACCAGGCTATCCGGGCGGCTCAGGCCGAAACGGACCGCCCGTCGATCATTGCGGTCCGGACCATTATCGGCTATGGCAGTCCGCAGCAGGGAACCAACAAAGCCCATGGCAATCCGCTGGGCGAAGAAGGCCTGAAAAAGGTAAAGGAGTTTCTGGGTTTCGACCCGGAACAGTCGTTTGTTGTACCCGAAGAGGCGGGCAAACACATGGCTGCCATAGGCCATCGCGGCGCTTCGCTACAGGAGGAGTGGCAAAAGCGGTTCGACGCCTGGCAGGCTGATTTTCCGCAACAGGCCGACCTCTTCACGCGCTCGTTTCACTATGAGCTACCCGATAACTGGGATGAAGAGCTGCCGGTTTTCACCCCTGCCGACGGCAAGCTGGCTACCCGGCAGGCTTCCGGCAAAGCCCTTATGGCCATTAAGAAACGGGTGCCTTTCGTTTTCGGCGGTTCGGCCGATCTCGCCTCATCCAACGACATGCCTACCGAAGGCGATGTCAGCTTTCAGCCGAGGCATTACGAAAACAGCAACATCTGGTTCGGCGTACGGGAACATGCCATGGGGGCTGCCCTCAACGGCATGGCCCGGCATGGCGGGGTGCATCCCTACGGTGGCACATTCCTGAACTTTTCCGACTATATGCGCGGGGCGTTCCGGCTTACCGCTCTGGCCGAGTCGGCCGCTACGTTTGTCTTTACCCACGACAGCATCGGCCTCGGCGAAGACGGACCCACCCATCAGCCTATTGAGCAATACGTTGGCCTGCGGGCAGTCCCGAATTCAATTGTCATCCGGCCGGCCGATGCCAACGAAGCGGTAGAGGCGTGGCGGTTTGCGATCACGCACCGAAGCGGGCCAGTTGCCTTGCTGCTGTCGCGGCAGAAGCTTCCGGTTCTGGATCAGGAAAAATACGCGTCCGCCAGGGGATTACACAAAGGCGCCTACATCCTGAGCGAAGCCGGCACAACCCCTCAGCTCATTCTGATTGCCACCGGCTCGGAAGTTTCGCTGGTGCTGGAAGCACAGACGCATCTGGCGCAAAACGGGATCCCGACACGGGTAGTCAGTATGCCATCGTGGGAGCTATTCGATAAACAGGAGCAGGCGTATCGGGATGAGGTGTTGCCACCGGACTGCCGGAAGCGGCTGGCGGTCGAAATGGCCTCGCCCATCGGCTGGCACAAATACGTAACCGATGAAGGGCGGATACTGGGCATGACGCACTTCGGGCTGTCAGGGCCTGCCGATGAGGTGATGGCTTACTTTGGCTTTACGGTTGATCATGTTGTACGTCTCGCGCGCGAAATGCTCGGTTAACTTTTTATTCCGGAACGACTCCGGACAATACGACTATCGGCATTGTCCGGAGCGTTTCTAACCCTATCAGACGGTTCGGTAAAAGACACTAATCCACATGAAAAAAAGAGTAATTCCCCTTGATTTTCTCTCCTTTTGTCTCCATTTTTGTACAAAAAGACTCTTTCCCTCCATTCCTCTCACCCTGCTAAAACATACTTTTTTCTCAATTAGACACCATAAAGCACACGAACACGTATACGTTTTACTGAATTGTTTCAAGGTAGAATCCAGCTTTATACCGGGAAAGGAACAAGCGACCTCAGGAAAATTATGCTTTCCGGGTCTTTCTCAGTAATTTCAGGGATTCGCTGCTTAATTTAGTTTTTTAATATTTTATTGTGTATGACAAACCCGACAAACGTGCAGCGCTACATAGATTGTCTTCAGTACCCGGCGGTTGACACCTGGAAAGTTGCATACAACGCGTATGAAGTACCGATTCTGACGCACAAGCTCCTGAAGTCCTGCTTTATTCCGATCCGTTTTCTGGACGAGAAATCGACCTGGTTTCCGCCAGCCTCCCAGGCCATGTTGATTATGGCCGAAACGAAGGGTATGACCAAATATTCGCTGAATGAACTGGAACGGCTGATCAGCTATTATTGTCCGGAAACAGCGCTGCAGCTCGACTGGCGCCTGACCTGGCAATTAATTAACCTTAACGAGCAGATGCCCATGCTCTGACGCTCATCCTCCATCGCCCGCGGCTTACTAAGCAATACACCCCGAGCGATGGATAGCGTTTCCTCCGAAGCCTTATAATGCTCTCAGGTGATGATAGTACACTACGCTTTCAGGCGAAAAGCGTAGTACCCCTTCCCCCGGATGGCTGTTTACATACTTTCTTGTGAATGCATCCCGTATTGCAACCAATGATCATTACTTCCTGTTATCCAGCCATATAATAAACCCTGCATATGGAGACTTCCCCGAAAAAACCAACAACCTGGCTGCAGTATGTCCTGATGGCCGGTGTCATACTGATTTTATTTTTTACTGATTTAGGATCCAGCATCCGGACCGGCGTGCAGCAGCTGGTGCTGAAAACCGGGGTTAAAAATGCCCCGACCACCGATGCGGCTCCGGCCGAAACCGCAACAGACGGATACCCTGCCCTGAACCTGGTCGATGCTGGCGGCAATGCCATTTCGCTGTCCCGATTTAAGGGTAAAGTTGTTTTTCTGAACCAGTGGGCCACCTGGTGCCCGCCCTGCAAAGCCGAAATGCCGGCTATCGAACGACTGTATCAATCACTGGATAAAAACAAGGTAGCTTTCGTGATGTTGTCGCTGGATGATGAATTTGCTACCGCCCGCGACTTTGCTAAAACCAGGCAGTATACAATGCCGGTTTTCGGACTGGCCGGCCCGATGCCGCAGGCATTTGAAACCAGTTCAATCCCTACGACCATTATCCTGAAACCGGACGGTCAGGTAGCCCAGCGCATCGAAGGTATGGCCAATTACGATACTGATGAGTTCCGGAGTTATCTGACCTCGTTGTATAAATGAGCCAAAACACCCCAGGGGTTTAAACCCAAAACGAGTAGAAACCGATCAATTCCGCACTTGTATACACAAACCGGGTACAAAATTCACTCATGAAAAAACTACTTACTTATGCGGCCTGCGCCATGCTGTTTATGGGCTGCGCGGGATCTAAACCGACTAACTCAAAAGGAGGCTGGGTAACGGTCTTCGACGGCAAAACCTTTACCGGCTGGAAAGTAGGTGCTAACGCCTCTACGTTTAAAATCGAGGATGGTGCCATTGTCGTTAACGGCCCGCGCGCCCACCTGTTCTACGAAGGCCCGCTGCAGAACCACGATTTCAAAAACTTTGAGTTTAAGGCCAAAGTGATGACCTTACCCGGCTCCAACTCCGGCATGTTCATCCACACGGTTTATCAGGAAGACGGATGGCCATCCAAAGGCTACGAAATCCAGGTAAACCAGACCCACACCGACTGGCGGAAAACCGGCAGTGTCTATGGCGTTCAGGATGTGAAAGAGGTCTTTGTGAAAGACAACGAGTGGTATACCGAGCACATCATTGTACAGGGCAAAAAAGTAACGGTCAAAATCAACGATAAAGTCATCAACGAATATACCGAGCCCGATAATGTGGAGCGGAAAGGCGGTGATGCACAGAAAAAATTAAGCAGCGGCACCGTTGCGCTTCAAGGCCACGATCCGAAAAGCAAAGTCTACTATAAGGACATTATGATTAAGCCGCTGCCGTAAGCACACTACGTTATTGAGCGAATTAGTGAATGTGCGATTGAGTAAATAAACCATTGACATACAGCCCTTTGCTCGCTGGCTAAATCTAATTCTGCTTGCTTACAGCCCGCCAAGCGGTGGCACGACTGCGAGTCGTGCCACCGCTCGCTTACAAACCCTGGTTTCCAAACGTCCTGAGCTGCACCGACTGCCCGTCGAAAACGGCGTAGGTTTTGGCAAACACCCATTCGCCCAGATTGATGTAGCGGCTCGACGGTGGTACGGCCAGGTCAAGCGGCAAGTGCCGGTGGCCGAAAATATAGGCATCGTGGTGCTGCACCCGCTCCACTTCAAGGCAGTACTGATACAGCCACTCCCGCTCTTCGCCCAGGAATTTATCCTCCCCTTTTTCGTTGTTCGTCAACCGGCTATGGCGCGACCAGGCATGCGCCAGCCCGATCCCGACGTCGGGGTGTACCCAGCGGAACAGCAGCCGCGCGAGGCGGTTTTCAAAGACTTTTTTGAGTTGCTTATAGGTATAATCACCGGGGCCCAGGCCATCGCCATGCCCGACATACAGGCGCTTATCGCCGATCTGATAGCTGCGGGGCTCCCGATGGACCGGGATGTTCAGCTCTTTGGTGAAATAATCGGCCATCCACATGTCATGGTTGCCGGTAAACAGAATCACGGGCAGACCGGCGTCTGTAAGTTCGGCCAGTTTACCCTGCAACCGGGCAAATCCTTTGGGGATGGCATGTTTATACTCAAACCAGAAATCAAACACATCGCCGACCAGAAAGATGGCGGCGGCATCGCCCTTGATCTGATCGAGCCAGGTAATGACGGCCCTTTCGCGGGCGAGGCTTTGCTCGTGGGAAGGCGTGCCTAAATGAAAATCAGAAGCGAAATAAACGTTACGGCCCGGAGGCAACGCAATAGTCTCTACGTGGGACATTGTACAGGTTCTCGGCCACAAAGGTACGGCTTGCAGCAATATGACGCACCTTAAAAACAGAAGCGGCGGATGAGTATGTCCATCCGCCGCTTTTTGTATGTTGTTTGCTCTCTCTTTACCGGATCCGCTCCGCAACAACCGGCACACAAACCGCTGGCGGACAGTTACAGTTCGTTACCGGTAGATTGACCGTCTGCTGCGCACTCGCACAGTTTGCATTGGTGGCAAACACCGTTACTGTATAGGAAGCCGTCGCCAACGGGTTCGGCAGGTTCGACACCGTTGCCTGACCGTTGATCAGTGGTGCCGGGTTAGTCATCGAAATACCGGGGCCCGTTACCAGGTACGACGACGCGTTGGCCGCCGAAATCTGGATGCCGGCGTCGTTATTGACGGCGGTGCCGCTACAGGTAGCCCGCGTAACAATCACGTTGGAGAGTACCGCCGGGGCGCAGGAACACGAAGCGGGGGCTGTGTACTGCCGCGAAACCGAACTACAGGCTGTGCCCGAGAACAATACCGTGACAGTACGGGTAGCCCCGTCCGACGGCAAGCCGTTCATCGTAAAGCTGTAAGAACTGGTGTTGGCCGCTAATGCTGCCGTTACGCTCTGCACACCGTTAGTGATCGTTACCGACTGAGCCTGCGTGGCGTTTGTTAAACTCAGCACGCCACTCAGTGTATATTGATTGGTCGCCGAATTACAGGCACCCGGCGTTACGGCCACACTAACCGCACAGGGTGCCGGCGGAGCCACTGAACACGAGGCAGGCGCAGTATACTGCTGTGAGACCGAACTACAGGCAGTGCCTGCGAATAAGACCGTCAGCGTACGGGCGACGCCGTCCGACGGCAGGCCGTTCAGCGAGAAGCTGTAGGTACTGGTGTTAGCCGCAAGAGCTGCCGTGGCGCTCTGCACGCCATTGGTGATCGTGATCGACTGAGCCTGCGTGGCGTTGGTCAGACTAAGCACACCACTTAATGTATATTGATTGGTCGCCGGATTACAGGCCCCCGGCGTTGCTGCCAGGCTAACGGAGCAGTTTAACGGATCAGCCACTGTACAGCTGGTCGGGACCGCATAGCTTGTTACGGCCGAACCACAATTCGGGGCAAAGACGGTCACTGTCTGCGTTCCCCCTACGGATGGCAGACCCGAGATCGAATACGGGACGGTTGTGCTTCCGCTGCCAATTGCCACCGTCTGACTCAATGCACCGGTCACCAGTGTCAGCGTACCGGCCGCACCGGGGTTAGACACCGTTGCTGTACCACTCAGCACATAACTGTTCGTGGCCGGATTACAGGCTGACGCCCCCGCCGTTAAAGCAACCGTACTGTAAAGGCCTGCGGGTTGGTTGATGCCGGTGAGGGTGCCTAGTGGTATTAAAGTACCGTTATTTTCAGGCGCTTTATTAATAGTAGTTGAATTTGCAGTATTGTTTATAGCTAAATTCGGGTTTAAAGCACCGTTTATAACTTTATATGTAATAATCCCTATATCAACCCATCCCGTACTTGTTAGTACCGGACAGCTGAAAGTTGGAATATCAGCCTGCAAGGTAACATTAAACTTTCCGGGTATTGTTGTGCCATTAAATGCCTGATCACTCCATGCACTTGGAAATCCAGCAGGAGTACATGGATTGACAGGAGAAAAGTTTTGTTGCTGATAAGACACAAATGAGAGAGACTGTGGATTATAATCCACCAGAATCGAGGAAGTTCCGATAGCAAAGGTATTTGAGTCTGCCGCTTTAATCTGTAGTCGTACTGTGTAAGTGCCTAAAGAGCAATTAACATCTCCGACAAGCCTGATGTCTGCCTGCTGTGCTTGTGAACCAACTATGGTACACATTACTATAAGTATTGTAAACAAACACTTATATGCCCACTCAAAGAATATGTTCATGATTCAGTATGTATAAATTCTTATCAAACAAAACTTCATTAAGGTTGAATTTCGGTTATACCGATCATGGATCGATTTGATACCCACCTATTAAAATCTGCAGCATTTACTATCGTATTTCCATCTGCATCAATTGACAAATACATACCGACAGCGGCCCTGTTGGCTGACCATTTGTTAAAATCGGCAGCATTTATAATTCCGCTTCCATCGTAATCCCCTACATAAAAGACATACTTGGTTCCTATCAACTTCTCTTGCTGATTACCCCTCGCAACGGTCGCAGCCGTTGTAAAATCAACCACCACTCCGCTCGTTACGGGATTATTAGTCATGACCGCCAGGTGACTTTTATGATGAATCGAGAAATAAACCGTAACCGGAAGATTGGTAAAGCCAATACCTTCAGAACCATCCAGGTTTATCAACGTGCCATCGTTGCGTACCATACCTGCACGTCTATCAATAACCGTACCATCATTCGTTCTTGCAACTATTAAAACCCAGTCAGAAACATTGGCCGGATATGTGTTAACTTGCTCACTACCTGTATAATTCCACGGGGAGGTATTAAACGGTTGCTGCTTCGGCAGGATATTATTTGTAGCTAAATCCGTAGAAAGTAAACCTGTTTGGGTATTAAGAAACCCCTCTAGCAAAAACTTTGCCTTAAATGTGAATGTCGGAATATTTGAGCACTGTATGACCGTGACGGTGGCCGTTGCCCGGCATCCGGCCGCACTGGTCACCGTTACCGAATAAATACTGGCCGTTCCCACATTAATTGTTTGCGTATTGGACCCTGTATTCCACAAAAATGACGTCCCTCCGCTTGCCGTCAGGGTAGCGTTGGTGCCGTTACAGATCGTCAGATTCCCGGTAATGCTTGCGTTAACAGCCGGGGCCTGCGTAATAGTTGCCGATGCAACACTCCGGCAACTATTACCGTCGGTGACCGTTACCGAGTAGGTACCGGTAGCGTTGATCACAATCGTTTGTCCGTTGCCGCCGGTACTCCAGGCATACGACACGCCCGGACTCGATGACAGCGTCATCGTTTGCCCCGCACATAGCTGTGGATTCGAGAGGGAGATGCTTGCCTGGGCAGGCGTATTGATCGTAACGGTCGCCGTACTATTCGGGTTAACGATGCAGTTATTGGCATCCTGAACAGACGACAACGTATACATCGTGGTCTGTCCGGGCGAAACCGGGATAGCGTTCCCGCTTACGTAATTTGCCGTCTGATTGCCGTTGATGGTAATCCGGTATGGCGGCACACCACCCGTAACGCTGGCAGACAGATTAACGGCCTGCGCACCACAAACCGCCGTTGAGCCCGACAGAGAAGAAACAATCTGCGTTGGCTGCGTAATCGTTACCGAACGGATCACTGAGCAGCCCGTTGTGGCATCGCGGATCGTACTGGTATACTGCCCGGCGGCGAGGCCATTGAAAACACCGGTACTGTTTACCGAACCGTTCAGGGTATAAGACAGCGTACCGGTAGCTCCCGTAGCCGAAAGCGTTACCTGCCCGGTTGTCGCGCCGAAACAGGCAATGTTTGTTACGGATGAATTGGCCGTAAAGCACGACGGCGTTCCCTGAATGTTCAGCGTATAATCTTCTGCTTCCCCGAACCGGAGCGTGTTACAAGGATCCGTTACAAGCCCGTCAGTACTATACTGGCTTCGGATGCGGAGCCGGGCCGGGCCGGGTGTCATATCCGACGGAATGGTAATGCTCCCCGTCAGGGTTGGGTTCATGAGCTGGCTGGCCGAACTCTGAAACAGAATTTCGGTTGGGGCCAGCACGCCGTCACGGTTTTTGTCGATCCAGATCGTCGCATGCTGGTTGACATACGTACCAAACCCGCCCGTTACGGCCCGTGCAATAAACGTATAGGTTTGACCCGCATTGACCGTATACTGTGTCTGGCTAAAATCCGAGTAGCGCGACGGATTCGGGTTTCCCGAATTAATCTTACTCAGGGTAGTGCCCTGAATGATGAAATCCGAAATTTCCGGCACAAAGTTGGCTACCGGCTGGCTGTAGGTCGGGGCGCAGTAGAACAGCGTCGACGTTACCTGTTGGGTCGTTGAATACTGAGTTGACGCGTTGGATGCCTTGACCCGGTAATAGTAAGTAGTATACGGCGCTAACGTGGCGTCGACGTACGACAGTGAGGTTGGCGCAATACCGGCCAGGGGCGTAAAATCTCCTGTGGCGCTGGTAGCCCTTTCAATGATAAAGCCGGCAGCATTATTGCCGGTAAAGGTAAACTGAATCAAGGCCCCCTGTGCTGTCATAGTCACCACCAGGTTCGAGGGAGCGGCCAGATTGGGAGTGGCACAATCAAGGGTATACTCGTTTCCGGAATCCGTACGCAACAGAAGCCCGTCTGCCATCCGTGTATACTGCCCTGCCGAAAACCTGTTGACGCAAAGCGTATAATACGACATGATATTGGTCATATCGGGGGCAAACAGGTCATTGTTGGCATCTCTGGCAGTACCCGTATAGGTACAACCCGATGTAGTGGCACCTGATAACCCGTAAGGATCAGCCGGTGTATCGCAGACATAATCACCTGCAGTTGAACAGTTTGCTGTAAATGGCCGGCCGTTTTGCGGATCTCCCGGACGGATCACCAGCTCTTTCCGCGACGGATCGAATGTATTGTTATTGTTTTCAAACGTATGATAGAGGTTAAAATAATGGCCGAGTTCGTGGGCGAGTGTATAATTGTTAGTAAGACGTGAACCAAGTGAAAAAACCCGGTTAGTAATCGCACTCGGATCAGGGAAATAGGCATACCCCCCCACCGCAGCCCCACCATTAGTGATGCTGTTAAGCAGATACACGTTTACCGCGTTGTTCACATAATGCGCCGCTACCAGGTCATCCTCTTCACTGGTATCCATGTCGAACCAAAGCGAACTATTGATGTAATTCGGCGCAGAACCACACATGTAAAAAGAAATGCCGGCCTGCTTATACAACTGATTCAGAAGCACAAGCCCCTGATTAATAGTGGTAATATCAGGACCGCCGGTTCCGTCATCACGCCTCAGGACATGAAACCGGATCGGGATGTATTGCAAAGATGATGCCGCTTTGTTGGTCTTCGCCTGTTTAAGGCGCACAATCCATTGCTGGTACTCGCTTTCCTGCAATCGGGAAGGCGATGATGTACCACAGGCAACTTGCGCGTAGGCCGCATGTAAACCACATCTACCGGCAATAACTAGTAAAATGAACCATATAGTTTTTGCATACTTCATACTGTGGTACGCTGGGGCTGTATAAGAATGTACCTCTACCTGAAATACTTCCTGTTACTAACACAAACACTATGCCAACATGACATCTCCGTTTTTAGAAGATAATACCACTCAAAGTCAATAAGTAACGCAGAAATCAAGAAAATATCTTAAAAATCCCTTTTAATATCTATTTTATACATACGCTAATATTTCAAAACAAGATTTTTTAACCTGAAGTCTATTTATGGAAACGTAAACAAAAAAATCATGACTCAACGGATGATTTTGATCAGTATGCTTCCCCTTCTGTTACTGTCCTGTGGCAAGCAGGGAGGCTTTACGGATACGCTGGGCAATGCGGCCGGCTCTGCCAGTCCGGTTCTGGCGCGTGAAGTGGTTGGTATACACATGCTTTCTGCCGATACCGATTATCGTGAGCCTTGTCATTATGTGACAGAAGGACTTATTAAGCAAACATTCGGTATAGACCATGATGCCGAACTTATTGAAAACACACAGGCCAACGGCTGCACCTTTGAGTGGGACGGCCGCGTAGTACGGATTGCCTTTGGCGGTCATAAGCCGTATGCCTCTGTCTATCATGCTGAATATGCGTTCGATAAGCGATACCAGCCCAAACAGGCCGGTGTAACGTCAGGGTTAGGCGGTGCCGACGGTCCGGCCGAAGCCGCCTCGGGTCCGAATCCGGCAGGTACGGCAGGATCGGTAGGTACGCCGGCTCAGATTCCGGGCAACAAACGGGACTCTACCATGGCAAATGACACGTCCCGTACCCCTGCCCACATTACGCCCCGGGCCAGCATGCCTACCGAAAAAGCAGAAAGTCAGGGTGCGTTCGTGGCCATGAAGGGAATCGGCGATAAAGCACTCTGGGAACCGGGCCGCAACACCATACATGTACTCTATAATAATCACATTATAAATGTGCAGATCATGGCGGGTGAAACGCAGGCGAAACAAAAGCAACAGGCGGCCATGCTTGCGAGGGTGCTGATTGACGGACTCAGTCACTGATCAAAACCGATAAATTATACCGAAGCGTCTGTACTCAGTAGGAGGCAGACGCTTTTTTTGTACTTTTATACAACATAATATGTTTCTGCCATGAATACACTTCCCATTGAATTTGATCTGAGCCAGGAGATCCAGCTCGTTTTTGATAAACAGCGCCAGTATGCCCCGCAAATGGCACTAACCACCGCTGCCGATCGGATTGAACGCCTTAACCGAATCGAAACCTGGGTACATGACCATGAGCAGGCTATTTTTAAAGCCCTGTACGACGACTTCCGGAAACCACCGGCAGAAGTATTACTTGGCGATCTGGGCATTCTGCTGCACGAAATCAGCTATATCCGGAAACACCTCCGTCAGTGGATGCGTCCGCAGCGCGTAGCCACCCCCCTGCCGCTCATCGGTACGCGCAGCCATGTGCATCATGAACCTAAAGGCAACGTGCTGATCATCGCTCCGTGGAATTATCCGTTCGGTCTGGTGCTTAAACCCCTGGTTTCGGCCATCGCGGCCGGCAATGTGGCCATTCTGAAGCCGTCTGAGATGACGCCGCATACCACAACCTTACTGCAGCGCATGATCCGCGAGCTCTTTCCGCGCGAGGAGGTAGCACTGTTCGACGGAGGGGCTGAAGTTTCTCAGGCATTACTCGACCTGCCGTTTAACCATATTTTCTTTACCGGCAGTCCGGCCATCGGCAAGATCGTTATGGCGGCAGCAGCCCGTCACCTCACGTCGGTTACGCTCGAACTCGGCGGCAAATCGCCCGTGATTATCGATGATACCGTAAATCCGAAAACAGCGGCCCGACAGGTTGCCTGGGCGAAATGCTTCAATAACGGGCAAACCTGCATCGCACCGGATTATGTGCTGATTCATGAGTCGAAAAAAGAGGCTTTTCTGAGTGCCTTTCAGGATGCCGTCAGAGCCATGTATTCGCCCGATGGCAAACCAATTAAGGAGTCCGGCAGCTATAACCGGATCATTAACCACCGGCATTTTCAGCGGGTGACCGGGCTAATCAGTGAGGCGGTAACGCGGGGTGCCCGCATCCGGATCGGGGGGCAGACCGATGCCGCCGACCGCTTTCTGGAACCCACTGTCCTCGACAACCTTACCGACGACATGGCCATTATGCAGGAGGAAATTTTCGGGCCGGTGCTGCCGGTACTGACTTTTACCCACCTCGACGAAGCACTGCTCCGCATCCGGAATCGGGAAAAACCGCTGGCACTTTACATTCAGAGCCGCAGCCAGCGCAACATCGACTACATTATGGCCCGGACAACGGCCGGCGATACGGTCATCAATGACCTGATGAGTCAGATTGCCCAGACCTCCCTCCCGTTTGGCGGGGTAAACAACAGCGGAATCGGTAAGTCGAACGGGATTTACGGCTTTCAGGAATTCTCGAACCTGCGCGGCGTTGTCCGGCGCGAATACGGGACCTCGTCCATTGTTTTTCCGCCCTATACCGGCTTTGTCGAAAAGCTGATCTCATTCCTTGTCAAGAAAGGTTAACTGCAGGCGGCCCGGAATTTGGGTAATTAGGGATATTTCGTTATTTCGTAGCTGATGACGACGAGAACACGACTTACTCTGGCAGGCTGCCTGCTCACTACCCTGAGTGCTCTGGCCCAAACCTTTCCTGTACTGCAGCAAACACCCGGCAGTTTGCCCTGGTACCAGCTGAAAACGCCCCATTTCAGGGTGCTGTATCCCGAAGGCTTTGCACAGCGGGCGCAGCAAACCGCCCAACGTCTGGAACAGGTTTATGAGCCGGTGAGTGCCTCACTGGACCGCAAACCCCGCCCCATTTCGATTCTGCTGCAAAACCAGACAACGATCAATAACGGGTATGTAACCCTCTTCCCGCGTAAATCTGAGTTTTTCACGGCCACCCCGCAGGCACCGTCGCTGACCGGTACCAACGAATGGCTCGATCTGCTGGCCGTTCATGAATACCGCCACGTGGTACAGAACGAAAAGGCTCTTCAGGGGCTTACCGGTCTGGTCCACACCCTGTTCGGCAATTATGCACAGGCGGGGATGATGCTGGGCGTACCGGACTGGTTTGCCGAAGGCGACGCGGTCGGAACAGAAACCCTGCTGACGCGGAGCGGCCGGGGCCGGATTCCGAACTTTGATCTGGGTATGCGCGCCAACCGCCTGTCTGGCCAAGACTTCAACTATGCCAAAGCCGTTGCGGGCTCGTACCGCGACAACGTACCCGACCATTATGTACTCGGTTATTTCCTGAGCACTAACCTCAAGAACAATTACGGAATCAATGCCTGGAGCAAGGTCCTGAACCGCTATTACGCGTTTCCGCTCTATCCGTTTTCGTTTTCAAACAGCCTGAAATCAGTCACCAAATACCGCGTCGAAGAACTATACCGGCGCACGATGGCTGATCTTGACGAAACCCTGCGCAAACAGCAGGAAAACCTCCGCCTGACCCCTGCCCGTCCGTTTGCAACCCAACCGGAAAAAGGGCTGGATGGCAACGTTGTATATACGAACTACCAATATCCGCAGTATACCTCCGACAGCACCGTTATCGCCGTTAAAAACGGCTTGGGCGATATTACGCAGCTGGTCTCCCTCTCCCCCTCGGGCAAAGAACATAAACTGTTTGTGCCCGGTCTGTTCAATGATCCCGAGTATTTTTCGGTGGGTGGCAACAAAGCCTGCTGGGTAGAGTACCGGTATCAGCCCCGCTGGAACATGAAGGTCTGGTCGGAAATCCGGGTGCTCGACCTGAAAACCGGAAAATTATTCGGCCCCTTCGGCCAGCGTTTTTCTGACAAAAGCCGGTATACCGCCGTCTCGCTCTCGCCCGACGGCACCAAAATTGTTGCGGTTGAAAACACCCCTGAAGGAATCAATAAACTCGTTGTCATAGAGGCCGAAGCGGGTGGGGTCGTTACCGTAATTGAGAACCCGGCCAACGATATTTACCTGCATCCGCGCTGGAAAGCCGACAACAAAAGTATTGTGGTGGTTGCCCAGCAACACCGCGGCAAGTCCGCTCCGGCCGGCAAAACCATTCAGGTAATAAACGCTGAATCAGGGGCCAGAACGGATGTACTGCCACTTACGCAGGAAAACATCAGCCACCCGCAGCCCTGGGGCGATTATGTGCTGTATAACTCACCGCAGTCGGGCATCGACAATATTTATGCGGTTGATACCCGGAATGGTCAGACGTTTCAGGTAACCTCGCGGCCCTTTGGCGCTTACCAGGCGGCTATTTCGCCGGATCAGAAGCGCATGGCATTTCAGGATTTTACCGCCGACCGCCGCAAAGGCACCGGCTTCCGGATTGCCGAAATGGGGCTGAATCCGGCCGAATGGGTGCCCGCCAGCCAGGTCAAAGACCAGCATATCCGTTATTTCGGGCCTTCACTCAATAAAGAGACGGGTACTCAGGCAACCCTCTCGGCCCTCGACAACCCTTACCCGAAAGATACGTTTCCGGTCAGGCGGTACCGCCGGTTGCCACACGCCCTCAATCTGATTGGCTTCGGCCCCGCCGCCGCTTCAGACGGGCAGAACTTCACCGCCTCTCTCGAATCGCAGGATTTGCTGGCTACGACGCAAGCTTCCGTTGGCTACAGCTTCAACCAGTCAGAAAAAACGGGTACTGTTTTCGGGGCCGTTAGTTATCAGGGCCTGTTCCCGGTTTTCGACCTGACGTTCCAGAGCGGCAACCGGACAACATCGATCTATATCGACCGCCGGACCCCGCTGGACAGTCTGCGC
This sequence comes from Arsenicibacter rosenii, assembly GCF_001870735.1. Lineage (GTDB taxonomy): Bacteria > Bacteroidota > Bacteroidia > Cytophagales > Spirosomataceae > Arsenicibacter > Arsenicibacter rosenii. The sequence continues at coordinate 7,765 of NZ_MORL01000001.1, read as the reverse complement.
TCGGATTCGTGGCAATACAACCAGCTATCGGCCGGGGTACGCCTGCCGTTTGTCCTGACACAGTCAAAGTTCCGCCAAAACCTGACCTTGTCGGCCTACTACAATCTGTTCACCGTTAAAGGGTATACTCTGCCGGGGCGGTACTACTCCGAAGTCGGCAACGCGGGTGGTCTCTATGCCATGACCTACGGCCTCAGTTATTCGTTGCTGCTGAAACAAAGCAAACGTGACGTTGCTCCCCGCCTCGGCATCACGCTCTCAGGTATTATGCGGCATACGCCGTTTGGTGGTTCCTTATCGGGGCAGCAGTTCGGCGTTCAGGGCAATTTATTCCTGCCCGGCATCGGCAAACACCACTCGATCCGGCTGCGGGGTGGTTTCCAGCAACAGAATCAGCTGGAAGCCAATACGTACCGGTTCTCCAGCACGATCTTTTTCCCGCGCGGCCACGCCTATACCAGCCACGACCAGCTATTGGTCGGCAGTGCGGAGTATCGCCTGCCCCTGGCCAGTCCGCACTGGACAATCGGCCGCTTGCTTTACATTCAGCGAGTCGTAGCGGCCGGGTTTATAGACGCCGGTAGCGGCAAGAGCATGTATCCGACCGCATCAGGCCAGCGCCAGGCATTTCAGGAGCAATTCCAGTCGGTGGGAGCCGACCTGTTGTTTACCTTTAACGTCTTGCGCTTCCGGCAACCGTTCAGTGTGGGTGCCCGGGCGATCTATAATGTCAACACCGGCCTGATGACGTACGAGCCACTCGTACTCGATATCGGTTTCTAAGGCTGCACAATCATCCGGCGGCTTAACCGGATCTGGTTCACCGACAAGGTGAGCAAATACATGCCCGACGGCAGGTTGCCGGCCCGATACATCACCTGATGCGGACCGGCAGCCTGCCGTTCGTTTATTAGTTCAGCCAGTTCACGACCCGTCAGGTCCTGTACTGTCAGCCGCACATCACCCGCCCGCAGCAAGGTATACGAAATCATCGTTTCTCCGCTGAACGGGTTTGGGGCGTTTACCAGGGCATCGGCCGTCAAACCGGCTTCGCCGCCCAGAATCAGCGCTACAGAAACCGGATTAGAGGGTGCACTTTCGTTATGGAGCCGGTCGAGCGCCGTTACAACATACGTATACGGCTCGCCTTTTTTCAGGGTAGCATCCACAAAAAGCGTTGTATCCATTGGCGTTACGGCCAGCAACGCATCTGCCTGACTAATATCCACCGCTGCATTTTTCGGGAAACGATACACGGCAAACTGCCGGATTCTGTCCATCGGGCCGGTTCCGGTCTCTGGCCGGTTCCAGCGCAGGGTGGCACTCACCTCACTACTCGTTACGAGCAGCGTCGGGGCGGGTGGCGCCACCGCATCTTTCCAGGTCATGGCAGGCATGAGGGCCGGTCGGGCAAACAACCGGTTCCGCAGGGAATCCCGCAACCCCAGCGGATTGCTGATTACGGAGGTGGTATTATACAGAATATTGCCCTGCACGTTGGCCATCTGCCGGTTAAACTGAATCTGGTTCGGAATCTGGGTGGGTGTCAGCCAGTTTACGTTGCTGTCGTTATTGACCCGGTAAGCCGCCTGCCCGATGTACAGGTGGCGGCCCGGCGAGGCCTTCATCACGTTATCCCACCACGGGACCAGCACGGAGTAATCGGCCGCCGCAAAGCCCATGTGCCAGTAGACCTGCGGCGCAATGTAGTCGAGCCAGCCCTGCTGAATCCATTTCCGTGAGTCGGCATAAATCTCGTTGTATCCCTGCAACCCGCTGGTGGCTGACCCGAGCGGCTGGGCCGTTGACCGGTTTTGCCAGATCCCAAACGGCGAAATGCCGAATTTAACATAGGGCTTTAGGGCTTTGATGCTGTCAGATACCTGCTTTACGAGCAGATCGATGTTATCCCGCCGCCAGTCGTCGCGTTTTGTAATGCCACGGTTATGTATGGCATAGGTTGAATCGTCGGAAAAAGTCAGACCGGTCTGGGGGTATGGGTAAAAGTAATCGTCGAAGTGGATACCGTCAATGTCATAGCGCCGCACCACATCCATCACCACTTTTGTCACATAATTCCGTACGTCCGGCAGGCCGGGGTTCAGGATACGCAGATTGCCCTGGGCCAGCAGCCATTCCGGATGCGTTCTGACCACATGCGCAGGGTCTAGCTGCGCCGTGTTGATGTTGGAAACGGCCCGGTAGGGGTTCATCCAGGCGTGGAATTCAATGCCGCGTTTCCGGCATTCGGTAATCATGAACTGAAGCGGGTCGTAATAGGGCTGCGGGGCCTGTCCCTGTTTTCCGGACAGCACTTCGGCCCACGGCTCCAGCGTACTCGGGTAGGTGGCGTCGCAAACGCTGCGGATCTGGACTACTACGGCGTTGATTCCTGCCTGCTGGTGCTGATTCAGGATATTGATAAACTGTTGCTGCTGCTGGTCGGCCGGCAATCCTTTGCGTGAGGGCCAGTCAATGTTGCCGACGGTCGCAATCCAGGCCCCCCGGAACTCCCGTTTGGGCTGGGCATAGGTATGGAAAACAGTAAGGAAAAGAAGAGTGATAAACGTTATGTGCTTCATCTATATGCGGAGTAGAACGTAAAAAAGCTGCGTTTCCACAGCTTTTCAAAACCTGTTTATGTTAATATCTTACGGATAAATCTCCCGCTTGGCGGATTTCAATGTGTTTTGCATCAGCGAGCAGATAGTCATCAGCCCTACCCCGCCCGGAACCGGCGTAATGAAGCTGGCTTTGGGGGCAACTTCATCAAACTTCACGTCGCCTTTCAGGGCAAAGCCACTTTTTTTGGTGGCATCCGGCACGCGCTCCAGCCCCACGTCAATGACAACCGCGCCTTCTTTCACCATATCGGCAGTCACAAACTCCGGACGCCCCAGCGCGGCCACCAGAATGTCGGCCGACCGGCAGATTTCGGCCAGATTCTGCGTCCGGCTGTGGGTAATGGTTACGGTACTGTTGCCCGGATAGGTGTTGCGCTGCATCAGAATGCTCATCGGCAGGCCCACAATCTGGCTACGGCCTACGACCACACAATGCTTGCCGGCGGTTTCGATATTATACCGCTTCAGCATTTCCAGAATACCCTGCGGCGTCGCTGAGATATACGCCGGCAGGCCCTTTGCCATCCGCCCGATATTGATCGGATGGAACCCGTCCACGTCTTTGGCAGGCGCAATGGTTTCCATGACCTTATCGGCCGAAATATGATCAGGAAGCGGCAGTTGAACGATCAGGCCATCCATATCCGGATCGTCGTTTACTTTCCGCACAGCATCCAGAAGCTCGTCTTCCGTCACGGAATCATCGAAGCGAATCAGCGTTGACTTCATGCCAACCTCTTCGCAACTCTTCATTTTACTGGCTACGTAGGTCTCGCTCCGACCCAGTGTACCCACCAGAATGGCCACTAAATGCGGGATTTTACCGCCGGCCTCTCTGATTGCTGCGACCTCTGCCGCAATTTCCTGCTTGATCTGTGCTGAAAGAAACTTCCCGTCTAATAACTGCATACTATCTCTGAATAATCGATCGGAACCGCTAAGTGTCAAAAATCAGCACGAAAGTACGACGGATTCTGCAATTTGGCCAAAAACGAAATCCGGGAAGGGGCTAAAACCGGGGTCTTTACCAACAGAAAATCCCGGCAAGCAAACGCCCGCCGGGATTTGTCCCTAATCCACACTATGGAAGACCCATAGCTGAATTAATAACGTAAATTCTTAACTGATAGATTTGTAAGTTGACCCTGAAGGTCACTTTTTCGTCTTCTTTGCTGCCGTACCAACCTTCGTGGTTGACTTTGCGGCTGCTTTTTTCGGAGCATCAGCTGATTTATCGGCTTTGGCCTTCCCTTTTTCCGCAGCTGCCGGTTCGCCGGCCAGCGCCAGACAATCGTCAAGCGTCAGAGAGGCAGGGTCTGTATCTTTCGGAATTTTTATGTTCCGCTTCCCCACCGCGATATACGGTCCATACATCCCGTTCACGACTTTTACTGATGGGTTCCCGGCAAACTCCTTGATGTATTTATTGCTCTCGGCCTGCCGTTTCTGCAGAATCAGTTCAATGGCGCGATCCAGTGTGATGCCGGCAAGTGTATCCCCTTTAGGCAGCGAGATGTATTTATCTTCGAATTTCACATACGGGCCAAATCGGCCTTTCCCGGTCGACACAGGCTTACCCTCGTATTCACCCAGCGTATCACTCGCCGACTCGGCGCGTTTCTGCTGAATCAGTTCAATCGCCCGCTCCGCCGAAACCGTATACGGGTCGTCGTCTTTGGCCAGCGACACATATTTATCGTCGTGTTTGACATAGGGGCCGAATTTACCGACACCGATCACCATCGGTTTATCTTCAAAAAATCCGACTTCGCGGGGCAGGGCAAAGAGTTCAAGCGCTTCCTGCAACGAAATGGTCTCAATCAGCTGATCCTTGCGCAGGTTGGCAAACTGTGGTTTTTCGTCATCCGTCGCTTCTCCGATCTGCACATACGCCCCGTACCGACCCAGGCGAGCCGAGACTTTTTTGCCCGTACGCGGATCAAGACCCAACTCTCGGGCACCGGTTTTAAACGAAGCCACGGATGTGCCCTGAATCGTTTCAACGTTCTGGTGGAAATCCCCGTAGAACGATTCAAGCATTTTCTGCCAGTCGAGCTTGCCTTCCGCAATTTCGTCAAACTCCTTCTCGACGGATGCCGTAAATTTAAAGTCGACGATGTCGGGGAAATATTCTACCAGAAAATCATTTACCACAACGCCCGTATTGGTCGGGAAGAGTTTGGATTTTTCGGAGCCGAAAGTCTCCTTGCCTACGGTTTCCTGAATTTGCCCGCGTTGCAGGGTCATTTCCTTAAACTCGCGCTGCTGTCCCGGACGATCTTCCTTAATGACATACCCCCGGTTTATGATCGTTGAAATGGTCGGTGCATAGGTCGACGGACGGCCGATGCCCATTTCTTCAAGTTTCTTGACAAGGCTGGCTTCCGCGTAGCGCGGCTGAGGACGGGTAAATTTTTCGGTCGCCTTCATCTCGCCCAGATTCAGGTTCTGACCGATCAGCAACGGAGGCAGCATGCCTTTGGCTTCTTCGTCCTCGTCGTCTTTCGATTCCAGATAAACTTTCAGGAAGCCGTCGAATTTGATCACCTCCCCCTGAGCAATCAGCTCTTCAGGCGTAGTCGAAATGGAAATGGTTGCCGTTGTCCGTTCCAGCTGGGCATCGGCCATCTGCGAGGCAATCGACCGTTTCCAGATCAGTTCGTAAAGGCGCTTTTCATCTTTATTGGCACCGGCCGAGCGGTCGCTGAAATTAGTCGGCCGGATGGCTTCGTGGGCTTCCTGCGCCGATTCATTTTTCGTCCGGTACTGCCGGGTATGCACGTAGCGGTCACCAAACTCGGTTTCGATCTCTGCCTTAGCCTTATCAATCGCTTCCTGTGACAGATTGGTTGAGTCGGTACGCATATACGAGATCTTACCGGCCTCGTAGAGTGCCTGGGCAAGGCGCATGGTCCGGTCAACCGAGAAGCTCAGTTTCCGGGAGGCTTCCTGTTGCAGGGTCGAGGTGGTAAACGGAGGAGCCGGTGATTTTTTCGCCGGTTTTGTTTCCAGATTTTTAATGCTGAACACGGCAGCCACACAGCGTTCCAGGAAGGTACGGGCTTCGGCCTGCGTTGCAAAGTTTTTCGGCAGTTCAGCATTCAGCACCTTATTACCGTCGACGATAAACCGGGCGGTAACCTTAAAGCTGGATTTAGACTGGTGCTTTTCAATTTCGCGTTCCCGCTCAACCACCAGCCGCAGAGCTACCGACTGCACACGGCCCGCCGACAGGCCGGTACTGCCTCCTTTAATTTTGCGCCATAACACCGGAGAAAGCTCATAGCCAACCAGGCGGTCAAGCACACGGCGGGCCTGCTGGGCATTTACCAGATCCAGATCAATGGTGCGCGGCGCCTGGATCGAATTCAGGATAGCGTTTTTTGTGATCTCGCGGAAAACGATCCGCTTGGTGTTGTCGCGCAGCCCCAGTGCTTCTTTCAGGTGCCAGGAAATGGCCTCTCCTTCGCGGTCGTCGTCCGTAGCAAGCCAGACCTCCTCGGCATCTTTAGCCAGTTTTTTCAGCTCACTTACCAACTGCCGTTTATCCGGTGAAATTTCATAGGAAGGCCGGAAGCCATTCTGTACATCTACAGCCATACCGTCTTTCGGCAGGTCACGGACGTGCCCGAAGCTCGATTTAACCGTAAAGTCTTTTCCTAAATATCCTTCAATCGTCTTCGCCTTCGCCGGCGATTCAACAATGACTAAGTTTTTTGTCATAATACAGGTTGCAGGTTGTTTTCACCACGACCAATCTACCATTTACATACGCATAGTCCGGGTCGCTTTCTTCCCAAAAACCTATCTTTTGCGCCAAAGATAGGAGCAAAATTAGTATTGCAAACAAAATATGAACGAAGTTGCCAGCCAGAAAGCAGGAAGATGGGGTCTTCAAATAATCGTTTTTCGGTGCGATTGTTTGGGAGTTGGCTATACTTTTTAAACATTTTTCAAGGCTTTATCGTTCGGTGCTGCCAGGCATAAATAGCCTGAAACATCATAAAAAACGGGTTTTGTACACCAAGTGACCATTTTTTCTCTGATACGGGTAAACCAACCAAAGCGTTTCAGCGGCCTTCCGTTACAGGCTGGCTTCCCAACCGGAATTTTACGCTACAGTGACTGTAGACTTCTTGCCTCAATCTCCCTCCCTACCCCTTCGTTAGGATGCTGACCATCAGCACATGGCACAGTTATTGACTGTAAATGAACTTGTTACATCTTTTAAATACTCAATGCTATGGCTTCTCTAATGGACAAAATTTCAAACTTCTTCAGTGGTAACGATACCGATACAGAAGGTCTGCATGGTTTATTCATTCATGAACTACGCGGAATTTATTATACGGAAACACAATTAGTGGATGCACTGGCTGAATTAGCCGACGCATCTACCACGGATGAAGTCAGAAACGGCTTTCTGCAACACCAGCAGGAAACCCGTGGTCAGGTGGAACGGCTTGAGCGCGTGTTCCGTAGCCTGAACCTGCATGTTGATGACATGACCTGCGACGCCGTTGACGGACTGATCTCCGATGCGCGTACCATTATTTCAGATACGGAATCAGGCTCGCTAACCCGCGATGCGGCATTGATCATCTGCGGACAAAAAACCGAACATCACGAAATTGCGGTCTATGGATCACTCGTAACGCTGGCCCGTGTACTTGGCTATACAGAAGCAACGCAGTTGCTCGACCAGACGTTACAGGAAGAAAAGAACGCGGATAAAAAGCTGACTCAACTGGCTGAATCATTTATTAACCAGCGGGCCGCCGGTGAAAGCGACCGGACCACACCATACCGAAACGACAATGATGACGACATAACAACCGATGGTGGTATGCTCGACCCGACGTATCGTCGCAGTCAGGATGCTACGCTGGGAGGTATGTCGGGTATCTGACCGGATTACCTTTTTATATCCACATCAAAAAAGGCGGCTTTCATCTGAAGCCGCCTTTTTACATACCGGAACTCACTATTTCACCTAATTTTTCTTTTCCAAACCACCGAGTCAATAATGAGTCGGTTCCTCTCCTACTTAACAATATTTTTTATTTAAGCCCTGACAACACAGTTGGCGGAGGCTGTTCTGGTTCTATATGTTTAATTCAAGTTGCGTGATATAGAGTTTT